>NZ_JAUQTB010000001.1 GCF_030580655.1 Paenibacillus lacisoli
ATATGTCTTCCGTATTTCGCCCATGAAAAATCCCCTCCAAGTAAACATTAGTGCGCTTTTTACACACTGTCTACTTAAAGGGGATAATATCAGGCTTTGGCGGCTTATTGTATTTTATTGACTGACTGTTGATAGTTAGCGGACATAATACGCCAGGTTTACATCGTTTCCTTTTTACGACAAACATAAACGAATGCAGGCGGGGTATTTAAAGGCACCCAGTCTATTTTCTCAATAGTAAAATATTTGGAGAGTGCCTTTTTCATTTGAAGTGAATATTGAAATGCGATGAATAATCCTCCAGGCTTGAGTGCCTTATAAATTTGGTCTACTAATATTTCCCTAAATTCGAGTTCAAAGTTAAAGAAAGGCAACCCGCTAAAAATACAGTCCAACTGCTGAATGCCTTCCCACTTCATATTCTTCACTAATTGCGTGGCATTGGGGTAGCAGGAGAAGTTGGAATGAGTTGAATAAGAGGCCTGGAGATTCGTTCTCATCGTCTCGTCCATCTCAAATAATAACACTTTAGTCGAATCTTGAACCTGGTTATAAATAAAACGTGTGATGGCACCTGTACCTGATCCGAGCTCGGCGACAGCTTCCATCTCTGGCCAAGGTGCTTGATCCACCATTTTTCGAGCTAGAAATCGGGAGCTGGGTATGATACTTCCTACGTTCTTAGGGTTACGAAGAAAGCTTTTCAAAAATAACATATATTCATTGGAACTCATTTTAGTTTCCTCCAAGTGGGTTATAGGATATCAAGCAAATTGCCAGCTAAAAATTGAAGCTTGGTCAGAAGGGGGTAACCCAAGTAACTACCTGCCGCAAAATACGTTATCGTCCACAGGAAGGCAGAAGCGTATGAAATGATAGCAAATCTTCTGAAATCTTGGCCGCTCAGCCCAATGACCAAGGGAAGTACATATCGCACGACTGGAATGAATAAACCGATACATATGGCCTCATTGCCGCGAGTATTTAGAATCGACTCAGCCTTATTGAAGTGCTTACGATGTTGAAATTTTTGTTTTAACTTTGGCCCGGATAAGTTTCCTGCAACATAGGCCACAGTAATAGCCGTTAGTAATCCCGAGAGAATACATAAGTAGGTGATCCATGGATCAATGACACCGGTACTACTCAAAATAGCACCACTAATAATGGTGATTTCATTGGGCACCGGAATACCAAAGGGCCCCAGCGAGAAGGCAAGATAAAAAATCAGATAACCATAATGATCAAACAGCTCTATGATCGTATTCATTTCTTGACCTCATCTCTTATTGATAGAGTAAGCATAATGAAAAAAACTAAAGAACTTATGAGTATATTTCTGAAGAAAGTCTAAAGATTACAGCAAGTATCCGTCTGCATCAAAAAAGCCTTGCCTACATGAGAGTTGGCAAGACTTGAAGGAAACTTTAATTATGAATGATGCAGCAGAATCGTGATATGAGAAGCAGTAGAATGCTTCAATATAACCTAAATACAACAAACCAGTGTAGTACTCGCTATTGGGAAATGTATAAAGGTCATATTGGCTTGGGCTTATTTTGACCGCGAGACGAGCTCAAATGAAGCACTACGCCGGCCAGACGGAAGCATACCTCCCCGACTAGAATGCCACCTGCAACATCAACGAGTACGTGCTGCTTCACTAGTAAGGTAGACACAATAATAAGAGTGGAGATCATAGAAGCTATCGCCCATTTCATCGATCCAAATACACTTGTTCCTCTGAGGATCAAGTAGCTGGATAGCACATGAATGCTTGGAAAGCAGTTATAGGGACGATCCGTGCTGTAGATGAAGTCGACCATCCAGTAAAGAAGACCTTTTTCATTCGCAATGTTCGGGCGTTCAATGGTTGACTGAAAAAGAGCGAAGCAGATATAGGAAATCACTAGGCCGCCGCAGAGCCCGATCAGCGTTTGAAAATAGACATTTCTATTTTTAAATGCTAGTGCTATTAAGGCAGCAGTAACAAACGGGTACCATAATGCATAGAAGATGATAAAAAATGGGACGAACGGCAGCATCTGATCAAGGCTTATGGCAAAACTATAGACATGATCTTTAAGCCGATTTAACACACCATAGAAAATATTTAATAGGGGAACTGCTGCAAGCCAGAGCAGGGAGATCCATGCTGATTTAGTAGATGACGAATAATTCAAGTTTCCAACTCCTTATGGACTTTAAGATATATCCATCTTAGAGATAAGATCTTAAGAACTTCAGAGGAATACTCCTAAGAAATTCTTAAGATAGAGGGAGTGAAAACGTGAATTGGAAGGAGTTGTCAACATGGTTAAAATCCAAGTTTCCTCCATGCAGCTCGACAATATTTCTAGCAATAGAAAGACCTAGTCCAGCTCCGCTCTGAATGCCTTCGCTAGTCCGTGAATGGTCAACTTTATAAAAACGTTCAAAAATTTTGCTTACTTGCTCAGGTGTAAGGGGATTCCCTTTATTTTCGACCTGTATCATAAGTTGCTTCTCATTTGTTTTCATAATAACTTGAACTGTTCCTGGCTTTATAGAATACTTCAGGGCATTCATGAGCAGATTATCAATGGCCCTAACCATTTTTTCACTATCTACAAGAGCTATAACAGGAGAATCTTTAATCCTTTTCTCAATTAAAATATTATTTTCGTTCGCAATGGGTTCGAATTCAAAAAGTAATTGATTAAGAAGTTGGGATATATCAATCCTCTGCAGCTTTAAGAGGGTCTCATTAGAAGTCAAACGGGTATACTCAAATAAATCATCGAGCATTTCTTTTAAATGAACTGCTCGATGATAAGCATTTTGTACAAAGCGCTGATATTCTTCTTCATTCTGAAAGGAATTGCTTTTTAAAAGTTCAATATAACCAATAATACTTGTTAATGGCGTGCGTAAGTCGTGAGAGATACCCGTGATTAATTCCATCTTGGATTGTTCGATTTCACGTTACTTTGCCATCTGCTTCTGTAAGCGTTCGGCCATCAAGTTGATGTTCAAGGCGACCCTGCCAAGTTCATCCTTCCGCTTGAGGGACACTCGATGGTTCAGATTGCCTTCAGAAATAATTTCAAGTCCCCGTTCCATGGTCCTCAAATCCGTTACAACTCGCCTTGTCAGAACAAAAAAAGATAAAATATACGAACCGAATAGGATAATAACATTTACAAGAAAAGGAGTGCGCAATCCAGTATATTGTTCTACTTTCATTAAGACATAACGAATCAGGGATGTCAGAAGCCATGAAACAGGGATGCTGACAATAAACATGAATAGCATATACAGCTGAATGTTTGTTTTTCTTTTTAACCTCGAAAGCTTATTCTTCAATTTTGTAGCCAACTCCCCAAACCGTTTTGATATACTGCGGCTGTCTTGGAAGGTCCTCAATCTTTTCCCGTAAATTACGGATATGAACCATAACGGTATTGTCTGAATATCCATACGGCTCTTTCCACACGCTCTCATAGATCTTCTCCGAGCTGAATACTTGTCCAGGATGGCTTGCTAGCAGCTCTAAGATGGAGAACTCAAGGGGGGTGAGAGAAATTGAGTTGCCCTTCAACGTAGCCGAATGCTTGCTCTTATCAATAATGAGATCTTTATTGATGATCAAGGAGCGGGAGTCTTCCTTACCCATTAATGATTGCCGCCGCAGCTGAGCTTTGACTCGTGCAAGCAATTCTAAAGGATTAAATGGCTTAACCATGTAATCGTCCGCTCCGGTCGTAAGGCCCGTAATTTTATCAATGTCTTCTTCCTTGGCCGACAGCATAATGATGGGCGTGCTAGAGATTTCCCTTATTTTCAGACAGGCCTGAATACCATCCATCCGCGGCATCATGACATCCAGGATAATGAGCTGAACGGAGATTACTTTTAATATTTCTAGAGCTTCAAGACCATCTGCAGCCTCAATAACTTTAAAACCTTCGTTTCGTAGATATACGTGTATAACATCTCGAATCTCTGAATCATCATCTACAACTAGTATATTATTCATCAATGTCTCCTCTTTCTTTGAGATACAGGCTGAGCGTAGAGAGGCTAGTGTAATTGTATAATGAAATCGGCTGAAGAGTCATTTTAATTAGAGCGTCTCCCTTTTGCGGCAGGTATATACAAATGCAGGGGGGAAGTTAAATGGTACAAAATCGATATTTTCGATTATAAAATCTTTAGCGAAGTGCCTTTTCATTTGAAGGGAGTATTGATAAGCAATGAAGGTTCCTCCTGGTTTGAGTGCCGTGCGTATTTGATGGAGAAAGTACTCTCGCATTTCACTCGAAAAATTAAAAAATGGCAATCCGCAGATAATACAATCCAGCTGACGAATACCTTCTTGTTTCAGCTTTTTTACCAGGTAAGAGGCGTTCGAATGCAAGATATACTCTGGAAACTCATATTTCAGGCTGAATCTCATGTGCTTGTCTCTTTCAAACAAGAATACTTTCGTTGGCCCAGTTAGCTGTGCTTGAATGTACCTGGTAATGGCACCTGTTCCTGACCCTAGTTCTGCCACAGTCTTAACTTCATGCCAAGGGATAGGCTGAACCATTTTTGCCGACAGAAATGTAGAGCTGGGTATGATGTTACCGACCCGTTTGGGATGTTTAAAGAATCCTTGCAGAAAAAGCAGATTTTCCTTGATCGTCATTTATGTTCCCCCTATATGTCTTAAAAAGTCTTCCTGTAATAGGAAACCGAAATGGCCGTTAGCAAGCGAAGCAAAAAGAGAGGAGGCTAATTAAATAGCCATAGGCAACCTATTATTTTACTAGCTGAATAAGAATGAGCTTTTTATCTAAAATTCGCATTCATAGTTTGGATATGAACATAGTAATAAAAACATCTGAGGAATTAAGGAGGAAAATTCTAAAGAATTTCTAAAGAAATTTCAGTGTTCTATAATGAAGAAAATGAAAGAACCAACAAAATAAGAAGGGTGAGGTACATCGGTCTCGCTTAGCAGTTTCTCGCCTGACTATTCTTCAGGAAGAACGGTTGAGTACCAAGCAGATCTCCACGCTATAGAGCGCTGCCGACGTATTCAATTGTTTTTTGAATCATACGGAACTCCCGTCTCTGATGATCTGCCGAAGTGGATCATTCAAAGATTGACTACAATGTGCGATAAGTTAAGAAATGGTGCTGCCGAAGGAAATGTTGCTTTTCAAAAAATGATTGATGAGGGACACTTGGCCCACTATGAGAACGAGATTCTATTTATAAGCAATCAAATCCATGAATGGATGTAGAATCAGGTTAGAAACCAAAATAAGGGGATCATCATTGTAAAAGATTCTGAAAGAAAGGATAAGGTGATAGATATGAGAAGACTTGAGTCTGGTATGTCCGTAGACAACGAATCATTTTCAGATATTGTCAGGTATGAACACGAAACGATAAGTGGAACAACCATAATCAACTCGAATGTTGGTTCACCTATATTTTCCAGCTGCAACCTGCATCATCTTGTTTTTGATAGCTGCGATCTTACGAATGCGAGATTTTTTGCCGGTAGTACGATTGATCATTGTACATTTATTCGTTCCGACTTGCGCTCTGTTGGCATTGCCAGGGACGAAGCTGTATTTAACAATTGCGAATTCTCCTCCTGTGATATGAGAGGGATGACCTTGGAGAATGCTGCGTTTATCGACTGTACTTTTGATAAATGTGGATTCAATGACCGGATTCTACAAGCGGCGAATATCGTCAATTGCTCCTTTACCGGCAAGCTAGTGGATATTACGTTCGAGGGAAATGGCAAGCAAAAGCTCATCGCTAATTTTGAAAACTGCATCCTTGACGGTGTTCGTTTTGTGGGCTGCGACCTGACGCAATGTATTCCGCCAAAATCTAAAAACCATGTGTATGTCGAACAGGTATCCGCACGCGTGAAAAAGGCTTTGACGAAGATAGACGACGCCCCCAATCTATCTGACGATGATCGGAAAGTACTACTACGCGGTCTGCGCAAGCTTGAGCATGTGGAACAATATATTTTTAACACGGTTCATATGAAGAAGATATATGGTGATGTTTTGGTGGAGCGATTTTTCAGTAGTCTGGAATGTGACAACGCGTAAGCCTAACAATAGAAATGATAAAGGACAACGACGGGAAGCCAGTGCTTGTTGCTTGGGTAATTCGATTGCTCTAAAAATGTGGGAGAACTAATCCAGTAACAGCGTTAAGATAATTGGAAAATAGAAAAAAGGGCACCCGCCTGAAGGCAGGTACCATCTCCATAAAGATCAAATATACATTACGTGCCGGGAACTTCACTTTGTGAGTTTTCTTGTTCCTCCAGCAGTCGTTTCAACTTTTGGCGCTGCCGTTTTTCCTTCTGCCGGCGCTCTCTGTCCTCAGCCTGCAGTGCCTTTAGCAGGGACACACACATAACGATGAGGACAACAGCGAACGGCAGTGCGGCAACTATGGAGGCCGTCTGGAGGCCGTTCAATCCCCCGCTGATCAGCAGTACTACCGCAATCGATGACTGCATGATTCCCCAGGTTAATTTCACTCTTGTACTCGGATCCAGCTTGCCATCTGAAGTCAGCATGCCCAGCACAAAGGTAGCCGAATCAGCCGACGTAATAAAGAAGGTCATGATCAGTAGTGTAGCGATAAACGCTATAATCGTGCCCAAAGGCAGCTGCTCCAGTGTAAGGAATAGAGCGGTTGTCGTATCTTCCTTAACGGCTTCCGCCAGATGGGCAGCATTGAACATTTCCAGATGAAGTCCTGTTCCGCCAAAGACCGAGAACCAGATAAATCCGAACAGGCTCGGAATAATCATGACGTAAATGACAAATTCCTTGATGGTTCTCCCTCTGGATACCCTTGCGATAAAGGTCCCGACAAAAGGAGCCCACGCGATCCACCATGCCCAGTAGAATAACGTCCATGCTCCTATCCAGGTTTCTCTTGAAAAAGGCGTCAATCTCAAGCTCATGTTAATAATATTTTGCATGTAACTGCCCAAGGTCGTCGTGAATGTGTCAAATATAAAAGAAGTCGGGCCAGTCACCAATACAAACAGCATCAATAGCACTGCTATAACGAGGTTGGTGTTGCTCAGAATCTTAATACCTTTATCCAGCCCAGTGGTTGCCGAGATCAAAAACAGTACAGTTACAATTGAGATAATTACAATCTGCGACAACGTCGAGTTAGGAATTCCGAATAAGTAATTGAGACCTCCGCCGATCTGAAGTGCACCCAGTCCAAGGGAAGTAGCTACACCGAAGATGGTCGCTATAACTGCCAGAATATCAATGATTTTGCCGAGCCATCCTGCAGCAAGACGCTCACCGATCAGAGGAATAAAAGTGGAACTGATGAGCCCTTTATAGCCTTTCCGGAATTGGAAGTAAGCAAGCGCTAAACCGATGACCGTATAGATCGCCCAAGGATGCAGTCCCCAATGGAAAAAGGAATACCGCATTGAAAGCCTGGCTGCCTGTGTTGTACCGGCTTGTGCTCCCTCTGGAGCAGACAAAAAGTGAGACAGCGGTTCAGCCACGCCCCAGAAAACCAGTCCAATGCCCATACCCGCGCTAAAGAGCATGGACAGCCAGGAAATCGTAGAATATTCCGGTTCATCATCGTCATCCCCCAGCCTGATAACACCAAATCGGCTGAACGCCAGATAGAAAGCGAAGATCAGGAAGAACAATGTCGCCAGCAAATAAAACCAGCCAAAATTCTGAATAGAGAAGTTGTAGGCAATGTTAGCCACGCTCGCCAGCTGATCAGGAGCAAAGGCTCCCCATATTGCAAACAGTGCAACGATGATAATTGTTATTGTAAATACCATGAAGAGACCTCCTTTATGTAAGCTTTAGCCAACTTTTCCTTAGTATGTACTAGTCCATCTTGTAATATTTCAGAATGCCAGCTGTTGATAAAATAAAACAAACCGACTAGAAATGAAACACCTATCCGTTTTCTTTTTTTTGCCAGAATAATAGATTGCGTATCATGCTTGTAAACGGATATATGATGAGGGTAATTGATGATTAAAGCTGGGAAACAAGGCGAGAAGGGGTGCACAGTGAAGAAAATACTTGTCATTGACGATGAAGTCGCAATCAGAGATTTAATTGAGCTCGTACTGAGAAGAGAAAACTACGTCGTTCAATCGGCCGAGAACGGTAAAGCTGCCCTGCAGCTGCTGGATGCTTTTGGGCCGGACCTGGTGGTGCTTGACTTGATGCTGCCGGACTGCTCCGGATATGATCTGTGCAAGGAAATCACCGGGAAACGTGCCGTTCCTGTGATCATGCTTTCTGCCAAAAATGAGGTCATCGATAAGGTGCTCGGACTAGAACTAGGGGCGGAAGATTACATGACCAAACCCTTTGACAATCGTGAATTGCTCGCTCGGATCAAGGTGATTCTGAGAAGAAACGAGAGCAGGGAGGAATCCAGCGAAGGAACAGAAGTGAAATCTACACGCATCATTCATGAAGAGCTGGACTTTGATCTGGAAAGCCGAAGGGTGCTGAAAAACGGTGTACCCGTAACTTTAACGGCCAAAGAGTTTAAAATTCTGAAAACGTTACTTAAAAGGCCTGACAAAATTTTTACCCGGGATGAGCTGCTGCAGATCGGTTGGGGATATGATTTTATGGGAGACAGCCGCAGTGTGGATATGACTATCATGCGATTACGGAAGAAGCTGGAGGATAACGTGGACGAACCGAAGTATGTCAGGACGATCTATGGATTTGGCTATCAACTTGGAGGTGGAGAAGCCTGAAGTATGCGACCCGGTTACTGCTGAATTATTTATTTTTTTCCGTGCTGTCCTTTGGGATCATCATTTTTGCGGTGAATAAAGCCATCGATTACTACAGCTTCATTACTATTGAAAAACAGATGATGGAGAAGGCGGATCTGTCTGAATTGTCCTTCCGTGAGGTGTTAGCACAGTACAGATCATCGACAGGAGAGCCGCAGACAAAAGAAATCGTCAGCCTTGCTCTGGAGAAGCTGAAAGCTTCAGGCAAGGAAGTACGTATCTATGACAGCTCCAAGCAGTTTCTGGGCCTCGCTGTGGATGGCATCATCATTAATAATGGCAAACCTCTTATTTTTGAAAAAAATATTGAAAAGGCCTTGAGCGGCAGTTATGCCTACACCGTTACGGAAGATCATCTGCTTTATTTTGCCACTCCCATTCAGGATCAATATTACCAAAACGCTTATGTGTATGAGTTCGTGGAGGACATTTCTTACTTTTATCGGATCATGGATCAAATCCGTTATATTCTGTTTGCGGGTGCAGGCGGATTTATTGTACTGATTACGTTATCCAGTCTGTGGATTGCCCGCAGCACAACCAAGCCGATTAAGCTATTGCTTGGCGCTGCGCAAAGTTTCTCCAGACAGGAGTTTCGGAGAGTTCATCTGAACCGGAAGGATGAGCTGGGCATGCTGGCAGATGGGCTCGATTCCATGGGGCGTCAGCTTCATGATTACATTCAGTACCAGAAACAATTTGTCTCCAACGTATCTCACGAGTTAAAAACACCCTTGGCAGCCATTCGTGGTTTCTCTCAATACTTGGTTGAAGGGGAGAACGAGAACAAGGAGCTGCAAAAAATCTATGCTCATCTGCTGCAGGAATCGGATCGGCTGACGCGCTTGATTCATGAACTGTTGCTGCTATCCCGATTCGACAAGGCTGGTTCTAACGAACTGGAAGTCGAAAAGACGGAAATGAACGATCTGATTCAGCAAGTCACAGCGAGCGTGGGTGCCAAGGCCAAAAGTAAAGGAATCGAGATTAGGTTCAGAGAGGCGGTAGCGGGGGAGATGCTTCTGACGAAAATCTACGCCTGCGTGAATCCTATGCTCATGTCCCATGCGATCGCTAACCTTGTGGACAATGCCATCAAATATTCAAGCAGTCCATCGCTAATCGAATTGAAGCTGGAACATACGCCAAGCGAGGTAGTTATACGGATCTGTGATCAAGGGATCGGTATCGCGGGCGATGAGTTAGAGAGAGTACAGGAACGGTTTTACCGGGCGAAAAATGCAAGCACAGCGAATGGTTCTGGTCTTGGACTTTCGATATGCAAAGAGATTGTAGAGCGGTTTAATGGATATATCGACATGGAAAGTGAAATCTGGGAAGGAACGACCGTTACGATTGTATTACCCCGTGCGTAAGCACGCGTAATAGTTAACGTTACAAGATCGATACAATTCTGTTATGAGACGAACAAATGCTTTTTATACAATCACTTCATAAGAAGAAATCACACAATTATGGAGGGATCATGATGAAAATGATAAACAAAGCTGCAGCAGCTATCCTGCTGAGTATTTTACTAACGATGGCACTGACGGGCTGTCAGTCCAAGGGTGCCAAGCCGCCAGAAGCAGCGCAGAACTCATCTGAAAAAAACACGCCCGACCAACAGGCCAAAGGTGAATCCAATTCTACTGCGCCTGCTTCAGAAGATTCGGAAGGACAGCGTGCTGAAGCTATTAAGGAAGGTTCGATAGAGAAGCAAGGCAATGTGGTGCTGAAGGAGCTTGCTTTTGTCTATAATAAGCACACCATTGCGATTTCGGATACAGCGAATGAAGATCAGATCGAACAGATGCTGGGCAAACCGGATAATCTGAAATCACATACGTACAGTGCCGACGATGGAACAAACATGGATACGTTAATTGGTTTTACAGAAAAGGTTTATACGTATCCTGGCCTTGAGATCAAAACAATCAGTATACCGGACGGGAAACAAGACTCCATCTTTCATATCGAAATGACAGATCCTAAGTACGCGACAGTGCGAAACGTTAAAGCAGGAGACAGCCTGGATACACTCAAAAACGCCTACCCTGAGGGTAAACTGCTTGGGGATGGAGCCCCTGATGAGGAGGATGACTTCCGTTTCGAGCCATCCAATTATGTGGATGTGATGTCGTTTCATATCAAGGATGCCAAAGTGAAGAGCATTCAGATTTACAGCCTTCTGGATTAATATTTCGTGATCGGTGATTTAGAATGGAATGAATATTAAAAAGGAGAGGCAGATGCCCTTCCTTTTTGATTGCGATTATAGATGCGAAATTTCACCACGCTAAGAAATTTCATTACGCTAAAATGATGGAAGAACGACTCAGGTGTGTTTGAAAGATTTTTTAAAACCTTAGCAGGATGCCTATTTTATCGGTTACTGAATGTTAACAGCTAGGCTGCTTGTTACCGATTAATGATCTAAGCTTTAAGAGTATACATATCTAACGCGGTGAGGTAGGGTGAAGATAGCTGATTGACCGTTGGTCACCATATTGCAGGAAGAAGTGCCGTGATGGTGAGTTGATGACGCTTCTTTACATAAAACACGGAGTGATAATTGAAACATTTCGATTGATGTATGAAACCGATGTCAACGTCCAACATTAACAATTTGCCTGATCCACTCAGGCTCATGAGCCGCAGACCGTACTGGGCAGTCGGCACAGTCTGCAAAGGGAAGTGCTCCGAGAGGATTTATACGAGCTAATGGGCCCGCTGTATATTTTAAAGTACCTTAGGTTGAAGCACGGATGCCCTTACAATGACCCATTCGAGCTCACTCTGTATTAACGCATGCTCTGCTATTGATTTATCCTCAATGGCATTCCAAAAGATACGGCGCATCATGTGAACCGCCAAGAAATCTTGATGTATAGAAATGGTGCTTCAAAGAAAAATGTTATTCTGAAATGACCGGACTTGTTCAAGGAAAGTTAATTAATAAAACAATCGACGCTCTAAAGAAAATATTCGAATTTGCTCGTTATTTGATCATCCGCAATACGAAGGAAAGGACAATTTATGTAAGTGGTGTCAAACGGAATGGGTTCGGGTCCAGGAGGAAATTGTATCGAAATAGAGCCGTGGTGAAGAGCTGGTTGCAGACAATCTGAAAAAATTGAATTTTTGACGCTGTTGTTTATACATGGTTATGGAACAACTTACGCGAAGAAAGGTAAACTCATACACCTGCTGAATTTACACGAAACTAAATGGTTTAACCAATCACAATAATTGACATATCGGAAAATGTGAATATAATATGGGTATGGATCCAATTGAAGTGTTCAAAGCATTGTCTAATGAGTCGAGGTTGCAAATTTTACAGTGGCTCAAGGAGCCCGAAAACCATTTTGTGCCCCATGAAGGAGTGGATATGAGGAAAATCGGGGTGTGCGTTAGTCAAGTCACGGATAAGTTGAATATGACACAGTCGACGGCTTCGCAGTATTTGTCTATCCTTCAACGAGCCGGACTTATTCAAACCGAGCGAATTGGCAAATATACGTACTACAAACGAAATGAAGAGAAGATCAAAGAGTTGGCTGCTTATTTCAAGCTGAATCTCTAATATAAGCTGAATACTTTAGACGTATTCAGTTTTTTATTCGCACTTCATATCGACATATCTAGATATGTAATTGTTTAAAGCGATGGATCCTTTTACTAACAACGAATAATTATATAAGGGAAGTGAAACCTTGTCTAACACATGGAAAGTCTATTTCTTAGCTTTGGTTACTTTTTTGGTAGGCACATCGGAGTACGTTATTTCCGGTATCTTGGATAAGATTGCGGATTCCATGCACATTTCTGTTGCATCTGCAGGGCAGTTGGTCACCATTTTTTCCTTTGTATATGCTATAGGTACCCCTATACTCATGGCGTTGACAGCAAAGACGGATCGAAAAAAACTCTTAATTATGGCGCTAGGCATCTTCGTAGTTGGGAATTTGTTATCATTCGTTTCTCCTGGTTACTCGTCGTTTGTCTCAGCTCGAGTCATCATGGCTATAGGAGCAGGAATGGTCGTGGTAACTGCTTTGGACATTGCCGCGAAAATCGCAGCCCCAGGTAAACAAGCCAGCGCGATTGCCACTGTGGTGATGGGATTCACGGCTTCCTTAATTATCGGCGTGCCTCTTGGACGTATTGCTGCAGCACAATTTGGATGGAAGAGTGTTTTTGGTATCTTGGCACTGGCGGGTCTGGCGGCTGTGTTCGTTCTGCTTGCGGCCATCCCTCAGGTTCAAGGGGATAAGCCAGTTCCGTTGTCAAAGCAGCTTAACTTCCTGAAAAACGGAAACGTAGCGCTAGGACTTGCCATCACCTTTTTCTGGCTCGGCGGATACTCAATTGCCTACACCTATCTTTCGCCGTATCTACTTGATGTTGCCGGTTTACAAGAAGGAATGCTGAGCGGAGTGCTATTGGCGTTCGGCATCGCTAGCCTGGTCGGATCCAAATTCGGCGGATTCAGTACGGATCGATGGGGAGTATTCCCAACTTTGTCCGGAGGAATGCTCTTGCACGTTGTAACACTGCTGCTGCTCTCTCTGACAGTTACCTATACGCACTCATGGCAGCCGATTGTTATCCTCCTAATCTTATGGTCGTTTGCAGCTTGGTCATCCGGACCAACGCAGCAATTCAATCTGGTTCAAATTGAGCCGAATTATTCTGGTATCATGCTAAGTCTGAACCAATCCATGATGCAATTATCGATGGCTGCGGGAGCTGGAATCGGGGGTATTATGGTCAACCGGGTATCCTTGTCTTCGATCACATGGGTAGGGATCGCTGGAGTCGCCATTGCTATCATGATGGTGTTGTTGCTGAAGATGCGAATGAGTTCCGGCAGTAAGGGTGCCGAAGAGTTTAACATCAATTAAAGTGACGTACAATCAGCCAAAGTTGAGGGACCTTTATTCATTGAGCTATCGGGAGTAGGTACACAATAATAAAAGGCAAGAAGGCAGCCGAACACGATCGGCTGCCTTCTGTAGCTAAATAACATTTGATCTAATAATATGATCTTTCCATTTCCTATCCAGTCACGGAAAGGCCGGTAATACTAATGATTGTGAAGAATTATTTTGTTGGAGGCTGCATTAGGATCTGTCGGTTTGACTTTAATATCAGCAACCTTTACTACTGGGTATGTTTTGACTGCTTGGTCCAAAGTCTGCTTTTCCATCAACTTCCCGTCTAAGACCACCGCGGAGATAGTTGTTGTATTATTTATGTCCTCCAGCGGGTTTTTGTTAAGCAGCACGAGATCGGCAAGCTTCCCTACTTCCACAGTTCCTAGATCCTGCTCTCTTTTTAAATATTTCGCAGGGTTCAATGTTGCGGTCTGTAAGGCTTGCAAGGGAGTGAGGCCGCTTTGAACTAGCAATTTGAGTTCGTCGTGCAAAGTAACACCGTAAATCATGTTAGTCAATTCGTAACTGGAATCAGTTCCCGCAAGCATGGGTACTCCCGCATCGTTCAACTTTTGGACCATGGTCGGGTTCAGGGAATTAATAACGTGCACTAATTCTGTTTGCTCGGGAGGAGTCGCTCGAATGATCTCAGCCCAGCTTTCTTGCACAGCTGTCGGTACGTATTTGGATCGTGAGTCGATTTCCGTTTTGGCCATATTTAAATAAGCAGTAAGTGTAGGAACAGGCCAGACTCCTTTTTCTTTTAGTGAACGAAATAACTTTTCGGCCTTTTTAGGATCATAGTTACTGGAGGCTTTTATTTCTGCTGTAGAATAACCCAGCAAATCGCTCATGTCAGCCGTTTTGAAAATCTCATCCTCCATGCTTGAGGTAGCAATAAACAAACCGTGCATATGTTCGATACTCTTGAAACCTAGTTGAATAGCCTCACTGGCTCGTACTTCAACTGGCAAATGGCCGACTACTGGCAAGTTAAACTTTTTGGCTTCGTCCATGACTGCCAGGAAAAGAGGACGCGGCAACCAGGAGTATACCTTTATATGACTAGCTCCTTTTTCTGCATTAAGACGTACAGCTTCCCGGGCTTCTTCCTCTGTTTTTAAGTATCGCATATGTGGGGCATCATCGGCCGGTCCTCCATTCAAGGTCATACCTGCATAGAGAAGGCGCGGGGCTACCATACCGGCCTGTATGCTCGTGTTCCACTGGTCGATGTTTTTGAATGCCGCCCCCATCTCTCGAACTCCAGTCACTCCGTTCGCCAGCAAGAGTGGAAAGGCATTTTTGTAATTCTCCTCAAGGTGAACATGCATATCCCACAGGCCAGGAATGACGTATTGTCCCTTAGCATCTCTGACCTTCGCGTAATCAGGAATGTCTGTTTCATCACTGCTACCAATGTGACTGATCTTATTATCCGTAATGGTAATGGTCTGATCTTTAGTTAACTTCCCAGATTTCACGTCTACGATTGTGGCATGCTGAATTACTAGCATTTGCTTGGACTCATGATCTTTGTTTGCAGAATTGGAATTAACACATCCTGTTAATACGATCATTAATGCCATTACTCCTGCTAACGATTTTTTAAAGCAACGCTTTCTTCTAATTAAACTCATTTTGTTCTCCCCTTAATATAAATCTTAGTTGATATAATTTCATTGTAGAGTGTAAATCCTGCTTTTTTATTAATGAAACCTTACGAAAAGCTTACAGTCTATTAGAATGAATTCAGGCGGGTTGCCACCACATAAAATTTATGAGTTAATAAACCCAAAATGATGTCGGGGGTAAGACATGTCTGGTAAACACATTATGCTGATCGAGGATGATCAATCTATAAGTAGAATGCTAGGACCATATATGGAGAAGGAGGGATACCTTATCACTTATGCATATGATGGGATGGAGGCGGAGCGTCTCTTCGCAGCAGAGCCTGCTAAGTACAGTCTGGTCATTCTGGATCTCATGCTGCCGTACAAAAGTGGTTTAGAGGTACTGCGGGCGATCAGGAGTATGAGTTTAGTTCCTGTCCTTATTCTGTCGGCGAAAGACAATGAAGCTGACAAGGCACTTGCCCTTGAATTAGGTGCAGACGATTATGTAACCAAACCTTTCTCTCTAATTGAACTGACTGCTCGCGTAAGAGCAGTCATACGCCGCTCCAATTATATGGTTTCATTAGGACAGGCTGCAGTTTCGCTAGAACGGGATGAAGTAATACGGGTTGGAGGTATCGTCATCAACTTGGAGACCTATGATGTTCAAAGAGATGGCCAGCCTGTGAAGTTGACGTCCACTGAATTTGGCATCCTAAGGCTGCTCGCCAAGCAACCGGGTAGAGTGTATACAAAAGCACAAATCTACGCATCGGTCTGGAACAACACTTTTTACGGCGACGATAACATCATTAACGTACACATGCGGCGGTTGCGAGAGAAGCTGGAAGCGAATCCGTCTGACCCCCAATATATTAAGACTTTGTGGGGCCTTGGGTATAAGCTGGAGGCAGATTGGCCATGATCTGGTGCCTTGCAGCTGTAAGTATTTTGCTAGGAATGGCCGTAATCGTTTTGCTCATGCGCTATCGCAAGCGAAGCCGCCAGCTCGCCTATATTCACGATAAATTGAACTCGATCATAAATACAGGCACGAATGAACGATTACTGATATTTGACTATGATAAGCAGATAGGACAGCTGCTGAGGAATATAAATCAACTGCTCGATCACTCGCACCGTGCTGGAGCACGCTATGCCAAGCTGGAAATCGAGATCCGCCGTATGTTATCCAATATTTCCCATGATCTAAAAACACCGTTAACGGTGGTATTGGGCTATAGTGAAATTCTTCTTCATGATCGTGAATTGACTGAACATGAGAGAGAAGCAATGACGTCTAATATTTATGATAAAGCACAGGAGGTGCTCAATCTCGTACGTTCTTTTTTTGACCTGGCTAAACTAGAGGCGGGCGATATCGAGATGGTGCTGAGCAAAGTCAATGTTAGCGAACTCTGTCGCTTGAAGCTGTTATCTTTCTACGACTTGTTAACAAGCCAGGGAATGAAGCTGGAGGTAGCCATACCAGACGTTGACATGTATGTAATGGCTCATACAGAGGCTCTGGAGCGCGTTCTGGATAACTTGATTATGAATGCAATGAAATACGGAGCGGATGGCAAGTTGTTAGGGTTGACGCTCGAAGCGTTAAATTCAGGAAAAGTTGCCATTCAGGTGTGGGATAAAGGCAAAGGCATTCCAGAGCAAGAGCATCATCGGGTCTTTGAACGGATGTATACCCTTGAGGATTCGCGTAATCGTCTCTACCAAGGCAGCGGACTTGGTCTTACCATCACCAAGCGGCTTGTTGAGCGTATGGGAGGCACGATCGGATTGAATAGCATACCCAATAAGCGGACGGAATTCACAGTTGTCCTGAATACCAACTAGCGAAGGAGATAAGAGCTTTGACGTATATAGCACGTACGATTGGATTAACAAAGACTTACGGGGCGATCGAGGCGGTATCCGACGTCTCCATGAACATCAGGCAGGGCGAGATCTATGGTTTACTTGGGCACAACAGGTCAGGCAAAACAACGTTAATGAGAATGCTAGTCAACCTAGTTAAACCGAATAAGGGTGAAATTGAACTTTTTGGAGAGAAACTGTCACCCTCTACGTATGAGATACTGAAACGCATAGGGAGCATTATTGAGTATCCACTTTTCTATGATGATTTAACTGCATGGGACAATATGGATATCCATTGTGAGTATATGGGTTTTTCAGATAAAAAAGTTATTGGTACGATGATGGAACAGGTGGGGTTGAAGGATATAGGCAGGATGCCAGTTGGGGAATTTTCCTTCGGAATGAGGCAGCGCCTTGGCATCGCCCGCGCTATGATCACGACACCAGAGCTGCTTATTCTGGACGAGCCAATTAACGGCCTGGATCCGGCTGGCATCATGGAGCTGCGCGATCTTTTCAAGAGGCTCAGCTCCGAACACAGGATCACACTGCTCATCTCAAGTCACCATCTTGGAGAGATCGAGCAGATTGCTGATACGGTGGGCGTTATTCAGGGAGGACGACTGATTGAGGAAGTCGCGATGGAACGAATACGTGAACAACACCATGAATATATCGAACTTTGTCCAACAGACATTCGTAAGGCGGTCTACGTCATAGAGCATTTGCTCGGGTTAAGTAATTATAAGCTGGTCAACGAGCAAACGATAAGGATATACGACCAGGATGTGCGTCCATCGATTCTTATTGCAGATCTTGTCCGACACGATGTCGCGATTGAGTCGTTCTTCAAACGAGTTCACTCTTTGGAGGAGTACTTCATGAACTTGATGAAGGGGGATCGTAACTTTGTTTAAACTGATCTCGCTAGAACTACGCAAACAACGATTCGCTCGTTATATTGGTTATGCAGCCATGATAGATCTGGCGCTCCTTCTGTTTTTGGTCCTGCTAGGCGTTACAGACCATGGAGCCGTGGATTATGTGTACTCCACTTTTCACGCATCGTTTACACTAATTGATACCTTCGTCAAGGCCATCTTCATTATATTCGCCGGGGCACTGCTCTCCAGAATGATTGTTGGGGAATATAGGAATAAAAAACTGGGCTTTCTTTTTACATATCCAATTAAGCGCTACAAGTTCATCACTGCCAAATTAGTTATTATCTACTTTTTTACGTTCGCCATGATCCTATTTACTAACATACTGATCAGTTCGATTTTCGTCGCCATGAATGATGTTTATCCCTTTATTTCAGATTCACTGACAGGGGAACAGATAAGAGGGATGATCATGAAGTACATCGTCAGCTCCTTGTCAGCTGCCGCAATGGCCCTGATTCCGTTGGCCTTCGGCATGTTTAAGCATTCGATTACAATGACAATGGGTTCCTCCGTTATTCTGGTTCTTATTGTGTGTTCTGGCTTCAACGGACCTTTACTATCCTTGAACTCTACGATCGAGGTTCACTTGTTGCTTGGAGCCGCTGGCTTGTTGGCTTCCTGGCTATCGATGCTACGACTTGAGAAAAAGGACGTTAAATAGAGGCTGTGAAAAGAGAAGTCAAACGAGATTGGATCAAATATAAGTTAGCCTTAAAAATCTTCCAAAACCTTGGATTTGTCACCGTGAACTCTTTCCAGGTGATCCTCTCCCCAATAGCATAATAGGTCTAGCGCGGGCTTTAACCCCCAGCCGTAGGAAGTTAACTCATACTCTACTTTAGGTGGGATCTCTTTATAAACCTTTCTTGCGATAATCTGATCCTTTTCAAGGCCTCTTAGTTGAGTGGTAAGCATTTTTTGTGTAATGCCGGGGATTAACCGTCGAAACTCAGACGTCCGTTTGCGTCCCGTCATCAAATGATAGATGATTAGAGGCTTCCATTTCCCCCCCATTACCTCTAATGCCGCCTCCACGCCAACTTTGTACTTCTTTTCAACGCTATTTTTCCTCTCTTCAGTCATCTCTTATTCCTCGTTTCTTGAGTACCAATCTAAGGCACTTTCATGTTCCTATGGCACCTCAATTATCCTATAGAACTTGAAAGTGCGTACTTCCAAATTGTTTTTATTATTGTTTATAATAACATCAGCCATTGATCATAAGAAAGGAGAGAAGATACTAGTATGAAAGTATTAATTGTTGTTTCGCATCCGAGGAAAGATTCCCTTACCTTTAAGGTGGCCGATCGTTTCGCACAAGGTCTTGCTGAGGCTGGCCACGACTATGAGATATTGGATTTACACGGAATTGGGTTTGACCCTGTTCTTAAAGGAGAGGATGAACCTGATTTTTCAGCAGCGGAACAGCTCTTTTCTCCTGAGGTGGAAATGGAAATACGACGACTGAAAGAGAACGACGCCTTGACATTTATTTTTCCAGTTTGGTGGTGGTATTTGCCAGCTATGCTCAAAGGATATATTGACCGCGTATGGAACAACGGGTTTGCATACGGTTCGAATAAGCTTCATCATGAGCATGTCTTGTGGATTGGTCTAGCAGGTGTTTCCAAAGAACAGATGAAAAAGCGTAATTATGATGAAAGTATTACTCATCTGCTTAATGTGGGAATTGCAGATTATTGCGGTGTTCCCAATTCCAAAGTCGAATTTTTATATGAGACATTGGGTTCCGATTCCAAGCATTATGAGATGCTGCTTAACCAAGCTCATGACTTAGGGCTGAATTATGCCAAGGAACAGCAGTCTTAAGTTTAGTCTGAACTCTACCGAGTCTGTCCAAGGAATTAATTATATGAATTTGCACCTGATTCAAGCAAGAGGGAATGGAGAGGGCGGATCATCCATGTTCAACATTGCAGTATGGCATTGCTAATGAAAGATACTCCGGATGAAAAACAGCGACAGCTAAGGACGATAAAGTATTGTCCTAGACTGTCGCTATCCTGTTAGCTAATGTTCCTAGATAGTGTATAAAATTGAGTAACTGCTAATGGTGATTGTCCTATCAGATTAGGAAATCAAAATTTTGGCGGAGCCTTTAAAGTCCTAGTTCTTTATTGTGGTTGCTGACTTTAAGTAAGTATAGTCATGAAGATATTTTGGCCAAAAATTCCGAAATTCCTTTACAAACATGACTTGGTGCCTCTAGGGGGGATAGATGGCCGGTTAGGGGAATGACTTGCAGTTCAGCATGTGGGATGCGAGGCAGCAATTCCCTTTTTAGTGTTTCCAAGCGATCTACAGGGTCAGATTCCCCGGCAAGAACAAGTGTAGGGACATCAATGTTCTTAACTTCTGCAGAAATATCTTCAAGCATTGCAGTTTCAGGCCACGCTGCACGAGCCAAAGGAGCACTATTTTGCATATCCTCGAGTACCATTTCACGAATGTTTTCTTCAAGCTGAAGCAAGGTAATATTGCCAAGAGCAATTTCTGCTCCCTCACGATGATCATAAAAATGAATCATTGCATTTCTTATTTCTTGTGGCATGTCTTGAGGAGTTGGAGGAGAGGGTGCCACCAAGATCAAGCCCTCTAAACCTACGGGATTACGTGAAGCCAATAACTGTGCCGCTTTACCACCCATTGAATGACCAATAAGGATATAACGCTTAAGGTCAAGCTCTTGAATCAGTGCCTGTGCATCGTCGGCCAAATCCTTAATGGTATAGGAAACAGCCGACTTATCTGATTTTCCCCATCCGCGGTGGTCATAAGCAATACAATGGTATTCTTCTTTCAGACCGTCAATAATTTTAGTCCAGGTTCGTGAAGACCCTCCGTAAAAATGCATAAACACCAAAGCCGTATCTCCTTGTCCCTGTTGGTCAAGATAAAGTTCGACACCGTTAACATGAGATTGCATATTATTCACTCCTTCAGCATAATCAGTAACTTCAATAGTAACTGTAACAGTTACTGTTACTTATAATATCATAAAGTTATATGCTTTGGAAGTCAAGTTAATTAGCGTAATATAAATAAATTTGATTTGCTTTTTGAAAGTTAATACACTAATAATAAGCTTTTAAAAGAAAGAGGGACTTCGCACAATGGGGAATAGAAGCCAACAGTTCTCGGTAGCTGTTCATATTTTATGTTTTCTTGAATTTAATAAAGAAGGCCGTACTACGTCCGAATTACTGGCCATGAGTGTAAACGCTAATCCGGCAGTGATTCGAAGAATTATGAGAAAACTGACTAAAGCGGGTCTTATTACATCTACTCTTGGAACTAATGCTGCAATAAGCCTGGCCCAAAAGGCCGATCAAATGACGTTGTTAGATGTTTATCGTGCGACTATGGAAGATAGTCCAGATATATTTATCATTCATAGAGAAACAAACCCCAATTGCCCTGTAGGAAGTAAAATGCCGTTTTTATTAGATGGAGTTTACAATAAAGTCCAGACGGCTATGGAGAACGAGTTATCCGGTATTACTATTGATTATCTGGTTAAGAATGGGATACTCGGGATCGAATAAAGAACATCTGACCGAGAGTCTGCACTTAAATTGTCGAGTGACAAGGCATTTTCCGTTTGAAAGTCGCAATATAGCGGCTTTTTTTTATTGTACAAATTTGTATCCTGAGACAAGGAAAAGAACTTGTTTCGATTAGATTACTAGATATTGACAGGAAATAAAAAGGTGTTACAATAAAACTGATTGATCATTCAAAATAAATAACGGTCAATCAATAATAAATATAAACAATCAATAATATAGAGGTGGATGAATAAATGGAACACAAACCATATTTGATAGCTGATGCACGCAGAGAACAAATTATGAAGGCTGCAATAGATGTTTTATCAGAAATTGGATATCACAGCACGAGCCTTTCTAAAATAGCGAACAAAGCAAACATAAGTACTGGGCTTATATCTTATCATTTCTCTGGTAAAGAAGATTTGATGAGAAATACTTTAATGTATTTGGTTCAGCAAGAGCGAATCTTTATAAAGGAAAAAGTAGAACAGAAAACGACCTATATGGAGAAATTAATGACTTTTATAGAGGCAAGTTTGGCATATCAGGGTACGAATCAAGAAAAAAACAACGCTTTACTTGAAATTATATTTAATGGTCGTACACTAGACAACGTTCCTTATTATGTGGCAGAAATAAAAGAAGAAGACGAATTAGACGCACTCTTGAAGGAAATTCTTTACAAAGGAAAAGAATCTAAAGAATTTGATGACTTTGATTCTCAAGTGATTGCTATTGTCATTCGGGGCGCTATAGCAGGAGCTAGGTCATTACCTCAAAACGAATTAAGTCTTGAAGAATACAGTGAAAAATTAATAAAAAGTATTATAAAAATGATCAAATAAAAAAATGAATGTCCAGATTTAAAAGCTATGTAGTGACTCAACCTTGGAGGGAGTAGGAGCTTCTCCGCTTGTTTATTACTACTCAGCAAACTCGATGAAAAAGGACACTTGAAGGGGAGAATTCATCGTGAAGAACAATAGAAAATTGTGTTTAATAGGAATCATGTTGATCGTTTTGAGCTTCGCTGGAACAGGTTGTCAGCCACTCAATGTTGTCGACAAGTTGCCCGCACACGAGCAGAAATGGACTTTTGTGCACGACGAGCTGAATGCGCTCGTCATCAACAGCGAATATGACGTGAACTTGGAGTTCATCGCCAGCCCCGACGATACCAACTTCGTGGAAATCAGTGGAAATTTGCAGCAAAGTACGATTAATCAGTTGAAAGAGATAGAGATCACGGGGAATGCTCTTAATCTCCAGCTCCAGAAAGATGTGAAATTAGTCGCACCCAACTATAAGTCTATCAAGACACGGATAATTGTAGCGCTGGCGGATGACACCAAGCTGAAGCAGATCAGCTTTACATCAAGCTCAGGCAACACCAGCTTTACCGGCTTGAAGGCGGGAATGATCGACTTGTCCGTTTCTTCCGGCAATCTGCGCGCGGAAGCTATCACTGCAGGACGGTTGAGTTTAACTTCAAAATCCGGAAATATTACGGCGGAGCGGATCCAGGCGGATACGGAAATCCAATTGCACTCGGGGGATATCAAGGTGGATGGGGTAAAAGGCTCCCTGACAATGCAGTCGACTTCCGGTAGCATTACCGCTGTGAATGTCAACGGTTCGACCAATACCACGCTGCATTCGGGCAACATCAAGTTTGACCGGTTCACGGGAAACGGCGTGTTTAAATCAGTCTCCGGCAACGTTACTCTGACGGGACTGCGTTCGGACAGCCTAGATATCTCCATCCGTACCGGGAATGTTACTTTGTCCCCCGATCCGCAGTTTAAAGGGTTCTTTGACCTAAAGACCACATCCGGACACATCACGGCGCCCGAATCCCCTCAAGAGACGACCGACATTATTAAGGTACGGGCAGCTTCGGGCGATATTCGGATCCGGTAAAGGGGTCAGGCAGAGAAAACTTATAATGAAAGAGTGGAGGGAGGCTTAATCCTTCGGTTTTATATTTTAATACAAAAGGAAGGTGTGGAAGTGTTCACAAAGAGGAGTCGACGTAAAGCCGCGCGACGAGTCAAAACCGGGAACGGGCGTCCTTTAAAGGACTTTCGCTGGTGGCAGCCGCTCTCCCGTGCTCTGTTCTACCTCCCGTTGACAACTGACGATGACCGACAAGTGGTCTTCGCCGTCGACGTCTCGTATTGGCAACAGTTTTTGGCGGATGATGGTAAAGGCAAGGCCCATCTATACCTTGATGGCAAACATTATGCCGAGTCTAAACTCCCTGCGGCCTTCCCCGTCGCTGGAGGAACGATCGAAGTAGCGTCCACGGTTTTTGGCCTAAAACGCTGCCACTATGTCACCGACGAAGGAGTTGTACAACAACTTGTCCCGGACGAAAGTTCCGCCGAAGGGAGGCGCGCTCGCCTTGATCGCGAGCACCCGTCGTTGAGCCGATGGATCGGATTCACTTCACTAGTCATGCTCATCGTTCCTATGATTCTCGCCATCCCTCAGATCATCGATTTGACCACTCAGGTACCTTTGATAGCTCAGCACATCGGAACCTTCAACTCGCCTATCTCTCTGCCGATGTGGCTCAACATCGCCCTCGGTCTCTGCGCAGCAGCGGGCAGTGTGGAGCGTGCAACGCGACTTCAATGGAATGTGTTCATAGACGGTAGCTTTTAGCTGTTCCAGATGAAACCTATAATTTTACACCCAGTGTTGAACTCATGAGAAAACGTAAATTGAAAGCAGGGGACGAAAAGCAGCTGTATGCAGTTTCTTTCCGGGGCTGTCCAAATTTCTGTGTAAACTAATTTCCAAATAAATTCCCCGGGAGGATAAATTGAATATAACACAGCAGACAGCTTAGCAGTATTTGTCTATCCTTCAACGAGCCCTACTTATTCAAACCGAGCGAATTGGCAAATAAACGTACTACAAACGAAATGAAGATCAGCTACCCTCATGCTCGACTGTAAGTCCGGCTAATCTCGAATTGTATTGGAAATTGAAATCGTAGATGCCGTCGTCCCTA
The DNA here is from genome assembly GCF_030580655.1 of Paenibacillus lacisoli. Taxonomy (GTDB): domain Bacteria; phylum Bacillota; class Bacilli; order Paenibacillales; family Paenibacillaceae; genus Paenibacillus; species Paenibacillus lacisoli. The sequence goes on from NZ_JAUQTB010000001.1 coordinate 24,809, forward strand.
TTATGTGAGACTTCATGCGTTGGGTAAGAGGGTAGCCACTTAGAAGGTCTAGAAAAAGCTTGTTCTTATTAGCTGAACCGCTTGATATCGCTTACTGGAGAGATGCCGAACAGGCGTGCATATTCCCGGCTAAATTGGGAATGGCTCTCGTAACCTACCTCAAAAGCGACATCTGCCACGTGGGTAGATTCGGTTAACAGGCGACGACGTGCTTCTTGCAATCGGATTTGCTTCTGATACTGTATCGGAGTCATGGCAGTCACTTCTTTGAAGTGACGATATAACGATGAGGAGCTCATGTTCGCCTGCTCAGCTAATTCTTCGATGCGCAGCGGATGGTTGTAATCCCTTTTGATCCGCTCGACCACCTCTGCAATGGAGGCGTAATTGCTTCCAGCCATAGCAATCTGCTTGAACACATCTCCTTGATTATCGCTAAGGAGTCTGTAAATAATCTCACGTATGACGAGGGGCGCCAGTGCCGGAATGTCCTTCGGCGTCTCTAACAGGCCTACTAGTCTCACTGTTGCATCGAGAAGAGCATTATTCATTTTGCCTACGTATAGCCCTCTGTGGTATCTATTAGTGCTATCGGGAAGTAATTCAGTCTCCTTCATGATCTGATAGATTTGGCTGGCCTCTAAATCTAGACGAATCGCTAAGTAGGGAGATTCAGGAGAGAGCTGAGTGGCCCGGCCGGTTATGGGTACATCCAAGGACACCGCGAGGTAATCGGACACCCCGTATCGGTAGTGCTCATCGGCGAGAATGATAACCTTCTCGCCTTGTGCAACAATGCATAGCGAAGGTTTTTGAATTCTGCATATCGGAACCTCAGAGTAGGAATCGCGAACCAGATGCAAAGAGGGGATCAGAGTAGCGTGGTCGCCATCTGCACCTGTGAACTTCTCAACGAGTTGCGCAAGCTCCAATTGTTTATAGTATGTTTTTTGAGCGTCATCTAGCATGTGAATCCCTCCCATAACTGTGTTCCATTATAATTTTTTGAACTGTGTTTGTTAAGAGGGGTGAGAATAATAGGCAAAAGTGTGCGAGTAATAGTCTAACGGAATAAAGCCTGACAGGAGCATAATAAGGTTGTTTCAACAGACCGGCGACAACCGCAGATAACACAATAATGATTATCCATAGGAGGGGAAAATATGACACATGATAAAGTATGGTATGTGACCGGGGCTTCGAAAGGTCTGGGACTGTCCTTAGTGAAAAAATTGATTGAGCTCAACTATAGAGTCGCTGCAACTTCACGTAATATAGAAGATTTAAAGCAAGCCGTGGGTGAGGTGCCAGAGGGACAATTCCTGCCGTTGGCGGTTGATCTGACCGGAGCCGATGCGATTAAGGCCTCCGTGAACAAAACGTATGAACATTTCGGGCAAATAGATGTGGCCGTTAACAATGCAGGCTATGGCATTGGTGGTGCGATTGAGGAACTGTCGGAGAAAGAAATCATGGCTAATTTTGAAGTCAACGTATTTGCTCCAATTAATGTCATTCAAAGTGTGCTGCCCTATATGCGGAAGCAGCGATCTGGTCACATTTTCAATATCGCGTCTATCGCTGGCTTCGCTCCGCATATGGGCTGGAGCGTGTATGCAGCGACAAAGTTCTCACTAATGGGATTGACGGAGGTGCTTGCCCAGGATGTGAAATCTCTGGGGATCAAAGTGACGGTAGTAGCACCCGGAGGCTTCAGAACGGAGTTCAATAAGGCGAATTCCCTGGTTCTGTCTGCCAATAAAATTGAGGATTACAGCGAGCTTCATGCTGGGCACAACCAGTTTGTCGCGCAAGATGGAAAGCAACTTGGTGATCCTGAAAAAGCGGCAGAGGTGTTCATTGATCTGGCGGAGTTGCCAAACCCTCCGGCTCAATTGTTCATGGGCAGTGATGCTTACCGGAGAGCGTCTGAGAAGTTGGTTCAATTGCGCGAAGAACTGGAAGCGAACAAGGACGTCAGCTTCCGAACTGATTTTGAATAAGCAGGACCACTATTCTTTGAAGAAGGAAAGCTATTCTACAGCCGGCCAGAATGAACTCCATAATACATGAATCGGTACAAGTTCATGTCCTGAGTCAAGAACATGAACTTGCAAAGTATTATTTAAATGTGTAGATTGACACAAAGGAACCCTTTTAAGAAATCCTTATTTTGTAAGGTTTCTTTTTATTTATGAGGGGGAATTGTGTCATTTTTTTGTGACACAATTCCCCCTTTTTGTTTGGAGATTAACGCAAATGTCCCTTTATGTTCAACGGAAGTGACACAAATGCTCTCTTATGCTCAACGGAAGCGACTTAAATCTCTGCTTGTAATTCAGCGGTAAAGAAATTTGATTGGAGATTCACTATACTTCCTGAAAGGTCTTTAACAAACATCACGAATTAGTTTATTAATAAACAAACCGAGTTTAATTAACCATTGTAATGAATTTTAACAACTTTATAATTATAGACATATGATCATTAATTTATCAATGTTATTTATCATTTGTAACAGGATATGAAAATCAGTGTGTATTCCAATGGCATTCGATAATCTGTTTTTACTGTAGTGAACAGAAACAAAAGCAAGGAATCCTTAAATGAAAAATATGGTATTTGGAAATACTTGTTTTGATGTTTCTAATTTTATCCTCACTTGCATGGTTTTGGTTTGATTAATCAAATTGAACCATCTGCAAAGTGAGTGAATTCTAGAATATAAATGAGGAGGCAATACAATGAAAGACGTTGTACTTTGGACTGGTGCCGGACAAATTGGCATGGCAATAGCTAGAAGAATCGGGTTTGGTAAGAAAATCATTATTGGTGATAAGAACCTAGAGAATGCTAGGGCTACTACGAAAATTATTAATAAAGCTGGATTTGATGCGGTACCTGTCGAAACGGACATTTCTTCCAAAGAATCCATATTAAATTTCATTGCAGAAGGTCAAAAATATGGTGAAATTACTGATTTTATCAATGCAGCCGGAGTGTCACCTAGTCAGGCAACTATAGAAGTGATTTTGAAGGTAGATTTGTACGGAACTGCAGTATTGTTAGAGGAAGTTGGTAAGGTCATAGCTCCTGGAGGAGTCGGTGTGACAATTTCCAGTCAGTCTGGACATAGAATGCCTCAATTAGGAACTGAAATTGATGAGCAGCTTGCAACGACACCAACCGAAGAACTACTTAATTTAGAAGTCCTTAAACCAGAAAATATCCAGGATACGTTGCATGCTTATCAACTGGCGAAACGCTGCAATGTTAAGCGTGTTATGTATGAATCTATTCGCTGGGGAGAAAAAAAAGCTCGTATCAACTCCATTTCTCCAGGAATTATCGTAACACCACTGGCAATAGACGAGTTCAATGGTCCAAGAGGAGAGTTCTATAAAAATATGTTTGCCAAGTGCCCTGCTGGACGTCCAGGAACAGCTGATGAGGTTGCAAATGTGGCTGAGTTGCTGATGATGCCACATGGAGCTTTCATTACTGGTTCTGACTTTTTAATCGACGGGGGAGCAACAGCTTCTTATTTTTACGGACCACTAAAACCAGAGGAATAAAGAATGTCCCTTAAAAAGCTGATTCAATTAGAAATGAGGCATTTAATCGGATGCCCCAAAATATTAATGGAAGTTCAAAATAAGGGGAAATGACATTGGAAAAGCCATATATTATCTGCCACATGGTCACTTCATTGGATGGGAAAATCATTGGAGATTATTTAAAAGTGGAACGGGCAGCATATTTTACAGAAGAATATGAAGAAATTCATGGAAGGTACGAAAGTAAAGCCTGGATGTGTGGCAGGGTTACGATGGAGGAACACTTTACTTTCGGACATAAATATAAAAAGATAGGTATTTCTTACATTTTCGGCGGAAAAGAACGATTAAACTTTCGTCTAGTAGTTGGAAAACTAAAAAAGTTATTAAAGATCGATAATTTAATGCTAGAAGGTTGAGGTTATTTAAATGGTTCCTTTTAAATGAAGGATTAATTGATATATTAAGCCTCGTATTAGTTCCAATCGCAGATGCAGCTTCTAACTCTGTTACGCTATTTGAAACGAGTCCTTATCTTAATAAAACCCATCCAGTAAATTTCTATTTAAAAGACATAAAAAAACTGGTTAAAACAAAAGTGTTTTATTCTGTCTCAGATCGTCCAAATAGTGCCGGACTTTCCCGAAAACACATTGTGAGCCAAATTGATAATAGTCTCAAGAGACTTGGAACGGATCATGTGGACCTATACCAAATTCACCGTTGGGATGAGAATACTCCCATTCAAGAAACTATGGAGGCTCTTCATGATGTTGTGAAATCCGGTAAAGCACGTTATATAGGTGCTTCAACAATCTATGCTCGGCAGTTCCCTAAAGCACAACAGGCTGCTGAACGTAACGGTTGGACCAAATTTGTGACCATGCAAAATCATTACAACCTTTTGTATCGTGAAGAAGAAAGATGTTGCCTCTTTGTAAAGAGGACAAGATAGGAGTTATGCCATGGAGTCCATTGGCGGCAGGGAGATTAGCCAGACCATGGGGAGAAATGGATGAACGAGCTAAAGTTGACGGGATAGGCAAGGCTATTTATTCAGTAACTGCTGATTCTGATAAACAAGTTGTTGAACGTGTTGAAGAAATCTCAAAAAAACGTGGGGTTCCTATGTCTCAAGTAGCACTTGCATGGCATTTGCAAAAAAATCCAGTGACCTCACCTATCGTAGGAACAACGGAGATATCGCATATTGAAGATGCAGTAGCTGCCGTTTCGCTTAGATTAACCTATGGAGAGATAAGTCTCCTGAAGAGGTATATGTACTGCATCCGGTTTTAGGCATGACGTTCTAATATAAAAATTAGCATGCATTTATGAGAGAAGGAGATCATAGTATGAAAAATATATTGATTCTTGGCGCAAGCGGTGGGATCGCACGTATTGCGATTGATTTGTTCCTTAATGAAGATGATATTAAGCTAACCCTCTTTTTGCGAAATTCACGAAGATTAAAAAACCTGGCCTCTGAGCGTGTTCAAATCGTCGAAGGAGATGTACTGGACTTAAACAAACTTACAGAAGCCATGCATGGACAAGACGTAGTATATGCTAATTTGGCAGGAGATTTGAAAAAAATGGCCGAAAATATTGTAGAGTCTATGCATGAAGCCAATGTAAAACGTCTTATTTTCATCAGTTCTATGGGCATTTATGATGAAGTACCTGGTGAAAAATACGGAAGTGTTCTAAATCCTTACAGAAACGCTGCTAAAGTGATCGAGGCTTCAGATCTTGAGTATACCATTTTAAGACCCGCCTGGTTTACCAATGCTAATGAGGTTGATTATGAGACCACACAAAAAGGTGAACCATTTAAAGGTACCTCTGTATCACGTAAAAGTGTAGCGGACCTGGTTGTTAAATTAGCAATTAATCCCGAATTAGAAGTACGCCATAGCTTAGGCGTAAACAAACCCGAATAATCGCTTAATTCGAATTAATCTTTGTGAATTGAAAAAAAGGAGTAGAAGCCACCCTAAAAGGGTGGTCTTTACTTTGAAATTATTCTTACTTAATGTGGCGAAGTAAGGCATGTATTCCCCACAAGAATCCATATTATTGGAGTGAAAGTACACATGGAAGAAGACGACCAAAGGGAACTTCTTGAAATTTATCAACAGATTGACAATGCTATGGTTTCAAAAAACACTGAAGCACTGGAAATCATTATAGATACAAATTATATACTGGAACACATGGGCGGTTATAAACAAAGTAAACAAGAATGGCTTGAACAAATAAAAAATGAAAAAATGAGATACATCAAGACAATGCCACAAAAAGCCTCATTTAAGATAAAAGGTAATAGAGCGACTCTCACTTGTAAGACAAAACTTGATGCCAAAATTTATGGGATAAGACATGTTTGGGGTATGATATTCGAAATGCATTTTGAGAAACGAGAAGATGTTTGGAAACCTGTGTATGGAAAGGCAATAAGCGTTTAATGAGCCGTAAGCAGATACGTTTTCAAATTTGGCCGATGAAAAAAACATGCCTGGTAAAATGCTTATTCACTTAAGATACACAAGGAAAGGTTATCAATTAATGAAAAGTGAACTTTACAATTAATGAAAAGTGAACTTTAGGCTAGCAAAATGGAAGCCCTAAGGAGTAATAATAACTGCTCCTTGGGGCTTCGTATTTAAATCGTTCTTTTATACAGCTGAAAAAAATCATAAGAATGTCTATTTTCTAACTGGATCTTTCTTTTTAGTTACATATTCTCTCAAGCAAAGACCCCAACTGTTTGGCTAGCTCTTGATGGGTAACAGGCCTTTGATTCGTAAACCACCATTCAACTACCCCTACATAAGAAGAAGCCAAAAATTGAACAACCAAATCCTTATTTAAACCTTGATTGATTCCCTTTGTAATATCCACTTCGTCTTTAAACTCTTCAATAAGGAAATCTTGGAATCGACTTCGGAAGTTTGTAGCACCTTTACTTGCTAGCATCATGGAGAAAAAGGAATAGTTACTTTCAAAGTATTCTGTCCAAATTTCAGATCCAGTCACAAAATCTAAATCTGCAGCTGCTTCACATCTTTCTCGAAGTTCGTTGATATGGGTTTCAATAAGTTTATCAAGCAAATCATATTTATCTAAATAGTGAAGATAAATCGTCCCCCGACTTACGTTAGCTTTATCTGAGATATCCTGAATCGTAATCTCATCGAAATTCTTTTCAGACATAAGTGTAATAATAGCTGTTTTTAAGGCTTGCTGTGTTTTAAGAATTCTTCTATCAATCTTAGGCAAATCATTCACCAAACTTTCTTTTAATGAAAAAGATCTTCTAAATCCATAAGTAAACAGTTAAGGGATCTAATATTGTACTTTTTATTAATTATAAACAGTCGTCCGATATTTTATCAATATCAATGTTTTGTAATTGCAGGGAGAACTTTTGAATGATTTTCGAATTTTATATGAGTTATTAAACAAATTGCTTTGATTATTTTATTAATGTACAAAATAGTCCAAATTAACAATAGAAAAGTAATTTAAAAGCATTATAATAATAGACGTTATATCAATAAAATATAAATGAATAATAAGTTACGGACCTAACTCAGTTTTATGGGGTTCGAACTATTCGAAGAAAGGGTTGTGAAAACTTTATGTGTAACCATCATACAAACATAACGACTCGCGTTCTTAGTGTCCCAAGTGCAAAGGCGCCATTTGAACAATCGACAATATCCCGTAGAGATTTGCGACCAGATGATGTGTTGATTGATATTAAATATTGCGGCATCTGCCATTCTGATATTCACAATGCTCATAACGATTTTGGTAGTGGCGTGTTCCCGATGGTACCCGGTCATGAGATTGCAGGTGTTGTTTCTGCTGTAGGTAGTGATGTGACTAAATTTGCTGTTGGAGATCGGGTGGGTGTTGGATGCTTTGTTGACTCTTGTGGAGAATGCGAATTCTGCCGTAGAGGGGAGGAGCAATTTTGCACAAAAGGTGTGACTGTGGTTTTTAACTCAGTTGGTTATGACGGAGAACTAACTTATGGTGGATACAGCCAAAAAATCGTTGTAAAAGACAAGTTTGTTGTCCGAATCCCAGATGGCTTGAAATTGGATGTAGCAAGCCCGCTGCTTTGTGCAGGTATTACCACCTACTCACCTTTGAAGCATTGGAATACCGGACCAGGTAAGAGAATTGCCGTTTTGGGTATGGGAGGGCTTGGCCACCTGGCCGTTCAGTATGCGCATAAGATGGGTGCGGAAGTCACTGTTCTGAGTCACAGTCTGAACAAAAAAGAGGAGGCATATAAATTCGGTGCTGAGCGATATTATGTGACAACGGATCCTGCAACATTTACAGAACTGGCAGGTCAATTTGATCTGATTATTAATACCGTTTCTGCAAACATCGATGTGGATGCCTTTTTATCCATTCTTACGGTAGATGGAGCACTTGTTAATCTGGGTCTCCCTAACAAGCCCGACCAATATAACGTGTTCTCCTTATTTGCAGGACGCCGGAGTATTACAGCATCAAACGTTGGCGGTATCAGAGAAACACAAGAAATGCTGGATTTCTCGGCAGAACATGATGTTACTTCAATGATTGAAGTTATTAGAGCTGACCAAGTAGATGAGGCATATGAACGAGTTTTGAATAGTGATGTGCGATACCGCTTTGTCATTGATATGGAAACTTTGTAAGCGAAAATGGGGAAGAGGGTCATGCCTAGTGGCCCGTTCCCAAAAGCTTATAGTTTTTAATTAACAATTCACTGGATTTTGTTCATTAATATAAAATATGCGGCCAATTGACTAGTAATCGAGCGGACTCTTGAGAATAACCAATACCACAGTTGGTTAATTTAGACGAAGGAGTGGAAAAGAAATGAAGAGGGTCTTAATTTTAGGGGCGAATGGGCAAGTTGCTCGGGAAGCCATTGACCTGTTCCTAAAGGAAACGGATGCTCAGCTAACTTTGTATCTTCGTAATTCGAGCAGGTTGCAAATAACAGATGCCAATCGGGAACGTGTAATTGAAGGTGATGTCAACGACTTGGCCAAATTGAAGGAAGCCATGGTAGGACAAGATGTGGTTTATGTAAATTTGGGAGGTTCTGATATCGTTCGAAAAACGCAAAACATCATCCTGGCTATGGATGAATTGCAAGTGAAAAGAGCAATTTTTATCAATATTTTAGGAATCTATGGCGAAGTTCCTGGCGAGTTTGGAAAATGGAATAGACAGATGGTTGGCAGCGGCATTGAAACTTGGCGAAAAGCAGCAGACCTGATTGAAGAATCCAACCTCGATTATTCAATTTTACGATGTACTTGGTTTACGAATAAAAACGAAATCGATTATGAGCTGACCGAAAAGGGAGAACCCTTAACAGGCACAGAAATATCACGAAAAAGTATCGCTTCCTTGGTAGTCAGACTAGCTGAATCGGAGGACTTTGGAATACGCAAAAGTTTAGGAGTAAGCAAACCATATTCTTCAGGCGATAAACCGACATTTTACTAAAACCAGAAAGGAGGAATAAACCATGAAACTTACAGAGTCAGCGCAACAGTATCACGAAAAAATGTTCCCCGGCTATAAATCCACATTTCTCGATACTGATCCTGAATTTATTGAGCGTTTTGACAATTTTGCATTTGATGAGGTTGTCAATCAGGGCAAATTGGATGAGCGGACGCGTATGATGGCCATTCTATCGGTTCTACTTGGTTGTCAAGGGATTGAAGAATTTAAAGCGATTCTGCCGGCCGCGCTCAACTTTGGCGTTACTCCGGTAGAAGTGAAAGAGATTGTGTATCAATCCGCTGCTTATCTTGGCATTGGGAGAGTCTTTCCTTTTTTCCACGCGGTGAATGAGATCTTGACTGCCCGAGGCATTAAATTGCCTTTAGAAGGACAAGCGACGACAACTATGGAAAGCCGGCTGGAAGCAGGAATTCAGGCCCAAGTAGACATATTCGGAGAAAGTATGCGTGACTTTTGGAAATCCGGACCCGAGGTGAGCCGTCACATCAATCACTGGCTGGCAGCGAACTGCTTCGGAGATTACTACACGCGCAAAGGTCTCGATTACAAGCAAAGAGAAATGATCACTTTTTGCTTTTTGCTTGCTCAGGGAGGGTGTGAGTCGCAGTTAACAAGCCATGCTGCGGCCAATATGAGGCTTGGAAACGAAAAGCCGTTTCTGATTGAAGTCATCTCCCAATGCCTACCCTTCATCGGATATCCGAGAAGTTTGAATGCTCTTCGTTGTGTAAATGAAGCAACGGCAAAGTCAGAATAAGGAGGAAGTTGCATGAGTACACGGACTTGGCTAATTACAGGGGTTAGCAGCGGGTTTGGCTATGAGATGACCAGGCTGCTGCTTGAGAAGGGGGAGAAGGTCATTGGAACGGTCCGTAAAAGGGATAAGGTCATCAGCCTGATCGAGCAGTATCCGGATACTTTTATTTGCGAACTGCTTGATGTCACGGATGTTCCGGCTATCCGGAAATTAGTCGACCGTTCTTTTGAAAAGTTCGGCCGTATTGATGTAATTGTGAGTAACGCAGGGTATGGTCTCTTTGGAGCGGCTGAAGAATTATCCGACGAGCAGGTCGATCATATTATCGCTACGAACCTAACAGGCTCCATCCAGCTCATCCGTTCCTCCCTTCCTCATCTGCGTACCCAGGGCGGCGGCCGAATTATACAGATGTCTACCTATGGCGGGCAGGTGGCCTTTCCAGGTAACTCCTTGTACCATGCCACCAAGTTTGGCATAGAAGGTTTTTGTGAGTCGGTCGTCCAAGAAGTTGCACCTTTTAACATCGGAGTTACTTTGGTGGAACCAGGGGGGGCTCGTACGGAATTCCGTTATGGCAGCGCGCAAGTGGCTAAGCTTATGTCAGAATATGATAGAAATCCCGCACACGGCTTTTTGAAAATGTTGGACGCTTCTAATGGCCTAGCTCCTGGTGATCCGGTTCGTATGGCTGAACGTATCATTGAGAGTGTGGACCAAGAACCCGCTCCTATGCGAATGGTCCTTGGTTCTCAAGCGTTGGCAGTAACTCTTTCAACATTGAAAGCCCGTGTGGCTGACTTTGAAGGACAGATTGACTTGGCTGCTTCCACTGATTTTCCTTCAGGAGAATAAACAAGAAAACAATAAAGCAAAGCCCTATAGAACGGCTCAATCCAATATGGAAAATGAACATCTCAGCAATGGCGCTGTTTTTCCATAATTAAGAAAATTCAATATCAGGAAGAGGGCGAATCCATCCGATTGCTCACAACGGGAGATGTCGTAATATCTCGCCTAACGTAAAACATTGGCATGGTGCAACTAAAAATAGTTGTTTTGTTCATCTTGCCATGACACCTGGTGATACAGAGTGGTTCGAATCGGTCGAGGATGAATGGTTTGATCTATTGTAGTGATAGGTCCAGCGGGTCTTTGAATCCGTTATCTCCACAAGATATTAGACAGATATTTAATATTTATTCATTAATATACAAATTATGTACATTTAACAATTGAACACCAAAATTATACTTTTATAATAAGAGTCATCAAGTAGATTACTTATAATTGGAAATGGAGTTTTACTAATGGAATACATTAAATTTGGCAACACAGGGATGGACGTTTCGCGCATTTGTCTAGGTTGTATGAGTTTTGGGGAGGTACAGCCTGGAGGGCATCAATGGGTTCTAAATGACGAGCAGAGCCGGCCGATTATCAAAAGAGCTCTTGAACTCGGCATCAATTTTTTTGATACAGCAAATCTATATGCTGGCGGTACAAGTGAAGAAATTGTTGGACGAGCTCTGAAAGATTATGCGAATCGGGATGAAATTGTTCTTGCTACCAAGGTGTGGGGACGCATGCATCAAGGTCCTAACGGGGCGGGGCTTTCTCGAAAGGCTATCATGAGTGAAATCGATAAAAGTTTGAAAAGACTAGGAACCGATTATGTGGATCTCTATATTATTCACCGCTGGGATTATGATACTCCTATTGAAGAAACCATGGAAGCCCTGCATGACGTCGTGAAATCAGGAAAGGCAAGATATATTGGCGCATCTGCCATGTATGCCTGGCAATTCCAGAAAGCGCAGCATGTAGCAGAGAAACAAGGCTGGACACGTTTTGTATCCATGCAAAATCATCTTAATCTGATCTACCGTGAAGAGGAAAGAGAAATGATGCCGCTTTGCAAGGATCAGAAAATTGCGGTAACCCCTTACAGCCCATTGGCATCAGGGAGACTGATTCGGGATTGGTCTGAAACCACCAATCGGTCGGAAACTGATGTAGTTCAAAAATCAAAATATGACGCGACCGCTGATGTTGATCGACTAATTGTTGAGCGTGTAGCATCCGTTGCCGAGAAACACGATGTGCCGCGTAGCCACATTGCACTAGCCTGGCTGCTGCAGAAAGAGTCGGTTGCTGCCCCTATTGTAGGTGTTACAAAAATGGCTCAACTTGAAGAATCTATAGCCGCATTATCTGTAAAGTTAACTCCAGAAGAAATCTCATTCCTAGAAGAAGCATATGTTCCTCACCCGGTAGTAGGTGCACAGTAATGCCTCAATGAATTCACTTAACATCAATATTGGTTTTTATCAACGAAAGATGAAAATGGAGGAATAAATAATGGAGTATGTAACATTAAATAATGGCATCAAAATGCCTATTCTAGGCTATGGCGTATATCAAATTCCTGATCAAGAAGAGTGTGAAAAGTGTGTACTTGATGCTATTCATGTAGGTTATCGTTCGATTGATACGGCACAAGCGTACCGAAATGAGGAAGCTGTAGGCCGTGCATTAAAGAAAAGTGGTATCGTTCGGGAAGAATTTTTCATTACAACGAAAGTTTGGATCTCTAACGCAGGCTATGAAAAAGCGAAGGCTTCCATAGAGGAATCCATGAGAAAACTGCAGCTCGATTATCTGGACTTAGTTCTAATCCACCAGCCGTTTAATGATTATTACGGAACGTATCGTGCGATGGAAGAACTCTATAAGGCGGGTAAAATCAAAGCTATCGGCGTAAGCAACTTTTATCCGGACCGTTATATCGATTTGGCTCAGTTCAGCGAAGTGGTTCCAGCTGTCAACCAGGTCGAAACTCATGTGTTTAACCAACAGGTTAGAGCACAAGAAATTATGAAGAAATACAATACCCAGATCGAATCTTGGGGACCTTTTGCAGAAGGGAAGAACGATTTCTTTACAAATCCAACCTTGCAGGAAATCGGCACAAAATATAACAAATCGACTGCCCAAGTCGCTTTGCGCTTTTTGATTCAAAGAGGCGTAGTGGTCATCCCTAAAACGGTCAATAAAGAGCGAATGGAACAAAACTTTAATGTGTTTGATTTTGAGCTAAACTCAGAAGACATGGAAAAAGTAACTGCACTTGATACAGGGGAAAGCTTATTTTTCTCACACTATGATCCTCAAACCGTCGAGTTTCTTACCGATTATGGGAAAAAGGGCTTGGAATAAATATAATTTGCCGGTACAGCAGTTATTTTAAGAAGAAAGGAGTAGGTTCAGGTGAAAAAAAGAGTGCTTGGAAGAGACCTTGAGGTTTCTTCGATTGGGCTGGGATGCATGGGCATGAGCCATGCCTATGGCCCGCCAGCAGATAAAGCCGAAATGATCAAACTGATTCACCAGGCAGTAGATCTGGGAATCACCTTTTTTGATACAGCTGAAGTATATGGCCCCTATGACAATGAAGAGCTTGTAGGCGAAGCCTTAAAGGAAATTCGAAATAACGTGGTCATTGCTACCAAATTCGGCGTTAGCTTTGATCGTGGACAGAGTGGTGAATTGCTCACGGACAGCAGACCAGAGACGATCCGTAAGGCGGTAGAAGGTTCTCTTAAACGTTTGAATACTGATCATATTGATCTGTATTACCAGCATCGAGTGGATAAAAAAGTTCCAATTGAAGAAGTAGCAGGCGTAATAAGGGAGCTCATAAAGGAAGGTAAAATTACACACTGGGGCATGTCTGAAGCCGATGCTGATGAAATTAGACGAGCCCATGCCGTATGCCCGGTTACCGCCATTCAAAGCAGATATTCCATGATGAGCCGACAGAAAGAAGTGGAGACATTCCCAACAGTGGAAGAACTGGAAATTGGGTTTGTGGCTTTCAGCCCGCTTGCTAATGGTTACTTGTCTGGACAATATGATAAAAACTCTCAGTTTGAAAGTAGTGAGGAGAAAGGACTGGACTACAGAAGTTTCTTACCTCAATTCAAACCGGAAAATATGGATGCCAACCAAGCCCTTATTGATTTAATTAACCGTTATGCAGCAGAAAAAGAAGCCACTGCGGCTCAAATCTCTCTTGCTTGGGTGTTGGCTCAAAAGCCTTACATCGTGCCAATTCCAGGTACCCGTAAACCGGAACGTCTAATTGAAAATAGACGTTCTGCGGAGGTGATTCTATCTGTAGAAGAACTAAGCCAAATTAATAATGCATTATATGAGCTTACCATTGTTGGTGAATTTCTGGGCAGCCGAGCTAATTAACAAAAATAATGTTTCCATAAAGGTAGGAGATTGTGAATGTATGAAAGCAAATATAATGTACGCAGCGGGTGATGTTCGGGTAGAAGAAATCCCTGTTCCAAAACTGCTGAAGCCAACGGATGCCATTTTTAAAAGTGCTTGTTGCCTGCATGTGCGGAAGCGATCTGCATCCTTAATTTGAGCAATTGGTTGAAATCCTTGCCGACAATTAATAAGAAATAGAATTAACGGCAGCCAATCAATCTGGTTGCCGTTTTCCTAAAGGGAATCCAAGGTAACATTATACATAATAATTTGAATACATATGTACAAAATACGGGTTTTGTGAACATGTATATAAGAAAACCGCCGGAGGTTGCTGTTTAACCACTGAACCGGCGATTTCTAATCCATTTTACAGGATTGATTTAAATGCGTATCGGATCACATCTCCCCGGCTAACAATACCGACCAACACGCCGTTTCTTTCAACGGGCAGCTTCTTAATATGTTTTTTGCCAAGCGTGGCTGCGATTTTATCAATTTCTTCGTCCCAATCAATTTTGATGACTTTTTTCTGAGCAATCATCATTACATTCATTTTTAGCAATTTCTGTAAACGTCCTTCGAAATTATCATGGTCGCCTTGAATGACATATAAATAATACAATGAATCGATAACGCGATCCTCATGTCTTCCAATGTAACGCATAATATCTCCGTCACTAATATAACCTGTAATCTCATTACGCTCGTTCACAACGGGCAGCCCGCTGATCCTGTACTTAAGAAACTTTTCAATTACATTCTGCACGGTATCACTTTCTTTAACTTTATAGACCTGGGTAATCATCATTTCATGGGCTTTCATAAGCCGATAACCTCCCGATAAAGATATGAAAGTTTCTATACAAGGTTTTACAAGTTTTCTCGATGACACGGTTATGTATACTCATAATATATGTTCCTTGAAATAAGCTGTGCGGGCTCCCTCCTATGTCAACCATTATATAATGATTCTCTAATATCTGGAAGTGAAGAACTGGAAGCCAAAGCAACCGCTCTCTTGGCTTCCAGTTCAATTTACTACTGTAATTTAAGCTTCGCTACCGCTCTTGACCGACTGTAATTCTTCATTCTGGTCCAGTAATGCAGCGTTCATGCCATTCAGGAAGGCCAAAGCGCTTGCCTTAATGATATCTGTATCCATTGCACGTCCGGAATACGTTTTGCCCTGGTACTCCAGCTGGATATTGACACGGCCGATTGCTTCTTTCCCTCTTGATATGCTGTTAATTTTGTAATGCTGTAAGGTGATATCCAGACCAGACAGCTCCCGGATCGCGCCGTACAAGGCATCAATAGGACCATCTCCGATAGCACTGCCTCTTAATGAAAAACCTGCTTTCTTCAGTTCAACGGCTGCTGTGGGATGAACCTCATTCGTAACGACCTGGAAGGATCCGAGCTCATAAAGTGGAACAGCCGCATTCCGGCATTCAAGCTGCCCGCTGACCAAGAAGAAGACATCATGATCATAGACCTCTTTTTTCAAATCTGCCAAAGCCAGAAACTTCTCGAACAAGTGCTCAAAGTGACTGTCATCCGGATAAAAACCTAACCGTTCCACCGCATTTCGAAAAGCATGACGTCCGGAACGAGCAGTCAGAATCAGCTCCATACTCTCCAATCCTACATCTGCGGGCGACATAATCTCATATACATTCTTATCCTTCAGCAATCCGTCCTGATGAATACCGGAGGAATGAGCAAATGCGTTATCACCGGTAATCGCCTTATTTACCTGCACATCCAGTCCTGTCAGATAGGTTAATAATTTGGAAGTACGCACCAGCTCGGTGGTTTCGATTTGGGTTGAGCACTGATAACGATCTTCCCTGACTTTGAGGGCCATGACCACTTCCTCTAGAGATGTATTGCCTGCCCGCTCACCTAGACCATTAATGGTACATTCGACTTTCTGGGCCCCGTTCTTAATAGCACTTAAAGTGTTTGCTGTGGCCATACCCAGGTCGTTATGACAGTGCACACTGAGAATGACGCTATCATCCAGATTGCGCAGACGATCATTAATCTTACGAATCAATTCTCCGAATTCTTCTGGCTCAGCAAAACCAACCGTATCCGGAATATTGATCATCGTTGCTCCTGCCCGCACAACGGCCTCAATCGTCGACCACAAGTATTCAAACTCGGATCTCGAAGCATCTTCAGTCGAATATTGAACATTTGGCAGCAGGTTTCTTGCATATTTTACGGCGTCTACCCCCATCTGAAGAACAGCATCCCGTGAGCGGTTCAACTTCTTCTCAACATGGATATTTGAAGTTCCAAGCACAATATGGATCAAAGGGTGCTGTGCAATGCGTACACTCTCATAGACGGCATCAATATCGCTGCGAACCGCCCGGGCGAGTGCTGTGATTCCGATTTGGTCCCCTACACTTCGTGCCACTTCCTGAACAGCCTGAAAATCACCGCTTGAGGAGGATGGAAAACCCGCCTCAATCATATCCACCTTCAGCCGTTTCAGTTGCTGGGCAAATTCCACCTTTTGCTGTACATTCAACTTGGCTCCCGGCACTTGTTCCCCATCTCGCAGCGTTGTATCCAATACGATGATTTTACGCATGTCTCGCTTCCCCTCCAAATGATGAATACTTAAATTTATGTCAAGCGGGGTTGATTAAACCCGGAATTTAATCAACACAAAAACCCCGTCTCTGTTATAGAGACGAGGTTGAACCCGCGGTACCACTCTAATTCATTTGGCATTCCTGCCAAACAATCTTTGTTCGATGGCTGTCACCATCTATCCTTGTAACGGCGGAATCCCGGCATACCCTACTGATCAGGCAGCTGTTCATAGATGAGTTCAAAGTTATCGACACTACCGCCTTGCACCCACCGGCGGCTCTCTGAAAGGTCATCCAACTTCTACTATTTCTAATCATTACATTTGCAGATTTGAAATTATGGTTATTATATCCAGACATCATATCTCTGTCAACCTTAATTCACATTTAGGGTATCCTCGCACCATTCATTTAAACAAGCATTTACCAGCTCGCCTTGGCTATGCCAGGGATTTGTCCCCGGTGTGCTAACTCGCGAAAAGCGATTCGGGATATTTTGAATTTACGCAGATAGCCTCTGGGACGGCCTGTCAGTTCACACCGATTCTTCAGCCGGGTTGGTGACGCATCACGCGGAAGCTTCTGCAAGGCCAGATAATCCCCTTTAGCATGCAGTTCCCTGCGTAGCTCAGCATAACGGCTTACGGTTGCTTGTCTCTGTTTTTGCTTCACGATTTTTGATTTCTTAGCCATTCCTTTAGCCTCCCTCTTATATTATGAAGTTTGAACAGGCCATGGGAGTGGATTGTTAAAGTGGTTCCATTCCATAGGCATCTCTTCATCCGACAGCAGACATTGATCCAGAGACAGCTCCAGCCGCTCACGATCCATCTGAATCCCGATCAGGACGATCTCAGTCATCCGGTCACCCCATTCTGGGTCCCAACGCTTCAGGACTTCGGGTTCTTCCTTCAAAATCAACTCCTGGTCAGCCTTAGGCAGAGATGCTACCCAATAACCAGCAGGCCCGAACTGAATGGAGGATCCTGCCTGGCTTAGTGTTGCAGCAATATCTCCAGCTGCAGCCAGCCAGACGAACCCTTTGGCACGCACAACCTCTTCCGGCCATTCATTCATAAATTCTGCAAGGCGAGCCGGGTGAAAGGGTCTTCGTCTGCGGTATACCCAGGACCCGATACCATACTCCTCGGTTTCAGGCGTATGGGATTCTTTGTTAAGCTCCTGTATCCAACCGGCGGATGAACGGATGCGCTCAAAATCGAACAAACCGGTGTTTAATATCTCCGAAGGATGAATCTCTCCGTGTACCGTACGAATCAGCTTGGCTGTCGGCTGAAGCTTGCGGAGTACACGTTCAAGCTTGCGAAGTTCATTTTCTTCGACGAGATCACATTTGTTTAACAGCAGTACGTCACAGGTCTCAATTTGGTCGATAAGAAGATCAACGACATCACGCAGATCCTCTTCAACCACATCTTCTGCCCGGTCCAGCAAACATTGTCCTGAAGCAAAATCATGCCAAAAGCGGTTCGCATCCACAACGGTTACCATACAATCCAGTCTGGCAATTCCCGTCAAGTCAATCCCTGATTCTTCATCTGCGTATGTAAAGGTTTGGGCTACCGGCACAGGTTCACTGATGCCAGTGGATTCAATAAGGATATAATCAAATCGCCCTTCTTGAGCAAGGTTCTGCACTTCTCTCAAAAGATCCTCACGTAATGTACAGCAAATACAGCCGTTGGACATCTCCACCAGCTTCTCTTCCGTGCGGGACAGTGCTCCTTCACCTCGAACCAGTGAGGCATCGATATTGACTTCACTCATATCATTCACGATGACAGCCACTCGAAGGCCTTCCCGATTGTGGAGAATGTGATTTAACACCGTGGTCTTACCAGATCCCAAATATCCGCTCAATACGGTTACAGGTACAGCATATTGATTATCCATATCCTCATCTCCTTATTTTAAGCAGCTTTATGGCTGTACAATTCGTTAATAGTAATTTTTACGATTAACAATTTAAACTATATTCTTCCCTCATCCGACTTGTCAAGCTGTATTATTCAAAATAGAAAAAACGTGCTGCCAAGCAGCACGTTTTGCAAGATAAATTTCTTCAGAGTTATCTCACCCTAAGTTTGTCAAACAATCATTGAGCTTTCGCCTCGTACAGTCGCTGCAGAATCGTGACTGCCTCTGCACGGGTCACTAGTGCTGCAGGACGCAGATATCCATGATCAGCCGTCATCACACCCATCCGGGTTAAAGTATAGAACGCTTCCGCCTTCATCCCCTGTGAATCGCCGTCATATTCGTATCCCGCTGCTGTCTTATTGATGTAAAGGACCGGATAATAAGCGGAGAAATTATCATAGTAACTGGATGGCCGAACTTTAATGTCCTTGTATTGGGCTGCGGCATTCACAATTTCCTGAAGTTCGGGATGTAGTGTCTGATTCGCACGATCGGTCTTAATCGAAGCGATCATCATCACATCCCAGCGTGTTAATGGCTTATTGGGCTGAATATAAAATTGATAATTCGGATAAATCCCGCCTACTTTTTCAGCAAAGGGCCAGACATATTCTCCATTAAATACGGCAGCAAAATCGTTATGGGCCCAGTGTCTACGTGCGTCTGCAAACTCCGAAATTTTTCCTTTCGAATAATCAATTTCCGGAAAAAGCTTATGAAACATATGTACAAATTCTGCTTTCGTAATTGTCTTGTCAGGTCTGAAGGCATCCCCGTATCCGTTAACGGCTCCTTTCTCCATCATAAAACGAACAGCATCTGCAGCCCAGGCATATTTGGTGTTCTCAACATCTGAGAATGGACTTGCCGCAAATGCAGAGGAACTCGGCAGCAAAACTGCGGTTGTCAGAAGAAAAGTACCTATTAATTTTTTCAATCTTTCACTTCCTTATGATATGGATTTAGTATATTAAAACTCTTCTACACACTATGATATCGGCATCTGAGGCTGATGAGGTGAATAAGGGCAACATTACTCTATCAAATATTTAGAATAAAGCATCAAAAAGACGATCATTCAGAGATGTTCGCCTTTTGGCTAAAATTAAGAATTACAAGCTGGCCTTGAAGCATTTTTTACGAGTACGCCGCTGACTTCTTATGGAGACTCTCAGACTAACATCTACCGATGGTTTGCAGCGAGTTCTGCTGCGCTTCCTAATTTTCGTCTTTTCTTTACTTCTCCAATACACAGAATCTATGGGACCTCCCGGATAAACACTGAATTGCAATCTTTTACGATAGACCTTCCCCTTTTTCCTGACATCCAGACCGATCACGAAGCGAATCCGGCGTTTGACTGCTGCTGGTTGTTGATCACGATTTTTCAATTTTAGCTGTAATGGAAGCCAGAGTTCTTTACCTGACTCAACCTGCACAAGCGAACTCTCGGTCAGCAAAGACCTTTGTTTAATCATGTATTCACCTGTACGGTAGCTTTAACTCGATACGTGCCCGCAGCCAGGTCACCGAACAAATACAGGCCACCCTCATTGGCTCTTGTAATCTGAACCACATTTTCCACTCCGTTATTAATTGCATATAATGCGACAAGAGCACCAGGGACGGCAGCACCACTCGATGAATCGGTTATAATTCCGCTCAGTGTTCCTGTATTGGCATTTGGATCTGCAGCCAGGTTAATGTCAAGCGGAGCATATTCGGTTCCCGAAATGCCAACTGGAGCACTCTGATTAGGGAGATATCCGGAGATAGAGGACTGAACATAATAAGTACCGCTGGCCAGATTAGCAAAGAGATACTGTCCGGATGCGTTAGAAGTAACGGAACCGAGCTGGGTAATGGTTGAACCGCTTGTTTGAAACAGGTTGACTGTAGCATTATTTATGGGCTGGCTCGTGGCGTTGTCACGGACGATTCCAAAAACTGCTCCCGTTGTCGCAGCCGTATCGGTCTGCATCGTAATGGTCACCGTTGTTGAGCGACCCTGACTGACACTTAATGGGGTGCGAAGCGGCGTAAGGTACCCCGGTTCAGAAGCAGTAATAAAATAAGAACCCACCTGAATATCGGGAAATACAAACTGACCTTGAGGGTTGCTGTTCACATGCTGGATCGGTGCTCCCTGAGAATTAAATAACTGGACAGTTGCCCCTTCAATTCTTGAACCATTAGCCGCAGCTACAGTACCCTGGATCTGGCCAACCGAAGCCGCGGGCTGTGCTTGAAGCGATAAATTAACACTTTCTTCCCTATTGCCTTCCAGCACAACAGGTGCACTCTGCTGTAATTTATAACGATCTGAAATTGGCATCGGATCCCCCTCCTACCGTATACAAATCACGGTATGCGTAAGTGATCCTTTTGCTTGGACGGGTGCATAAACACAAAAAAGTGTACGCTTCATCGCACACTTTCCACACATAATATGTTTATGTTGCTTGCTAAGGCACCCATTGATTAATGGGACTTAAACCAGCCCTTTTCCTTAAAATGCTTAATGGCTTCGATCCGGTTGCTCACGTTCAGCTTGTCCAGAATAACCGATACATAGTTTCGCACCGTGCCGGTAGTTATAAAAAGCTCACTGGAAATTTCCTTTGTATTCTTGCCTTCTGCGATGAGTTCAAGGACTTCCTTTTCCCGCTCGGTCAAAGGATTCTTCTCGCCATACCCGTCATCGACCAGTTCAGAAGCATAGATGCGCCGCCCGGCCATGACGCTGCGAATCGTCTGTGCCAGCTCTTCAATCGGACTGTCTTTTAACAGATAGCCGCTGACGCCTGCCTTAAGTGCACGTTCGAAATAACCGCTGCGGGCAAAGGTCGTCAGGATAATCACTTTACAGCTGCTGTTTCCCTTCATCTCCTCCGCCGCATCCAGACCGCTCTTGGCCGGCATTTCAATATCCATAATACAGATGTCCGGCTGATGCTTGTGAACCAGCTGCAGGGCCTCCTCGCCATTACTCGCTCTGCCGATGACTTCCATATCATCCTCCAGATCGAGCAGTGAGGCCAGCGCACCAAGCAGCATACGCTGATCCTCAGCTATAATTATTCGAATCATTGCACGCTCTCCTTTGTTGGTGAGTTTAAAAGCCGGAAGCTTGAATTATACCTGCCGCTGTACCGCATTCGGTACAACAATGATTAAATCCGTTCCTTGCGAAGAATTGATCGACATACTCCCGTTGATAAATTCCAGACGCTCCCGCATTCCCCTTAACCCATTGCCATGATAGGTTCCCTGCTGCAGATGGATGCCAATTCCATTGTCTTTTACCCGCAGGACAAGTTCGGTGCGGCTGGGACGGATCGAAATATTGCATATTGTAGCCTCGCTGTGCTTGACGACATTCGTAACGGCTTCTTTCAGGCACATGCTCAGTACATTTTCAGTCATGAGTGATATATCACTTGGTTCATGCTCCCACACGATTACGGATTCGATGTCTGCTGCCTTCAAAATCTGTTCCACCCGGAACAGTTCGTCCTCCAGCCTCGTCCCGCGCATTTGAGTAACCATTTCACGCACTTCCTTCAGGGCTGTGCGTGCGGTCTGCCGGACGTCGCGCATCTCTTCCTGGGCCTGGCGGGGATTCCGGGTAATCAGTTTGCCGGCCAATTCACTTTTCAAGCCGATCAGAGAAAGCTTCTGGCCGAGCGTGTCATGCAGATCACGTGCAATCCGCTGTCGTTCTTCCAGCTTCACCAGCTCGGAGATCCGCTTATTAGCATGCTCCAGCTGGCCCTGCAGCTGATCCTGTTTATTTTTGTTATGCGTATTGACAGGAACCAGAATAACTGCGATCAGACTGATGAGTACAAATGGCAGCTGGGTAATAACGACTTCATTATTTGTAAAAAGGCTGTAGTAGATCATACCTAGTGTACTGACCAGATGTACGGTATAAAGTGTGATAAAGCCTGCTTTATTCTGAATATTCCCGATAAAGAAGGCCAGAAACAACGAGAAGTACACAAATCCGAACAACACACCCATAAGAGCGGAGATGCTAATCTGCACTCCGTACCACAGGTAGGTCTGCCACCCCTTGAAAATCAAGGAGAGCAGATTCGAACTGAAGAAAATAATAACGACCAGCACACCGAATACGACATGACCCTTGGAGAATGATCCGATGATAAAGTAAAAAGGCAATATAAAACAAACCAGCCATACATACAGATTCATGCCTGTGTTTCTGCGAAAGATATCCTGCCATTTATTCATTCGTTCACCTTTGCCATCTGAGAAAATCGGTTTTCATTTATCCCAAACATCTTGATGAGCTGGGAAAAGCGTTACTACCAGTATATCCTCTACAGCGATGGATTTCATTCCTTTAGCTGATTCTTAACGACCTGGGTCAGGCACCTTTTTGCTGCTGTTTCAGTCTATTCGTGTTGATTTGCGAGTTTTTCTGCAGCTTTCTGTAGGAATAAAAACTCATAAATGATTTGGTTTGCTCATCCCACAGACGAAATGAGATGGCTTTGAAACTTGAAGTGATGGTGATCGTCGTCGCTTTTTGCAGCGGCGGAGTCGCCTCATGTGCATCCTCGAGATAATAATTCGGTACCCGAGGGCTCAAATGATGAACATGATGAAAGCCGATATTCCCGGTCATCCATTGCAGCATTTTGGGAAGCTTGTAGTAAGAACTTCCTTCTACTGCAGCCTGAACATAAGACCACTCTTCCTCATTTTCAAAATAAGAATCCTCAAAGGTATGCTGAACATAGAACAACCAGATTCCCAGCATGCTTGCCGTATAGAAGACGGGTAATTGGATGAGCAGAAATGCTTTCCAACCTACCAGAAGACAAAGGGCAGTATAAAGAAGAACAATGAAGAGGTTCGTAACATACACATTCGTCCGTTCCTTGCGTTTGGCCCCTCTCCGATTAAAACGGTATTGAATCAGAAAGACGGCAATCGGTCCAAGACCAAACAATACAAACGGATTACGATAAAAGCGGTAACCGAGCTTTACGTACCAAGGTGCCTCTGTATACTCGTCAACCGTCATGATCCAGATATCACCGGTTCCGCGTTTATCCAGATTGCTGCTGGTAGCATGGTGAACAGAGTGGCTGTATTTCCACTGCATATAGGGAGTGAGCGTAATGACACCTGTTAATGTGCCTATGATATCGTTAGCGCGCCGGCTCTTGAAGAACGAACCGTGACAGCAATCGTGGAAGATAATAAACGTGCGGATAACAAAACCAGCGGCAACTATCGTAAGCGGCAGTGCCAGCCAAAAGGACACAGACAAGGCGAAATAAGCCGCGGCCCATAGTGCAATCAGTGGCACTATGGTATTTACCATCTGGATGATACTTGATTTCAGATTCGTTTTTTCGAATGGGGCAACTTCTTTTTTGAGGTGAAGCGGATTCGGGGTGGTCATGTTGAACTCTCCTTCACTGTGACGTTCCGGCTCATCTGCCGGTTCCCACGCGATTCTACTTCTGATTTTAGAGGTTTCACCCCGTATTCAGAAGTCATAAACGTCAAGTGAGGAGTATGACAAATGTCATGGATCATCGTTTACATCGATAAGCAATCGAGATACGCTCGACCGCCTATCAATGTATGAGGACGCTCTCATTTGTGAGCGGTTGCGAGGAATGGAGGATCTTCATGAATATCCTTGTCAGGTGCCGTATGTACCCAGCGGGTGAACAAGACCCGGAGTCCGGCTCTTGTCGGTCCGCAGGTGAAAGGCCCTGCCTGTCTGCCAGGCTCACGGGTAAAACGGGCTACACGGATCGTTCTCCAATGCCCATCCTCGCCAGCAGCACGAATAATAACAGCATCATTCATCTGCGAAGCCCGTATGGTCACCTGCTGACCCTTCCAGTCCGGTACTGGGGACAATGACCAATCTGAGCACCCGTTCGTAACCACTACAGCCAGGTTAGGCTGACCGTCATTGATCTCGATGCCTGCCTTGATCCACTGCTGCGTGCCTTTCCATAGCATTAATCCTGCCTGGTCGTATAATTCGGTGAACGTATCCAGCTTGAAGGACACTTCTACAGCTGAGTTATCTTCCCATGAGCTTAACAGGGCATGGCCATTGTCGTGCTTGAAGCCGTACATCGTTTCCTCCCAATAGTCACTTCCTTCTGCAGCTTGGACAATCATACCGTCTTCTGTAAGTTCAACTTTCTCGGGTTGAACGGTCCACGTCCCTTTTTGCCAATTCACTATGTTTTCCATGTTCATACACTCCTTCATTATGATTCCAGATCCATTATCGCATACAAAAAACACACCCTGCAAAGGTGTGCTTCATGGCGTCATTCTTGAGTTACTTTTTACTATGATTCAGATTCAGACAGCCGAACCGACGAATGCCTTCTCTTCTTCAATCAAGATACGCTGTGCCGGATAAGCAAGCCGGACTCCTTCTTCATCCAGAATACGCATAATCATGAAGTTGAGCTCCTGTCTGGCTGTCAGGTGTTCGGCCCAAACGGTTGTATTGGTGAAAAAATAAAAAAAGATGCCCAGTCCACTTTCTCTGAATTCGTTGAACCGTACCATTAACAGTCCAGGTGCCACTCTTGGATCATCCTGCAGGGCGGCTTCCAGCCGTTCTACTGCCGTCTGCAGCCGGACCGGGTCCGTTTTCAACTCAACATGGAGGGTAAAATTTATGCGTCGCTTGCCCATTTTACTCCAGTTGGTTATGGGCTGATCAGCAATGGTAGCATTGGGCACCGTCACAAGTGAGTCCGCAAAGGTGCGAATCCGTGAGCTGCGGAATGTAATATCCTCAACAATTCCTTCAACACTTGGAGTCATTATCCAATCTCCTTTGGAGAATGGCTTCTCCGTGATGATCACAATGCCTGCCAGAATGTTGCTTAAGGTTTCCTTCGCTGCCAGTGCCACGGCCAGGCTTCCCAGACCCATGCCTGCGATCAACCCGTTAAATTGAAAGCCCCATTCTGCTCCTACAACCGTTACCGAGATGATGATCATCACAACCCGGATCGTCTTGGATAGGAAGGGGATCAGCATACTGGATTCATCCAGCCCGATTCGTCTACTGATTGACTCCAGTAAGAGGGACGAGGATGCCGACAAACGGTAAAACCCCCAGCTCATCAAGATTACACCCGTCGAACGGAATAACTTCCCTAGTATCCGAAGTCCGGCCCATGAGGAATCCGAAAGAGTATAGATGGCCAGGTATAAACTCAGCACGATGATGAGTGCACGTACCGGTTTCTCAAAAGCATAGCTCCAGCTGGATATGGTTGGATGTGCAAGCCAGCGGTGGCGAATGACGGCGGCGCCATAGCGGCTTAACACCCTAGCGAGGATGACTCCCATGAGAAGTATTCCTGCAGCCACTCCAATTCTGGTCCATCCAAGCGTGATCACGTAGTCAATCCAATCCTGCATTCTATCAACCCCTCAAAAAAACTAAGGGTATATTGTATCATAAGCACAGAAGGTGTGTCTAAGACAGGGATCCATTTAATGATGCATGCATAGGCGGTAAACGGCAAGAAAAGTCAAAAAAGCTCCTGAATTCAGGAGCTTTGTGTTACCTGCTATTTGTAGCTTTATACCGTGGGTGTTTCAGGCAGAAGCGTATGCTCAAGATGACTGATGGGATGAAGAGCACCTTTATAGGCAAAAGAGGCTTTCCCTGTCTCTTCGGACACAACCAGCACAACAGCGTCCGATTTCTCGGTCAATCCCAATGCTGCTCTGTGACGGGTGCCGATTTTTTTGTCATGAATGACCAGGGAAGACAGGGGCAGCACGTTAGCTGCAGAGACAATAACATCTTCCTTAATGAGAATAGCACCGTCATGCAGCGGGTTACCTGGATAAAAGATGGCTTCCAGCAAAGAATAGGAAACAAGAGCACCAAGAGGAATACCTGAATGGATCAGGCTCTCCAGCGGGTCCTTTCTCTGGATGACGATCAGTGCACCATGCCGCCGGTCCATCAGATGCTGCAAAGAAATAGACAACACTTCATAATGGGATGTAAAAGCAGACAAATAGCACTGCAGGTAAAAAGATGCGGCCAACGATTCCGCCTTCCGGTATGCATCACCAATGTGTTCAAAATCAGCCAGGTGACATTCCCCTTCATGATCAATAACTGACGATAAATGCTGGATTTGGCGGGTGACCTGCTCCAGCTGCTGTTTCAGTTGACTTTTGACCGGACCGGCATCGCAATTTCTGGACATGGTGCACCTCGCTGCTCAAGTGGGATATGTAATCATACGATATTATCATGTCCCTGCTCTCTCGCGGTTATCCATTCACACGATTTCTACATCAGATACATGATGATGACAATTACCAGTATTGCCGGAATGAGGTTAGCTATTTTAATCCGGGTAATTCCCAGAAGATTAGTTCCGATCCCCAAAATCATAATGCCGCCTACCGAAGTCATTTCGTTAATCGACTGGTTCATCAATTCATCTGGCACAAAGCGATGAACTTGGGTAGCAAACAAGGCAATTCCACCCTCATACAGAACAACAGGCACGAAGGAGAGCAGTACGCCAATTCCCAAAGTCGTTGCCAGAATGGCAGCAATTACGCCGTCCATAATGGATTTGGTGAACAGCACATCATGATTGCCGCGAATTCCGCTGTCAAGAGAGCCAACAATCGCCATGGCACCTATAACAAAAACTAAAGTTGCTGTTACGAATCCTTGTGATATACCATTCCCTTGGGAACTGCCCGCCTTGGATTCGATCCAGCTGCCGAGCTGGTTCAGACGATGATCTATAGCGATTACCTCCCCAGCTATACCTCCAACTACGAGACTAATAATGACGAGCAGATAATGCTCGCTTTTCATCCCCATCTGAATACCAAGAATGATTATGGCCAAGCCCATAGCCTTCATGATGGTATCTTTCAGACTGTCTGGTATCCTTTGCAGCATTCTTCCAAGAAGACTGCCCACGATGACCGAGACTCCATTAACCAAAGCTCCTAATAAAACCATACTACCGATTCACCTATCCGTTTCTTTCTGCTCGCTCTAGGCTGCTGATTTTGCAAGACTTCATGTCCCCTATCACATTATAGAAGCAAACGGAGGATAGTCAACGAATAATGATCAGGTAACCGTTTTCGAAAAAAAACAGCCGGTACTGAACCTGCATGAGCAGGAACAGTACCGGCTGTTAACTTTAAACGAGCTAAATTCAGAATATCTGTCCAAACCGCAGAGAGCTTATTGGGCCGGATGCACAATCTTTTGCAGATACGCCATAAGATCGTCTTTGATCTCATCGTTCTGCAGTGCATAGTGGATGGACGTTTCAATGAAACCCAGCTTTTCTCCCACATCATGACGGTGGCCCTCAAAGTTGTAAGCAATCATCTCTTCTTCTTGGCCCAGCTGCTCCAGGGCATCTGTCAGCTGAATTTCGCCTCCTACCCCTGCCGGCATCTCGCCAAGGATGTCAAAGATCCGCGGTGTAAGGATATACCGTCCGAGAATGGCCATGTTTGAAGGCGCATCCTCACGCTTGGGTTTCTCGACAAAACGTCTGGCTTTGAAGGCGCGTTCGGACAGCTTTTCACCATCGACCAGCCCGTAGCGGGATACCTGCTCCCAAGGAACAGGCTGAACTCCGATCACCGAAGACTGATACTTGTCGAACACGTCGGTCATCTGCTTCAGACAGGGAACCTCTGCTTCCACGATGTCATCGCCCAGCATCACGGCAAAAGGTTCATTGCCGATGAATTTGCGGGCACACCAGATCGCATGTCCCAGCCCCTTCGGCTCTCCTTGACGGATGTAATGAATATCCGCCATTTCGGAAGCTTCTCGCACCTGGTCCAGCAGGTCCCATTTGCGCTTCTCAGCCAGGTTATGCTCGAGCTCGAAGGAATTGTCAAAATGATCCTCAATTGCCCGTTTGCTCTTTCCTGTTACGATAATAATGTCCTCAATTCCGGATTGCACGGCTTCCTCGACGATATACTGGATCGTAGGTTTGTCCACAATCGGCAGCATTTCTTTAGGCATCGCTTTGGTCGCAGGAAGGAAGCGGGTTCCCATACCCGCTGCCGGAATAATCGCTTTACGAATTTTCATGATGATTCCTCCTCTAGTTGTATCCATTGAATGAAAGGTTATTTTGCAGTCTCGGACTGTTCCTCACTTGCCTTCGCCAAACGGCGGAGCAGCGTACGCATTTCTCTGAAGGATTTGAGACGGTATTTCGCCAAGGTATTCGCAGACCCGATCTTGATGGAAAATGCCTCTTCCGGAAGTGCAGCGAACAGATCCTCGTCCGTATGGTCATCTCCTGCCCCCAGAATGAAATCGTAGTTATGATCACGGGTTAGCAAATGCACACCTTGACCCTTGTTAATCCGTCCGTCTTTGACCTCAAGAACCTTGTTGCCTTCCAGTACGCCAAGACTCATGGACTGTGTAATAGAGAGAAGCGCGTCGCGCAGTTCGTCACGTTTTAACCCGACAACGTCAGGTTCACATTGTCTGTAGTGCCATGCCAAAGAGAATTCCTTCTCCTCAATCAGTGAGCCTGGCATGCGGTCCGTATACATTTCTAGAATGTGCCGTATCGTTTCTTTCCACTCATTATCTACATTTATGGTCTTGATCCAGTCACCATCCGGCTCACGGAACCACAAACCATGCGAAGCAATGATATACAGATTCAGGTCCCCCAGCCAATTCTCGATCGTATCCCGGTCACGACCGGTGATAATAACGACTGTATTGTTCGGATCACGGGTTACGTCGGTAAGGAGACTTCTCAGCTCAGCATCCGGTTTGGCCTGATCCGGTGTAGGCTTGAAGCCAACCAGTGTACCATCATAATCCAGCAGCAGCAGACGCTGTTCAGCCTGTTTATAGGCCAGCTCAAGTTCAGACCCTTCATTCAGCTTCAGAACCGGTTTATCCTCGATCTGCTCGGAATCGGTGTTTTTGAGAGCCGTAATGAATTCGTCCGCCCAGAATTTAACGTTGTAGCGTGATAAACGGCGATGCATCATTTTGTTGCGCTCGATCTTCTCTGCATCCGGCATATCCAATGCAGCCTTGATTCCATTGGCGATCTCCCGATGATTATTGGCATTAACGATAACTGCCTCACCCAGCTCACTGGCCGCTCCGGCCGTCTCACTCATGACCAGCATGCCCTTGTAGTCATTCCGGGAGGCGATATATTCTTTGGCTACCAGGTTCATTCCATCCCGCAGCGGTGTAACCAGCAGGACATCACTGTGACGGTAGAAGGTAATCAGATCATCCTGGCTGAAGGAGCGGAAGAAGAACCAGATCGGCATCCAGTTGACGGTGCCAAACTCACCATTCACCTGGCTGACCAATACCTCGATTTGTTTTTTCAAATTGTCATAGGTCTCTACCTCAACGCGTGAAGGAGCTACAATGAGATTTAAGCGCACTTTCTCGTGGTACTCCGGGTATTCCTTCAGGAAACGTTTGAAAGCCTTGATGCGGTCAGGAATCCCTTTCGTATAATCCAGACGGTCTATCGAGATAATGTTCTGCACGTCCCCGGTATTAGCAATGAAATCACGCAGCTCATCGGAGAGCTTGTCTTCCGGATCGGATTTGAAGAAATAGTCATAATCAATCCCCATCGGGAAGGCGTCGACACGCACGGTGTGCGTCTCGTAATTGAGCTTGTACATATTGTTCTCAATGCCCAGCAGACGACGTACACTGCTCAGGAAGTGGCGTACATAGTCGAAGGTGTGAAACCCGATGAGATTGGCGCCGAGCAGACCTTGCAGGATCTCTTCACGCCAGATCAGCAGACGGAAGATCTCATACGATGGAAACGGAATATGTAGGAAGAAACCGATTTGCGCATTCGGGTATTTTTCCCTAATCATCTGCGGCAGCAGCATTAACTGGTAATCATGAATCCATATTGTATCGTCCGGTTCAATAACAGCATCCAGGGTATCAAAAAACTTTTGATTCACCCGTTTATATGCTTCCCAGGTATCCTGATTATATTGAGTATTGCTTGTAAAGTAATGAAATAACGGCCAGATGGTTTCATTGCTGAACCCATGATAATAAAGCTCGATATCTTCTTCGGAGAGGAAAATGGGCAAACAATTGTAATCATCCTGCAGCTTGGCAGAAATCGTGTTCTGTTCCTCATCCTGCAGCACATCCTCCGAAATTCCTGGCCAGCCTGCCCATACGCTGTTTCCTTGTTCGTGGTAGCTTTTGAGCCCGGTTGCAAGTCCTCCAATGCTCTTGTTATATTCGATGTCCGTCTCATTCTTCTTCACGGTGACAGGCAATCGGTTGGAAACAAAAATTAATTTACCCATGTTGTGTTGCTCCTTTCCGACACGTAATAAACATTATGTCCCCGCAGGAACCTCATTAGTTTTTACCCTTTTTTCAGAAAAGAGACGCAATGACTATGAAAATGTGCAAACAGAAGGCCGTTCGACCTGTTTCAGAACAAAAAAGCCCGACAGCGAAAAGACACTGCAGGGCTTTTGTAATCCACGAACTTATTTTATTTGGTGAACAGTTTCTCTGCATCATCCAGAGCCAAGTTCTGGCCGATCGCCGAATAATCCAGCCACTTCTGACCGTCAAGGACATAGACATGGTTGTGCTTCACAGCTTTCAGGTTCTTCCAAAGTGCGCTGTTCTCCAGATCGCCGAATGCATTTTTGGCTTTAGTGCCGCTGCTGACAATCACGAAAATCGCATCTGCATCATAATCCGGCAAAACCTCTTTGGAAATCACCTCAAACGGTTTGGAGTTATCGATCTTTTCCACTCCACTTGCCATTTTCAGCTTCAAGTCCTGATACAAAATCGGTCCGAGGGGACGTTTGGTGCTCATTACACGAAGCTCTTTGGCAGTCAGACGGACCGCCATGACTTTGGCATTCGTACCCAGCTCATCATGGATAAGCTGCTGAACCTTCTCAGCCTTGGCATCATAGTCTTTTATAAACTGATGAGCTTCCTTCTCTTTCCCCAGCTTTACAGCAATTTCTTGCAGCTGATCCCTCCAGGTCCCTTCATCCAGATCAATGGCGACGACCGGAGCTATTTTCTCATATTTTTCCTTGTCTGTGCCCGATAATGTCGAATCTATATAGATGACATCGGGTTTCAGTGAGAGCAGTGCCTCCATATCCGGATCGGCTGCGGCTCCGAGCTTGGTGACTCCTTGCAGCTGGTCTGCCACGTGAGGAAGAAAATCCTTCACATCGCCGCCAATGACCGAACCGACAGGTTTTATCCCCAGCGCCAGCAGGTTATTCGTAACATGGATGGAGAGCGATGCAATCCGCTGGTTCGATCCAGGTGCTTCACCTGTCTTTGGGTCCGAAGCACGGTCCTTGGAGCTCTGACCGCAGGCAGACAGTATCAGCAGCAGCAGTACAGACAAAATTACAAAATAACGTTTATTATAAAGGTTCATATTAAGTCTCCTAGATCAAAATGTTGAACTTGCCTCCGTACTTCAGGTCAATTCTTAACTCGCATAAGCTGGTAAAGAAAATAGGGGCCTCCGACCGCGGCTACAACCACGCCGGCAGGAATCATATTCGGCAGGAAGATCGATCGTCCGATCGTATCTGCTGCAACCAGGATGATCGTTCCGATACAAGCAGACAAAGGCAGCATATAGCGATGCGCGGGACCTACCAGCCGCTTGGCGATATTCGGCGCGATCAATCCGATAAAACCTATACTTCCTGTCATCGATACACTGGCACAGGATAGCCCTACTGCAAGCAGAAGCATCACTAGCCGGTTGCGGGTGACCGAGCTGCCTACGCTTGCTGCAAGATCGTCCCCAAGTGAGAACAAATCCAGTGTCCGGGAACGCCCGTAGAGAACACCGCCCAGAATGACGATCCATGGCAGTAAAGACAGCACGTGAATCCAGTCCCTTCCCCACACACTGCCGGCCAGCCAGCGGGCAGCGAACGTATATGTTTCTTCATCGAGCTTAAGGGAGAGCAGAAGCGTAACCGCACTCATTCCTGCAGCGACAGCAATACCGACCAACAGCAGACGAATGGGCAGCAGTCCGCGGCGGCGGTCCAGAGAAAACAGAATAACAATGAATGCTGCAGCCGCTCCGCCAAAAAAGGTGAAGATAGGAATCAGCAGAGCAGCAGGGCCATCCATCGTTCTGAAAAACGATACGAACACGATCAGGCCCAGCGCAGCACCTGCATGAATCCCCAGAATGCCCGGGTCCGCCAGTGCATTTCGCGAGACACCCTGGAATACAGCTCCTGCCAATCCAAGTCCAGCGCCGGCAAGAACGGTAACTAATATACGGGGGAGCCGGTATTCCAGTAGAATCAGCTGATCTGCATAACTGCCGAAGCCCATCAATGTACGCAGAATTTCCAGAGGAGTTAATCTGGTGCTGCCTGTATTCAGACTGATCATAATGATGAGCAGCGCAACAAGGGTTCCGGCTGCACAGAGAAACAAAGCTCTGTTTTTTCTATCTTTTTCAATTTGATGAATGTCCATGTTACATGTCCCTCTCTTCCCGGCGAGCCAAATAGAGAAAGAACGGAACGCCAACGATAGCCACCATGGCACCAATCGCAAACTCGCGAGGAGGAGCTGCCAGACGGGAGGCGAGATCGGCCAATACCAGTAGAATCCCCCCTAATAAAGCTGAGAAAGGAATGACTACACGATAATCGACACCGACTAGCCTGCGCGCAATATGGGGAACCACCAATCCAACGAAGGATATAGCTCCTGCAACGGCAACCGACGTTCCTGCCAGGATAACAACCCCGATCAGACCGACAATCCGGACCCGCTGTACCCGCACACCCAGATTGGAAGCGGACTCTTCCCCTAGTGACATAAATGTAATAGGGCGGCCCATCAACAGCATCCAGACGATGGTAATGAGAACAATCGGTATAATTATCTGCAGCTGATTCCAGGTTACCCCGGCTGTACCGCCGGCATACCAATAGGCCAGATCCTGGCTAAGATCATAATAGATAGCGATACCCGTGCTTAAGGAATGGAGCATGGCCGCAACGACAGCACCGGCTACTGTTAAACGGATAGAATTCAGACCGCCCCGATTAGCCGCTCCCAGCAGGAGAATGAATATCATGGCCAGTGCTGCTCCGAGAAAGGACAAGCCGATGACAGCCCAATAAGTAAGCCCCGGCAATAATGCGAAGCTAACGGCAACCGCCAGCGAAGATCCTGAATTGATTCCCAGGATTCCGCTATCTGCCAGCGGATTACGAGTAACCCCTTGCATGACAGCACCCGCTGCGGCAAAAGCCATTCCGGTTATCCAGGCTCCCAGTACACGGGGCAGTCTCAGTTCATGCACAATTTGATGAGAGGTAAGCCCTGAATCATAATGAAAGACAGCAGACCATACTGTACCCACAGTCAGCTCTTTAGCCCCTAACGAGATAGAAATGAACATAACTGCAACAAGGCAGAGTATGGCGGCGGCAAAGCTAATGATTTGAATTAGTTTACGTTTCTTTGGAAGCGTCTTTGGGAAAGCCAATCGGCCTCGGTCTCCTTTCCGGCCAACTAACCATCAAGCATTGAGTTTGGCTGTGTCAGTGAATAAATATGTATTTAATAAAACCGATCTGTATAGTGAGAACGATTATCATTGTATACCAGCTGAATTGAAACAACAACGTTTTTTTCGCAAACGTCAAAAAAACCTCCGCTTTCACAAGGAAAACGAGAGGTTTTTGAGGATCCTATTCACATTTATTTTAGGCGTTGCGTATATCCCGAATCAGTACAGGCATCCACTGCTCCAATTGGAGAAAGCCGAAACCGGCATGCTGTGCTTTGGATGGATCCTGAACCCAGGTATCTGGTACACCAAACGGGGACATATCCTTATCGTCCGTTGAGTCCCGAATGATCGCCTGCTGTCCGAACGCACGCTCAATCATAGCGATAATCTGACCTGGTGACAGGCTGCCCGTTAAGCTTGCATTGACAGGACCCATTGCTTCCCTATCCCCCAGCCATAACAGAAAATCGGCAGCTTCATCAGAACGGATAAAGGAGATCTGGGCATCCCGGTTAGGTACACCAATCGGCTGCTGCTGACGCACATGGTTGATATGGAAATGAAGCCGTTCCGTGTAGTCATCGATTCCCAGTACAATGGGAAACCGTACCGCACTGACAGGAAAGTTTGCCTTTTGGAACAGAATGGCTTCGGTTTGACGTTTACCTTCCTGATAGGTGAAATCGGCGGTACTTCCAGTCTGAATCGGATATGTATAAGGATCAAATGCTTCTTCAACCAGCGGATCTTCCTGAGGATCATAAACAGAATGACTGCTGGTTACGATATAATGCTTCACTCTCCCTTCAAAAACACGAACCGATGCCATCGCTTCATCCGGTGAGTAGCAGATATTATCATACACCACATCCCATAGCTTTTGAGTTCGTGCCGCTTCGATTAGTGAATTTTCCTGCGTTCGGTCCAGCTGCAGACGTTGTACCCGGTCACCAAAAGGGTCTGGTGTTCGTCCGCGTGTCGCGATAGTCACTTGAACGTCAGGCTTTTCAAGCAGGCGCTCCACCAGATTTTTGCCGAAGAAACGGGTCCCCCCCATAATCAATATGTTTTTCATCCTGTTTGTCTCCTTCCCATACTGTAATAAAGACCACATCATTAACCTTTCGGAGGAAAAGGATCGTGTCCGTAACTGGTGGACTCAGATATTTTGCCATCCCGGTTATGAACCTTTAGCTCGGTTTGATACTCTTTGGCCTCTTCTCTGGCTTCCTTGACGGTCTCCTCCTTGGTGTGCTCCCCGCCCAGCTTCCGCCCTTCCCGCTGGATCTGCCAGCCGCCTTCTCCCGGATCCGGGGTCACATGTACAAATTGCTTTCGTTTATCCGTCATTACCATCACGCTCCTCGATGAAATTAGCCATCACACTCGTTGCCTGGGTTACTTTCTATTACCCGAAATGGCCAAATTCATTCGATTCTTGTTTAGGTTTATGTACTGCGGGGAGCCCACAGCATAATCGATACGCCAATCATACAGATGGCGGCACCAATCCAGTCATACAGGTCGGGGGTCTTCTTGTCCACCGCCCAGCCCCATAACACGGCCAGTATAATAAAAACGCCGCCGTACGCAGCATAAACACGGCCGAAGGAAGGAAATTTCTGCAGGGTGGGAATGATCCCGTACACAACCAGAATGATGGCACCTATAACTCCGTAGCCAATTCCTCTCCCCTCACGAAGCCACAACCAGACCAGATAGCCGCCGCCAATCTCAGCGAAACCAGCCAAAATAAATAGTAAAATGGAATTCATAGCAGCCCTCCTTTCCGCTTCATTATAGCGAAGTTAAGAACAAGTTCAAACGCTGACCATGCATGTCAGAACAATGAAAAACCCGCTGTTCCTACAGCGGGTTTTGGGTTACAAACTCATTTGGTCATGTTTCGTGCAGCCGGAACAGCTCTTTCATTCGTTTACGCTTGGCTTTCGGACTCAGCACATACAGCGTATCTCCCGGCTCAATCACTGTATTACCCCGAGGTGTGACGATCTCCTCCCCCCGAATAATCGCAGTGAACAAAATGTCATCAGGCAGGTTGATATCTTGAATTTGCTTGCCTGAAATACTCATACTCGGCTTTACTTGAATATGGTTGATTTCCGAGCTGGTTTTGCCTACGGATACAAGTTCGAGAAGCGAAGGATTATTATCCAGCTGCTCATCCGCCAAGCCTAGACGGGTAGCCAGCGGCATAATTGTTGTCCCTTGAATGATTGCTGAAGTCAGGACAACGAAGAACACGACGTTAAAGAACAGCTGGCCATGTTCCAGACGGTCAAGCAGCGGATAGGTTGCCAGCACGATCGGGACGGCCCCCCTTAATCCAGCCCAAGAGATAAACAGCTTCTCGGATACAGAAAACTTGGATACCAGCAGGGCGATGAACACCCCGATCGGCCTTGCAATGAACATAAGAATCAGCGACAGTGCGATGCCCTGCCAGATAATATCAAATAACTGCTCCGTGAATACCAGCAGGCCCAGCAGGACAAACATCATAATCTGGACCATCCAGGCGAAGCCGTTGTTAAAATGGATGATCGACCGCTTATAGGTCAGGTCCGAGTTGCCCAGCACGATAGCCATTACGTAGACTGCCAGCAGTCCGCTTGCCTCGGATAAGGAGGCTGCTGCATAAGCTAAAATGGCAAAAGCGACAGCCATAACCGGGTACAGGCCAGATGAGTCGAAATTAATCTTGTTGATGACGTATACTGCAATACGACCGATTACAAATCCGAGGAACAGGCCAAAACCCATTTCCCAGAAGAAACGCAGGACCAGCAAAATGAGTGATTCATCCGGATGATGGATCAGCTCAATTAAAGATACCGTGAGAAACACGGCCATCGGATCGTTACTGCCGGATTCAGCCTCCAAGGTGGAGGTCAGTTTGTTCTTGATATTTTTACCGCCAAGCACTGAGAATACAGCAGCCGCATCCGTAGAGCCTACAATGGCGCCAAAGAGCAGACCTTCCTTCCAATCCACACCCAGAATGAAAGTGGCACAGATTCCCACCACCGCCGTAGTCGCAATAACACCAAGCGTTGCCAGAGACAGTGCCGGCTTGATGACAGGCTTGATGTGGGAGAATTTAGTCTGCATCCCTCCTTCAAACAGGATGATAATCAACGCAAGGATACCAACCAGCTGTGTAATAAAAGCATTGTCAAAATAAACAAAACGGCTTAGCGCCATTCCGACAATAATGAAGAGCACCAGAGCAGGCATACCGAACCGGTTAGAAAATTTGGTTGTTAGCACGCCGACCAGGAGCAGACCGGAAAGGAGCAGGATGATTGAGTCGATTAGAGCGGTTTGTTCCATGTTCTTATTCTCCTCCTCCAAGTAACAAGTTATATGTATATCTTTTATTATAACCTAATTTAAAGGTTTCCGTTTTTACATGGCTCTCTGAAAAAGTAGGCCGCTGAAAACGTGTATCAAATTCAATCGTGCCAAATAAGGATCTATCTCTTATTAACCATTTTTCATACCCGTATGCTAATGAAGTCTAATTTATCGTTTTCCTGCAAATGCCTACATATTCACTCGCGCCTTTTGACACAGTAATGTTACACGTTGAGCTCAACACAGGAGGGTTAAAGAATGGCAAAATCCACAGCTGCAAAAGAAGATACCCAGCTTCAATGGTGGCAGCTCTCACTGCTCGGAGTGGCTTGTACGATCGGGACAGGGTATTTTCTGGGGACAGGACTAGGTATAAGGATCGGAGGCCCATCTATCCTGATTGCCTTTGTATTGGCGGCGCTGGGGACTTATATTGTTTTCGATGTACTCGCACAAATGACGGCCAAGGAACCGGAACAGGGGTCTTTCCGTTCTTATGCCAAGAAAGCTTTTGGGCGATGGGCAGGGTTCAGCAGCGGCTGGGTATATTGGTCCTCCGAACTGCTCATTATGGGCAGCCAGCTGACGGCTTTGTCTTTGTTCACCCGTTTTTGGCTGCCGGGTCTTCCGCTTTGGCTGCTGGCCTGCGGATATGCCATTCTTGGACTTGCTGTTCTGTTTATGGGAACCAAAGGTTTTGACCGTGTAGAGAATGTTCTGGCAGTCATTAAAATTGCAGCTATTGTCATGTTTCTTGTTATTGCTGTAATTGCTCTGCTGGGCTGGGTGGGCGGTGGCAAGCACTCTCCTTCGTTTCCGACAACTGCGAAAGAATTCTTTCCGGCGAGCTGGAAAGGTTCCTGGTCTTCGGTGATCTTCGCGTTTTATGCATTTGGCGGGATCGAGATCATCGGCTTAATGGCCATTCGTCTTAAGAATCCAGCAGATGCTCCTAAAGCAGGCAAGATGATGCTTATCCTCCTTGCCTCCGTCTATATCATCTCCGTCGGTCTCGCTGTGACGCTGCTGCCTTGGAGTGCCTTTACCGGAAAAGAAAGTCCGTTTATTGCCGCCCTGAAGAGCTACGATCTTCCATTTGTGCCTCATGTATTTAATGCCGTATTGATCATTGCCGGCTTCTCAACCATGGTCGCCAGTCTGTTCGCGGTCACAACCATGCTTGTTACTTTGGCTGGAGATGGAGATGCGCCGAAGCTGTTTGCCATTAAGGTCAGGAAAAAGCTTGCGCTCCCAGCTATAGCTCTTACAGCCGCAGGAATGGCGGCATCCATTGTACTCGCTCTCCTGATCCCCGGGAAAATCTATGAATATGTGACAACAGCGGCGGGACTGCTTCTTTTATATAATTGGCTGTTCATTCTAATTACAGCCGGCAAATTGTTGCAGCTCACTCCTTTTGGCCAGATCAAGCGGTATGCCGGGATGGTGCTTATTCTGATCGGGGTCACGGGAACTCTTTTTCACGGGATGAGCAGACCGGGTTTCTGGATCAGTCTCTTGTTCATCGGGCTTATCGGTATCGTCACTCTGCTGATGCAGTGGAAATGGAAAAAGCAAAAAGGCGGTGCAGCTTTGCACCGCCCGCTGAAGAAACGAAAAATAGTTAACCAAAGGACCTGATAAGCTGCTGTCTCTGCAGCTGACATTACAGTCTTGAGATCATCATCTGAACGGCTTCCGTACCGAAGTACACACCGAAGCCGATCAGAAATATGCCCGATACAATGGCAATTCCCCGGATGATCCGATCGGTCAGGAAGCGGCGGAAGCTGCTCGCCGTAACAGCCAGACTCAGATCCCACAGCAGGATACCTGCCAGAATGGCAGCACTGTTAAGCAGGACCATTTGGAACGAACCTGACGCCATATCGGCCAGAACAGAACCGTAAATACCCAGCCAGAACAGGACTGACATTGGATTAACGGCAGATACGATAAAACCGGCGGAACACGACTTTATCAACGACTCGTGGTTCCGCTGATCCTTGACTTCAGGTCTTCCGGAGTTCCAAATGCTCTCTATACCCGAATAGATAAGAATAAAGGCGCCAAACAGCCACAGCAGCGTCTGGATAAACGGGGTATTCAGGAAATGAATGACCCCGAAATAGACAAGGATCATATACATGACGTCTGCAGCGGCCGCCCCCAGCCCGAATATCCAGGCATGAAGGAAGCCGTGCTTAATCCCCTTATCCAGCTGAGCTGCATTCACCGGGCCAATCGGTGCCGACAGGGTAATGCCCAGCAACATATAACTGATTAGATGGTACATGATCGCTGCTACCTCCCCTAGCACATAGGATGGAATTGCTTGTCTGTTCCATCGTCTGATTTAGTCTATTCATGGATTGCAGCATGTACAACTTAACGAAAATAAAAAAAGGCAAGCCTTAACCTCACGGAGGTCAAGACTTGCCTTTTCAGAATTAAGAAGTATGATGCGTTACTCGGTTTGTAAGCCACAGCTTCATTCTGGAGACAACTTCTCTGATGTTTAGCGGCTTGCTGATATAATCATTGGCGCCGACTGCAAGACATTTCTCCCGGTCCTCTTTCATCGCTTTGGCTGTCAAGGCGATGATCGGGAGGGTGTTCATTCCGTATGTACCCCGAATTTCGCGAATCGTCTCATAACCATCCATTTCGGGCATCATGATATCCATAAGCACAATGTCTACGTCATCATGTTCCCGAAGAAGCTCCAGACACTCCCGTCCATTCTGCGCCGTGATCACACTCATATCGAAGTTCTCCAAAGCATTAGCCAGTGCATAGACGTTCCGGATATCATCGTCGACAACAAGCACCTTGCTGCCCCTAAACATCTGCTCTTCCAGAGGAGTAAAGAGCTCCTCAGGACTAATCGGCATTACCGGCCGCGGTACAGGCTTAAGTCTGGCCGGTTCCTCAATAGCAGCAGCTGCTTCCTGCTGAATGAACAAGGCTGAATCGTCCTGCGGTTCCTCCTCAAGACACGGCAGGAAAAGCGTAAATGCGCTGCCCTTGCCCTCTTCGCTCTGCAAGGTAATCGTACCTCCCAGCAGCCGGGCAAGAGAGAGGGAAATAGATAAACCTAGCCCGGTTCCGCCGAATTTACGGGTATTGGCCCCGTCTACCTGCTTGAATGCTTCAAAGATCAACTGCTGCTTTTCTTCGGGTATCCCAATTCCCGTATCTGCTACGGTAAAGGCAAGAATATCGGAAGAAGGTCCTGCTTCCGTATCAACCTCGGACTTCAGCCGGGTCACCGTCAGTGACACTTCTCCACGGGAAGTGAATTTGAACGCATTAGACAGCAGATTGCGAAGAATCTGCTGCAGCCTGTTGCCATCACTGTAGAACAGCTGCGGCAGCTTCTTATCCAGCTGAATCCGGAAGTCAACGTTCTTCTTCTCCGCCGTCTTCAGGAAATAAGTATTCAACGTATCCGGCAGCTCGGAGAGATTAATAGGATCATACTCGATCAGCATCTCACCTGCCTCCACTTTGGACAGGTCGAGAATATCGTTAATGAGCGTCAGGAGATCCTTGCCCGAAGAGTGAATAACCGAGGCATATTGTTGCTCTTCTTCGCTAAGATTCTGATGCTTGTTCTCTGATAAAATTTCGGACAAAATCAACATGCTGTTAAGCGGTGTCCGCAGTTCATGCGACATATTCGCCAGAAATTCCGATTTATAATCCGAGCTTTTGGCCAATTGTTCTGCATACTTCTCAAGCTCGGCCGCGGCATTCTCTGCTGCTGATTTCTGTTCTTCGAGCTTATCATTCAGAATATGAAGTTCTTCGGTTTGCATGGACATTTCCTCAGTCTGTGCCTGCAGCTCCTCGGTCTGTGCCTGTAGTTCTTCCGACTGAACCTGCAGCTCTTCATTCATAGCTTGAGATTCGGCATACAGACGCTGTACTTCCATATTAATCTGCGTGGAATGAATAGACACGCCAAGAATAGAGCAAAGCTCCTGAAGCAGATTCATCTGTTCCGGATGGAGCGGACGCATAGCTGCAATCTCGATGACTGCGCGAACACGCCCTTCAAAGCTTACCGGAGCAAGGATTAATACCCGGGGGGCTGCAGATCCAAGCCCTGAATTTACAGATACGTAACCGGGAGGGAGATCATGAACAACAAGCATACGATTCTCTAGTGCACACTGTCCTGCCAGCCCTTGACCTGCCCGGAAATAGGCCTCCCCTTGCTCTTTTCCATGTTCGGGACCTGCTGCAAAAGCGGCAGAGCGCTTCAGCTCTGTATGTTCATTCACCAGATACAGCAGCGCATACGGCAGCTCCAGCAGTTCAGCCAGACGACTGACGAATTGCTGGGTAAGCTCATGGATCCCCAGCGGATTTTGCAGCATTGTAGCTGTAGCAGCAATCTGATCCTTTGCCCAATTCTGCCGTTCCAAGGAATCCAGCAGATCGTTGGTGGCATTCCCCAGATCCCTCACTTCATCATTCGTCTTCACTTTGATGCGCTGCCCCAGATTTCCGCCGTTGTACATATCACGAATGGTGCCGGTCACCTGGTTGATCGTCCGGGCAATATTGCCTGAGATCGTCATCCCGGCTGCAATAGAGAGAAGAATGATGGCACCCCAGATGGAGTACATAACGATAAGCATTCTTTCGTTACTTGCCGTGAGTCTGTCGGCACGCTGTTGAGTCAACCCTAACTCCGTGTCCCGAAAAGTAGCCAGCTGGGTTCTCAGGTTATCAATTTCTGCCTTTCCAGGATCCGCCGTGAAGAAAGCCGTGACTTCTTCTTCTTGCCCCTGACGTTTCGCTGCAATCACCGGTTCACCCGCTACCTTCATCCAATTCTCGATATGGGATTTAATGACGTCAAGATTACGCTGCTGAGCCGGATTATCAGCTACCAGTCCATACAAGGTATTAAAATCATTCTCCCATACCACCTTCGCCTGGTCGTAGGGTTCCAGGTAGCTTTCATTCCCGGTGATGACATAACCTCTTTGAGAGGTCTCCATATCAAGAACATGCTTCTCCAGGCCATTCGTCAAATTGTGAACCTGCAAATCATGCTGTGTTATGTATTGATTCTCCTCCTGCAGCTGATTTATTCTGTCTGACATGACAAACAGGAAGATTCCCAGACATATTACAATCAATACATAGCCGAGGAGAATTTTGGTCCGGATGTTGAATCGAAATCGTTGACGCATGATTCGCTCCCCTTTGTATGCTGTTTTTGGGTCTTATTAATTAGAACAATCGAATTTAATTGTAATGCGGTAAATTGCGGAAAACAAGCCTTTAAACAACCCTTTCAAGAAAATTAATAGTTGAAATTGTTAATTCTAATTCTCTTCGTCCCACAACAAAAAAACTGACCCGTCCGAAGACAAGCCAGTTTTAGAAGGAGTTCTGTAAGATTAGTGATTCATCAAGATGATCTATGCTTTTGGACTGATCATCAAAGCAGGGTCCACATACTGATCGAACTGCTCTTCTGTCAGCAGACCTGTCTTCAGGGCAGCCTCTTTCAGCGTGGAGCCCTCAGTATGAGCAAGCTTGGCAATTTTTGCTGCATTCTCGTAGCCGATATACGGGTTGAGCGCTGTAACCAGCATCAGGGAGTTGTTGAGATTATGCTCAATTTGCGGCAGGTTTGGTTCAATGCCCACAGCACAATTATCGTTAAAGGCCTTGATGGAGTCCGCGAGCAGATGAACCGATTGCAGGAAATTATAAATAATAACGGGTTTGAACACATTCAGTTCAAAGTTTCCTTGGCTGGCAGCAAAACCGATTGCCGCATCATTGCCCATAACCTGCGTCACGACCATCGTAATTGCTTCACTTTGTGTGGGATTGACTTTTCCCGGCATAATCGAACTACCCGGCTCATTAGCAGGAATCGTGATTTCACCGAGTCCGCTGCGCGGGCCGCTGGCCAGCCAGCGGATGTCATTCGCAATTTTCATCATATCCGCCGCCAGCGCCTTAATCGCTCCATGGACGGTTACGACCTCATCATGACTGGTCAGAGCGTGAAATTTGTTCGGGGCAGAAACGAATGATTTGCCTGTATACTCACTGATGTATGCAGCAGTCTTATCCCCAAACTCCGGGTGAGCGTTAATACCGGTACCCACTGCTGTTCCGCCGATGGCAAGCTCTGTCATATATTGTACCGTATCCCGGATCATGCGCTCACTTTTATCAAGCATCGCATACCAACCGCTGATCTCCTGGCCGAGGGTGAGGGGTGTTGCATCTTGAAGATGTGTACGGCCAATCTTGATTATATCCTTGAACGCCTCTGATTTCTGAGCAAACGTCTTTTTCAGTATAGCAATGGATGGAAGCAGGCGTTCCTCAACCGCTATAACGCCGGACACATGCAGCGCAGTAGGAAACGTATCGTTCGAGCTTTGCGACATATTCACGTCATCATTAGGGTGCAGACGGGTATCCTTTCCCTGCCCTTCCAGCCAGCGGTTACCGACATGCGCAATCACTTCATTCACATTCATATTGGACTGTGTGCCGCTGCCTGTCTGCCAGACCACGAGAGGAAAATGATCATCCAGCTTGCCGGCAAGAATCTCATCTGCTGCATATAGGATCGCATTCAGCTTGTCCTCGGACAGCTTACCCAGCTGATGATTGCTCTGAGCCGCACTGCGTTTCAGGATGGCGAAGGCGCGAATAACTTCCAGAGGCATCTTCTCCCCGCCAATCGGAAAGTTTTCTTTGCTTCGTTGGGTCTGCGCACCCCATAGACGATCTGCAGGCACCTGAATCTCACCAATCGTATCTTTCTCGATCCGGAATTCCATTTCCATTCCCCCACTCTACTAGAATTTAAAGTATTAGGATTTAATGTACAAACGGCTTGTTTCTTCAAAAATATCACCAGGTGCAAGTCCCACCAGACCGATCTCTTCCGGGTCCATTCCTTG
Source organism: Paenibacillus lacisoli (assembly GCF_030580655.1). Classification (GTDB taxonomy): domain Bacteria; phylum Bacillota; class Bacilli; order Paenibacillales; family Paenibacillaceae; genus Paenibacillus; species Paenibacillus lacisoli. The sequence continues at coordinate 69,470 of NZ_JAUQTB010000001.1, forward strand.
TACATTCGGCGCATTAATCATGTTCATTTGAGGCTCAGGACAGAAAAACTGGCGGCTTGCTCCACAGTTCCATACCATCCAGTGCTTATAAGAGGTACCTGCATCATATACAAGGGTGATGTTCTGCTTGGTATCCGTCAGTTCCATTACATTGCGGCCATTCACGGGCTGAGCCGTATAGTGGTTGTCCATGGCTTCAAAGTAAGGATTAATTCCGGTTGATTTCATCAGCTCTTCTTCATGTGTAAGCGTTTGAAATTTACCGGTAGGGAGACTTCTTTCATTCAGTTCACGTCTCTTGTCCATGGTCAGGGTCAAGCTGTAGTCATCCGCTGTGCTTTCTTCCGCGAACGGTGCATTAATCGCTGTATGGAATGCAATCAGATTCGGCATTTCTTCCTTGCCTTCATTGCGAATGGTCAACTGCTGCTGCAGCCCGTCTGCACACAAACTATATCTCAGCGTGATGGTAAACGTAAAAGGCAGATAATGATACATCGGATGCCCTTCGCTTACATGCTGACTCATAACCAGATAGCTCTCAAGCGCATTGGCTCCGTGGCCTTCCACAGTCCAGGGCACTTCATGTACGAAACCGTGTAGATGGTTATTATTCTCCGGCTCATTAATTGGAAGCTGATACGTGGTACCCTTCCAGGCAAATTTGCCATCCTCATAGCGGTTCGGCGGGAACAGCACGGGGATGCCGTAGACGGCAGGCGTTTTGCGGAACTGTTCAATCTCGGACTCACCCGGTTCACGAAGAATGGTCAGCTTCTTCTCTGTATCACGGAAAGCGACAAGATTTCCGCCAATTCCCGGAATAGCAACGGCTTCATAAGCGCCATAACGGAGCCAAATTGCGTCAAGGCCATGATAAGACTGTTCAAAAGATGCATAATGTTCGGACATAGTTACCTCCCGCTGATATGTAGAGATTTTTACCCACTCGGGTTGACTATATCATGCTAAGGAGCAAATTTCCATACGCCCCTTATTTCGGGTCACAGCAAAAAGCTGTGCCTGCTTAGGCACAGCTCGTATCGAAATGAACAGGGTAGCCGGGGTGCTTCTCTGCCTGCTAAACATACTTTCCTTTCCGCGGCACTGCCATTTCTTCAAAATGCTCACTTAACCTTTTCAGCTGTCGTCTCAGCTCATCTCCGCGCATCGGTGACCCGTGTCCGGTAACAGCTAGCTTTGGGTTCAGCTGGCACAGCTGCTGAACAGACTGATGCGCACTTGGCCAGTCGGTTGTAAAGTAAGCCGGCGGTCCATGCACTTCTTTCTCCTGAATCAGCACAGCCCAAGCAGATTCCTGTTTGACTGTAATAAAGGCGTCTCCGGCAAGGAGTGCTCCGTCCTCTTCACGGTACAGAGAAACATGACCCGGCGTGTGACCAGGTGTATGAATCCAGCGCCATCCCGGCATGCCGGGAATCTCTCCATCCTCCGGAAGTGCATCAACCTGATCATCCAGATCTATGGCATCATTCGGATAGAGAAAAGATGTCCGCGCCATCATGCCGCCGCCAACACCCGGATCCGCTGGAGGATAATCCTCCTGCCCGGTCAAATACGGCAGCTCTGCAGCATGAGCATAGACCGGAACCCCCCAGTGCTGTACCAGCTCAATCACGGATCCGACATGATCAAAATGTCCGTGTGTCAGAATGATAGCCGTCGGAGGTCCTGCAAAGCGCTTTTCCGCAACCGCGAGTATATGTTCCTTAAAACCGGTCATCCCGGTATCGACTAGCACCCATTCTCTGCTGCCGGGCTGTCCAACAAAACACACATTGACAAATAATGTCCGCAAACTCAGGATGTCGGTCGCGGCCTCTTCTTCAGCCGTCATTCCTTCCGTAAACAGATAATCTGCTGTCATTGTCGGAACCCTCCAATGTACTGGAATAGCTGCTGTTTCCAATCGCAACATAGGCTTTCCTATTTTTGCGGAAATATTCAACAATGCTAATATAATCAACTTGTCACGGTTTTAGACCACTTTCCTCCTACACGTCTTCCGGCAGTTTATTCCAGGCAGCATCGAGAAGTTCATCGTAAACATCATCATTTTCTTCAACGAGGGCATCAACCGCCAGCATCTCTTCCTCAACACCGGAATCGCCAGTAAAGTGCAGACTATAATCCCATTCTTTGCCCCTTTTGCTGAAGAAGGTGATCTCAAAGGTAGACTGGTATCCCTCAGCCTGGAATATGGTTTGTCCCAGGTAAGCTCCTTCATCGTCCCGTTTCATACTGGCATTCATAATCGTTAGTTTCATGCGATCTCTCCTAAATTAAGCTTCAGTTCAGCCAATGTAGATTTGGTAAACTTTATGGTTCCATTGTACAATAGAACAGATACATATGGTACTTACAGGATGTGTATTATACAAGTTTGCTGGAGGGATCGTTAAAATGTCTGAATTTACACAAAAATTGCAAAAATATGCCGAGCTTTCCGTTCGTGTTGGTGTCAATGTCCAGCCTGGCCAGACGCTCGTGGTTCACTCTCCAATCAGTGCTGCTGAATTTACACGTCTGATCGTGAAGGAAGCATATACAGCGGGTGCCAAGCTGGTCAAGGTACTGTGGAATGATGAACAGGTAACCCGTCTTCAATACGACCTTGCCCCGGACGAATCCTTTGAGATCGTGCCCAAGTGGCAGGCCGGCGAAATGACGGAGCTGGTCGAGAATGGCGCTGCCGTTCTGCATGTCATCGCTGAAAATCCGGATCTGCTGAAAGGCGTTAAGCCGGAGCGTATCACCACTTCCCAAAAAGTTCGCGGACAGGCTATGGCCCAGTACCGTGCTTATCAGATGGCTGACAAATTCAGCTGGTCTATCGTTGCCGTACCTTCTCCTGAATGGGCTGCTAAGGTTTTCCCTGATGTTCCTGAAGAGCAGCAGATCGACAAACTATGGGAAGCGATTTTCCGTACAGTTCGTTTGGATCAAGCAGATCCGGTCGCAGCCTGGCAGTCTCATCTGGACCAGCTCGAGAGCAAATCCAGTGCCCTGAATGCCAAGAAATACAAGAAACTGCATTACAAAGCACCGGGTACAGATCTGACAATCGAGCTTCCAGAAGGTCATATCTGGACAGCCGGTAACAGTATTAATGAGCAGGGACACAGCTTCGTAGCCAACATGCCTACAGAAGAAGTATTCACCGCTCCTCTGAAGACAGGCGTGAACGGGAAGGTAAGCAGTACGAAACCGCTGAGCTACGGCGGCAACATCATCGATCATTTCTCTCTGACTTTTGAGAACGGACGGATCGTTGATGTTCAAGCCGAAGTAGGTTTGGATACCCTGCAGCGCTTGGTAGAGATGGATGAAGGCACTCACTACCTAGGGGAAGTCGCATTGGTCCCCCATCAGTCGCCAATTTCACAAAGTAATATCCTGTTCTACAATACCCTGTTCGATGAGAATGCATCCAATCACCTTGCCATCGGAACTGCCTACGCATTCTGTCTCGAGGGAGGCAAATCGATGAACAAGGAGGAATTGGCTGCCCATGGTATGAATGACAGTGTAACTCATGTCGACTTCATGGTGGGCTCCGGTGAGATGGATATCTTTGGTGTTCGTGAAGACGGTACCGAGGAGCCTGTATTCCACAAAGGAAACTGGGCGTTCTAGATCAAATGTCGCCACTCCAAAAAAGCATGTTCCCGTAAAGGGAACATGCTTTTTTAATATCATTTACGGTTTCAGTACCACCTTGATACAGCCGTCTTCTTTATTATCAAAGAGATCATAACCTCTAGCGGCCTCATTCAGGTCCAAGCGGTGGGTAATAATGTCCGTCGGATCAATCTGACCGGTCTTGATTTGGTTGTAGAGCTGAGGAATCAAGTGGATGACAGGGGCTTGACCCATTTTGAGAGAAATATTACGCTCGAACAAATGACCCAGCGGGAACATGTTATAAGTCAGACCGTAGACGCCTGTCAGTTGAATGGTACCGAATTTGCGGACCACCTTGGAGGCGATTTCGAAAGCTCCCAGCGAACCGCCTTGAAGCATCAGCTTGGTTTCAATCTTCTCAATGACGGATTTTTTCGCATCCAAGCCTACACAATCAATAACGACATCCGCTCCACCGCGGGTGATCTCTTTCATATGTGCTTCAAAATCCTTGATTTTCTCGAAGTTGAAAATTTCCACATTATTCGTTCGCTTGGCATGTTCCAGGCGGTAATCGAGATGATCGACTGCAATTACGCGCTGTGCTCCTGCCTGCCAGGCAAATTTCTGTGTGAGCAGTCCCACAGGGCCGCAGCCCAGAATGATAACCGTATCGCCAGGTTTAACACCAGCATTCTGAACGCTCCAATAAGCGGTCGGGAGAATATCGGAGAGGAACAGCAGCTTTTCATCCTCCATTTCCGCATCCTCTGGGATCACAAATGGCATAAAGTTGCCGTAAGGAACCCGCAGCAGCTCAGCCTGCCCGCCTGCAAAACCGCCGTAGCTGTCGCTGTAACCCAGCATACCGCCAGTGTCTTTAGCATCATTGGCATGATCGCATTGGCTCTCCATCTGGTTTTGACAGAAAAAGCATTGACCACAGGATACGTTAAAAGGGACAATCACCCTGTCGCCTTTTTTGACATGGGTCACACTAGGTCCAATCTCCTCAACAATCCCCATCGGTTCATGTCCAATAATATAATCATCGTGCATTCCCGGAATTTCCCCATTAAACAAATGAAGGTCAGAACCGCAGATCGCCGTCGAGGTTACACGTATGATCACATCATCCTTGTCTTTCAGACGAGCATTTTCGACTTCTTTGACTTCGATTTTGCGTTTACCCTGATAAGTGGCTGCTTTCATAACGTTATCTCCTCTCATATGCGCTTTCTTACTAACTTTAACCTTTTGCCATTAAATTAATCAGGAATGCAAAGGAATACATCAAAAAACAACCGGCCGTCTGCGTATAAAGCAGACGGCCGGTTGTTTTAGTTCTAGATCGATTATCTTGTTTCACGGTGCAGCGTCATTTTTTTGAGACGCGGGCTGTATTTCTTCATTTCGATCCGTTCCGGATTAGTTCTCTTGTTCTTGGAAGTCGTATAGTTACGGTCGCCCGTCTCCGTGCAGGCTAATGTTACAACAACACGCATGTTTAGTCCTCCTTAATAGTAACAATTACACTTTTTTCATCCAATTAATATACAAGTTATCCTTCATAAAGTCAAGCAGCCTAGAGGAAGGTAAAGACATTCTCCCTTAATTGTAGTAAAATACCATAATAGGAAAATGAATGACGTTCTCCTATGGTTTGGCCTTGCGGAAAGGAGATCCACAAGTATGTCTAGCCAGCTTTACCTTCTACTGGAGAACCACTTTACCAGCCTGAGTACCTCATTACAGAAGAAGGTGTATCTCGAGTATCATCACATGATGTATGGATTAATCGTATATATGATTAAAGATCCGATCGCAGCAGAAGATATTATTCAAGAATCATTCATCAAAATTATTAATAATAAGCCGGAATTCGAGTGTGAGGCCAAATTGAAAGCCTGGCTTAAAGTGGTAACAAGGAATACAGCGATTAACTATCTGAGAAAGCATAAATACTGCTGTTCTATGGATCATGAAAGTGCAGTGTCCAGTGTAGAGGCTTATTCCCAGGTACAACCCTCTGTTGAGGATCTGGTCGAAACTAAGATGCTTCAGGAAGCTATTGAATATTACCTTACTCTGATCAAGCCTGACTATAAAGTATTGATTGAGCTCAGATGGAAAAGAGGCCTCAGCTACAGGGAAATTGCCGAAATTACAGGCACACGTGAAGAAACCGTCAAACAGCGTCTCTACCGGGCCAGAGAGAGTATTAGACGCTGGATCTGTAAGGATTGGAGGCCGGATGAATCAGCCAAGCCGACACCTGCTGTGATTCAGAGCAGACGCTACCGGAAAGTACCTGTTCATTCTTAGACAGCAAAAAAGAGATTGCCGATAAAGGCAATCTCTTTTTTATGGACTACGCCTTAAGCGCCTGCTTCTTCCGCGAGAATCTCTTGTTTCATCAAGCGAATTCTGGAGATCCGTTTGTACTCCATCTCCTCCACCATAAAGAGGAAGCCTTCAAACTCCACTGACTGTCCGACCCTTGGAGGGATGGCTTCTACACGGGAATACAGCCAGCCTCCAACGGTATCGTAATCTTCACTATCGAGGTTTAGACCAAACTGGTCGTTCACCGTCTCAATCAGCATCATGCCATCGATCGAATAGTCACCTTCTGGCGTTGATTCCACCCCAGGACGCTCCTGGTCGAATTCATCCTGAATCTCTCCGACTATCTCTTCCATGATGTCTTCCAAGGTCACCATACCGGAAGTTCCGCCGTATTCATCGATCAGGATCGCAATCTGTGTCTTGCTGCGCTGCATTCGTTTTAGAAGGTCGCTGATATGGGTAGACTCCGGCACAGCCAGAATCGGCCGAATCATCGTGTGGTAGTCCAGCGTCTGGGCACGAAGCAAATCTTTGATATGAATGAAACCGATAATATGGTCCTTATCCTCTGCACAAATCGGGTATCGTGTCCGCATACTCTCGGTAGCGATCTCCAAATTCTCCTCCTTGGACAGGGTTCCATATAGACAAATCATTTCAGTTCTTGGAATCATAATCTCACGGGCAGTCGTGGCGGCGAAATCGAATATATTATCAACAAGCGCCAATTCAGTATTATCGATTAGACCGCTTTTATTACTTTCTTTCATCAGCACGCGGATCTCTTCTTCGGTATGCGCCGATTCGTCATTCTCCGTAATCGGCTCCATCCGGAATAACCGCAGCAGGCTGTTCGCCATTCCATTCAATGCCCAAATGAATGGATACATGATTTTGTAAAATAACATCAAAGCGACTGCTGACCAAAGTGTAACGGTCTCTGCCTTGCGGATCGCAATGGTTTTAGGTGCAAGCTCGCCTAATACAATATGAAGGATAGTTATTAAAACAAATGCAATAGCAACGGCTGTACCGTGCACATATACCGGGCCGAGCCCAACAGCCGTAAATACGGGTTCAATCAAGTGGGCAATCGCAGGTTCACCGATCCAGCCCAGAGCAAGCGAAGCCAAGGTAATCCCCAGCTGGCAAGCAGATAAATAAGCATCCATGTTATGAATAATTTTGGATGCATAGACGGCTTTTTTGTTGCCTGCCTCCACCAACGTCTCAATCCGGCTGCTGCGAACCTTCACCATCGCAAATTCAACCGATACGAAAAATCCGTTTAACAGCACTAACAAAAACACCGCAACAATACTTAAAATACTCGGTAAAGGGTCACTCAATCATCATCCTGTCCGCCGCCTTGATACAGCAGACAGGTCCACCTCCTTCGGATCGTAAAATGGGTATTCATCGTTCTATTCTGCATCAGCGTCAACTTCCCAACGAACTCACTCCTTTTGTAGAATGCGATCTGCATAAACATACAGGCAGAACGTTCTCATTCATTAAAGTTATATAATTTATTATATTATTATAAACTACACAGTCAAACCGCGCAGTATGACAGCAAATGAGCGTATAACAGCCGTTAAAGGCAAGAAATCGCTTGTGCTGGGCTCATATCGCTTGCGAAACCTATCTTTACTATATCGGCGGTATATCCATCATTATGAATTCCAATGCAGGCTTGTCCTTCCTGTGGAACCAAAGCAGGCTCCTTAAAGGAGCCTGCTTGTATATTAACGGCGAGTCGGAGGATTACCAACCACACCTGGATATTGATAGGTGAGAGGCTGGTCGAACGTTGCATAGTCGAGATTGACCATCAACAGAATCGTCCGGACACCGGTGGATGGATCACTAATGATGATATGATCACGCCCCGCTGCTTCGAGGACACCTTTGAAAATTTTGGCGTTCCATTGGCTGTTATTTTCATAGGTCATGTAGAAAGTACCGATCTTACCCAGGTTAAGACGCAGGATGTTCTCGATGTAGGACTGTTCAAACACCGGTGGAGATGTGTTAATAACCGTACCGGTTGGGCTCATAACGCCGCCGCTTTGAACCTGTGTCGGGGGCATCATATTCGAGACAGGAGCCTGAGTCATTGAACCTTGCATCATGCCGGAGCCGGATGGTACCGATGTACCAGGGAAAGAAACCGTACGGTAAGGCTGTGTTAACATGTTATATGTTCCTCCTTAATATATAGAAACCTGTTAATGTTTTAGATAACGCGATTCTCTCTATTCCATCCATCCAACCAATCACTTAATATACGCTTGGGCAGTCCTCAGCCGATGGGCTGAAAAAGCAATGCGCTTTGAATCTTCCGGTATTCTGCTGGTTATACCAGGTATCCGGACATTCGCCCGCAGGTCTGAAAAACCATAAGGCATTGGAAGCGGGCCAAACTCTTTCTCCGTTTATTACCCGCTGTGCCAGCCGAGTATCACGTTCCCTTGCTCTTTGATAAAAATATCCTTTTTGCGTAGCTTCATATCCTCCGGGATTCTGAAAAACCATTTGGTTCATCGTGCGAATGCCACGAAAATCGAGACAATTGCCCAGAATCCGGTTGACACCGACATTGCCTACCATGAGCATGCCCTGCTCACCCTCGCCTTCGGCTTCAGCCCGCATCAGGCGTCCTAACAGTTTGACGTCTTCCGAATTCGCCTTGATTACTGCCAATGTGCCGCCTCCTCACTCTTTAATTCATGGTATATCCTATGTGCGAATGCCCATTTGGTGACAAAATAAAAAAGCGGCTTACGCCGCTCGATGTGAACCTGTAGAAATATTCCCTGTTCAGTGCTGCCGCAGCGGGAAAGTAACTGGACCCCGGTCACGGTCAAATCCGATAAACTGCGTTCCCTGAAAGGTCAGCCTTCCATTATCGCCTTCTGCGTACTGACCGTATTGACTGCCATTGACGTCAAATTCCAGTCTGTCACCACTCTCTACCTGAAAGGTTACGTAATAACGGGTCCGAGTCTGACTCTGTTCATCTGTTGAGGAATGCTTTAGTTCGATTCGTCTGCCTGTCACGATAGAATGAACCGTCAAGACAGGCTGCTGCTGATTACGGCCCCACTGCAATAGACCTTTGCCCGCCGACATCAGCGCGATTCCTATAATCACGACAAATACGACCGGCAGTACGGTCCCCATGAAGTCAAACATCCAGAAAGAATCAAGTCCCACCTTTCTCCCTCCTTCGGCCAGGCGCAAGTTCTCTGCAATGATTTCCAATACTCATATATATGCGATAAAAAAGTGAACTTGTATCTTCTCAGCAAAATCTTCCTGTGTAGTCTGTATAATAAATAGCCCTGCCAGAACGGCAGAGCTATTTATCCTTGCTGCGTATTTATTCGGGCTTTCGACTTACTCATAAGCCATGTTCAGATACTTCCGTGTTTCATTTAAGCCTTCGTTCTCTTCAGGAAGCATTCCATTCTCGGCCCAGCAGGCTTTGCATTGTTCTTCCGTTGTACATTCATGGGCATGCTCACAGGTATAACAGAATTGAAGGAGGTTATTGGTTACATATTGCTCGTTAGTTTTGGTCATTGTAATCACTCCTGTCTTTGTTTACAGGTTCAGTATAACAGCGGGTTTAAAGTTATTTTGTGATATTTTTCACAATATAAACTGAATTTTAAAAATAAAAAATGAAGCAGATCTCTCTGCTTCATACTATCTACAGCACATGCCACGAATAACCCCCATCTGTGGTCTGCAGCAGCAGCGATTTTCGCTCTTCTGCCTTCTCAATCAACAACCAGCCCACCTTCGGCGTAGAGAATTGAATTTTGACGATCTCGGGGTAATCCTGCAGCTTTTTGATCAATACCTTGCTTGGAGGAAGAGGCAGCCACGTATGACCTTGGTCGATCGTATGATAGACGTTCCCGTTCTCAACAGCCCAACCTTCGGTGCTATTCATAAATGTAGGGCTGAGATACTGATTGACTCCCTCCTGGCCACGAAGATCGAACTGAACAAAATTCCACTGGGAACCGCTGTCTGTGGAGAAATAACCACCGAATTGAGTCGTTGTGGCTTTACTGCAGCCCAGTGACATCCATACATTTTTACCAGTAAGACCAAGAGATTGAGGGCGCCCGGTCTGAAAAGCCGAGCAGCCTGCATGCTCCTCCGAATTAAAGAATCCTTCCTTCTCATTCCAGCTCTGACCTCCGTCTGCAGTGACCTGCAGCTGCGGGCGGCCCAGATTATGAACCGTTACAAATCCATGGTTGACGTCTGTAAAAGTCATTCCCACCACATAACCTTGGTCCGATATAATCTGTTTGCCCACCTGTACCTGTTCATTGGAAGCATTTTGCATAATACGTGACCAGGTGGAGCCTCCATCATCGGTTCTGTAGAGCGTCTTGATCTCCTTGCCAATGGTTGAATCCATAGAAGTCATCAGCCATCCACGCTTTGCATTAACAAAATGAATGGCGCTTATCTGATGGCTGGACGCAAGTGAAGAGATCTTCCATGTCTCACCGCCATTCTCGGTATGGAGCATAATGGAATCTGTAGAACCCATTCCCTCACGCACGATCCAGCCATGCTGGGGATCTGTAAAAAAGATATCCTGGCCGTATTTGGGGTTTGAGTTAAACTGAACATTATCAGCAGGCGAGATATTCATCCAGGTCTTCCCGCTGTCTTCGGTGTAATATAACCGGAGTGCATTACGAGTGATCCCCCAGGCTATCCCTTCCTTACTGTTCAGCAGCTGAAAGTCGGTGAGCCGTGTCTGAATCTGGTATTTGGAAGTATCCTTGGTTACTGCATTCCCGCCTGGCGGTACGACGGTTATTGTCTGTCCTTCCTCTTCGGTATCCTGCTGTTGGACCGGCTCTGCCGGTGTTTCGGCCTGGCTGCAGGAGACAAGTAATATATGTAAGAATAAAGCCAAGGCTGCTAGAACGTAACGCCGCTTCATCTGGTTGTTCCTCCTTCAACATCTTCCTTCAATCTTCAATCCGATTCGATGAGCTATTATATCATAATTTATCAGATTGGATCGAATTTGCTGCAATTAGTTTACATAATTATATTTATGTTTAATAGACAAAGTTGCAAAAGAGCTAGTTTACATAATTAAAATTATGAAACTATTTATATTGTTACTTCTAATAAAAATGACCGCATCCCTATGAGGGACACAGCCAAATCTGAACAATCAACGCTTAAGACCTTGAACATCAGCAAACTCAGGCAGCTTTACCTCCAGCATCCCCATCGCTTCTTCTTTTTCTCTGCTCGTTACGTGGGTGTAGACTGTCGTTGTCTGAATGGATGAATGACCAAGCAATTCCTGTACCGTGCGCAGATCAGCGCCCCTGCGGAGCATCATCGTGGCGAAAGTGTGACGCAGCTTATGACTTGAGTAAGCCAGCCGTTGATTGGGCGGCAGCTCCTTCTGGAACCGCTCAAACGTCTCAGCAGCGATCTGCTGGATCGTACGGATCGACAGGCGCTGTCCTTTTTGTGAAATAAACATAGCCTCCTCCTTCGTCCGCCAAGGCGCAAGCCGTTCTGCAAGCGATTGATTCAGCAGTTCCGCCACTACCTCCGGAACCGGAAGCGCACGCCATTTGCGGCCTTTACCGAACACATTTAGCGTCCGCCGGTCAGCATTAAAATCCTTACAGTCAAGAGCATGCACCTCCCCGACCCGCAGCCCCATATACCCCATAAGCAGGAAAATCGCCAGATTGCGGATCCGGTATTTACCGTCTACAGCATCCAGAAACCGCTGTAAACCGGATTCATCCAAGAAAACAGGAGCGCGGTTCTTTTCCGTTTTCGATTTTTTGATTCCCGCAGCCGGATTACCCTCGAGGACTTCCAATTCGATCAGTGCTTTGTAAAAGCAGTTGATAGCCGCATGCTTGCGATTACGAGTCGCATCACTCACCCCACGCTCTCTGGCACGTGACAGATAAGACAGGACATGCAGCTTTTTCACTTTCTCCAGCTGTTTCCCCTCCAATGATTCCAGGAACTCACTAACATCGCCCATATACGATCTCAGCGTATAGCGGGTATATCCGGCATCCTTTAACCAAATCTCGAAAGCTTCCAGCTCATCCGCATACATTTCACGCAGGTCTCGGTTTATCATTTTTATCATCACCACAATCCCGTTATCTACTATTCTTCTTACATTATACCGAATGAGCGTGACACTTTAACAGATTTCGTAATTTGTCGTTTATTAAAGGCCGTATTGTCGGGATCTTGGCGACTTTTTGCGCGGACTTTCTGTCGAAGCATTCAACAAAATTCGTTTAAAACAAAAACTGCGTATAATTTATGTTATACGCACTTTTTTAAAGATATTACAGGTTCTGTTTTACGTTGTTAAATGAATTAACTGTTAGTCCTCTTAACTTAATAAAATGTCCAAGGCCCTGCTGTATTTACGGAGCTGTTTCTCACGCTGCGCATCCAAATCCTTATGTCTGACCATCTCGACATTGTCCTGAAGATCAAGGATTTTTACTCTTCGTGCCAGAGTGTTTTTCTTAATACGCCGGATAAAATCGTCATAGCTTTCATGCTCTCCTCTGGATAACGCCTCTACTGCAGCAGTCACCTCGCTATTAAAGCCTCTCCGTTCAAGTTCCGAAATAGTGATAGATGTATCCTCGATTAGATCATGCAATATTGCGATAACCTGTTCCTCTTCGGAGAGTGCTTTGAGCATTAGACGAAGAGGATGAAACACGAAAGGATTCCCCCCTTTATCCGTTTGACCATCATGATAATGAGCTGCGAGCATAACGGCTTGAGTTATTGTCTGCATAATTTCCCTCCTGAAGTACGGATTATTTAATACACCATTACCCATTCTGTAGGATAAAAAACGTTTATATAGCGACTTGTGCAAAAATTCACAATAATTCCTTTTTCGATAATAGATACTTGCGTATTTGCTTTCTAAGTGATAATAACTATGTTCATTTTTGTTTTATTTATTATGAATTTTTCATATGATGATTTTTTATTTTTATTTAATGTTTTTTCTTATGTAAATTTCATGAGTTTTTCTAATTTTCAGAATTGGGTATTTAACCTGTTATCATATTCGAGGCGCGTCTCCTTTCAAAGAACATGAGGTTCGTTGATTGGTTTTTGGTGACCTGCCCTTTTCTATTTGTGAACAAGATGAATTTTTCATATGTTGAATTATTTATCTATTTTCTTTCTATATCGTCTCTTTTTAGATTATAATTTATACATAATTATTATTATGTCAACTTATACTGTTGAAAAACCCCTCTTCAAATGAAGAGGGTCTCAGCTCCTTATCTGGGACGTTGCAGTTCAAAAATCCTTCCTAATGTCGCATAGCTGTTTCCTGCTAGACGGCTCAACGGTTTTAACTTCTTGGGATCTATGTATCCCCGCTCGTCATACAGCTCTTCTGATATATGATAACAGACGATCCGGCCGATCAGCAGATCGGCTGCCGGCTTCTCGTCAGTCCCTCCTAGCGTGATCATTTGTACCAATTTGCATTCCATGCGTATGTGCGCTTCGGCGAGACCAGGAATCTGGACATGTGTACTTTCAATTGGAGTTAAACCCGCCTGGTCCACCTCACTCTCGTCTGACGGCAGACCCGCTGCTGTGGCATTCATACCCTCTGCATAGGTTTCATCAGCAATATGTACGACGAACTCGCCTGCTGCTGCGGCGTTACGTGCCGTATCCTTCTGCTTACCTTCTTGGCGCTGAACCGATATGGAAACCATGGGAGGATCGGACGAAATAATGTTGAAATAACTGAATGGCGCCGCATTGAGCACTTTGTTCTGTGAAAGTGTGGTTACCAGCGCAACGGGTCGCGGTATTATACTGCCAATCAGCATCTTATAATGTTCTTTGGCAGTCAGTTGTTCTGAATCAAAACGCAGCATTAATAATCACTCATTTCTGTTTTGAATTTTTCATACAATGATTTTGTGTAACTTAGCTGCTGACAAAGTACTGACTGATATGCCCCTGTTCTAGGTGAACCTTTTCCTCAAACTTACCATCGGTATATTCGCTGATGACTTGTCTCCAGAATGCTAGAGCAGGCAGGTTGGTTCCGAGCTGAGTCACCTTCCATTTCCCCTGGAATTCCTTGAACAGCTGTCTCGCTGCCCAGCTGCCGACACCACTGCGTCGATATTTTTGAAGTACGAAGAATTCGGTCATATAGTAATCTCCCTCTTCCCGCTCTTCGAGCCGTTCCATTAGCGCAAAACCTGCGGGCCGCCGCCTGGATCGAATAATAAAGGCTAGTTTCTCGCCGCCCGCATAATACTCCTCCAACCCGGGATATTCAGGAAAAACACCCTGCTCATCCACGTCAATATCCAGATATCTGGTAAAATCATAGAGATAAAATTGCATTAAATGACGTATAATCTGACTATTTCGAGGTGTTACTGCTTCCAATTCTAATTTTCTCACCCTGCTCCCTCCCTGCCGTATGAATCAATCTAATTGTAAACTTCTCTAATGCAAAAATCGAATGATCTTCAGTACTCGTCCTGTTACAATAAAATGGACGATAAATTTGAGCAGTTCTAAAGAGGTGCTGATGATGAATGTACAAAAAGAAAAAGACCGTGCCAAGCTGGATGAGAAGCTCCCGTCCATGCCATGGTACATCCAGAAATTTATAGATTATAAACTTCCTGATCTCTCTCCCTCAACGCTGCTCGAGTACGTACGGGACTATGATATGTTCCTCTCCTGGCTGCGCGCTGAAGGATTGTCGGGCGCTGTAAGTAACACTCAGGTTACTCTGGAAGAACTTGAGGTTCTGCATATGGACAGTATTACGGGGTACCGAATTTATTTAACCACCAAGCGTGAAGGAAGCAATACCCGGGTCACCGTCTCCCGCAAGCTTTCCTCTTTGCGCTCCCTGTTTCACTATCTGAGCCAAATCGCCGAGGATGAGAACTTCTATCCGCTGCTAAAGCGTAACGTTATGGCCAAGGTTGAAATCAAGCGCGTACATAAGCCTAAAGATACCGCAGCCAAGCTCAAGGGTAAAATTCTTGAAGAAGAGGAGCTGCTGGAGTTCATTGGTTATATTCTGGAAGGGTACGGTCAGGATATGTCCAATAATAAACAGGCCATTTATTCGCACAACCTTAACAAGGAACGGGATGCCTGCATTGCCAGCCTGATCCTTAACTCCGGTCTGCGTGTCTCCGAGGTGGTGAACTTGAACATCGATGACCTGGATCTGAACAACAAACTGCTATATGTATATCGCAAGGGCAATAATGACGAGACGTTCAAAACACCGGTATACTTCCGTGAACAGGCCAAGGATGAACTGGCAGTCTACACAAGGCTGCGAACTGAACGTTATCATGCCCCCAAAAGGGAAAAAGCGTTGTTCGTAACTGTACCCAATGGACAGGTCGAGGGCAAACGGATGACCAAACGAGCCATCCAGGCGATGATTATCAAATATGCCAAAGCGTTCGGCAAGCCCTATCTCACTGTTCATAAGCTTCGCCATTCGTTTGCTACAGACTATTATCTGCAAAACGATATTTACAAAACAAAGGAACAGCTGGGTCATGCCTCCACCGAAACCACTGAAGTTTATGCTCATCTCACTGACAAAACCATGTCTGAAGCGATTGAGCGGCGCATGGACTAGTGGATTCACAGCTGAACCCGCTTAAAGGGTGCTGCTCGTCACAGAAGTGACACTGCAGTACCCTTTTCGTGCTGCAGCGTTATTCACGTTGCCGTCCATGCAGCTGGCACAGCAGCCACTTTTCCATTGCACTCATATCATCCAGTCGGAAAGAAAGCGCAGATGGCTGATGCCCATGCTGATGTTCAGAATGGTGGTGAAAAACTTTGCTGTCCCACCATACAGCAGCCCGAACGTTTCTCAGCCTGTACAGCAGTTCTATATCCCCGCTTTGGCGTATCATTACCCATTTAGGGTAAGAAGCCTCCTTAAATCCCTCCACCAGGACAACATCGTAGGCGGCAAATCGGGATATCAGCTCCTCAAGGCTCTGCTCACCTTCCTCCAGAACGGCCGTTCCTGAAGAAGATGTAATGGCAACTGCATGCGCTCCCGCAGTACGCAGTTTGTAAGTGTCCGTTCCAGGATGATCCATTTCAAACCCGTGAGCATCATGCTTAATAATCGCTGCTTGAATACCTTGTTTTAATATCAGCTCCAGCAGGCGGCTGATTAACGTCGTTTTACCTGAATTTTTGTACCCTACAATTTGCAGAACAAACGGCATGGTAATCTGGCAAGGTTGGCGGCGGCGTATACGCCGTTTGGAATGCTGCAACATTTTGTGTCTTCTGCTGACTGCTCTCCGCCTCATCACTATCGCTCCAGTTTCAAAACCTGTACCTGTGTACCAGCCTGTAATCCCTTTTGCTCAGGAGGTACGATCATCAGACAATCACTGTCCTTGATGGATACCATTACACTGGACTCGTCGATGGCGGCAGGAGTTACCCAGACTCTACCATCCTCTATCTCAAGCCTGGACCTCACAAACCTAGTAAAATTGTTAACCTTGTTAAAATCTTGCCGCAGTGTTGCAGTCCATGTCTCCAGATACGGCTGCTGATCACCAAGCATTTTCCGAATAGCCGGTCTAACGAACAGCTCGAAGCCTACATAACAGGCTCCGGGATTCCCTGAGAGGGCAAACAGAAGCTTGCCTTGGACCACAGCTGCTGTCGTTACACTGCCTGGACGCATAGTCACTTTATTGAACAGCATATCAACCTCAGGCCGTCGAACGAGATCACCCATAATGTCATAATCCCCTACGGAGACACCGCCGCTGGTTACAATGAAGTCATATTCCTGTATTGCCTGATCCAAACGCTGCCGTGCCAATTCAATATCGTCCGGTACCGAATCTTGTACAACAGCTATGCCGCCGGCCTGTTCAATCTGGGAAGCCAGCATGATCGTATTACTGTTCCTTATTTTTCCCGGCTGCAGCGGTTCGTCGACCCGCAGCAGCTCGGTACCAGTAGCAAATACAGCGACAATCGGCTTGCTAAACACAGGAACTTGGTGAATTCCAAACGTAGCCAGTACAGACAATTCACCTGCAGTAATGCGTGTTCCTTGCCTCAGCAGCAGCTCATCCGGCCGGACTTCAAATCCGACTGGCGTGATATTCGCTCCCTGATCCATCGGCCTTTTGATTCCAACCCAAGATGTCCCCCCCTCTGTCCTCGACTCGGTCGCCTCCAGCATAACTACGGCATCTGCACCTTCGGGTACCATAGCGCCAGTCATAATACGTGCCGCGGTTGTCTCAGTCAAGATCATGTCCGAAGCATAACCACAAGGGATATCATCAATCACTTTCAACCATATTACCTGATTGCTTGATGCCTGCTCTACATCTTCACAGCGAATGGCATAACCATCCATACCCGATCTGCGAAAAAAAGGATACGGATGCGGAGCAAACACATCTTCCGCCAGGAACCTACCGTTAGCTTCGTGAATTGGAACCTTCTCGATCCTGGCCGACCCTACTAATGAATGGGCACGCTTCTGCGCTTCAGATACCTGGATCGCTTTCCGGTTAAACTTAGCTGAAGCTATATAAGGATTCTGTGAGGTTTCTCTCATCGCTCTTCACTCTCCTGCACACAGTTGTTATTGTTATTTCCGGACCACACACTCTATACAGTTATAACTGGGATTCTCCTCTTCTGCAAGCACTGGGGCTCAATGGTATGATCACATCACAGCAGATCGGCCAGATTGGGGTACATTAGACATAAGGAGGAGCCGATATGAAACCTAATCATTTGCAGCAGTGCGAGCTTTGCGGGAGAGCTGGTGTAGAAACGACTCTGCATCATTTGACTCCCAAAGAGCTTGGCGGTACTTTTTTGCCTACAGCTAATTTATGTATCCCTTGTCATAAACAAATTCACCACCTCTATACCAACAAACAGCTCGTCGAACAGCAATTGAACACGATTGAGGCCCTGCAACACGATCCGGCTATTTCTTCTTTTATCAAATGGATCCGCAAGCAACCGGCAGGAACTATTCCAAGGTCCCGTAAATCGCGTAATGTGCGCGCCAAGGGACGTTAACCGTTAATTCCGCAGTAAAAAAGCACTCCCAGACCTCGATGGTTATCGATAGTCTGTAGAGTGCTTAAATTCACGTCATCTTCTCCCCCGCCTGGATATGCGTCCAGAACCGCTGCGTGTGCTTGGTTTCTTATACGATTTCTTAGGTGAACCAAAAATGCCGCCAGACGAAGAGGAGCCGCCTCCATCCCGGGTGATGGAACCTTTGCTTGAGCTCGACCCTCTATTAAAAAGCCCCCCGGAAGAACTTCCGCTGTCTGACTTACCGCCTCGACGGGTGATGGAACCGCCACGGTCGACGGTTAATGGCGGAATTGCTTTCTTCTCACTAGTAGTCGGAGCACGATATTGCCCTTGACTTGGCTTATAAATATCCCTGCTGTTGTAACCACGATAGGATCCGGAGCCGCGTAAAGAATCAAAGATAGAGTTCAAAATCGTTGCGGTCAGGTATCCCTGCAGAAAACTCGAACTGTAATTCTGCTGTACATATTGCTTCGTATCTACTTCAATCAACGTATCTTCAGGCTTAGCGGTATCCTTTTGCAGATGGTACCATTTGTCACTGTAGACCAGGAACATCCGGTCAGGGTCTTCCTTGGATATTTGCTCCGGTGTTCGTTCTGCCGACAGCTCGGCTGCAACCTCAGGTACGGTCTTGTTCGCAGCCCGATATACATAAGAAGTACTGCTGCCGCTGCCGCTGACGGATTCAAGCGGGTAAGTATCCTTAACGTCAGGGGAGCCGCATCCGCTCAAGACGGAGATGAACAGGCTCGCGACCAGAATCAGCTTAATGGCATACTGCCATGGGCTCTTTTTCATCTTAACCTCTCCTAAGTTGCCCGGATGACTTTGACATCTCCCGGGATCACTTTGTCCCCTTCGTACAGCATGAAGCGGCCATCCTGCCATTCAATACGAAGCAGTTTATAATCATCTGCCTGATACTGCCATACGTGCTGCTCGCCGCCTTGCTTAAACGGAGCTCGTCCTTGAACGGTTACATAGCCGGCGTACTGCTCCTCCAGATAGAATGTCCCGTTATCCAGCTCTACAATGGTTGGAACTTCTTCCGGGTTATCCAGACGACCATCAATCGGTACATATAAAGCAAATTGTAATACTTCACGTTCCTCAATATGGAGGTATGCGATATCGTTCCCATCCTGGAGTGTCAAAACTACAGCATTTCTGCTTCGGTTCTGCACTTTGCCTACCACTTGGTACGTTACGAGAGAAACCTCACAGATATCACCGGGTGACAGCTGAAGCATGCTCTTCTCTTTCTTCGGCGGCTCCGGTTTGGCGAATAAATTTGATATTCTTTTGAATACACTCATCGAGCGTTCTCCTGCCTTTCTTCCATTAGAAGCAAGCTGCAATAATCAATGCGCCGACAAGATGCAGGGTACCGGAAAATAGTCCGTATCCCACCTTGCCCTGCTGGGTACCGCTATCAAGATCAAGCGAAGCCCACAGCCGGATAAGAACCCTTACGACGGCTTCCAGTATAAAAAGAATCACAAAAGAAACGACCGAGTAGATTAATGCATCCCATAAACTGTATGACGTGCTGATGGAACTGGATAATATGTAGCCTTGTGCGGCAAGCTTCATAACCAGCCGTACCGTCACGGCCATGTTGCCTTCCTTTACCTCTTGGAAATCCCGGTACTTCGTAAATATCGAATCAATGTACATTAATACAAATAACAGCAAAGATCCGGCAACGGTCCACACGACCATCCTTGATACAATCAACCAATCCATTCGCTCACAGCCCCCATGTTCAGTATGTCACTGTCACTGCAATGAAAAGCGAAGGAGAATTTGAATCTTCCCCTTCGCCTTCAGGATGACTTGCAGAGAAATTAATTACTTGTTATCATACTGCTTCATAAGTGCTGCCAGCTCGTCATCAACAGCGCTCTGCTTATTTAGCTGTTCAAATTCATCATCAAGTGATTTATCCTTGGCTGCCATTTCATTACTTGCCTCAGCTTGAGCTTCCATCTGCAGCATTTTCTCTTCCATACGTTTCATACCGGCGCTCGCAGAATCAGAGCTGAAGCCATTCATTGCCTTGTTGATTTCAGTCTGTGCTTTGGCGGCATTATAACGGGCTACCAAGGTTTCCCGTTTGTTCTTCATTTCAGTCAGCTGCTTACGCATTTCGTCCAGCTTGGCACGAAGGTTATCCGCAGAAGCTTTATTCTGGTCATAACTGGCCTTGTACTCATCACGCTTTTGCTCAGCGGACTTTTTCTCTTCCAGTGCACGGCGGGCAAGATCAACATTTTGAGCTTTGGCCGCCGTATGGGCCTGCTCCTCACGTTTCTTCACCAAAGCATCCTGCTCTTCATACAGCTGTTTGAATTTCTTCTCGATGGCGATCTGGGCAGCTACCGCTTTCTCCGCATCTTCCAGGTCTTCCGTCATATCACGAATGTATTGGTCCGTCATTTTGATCGGGTCTTCAGCTTTGTCGATAATTGCGTTGATGTTGGACATAGTCAGGTCACGAAGTCTTTTGAAAATGGACATAATTTGATTTCCTCCCTGGAAAGTCAGTTAATTGTTTTCTTATGTTTCTATTTACGCAAAGTATCAGTTCTGCGTTTCACTTTTTTAAGCAATTTTTTGCCCACTATATAAATTATTACCCTTAATCAGAAAATATCATCCATTTGCTTCAATTGATCAGACGAATAAGCATAAAACAGATGCCGAAAGAGCATAACAAAGTAGAATGTCTTAACGTACGGTTTCTGAAAGGAGAATAAGATGAATTTTCGCAGCATTTTAACAATCACAGCTTCGTTCTTTTTTTTACTCATGTTTGATTCCAAGCCTCTATTTGCGCAGCCTAACAGGGCCGAGCCTATGATCCGGCAGACTACGTTTTATACCGAACAGGCCCCCCTAACCTTAGGAGAGCTAAATCGGAAATACAGAGATACATTCACCATGCATGGTCCGCGGACACGACAAGTAGCCCTTACCTTTGATGACGTCCCTGACCCGCGCTTCACCCCCCAGATTCTCGATATTCTCAGCAGATATCATATTCGAGGAACCTTTTTTGTTGTCGGGAACCGGGCTCACAAGCATCAGGCACTTACAACAAGAATCGCACGTGAAGGGCATGTAGTGGGCAACCACTCGTTCAGCCATCCCAATTTCAAGAAAAAAACAGTGAACACCTTTCGCACACAAATTTTGCAAACTGAAAATGAACTGGACTCTATTATAGGATACCGGCCGCGGCTGATCCGCACACCCTATGGAGAAATTAATGAACAACAGGTTAGATGGGCCCGCGCCCGAGGATATAAGGTTGTCAATTGGAATGTGGATTCAATGGATTGGTCAGGTATCGGCAAGGAGCAGGTTAAGCACAATATTTTGAATAACGTAGGTCCGGGCTCTATTATTCTAATGCACGCCGGGGGAGGCGTTGGCTCTGATCTGTCTGGAGGAATACAGGCTTTACCTGAGATTATTATGGAGTTGAAGCATCGTGGATACCAATTAGTAACACTTCCTGAAATGCTGAAGGTGCAGCAGGAAAAATAAAGGAAAATGACGGGCAGCCATGATTGACTTGTTCCCGTCATTTAATTTTAGTTTACATAACTTATGTTATGTTATTTATTGAGGACATACAGTTTAACGTTCTGATATCCGAACTGGCTAACGAAGCTGCGGCTTCCCGGAATAAAGATATCAATACGATTTCCTTTGATAGCACTGCCTTTATCTGAAGCAGTGGCTACATAAGCCTGTTTTGGCAAGCCAGGATGAGAGTATCCCGTAACCAGCACCTTTGTACCTAGAGGAATCACGCTGGAGTCCACTGCAATAGTTCCCAGTTTCAACGGGTTCCCGAAGTAATCAACGGCTCCCCAGCCGTTCTCTTCGTTCGCGGCCGAATAGGCCGTTGCTGTAACATTCATCGTCTTGCTGTAGTTAAAGGATTTCCCCCAAGCCGTCACTTCTTTATTCTCAGAATTCACATTCAATAGTGATTTTGGCTGTAAAGGTACGGGAGAAGATGCTGCCGAAGCGTTCACCGTACCCGATTTGGCAGCAGCACCCGGGATCACAATCTTGCGGCCGGCATAAATGTTACTGGCTGGTATACCCGGATTGGCTTTAGTCAGCTTGTCAACACTTACTCGGTACTTCTGGGAAAGCAAATAATATGTATCTCCTTCCTTGGCGACATGCACCTGTTCTGCATGTGCAGGAAGAGTCTGCAGGAACAAGGCTGCTCCCAGCAGGAGTGCGGCGGCTTTGGCCTGCCATGTGGATTTCTTCGTTGTTATCATGTTTGTTGTCGTCATTGTGATTTCCTCCTTAGTCAGGCCTGCGGAGTTAGCTGTCGGGTTCGGGCTGGAGCTGCCCTATGCTTAACTGCAATTCACCCCAAGACGGTATCTGCTTGAACCCGCCATTTTGGGATCCTCCGTACAATCCATTGATTCTGTAATCCGTTTATGTTGATCATGGAAGTTTTGGCCGATTTGAATATATCACAATTTTGTAACCTTTGAACCAAGAAAATGTTGGTAGCGCTTTGATGCCGGTCTATATAAAAAAGGTGCTTTCACTTCATAAAGGGAAGTGAAAGCACCGGCGTCAAACTACAGTACTTTGGCTAGAAAATCTTGTGTTCTTGCATGCTGCGGATTAGAGAACACTTCCTCCGGCGTTCCTTCTTCCAGAATAACACCTTGATCCATGAAAATAATCCGGTCACCCACTTCACGTGCAAAGCCCATCTCATGAGTCACGATGACCATCGTCATGCCGCCTTCGGCAAGCTTCTTCATCACATCCAGCACCTCACCGACCATTTCTGGGTCCAGTGCTGACGTTGGTTCATCGAACAGCATTACATGCGGCTGCATCGCTAACGCACGAGCGATAGCAATACGCTGCTTTTGTCCTCCCGACAATTGGCTGGGATAAGCATCCCGCTTGTCTTCCAGACCTACTGTACGAAGAAGATCTGCGGCGATCTTCTCCGCTTCCTGCTGAGACTGCTTCCTCACCTGTACAGGTGCAATCGTCAGGTTCTGCATAACGGTCTTATGAGGAAATAGGTTGAAATGCTGGAAAACCATTCCCATCTTTTCGCGCGTTGCATTAATATCATGCTTCTTATCGGTAATTACTTGTCCTTCGAACAGAATCTGCCCGCTGGTTGGCTCTTCCAGAAGATTCAGACAGCGCAGAAATGTACTTTTGCCGGAGCCGCTGGGTCCAATTACGACGACGACTTCGCCTTTATCAATCTCAATATTGATGCCTTTCAGAATTTCATTTTTGCCGAAAGACTTGTGCAGTTGATTAACGGTGATCACTGGCTCTCAACTTCCTTTCCCATACTCCCAACAGCTTGGATAGAATGAATGTCATGATGAAGTACAGAGCCGCAGCAATAAGGAACGGGCTAAAGCTCATATACGTTATGTTTTTGACCACACTGGCCTGGTACATAATTTCCGCCATGCCGATCACCGACACGATGGAAGATTCTTTGATAATTGTTACAAATTCGTTGCCTATCGCAGGTAGAACCGCCTTCAAGGCCTGTGGCAGGATAATATGGCGCATTGCAGTACCCCGATTCATACCGAGGGAGCGCGCAGCTTCCATCTGACCTTTCTCCACGCCTTGAACCCCTGCCCGGAAAATCTCGGCAAGATAAGCGGAGCTGTTAATCGAAAGTGTAATAATGCCCGATTCGATCGGTGTGAAATTAATACCTGTAGATAATGCAATACCATAGTGGATGATCATCAGCTGTACGAGCATAGGTGTACCCCGCAAAATTTCAACATAGGCGCTGGCCAGCCATCTCAGGACCGATACATTCGACATACGGAACAGGCAGATAATCAGACCGATAATAAAACCGAAAAATACACTCAATGCAGACAGCAGCAAGGTATACCCTACACCTTTGGCATAATAACTACGGTATTCCCAGAACACAGAGAAAATGTTTGAGGACTTCTCTTTCATTTTACCTGCTGAAAGGTTGCTCGCGTCCTGCACCATCTGATCGATTTTGCCTTCACTCTTCAAACGAGCCAATGTCTGGTTAACTGAATTCAGCAGTTCCGTATCACCCTTGCGGATTCCAATGGCCGCATCCGAAACAGCATCATCGGGAACCGCCGGTGCGAAGACGATCTCATCGTCGATATACGCTTTGGCTACCGTGTCTTCCATAATGGCTGCATCAACCCGGTCGGTCTGCAGCTGCATAATAATGTCCGGAATTTTATCAATTGAAGTCAGCTTGGAACCAGGTATACCTTGACCAATCTCCTCCTGGATGGACCCTTTCTGAACACCGATCTTGGCATTCTCCAGGTCTTTCATCGTCTTGAATTTGTCCTGATCTTCCTTACGAACAACAATACTTTGTGTGGCTCTGTAATAAGGATCGGAAAAATCAATGCTCTTGCGGCGCTCTTCAGTTGGCGTCATTCCCGAAATGATCAGGTCAATCCGCTTGCTCTGCAGTGCAGCCAGGAGGCTGTCGAAGCCCATATCCTGAATCTGCAGTTCAGCACCCATATCCTTGGCGATTGCCTTGGCAATCTCGATGTCGAAACCTACAATTTCGTCTTTCCCGTTAATGGTCTTATGGAATTCATAAGGAGGGAATTCGGCACTCGTGCCTAAAATGATGACTTTTTTGCTTCCTTCTGTTGAAGTACCTGAAGCAAGGGCTGCCGGTACAGCTGCGCTAAGCAAAATGACTGTGGTCAGCAGCATAACAATGTAGCGATATACTCTCTTCAATCCTGTCTCTCCCTTACTATGCTGTTAGAAAACGATGCTTTAAACGGCATGTTGTTTTCTCAATAAGCTTTATTGGTATTGCCTATGATCCTACTGCCTGTGTCATTATAGATGAAAATGCATGATTATGCAATGAATTTATGCTATACTATTTTTCATTGTGAACCATAAGGAGTGCGATTCTTGATGTCTACCCCTAAAGAACAGATTAAGACTGTAATTGATCAATATTCTTCCCGTTTTAGAGAGATCTCATCATTTATCGGTGCGAATCCGGAGCTTGGAAATGAAGAATATCTCGCCTCGGCAAGATTGAAAGAGGAGCTCGCTTTTCATGGTTTTGAGATCGAAGCACCTGTACTCGGGATCGAAACGGCATTCATAGGAACTTATTCTGCTGCCAAGGACGGCCCTGTCGTCGGCCTTCTCGCTGAATATGATGCGCTTAAGGACCTGGGACATGCCTGCGGTCACCATCTGATCTGCATGATGAGTGTGGGAGCAGCGGTTGGTCTCAAAAGTGTGATTGATGAGCTTGGAGGCACGATCCGTGTGTATGGTACACCTGCCGAAGAGACTCGCGGAGCTAAAGTGCCGATGGCCGCTGCCGGCCTGTTTGATGATTGTGATTTTGCGATGATGGCACACCCCTATTATGCCCATGAGCGTTCGGGCAGTTCGCTTGCCATGGATGCTGTACAATTTGAGTTCTTCGGCAAGGCTGCACATGCAGCAGCCAGCCCTCACGAGGGCATCAATGCCCTCGATGCTGTGATCCAGACATTCAACGGAATTAACGCTTTGCGCCAGCAGGTTAAAAGTTCTGTTCGTATTCACGGAATCATTAATGCCGGCGGCCAGGCGGCGAACATTATTCCTGACTATGCATCCGCCCAATTCTATGTAAGGGCAGCAACTCGCAAGGAGCTGACTTCACTGACCCAGCGTGTCATCCATGTCGCGGAGGGTGCAGCGATGCAGACCGGCTGCAGGCTGGAAACCTCTAATTACGAGACATCCTATGATGAACTAGTTACAAATGAGACCTTATCCGACGCCTACACGCGGAATTTGATTGAAAACGGGATCGCCCCTGAAGCGGTTACCAAAGGAAATGATCACGGATCCGCAGATCTGGGCAATGTGTCATTGCGCTGTCCCGCAATTCATCCTTACATCCAGGTCGTTGATGAGCAGCATTCCCTGCATACCCCGGAATTCCGGGATTTGGCCATGCTTGACCGTGCCTTGGATGCGATGATTCTCGGAGCTAAGGTTTTGGGCTGTACTGCTTATGAGGTAATGGACAACGCTGAATTGCTGAAGCAGATTAAGGACGAATTTAGCTCGGCAAATTAAACTGCCAAATATAAAAGGACGCTGCTTGGCCTAATGGCTTGGCAGCGTCCTTTTTGTGTAGGCTTGCTTGATCTATTTGTTGCAAGTCATATTTATTTTTCTTCCGGCGGCAGTATACCGCGATTATTCACTTTATTTACATCCAGGATATCCAGTACAAACATGAAAATCGGGATCCCGATAATCAGCCCCCATACGCCTAAATAATGCTGGGAAAAGATCAAAATAATAAATGTATAAAAGATCGGCAGCTGGGTCTTCGATGACATCAGCTTCGGATTCAGCAGGTAACTTTCCAGGGCGTGAATCACGATGATGATGATGATGACATACAGAACCATTTTTATTCCGCCAATCTGAAGACCAATCAGGCAAAGCGGGATAAGAGATATAATGACCCCTGCCACCGGTACAAGACTGAGCAGCATAATCAAAATGGAAAGGGCGAACAGGTAAGGGAAACCCAAAATCCACAGTGCAATCGTTGTAAATACCGTGTTAAAGACGGCAATGAGCAGCTGCACTTCGAGTACTTTCCCAAATGAAGAAACAAACTTTTGCCCAAAGTATTTCAGTTCATCGTAAAACCAGCCAATCTTACTTGTAGAAAACTTGTCAGTAAACGTCTGAATGGCCTTTTTCTGCAGAAGAAAAAACAAACTCAAGATAATAACGAACAATATAACTTCAATCCATTTGCCCAGCTTCAGCAGGTAATCAAGACCATGCTTGGCATAAGACTGAATATCAAAATTAGCAAGTCCTTCAGAAACGTATTTAGAAAACTTGTCATTCGGCTCTGAATTAATAAAGCTCAGCAGTTCATTGGTCAGTCCGGTGATCTGAGTAATGACTTTCGGCATGTAATTAGATATGCCTACCGTCAAGAAGGTAACGATGAATACATATAAGAGAACAACGACTACCCTGTAGTCAACTCTAAACCATCGGTTTAACTGCCGCGTAATAAAATCCTGCAGGCGATCCATTACATAGGTCACCAGAAATAACAGCAGCATCAGGTTCAGCATCCCCCGAAGACCGAACAGAATGGCAATGATGATAAGCAGTACCAGCAGCCGCCTGATCATATCATTTTGCATAATAAAAGCCTTGAATTTCTCCATACAATCCCCCTGATCTATCCCTATCAATCTCTATCCAGACAAACGCAGTGTACGCCATCTATCTTAGTACGCACAAAATGTTTTTGCGTTTCACTACATGAATGAATTTTCATTTTTGTTTTGCACCTTCTACCTGGTTTTGCCATAATAGAATATGGATGCCTACAACTCATTTTACAGCAAATGGAGGTCTTTAGCAGATGAATTCTTTTTTAATTGTGATTATATGTATTTTTGCTTTTATCTTTGTTATCAATCTTGTACGCAAACGAAGCTCATCATCTACGTACCGTAAGGCCCCTAAAAGCAGCCCGACTTCTTTACCGCCAGCTCCTGCAGTTGCAGAAACGACGAGTATCGTTTATCCGCTAGCCCAAAGGCTGGAGCAGTCATTATCTCCGCAATTTACGGAGTCCATTCGCACCCGGTTCCTAGCTGATCATCCTCAAGTTACCGATGTACAGTATGACTGGCTCTGGCTGGAATTAAAAAGGTATTTTATTCTATGTGCAATCATGGATAAAGTACCGATGTTCAGCAGCAAAGTGGACGACGTCTGGCACGAAATGCTGATGTTTACGCGGGATTATCAGCAATTCACTGAGAAATTTCTGGGTAATATGCTGCATCATACCCCTCATACAAGCCCAGTGCCCATGCCAACCGAGCGCGGCTGGTTTGATCTCATATACGTGGAATGCTTTGGCTGGAATCCGCATAGCGCCTCCTTGTGGGGGACTTTCTTCCGCCATCCGATTCCGAAGAAAGAACTGGAGGTAAGCATTGCAGCCGAATCCACTTTTGGTCCCCGGGCTAACCGATCAGCTTATGAACAGATTCCAGAAGCTCAGACAGCTATTCAGCAGATTCGCCGTAACATTCGGTCAAGGATCCATCCGTTCAAGAATGGTAGTAAGAATCACTATGATGTCAACTATTCCAGCACGAATACCCTGCTCACAGCCGCTTTATTTTATGCATGGAGTGAAAGTCCCGATTATGGTCAATTCATGATGCCCCCTGCGGAAGAACGCAAGGATATGTATACTGGCAGCTCCAGCTCAGGCTGCGGATCATTCAGTTCCGACGACCATGGACACAAGCATTCACATCATCATGATCACGGACATCATAATTCGCATTCCGGCGGAAGCGATCATGGCGGCGGCTCCCACGACAGCGGCGGTTCGTCGGATAGCGGCGGCTCTTCCTGCAGCAGCTGTGGCGGAGGATGCAGTAATTAATCTCAAAAAGGCTGTTCCTACCCTAAGTAGGAACAGCCTTTTTGACAATTCTTTCGTATTATTCCGAATCTGTAGAGGCTTCGTTCTCCACCACTCCCTGAATGGAATGATAAATGTGAATATACTCCTCCGCAGAAACATTCCAGCTGTAATCGCCCTGAAAAGCATTGCTCGTGATCTTTGTCCAGTGATCATCCTGATTAAAGAAGGAGAGTGCACGACGAATCGTATACAGCATGTCATGTGCATTGTAATTGGTGAACGTGAATCCGTTCCCTTCACCAGTAAATTCGTTATAGGCGTGTACTGTATCGTTCAATCCACCGGTTTCCCGCACAATGGGAATACTTCCATATCGCAGGGCCAGGAGCTGACTGATTCCGCAGGGTTCAAATTTAGAAGGCATCAGATACATGTCGCAGGCTGCATATATTTTACGTGACAGCGCATCATTAAAGGTTATGTTAACCGAGACATTGTCCGGATGTCTGTTGGCCGCTTCCATAAGCCAATGTTCATAAGCAGGATCTCCCGTGCCGAGCACGACAAATTGGAAATCCTCCGTATACATCAATTCGTCCAATACCCGGCTGACCAGATCCAGGCCCTTCATATCAACCAGCCGGGTTACCATAGCTATCATCGGAATATCCGGCTTCACCGGCAGCCCAAGCTCTTCCTGCAGTCCTGCCTTGTTCCGTCTTTTCAGTGTCAGATCTTGATCATAGGGTTGGTAGATTTTCTGGTCTGTGGCAGGATTATAACTCTCCGTATCGATCCCGTTCACGATCCCGCTCAATTTGCCGTGATGTCCAAGATGGCGCAGGAGGTCATCCAGCCCATAACCATAATAGTCAGTCTGTATCTCCCTCGCGTAAGTAGGGCTTACAGTTGTCACATGATCGGAGTATACGAGGCCGCCCTTAAGGAAATTAACCTTATCGTAATACTCTACCCCTTCATACGTAAAATAACGGCTGTCCAGTTCAAGCAGCTCCGTCAATACTTCATAAGGGAAAATACCCTGATACAGCAGATTATGTATGGTGAATACCGTGCGAATCTGGCTGTAAAAATTCTGAGAACGGTAATCTGACTCCAGCAGAAGCGGGATCATCGCAGAATGCCAGTCATGGCAGTGCAGTACATCCGGCTGGAATTCAATCAGGGGCAGCGCTTCGAGTACCGCACGATTGAAGAAGGAAAAACGTTCACCGTCATCCATGTATCCGTAAATGCCTTCTCTTCCGCCAAAATAATACATATTATCAACAAAGTACACTGTGATTCCTTCATAATTCAAGCTCTCAATACCACAGTACTGATTTCGCCAGCCCACATGGATTTCTGTAATGGCTTCAGACTTCATTTGTTCCTTAAAAAGCGCTGGAATCCCCTGGTATTTCGGCAGGATTACACGAACGTCATGCCCGGCTGCCAAAAGCGCTTTGGGAAGGGCACCGATGACGTCTGCCAGCCCCCCTGTTTTGATAAACGGATGGGCTTCGGCTGCCGCAAATAATATATTCATTTCTTTGTCCTCCTGTTTCGTACTCCACTCCTGGTTGTCTCAGCCGTCGTTGTTTCTGCAGTCACATTTGTCGCTGGCTCCAACGGCTTGTTTTTAGCTTTTTTTGTTCTTTTTTTGACGGTTAGCTGAACCTCCGCAATCTCCACCTTCTCATCCGCCTTGGATGCTTTGGCTGCCGTCTTGCGCGGTGTCTTTTTTAGAATGACCATACTCAGCGGAGGAAGTTTTACTTCAAGAGTATTCGGCTGACCATGCCATGAAATTTTGGTTGTCTTCAAGGACTTGCCGTTACTAGAACCGTTTCCTCCGAATTCAACGGAATCCGAATTGAAGATCTCATCATAGCTGCCTGGTTTGTACAAGCCAATCCTGTAATCCGGGCGTTCGACAGGCTGCAAGTTAATCAGAATAATCAGGCTGTCTCCTGGCTTCTTCCCATGACGGATATAACTGATTACACTCTGGTTGGAGTCGTCAGCACTGATCCATTGGTAACCGTCCATGGAATGATCCAGTTCCCACAGCGCCTTCTCCTGTTTGTACAAATGGTTAAGCATCTTCGTATAATGATGTACTTGCCGGTGTGCGTCGTAATCCAGCAGGAACCAATCCAGAGGCTCCTCGTCCTTCCATTCAATAAACTGACCGAATTCGCCACCCATAAACAGCAGCTTTTTACCCGGGGACGTGATTTGATACCCCAATAAGGCACGCAGTCCTGCAAACTTCTGCTCATAGGACCCCGGCATCTTATCCAGTAATGATTTCTTGCCATGCACCACTTCATCATGAGAAAGCGGAAGAATGAAATTCTCAGAATAAGCATAAACAATAGGGAATGTAAGCAAGTTATGATGATTCGGCCGATCCTGAAACTCCTTCTCAACATAATCAAGCGTATCATTCATCCAGCCCATATTCCATTTGTAGTTAAAACCGAGTCCGTCTTCCTCGATCGGAGATGTAACTTTCGGCCATGCGCTGGATTCTTCAGCCATCATCAGAGCATGAGGATAATAGCTGAATATCGTCCTGTTCAGCTGCTGCAAAAATTGGATAGCTTCCAGATTCTCCAGTCCGCCATGTACATTCCGTCTGAACTGCCCTTCCTGCTTCTCAAAGTCCAGACGAATCATACTCGTTACCGCATCAACCCGCAGACCGTCAATGTGATACACCTCCATCCAGAACAGCGCGTTGCTGATCAAATAAGAACGGATCTCCGGCTTGCTGTAATCAAAGCTAAGGGTCCCCCATCCCGGCTTTTCAGCCAGCAAAGGATCTCCGTATTCATACAGCGGAGCACCGTCAAACTGTCGCAGACCTTGGGCGTCCTTAGCAAAATGAGCGGGAACCCAATCCAGCAGCACCCCTATTCCAGCCTGATGACACTGGTCAACAAAATACATAAAATCCTGCGGCTTGCCGTAACGACTCGTCAAAGCGAACAGCCCTGTCGACTGGTATCCCCACGAAAGATCATAAGGATGCTCGCTCAGGGGCATAATTTCAATATGGGTGTAACCCATTTCTAATACATAAGGAATAAGTAATTCCGCCATTTCACGATATGTATAAAAAGAGCCGTCTTCCTTTTGTTTCCATGTACCAAAATGAACCTCATAAATATTCAGTGGTTTCTGATAAGGCTCACGCTGTTTGCGGACCCAAGCTGCGTCCTTCCAGCTGTGTCCTTCCAGGGTGGACACTACTGAAGCTGTTGCAGGCCTTACCTCGGCATGAATGGCATACGGATCGGCCTTTAGAAGCCGTTCTCCACTTGGAGATGTAATGTCGTATTTGTAAAAAGTACCTTCCGTTATCCCCGGAAAAAAACGACTCCAAATGCCCGAATCGGGTATCTTATGTAATGAATCGTTCTCGCCGTTCCAGCCGTTAAAATCCGCGGCCAGGCCGACATGAAGGGCGTTTGGAGCCCAGACGGTAAAACGGACGCCCTCTTCGCCATCCTCAGTCGTGAGGTGTGCGCCCAGACTTCGGTAACTCTGATAAAGGGTTCCTTCATGAAATAAATAAATATCTTCTTTCGACATCAGACGATTGCCCAAATCTGCTTTCACTCATCATCACCTGCTTTTAAAGTTGGACTTTATTAAACCCATTACCCCATTTTAGCCACTTTGAACATAAACATGAGCGTCAAAAAATATTTTTGTAATTTTATGCATTATCGACAATATACATCGTTTCAAACCGACTTATATCCGTTTATGTATTAAACACAGACACACAATTTTGGGAGGGAAACACCATGGAAAAGAAAGAATGCATTGCCATGCTGCTAGCGGGCGGAGAAGGACGGAGACTTGCTCCTCTGACTTCAACCATAGCAAAACCTGCCGTGCCGTTCGGCGGACATTACCGTATCATCGATTTTCCTCTCAGCAACTGTGTCAATTCCGGTATTGATACAGTTGGCGTATTGACTCAGTATGAAGCAGAGTCCCTACATGAGCATATCGGTGAAGGTGAACCGTGGGGGCTGCCGGAACAAGGCAACAGTGGAATCAGCCTTCTGCCTTCATACAATACAGGCAATGACGAATACCTTGGCACTGCGGACGCCATCTACAAGAACATTGAATACATTGATCGCCAGAATCCTGAGCATGTTCTGATCCTGTCTGGTGACCACATTTATCATATGAACTATCGTGAGATGCTGGACGCACATGTTCGCAATCAAGCGGTAGCTACCATTTCGGTCATGGAGGTTCCTTGGGAAGAAGCACACCGCTTTGGTGTAATGACTGCCAATACAGATCTGCGGATCACTGAATTTGCTGAGAAACCACAGCAGCCTGAGAGCAATCTGGCTTCTATGGGTATTTACATGTTTAAGTGGGAATATTTGCGTAAACACTTAATTGCAGATGCAGCGAATGAACAATCCAATCATGACTTTGGAAAAGATATCATCCCTGCGATGCTTAGCGGCGAAGAACCGCTGTTCGTATACGAGTTCCAGGGCTACTGGAAAGATGTCGGTACGATTCAGAGCCTGTGGGATTCACACATGGACCTTCTTGGCGATCAATGCGAGATCAATTTGAACGATGAGTCCTGGCCGATGTTTACGCGTCAATGGCGTACCAAACTAAGTGCTTCCAAACCTCGTACGTTTGTTCCTGAACGTGCTTTGGTTCATGATTCCTGTTCGATGGAAGGCCAGGCCGACAACTCTGTCGTGTTCTGCGGCGTGGAGGTTGGCAAGTTCTCTCAAATCAAGGACAGCGTGGTTATGCCGAATGTTAAAATCGGCCGCAATGTATTGATTGAGCATGCCATCATTGGTGAAGGTGCAGTCATAAAAGACGGTGCAGTAGTCAAAGGTAAAGCCGGAGACATTATCGTAGTTGGACCTAATGAGACGGTACTGGCCAAACCTGCTGTTCGAACTCAGCCAGCTCGTATTCTCAAAGGATACGAGAAATCCGGTCGACTGGTGGCCGAAGGTCTGTAAAATTTAATCATTACATCAAGAGGCGTCCTCGGGAGAGGCCCTCTTTTTTAATGCCTGATTACCTAATTCGCCTTGTATTCCTTTTCTCCTCCTTCCTTATTGGCAAAATAAGCCGCGTCCTTTATGGACACGGCTTATTTAATATGAACTCTAAATAACTTCTTTCTCGTCTTCGGGTCCCTCTTCTGTGTAAGAAGACAGCTCCTCCTCGGGCTCCTCATCCTCTGCTGCCGGTAAAGTAACCGTCACCGTGGTGCCTACCCCGAGTTCGCTCTGCATAACCATCTCTCCGTGATGGAGCTCCACAATCTGCTGAGTGATGGCCAGCCCCAGGCCTGTTCCTCCATGCTGATGATCTGCCTGGAAGAATCGGTCTCTTACTTTGGCCAGATGTTCTTCACTTATACCTATTCCGGTATCCTGAACCGCAACAGAGATAAAACCGTTCTCTTTTTGCAGGGTGAGGAATATCCAGGAGTTTTCGTGAGAAAATTTGACCGCATTATCGACAATATTCAAGAACACCTGCTTCAGGCGGTTCGCATCCCCTTGCACAAAATACGGCAATTCTTCAGCTTCCAGCTTCAGATGTACCTGCTTCTGCTCACCTTTCGCCCAGACATTCAGCATAATTTCCTGTAGAATCTCACGTAAATTGACCCGGTTCATTACCAGCTTCATTTCATTCTGCTGCAGCTTCGAGAAATCAAGAATTTCCTCGACTAGACCAATGAGCCGCTCCGTCTCTTTAGATATAATTCGCATCCCCACGCGTGTTTCTTCCGGATCATAATCTCCCATGTTGAGGGTCTCACTCCAGCCTTTGATGCTGGTCAACGGGGTCCGGAGTTCATGCGAAATCGAAGAAATAAAATCGTCCTTCACCTGGTTTGTACGTACAATCTCTTCGGCCATATAGTTGAGCGTTGATGCCAGCTCTCCGAGTTCATACCTGTAGTTTCCTTTGACCCTCTTATCAAACCGGCCTTTGGCCAGCTGGGCAGACACCTGGGTGATGTTGTTAATCGGCCTGACGATAGAGTTTGCCAGCCCTACACTGAAGATGAACACGACTGCGAGCACGGCGACTCCGATCAGCGCAGCCAGAAGCGTAATGGTGAACAGCTTCTCATTGACACCTTTGAGCGATGTCACATATCGGATGACATAAACATTCTCTCCGGACAGCTGGAACTTCTTCGATACGGCCATGACCTGCTCCCCCGTTGTTGTCTCCCTTCCCACCCAGCGTCCGATATCTCCTGCCAAGGCCTGGGGCAGATCACTGGTCTGTACGCGGCGGTCGGATTCAAACCCTGTCGAATTAATGAGTACATTTCCTTGATCATCTAAAATTTCATATTGGGTTTTGTCGAGCTTAAACGTATTCAGCAGCTCTTGCGAGACATTCTCTTCCGTGTCCGAACGCCCGCCTACAAAATCGGTTACGACTTCAACATGGTTTTTGATATGGCCAAAAATGCTGTCGTAGTAGTAGGCGCGAATGGCAAACAGGAAGATGACCTCGACCAGCAGAAGCGCCAGAAACACAACAAAAAAGTAATGTAATACTATTTGTCTGCGGATTCCCCGCTTGAACATGCCGCCTAGCCTTTCCATTTATAGCCATGTCCCCACACGGTTTGCAAAAACTCCGGTTCCGAAGGATTATTCTCAATTTTTTGACGAAGTCTGCGGATGTTCACATCCACAATTTTAGGATCCCCCATATACTCTTTTCCCCACACATGATCAAGCAGAACGTCCCGGCTGAGCGGTGTATTCTCCTTTTCTAGGAAGAACTGAATCAGGGAGAATTCGGTTGGAGTCAGCTCCACCATTTGTCCGTTCTTCTTAAACTGCTTGGAGATCAGATCCAATGTGAACGGACCGGAATGGAAAGATACTCTGGCCGAGGTTTCCCGATGGACGTTCACCCGGCGCAGCAACGATTGAATACGAGCAACAAGTTCAGTCGGGCTGAACGGCTTGCTGATATGATCATCAGCTCCTACGGACAGCGCATAGACTTTGTCCTGCTCCTGGACTTTGGCTGTCAGGAATATGATTCCTATACGCTCGTTCGTTTCACGGATACGGCGGCACACTTCAAAACCGTCGATTCCCGGCACCATGACATCCAACAACGCGATATCTATGTCCTGAACGCTTTTGAGAATCTGCAGCGCTTCATTCCCGTCCCCCGCTTCCAATACTTCGAAGCCGTTGCGCTTGAGATTAATGACAATAAAACTGCGGATCGATTCCTCGTCTTCTAAAATAAGTACTTTGCTCACTGCTTTACCCCTTTCCTATCACTGAGACCTGAATTATTTAATTTATTCTCCAGGAATTCTCCATGCAATTTGATACCGACGACACGGTCCTTATCCCGGATCCGCTCCTCCCAGCTCCCCTTGGCATCTTCCCATTGCTGAAGAGTAAAAAATTTAATCTCTGCCAGCGTCTGTCCGGTATCGGTTTTAATGAATTTCAGATATTTATCCTTTTGCGACTTGGTATCGAGGGTAACCTTTCCATACAAATCGCTTGGTATTTTTAGCGAGAAACGGTCTTCAAAATCCTCATATTTCTGCATCACAAACTTGGAGCCGTTTTTGCCGTCCCACTGATAATAGTTAACAAAGAAAGGAACGTCATCTGGTGCAAAATGCTCCCATCCGTCCGGCCGCTTCAGTATGCCGTATTCAATGATGCCGTCTCCGTCCACGTCACCGCTCTTGATCATAGCATCTTTCTGAGTATGATCCTGCAGCTGAACCTCCTCCATTACTTCATTATTCATCGTAATCATACTGGAGTAATAGCTGTGTGCTGCAAGCTGGGTATCAATGATAATCCCTTCCTTATTCTTGGCTATCTTGCCTGCTACAATATTATAGAAATTATTAACGGTATTATCCAGATCCAGCTTGCCGATTTCTTGAAACGATCCATTGTATTGATATGTTGTCACGGATGGCATCTCATTCTGTTTATATGAAATTACTGTTAGATCATTGATTCCGTCTCCGTTCAGATCCAGCGGCTCTCGCCGGTTGTCCTCGACCAGAAATTTGGAATAAGGCATCTCCAGCACCTTCTCGATACTACTGCCGTTATAACGATATACAACCAGCAAATTCTGCCCGTCCTGATCATCTCCGGTCGAATAGCCTGCTACAATATCAAGCTGACCATCATTGGTCAGATCGACCAGTTTCAAGGATTCCAGCTCCAGACCTTTGCCTTCGAATGTCAGCTTCTTGACCCAAGTACCCTGCTGTTCCTCCAGCAGCATTCCGTGAATCCGTGGTGTATCGTCAGGCGCTTCGTAGAATACTACCGCTTCCTCGGTTCCGTCGTTGTTAAGGTCGCCCCTGCGGATGGTGTTAGAATCATCGGGATCACGTGGACGCAGCAGAGTAGCTCCGGGAATATCCCGCAGCTGGGTATTGATGACACTGACGAGTTTTTCTTTATCCGTCGACATAATTGGAGTGTTCATCAGTGAAACGGGATCCCTCATCAGATCACATCCGCTTAGCAGCAGCGGCATACAGAGGAGGCCTGCTGCTCCAACCAGCGACGTCATCCAGCTAGCTTTAAACAATTTCATCACTCTTTTCTATACAGCCGCAGCTGCGGTTCAACCCACTTACAACTTATTCTTCTCAGCCATCGTCAATCGCCGCCCGCGAATATCAAAAATGATCTCCCCGTCGGAAATTCCCCAAATGCGGGAAGCATGCTTCTCAGCCAGCTCGATCGGAAGAACGGTGATCACGGTCATCTTCTCTTTCTCACACAGCGATTTAAGTGTACCCAGTACAGCATCCGCAGAATGAGGATCCAGTCCGATGACGGGTTCATCGGCAAGTATGACACTGGCACCATGCACAAGTGCTCGTGCTATTGCCACCCGCTGCCTTTCCCCGCCGCTGAGATTCTGTGCTTTCTCCTTCGCCTTATCCAGCAGACCTAGTTCTTCCAGAACGTCCATCGCGCCCATATAATCATCGGATCTCACCATACCCGTCACTCTGCGAAACAGCGGAGTTTGACCTGCCATACCAATAATGACGTTTTTATGTGCTGTTTTGTTCAGATAAAGGGTCGGATTCTGCTCAAGAAATGCCCACTCACGCTTTAATTTGCTCCGACCGGCCATTCCGCCCTTCAAAATATCCGTACCATCAATTATAAATGTTCCCTGATCCCACGACTCCCTCAGTGCAAGGCAGCGAAGCAGCATACTCTTACCGCTCCCGCTTGGACCTACAACGGCAATCATCTCACCGTGATGAACCTCGAAGCTGATATTTTTGAGAACGGGAACACGGTCTGCCCCCAAACTTTTGGCCAAAGCATTCACTTTTATCATAACCGAACTTCCCCTCTTGTCCGCTGTACTGTATTGCTGTCCATTTTATTGTAAACAATAGCCAAAAGTCATGCAAATCAAGCCTTATGCTCAATATACTGGTGGTTCTGCAACTCACGTTTTTCGGGCTTGAAGCCTAAGCCTATGAGCCCAAATAGGATATAAACGGCTCCCATCACAAAAAACAGGCTTCCGAAGGAGAAGCTGTCCAGAAGTTTGCCACCCATATTAGGGCCCAGAATACTGCCGGCATTGAAATGAAAGGAAGCCAGCACATTGGCCGCTGGCAGCAGCTGCTTTGGCAGCAGATCTGCCGCATAGGCCAGGCCAAGTGAAAAGAATGAACCGACCAGGCCGCCTGCAAGTAACAGCAGCAGCAGCGTCGCAATCAAATGGGTTCCGCTGAACGGAATCAGAACAAAAAGCAATCCACCTGCCGCCGCCGCCCAGATGAGGACATTTCTGCGGCCGATCCGGTCACTCAGGATCCCGAGCGGCATCTGAAGAACCAGACCGCCAATTCCGATGAAAGGCAGCAGCAGTGCAATATCGTCCTGACTGTAACCGATTCTGAGACCATAAACCGGAAAATTACTATTCATACTAGCTTCCATATAACCATAAAGAAAAGCTGGAAGCAGCGCATACCACGCCCACCGGTAACTTCTGCTAAACCGGCGTTTGGCATGTTCATCCGCAGGCTGCTTCTCAGGCTTCATATTGGGCAGCTTGAGGAGGACTAGCAGGAATACGAGAGCAAGCATGACAGCTAAAAGAACGAATGGTACATACATGCCGTATTTCTGCAGCGAAATTCCGAAGGGTCCCAGACTGAAGCCAAGACCGTATGACATCCCGTACAGCGACAAATTGCGTCCTCGCTGATGGACAGGTGTTACCAGCAGTACCCACAGCTGTGCCGCATAATGCAGTGCGCTGTCGCCAATTCCGACGAAGAGGCGAAAAACAAACCAGATCCGGATATCCGGAAATAACGGAAACAATAAAAGGGTGACCATGACAAGCACCAGACCGCTGGCCATCAGCTTCTTGAACCCCAGACGTCCAAGCAGCTTTTCTGCTGCCAAGGTCATTCCGAAAGAACCTATGTATAAAGCGGCAGAATTAAGCCCGTTTAGAGAGGAAGACACCCCCATCTGCTCAAGATAAATGGATAACACAGGAAGCAGAAGCCCCTGGCTAATCCCTGCAATAACGATAACTGCTATTAATATCAGGAAATGGAGCCTGCCTGAGGAGCCAGAATGCTCCGATACAGCTGATGACAATAGAAAATCCCCCTACAAATACAAAAGAAATCGTCAAAAGGAATGACGACTTCCTGTCTGAAATCCAAATTCATCCATGAATTGGTGGTGGCTGCTGCTGAGCCTCATTTCGACAAACTACAATAATTATAGTGGACAATGATTACTTAAACAAGCCATAATGAAAACAGAAAATGTAGATTTCATTCTGCATATTTCAGGATCTTTTTCCGAAGAAGCAGAATGGGCAAGACTTTCAGTTACGCAGGAAAGGCGGCTGCCATTTCAGGCGGTCCATTCTGTGTGATTTAGAATAGGAGGCCCTTCGTATGGGTTATGAAGTACGTGTAGATTCAACACCGATTTATGAGCTGCTGGGCAGTTTTCTCGTCTATGCCACGAAGAAATGGGTACGCAATCTGGACCTCGGCTTTGAGTTTATCGAGACCGCTGACCAATTGCTGGATTCATCTATGAAGAGCGAAATTAGCCAGTCTGCATTCTGGCCGTTCGCTGACTACGATACGCTGTACGCCTGGGCCATCAACCGTCCGGCACATATAATGGAAGCAGAGCAATACATCGATTATGCAGCTTCTGCACCGGAAGCTGAACTGCTGGCCGCTGCCTCCCCGCTCCTCCCGAATCTGCAGCTGGAAGATGTGATGCGGATCCGGCGTGCGTACCTGCCTCTGCTGAAGCATTGGTATATCCGTTATTTTGCCAATATCGAGCAGAGTATGCGCCATCTCTCAGAAGAGGATGCAGCCGAGAAGCAGCTGCTGCTGACCAAAATGGCACCTGAGGATCTTGTTGAATATGCAACTTCCGGGCTGGTTGTACGTGATCTTGAAGGTATTTCTTCCGTTGTCCTGTTTCCAACCGTCCACAACCGTCCCATTAATACATATTGCTTCTATAAAGGAGTTCTGTTCATTCAGTACCCTGTGGAGCTTTCTGAAGAAGATGCCGAGCAGCCGCCGGTCATCCTCTCCCGTCTTACATTTGCTGTTAATGACCTGGATCGGCTGCGTCTACTTCGTTTTCTTGGGAAGGAACCCAAGTCTCTGGATCAGATGATCGAGCACATGAACCTGACCGAAGATGTTTTAACCTCGCATCTGATGGTTCTGCGTACAGCCGGTATGCTGCGGATACATCTGGACCTGGAGAGCCATGATAAATACAACATTCGCCCGGAAGGATTGGGTGATCTCCAGATGTTTCTTGAATCGTATATCGGTTTATAGTTTAACGTACTGCCCTGCCGGTGGGTGATCGGCCAGTTAATGAAGGAGTGCTGCCTGATGAGTTATGAGAAACAACAAATCATTTTTGATCTGGATGATACATTGATCCACTGCAACAAATATTTTGATCTGATTTTGGGACAATACTTCGAGCTGATGATGGACTGGTTCCAGAACGACCAGCTGACCGTTGAAGAAATCCGTCAGAAACAAATTGAAATTGATGTCGCCGGCGTAACCAAAGTCGGCTTTGCCAGCGAACATTTTCCTCAATCGCTAATCGACACCTATCATTTTTTGTGCGAGAAGTATGGCCATAAAGCTGCCGAGGATGAGGAGCACGAGCTTCGTCTTCTCGGACGGAGCGTTTACGAACAGGAGATTGAAGCTTATCCCGGGATGGTTGAAACACTCGAATCGCTGACCAAGGCTGGACATCATCTTTACCTCTATACCGGTGGTGAAAAGGCTATTCAGCAGCGCAAAATCGACCAAATGAAGCTAAGCACATACTTTGATGAACGCATTTTTATCCGACAGCACAAAAATATCGAAGCCCTTGAACAGATTCTGCAGAGCGGCAGCTTTGATCGTAAGAAAACCTGGATGATCGGCAACTCGCTGCGTACAGATATTGAGCCGGCTATTACAGCAGGCATCAACTGCATATATCTTAAACAAAAAAATGAATGGAGTTACAATATCATTGAGCTTAAACAGGAGCCCACTTCGGTTATGTACACCATTCACAGCTTGACGGATGTCCCAAGAGTTATACACGAAAGTATCCATATGCATCAACAGCAAAAGACCCTTGGCTGAAGGGTCTTTTGCTGTTAGAAAGCACTATTCTTCTCGCTGCAGCGTAAGCTTGCCGCTCGTTCGGTCAGCAAGTACAATTCTTGCCTTGTACGCAGCTCCGTTCGCTGTTTTAAAAGAAAGCAGCTGTGTCTGTCCCTTATCGAGCAAAGATCGCAGCATAGCCGGTGATACCTGCTTGCCGCTGAATTCCTTCCAGATCACAAACTTACACCCTTCACGGAAATGGTCACATCCGAATCCTTTTCGTCCTTCAATAATTGTACCGTTACAATTTGAACAAGGGCAGCTGCCCAGTGATACCCGTTCAGCGGAAGACCGCGGCTTGGCTGCGGATTTCGTTGCAGCAGTATTTTTGGAGACAGAAGTTCGCGCTGCCTTAACCGCTGTAGCAGTTCCACTTGATGATGTTTTGCTACGAGGTGAAGCCCCTTTGCGACCTTTACTCCCTCTTCCGCTCTCTACTCCAAATGCCGATGCCGGAGCGGGTGCTTGCTGCTTCACCTTTTCAATGACGGATAGTGTAAACTTCTTCACATTATCCATGAACTTGTCCCGCTCAGCTTCACCCTTGGAGATTTGATGCAGCCTCCGTTCCCACTGTCCTGTCATTTCAGGAGATGCCAGCAGCTCTACTCCCGCTCTGCGGATCAACTCAATCGCCATATTTCCTTTTGGAGTCATGACGATCTTCTTTCCCTGCATTTCGATATAGCCGACAT
Organism: Paenibacillus lacisoli; assembly: GCF_030580655.1. Classification (GTDB taxonomy): domain Bacteria; phylum Bacillota; class Bacilli; order Paenibacillales; family Paenibacillaceae; genus Paenibacillus; species Paenibacillus lacisoli. The sequence goes on from NZ_JAUQTB010000001.1 coordinate 111,648, forward strand.
TTTTAAGGCGTTCAATGGTAGCCGCACGGGTCGCTGGTGTTCCCAGCCCACTCTCTTTCATCGCGTCACGAAGTTCCTCATTCTCTATCTGTTTGCCGGCGCTTTCCATGGCTTTTAGCAGCGTTCCTTCAGTATAGCTTTTAGGAGGCTGTGTGGCCTTCTCTTTGGCTTCTGCCTTTAAGCAGTGCACGGGATTTGCTTCGTGAATCTCAAAACTGCGATCCGTCCATTCTTCAGCTTCCTGCTCCTCATCTTTCTTTTTGCGGCTGTTCTTCTTCGTGTTCTGATCGTCGATAACTACTTTCCAGCCAAGATGAAGCAGTTCTTTGATTCCTGTCTTGAAGAGGTGTCCTTCCACTTCTGTGAATACGGTATGCTGCTTGTACTCCGCTGGCGGATAAAAATGAGACAAAAAACGCCGGATGACCAAATCATAAATATTGGATTCCTCTTTGCTTAAAGTACCTGGTTTCTTCAGCGTTGGTAAAATTGCATGGTGATCCTCAACGCGTGAAGGATTGCACACGGATTTGTTCCCTTTGTGAACTAACGCTGGCTGTGCCCCTTCGGCAAGCTCACGGTAGGGCCCGTGCTTAAGCAGCTGCAGCGTCTTGTGCATTCCTTCCAGATTCTGTTCTGTCACGTAATTGGAATTGGTCCGCGGGTAAGAAATCACCTTATGTCTTTCGTATAGTGCCTGAGCGAGGTCCAGCGTCTTCTTCGCCGAATAACCAAACTTGGCATTCGCTTCCCTCTGGAGAAGCGTGAGATCATATAATTTGAAAGGATACTCTTTGGTATTCTTTAACTCGTACTTGCTGATCCTTCCCTCTTTTCCACGGACTGCATCTGCAATTTTCTCTGCATCCTCCTGAGCAGTCAGCTTATCACCTTGACGAATCCCTTTATACTCCGTCTGTTCCTGCTTGAAATGGGCAATGACATCGTAAAAGGTTTGAGATTCGAACGCCTGAATTTCTTTTTCACGATCATAGATCAGTGCCAGTACAGGTGTCTGTACCCTACCGACTGACAGCAGCGCATTATGGCGTGTAGTAAAGGCCCGTGAAGCATTCATTCCAATCAGCCAATCAGCTTCACTTCGTGCTCTGGCAGCCTGGGTCAAATGCTCAAACTCTGCCGCCTCATGCAGCTGACTAAAGCCTCTGGAAATACTTTCTGCTGTCAGATCAGATATCCACAGCCGCTTAACCGGCTGCTTCAGCTTAAGCTGCTGTTGTATCAAGGCAAAGATGTACTGCCCCTCCCGCCCAGCGTCACAAGCATTAACGATCGCGTTGCAGCGCTTTGCCAGTTCACCGATAATCTTGAGCTGATCCTTGGTACGCGGGTTAGGAATGATTTTAAATGAGGAGGGGATGATGGGCAGATCCTGAATGTTCCACTTTTTATACTTGGGATCATAGGCATCAGGCTCGGCAAGCCCCAGGAGGTGACCAATCGCCCAGGTGATAATATAGTGTTCACCCTCAAGATAACTGCGTTTGTTCTGCGCCCGGGGCTCCACCACTGCCGCGATAGTCCGGCCCATGTCCGGTTTCTCGGCGATAATCAGTGTCTTCATCACAATCTCTCTCCCTTGTCATACAATGAGCCATCAAAAAAGGAGCTTCCATGCGGCGGAAGCCCCTGCTTCATAAGTCATTTCTATAATACTAATACAATTATACCATACCCGTTGTCTGTTATAAATGATGAGAACTCATCCTCGTTATTGTCATGTATATGTAATATTAGTTGACTTATTAGTCGAATTATTCTATTCAAACATAGAAAATCGAAAAAAACTCTTTAAACCTGTCGCTTCAGGGAGTATAATTGAGTCAAAATTAAAGTCCGTTCTTCATTAATTCACTTTTATATGTTAAATAATTTAACATATATTGAAATGCACAAACAAAAAAGCAAGCTGCTTACACAGCCTGCTTGGATAACACTAAATTATGCCAGGACGGTGGAACCCATGAGATACTTATCAACTTCACGAGCTGCTTCACGGCCCTCATGAATAGCCCATACCACAAGACTCTGGCCACGGCGCATATCACCGGCCGCAAATACTTTATCTGTATTCGTAACATATTTGCCGTAACGGGCTTTGATGTTGGAACGGCGGTCTGTCTCCAGGCTGAGCTGCTGTGCAATTTCCTGCTCAGGGCCGTCAAAACCGATTGCAATCAACGCCATCTGAGCCGGGAATACACGCTCTGTTCCAGGAACCGGCTGATAGATCTTGCGACCTGTCTCATCAACGATACGCTCGATCTGAATCGTGTGAAGCTCTTTGAGGTTCCCTTCTTCATCACCTACAAATTTGGTCGTCATGATAGAGAATTCACGGGGATCTTCACCAAAAATAGCTTTGGCTTCCTCCTGCGCATAATCCAATGTATATACGTTCGGGAACTGAGGCCATGGATTGGCAATTGGATCCCGCTCCAAAGGAGCTTTGGCATGGGTACCAAATTGGGTCACACTGGAGCAGCCATGACGCAAGGAAGTTGCTACACAGTCGGAGCCAGTATCGCCGCCGCCAATGACAATAACGTCTTTACCTTTTGCAGACAAATACTCGCCATCTTCAAGACCGTTATCCAGGTAGCTCTTAATGGTTCCGTTCAGGAAGTCCATCGCGTAATGTACGCCTTTCAGCTCACTGCCTTCAATGTTGAATTCCCGCGGCTTCGTTGCACCGCCGCAAAGTACAACAGCGTCATATTCATCCACCAACTGCTGAGCAGGAATGTCCTTGCCGATCTCTGTATTCGTCACAAACTGAATGCCTTCCGCCTCCAGCAAGTCCACACGACGTTGTACCACATTCTTATCCAGTTTCATGGTAGGAATGCCATACACCAGCAAGCCGCCAACACGATCTGCACGTTCATATACTACCACACTGTGTCCCGCTTTGTTTAATTGAGCTGCAGCAGCCAAGCCGGCAGGGCCAGAGCCTACAACGGCAACTTTCTTGCCTGTACGTTTCTCAGGAGGGGTAGGAACGACCCAGCCTTCTTCGAAGCCTTTGTCGATAATCGCCTGCTCAATGGTCTTAATGGTTACAGGCTGTCCGATTAAACCTACGGTACAGGAACCTTCACACGGCGCAGGACAGACACGCCCTGTAAATTCAGGAAAGTTATTCGTTTTGTGAAGACGATCCAACGCCTCACGCCATTGGCTCCGGTAAACAAGATTGTTCCATTCCGGAATGAGATTGTGAACAGGACAGCCAAAAGTGCCACCTTCCATATCCATACCTGTGTGACAGTAAGGTGTACCGCAATCCATACAACGTGCGCCCTGCGTACGAAGTTCGTCTTCAGATAAATGCTTATGGAACTCTTCCCAATCCTGAATCCGCTCTTCCGGTGTGCGGTCAGCGGGAAGCTGGCGTTTGTACTCCATAAATCCTGTAGGTGTAGACATCTTACGTTTCCCCCATCCGTTCTCTTCTCATCAATTCCATGCCTAAACCCCCATGAAACTGCTATCTTGTTGAGTTTTTGTATATTGTATCATAAACCATCGACATGTGGTGGAAAAAAACTTTATAACCTTAATCAAAGACTGTGATAGCAGGCTTTACAGGGCATGGCTAACAAATTTCAGTTATCGTAACACGTCCCACTTTGTATATTAAATGGATAAACTGCATATATATTTGTATTTAAAGACGACTCTATCGCCGTTCATACGTAAGAAAACGATAGTCATACGGGTTCTTGTCATCCTTAATCCCCTGAAACTCCTCAACGATTCTCCATGGACTCCAATCCAGTTTGGGAAAATAAGTATCCCCTGCAAAAGCAGCGTCGATCTCGGTTACCATTAGACGATCTGCAAGCGGCCAGAATAACTTGTAAATCTCAGCTCCGCCAATGATCATGATTTCCTCGTTATGATCCAGCTGCTGAATCTCGGCAACGGTATGAGCGACATCAGCTCCATCAGCCCGGTATTCGCTGTCTCTCGTCAGAACGATGTTCTTCCGATTCGGAAGGGGGTTGCTGCCAAAAGACTCCCACGTTTTACGGCCCATTACTATCGTTTTCTGCAGGGTTTGCTCCTTGAAGAAAGCCATGTCCCGAGGCAAGCGCCAAGGCAGTCCGTTATTTTTGCCAATCAGTCCATCCCTGCTCATTGCCCATATCATTGAAATGGTCATATGCCCCTCCTCATAATAAAAGACTTCTGTTAAATCGCTACTGGAGCTTTAATGGCTGGATGATACTCGTAATTCTCGAATTCGAAATCCTCATAAACGTAATCGAAGATAGTTTCCGGTTTACGCTTAATGATCAGCTTCGGCAGCGGCAGCGGTTCTCGTTCCAACTGGGTTTTAACCTGCTCCATGTGATTGGAATAGATGTGGACATCACCGCCGGACCAGATAAATTCACCAACTTCAAGATCACACTGCTGAGCAACCATATGAGTAAGCAGCGCATAGCTAGCAATGTTAAATGGCAGTCCCAGAAACGTATCCACCGAGCGCATCGTCAGCATGCAGGACAGCTTGCCATCAGCTACATAGAACTGAAATACGAAATGGCAGGGCGGCAGCTTCATTTGGTCAATGACAGCTACGTTCCATGCACTGACAATATGACGCCGGGAATCCGGGTTATTCTTAATGGATTCGATGACATTCGCAATCTGATCGATACGCTCTCCCTCAGGTGTTTCCCACGCTCTCCACTGAGAACCGTATACAGGGCCCAGATCCCCATTCTCATCTGCCCATTCGTCCCATATGGTTACTTTATTCTCTTTGAGATAACCAATATTGGTATCCCCTTTCAAAAACCACAGGAGCTCATGAATAACTGAACGCAGATGGATACGTTTCGTCGTTACAAGCGGGAAACCTTCCGCCAGATCAAAGCGAAGCTGACGTCCGAAAACAGATGTCGTCCCGGTACCTGTACGGTCTCCTTTTGTGACTCCATGGTCTAATATATCTTGCAGCAAGTCCAAATAATTACGCAATGGATTCGCTCCTTTCCTGATGTATGTTTATATTACCAGCAATTTGTGAAAATTCTGATTAACCACCTAGCTTTAAGTTTATCACGATCTGTATAGACCACGGAAGAGAGAAAGCTAAGGAAATGATGACCGTCTCTCCTGCCCTGTTCATAAAAAAGACAGGCACACCGTAAAGTGCACCTGTCATAGAAGACAATATATTATTCAAGTATTAGCGACGCGGTGCCAGAGCATGGATTGGATGGCCCAATACGACTTCAGCTGCTTCCATCACGATCTCGCCCAAAGTTGGATGAGCATGAATAGTCAAGGAGATATCTTCCAAAGTAGTACCCATCTCGATCGCGAGACCCAGCTCAGCGATCAGGTTGGAAGCTTCCAGACCTACAATTTGAGCTCCCAGAACAAGGCCAGTGCCCTCTTCAGCTACGATTTTCACGAAACCTTCAGCAGCATTCAGAGATACCGCACGGCCGTTAGCACCGTAGGAGAATTTGCCAACTTTAACTTTGTAGCCTTTTTCAGTCGCTTCTTTCTCAGTATAACCTACGCTGGAGCATTCAGGATCTGTGAATACCACGGCAGGAATACATTTGTAATCCACTTCAGAAGGCATTCCTGCAATTGCTTCAGCAGCAACCTTACCTTCGTAAGAAGCTTTATGAGCCAGTGCAAGACCAGGCACGATATCGCCAATGGCAAAGATGTGCGGAATGTTGGTACGGCCTTGTTTGTCAACTTTGATCAGACCACGGTCTGTCATTTCGATGTTGATCAGGTCAAGACCGAGATCTCCGTCTGTATTCGGACGACGGCCAACCGTAACGAGCAGGTATTCTGCTGTTACTTCTTTGGCTTCACCGTTAACAGAGAATTTCACGGTTACATCTTTATCTGTTTGCTCAGCACTTTCAGCTTTAGCACCTGTAAAAATTTCAATTCCTGTTTTCTTCATGCTTTTCGCAACGAGCGAAGTCATGTCTTTATCAAAGCCTGGCAGCACGGTGTCCATACCTTCGATAATCGTAACTTGAGTACCAAACTTGGAGTACATTTGACCCAGCTCTGCACCGATGTAGCCGCCGCCGATGACGATCATGCTTTTCGGAATTTCAGGCAGGTTCAAAGCTTCTGTCGAAGACAGAATACGGCCGCCGAATGGGAAAGGCTTCAGTTCGATCGGACGGGAACCCGTAGCGATGATGCAGTTTTTGAAACGGTAACGAGGAGACTCGTGCTCATTAAAGCAGCGAGCTTCGTTTTCACTGATGAACATACACTCACCATTGAAAACTTCTACTTTGTTACCTTTGAGCAGGCCGCTAACGCCGCCAGTCATTTTCTTAACTACACCGTTTTTGAATTCTTGGGTTTTGGCAAAATCGACTTTTACGTTCTCAGCCGTAACACCAAATGTTTCGCCATGCTTAGCAGCTTCAAACTGATGAGCTGCAGAAATCAGAGCCTTGGAAGGAATACAACCACGGTTCAGACACACGCCGCCGAGCTCAGATTTATCAACAATCAGAACTTTCTGGCCCAACTGCGCGGCACGGATGGCGGCTACATAGCCGCCAGGACCCGCACCAATCACTAATGTATCAATATCGAGAGAAGCGTCTCCTACTACCATTGATTACACCTCCATAACGAGCAGCTCAGGGTTAGCGAGCAGCTGTTTGATATAGTTCATGAAGTTTTGTGCTGTTGCACCGTCGATAATACGGTGGTCGAAGCTCAGGGACAATGCCATCACAGGTGCTGCAACAATTTCACCATTCTTAACAACCGGCTTCTCACTGATGCGGCCTGTACCCAAGATCGCAACTTCAGGGAAGTTGATGATCGGAGTGAAGAACATACCGCCGGCAGAACCGATATTTGTAATGGAGATCGTGCTGCCTCTCATTTCATCCGGCTTCAGCTTGCCGTCACGGCCGCGTGCTGCCAAATCACGAATGGAATCAGCAATCATCCAGATGCTCTTACGATCTGCATCCTTGATAACAGGGACGATCAAGCCGTTGTCTGTATCCGTAGCAATACCGATGTTGTAGTACTTTTTGTATACAATTTCATTCGCATCTTCGTCAATGAATGCATTAAGTGCAGGGAATTGACGGGAAGCTGCAACCAGTGCCTTAACGATGAATGGCAGGTAAGTAACCTTAACACCCTTCTTCTCAGCGATTGGCTTCATGCGAGTACGGAATGCTACCAGTTCAGTAACGTCCACTTCGTCCATGATCGTAACGTGTGGGGCAGTGTAAGCCGATTTAACCATTGCATTAGAGATCGCTTTGCGAATGCCTTTGAATGGTACGCGCTCTTCATCAGCCGCACGGTCAGCAGCAGCTGCTGCAGGAGCTTTGTCCGCTGCAGGTTTGCTTGCTTTTGGTGCTGCAGTTTCAGCGGCAGGAGCCGTTGTCGCAGCTGGTGCTGCAGCAGCGCCGCCTTTCTTGAATCCGTCGATATCTTCTCTAGTCACGCGGCCGTTCTTACCAGTCGCATTAACCTGAGCGATATCTACACCTTGCTCACGAGCATATTTACGAACGCTTGGGGTAGCCAGAACTTCTTTGGAAGAAGCGCCTGTCGCAGGTTTAACACCAAGATCAGCTTCATTAGCTGCTTGAGGGGCCACTGCTTCCGCAGCTGGTTCAGCACCTTCAGGCAGTTCGCCTTCAGCGTTAATTACAGCTACGATCTGGCCAACGTTAAATACGTCGCCGTCTTTCGCAAATACTTCAACGATCGTGCCGTTAACCGGGCAAGGTACTTCTACAACAGCCTTGTCGTTCTGTACTTCCATGATGATATCGTCATCAGTTACCTTATCGCCTGCTTTGATATGCATTTTGATGATTTCACCTTCATGCAGACCTTCACCAAGCTCAGGGAATTTATATTCAAAACGGGAAGCCCCGCCTTGAGAAGCAGCAGGAGCAGATGTTGCAGGAGAAGAAGTCGTGTCAGCACCGCCTTGTGCAGCTTCTTTCTCTTGGGCAACCTGCTCTTCTTGAGGAACGTCTTCACCCTCAGGCAGTTCGCCTTCAGCGTCGATGATTGCAACGACTTGTCCTACGTTGAATACGTCACCGTCTTTGGCGAAAACTTCTGTTATCGTACCATTAACCGGACAAGGCACTTCTACAACAGCCTTATCATTCTGTACTTCCATGATGATATCATCATCGGTTACTTTATCGCCGACTTTGATGTGCATTTTGATAATTTCGCCTTCATGCAGGCCTTCGCCCAATTCTGGGAATTTATATTCGAATTTTGCCACGCTCAAGTACCTCCTTATTCGCTGTGCTGTAATTAGAAATTAAGGACTTTGTTCACTGCATCGATGACACGGTTAGGCGTTGGCAGCCATTGGTCCTCGATCAGAGCAAAAGGATAAACGGTATCTGGAGGAGTTACACGCAGAACCGGAGCTTCCAGGTGCAAAATAGCTTTTTCGCTGATTTGAGCAATCACTTCTGCAGCTACGCCGGAGCTCTTTTGAGCTTCCTGTACCACGATAGCACGATTGGTTTTCTTAACCGAAGCTACAATCGTATCGATATCGATTGGGCTGACAGTACGCAGATCAATCACTTCGGCCTTGATACCTTGCTTCTCGAGTTCGTCAGCAGCTTTGACGGAAGTGTGAACCATCATGCCGTAAGCGATAATTGTAACATCAGAACCTTCACGCACAACATTTGCTTTGCCCAGTTCAACAACATAATCTTCTTCCGGAACTTCAGCGCGGAACGCATGATACAGATTCAAATGCTCCATGAAGAATACAGGGTCATTGTCGCGGATCGAGGCGATCATCAGACCTTTTGCATCATAAGGATTGGAAGGGATAACCACTTTGATACCCGGAGTTTGAGCCAAAAGACCTTCCAGGGCATCCGTATGAAGCTCAGCAGCTTTTACGCCGCCACCGTAAGGCGTACGGAATACGATTGGCGCGTTATAGACACCGCCGGAACGATAGCGCAAGCGAGCTGCCTGAACCGCGATTTGGTCCAAAGCCTCAAAGATAAAACCAACGAATTGAATCTCAGCTACAGGACGGAAACCCTGGATGCTCAGACCCACAGCAAGACCCCCGATTGCAGACTCTGCAAGCGGAGTATCAAATACGCGTTCTTCGCCAAATTCTTTTTGCAGACCTTCGGTTGCACGGAATACACCGCCGACATTACCTACGTCTTCACCGAAAAGCAGGACGTTCGGATCGCGTTTCAGTTCGACGCGCAGCGCGTCACGAATCGCTTCTTTCATGTTCATTTGTGCCATTTGATTCATTTCCTCCTTAAACATTCACGGTTCGCGTTACTTTTATATGTGTTGGGCGATGGCCTACACCACCGCCTGATGCAAGGACAAATCTTACTTGAACTCAGCCTTTTGCTCTTCCAGATGCTTAGGCGTCGTTTCGAACATGCTGTCAATCAGGCCGGCTACAGTCATTTTCTCTGTTTTTTCGGCTTTCTTCACTTCTTCATTGACTTTAGCTTTGGCTTCTTCTTTCACACGCTCTGTATCTTCTTCAGTCCAGAGACCTTTTTTCGCCAAATATTTCGCAAAACGAGCAATCGGATCCTTAGCGCTCCATTCGCCCTCTTCTTCTTTGGTGCGGTATTTAGTCGCATCGTCAGACAGGGAGTGTGGACGGAAACGGTAAGTTACAGCTTCGATCAAAGTAGCACCTTCACCGTTGCGGCCGCGCTCAGCAGCATCCTGAACAGCCTTGATAACTGCCAGAACGTCCATACCGTCAACTTTAACGCCTTTGATTCCTGCAGCTACCGCTTTGTGAGCGATCGACAGCGCAGCTGTCTGCTTGGAGAAAGGAGTCGTAATGGCATAGCCGTTGTTCTGAACAAAGAAAATGACTGGCAATTTGTAAACGCCAGCATAGTTCAGGCCTTCATAGAAGTCACCTTCGGAAGAACCGCCGTCACCTGTATATGTAATGACGACTTGTTTTTGTTTCTTGAGCTTGAAGCCCATAGCAATACCCATCGCATGCAGAATTTGTGCACCGATGATGATTTGCGGCATCAGAACGTTCACACCTTCTGGAATTTGACCACCATGCTGATGTCCACGGGACCACAAGAATCCCTGATACATTGGAAGGCCATGCCATACCAGCTGCGGAATATCACGGTAACCCGGCGCAACAAAGTCTTCCTTCTGAAGAGCATATTCACTCCCCACCATAGTCGCTTCCTGACCAGAAACCGGTGCATAGAAGCCAAGGCGTCCTTGGCGTCCAAGGTTTACAGCGCGATCATCCCATGTACGGGTAAATACCATACGGTACATAATTTCTTTCAATTGATCATCTGTCAGTTTAGGCAACAGACTTTTATTAACGATCTCACCTTCCGGGGAGAGCACGGACAGCGCTTCAACTTCCTCCGTGTAAACTTCATAAGGAACCTTGCTCATTGTATTATTCACCTCAACAAAAAATTTGAATATCAAGTTCCGCTGTTATAGAATTATTATACACCTGTTTCATTGCCCGCGTCAAAGAATTAAGCAATATTTTATATGTTTCTTTCACGTTTGTAATATAACAGAGATGTCATAATAGTATAACAGAATAGCTAAAGATGCATTCAAACCCTACTTTTGGACATGCAGATTAATCTTAGCTTATTGTGTTCCTGAATGCAAAATTGTACCCAAGAAAGGTGATTCCTTTATGACGGATGCCCGTTATTTGAAACGAACCATTCTCAAGGACGAAATTTTCAGTACCTACCTTAACCGGACACGGAATCTGCGTATCTATCTGCCGCCAGGCTACAATGAAATCCTTAGTTATCCCGTCGTTTATTGTCAGGACGGGGAGGAATTCTTCAATTTCGGCCGGATTGCAACCCATGCTAACCGTCTGATACTCGATGAAGGCATCGAGCCGTTCATTATTGTAGGAGTGGAAGTGGATACCTCAATCCGCACTCAGGAGTATGCTCCATTCGGCAGTATGTTTAAAGCCTACACCGCCTGCTTTGCAGAGGAGATTATTCCCTATATTGAAGACAAATATCCGATCAGACGCGATGCCAGCGAGCGGATTCTCGCAGGTGATTCCCTTGGCGGCAGCGTTTCGCTCCATCTGGCTTTAATGTATCCGCATCTGTTCCGGCGGGTCATCAGCCTGTCCGGTGCCTTCTATGAGGCCAGCCAGCAGATTTACGCTGAGAAGCACGATCTGTCCTGGTTGTCCGTATGGATGATCGTAGGCCTGCAAGAGACCCAGTTCATCAGCGATACCGGCACTTATGATTTTGTAGAATTGAACAGACAGACCAAAGCCCTGCTGGAAGCCCGAGGTGCCAGCGTGTCGTATGAAGAGAAAGAAGGCCAGCATTTGTGGGGATTTTGGCAAAATCAGCTTCCAGACGCCCTCTCTTACTTCTTAAACCGATCTTAAGCTGTACAACCGACAAATGGAAAGAGATGACTAAAAGGTCGTCTCTTTTTGACAAAAGAACAAAATGTTTGCGCTTTCATAGCTAATTAAGAAATAAACGGCATCTCTGCCGTTCTGTCTTTCGTGCTTCTTGCTGATGTTCACACTAAGTCCTGTAGCGATTATAGCTTTTCTTGCTGAATTTTGTCCAGAAGCTTCCTACAGCCCAGATTAACCAACCGATAGACCTCTTCGAAATTCCCTGTATAATATGGGTCCGGCACCTCTCTCGTTTCCTCTTCAGGGAGAAGATCCATAAATTTGATGATACTCGCTTCCCTTCCGCCTGGCAGCGCACGTAAATTCCTTTCATTCGAATCATCCATACATACTAGATAGTCAAATGAGCCAAAATCAGAGGCAGAAACCTGACGGGCTGTCATACCTGAATAACTGATCCCATAGCTGTCCAGGAGCAGCCGGGTTCCTTCATGTGGAATTTTGCCTATATGCCAATCGCCTGTGCCTGCCGAATCCACTTGAATCTGGTTACTCAGCCCTTCAGCCTCGATCTGATGCCGGAGTACGGCTTCAGCCATCGGTGAGCGGCAGATATTGCCTAGACAAACGAACAAAACAGATATCATATTGAACCTCCGTAAGAATGATCTTGTCCGGAAGTCCCCTGCTCCTTGACTGGAACAGTGCCGATTGACCGGCGGGGAAGCTTCCATTTGTAATAAACCGACAGCATACGGAAAAATACAACGAGGACGAACAGCACCAGCAGCTCAAGTGTTCCCTGTCTCATCCCTAAGCCCACAGCAAGACCGGCCAGTATCGCCCACACTGCATAGATTTCATCGCGAAGGACTAACGGCTTACGCCCTGCCAGCAGATCACGTATAATACCGCCTCCAATTCCTGTCATGACACCTGCTACGATGACTGCGCTAATGGGATGATGCATCTGTACTGCGTAGAGTGCCCCTTGAATAGCAAAAGCCGCCAGCCCGATTGCATCGAACAAGGCCTCCGTCTTCTTCCAGCGTCCGATCCAGACTGCAGGAAGCATAAAAGCAACAGCTACAGAAGCGATTGCCAGCAAAATGAGATTCCCCTGGCTCCATAACGATGTGACCGGGACTCCAATCAGCACATTGCGTATCACCCCACCGCCAAAAGCTGTAACCAGCCCAAGGACAAGCACACCGAGAATATCATACTCTTCTTCCATTGCAACTACGGCCCCAGATAATGCAAACGCTATGGTACCAATAATGCTGAACACTTCAAACAAATGCATATCCACGTTCTTTTGTCCCTCTCCCTACATGATGTCGCAGCCCAGCCAGCTGCAAAGCTAACTGGACCTGTAATGTTTCATAACTGGTTTCATTGTAACGAAAGATGTCAAAATTGTGCAAGCTAATTTCAACCTGTATACTAAAAGTGATATTTATATGAAAATAACTGTGATCACACATCGGCAGGAAGGATGCTAAGTATGTCTTTTACAAGAGCCGTCATTTTTTCAGGAGGAAATCTGTTCCCCGAATCTCTTCAGGAAATTCATGAAACGGATTATGTTATAGGCGCGGATAAAGGGGCGCTTTTTCTGGTTTCCCACGGAGTACGCCCTGATTTGGCAGTTGGTGATTTTGACTCTGTCAGCCAAGAAGAACGTCAACAGATTGAAGAAAAGTGTGGACGTATGATTTCCTGTGACCCTATCCATAAAGATTTGACAGATACTGAGCTGGCCTTGGAACTTGCTTTTGAGGCTCACGCGAATGAAATCCTGATGCTCGGTGTAACGGGTACACGGCTGGACCATACGCTGGCCAACATTCAAATGCTGATCCGGGCAGTCCAGCACCATTCTGTATGTACACTAAAGGACCCTAACAATCTGATCACCCTGACAGCTTCGACCCTGACCATCTATGAGCAGGGCTATACGTATGTCTCTCTTCTTCCTCTGACAGCAGAGGTAACCGGGATTAACCTTGAAGGATTTATGTATCCACTCGAGAATGCCACACTCAAAATGGGACAATCTCTTGGCGTCAGCAATCGGCTGGCAGGACTTGAGGGAAACATCTCAATTCAAAGCGGTCTTTTGCTCGTTATTCAAAGCAAAGACTGAACGTAAAGTTTAAAGTCTATCCTTGTTGATAGTTACATTTTTGTAATCCAATATAATGCTGCTTAAAATGACAAAAACCCTTGGCTGCCAAGGGTTTTTCTTAGGTTTACATATCGTTCCAGATCATATTTTTTAAAAGTTTGTAATTTTAATCATATTTTAATAAACATCAACAAAACCTTGTCCCGCAATGGTTTAATAAATGCCAACCATAATTTAGGTAGTTACAAACCTGTTATACTACGAATCGAACCTGAAAGCAAACGATTTTTGGAGGTATAACATGAAATTTAACACTCTCATCCAAAAAGTAGTCACTGTAGGGTTATGCGCTACAATCGGCTTTGGTGCCGTAAGCATGATTAATGCCCCTGCTGCTCAGGCAGCGACTGCTTCAGTATCATCGACAAAAGGTCAGAATGTCGTCAATTATGGCAAGAAGTTTATGGGAACTCCATATAAATTCGGTGCTTCGACCAATACCACTAAAAACTTTGACTGTTCTTCATTTATGAAGTACATTTTCAAGAAATACGGCGTTAGCCTGCCCCGTACTTCTGCAGCACAGTCAAAAGTCGGCAAGGCAGTTAGCAAAGCTAACCTGAAGCCAGGCGATCTGGTATTCTTCTCCAGTGGCAGCAGAGCCAACGGCAAAAATGTCACTCACGTCGCTGTCTACGCAGGTAACGGAAAAATCCTGCACACTTACGGAAAACCAGGTGTCACAATCTCTAATTTGAACTCTGGCAACTGGAAAAAGACTTACCTGAAAGCACGTCGTGTACTCTAAGTTTAATTCGACATTATCAGGGAGACTGGAACAAGATTCCGGTCTCTTTTTCTTTACCCCGTTTTATCCCTTACGAATCATGTATCCAACACCACGAATGGTTTGAATCCATTTATGTTTACTATTCCGCTCCAGCTTCTGCCTGAGATGCCGGATATAGACGTCTACCACATTGGTATCAATCTGAAAATCATACCCCCAAACATGGTGGAGGATATCTTCTCTGCTGCACACCTGGTCTACATGCCTTGCCAGATAGAGCAGGAGATTATATTCCTTTGGCGTTAGCTCAACCCGTTCATGATTAACCCGCACTTCATGGGACTTAAGATCGATCTGCAGTTTACCCAGTTTGATGACCCGGCCGTTCCCATTCATTTTACCGAAAAGCCGAAGCAGATTATTGACACGAGCGAGCAGTATCTTCATATTGACAGGTTTGGCAACAACATCGTCAGCACCCAGGCTGAAACAATCCACAATTTGTTCCGGTTCCTGCTGATCAGCCAGAATGAGAACTGGGATCCGCCTGCCGTCCCTTTTGGCTTCTTCAATCATCGGTAGGTGAAGCGGATTACGTTTATAGCTTAGAAGCATGTCTACATGCGTATTACGCATAAAATCCAACCCCTGCTCCCCTTCACTAAACCACTCGACTTCATAACCGGCGTCTTTGAGATAAGAAGCTACATCTGCTGCAGAAGAACTATCATCTATAACTAATATCGTTTCACTCAAGGCGATCCCCCCAATGACGTGATGAGGCCTTTTCCGTTCATTACACCATTGACAGTTAGCTAAAACAAGAAATAATCCATTCCAATTTATGAATATGATGGTTTCCCCTCAACTCATAAAAAAGAATGGATTGTTAGCTTCCCCATGATTCGAAGATTCTAGACGAAATAACGATGATAGATCGTTCTCGCTTCACTAATATCCTTGGTCCCATGTACCAAAGCACGCCCATCCGGAAAGATGACCATCCGGTGGCTGGATAGTGTCAGAGAAATGAGGAATGGATTACGCTCAACCACACCCTCATGAAGAGCGTTCAGCTTGCGGTATACTTCCTCCAGATTCAGTTCCACGCGCTGTGCAGGCCGTATTTGTACCGTATCACGGCCGCATAACACGTCTGTTTTACCTAGATTGGCCGCGCTTAGATAGGGATAAGTACGATCTATTCCGCATGATGGACAATCCGGTTGACGTGCCGCATCGACCCCTATGCTGACATACTCGTTCCTCCAGAGGTCAAATGACAACAGCTTACGGCGTATTGTATCCTTGTTGCCGCTGAGCAGCTTCATCGCTTCGGCTGTCTGATTCGCAGTTACCATCTGAACGGCCTGAGGGAGAATGCCTGCTGTATCACAGGTGTCACCTCCCAGAGGAACGCTTCCGAGCAGGCAGTTCAGACATGGGGTTTCTCCAGGGAGGATGGTGTATGTAATTCCGTAGCTGCCGACACAACCGCCGTAGATCCACGGAATCTGCATTTTTTGCGCCATATCATTGATGATCAGACGTGTATCAAAATTGTCTGTGGCATCCATGATCAGATCCACATCCGCTGCTAATTGTTCCAGCTCCTCAATCCGCACATCCATAACATGATGCTCGATCACAATATCAGAATTAATCTCGACCAACCGATTACGGGCAGCTACAGCCTTGGGCACTCGCTCTCTGGCTTCCTGCTCGCTGAAAAGCTGCTGGCGCTGCAAATTGCTCCATTCCACATAGTCCCTGTCTGCAATAACAAGGTGCCCTACACCTGCCCGGGCCAACGTTTCAGCAATCCCAGTGCCAAGTGCTCCTGCACCGACAATAAGCACTTTGGCAGAAGCCAGCAATCGCTGTCCCTCTACCCCAAAAGGTGCAAAACGCTCCTGACGCGAATAACGATCATTAGTTGATTGTTTAGTAGACAAATGCTTCCTTCGGTCTTGCTCAGATCCGGTCAGCGAGTTCGCCTCCCGATTCACTTCACTCATGTTGTAACCATTCCCTCCTGCGGACTGCTGGCAGATGCATAACGTTTAACAGGTATCATACCAGCTTCATAAGCGATTCTTCCAGCCTGTACAGCCAATTTCATCGCCAGTGCCATGGCAGCAGGATTGCTGCTGCCGGATACCGCTGTGTTCAAGAGCACCGCGTCTGCCCCCAGCTCCATTGCATTAGCTGCATCTTTGGGCGACCGGATGCCTGCATCAACAATGACAGGGACCTCCGCCTGCTCAATAATAAGCTCCAGATTAAAGGAATTCAATATTCCTCGCCCTGTACCAATCGGTGAAGCTCCAGGCATAACGGCATGGACACCCAGCTGCTGCAGACGTTTGGCCAATATCACATCGTCTGAAATATAGGGCAGGACAACAAACCCTTCACTGAGCAAGGTTTCACAAGCCTTGTAAGTCTCCAGCGGATCTGGAAGCAGCGTCTGAGCATCTCCGATCACTTCAACTTTGATCATATCACATAAACCTGAAGCTTTGGCCAATCTGGCGATGCGAACCGCTTCTTCCGCAGTGGATGCACCGGCTGTGTTGGGCAGCAATGAGTATCGTTTCAGATCCAGCCTGTCAAGAAAATTCGGCTCACCGATCCGTTCCAAATTTAATCTGCGCACGGCAAAAGTCAATATTTCAGCCTCTGAAAGCTGTACCGCCTCGCCCTGAACATCCAAATCCTTAAATTTACCTGTACCTAATAACAATCTGGACTGAAATTCCCGCTCACCAATTCTAAACATGTTTAACCGCCTCCCACAAAATGTACAATTTCCAGCTCATCACCGTCTTTTAACTGTGCCTCCCCGTGCTGGTCACGAACCAGTATGGAGCGGTTCAGTTCCACGACAACGGTCCTGACTGTAAGCCCAAGCTCCTGAAGGAGTTTCTCGACATTGTTGATGTGTGATGCAAATTCGATTTCTTTACCATTAACAAGCAGCTTCATTCGTTTCACCTCTCCTGCTTACACTGAATATTGGCCGGCCTGTTCTGCGAAAGAAGGATTCCGTACTCTGTCCGGACTAAACGGAGCTAAATCACAGGCAAGCTTCCCTTCCAGCGCACCTGTGATCCAGCGCGAGACGATATCACCGGTTACTGCTGCCAGCAGTATTCCATTCCGATAATGTCCAGCTGCAGCAAATAATCCTTCTACTTGAGAAAGAGGGCCGATATAGGGCAGACCGTCTGCTGTTTTTGGCCTGACACCGGCCCATGCCGAGACAAGCTCAGCCTTCTCCAATCCAGGGAACCAGGCGGCAGCCCGATTTAGCAGCGAGCGTACTCCTTCCACGCTTACACGGGTATCATTCTCTCCAGGGAGGGAGGTGGCCCCGATCCATAACTCCCGTTTTGGCTTAGGAACCAGGTACAGATCGTGAGCATAAACCGTATGCCTCAATTCGATACCCGCTGCTCGGACTGCGACAATTTCTCCTTTTACGGGTTCAAAACTAGCCTCGATACCGGCCGCTCTTAGCAGCTCACCACTCTGCATTCCACTCGCAATCACAGCCTGCTCACAAGCGAGCAAGCCCTGGTCTGTTTCCAGGCCAACCAGTCTACCGCTGACAATGACAGGCTTAATGACTGTCTCCTGACGGATACGTGCACCATAATGCATGGCTCCCTTCAAAAGAGCTCTGGTCAGTTCTCTGGGCAGCAGCTGTAATTCATTGCGGCGGTAAATAGCGCCGGAAATATCATTGCGGAAATAGGGAATCTCCTTCCGCAGACGAACTGAATCCCACCATTCTGTTCCATTTTGCAGACTATCCGGCAAAAAAAGGCCTGCTTCCTCTCTCAGCTTGTCGGCAGATTCTGCATTAAGAGCAGGTGTAACAAAGCCGCTGCAGTTCAATCCGATCGGCGTACCTGTCAATTCTTCCAGTTCACGAACTAAGGAAGGGTAAAGCTCCCGGCTGCGTAATGCCAATCGCTTCAAAGTTTCATTAGCAAAGTGTTCATGATCTGGAGCTAGCATCCCTGCTGCTGCCCCCGAGGCCCCACTTGCTGTGGTAGATTGCTCCAGAAGCAGGACCTTACGGCCTGATTTGGCAAGGTGATAAGCCGCGGAACATCCTATGACACCCGCACCGATAACAATACACTCATAGGTTCGGCCAGAATTTATCTCCACGATGATCCCCCTTATCTTCTTTGTAACTGTGATGTCAAGCAGGTCCGGCTTAGCGATATAGAAGCCTCATCCAGACTCTGACGATATCTGCGAGCAGCTTCCCCAGGATCAGCCGCATCCCAAATGCCTGACAATACAGCAATTCCCGTGGCGCCTGCTTGAAGTACTTCCAATACTCGCTCAGGTGTAATGCCTCCTATAGCGATTACGGGCAAGGAGACGGATGAGCAAATATCCGCGAGAGCCTGCAAACCCCGCGGTTCCGCTCCCGCCTTAGAAAAGGTAGCAAAAATATGACCGTAAAGCACATAAGAAGCACCAGCCGAACAGGCGGCCGCAGCCTCATCCAGGGAATGGACAGAGGCACCAATTCTCAGATGCGGTGCATACTGCCTCACTTCCTTCACCGGCAAACCAAGCGAAGGAAGCTGGACCGCCGATAACCGGTTTACTAGCGCAGCATCAACGCGGTCATTAATTACCAGACGTCTCGGGTTTACTCCTTCGTTCTGCAGTTGTTGAATCAATGCGCACAGTTCCATTGTCGGCTGCTGCTTATCACGCAGATGAATCCAGTCAATGTAAGGCTCAATCTGCTGGATCCGGCTTACCGATTCATGACGGTTTCGCAAACTGGAGGTAATACAATGCAGCTCAGGCTTATTGCCATTGATATCCCGGGCAGCAAGCTCCGTCATCCAAACACCTCTCTTTCTGGATGTCTTCATCTTGTCTTCAGGTCGAAACCCTATTTTAATGACCGCATACAAAAAACCACTTCCTGATGGAAGTGGTTGGTTAATTCTGTACATGCAGCTGCCAGAGCTAAGGCAAAAAGGATCAAGCCTGTGATCGGCCTCCTGCCGGTTGTACAACGGTATCCACTTCCCTACGCTGGTATGATCCAGATCAGGTCCAAAGGGTCCGAAAGTTTAACTTCCGTCTCAGCCGCTTATAGCGACACCCCTAGTGATTCGTATCAAGTTGTGAACATCATATCATATCGTAACATTCATGGAAACCCTTGGTGTTCAGAAATAAAGCCAACTTTAAGCTTGATAGCTTAACTCTGTACTTAGGCTTTTAAGGACCATTCCTCTACATTCCAAGTCTTAGTTACCCAATCTTCATAGAAATCCGGTTCGTGGGATACAAGCAGTACAGTCCCCTTGTATTCACGCAGCGCACGCTTCAGTTCCTCTTTAGCGATGACGTCCAGGTGGTTGGTTGGTTCGTCGAACAGCACCCAGTTGCTCTCCCGCAGCAAAAGCTTGCAAAGACGCACTTTGGCTTGTTCCCCACCGCTCAATGCACTCAACTGGCGTGTAATATGCTCATTTTTAAGTCCGCAGCGCGCTAGATGGGCACGTACTTCATGCTGATTCAGATGGGGGAATTCATTCCACACATCATCAATTGGCGTCAAATTACCTGGACGGACCTCCTGTTCAAAGTAGGCCGGATACAGGTAATCACCGCGATAAATTTTACCGCTGATCGGCTGAATTTTACCGAGAATGGTCTTCAGCAGGGTTGATTTACCGACACCGTTGTAGCCTACAATGGCAATTTTGTCGCCGCGCTCAATGGTCATGGTCATCTTGGGCAGAAGCGGATGAGTATAGCCAATCTCGACATCGATACCTTCAAATACCGTTTTACCGCTGGCTCTTGCTTCTTTGAACTGGAACACAGGCTTAGCTGCTTCTTCAGGCTTGTCGATTCGGTCAATCCGGTCCAGCTGCTTCTCCCGGCTTTTCGCCCGGCCCGAAGTGGAGGCTCTTGCTTTGTTACGCTGAATAAAGTCTTCTTGTTTCTTGATGTACTCTCTCTGTTTCTCATAGGCGTCAATATGCTGGCCTTTGGATATCTCCGCCATTTCTAGAAACTTCTCATAGTTGGCCGAATACCGAGTCAGCTTAGAAAACTCCAAATGATAAATTACATTGACAACTTGGTTCATAAACTCAGTATCATGGGAGATGAGAATAAAAGCATATGGATAGTCTTTAAGGTAAC
The DNA here is from genome assembly GCF_030580655.1 of Paenibacillus lacisoli. Lineage (GTDB taxonomy): Bacteria > Bacillota > Bacilli > Paenibacillales > Paenibacillaceae > Paenibacillus > Paenibacillus lacisoli. The sequence continues at coordinate 132,219 of NZ_JAUQTB010000001.1, forward strand.
GGGTCAGCCATTCGATATGCTCAACATCCAGATAGTTAGTCGGCTCATCGATCAGCAGAACATTCGGTTTCTCAAGCAGCAGCTTGGCCAATAAAACTTTAGTCCGCTGACCACCGCTTAAAGCAGATACATCCCGGTCCAGACCGATGGCAGAGAGACCTAATCCATTCGCCATTTCCTCGACCTTAACATCAATCAGATAAAAATCACCGATTTCTAGCTGTTCTTGGATTTCACCCATCTCTTCGAGAAGCTTTTCAAGCTCCTCAGGCGTAGCATCGGCCATCTTATCAGTAATTCCCATCAATTCCTTCTCCAGTTCCAGCAGCGGAAGAAAGGCGTCTTTCAGGACATCACGAACCGTTTTACCAGGTGTCAGCTTGGTGTGCTGATCCAGATAACCATAACGGACACGGGGAGTCCATTCCACTTTACCCTCATCTTTCAGCAGCTTCCCTGTCAAAATATTCATTAATGTGGATTTACCCACGCCATTGGCTCCAACCAATCCAACATGCTCTCCGTCCAGCAGACGAAAGGAAACATCCTTGAACAGTGTGCGATCACCAAAATTATGGGATAAATTTTCTACAGTCAATAAGCTCATACGTAAATCCAGGCTCCTATCTTAATGGCTGTGCGCCAATATGGTCTATGGTCGGCTATTTACCTCTCAAAACCCTATTGTAGCATAAGCAGGAGCGGCACTGAAACCACCAATCTTCTGCTGGTGGGAATAACGTTAGCCGTAATCCAACCTCTAATCAAATCATCCATCGGAATCACATCGCCATTCAAAATAACCATGCGACGCAGCTTCACTCCGGCTTACAAATGCTTCCTCGGCCGGAAAAGGCCTTGCACAGGAATCAGAAGCATAATAACGGATACCTGATGCGGGATCTGCACCTGCCCATATGGTTTCCTTTCTGACCAGCCTGCCTCCGCCCATTGCAAAGTTATTATAATAACGGTTACCTACGGGAATCCCTTGTAGAAAAACAAGAATCCCTACATCCTCAATGGAGTTGTACCACTCTTCATCTGGGATAGTCGGAAGCATGAACTGGTAATTCTGAGCTCCGTTTCTTCCTACGGTCGGATGGGATTGGATCACAGTGGCCAAATCCTGTTGGATCCGGTTTACAATTGTTGAACGTCTGACTTGGTGGTACAGAGAGGTGTTCTGAAGCAAAGGGATTGAGGTCGCTCTGCCCGCCTCCGCCTGTTTCCCTTTTAGCCAGCGGCCTGCTGCAGCATCATAAGCTTCAAATTCATCATCCAATGTAAAATGAATCATGTTCCCTTGAGCATCCTGATAAACATAAGGCTTCAGTGCAGACCACACTGGTTTCTTCCGTTTTGTTCCGTCACTTGAAGTCCACTCCTCCTGGCTCAGGATATAGCAGCCCTCATAGTCGACAACCACCAAGGCAGGTATGTAGTCATACAGCTGTCGAAGCAGTGCAGGATTCTCGTCGATACCCATATTCATGGCCAGTGACTTGGTGAAAATATCTAAGGCCATCTCTTTATTCGCCCTCACTTTTTTGCTCGAACCATATCCAGCCTCTTCCTCCAGCCTTTCATTGCGTGACAAGGCAGCGCCTGCATCCTGTACAGCTGTCTGAAGCGCAGATGTATATTTCTCCTCCAGCCATTGTACTTCCCGCTCGTCAGACAGATGGATAGCAGCTATGACAAATATCGGCACGAACACAATGAGGAACAGCAGTCCTAAATCAGTAAGCTTCATTCAATACCATACCCCCGTAGGAGATATATATGGATGAGGCATCTGCTTCCGTTGAAAGCAGCAGCATGCTGCGAAGCGATTCACTCATCGTACGATTTGTGTTGGTAATCCGGACCGAGAAAAAATCATCCGCAGTCATTAAATATCTTCGTTCACCATCTTCAGATACAGAAGAACCAGGGTAAAGCTTCGCAAAAATCTGCGCATTATAATATCCATCGTAGACCGTCTGGTAGCTGCCCTGGAAAGTGTCTGGTTCTGCAGCATCAAGATAATCCGGCACATACTTTAAATGTTGATGCTCCAAGTTTATATCATACAGATTCCCTGTCAGTGCCAGCTCATTGGTAAATTCACTGTACATCAGGGGTGTTATAAAGCCTTTGGTACGAACGGCATCCACGAAACGGGTCACCGCCTGCCGAGCAGCCAGTCTGCTCAGATCGTCCTGACGCTGTGCTGCTTCAGCAGCAGGATAGATGTATAGCAGCATAACGGCAAGCAGAGCTGCAAACACTTTGGAGAGAGAGTTAACCACTAGGTTCCCTCCTTTAAAAAGCGGATCATTTTAATTTCCCCTTGTGAGTCCCTATCGTAACTGATCTTATAACGACTCTGAAGGGACGTAATGGAGACAAGCCGTTCTAACACATTCTCCAAATCCTCATCAGCCTGAATAAAAACACCGTCCACTTCAATGGGCGGCCTGCCGCCCTTCATTACTCTGACGTACATCACTACTTCACCGCTCGTATAATACGACGGAAAGACTGCCTGACTGCTCAATTGGATCCGTCCATCCCTTGCCTCAGCATGTGACCGAAACGTATAAAGGGATTGTTCGAGCCCTCCAGCTGTCTCGAATGAGAACATACAAGCTGTTACGAACAGCAGAAGTCCAGCCGCGGTGAACAGCATATGACTAAGCGCTGAATGCATAGTTAATCAAGATTGGCTGAAGATCAGCCCGCGTACTACATTGGAGCTGTCTTTAACAATCTCGGCTTTAAATTTTCCGCTGGGATTTACATATTCGTTCAACTTCTCATCAAGTGTGTTTTGAAGCCGGCCCAAGCGGTCGTTCGGATTCAGGACGGAACCATACTGATCAGATCCCGCAGAGCTGTTAAGACTGAGCGCGTTGCCGTACCATTGACCTGCCTGGTTTTTGCCTGTAATAATCCGGATGCCAAACTGATCCTTATCTTTAAACTTCCGCAGCGCATTGGTTACCTGCGAGCCGCTGATTGTTGTCCCGTCATACACCGTAAAAGAAGCTTGTGACAGCTCGGTCTGGATGTCGGCAAAGTTATTTTGGGCCGTTTTGGTTGCTTCCTGTGCCGAAATAAATAGAATGACAACAATAGTGATCAGGGCAATCGTCAAAAAAATTCCCGCTGCAACCTTTAAAGCTGTTGATGCATTATTCATCTATTTATCCTCCATCGTTCTTAATGATAGTCAGATCTTTTGGATTTGATCATAGTAGTCATTCATCTGGATAAAGCTCATGCCGATCAGCGGCATCACGAGATACAGGAATATGAGGCCATACATAGGCGTGAACCCGATTAATCGTCCCCAGGAAGCCTTGGCTTCAATGATCCGCGTGTATTCCTGTTTGCGCTGTTCAAAATAAAAGGCCATCCTGCCCTCCAGATCATCAAATGCCTCCCAAATCGTCACCCTTCCAAGACCCAATTGCAGCTTATCAATCAAATGCTGGAATTCTGAGAAAGTCACTTCTTCACGAAGCTGTTCCAAAGCCATCTCTGGCCCGTGCTCAAAATGAAGCAGACTTTTCTGAATAGGTTCCTTGAAAATGACGGCAAAGCGGTTCATCCATTCCAGCATTTCCTCAACGGAGATGCGCTCCATCTCACACAGTATGGATAAAATAGTCTGAAACTGGTAAACCTCATGCCTCATGTCAAGGGAACGCATTTTTTTGTGAAAATACAACACCCACACCGGAAGCCAATAAGCGGTAACAGCGGCCCCTAGGCAGAGGAGAACCTCCCACCATTTCATATATTCCTGGTTCCATAACTGCAGCTTTTCCTGTATACGGTGCACCATTTCGTTCAGACGATCAGGAGCTAAGGAACGATGAGCGGCCGACTGCGTTTCCTTTGCAATCTCATTAAAACCTGCTTCACTCGACATCTTCAGCCTGTGCATAACTTCATAGTCGGCCGCAGCCTCCTGATACGCTTCCTGAAGCTGAAAAGCATTCATTCTTCCGAACATTCTTCCATCCGATACGGGATCATGAATAATATGCTGCTTCTGCAAAATGTGCAAAGAAAAAAGAGTGACCAGGCAAACGATCAAACTGATCAGGAACGCAAATATCCTGCGGACATACAGCCATTCCACTTTACCTGTACTGTTCGTATCCCGCAGGAGCCTGACCTTAGTCATATATACCGGACTGCCAGGCTGCGGACAGAATAATCTGAGACTCAGCCGAACCCATTTCCGATCTGACCATTTCTCTTCCCAACGCTGCCCGTCCTGACCTGCCCTATAGCCTGTCTCCCTTACGGTGTTAAGCTTCTGCAGCAGGATATAAGCTAGAACTACAATGGCATACAGAATCAGTTTGGTAATCCAGCCTAACTTTCCATCATAAAATGTATTCATCGTCGGAAAATTGGACTGGGCCCAGCGCTGAATCGGCAGGATAAACAATACCGGCGCCAACGCAATGATGTGCAGTCCCTTTAGCAGGTAATCCAAACGATCACGGCGCAGCAGTTCCAGCTGAATCTCCTGCATCAACCCCTCAATGCCTTTTAAATATATGGAGCCATGCTTCTTTGATCGATCACCAAGCTCCAGAACCATAAATGAAATACCGGCAAAAGCTTTTAGAAAACGGTTGGGGGCCCTCTCATAATACTGCTCCAGAGCCGCAGCAGGATCCGTGTCGCATAATGCCTCATATATCTGCATGGCATGCAGGGATGCCTCTCCTTCCATGAACTCTGCCGCTTCGGCTAATGCTTCCTCTACCATGCTGTGCTGCTGATAGCGGTGCCTGACATCTCCGAACAGCTCCATCATACTGGAGAGGAGACGCCGTTCCAGTCGCTGTACAGCAAGGTCAATGACAAGACTGTTCAGGACAACCGCACAGAGCAGTATAAGGATCAGGACAGACAGCCCTGGTCTCATCCAAATTAATGTCGCACCAGAGAGCATCACGATTACAGATACTGTCAGCATAAGTTCCATCGTTTTGCGCCGGAGCTGATACTCAGTATAAACTCCTGCCGCTGCAATCTTTCTGCGAACTCGAGCGGTATATCCGTCCACCAACGCCAGCCGGGAGCACAACGCATAAGCGGAAATCAATCCCCGGTTCCATGCATCCTTCCATGACCATCCGCCTTGGCTGCTACCCGGGATTGCATGCAGGACTGCCATACGCCGCTCGAACCGTACCCTCCAGTTCACGAGAATCAGCATGACCGTTAATCCGAGCAGTGAAGCAAGCAGAACATAGATAAGTACTGTATTAAGCATGAACAACTGTCCCCCAATGAACTGCCAGAAAGTGTTCAAATTCATCCCGATCTTGCGCGTTCATCTGCTCCTTCATCTCTTTTGCATTCATTTGAGAAATGGCGTGTCGGGTTATGTAATGCCCATTCTCGTACTCCACAATATTGCGGGTAATAAACCTCGTGCGATTCAGTCTCTTCCCCATGTATTCTCGGCTAACGACTGACCATTGTTTTATATAATCCATATCTTCCAAAGGCTCCGTATCCGAATTCTCCAGTCCTGCGTCTATAGGTATACATTCCGTTATTCTTTCGATATACCGCCGGCCATCCGCATCTTTCTTCAAGTGGACATCAAAGTTAATAACACTGACAACCTGCTCCTCCGCAACATCTTCCTGCTGAAACACGCCTGCTTTCAAAAGAGAATTGCGAAGAGAAAATACCAGGTCCCGGAATGTTTTGGCATGGTGTGTAAATACGGTAAATAAACTGGCGACCTGGGACATCTGAATCATCCAGGCTGCTACTCCGTCACTGGCGACCTCCCCAAGAATGTTTACCGTACCATCCGTTTTTTTCTGGAGGTCCAAGCCATCCTGCCCCGAGATATGATCCGTCTCCTTAAAAGACAAAATGTTTCGCCGGCTGTACATCCTCCTCAAATGAAGTTCAAAAGCCATCTCCTGTACACGTAATGTGTACATAGCATAAATATGACCAACCATAGCCATGAGCATGGTCGTCTTACCTGATCCTTGAGCACCTGTAATAGCTGTAATCCGGCTGCCCTTCATCAGAAAGGATAGAAGCTGTATTGGGAGTTCCGCATTCGGCCCGGTAATCAATTGCTCCAATGTCGCTTTCGCGGTATCAAATTTCCTGACAAAGAAAGCCCATGACTCTGAAAAAGGCGGACGCACCACAACGACCCTGGATCCATCCTTCATCTCATTCACTTTATAACCGTTGGCCTCAGAAAGCTGTCCCGGATGATTATATTTGTAGATGTTCTGACAGACGCGTTTTAATTCAGATTCTGATCCGAAAGAGAGAAAAGAGAAGTGTATCGATTTTCCTTTATAAAAGACCCAGACACTCTCACATCCATTAGCCGGCTGAACAGGAATTTGTTCCGGCAGCCCCCCTTCCAGGCTCCATCGCATCACGGGCTCCTGCTCCTGAATCCAGCTGGATTCTGTGATCCCGCTGACCCCACCGCTTACTCCGTCAATTCTCTGATCACGGATGTCATCCGCAACAGAGAAACCTTTGTACTGCTGATAGACACGCTGTGCAATGATTTGAAGTTTGTCATGAAAGTGAAGCATCTGATACTCACAGCGGAAAATATGGTCTATATCATCATGGTCTACCCAATATGATTCCGAACCGGGTCCATCCCCCTCCATTCCTGGTCTAAGCTGTGCTAATCCATAGGTATCAAGCATCCTGGCCAAGGCATCGGCCCCGAACTGCTGCTGGAATAAATAAAATATAATTTCAAACTTGTCCTGACTCGTTAGTAAATCCGGATTCTCAAACGGAATCAAGCTGTCAGCTTGACTCTCCTGCAGCCCATATCCTTGAATCAGCAGATCGGCAATCATTTGTTTTACAAATTTTTTGTCATCTACACTTCCTGAGACACATCCTTTTAACGCTTTACGAAGTTCCGTACGCTGTTGTAATCTCCGCTTGTATTCCTCTTCTCCAAGTCCCGCATCCGCCAATTGACGATGGCTGAGCTCATGAAGTGCATTTTTAATATAATGAATGATGACATCCATGCTAATAGTGGTGTGATCCGATGCATGCTCCAGAGGAGACTGCTTACGGGAACGCATCCAGCTTACAGCGATATAGCAGAGACACCCTAAACCGATGATACTCGTCATTAGGACGTTTAAAAGGGCTGACCGCATTTATGCGCCCCTCTCGATCTGCTTAAGTATTGACTGCAGACCGCTGTTCTCCAGGATCATCTTCGTTAGATCATGCATGCCCTCTTGCCAGTCAGATCTTACTCTGGATGAATTCATATTCTGCTGTACCCAGGACTTCATATCTTTGCGGTTCCATGAGTCCATGACATCTGTATGATAAGGCACAGTATATATAGGCTGCTTCACATCGTATCTACGCCTGATGTTCGCGGCTGTAAATCTCGACGTTATGTCATATTTAGGGATTGTGTACAGCTGCTCCTTCTCTGCTAGCATCTCAGGCCACTGCTCCTGACTGAAAAAAATATCCAAATCACTCGTATTCTGTGTTAATGAAACGACAACAAGATCAGCTTTTTTCATAACATTCAGCTCCTTTTCCTGCAGCAGCATTCCGCTGCCCAAATCTACAATTACAAGTTCATAATATTGACTTGCCGTATCCATTACCGTATTCACGAGAGCCGGGTTATCGGTCTGATATCTGAAATCAGCACTCTCAATACCCATCAGAACATCCAGCCTTTCTTCAAGCATAGGAAGGGTATAGCTGCAGAAATTGTATTTCGTCAGGGAACGGCTCAGATACATGCGCTGCATTGCATCCCATCCATGATTACTAAAGTGATAATCCGGATTATCAGTTCCTGTTCCACCAGCTAAAGAAAGTCCTTGTTCAGGCCCGTTTCCCCTACACCCAAGATGAGTCAGAAGCTGACGGATGCGATACCGGAAACCTAACGTAAGGGCAGAAGCCAAAGCCAGGGTAGACGACCCGCTGCGTCCCTGAACCGGGCTCCAGAAGACAACCATACTCATGCCTGTCTCCTTTCTGCAATCTTCCACAATCTGCGGCTGTAGCGCTCTTCCCAGCCTGTCAGCCTGCTGACCAATTGTCTCAGCTCCCGCTTGTATCGCCGGCTCAGCGGCTTGATCCGCAGACTTTGATTGTGTTCGTTCTCCAGTCTGAGCGCTACGTTACTTTCATCCAAGGGAAGGAACGTCAACTCCGGATGCCACATGATCCCGCACTTTGCGAGATAGCTGGTCAAATAATGATTATGCAGCTGCGAATCAACGGTCTGAACATAAACGGAATAAAATGGGCTGTCCCGTTCGATCAGCCCTGTTTCTATTTGATTTTCCAGCCACTTCCTGCCCCGCTCAAGCTGCATTCTGCCATAATCACTGACCCATACGCGGGCGGCAGCCGAACGGAACAGCTCTGCATCTGCGAACTGTTCGACTTCAAGGTCAATCAGCACATAGTCATAGGCTTCCTCCATTCTCATTCCCTGCTCTTCCAAGTATCCGGACAGTTGATTGTAATGCTGGAATCCTTCTGCTACATCAAAGCCGGCAAATTGAGTAATCTGCAGAAATAACCCTAATTTCGGAATGCTGTACTGATATCTCCCCAACCTGGTAGCGTCGACCAGTAAAACTCGTTTTCCGGAAGAAGTCACCAGCTTGCTAAGATAGAGCAGAATATCACTTTTATCAGCCATACCTGCAAAAATCCAGATGTTCATATAAACCCTCCTAGTATAGATAACAGACTAAAATGAATCTTCCGTGCCCGATGACGAGGTGCCGTTTCGCAAAATTTCATTCTGTTCCTGCAGATCAGCAGGTTGGCCGTTTGTTTCTTTGACGGTGCTCTCATTCATTTCTGAAGAAACCACAGGTTCCAAGGGGCTGACCGAAGCAGAGCCCGAAGCGCTCATACGCTCCTCATTATGAATTTCAGCTTCGAGCCCTCTGGACACAGGCCGGTCAGAGCTCAGAATCGAATCACTCGATATTAAATTATTGTTGTTAGATGAAACTAAAGATTTTTCCAACGTGTTTCTCATACTTGTTGCCAAAGCCCGTTCGGCCTGTTGGACAATGTTAGGATCACCTGCCATCAGCTTGATGACATCATGATTGGCAGGATAGGTCGGGATTGCTTCCTTCTGAAATTCCGGTTCTACGTAGGTAAGAGCGTAGATCGAGGCCTTGTGAAGATAAGCGTCAACAATTGCACTGGACAGTGTGAGAATTTCCTGCTCAGTCAGAGTAAACCATATATTAGGTGCGCTCAAAATGTTGATTTTCTTCTTGGCCAGAATAATAAAATCCTGACCGCTTGGAAACTGTATCCGCAGGTCGACGACATCGCCAGTCTTCAGATTGCTAGGCAATAAGGCAGCACCGAACTGCCGGTGCCGAAGATCGTGGGAGACTGGACTCTGATCGTTCAGCATGCCTGTAGTCAAAACCGTTGACTTCTGTAACGGAATCTTGACCGTCTTTCCGGCCGGCTTACTCCGATCCGAAATCACATTAGCTGGTGCTATTCCGGCAGGGATATGGCGCAGCTGTAAGTCTTCTGCCTTAATCGTAACCCCGGCTGCGATATCTCTGATCAGAACATAGGCTGCTATCTGCTGCTGATCCTGCACGCTTTGCTTCTGTACTTCCTGTTTGAACTGTGTAACCTGGTCGGAAGCTTGCTGACGGACTGTGCGGAGCTGAACGTGGCTGTAGAACACATATATGATAAAAATTAGTCCGACAACTCCTGCTCCCACGCTGCCCGCCAGCAGCAGCTGTCTGCTCTTTTTCCGAAGTTTGAACACATTATGCCTCCTGCCTTTTAGGTCTGCTGTTCATTTGACAGCCACTTTTTATTTGAACAAGGTTGAAAATGAAAACCGGCGCCGGCGCTTCGGCAATTTGCTTCGAAGAATTTCCTCCCACACCACCTCCATTCTCTCGTCGCTTTCGAACGGGTCACTCTGAAGCGGCAGTGAAAACACCCGGTTATGTCCCAGGTTATTCTTCACGGATTGAACTGTCCTGTCAGATGCAAGCGGCAGACAAAAATGCCATTTATGCTGCGGATACCTTCCTGCCAGCTGAACAAACTCCAGAATATCCTGCTGCCGCCATAAAGAACCTGAGCCTACAATCAATGCAATATCTGCCCGCAGCAGCTCTTCCAGCTTCTCAGCGTCACGACCGCTTCCGAGATCGAGTACAATAAACGGGTAACTTCCGCCGAGAAGGCTCAGAACATCTGCCCGACCTGTCTGCCGCCAGTAGTGTACACCTTCAATTTCGAACTGGCGTGAGAAGTGATGGTCTTTTACCGAAGCTGCACTTCCTTTTAGCTGCTGGATGCGAGCAAACGATTTGGACCCGCTGATCATCTCAATAATCGCAGCCTTTCCATAATGCCGATCCAGATGATGACCTATCGAGATAGTCGTATGTGTTGCTCCCACGCCCGTAGAGACCCCAAGCACTGCAACCACTTTTGTACCGGAAAGCAGCTCCTCATTCCATTGCTGTCGATGAGGTTTCGGCGTAGCCGCCCCTCTCTTTAAATCGCAAAGTGCTTCTGCGGCGGTTTGGTATCGTTCTGCCGGTTCTACATACAGCATTTTGCGCAGCATAGGAACAAAGTATCTGGGAATTCCGTGCTGTATGGATGTTTCAATGCCAGGCAGCCACTCACTGTAACGCCCGCCTGTCACGATGAAGAGCAGCAGGGCCCCTAATCCATAAATATCACTGCGCGCATCACTCTGCCTGCCTCCATATTGCTCTGGTGCAGCAAAGCCTAGCGTACCGAGCTTAACGGTATCCTCTTGGCGTTCCGCATGGAAACTACGAGCAATACCAAAATCAATGACCTTTACATCCATCCCGCTTGTCAACATGATGTTCCCTGGCTTCATATCCCTGTAAATGACAGGCGGATTCTGGCTGTGCAGATAGTCCAGCACCTCCAGCAGCTGGGCAGCAAGCTGAAGGATCTGCTCTGCGGGAACTCGCCCCTTTGATGCGGAGATATAATCACCAAGTGTTGTCCCTTCAATAAAGTCCATAACCAGATAACTGATATTCCCTTCCTCTCCCGGTTCAACAAAATCAACAATTCGCGGCAGCCTGGGGTGATTGAGAGAAATCAGCATCTGTGCTTCTTCTCTAGCCATCCCTATACCGTCAATCCGGAGATTCTCTTTTACCGCCCAATGCTGTCCCGGCAGCTTCTGATCCTCAGCCAGATAAACTCTGCTCATCCCTCCTCGGCCAATACATCGCAAAATCCGGTATCTTCCTCCGACTACCGAGCCATATGCCAATTCAGCATCCAGGCTCATACTTTCCCTCCTTTCGGACAAATCAAAAAGGAAAGCACCGCCGAGCCGCTGCATGTACAGCGACTTCGGGATGCTTTCCCTGTTTGTCATTTGTTATAATTTGGTATCATTATAGTACAGTTGGTCAATTTTTGTAAATACTTATTTACTTACAGTCACATAATATTTAGTCATATTTAATCATAAAGAGTGTGACCTCGTCACGGTTGTGAAAGAGCTGTTTCACCCGCTGCAGCTGCATTCCAGACTCCTCAAACAAAGTAATGACCTCTTTGATCAGAGCCAGCGGTTTTTTGTGCATCAGCTTGACCGTAACAATTGCAGTGCCGCCTGTCTGCAGGCTGTAAAGAAGATCTGTCACCAATTTAGCCATCAGCTTGGGACTCCAGCTCATATCACATACTAACAGATCAAACTCCCGCTCTCTGAACTTCACCTCACCGGCATTTTTACGCAAATAGGTCAGCCGCGGTGATTCCAGCAGAGAGGTATTCATTTTGGCAGGATCAACAGCTGTAACCTCAAGCCCACGCTCCAGCAGGAAGGAAGTCCAGCCTCCAGGAGCTGCCCCGATGTCCAGGGCCTTATGGAATGCTCGAAAATCGATCCCAAATGTCGCCTCAGCCTCCAGCAGCTTAAACTTGGCACGGGAAATCTGAACCTCCTCACGCTGAAAACGAATAGCACCGCCATTCCAATCGGACAGATTGTCCGCTGGTCTGGACACCCCAGCATACCATGCCTCATCTCCAGCAAAAAGAGAAACAATATAGTCTGCATCCTGCAGCGTGAATTCTGCTCCCGCGGGCGCCAGTCGGTCCATCACTTCCTGCTTCAGCGATCCCGCATTTCCTTCCCAGGAACAGCCCTCGGACTTGCGGACTTGTACATTCAGGCGTGAACCATTCAGTTCCGAACGATTCAGAATAAAAGAGGTTAGCTGTGCCAAAATCTGCTCGGCATCACCGTTATTCTCCTGAAATTGAACCGGAAACAGATGGCGGAGAAACATTGGCGGATAAGCGCCGATCTGTTCTACCGCTTCTTGCGCTGACACTTGTAAGGTCACCGCAAATACTTCTCCAGGTACAACAACGGTGCTCTTCACCGAGCCGAACAGGCGGCGCAGTTCTTCCTGCGCATACGGCAGAAACCCGTGATTCGCCGTACAGATAAAACGGGATTGCTCTTCCCTCTCAGTGCGGCTCTCTAAATCAAACATTTCATTTGGCTGCAAAATCCATTACCCTCCATTACGCACCTGTATCCACGGCCGGTCTGCATCCCATTGCAGCTCAACCTGAATATCATAGGTACGCATAATTGTTTCTTTCGTTAATACCTCATGTTTAGGTCCAGCGGCCGCTACTTTCCCTTCACGGATCAGCCCCACGTGTGTAAACAGAGGAACAATTTCTTCGACATGGTGCGTAACGTAAACGACAGAGACATCCCGCTTACGCAGCCGGTCAATCTCCACCAGCATTTTTTCACGCTCGAACAGATCCAGACCCGCACAGGGCTCATCCATAATCAGCAGTTTGGGCTTGGCCATGAGCGATCGGGCCAGCATCACCTTTTTGCGTTCCCCTTGTGACAACGTCCCCAGCGGGTTATTCTTGCGATGACCCAGATTCATTTCTTCGAGCAGTGCTACCGCCTGTCCCTTAACCTCTTCAGGAATCGCCTGATAAAAGCGTAAATACGCATAGGCCCCCGTTGCCACTACCTCCCACACCGGATCCTTCAGGGCCAGCTTTTCCAGAAGGGTCTGACTGATATAACCGATTTCTTTGCGGACCTCACGCACGTCAGATTGGCCATAGATATGACCCAGTACTTCAATCCGGCCGGAGGTCGGGAACAGGTAACCGTTCATCATTTCCAGCAAAGTCGTCTTGCCCGAGCCATTGCGGCCCAGAATGGCCCAGTGCTCTCCTTTATTCACTTTGAGACTGACATCATCCAGAATTAGATCTTCGCCACGCCGCAGCGAAATATGCTCCATAGAGATCATGATATCACGCTCCTAATCTCGTTCAGCAGGTGTTCTACCGAACCCATTTTATAGACTGCTTTCGGCTCTGCTGCCTCGCCGTCAAACAACAGCAGCGCGGGAACGCTGGAGATCCTGTACTCCTGCACTTGCTCTGGTATCCGGTTAATGTTGACGCTATAGAGCGTGTTCTCTGGCACCAGCTGTTCTGCAACCTCCAGCATGCGTCTTGCTGCGGCACAGGTTCCGCACATCGGTGTATAGACGAACAGCGCCAGCCGATAACCCTCCCAGATCATGCGCTTCAGCTCTCTGGCTTCCAGTTCTATCATTGCTCACCCTCCCCGGCGATTTGATCCAACAGCTCGAGCGGCATCGGCTCGTTGAATAGCTGGGTCCCCTCCGGCTTGTTCGCATACAGCTGCTCATACATCACACGTTTGCCCCAAAGGCTTGATGTATGCAGGTAGATGCGCCTGGGATACAGCTGTTCACGGACAATGGCAGATGTCACATCCTGCCCATTCTCATCCGGTCCCAGTTCAAAGTCGAGAGACAATATATCCACTTCACACTCCCGCAGCAGCAGCAGACATTCCTCCACATTGCGTGCCAGCACAAATCCTTCCGGACAAGCACGGTAATCGTCCAAAAACACATGAATCATGCTGTCGCCTCCCTAACGCTCAGGTCTCTCCTTTTCCCATTTGATTACCTGCGCAATATCTTCACGATGTGTTCCATCGGCACCCGTCTCACTTTCGAGAATAACCGGGATCCCGTACATCCAATCCATTTCCAAAAGCCAAAGAAAACCTTCCTTGCCAATATACCCTTTTCCCACACGTTCATGACGGTCTTTGCGCGATCTGGCAGGATATTTGGAGTCATTCAAATGAACTGCGCCAAGTTCCTTCCAGAACCCAAGCTTGTTCCCCTTCTCCAGCATAGCCTTATCAGGACCTCCGTTCCACCATCCGGCAGCGTAAGCATGACAGGTATCCATACAAAAGCCGACTTTCTCCGGATAACGGCACAAATTGCGAACCTGTACGAGCTCTTCCATCATCGTGCCCATGGGGCCATGATCACCCGCTTGGTTTTCCAACAAGATCCTGGCCGATCCTTCCCACCTCTCAAGCACCTCATCCAGACAAAAGATAATATTACGATACCCCTCAAGTGAGTCGCCAGATTGGATATGGCCATAATGAAGTACAATGCCCATAGAGCCGCATGATTCAGCGATTTCAAGATCGTTCAGAATGGAATTTATCAGCGCTTGATAGGCATCTTCTCCCTTTTTTCTGCCGATTGCCGGGTTGCTTGGGTAAGGTGTATGCGCGATGGACATAAGGTTGTGCTGTATCGTAAACGCCTGGGCCGCTTTGGCATCCGATTCATTGAGCTTTTTTAGAGCAAGACTTCGCGGATTTTTGGGAAAGTACTGAAAGGCGCCCCCGCCTGTGGAAACCGCCCTTTCAGCGGCCTTGAGAAAACCACCGCGGGTGCTGACATGACCTCCTACAGCAAAGCCTTTGCTAGGCATCATGCTGACACTGCGGGCAATGAAACACTTTGCGTCCGTTCAGTTCAGTGCGTACAATCGTGCCGCTGCACCGCGGGCAGGTCTCCCCTTCCCGGTCATATACTCTCACCTTGTCATCGAAAGCACCGGTAAGTGTATCGCCCTCTGTAAAGGGCATTTCGATATAACCTCCACCATACAAAGCTTCCCTTAGTACCGATTGCATAGCATGATAAAGACGTTCACTCAGCTCAGGACTGGCCATAATATGCTGGACCTTGGATGCGGGAGTAATTCCTGCTGTAAAAGCAATCTCATCGGAGTAGCAGTTGCCGATCCCTGCAATAATATGCTGATTGACCAGCGTTGTTTTCAGCGATCCCCGGCGTCCTTTTAACGTGTCCTTGAATTTATCCAGCGTCATGCGGCGATCCAGCGGTTCCGGCCCAAGCTCGGCTAATACCGCTTCTGTCTCCTTAGCCGTCAGCAGATGGAGATAACCGAGGCGCAATCCGATAAAGTACAGAATTTTCCCATTAAAATCAATCTCAATTTGTGTAGAACGAGGAGGGCGCTGCTCCTGAGACCCGAGATACAGCAGCCCGCCCAGCATCAGATGCAGCAGCAGACGGCGGCCTGTACTGAGGTGGAAAATGAGATGTTTGGCTCTGCGTTCAACATATACCACCCTGCTCCCAATCAGCTCCTTCTCAAGGACAACACCGTCAACGTTAATGGACTTGTCTCTGAGAATTTGTACTCCTGTGATAGGTGTATCCAATATGGCTTCGGATAATTTTATCCTGTAATTCTCCATTTCGGGCAATTCCGGCATATTCATCTTTCCTTTCCAATGTTTTGCTCAATCCAAATCCTAAGGTCTGCCAGCGAATCAAAAATCCAGTCTGCCTGCAAACCCGTCTCTTTCAAATGGGTGTCCATGTTCTCACGGGTAGTAACTCCTGTTAATACCAATGCGGTGCGGCAGCCAGCAGCCACCCCGGCGGCAATATCCGTACGCATATTATCGCCGATCACAAGGGCTTCATCCGCTTGAATCCCCATCCGGTCGAGGGCATAATCCATGAGAATGCCAGAGGGTTTGCCGATGATAATCGGTTGTACACTTGTTGCAGCCTGTATCGAAGCTCCAATGCTACCCGCTCCTGGAATAAAACCGCTGTCGGTCGGCAGCAGTAAATCCGGATTGGTCATTACGAAACGGGCCCCGCCTAGTATTTGGCTAACAGCTCCCGCCAGCTTGTCGTATGTAAAAGACCGGTCAATCCCTTGAACAACAATATCAGCCTGTTCATCTTCAACTAACAAAAGTCCCTTATCAGCAAGCGCTTCCCGCAGCCCTGCTTCTCCGATACAATACACTTTGCCATCGGAGATCTCTGAAGCAATATATTCGGCAGAAGCAAGCGCAGACGTGCACACTTCATGAGCATCAGCTTCAATTCCTAGCGAGCGCAGATGCTCAGCTACAGAAGCCGGAGTTCTCGAAGCGTTATTAGTGACATAAAGATACGGAATTCCTTGGCGCCTTAATTCCTGTATCAAAAGATCTGCGCCTGAAATGATGGATTTCCCGTGATAAATGGTGCCATCCAGATCAATTAATAACCCTTTCATGTAAACACGCCTTTCCATCCAAAATCTTTCATGCCATTAATCATTCATTCGATGAAAGAAAATGTTAATCATAAAATGTTATATACGGCATATTTATTTATTTTACATAATTTGATTCCATAACGTCTATTCAAATTGATATTTGACTCCCCATCCTTTTCGTCGAACCTTATCGAAGGGGGTCAATTTTAATCGTCATCTGCTCCCGCATGTCAATTCATGCGCTTACCTGGGAAATAGAACGCTCTATCCGTATATTTCCCTATCTGATTTCGCTGCTCCAGAGCAAAGAACCGGAGGTTAACACCTCCGGTCTCCGCTCAAATAGACAGCTTCCTTATGCTCTGCGTTAGCCCTGCTTCTCGACAACAGGATAAAGTTTATGCTCTTCAGCCACGAAGGAAGCCGGAAAAATTCCTCTTGCCTCTTCCAAGAGTGGAGTCAGCTCATCCAGATCTTTGTACCGGGAGCTGAAATGAGTCATAATCAGTTGTCCGACACCAGCTTGCTTGGCAGCTTCGGCAGCCTGAACGGCCGTACTGTGGTGATATTCATAGGCCGTGTCCACAAGTTCGTGAAGAAAAGTTGCTTCGTGAACCAGTACGTCTGCGCCACGTGCAAGCGGCACTACATTAGGAGCGGGACGGGTGTCACCAAGGATGGTAACAATTCTCCCCTTCTTCGGGCTACCCAGCACCTGATGAGGATGAAGCACGAGCCCGTCTCCGAGTTCTACGGCTTCACCGCGTTTTAACTTGCCATAAATAGGTCCGGGTTTAACTCCATGCTGTTTCAACTGCTCCAGGTCCAGTTTACCGGGACGGTCTTTCTCGGTTATCCGGTAGCCGTAACTATCAATACGGTGATCCAGCAGTGCCGATTCCACGACAAATTGATCATCTTCAAATATTATACCGCCATCATGCTCGATGACCTTTAAGTCGTAGTTGATTCTGGACTGACTTAATTCAAGCGACATCTCGATAAAAGCTTTAATCCCTTTCGGTCCGTACAGCTCCAGAGGGGTCGTCCCTCCTTGGTAAGCTCTGCTGGAGAGCAGCCCGGGCAGACCAAACAAGTGGTCACCATGCAGGTGGGTAATGAATACCTTTTCCAGCTTGCTCAGCTTCAAGGGAGATTTAAGGATTTGATGCTGTGTTCCTTCACCGCAGTCAAACAGCCACATACTTCGCCGCTCTTCCAGTATCCTTAAGGCTATAGCCGTTACATTACGCTGCAGGGAAGGGACACCAGCGTTAGTGCCTAAAAAATACAGTTCCATAAACCCACCTTCTTTCTTCCAACCAGCAAAAAACCTCCGATCAATCGGAGGGTGGTGAAATTACATTTGCGGTAATTACATCATCGCCGATCCGCTCGGCAGAGCATGTATATCGAATTGATGTTGTTCAGTTTCAAGGGCTTAAGCCTTGTCTACATTAAAGTATTTGGCCTGAGGATGACTGAACACCATTGCGGAGACCGAAGCTTCCGGCTCCATCATAAAACCCTCGGTCAGCTCAACGCCAATATCTTCAGGCTTCATCAGCTTGAAGAGCGGCGCCTGATCCTCCAGATCCGGACAAGCCGGATATCCGAATGATACGCGAATACCCTGGTAGCGGGCACCGTGACGCTGTTTCATGGTCATCTCGTGAGGGTCCGGGAATCCCCAGCTGTCGCGCATCATATGATGAACACGCTCGGCCAGACCTTCTGCAGTCTCCAAAGCCACTGCTTGCAGCACATGTGAACGCAGATAGTCACCCTGGTCCTTCCACTGTGCAGACAACTTCTGTACACCGTGACCTGCCGTTACTACCATGAACCCAACATAATCCATTATACCGGATTCGACAGGTTTAAGGAAATCAGCGAGGCAAAGGAATGGCTCAACCTGCTGGCGCGGGAAGGTGAACGTATGAAGTATCTTGGAATGATCCTCTGGATCATATACTAGAATATCGTTGCCACGTCCTTGTGCCGGGAAGAAGCGATACATCGCGTGAGCCTGGATAATCCCTTCATCCACCGCTTCCTTAAAAATCTGGTCAACCGTTTCCTTAAGTGCCGTCGCTTTGGCATCTCCTGACGCGAGCAGCTGTTCTACAGAACCTCTGAGTCCTAGGTGGTGGCCCAGCAGCATCTGCATATTTACATATGGAATAATATGGTTAATAGGATAACTGCGCAGAACATGGCGCTCCAGGTCAGGAGGCTGATATACCGGAACATCTGTTGCGATATTGGATCGTTCCACGCGCGTAAGCTCAGGGAGTACACGCACCTCTGTGGCAACGCCGCCTTCTGCTTCCGCTTCGGCAACCATGTCCTGCTGCATCTTTTGTCTTGAGGCTGGATCCATCAGCTTATTAGCAATATCCAGTCCATCCATGGCGTCCTTCGCGTATACGACCATCCCGTTATATTCCGGCCGGATCCTGTTTTTGGTGAATTTGCGGGTAAGAGCAGCACCACCTACCATAATTGGAACGTCTATACCGGCTGTGCGCAGATCCTGAGCAGTCAGCACCATCTGCTGTGCTGATTTAACCAGCAGACCAGAGAGACCGATCGCATCGACTTTTTGTTCCCGGTAAGCTTCAATAATCTTTTCTGGTGGTACTTTTATACCCAAATTAACGATCTGGTAACCATTATTGCTGAGGATGATTTCGACCAGGTTTTTACCGATATCGTGAACATCACCCTTCACGGTTGCCAGCATAATTTTACCTTTAACCGCGCTCTCGTTCTTCTCCATAAAGGGTTCCAGATAAGCTACAGAAGCCTTCATCACTTCAGCGCTCTGAAGAACCTCGGCCACAATAAGTTCGTTGTTGTTAAACAGCCTGCCGACCTCTTCCATCCCTTTCATCAACGGACCGTTGATAATTTCAAGAGGACCATATTGGGCCAAAGCCAGCTCCAGATCCGGGATCAACCCTTCTTTCGTGCCTTCAACTACATAAGATGCAAGGCGCTCTTCCAGACTCAGGTTCGAGATGATTTCTTTTTTCTCTACCTTTTTGTTTCTGAATGCCGCTACAAAAGCTGCGAGCGTTTCATCATTCGTTTCATAAATCAGCTGTTCAGCCAGTCTGCGCTCTTCTGCAGGAATGGAAGCATACCGTTCAAGTTTCTCCGTATTGACGATTGCGTAGTCCAGGCCGGCCTTAGTACATTCATACAGGAAGACCGAATTCAATACTTCACGCCCGGCTTCAGGCAGGCCGAAGGACACGTTGCTAATTCCCAGAATCGTATGACATTCCGGCATTGCCTGCTTGATGAGTCGTATACCTTCGATGGTTTCCTTGGCAGAACCAATATACTGTTCATCCCCTGTGCCTACCGGGAATACCAGTGTATCAAAAATGATATCTTCTGCTTTTAATCCATACTTGTTCACAAGGAGATCGTAGGATCTTGTGGCTACTTCGAGCTTGCCTTCTCTGCTGATGGCTTGTCCGGTCTCGTCAATCGTCCCTACGACAACAGCTGCTCCATATTTATGGATTAGCGGTACAACCTGCTCAAACTTCTCTTCGCCATCTTCAAGGTTAATGGAGTTAATGATCGCTTTGCCCTGGGAATACTGGAGGGCCCTATCAATAACTTTGGCATCCGTTGTATCTATCATCAGAGGTACTTTGACCTTCTTCACCACAAGCTCCAGAAACTTTTCCATATCCTCGGTCTCTTCACGGTCCGGGTCCTGAACACAGACGTCAATAACATGAGCGCCGTTCTTGACCTGAGCACGGGCTATCTCAGAAGCTTCTTCGTATTTACCTTCTACGATCAGGCGTTTAAACTTACGTGAGCCCAATACGTTAGTACGCTCTCCAACCATATAAGGGCGATTCTCTTGTTCAATATATACGGGTTCAATCCCTGATAAAGCCGGCGCGTGGGTACCCGCTACTTCTCTAGGCTTATACTGACTCATCGTTTCTGCCATAGCACGGATATGCTCAGGTGTTGTTCCGCAGCAGCCCCCGGCAATGTTCAACCAGCCCTGCTGTGCAAAAGCACCCAGCTTTTGCGCCAGAGATTCCGGAGATTCATGATAATGCCCGTTCTCATCGGGCAGACCGGCGTTAGGATAACAGCTGATCGCAGCCTTGGATATTGTGGACAGAGACCGGATATGATCACGCATAAACTCTGGTCCCGTGGCACAGTTCAATCCAATGGAGATCGGATTAAGATGTTCAAGAGAAATATAGAAAGATTCAATATTTTGACCTGCCAGCGTAGTTCCCATTGGTTCAATCGTGCCGGAAATCATTAATGGAAGCTTCACACCGCTCTTCTCATATGCTTGGCTGATACCAATACTGCCCGCTTTTACATTCAAAGTATCCTGAGAAGTCTCAAGCAGCAGCAGATCAACACCACCCTCAATGAGCGCCAGTGCTTGTTCTTCATAACTTTCCACCAGTTCGGCAAAAGTTACTCCGCCGGTAACCGACAGAGTTTTCGTCGTAGGACCCATTGCACCAACAACATAACGCGGATGTTCAGCCGTACTGTATTTCTCAACCGCATCCCGAGCCAGACGCGCGGCTGCAAGATTAACTTCACGTGCTTTGCCAGCAATATCGTATTCAGCCAGAACGACCGATGTTGCTCCAAACGTGTTAGTCTCGATCAGGTCTGCCCCTGCCTCCAAATATTTCTCGTGAATGGTACGAATTAATTCCGGGCGAGTTAAGACCAGAATCTCGTTGCATCCATCCAAATCTTCTCCGCCAAAATCGTCGGGAGTCAAGTTCTCCTGCTGAATCATCGTCCCCATGGCACCATCGAGGATCAAAATTCGTTGCTGCATTGCAATCTCCATGCTAGGCCTATTCAATGTGTTATCCCTCCCGTAAAACGTTAAATCTTAGTGTATCAGAAACCTTTTCATTGTGGAAGAATGCTTTTTCAGGCCTTGGCTATAGGCTTTAGCTATAGTGAGTTATATGTTTTCCCATAACAAAACCGCCTAACCTTAAAGGCTAGGCGGCTGTCGATGTGATCAGGCAATGGAATCAATAATACCGGTAATTTCAGATAAATGTTTGATATGAGAGTCGGGCTGGATGGAACCATCCAGTTCGCGGCTGTTGCGGTTAACCCAAATGGCGTGAATACCTGATGCCAGAGCACCCTTAATATCGGTCGATAACTTGTCACCTACCATGACAGCTTCCTGCGGGGCAACATTAAGCAGTTCCAGGGCATGTGCGAAAATTGAAGGATCTGGCTTCCCTTTGCCGAAGGTGCCTGAGATAACAACATGGTCAAAATACGGCTCTAAATCCGGAACACCGTCCAGCTTCTCTTTCTGCAGGGCCGGACAGCCATTCGTTAACAGCAGCAGTTTGTAGTCTTTTTTGAGTTCTTTTAACACTTCAAATGTTTCTTCATAGACATGCGGACGCTCACGGCGCTCTATAGCAAATCGTTCAGCCAATCGGCTGGCGAGCTCAGCATTCTGGATTCCAACTCGCTCTAGTCCCCTACGCCAGGACTCCTGACGGTATATAGGAGCGAGCTGTTCCAATTCACGGAATTCCGGCTGGTGCCCGGCTGTAAAGTTAGACCACAAGCCCTCAAACGGATTAATGCCAATCATTTTAGTGAACGGATAAGTCTCATAGGATTCATATAAATCCCGTGCTTCGCGGCGGACTGCATCTTCCAGCCTGGCCGGATCAATACCTGTCTCGATAAAAGCTGTCTGGCAGGTAGCGGCGAATGCTTCTTCTACACTGCGTTCATCCCATAAAAGTGTATCATCCAGATCGAAAAGTACAGCTTGAATCGTCATAACGGCCATCTCTCCTCACTCAATAAGAAAATGTGTGGTCTCACTTAATTAACGGCTTCTGAACTGAACGCTGCTATGCTGAGGGCAGACTTATCACAAAGATTAACTAAACCTATATGTTTTACTTTTCTTCACGCTCAAAAGGAATCTGATTCTCCTTGGCGAATTTCTCCAGGCGCTCTGACATTGCTGAAATATCGTAACGGTTCAATGTGCGGCTGAATCCCCAGTTTGACTTTTTGCCTTCACTCTCGATAAAGATGTAGCCGCGCTGTACCTTGATGCTCTTGATCATGTCTGCGCTCATCGAGCGTTCACGTCCACTTTTAAGGGTATATACCGTCTTCTTGCCTACCTTAAGGTAAGGACGGCGGAAATAGAAAATGACCCCGAGCAGCAAATAGAGCACGAATACAAACCAGTCCATTGGTTTCATTCCCGCTTTGGTTACGAACAAGGATAAAAGCAGGTAGAACACGGCTAGGAATGCCAGCAGGGCGGGGGCGGTAATGCTTCTACCCCTAAACAAGTCAGCACTCTCACTGTTATTGCCAAGCGTTTTTAATCCCTGCTTTTTGCGCTGCTGATTCAGCTGATTCGTATTTTTTCGTACTTTTCGTTCAAAAGAACGTGCCATGAAAATTCCCCTCTACTTCATAAATTAGCCTGAAACGACTCCCATACTGCAAAAGACTCCCATACTGCAAAATACGTTAAGCTGTTCTTGCTGCTGCCAGGGCAAGCATTATGTAATCCGGAACATATGTTCACGTTTTCACAAGCTTCCCTAGAAAAAAAGCCGGCCATAAGGTACATATCCTTATGACATTCGGCTTGGTTTAATGTTTTGGTCCAGACTCATTAGATGATTGATCATCATCGACAATCTCAATAGAATCCAGCTGTTGACGGAAGTTACGGCGGATATTGCCCAGGTAAATTTCGCGCAGTTTCCCGCGCTCTACCAGTTCTTCTTCAGTCAATCCTTCATTTTTGGCTTTGCGTGCCAGTTCATTAATTCGTTCTACCAGGCTGTCAATATCCAAATCGTGTTCCTCCCATTATATCATTGAGTACATTAACTTTGACATGATCGTCAAAGCTTGTCAAGACAAGGGAAGCAGCTGCCGCGATGGATCGAGATTTTAGGAGAATAACTACAATAAAAAAATAAAGAAAAAGAAAAACCAAGGTCAGGTCTCTCTGCCATGGTCGTTAGATTACAAGCATATTATAAGTAAACAGCAATTAGATTCAAATCTCATAACCGATAATCCACCTGCCCACTCTAATTGATTGCAGAATGATGCAATACTGCTTAAAGTTCAGGCAATACCAGGATCTGGCCGGTTTCAATACTGCTGTCTGTCATACCGCTGGCCATTTTAATAGCTTCAATATACACCCGTGTATCCATAGTCTTCGGTTTATGGCTTACTGCAATTTCCCATAACGTATCACCCTGCTCTACGACAATCTGCTGACCTGATCCGACCGGTTCAGCACTTCCTGCGAACGCTTTGATTACTCCACTGCACGTAATTCCTACAACGATGAGCAGAGCAATAATTTTAAGGCATAACGATCCGTTCGATTTCAGGCTTACCATTTTTTTAGGTTCACTTTGTGTCGAAGTTTCATTCTTATTATAAATACTTTGATATGTACTGTATTTCAGCATATAAGCAACCTCCAAACATTTGTTCTTGTTCTGATCTGAGATCAATATAACACGAACACACGTTTCGTTCAACTGTTTTTGAGAACAATTGTTCGATTTGTTTGGCGGCCTCTTCAGCTAAAATCATCTCTTCTTCCATTAATAATGCGTTTTCTTCCTCTTATATTGCTAACAAGCTGTATATGATGTGAACTATTAATGTGATTAACAAAATACCTGTTTTCGATAATTCCAGCAGCAAAAGTTAGAACTTATGTTTGTACGAACGGGGGTTCTGTGATATAATTTTCCCAAACGTTACTAAATGGGGTTGATAGGTATGTCCAAAATATCCAGCCGGCAAGCAGCCATTCTGGACTTTATTCGCAATGAAGTGCGCCTGAAGGGCTATCCGCCGTCTGTACGTGAGATTGGCGAAGCCGTCGGACTTGCTTCCAGCTCCACGGTACACGGTCATTTGGACCGCCTGGAGAAGAAAGGCCTGATCCGCCGGGATCCAACCAAGCCGCGAGCCATCGAACTGCTTGGGCAGGAAGAGTCCGAACACGCAGTTATGTTCAGCCACACGGTAGCACGTGTTCCCGTTGTCGGCAAAGTCACTGCGGGTGTTCCGATTACAGCGACGGAGAATATTGAAGATTACTTCCCACTTCCGCAGCAGTATGTTGGAGAGGACAAGGTGTTCATGCTGTCGGTTGTGGGTGACAGTATGATTGAGGCTGGTATTAATAACGGTGATTATGTTATTGTTCGCCAACAACAGACAGCCAACAATGGTGATATCGTTGTAGCGATGACGGAGGAAGATGAAGCAACTGTCAAGACCTTTTACAAGGAGAAAGACCACATTCGTCTTCAGCCAGAGAATCCGACCTATGAACCTCTTCGTCTTACTCACGTAACCATTTTGGGCAAAGTTGTCGGCCTCTTCCGGGACTTCCATTAATTTTCATCTTAAGAATGGATAGGATGTCAGCGCTATCGCTGATGCCCTATCCATTTTTGTTAACACGATTCATTGTTAATTATCTAAAATGAAAATTTGATAGTGCCTCACCTGGCACAACAAAAAGCCGCACAGATACATTACCCGTGCAGCTTTTCGCCTCTATGTTTACGATTAATGTGTAGCTACTCCCAAATTTCTTCGGCTATTTCCTTTATAAAAGCTAGCTTTCTCCATTGCTGCTCCTCTGTCAGATGGTTCCCTTCTTCTGTAGAAGCGAAGCCGCATTGCGGGCTTAAACAGATTCGATTCAGGTCAACGTATTGTTTTGCCTCCTCAATACGTTTCAGAATATCTTCTTTGTTCTCTAGCTCACCAAGTTTGGAAGAGAACAGGCCCAGCACCACCTGCTGATTGTCCTTCAGAAAGCGAAGCGGCTTGAAATCACCTGCTCGGTCCGTGTCGAACTCTAGATAATATCCCGAGTAATTATCGATGCTCAAAAGTGTCTCCGCGATCGGCTCGTATCCCCCGCCAACACCGGCATAAGTCGAAACGTAATTCCCTCGGCACACATGTGTGGTAACTACAAGATCATCAGGCAGACCAGATACTACCTCCTCATTTAATTTTGCCAGTTCATTGGCATATTCTTCTATATTCACTCCCGCCTGCTCCATTAGGGTCATGAACTGTTTATCGCACAATGCTCCCCATGTGCAATCATCCATTTGAAGGCTGCGGCATCCTGCATCATACAAGGCTTCTATAAACCCTTTATAAGCGATTGCAATGTCTCTGACAAGCTCCTGCCGCTCCGGATAGATCGCTTTGGTACTTTCCTGATTTTCTGCCCGGTCCAGCTCAAACAGGAATTGCGCAGCTGCAGGGATCGATTGGCGGGCCACTACATTCCCACCTGCTGCTTCTTTTAAAAAGGCAAAATGAGAAACAAAAGGATGACTGCTGAAAGTAATCTTGCCGGAAAGGCGTGCTGTTTCAGGCCGGGACTCTGCTCCGTTAAACTGATAACCACGGTCAAGAATCGTCCGTTCAACGCCATCTAAACCCCAGAAAAAGTCCAGATGCCACCAGGAACGGCGGAATTCACCATCCGTCACTGCTTGCAGCCCAACCTTTTTTTGCTTTTGTACAAGTTTGACGATTTCCGCGTTCTCGATCTCGCGCAGCTGTTCAGCGTTTATTTCACCATTGTGGCAGCGAAGTCTGGCTTCTTTTAATACCTGGGAACGCAAGAAGCTGCCAACAATATCGTATCGGTAAGGGGTAACTGTTCTTCTTTTAGGTTTAATTTGTATAGTCATCGATTAATCTCCTCATTTCTTGATGTTGAGTCCAATATAGCATATTAGGGTAGATATACCGTTCTACCAAAGATGTATATTGGGCGATAGTTAATGACTATACCTGAGTGGCTATGGATATCAGCGCTGTACATCCACTCACAGTAAATTACAAATACGCTCTATCAATTCTTCATAATTGATAAATATTTTACAATAATAACCATGGAATTATATTACTTTTTATATAATTATGTGTTATATTCTATTAGAATTTAAATCTATGATCGAGAAGGAGCCAAATCTATGAAAAAAACTGCCAAAAAAACGGTTTTTATTCTGCTTGCGGTATTCATGCTTCAGCTCTCCGTTGTGTCGGCCGCTTTTGCGAAGAACTCTCTTTCCATCGGTGAATCGCTATCACAAGGCCAGATGCTTTCATCTAATAACGGCCGGTTTAATTTGGTGATGCAGACGGACGGCAATCTCGTACTTTATAAAGATGCCGGGAACCCGATCTGGTCTACAAGCACAAATGGAGCAGCATATGTATGGCGCGATCCTATCACCGGCTATACAACCAGAAGATCACCGCAGCTGTTAACACTTTCTGCCGGGCTGCTTCGTGTAACAGATCAATTCAAAGATTTTACATTTTGGCGGGCAGATACTCAGGGATGGAGCAATGCTCATTACCAGGGTAATGTGCCAGCAGGACTCATTGGAGACTCGCTGGTTGTCCAGGACGACGGAAATGTAGTTCTTTATTCTTCAGGCAAAGGTCCCGTCTGGGCCTCCAATACGAATGGCCGATGAACTACTGTGAGATGGAGCCGCTTTATAGCGGCTTTTTTTCTGTCAGCCTTTAAAGGTATGTAAGAAACTTTGGGGGCATTTTGGGGGCAAATCGCCCTGAATAACTAATTCCCCAGAAATGCCCACAAAAAGAAAAACCCCTTAGAGCTTGCGCCCCAAGGGATTCCCCGCTTAGTGATAATTTTAATAAAGCGTCATATATTGATCGCGTTCCCATTGGTGAACTTGTGTTCTATACATGTCCCACTCGATCTCTTTCAGTTCATAGAAATAAGCCAATGCGTGATCGCCGAGTGCTTCGGTAATGACTTCACTGCGAAGCAGCTCGCTCAGTGCTTCTTTCAGATCAGATGGCAGATTCGGAATTCCTTCTTCTACCCGCTCTTCTTCCGACATAATGTAGATATTACGGTCGATTGGCGCCGGCAGTGTCAGCTCACACTTGATACCGTCCAGACCTGCCTTCAGCATTACAGCCAATGCAAGATATGGGTTAGCTGCAGGGTCCGGGTTACGAACTTCAACACGAGTGCTCAATCCGCGGGAAGCCGGGATCCGGATCATCGGACTGCGGTTACTTGCAGACCATGCCACATAACAAGGTGCCTCATAACCTGGAACGAGACGTTTGTAGGAGTTGACCGTCGGATTGGTGATAGCCGCCATAGCACGCGCATGTTTAAGAATACCTGCCATGTAATAACGGGCGGTCTCACTCAGTCCAAGCTCGTCGCTCTCATCGTAGAACGCGTTCTCGCTGCCTTTGAACAGTGATTGGTGACAGTGCATGCCAGAGCCGTTCACCCCGAACAGAGGTTTTGGCATAAAGGTCGCATGCAGCCCATGCTGACGGGCAATCGTTTTAACGACCAGCTTGAAGGTTTGGATCTGATCCGCAGCATTCAGAGCATCCGTATATTTGAAATCAATCTCATGCTGACCCGGAGCTACCTCATGGTGGGAAGCTTCGATTTCAAAGCCCATTTCTTCAAGAGTCAATACGATTTCACGACGGCAGTTCTCACCAAGGTCTGTTGGCGCAAGGTCAAAATAACCGCCCTGGTCATTCAGTTCATTGGTCGGGTTGCCCTTTTCGTCGGTTTTGAACAGGAAAAACTCCGGTTCCGGCCCCACGTTCATTGCGCTGTAACCCATCTCTTCCGCTTCACTCAGCATCTTCTTCAGAATGCCGCGCGGATCACCTGCGAATGGTGTGCCATCAGGCATATAGACATCACAAATTAGACGCGCGACACGATTCGTAGTTACCCACGGGAATACAACCCACGTATCGAGATCAGGGTACAGGTACATGTCAGATTCTTCGATACGAACATAGCCTTCAATGGAAGATCCGTCGAACATCATTTTGTTATCCAACGCTTTCTCCAGCTGGCTTACAGGAATCTCAACGTTTTTGATCGTACCCAGCAGATCCGTGAACTGAAGGCGGATAAAACGAACGTTTTCCTCTTTGGCAATGCGGAGAATATCTTCTTTGGTATAACTCATATTACCCTCTCCTTTTCATCTATCTTTTATTATTTATTAAAAAAACGGGACAGCTCGCCCTGAATCAGGGATACCTGACCTGGCCGTTTGCCCGACACCAGCTGCTGCTTCAGAAGACGATGCAATTGGGAATCGGACAGCTCTCTGCGTTTCACTTCCGTATCGGCCGTAATTACAGTTGCTTCTTCCGACTCCTTGGAGACCGGGTTCATCACCTGCTTGATACCGGCAATGTTAACGCCTTTCTCAATCAGGGCTTTGATCTCTAGCAGCCGCTCTACGTCATTAAAGGAGAACAAACGCTGGTTCCCGGACGTACGTGCCGGCACGATCAAGTTGTGCTGCTCATAATAACGAATTTGCCGTGCAGACAGATCCGTCAGCTTCATAACGATACCTATAGGAAATAAGGCCATATTTCTGCGAATTTCGTCACCCATCATTCATCAACCTTCCAGTGATCTATTCTTCACCTCATTGTACATTTTCCTGATACAAAGTGTCAATGATATGTTAGGTAAACTCACAGTAAATTTCGTTCCTTCAAGGTTTGAAGCGCCATCAATACCCCGAATTTGACATGAGAATAGGTTAAACCGCCCTGCATGTACCCGATGTAAGGTTCCCGTATGGGTGCATCCGCTGATAATTCCAGGCTTCCACCCTGAATGAAAGTACCTGCCGCCATAATTACGGGATGCTCATACCCCGGCATGTCCCATGGTTCCGGCGTAACATGACTGTCCACAGCAGCAGCGCGCTGTATTCCCTGCACAAAAGCAATCAGGTGTTCAGGACCGCTGAAGGATACAGCTTGAATTAGATCTGTTCTTGGCTCATGCCAAGCCGGCTTGGTCTCAAATCCAATCTGTTCAAATACAGCCGCAGCAAAAATACTCCCTTTGATCGCTTGTCCCACCAACGTCGGTGCCAGAAATAATCCCTGATAAATCCCGCGGGTCGTCCCGAGCATAGCACCCACTTCTCCGCCGATTCCTGGTGCGGTAAGGCGATAAGCAGCCAAATCGACATAGTCACGTTTCCCGCAGATGTACCCCCCGGTTTCCGCAATGCCTCCACCCGGGTTTTTAATCAGCGATCCTGCCATCAGGTCTGCTCCCACTTCAGTGGGCTCGATCGTTTCGGTAAATTCACCATAACAGTTGTCTACAAATACGATCACGTCCGGCTTGACCGCCTTTACTCTCGAGACCATTTCCGCAATCTGCGTAACGGTAAATGACGAGCGCCAATCGTAGCCCCGGGAACGCTGAATACCGATGACCTTGGTTGCAGGACCTACAGCCGAAACAACAGCATCCCAGTCTACTAGGCCCTCGCTGGTTAATGCTGTCTCCTGATAAGTAATGCCGAAATCAGCCAGTGAACCCGTTCCATCCCCTTGATGGCCAATCACTTTGTGAAGGGTATCATAGGGTCTTCCAGTAATATAGAGAAGCTCATCTCCTGGACGGAGAACACCGAACAATGCCGTTGAAATCGTATGGGTGCCTGAAGCAAAATGCGGTCGTACCAATGCCGCTTCCGCACCGAATACTTCCGCATATACCTCGTCCAACACTTCGCGCCCCCGGTCATTATAGGCATAGCCGGTCGATCCCGAAAAATGAAAATCGCTAACCTGGTGGCGCTGAAACGCCTGAATGACTTTCCACTGATTGTGATCAACAATATCATCCATTTTTTTAAGCTGGCCTTGAATGAGTTCCTCTGCTTTATTCTTAATTTCCGTAATTTCTTGATCAAACAACATCATTTCTATATACGCTCCCTGTCATGCCTCAAGCTTGCTTGTGGTTAAATGTGTACCTGTTAGTCTTCAATCTGCCCCTCACGCTCAATATAATCCTCAAGCTGATAGGCTAATTTCTCATACTCACCCTTCTGCAAATGCACTTCATACAGCACGTCACTGCCGTCGTAATCTGTACTCACCACATCTCCCACAGCATAGACAACGGATGTAAGATCTCCACGGGAAGCAGGTATACGGAATACGAGTGTGTCCCCCGTCAGCTCTTCCTGTATAATTTCACGAATCCGCTGCTGATCTTCAGCGTTATAAGCACTGATCTTCTGATATCCCGAGCCGGATGGAAGCATTTCCAACTGCTCCGGTGAGCAAGCGTCTTTCTTGTTGAAAAGAACAATCTGAGGCTTGTCTGCAGCACCCAGCTCTTGAAGAATCTGCTGTACCACCTTCATTTGATCTTCCCGCATATCAGACGATGCATCCACAACGTGAAGAATAAGATCGGACTCATTTACCTCCTCCAAGGTAGCACGGAAAGCTGCGATCAGGTCGTGGGGCAGGTTCTGGATAAAACCAACCGTATCGGTCAGCACGATTTCCTTGCCGCTTGGCAGCTCCATCGTACGGGAAGTAGGATCGAGTGTTGCAAACAGCTGGTTTTCGATATAGACGTCGGCATCTGTCAGCTGTTTGAGCAGCGTGGATTTGCCTGCATTCGTATAGCCGACCAAGGCAACCTGGACGATGCCGCTCTTCTTGCGGCGTTCACGGTGCAATTTCCGGTGCCGGGTCACTTCTTCAAGCTGACGCTTCAGGTCACTGATCCGGTCACGAATGTGACGGCGGTCAGTCTCAAGCTTGCTCTCACCCGGACCGCGTGTACCAATCCCGCCGCCAAGCCGGGACAGATTTTTACCATGCCCTGATAACCGCGGCAGCAGGTAGGAGAGCTGTGCCAGCTCAACCTGGATAATACCTTCGCGTGTTTTGGCACGCTGGGCGAATATATCCAGAATCAGCTGGGTACGGTCAATAATCTTCAAATCCAGCGCTTCTTCCAGGTTTCGTACCTGAGCGCCCGACAGTTCCTGGTCAAATATGGCCGTGTTGGCCCCCAATTCTTCAGCAATTGCACGAAGTTCTTCTACTTTACCTTTGCCTATAAACCATTTCGTATCCCGGGTTTCCCTATTTTGAGTAAGCACACTAAGGACCTCGGAGCCTGCCGTTTCGGCAAGCTTAACGAGTTCCTGCAGGGAATACTCCGGATCAATCCCCGTCTTCTTGACATCATCTGTAATCAGACTGACCAGAACTGCTTTGTCCTGAAGATCCGTATCGGTATTATATGTGATGCCATTGGCCATGATTGTATCTCCTTTAGTGTCTGTTATCATCCAGCTGACTGTAAAAGTATGTTTGATGTCAGCTATGTGTACGGCTCGAAAATATCATGACCTGCTACTTATTGTCAAATCGCAGATCTTCCGTTCGCAGGGTCATCAATTCCAGTTTACCCGGATTTCCCTGTGTGTATTGATTCAAGAGTCTAACAGCCTGATGCCGGATTGATTTCTCCACCACATTCCGTACATAACGGGCATTGCTAAAAGAATGGCAGCTATGCTCCTTTTCCAGCAGCAAATGCTGCTTCAGCTTCACAATCGTCTGCGGCATCAGCGTATAGTCACGTTCTTTGGCCATCAACTCAGAAATCTGAATCAACTGGTCTACCGTATAGTCTGGAAAATCCATCTGGATGGGAAAGCGGGAAGGCAGTCCGGGATTGGTGCGCATAAAAAAATCCATTTCATCCGAATAGCCCGCTAAAATTAATATGAACTGATTTTTGTGATCCTCCATAGCTTTTACCAGTGTATCCACAGCTTCCTTACCGAAGTCTTTCTCGCCGCCGCGGGCCAGACTGTAGGCCTCATCAATGAACAGAATACCGCCTAAAGCCTTTTTCACCAAATCCCTCGTCTTCTGCGCGGTATGGCCGATATATTCGCCTACGAGGTCAGCGCGCTCCACTTCAATCAGATGCCCCTTGCTCAGCACGCCAAGTTTTTGGAACATATTGGAAATAATGCGGGCGACCGTTGTTTTACCGGTTCCCGGATTGCCTTTGAAAATCATATGATAGACATGAGCGTTACTGATCAGCCCTGCCTCCGAGCGCATTTGAGCAATCTGAAGAAAGGCATAGATTTCAAAAACCAGATCCTTGATGTTATCCAGGCCTACCAACTGATCAAGCTCCCTCTGGATATCCTGGTACATGGCATGCTGTGGAAGCTGCTTGGCATGAACCTGGGGCTCCGCTTCCTTGGCCGTCGCCTCTCCGGCCTTTGAATGGACGGAGTGATTCGGTTCGTGGCTGCGCAACACTACATTAATCTGTCTGGATGGCCGGCCTTCCGGTCCGTTACCGGCAGCCATTACTCGCCCGTTCATGCATTAATCACCTCAACTTGAATTGGGACTGACTCCATGTATCCAATGTATTCTAGCGGGTCACGCCTTATTAGCAGATTTCCACGCTGTTAGATCCAAGAGACTCACTCACTAGAACCAACCAAGACAGCTGCAAAAACGGATACTGTTTCATCCGGCATCCGCCTAGACGTCCGGCCGCAGACCGAGGTTAATCATCCACTTCTCCAGCTTCCACTTTCCATAGGCCAGGACCTCACGGGACTGACGCTGTAAGACAGGCAGTACTTTAGTTTCGGTCAGAAATAATCCCGGCTGGTCATAATCCAGAAAACGTGCAATTTCCAACGCTCGCATACCATGAAAGTCATGGGTAATAATATCTGCAGTTTTCAAATGGTACTTACGCATGATCCTTTGGCTGTAGAGCAAATTTTCATAAGTGCTGGTCGCTTCGTTCTCCAACCATATAGATGACGCCGGGATACCATGATCTACCAGGTAGCGCTGCATTCCTTCAGCTTCAGTAAGACGGTAACCCGGTTTATCGAGGCCGCCTGTCACAATCAGAAGCTTGAATTGGCCATCTTGATAAAGTTCAATAGCTTTGTCGAGACGTTCCCTTAACCCCGGACTCGGCTGATCTCCCCACATCGAAGCTCCAAGCACAATACCCACATCTACTGGCTGAGGCGGTACTTTATCTGTCATCGTATTCATTCGCCACAGCACCGAGCCAAGCCATAGAAGTCCGATTACCATAATGGCAGCGACCAGTCGCAGCCACCATCTCTTCCGGTGGACTTTCCTCTTAATCATCATCCTTTTCTCCTGAAATCCCCATTGTGAAACCACTCGGCACGATGCTCCAACGACATCTGAAAATAAGGGAACATGTGAGAGCGAATGCTGTGCAGCAGACCTTCCGCGGTGGTGTGAGCCATATCGGCATCCTGCTGGGTAATATGCTTGCGCTGGAGCGCCTCCTGCAGCTCATCCTCATCGAGCAAAAACACTTCCCCGGTCTTCAGCACCACGACATCCAGATACAGATCATCGAACCAGGGAACGCCCTGATCTGTAATACCTTGATGCTTGCAGGTATCGATGTACCACTCTACAATCTGTTCACGGTCATCGAACATCGCGGTTACGACATAATTGGCATCCTTCGGATAATACTGGAGCCAGGAGTAACCCTTATCTGCAATACAAAAGGTGTGCCCGCCATACGTTTTCCATAACGGCTCCTTCAACCCAAGTATCGTGTACAGGGTGATGTAACCGGTAAACATATCGTTGTCCAGGTAGCGGCAGACGAATTTACGATTGGTGATTCTCCGCCAGTTGGCCCGATCTCCAAATTTACGTTTCATTTAAGAAAATCCTCTCGAACATAGTACTGACAGCTTACCATATTTTTGAGGTTCACTTCAAAATAAGGACACACACCTAAGATAAAAAATGAAAAAAGCTCCTGATCAGATCAGGAGCTTTGTCCAAGCCTTCATTATCTTCCATTTCCGTTCCCGTTTCCATTACCATTACCTCTATTGCCGCTTCCGGCATCCGTACCTGTCCCGCTGTCCGTGGTCCCATCTTCCGGTGAGACCGTTCCCGGTACCGTCACAGGCTGGCTGATACCTTGCTGTCCAGTAGTGTCGCCTTGGGCTGGATCGTCTCCGCTGGTGTCACTGGATCCGCCAGTCGGGGTATCGCTGCCGTTGTTCTGGCCGTTCCCACTGTCAGGTGGTGTTGTTCCGGTGTCCGTACCGGAACCGCTATTCGGTGTACCGGAATTATCCCCACCGTTGCCCAGACCGTTATTCCCGTTATCCTGAGGAACAGTTCCTTGGTACGTTCCGTCTCCATCTTCCGGAGTCGTTACATCCCCAGGAACGGGTTCCTGCTGTTCAGGCGGAGGTGTTACCTCTGCAGCGTCAATGGTAACAGAAACTGTATTGGACGGCTGCGATTCTTCCCCGGTGATTCCCGAGTACGCAGTGACGTAGTATTCATAGGTTAACCCCGCCATTGCCGCCTGATCGTCTGCACCTGTCGTTGCAACCCCGTCAATAATCGGCGTAAAGGAGCTCTCTGAGCTTTCCTTACGATAGACCCGGTATAAGACGTTGCTGCCTTCAGCAGGATTCCAGGATAGCGATACGGTCTGCGTATCCATACTATAGGATCCGGTCAGGCCGCCAGGTGTACCCAGTGCAGCAGGTTCTTCCTCCTGAGGAGGCTGCTCCTTCACCGGTTCATCTTCCTCAAGGCCTTTCGGCTTTTTAAAGTCGGTCACCTCATGACCTTGAAGTGCCTCCTGCATAACCCGTGCGAAGAAGGCCGCCGATAACGAACTGCTTCGTTTCAGCAAGTGGTCTTTATCCGGCTTGTCATATCCCATCCAGACGGCACCCGTCCATTCCGGTGTATAGCCTACAAACCAGACGTCACGGTTCGAGCTGTTGCCTTCAATGCCGCTCTGTGTTGTACCTGTCTTACCCGCAACCGGCCAGTCAATCTGAGCCTTTTTACCGGTACCGCTGGTCACAACATTTTGCATCATTTCCGTCATTTCATAGGCTGTTTTCTCTTTCATTACGCGCTTGAGATCGCTGGTATGCTCGAACTGGGTTTTACCGTTCGAATCATCAATTCTACGGATCGAATACGCGGTCTGGAACTGACCATCGTTGCCAAAAGCGCTAAATGCCTGCGCCATTTCAAGGGTGTTCGTACCCTGGCTGAGACCACCAAGTGCAATGGCAAGACTTTGATCCTCTGGCCCCAGCTTAATGCCGAGCTTCTCGGCAAAGGCGACCCCTGTCTTGACTCCGATCTGATTCAGCAGCCATACTGCCGGAATATTCTCCGATTTGGTAATTGCGTCGGTCATACTGATCGTCTTGGAATAACCATGCAGGTTCCGCGGACTGTATTTGCCAAAGCTCTGGCGCTCGTTACTGAGCGGTGTATCCATCGTGAACTCACCAGAGTCTAGCGCTGGCGCATAGGATACGATCGGTTTGAAAGCAGAGCCTGGCTGACGGCGGCTGTTCAATCGGCTGTAACCGCCGCGCTGATAATCGCGACCGCCCATTAATGCCACAAGACCGCCGTTGGTATGATCCATGATGACCATAGAGGCCTGCACCTGCTGATCGTCCTTGCTCTTCTCGAACAGGCTGTCATCTGCAAAAGCTTTCTCCATTGCCGTTTGAGCCTGCACATCCAGCGTTGTATAAATTTTATAGCCGCCAATGTTCAGGTCGTCTCCACTGAGTCCGTATTGGCTCTCCGCCTCATCCATAACATAGTCGATGAACGCCTGATGCTTCTGCTGCTTCTTAGGCGCCTTATACTGATAATTGATCGCTTTGGCTTCATCCATCTGTGCTTTGGTGATATAGCCCTGCTCATACATCAGCTGCAGAACAACCCCGCGCCGCTCCTTGGAATCATTCGGATTACTGGCCGGATTGTATTTGGACGGCCCTTTCGGAATCGCTGCCAGTGTAGCAATCTGCCACAGCTTTAACTGCTTCAGGTCCGACACGCCAAAATACCCTTCTGCAGCGGCTTTGACACCGTAGTAGGAATGGCCGAACCAGATCCGGTTCAGGTAAAGCGTCAGTATTTCTTCCTTGCTCATGTTCCGGTCCAGCGCTACCGCAATCGAAACCTCGGTTGCTTTGCGGAAGAACGTCTTGTCACGCGTCAGAAATAAGTTTTTCGCCAGCTGCTGTGTAATCGTACTGCCGCCCTCTACCGCAGAACGTGCAACGACGTCCTTAACAGCTGCACGGCCGATGGACCACAAATCCACACCTTTGTGCTCATAAAAACGCTTATCCTCCGTTGCTACAAACGCATCCTTCAGCAGTTTCGGAATTTCATCCTCTGTAGCCGGATCACTCTTCTGAACAGAAAGCTCGCCAACCAGCTTGTCATTGCGGTCATAGACCTTGGACGTTTCGTTGACTGTAATTTTATCCTTGTTAGCCTGGTACATCCGTTCGCCGTTAATGACGACAAACAGATAACCGGCAATGCCGCAGAACACAGCAAACGCGATCGTAAAGAATAAAATCCATGCGACTCGCTTTCCGGTTAATTTCTTTTTCTTGTTGCCTGCGGGCTTTTCTTTGTTTTTGCCCGGCTTATTGTTGCGGTTGCCAGATCTCGACAGTGAATCGTTAGACATTGCCGTGACTCCCTTTCGATGTTGAAGTAAGGTTCTCTCTCTGTTCTCTTTGGTTAAGCCTGCCAATTCTTGTACGTAATGAAAAGAACAACCTGATCAAGGTTGCTCCGGCTCATTGCTATACACTTAAACGTGCTCATTCATGAGAAAGTTTCAATAATTTTAGGATTCCGTACTAGGCTCCTGCTGCATTAGCGAGACGTTACGCTGTGGAGTGAAGGTGGAGATTGCGTGTTTGTAAATCATTTGCTGACGTCCATCGCTGTCGATGACAATCGTAAAATTGTCGAACGCTTTGATGGTGCCGCGCACCTGAAAACCGTTAACCAGATATACTGTCACAGGGATATTTTCTTTGCGCAACTGGTTTAGAAACGTATCTTGGATGTTAATGGACTTGTTCATTAGCCGTACCCCCAATAATCATTTGGATTGTTTTGAAGTATATTCAAGGTCTGTCCAAAACTTTCCTGCCACCAGATCACGGATTTTTGTGAAATGGTCAGAAAAATTTGCAGTATCCGTCACATCGATCCAATGGATATCCTTCATGTGCCGGAACCAGGACAGCTGACGCTTGGCATATCTGCGAGTGTCACGCTTCAGCCATTCCACTGACGCCTCGTAGGACACCGAACCCTGCAAATAGGCCGCAATCTCTTTGTAGCCCAGACCTTGCATTGAAATATATTCAGTTTTCACACCGCGTTCCAGCAGGGAAGCCACTTCTTCAACAAGTCCTTGCTGCAGCATTTCATCAATACGGTCTTCTATACGGTTATATAGCATTTGCCTATCCATTGTCAAACCGATCAGACACAAGTCGTACGGAGACTCTTTCTTCTGGGCAGCCAGCTGAGAGGACAGGGTCGTCCCGCTCACATGATAAATCTCCATAGCACGAATGACGCGCCGTTGATCATTGGGGTGAAGGCGGTTCGCACTTGTCGGATCAATGGTTCGCAGACGGTCATGAAGAGCTTGAGCCCCATGTTCAAGAGCAAACTGCTCCAGTTCTCTGCGGTAATCATCATCAGCTCCCACTTCCGAGAACTGGAATTCGTAACAGACGGACTCGACATACAAACCGGTACCGCCAACGATAAAAGGGAGCTTGCCCCGCTGGGTAATTTCCGGAATGAGACGGCGGCACTCCTCCTGGAAAGCGGCAACGGAAAATGGAAAATCCGGCTCGTGGATATCTATGAGATGATGCGGGATCCCCTGCATCTCTTCTGGTTTGATTTTAGCTGTTCCAATGTCCATATGTCTGTAGACCTGCATGGAGTCACCGGAAATAATTTCACAATTAAATTCTCGGGCAAGCTCAATGCTCATTCGTGTCTTGCCAATGGCCGTCGGTCCGACCAGGACGAGCAGCTTGGGTTTAGTTAAGGCGGTCAACATGAATCACTCCGTATATCGTTTTGGTCTGGCCGCGTTCCACCTTGGTGAAGCCCAGTCTTGCAAACTCTGTACTGTCCCGTTTTTCCTTGAGCACTACCGTTTTGCGTGCGACACGGCAGGCTTCCCGGATACTTTCCTCAGCGAGGGCTTCCGGATTGGCGAACATGCGCAGCGGGCTGATCGAGCTGGAATCGAGGATCGGGTCACGGAACATAGGGTCAAAGTATATCACGTCCGCGCTGCGGTCCGGCATTTCGCGCAGGATATCCAGATGCTCCGATCTGTGGAGCTCGATGCGCGACAATGCCTCATCGACCGCCTGCAGCCCTGAACGATAATACGACATCCCTTCTTTTAACAAAGCATATAATGATTCCGAGCTTTCGATAGCGATGACCTTACCGTCACGGCCTGTACCTACGCTGAACAGCAGGGAATCCGTTCCCAGCCCTGCTGTACAGTCCAGCACTGTGTCGCCAGGCTCCAGCCTGGCTGCCTCCAGCATCGGGTCCTGCTCTCCTTTGAGAATACGCTTGGCACGTATAAACCCCATGCTCGGATGGAACGTAAGCGGATCCTGACCAGGACGAACCAGCCTAGCCCCGTTCTGGATGACGACAATGACATCCTGCTCACCGCCGCTGCGCTGTACCAGCTTGCCAAGTGACATGCCTCTGCGCGGAACATAACAGGACCCGGTATGCTCCGCCAGAGACGCTGCCCTTTTGAACAATTCAGGGTTGTCCGTATCCCCTGTAGTAATTAACATATTTTCCTCCGATGTCTTGCATATTCATGTAAGGGCGTATTCAGATATGGCAATGAAATTACATTACTCGTTTAAACAATTTTTCCAGATCGTAGCTGGAGAAAGAAACAACAATAGGTCTTCCGTGCGGACAAGTATAGGGCTGTCTGCACGCGGCAAGACGATCCAGCAGGACTTCAGATTCATGCTCGGTCAGCTTCTGGTTGGCCTTAATTGAGGCCCGGCAGGAGCAGAGAATGGAGGCTTTTTCACGCAGCTTGGCCAAATCTATTGCCCGTTCACTCAGCACCCACTCCGCCATTTCTTCAATGATATCCTGCTCTTCTCCCTTAGGGAACCAATATGGATAGGAACTGACGCGGAAGGTCTGGCCGCCAAAATGCTCCAGATATACCCCTGCCTGTTCAAACCACTGCAGCCGCTCCTTCAGCTTCTCTGACTCTGACGGCGTAAATTCCAATGTAATTGGAAGCAGCAGCTCCTGGGAAATTTCCGCAGGCTTGCCGAACTTCTCGTAATAAAATTCATAATTAATCCGTTCATGCGCCGCATGCTGGTCAATCAGATACAAGCCGTCTTCATTCTGGGCGATCAAGTACGTTCCATGATGCTGGCCGATCACTGTCATCTGAGGGAAAGCCGGCAGTTCTGGTGCAGGACTCGCCAAAATCTCAAGCTGCTGACGGCTGAGTGCCGCGCCGGAGCCTCGCTCTTGGACATAGGAGTTCTGCTCTCTACGTTCACGCGGTTCTTTCGTCTCCGTCTGATACGAAGCTGCCGCCGCACTTTCCTTTACGGATGTATCCCAGGATTGCTGTGGTCTTGGATCCGGATTCTGCGGCTTCGTCCACTCCCGCCGGGGCACAGACCCCGTAGAGAACTGTTCGGCCTGGTGAGATGACGGAACGTTATTCATGCTGCCGGAATCTGCTGAAGGCGGATTGGAATCCCGCTTCTCCAGTTCAGGCTGTGAACTCGGGGCCGCTTTTTTATCAAAATGAAACTGTTCCTGAATAAATGATTTGCTGTCACTGCGCCCGAGACTTTGCTTGACGACCTTAGGAATCAGCACCTGGCGCTGCAGCAGTTCCTTAACGCTCTCCTCTACAAAGGCATACAGCTCCTGCTCTTTGCTGAAGCGCACTTCCAGCTTCGCCGGATGGACATTCACATCCACCAGGGACGGATGCATCTCGAGCTGCATAACAACAAGCGGGTAACGGTTGATCGGCAGTAATGTATGATAGGCTTTAAGGATAGCCTGGTTCAAGCCGTAATTTCTGACAAACCGCCCGTTAATAATCGTCGACATGGCATTGCGGTTGGACCGGGTCCATTCCGGCAGACTGACAAAACCGCCAATCCGGTAATCCAGACTTTCCGCTTCAAGCTGAAGCATGCTCTTGGCCGCAGAAGTTCCATATATAGCAGCAATGACCTGCAGCAGGTCACCATTCCCCATGGTCTGAAGCAGCGTGTTGCCGTTATGCCTGAGAGTAAAGGCAATCTCGGGATGCGACATGGCCATCCGGTACATAACATCTGAGATGTGGCCCAGCTCGGTCTGAATGGTCTTCATATATTTAAGCCTTGCCGGCGTGTTGTAAAACAATTCCTTCACTGTAAAATCTGTGCCGCGGCGCCCTGCCGCATCTTCGTGGGTCTGCAGGCGGCCGCCTTCAATGACGATCCGGCGGGCCTGGCCGTCTTCAGCATCCGAGGTAAGCAGCTCCACCTTGGATACAGCTGCAATACTTGGCAGCGCCTCCCCTCGAAAACCCAAACTGGTTATCTGGAAAAGGTCGCGTCCATGTGTAATTTTGCTGGTAGCATGACGATAAAAAGCAGTCTCGACATCATCAGGATGAATACCTTCGCCGTTATCAACGACCCGGATACTCATCAGCCCGCCTTCCTCAACGTGGACATCAACCCGTGTGCTTCCTGCATCAATGGCATTCTCCACCAGCTCTTTGACTACAGAAGACGGCCGTTCCACGACCTCGCCTGCTGCAATCTGGTTGGCGATATGCTCGTCTAATACCTGAACTTTGGCCATAACGTCTCCTTTCCGAATCGGCTCTAACAGCCTTCTTACAGATCCCGTGCTCTCATCTTCAGATCATTAAGCAGCTGCATAGCCTGCAGCGGTGTCATGTTCATCATATCCACCTGCTTGACTTCCTTGATAATCTCTTCTAACAGCGGATTACGAGCTTCAGATACATGGACTGCAGCAGGCGCAGCCGACTCCAGAGTCCCTGGTTCAGATTCATCAAACATGGACAGTTGAATAATGTCGGATCCCTTCTGTATCCGTTCGATTTGATCCATCTTTTCACTGGGCTCCATCTGTTCAGGCTGCGCAGCCTCTGTCCGTCCCCTTACCGGCTGTAACCGATCCGAGCCTCCGGCAATCTGGGCTGTTACTTCTTCCAGCTGCTGGAGCAGTCCATTCGCCCGGTCAATGATGACTTCAGGCAGGCCGGCCAGACGGGCACAGTAGATGCCGTAGCTGCTGCTTGCTGCACCGGGAATCAGCTTGCGCAGGAAATTGACCTTGTCACCGCTCTCCTGAACAGCCATGGAATAATTTGAGAGAGACGGCAGGCTGTCTTCCAAATGGGCCAGTTCGTGAAAATGAGTGGATACCAGCGCTTTACAGCCGATCGTCCCGTGTACATATTCGATAACCGCCTGTGCGATAGCCATGCCTTCACTGGTTGATGTGCCCCGTCCAAGTTCGTCGATAATAATCAGACTTCGGGGTGTTGCCTTTTCGGTCATAACCTGAATATCCGCCATCTCGACCATAAATGTACTCTGGCCGCCGATCAGGTCATCCGCTGCCCCAATCCGGGTGAATATCCGGTCCATGATCGGCACCTCGGCCCGATCAGCCGGTACAAAGCAGCCGATCTGCGCCATGATCGAAATAAGCGCAACCTGTCTCATATACGTACTTTTCCCTGCCATGTTAGGACCTGTAATGAGCAGAATATGGGCATGATCCTTTTCCAGTGCGGTTCCATTGGATATAAAAGCCCCGTCCTTCATCACGGATTCCACTACAGGATGGCGTCCCTGCTCGATCACCAGATCGTAACCATCACTCAGAGCCGGCTTAACGAACCCTCGTTCTGCACTGACAGCCGCCAGAGACTGATAAACATCAATCTCGGCCACCTGCTCTGCCAGCTTCTGCAGCCGCTGAATTTCATTATTTAGCATACTCCGCAGCTCGGTGAACAGGCTGTATTCAAGGTCCACCATTTTCTCCTCGGCTTCCAGAATCAAGGCTTCCTTCTCTTTCAATTCAGGCGTAATAAACCGCTCCGCATTGGCGAGTGTCTGCTTGCGTTCATAACGCCCTTCCGGAAGCGAAGATAGATTCGATCGTGTAACTTCAATGTAATAACCAAACACTTTGTTATATCCGATCTTGAGGGAACGGATCCCGGTCGTCTCGCGCTCACGCGCTTCAAGCTCCGCAATCCAGCGTTTACCGTTGATACTGGCTTCCTTCAGCTGATCCAGATAATCATGATAACCCAGCTTAATAATGTTTCCATCCCTTACGGAGACAGGAGGCTCATCAACAATCGCCTGATCGATAGATTCGCACAGATCTGCACACTCATCCAGCTCGTCCGCAATCCGCTGCAGTGTCTCGGACGGCGAGGTTGTGCACAGTTCCTTCAATGCCGGTATTCTTGAGAGGGACAGCTTCAGGGCGATCAGGTCCCGGGCATTCGCATTGCCGAAGGCAATCCGGCCAACCAGGCGTTCCAGATCATATATTTCCTTCAGCTGCTCTCGGATATCTTCACGCAGAATAAACTGGTTGTACAGCTTGTCTACCGCTTCCAGCCGGGCTTCAATCGCCGAACGGGTCAGCAGCGGCTTGTCGATCCAGCGGCGCAGCAGGCGGCCGCCCATCGAGGTTTCGGTCTGGTCCAGGAGCCATAGAAGCGATCCCTTCTTGGAGCGCTCCCGTACAGTCTCAACGAGCTCCAGATTACGCCGGGTGAACGGATCAAGGATCATAAAATGATCCGGCTCATATGTCTCAATATGGGTCAGCTGACCCAAAGAGCGCTTCTGTGTTTCACTTAGATAACCGATCAGCTTCGAGACATTAACCTGACGTTCCCGGCTGAGCCGTGCCCAGGCAGCAGCGCCGAACTGACTCTGGACGAGATCGTCCTTATGCTTGTCCCAAACCGTGAAGAGGACCTTGCGTCCGAGCGGTACCATCTCGGCTCCAATAAGATCCAGCAGATGGCCGTCACCGATAATCTCAGAAGGCTCGTAGATGTTAATTTCGTCTTTCAGCCATTCCTTGGAGTAAAGAACCGACGTGGCATACAATTCTCCTGTCGACAAATCACATGCCGAGAGCGCAAGCATCCCGTCCGTCTCAGATACACAGACCATGTAGTTGTTGGATTTGTCCCCGAGCGTCTTGCCCTCCATGACAGTTCCAGGCGTAATGACACGGACAATATCACGGCGGACCATGCCTTTGGTCGCTGCCGGATCATCCAGCTGCTCACAAATTGCAACCTTATAGCCCTTCTCAATCAGACGCTGAATATAATTCTCGGCAGAGTGGTAAGGCACCCCGCACATTGGAATTTTCTCGTCACCGCCGCCGGCACGTCCAGTTAGCGTAATCTCCAGTTCCTTGGAAGCCAGCAGGGCATCATCAAAAAATAATTCATAAAAATCACCGAGGCGGAAGAACAAAAAGGCATCCTTCGCCTGCTCTTTGACAGCTAAATATTGTTGAATCATAGGCGTGTATGTAGCCATGAGTTACCCTCCAAATCGAATACAGGCGCCGGCTGCCCATCAGCTGCAGCAGCTGGCCAATTGTAAAACAGCTTATTTTGCTCTGTCTTTCACTGAGAACACCAGATCTCTATTATAACAAAAACTATTACAAAAACGGCAATAGCAAAAAACGGCCGCTGCTCAAGGGCCGGTTGGAAGTTTCCAGAACGAACGGATGTCACGGGTTTCATCCCATGTACTCCCGCTCTCCACCTTTTGAAGCAGCGGCTCAATATATGATTCGTATTTCGCGTACGCCTTCAGACTGCGGAGATCTTGAAGAATCGGTCCCGCTGCTGCACGGAGGGGCGCTGGATCACCCTCATAATAAGCACGGTGCAGTTCCTCTTGATCCAGATCACGCCGTTTGAGCTGACGATAACTGCCTGCAATCAGGTAAGCCAGTCCGATCACACCTTTGGCGAGCAGCGGGGAGACCAGGAAGCTGGGCAATGTCCGGTATTCAAACCCCCCATAGCTTTTGCTCCTGTAATCTCCCAGTACCCCGTATTTCGGCCGGCGCCCGACTCCCCTGCGATCTTCAAGAAGACTTACCGGAAGCGCAAGATAGTGATCGAGCGCTCGCAGCAGATCACCGGTCAGCAGAACACCGCTGAAGTGAATATGTCCACCCAGCGGCAGTCCCCGCTGCGGCATGGAACCGGCCTGCCAGATCAGCGTACGGTCGGTAATCCGACCTGAAGCCTGCGAGAGCGTCTGCACCAGATGGTGCAGCAGACCTCGCGGATCACGACTCGGAATGGGCCTTAATTCGGCAATCGGATAGGAACGTCTTCCTCCCCGGATTACCGCATCACATCCCACTTGGCCGAAACGATCCAGAAAACGTGATGCCGGTACAATTTTACGGTCTGAATCCCGCACGAGCACGAACTCCGGATCCATCCCGATTAG
This sequence comes from Paenibacillus lacisoli, assembly GCF_030580655.1. GTDB lineage: Bacteria > Bacillota > Bacilli > Paenibacillales > Paenibacillaceae > Paenibacillus > Paenibacillus lacisoli. The sequence continues at coordinate 177,176 of NZ_JAUQTB010000001.1, forward strand.
AAGCTGTGCAGGCTCCAGCATTTCATGTTGAAGCTCCTCAGCATGCTCCTTAACTGCTTTCAGATATAAGGACTTCAGCACGGCGTCTTCCTTCCAAGGCTCGGCCATGATTTCATGAACGGCGTATTTGCCGTCAGACACAGCAGAAATACGAACTTCTCCGGCATCCAGGCCCAATGTATAAAGCGCCTTAATGGCCATTCGAATCATTCTGCGCTGCTGGATCGGCAGTTCCTGTTCGAGTGACATCTCCTCACGACCTGTCACTCTTCCAGCCGAGTGCATGACCCGCACCAGCTGCAATGTCCGAAAATGTGCGGTCTGGATCACATAATGCTGGGTCAGACCTCTACTGTGAACAGCATTCCGGCCAAAGCGGACTGGAATGCCGCTCCGTTCAAGCCTCCTTTTCTTCTCCAGCATGCTCCAATTTCTGAACTGCTGTATAGATGTGGCTTCATTCTCCAGTTTCGTAACCGCTCCCCCCTTTGGGCAGGGCATGATCTTCAAATAAATGGCCTAAAAAAACAAAAAGGAGGGCTCCTGCCCTCTACGCAGCCGGACACGGCGCATATAGTAAAGCAACCCTCAAAGTTAAATATGAATTACAATTCGTCATCCAGCAGATCAGGATCCAGGTCCTCGTAATCACCGGACTCAGCGCCGAAGTCATAGTCCTTGTCTTCAAAATAACCACCCTCGCCAGGGTATACTTTGACGCGGACCTTAGTTTCGGCAACCAGCTCAACCGCAAACTCTCGTTCGACACGGATAACAACATTGCCGCCGCCCGAAGATACACTGGCTTCCACACAGCTGGGTTCCTGCGTTGCCTCCGCGGATACCTCAACGGTGGAAGTCCGATGCTTCGGATCGAGATACGAGAGCGGCACATGCTCTACATACGATACTGTTTCCTTGGCCACATCGGTCTGTGAGTTCTTATCGTACGAATACCAGATGTTCAGATCGTACGTACCAATGACCTCAACACCGTCCCCTGCCGAAACCGCTTCGTATTGATGGTTAATAATCCATGCCCCCAGAATGCTGGTCGGATTATTGGGCGGAGTCACGGTATGAGCAATGGTAGAGAACTTGCGACCCTTTCCGCAGATCGCCTTGGTGATGATTTCTCTAAATGAGTTCTTATGACTCAATGACATCTTTTGAACCTCCTCCATACAATCATTCACTACAAGTGTATGCAGGACATTCGTCTAGGGTGACAACTATTTTCTATGATTATATTGAAGACTGCGACCGGGACGGGACAGGCGTCGGCGCCTTGTCTTTTTTCGCTATTTTCAGGTAAAAAGCCAGTTCCCGGCACAGCTGCAGGATCGCTGAGCGAATCTCGAACTCTTCCCTAGTGGTAGGCAGATCCATGGCCCGGAATTCTTCCTCTACATGAGCAAGAAGGGTTTCAGTACGCCCCGTATAATGCTCGGACAAGACATCGATACTCAACTGCTCGAATAATTCCGAGACATACTCGGCCTGAGGCAGATGCTCGTACACCTGGGAGATCAGATGCATCATGAATTGAATCGAATCCAGCTGCTGCTTACGCATATAAAAATAAATATTCCAGTTTTCCTGCGGATTCAGCACCTGATTCTCAAGTGTCCGGCTGGCGATGGTAAGTCCTCGGCTGATCGCCTGATCTGCTTCAATAATTTCCTTACCGTCCCATACCTTGTCCGGGTAATGGAGCGTATCGGAAATGTTCTTGAAGATCTGCGAGAACAGCTTGTCAATGTCCTGACGGATATGAAGCAGCGTATTGTCTGCCTTCGGCATATACACCAGATTGACGACCATCGCCGATCCAAGACCGATCAACAGCAGCCACAACTGGGTCAACAGCACATCGAGATCAATGACGCCGCCGCTGAACACGCGGAAAACGACGACGGACCCGGTGACAATTCCTTCCTTAAAGCCTGCGCGCACGATCGCCGGGAATGCGGTCAGAATGTACGCACCGAGCACCCAGTAATGAAATCCGAATACTGCAAAAAGCACACAAGCAAAAAGAAGTCCGACCACCGAAGCAAAAAATCGCGCAGAGATCGTCCGCAAGCTTCTCTTCCGGGTCACATCCACTCCAAGTATGGCCAGCAGGCCAGCTGAGGTTGCTCCGTGTACCCCCAGCGAATCGGCAATAAGCACCGCCATTAATGATGCAATGGCTGTTTTGATTACCCTGAACCCCATCTAACTACCTCACTCTTCTCTTGGCTGATCAGTATGTATGAATCTGTCTGCATGCTGATCCTTTACTATTCCATGTTGATCCTTAGTAAGCCGCATATTATAGCACTTGATCTATGGTACTTGATTTTCAACTTGTATACAACTTAACGGTCAGCGTCATATTGGGAGGGGAATACTCCTATAAAAAAAGCCGCTTCCGCAGCACCTTAACGGCTGGAAAGCAGCTTTTTCTCGATATAGGCGACCCCCTGATACATCAGAGCAGCTACCACAGCAATGATCAGCAGACTTGACATCACCAGCGTGAAGTTGAATACCTGAAACCCGTAGATAATCTGGTATCCAAGTCCATTCTTGGCGACAAGAAATTCACCAACAATTACACCCACCCATGCCATGCCTACATTCACTTTTAAGGTTGAGACAATAGCCGGGTATGAAGCGGGCAGTACGACTTTGCGGAAAATATCCTTCTTCCCGCCGCCGAAGCTGCGGATCAGCTTAATGAATTGGGGATCGACTTCATTAAAGCTGTTATATACGACCAGCGTCGTTATAATGACTGTGATTGATAAGGTTGTCACCACAATCGCATTAAAGCCGGCTCCGAACATCACGATAAAGATCGGGCCAAGCGCTACTTTGGGCATACTATTGAAGACAACCATATAGGGATCCAGCACCTTCGACAGAAACGGAGACCACCAGATCAGCACGGCCAGCAGGGTACCGAACAGTGTGCCAAGTACAAAGCCAGTCACCGTCTCACCTACCGTCATGCCCAGATGAACCCAAAGCTCTCCGCTGCAGGCATCCTTCCAGATCTGCCCGAATACTTTGGTTGGATAACTGAACAGCAGAACATCAATCCAGCGCAGACGGCCGGCTGCTTCCCACAATGCGAACAGCAGGAACAATATGGAGAGCTGAACGGTCAAAACCTGGCGCCGGTAGGATCTTCTCCGTACCTGATGCTGAAGGTGCAGCTCCAGCAGCCATTTCTCGCGCGCTTTATGCGGCATGTCATTCAAAGGTTACTCACTCCTTCCCGCCGACAGCTTCCAGCTCCCTCCAGATTTCATGAAACAGCTCTGTAAACCCTTCCTGTTCCCTGGCATAGAAAGGCTGCGCTTCCCGGATATGCTCCGGAATCTCGAACACCCGCCGGATCCGTCCCGGGTTACGTCCCAGCACAATAACCCGGTCGCTGATGGCAGCCGCTTCCTGCAGGTCATGCGTGACCAGTACAGCCGTCTTGCCTCTGCTGCGGAGAATATCTGCAACAAGATCCTCCAGCTGCAGCTTGGTCTGGTAGTCCAGCGCTGAGAACGGCTCATCGAGCAGCAGAAGATCCGGATCCATCGCAAGTGTACGTACCAGCGCTACCCGCTGCCGCATACCGCCCGACAGCTGGGAAGGATAAAGATCATAGGCACCAGCAAGATTCATACCATCAAGCATGCTTCGTGTACGGGCTTTGGCGGGTTCGTCAAGGCGTCCTGTCAGTTCAAGTCCTAATACGGCATTCTCCAGAATCGTGCGCCAAGGCAGCAGATAATCCTGCTGCAGCATATAACCGACCTGGGATGTCGGCCCTGCGACCTTATGGCCGTTTAACAGGACCTCCCCTGCAGCCGGACGGATCAGACCCGCAATGATCGACAGCAGGGTCGTTTTACCGCAGCCGCTGGGGCCGACAAGACTCAGGAACTCACCCTGGCGAACGTTTAAGTTGACTTCTTCAATGGCAAGTGAGGCTTCCTGATCCGTAACATATACGTGGGAGATATCCCTTAATTCAACTAAAGGCTGCAATCGTCCCTCTCCTTTCACGGACGGCACCGCAGCGGATCAGGCCGTTATTTTTGAGAAAAGCTGTTGTCGACGATTTGATCCGGTGCCACTTTTTCTTTCAGTTCTCCTGCACTGGTCATGACACCCAGCAGGTTATTCCATTCTGCCTCATCAATGACCGGATCCGCGGCATAAGTCTGCTGCTCCTTGTAGCGTTTAACGGCACTTATAACGATATTCCGGTCGGTATCCTTGAAATAAGGAAGAATGACATCGGCAATTTCTTCGGGCGAATGCGCAGCTGTCCAATCCTGTGCCTTCTGAATGGCGGCTGTAAATTTACGGATCGTATCCTTATTTTTACTGATGTAGCTTTGCTTCGCCATATAGACCGTGTAAGGAAGTCTGCCGCTCTCAACCCCGAAGGATGCCACGACCTTCCCTCTCCCTTCCTTCTCAAAGATGGAGGCTTGAGGTTCAAACAGCTGTACATATTGACCGGTTCCCGAGGCAAAAGCAGACGCAATATTAGCAAAATCTATATTTTGAACCAGCTTAATATCCTTTTGCGGATCGATGTTATGCTTTTTTAAAGTGAATTCCCCTGCCATCTGCGGCATGCCTCCCTTGCGCTGCCCCAGGAATTCTTTGCCCTTCAGCTGATCCCACTCAAAAGTCCCAATGCCGTCTCTGGCAAACAGGAAGGTCCCGTCAGTCTGGGTCAGCTGTGCAAAGTTAATGACCGGGTCCTCAGCTCCCTGCTGGTATACATATATCGAAGTTTCTGCACCAATCAGTGCAATATCAGATTGATTGGACAGCAGGGCTGTCATCGCTTTATCACCGCCTGGCGTTGTCGTAAGCTCCACATCAAGTCCTTCTTCCTTGAACATTCCCTGACTGAGTGCAACATACTGCGGTGCATAAAATACAGTGCGTGCCACTTCCCCCAATTTCACCTTGATTAGTCCTGACTTGCTGCCACAGCCGCTGAGCACTAAACCGGTCAATGCCAGAGCGGACAGCAGCATGCCGAACGTTCTCCAGCTGCCTGCCTTCATCGAGATCCCTCCACTTCCTATGCGCTATGGCTATATTCATACCATATGCGCCCGGAACCGAAAGGGAACCTGCCTGTTAGTCGAATGGGAGAGGTATTTTCCCATGTCAAAAACCGCCGACGCACGCGTCAGCGGTTTATCAAAAAGAAGCTTGACGGTCACTGTCAATTGAATTACAGCGACAAGTTATAGATCTCGTTATATTTGTTCTCCAGATAATCACAAAGATAATCCGGATTCAGGTCCTCACCGGTGACGGCAAGAATCAGCTCAGATGGTGTACGGCTCTTTCCGTAGCGATAAATCTTGTCACTGAGCCACTCCTTAATCGGGAGCAGATTCCCCTTCGCAATATAGGTGTCGAATTCAGGCATTTCCTTGCGGAGTGTCACCAGAATCTGCGCGGCATACATATTTCCTAGCGAATAGGAAGCGAAGTAACCAAAATCTCCCCCGGACCAGTGTACATCCTGCAGGACACCGAGTCCGTCATTCGGCGGGGTGATCCCCAGATATTCCTGGTATTTTGCATTCCATACTTCAGGCAGCTTCTTCACATCAAGTCCTTCGTTGAAAAGCATCTTCTCAATTTCGTAACGGATAATGATATGAAGATTGTACGTCAGCTCATCGGCTTCGATCCGTATCAAAGAGTTCTCCACACGGTTGACAGCACGATAGAACTGTTCAACCTCTACATCTTTCAGCTGCTCCGGGAAATGCTTCTGCAAATCACCATAATACCGCTCCCAGAACGGACGGCTGCGGCCGATCATATTCTCCCACAGCCGGGACTGCGACTCATGTATTCCCATAGAGGTGCCTTGGGCCAGCAGCGTACCTGCAAGCTTCGGATCAATATTCTGCTCATAGAGGGCATGTCCGCCTTCATGCAGGGAACTGAAGATCGCACTTGTAACGTCATCCTGCAGATAATGGGTCGTAATCCGCACATCCCCCGGATTTAGTCCGGTTGCGAAAGGATGAACACTCTCATCCAGACGGCCAGCATCAAAATCGTACCCCATCTGTTCCAGAACAAACAGGCCGAATTTCTCCTGCTGGTCTTCGCTGAACAGCTGCTTCATAAAGGAGTTATCCGGTTTGTTCGGGGACGCCTGGATTTTCTCGAGCAGCGGCACCAGACGCGTTTTCACCCTATCAAACACTTTATCCAGCTTCTGGACAGTCATATCAGGCTCGTACATATCCAGCAGGGTATCATATCGAGTGTCCTTCACACCCCAATAATCAATAAATTCCTTCTTAAGCGCCACGATCTGGGACAGGTAAGGCTCAAATCCCGGAAAGTCACTGTTGTGCTTGGCTTCTTCCCAGTAAGTCTGGGCTTTGGCAGACAGAACGCTGTACTCCTGTATTTTCTCAGCAGGCACAGACTGGTTGAGGTCATAGTCCTTCTTGCTGTTCTCCACCTGACGGCGATCATCATCCGATAACGATTTCAGGACATCCGGCTGAGTCAAATATTCCAGCAGCTGTTCCATCTCATTCGAAACTTCCAGACGAAAGGCTTCGGCTGTTAATACACCCACTGTCTCGGAACGGATTTCTGTACCTTTGCGCGGCGCTCCGGTCCTCATATCCCAATGAAGAAGGCCAATCGCCTCGTGATAGCTTTTAATTTTCCGTACCAATTGTTTGAATGCTTGCAGTTGATCCGTGGTTTGCAGCGTCATGGCAGTTATTCCCCTCTCCGTAATTTTCCTTTCTTCTTGATGATACTTACCGATAGGGATATAATCAACTTTTAGCAGCAGGTCACTAACTCTCTGCCTTGATATCAGTCATTGAACGGAGGAATCATCATGAACCATATTGAAGAGATTTTGGAGCATAACCGTCAGTTTGTCGAATCTAAGGAATATGTGAAATATCAGAATGGCAAATCCCCACGCAAAAAAATGGTTATCGTCACATGTATGGATACGCGTCTGGTTGAGCTCCTCCCCAAAGCTATGAACCTGCGTAACGGTGATGTAAAAATTATTAAAACGGCCGGCGCGATCGTCTCACAGCCATTCGGCAGCGTCATGCGCAGTATCATGGTCGCCCTGTACGAGCTCGGAGCAGAAGAGGTTCTCGTGGTCGGTCATTACGATTGCGGCATGGCTTCCCTCGATTCCGAGAAGATGATTGGTCATATTCTTGAGCGCGGTGTATCGCAGGAAGTTCTGAATACGATTGAAAATATCGGGATCAAGCTTCCTAAGTGGCTGAAAGGGTTTGATAACGTCAGTGACGGGGTAATCAATACCGTGGAGATGATCCGCAGTCATCCCCTATTCCCCCCAAACGCACCGGTTCATGGTATGATCATTGATCCCGATACCGGGAGATTAGATCAGGTCGTGAACGGGTACGAACGGCAATAGACTTCTCTCTACTTTGCTTTTTGGCACGGATTTCGATCCGTGCCCTTTTTGTGTCTGCTGCAGCAAATTTGTCAAACCATACAGTGATAGTGTACACTTTTAAGTAAGCGGTCGCAAAGGTTACACGGCAGGCCGTTATAATAGCAAAGGAGAGTCGTCCGATGAACTTGTTATCTTACGGCTTGCTGGGCATGGTCGCCCGCGAGGAATCTTCCGGATACGACCTCATGCTCAAAATTCAGCCTTATTGGCAGGCCAAGCACAGCCAGATCTATCCTCTGCTGTCCAGAATGGAAGAGAAGAACCTGCTCTCATCCCGCTGGATTCAGCAATCCGACAAGCCTGACAAGAAGATGTACGGTATAACCGAGCATGGACGTGAAATTCTGCAGGAATGGATGCTCAGTCATTTGTCAGCACCGGTCACCCGGGATGAGCTTAGTCTGAGACTGTTCTGCCTGTGGTTGACAGAGGAAGAAGGTGCACGCCGCATGGTGGCGGAACGCAAACGGCACTTTTTGGAACGTATTGATTATTTTGAATCCCTTCTTGCCTCACGACCGCAGCATACACCCACTTTCGGCAGCCCGGAGTTCGGAGAATTTATCCTGATCCAGAAGGGCCTTATGAATGCACGTGCTGGCCTCGAATGGTGCCAGATGGTTTTGGGCATGATTCCCCGTGAAGGAACCACCAGCCTGCAGGAGAAACTTGTCTCAAGCATCTAGCTGCACAGATCAAAACAATTTTAAATGAAAATTGAAACCATTCTGGTTTCTGCACGTATTACCTGATATACACCAACACATACTTTACAGGGGGTAACTCAACGTTTATGAAAAATTTTAAATTAAAGAATCTGATGATGATCCTGATGACCATCACCCTTTTGTTCGCTACAACGATTGCACCAAGCACAGTTGACGCCAAACGCGGAGGCGGATTCAGTTCCGGCACACGCTCTTATACAACAACACCTAAGAAAGCCGATAACAACGTGTCCAAATCGAACACCAATTCCAACAAGTCCGGTACAACTTCCGGAACAACAGCTAACCGCGGTTTCTTCAGCGGCGGCGGATTCATGAAGGGTCTGCTCGTCGGCGGTCTGGCCGGCATGCTGTTTGGTGGATTGTTCGGCAATATGGGCTTCCTGGGTAACCTGCTTGGTCTCGCTATTAACCTGCTTGCTATTTATCTGCTGGTCGTTATCGTGGTGGCGATCTACAGAGGCTTCAAGAATCGTCGCAAACCTGACGACAGTCGTGGACGGTACTAATTCATGATTCTCAGTATGGACGAAATTATTAATGCGATCTGTCTGCATACAGCGGAACGCAAAGGCGTCCGCCCGACAGATGTCCAGGTGGAGCTTAGCTGGGATGAAGAGACAGGATATACTGCAGAGGTATGGGTCAGCGGCAGAAGCCAGTATCTGGTTGAGGCCAACATGATAGAGTCCATTCTGCGTTACCTGAACAGCGAATACGGTATTCGTGCTTATCGTGAACAAGTCAGTCTCGATCTTGATGAAGAGATCACCGCTCATGTAGTTACAGATTAAATAATACTAAAGCTCCCGACCCTTAACGGTCGGGAGCTTTTTTCATGCATCTACAGCTGTATGATTTTATAACTCAGCGCTTTCTCTACAATTTCCTTGGCAGAAAGCTCTTCCTCAGGCCAATAGATAAGATTGCTTATATCAGGACAAGGCACACTGAATTCGATTTTCTCCATCCACTGATGCTCTTCCTCTTCGCTTCCTTCTCCGTTCAGCAGTTTCTGCACAATAATAATCATTTCTTCTTTTGACAGTTTAATCATGCTAACGACCCCCCTACATCATTCGGATTTAATATTGTTCAATCTTAAAGACTCAGATAATAATGGGTGAATTCTTCATCCCTCACATATCCGTTCTTTTCATACAGACGCTGGGCAGTGGTGTTATTTATGCTTGTTGATAAAACCAGTTCCTTCGCTTTCTGTTGTTTACCATAGGTTTTAGCAGCTTCCAGCAGAAGCTGTCCTACTCCACGCCCGCGATCTGTTTCTTTTACATAGAGATCATTCAGGATCAGCGATCTCTGCATGGAGATGGAAGAGAATACAGGGTAAATTTGAGCAAACCCGGCAAGTGCTGTCCGGCTGCTTGTTTTGGCTATAAAGATAATGGATTCGCGGCGCTCCAAGCGCTCAGTCAAAAACTGCCGTGCGCGCTGCACATCTGTCTCCTGTGCATAGAACATCCGGTACTCATTAAAAACGAAGGCAACTTCCTCCAAGTCCTGAAGCGTCGCTTGAACAATATCATAAGATTGTTTCATGGATTGTTCTCCTTTTTGAGTTCATTTATAAAGTGTCAAAATACGATACGCTCTATTGCTATGTAACCGGCGCGCTGCGCAACCTGCCTTCTGCTATATAGAGAATAGGATGCTTATACCAGACAGTCTATCTATCTTCTCTTATCTAACATTGCCTCTAATATTAACGTACACTATAACTAAAAAGCACGCATCAGTTTTCACTGTGCGTGCTCGATCTTATTGGTTTTCCTCCAGTTCATCCGGCAGATCATACTTGTTAATATGAGAAGTTAGTGCTGCCACAGCGTCATTGGCGTTCGTAGTGGCAGGAACTTCGCGAACCACATCATCCGTACGATCATGATCGTTTAGATTGTTCGCCTCTGCTGCGTCCTGTGGGTTTACTTTCTTCATGGATGTGTCTCCCTTCCTATCGCAGTGGCTGATCCTGTTCCATCAACGTGTACAAAGGTACTTCCCGTTCTTCTTCAGGCCGATGCAGCGGGTAGATACGAGCCGTCTCAAGCTGCTCATCCACATGCTGAATATACACCGGCGCGCCTTCGCACCACACATTCGCCATGACCGGAGAACCTGCAATCTCCTGTACCCGCTGAACATTCATACCAGGAACCTCCCTTGTGAATCAATACTCGACATTACTATGCGCGAGATTGGAGGGGATTATTCGGTTTTGATTAATATTTGAACAACATCGCGATGAGCTGGTAACCGGCTCCAACGGTCCAGAAGAGCACATAATCCCCACGCTGTACGCGTCCACTTTCCAGAGCATCATGCAGCGCAATGAACGGACTGCTTGTCCCCGTATATCCGAAACGGTCCCCTACATAGATCATCCTGTCGGGATCAACGGCAAAATGCTCCTGAAAATGCTGCAGATTCGGCAGCACCAATTGCGAAAAGCAGTAAGCCTTGATATCGTGCACGGTCAGAGCATGGCGTGTCAACAGCGTCTCCACCATCTCATAAGTATGCGGAAGAGCAACACTGCCGTCGAAAGGCAGCCACTGAATGACATGCGAGGTTGAAGTCCCTTTCACTGCGCTTGCCAACCCTTGCGGAGGGTATAGGATTTTATCTCGATTGACTGTATCCGTAAAATAAATAGAATCCACGAACCCGGTCTCCTCTTCGGTCTGTTCGAGAATGACTGCTGCTGCTGCATCACCGTAATTGGCAAAGGTAATAGCATCTTCTGGATTAGCAATTAGCGTATTATAATCGGAGCCTACGACCAAAGCACGCTTTACTGATGGGCTCGTCAGCATATATCGCGCCGCATGGTCCACAGCCACAGTCATGCCTGCACAGTTTGCATTTGAATCTAACAGCATGGCATGGGAAGGTGCGCCAACAGCATGGTGCAGCATCAAAGCATTGGCGGGGAAGGTTGTCTCCGGCACCTGTGTGGAGAACACAATCATATCCATGTCAGCGCCCGTCATTCCTGCGCGAGCCAGCACTTTCTCAGCTGCAGCAATCCCCATGGTCAGTGTATTTTCTTCTTCGTTATCAATAATATATCTGCGTTCCCGGCCCATATGTTTCATAAGTCTGCGGATATCATTACCGCGGCGGTCAAAGTGGTCGATATAAAAAGAATTATCCACGGAGAGCTCTGGGTGATAGATTTCCAACGAGTGGATGCGAATATGGCTCATATTTAGTACTCCTATCCTGCAATGATCTGTTTTTGGGAAAAAAAGAACAAAACTTCATGTACGAAGTTCTGTTCAGGGCATCTTGCTATTCAACAACGACTTCCACATTGCTCAGGCCGGCTCCGCGTGCAACACGGCCAAGCTGCATTTTGATCAGCGTCTGGGCTTGCGTGATGATAAATACTACTTTTTGAAACCCGCTTTCTTTGTAACGGACGAATGAAGCGCTAAGCCCTTCAACATCACTTGGTCCCAGCAGGTTCATCGTTTTGCAGTCTACAACAAGCGTGTATTCCTTTGCATCGATTGAACCGGTTTTAGCGGCATAGTCCTTTACAAAGTTGTCGTAATCCTGGGGGGTGAATGTGCCTGATACCATCATGTCCATCGTTTTGTTTGCTCGATTGATTTCAATGCTGAATGCTTTTTGAGTCATAACGAATCTTCCTCCGTCTCGCAATATAAGTAAGCAGTACCTCATTATACAGTCCTCTCTAGATACAGGGAAAACAGTCATACTCTACTATGTATCGGCAGCAGCAGCATAAAAATGAAGATCAGACAGCTGTCCCAAACCAGTTCCTACTGCGGTGAATATACTAGATTGTCATCATCCTCATATTGCAAAGGAGCTGCTAGCAATGAAAAAAGTAAACAAATCACAAGGCCGTGTTGAAAACCAGGTCTATTCGAGCCGTGTTGTTCGTTCCGAATTTGACCGCAACTGGCGTACTGTAGTTACTGACAGCGGGTATGTAACCTATATCGCCAAGACCGATAATGCCCGTGTCGAGGTACTGCTGTCCAATAATGAAAGAAAATTGTTGGTATTTAATAAAGGCGGGAAGGTTCTCGTGGGCGGCGGTGGAACAAGTCACTACAGCAAGCCTCACCGGGCGATCACACTGTAACCAGAAATTGTAATTCGTTTATGCTCACTAAGCCCTCCCAATGGAGGGCTTCTTACTTATTATCAATTTCGTGCATGTCTGATCCAGAATATTCGGCCGGATAATTCTTCAACCCTAGGCCATCGTCTAATTCTTCATCCTCTAAAAACCATACACTGTAGCCTGATGGCTTCTTGACCATGGAGTCGGGAGCATATCGATCTTTGATATCAGAGAGGATGATCTGGCCGTATGAGGTCTGGAAAAAAAAAGTTGACGATGAAGCAGAGCAAGCTGGTAAAGGTAAAGGCTGTCCGTGCCAAAAGCAGCACGCTGTATGATCAATCCAAAGTGTGGCTGCGTAAATCTCTGGCTTCACCAAAGTTTGATCCGAACCATTTCAAAATCATCTATATGGGAGACAGCTGGGCTGCTGAAGGGAATATGACAGGCATAGCCGTGCTGAACGAAGCGCTGAATGTCAGCCGCAGCAAGAAACCGCTCCTTCTCCTGCACGGGGGCGATATTGTTTTCACCGGCACCAAGGAGCAGTTGAATTTCTTCAAGAAGAAAGTGAATAAAAAAGTACCTGATACCCCTGTGTTTGTGGCCGTGGGTAATCATGAGAGCACGCGTACGAATGGAAATTCCTCGCTGAATAACTACAAAAACATCATTGGGCCTTCCGCTATTCATTTTGCGTTACGAATCCCTTTTATCAAAATCATTGGATTAAACTCTGTTGGTCCCACGGGTAGCGGCCCATACGGATTACCGCCCAGCGAGCTGGCCTATCTCAAAGAACAACTAAAGACCAAGGCCAAAAATATTATTATTACAACCCACGTACCACCCAGCGACTGGAAATTCGGACAAGATGAATTCCTGAAACTGACCAAACAAAGCAATGTCTCTCTCTTCCTGTTCTCACATATTCATGCTTACAAAAGGTTTCAGATCAACGGTAAGCCTGCCATTATCTCCGGTGGAGCAGGAGCCGCTCTCGACAAAAATCAGATCAACCACATTGTGGAGCTGTCCGTCAACAGCGGTGTCATCACCACCAAAAAAATTCCGATCTCATGGCAGCTGTAGACTAGCTGCAAATGACTTTATTCGTATAAAAAAAGACAGCACCTCCGTGCAAGGAGATCTGCTGTCTTATTCTTGTTTATTTTCACCGCTTAATGGAGAAATCTCAGAGCCGTAATGCCGGATTTGGTTATGGTTTCACTTACGAGGTTATAACGGCCGCTGCCTTTGGAAGCCAAGTTGTAATGAGCGTACAGCAACGTGCCGCCCGGATCGTCAGAGATGCTCTGGATAGCAGGGGCTACATTATTGTAGACCTTCCCCCTTGGAGAAGTATACTGCAGGAACTTGCCATTATGTGCAATCGTCTCGGTGACTATTCCTGTTCCTGATTTATTCTTTTTCCCTACGGTTTGCAGGAAAGCCACACAAGGGTGCTTGGAATTGGGCAGGATCTCACGGGTTGCCACCCGTACCCCGAACACGCTGCCTACACTTGGCTTGGGGGGCTTCTTAAGCGCTGCCTGGTATTCCTGCAGTGTTTTATAGAACAGCAGCGCCTCAGGCCGTTTCTTCTTGAACTGCTCCTCATTGCTTACATGACCAAGTATCAAGACCGATTGACTTGTTACCGTATTCCTCGTACTGCCATTATGGACACCAAATGTCCAGACTCCTTTGACCAGCCGGTAATAAAGAACTCCGACACAGGTTCCTGCCGGTATCGCCATACCCTTCCCTCCTGTCTATGCAAGCGACTGCATTTGCTTACAGTAGATTCGGCAGAGGGTCCGAGTGCCATGGACAAAGCTTACTATAATTTTTATAGCTCTGGTCCTGCGGGAACACAGCCCGCACCACACTCGTTACATCCAGTATGCTACGGTCAATCAAAATGCTCTGACAGTATGCGTGCTCCTCATAGGTGTACTCGGCCGATTCTTCGCCAACCGCAGAATCGCTTCATACTCGGCTTTGGCTAATCGGCGCTGGCCGACAGGTGCGGTCGTATCGTTCACGATTTTAGCCAGCCTCTTCAACTCGTCATACTCCTTGGGAGTGACTTCTATTTTGCGCCGCATCAAACGTACCTCCTTTGCTTCCTCTAAAGGGATTAGAATAGATTGTTATCTGCAAAGATTATCGCGTTTGGGCCGGCGCATTCCGGCGGACACACCGCCGATCCCGTTAACAGGAGTCAGAGAAGCTGGAACCACGATCCTTTGGTTCTTCACTCGTTAACCGCTTGTCATCTGAAGAGTTTTTTACTGCGAGCAAGGATTTTTCACCTTCTTCAGGATTAGGAGCAGCTAAACCACGGTGATCCATCGGCAGTGCAACAATACTCGGATCCAGCTTCCCTTCGCTGTCTCCCGGGTCCAAGTCCTTGCGCTGTCGTTCCCGTATATAGGAAAGGCCGGCAAAACCTGCGATAAAGGCTGCGCTCATTTCTGCGAATACGTTTTGTGTCTGCGCCATCTCGGTCGCCGTTTTGGCCAGCACACCTGTTCCGATACCGATCAGAATGTCTCCGAGCAGCCCCAGTTCAAAATAAGCCCGCTTCCCGGCCTGCTCCTGACTCCATCGAATACCCAGCAGAAAACGCACAAAATCCATTGGTGTCAATATTATATTCAAGATCAGGCGTACCCATGATATGGATACATGCCCTAAAATGGCTGTTACCCATTCACCTCTTTCATAAGGTATGACAAATAAGGGTAATTGGATCACACCGTTCTTGGAATAATGACCGATTAATGCCCCGAGCAAGCTGGACAAAATGGACAGTCTGAACACACCCCAGAAGCTGCCCCAATCGTTAAAGGCCATGACATCCATGACTTCACCCCTTTTACAAACCTGTTTGTTTTAATTTATTTAGATAATTCTAGGTAAATTCCTTAAGTTTGTATATTTCCATTTCAGTATTGCCTTTGTCCTCGCCAGGAGGAATAGCGTCTTCAGTACGCACAAGTTTATAATAGATAGAAGTCTTATCAAATCCATCTCAAGTGAATCAGGAGGAATGACATTGGAATATACATATCTGGGACGGAGCGGCCTGCAGGTGTCGCGGTTTTGTCTGGGGACGATGACGTACGGGGACTGGGACATGGATGAGACGAGCTCCCTTGCGGTGATCAAGCGTGTTTTGGATTCAGGCATTAATTTTATCGACACTGCGGATACCTATGGAAAAGGAACGACCGAAGAGATTATCGGTAAAGCCATTCAAGGACGCCGGGATGAGGTCATCGTCGCGACAAAGTTCAAGGTTCGCACTGCAGAAGGTCCCAATGGGGAAGGTGCCAGCCGTTACCGGATTATGCGTCAGGTTGAAGCCAGCCTGAAGCGTCTGAAGACCGATTACATCGACCTCTATCAGGTTCACCGTCCGGATCCGAACACGCCGCTGGACGAGACACTGAGAGCTCTGGATGATCTTGTAACTCAAGGCAAGGTCCGGTATATCGGCTGCTCCAATTTCGAAGCTTGGCGGATTGTAGAGTCTCTGTGGGTGAGCGAGAAGAGGAATCTGGAACGTTTTGTGACGAACCAGCCTTCTTTTAATCTTTTTAACCGCTACATCGAACAAGAGATACTGCCTGCCAGTGAACGTCATGGACTGGCTACTCTCGCTTACTCTCCCATGGATGGAGGGTGGTTGTCTGGTAAATACAGGCTGGGTCAGCCTCTCCCTGACAATTCGCGCGGTGAACGAATGGATCCGGAGGCCCCACATAACAGAGCAAAGCTGGAGAAGGTTGAGCTGCTGGCCGAGCGGGCCGAAGCGAAGGGGATCAAGCTCAGCCAATTTGCGCTGGCCTGGCTGCTGCAGCGGCCCGGGGTCATTCCCGTCATCGGCGTACGAAGCGAGCAGCAGCTCCAGGATAATCTGAAAGCATTAGAAGTTGAGCTGACGCAGGATGATCTGGACCTGGTAGATCAAATTTCTCCGAGTCCCTATAAGGATTTCTCAGGCGACGGAAGCTTCTGGTTTACTGAACCACGTCAATACCGCTTCAAATAAATAAAGAGCCCCTCCCGCTTAAAAGCGGAAGGGGCTTATGCATTATAATAACAATGTAATTGTCAGCAGGTCGAACAGGACGAGGGGCAAAATCTGATTATAGTAATACGGATTGTACAATCCGCGTCGGTCATACCCGCCTTGAACCTGAAGATGAACATGACAGCCGTCCATTTGGACCAGCATGCCCTCGTATGTGACACCATCAAGCGTCTCTACTCTGACCTTGTGATTCAGGTAAGGATTACAGGAATGTTCGAATTTCTGTTTCAGACCTTTAATCATGTGGACATGAGAAGGTTCTGCCTGATAAATAATTTGTTGCGATCTTGGTAACTGCATTGTTGTACCTCCGTCAATCAAGATACCACATTCTATGCATCCGCCCGCCCAAGGTCACTGCTGTATAACAGATTGGTCTGTTCCGTTTGCCGCAGTCCCCTCCTGATTCATATAGAGGCAGCTGCCTGCAGCCAACCTGACATAATCCATGGAAGCTCGGAGATGACATTCCTCGGACCTCGTGGATATCTGCCGGCCTTCCAGTAAAGAATGGATATGAATCACTTCAGGCATTTGGCCAAAAGCGTTCCAGCAGAATACATTTAGCAAAGAGATTGCCGCTCTTATAACTTCTTCATGATAGCTGATCAGAAACTTATGTATTTCCAGTTGTTCAGCTTTACCGCCATCCGTATGAAGCCAAGCTGCTTGCACAAGGACCGAAAGGTTCGAGCGGAGTTCGGGAACGTACACATGCTGCTCATCATACAGAAGAAAAGGCCGGGGTAATTCCTGTAAATCCACAGCGATCCTTGACAGCTGGTCACCGAAAGTCTGCTTCAGTTCCCAATATTGCTGGAGAGAATCAAAACCTTCCAGTCCAGGTGGCCACCACTTCTCAAGCAGATAAGCTATAGGTATTTCCTGCCGGATTAAGGGTTCCATAGCGAAGAACTCATTAAGGGTATGGCTTACTGCATATTGTGCACGGTGACGCCAAAGACAGCTGCTTCGTGTCTCCTTCTTAAGACAATCGCCATCTGTCCGCTTCAAAAACGCTTCCAACTGATAATCAAATAACACCGGCACATCCCTCGTCACGTTATCATTCATCCGTATTCCCCTCCTCCAATCGAAAAGTAAATCAATCAACACCTGCCAATAGTTCTGCAGCCCTCCTCCCAAACTGGCGGCACCGTTCTTTTTCTTCCCCTTCCGGATGAAATTCAATTTTCAGACTTTCCTGAACGATGGAAGCTCCCCTCTCCCTCAGCTTCCGTTCAACCAGATCAACTGCACCGCAAAACTGGGCGTAGGCCAGATCACCGCTTCCGAATACCGCCGCTTGTATCCCCGTAAGATTCATCCCATCCAGCTCTTCATACAAGTTGATGAATTCGTCTGGCACTTCGCCATCTCCCCAGGTATATAAGCCCATCAGAACACCGTCATGCTCCAATATTTCTGTAGAGTTCATATCCTTACAGGAGACTAGCTTCACTTCACCTGCATTCTCCCCTGCACCTTCAGCAATCAGCTCTGCAATCTCTTCGGTGTTACCGGTCAGGCTGGCATACACGATGAATAGTTTTCCCATCCCGTCCCCTCACTTTTATAAAATTATGATTCTTTGCTCCGCAAAAGTAATGTCTGTAGTCCTTGCTGAATACAGCTAAATCATAAATGATAATGATTATCATTGTCAATAGTATCGATAAAGGGATCAAAAAAACCGCTAAACACCCGTTCAGCGGCAAACCCTTCTCCTATTTATACGCGTTCTGCAGCAAGCTTCTGCTCATACGTTAACAGCGGTTCAATCTCATAAACCCAGACCCCGTTCTCAGCCACTTTTAATCTAGCCATCCCCTGCCTGCGCAGCTGCTCAAGCGCCTTGGATGCCTGTTCAATATCCATGGGGATAAGCAATGCCACCTCTGCTGCGGTTAGCAGATAACCCTGTTCCCGGGCAAACTGCAGAATATGTCTCTGCGCATAGACAGCTGAATTTTTGCGGTGAAGAATCCAGGCGACATGGCCTCCGACGACAGGAATGAAACCAAAGAAGATCAGACCCATATCAAAATAAATTTGATATTGTATCGCTGCAAAAGTATATAATACCAGGACAAACCATCCGAATCCCACGGTCAGCCAGATAATCCATCGCTTGCTCTCTTCCCGCATGCCCAGCACTCCTTTTCCTGTTATACTTGCCTCGACCGTTTACCTAATATAAATAATTTACCCGTCGCAAAATATTTATAAACGGAACCGGAAGGTCAGGGGCACCTCCTCCAGGCGTTAAGCGAGAATGAAACTGGCATGAAAAGGCGGAATTGTTGTACAATAAAATCCAAATGACTGTTGAAGGATGGAGCACAAAATGTATATTGCAGAAGACTGGAAAGACTATGAAGTAATTGATACTGGAAATGGCGAGAAGCTTGAGCGTTGGGGTGACGTTATTTTGCGTCGTCCGGACCCTCAAATTATTTGGCCTATTGCCTCCGAAGATGCAGACTGGCGCAACGTGCACGGCCACTATCACCGCAGCTCTTCCGGCGGCGGACAGTGGGACATGAAGAAGCAGCTGCCGGAACGCTGGACGATCGGTTACCGCAATCTCAAGTTTCATATCAAACCAACTAACTTTAAACATACAGGATTGTTCCCAGAGCAGGCAGCGAATTGGGGCTGGATGATGGACAAAATCTCGAATGCCGGACGCCCAATCTCCGTTCTGAACCTGTTCGCCTACACCGGCGGAGCAACCGTTGCAGCAGCCTCTGCCGGTGCACAGGTCGTACATGTTGACGCAGCTAAAGGTATGGTTCAATGGGCCAAAGAAAATGCGCAGCTGTCCGGTCTTGCGGATCGCCCGATCCGCTTTATTACAGATGATGTTTTCAAATTTGTTCAGCGTGAACAGCGCCGGGGCAATAAATATGACGCCATTATTATGGACCCGCCTTCTTACGGCCGCGGACCTAATGGTGAGACATGGAAGCTCGAATCCAGCTTGTTCCCGTTCCTGGAATCCTGCATGGAAATTCTGTCCGCTCAGCCACTATTTCTGCTGATCAACTCCTACACAACCGGGATCTCGCCCTCGGTCCTCCGCAACATGCTGACCATGACGATGGAGAAACGCTATGGGGGCACTATTTCTGCAGGAGAAATCGGTCTGCCGATTACTCGTTCGGGACTGAATCTTCCTTGTGGCATTCTCGGCCGCTGGGAGTCCTGAGTTATGGCGCGTTCTGAGCATCATTCCGGAGATACCATTCCGGTACTCTACGAAGATAACCATGTGCTCGCGGTCGTTAAACCCGTCAATGTGCCCACTCAAGAGGACGCAACAGGCGACCCCGATCTGCTGACGCTGCTGAAGGCGGATTTGAAGGACAGGCACCACAAGCCGGGTAATGTGTTTCTTGGACTTGTCCACCGCCTGGACCGGCCTGTAGGTGGTGCGATGATCTTCGCCAAAACCTCCAAAGGAGCCTCTCGTCTCTCCGAAAGCGTACGCAGCCATGCACTGGAGAAAGAATATGCGGCCGTCATACACGGTCATCCTGCCCGGTCTGAAGGGATGCTGCGGCATTACCTGCTGAAGGACACACGTACGAACAATGTATCGTCGGTCCCTTCAGGCACAGCAGGCGCCAAGGAGGCAGTGCTGGAATACAGAGTCATCGCACAAAGTGACAAACACAGCCTGGTTCACGTTAAACTGCATACCGGTAGATCCCATCAGATCAGGGTACAAATGAAAGAAATCGGCTGTCCTCTTTACGGGGACCAAAAATACGGCACTTCCCTGAATAAACCCGGGCAGCAGCTGGCACTCTGGTCAATGATCGCCGGCGCGCCTCACCCGACAATGCGGGAGCCCATGCGCTTCATTTCCCTTCCTCCCCGCCAGTACCCTTGGGACCAGTGGGAGACGGAGATCTACGAGAGAGCCGCTTCCTCCTCCCGACCATGAGCCTGATAACAAACCGGACAGTCAAAAGCCCCTCAACCATGGTTGAGGGGCTTTGTTGTATAGACAGCGGTTAAGCTGTTGTCTCTACTGTTTTCTTCACTTCGCTGTGTTCCATAATATTGTTCTCTGCATGTGGTTTGGTTCTCTTGATGAAGAAGGCCAGGACCAATGCCGCGGCTGCGAAACCAGTAGCAACGATAAACGCATAGTTGATGCCATAAATCGTTGAGTCAACCTGAATTTGCGCCATTGCCGCTTTATCAGGTGCAGCTTGCAGACCGGCTGCCAGCTCCTGTCCGTGACTTTTGGCTTTGTTCGTCATAATCGTAACAAGCAGGGCTGTACCGATCGAACCGCCAATTGTACGCAGTGTGTTGGACATCGCCGTACCATGCGCATTCAAGCGCTGAGGCAGCTGATTCAGACCTGCAGTCTGGATCGGCATCATCAGCATGGACATCCCGAACATACGGGCTGTATAGATAATCATCAGCTTCGTATATGTGATATCTACAGTCAGGTTAGCGAACTCCCAGCTTGTAATTACGGTAATAATCAGTCCAATTACAGCCAGCCAGCGGGCACCGACACGGTCAAAGATTGCACCTGTAATCGGCGACATCACACCCATGAGCAGGGCTCCTGGAAGCATAAGCAAACCAGATTCAACAGGTGTAAAGCCACGGATTTGCTGCAGGAAAATCGGCAGCAAAATCATACCTGCATACATTGCCATCGTAATCAAGACGTTGATCACTGTCGTTAAGCTGTACATATTATATTTGAAAATCCGGAACTCGAGCATCGGATTCTCGACCTTCATCTGGCGCAGAATAAATACAATTACCGCAAGCGCTCCTATAATCAAGCAGCTGATAACGGTAGCACTTCCCCAGCCGTCAGTACCTGCATCACTGAAGCCGTAAAGCAAACCGCCAAAACCAATCGTTGACAACACAACTGCCAGGAAGTCCAGTTTTGGTTTGGATGTTTCGGTAACATTCTTCACGAAGAAGATACCGATCAGCATAGACAGAACTGCAAACGGAAGAATCATCCAGAAAAGCACATGCCAGTTATAGTTCTCAATTATCCAACCGGAAAGTGTTGGACCGACAGCCGGTGCGAAGATCATCGCAATCCCCATCGTCCCCATCGCCTGTCCCCGTTTCTCAATTGGGAAGATATTCAGGAAGACAACGGTCATCAGAGGCATCAGGATCCCTGCGCCCATGGCCTGAACGACACGGCCTGTCATCAGCAGTGAAAAATTCGGACTGATCGCACACAGGAACGTACCTATAGAAAATAAGGCCATAGAAGTTATAAACAGTTGACGTGTTGTAAAACGTGCAATCAGAAATGCAGTTACCGGGATCAGGACCCCATTCACGAGCATAAAGCCGGTCGTCAGCCATTGAGCTGTGCTGGCTTCAATGCCTAGAGTCTCCATCATTTTGGGCAATGCGACGTTCATCAGTGTCTGGTTGAGGAACGCGACAACCGCACCAATCATAAGTGCAGCAATGATAGGCCCTTTTTTAATATGTTGCAGCGAAGAATTCATTCTGTGTTCATCCCTTTTCCTTCTAGCTTTTCGATCATTCGTTGGTGAATGCTTAATACAAAATCCATATCCTTCTTAGGAATATCCAAGATAGGAGACACTCTGTTCATCCAAAGTGAATTGGTATACTCGCGGATCTCCTCTCCTTTCTCCGTCATTCGCAGTGTCAGCACACGGCGATCGCTCTCCAGTCTCTCCCGGCTTACATAACCTGCCTTCACAAGCCGGTCTACAACCCCGCTCATGGAGCTGCTTCCCATAAAGCAGGCATCCGCTAACTCAGCCAGCCCGATATTCGGGCGGCTCTTCAGGACATTGAGCACCATAAATTGAATGGAGGTAAGTCCTGATTCGCTCTCCGAGGTCTCATTCCAGAACACCCGGTATAACGATTGGCTTACCTGCCTGAACGACTGAATCACCTGCATCAGTTCTTGTTGTTGATGGTCCAAAACACACCATCCTTTAGTTTAATAGTATAATCATTCGTAAGCGAAATATTATGATTACAATAAAGAATTTTACCATACTTTATGAAATTGTCAATCGGTTTCAAAAGTTTTCACATCTGCCATCTGATGTGACATATGGCCGCTGCATCTCTGCATGAGCCTCTGCCGCATCCATTATGAATCCATGCTCAGCTAGTAATTTTATTGAGCAGGAAGACGAGCAAATTCTGATTATGCTGTGAGATCCGGTCTAACACATCGGACATGAAACTGTTGCGAATCTGAACGCCTCGCTTGGCTTCTTCTTTTCCCCGCTCCGTCAGGTAGATCCATATCATTCTGCGGTCATCCAGATGCCGTACCCGTGAAATCAGCCCATTCTTCTCCATCCGATCAAGCAGCATGGTTACAGCCGCTGGGGTCGTCTCCAAAATCGGAATCAGCTGTGAAGGCTTCATGCGGCCCGCCTCATAGAGAACTTCCAATACAACCAATTGGGACTCGGTCAAGCCGGGAGCGAGATGCTCCTCCATGTACGTTTTATAATCCTTGGTCAGCTTGGACCATAATTTCGCGAATTCAATGGTTTGCATATTCATCTCTCCTTCGGATTCGTTGTTTCGGGAACGCACAGCAAGGGATGATTAACCTGGTTAAAATTTACGTAGGTTAAAGGTTCGTTGCTTCCTTGAGGATTCCTGCCCTTCGACATAAGCTCTTATGAAAAGGGGAAGGAAGCCCTAATCTAAAGGAAATATTACATGAATTCTTCGACAGCAGCGAGCAAAAAAGGCGTTTCTTCTGCTGCACGCAAGAAGAAACGCCTTTTATGTCATTGATGCGGTTTGATCTGTTAAAACTGACGAATCAAGTAAGTAATCTCATCTTTTTTGTCGATGGATACCAGATTTTTACCTATATCTTTACGCTCCTGAATAGGAGCTTTCAGAGTGCTGAATACATGGATGTGCCCTTCGCGGGTTACGGCTTCGACACTTTGTTCTTCTTTGCAGTAGAATGCGCCAATCAGGCGCGTGCCATTGGAACGGACCCGTTTGCCTTCCTTAAATTCAAAGGTCAACATACCTTTACCGCCCCGGCCCTGAATCGGATAATCCAGCAGCAGGGTGCGCTTCGCGTAGCCAAGTTCACTCATGACCAGTACTTCCCCTTCGTCCTGACCAGGGTACAGGGCTGCGATTACCTCATCGCCATCCCCTAACTGTATACCTTTCACGCCGCCGGATACCCGTCCCATCGGGCTCACTTCCTCTTCCTTGAAGCGAATGCTCATGCCCTGACTGGTCAGCAGCATCAGCTCCTCCTTGCCGCTGCTCAAGGAGACGTCCAGCACTTCGTCCCCGGCACCAAGCTTGCAGGCAGCTACTGCACCGGAACGTTTGGTCGAGTATTCTTTTAACAGGGTACGCTTGACCTGACCTTTCTTCGTAACAAACACCAGGCTGCTCTCAAAGTCATCAAAGCCTTTGACCGGTACCACGCTGACAATCCGATCTTCCTTAGCCAGCGGAATCACATTAACAATCGGTGTACCGGGGTCCTTCCACTTGAATTCCGGTATTTGATGAACCGGCAGCAGGAAGTACTGCCCGCGCTGCGTAAAGACAAGCAGATTCTCAAGTGTATTCACATCCAGCAGGCGGTTGATGTGATCGCCTTCCTTCGTTCCTGACGCGCTGCGTTCGCCTCCCGAGCGGGTGAAGGACAGCATGCCTGTCCGCTTGATGTAACCATCTTGGGACAGCGTCACCAGGACATCTTCGCTGTTAACGAGCACTTCCAGGTTTACTTTCAGCTCTTCTACTTCACCCTGGATCTGAGAATGGCGATCTACGCCATACTTTTCACGGATGTCCATCAGTTCCTTGCGGATGACACCGATCAGCTTCCGATCGCTGTTGAGAATGGCCTGAAGTTGGGCAACCTTCTTCTGAATATCGGCCAATTCCTTCTCTAGCGAGGTGATCTCCAGATTGGTCAGACGATACAGCTGCAAGGTCAGGATGGAATCGGCCTGCCGTTCACTGAATCCAAACATCCACTGTAGATTGTTCTGCGCGTCCTGACGGTTCTTCGATGCCTTGATAGCAGCAATAACCTCATCCAGAATATTTAGCGCCTTCACCAGGCCCTCAAGTACGTGTGCACGATCTTCCGCTTTCTCCAGCTCAAACTTCGTCCGGTTGGTCACAATCTCCCGCTGGTGGGCGATATAGGCTTCCAGAATCGGCTTGAGACCCAGCTGATGAGGTGCTTTGTTCACAATAGCTACCATGTTGAAGTTGTAGTTGACCTGAAGATCGGTCTTCTTCAGCAGGAAAGCCAGGATACCTGTAGCATCAGCGTCTTTCTTCAATTCGACAACGATCCGCAGCCCATCCCGTCCGCTCTCGTCCCGAACTTCCGCAATGCCCTCTACCTTTTTCTCGAGGCGGATATTCTCCATCGCTGTAACGAGACGGGATTTCACAACCTGAAACGGAATTTCGGTGATCACGATCTGCTGCTTGCCGCCGCGGAGCTGCTCAATCTCCGTCTTGGAGCGGATATAGATCCGGCCCTTGCCTGTACGGTACGCATCCAGAATGCCTTCACCGCCCATGATGGTACCGCCTGTCGGAAAATCAGGTCCTTTGATAAAGGTCATAATCTCTTCGAGTTCAATCTCCGGCTTTTCCATCACCGCGATACAGGCATCAATCACTTCCCGCAGGTTGTGGGGTGGAATCTCTGTTGCAAAACCGGAGGAAATACCGCTAACACCGTTCACCAGCAGGTTCGGGTAACGGGAAGGAAGAACGACCGGTTCTTTGGCCGTGTTATCAAAATTATCTTTGAACAAAACAGTACGCTTCTCAATATCGCGCAGCAGCTCCATAGCGATCGGAGACAACCGTGCTTCTGTATATCGCATCGCCGCGGCCGGATCATCGTCCTGCGAGCCCCAATTGCCATGTCCATCAATGAGAACATGCCCCATTTTCCAAGGCTGTGCCATACGCACCATACCTTCATAAATCGAAGAATCACCGTGCGGATGATAGTTACCCATGACATCACCGACCGTTTTGGCCGATTTGCGGTATGGTTTATCCGGTGTGTTGCCTGAATCGTACATGGCGTACAGAATCCGGCGCTGCACCGGCTTTAGACCGTCCCGTACATCCGGGATTGCGCGGTCCTGAATAATATATTTGGAGTATCTGCCGAAGCGGTCACCAACAACCTCTTCAAGAAAAGCAGGTAAAAACTGTTCGGATAGACTCATGTGCTACACCTCTTTTTAAAAATAACCGTTATCCGAAGGCAAATGGTTATTTTTAAAACCCGGCCAAAACCATGAATTCATAGCCGGTATGCAGTCGAACTGCAATTCATTATAATAACCGTTCCCTTGTCATCTGGTTTTTAAAAGGGGCAGCATGCTGCCCCTTAGCTTTATTCCTCGTATTCGGTAAAATCAACATTCTCCACAATCCAGCGTTTGCGCGGATCAACCTTGTCACCCATCAGGGTGGACACCCGTCGCTCGGCTTTGGCTGCATCCTCGATCTGAACCTTAAGCAGCGTACGGGTTTCTGGATTCATCGTTGTCTCCCACAGCTGGTCAGGGTTCATTTCTCCCAGCCCCTTGTATCGCTGCAGCTCAAAATTTTTACCGAATTCCTTGGCGTAATTCTGCAGCTGCTCGTCATTCCATGCGTAGTGAGACGTTTCCAGCTTGCCGGATTTGCGCGATATTTTATACAGCGGCGGCTGTGCGATAAAGACTTTGCCCCCGTCAATCAATGGCTTCATATAACGGTAGAAGAAGGTCAAAAGAAGAACCTGGATATGAGCACCGTCCGTATCCGCGTCCGTCATAATGATGATCTTGGAATAATTGCTGTCCTCTATATCGAAGTCTGGCCCGATGCCAGCCCCGATAGCTGCCATAATAGCCTGGTATTCATCATTTTTCATGATATCCGTCAGCTTGGCTTTCTCCGGATTCATCGGCTTGCCCTTCAAAGGCAAAATAGCCTGAATCTTGGAGTCCCTGCCCTGCTTGGCTGAACCGCCGGCAGAATCCCCTTCGACGATGAACAGCTCGGTCCGCGAGAAATCTTTGGACTGCGCCGGTGTAAGCTTGCCTCCCAGATTAGAGCTCTCGCTGCGCTTGCGCCCGTTGCGCATATCGTCACGGGCCTTGCGGGCAGCCTCGCGGGCTTTGGAAGCCTGTATCGCCTTTTTGAGCAGCAGTTGGGCGACTTGAGGATTCTCATCCAGAAAACGCTGCATGTTCTCAGAAACTACGGCGTCAAGTGCACTGCGGGCAGACGCGCTGCCCAGCTGATCCTTGGTCTGGCCGACGAATTCAACCTCGGACATTTTGACACTGATGACGGCCATCATGCCCTCGCGAAGGTCGTTTCCTTCCAGATTTTTGTCCTTCTCCTTCAGCATGTTCGCCTTGCGCGCATAGTCGTTAAGAACACGGGTATAAGCCGTCTTGAAACCGGTCTCATGCGTTCCTCCTCCCCGAGTCGGAATGGAGTTGACGAATGAAGCCAGCGTCTCGGTATAACCTGCATTGTACTGGATGGCAACCTCAACCTCAATGTCATCCCGCTCTGCGTTAAAATGGACTACATCGTGCAGAACATCCTTGCCTTCATTCAGAAAAGCTACGAATTGTGCAGCTCCACCCTCATAATAGAACTCGTCAGCCTTGCCGCTCCGTTCATCCTTCAAGGTGATTCTCAGACCCGAATTCAGAAATGCAATCTCCTGCAGTCGCTCGGCCAGTGTATCATAGTTCACGTTAATACCAGCCTGAAATACACGGATATCCGGCTTAAACGTAACTTTGGTTCCTGTACGGTTGGTGTTGCCCAGCACTTCGAGTCCCGTAACCGGCTCTCCGACGTGCTCTTTGCCTTTCTTATCTTCCCAATATTCAAAACGCTGACGGTGAATCTTACCTTCACGGTAAATTTCCACTTCCAGCCATTCGGACAGTGCGTTTGTTACTGAAGCGCCGACACCGTGCAGACCGCCCGATTTCTTATATCCGGAACCGCCAAACTTACCGCCGGCATGCAGAATCGTAAACACGACCTGCGGTGTTGGAATTCCTGTCTTATGCATCCCCGTTGGAATGCCCCGCCCGTTATCATATACCGTAATCGATCCGTCTTTATGCAGATTTATCTCGATTTTGGAGCAGAATTTGGCGAGATGCTCGTCGACAGCGTTGTCCACGATTTCCCAAACCAGATGATGCAGGCCTGAAGAACTTGTGCTGCCGATATACATACCCGGCCGTTTGCGCACTGCGACAAGTCCTTCAAGCACTTGAATGTCGTCCGCGCCATACCCGGAAGAATCCTGCTCCTCCCGAGCCCGATCTGGAAATAAATCGATTTGGTCGACCATTCATGCTCCCCCTTTTATACCTAAACATTGGTCATGTTGCTCAAAAATGCAAACAGATGTTTTCTTTACCTTGTCCATTTTAATTCAAGATATCCCGTTTCGTAAAGACGGTGAATGACACAATCAGTGCCGCAATGCCCCAAACACCAAGGACAGCAAGGGAAAACAGCAGTGTCATCCCTTCGATTGGAGCCGGGCTGCCGGCCAGATAATTGGTCAATCCCAGATTAACCATAAACAAATATTTGGCACTTTCCCATGCGGAGGCCATATTTGTCAGGATCGTCCCGGCAATCAGAGCCGCCATCATAACGACAATACTTGCAGCTGTACTGCGGACAAGTACAGATACCATAAAAGCCAGAGATGCTACCACAAGTGCCACAAACCAGATCAGACCGCCCTGCATCAACAGGTACTGCCACTGCGGCACCGCATGCACAGCTGAAATATCCACGTTCGAGCCATTAATCTGGAAGCCTGTGAATACCGGAATATCAAACCCTTTATAACCGAAAAATAACCCTGATATTAAATAGCTGATGACGAATGTACTGACCACAATCAAGGACACAAACATGCCGAGAGTCAGCAGCTTGCTCAGCAGGATTTTCCAGCGTTTTACCGGCCTTGTCAGAAGCATCTTGATCGTACCGGTTGTCCGTTCGCCGGATACCAGATCCGAGGCTACTGCCATAATGAGAAGCGGAATGAACAGATTAATGGAGTTATCCATAAATTCTCTCGTAAAAGTAACACCATTCGGTTCGTTCGGATTGACGTTATGCTCCAAATAATACTGCATTTGCTGAACAAATATTCGACGGTATTTTTTCCATTCCTCCGGGACCCGGTCGCTGCCCAGAGAATTTTGGTTGTCCGTAATGGCCTGCTGAAGCTCTAGACGCCAGTCCCCGTTAAATTTATCTCTATTATTCTGGGCCACCTTGGCCTGGGCATATGTAAAAATAGGAACGAGGACGAGGAGGATCAGGAGAATGACGTAGAATCGTTTTTTCTTAATAATCTTCAAGGTCTCGTTCTTCACCAGGGGCATGATGTTATTCAATAGTCTCACCCTCCGTCAGTTTCAGAAATAGCTGCTCCAGGGTCGGATTAATTTTATTAACCGCCTCTACCCGAATTCCCGCGCCTACCAGCTCGGCCACCAGTTCCGGAATCTCGCTCTCATCCACTTCCGTAACTACGGCATTCGGGCCCATGCCTGCGATCAGCGTATCGTCCAGCACCAGTTCCGGCTGTGTAACCAGCTGTACGTGAGGATGAGCCGTAAGAAGCGAGCGCCCCTGCTCCAGCGGAGACAGCTCCCATACTGCCAAGTTAGAATGCTGCTCCACCAGATCCTTTACACCCCCTACAGCAAGAACCCGGCCGCGGCTGATGATAGCAACACGTTCACACAGCAGCTGAATTTCACTGAGCAGATGACTGGATACGAAGACAGCCATGCCTTCCTCGGCCAGACGGCGTATAAATTCACGAAGCTCCTTGATTCCTTTGGGGTCCAGACCATTGGTCGGCTCATCCAGGATCAGCAATTTCGGTCTGCCCAGAAGCGCCTGAGCGATACCCAGACGCTGACGCATACCGAGAGAGTACGTTCTGACTTTATCATGAATGCGCTGGTCCAGCCTCACGATCTCAACAACCTCACGAATGCGATCCTCATCGATTCCCGGCTGCATTCTGGCAAAATGTTCCAGGTTCTCCCACCCGGTCAAATACGTATATACTTCAGGGTTCTCCACAATGGATCCCACATACTGAAGCGCCTTCTCCTGCTC
This sequence comes from Paenibacillus lacisoli, assembly GCF_030580655.1. Taxonomy (GTDB): domain Bacteria; phylum Bacillota; class Bacilli; order Paenibacillales; family Paenibacillaceae; genus Paenibacillus; species Paenibacillus lacisoli. The sequence goes on from NZ_JAUQTB010000001.1 coordinate 206,854, forward strand.
CCGGTTCACATTATAGCCGCAGACCATAATCTTCCCTTCGGTTGGCTTGATCAGGTCCACCAGCATACGGATGGTCGTCGTTTTGCCTGCACCGTTGGGTCCGAGAAAACCGAAAATTTCTCCGGCCCGAACATCAAATGTTACATCCTGTATGATCCATTTGCGCCCGATCTTCTTTTTCACTTGCTGTACTGACAGTACAACTTCCTGGTCCCGGGTCATGGCTGTGCCCCCTCTTCCGCTTTTGTATTGTCTGCCGGGATTCCCTGTACAATTCTATCAGCAATGGCCTGGTAGCCTTCGCCGTTAGGATGAAAATGGTCGGAGGATAAATATTTCGCGAGGTTCTGCTGGAACAGATCAAAAGTAGGGACAACGATCATATTCTTATCCTTGGCCGCAACACTTATCGCTGCCTGGTTCCATGTATTCACAATTTCATTGCCGGGGCCGAGGAGCTGTGGAATATCACCGAACGGATTATATAGCCCCACATAAACGATAGTCGCATTCTTGTTTATCTCTCGAATCTTCTCCAGCACGGTCTGCAGGCGTTTGGACGCCTCCGGCAGAGCAGCCTTAAGCTGTTCGATGGTTGGAATGGTTCCGCTCATGCTCTGAGCCGCCTGTGCGCCCTGGAACAAATCATTTCCGCCGATCGACAGCAGGATCAGATTTGATTTCTTAAGTACATACTGCACACCTGGATCGTTCAGACGCTGGAGCAGTCCTTCTGTCGTCAGTCCGTTGATGGCCAGGTTGTTCAACAGTTCAACATCGCGTCCAGACTTGTCCAGCACCGTTATAGATCTGCGTACAAAACCGCTGCCGCTGTCATCTCCCGTACCTCTGGCCAGCGAGTCACCGATTGCCGCAATTTCAAGCTTCTTGGCTGCTGCGGCAGTTTCCTGTCCATCAGTCTGCTGATCTCCTTGTAACGCTGGCTCCTGCGATGACAGGCCGCTGCCGGCCTTCGGAGAGACAATATCTTTCACCCCGACAACGAATCCTGCCAACAGCAGGACCGTTGCTGCGAGCGATCCAAGACCGACAACCCGCCAAATCCACTTTGAAGATTGATTCATCTTCTCTTTCTCCTCCTTCGTCACCTGCTGAACATGATGGGTAAATTCGACAGCTACAGACCTAATAATAAGGGCAGTATCTTCGAGCATTTTCCTTCAGATTACGGCTTATTTCCGCTATTTCACACTAGTTACATAAACATAAATCTTCTTAGCACATTTTGCAAATCCAGTATTTTTGTGAACATTTTTTGACAGCGTGCAATTACACTTATTTTTAGGATGCATTTCACACAAGATAGTTGTATAATACATAAGTAAGCAAAACTACAGCAATCTGAAACTTTATGCGGGTTATTAGCTTAGCTGGTAGAGCAGCCGACTCTTAATCGGCAGGTCGCAGGTTCGACCCCTGCATAACCCATTCTTTGAGACAGCAGAGCAGCATAAACAAGGAAACGCCGTATCTACATAAGTAGAATACGGCGTTTCCTTGTTTATAAAATATTATTTTAAATGAGATTAACCGATAAATTCCTGTACCCAGCAGCCGTTATAGTAGCCGACACCGATTTGAGTGAACGAACCGTTCAGAATATTGGCTCGATGTCCTTCACTGTTCATCCAGGCGTCAACCACTTCCTGAGGCGTACGCTGTCCCTTAGCAATGTTCTCACCAGCTGTGCTGTAAGAAATACCGAACTTCTTCATCATATCAAACGGAGAGCCGTAAGTCGGGGATTGATGATCAAAATAATTGTTATTACTCATATCTTTGGCTTTCACCAGGGCCATCTCTGACAGTTTGGCATGGTTGGTAAGCGGCTTGAGTCCGGCTTTTGTACGCTCCTTGTTCACCAGCTCAATAACCTGTGCAGCATAGCTTGCATCAGTCGATGCCGGCTTCTGCTTTCCCGCAGTACCTGTTGTGCTCTTGGCAGGCGCCTTTTGTGCTGGCTTTTCCTGCGTCGGAGCCTGCTGGGCTGGTTTAGCGGTCTGAATTTGGGTCGGAGCTGTATTAAAGCTCCACTGGATATTGTTATTTTTCAACCATTGCTGGATATAATTATTCAAGTTTTGATCCTGGGTTGGTGTGGCAGCCGATGCAGGCAATATGAGTCCTACAGATAACACCGCTGCAATACTGCCAGCAATGAGTGTCTTCGTCCATTTCATAGTCATGCTGTCATCTCCTCTAATCGTTACAATTTTGTCATCTCTTTCTCTAGCAGTATAACATGGCTGAAACACCTTTCCATCCTCCAAATGATGGAATCTACTTGTACTCCTACACCAAAAAAGACCGCAATTACTGCGGTCTTCCAGGCTAAATCTTGTTAAGTTATTTTTTATGTTACTTCTTAGTAGAGTACTTGCGCATATCGATTGCAATTGCAGTCACGATGATAATACCTTTGATAATCAGCTGCCAGTAAGGACTAACGCCGATGAAGGTCAGACCATAGTTGATAATCGTGAAAATGAATACCCCGACCAGAACGCCTGGAACGGTGCCGATTCCTCCGGAGGTGGATACACCGCCGACTACGCATGCTGCGATCGCATCAAGCTCATACATATTACCGTAGTTATTTGTTGCTCCGCCCGTACGAGCGGCTTCCAGTACACCAGCCAGACCATACAGCGCACCGGCGATGGCATAGATCCAGATCAGGTTTTTGGATACGTTGATACCGGACACTTTGGCAGCCTGAATGTTGCCGCCAATGGCATACATGTTTTTGCCCAGCTTTGTCTTATTGAAGACTACCCACACAATGGCTGCAACAATGATCGCAATGATGACGATGTAAGGGATAGAATATTGTCCGCTGCCAATAAAGCCGGAACCGATATTCGTAAAGTCAGAACGCAGACCGCCGATCGGTTGGGACACGTTAGGCTCCATATCAAAATACAGCGAGTTCAGACCATACACGATAACCATCGTGCCCAGGGTAGCGATAAAAGGCGGAACGTTCAATTTGGCAACGACCCAGCCGTTCAGGAGACCGCAGATCAAGCCGATCAGGACAGCCACGATGATAGGAATCAGCACGTTCAGCTCAGGCAGGTCTGGGAAAAATTTGCGCGGATAATCGGACACCTGCAGCATGGAAGCTGAAATTACGGCCGATAAACCAACGATCCGGCCTGCGGAGAGGTCTGTTCCTGCGGTAATCAGGATAAATGCCATTCCCAGTGCAATAATGATGCGGGTCGAGGACTGGATCAGGACATCACGCAGCGTACTGATCTCAACAAAATTGGGATCATAAATGGAAATACCGATAATAAGGACAAGGAGTACGACATAAATCGCATATTGGGACAGCATGCCCTGAATTTGATTTGCTCTGGCTTTCATAATGAATAACTTCCCCTTTCGTTCCTGCCTAATGCTGGGCGGCCAGCTTCATGATTTGTTCTTCGGAGGCATCTTCACGGTCGAGAATACCGGTCATCCGGCCTTCTGACATGACCATGATCCGATCTGACATCCCGAGCAGCTCAGGCATTTCGGACGAGATCATAATAATGCTCTTCCCCTGCTTCGCCAGATCGGCAATGATCGAATAAATCTCGAATTTGGCACCCACGTCAATGCCGCGGGTCGGTTCATCCAGCAGCAGAATGTCCGGTCCGGTCAGCAGCCAGCGTGCGAGCAGCACCTTCTGCTGATTACCGCCTGACAAATTCATGATTAATGCTTTGGTGTTAGGTGTCTTCGTCCGCAGCTTCATGACCATCTCATCAGACTCACTACGCTTGCGTTTCTCATTAAGCAGCATATACGGTGTCGTATAACGGTCCAGGTTCGCGATGGCGGCGTTCTCATGCACCGGCAGCACCGGGAAAATCCCTGTCGTCCGCCGCTCTTCCGTCAGAAGTGCAATCCCTAGCTTCTTCGCATCCTGAGGATGACGGATATTGACCTTCTTGCCGTTCATCTCAATCGTGCCAGACTCCAGCGAACGAAGGCCGAACAATGCCTCAATAACCTCGGTTCGCTGCGCACCCACCAGGCCGCCAACGCCAAGTACTTCACCGCGCCGCAGTTCAAAGGATACATTTTTGAATGACTTGGGCAGCGGGGAGGTCAAACCGGTAGCCTTCAGCACAACTTCACCCGGCACATGGTCCATTTCTGGAAAACGGGAGGTCAGGTCGCGTCCTACCATTTTGGAAATAATCATATCGGTTGTCAGCTCAGCAGCGGGCCAGGTGCCAATCTTGCGGCCGTCCCGCATAATGGTGACATCATCTGAAATCTGCAAAATTTCTTCCATCTTGTGCGATATATAGATGATCGCTACGCCCCGCTTCTTCAGGTCACGGATAATCCGGAACAAATGCTGAACTTCGACACCTGTAAGCGAGGAAGTTGGTTCGTCCATCACAATGACTCGAGACTGGAACGAAACGGCTTTGGCAATTTCAATGGACTGAACCTTGGATACCGACAATTTGCCGACGTTTATCTCCGGGTCCAGATCAATATCCAGCTCTTTGAACAGAGCTTGGGTATCATCGTACATTTTTTTGTGATCCACAAACTGGAAAGGTCCGAAGCCCTTCGTCGGAAAACGTCCTAACCAGATATTCTCCATGACACTGCGGTAAGGAATCGGGTGCAGCTCCTGGTGAATCATTGAAATACCGTAATTCATCGCATCTTTGGAGGTATTGATCGCGGCTTTTACTCCATCCAGCAGGATTTCGCCGCTGTCCGGATGATAAATGCCGAAAAGGCATTTCATCAATGTGGATTTACCAGCTCCGTTCTCACCCATCAGGGCATGCACGGTACCCGGTCTTACCTGAAGCGTTAGTCCATCCAGGGCCTTAACGCCCGGAAACTCCTTGGTAATATCGTTCATTTCAAGCACATAGTCATGAGCCATGAGCCACGCCTCCTGTTCGATTCATCTGGAGAGGCGCCTGTATTCGGCAATCCCTTCCGTTTCTCTCTCTGTAAAGAGTGCGGATAACAGCAGCTGCCGTCATCCGCCCCATTCACCTTTTTCACTCATCCAATACAGGTTCCAGACTTAGTTCTTCGCGTCGTTAATATTGTCTTTGGTAATTTTCTTGTAGGAGATCCACACGTATTGATTGTCGCTGATGTCAAAACCTACGTTGTCTTTGGAAGGTGTTTCACCTTTTGCCAATACAGCTGCAAGATTAACGGAAGCTTTACCTTGACTGTCTGCATCATTCAGCACCGTTCCGAGCAGGGTTCCATCCTGCAGCGCCTGCAGTGCAGGCTGTGTTGCATCGACGCCTACAACCGGCATAAACTTGTCGCCTTTGAAGTATCCGGCAGCTTTCAGTGCTTCTACTGCACCAAGAGCCATGTCATCGTTATTCGCAAGAACGGCTTCAATTTTGTCACCATTGGCACCGAGGAAGGCAGCCATTTTTTCCTGGCCCTTAACGCGGTCCCACATTGCTGTATCTTCTGCCAGCTTCTCTACCTTAATGCCTGCATCCTGGATCGCCTGGATGGAATACTGGGTGCGCAGCTCGGCATCCTGGTGGCCCGGCTCACCCTTCAGCATAACGTATTGCAGCACACCGTCTTTATTTTTGTCCGCTTCCGGATGAGCTTTGAAGTAGTCGGCCACAATCTGGCCTTCCATCGTACCGGACTCTTCCGCTTTGGCGCCTACGTAGTAGACTTTATCCCATTTCTTCATATCTTCAGGCAGAGGCTCGCGGTTCAGGAACACAACCGGAACGCTTGCCGCTTTGGCTTTATCAATAATAACGCCAGCAGCTGTACGGTCTACCGGATTCACTATCAGTGCTTTTTTCTTCTTAGTGATAAACAGGTCAACCTTATCGTTCTGCGTTGGCTGTGAGTTTTGGCTGTCGACAATATCCACTTTCACTTTATCCTTAGCGTATTTGTCGATGGAACTGCGCACGCCGGACATGAACGTATCATCGAATTTGTAGATGGCCGCACCTACCTCCGGCAGATCCGAACTGCCGCTTCCGCTTTTACTGGAATTGGAGCACCCCGCCAATGCGCTGCCTGCCATCAATCCTGCCAAAATTACTGCTGCTGTCTTCTTCATTCCTCAAGACCTCCTCGATATGATCCTTGCTATGGGCTGTGTTGTACAGCTTTATCTCTGTGTTGTATTGTTTGCGCTTTCATTATCTCTGAAAAAGCTTGCTTGTTGAATGCAAAATTCTAATGCAAACTATAAAAATCCTCATCAGCTGATGATTTTCTTCGTGGCCCTCCTGAGCTCCATAAAAAAACCGCTCCTTAAGCTGACATACAGCCTCGGGAGCAGCGTTCATAAATCATGATTCGGGCTATTTAACAAAAGGAAACATCTGCTTCTGGTTTTCCGGCCAGAACATATTGCTCCTGTCAATCAGTTTGGTTCCTGTATCAACCCGTTCCGGAATCTGAATGCCTCTTGCAGCCTCAACCGCATTCTTGACCGCCAGATACCCGTTGCTGAACGGGTTCTGAATCACCGTCGCCTGAACGGTGCCTTCCTGCAGCATCTCCATAACATCCGGCAGACTGTCGAACGTTACGACCTTCACGTTGGCATCCGGGGTATCTTCAATGGCCCGCCCTGCCCCGACAGCCGCAACCGCATTCAAGGCAGCAATTCCTTTGAGCTGGGGATGAAGCTTCAGCATTTGCATAGCTTCCCGATAAGCCAGTTCTTCGTCGGAGCCGCAGTATTGAATGTCCACCACTTTCAGCTGAGGATACCTTGCAATATAATCCAGCATGCCTTCAAGGCGCTGATCCGCATTGCGTGCCCCCTTGACAAAGTTAATGATAGCAATTTCGCCGCTTTTGCCTGTCAGCTGGACCAGCCGTTCCGCACCTAGCTGACCGGACTCGTAATTGTTCGCTCCGATGTAGGACAATGGCTTGGCCGAAGCGACCTCGGCATCCATCGAGATGACGGGGATATGATAATAATCTGCTCGGTCCGTCACCTGGGCCAGCTGCATGTAGTCACTTGCAGAGAGGATAATAGCGTCCTTTTTTTGCTGAATGGATTCATCCATCAATCGAATCTGGCCTTTAATATCATTCTCGCTCTGCGGCCCCTTGATCGTCAGATGAACATTAAATTCCTTGGCGGCAACTTCGGCTCCCATACGGATCGTATTCCAATACTCCCCGCCCTTCATTTTGACAATCATGTCTACATTCAATGGAGCACCAGCGGTCACCAGCATGGATGAAGAGGCCGGGGAACAGGAACCGCACAAGCACAGCAATAGCACACCAACGATTAGGCGAACGCCTTTACTTATCATCTCGGTTTCCCCTCCCCCAAGTGCTCGCGCACGGCCGGGAACGTTATGGTTACCGTCGTTCCCTCCTCCAGTTCGCTCTCAAAGTCAAGTCCGTACCCTTCGCCAAAATAAAGGCGGATCCGCTCATGTACATTATTGACACCGACACCGGAACCGTGGTCACTCTGCATCTGTCCGGTCAGCATACGCGCAAGCGTGCTTTCCGACATGCCCAGTCCGTTATCAGCAATACGCAGTACAATCAATCCGTTCTGCAGGCTTGCCCGAATCAAGATAAAGCCACGGTCTGCCATGGGTTCAATGCCATGAACGATCGCATTCTCTACAATAGGCTGAAGGATCAGCTTCAGCGTCAGGCAATCTCTAATTTCATCATCCGCCTGAATCTCATAATCAAAGCGGTCTTTATAGCGTATTTTCTGAATAATCAGGTAATGCCGGACATGCTCCAGTTCTTCCTCCAGGGAAATAATATTTTTCCCTTTGCTCAGGCTGATCCGGAAGAATTTGGACAAAGAAGTAATCGCAGTAATAACCTCTTCATTCATTCCCCGCTCCGCCAGACGGATGACCGAATTTAAGGTGTTGTACAGAAAGTGAGGATTAATCTGTGCCTGCAGCACATCCAGTTCTCCCTTGCGTTTCGCTTCCTGTTCCTCAATGATCTGGTCCATCAGCTGCCGGATATGCTGCAGCATATCATTGAAGCGGCCGGATAGACGTTCCACTTCATAGGCTCCTTTGACATCGATGGGGGTATCCAGATACCCCAGCTCCACCCGGCTGACTGATTTCTCGAGTCTGCGAATCGGACGCGTGATGGCAGCAGACACGATGAATGAGAGAATGACCACGAACAGACTGGCAATAACTAACGACCAGATGACAAAATGGCTCAAGTCCCGCTTGGTGGTCACCATTTCATCCTTGTAAGCAACCCCGACGGTCTTCCAGCCGATCGGATTTACCGTCTTCACAGTAATTAATCGCGCTTCGCCTGTTGAATAATCCGTATAGCTGCCATAAGCGTAGCCAAGGACAGGCTCAATATTCTCATACTTCAATCCGGCATAGATCAGCTGCTGCTGCGGATGGTAGACCAGATTGCCCTGAGGATCAAGAATATAGACATATCCTCTTTTGCCCAGACTGACCCGTTTGGATAAATCATCGATCGTCCGGAAATTGACGTCGACGAGCAGAATACCTTTCTGCTTGACACCATGAGAGACATACTCAATCTGCCTGCTAATAGATACAACCCATTTGTACTGGCCCTTGAACAGATTTTGAATATGGGGCGGAGAGAACAGCATTTTACCAGGCTGGGCCAGGGCCGACTCGAACCAGCTCTGCTGTGTCAGCCTGGAATTATTCAGCATCGGCTGGGCGGGAATACCTAGCTCCATTTGACCTTTTAATGTAAACACCGCTGCGGAGACCAGATCCTCTCGTGTGCCCAATACGGACTGCAGCTGCTGTTTCAGCTTGTTATCAGCAATATCCCCGGCTCCGGTTACGCCGTCCTGAATAACCTGTACGATACTCATCGTGCTGTCCGCATAATTTTCCAGGTTGTAATTGACCTGGCTTACGATCTGCTCGATATTCAGAGCGGCGTTGTCTTCAGCTGTATGGGCGAATTTGTTGTAAAGGAGAAAACTGAAGATCAGGACAACGATTACGGTAACCAGTGTAAAAGAAACCGTGATAATAAACTGAATGCTGCGGAAGTTAAACATCTCGGCAATTGAGGCTGCCCTGCTGCGAATCTGGGTCCACCAGGTTCTGTCCATCGTTCAGCTTATCCCCCTCTAACCCGGCTGCGGTATTCTTTCGGTGTCATGCCGAACGTCTTGCGGAAGCAGAAGCTGAAATAGTTCGGGTCAGCAAAGCCGACTTGTTCCGCGATCTCGAAGGCTTTCAGGTCACTGCTGCTCAGCAGCTCCTTGGCTGTATCCATACGCAGCTGCATCAGATAGGAGACAAAGGTCATTTTAGTCTCTTTTTTGAAGATCGAACTGAAATAACCCGCACTGATATGAAGATGGTTGCACAGCACTGTAATGGACATGTCATTATCAGCATAATGCTGATGAATATAGGTTTTGGCGTCCTCTACTAGGCGACGGTAACCGAATTGACGGTCATTGGCAATACATCCGGTGATCCGGCTGCAGATGATCTCGAACCAGCGCTTGGCTTCCTGGATATTCGTAAAGCGGTTAATTTCTAATAGGGGATGTGTGGAATCACCAAATACCTCTTCGTGGCTCAGCCCGGTTTCCCGGATGACTTTGAGCAGAACGGTGAACATTTCCAGCCAGTACACGCGGTAGTCCTCAACAGATACCTGAAGGGGCTGTTCCTCAGGGAGCAGGAGGTTCACCAGATTCTCGACCTCATCGCGGCTGCCAACCTTAAGGGAACGGGTCAAAGCCTGGGCCTTCTCCTCGTCAAACTGCAGCGTATCCGGCTGCCGGCTCTCCACATCATTGATGTAGATAATCCTGTTGCTGCCTAGAATCATACGATAATCAAGTGCCTGTTTCGCCTGTGCAAACGAATGGTACAGATGCTGCAGACTTTCAACGATACTCCCAACCCCGATGGTAACCGTAAATTTAAGATAGATTTCAATCGATCTGCGGATCTCCTCAAGCATTTGTCCCTGCCCGGCTGCTGCTACAGGCTCGCCTTCCTCTCCGGGAAGAAGGACGACCACGCCATTCTGATAAAAAAACACCTTGCCCTGGATGCTCCGGCTGTTTAACAGATCCTCTGCAATATTGCGAATGGCAAACCGCTGGAGCTGCGTGTTACTCTCGTGCTGCAAAGAATTCGTAGGAGGTTGACACTCGGATGAAGCGGATGGCAGTACAGAAGCAGAATAAGCCGTATCCTGCATTATAAAGGAAGCTGCCCACCGGCTGTCTTCCATAAGCAATTCATAACCTCGGCTTTTGGCTCTAATCTCGTCTTCCGGCAGCCGGCGTTCCACCAGCGAAGATAAAAAAAGCTCCCGCAGAACAGGCAGGCTCTCCTTATAATGTCCCCGAAGCAGCTCAACGTCTTTTTTCTCAGCCGCTTCCCGTTCGATCAGGTATCTCACCTTCAGCAAACTGTCGATCAGCTCCTGTGAAGAGAAAGGCTTCAGGACATATTCATCAATATGCAGTTTAACCGCTTTCTGGGCATACTCAAACTCGTCAAAGCCAGTCAAGATAATAATGCGTGTCATTGGCGCCTCATTGCGAATCCACTCCGCGAGCTGAAGGCCGTTCATAAACGGCATCTGAATATCGGTTACAACAATATCCGGATTATATCGTTCAATCAATTCGACGGCTTCCCTGCCATTTTCGGCAATAGCCGTAATTTCAAAACCGTATCCAGCCCAATCGATTTGTTCAGCCAGACCTTCACGGACATCCTGTTCGTCATCCACCAGAATCAATTTATACATACGTTCATCCCTCTTGCTTAGGCATTTGTTGTCCTCGCCAATCCGTAACATGGTTGTTAGGAAAAAGGACCGATACCATGATATATGACACACTGATCAATCACAGATCATGCTATAATGGAAACACTTATTTGAAAGCGATTACACATTTCCTACGGTATTTTATATTACTTTCTAAGCAAAGTAAACCTTCAGATTCATGAAATGGATGGGAAAAGAAAAGATAACAAATAAGCCCTGATCCTGCGCTGGAGCGCAGAACAGAGCTTGTCTATGTAAAAAAAGATTTTATATTTTTTTGCTCAGCCGATAGCCTTTTTTGTCAAAGCCGATGCGTTCATAAAAAGCATGTGCTTCTGCATGACGCTCGCGGTTGGCACCTGTAATGAACAGCTGGACACCTTCTTGCTCACGTCCCCACTGTTCGCCTCGTTCAACCAGTCTCTTGCCGATTCCTTCATAACGATGATCCCGGGAGACAACGAGCATGGTAATCTGCGCGGCAGGATCAGGGTAAGCCTTGCTCTGTACCCGCTGCAGCGAGATAAAGCCGACGACCTTCTCTTCGAGCTCTGCAACGAGCATGATGGAATGATTTTCCGCCTCAATCCCTTGCATCCGCTCCTTCATGACATTAAACGTTGTCGGATAACTTACTTCACGAAGAAGACTAGTGATTGCCTCGCAGTCCTGAAGACAGCTTGGACGAATCGTGAATGACGGAGCATAAACATTGTTAGACATGGGAACCCTCCACTTTAAGCATTTGTGCAGCTTTTACTGCCAATTCACGCGCATGTTCTACATTCTCAGCATGACTGAGGGCGACCGCCATCCGGCGATTCACCTTACTCTCCGGCTTGCCAAACACACGAATCACAGTTCGTGGAAGAGATAATGCTTCTTCCATACCTTTAATAACGAACGCATCACACTCAATCATTGATTTTAATGTTGCTGAAGCGCCAGGTGCCATCAGGTGAACGTCTTCAATCGGCAGACCCAGAATGGCGCGCACATGAAGTGCGAATTCGGACAGATCCTGGGTTACCATCGTAACCATGCCTGTGTCGTGAGGTCTCGGCGAAACTTCACTGAATACCACACCGTCTGATGTCAAAAATAATTCAACACCAAAAACTCCGTAACCGCCCAACTCGTCAGTGATCGTCTTGGCAATCCGCTGAGCTTCCATCAGCTGCTGCTCGCTCATAGGGTGCGGCTGCCAGGATTCAACATAATCACCGTCCTTCTGAATGTGCCCGATAGGCGGACAGAAAACGGTTCCGTTCACAGAACGGACAGTCAGCAGGGTAATTTCACTTTCAAATGGAACAAACTTCTCTGCGATAACCCGTGTAGATTTGCCTCTCGCACCTTCCAGTGCGGCATGCCAGCAGGCACTCACATCAGCATCCGTTCGACAGACGCTTTGGCCTTTGCCCGAGGAGCTCATTAACGGCTTGATTACACAGGGTGTACCAAGCTCATGAACTGCGACAGTTAATTCATCAAGACTGTCTGCAAAACGGTATTCCGCTGTCGGAAGATCCAAGGTCTCAGCAGCAAGCCGCCGGATTCCTTCCCGATCCATCGTCAGGCGCGCCGCCCTTGCGGTAGGCACTACAGTAAATCCTTCTCTCTCCAGCTCTTCAAGAGCAGGTGTTGCAATCGCTTCAATCTCAGGAACGACGAAATCCGGCTGTTCCTGTCGAATCAACTGCTTCAAAGCCTCATCATTCAGCATATCTATGGTGTATGAACGATGGGCTACCTGCATGGCGGGCGCGTGGTCATAACGATCCACCGCAATCGTCTCGACTCCCAGACGCTGTGCTTCAATAACGACCTCTTTACCAAGTTCGCCGCTGCCGAGCAGCATCATTTTTACAGAGCCGGAAGACAAAGGAGCACCCCACATCTTGTTCCCATCCCCCTTAAGATATAGCTATCTACCTCTTATTTTCGGGGTTTGTGAGCCAGATTGCAAGAGTGCTCCGGTATTTTCCTTTACAAAAATCGCGATTTTTTACGATTCTATTACAAAAATTTGAACTGTGCCTCGATCAGGCCATGATAGATTCCTTGTTTCTGCATGAGCTGGTTATGGTTTCCTGTTTCTTTGATTTCCCCATGATCCAGAACGATGATATTGTCGGCATGTCGAATGGTAGAGAGCCGGTGAGCTACCATGAAGGATGTTCTTCCTTTCAGAAGGACTTTCAAAGCCTCCTGAATCTTCAGCTCGGTCTCTGTATCAATACTTGCCGTCGCTTCATCAAGAATCAGAATCCGCGGATCAGCCAGCAGCGCCCGCGCGAACGACAGCAGCTGACGCTGGCCCATAGACAATGCACTTCCGCGTTCTTCCACTTCCGTCTCGTATCCCCCTGGCAGTTTCATAATGAACTCGTGGGCATCTACCGCCTTGGCCGCCTGCTCTACCTCTTCATCCGTCGCATCAAGACGTCCGAACCGGATATTGTCCCGGATCGTGCCCGAGAAGATGAACGTATCCTGGAGGACAATACCGATCTGGCTGCGCAGGCTCTCCACCTTGACATCCTGAATGTTGTATCCATCCACGGTCAGTCTGCCTGAGGTGATATCGTAAAAGCGGCTTAACAGATTGATAATGGTACTCTTGCCGGAACCCGTATGACCGACCAGCGCAATCGACTGACCTGCATGAACATCCAGACTAATTCCTTTGAGGGCGGGACGGCCCTTTTCATATTCGAAAACCACATTCTCCAGCTTGATGTCGCCTTTAATCTTCGGCAGCGTTTTTGCCCCCGGTTTGTCCGCAATACTCGGCTCCTCATCCATAAACTCGAAAATTCGCTCTGAGGAGGCCATGGCTACAAGCAGCTGGTTATACATCTGACCCAAACGATTGATCGGATCCCAGAAGTTTCCTACATAGTTCGCGAAGGCGACCAAAATACCGATAGTGATCTCTCCCGATTGAATCAGATAGGCACCATACCAGAACAGGATCAGTGACCCTAATCCGCCTGTGATGTCAATCATGGGACCAAAGCCCTGGTTCATGGCTGAAGCTTTATCCCATGATTTTTTGCTGCTCATGTTCATGCGGTCGAAGAATCTCATATTCTCCTGCTCCTGGGTATACGCCTGTGTCACACGGATGCCCTGAATCGATTCATTCAGATGAGAGTTGATCCGTGAGTTTTTCGCCCGTACATCCTGCCAGGCACGGCGAATCTTCACCCGCAGCTTGGTTGAAATTACAAACATCAGCGGTACAGTCAAAATCACGGCCAGCCCCAGCTTCCAGTTAATCAGCAGCAGGATGACAATAATTCCGACCAGCTGCACACAGTCAATCAAAACGTTGACGGCACCGTTGGTAAATAAATCCTGCAGGGAGTTAATATCGTTCGTGATCCGTACCATGACGGAGCCTGCAGGCCTCTTGTCAAAAAAGTTAAAAGACAGCTTCTGAATGTGTTTAAACAGATCAGCACGAAGGTCATAGATTACGCGCTGTCCGATAATGTTGGTGAACTTGATCCGATAGGCATTCGAAGCCCATTGAATCAAATAAAGAACAAGCACAGCACCCGTAATCAGAAACAGGAGATTCAAGCTTGGCACGGCCGGCGCTTTAGGTGCGATTGCTTTGTCTATCGCCAGACTGATCAGGTAAGGTACCGTCAGCTTAGTGATCGTACCCAGTATCATCATCAGAACAATCAATGGAATAATCTGTTTAGCGTAAGGTTTCATGTATGCAAACAAACGCTTGAACTGCGACCAGTTGAAAGGCTGGTCGATCACTTCATCATCTTTATATATAAAACGCTCGTTCATCGGCTCCTGTGGGTCCGGCTGTGCTCCAGGCCTACCGGGCTTCTTGTTCTGCAAAGGAATCTGACTCACTGTTTCACCTGCTCTCCGGCTGTGTCTTTGAGACGTGCAATATGATCAGCATACTGAATGTGGTAGACATCCTGATATGGGCCAGGAATAGCAATCAATTGTTCATGCTTGCCTCGTTGGACAACCCTTCCTTCATTCATGACCAGAATCTCATCCGCATGGCGCAGGGAAGAAATTCGATGGGCAATAATGAAGGTGGTTCTCCCTCTCATCACTTCCTGGAATCCGGATTGAATCTCATGTTCGGTTTCCATATCCACCGCACTCGTTGCATCGTCGAGGACAAGAATTTTCGGATTTTTGAGAAGTGCCCGCGCAATGGCGATCCGCTGCTTCTGTCCACCCGACAGGCCCATACCGCGCTCGCCAACAACCGTGTCATAACCGTCCGGCAGCTCCATGATGAAATCGTGGGCTTTAGCCAGCTTGGAGACACGGATCACATCTTCCATACTGACATGGGTCAGGCCATAGGATATATTGTTGCGTATCGTGGAGGAGAATAGGAACGTTTCCTGGAAAACCGATGAGATTTGACCGCGCAGACTTCGAATCTGGATATCCCTAATATCCTTGCCATCCAGCTTAATGCTTCCGGTGTTCACATCGTAGGCCCGCATTAAAAGCTGAATGATTGTGGACTTGCCTGAACCGGTACCGCCCAGAAAACCAATAACCGTACCGGGAGGCGCATCCAGATTAATGTCCACCACAGCAGGAAGCTTATTGCCATAGGCAAATGTAACTCCGTCAAAAGTCACATGCCCTTCTACCCTCTGCGAATCCAGTTCTACAGCCCGTTCCCGATCCAGCACTTCAACAGGCTGATTCAACAGCTCAAGCACACGTTCTCCTGAGGCTTTGGACTGGGTGTAGTTATTGATATGAAAGCCAATGCTCCACATAGGTCCGATTATGTACCAGATCAAACTAAAGAATGCAACCAATTCACCGAGGGAAAGAGACTTCTGGATAACCAAATATCCCCCTACTCCCAGCAGCAGTACAATACTGATCGATGCGAGCAGCTCCATAACGGGAAAAAAACGGCTCCACAGTGTTGAAGCAAAAATCTGATTGGTCTTATAACGTTCATTACGGGTAGAGAACTTCTCAACTTCATAGGGCTCTCTTGCAAAGGACTTAACCGTACGCACCCCTGTGATGTTCTCCTGAACGGCTGTCGTCAGTGAACTGAGGGCTAGGCGCATTTCCTGAAATGCCGGGTGAATCTGGGATTCAAACCGGAGGGCGATAAAGGCCAGAAGCGGCATACTGATTAAGGTAATCAGGGTCAACTGCCAGTTGATCGACAGCATCATGATCGCCCCGAACACGACCATCAGAATCACATTGAGCAGCTGGGCAAAGCCGAAACCGATAAAGTTACGGATGGCTTCCAGATCGCCGGTAAGCCGGGACATCAGGTCTCCGGTCTTGGCCGTATCGTAATAGCGGAAGGACAAAAACTGCAGCTTCTCATAGCAGGCATTCCGGAGCCGGTAAGCCAGATAATTACCGAGCCTTCCGCCAAAAAAACCGTGCAAAAACTGCATAAAAGACTTAACAATAACTACGCCTAACACACTCATGGCAAGTATGGGAACGCCTTCAAAATTTCGGGGCGTGATCACGTCATCGATCAAATACCTCAAAAGGTTCGGATAGATGAGCCCGAGCGCAGTCGCGATGGCAAGGCACAAGATGGACAAAAATAAATACAATCGTTTTGTCCAGAAGTATCCCTGCAGCTGCCTGAGAACCTCCATAATTTTCCTCCTCTGTCTCTGTCGCAGAAATGTGTGACATTTATGAAGTTTATCACCGACCTTTCACAGCGGCAAAGAGAATTACTCGCCATATTCCCAGTTCAACCGGACTGAGTCACGAATATAGAAGGATAATCCGCAGATAACGGTCAAATCATCCCAATTCCTCTTCCATGCTATAACAAAGGATAAAAAAATCACCAGCTGCCTCAAATCGGTGCTGGTGATATCAAATGGATGAATTTATACTTAACAGGCTAGCGGGTTTCGAGCCTGGACAGCAGCTGCTGCCAATCCGACGCTGCCCCGGTCTGCTGCCACAACTCTCGGAGACTGCCTTCCAGCTCACCCAGCTGTTCCCGCAGCTGGTCTGCCTGAAAGCGCCCGCTGTCAAGTAAATGCTGTGAGTAATAATTCGTTATTTGCTGCTGGTACGGTGTGACCGCCTGTTCTACAGCTTCTCTCAGCTTAGGCTCCAAAGCCTGCTGCAGCCCGCTGCGTCCGCCTCCTTCGAAGAAGGAACGCGGATTCTTGAACATCCTCCAATAACTTCCCCAATCCAGCTGGTCCTGCAGATTCAACTCGGCCATCGGCGGTGTCGGCCAAGTCATCTTCATATCCGGCAGTGCCGGTTCAAAATCCGGGAGCTCGCCCGCCACTTCTTCCAACACCGTACTTACTTCCTTCCGCAGCAGCTTTTTCGCGGTCTGCTCCAGGTTCAGCGTCAATGCCAGCAGCTCCTGATTCAGATCGAGTGACAGCATGCGCATCAGTTCACGGCCGCAGGCCATAAATCCGCGTTTCAAATCCGTCCCTTCCCGGAGTACCGAGGAATGGAAAGCTTCCGCCATCAGGCTGCCCAGCCGGAAAAAGACCCGCTGTCTGACATGGTAGAGCAGCTCTCCCGTCTCCTGCGCCAGCTCCGCCGTTTTATCAAGCTGCTCCAGCCTGATACATTTGTACTTAGCCCCTTTCATCTGCTGTTCCATGGAAGCCAGCCGACTTGTCCTTACCTCTTCATCGGCCTCTGCTTCCATCACCATTCTCGATACCCTGGCGGTCAGCCTCCGCAGCTCCTCTTCCACCGACTGTTCGGATAAAGCAGGAAGCTGATCTCCAGCGAATGCCGTAAAAGCTTCTTCAAATCTTAGGAAACCGGACTGAGCCAATCCCGCGCTGTTCCCGGTCTCCTTGGCTTCCATCGCCTGCAGACTGGACAGCGGATACAGCCGCGGAAGTGAAATGCCGTTAATCTTGAGCTGCTGAGCCACATGCTCCTGCACCTGTCCCAGCTCCTGATCCGAGGAAGCGAGATCTGATGCGTTAATGATAAAGAACATATTGTTCAGTGCCAAGGTATCTTTCACACGGCCCAGCTGCATCAGAAACTGGCGATCCCCTTGGGAGAAAGCGTGATTGTAATAAGTAACAAAGATCAGGGCATCCGCATTCTTCATGTATTCGAAGGTAACTCCGGTATGCCGTGCGTTAACCGAGTCAGCCCCGGGTGTATCCACGATCACGATGCCCTGCTCTGTAAGTTCACAGCTGTAATGCAGGTCAATGCTGCTGACAAAACATGATTTTTGCTCATCGGCAACAAAGGAACGATACTCCTCCATATTTACTTGTATTCGTTCGCCCAGATGCTCCTCGGCAGTATGCCAGCCGGCTGCCGCTGCCCGAATGAAGCTGTACTGAGGTCTTCCCGCCGGATGGATACCCTGCGGTGACAGCTCTGTCGCCATCTCCCGCCAATTCTCTCTTGGAGCTCCCAGGCCCAGCAGCTGAAATGCATGGCGCAGGTCTTCCTCAAAGGCCTCCCTGGTCTTCATGGTGACAACGGCGGTGCCATGGGCCCTGCCCTCTTCCGGGGCCAGAATGCGGTTAATGGCCGCCGTCGTCGGATGCGGCGATACAGGCAGGACCGGTTCGCCCAGAAGGGCATTGGCGAACGATGATTTCCCGGCACTGAAGGCTCCGAACAGCGCCAGCGTGAACCGGCCGCCCGCAAGGTCCTTCGCGCGGGCGCGCAGGCTCCGTACCGCCGAGCCCATGCCGGCGTACGGCTCCACCAGCGCAGCTGCGGCCTCCAACCGCGCCGCTGCGCGTTCCAGCCGGCGGCGCCGTCCGCCACCGGCCGGCCGTGTCTCCGCGTGCGGTGCCTGCATGGCAGGCGTACGCGTCGCGGGTTCGGTGCCCACTGGCTGTGCCGCGGGCACCAGAGCGTCGACCTCCGGCAGGACGCCGGAGGTCAGCGGGCGGCGCGGCGGCAGCAGCGCCGCCTGGGCCGCGGCCCGCTGCTGCGCTTGCTGCTGCAGCTCCGCATAGCGGGCCGCGGCTGTGCTGCGCGCCAGCAGCGCGGCGCGCTCGGCCTGGACGGCTTCGAGCGCGGACATGTTCCGCGCAGTCAGGCCGTCCAGGAGGGCGGCGGCCAACGCCAGGGCCGCCCTGCGATAGCGCGCGGTGATCTCAGCGCGCAGATCCTTGCTGTACTGAAGCGTATACTCCGGAGAAATAGCCCCTTCACGCACCAAACCTGCCACAAGGGCGGCATCCGTTTCAGGCAGTTCGGAAGTCAACCGGGATTCCCATTCGGCAGACCATAGACGGTAACGCTCGCCAAGCTCCCTCAGCAGGGAACGAACGTGAAAGTCCACCTGTCCTTCGACCTGGCCCCGCAGCATGGAGACAAGCAGCTCTAACCGTCGTGCTCGCTCCTGTTCCGTTTTATTTCCAGCAAAGAGAAAGCCTGCCTTGAAGCCCGGCTTGCGGGATTCCAGGTACGAACCGGCAGCATCGCGCAGCTGGGCAGGCGTAATATTAGCGTTCGCAAGCAGGCTGTCCAGCTCTTTCCGAAACTCCGAAAGCGCCCGTTCAGCTTGTGTCTTCAGAGACTGTTCCTGATCTGTCAGCGTATCCAGTCCGGTCTGCAGCTGCTGCATTCCTCCTTCCCCTCCGGCTTCAGCCAGCAGGGCCTCCATCTCTTCCTGCACATCAGACTGCCTGTCCTTCAGGTGCTGTTCACCGAGATGATGAAGGGAAGAAATAATGCTGTGCTCGATCAGAGAAACCTTGTTCTGTATGAGACCGGCGATCAGGTGCTCCAGCTGATTCCATTGGCTCAGCTCATGCTCGGGATGCAGCACGGAGGTAAAGATCAGATCTGCATAGTTGACCTGCCACGCAGCAAAAACAGCTTCAACACCTCGGCGGTACTCAGTAAAAGACAGTTCCCGGCTCCGATGCTTGTCAATCTGGTTGACGATCAGATACAAAGGCTTACCCCAGTCAGACAACCTTTTCGCAAAAGACAGGTTATTCTCAGATTGTACATGGTTGTAGTCCATGACATAAAAGACGACATCCGCCAGATGCAGCGCCGAATCGGTAGCCAGAGCATGTCCCGAATCCGTAGAGTCTACCCCGGGGGTATCCAGTAGAGCAGCCCCGCCCTGCAGGAGCGGGATATCTTCCCATACCTCAATGGAACGGTATTCGTCACCATTTCGGCAGTATTCACCTAACTCGGCAGGATTTACTTCGACTGCATCTGCGGGCCTTGCAGCTGACGCTTCCAACTTTCCTTCGTCAGCATCGAGGCGATGCAGGACGGCTCTAGGCTCGCCATCGCGAATCATAACCACATTAGCGCTTGTGGGAACTGGTCCCGAAGGCAACACCTGCCGTCTGCACAAAGAATTAATCAGGCTGGATTTGCCGGCTGAGAAATGACCACAGAAGGCAATGGTTAACTCATTCTGACCGAGTTTATTTATCAGATCGCGGGCACGGCCGGCCGCCAGTTCGTTCCCCTCACCCGACCAGTAATCCATCAGGCTTTTTAATGGCTTGCTCTCTTCATATGTAACCGTTCTCAGCATTCTCTATCGAACTCCATTCCTTCGGCATTACCATCGTCTGTTCAGGTTATTTCCTGCGATGAACATTCACGAACCACCAGCAGCGCCTCAACGTATCGTGAATGATTTAGTCTTTATTGTACCATTGTACAATCGGCCAGTAAAAGCACGATTCTACATAAAAAAGACGGCAGGAGATATCCTCTCCCGCCGTCTTGGTCTGAATCGGCTGCTTATGCCTCTTGAGCTACACTTTCAAGAACAGGCATAAGAATTTCAAATACTTGTCCATGCTGAAGAATAGTAATGCCTTTTTGTTTGTCTTTCATCACTACGACATCCGGTTTCTGGGACATACGCTCCAGGTAGTGTTCAGGGACATCACCAGAGTGGCTGATTGTGATGCCTTCTACTTCACGTTCCTCATTCTCGGTCAAGCCGCTGTCTACAACCTGTTCAAAGATATCAGAGAATGCCTCAAAATTGTCTGTGTACACCGAAATGCATTTCATTACAATCATCCTTTTCTACTCATATACTTGTCGTCATTTCTTAGCTGCCTGCGGTTTCGTTACAGCACCACGTTCCTTATCTTTCCTGATTAGGGACGTTTTCATACGTTTCTTGCCTTCCCTGCATACATCCAGCAGCGGACAAACCTGACATTGGGGATTCTGGGCTTTGCAGTGGTATCGGCCAAAAAAAATCAGCCTGTGATGCGTAAGGGTCCACTCATCACGCGGCACTCGCTTCATCAGCTTCTTCTCCACTTCAAGCACTGAATCATTCCAGCCTGCAAGTCCTAGACGTTTGGACACCCGCTCTACATGTGTATCCACGGCAATGGCAGGAACACCAAAAGCATTCGAGACCACGACGTTTGCCGTCTTCCGCCCTACACCGGGAAGCTGGACGAGGCGATCATGCTCCTGCGGTACCTCACCGCCGTACTGTTCTATCAACAGCCTGCACAGGTTGTGAATATGCTTCGCCTTGTTACGGTACAAACCGATCCGCCGGATGTCCTGTTCCAGTTCCTCAAGCGGTACCGATATGTAGTCCTCCGGCGTCTTATACTTCTGGAATAAGTCAGCGGTTACCTTGTTCACGGTCTCATCCGTACATTGGGCCGATAGCAGTACCGCGATGGTCAGTTCAAAAGCATTGCTGTGGTTCAATTCACAGTGCGCGTCAGGAAACATGGCTCCTATGCTGTCGAGAATATGGCGAACGGTAGCAGTATTCATGAGGCTCACCTCCTACAAAAAAAACGTCCTGATACGGGGAACCCGCATCAAGACGGTCGTTCTTTAAATAATCATTGTGTCCATGACTACTGTTTTTGAATCTCAACGACAACATTGTTGTTGAAATATACAATAATATTATCATTTTCTTTCAAAGATTGCACGCTTAAAGTCGTGTCACCTTGATGAATATATACATTGGGGGCCAGATCAAGACGGTAATTGTCGTCTGCTGTGGAAGCCCGCTTCACATACACCTGCTTATTCGTCACATCGTAGGTCCAGAACTGTTTGGCTTGTGAAGTGAGTGCCTTCAGAATCAGACTGCCGTCGATGTCATTACGCATCTCTAGACGGTCGCCCGCTGCCAGTGAAGCAATTGTGCTGCCGGTTACACCATTCTTGGTTACCGTTACATTGCCTCCCGCGTTAACCGACTGTGTTTTGCCTGTATAGTCTTTAATCATCAAAACCTTAGCATTCGCATCGACGGAAAGGACCTCTCCGACGACAAGTTTCACACTCTGCAGGGATGTCGGAGTCGTTCCGCTGAAAGAAATATTAACAAGGCCTTTCGCTGCCAAGTCTGCAGTCTTGATTGTCTGGCCGCTGTCTCCAGTCAGGGTCACTTTGCTCAGATCAATGTCACTCGTCACCCCTCCGCTTTGTACCCGGATCCGGTTCAGGGCCGCATCTACCGATACAATCTCAAACTGCTGTACCTTCTGGACAAGAAGCGTCTGAACCGTATTCTGATCATCACTCAGAATCGCCGTCACCCGGTCTCCGTATTTGAGATCAGAAATGGTGGCGCCTGCTTTGCCGTAATACTCGACAGCCGGGGACAGATTGACATAAGGCAGGGTAACCGTAGTGCCATCTGCCAGCAGCAGGGTTACCTTTCTTCCGGTATTATCCAGCGTGCTGATGGTGCCTTCGTATTTGTACATCACTTGAAGTGAGAGTGCACGAGCGCCGAAGCCGCTGCTGATAAAGGTCAAATTCACCTTTTTGCCTTCGGTCAGCAGCTTCTCAACCCCTGCCAGCGTCGGAGAAGGTGTGTTGTAATCCAGTTTGGTTTTGTCGTTCAGTGTAACGGCAAAAGCCTGCTTATTGCTGTCCAATACGGTAAGAATACGGTTTTTGGCATCATAGGAGCTGACCGTAACACCATTCAGCTGCTTGGATTGACGGTTCAGTACCTCGACCTTGGTAATCTGATCCTGACCGTTCAATGTGAGCTGCAGCGAATCTCCTGCGGTCGGATCGGCAATCAGATCACTCAGCGATGCTGATGCCATTCCCGTTACCACAATCTCAGGCTTATCGCTAAGGAATTTGACCTCCAGACCGCCGCCCTCCTTCTGGTAAGTCAGCGTCTTGTTGTCCTGGCCGATGCTGTACAGCACTCCGCGTACCGTGCGCTCCACGCCCTGCGTGACTTCAACGGAGGCAATCACACTATTCTTGATCGTATATTTAACCGCAGCTCCAGCCTTTAATTCGCTGAGAGCAAGAAGCTCATTTTGATACTTGATTACACTCAGATCATCCAGCTTGAAAGTATCTGTTATACCGCTTGCACTTTTGAAGGTGATCGTCTTGTTAACCGTATCTACGCTTTGTACAGTACCCGTGTCGCTTTTGTTAACAATGCCTGACTTCACAGTGACAGATACAGGCTTTTTATCCGAAGTAAAGGTTTCACGGCTCAGTTCGATTAGACTGTTCTGGGTTAGAGCTTCGGGCTTGATTACATTTCCGTTCTGATCAGTGAACACCGTGTCGCTATCATAGGTGTATGATTCATAGTTATCATTGACCAGCATCCACAGCTTGTTTCCTGACGCCAAACGCTGAAAGCTGCCCTGAATGCTCTCCACCTGCTGGGTTGGGTCCACAATTTCTATGTACGAGGCCGTCCCGTTTTTACCAATCACCGACACTTTGGAATAAAGCTTGACGTCATCGGCCGCGGCACGTGTTTCAGAGGTTTTGCTGAAATACGGCGTCGAGGCAGGTACATTAAAAGTCACCTTGCTGCCGGAAACGTTTAACGTCAGCTTGCCGCCTGCATTTTGCACGACATAACCTTCGGTTACATTGGAATAGACGTTATTCGTCAGCGCTTCCCCACGGCTGAAGAAGGTTGCCAACTGTGCCCGAGTCACCTGACCCAGCGGATCAAAACGATTGCCATCCACCCCTTTAGTCAGGTCAAGACTGACAGCCACATTAACATAGCCTTTGGCATTGGCTGAAATTTTGTTGTTATCCGCAAAACCGGTTGCTGTTGAAGCCGCAGATTTAGCCTCTGCATCTTTCCCTAGAGCACGTACCAGCAGTTTGGCAATCCATTCACGGGTAGCCTTCTTGCTGCCCCATGTGTCCTTGCCTACATC
The DNA here is from genome assembly GCF_030580655.1 of Paenibacillus lacisoli. Lineage (GTDB taxonomy): Bacteria > Bacillota > Bacilli > Paenibacillales > Paenibacillaceae > Paenibacillus > Paenibacillus lacisoli. The sequence goes on from NZ_JAUQTB010000001.1 coordinate 230,838, forward strand.
AACGGAGGATTCTTCTGCTGCGTCCAGCAGCTTCAATTGAAATGCAAGTGCTGCATAGGATTTGTAGTAGTTGTTCACCTGAATTTTAGCAGGAACCGCAGTTGGTGAAGCGCTGCTTAACTGATTTTCTTTGTTCAAGAAACGGATTGCCATTGTAATTGCTTCCTGCTGGGTTACTGCATCTCCAGGACGGAACAGGCCATTGTTGCCAAGGAGGATATCCTGTCCGGCCAGCTTGTAAATGTGCTTCTCAGCCCAGTAACCTGTCTTCACATCACTAAAGATGCTTGAAGCTGCTGCTGCAGATACCGTTGTTGTCTCAGCAGCAAATGTAGAGGTGCCTGTCCCCAATGTAATCATACCTGCCAGAACGGCGGATACAACAACTTTGGAATGTAATGCCTGACCGCGTTTGAATTCCATCACTAAGTCTCATCTCCTAATTCTAATCTCTCAATTTGATCTAACTGAAATAAAGCCCCCTAAAAAAGAGAAAGGAGACAATGTGCCCAGCCGCACATCGACGGCTGGGCAGCATTGTATCCCGTTAGGATAAACCATTCTGGTTGTTGGTCGTTCTTCGTGTCGGTTAACTATCGGGTCATTGGATGGTCCAGATCAACATGTCCCATCAAACTCTCCACTTTGTCTCCATTTACCAGCAGCTCAATACTCTTGACCTCGCTGAACTGGAACATCGTCTGCTTCAGCGCATCCAGGGCAAATTGTTCTCCGCCGGAGCCCAACCGGGCAGTATCTGGCAGTGAAATATTCAGCGTTAACGCACCATTGACAAATTCCAGCTGCTTCAGCTCAATGGTGTCAGACCAGAGCGGAACCAGGTCACTGTTATCACTGTGCTGAAGCGCCTGAAAGGCTGCTTTATATTTCTGAAGCTTAGTAGGAAATGAAATTTCCGCTTCTGCCTTCTTCAGTTCCATTTCCTGAGGGTCTGTGTAATACACTGCAATTTTCTGCTTGCTCTCTTCATCTGCAGAAGCAGTCTGACTGGCCTTACTGCTGTCAGTCGGTGCTGCTGCTTGTCCAGAAGTACTGCTCTGGCCAGCTGTATCCTCACCAGTACTCTTTCCTGCCGCATTGCCGGAAGTGGTATCCGGCGAATCCGCTGCTGCAGATGTTGATGCAGAAGCTTCTGCTGGTTCAGGTACTGATGCAGTACTCTCGCCTGACGCATCCGCGGCGGAGGTTTCGCTCTCTGCCTGGACTGCCGCTCCTTGCTTCACCTGATCCTGATCAGCTGAGGGTGCGGCGGTCGGCTTTTGTGAACAACCCGCTGCCACCAGAATAAGGGCCAGCGCACCTGTTACTATTACTTTTCTGTTCATTTGTCGCCTCCCACGAGGAGCTTCCTCCTCTACTTCAGTCCGAGATAATCTTCAATTCCATCAACGACCCCTTGAGCCACTCGTGTCTGGAAGCTTGTGTTAAACAGGGCCTTTTCATCGTTTTTATTACTGAGGTAGCCAACCTCCAGGAGAACGGCTGCCATTTTGGTCTCACGGATAACATGGAAGTTACCATACCGTACGCCGCGGTCCGTCAAGCCTGTAGCCTTGGCAAAATATTTATGAATGGTGTTAGCCAACGCTTTGCTCTCCGCGCGCTGATAATACGTTTCAGTGCCTGTTGCGGCCGAGCTTCCGCTGCTGTTGGCATGAATTGAAACGAAGACATCCGCCTTCAGGTCATTCGCAATTTTCACCCGATCTTTCAGTTCAAGGAATGTGTCGTCGCTGCGTGTGAGTACGACATCAATATTTGGGTTCTGCTTCAGCAGATTAGCCACTTTCAGTGCCATGGCCAGGTTGAAATCTTTTTCCTTGGTTCCCGATACACCCGCTGCACCTGGATCTTTGGCTCCGTGACCTGCATCAATGACAACGATTTTTTTACCACCGCTGCCTACTGGTTTGGAAGCCTGTCCATCACTCAATGTAACGATCAGCGTGCCTGTTCCGGGATTAGAAATGGCAAAGTTTTTCGCTTTGCTGACATCTACGACTACACGCACAGTAGATGGATTGTTGTTGTACAAGGAGTAGCGCACCTTGCTCACATCACTGTTTCCGGTTACTTCCATTTCACCATTAAGCTGTGCATTCAGCGACTGGGTATCCCCGAAAGTGCTGGAAAATGCAGCCTGAGGCAGATCAACAACAACGCGGTTCGGTCCTGTCATCGTGAACACGTTCGGCTTCACATTACCATCCATTGCGATAAGAAGACGGTTATCGCTGAAGCTGATTCCCTTCACCATAGCAAGATCGCTGACCGGTGTGTTTTCACCGCTGTTGTTTTGGGTAATGAGATACACTGACTTGCTGGTATTGTCCCAGCTGACCTTCAATCCCATCTGCTCGCCTACAAAACGGAGCGGAACCAAAGTTGTTCCCCCTCGTAATACAGGTGCAGCGTCAAGTGCCACTTTCTGTCCGGACACGTCTGCCTGGGAGACGCCAACCGTCATAGTAATCGTGGTATTCTCGCTTTGAATCGTTACAATCTTTGAATTCTGATCCCAGCCTACGTTATAACCCAGGTTCTCGGATACGACGCGAATCGGAATCATCACCTTGTTGTTGAGCAGCTCTACCTGCACATCACCAGGAAGATTTAATTTCTTGCCATCAAGAAATATGCTTGTATTTCCTGTCGTCGCAGCGTGTCCGTGGCCCGGAACCACCAACATGAAGATAAATAAGAACATCAAAAAACCCAGCTTTTTCATCCTTCACCCCTACCATCCTATTAATTTTTGACATGTTTCCGGCGAAAAGCTCCCGCTGCTGCACAAGCAATACCAGACAATATTAAGACGCCGCTCTCTATCAAAAGTTGCGAATTTATTCCATCATAACAGAAAAAAAGACTGTTAAATAGCGCTTTTTACGACATGGTTCTCTCATAATTTACTATTCATTACGTCTAACCCCGCATCTCCCTCACTGCTCTTTTCTTTTATAATAGTTACAGAAAATTAATATTTTTTAATGAATTATTCTTCTCCAGTCACTTTCTTGATTCTACTAAAATAAGAACATAAAAAAAGCCGGCCGATCAGATCGGCCAGCTTTATTACTTGCGGTAATAATCCCTTAACATTCCAACAGATTAAACAAGAGCTGCTGCACGCTTGGCTTCATATGCAGCAATCGCATCTTCATGCTGCAGGGTCAGCCCAATATCATCCAGCCCCTGTAAAAGAAACTGGCGGCGGTGCTCATCCAGATCGAAAGCAATATGAAGACCAAAATCATCCGCAATGGTTTTCTGTTCGAGATCAATGTTCAGCTGATATCCTTCGTGTGCAGCAGTACGCTGAAACAGCTCTTCGACCTGCTCTTCTGACAGCTTGATCGGCAAAATGCCGTTCTTGAAGCAGTTGTTGTAGAAAATGTCGGCAAAGGATGGTGCGATGACACAGCGGAACCCGTAGTCCAGAATGGCCCAAGGAGCATGCTCCCGTGATGAACCACAGCCGAAATTGGCCCTTGATAACAAGATATTTGCTCCTTCATACCGCTCTTTGTTTAATTCAAAGTTAGGGTTATCGTTGCCCGCCTCGTCAAATCTCCATTCGTAGAAAAGAAACTGCCCGAATCCTGTACGCTCAATACGCTTCAGAAATTGCTTAGGGATGATGGCATCCGTATCTACGTTCACGCGATCAACCGGTGCTGCCAATCCTTTTAAAGTTGTAAATGCCTCCATGATGCTTCCTCCTATTCAGTCGATCAGCTGACAACAGCCTGCTGTTTGATTTTCCAGTCACGTACATCTACGAAGCGGCCTTCGATCGCTGCTGCGGCAGCCATTGCCGGCGAGACCAGATGTGTGCGGCCTCCGCGGCCTTGACGGCCTTCGAAGTTGCGGTTTGAGGTTGAAGCACAGCGCTGTCCCGGCTGCAGTACGTCCGGATTCATCGCCAGACACATGCTGCATCCCGCTTCACGCCACTCAAAGCCTGCTTCACGGAACACCTCATCCAGTCCTTCCTTCTCCGCCTGCAGCTTCACCCGTCCGGAACCAGGTACCACGATCGCTGTCACCCGGTCCGAAACCTTATATCCGCGCGCAATTTCTGCCGCTGCACGCAGATCCTCAATCCGACCATTCGTACAGGAACCGATAAAAACATAATCAATAGCAATTTCCGTCATTGGTGTACCTGGAGTCAAATCCATATACTCCAGCGCTTTTTCGGCCGCTTTGCGCTCATTCTCAGTTGGCAGCTCAGCTGGAACAGGTACCGCTGAGGTAATATCTGTACCCATACCCGGGCTGGTTCCCCAGGTTACCTGAGGAATCAGGCTGTCCACGTCAAATTCAACCACATGATCATATGCCGCGCCCTCATCGGTGACAAGCTTCTTCCATTCTTCTACGGCTGCATCAAACTCAGCACCCTGTGGAACATGCTGACGGCCGCGAAGATATTCGAATGTCGTCTCATCCGGTGCGATCAGGCCAGCCCGCGCTCCACCTTCAATTGACATGTTGCAGACCGTCATTCGTTCTTCCATCGTCAAGCTTTTGATCGCTTCTCCTGTATACTCAATAACATATCCTGTTGCAAAATCTGTTCCGTATTTAGCGATTACTCCAAGAATCATATCTTTGGCCGTTACTCCTGGCTTGCGGCTGCCAACAAAGCGGACTTCCATCGTTTTGGCTTTGGACTGCTGAAGACATTGCGTTGCCAGAACGTGCTCCACTTCACTTGTGCCGATTCCGAATGCCAGCGCTCCGAACGCACCGTGCGTCGATGTATGGCTGTCACCACAAACAATCGTTTTTCCGGGGTGAGTCAAACCGAGCTCAGGTCCCATGACGTGTACAACCCCTTGATCAAGGGTATCCAGGTCATATAAAGTGACGCCGAAATCACGGCAGTTCTGGGTCAGGGTATCGATTTGCTGCTTCGAGATCGGGTCCTTGATATTGAACCGATCCGTAGTAGGTACATTATGGTCCATGGTTGCAAAGGTACGTTCCGGACGGCGAACTTTGCGGCCGCTGAGACGCAGACCTTCAAAAGCCTGCGGGGACGTTACTTCGTGAACCAGATGAAGATCAATATAAATAATGCTTGGTTTCCCTTCTTCCTGATAAATCACATGGTTATCCCAAATTTTCTCGAACATGGTCTTTTGACTCATCGTTTTCACCCCTGATGGTAACTTCGTGTTTGGAGACGAACGTTCAGTTCGTACTTCTCTTTGAATTCAATATATCATCATGCAGTTAATTGATCCAAGATATAAAACCTATACCGTTAATAGGTTTGGTCAATAAACCGATGGATAAACCATTGGATTAACCATTTGTTATTCAGTAAGCAAGCCGTCATTAAAGTATGACAGGCCCGTGTCTTTTGTTTATAATTAAGCTTAAATTAATAGTTATTTAGTATAAGCTGCTAGTCATATATCTGCAGGTTCTAAGGAGGTTACCATCGTTGGAAATTCGTCAGCTCATGTATACCCTGCAAATCGCGGCTGAGAAAAACTTTTCCCGGGCCGCCGAGAAATTGCATATTGCCCAGCCCTCACTCAGTCAGCAGCTGTCCAAGCTGGAGAACGAATTGGGTGTCCGCCTGTTCCAGCGCAATACAAGCAGTGTTGAGTTGACCCATGCGGGAGAAAGCTTCGTAGCTCAGGCACAGAAAATTGTGGATGCCGTTGAACTGCTGCGCCAGGAGATGGATGACATCTCGCAGCTGCGAAAAGGGAGGGTCGTTGTCGGAAGCATGCCTATCACAGGCTCTCATCTGCTGCCCCATGTGCTTCCGGCATTCCGCCAGTCTTATCCGGATATCGAGATTGCACTGCTGGAAGACTCGTCTATGCATCTGGAAAAGCTGACGGCCAGCGGCCAGACCGATCTCAGCCTACTCTCGCTTCCGCTTACGGAAACATCACTTACTTATATTCCGATTGGTGAGGAACGCATTGATCTTGCTGTTCCCCCTAACCATCCGCTTGCACAGCGTCCGCTGGGCACCGATGGCATTCAACGGGTGAAGCTGTCTGAACTGCGGGAGGAACCCTTCGTACTCCTTAAAAAAGGACAGGGACTGCGTAAGCTGACCTTTGATTTATGTGCAAATGCCGGCTTTGAACCTCAAGTCGTCTTCGAGAGCAACAATATTGAAACGATCCAGTCACTAGTCGCTACCGGGATGGGCGTAACGCTTGTGCCGCATTTTATCGCCAGAGCGACAAGGAGTGAGTTTGTCCCAGCTTATCTGCAGCTGGAGGAACCATCGCCGAGCCGCACACTGGTCATTGCTTACCGGAGCGGGCGTTATTTGTCCAAAGCGGCTGAAGCCTTCATTGATACCTTCCGCAATACCGTTCAACAGCTGGCCGATGTCAAACGACCTTGATTTTTGAAGTAAGCTCAATATGAAAAGGCTGTTCTCCCAACCTGCTGCAGCAGGAGGGAAAACAGCCTTTTGTCTATTCTGGCCAGTATTCTGTTACCCACAACTTAACGTCATGGTTCCATTACATCATACCATCGACCTTATCCATCTTCTAATTCGGCGTAATCGTTTGCCTTCGCCTGCTTCTCCGCATTAACGTTACCCTCATGATCGCATCACTTCTTTCTTTGGATTATTTCCTCAGATTGTGCTGATCGATCAACCTGTTCTGCTCATCTGGTGCTCTTTGGTCATGATAAACCCCTTGCACCGGCGGTCCGACGTCTTCCTCATAGTCTCTTGCAAATTGCCTGATGCTGCTCCTTGATTCCGTCAATGTTGACCTCGTCAAGGCATCCCTTGATTCCATTTTGGCTTTACTTTGGTTATCCATCGTTATAACCTCCTTGGTTAACGGGATACTAATATATAACACACAAACACTGTTATGAAACAGAGTTGTACTTTTTTTATGTTATTTTGATACACTTTTTGATATATCTCTTTCTATACAAAACGTCATCCTTTGTAATACAGATCATCTCTGCGATCCTGCCATACGGGAATACGGCTCCTGACCTCGGACACCTGCTCCGGCTCAATGATACCCGTGACGATTTCTTCCAGCTCACTGCCTTCAGCCTGTATCTCCCCCCATGGATCAATAATGAGGGAGTGACCGCAGAAATGATTTCCGCCTCCGGACCCCACCCGATTACAGGCGATGACAAACATCTGATTCTCAATGGCCCTTGCGGTCAGCAGCGTCTTCCAGTGGTGCAGGCGGGGATGCGGCCACTCTGCAGCTACGATCAGCAGCTGTGCGCCGCGCATGGCAAGAGTCCGGGACAGCTCGGGAAAACGGATATCGTAGCAGATCGCAGCGCCGGCTTTCAGTTGATGGTCGAGTTCCAAATTACATAGGGACTTCCCAGGCTGCAAATAGTCATTTTCATGCATCAGTCCGAAGAGGTGGATTTTGGAATAGGCGGCTTTCACATGACCTGTGCGGTCGAAGCAGTACATTGTATTATAAAATTCGGTATTATAAAATTCGCTCTCCCGCCGCTCCGCAATGGACCCGCCCACAATGTTAACCCGATATTCGGCCGCAAAGTCCGCAAGCAGGCGGTAAGATTCTCCTTCGACAGGCTCAGCAATCTCATCCAGCCGCTGCAGGTCATATCCCGTATTCCACAGCTCGGGCAGAACCAGCAAATCGGTATCCGGCTGCTGCTCCATTGCAGTTTTCATCATATGCCCAAGACGCTGTCTGTTGCTGACAGGATCTCCAAAGCAAATATCGGACTGGAGCAGCGCTATCTTAAAAGGTGCCATTGAATTCTCCTCCTTAATGAAAATAACAACTTAAAGTATTTCATCTATCTTAGACTTGTAAAGAAGGACTCGCAACCGGCTGTATCCAGTCAGATCTTTTCCTCAATTCCCTTTGCCAAAAGGATTCTATTCGTGCTATATTCTTAATCAAATGTTGAAACGTGCAGACGGGACCAGTACGAGAGCCGGGCATGACCAGAGAGCAGATTCCAGAGGCTGAGAGGATCTGTCTTCGCTCCTTCTCCGAAACCTACCCCCGAGCGGCCTGCTCTGGCAGGACGGCGCCCCCGTTACAGGCCTGAAGCTGGACGGTGCTGTATGCCGTCAATGAAGGTGGTACCGCGGAAGACAGACTTTCGTCCTTTACAAGGATGAGAGTCTTTTTTTATGCAATTCATAACTTGGAAAGGAGTTAACCTATGTCAGCCCGAATTGTGATCAAGATCGGCAGCAGTTCTCTTACCGGAGACGAAGGAGGCCTGAATGAAAGGGCAATCAGTTATTTTGCATCGGAAATCGCGTCTCTGTACAAGGCAGGTTATGAAGTGCTGCTTGTCACCTCCGGGGCAGTCGCTGCCGGATTCCGGGAGATCGGTTATCTGTTCCGCCCTACACTTCTCCATGAGAAGCAGGCGGCGGCTGCCGTCGGTCAGGCACTGCTGATGCAGGCCTATCGTCAAGCGTTTGGCTCTCACGGTATCCGGTCAGCTCAGATTCTGCTTACACGCAATGATTTTCACAGCCGTAAACGGATGGGCAATGCCAGTATGACGGTCGAAGAACTGCTTCGCCATGGTGTTATCCCTGTGTTTAATGAGAATGATACCGTATCCGTGGATGAATTGAAGTTTGGAGATAATGATATGCTGTCTGCCCTCGTTGCCAACATGGTCAAAGCACAGCATCTGATCATCATCACAGACATCGACGGGCTTTACACAGCTGATCCGCGCAAGCATCCGCACGCACAGCGTCTCGACCGTATCGAGGTCATTACAGAAGAAATTCATCTGCTTGCCGGCGGCAGCGGCTCCTCCGTCGGAACGGGCGGTATGCGCTCCAAGGTGGAGGCAGCCAAGGTCGCCACCCGCGGCGGGGTGCCTGTGTTTGTCGGCAGAATTCAGGAGAACGGTGATATGCTGAAGACCGTAGAGGGTCAAGGACAGGGATCCTATTTTGACACCACCCTCTCTTCGCTCCCAATGAAGAAACAGTGGCTTGGCTTTATGTCCACTCCACTGGGAAGCATCCGAGTGGATCAGGGGGCAGAAGAAGCTCTCGTTCACGGGGGGCACAGTCTCCTTCCTGTCGGGGTTCTAACCGTGACGGGCAGCTTTCATGCAGGGGACGTCGTCGAAGTCCTTGGACCGGATGAACGCGTGCTTGGACGCGGCATCGTTAATTATGATGATGCCCAGCTCCACGAGATCAAGGGCCTTAGCAGCAGCGAGGTACTGCAAAAGCTGGGCGGTTTTCACCGTCTTGAAGTCATTCACCGGGATGAATGGGTCACCCTGTGATTATCTTTAATCATAAGGAGAGGGGATTAATATATGAGTGAAGTACATGTTAGCGAAGTACGGGCTAAGGCGGGCAAGGCCAGGGCAGCCAGCGTAGTGATGAACAGAATGACTACCGCGCAAAAAAATGCTGCATTGTCTGCCATGGCGGACGCATTAATAACAGAGCAAAAGCTTATCCTGAGTGCGAATGAACAGGACCTCGATCATGGCCGGTCTCAAGGCACCTCTTCTTCCCTTCTGGATCGCCTGAAGCTGACACCTGAACGCATTAAGGATATGGCTGACGGCCTCCGCCAGGTTATCGAACTGCAGGATCCGGTCGGAGAAACCGTACAAACCATCCAACGTCCGAACGGTCTGCACATTACTCAGATTCGTGTACCCTTAGGAGTAATCGGCATGATCTATGAAGCAAGACCTAATGTCACGGTGGATGCGGCAGGTCTCTGTCTCAAGACAGGCAATGCCGTTGTACTGCGCGGCGGTTCTGCTGCACTTTATTCCAATACGACAATTATTAATGTACTCCGCCAGGCGCTGCAGGCGACTGATATTCCGCCTGAAGCATTGCAGCTGATTGAAGACAGCAACCGCTCTTCTGTCGATGAGATGCTGAAGCTGAATGATCTGCTCGACGTGATCATTCCCCGGGGCGGCAGCTCATTAATTCAGAATGTGGTACAGAATGCAACCGTTCCTGTTATTGAGACCGGAGCCGGGATCTGCCATACTTATCTCGATGCATCAGCTACAGTTGAAATGGCAGAAGCCATCAGCCTGAATGCGAAGGTACAGCGGCCCTCTGTATGCAACTCCATGGAAACCCTTCTCGTCCATCAAGATTATGCGGATCGCTATTTAACCGCCCTGGGCGAAACGTTCCGTAAAGCGGGCGTCGAGGTTAGGGGCTGTCAGCAGACGCAGCACATTTTGCCTTGGGCAGCAGCTGCTTCAGCTGAGGATTTTGCAACGGAGTACAATGACTATATTCTGAATGTTCGTATCGTTCAGAATCTGGACGAAGCACTCGAGCACATCAGCAAGTATGGAACCAGACATTCTGAATGTATTATTACTGAGAACACAGCACATGCCAACCGGTTCCTGCAGGAGGTGGATGCAGCTGCCGTCTATCATAATGCATCCACACGTTTCACGGACGGCTTTGAATTCGGATTTGGCGCAGAGATCGGCATAAGCACCCAGAAGCTGCATGCTCGGGGGCCCATGGGCCTGCCTGCACTCACTTCTACCAAATACCGTGTGCAGGGAAACGGCCAAATCCGCGGGTAAAACCGGAGATTCAGACGATTTTAACAGGATTCGCGATACTTGGGCATGCTGTGCCAAAGAGAAAAATCACAGTATGCCGGACATCATCTAAGGGGGAAATTACACATGTGTGAATCGCAAACCAAAACCTTGATTCAGCAGCACATTACATTTTATGGAGCCGGAGCCATGGCCGAGGCCGTCGTTCGCGGTCTGATTGCCCGCCAGGTGGTTCGTCCTCAGGATATCAGCATGATGAACCGAAGCAATGTGAAGAGACTGGACGAGCTTCAGCAAAAATATGGGGTTCAGGTTCAACATAATGACGATGCCAAAATGGAGCTGCTCAAGCATTCACCTGTCATCGTGCTGGCCATGAAGCCTAAGGAAGCATCCGCTGCTATCAAAAAGCTGGCTCCTATCCTGTCCGATGATCAACTTATCATCTCCATGATTGCCGGTCTGACGATCCGGACGATCCAATCCCTGCTGGGCAGGCCGCAAGCAGTAGCACGCACCATGCCCAACACTTCCAGTACGATCGGACTTGGAGCTACAGGCCTATCCCTCTCCAAGGAATTGACTGCTGAACAGCGGCAGACCGTATTGACTATGTTCGAAGCAGTAGGCACTGTAACTGAAGTGGAAGAGGACAAGCTTGAGATTCTCACAGGTATTTCCGGCAGCGGTCCGGCTTACATCTATTACATGATGGAGGCCATGATGGCAGCAGGAATTCGCGGCGGCTTGACACCCGATCAATGCCGGGAACTGACGATCCAGACGGTCTTGGGCGCTGCACGTATGGTCCAGAAAACGGGGGAAGCTCCTTCTGCGCTCCGCGCGAAGGTGACTTCTCCGAATGGAGCAACGCAGGCAGCACTTGAAAAGCTTGATGAAGGAGACTTCTTTGAGACGGTGATCTCGGCTGTTCATCGCTGTGCTGAACGTTCACGGGAAATGGGCGCTGCCCTAGTAGAGGTTCCATCAAGGGAAGAGTATTAGACCGGCTGCGGCTGTATATCGACAAATCTGTAAGTCCATCAATATTAAAATGACCGCTGCCTTCTAAAGGCAGCGGTCATTTTAGTATAGCTTTATGGCAATAGATCTTTCTCTAATGGCTATATCTAATGGTTTCTTTATCTGATCGTTCTTGATCTAGTACTCATTCTTCCCGCTCCGCTTGAGCAGCCACAGCCCTCCACCTATCAGCAGTATAGAAATCATCACGGTATTTAAATACATATCGATCGTATAATAGAGCTGCAGATCCGGAAAATGAGTATCCAGGTAAGGAACGACAAAACGGATCAAAATATAATATAAGCCAAGTGCCAGGAGCACCAAGCCGAGCATACGCTGTGAAACACGATTCATCCGGAAAACGGGCACATCTTGGGCAAGTCCCAGATCATAACGGCTGGCCTGCTGCATCCCATCAAAAAAACTGTAAAACCAGATCACCGGAATCAGGAACAAAAACAGCGTCAGCCGCAGCAGATCCAGAACATAAATACTGCCCAGGAACAGGGCCATCAGCTGTAACCCTCTTTTCTGCAGCCCCAGGTACATATGCCCTGCTCCGGGAAAAGCGGACAGTATCATTGCGAATACTTTGCTTCTGCGGCCGGTGCCTCGTCCCTGCTCCAATTGATCAAACAATGTACGGTCGTTAATCTGCTCCCCTGCCATACGGCGGTTTACAAGCTGAACAGCATCAAACATGCAGTAAAGCCAAAGAACCGGAAGGGCACACATGAATAGCAGTACGCTCTCTTCACGGGTCAGAACTGCCACGAAAAGCAGCATCGTTCCCAGACCAAAAAAGGATACAAGAAAGGACATACCACGCTGCATCAGACCAAGATGGAAATGTCCAAGACCGGGTATTAACGAAAGCAGAATGGTGAAGAACCGTTCATTCTCCGTACCCGAAGCTGCCGGCTGGGCATACATCGGCGGCAAGCTGCTGCTAAGCCCGCCCTCCTGCCCGCTAACAAACGGATCCTGTTCGGGATTATAACCGGATTCGCCCCATGTCTGGCTATCTCCGCCAGTGTGGTGCTGCCATGGCATAGGCCCGGATGCCTGGCCATACGCATACTCTGCTTGAGGATAACCAGTTTGCCTTGGAAACCTTGAAGGCTCTCGCAGCAGAACAACGATCAGATCAACCATGCTGATACATCCCATGAAAAAGGCAAACAAAACGCCCAGCAGCAGCAGCTTATCTTCCCCGCTTAATACCAACAGGCCTGCCGCACCAAACAGAGAACCAAAAAACAATAGAGCATAAATAAAAGCTCGCCCTCTTTTTCCCCAATACAGATGTCCAAGACCCGGAATAAAATTGAGAACAAACGCCAGCAGCTTGCTGCGCATTGGTAAAGTCATGTTAATCATCCTTTCTTCCTGCCCGGTCAGGGCTTTAATCGGTCCAGCCAGCTGACAGCCGCTTTCATGATCTGATCCGCCATACCAGGTCCTTCAGAGGGTGCCGTTATCGTCCCTGTGTGCGGCAGCAGATTGTCCGCCAGCCCACTGGAGAAGAAGAAGATCATCAAGCACGCTGCAATAGCATAATGAAATAGCGGATGGTCTACCCAGCGACGGTGCCGCGGCTTCTGATGAGGAAGCTCTACAGCCTCTACTGCCAGCATAATCCGGTCTGCAAAGTCGTCCGGGTTCGTCAGCACGGGAAGATCGTCCAGATCGTCCAGCTCATGGAGGAATTGTTCCAGATCGTAGTCGTCATGCAGCAGCCGCTCCTCCATTTCTCTCTCTACGTGAGGCGGAGGGCCGCCTGTTATGTAGCTCTTCCATATTTCTTTATCTTTGTTACTGCAGTCGCTCATATCCATTCCTCCTCCTTCCAATGCTCCCGGATCCACTGTCTGGCCCGGTATAATCTCGATTCTACAGTCTTTGCAGCGACCTCAAGCTCGATAGAAATTTGATCATAACCTTTGCCTTCCAGATAAAACGCGGTAATGATCTCTCTGTGTTTGGGAGGAAGCTCCTCCACCCGTCTTCGGATTTCATCATGATGTTCGCTGCGCACCAGTTGGGCCAGCACATCCGGCTCATCAGAACGAAGGGTCGCTTCCAGCAGCGTCTGATCGAATTCCACATTGTTTGCTGTCTGCCGTGCTTTCTTGCGCTTTGCATCTATGGCCTTATGAAGAGCAATGCGAGAAATCCAGGTTTTAAATCCTTCATTACGGTATTGGGGGAGAGATTTATACACTTGAATCAGGGCCTCCTGGGCAGCATCTTCCGCCTCTTTCGCATCATGCAGTACAGAATAAGCTACATGATAAATATGATTGCTGTACATCTCGACCAGCTCACGAAATTTACTACGGTCCCCCTGCAAAATTTGTTGAATCAAAGCAGCATGTTCAATTGCTCTCCCCTCCTTCCCGTTCATATAGACGATAAGAATTTCATGCACCCCTGCATTTAATAATAAAATATGAATTTATTTTTCATTTTTATAAATGAAAAAAGTGGAATGCGGAAAAGTGGATGCAAAAAAAGCTGCCCCGGGCATAAAATGCCTCAGGACAGCTTCTCCCGCAGGAACTAACCACGACCCCCGGTTCGGAAACGCTGAGCGTACGCTTTGACTTCTTCAGCCGTGCGCAGCCGGTTACGGCTCCATTCCAGAAGGATACGGTCAATATATCTAAAATGAACTTTGCCCGCAAATACTGCCTCTTTCAGAGCAAGAAGAATCAATTCTTCGGGATAACGGTCCTGATCAACCCAGCCGGAAATGGATTCATACTCCATTGGAGACAAAGGACGACCGAACTCCTTCTCGAAAATCGTAAAAATATTCTTCTCCTCTTCCTTCGGCTCCTCTAACCAGCTGTTGGTCTGCGGAGATGACACAGAAACCGTCTTGCGGGATTGCTGTTCCTTGAGCAGGTACCTGCCCAACTCGGTATAAAGCCCAGAGAGATTGTAGCGTTCATAATGAATGCCGCGCTGCTCGTCCAGTTCCATATCAATGCTGATCAGCTTCTCCCGAATCAGTCTCTGAACCGCCTTTGCAATAACATCCGGTGCTGCTCCCATCCGCTGCTGCAGCTCATCCAGAGTGGGAAACTCATTCTGCTCCATTTGCTTGAAGGACAGCAGCTGGATCAGCAGGAGAACTTCAATATCGCTGAGTTCAAGCTGACGATAATACTTCAGCAGAACGTAAGGAATGCTGGCCATGCCTGCTTCAAGCGCCACAGACGCGCCGCGTACAGCTTCGTCTGCAGCAGTATGCTTAGGTTCCCTCATGAATTAAGGGTACAGACGGTAGAGCATACGCGGGAATGGAATGGTCTCACGAACATGATCCAATCCGCAAATCCATGCTACCGTACGCTCCAGACCGAGACCGAATCCGGAATGTGGTACGGAACCGTATGTCCGCAGGTCCATATACCATTGGTAAGCATCCGGCGACAGATCGTGCTCCTGGAAGCGCTGCTGCATCAGTTCAGGATCATCAATACGCTGGGATCCGCCGATAATTTCCCCGTATCCTTCAGGTGCGATCATATCAGCACACAAAACGACTTCAGGACGGTTCGGATCAGGCTTCATATAGAAGGCTTTAATTCCGGCAGGATAGTGGGTGATAAAGACAGGCTTATCATACTTGCCAGCGATCGCAGTCTCATGCGGTGCACCAAAATCCTCACCCCATGGGATCTCAAAGCCTTCCTGATTGAGGAACTCAATCGCCTCATCATAGGTAATGCGAGGGAATGGCGCCTGAATCTGTTCCAGCTTGGATACGTCACGTCCGATCGCTTCCAGCTCTTTGCGGCAGTTTTTGACAACAGACTGTACCACGAAGCTGATGAACTGCTCCTGCACACGCAGGCTCTCTTCATGATCCGTAAACGCCATTTCCGGCTCGATCATCCAGAATTCAATCAGATGGCGGCGCGTTTTGGATTTCTCGGCACGGAACGTAGGTCCGAAGGAATATACCTTGCCCAGTGCCATGGCAGCAGCTTCCATATACAGCTGGCCGCTCTGGGTTAAATATGCATCCTCATCAAAGTATTTGATGTGGAACAGTTCAGTCGTTCCTTCAGCAGAGGACGGAGTCAGGATTGGCGGATCTACCAGCGTAAATCCATTCTCGTCAAAGAACTGCTGTACAGCACGGATAATCTCTGCACG
Source organism: Paenibacillus lacisoli (assembly GCF_030580655.1). Taxonomy (GTDB): domain Bacteria; phylum Bacillota; class Bacilli; order Paenibacillales; family Paenibacillaceae; genus Paenibacillus; species Paenibacillus lacisoli. The sequence goes on from NZ_JAUQTB010000001.1 coordinate 246,615, forward strand.
AACCAAAAGAATTGCACGCTGCTTGGAAGAACGCAGCCACAGATGGCGATGGTCCATCAGAAAGTCAACACCATGCTCTTTTGGTGTAATAGGATAATTTTCAGTCAAATGAATAATTTCAATCCCGGTTACCGTCAGCTCAAATCCGGACTGACTACGGGGTTCTTCACGAACAACTCCTGTCACATACAGGGAGCTTTCCTGGGTCAGGCTTTTTGCATCGTTCCATACTTCTTCCGGCACCTCGCTTTTGACAACGACACCCTGAATGTAGCCAGTACCATCACGAAGCTGCAGGAATTGAATTTTACCGCTGGAACGCTTGTTGTTGATCCACGCGCCGATGGTTACTGTCTCACCGACATGCTGATTCACATCGCGAATCACACTTTTAGTGGCCATGCCTAAATCTCTCCTTATTCTGCAAACAAACAGCCGTCCCGATGGGAAGGCTGCTCGCTGCAGCCGGCAAAGTGCCGGACCAAATTTTAATCATAATGTGTTCAATAGCCGAACAGAGCAATTATATCATGAATTGGTACTGTTCTGCTCCTGTACTAGACGGAAAGTATCGCGTGCGATTACCAGCTCTTCATTGGTTGGAATAACCAGCACTTCTACCTTCGAATTAGCCGTCGAGATGCGGCGCGGTTCACGGGAACGTACTGCGTTCAACGCTTCATCTACATCGACGCCCAGATAAGACAGGTTCTCGCAGACACGCTGGCGAACAACCACAGAGTTTTCGCCTACACCTGCCGTAAAGACAATCACGTCTACACCGTTCATGGCAGCCGCATAAGAGCCGATGTATTTACGCAGACGATATTCGTACATTTCGAAAGCCAGCGTGGAATTCGGTTCACCCGCAGCCATGCCATCGGTAATATCGCGCATATCTGAGCTAACACCGGAAATAGCGAGCAGACCACTGTGCTTGTTCAGCATGGAGTTCACTTCGTTAATGGTCAGATCTTCCTTGTTCATGACGAATGGAACAACCGCTGGATCGAGGTCACCACTGCGTGTACCCATCATCAAACCTTCCAGCGGTGTAAGCCCCATGGAAGTGTCGACTGATTCGCCGTTCTGTATCGCTGTCAGACTGCCGCCATTACCGATATGGCAGGTAATAATCTTGAGATCCTCCAACGGACGGTTCAGGAACTCGGCAGCTTTTTGGCTGACATAATAATGGGATGTGCCATGGAAGCCGTAGCGGCGAACCCGGTACTTCTTGTAGAGAACACGCGGAATGGCGTACAAATAAGCCTTCTCCGGCATGGTCTGATGGAAGGCGGTATCAAAGACAACAACCTGTGGAACATTCGGCATGTTAATTTCTGCGGCGCTAATCCCCATCATGCAGGCAGGATTATGCAGAGGAGCCAGATCGAACAGACGACGAATTTCAGACTTTGCTTCCTGTGTTACAATGGCTGAACCTTTGAATGCCTCACCTCCGTGCACGACACGGTGACCGACAGCCTGAATCTCATCAACCGATTGCAGTACACCATGCTCTTTATGTACCAGCATGTCGAGGACTTTACGAATCGCTGTCGTATGCTCCAGAATTTCACTCACTTCACTGATTTCCTGGCCGCCTGTCGGCTCGTGGTTCAGAATGGAGGAATCCATACCGATCCGCTCGACTAGACCTTTGGCCAGAACGGCTTCAGTCGTCATATCATACAGCTGATATTTCAGGGAAGAACTTCCCGCGTTAATTACTAGAATTTTCATACCCGGTCACCATCCTTGTCATACTTGAAGAAGCCTTCGCCCGATTTCACGCCGAGATTGCCCGCGCGGACCATTTTCTTCAGCACGATGGAAGGACGATATTTCAATTCACCAAACTCGCGGAACATGCGTTCAAGAGCCGCGAGAACGGAATCCAGGCCAAAGCGGTCCGCCATCTCAAGCGGTCCGTATTGGAAGTTGTATCCCAGTCGCATAGCATCGTCAATATCTTCAGCAGACGCCACACCTTCCTGCAGAACGTGCGCAGCTTCATTAATCAAAATACAAATAACCCGGCTTGTCACAAATCCTGGGGATTCGTATACCATAACACCCTTTTTCTCTACTACATCCTCGACAAACGTCTTGGTGTTCTCAAAAGTTGCATCCGACGTCTTTAAACCACGGATAATTTCAACCAGATCAATGCGGGATACCGGATAAATAAAGTGCAGGCCGATCACACGCTCTGGATACATGGTAGAGCTCGCAAGCTCGGTCAAGCTGAGTGTGGATGTATTGCTGGCCAGAATAATATTGCTGTTGCAAACCTGGTCCAGCTGGTGGAAAACTTCTTTTTTCAAAGACAGATCTTCCGTAATGGTCTCAATGACCATATCGCTTGTACCAAGCTCTGCGAAATGAGTTACTTTATGAATTCTGGAGAGAATCAGTTTCTTCTCAGCCTGAGTAATCGCCCATTTCTCCATTTTTTTGTCGAGACTGGTCTCGATCATATTGTAAGCCCGCTCCAGCTTCTCTGCATTTTCTTCTACGAGCAGGACGTCAATGCCTTTGCCAGCCAGCATTTCGGCAATGCCTTGTCCCATGGTACCGCCGCCGATGACGCCAATCTTTTTGTATTGCATCGTTTCTACTCCATCCCTTCCTGGTCTCTACATATATTGTATCCCTCTTGTCGAAAAATACAGCTTTATGACCCAATAGATAATAATATCTTAGCACGGCCAAAATGTAAAAAAAAATAACCAGCATAAAGAATTATGCTGGTAAAAGGGCGCTGTCACGAAATTGACACCGGAATTGCTCCCCGGACAAAACTTCCTCACGCATGAGGATATCCAGTGAATATTCAAATACGTGCTTATGTTCCAGCAGCAGCTGCCGGGTACGTGCCATCAGCTCGTCAAGCACTTCACTGTTCACCCGCATCAGTTCCTGCTTGGTCACCATCTGCAAGTTCACAATCCCCAGCGAGGTCAGACCCGACTTAATCATCGTCTCAACGATATTAAGCGCTTGTTCAAAGTCATTACTCGATCCTGTACTGCGGCCGCCATAATAAATTTCCTCTGTTGCTGCGCCGCCAAGCGCAATCATAATCTGCTCTTCCAGGAATCCCTTCGTATACAGATAGTGCTCCTGCTGCGGATTATGACGGACATAACCAAGCGCCTTGCCGCGCGGACTCAGAGCAACTTGTCCCACACTGCCAGGGCGGACAATCTCTGCGATAATGGCATGTCCCAATTCGTGCATCGCCACCCGTTTTTTCTCTTCAAGCGTAGATTCGCGATCCGTTTTCTCACCCATCATGACTTTATCAATGGCCATGGAGAGCTGTTTCTGGCCGATCTGCTCCATATTCTCACGCATGGCATAGATGGCTGCCTCGTTCATAACACTCTCCAGCTGCGCACCGGAAAAACCGTATGCCTCTTCTGCAACTTTATCCAAATTCACTTCAGCTTGAAGCGGTTTATTCTTCGCATGCAGCTCCAGAATATGCTTACGGCCCTTCTTATCAGGCAGGTCGACCTGGATATGACGGTCAAAACGGCCTGGACGAAGCAGCGCACTGTCGAGCATTTCTTTCCGGTTGGTTGCTGCAATAATAAGAATACGAGGAGAGTCGGAGTTATAAATCCCATCCATCTCAGTCAAAAGCTGGTTCAGCGTCTGATCATATTCACGCTGCTGGCCGCCTTCGCGCTTGCCGCCGATCACATCAATCTCATCAATAAAGATAATGGCACTTTCTTTGTTTTCCTTTGCTGCACGCGCGCGTGCATCCTTGAACAGTTCCCGCACCCGTCCGGCACCGACACCGACATACATCTCGACAAATTCACTGCCCGAAGCAGCAACAAATACGGAGTTCGTATAGTGCGCTGCCGCACGTGCCATCAGTGTCTTACCTGTTCCCGGAGGACCTGTAAGCAGAATCCCTTTGAGCGGGCGGATACCAAACTTGGAGATTTCCTCATGACGGATCAAAAAATCGAGCGCTTCACGCAGCTCCTGCTTGGCGCTTTCCTGTCCTCCAATTTGCTCGAAGGTGAGTTTCGTGGGAGCCGCCTTTTTGCGCTTACGTTCCTGGCCTGCGCCAACCGCCAAGCCGCCGCGCATATGCATCATGAATGCTAATCCACCCAGCATCAGCGCTGCGATCAGAAGTGGAATAACGTTCACACCGATAAAAATCATAAAAGCGATAACAACAGGGATACCGCCGATCAAAATTTCCTTCGTCCATTTAGGCATTCGGCCACACTCCCATCTTCTGAGCCTCACGAGGCAGAATAATAAACTTGCTCGCTTTACCTTCACTCAGGCTGACATACACGTTGCTGTCATCCATGGCTGTCTGGATTTTAATATTACGATTGTTGTGCTCCAGCTGCTCAAGTGCAGACCGGATCTCTGTATATTTGCGGTTCTCCATAGCTTCAGCTACTGGGAACATTGCTTCAGACCACCATTGATCCAGCTGGCTGTTGGAGTGATCCACCACGTCCAGCTTCAAAGTGCGGCTGCCGATCATCGACTTGCCTTCTTTTTTAATTTGATCTACCAAACCACTAATATTCGTTTCCGGCTTTAAATCGAGTTTCAAAGATACCGTACTCTGGTTAATATCTAATTGGGCGCTCGTAACGCCAGGGTATTGAGTAACAATTTTCTCTAACGGAGATTTGATTGCCATTTGACGATACAGGAACCAACCACCGAATAAGACCACTGCCATAATAATGGCTGTAAGAACAATAGGGAACACACGAAGTTTCAAGTGACGTCCTCCTTCAATAATTGAACTAATAACAACCGCTTACCGAACCTAACAAACAATGGTAAAACTATCAAAATACCGAACAAACTATCAACGAAGTACAAATAAAAGTATATCACACCGTATATACAATATCGAATTTTAAAGATGGACTTTAAACCATTTTCATCAAATTATAATGATTCCGTTACAATTTGGCTACATTTACCCATAACGCTTGCTGACTCTACAGTCAGGAAGTTTATTTGTCGTTTAATAGAGTCGGTTGCAATCTAATTCACTCCTTCGTCACCAGAACACAACAACAAGCGCCGATATCCTATTGGACACCGGCGCATCTGTTCAATTCTTTACAGTCTGTAATTATTGCTGCTCTGTTCCAAAGCTGTCTGGCAGAGCAAACGGCCCGTCTACCAATTTGCCGTCGCTGAATTTATAGAAACGGTAATTGTAGCCAGTCTGATCTTTGCAAAATACCTGCCACACTTGAATACCGTTATAAATACCTGGCAGTACCCGCTGAATGTCAGCCTGAGGCATGGAGGCAGTTAATTGCGACCTGATCTGTTCCTCAGATCTGCCATTCTGCAGCAGTGCTGTACTGACACTTCCCGGCTTGGTCGATGGCTCATGATTGGCATCAAAACGTACCCATACCATCTGATCCTGATTCTGGGCGTTTTTCCCCTTCACTACCCAATAGATCGCATTATCCTTGTTCATTCCCCATACTGACTTCCATGTCTGCTCGGAGGATATCAGGCCGCCCTGCTGCTGAGCGGTCAGAATCGCGGCCTTCTCTTCACGGTTCTGATCCTTCATCACGTAAGTAATGTACCAATAGAACAGTACAAGCAGCAGAATAACAGCCATCATTCCGATCCATATCCATTGCTTCCTGTTTCTCAAGCGGCAAATCCTCTCTCCCTCTTATAGTCGCTTTCCATTGAATCCTAACGGGCGAGCAATCCCTCGAATGCAGCCTGGGCTTCGGATTTGATCCGTTCTTCATCCATGGTCAGGCTTTCTCCGTTCTTCACGACCTGAATACCGTCGACCCATACATGAGCTACATCCTTGGCACTTGCTGAGTAGATGACATGTGAGATCAGGTCACTATAAGGCAGGAAATGAGGCTGGTCGATATCCAAGGCAATGAAATCTGCTTTGTTGCCGGCAGCGAGAGTTCCTGTGTCGTTCAGGAAAATAGAGCGAGCCCCGTATTCTGTGCCCATCCGCAATGCTTCTGCTGCAGGTACAGCTGTCGGGTCACCGGAGACTCCTTTATGAATCAATGCAGCAAGGCGCATTTCTTCAAACATGTCCAGGTTATTGTTGCTGGCAGGCCCATCCGTACCCAGAGATACGGTGACCCCTGCCTTCAGCAGATCATTCACCCGGGCCACGCCGCTGGCAAGCTTGAGGTTACTGCCCGGATTATGGGATACCCCTACCTGATGGCTGGCAAGAACAGCAATTTCTTCATCCGTCAGATGAACAGCATGAGCGACCAGAGAAGGTCGGTCAAAGAAACCCAGCTTTTCCAGATGGGCCACCGGACGCAGTCCGTATGAGTCAACATTTTGCTGTACTTCAGCGGCCGTTTCTGACATATGGGTATGCAGCGGAAGATCCAGATCATAGGAGGCTTGAACAAATTTCTCGATAAAAGCAGGCGGACACGTGTACGGGGCATGCGGAGACAGCATGGTTGTAATGCGTCCATCCGCCTGACCGTTCCACTCCTTGGCAAACTGGACTGCCTCTGCCAGCTTGAATGCCTGCTCTTCTTCCGAACAAAGACCGATTGCCCCACGCATCAGGCTTGCACGGATACCAGACTCCTGTACGACACGAGCCACCTGATCCATGTGATCGTACATATCCAGGAAGGTGGTGGTACCTCCTTTTAGCATCTCTAGAACGGATAAGGAGCTGCCCCAATAGACATCGTTCGACGTAAACTTGGCTTCCATCGGCCACATCTTCTCCTGCAGCCATACCTGGAGTGCCAGATCATCGCCATATCCGCGCAGCAGTGACATTGCTGCATGTCCGTGCGTGTTCACAAGCCCCGGCATGAACAGGAGACCTTTACCATCTATGAATGGCGTCTCTTCCTCCCCTTCCGGCAGAGATTCGCCAATGTATGTAATTCTGCCGTTCTCAATCATCATGCAGCCTTTAACTACAGAAGTTTCCGGGGCATTCACTATAAACTGCCCGTTACGGATCAACCATTTATCGTTATTCATTATCGTCATCCTTCCCGCCTTCAAGATAATAGGCCAAGCTGAGCAGATCCGTTGTGAAATCTGTTGCATGAATACGGATATGCGGTGGTGCCTTCAGAATGGTTGGGGCAAAATTCAGAATGGCTTCAATACCAGCTTCTATCATCGTGTCCGCCACTCGCTGTGCTTCGAAATCAGGAACCGTTATAATACCAATCCGGATTCGATGTTCTTCTACCATGCGTCCCAGTTCATCCATGGGCTGAACCGTCAACGTATTGATCTGTTTGCCCACCTTGGCTTCAGAGGAGTCAAAGATCGCTACGATTTTCATATTGTCCTTAAGATATGCGTTGTAATTAGACAGCGCCTGGCCGAGGTTACCTGCCCCGACCAGCGCTACATTGATTTGTTGATCAATCTTAAGAATCTGTCTGATTTTCTCGATAAGATAAGATACATCATAGCCGATACCCTTGCGTCCAAAGTCACCGAAGTATGCAAGGTCCTTGCGGATTTGTGCCGGATTAAGATCCAGCTTCTGTCCCAGCTCCTGCGAAGAGACTGTGGCTACCTCCCGTTTGTGAAGCTCGTTCAGGTAGCGCAGGTAGACAGGCAGTCTGCGGACAACGGCTTCCGATATTTTCTCGGACTTCATGTCAAGCTCCCCTTATTTCTGGCTTTGAATAAATTTATTGCTTGTTGTGCAGCCATTCCTCGATTCTCGGCACCATCTGCCCTGTAGGCATGTGCTCCATCTTGGGTCCTGGCAGGGAATACAGGAAGTGCTTTCCATAATAGGATTCGATCACGCGGGTATCATAGACAATGACAATGCCGCGGTCCCGGCCTGTACGGACAAGTCGTCCAAACCCCTGCTTAAAACGGATAACCGCCTGCGGTACGGACAGCTTCATGAACGGATTTTTCTTCTGCTGCTGAAGAAGCTCGCTCTTCGCTTCCACAAGCGGGTGATTAGGCGGCTGGAACGGCAGTCTTACGATGGCTAGGCAGCTCAAGGCCTCACCCGGGATGTCAACCCCTTCCCAGAAGCTGCTTGTTCCCAGCAGGACGGACGCTCTTTTCTCCTGAAAGCGCCGAGTTAATTTCGTTCGGCTGCCTCCGTCAACGCCCTGACCTAGCACCTGGATATCACTGTTCTCAAGCGCTGCCTTCAGCGGCTCATACACCTGACGCAGCATGCGGTATGAGGTGAACAGCACCAGCATTCGGCCTTGTGTGACAATCGCCGTTTCAGCCAAAGACTCGGCCAGCATACTTACAAAATTCGCGTCGCCGACACTGCCTTTGACACTTGGGAAATCCCGCGGGATGACCAGCAGTGCCTGCTCCCTGTAATTAAAAGGCGAAGGCAGCTGTGTCGTCATCAGGCGGCCAGTATCGGCTGCTTCCTGCAGACCCAGCTGTTCAATCATATATTGGAACGATTTATCTACGGACAGTGTTGCCGATGTCAGGACTACGCTTTTCTTCTTGTCAAAGAACGTCTCCTTCAACTGCTTGCTGACATCTACAGGTACGGCGTACAGCTGCAGAGACTTTGAACGATACTGGCCATTTGCTTCCACCCAATAAACGGTGTTCTCATCATCCAGCCGGGTAAAGAAACGCAGGTTCTCTCTGACTGTATTCAGATCCTTCAAGAGACCCGAAATATCCGTCGTCAGACTCTCCGCACTGTAATCGTCATAGTCTTCCTTCACCTCGGAAATCAGCCGATCTCCTTTACGCACCACCTCACCGAGGGAGACATAAATCTGATTCTCAAGAGCCGCCAGCTTATCCCAGCCTTTGGGATGATTTTTGGCTTTGAACCGCATAACGAACTGTCCCGCTTCCCCAGGAGATGCATCGCTGCGCTCAGGCAGCAGGCCAAACATCAGCTCACTCATCTGATCCCAGGCCTCCTTGGCATCGATAACCGAAGGATACATGTCATCAATGGTGGACGTCCATTCAACAGCCTTTTCATGACCCGAACCCTGAATCTGCTGACGAAGGGATGGCAGCTGCCCGTTCTTGCTGTCTTTGAACAAACGTGTTAATCCATGGACAAATGTAAAATATTTCATATGGAGACCCAGATGCTTGCCTGCAACATCCTCAAGATGATGTGCTTCATCAATAACAAGCTGTTCATAAGCTGGCAGCAGCTGATGACTTGCCTTCACATCAGTAAACAGCTTGGAATGATTCGTAATAACAACATCCGCGATACCCGCTTCATGGCGTGCACGATGGTAGAAGCATTTCTTGAACCAGGGGCAGGCCCTTCCCAGACAGGAATCCGAATCACTGGCTACCGTTTCCCAGAAGTCACCGCCCCGGCTGCCAAAATTCAATTCTTCATCGTCACCATGTTCAGTCTGTGTCAGCCACACGATCATTTGAGCTGCTGTCATCAGATCTTCTTTCGGCGTTACAAAATCTCTTCTGTTTATTTTAAGTTCAAACTTGCGCAGACACAAATAATGACCGCGCCCTTTGAATACGGCGGCCCGGAATGCAAAGGGAACCACCTTGGTCAGCAGCGGAATATCCCTCTCGCGGAGCTGTTCCTGCAGGTTAATCGTATGCGTGCTGATCATCACTTTCTGACCATTTTTGACACTGCTGTAAATGGACGGAAGCAGATAACCCAGCGATTTGCCTGTGCCTGTACCCGCTTCGATCAACAAATGCTTGTCCTCATCCAGAGCCTGCATCACACTGTCGAACATACGGTTCTGAGCTTCACGCTCTTCATACTGGGGCAGCATATCACGAAGGTTGTCATGCACCTGTTCCATATACTGCCCGAAAGACAGGTCAGCCAGAGGGTTCTCGTCCTCTTCACCACGGGCTGGCGCTAATTCCGTCCAATCTTCCACCTTGAGGGCAAGCTGGCGATAGAAGGTATGCCCATCAAGATCGTGAATAGGTTCACGTTCTTTCTCCTCACGAAGGCCGTCGAAGAACCAGCCCAGGTCGCTGTCTTCCTCCGCGAACAGGTCACTAAGACGCTGCAGCGTAATCAGCGGTAGTTCTTTCAGTTCATCCAGGCACTTCAGGAAAACCTCTGCCGTGGCAAGTGCATCGCTGTCCGCTTGATGCGGGCGATCGTGTCCGAAACCCAGTTCAGCGGTTACATTACCCAATGCATAGGAGCCGAGAGAGGGAAAAACAATTTTCAGAAAATCCATTGTATCTAGAATCCGGCCGCTAAACGGCAAATACCCGCAGCGGTCCAGCGCATTTTGCAAAAAATTAAAATCAAACGCAACATTATGGCCTACTAGGACCACATCATCCAAAAGCGGAACCAGCTCCATCATCATATCGTCAAGCTCTGGTGCATCCTGGACATCTTCATCCGTAATCCCAGTCAGACCTGTAATAAACTCCGGAATGGGCTTATGTGGATTCACATAAGAGCTGTACACGCTGGAAATGCTGAAATCATGATCTATAAGTGCAAGCCCGACTTGAATAATATCATCTGCGGACTGGGTTCCTGTTGTTTCAAAATCCAATACTGCAAATTTCATTACGATTACGTTCCTTCCTTCCAGTCTCTCTAACAGCATAGCAGAAGATTGCCAGTTTGGAAATTCGCGTCGGCAGAAAAACGATGTGCCGCCCTTTTTGCTAAAGGCGGCACATCGTTGTATAACTTTCGGGAACCCGGCATGACTCAGCATTCATAACATCGCTAGCAGCTGATTCCCGTTCTGAAGCTGTCCGCGGCTGCGGCAGGCTTCCAGGTTGGACATCGGCTCAGTTAGTGACGAGTCGCACTGGATGGCCTGCATAAAATGCTGCTGTGCCCGCTCCAGCTGGCCTCTTTTTGCCATAATACAGCCCAGGGCATTATAAATAATAGCTTGAAGCAGAGAATGGTCTGTAAGCGGCAGGAGCAGGTTCAGCTGAATCCATGATTCATCCAGTTCTTCGAGCTGCAGGTGCGCCATCGCTTTGTAAATACGGGCAAGCGAACTGTCCGGATAACGCTGCAGCACCTTGTCAAACTGCTCGATACTCTGTGTGTACATGAGAAGCTGATAATAGCCCTGTCCTTTGATGAAAGCGTCCTCCCTCGTTTCCGGCGGCATAGCGGTCAACTCACTGGACGGGGTCTGCAGAGCGTTAAGCCTGCTCATCTTCTCTTCAAAGGACAGCCATTCGTCAATGATGTCATCGCTCATTTGACGCAGCACGTTCCAGCGCAGCAGCAGTTCCTGACGCTGCTCGCCCTGAGCCGACGGGTAAGCCTTGATGATTCCATCCAGCATCTTGTTCATTTCATCAAAAACATGCTTGAACATGGCATCCACCCCACCCTTGACTCCATGGTTTCGGTTCTGACGATCTGCCTGCAACAGTGAATACCTTGCTGTTCCTTGCATACGGCGTCTTCTGTACAGCGTGGTTCCAGCAAGGCGTCTAGTCACATTTTTTGCGGAATGGTGTCATTTCATCCGGGGTCCCAGCCATTACATGATCGTGGCGTGAATTTCCTCCCGCGCGGTCTCTACAGTCCGGTTTTGACCATCGACGAATACAACGGTCGGCTTGAACGTTTTAATTTCCTCATCGGACATCATGGCATAGGAAATGATAATAACCGTATCTCCCGGCTGTACAAGGCGTGCGGCGGCTCCATTCAGACAGATAACGCCGCTGCCTCGTTCTCCAGGGATCACATAAGTTTCAAGACGGGCACCGTTGTTATTATTTACGATTTGAACCTTCTCATTCTCCAGCAGGTCAGCCTGATCCATCAGATCACGGTCAATCGTTATGCTGCCGACATAATTCAGATTCGCCTCCGTAACGGTGGCACGGTGAATTTTAGATTTCATCAATGTTCTAAACATAGGCGTGAACCTCAGCTTTCTGCAGTCTGATATTGTCGATCAATCGGGTACGTCCGAACTTGACAGCCAATGCGATAATCAGATCCTGATCTATCGTATTTAACAGCATATTTTCATCCAGCGGCTCAAGGCCAGGGAAAGTCAGAATCTCTACATAATCAATTAAGGCCAGCGATGACGTACCGATCGTCTGTTCCAGCTGCCGGCGCAAATCCGTTACCTGTTTGACTGTTCCGCTTGTAACTGCTGATTCGGCCTCACGAAGAGCACGGGAGAGTACAAGCGCCTGCTCGCGTTCTTCTTCGCTTAGATACACATTGCGGGAGCTGAGCGCGAGCCCGTCTTCCTCCCGGACGATAGGGCATGGCACAATATGAACCGGCATGTTCAGATCCTGCACCATCTGCTGCAGCACTGCCACCTGTTGGGCATCCTTCATGCCAAAGAAAGCCAGATCGGGCTGCACGAGATTAAACAGCTTGGCGACAACCGTCGTTACACCGTCAAAATGACCCGGACGGGATGCTCCGCACAGACGGCTCGTCAGTCCGCTCACCTGAATTTTCGTCTTGGTCGGGCCCGGGTACATCACCTCGACAGTCGGAATAAAAACAATATCTACCCCTTCACGCTCAGCCAGCGCCAGGTCCCGTTCTTCATCCCGGGGATAGCTGTCAAAGTCTTCATTAGGGCCAAACTGTATCGGATTAACGAAAATACTGAGAACAACGACATCGCTCTGTTTGCGGGCTGCCCGCATCAGGCTAGCATGACCATCATGCAGATATCCCATGGTCGGCACCAGGCCGACCTGGACGTCAGCGCCCAGAGCCGCTCTGCGGCGCTGTTTGATTTCTTCCCGCAATGTTGCGGTATCGCGAATAACAATCATGATCCTGCCCCCACTTTTTCTTTGCTGCCGCCGTAGAGCGAAGTGAGCACCTGCTCGTCGGCATTAAATACATGCTCTTCCGACGGGAAGGCTTTGCTCTTCACCTCTTCAACATACTGAGCAATCCCCTCACGCATGATGCTGCCTACATCAGCATAAGTCTTCACAAAACGCTTGGCCCGGTAAGGTGATGCATACTGAAGCACATCATGATATACAAGCACCTGGCCGTCACAGAAGCGGCCGGCTCCGATGCCGATCGTCGGTATGGATAGCTCCCGGGTAATGGCAGCTGCCACTTCCTCTGTTACCAGTTCAAGCACGATTGCAAAAGCTCCCGCCTTCTCCAGAGCTTTGGCATCATTCATCAGCCGGCGAGCATCTTCCGGGTCCTTCCCCTGGATGCGGTATCCTCCGATCTGATTGACTGACTGCGGTGTCAGACCGATATGGCCCAGCACCGGCACCCCTGCCTGTACAGAGGCTTTAACAACTTCGGCGATTTCAGCACCGCCTTCCATTTTAACCGCATGGGCATGGCCCTCCTGCATCAGACGGCGAATGCCGCTGAGACTGGACTCGAGACTTGCATGATATGTCATAAACGGCATGTCCGCTACGATAAAGGTATGCTCAGCGCCGCGTGCAACCGCCCGTGTGTGGTATACCATGTCGTCCAGCGTAACCGGAATGGTTGAGTTATAGCCCAGGACCACATTTCCTAGCGAGTCGCCCACCAGGATCATGTCCACCCCGGCTTCCTCCGATAATTTGGCGGAAGGATAGTCATACGCAGTTATCATACTGATCGGTGTACCGTTTGCTTTCATTTGTTTCATTTTAACAATGTTCAGTGCTTGTTTTGCTGCCATCGGCAATCAAAACTCCCTTCAAGTCGTATTTTTGGCACAACAAAAAAACCTTTTAGTTTTACAGCCGAAACCGGTAAGATCCTTCGCGGAAGACGCTAGAGCATCTGCCGTTCTGGTCAGGCCTCGCTGTAACGGTCACTAAAAAGGTCCGAACAGCCAAAAAAGAGTCACTCGCGATCGTCCCTTCTGTCTCGGTCCTTTTCGGCTCAGAGCAGAATCCAACGTAACTTGTGCAGTCAGTTATGAAGGTTATGGAATGCATACCGTGGGCTTCCTGCCCTGGAGTGCAGTTCGGGTAACCGATACCGCCTCCAACACAGTATAGCACTAGTACACAACATTTTCACGTACCAAGTTCGATCTCTCCCGAGAATACGACAAGCCGTTCGCCGCTGCTCTGCTCAACAATCAAAGCTCCCGATTCGTCGAGCCCCCGGGCGATTCCTGTAACTGGACCCAGGCGGGATTTGGTCCGCACTTCTCTTCCCAGAGAGACGGAGAGTGCTTCCCACAGCGCAGCAATCGGCTGGAATCCTTCCGTACAGTACAGATCATATAACATTTCGAATTCATTCATAATGGCTGCAATCAGCTGGTTACGATTGATTTTGTTTCCTGCCTCTGCCTTCAGCGAAGTTGCAATCGAACGCAGTTCCTCCGGATAGTCTTCCGGCTCCACATTAGCATCAATTCCTATGCCGGCCAGACAGTATCTGACAAGCTCATCCTCAGCTGCTGATTCCAGCAGGATGCCGCAGATTTTGCGGCCATTCACCAAGAGGTCATTCGGCCACTTGATGCCTGCCTCGACGCCGGTCAACTGACGGATTGCCCGGCAAACGGCGACACCGGAGAGCAGCGTCAGCTGCGGGGTATAAGGCAGCGGCTTCTCCGGCCGCAGCAGAAGCGTCATCCAGATGCCTTTCCCTCGCGGCGAGTAGAACTTACGTCCTTGTCTGCCCCGTCCTGCCGTCTGCTCATTCGCAATAACCAGTGTACCTTCCGCTGCTCCCTCTTCGGCTAATCGTGCAGCATCCTCCTGGGTAGAAGAAGTAGTTTCTATAATTTTGACTTTACGGCCAAACCGCCGGGTCTTCAGCGCCATTTGGATTTCCATTGCATTCAGAAGATCGGGCGTGCCCGAGATCCGGTAGCCTACACGGGAAATCGCTTCAAATTCATAGCCCAGTTCCCGCAGCTTATTAATCTGCTTCCATACAGCCGAACGGCTGATCAGGAGCTGCCGGCTGATCTCCTCTCCGGAGATAAATTCCCCAGGCTTTTCCTCAAATAAATTCAGCAGCGCTTCATGCTTCATTTCTGCTGATCACCCGCCTTGCTTCTTCAATTAATTCTTCACGGCTGTTCTGAAGGTCTCCGGAAGCCGTTTCCAGCAGAAGATGCTGCATCAGCTGCCCCAGCCACGGGCCGCCCTTGAGCTGGAGCTCTGCCAGCAGATCGCTGCCGCCAACCGCTAATTCCTTAAGTCCGAACAACCTGATTTCTCGGTTCCAGCGCCAGCCCAGAAGTGTCCATTCTCGCCAATTGAAACCATTTTCCGTTTCTCCTGCTTCTGAACGACCCGATGACTGCTTTTGTTCGTGGCTGAGTGGTTCCGGCTTCAATTCACGCACTGTCAGCCAGTCTTCAGCCGTCTGCTGTCCGAAGCGCAGAACCATTCCGATCCATGCCTTGCGATTCGCTGCATGCCCCGGATCGAACCCGGGTTCTGCGTTCAAGACAAGCCTTTGCAGTTCTTTCTCCCAGCGGAGCACAGCAACCCAGCGTTCCCGCTGCCTGTTGGAGAAGGTCCATTCCCGAAGCAGCTGATCAGCCTCATCGGGTTCAAGTCCCATCGCGAACAGAAGAAGCATCCATCTGTGATCAATACCCAGCAGCGGAAGGCTGCTCACATCTGCAGCAGCAATACGCTCCCAAGATGTCTGTATTCGAGCATACGAGATTAATCGGCTGCGCCGCAAAAGCTCCAGACCTCTTAAGGGAGCCGGTCCCTTCATCATTTTCTCCAGCTCTGTACGAATCCGTTCCGCAGCGATAAACCCAAGCTTATCCCGCTGATGAAGAAGACCTTTCCAAGTGTTGAGCGCTATGCGGAATTGAAAAACCGATGCAAATCGAACACAGCGGACCATCCGCAGACCATCCTCGTCAAACCGCTCCTGAGCTTCCCCGACACAACGAATGAGTCTCTGCTGAATATCCTCTCTACCGTTAAACGGATCCACCGGCTGCCCATCCAATCCGATCGCGATAGCATTCATTGTAAAATCCCGGCGCCGGAGGTCCTCCGCAACGTCCGTTACAAAATGCACTTCGGTCGGACGGCGGTGATCCTCATATTCACCTTCGGTTCGGAACGTGGTCACCTCAAACGGAATCCCCTCGATAACCACCGTAATAGTCCCGTGCTGAATGCCTGTAGGGATAGAGCCGGGGAACAACTCAGTGACCTGCTGCGGCATGGCTGAGGTCGTAATATCCATATCGTGAACCTCGCGGCCCATCAGCTCATCGCGCACACAGCCGCCTACCCAGTACGCCTGGTGGCCTGCCTCGACGAGCGTGCGGACGACCTTTTCACCCTGAGCAGCCATCTGCGCGGGTACGTGACGCCATACCTTCATTGCCTGCTCCACCTTTATTCAAAAATAAAGCAAGGCCTCCGCTTAACCGCAAACCGGCTTCAATGCGGAAACCTTGCGTCCCAACACGCGATAATAAATGTCTTCATACTCACTAGTAATCAGCTCATCACAGAACGAAGTCCGGGCACGATGCAGACAAGCTTCGCGGAATGACGCAGCTTGTCCCTCGTTGCTCAAAAGCTGGATCGCATACTCCGCCATCTGATCTGTATTGCCAATCTCGGCCAGATACCCTGTTTCTCCGTGGATAACCAGTTCCGGAATGCCCCCGGCCATGGAGCCGATGGTCGGCACCCCGCAGGCCATGGCTTCCAGAGCCACGAGGCCGAAGCTCTCCTTCTCTGAAGGCAAAAGCAGCACATCCGCCATAGAAATGACCTGGGCAATTTCATCCTGCTTGCCGAGAAAATGCACACGATCTTCCAGCCCCAGCTCGCTGATTTTCCATTGGATTTTGGGCAGATCCGGACCTTCGCCCACAAGCAGCAGACGGGAAGGCACCTTCTGATTCACTTTGTGAAACACATCGATCACATCACTAACCCGTTTCACCGGTCTGAAGTTCGAAATATGCATAAGCACCTTTTCTTCCGGTGCAGCAAAGTCTCTCCGCAGTGCCACAGCGTCCCTCGGGTAATAGACTCTTTTGTCAACAAAGTTATAAGTCAGATCGATGCTGCGCTCGATGTCAAGCACGTCCACCGTCTCCCGGATCAAGTCCTGAGATACCGCTGTAACGGCATCACTTTCGTTAATAGCCAGGCGGATCAGATCCTTCAATGATTCATCTTGAGCGAGGACCGTAATGTCCGTTCCGTGCAGGGTCGTGACCACCTTCAGCTGATCTCCGACCATCTGCTTCGCCAGAAAGGCGCATACCGCATGAGGGACGGCATAATGAACATGCAGAATGTCCAACTGCTGCATCTTGGCGACCTGCGCCATCTTCGTAGCCAGCGACAGATCATAAGGCGGGTAGCGAAATACATAATAGTCATTAACTTCTACCTCATGGTAGAAAATATTCTTCTGAAAAGCACCGCCTAGACGGAAGGGAATGCTATTGGCGATAAAGTGGACCTGGTGCCCTTTTTCTGCCAGCAGTTTTCCCAGCTCTGTGGCCACAACGCCCGAGCCTCCAAGTGACGGGTAACAGGTAATTCCAATTTTCAGGCTTTTGCTCATGGATGTCCTCCCTTTTCCCCGCAACCAGTATATTAGTATGAGTTATACTATTGATTTCAGTCTAATGGTTCCACTGTTCGACAGTCGTAAGCCCTTAACCAAACTGACTGACCACAAATGGAGTTTTCGATGCGAAACCCTCGGCGAACGGAATCAGCATACGCTGTCCAAGCAGGGAATCGCGGGCTTTGATACGCTCCATATACCCTTGATTCAAAGGAGTCGAAACCGTTTGGGCTTGATTTGTGCCTGTGACAGCTTCA
Source organism: Paenibacillus lacisoli (assembly GCF_030580655.1). GTDB lineage: Bacteria > Bacillota > Bacilli > Paenibacillales > Paenibacillaceae > Paenibacillus > Paenibacillus lacisoli. The sequence goes on from NZ_JAUQTB010000001.1 coordinate 264,381, forward strand.
AATTGGGACTGATAGCATTGGAGCGAGGCTTCTTTCTGTCCGTAATACTCTGTAATGTCCACAACCAGATCCGTTTTCCCCACGTCATTAATAAAATAAAAATAAAGCTGGCTGACCTGTACTGAAGGCAGCTCTGGCATGTATCTGCGCAGCTTCGCGTTAAACACCGCTTCTTCCACAATCTTGCTGCACATGACATGGTCCGGATGGCGATCCTCCCAATATGGGGCAAATACGATCCTCGGGGCGTGTCTGCGAATTTCTGCTGTCACTGCAGATATATGGTCCTGATTCAGCATGAGACCGCGATCCGGCAGGCCCAGGTTCGTTCGCGCAGATAAGCCGAGAACAGACGAGGCTGCCTCCGCTTCTGCCTGACGTGTATCCACATCCCCGTTCGAAGACATCTCTGCCCGGGTAAGATCACAGATTCCTACCTTCAAACCGGCAGAAGTATGCTTCGCAATCGTACCTGCCATGCCGATCTCCGCATCATCTGCATGGGCCCCAAAGATTAGTATATCCAGACTCATTCCGCTTCACCGGTCGCGACACCCGGCTTATATTTATGTACAAGCTCACGCCATCCGAAATCCCCGCGGTCAAGTGCCTTAACAAGAATTTCAGCGGTAGCCACATTGGTCGCCAGCGGAATGCCCTGAACGTCACACAAACGCAGCAAAGCGCTGATATCCGGCTCGTGCGGCTGAGCCATCAGCGGATCACGCAGGAAGATGATCAGATCCATCTCGTCCTGAGCTACCATGGCCCCGATCTGCTGATCCCCGCCAAGCGGACCGGACATGAAGCGGTGGATGTTCAGCGTTGTCTGCTCCATAATTCGTGTACCGGTTGTACCTGTAGAATACAGCTGGTGACCTTTGAAGACATGTTCGTAGGCTACTACAAAGTTGACCATTTCGTCTTTTTTACGATCGTGTGCGATGAATGCGATTTTAAACATGAAGTATCTCTCCCATTAGTCAGCATTTTGCATGATTCTATTAAATCTCCTGGCGCTGCATGCCTGTAGTCCGTTCCGTGCTTAATCAATAAAATGATCGAAACCGTAAATCAGGCCGCTGTACTCCATAACCTTTTGAATCCCCAGCTTCACACCCGGCATATATCCTGCACGTTCATAGGAATCATGACGCAGTTTCAGGCTTTGCCCGTACGCACCGAAAATAACTTCCTGCTGTGCAAAGACACCCGGAAGACGAACACTATGAATACGGAATCCCTGATAATATCCGCCGCGCGAACCCTCAATCAATTCTTCCTCTTTCGGATTACCTTGACGGAATTCTTCACGGTTCTCAGCGATCATCTCCGCTGTTTTTACCGCTGTGCCTGACGGGGCATCCAGCTTCTGGTCGCCATGAGTCTCTATGATTTCTACATGCGGGAAATACTTGGCGGCCTGTGCTGCAAACTTCATCATCAGAATGACACCGATAGAGAAATTAGGAGCGATCAGACCTCCGATCTCTTTCTGTTTGCAGAGCTTGTCCAGCTCTTCGATCTGTCCCGGCTTGAAGCCGGTCGTGCCGATTACCGGCCTTACGCCGTGAGAAATAGCCAGCGCGGTGTGTTCATAGGCAAAATGTGGGGCCGTAAAATCCACCATTACGTCCGGCTTGCCTTCCACCAGCGCCAGCTCCAGGTCCTCCTTAACTTCGATCCCGCAAGGCTGCAGTCCGACAAGCGTACCTGCATCCGTACCAACGGAAGACGTATTGACGGCCGCAGCCAGCTCCAATTCCTCATCCTGAAGCACCAGCTTGACAACCTCTTTCCCCATTCTTCCCCCGGCACCGACAACGGCTACCCTGATTCGATCTGTCATCTATGTCATCTCCCTATTGTATGGACGGTTTGTTGGATACAGAGGCCATTCGTTTGTACAGGTCCTGCTTCAGCAGCTGCAGCGGTTCCTGCTGGGGATGAAGCGTTATTGCTTCTTCAAGCGTCTCCACGGCGAGCACATATTGCTCCAACTCGGCATAAGCAAGCGCCAGCCAGACATAAGCTTCCCCGTTTAACGGATCCAGCTCGATAGCCTTCTGCAGTAGCCGCACAGCCTCATAGGGCGACTCCTCAGACTCCGGGCTGCCCGGTTCCAGCTGTCTGCGAGCGGTCTCTGCCAGCTGTCTGGCCTGCAGATGATGCAGATGGAGCAGATAATCATCCCGCTGCGGCGCAAGTTCAACCGCCTTGAGAGCGTACTCAACTGCAAGGCCCAGCCGCCTGCTGCGGGAGCAGGTAACCGAACATCTGTAATAATGTTCAGCCTGTCCGGGCTCAGCTGCAATCGCAGACTCAAACCAGTGAATAGCCTGTTCAAAATCGTTTTGCAAAATAGCCCTGTATGCGTTCCTAACCATGTCCTTTGCTTTCATTGCGCCGTACCCCCTTTCGGGTTTTGTACAGCATATGTACCGGAATTCTATTCGGTGTCCTTTTTAGTCCAGCGATTTGCATCCCGGGTATTAAATTTATGCATGACTTTGTCATGGGCTTCAGCCAGATTAATGCCAAGCGAATTCGCGAAACAAACAGTGATAAACAGAATGTCGCCCAGTTCCAATTCAATGGAATTGTCTTCTTCAGTTGACTTTTTCGGCTTCTCACCAAATGAATGATTTACCTCTCTGGCCAGCTCCCCGACTTCTTCGCTCATCCGGGCCAGCATGGCAAGAGGACTGAAATAACCTTCTTTGAACTGGGATATGTATTGGTCAACCTCGCGCTGAATTTCGGCCAATGACTTCTCCACAGCGTACACCTCCCACCGGCAAGTGAACCATGCCGCAAGCTAATGTTTAAAACTAATGTTATCGTAAAGAACAATTGAAAACAAATATTTTTTAATCACCAGGGAAACAGGTATACTGTATAAAGTGGACTTTATGCATCTGCAGCCTTTTCATGCATAGAGCCGCATGAACCAGAATTATACATAATAGAGAGGGTTACCATGAACAATTCCAAATTAATGAATCCTGTCCGTGTCATTCTGCCCATTCTGCTGGGCGCAGCGATTTATGCATTCGGCCTGCTGTATTTTATTATTCCGAATGAATTGATGGAAGGCGGTGTCACCGGTATCACTGTGTTGCTCAACTATGCGTTCGGGATTTCACCATCCCTCTCCACGCTGGTGATCAACATTCCGCTGTTTCTGATCGGGTGGAAACTCCTTGGCGGCCGGCAGATTATCTACACAGGCGTAGGCATTGGTGCTCTAACCTTCTTCCTGTGGCTGTTCGAACGCTTGATCAAACAAGGATGGATTGATCCGTTCCGCACCCACTCGGACTATCTTCTGGCAGCACTTTATGCGGGTGTAACGCTTGGAGCCGGCTTGGGAATTGTCTTCCGCTTTGGGGGAACGACTGGCGGATCAGATATCATCGCCCGCATCCTGAACCGCAAGACCGGCTGGAGTATGGGACAGATCATGCTGGCCATTGATATTATCATCATTGGCTCCTCCCTGTTCTATATTCCTAAGGAAAAGATCCTGTACACGCTGGTTGCCGTATTTATCGCTTCTAAAGTCATTGATTTTATTCAGGAGGGCGCCTATTCAGCCCGTGCCTTCATGATCATCAGCGATCATGCCAATGACATCGCTGATATCATTACAAGAGATATGGATCGGGGTGTAACGATTATCCCGGCCATTGGCGCTTTCTCCAAGCAGGCGAAACACATGGCCTACTGCGTGGTCTCACGGCAGGAGATCCGCACGCTGCACCAGATTGTCCGATCCGTGGACCCCAAAGCATTCGTGATCATTAACGATGTTCATGACGTACACGGCGAAGGCTTTAAGGTAGAGTAATGTACACGGACATCATCGATTCTTTGAAAGAAGGTGGTCAGAATCTTTCCTGTATTGCATTCAGAGAGACTGGTGCTGAGAGAGCTGTCCTCAGAGGATCATGAGGAGGTGTTCGGTATCTTCTCAAATCCGGACGTGACCCGGTATTACGGCCAAGATCCATTCACCCGGCTGGAAGAAGCTGATCGGCTGCTCCAATTCTTCGCATCCGCTTGGACAGGGGAACGAGGTATCCGCTGGGGGATCCAGCGGAAGAGCTCCCCGGGGCTGATCGGTACTATCGGATTTAACGCCTGGTCGCCCAAACACAAGCGGGCTGAGCTGGGATATGAGCTCCATCCGGATTATTGGGGAGCGGGTTACGCAAGCGAGGCGGCAGCTGAAGTGATCCGGTATGGATGGGAATCCATGGATCTGGTACGGATCGGGGCTATTGTATATGTAGAAAATACCCCGTCCGCCTCCCTCCTCCGTAAGCTCGGATTCCGGGAAGAGGGAATACTGCGCAATTACATGTATCAGAACGGAGCAAGCCATGATACCCGTGTCTTTTCATTAACAGCTGATCCAGCACTGTAACAAGTGACAACAGCCAAAAACAAAAAGGCTATCCCATCGTGAATAACGACATGGGATAGCCTTCTTGGCATACTGAGGATAAACTGTCATTTCCTCTGTTAAATTCCTGACCGCCATGGATTCTGGCCGCTGTACTTGCGGTAGCCGGCATACGCAAGCGCAGCGATAATGAAAGCAGCAATGCCGAATTCGGTCATCCACGGGCTGCCGCCAGCAGCAAAAGAGGCCATCGCCGACTCGTCCTTTTCCTTACCGAACAGGCTGTTCAATACAACGCTGCCGAAGGTCAGCGTATCCTGCATTTCTTTTCGATTACTCTCCGGATTACCTGCCATACCCTCAACATGGGACAGCCAGGAGTCCATCTGGGCGACTACACTCTCACTTCTGCTGATCAGCGCAGCTGTTCGCATCGTGTCATAATGAGTGCGCAGAAGTGCCGCAGAAGCGCGAATCTCTTGGGTGCTTCCTGCCGCCGCCAGCTGATTCAAACGCTTCAGGTCCTCGGACATCAATTTATAATACTGATGCCACATCGGCTGCTGGGGATTGGCAATACTGTCCGCCGCCAGACGAAAACGCGCTGCCGCCTGGTTCCAGGCTTCCGGCGAAGCCTTGACATTGTTCGTCACCTGTTCCAGTTCCAGCATGACCTCAGACATGGCATGTATACCGCTCACTGAGAGCTTCCCCTGTACCGCACCCTGCTCGAACAGCTTGACGGCTGCCGCCAGGTCTTCCTTAACCGCATGAATATTGCCTTCCTGAACATGGCTGTATAAACGGGCTGCCGTCTGATTAAATTCTGCAGCTGCAGCCGAAGGCTTGACTCCTCCCGCGGTTTCGAACCCAGGCGCAGAATGTACAATGGCCGGCTTTACCCATAAGGAGCCATACCAGAGCAGCAGCAGGCACAGGACGGACAGCACTGCACCAAGCCCTTTCCGTATCATGGGACATCCCTCCTACCACCAACTTATGGCGGACAAGACAGGATTAGAACTCGTGGTCCAGCGAACCTCTATTTGAAGAACGCCTTGCTTGAAATACCGCTGCCCAGCCAGCCAATACACTGAACAAAGTAAGCATGATCGTACCGTTGCGTATCCATGTCACATGATCATACAGCGGCTGCGGCAGAAAAGGAAAAACACCATATGTATAGTCAATCGTATCATTAAGAAAAGTCCAAGCCGCCCCTACGAGAAGAGCCCATGGCTTCATTAGGAAAAAGCGCACATACACCAGTGCTTCAACGGCCATGATTGTATGGGAGCAGACCAGCATCCAGTCCTGCCAGATTAGAGGCTCCCCTTGTGCGGCGCCAGCAAAAATAATAGCCGAAGCCCAAATCCCGTATTTAACGCTTGTCACGACAGCCAAAGCCTCAATAATTTGCCGGAAACCGCTGCCCAGCCTTCCAGAAGGAGGAAACAGCAGAAAACCGATGGCAATCGTAAAAAAGAGGCTGGCCGTCGGACTGTCCGGAACAAAAACCAGCAGCCAAGGCGCGTAGTTGTCCAGCGTATACTCAAGCTGCCCGCCATACCAGTAATAGCCGTATACTGTTCCGATCAAATTACAAATCAGCAGCAGCCATAAAAAGGATCGCTTCGTTAAAAATGCTCTGCTCCAGAAAAATGATATCGACAATGGATAGTTCCCCTCCGCTTCTTCAGGCAGTCACCAACCGGACCGCCTCCCGGCTGCACAAGAAACCCGACCGCTTCCACGATCAGGTTTCGCATTTCAATATTTTACTATCCCTGTCCATCCGAATCAAGGTGAAGGCTGCAGACAGCTTCCTTGCAGGGCAGCCGGCAAAGCTAGAACTGAAGCTCCTTCAGTTCATCCGTAAGATTTTGGAAAGCCACCACATCTCCACTAGCGAGCGCGTCGTCAATTTTCTGGTACAGTCTCTCGCTCCGGAATTTGCGCAATGCCTCATCCCACACCATCTCAGCAGCCAGACCTAACATGACTTCATAAGTAACCTTCATTTTATCCATAGGATGCACCTCCAGACCTTTGTCTAAGAAATCCTATATTCCCTGCCTCTGATCACATATCCCTCTGTCGTCCGTGCCATCCGCTGCAAATCATCCTCATTCAGTTCACGGATGACCCGGGCAGGTGATCCGAGAGCAAGCGTATAGGGTGGTATTGTTGTATTCTCCGTTACCAGCGATCCTGCTCCTACTAAAGCATATTCACCAATATCAGCACCGTTCAGTATGATGGCCCCCATACCAATTAATGTACCCTTGCCTATCGAACAGCCGTGAATTAGAGCACTGTGGCCTACCGACACGTCATCCTGCAGCAGCAGCGGCTGATCTGTATTCACGTGACCGACCACATTATCCTGAATATTGCAGCGTTCGCCAATCACAATCGGCGCCATATCGCCGCGAAGAACGGCATTGAACCAAACAGTTGATTCGGAGCCGATCTTCACATCTCCGATGAGCTTGGCTCCTTCCGCAGTATAGACAGAGGCATGCAGCCTCGGCAGGACTCCTTTATACGGGAGCAGCATGGAATCTCACCCTTTCCTGATTGTGGATGTGATTCTATCAACCTGCCTGTCACTTGTCAAACATGTAAGCCTCTACCCCTTCATTCCACTCTTACTGGAAAAGCCGTGAATGCAGCTCTCGCTCATCTTGACTCCCCATGCGGTCATTTGCACTGCTGTCCCACAGCCTGGAAGCTCGCCAATCCGAACCATGCCCAGATGCAGCATCATATGCAGGAGCCGTTTGTGCAAAATGTCGTGAGGCTTATCATAGTAAAAAGGCTTGATCAGTATGCCTACACTGTCCATCAGAGACTCTGTAAGCACCCAACTTCTAGAGGACTCGCCAACCCAGTAAACGAGTGAAACCAGATTGGGAATGGCTCCTTTATACAGTTTTAACCAAAAGCGAAATAACTGTATCATTTTCTCTTCAGGATTCCGATCCGCTTCATCCCTTGCCGCTTCTGTCAGCTTGAGGGTTCCGCCGCGCTCAGTCAGCCATTTGTGATGGACCGCAAAATCATACAGCAGGGCCAGACGGTCAGGATAATCTTTGAAAGAGCGTCCATATCCAAAACGCCAGCCGCCTTTGGCAATTAAGGGTTCCTGAATATGAAGATGCTCCATCAGCATCTGCTGCTGCCGCCGATACATCATACCTTCGCTGTTCAAGGGGATTTCATGGTTATTGACAAACTGCAGCATCAGTTGAAGATCTTCGGCCAAAAGATGATGCTCTTCCCGGTAGACTGTAGGTTCATCCGCGGCTGCCGTCTGGTGCCGAAACCGCTCCCGCAGAACATAACGCAGCCGTTCCTTCAGATCACCGGGTACCTGGAACAGGTATCGGTTACTGCCGGCAGTTCCATTGAACAGCCAGCCGCTTTTGGTGAATAAGGTAATCATGTCTCTTGGAGTGCCTGTAAGCTTTCCCTGTTCCTCATCCATAGAGTGCCTGGCCACGGCCTGCAGATCTTCCAGACTGAAAAAATGCCTCCCGTCGAACAGCAGCTGATTCAGGAAGCGCAGCTGCGGCAGGGTCAACAGCCTTACCTGTTCTTCAAAAAACTCACGCTGCCCCAAAGCGATCAGAATACTCTGAATGAGCTCATGCTTGGAGTTCCTCTTACAGTCGCACTGGTAGTGTGCTGCAATCCGGTTTAATTGGCCGATATCGGCAAATGTAAGCATTTCTGCTAGATTCATAATCCATCGCCTCACCGTTTTACTACCATTATGGGAATTATTCCTTTTTTTATTCCGCCTGCCGCCAAAAAAATCCAAAAAAAATAACCCGGTTATCGGGTTATGATTTATGCGCCAGCAGGTGCTTGGTACAGTTATATAATAACGGAGCCCAGTTCAGGTCTTCTTTTTCCAGTATGGTTAATGACAGGTTTCCTAGTCGCTCACTGTACTTGTCCTTGTACAAGGCCGTATACAGCTGAGCCAGGAATCCGCCATGGGACACTACCAGCAAATTCTCATCTGGAGAACGCTTGCTAATTTCCTCCATAAAGGCAAGACCGCGCAGCTGGAGATCCTCCAGCTTTTCCTGTCCGAGTTCCTGCAGGTTCCAGTCGGTTCCCCATTTCCCCTCGCGTTCCGCCTGCGTCATCCCTTCGATCTGACCATAAAAGCGCTCATTGAGACGAACATCAGGCTCAAGAAGGGGAATGTCGAGGGAATGCGCAATAATAGCCCCCGTCTCATAGGCTCTGGATAACCCGCTTGTGATCACACCATGCCATTCGTAAGGTTCCTGTTTCAGCCGCTCTGCAAGCAGTGCAGCCTGTCTGCGGCCCTCCTGATTCAGCGGAATATCACTTTGTCCCTGAATTCTGCCCAAGGCATTCCAGTCTGTGAGACCATGGCGAATCAATCCAACGAGCATGCCGTCTCCTCCATTTCGTTTACTTTACGTTGCGATTAAGTAAATAAAGATCAGATGTGATCAGGTCAAGCAAGAATATTGAATGACCGCTCCACCGGGGAACCTTCCGTTTAGGTCCGGCGTACCCGGTGTACCCAGCGGATGGATACAATTGCCAGACACAGCGCCAACAGGGACAGCGCCATCCAATACTGCGGATAGGCAGGGGCCATGCTGACTACAAGTGGATCCGTGATCCCGTTCTTGGGTACCGGAATATTATAGTTGAACTGCTCGGCCGTTTGCGGTGAACCCGCAATGCCTGTAGGTAAAATACCGGTCGCCTGAACAGTTTCATGCTGAGCAGCAGCAGAATCAGCCGCCTGTTCGTGTGCGACGGGCTGATCGGTCATCCAATAAATGAAGCTGCATAGAAAAAGGGCTACAAAAGCAGCAATCCACAATCGAAGGTGACTGCGGATGACCGGCGGCACACGCGTCTGCTTAACTTCACCCGGAACGAGCCAAGGCGATTCCGCATAAATCCGATTCATCACATTTCTGTTAACGGCCTCAGCCTGAGCATCGGTTACCTCATCCGGTATGCTCATCATCAACAGTCGAAGTTCTTCCCACTCCTCCTGCTCACTGCTGCATACCGGACACTGCTCTACATGGCGTTTGGCTCTGATCCGCCGAAGATCATGTTCGGGCAGCTCTTCCAGCAGACCAAACACTTCCTTAGCTTCACGGCATTTCATTGGCTCTTCATCCCTTCGTATTCCTCATAAATAGGCTCGAAAAAATAGGGCTCCATTTGGCTTTTGACACTGGAACGCGCACGAAACAGCAGAGATTTTACTGAACTGACGCTCTGGTTCAATATCGTTGCGATTTCTTGGTAGTCTAACTGGTCATATTCCCTCAATATAAGCGCAGAGCGCTGCTTCTCCGGAAGACGATTGATGGCTTCACGTACCATCTCTACCTTCTCGCTGCGCAGAATCGCCTGCTCCGGCACCGCATCCGGCGATGCCATTGGCATAAAACCGCTCTCATCCAGAGGTACCATGCTGCCGCGCTGCTTGCGCAGCTCACTCAGCACCGTATTTCTCGCAATGGTATAGAGCCAGGTAGAGAAGGAGGCATCTACCTCCCGGAAAGATTGAAGACTGCGGAAGGCTTTGTAGAATGTCTCCGAACACAGATCTTCAGCAAGCAGCTCCAGCTTGGAGCTTTTTAGCATGTGATAAATAAATGCCAATATTTTTCGCTGGTAACGCCGCATCAGCTCCGAATAGAGCTCGACATTACCTTCTTTAATTTCACGAATCAACTGGGAATCCGTCATCAGTGTGAGATCCTCCTCGCCCATCAGGCTAATCCCCGTTCGACCCTCTACTATTATTACCGAACAGGTATGCAAAAGTTGCGGACTAATTGAAATTTTTCAGCAAAAGAAAGGCCTGCCGTAATGGAGACCCTTATTATGTAAACCAAGGAATAGCAGCGCCAGGAAAAGACAATCTATCATCTTTTTCTACAAAATGCCTTACCTATTGTAGCATAATATGGGCGGTCAAATCCAAACCTCCCTGCTTTCTACTAATTTATGACGGCCCTCGAGCATAAAAAGTTGCAGTTTTGTAACTAATATTTTAGATCAGCGTGCCGATATAGAAACAGGATAACAGAATATAACAATGTAAGGAGATTGATCCAGTCATGAAAAAAATCTTTACCCTGGTGCTGCTGGCCGCACTTGCAATGGTCATGCCAGTGTATGCGTCGGCACCGGCAAAAATGATAGTCCTTACGGATAAAGCAGGGGCTTCCTTCGTTCCTCTTTCCCTGCTCAAAAGCTATCAGGGTGTATCCGTAACCTGGAATGAGAGTCAAAAAAAAGCTGAAATCATTAAGAACGGTACAACGTTATCCCTGGTTGCCGGAAGCACATCGGCATGGGTTAATGATAAGAAGATGACGTTAACGTCATCCGCTTTTCGCGAGAACGGAACAACCTATGTCCCTTTGCAGTTTATAGCCCAGCAGCTTGGCTTCCAGGCCAAATGGAATAACAACACCTCTTCCGTGCTTCTTACAGCAGGCAAAGATTCGATGACACTGCCAGTCACTGCCCGCGGCAGCATTTCTACTTCAACAAAGCCGGTGACTGCAGCCAAAAAAACATTTAATGTTGGCGGACGCTCCTTCAGTGCCCAGGTCGTCACGATTTCTATGCTGGATCCGAGAGTCCAGCTCGATGTAGCTTTGGCAGGCAACCAGGTAGGCAAAGTAGAAGATCTTCGTTCCATCGCCAAACGCAATCAGGCGGTTGTCGCCATTAACGGAACTTTCTTTGATGCCTATACGAAAGGCTCCATTAAAACCCCTTACGGGTATATCGTCAGCTCGGGCAAAATTCTGAAGCCCAGTCCTGCGGACAAACGAGTAATTTTTACATATGACAGCAACCAGCTCGCCCAGCTGATCCCGGGACTGAGCTTTAACAGCTTTTATGATACAGGAGAAATACAGGGGGCTTTGCAGGCAGGACCGCGCCTTGTCGCTAACGGACAGGTGGCCCTAGATGTGAAGGGGGAAGGCTTCCGTGATCCCAAAATTCTGACCGGCGGCGGCGCGCGCAGCGCACTCGGCATTACGAAAGACCATAAGCTGATTCTGTTAACGACTGGCGGAGCAACTATTCCACAACTGGCGCAGATCATGAAGCAGGCTGGCGCCTATCAGGCGATGAACTTGGACGGAGGGGCCTCCAGCGGGCTGTATTATAATGGTTCCTACCTCACTTCGCCAGGCCGTCAGATTAGTAATGCATTGATCGTAAAGCTTGTAAATTAGACATAAAGAGGCTGATCTCCGGCGAATGCCAGGGACCAGCCTTTTTAAGGTATCTAGTTGTGATCATTTGCTCCACTCTATTCGTTACTGCTAACCTCTGCCCGGATGCCTCCGCAGATTAAAGAACCGGATAATCCGGTCTCTCCCTCAATATCCACTACCATATCCCCGCCGTCGTAGCGGAAATCTATCTGCTCAATGATATTCCGATCGGCCAGAGGTGTAAATTCCTGTTCACTCACTTCCTGGAACGTGAAGATAACTTCCTTGATTGTCCCGGCAGAATTCGGGGTATTTAAAGCCAGCTTTACACTTTTTCCGCTTACTTCTGCCTTGGTTATTTCTGCTTTATGAAAAGAAGGGAATCCGCCCAGCTCCTGAACCAGCTGAGGGCCTCCTTCAATCGAGATGGCCGGCGAGAAGGCAAGCTCCATCTCCAGCGACCCTTGCACGGCTTCTGCGAATCCTTCTTCCTCCACACTCAGCCTCAGCTGCTCCGATGTCAACCCGATAATACTGCCTATAAAATATCCGTCCGCGTGCAGCAGCACGATATCGTGCTCTGTAAAGGGCAATGGCCCGCCGGCCTTGTAGTTCAGGGTATAGACCCCATTCTCTTGCTCTATCTGATCAATATTCAGCTGCATGCTGTCGACCTCCGTTTCGATTCCCTTTCATGCTGACATTATATCAAAAAAGTAAGGATAACAAACGCGGCTTCCTTTATCGCTATAAATGAAAGAGGATTTGACGGAGGCTCATACCGAATGATAGGGTGGAAGGGAATCCATTTTTTACCGGGAGGTTGCCAGAATGACTGAAGTCAAACTGAAGGTTGATTATGATGAGTATGAGAATGGAGTAAGAATTACGAAGCTGATCGAAGATTTAAGCAGCCAGCCAGACAGCGCACAGCTGACCAGCCTCATCATTGGCGACTGGGGACAGGCCTATGAGAACTCCTCCGAAGATGTCGTACGATCACTCGTTGAGCATCATGACCGTTTTCCATCTCTACGCAAGCTGTTTATTGGGGACATGGGCTTTGAAGAATGCGAAGTGTCCTGGATCGTCCAAACCGACCTCTCTCCGCTTCTTGCAGCCTATCCTCAGCTGGAATCATTCCGGATCAAAGGTTCTAACGGTCTTGCCTTGACCAATCTGAAGCATGAGAATCTCAAGGAACTTGTTATTATATGCGGGGGACTGGGTTCGGACGTATTACAGCAAATTGCTGAAGCTTCACTGCCGCAGCTGGAGCACCTGGAGCTCTATCTGGGGGTCGATGAGTATGGTTTTGATGGCGGACTTGAAAACTTGCTGCCGCTGATCGAGCCAGGCAAGTTTCCAAAGCTTACATTTCTGGGTCTTAAGAACAGCGAAATCCAGGATGAGATCGCAGAAGCTCTAGCCGACGCGCCGATTCTGGATCAACTGGAAACGCTCGATTTGTCGGATGGCACATTGAGTGATCAGGGCGCAGAGGCCCTTATCCAAAGTGACCGTATCAAGCGCCTGAAGCACTTGGATCTCCATCATCATTATATGTCGGACGATATGGTAAAACGGTGGACAGAGACTGGCATTTCTGTGGATGTAAGTGAACAAGAAAAGGCTGATGATGAAAATGACTGGCGTTACCCATCCATTACCGAATAACTTGTCCGGCCTGCCGTTCCTCCTGTTCGGTCAGGCCGATCACAAGCGCACCATTGGCATCCAGCAGGCAAGAAGCCGGCTGGGGCTTCCTTCCGCCATCGTGCTGTCCTACAGAGACCTGCTGCTTGGACAATCCCTGGAGGAGCTGCTGCTGACTGCAGCCCGCGAGCAGACAGAGATCCCTTCGCACTGGCGGGGTAAGGAACTGCTCCATCTCTGTATGGAGCACGGTGCTTTGCTGCGTCTGGATTCGCCGGGAGGCGGTTTCGAGGTTGAACGGCTGCTCATTGAATACGGTGCACCTGACCGACAAGGAATCGATGAAACGCTGTATCGATATGCCAACCGGTATGACCCTTACCCGCTGTATCGAGCTGCCGCCGCTAAACTGGAACCGGCTGAAGGCGTCCTGCATCATCCTTCTCAATGGTTTCGCGGCTATTGCAGGCTGCTGGCACAGCTGCATAGGGAAGCTGCCGCGCTTCTGCCAGCAGCCGTCTGGTTTAATGCACCGCAGGATATCGCTGATATGACAGACAAACGGGTCGCTCAGCAGAAACTCGAGCAGACGGGGATTTCTATACCTGCCAGACTTCAGGATATGGATTCTATTCATTCCTATGAGGAACTGCGAGCGGCGCTGTTTCATCAAGGAATGCACCGGGTTTTCGTCAAGCTGGCATGCGGATCGGCGGCCTCGGGAGTCATTGCCTACCAGCTGAATCCGGTTACAGGGACTGAAATTGCGACAACCACCGTGGGCTTCGAATCCTTCATCCAGCGGCCGCCGCGTTTCTATAATGCCGGCAAGCTGCGGCGGTACACCGACCCGCGGACTATTGCCACCGTAATGAACTGGGTGCTCGGCCACGGCGCCCAGGTGGAACAATGGGTTCCCAAAGCATCAGTGAACGGGATGGCTTTTGACGTCCGTCAGCTCGTGCTTTGGGGAGAAGCAGGTCATACGGTGGCGCGTGCCAGCCGGACTCCCATCACTAATCTGCATCTGCGGACCCGCCGGATGACACCATCAGAAGCCGGCCTCGACCTGTCTGCATTGGGAAAAGTCCGGAAAGCAGCGATTCAGGCGCTTGAAGCCTTTCCTAATTCCAGTCTGGCCGGCGTAGATGTGCTGCTGCAGAGCGGAAGCCTGCTCCCCTATATCGTAGATGTCAATCCATTCGGGGACCTGCTGTATGATGTTTCATATGATGGATTAGGCACTTATGAATGGGAAATGCAGCGCCTTCTGCAGCGTCATCAACTTATAGAGGATGTTACAGCATGGTGAATATGAATGATATTGTCGGTACACACGACATTGTGATGATTACACTGGATACTCTGCGTTACGACGCTGCCATACTGGAGGAATCCAATTGTCCCAACTTATGCGGCAGCGGATCCTGGGAAAAGCGTCATACACCCGGCAGCTTTACATACGCCGCCCATCATGCCTTCTTCGGCGGCTTCCTTCCCACACCAGCTGACACGGATAAAGCCAGCCATGTCCGGCTCTTTCATTCCAGGAACACGGGTCTCAAGACTCACCCTAATACTTGGCTGTTTGATACGCCTGATATCGTTTCCGGTCTGGCCGCAGAAGGATACCGTACAGTTTGTATTGGGGGTGTGATCTTTTTTACTAAGAAAAATCCGCTGGCTAAAGTACTGCCGGGATATTTTCAGGAGAGCTACTGGAGAATGACCTTTGGCGTGACAAACCCCCGTTCAACGGAGCATCAGGTCAACCATGCCATCAAGCTGCTGGAACGTACACCACTTGATCAGCGTCTCTTCCTCTTCCTTAATGTGTCGGCGATCCATGGTCCTAATCATATGTTTGTACCCGGGGCACGCAAAGATTCCGTTGACTCCCAGCGGGCAGCGCTTCGTTATGCGGATGGAGAGCTTGGCCGGTTGTTTGACGCCTTCAGGCAGCGAGGGAATCCGGTCTTCTGCCTTGCTTTCTCTGATCATGGTACCGCTTATGGCGAGGACGGCTATGAAGGACACCGGCTTGCGCATGAGACCGTCTGGAATGTGCCTTACAGGGAATTTTTCTTATCACCTAAAGGTCAAAGCATATGAAGCATATAAAAATCTCAACCAGAGAGGATGGTGACGGATGTGGCTGCTCCAACCAAGTCATCTAAAGTTCAGCAGCAAACCTATAACTCCGCCGATGCACAGGCCTGGAAAGCCCAAATGCTGCGGCTGCCTTACCGGTCTTATTTATATTCTTATCCACATAAGACCGCTTACCGCGAGTTTCCGTCTCCGCTGCCGCTTCGGGAATTATGGGCTTCAGAACCCGCGGAGAGCTTCTTTTTGTACATGCATATTCCGTTCTGCGGTGCTCGCTGCGGCTTCTGTAATCTCTTCACACTGCCAGACAAAAGGGCGAATGTCCATGAACAATATGTAGACGCACTGGAACGCCAGGCACGGCAGTGGGGCCCGGTGACTTCACACAAGCCGTATGCCCGCTTCGCGATCGGTGGAGGCACTCCTACCCTGCTGCCCGCACGCCAGCTGAAGAGGCTGTTCGACATCGCTGTCAAGGATATGAAGGTAGACCTGCAGCAGGTATCTATCTCCGTAGAGACGTCGCCCGAGACGATTACAAAGGAAAAACTGGCTATTCTTCGAGACCACCGTGTGGACCGTGTCAGTATGGGCATCCAAAGCTTTGTAGCTGAAGAGTCTGCTGCCATATTCCGTCCGCAGGACCCGGCTGAGGTATACCGGGCACTGGACAAGCTGACCAAGAATCGTTTTCCCATACTCAACCTTGACTTGATCTACGGCCTTCCCGGACAAACCGAGGATACCTGGATGTATTCGCTGCAGGAAGCGCTCCGTTTTGATCCAGAGGAGATTTTCCTTTATCCGCTCTATACAAGAGAGCATACCATTGTGAAGCCGGACGATATCCGGCAGCATGGTGAGGATCAGCGGCTGGCTTATTATACATTGGCACGTGATTATCTGATTGGCAGAGGTTATGTCCAATCGTCCATGCGGCGGTTCGCCAAGGCTGGTACAACCAGTATGAAGCAGCTGCTGGACTACAGCTGTCAGGAGGAGGGAATGGTCGGTCTGGGCTGCGGCGCCCGCTCCTATACAAGACACGTTCACTATGCTTCCCGATATGGTGTCAGCCGCCAGGCCACGGCTAGCATCATTGCCGACTATGTGGCCGCTGACGATTATTCAACGGCCGATTACGGTTTTGTTTTGGGGCCCGACGAGCAAAAGCGGCGTTTCATCCTTAAAGCGCTGCTCCACCGGGAAGGATTGCGCCTCGCCGACTATCATCAGCGCTTCGGGAGCCTTCCTGCAGATGATTATCCAGAGCTGAATCTGCCCCTGCTGAGCGGGATGGCTTATGAAAAGGATGGAACGATGTATCTGAGTGATGAGGGTCTTTCCTGCTCGGATGCGATCGGAGACTGGCTCATATCAGCAGAGGTGCGTGAGCGCATGGAAGGATTTGTTCTTGCATGAAGGCGGTCATCTATTATCGCGGGTCATTAACATCCTGCAACTATGACTGTCCCTACTGCCCCTTCGGTAAACGCAGAGACAGTACGGCCACCCTTGCGCAGGATCAGAAGCATCTCGAGCGGTTTGTGGAATGGGTCCGTGAGCAGGCTGCAGAGAAACATCAGCTGTCCATTTTTTTCAATCCATATGGGGAGGCTCTCATTCACCGCTGGTACCGTCATGCCCTGGCCGAGCTCAGTTCGATGGACCATGTAGAGAAAATCGCTATTCAGACCAATCTCTCCGCTAGACTGGATTTCGTGGACCAGTTGAAGAATCACAAGGTGACGTTCTGGGCCAGCTATCATCCGGGACAGGTGCAGCCAACATCCTTTCTGCAGCAGTGTCAGTTTTTGTATGAGCGGGGCGTTTCGTTTACCGTGGGAAGTGTAGGCGTTCATTCTGCTTTTGCAGCCATTACGGAGCTGCGGGCCAACCTCCCGAAAGACGTTTATGTATGGGTAAATGCTTATAAGGATAAACCGGACTACTATTCGGATAAGGACATTGAATTCCTTAAGAGCATCGACCCTTTGTTCGGACTGAACCTCATGGATTATGACAGTCAGGGCAAGTCCTGTATGGCAGGTGTGAATGTTTTTTATGTTCAAGCCTCCGGACGGGTAAAGCGCTGTTACAAGGATCGAGCGGTCATCGGGGATCTGTATCGGGATGGCCTGGTGAAGCTGTCGCAGAAACGTTCCTGCCGAATGAATACGTGTGACTGCTATATTGGTTACATCCATCTGCCTGAGCTTGAATTGGAGAACGTCTACGGCAGCGGTCTGCTGGAGCGCAATCCCCGGCTCTAGACACAGACGATAACAACAATAACAGCAAATGCCTTACTCTCCTTCCTGACGGGGCGAGAGTAAGGCTTTATTTTAATAGACATACCGTTATTTAACGGCTGGCTTTCACCTTGAGACCGACATCATCCTGCAAGCGATTCATCATTTTCGTAGAATCGAATAAAAACAAAACATAAGATTGCTTATGAGTACGGATTACAATTCGCTCCGAGGTTCCCGATGGCAGCCCGATCCGGACCGCAGCTGGGTCTGTCCCTGCGTAGGTATCATCCAGATAGATTTCGGTAATATCTGCAATTGGTATTATCGTCTTGGATAGCTGCCAGCGGATGATTAATTGATCTTCGACCTTTTTCACTTGTATCCCTATCATCTTCCTCTCCCCTCACTCTTTATAAAAGCTGTCGTTTCTGGGCTGTACTTCTTCTTCCATACCCCCAGCCAGTCTGCATAAGTCATATCCTGAACTTCTTCCAATGTCCTGCCTTCGATAGAATATACACTACCCAATAATCCCTCCAGGTCAGGAAATGAAGTCCCCCCAATGACTTGGCCTTTGCTCACCATGATGTTAAGCTGTGTTGCTGTATGGTACTTTTTCTCCAAGGGATGACCTTTAACAATAAACCTGTAATAGTCAATGTTTTGACCAAAATAACGATCCGGCGGAACTTGCTGAACGGTCCAAGTCTGCATGTGCTTCTCACAAAAACTTTGGCCGCAGATTCATCCGATGTCTTCGCAGGTTGTATTGTTGTGCTATAGGCTCCTAGAAGGAGACAGATCATCAACAGGCATGTCAGCCAGAGAATCCTGTAACGAAGTTTATATATCACCTTCCCCTCCCCTGGATGAATATCATTTCTTATACAGAATATAACATAAAATTTACCTTAATTTTCATTATCCCCACGAATCCGATCCAGCTCTGTTCGGATTGCGGAATGAACAAGTTTTACGGAGAAACGGATCGTCATCATCAGAATACCCATTGCAGGCAGCAGCTTTTTCATCGGTAAAGGCTGACCTCCCGCTATTTTACTCTTACTCTTCTTAAATGCCGATCCATTCCTGTTTGCTGCAAAAAAAATAGGCCGCTATAAGCGGCCTTGTCGTTCATTTTCAGAACAACCAGTTATTGGATAGGAGTGGAGAGAAACCATACTGTACTTTTATTATATGTATCCGTTTTCATTTTGTCAATATGTTTTTAAAGCGTTTTCTTTTTTGTGCAGGAAATTCGCATCTATCAAACCCAGTGATGATCACAGGACTCCCTTGAAGCTGGCTGCTCCTTCAGTGTCCATCACTTCTAATCCGAAACCGGCGTCTGGATAGGATGCAAATTGTCCTCTCGAAAATTATTTAATTACTTCACGACAGATACATTATAGTTCATGGATTCCAGCTGAGCCTTCGCCTTCTCCATCATGTCTTCATTCCGGAACGATAAGCGCAGGATGCCAGGCACATCCTCACGGCTCTCGATAATCTGCATATTGCTCAGGTTGATCCCCCTGCTGCCAAGCTCCGTGGCGATCCGGCCAATAATCCCGGGTGTATCCGGTACGTCCATGTAAAGATCATATAACTGGGTAATCATGCCTTTACGACGTTCCGGCAGCTCACTGCGGAAAGCACCTGCCCCGGCAAAAGCCTGTTCAATTGCCAGGCCGTCCCTGTCTTCAAGAATCCGGGTAAAGCCGGTAATCTGCTCGTCCCATTCTTTCAGCAGGTTCAGCAGCACATCACGGTTGCTGAGTAGGATATCGCGCCAAACGACGGGATCACTGGACGCAATACGGGTAATGTCCCGGAAGCCGCCGGCCGCCAAGAGCTGGTACAGCGGATTCTGCTCATTCAGTCCCCGCACCTGATTCACTAATGCAACCGCAATGATATGCGGGAGATGGCTGATGGCGCCAACAATGTCATCATGGGCGGACGGTTCCACCCTTACCACCTGGGCTCTGGTGTGCTCCAGCAGGGTTGCCAGTGAGTTGTAGACTTCTTCAGGTGTTTCCTCCGATGGAGTCAGCACATAATACGCGTTTTCGAACAGCAGCGCCGTTGCTGCTGCAACACCTGCTCGCTCTGAACCCGCCATCGGGTGTCCGCCGATAAAATACACACCCTTCCAATCCAGCTGGGCGGCAAACGCCGCGATCGATGCCTTGGTGCTGCCAACATCAGATACAATACAGCCCGGCTTCAGCGGTAAGCAGCTGAGTTCCTCCATATAGTGTTCAATCTTGCCGACAGGCACGGACACAAAGATAAAGTCCGCATCCAGTACAGCTTCCTCAAGTGATAAAGTCGCGGCATCCACGACGCCGCGACTCAGCATATCTTCAATCAACTGGGGTTGATGGGCAAAGCCCGTTACCGTGATTCCCGGCTTTCCCTTAAAGCAAAGGGCCAGAGAACCACCGATCAACCCGACGCCGATAACTGCTATTTTCATGACTAAGGGTCCTCGCTTCATTGGTGTAGATTTTACCCCAGATTATACCTGGGCCGTCTCCGCGCCAAGCACCTGCTTGAGGGCGCTAAGGAAAACCCGGTTTTGTTCTTCTGATCCTACAGTTACCCGTATATATTCAGGGTACTTGCTGAATCCTGGACGTACGATGACTCCTTTTTGCAGCAGCTCATCGAACACTTCGCGGGAAGCTCTGCCGACATCTACCATAATGAAGTTGCCATGCGCCGGGAATGAGAACAATCCCATTGCTCTAAACTCTTCCTGCAGGAAGACAATTCCTTTGGCATTCTTCTCACGGCAGTCCCGGACATAGTCCTGATCTGCAATGGCCGCTCTTGCAGCAGCCTGACCAAAACGGGAGGTATTAAACGGTTCCCGTACTTTATTGATCAGAGAGATCACAGATGCAGAGGCTAGGCCGTAACCGATACGCAAGGAAGCCAGGCCGTAAATTTTGGAGAAGGTGCGCAGGATAACCACATTCTCGTTATCCTGCAGCAGACGAACACTGTCAGGGAACGAAGGATCTGTCACATATTCCACATAAGCCTCATCAATGACCACCATTACATGCTTTGGAACGCGGCTGACAAAAGAGGACAGCTCTGCTTCGTTAACGATGGTCCCTGTCGGGTTGTTCGGATTACAGATCCATATTACTTTTGTACGGTCTGTAATTGCTGCGAGCATGGCTTCCAAGTCGTGCGTGCCGTCCTTTAGAGGTACCTCAATGGAGACAGCCCCTTCAATATCAGCATTGCTCTTGTACACAGAGAATGTCTGATCCGCCATGATAGTCTCATCGCCTGGAAGGAAAAAGGCCCGGGTAATCAGGGCAATGATCTCATCCGAGCCACAGCCGAAAATCACCTGATCGCGGTTCACACCAACGTGACGCGCCACATCTGCCGTCAGATCCGCAGCGCTGCCATCCGGATAGATGCTAATATTCTCCAGCTCGGACTGGATCGCCCGATGTACTGCAGGAGAGCTGCCGTACGGATTTTCGTTAGACGCCAGCTTGACAACCTCGCTGAGTCCCAGTTCACGTTTCACTTCTTCAATTGGTTTGCCCGGCTGGTACACCGGTAGATTAATGATATTACTTTTAGGCTGCATGCCATTAGCCTCCTTCAGCTCCAACGAACATTATTCCTTTAATTGTGCCACAAAGCTGCGAATTTGCAAGAGGCCCTCTTCTCTCGAATCTGGATTCTGGAGCAGCGGAATATTCTCCTCCACCTTGCGTACAATCGCACTTCCGACAACTACCCCGTCACACATCTTGGAGAACCGCGTAACCTGCTCGCGACTAGAGATACCGAAACCAACCGCAACCGGCACGTCTGTATGCTGCTTCACAGAAGCAATAAACTCTTCAATGCCATCATAGAAGGAAGCACGTTCGCCCGTAACGCCAAGCGAAGAGACACAATAGACAAAACCCTGTGCCCGGCTGACGATCTTCTCAATTCGTTCTGCAGAGGTCGGCGCAACCAGCGGAATCAGGTGAACTCCTGCTTCCCGTCCGCGAAGACCGATCTCTTCTGCTTCTTCCAGCGGAAGATCAGGGATAATCATGCCGCTGATGCCATGCTGCTGCAGCAGCCCGAAGAAGGTATCGAAGCCGGTCTGCAGAATCGGGTTGTAATACGTAAACAGGATAAAAGGAACCTTAACTCCTGCTTCTCGTGCTTTGGCAGCCGTCTCAATACACGTGCGGATTGAAATCTGCTGCTGCAGGGCGCGCTGGGAAGCACGCTGGATCACCGGGCCATCGGCTAAAGGATCGGAATAAGGGACACCGAGTTCAATGATGTCCGCACCTGCGGCTTCAAGCTGGATCAGCAGGTCGACCGTGGTTTCAAGATCCGGATCGCCTACGGTAAGAAAAGGAATAAGAGCTGTTTTATCCTCCATTTTCAAGCGGTGGAAGGTCTCATCAATCAGATTCATTATTCGAGCCCTCCTGTATATTTCATAATCGATTCTACGTCTTTGTCCCCGCGTCCCGACAGACAGATCACGACAATGTCATCCGCCGTAAACTGCGAAGCCATTTTGACAACCTGTGCAACAGCATGGGACGATTCCAGCGCCGGCAGGATACCTTCCGTCTGACACAGCAGCTGCAGCGCATCGAGTGCCTCCTGGTCCGTGATCGGCACGTACTTCGCTCGCTCAATGTCCTTCAGATAAGAATGCTCAGGACCTACCCCAGGATAATCCAGGCCTGCTGAGATCGAGTGTGCCGGCTGTACCTGACCGTATTCGTCCTGCAGCAGATAGCTCATGGATCCCTGGAACACGCCGTGCGTACCTTTACTCATCGTTGCCGCATGCTGATCTGTCTCCACGCCCTTACCTGCTGCCTCAACACCGATCAGCGCTACTTCCTTATCTTCCACAAAAGGATAGAACATGCCGATCGCGTTGCTCCCCCCGCCTATAGCTGCAACGACATGATCGGGAAGGCGGCCTTCCTTCTCCAGAATCTGGCGACGTGTCTCATCCCCAATCACCCGTTGGAAATTGCGGACCATCATCGGATACGGGTGGGGACCTACGGCCGAACCGAGGATATAGAAGGTGTCATGCACATGGCTGACCCAGTAGCGCAGGGCTTCGTTGCCCGCATCCTTCAAGGTGCGCGTACCGGATACGACCGGAACAACCTCTGCACCCAGCAGTTTCATGCGAAAAACATTCAAACGCTGCCGCTCGATATCTTCCTCACCCATGAATACTTTGCACTCCAGACCCAGCAGAGCTGCTACCGTCGCAGTCGCAACCCCATGCTGGCCAGCTCCTGTCTCGGCAATAACCTTCTGCTTGCCCATGCGCTTCGCGAGCAGACCTTGTCCAAGCGCATTGTTGATCTTGTGTGCCCCTGTGTGGTTAAGATCCTCCCGTTTCAGATAGATCTTGGCCGAACCCAGATGCTTGCTGAGCCGTTCCGCATAGTAGAGCGGGGTCTCCCGTCCGGAATATTCGTGAAGCAAATATTGAAGCTCCTCGTTAAAAGCAGGATCCTCTGCATAATGTCGGTAGGACTCTTCCAACTCGATCAATGCGTTCATTAGTGTTTCCGGTACGAACCGGCCCCCGAAGGCGCCAAAACGTCCATTCTCGTCAGGCAGCTGTGTCATAACCCCTTCACCCTTTCTACGAATGCTGTAATTTTGGCTATATCCTTAACGCCATTGCTCTCGACCCCGCTGGAAACATCAACACCATCAGGTGCATAAGATTGGACCAGCGTCTGAACGTTCTCCGGTGTCAGACCGCCAGCTGCCATCAGAGGAATGCCGGCAGAGCGGCTCCAATTCTGATAGGCTGGAATCTGATCCCAGGCAAATGTCTCGCCTGAGCCCCCTCCGTAGACCGGATCATGGGTATCCAGCAGCAAAACGTCAATATGATTCAAATAAGAGTTCAACTTCAGGGCATGGGCCTCGCTTCCGCCCGGATCCAAGGATAGCACCTTGATCACTTTAACGCCGTATTGCCGCCGCAGGTCATCACAGAAAGCCGGGCTTTCCTGTCCGTGCAGCTGTATAAAATCAAGCGGGGCCCGCTTCAGTACCTCGTCAATCTCTTCCCTCTCGGGGTTGAGAAAGACGCCGACACTGGCCGGGCGCCCGGTGGAAGGACGGCTATGAAGCACCTCTATCAGTTCGGCTGCCTGCTCCGCAGTTACTTGACGACGGCTTTTCGCAAAGATAAAACCTGTATAATCAACTGGCATCTGTATTAGTGATTTTAGCACTTCAACGTCCTGAAGTCCACAAATTTTTACTGTTGTGCCTGTCATGCTGATGCTCCTTTATTTATGAAGGTTAGGTTCCGAGTGTCTGCATATGCCCGTGCATATGCTGCATATCAGCGAATCAGGCAGAAGTCTCTACGGCTCCCATCAGCCCGCTCACCGCATCTTCAATAACCGGCTGTCGCATAAAGTATTCGCCGACCAGAATCCCCTTGGCTCCGGCTTTTTGCAGACCAGGAAGATCACCGGGCTGCATGATTCCGCTCTCACTGATCAGGGTTACATCAGACGGAGCCATCGCTGCCAGTTCAGCTGTTGTCTCCAGTCTCGTCTCGAAGGTATGCAGGTTACGGTTGTTGATTCCGATCAGACTGGCGGTCCCCAGCGACAGCGCTGCTTCCATCTCGCGGCGGTCATGAACTTCTACCAGTGCGTCCAGCCCAAGGGAACGTGCTGTCTCCAGCAGCCGCCCCATATAAGGCGTATCCAGAATGGCGGCAATTAACAATACCGCATCTGCACCAAGCAGGCGGGCTTCATAGATTTGCCGTTCATCTATGATAAAATCTTTGCGCAGCAGAGGCAGCTGGACGGCCTGCCGGATGTCCTGCAAATATCGATCACTGCCCTGAAAATACTGAACGTCCGTTAATACCGAGATGCAGTCGGCGCCCGCCTGTTCATAAGCTTTGGCGATCTCAACCGGATGAAAGTCCGGTCTGATCAGCCCCTTGGAAGGCGAAGCCTTCTTCACTTCGGCAATGAGGCCCAAGCTGCGCTGGCTGCGGTCTGCAAGCGCACGTTCAAAACCGCGTGTATCCGGAAGTTTGGCAATAGCGGATTCAGCTTCGGACAGATGAAAGCGCTCCGCCAGCGCCGCTACCTCGGCTTTTTTGGTCTCTACGATACGATCAAGATACATATTGATATTCCCCCGTTGTCTGGATCAATTGGTCAAGCTTGCCTTGTGCCTTGCCTGAATCAATAGCTTCCGCTGCGGCTTTGACTCCGTCCGTCAATGAGCCGGCAGCACCCGCGACGTAGATGCATGCACCGGCATTTGCCAGCACCACATCTCGATACGGTCCCTTCTCCCCCTGCAGCACCCGTCTGATGATGGCTGCATTCTCGATGGCATCCCCGCCTAGAATGGAGCTGAGATCACAGGAACGCAGACCCAGCGCCTCAGGATCAATCTCGTATGTGGATACCTGACCATCCTGCAGTTCGGAGATTCGGGTTGGACCCGATATACTGATCTCATCCAGCCCTTCATGGCTGGATACAACCAAAGCACGCTTGCTGCCCAGGCGGTTCAGCACTTCTGCAATAGTGTCCGTCTTGCTGCGGTCGTACAGACCGAGCAGCTGGCTGTCGGCGCCGGCCGGATTCGTCAGCGGTCCCAGCATATTAAATACAGTTCTTACACCGAGTTCCCGCCGCGGCGCAGCCGCGTACTTCATGGAAGGATGATAGATTTGGGCAAAAAGGAAGCAGATCCCGATATCCTCCAGGCATTGACGTGCCTGCGGTCCGCTCAGCAGAATATTAACCCCTAAAGCCTCCAGCACATCAGCACTGCCTGCTTTGCTTGTTGCCGAACGGTTGCCGTGCTTGGCGACCCTTACGCCCGCTGAGGCCGCAATGATCGCCGATACGGTCGAGATATTAAATTTGTGGATACCTGAGCCGCCGGTACCGCATGTATCGAGCAGCTGACGCTGATCCGCTTCTACACGGCTGCTGTGGCTGCGCATCGCTTCCGCAAAGCCGGTAATCTCCTCCACGGTCTCCCCTTTGATCCGGAGGGCCGTCAGCAGACCGCCGATCTGTGCGGATGAAGCTCCGCCGCTCATAATAATTTCCATAATGCTTCTGGCTTCCTCCTGAGTCAATCCCTGTCCTTCAATGACACGGGCCAGACCGTGCTGCAAGAGCTGCTGTGAATTCATTAAGGTCTCCTCCTTCTCTTCTTATGGGGTATAGAGATAATCCTGGTTAGCTACGGCTTCGTCCCTCAGAGCCGGAAACATGGCCTCAGCTGTGCGGATCGCTTTGAGCAGCGCTTTGGCTTTGTTGACCGTTTCCTGATACTCGCTCTCTGGTACAGAATCCCATACTATACCGGCACCGGCCTGCACATAGGCACGCCCTTTTTTGAAGATAATCGTCCGAATTGTGATACAGGAATCCATATTGCCAGAGAAGCCCAGATAACCGATGGCCCCGGCATAGGCGCCGCGTGCTTCGCGCTCCAGTTCAGCGATAATCTCCATCGCTCTCAGCTTCGGTGCTCCCGATACCGTACCGGCCGGCAGGCATGAAAGGAAAGCATCGAAGAAGTCCTTGCCCTCTGCCAGTTTACCCGACACATTGGAAACAATGTGCATGACATGGGAATAACGTTCAATCTCCATCAGTGAATCGCATTTCACGGTACCGAATTCGGATACGCGTCCCAAATCGTTTCTTCCCAGATCGACCAGCATCAGATGTTCGGCACGCTCCTTCTCATCCGCCATCAGCTCCTCCGCCAGCGCCCGGTCTTCCGCTTCAGTAGCTCCACGCGGTCTTGTTCCGGCAATCGGCCGTGTCTCCACCCTGCCGTTATCCACTTTAACCAGAGCTTCCGGTGAAGTACCAACAATAATCTCTTCGTCCATCTTGAGATAATACATATAAGGCGAAGGATTCAGCGTTCTCAGCACGCGGTACACCTGCAAGGGAGATACTTCAGTTTCAATATGAAAGCGCTGGGACAGCACCACCTGGAAAATATCGCCGGCCCGGATATATTCCTTGGCCTGCTCCACATTACTGATAAACTGCTCCTTCGTCAGGTTCGAATGAATCTCACCCAGCTCCACATCACCCGGAATGGAACGTGCGTTCACGTTCTCTGCAGGACCCTGCTGCTCCAAAAGAGCCGCCGTCTGCTCCAGACGCTGGGCCGCAGCCTGGTAAGAGGCCCTAATCTGCTCATCCCGGTCACCCGGCGCGATATGTACATTGGCAATGAGCAGAAGCTGCTGCTTCACATGGTCGAATACGATAATCTGGTCACAGAACATGAAGCGGATGTCATCCATTTGAAGATCGTCCAGCGCATGTGCGGGAAGCTTCTCGTAATACTGGAGCAGATCATAACCGAAAAATCCGATGGCCCCGCCCGTGAATGGTGGCAGCTCTGGCAGTTTAGGGCTGCGGTAGCTCCTCAGCAGCGCTTTAAGCTCTTCCACCGGCTTTCCGGTTACCGTTTCCCTGCGTTCTCCGCGTTCAATCTCGATGTGACCCTGCTTGCCGGATATCTTCAGAAACGGATCTGTTCCGATGAAGGAATGACGTGCCCACTGTACCCCGCCCTCTACGCTCTCCAGCAGAAAAGCGCAATCTCTCTCAGCGAACCGGCGAAACAGGCGAATTGGTGTCTCCATATCAGCCAATACGCGCTTACATACGGGAATCAGGTTATACTCACCCGACATTTGAATGACTTGCTCTACAGACGGGGTAATCATGGGCAACACGTCCTCTCGTTATTTGCAAGGATGATAATCGTGATTAAAATGCAAAAAAACCTCTACCGGATCGGTAGAGGTTCCAATTTTAAGTTGAAATCATAAGAATGTTCCATAGCATTCACATATGACAATACACGGGTCCTATAAGTCCATTATCACAGTCGCAATCTAAAGTCCCTTCGGACAGCAGCCCAACTGTGCTCATCATGGATATGACACCCTCATATGGCTATGAAATTAACTCGTCTCCACTCTTCTCATCTCAACTATAAAACGTCTCTACTCATCTCTGCTGACTTCACTATACATGATGATCTGCGAGGTTTGCAACCCCAAATCTTAATTTATTTGCTGCCTGGCGCCGAAAGATCCGGGCGGAGCACCCGCGCACCATTGAGGTACACATGCTTGATCTCCCTCTGCGATTTTTCCGTATTCACCTGTACCATGAGACGGATACATTGGGGCAAACTGCCCTTGACCGGAACTTCAACCGAACACATCAACGGTACATACTGCCAGCCTTCCATCAGGCGGATCGCTTTGGCCGGAAATGCTGCATCCAGATCCTGTGTCATCGTAATCCATATGTTGGATACGGATTCAGGGTCAATCTCATTGCGGGCTACGATTTCACGAAGGAGCACCAGAGTTTCGGACAGAATTTCCTGCTCCTCGTTCTGATTCACCGTTGTTGCACCGCGAATTCCTCGGTTGTACATTTAAGCCTCTCCTTTCTTCAGCTCGTCTACGATGTCCCGGACCATGTCACTTGAAATGCCTCTTACAAATTCTACGCTGCCGATCGCCTTAGGTACCACGAAATTCATTTGGCCTTCAGTGAACTTCTTATCATGGCTCATCGCTGACATGATGTCGTCTGTGGATAAATGACCTGGTAGAACAGTTGGCAGACGAAGTGCTTTCAGCATGGAGACGGTCTCCGTCTCAAGCGAAGGGTCTGCACCCAGACGGACACCAAGCTTCGCAGATCCAACCATGCCGATTGCAATAGCTTCCCCATGAAGAAACTCACCGTAACCGGCAATCGCTTCAATGGCATGACCAATGGTATGACCTAGATTAAGGATGGCACGCAGATCATTCTCACGTTCATCACGGGAGACGACCTCTGCTTTGACGGCGCAGCCTTTTTCAAGACCATATTCCAGCGCCTCGGGCTGCAGAGCCAGCAGTTCGGCCGCATGATCCCTGCACCAGTGCGCAAAAGACTCATCCCAGATCAGACCATGCTTCACCATCTCTGATAAGCCGGCAGAAACCTCGCGGTCCGGTAGGGTCTGAAGAGTATCCACATCATAAAGCACTAAGACAGGCTGATGGAAGGCTCCAATCATGTTCTTTGCCAGCGGATGATTTACCGCAACCTTGCCCCCCACGCTGCTGTCATGAGCCAGAATCGTTGTAGGCACCTGGACAAAATAGGTTCCGCGCATATACGTCGCTGACACGAAGCCGGCCAAATCCCCGACGACACCGCCGCCAAGAGCAATAACCGCCGATTTGCGGTCCAGGCCGCCGGTGATCGCCCGGGTCATCATTTCCTCATAGACCGCGAGCGATTTGGATTGTTCACCTGCCGGAACGATGGCGGTCACAATCTGAAAGCCTTCGGACTCCAGGGCGGACTGCAGTTTCTCTAGATACAGAGGTGCCGTATTGCTGTCCGTAATGATCAGATGCGGGCTCCCGGTACGGATGCCGCACTTCTTCAGATGGGAGCCGGCCTGTGACAGCAGGCCCCGTCCAATGATGATCGGATAGGATCGTTCGCCAAGATCTACTGTAAGAGTCCCCATCTTAATAGGCCTCCAGCTGGGCGTTGTAGTTGGCGATATTAGCGCGGATCTCCTCAATGGAATCGCCGCCGAACTTCTCCAGCAGTGCCTTTGCAATCTCCCAGGCTACAACATGCTCCATCACGACGCTGGCTGCCGGTACCGCACAGGCATCAGAACGTTCCACCTGAGCTGTAAAAGCCTCTCTGCTGTCAATGTCAACGCTCTGCAGCGGTTTGTACAGCGTAGGAATCGGCTTCATAACCCCGCGGACAACGACAGGCATTCCATTCGTCATCCCGCCTTCAAAACCGCCGAGACGGTTTGTTTTGCGGTAGTAGCCGCGTCCTTCTTCATACAAAATTTCATCATGGACCTGAGAGCCGCGGAGCTGACCTGCCTCAAAGCCGATACCGATCTCGACCCCTTTAAAGGCATTGATGGACATGACACCTTGAGCAATGCGGGCATCCAGCTTACGATCGTACTGCACATGGCTGCCAAGGCCGATCGGAACACCTTCGACGATACATTCCACAACGCCGCCGATGGAGTCGCCTTCCTGCTTGATCTGGTCGATATAAGCTTCCATCCTCGCTTCCGTCTCTTTGTCCGTTACACGTACTGAAGAAGCTTCTGTCACTTCAATCAGCTCATCGATCGGCATTTCCTTGTAAGGTGCTTCGATCTCACCAATACGGATCACCTGTCCTGCCACCTTGATGCCGAACTCCGCCAGCAGCTGCCGAGCCAAAGCTCCGCAGGCGACACGTACCGTCGTCTCACGGGCGCTGGAGCGTTCCAGCACATTGCGCAGGTCTTTCAGGTTATACTTCAGTCCGCCGTTCAGGTCGGCATGGCCCGGGCGAGGGCGATGCACCCGTCTCTTCTCCTCGTCACTGCCTTCAATCGGCTCGATATTCATAATATTCTGCCAGTGCTTCCAGTCGTTATTGGCAACTACAAGCGCTACGGGTGCACCTGTCGTGTAACCATGACGCACGCCGCCTACAATCTGGGCTGTATCCTTCTCTATCTGCATCCGCCGTCCACGTCCGTATCCCTTCTGGCGGCGGCTTAGCTGGTAATTCAGAGCTTCAAAATCCAGTCTCAAATTGCTTGGTAGACCCTCCACAATCGCAGTCAGCTGCGGACCATGTGTCTCCCCTGCAGTCAAGTAACGTAAACTCATGCTGCGTTCCCCCTTTAAACTGTTAAACTGTAAACCGCTAAAACATTTAAACTCATTATAGCATTTGAGTATACGTTGTCCAATCCCCTATGGCAACTTTAAGTTAGTGAAATTCACCAAAAGCAAAAGCACGCCCTTCCCCGCAAGGGAAAGAGACGTGCTTTTGTTGGATCATGCTGGATAAGTTCCATAAGTGCAATGCGGCTGTATTTAAGCTTTTTTACGGTAAAAGAACGTTTCTGTAGACTCAAACGCGTATTGATTTGGCGAAAAAATCTGCTCTGTGCTGCCGACAAACAGGTATCCTCCAGGGCGAAGGGCCTTGGCAAATTTATGATACAGCTGATGCTTCGCTTCTTCCGTGAAGTAAATCATGACATTCCGGCAAATGATCAGGTCAAAGCCTTCATCAAATTTGTCGAGCAGCAGATTCTGCTTCTGGAATTTCACCGCGTTCTTCAGCTTGCTGTCCACTCTGTAAACCGAACCGTCCGGCTTGAAATAACGGGCAGCGACATCTGGCGGCACGTCCTTCAGCGAGCGCTCAAGATAAATGCCTTCCTTTGCTTTGGCAATAGCGCCTTCATCCAGATCTGTCGCCAGAATGCTGCTTTCCGGAAGCAGCCCTTTGCCATCCAGGATCATGCCCAGCGTGTAAGGCTCTTCACCTGTGGAACAGGCGGCGCTCCACAGCTTGAGCCGGCGTTTGCCGGCTAGCAGCTCGGGAATAATGCTGTCGCGCAATACTTCCCAGCGGCTCGGATTTCGCCAGAATTCAGATACGTTAATCGTCATCCGGTCCAGAAATTCATGAAAAAGCGGTTTATCTTTCATCATTGCCTCATGGAACGAAACAAAAGTATGATACCCGTTTTTGTTGCGAAGCGTAGTCAGACGACGTTTCATCTGCGCTTCCTTATACTGAGCAAGATCAATGCCCGTACTCTCTTTAATTTTGCGGATAAAAGCCGTGTAATCCGGGTCAGCCAGACCCTGTTCCAGCTCAGTCATGGTATCATCCTTCTCATGCAGTATTAACTCAGATCCAAGGTGTGATGCTCTTGTCGTAGACGACAAGCTCCTCTGGTGAGAAGAAGTTGGCGATTTCACGTTCGGCGCTCTCGGGCGAGTCGGAACCATGAATCAGGTTCGATGGCGTATGGTTCGCGAAATCACCGCGGATGGTGCCGGGCAGCGCTTCCGTAACTTTGGTTTTGCCGATGACAATACGGGATAATGTGATAATATCGTCACCTTCCAGCACCATAGCAAATACAGGTCCGGAAGTGATAAATCTCACTAGACTATCGAAAAAGTCCTTGCCTTCATGCTCGGCATAATGCCGTTTGGCCTGTTCCTCGGTTACCAGCACCAATTTTCCTGCCACCAGCTTGAATCCTTTGTCTTCCAAGCGGCTCACAATGCGTCCGATCAGCCCCCGCTGAACGCCATCCGGTTTGATCATCAAAAATGTACGATCCATTGGCTCACTCCCTATCACAACAAGGTTTGGTTGAAGTACTGCAATCTCAGCATCATTCTAACAATCCCCACAAACGGAAAAAAGGGATTATATCACAGCAATTCAACAAAACCTGACGTTTTCCTGCTAGTGAGAACGTTTTGTGATGAAATGAGCAATGTCACGAAGTGTTTTTTTACTTTTAGTATTCGGCAGCTGATCCAGCGCATCGAGCGCTTTTTGTATATATCGGTCAGCCAGAGCCTCTGCTTTAGCACTCCCGCCGCTTTTCTTGATAAGAGCAATTGCCCGTGTAGCATCCCCTTGCCCGTCCGCCTGATGTATGTCCCCGATCTCGCGCAGCAGCTCATCGCGAATGTCTTCCTCCTGCAGGGCGAACAGCACTGGAAGCGTGATATTCCCTTGACGCATATCGCTCCCAGGCGGTTTGCCGATCTGCTTTTCGGATCCGAACAGGTCCAGCAGGTCATCCTGAATTTGAAAAGCCATACCCACGTTATAACCGTAGCTGTACAACAGGCGGCTGACTTCTCTTGGTGCTTCTGCGGCAATCGCTCCAAGCTGGCAGCTGATGGCGATCAGAAGTGCTGTCTTACGGCGGATGCGCAGCAGATAGTTGCGTACGGTCTGCTCACAGTTGAAGAAATCCCGAATCTGCTCCATTTCACCAATGGACATCTGCACCATCGCTTTGGAGAGAATTCGGTGAATTTCCGGATTGCGGAGTTCTGCCGCCATGACAAGAGCCCGTCCGTATATGTAATCCCCGGTGTACATTGCAATTCGGTTATCCCACTGCGCTTTAACCGTTGGTTTTCCCCTGCGGGTCTGGGCATCGTCAATGACATCATCATGCACGAGAGAGGCCGAGTGAATCAGCTCCAGCGGAACGGCAACATGCTTCAGCCGCTCCAGGTCATAATTGCCAAACTTGCCGCCAAGCAGCACAAAAACGGGACGAAGACGCTTCCCGCCGGCCTTAAGCAGGTGAAGCGCCGTCTCATTGACGAGAGGCTCTTCTGCATTAATGCTGCCATACAGCTCCTGCTCAATAAAATCCATATCTCTTTTTAACAAGCCGAAAATGTCTAGTCGTCTCATTCATTCACCCATATCACTGTATTGTCGGACCAGATATCCAGATTCACCTCATGATCCAGCAATCCCATTTCATGGGCATAACGGAAATAGAGGGCTAGTCCCTTCTGTTCCTTCTCTCCAAAATCATAACATAAATTGGTGAAGTATTGCTCCCAATACAGGGCATCCCCTCCAACAGACTCCTGTGCAGCTATTACGACAGGCTGGAGATCGGCAAGACTGAGGCGCTTGCTCTCCCGGAACGCAGCGGCAATCTCGGCTACGGCTTCCGGCTTGTGAAGAGCGGCACTTTTCTGAACTGCCCATACAGCAAAGGTCATACTGTGACCCGTCCAATCTTTCCACACCCTGCCCAGGTCAGTCACAATATAATTATGGTCGCTCCATGAGGCCTTGATGGCATGGTCCCCGATTAGAAGCGCTGCATCTGCGTTCTCCATCATCTTCTCAAGCTCGGGTTCACTGTCAAAATAAGCAGGCTTTCCTTCGAACGCTTTCTCCAATAATATTTTGAGCAGGTTGACTGAAGTAGCCGATGTGTTAGTCAGTGCAATCCGTCCGTTCGCCACTTCCTCTATCGGTTTGCGGGAGAAGAGCAGAATAGACTTCACGTCTCCGTCGGCACTGACCGACAGATCCGGAAGCAGCAGCAGTTTCTCCGAGACCGAAGCATAGGCAAAAGAAGACATGGCACTGATATCAAGCAGACCGGCATGAACCCTGCGGTTCAGCCCGGCCGGTATGTCGGTGACCAGTTCCACGTTATGCAGCCCGGCCGGATCAAAGTAATGAAAAATCGGCCATGCATTGGTGTATTGGATTTTACCAACGGTGGTTATAGAATCAGGTTGCATCATGTTCACTCTCCCCCCATCTTGCAAAAAGATTGTGTTCAATCCGCAGGCTGTCCAGCACCTTCCCTACCAGAAACAGCACCAGGTCATCCATGCTGCGCGGATGGAAATAAAAGGCCGGCATCGCCGGTATGATTTTGACCTGAAGTCTTGCAAGTTTCAGCATATTCTCCAAATGGATGGCGTGCAGCGGCGTTTCACGAGGCACCAGGACCAGCGGTCGCCCTTCCTTCATCATGACATCTGCGGCTCTTGCCATCAGATTGTCGGAAGCTCCGCTGGCGATCGAAGACAATGTGCCCATAGAGCATGGCATCACGATCATTCCCTCCACCAGAAACGAGCCGCTGGCAATTGAAGCGCCGATATCGCTGACAGGGTGGTAAATGAGAGAACCGGGTCGGCCTCCGAACTTGTCGTTCAGGATCCCTTCCCGGTCAGTCACATTCCAATTCATTTCTTCCTTCAGCACACGCCAGCCTGCATTCGAGACGATCAAGTGAACGTCATATCCCATATCCAACAGAGTTTCAGTCAGCTTGATCCCGTAGATCGAGCCGCTTGCGCCGGTAATGCCGACGACAAGCCGTTGGTTGCGGCTGTTCATCAGTAATGCTGCACCACCAAATCAATTAGAGTAAACGAGAACACCACGATGCTCAGTACGCCGTTCAAGGTAAAAAAGGCAGTCTGCAGACGGCTCAAGTCCTTCGGCGATACAATATGGTGCTCGTAGAACAAAATAATGTACGAAATAATCATGCCGATTCCGTACCACCAGCTTAGGTTAGCCGCAAACAGCAGCACTACAAAGCCGATAGCCGTCAGGATATGGAAGAACCGGGCAATCTTAAGTGCACCTTCCAGACCAAAGCGGGCCGGAATAGAATACACTCCTTCCTTCTGGTCAAAGTCAATATCCTGGCAGGCATAAATAATATCGAATCCGGCGGTCCATAAAGCGACCGTAAGATAAAAGACAATAGCTGTCCAATCGATCTGTCCTGTAACGGCAACCCAGCCGCCGAGCGGTGCAAGACCGATCGTCAGACCCAGCACGACATGACACAGCCAGGTGAACCGTTTGGTATACGAATAGAATACCAGCATAAACAAGGCAACCGGGAACAGCTTCAGCGCCAGCGGGCTGAGCTTATAGGAAGCCCAGAACAAAAGGATCAGGCAGACGATCGAAAAGACGATAACCTCGGCAGACTTCAGCAGCCCTGCCGGGATGGCACGTTTGGCTGTCCGCGGGTTCTTGCCGTCAATTACCTGATCAATCATGCGGTTAAATCCGAATGCAGCGCTGCGTGCTCCAAACATGGCCAGAAGCACCCAGCCAATCTGAGCCCAGCTCGGGAGATGTCCGCTGACTACGGCCGAGCCGAGTACAGCGCCCATAAAAGCAAAAGGTAAAGCAAAAACGGTATGTTCTATTTTGATCATTTCCAGAAAGATGCCTATTTTCTTAAACATGCTGATTCTCCTTGATTCCAATATGCAGCGCTGCGATGCCACCCGTCAGAGGATAGGCTTCGACTTGCTGCAAACCGGTTTCACGGAAAATAGCGGCCAACTCCTCTCTTCCAGGGAACGTCACCAGCGAATCGGGAAGCCACTTGTACTGCTCATAACGTTTGGCAAAAAGCTTACCCAGCGATGGCAGTATGTTCTGAAAGTAAAAATAATAAAGACCCTTGAAAGGCTGCCATGTCGGCTTGGACAACTCCAGACAAACTACACGTCCACCTGGCTTCACCACTCGCTGCATTTCTTGAAGTACCTGACGAAGATCAGGCACATTGCGCAGACCGAAGCCAATAGTCGCATAATCAAAGCTGTTATCCTCATAAGGAAGACTCATTGCATTCCCTTGTACAAGCGTAATCTGCTTGCCGCGGGACTGCTGATCGATCTTATACTGTCCAACGTCCAGCATATTGCGGCTGAAGTCCAGGCCAACGATGTGACCACTTTCACTTGCCTGGGCCATGCTAAGCGTCCAATCGCAAGTACCGCAGCATAAATCGATGGCTGTGTCACCCGGCCTCATGTCCATTTTCCTCATGGTTAATTTCCTCCAGGCTTTGTGCCTGCGGAAACTGAGGATATCGTTCATGACATCGTATTTACCTGCAATACTCTCGAACACTTCATGAACAAATTGCTCTTTTGGTTTTGCTTTGTTTGTCCCCATCTCTTCACCTCAACCTTCACGTACAACCGAATGGGATGCATGCAGCAAAACGGTATAGGGGCGGATCGCCTGCAGCAGTTCAGCCTGACCCTCGCTGCCGTGAATATCACGTACCAGCACTTCGATCCTGTCGACGGAACGCTGCAGCTGTTCACGGATTTGGTGACCGACAGCATATTTGGCGACAAGCTTGTCCCATTCCTGCTGATTCATCATTCCCCCGGCCAGCTTACCCTGCTCTTCCTGACTGCCTTGCTCCATGATGATCCAACGCGTATAGCTGAACAGGGAATCGGCAGGCTTCCCGACCGCATCCAGTTCCCCGGCCAGTGTCTCACTGCGGCTGAATTCTTCCAGAAGAAGTTCCCAGATCCGAAGGTCATCATCGTTCATTAGACTGGAAAAAGAAAGAAACAGCTGCATCTTCAGCTGCACCATTTCACGCAAATATGTTTCAGCCTGCATCCATGAACTCGTCATGGCCTTGTAGAGACTCATTTTGCGGGCATTTACCTCACAGACAGCTTCACTCAACCTGGAGATTGCATCAATCTGTCCCGCCTGAGCCAGAAGCTGATAGAAACGGCTGCTGAAATAATCACCGGCCAGCACCTTCAACTGTCTTGACCGCATGTCGCTCTCCGGACGGTTCTCTTTGGCCACATCGATCAGATCATGGGTATCCATAGCCATCTGTACGAGAGAAGTCGACAGTGCGTACAGCTCTTCCTGATTCTGCTGCAGGCTGCTGCGCTCCAGAAAAACAGCCAGAAGCCTTGCTCGGCTGTCCGGCTGGGCAGGCAGATCAGTATGCCGCTGTATCATATCGTATTCTATATATTTGTCTGTAAGTTGATCTACGCGATACGGTTTCATCCTCAGCCTCCGAGCCAATGCATTCTCAACGATTGTCAATGTCATAATCCTGTCTATTATAGCATAACTTTCAGACACACGCGACTTGGTATTCCTTTGTCAAAGGTTCCAATCTCAGGATTCATGAAGACATGTCTTCCGTCTGATTCAGGAACCGGCAAACCGGTAATGCCACAGCGGCGTCACAGCTGCCCTCAGCGTAGACTGCAGCTCCTGCGGAAGCTCTGGATCCTTCCAGGCAGCCAGCTTCTGCAGCGTAGATGGTGAAACTTCGCCTCGCCGCACGTCGGATGCGATCAGCAGATGGCGGGTTCCGGTCCATTCGTCGACACCGTCAATACGCAGCATTAGACGGTTGACGTTATTCGTTCTGTCGAGCGTCAGCTCGATGGCTTTGCAGATCAGCCCGTATGCCTCAGCCGGCGAAGCGGAGGCGCTGCTGATTTTGAGATCAAGCGTAAGAACGTCCTTCTCCCATTCCACCGCTGCGACTGGCAGCCCGGAGCCTGCCAACACATCGACCAGATTTGCGTTACTCAGTGTAATTGTGTTCTGCTGATTCATGACGGTTCTGGCTTCCGCACTATGATTTCGCAAACTTTCTGAGAGAGCATTAAGCAGAAGGACAACCGCCGAGGTTAACAGCAGTGCTCCTGTGAGTATGGTCCAGGGCCTCATCCTATTCCCCCTCCCCCTTACACTGATTAGCTTGTACGCAACAGCAAGGGTCCATACTACATTCTACAACGAAAAAAAGCAGGCTATGCCTGCATTTTTACATATCAGCTATCCGCTTCGATAACGCCGTGCTTGGTGATTACAGTTGCTTTACCCCGAATTTTGACAGCGGATGTATGTTCAGTAAACTGCGCAATCAGCACTTCCCCTTTGCCCAGCTTCTCCGTATGATGAAAACGGGTATCCTGGCCGCGGGTCATCCCGATGACCTGAACGCCATTGTCATGTGCCTTAACTACAAAAATATCTCCATTCATCTCATTTTCCATCATGTTACCTCCTGTCTCTGCTCATCTCATCCTCGTGTATCATGCCGGTGCACAATATCCGGCTTCAATAGTTAACATAAAAAGGCCGTGAACATCAAATGGTCACGGTCTTTTTGGGCAATGGAATATGTAGAAATCTTATTTAATTCCGTCTTTGAGCGCTTTACCTGGTTTGAATGCAGGGATTTTGCTCGCAGGAATTTCGATTTCTTCTCCTGTTTGCGGGTTACGGCCTTTACGGGCGGAACGTTCGCGCACTTCAAAGTTACCAAAACCCACCAGCTGCACTTTGTCTCCACTCTGCAGAGCACCGGAGATAGCCTCAAACACAGCATCTACCGCTTTGGTTACGTCCTTTTTGGACAGCTCAGTCGTTTCAGAAACCTGATTGATCAAATCGGATTTGTTCATGTATATTCACCTCCTGCCTAATTTTACATTCCCGAATGGTCCGGGCCAAATATATCCGGTAAGTCAAGAATATATTTAGACGTGTTAACTTTGTTGCCGTTTTACCGCAGTTTATACGTGATTATGCTTATTTTAGCTGATATTACCCAAAATGGCATAACACACTAAGGCGCGGAACAAGATTTATAGTAATACAGACCCGGTACAATTTCAAGTGCGGCAGCATTTGAACAGCAAAAAGCCACAGAGAGCGCGGCTCTCTGCGGCTTACCAAGGCCATCCGCCGGCGGACCGGCGCAGCATTACAGGATGATGGCGATCAGACCGCCTGATCCTTCGTTGATGATACGGCCCAGTGTTTCCTGAAGCTTGTATCTCGCATTGTCCGGCATCATGGCGATTTTGCCCTGGATACCCTCTCGGACGATGGAGTGAAGCGAGCGACCGAACATATCAGATTCCCAGATTTTAATCGGGTCATTCTCAAAGTCCTGTACCAGATAGCGTACCAACTCTTCACTTTGCTTCTCTGTTCCAATGATCGGAGCAAATTCGGACTCCACATCAACCCGAATCATATGAATAGACGGTGCTGTTGCTTTGAGTCTGACACCGAACTTAGTTCCATGACGTATGAGCTCCGGCTCATCCAGCGCCATTTCGGCTAGAGAAGGGGCTGCGATCCCGTAACCGGTCGTTTTCACCATCTCAAGCGCTTCAGCGAAGCGGTCATATTCACGTTTGGCATGCGTGAACTCCTGCATCAGCTGCAGCAGATGATCTTTACCGCGAATCTCCATACCGACCACTTCCACCAGGATTTGGTCATAGAGCTCATCAGGGGCGTACAGGTCAATCTCCGCCACACCTTGACCCATGTTCATGCCGCTGAGACCGGCACGGTCGATAAAGTCATATTCCACAAACTGGGACACGACGCGGTCAACATCACGGAGTCTGCGGATATCCTTAACGGTATCACGTACCGAATTCTCGTAGTTGCTGCGAAGCCAGTGATTCTCGTTCAGCACCATCACCCAGCTCGGGAGATTCACGTTTACCTCATGTACCGGAAATTCGTAGAGAACTTCGCGCAGAACACCGGTCACATCTTCTTCCGACATGGTTGCTGCACTGAGTGTCATTACCGGTATGTCGTATTTGGCGGCAAGTTCACTGCGCAGCTGGAGAGCTTCCTCACTCTTTGGGCGGGTTGAGTTAATGATGAGAACAAACGGTTTGCCGACCTCTTTGAGCTCCTCAATGACACGCTCTTCTGACTCGACGTATGAGCTGCGCGGAATCTCGGCAATGGAGCCGTCCGTAGTAACCACGACCCCAAGTGTGGAGTGCTCCTGAATGACCTTGCGAGTGCCGATTTCAGCAGCCTCCTGGAATGGAATCGGGTCCTCGAACCAAGGCGTCGAGATCATTCTCGGTCCGTTCTCATCTTCATAGCCTTTGGCACCTTCCACAGCGTAACCGACACAATCGACGAGACGGACATTGACCTCCAGCCCTTCCGTTACCTTGATCTGCACCGCACTATTCGGTACAAATTTGGGTTCGGTTGTCATGATCGTTTTGCCGGCTGCACTCTGTGGCAGCTCATCTACGGCTCGTACCCGGTCTGCTTCATTCGTAATGTTCGGCAGAACGATCGTTTCCATAAATCTCTTAATAAACGTTGATTTGCCCGTACGGACTGCGCCGACGACCCCCAGATAAATATCCCCTCCGGTGCGCTCGGCAATGTCCTTGAAAATGTCTACTTTCTCCAATGAAATCCCCTCCTCAAATGGTTCCGAAGGAAAAATGCTTTTAAGAGCATCCGCTTCGTGTTCAATCAGAAGACTTGATCCCTAAAGGCGGTAGAACAGCCTTTTGAATGCCCGGAAGTCGTCCGCCGCCAAAATTTGTAATCTGATAAAAACGGCGAGAGCGGCGTTAACTCGTACATGCATTTGGACTGGTATCATCATATGTATTCGGAATGAACAATATGACGGTTTTCTCCCGACGGTACATGCACCGCCCTAGTGTCCATCCCCTTCTTCGCTGCTTCCACAGAGGAATATATGAGCGGAAATGCGAAAGTATGATTGAAAAAATGATTGTAGACGTGCACGAAAAACCCTCTTCGGGCAGTTCTCTCCCGGAAGAGGGTTTCATTCAACCGTATGCTGTTACCCGGTTACCATAATGTATCTTCCTGCTGCTGCTCCAGCTGCTTGCGCACTGCTGCCTTCAGCCGGTCCTCAGGAACTTCAACGGTCAGGGATTCTCTGATTTTTGCCTGACAAGACAGTCTGATCCCGTCTTTAACCGATCCCCCAAGCTTCAGAAGCTCTCCTGGAGACGGCGGTGATACTTTATCCGACATTCCGTCAGGCAGCTTCACTTTGCACATCAGACAGCCCATTTTGCCGTCACATCTCGTCTGGATAGGAACAGCCGCTCTGCGTGCAGCCTGTAAGACCGTTGTGTCCTTCTTCACTTGGGCCTGCTTGCCAGCGGGCAGGAATGTGATTGAATATGCCATAAGGGGCCTCTCTTTCTTCATCAAGCTGCAGGACCGTTGTCCTTCAGCTTAACAAGGATTCCAGAAGTTTGCACTGCTTGACTGTCATACTGTTACGCCGCTGGATCAGATCCAGAACAGGACGATGCGCCTGGAGATCTGATTTCATTGTCGCAGCTATCGGCTCATAACGGTCTTCTCGGCCGCGGAAGATGTTGAATATCAATTCATGGCTCAGGGGAGTCAGATAAATACGAGCCTCGTCAAGAAGCAGACAGGGTGCGTACGGTATCAGCACATGCTCTACCTCCATACGGTATGACGCATCTGGCGGCAGTACCTGAAAATCCCCAACCAGCTCTACGGAAAAGCGATGAACCTGATAATGACTCAGCAAAGAGGAGTAAATTCCGTTCCGATCCTGCAGCTGCACATCTGTCATCCTTCCAGGAGGCTTCAGATGCAGCTTTTTGGCCATTTCCATATCCGCATATACATCAATATCCCTTGGAGGCTCCGCCAGCTCAACACCCTGTACAAGCAGACTCGTACTGCCTCCGACCACCCAGCTGTACTCTGGATCACCCCATGTTTCATGCAGCGTTCTCAGCCCTTCAGCCAAATCCTCTTGTTTGCGAAGCTGTTCAGGCGCTTGAAATGACTTCATAATGATGTCCCCGCCCTCTATTTTGATTTTTATGCTTTTTACAAGTATACCATTATGTAAACAATTACGCTGTTCAGACAAACAGACAAAAATACCCCCGGATCTTGATCCGGAGGCATCTGGAGCTGAAACCTTATTTCTTCATCATCATTTTCATCAGCGCTTCCATATTAGACGGGTTAATACCGCTCTTTTTGACCGTGCTGATAATGCTCTTGATCGTATCTTCCGATACCGGCACATTGGCCATCGCGGATACCTGTTTAATCAGCTGCCGCAGCTGTGCTTCACTCTGAAGAGTCTCAGGCTTCACGGTGCTGGCCAGCTTTTTCACAGCATTCTCACTGATGGTTTTACCGCTTTTCTTATTAATGGCTTTCAGCGCATCCTTCGAAAAGTCTTTGCTCAACTGTTCTCCCTCCTCCGGCATTGCTCTCCTTAATGTATGAGACAATGACGGTAAAGGTGAATGAGCTGTTAGGAATGCCACTGCTCCCAGGTCTGGAGCGGCATGACTTCCATTTCGGTCTTTGGATCACGGCCCATTAGAGCCTCAACAGCTGTACGGACATCCTTTTGCTCGAACAAGACTTTATACAGCTGCTCGGCAATTGGCATCACGACCCCGAATTTAAGCGAAATGGAGTGTGCGGCTTTGGTCGTACGGATTCCCTCTACAACCATCCCCATCGATTCCAGCACTTCTTCAAGAGGCTGTCCTTCGCCCAGCAGTTTGCCTGCACGCCAGTTGCGGCTGTGATGGCTGGTTGCAGTTACCACAAGATCGCCGATCCCGGCAAGACCGGCAAAAGTCAACGGATTCGCACCCATTTCTACACCGATCCGGCTGATCTCGGCCAATCCCCGTGTCAACAGCGCTGCCTTAGCGTTATCTCCGAAGCCAAGACCGTCGGACATACCTGCACCCAAAGCGATAATGTTCTTAAGAGCTCCTGCTAGCTCTACGCCGACCAGGTCACGATTAGTGTACACCCGGAAATAGGAGTTCATAAACAGATCCTGCGCAGCAGCAGCAGCTTTGTCATTCAGAGAAGCCACGACTACGGTTGTGGGAGCACGCCGGACTACCTCCTCAGCATGGCTCGGACCAGACAGAACAACGATATCGCCTTCCTGGCAGTCTAATTCTTCGGCGATAACGGTCGACATCCGCTTGAGGCTTTCCGTCTCAAACCCTTTAGTCGCATGCACGATCAGCATATCTTTTCTGTAATATTCCTTCAGCTGTTGGGCAACCTGTCTTGCTGCAGATGAAGGTGCAACGATAATCACTGCTTTGGCCCCGTCCACCGCCTGTCCCAGCTGCGTTGTCGCTGTCAGATTCGGAGCCAGAACCGTACCGGGAAGATATTGGCCGTTCGTATGGCGTTCGTTAATCTCTGCAGCCTGTTCTTCTTTTCGAGTCCACATCACTACGTTTAATCCGTTATAGGCCAGAACGCTGGCAAGCGCTGTTCCCCAGCTGCCAGCTACGAGTACTGCAACCTTGTCAGACAACTCGCTTCTCCCCCTTGTTACCCAGCTTATTTTCCTTGCCATGGATCAGCTTTTTGATATTCGTCCGGTGACGCCAAATTGCAAACACACAGATAATCAAAGCGGCCCAAAACAGGGTCAGCGGATAAGTAGGGAGCATCAGCAGAATGGCGGGTGTCAAAATGACGAATATCAGAGACCCCAGCGAAACGTAACGGGTAATAAAGATCGAAATAATTGCAATGATACCGGCATACAGTGCCGGCAGGAAACAAAGCGTTGCCAGAACGCCGATCGCGGTTGCAATGCCCTTTCCTCCGCGAAAGCGGAAGTAGATGGGCCAGTTGTGACCGATAATGGCTGCAATCCCGCACAGCGCCGGAATCCACAAGGAATCGCCGCCCAGCCATTTTCCAAGCCATACCGCGGCAATACCTTTGAGGACATCAAGCAGCAGCACCAGAATCGCGGGACCCTTTCCCAGTACTCTCAAAGTATTCGTAGCCCCGGCGTTGCCGCTTCCATGATGACGGATATCAATGCCCTTCAGCATTTTGGCTAACAAAACACTGAAGCTGACCGATCCCAAAAAATAGCTGATCACTATTGCTACAATCTTCAAAGTCACTTCGTTCTCCCCTAACTTTCGTCAGACTTGCGCCGTGTGAAGATCCGAATCGGCGTCCCTTCAAAATCAAAGGCGGCCCGGATCTTGTTCTCCAGGTAGCGTTCGTAGGAGAAATGCATTAATTCCGGATCGTTAACAAACACCACCATGGTAGGCGGCTTGACCGATACCTGTGTTACATAGTTAATCCGCATTCGGCGGCCCTTGTCCGTCGGAGGCGGGTTAATGGCTACCGCGTCAGAGACTACATCATTCAAAAGGTGGGTCTGTACACGCAAGGCATGCTGCTCAGATACGTGTTGGACCACAGGAAGAAGCTTCTGGAGACGCTGCTTCGTCTTGGCGGACAGGAAAACGATCGGTGCATACGTCATAAACAGGAAATGGTCACGGATTTTGGTCTCAAACTGGTGCATCGTCTTGTCATCCTTTTCGACAACATCCCATTTGTTGACAACGAATAGCGACGCCTTCCCTGCTTCATACGCATAACCCGCAATATGCTTGTCCTGTTCAATGATACCTTCTTCACCGTTAATAACTACTAAAACCACATCAGCACGTTCAATGGCACGCATGGCGCGCATCACACTGTACTTTTCGGTGGTTTCATATACCTTGCCGCGTTTGCGCATGCCCGCGGTATCGATCAGTACGTAACGCTGGCCGTCACGTTCAAACGGGGTATCAATAGCATCCCGTGTTGTGCCCGCAACATCGCTGACGATGACGCGCTCTTCCCCCAGAATGGCGTTGACGAGAGAAGATTTGCCTACGTTCGGACGGCCGATCAGCGCCACACGAATGACATCTTCATCATATTCGTCTTCTTCCGGTACAGGAAGATTGTTCGTGATGCTATCCAACAGATCGCCGACACCGGTCCCGTGGCTGCCGGAGACTGCAATCGGATCTCCGAAGCCAAATCCGTAAAATTCATAAATCAAGTCATGCCGCTCAAGGTTGTCTACCTTGTTAACGGCTACAATAATCGGTTTACCTGAGCGGTACAGCATCTGTGCCACTTCTTCATCGGATTGGGTAACCCCGG
The DNA here is from genome assembly GCF_030580655.1 of Paenibacillus lacisoli. Classification (GTDB taxonomy): domain Bacteria; phylum Bacillota; class Bacilli; order Paenibacillales; family Paenibacillaceae; genus Paenibacillus; species Paenibacillus lacisoli. The sequence goes on from NZ_JAUQTB010000001.1 coordinate 309,148, forward strand.
CTTTAGCATCGCACATGAAGACGATAACGTCAGCTTCCTCAATTGCTAATTCAGCCTGCATCCGGATTGATTTGAGCATCACGTCTTCACCGTCGATCTCAATTCCTCCAGTATCAATCACGCTGAATGATTTGCCGTTCCATTCGGCGATGCCGTAAATACGGTCGCGCGTAATACCCGGCTTGTCTTCCACGATGGCCAGGCGATCCCCGATAATCCGGTTGAATATAGTTGACTTCCCTACATTCGGCCGGCCGACGATGGCCACTACGGGTCTTGCCATAAAAGCACTCCTCCTGTCAATTCTTACGATTCTCATCATAGCAAAAAATAAACTGCTTGGGTACTATACCTCTATCATGCAGTATTAACTTTTTTGCAGGTGCTTAACAACAAAAGAAAAGGCGAACCCTCTGGGTCCGCCGATGGTGTTTGTTAAATGTAATAAACTAGTCGTGAAAGGCTCACTTGAATTTGCTGAGTTTATCACCGAAACGCTCGCCAAGAGTAACACTCATACCTTGGTTGCTCAGGGATACGTTCGGGTTATTCAGTTCTTCTTTTTTAGGAGCGCGTTCACGAGCTGGTCTTTCAGCACGTGGTGCCTGTGCAGGAGCTTCTTCTGTTTCCTTGATGCTCAGGCTGACACGTTGTTCGGAAGGGTTGAAGTCAAGAATTTTAACCTGAACTTCTTGTCCTTCTTTCAGCACTTCATGTGGAGTACCGATATGGGAATGGGAGATCTGGGAAATATGAACCAAACCTTCAACTCCTGGAGCGATTTCCACGAATGCACCGAAATCAACAAGACGTTTTACTTGGCCTTTAACAATGTCGCCATTGTTGAAGCCGGAAGCTGCAGTTTCCCATGGACCTGGCTGTGCAGCCTTGATGCTCAAGCTGATTTTGCCTTTTTCCGGATCAACTTTCAGCACTTTCACTGTCACTGTATCTCCTTCAGACAGTACATCGGAAGGTTTGGCAACATGTGTCCAAGCAATCTCGGATACGTGAACCAGACCATCAACGCCGCCTACATCAACGAAAGCGCCGAATTGAGTCAAACGTTGAACAGTACCTGTAATTTCCTGGCCTTCTTTCAGTTCGGCCATTACCTTCTGCTTGTTGGCTTCAAACTCCTGCTCCAGGACGTCTTTAGCGGAAAGGATCACCTTGTTGTTCTCACGGTCAAGCTCTTTCACCTTAACGCGAAGTGTGCGGCCTTTGTAATCGCTGAAGTCTTCAACGAAATGGCGCTCAACCATGGATGCCGGGATAAATCCGCGTACGCCCACGTCTGCTACGATACCGCCTTTAACGACATCAGATACAGTCACTTCGAATACTTCATTGTTGTCAAAACGCTGCTGCAATACTTCCCAAGCATTTTCGCTGTCGATTGCACGTTTGGACAGTACCAGTCTTTCTTTGTCATCGTCGATGCTGACCACTTTCAATTCCACTTCCTGGCCAACCTGAACCACGTCAGCTGCGTTGTCTACTTGAACAGAAGACAATTCGCGAACCGGAACAACACCGTCATATTTATATCCAATGCTTACTACAGCTTGGTTATCTTCCAATTTGACGATCGTTCCTTTTACCGTATCCCCTTTTTTCAGAGCTACGAATTGGTCCAATGCATCTTGATTTGCCGTTTCGGCAACTTCTTGATTTTTAGTTTCTTCCGACATGTCAATACCCTCCTCGATTCAAAACCCCATTTATTTAAACCTGCGTATAGCAGAGTTCAAAACATTATTAACCTATTTTGCTGGGCAGGACTTCAGCCTGTTTAGCTTTCCATGAAATTATAATGTTCATGCAGTGCATTAATCCAGGGTCGGTTGTCCTGTTTCTTTCATGATTTTAATTCTAGACATAATTTTGTCTGTTGCCAACTCCAGCGGATCTCCTTCCATGTCCCGGGATTTAAATTCCTCAAGACTGACAGGAGCACCATAAATGACTTTGATCTTACGAAAGACTTTATAATTGCCGATAACAGCTACAGGAATAACAGCCGCACCGCTGCGAAGCGCAAAGCTGGCTGCTCCCTTCTTGCCGATGCCGGCACCGCGGGAACCTTCCGGAAAAATCCCCATCACCTTGCCTTCACGAAGGATCGTAATGGCCAGTTTGATGGATTCTTTGCTGACACCGCCGCGCTTGACCGGAAAAGCCCCAAGACGCTCAATCAGCCAGCCCAACACCGGTACTTTGAACAATTCTGCTTTCGCCATAAAATGGACTTTACGGTCAAGCAAAATCCCGACGGTAGGTGGGTCAAAATTGCTGATATGATTGGAGCAGAGCATAACGCCGCCTTCCTTAGGGACGTTCTCCTTACCGACAGCTTCCAGGCGGAACAAAATGGCGTAAATTAACCGAAGCACATTCCTGCAAAAGACGTAAATCATGACCGGTTCTCTCCATCCCTCGCGGCTCTGCAATAAGCGGCAATGGTTTCAACGACCTCCGGGATACTCATGTGAGTCGTATCGAGCACAATTGCGTCCTCACTGCATCGAAGCGGTGAAATTTCTCTTTCTTCATCCAGCTTGTCACGGTTGGCTATGTCCTTCTCCAACTGCTCCAGTGTAATGTCAAAAGAGTCTCCCAGCTCCTTGAAGCGGCGTAGAGCGCGTTCCTGAACGCTGGCGGTCATAAAAATTTTGACTTCCGCATCAGGCAGCACCGTAGTGCCAATGTCGCGGCCATCCATGACAACGCCTTTCCTCAAAGCCATTTGGCGCTGGTTCTGCACCAAGTGTGTTCGCACGCTCTCTATGGAGGCATAAAGCGACACCACATTGGTCACCTCCAGTGAACGAATCACTGTTGTTACATCTTCACCGTTACAATAGACTTTCTGTCCTCCGGCATCAGGGACCAGATCAATCACCAAATTCTTAACATGATGTTCGACCTCTTCAACATGCTCAGGCAGAATATCGTTCCTGATCATATACCAGGAGACCGCCCTGTACATGGCTCCGGTGTCTATGTACACATACTCCAGAGCTTCGGCTACCTTACGGGCAACCGTACTTTTCCCCGCGCCGGCAGGTCCGTCTATTGCCACGTTGATGTTCCCGTTACTTGCTGTCTTCTGGCTTGACAACGGGGTCATTCCTCCTCAAAGCTCATCCTCATTAAAAAAGCAGGCATTGCCTGCGACGTGAAAATTATACCACACTCTATACAGTGATGCAAAAATGTATCCAAATGCCTTAAGCGTTTCGTGTTTCCAATTGCCGCTCAAAACAATATTTAATCACTTTTTGTCTCTCTGCATCTTTGATGTCAGTAAATTTAAGCATGACGATAGCAGGACCGGCCTCCTGGTCCTGTATACGGACAACTTCACCCTCAAACGGCATATGTTCAACGGTCCCGTTCCGGTAGTTAATCAAAAGCCAGCAGGACAAGGGCTGACCCTCGGTCAGAGGGTGCCTCGAATCTCCATAGAATGATAAACCGCCTCCGCTAACATCCCGGGTCCGCGCCAGAAAGCGTGTAAAATCATGATGGAATTTAACCGCAATCTCAAGCGAAGCATTTACCCGAAGAAAGCCGCGGCGCTGAAATGCTGTAATTCCTTCCGGTTCCGGCTTGCGGATGCGGACCAGCTGGATCTGGTCTTCCAGGAAGCCCAGCACATAGGAGTTAAAATAACTCTTCTTGCCGTCTGCCGATATGTAATAAATGGATAACTCTTCCCCCAGGTGCAGTCTTTTCTGACGCCCATTCTCCTGGCTGAACGGGATCTCGATCAACAAGCTGTCTTCCTTCATTTCGGCTACTCTTGATTTGAACTCTTCTTTTGGCTCCTGCGTTTCAGCAGAAGCAAGCTGCAGATACAGCATTTCATTTACTTTTGGATACATCCCCACACCTGCCTTAACCTACCTGATCTTGTACTGGATGAATAATAGTCCGATTATACCATGACTTCCCACCTGATAAATATAAAAAAAAGCTCTCAAAAGAGAGCTTTTTTGAGTATGAACTCAAACACATCATCCATTACATCTTCGCCAGTGCTTTGCTGCTGCGAATTTCTTCCACGGATTCTTCCTGCCCGTTATCTGCATTGATAAAGATTTTGTATTTTGTACCGTTGATACCGCCTCCGAATTCATAACAGAGCACCTCAGTGGACAAATCATTCTTGATCAGGGCCATCCGGTGGTATAGCTCCTTGAAATCCGGATTCAAATATCCGCGGGCAGCCTTGAGATCCAGCTTTGGTTTCGGCATCTTCCGATCCTGCTTCAGCTGGTAAACATAATCACTCGACTGGAAGCCGGTAACCTCACCATTGTCCAGCCCCACCCGTACGGTCATTTTCTCAGGGTATACAATCACGTCCCCCAGTTTACGGGCATATGTGAAGTTGCCGATGTTGCCATATTCATCATACGATACCGCCGTCATTCCCGGGTAGCCCTTCTGCTCGAGAAAACGGTCGGCTCTTGACTGTGCGGTTCGACGGTCAACTTGTTTGGCGCCAATCTCTCTGCGGTTCTCATAGGAAATGAGTTTGCCGCCCTTGCGGGTAAAGTCCATTGAATAAGCGGTACGGCCGCGGTCCTGGACGGAAGCGGTGTAGGAGGCCCACTCTGTCCCTTTCCCCTGCTCAGTGACACGTACATTCTGTTTATTGGCACCGGCAAATTCCGCAGCCTTCTGCTGGATTTGTTCCGCTGACTCGGGTGCTGCATCCAACTTTTTGACAGAACGTTTGTCATAAATGCTGGCGATCGTCGGTCCCCAGTCGAGCTCCGAATATTGGGTTACTTTCTTGTCAACGGTCTTAAATCCGTCAATGATGGTGTTATCCGCCTGCTTGTGTTCGGAGGCCATAGCCATCTCGACATCCATCCAGCGCAGATTGTTGCTGATAACTTTACTCTGCACCTGCTGCAGATCTTTGGTGATCTGGTCTGAACTCGAATAAAGAGACTTCAGATTCTTGATCTCACGCTCGCTCAACGGCTCTTTGGTCAGGTCTCTGACCGACGTCTGATACGCAAAATTTGAAATCCGGGACAAAAAGTCTTCCGCATGATTAAAAGGCATGAGCGTCAACGGCAGCTGATTTATTTCGTTCTGCGCCTCACTTGTCAGCCGCCATACGTTCATCAGACTTTTGCGGTGCATACCCTGCGAGGTGGTATTGACCGCCAGCGTGTTGCCGAGTTCAGAATGAAGGCGGTCCATATGATAAGACAAATCATGAAACGCACGCTGATATTGGTTCTCCGCCTTGATCAGCACAGAGTTCTTTTCCTGGTTCTCACGATAACCCCAGACCAATGCGCCGATTAAAAACAGCGTCATGACCGGGAACAAAACCGCACTTAAACGTTTATACAAGATTAGCTCCCCTTTCTTCTGGTACACTGCCCTTATTGTGACAAGAAGCGGGGAGTCTTATTCATGGGTTAGAGAACCGTTTCCTCAATCTCAAAGTGATCGCGATTATCGCACAGGCACTGCTTGAATCCCGTTTCAATCGTTCCATGTTCTTTACGGCCGCGCAGGACGAAGCGCTCTCCGCAGCGCTTGCAGCGAATCATGACTTTTACACGCAAAAAAGGCACCTCCGTTCATCATGGGTTATAGACCTTCATGATAGAACAGTGTGCCCATTTTCTTACAAGTTAACCTCTTCCTCCCGCTTCACAAAACGGAACGGCGAACGGTTATTAGCTCTTCTAACTTTACCCATGCCTGTATACCACAGACCGGCCATCAACGGAACGGCGAACCATACCCAATAATGGGTCATCGTGTTCAATATCAAATCGTAGATACCGTGCCAGAACATCGGAAAGACGAGGGACACAATAATAAAATAGCGTGTTTTACGTCCTTGGCTGAATTTGGCCCTTCCCAGGTAGTATCCCATCATGACACCAAACATCGCATGACCGGATACCGGCAGCAGAGCTCTCATCAGCATATACCCGAACGAGGCATGGCCTGCAAAAGCATACATGATATTCTCCACAGTCGCGAAACCGAGCGAGATCGCGACAGAATATAATATACCGTCGTACGGCTCATCAAATTCCGTGTGATTATAAATTATATGGTACAGAACGAACCATTTGAAAAACTCTTCTACACCGGCAGATATCCCCACCGAAGAGATCAAAGGATGATCCCCAAGCCACAAGGTTAATCCCCGCTGAAGAATCATCACAGGCAGAACCACCAAAAATCCCAGGAGGAAGACCTTGACGACCATATGAAGCGGTTCTGAGTCATACCGGTCCTTCAGATAAAAATAAGTCAGCAGGGCGAGGCCCGGAGCAACTGCCGCTGTAATTATGGAAAACAAAAGCAACGAACACTCCTCCTCATATCACCCTAAAATGTATACCATCACTATACCACAAAACATGCCGCAAAACAGAAGAAGACGGTCTGCACAAGCAGAACTTCTGCAGACCGTCTTCAGGTTATTCTATTATCCCTGGCGGCTGAAATGGGTGCAGAGCACTTCGACAGCCTGTTCCGGCATAACCACTTTCCCGTATTCCTCAAGTACCGCAGGTGTAACCGAGGTTCCTTCCCCGAATTCGGCCAGCAGCGCAATCAATGCTGCATGTTTGCTCTCCTCCACCTCATCCGGTTCAAGATATAGAATCCATTTTCCTTTGTAATGATACAGCTTGCCGGCATTGGTCACATGATCATGAAGCATATGCGCAGCCTCTATCAGCACCTCGAAATCGTTAAATGCATATACAATGGAGTCGCTCGTTTCAAGCGTTACTTCCATCTCATAAACTTCTTCAGGCAACTCATCTTCAGCGCCCGATCCGTATCGTTGCTGATCGTATTTTCCGCGGGTCACAATAACGACCATTCCCTGAGCAGGCAGTGCGAAAACTTCTACAGCCAAAGGTCCTGTCGCGTCAAAGCCCAATTCACTGTAGGCCTGGTCCATCATTTCTGTAAACAGTTCATGAACCTTAGGTATTTCTTGCCACATATCGTCTTTTTGGATGCCACGCTCGCTCAGGTCGTCAAAAGTCAGGAAAATCCGTATCTTATCTTGGCCTAGTCTTTCTATTTTCATACAGGATCCTCCCCTTAACAACCAAGTAATATAATAAAATATGATGCCTAAATAGCATGTGTGAAGAAAATGGTTCTATGTAGTTATGTTATCATTTTATACCCACAAATGCACGTAATAAAATCGTTTTAAAAAAAGAATCACCTATCTTTTCACAGGGAAGAGATAAATGATTCTCAAGGCTGACTTCCGGTTTACAAACCAGGTATGGCTGTGTGAGTATCCTTCAGGATAGCTTCAACTTCTTTTTTAACGTCAGGGTTGGTACGGATAAAATCTTTCAGCATGCGGAAGTTGGCTTCCTTGTCACGGATCGTTGACTTGTGGTCGATCTGAGCAGCATTATGCTGGCGGGAGTTATTTTCTCCGTCCTTCAATTTGTCCGTCATGGAGCCCATTCCCGGAAAAGCAGCATCCATGACTGTGTTTTTCGCTTGGTTGACCATCTGTCCCACCGAATTTCCACCCTTGGAGCCTGAGGAGAACAGGGAAAAATTACGGCGCTGCATCATCGTTTGGGCTGCTGCACCAACAACCAGACCCAGAAAAAATGAAGAAGTCTTCACATTTATTACCTCCTTCTATGATAGAATCGAGTTTAGTGTTCGCGGAAACATCCTAACTCATGCGGCATAAAAACAGGAAAGCGAGATGAAATCATGGGTAAAAAGACAGCGGCCATGCTTCTCGCCGCCAGCTTGACACTAAGTGCTTGCGGCTCGGCCGGAACTTCAGAGATCAGCGGGGATTCTGCAGCCTCTCCTGACAGCAGCACTTCATCTTCATCAAACTCTGTTTCACCCGGCAATTCAACAGCAGGCCAGCCAGCTAATGATTCCGGCAGCAAGGATCAGGACCAAGCCTCATCCAAAGGATCCGCCAATCAAACCACTTCTGGGAGCAATCCAGACAGCCCTGCAGCCAGCTCAGACGTCAGCCAGAACCAGGAGACAACAGCCTCAACACCAGCACAAACGGAAATCAAGTATCATATGAACAAGGTCTATAATATCGTTCCTAACGAGGAAGGTACTGAGAAAAAAGTTGTTCTGCTGACCTTCGACGATGGCCCGAAAGAAGCCGAAATGATCAACCAGATCATTGATACGCTGGACAAGCATAAGGCGAAAGCCATCTTTTTCGTAAATGGTTACCGGGTCAAAAGCCATCCTGAGCTGCTTAAGCTGATCCAGAAGCGCGGTCAGGTTATCGGCAATCACAGCTGGGATCATATCGTTCTAAAGGACCAGTCCGAGGCGGAAGTCCGCCATCAGATTGAAGATGTCCAAAAAATAATTAAGGAAGTAACCGGGAAGACCCCCGTATTCTTCAGACCCCCACATGGGGCGGGCGGTGACATCGGACGTAAAGTGGCCAAGGAGAACGGCCTGCTCTATATGACCTGGTCCAACGGCTCGCTCGATTGGGAGATGAAAGCCAAGGATCCCAATAAATCCGAGGCCATCATCAAAAATGTCATGGATCAGCTCCATCCGGGGAGCAACATCCTGATGCACGAACTTCCCTGGACGGCCGAGACGCTTGATCAGCTGCTGACCAAGCTTGAGCAGAAAGGGTACAGCTTCGTTGATCCTAACAGCATTGATGCTTCCAAGCAGCCCTGACCCACAAAGAAAGGCGCATCTGCATGCAGATGCGCCTTTCTTTGTCCTTTAGAACCAATCCCAAAATGTGCTGAGCGGCGGAGCCCCCTGAAACCCCCACCAGAACAGGCCGATGGTCAGCAGCACGAATAAAAAACTTAATGTATTCAAAAACCAGCGGCTCAGGCGAAGTCTGCGTGAAGGAAACATCTCGGCACGCGTCAGCAGCTCCTCTTCCTCCTCGGGGGTGCGGCGCGCATCTTCAGTGGAAGCCGCCTTGGCTCTGCGAGCCTGCGCTGCCCTGCGGCTTAGACTGGCTGCTGATGCATCCAGCGACGTTTTCTCCCGAACCTTCGAACGCTCCTTTGTACTCTCCTGTGTCACTTCTGCTGATTTTTTCCGTCCGCTGCGGCGCTGCGAACCATATTTCTGCATTCTGCTCAATTCCTGATTCATGCTTCCCTCCGAAACCGTATTGCCAAGCCTGAAATCAGATCAATGGCAAAGTGGCACAAGATCGGCGCCCACAAACTGCCTGTAACATAGTAAATATATCCCAGACCGCAGCTGCTGAGAAATACCCAGCCTGTGGGCAGCCAGTGACGCAAGTAACGGATATGAATGACTGCAAATATAATGCTGGTCCAATATATACCGAATGCATACTGAATGGCACCCCGGAAGAGCAGCTCCTCACAGATGGCCACCACTGCAGCAATCAGAATAATGTGCCATACCGGCCGGTTCCGGAATAACAGCTCGTTAATCCCGCCATCGTCCATGGCGTCCTGCGGCATAACACGGGACAAGAGCATATCCACCAGCAGCATAACTGCCGCAAGACCAAGCCCCCATAGTATAAACTCCGTGCTTTCTGGCAAATGCAGCACAAAAAGCGGATTACGCCTCTGCAGCAGCACCCATACCAGACCCACTACCAAAGTAATGCCTTGAGTTAGATACAGATTGATGAGCAGCAGACGGTCTGTAAGCTCACCTGCTTCAACCTGTCCCATTTTGACCCTCTTAAATCTGGATTTTTTCATATTATGTCTGTCCTCTGCTTAGTATACTATAGAATCATAGCCAAAAAACGTGCCCCATTCAAGTGCTCGAAGGCCTTATTCCAACCCATCAAGGCGTTTCAACCCCGTCCTGAATCCTATTGACATGGTCATGTAAGGCATGATACATTATGAAAAAATTACGCAAAAGCGATGAAGGAAACCAGACTGCACGATGTCTTCAGAGAGCCGGTGGGTGGTGCAAATCGGCGGCAAAAGGCAAGTCTTAAGCATTCCAGAGTTACTGTACCGAATTCAGTAGGTTCAGTCGGTTGACCTCCGTTACCAGTCGGTCAGATTGACCATGAGGCTGCTGCTGTAAAGCTGCGGCGAATTAGGGTGGTACCACGAGCAACTCTCGTCCCTTACTACGGAGATAGTATGCGGATTGAGAGTTTTTTTGCTGCCATTTTCCTGTAGGCCAACCGGTAAAGCTCGAACGCTGCACTTTGATTCTCTGGTGCATTACCGCACACACGCGCTATTGGGCGCAAGCATGACTCTCTTCTATTAGGTTGTTCGGCAGAGCCGCTTTTCGCGGCATTGCCCCTATTATATAGCTTAACATTCAAGGAGGAAGAAACCATGTTTAAAGTGTTAGTATCCGATCCGATCAGTGATCTGGGAATTCAGAAGCTGATGGACGCCGAAGATGTGAGCGTAGAGAAAAAAACAGGGCTCACGGAAGATGAATTGGTACAGATTATCGGTGAGTATGACGGACTGCTCGTTCGAAGCCAGACCCGCGTGACCGAGAAAATCATGGAAGCAGGCAAAGGACTGAAAGTAATCGGCCGTGCAGGTGTAGGTGTGGATAACATCGACCTGGAAGCAGCAACCAAGCGTGGAATCATCGTTATCAATGCACCGGACGGAAATACAATTACCACCTGTGAGCATACCTTCGCTATGATGATGGCACTCGCCCGTCATATCCCGCAGGCTTATGCCAAGACCATTCATGGGACATGGGACCGCAAATCCTTCCTGGGAGTGGAGCTCCGCAACAAGACGTTGGGCGTCCTCGGCATGGGCCGGATCGGCAGCGAGGTAGCCAAGCGTGCAAAAGCATTCGGCATGAATGTTCTTGCGTTTGACCCTTTCCTTACTGAAGAACGTGCAGAAAAACTTGAAGTAAAGCTTGCGAGCGTAGACGAGATTATCCGCCAGGCCGATTTCATGACCGTGCATACCCCGTTGACCCCGGAAACCCGGCATATGATCGCACGCCCGCAGTTTGAGGTGATGAAAAAAGGCATGCGTATCATCAACTGTGCACGAGGCGGCATTATCGACGAGCTGGCTTTGGTTGAAGCTATTGATGAGGGGATTGTAGCCGGAGCAGCTTTTGACGTGTTCGAGCATGAACCGCCTGCTTCCGATCACCCGTTCCTGACTCATCCGAAAGTAATCGTGACTCCTCATCTGGGTGCATCCACTGTGGAAGCACAAGAGAATGTCGCCATCGACGTATCCGAACAGGTGCTTCATATTCTCCGGGATGAGCCGTTCGTGAATGCCGTTAATATGCCGCCGGTATCTTCCAGTGTCATGAGTAAGCTTCAGCCTTATTTTGGATTGGGCGAGAAGCTGGGGAGTTTTGCTGCACAGATCACAGCGGATGCAGTCAGTGAAATTCTGATAGACTATGCTGGAGACCTGTATGACGTGGATACACAACCGCTGACCCGATATATCCTGAAGGGCATCCTGCAGCGTCATCTTGGCAGCGACGTCAATATCGTCAACTCCATGCATCTTGCCAAAGCACGCGATCTTAATTTTGTCGTCACGAAAACACCTAAAACCAAAGGCTTTACAAACCGGATTACCGTGACATTAAAAACACAAAGCGGCAAAAACCGTCTCGTGGCAGGCACTCTGCTCCCGGGTTACGGCGAGCGGATTGTACAGCTGGATGAATTCCCGGTCGATGCCGCTCCGGAAGGCCATCAAATTCTGATCTCCCATAATGATAAACCTGGCATTATCGGACGTGTCGGCACCCTGCTGGGCAAAAATGATGTTAACATCGCATCCATGCAGGTAGGCCGTAAAATTATCGGCGGTGAAGCCATCATGATTCTGACGGTCGATAAAGCCGTACCAAAAGAAGTATTGATCGATCTGACCGGACTGGAAGAGTTAAACACTGCTTCGGAAATCGTACTATAATCATTCTATATCCTGCTCATGTTCCACGCAGAACAATATTTTACGGAAGACTTCAACAAAAAACGTCCCCGCACGACTTCGTGCAGGGACGTTTTTTTGTATTTTGTGCCGTTAAATAACCGCAGGACCTGCAGGGAGAACCATGGTGAATTCGGTACCTTCCCCTGGCGTACTAACCGCACGAATCTTGCCCTGGTGGGCTGAGACGATATTCCGGACAATCGCAAGGCCCAGGCCTGTTCCGCCCGAGCTGCCCCGTACACGGGCTTTGTCTGCCTTATAAAAGCGGTCAAAGATAAACGGCAGATCTTCAGCAGGAATACCAGCACCTTCATCCTTGACCGACACGATGACAGAATCTGCGCCTTTGCCGCTGGTCTCCCGCCTAGCGGAGATCGTCACGGTCCTGCCTGCAGGGGTATGTCTGAATGCATTGTCAAGCAGGTTCGTGAATACCTGCTCCAGACGATCTTCATCCGCGGCTTCCATTTCAAGGCTTCCGGGGCCGCGGACATAACGGAGATCCAGGCCCAGTTCCTTGGAGCGGACCGTAAATTTACGGAACACCCGCTCAATCAGCTCGTTCAGATCCAGCTGCTGCATCATCATATCCGTATGGCCGGCTTCCATCCGGGCCAGATCCAGCAGATCCTTGACGAGGCGGCCCATCCGCAGTGACTCATCATGGATGACCTGAATGAGCTCTTCACTTTCTTCCGGCGAGGCGGCCATTCCATCCAGCAGCGCTTCACTGTATCCCTGCATCATCGACAGGGGCGTACGGATTTCGTGCGAGACATTGGCCACAAAGTCTCTGCGCATTTTCTCAAGCTGCACCTGCTCCGTAACATCCCGAAGAACGGCTACCGCTCCCCGAATCGCATTATCCGAATACAAAGGGGCCATCTGCACAGACCATACCCCTTTTTGTACATGAACGTTAGCATTCTGATCCTCGCCGTTCTCCATAACGGCATGGAACAGCGGCTGAAGCGGCTCGGGAACATAGGCGTGGTAAGAGCCCTCCGTCTCCCTCTGCCCCGTCCACTCCATTTTCTCCCACTGATCGAGCAGATCCTGGCCCGGAGGATTGATCAGGATGATATCGCCGGCACCATCAAAGGTAATCACGGCATCCGTCATACTGCGCAGCACACTGGAGAGATGATTTTTCTCCTGATTGAGACTCTTGATCGTCATCTCCAGTTCTTCGGCCATATGGTTAAATGTACTCGCCAGCTCGCCAATTTCATCACTGGTTACCAGAGAGAGCCGTGTTCCGTAATCCCCCTGACGTACTGCATTGGTCGCTTTGATCAAACGCTGCATCGGCTGTGTAATCTTGGTGAACAGGAACAAAGCGAAGAAGGTGGTCAGCAGAAAACCGATAATGCAAATGATGGTAAACAGCCGCTTGATTTCTGTGGATTCGCTTTGTCCAAAATTAGTATCAATATAGGGCAGCATGAACATGCCGAGCGTGATCAGGATACAGCCAACCAGACAGGTAATCGTGATCCACAATTTCCCGACAAGCGATTTCATGAAGTTCAATTTATTTCGGAACCTCCAATTTGTAGCCAACACCCCAGACCGTGGTGATCATGGAAGCCGCCTCCGGAGACACCTTGTTCAGCTTCTCCCGCAGCCGCTTAACATGCGTATCTACGGTACGGAGATCTCCGAAAAATTCATAATTCCATACATCCTTAAGCAGCTCCTCACGGGAGAACACCTTGTCTGGTGAGATAGCAAGATAATGCAGAAGTTCATATTCCTTCGGGGTCAGGCTGATCTCCTTCCCGCCTGCAGTAACACGGTGAGCATCATGCTCAATGACCAGAGATGGAAATACGATACTGTTGCTCGGCGTCACTTCCTTGGTCAAATAAGCGGTCTCTGAAGAGCGCCGCAGAATCGCTTTCACCCGGTAAATAACCTCACGAGGGCTGAAGGGCTTGACCACATAATCGTCTGCTCCCACTTCGAAACCTTGAACACGGTTAATTTCTTCTCCCTTGGCCGTCAGCATCAGTACCGGTGTTGCCTTAACCTGACGAAGCCGGGTGCACACCTCAATTCCGTCAATTCCCGGCAGCATCACATCCAGCAGAATCAGTCCGTAATTTTCCTCGATGGCCTTCTGCAGCGCAGTCTCTCCGTCTTCGGCTTCGTCGATCTCATACCCTTCCTTTTCCAGATACATTTTGAGGAGCCGGCGGATCCGCTCTTCATCATCTACTACCAATATTCGATTTCCCTGCTCTGACATCTGCCACACAACCCCTCTTTACTCTGCGAAAATAAACATCCCCTCCGGCACACCCGAAGCGGATAAACCAATCAGATTCTATTGTACACTTTTCCCATTCCGGGTCAAACCTTCTCCTCTCCCGCTCAGGCAGATAAAGAAAAAAGGCGGGGTTACCCCTGCCTCTTAGATTTCTTATCCGATTTGGCCAGCTGGATCAGCTTGTTGACTTCGTCTTTGGTTAAAGGCCGCGTCAATCCGCGCTTCAGGTTGCCGATAAGCAGATCTCCAAAGGAGATACGCTTCAGCTTCGTCACCGGGTGGGAGATCGCTTCGAACATTCGCCTCACCTGACGGTTCCGTCCTTCATGAATGGTGATCTGGATTACTGCTTCCTTGCCTTCCGGATCAACGTCCTTGTATTCCACCTCAGCCGGTGCAGTCATTCCGTCTTCCAGCATGATGCCCTTCTTCAGCTTATCCAGTTCCGTACCGTGCGGCACACCTTTAACGGTAGCCACATAGGTCTTCGGCACATGATGCTTCGGATGCGTCAGAAGGTGGGCAAATTCACCGTCGTTGGTCAGCAGCAGCAGACCTTCCGTATCATAGTCCAGACGACCGACCGGGTAGACCCGTTCCTTCACGCCTTTTAGATAGTCAGAGACAATCTTGCGGCCTTCCGGATCCGAAGCGCTGGTAATCACGCCTCTTGGTTTGTTCATCATCAGGTACACTTTGTTTTCGCTTTTAATAGGCTTGCCATTCACTGTAATTATATCTTCGTCGGGGTCCGCCTTGGTGCCAAGTTCGGTCACAGTCACCCCGTTGACTTCTACTTTACCGGCCTGGATCAGCTCTTCACTTTTACGTCTTGAAGCTACGCCTGCCTGGGCCAGAATTTTCTGCAATCTCTCCATGTCTGTTCAGTCACCTCAACCTAATGATAACCATCACATGGACAAATCACAAGCTCCCCCTCAAAAAATCATTAGACAGACCGCGATTGCAGCAATAAAGCCGACCACATCGGAGAACAGTCCGACTTTGAGAGCGTAACGGCCATTCCGGATACCCACTGCGCCAAAATAAACAGTCAATACATACAGCGTAGTATCTGTGCTGCCCTGTATGGTTGAAGCAATGCGTCCAATCATGGAATCGGGTCCATAGGTTTTGATCAGATCCGTCGTAAAAGCGAGTGAACCCGTACCTGTCAGCGGACGAAGGAGCCCCAGAGGTACAATCTCTCCAGGAACCCCTATGGAACGCAGCCAGGGTGTCAGCCATCCGGTAAAAAACTCGAGTGCCCCTGAGGCGCGGAATACACTGATGGCTACCATCATACCAACCAGATGAGGAATAATATCAATTGCCGTGGAAAACCCGCCTTTGGCTCCGTCCACGAAGGATTCATAGACAGGGACCTTCTTCATATAAGCATACAGTGGAATAAAAGCTAAAATCAGCGGAATTGCCCAGGTGGAAATAAGACTGACGAGCTGGTACATCCATCATCATCCTTTCACATGCCAACCGGCTTGCCCTTGTCAGGGGGACCCGCTTGATTCAACCGGTTTCGGTAATCAGGATTCCTCCGCAGAAAACGCCCACGGTACCAACGGTCCGCCAAAATAGCTGCAGCCGTCGCTACGGCAGTTGCCAGCAGCGTTGTTCCTACGATCTCTGCAGGGTTCGCGGAATGGTAATTCAAGCGGATGGCGATCAGTGTTGTCGGAATCAACGTAATGCTGGCTGTATTCAGGGCAAGCAGTGTACACATAGCTGGACTGGCCGATTGCTTGTCCGGATTTAATTCCTGGAGCTGCTGCATCGCCTTAATTCCCATCGGAGTTGCAGCGTTACCAAGTCCAAGCAGATTGGCACTCATGTTCGAGAGTATGTACCCCATCGCGGGGTGGTTCTTTGGAACATCCGGAAACAGAAAGGACACGACCGGTGACAGCAGCTTCGCTATTTTACCAAGTAGGCCTGCATCCTCGGCCATTTTCATCATACCCATCCAGAATACGAGTACGCTGATCAGTCCGATGCAAACGGTCACACCGGTCGCCGCCCCGTCAAAGGCTGCCTGGGTAACAACCTCAATTTTCCCCTGTACCGCCGCGAAGATGAAGCCAATGACGATCAGTCCCATCCAAATCAGATTGATCATCTCATCTCTCCTCCCTGATTATATCCAGCAAGTCAGAACAAATGGCTCATGACCCTTTTCCATACCGATAACCATACGGGGCTGTTCGTATGCATTGTTCCTGAAGAAGGCGCTGCAGGAGAAGCTGTACCCGAAGAACCTCCATTCGAATTCGCCTCAGATCGATGATAGATGGGGACCGAACCGATCCGTCTGTCGTGCAGATAAAAATCGACACTGCCCCGAATGCCGAAAGACGAATCCAGTTTCCCTGGACGCACAGGAGGATACAATACCAGCTTGTTGGTGACCTGTCCTTTCTCCCCTTCTGCCAGCGGATACACGAAGGCCTTTCCGGTCTGCAGCGGCTGCTCGTGAACACGCATCTCCTTTTCAGCTAGTGTCACAAGAGGATAATACTTAAATCCGTAGTCCAGCATTCGTGCATGATCCTTCCAGTCATCCCCGTCATTCAGGGTCACAGCTGCCAGCTGTTGTCCATGGCGGGTCGCCGAGCTTACAAGACAGCGGAAAGCTTTCTTCGTGTAGCCTGTCTTGACCCCATCAGCTCCCTCATACAAACGCAGCAATTTGTTTTTGTTGGCCCATTTATAATCCCAGCTCTCATTGGGGTTAGGTGCCGCTTTCTCCTTGGTAGCCACAATCTTCTTAAATTCCGGCTGTTGAAGGGCATAGGCTGTCAGCTTGGCCAGATCGTTGGCAGAAGAATAATGCCCCTCTGCATCCAAACCATGCGGGTTCATAAAATGGGAGTGGGATAACCCCAGCTCCTCCGCTTTCTGATTCATCAAAAACACAAAACCATCTTCGGATCCGCCAATATGCTCCGCAATCGCTGTTGCCGCATCATTGCCGGAACGCAGCATCAGCCCGTACAGCATGTTCTCCAGGGTCATTTCCTCCCCAAGCTTCAAATAGATCGAGGAGCCTTCCTTGGCAAATGCCCGGGCAGAGACTTTAACCTTATCGTCCAGTCTGCCCTGTTCAATGGCAACGAGTGCGGTCATGATTTTGGTCAGGCTTGCAATCCGCAGTTCTTCGTCCCCATGACTGCTGTACAGTATACGGCCAGACGTGACATCAATAAGCGCTGATGCCTGTGCATGTGTCGATATTCCTGGTGGTACCGGTACCGTTTCAGCATTTGCCGCAGAGACCGACGGGACCAAGCCTGCAGCCATTACAAACGACATGAATAGCAACCAACATTTGCTTACTGGCAAATTACGCATTCTTCTACTCCTTCGGGTCCGTGGAATCTGTTCTACTATATGCCCGGACAGGCATCAGTATGTCCATACAGTTAAAATCCCTTCCGGTTGGAAGGGATCATGTCAGGTTGGTCAGCTGAATGCTGGTCCTCGGTTATGAGTCTCTTTGTCCGGCGTTGTTGGAGGCACGGAATAATTCTCATTGGAGTTATTTTGAGACTGGAACATGGATTGGATCTTGTCCAGCAGGAATGGGGTGGAATCGATGATTTTCTCAAACAAGTGAGTCTGGGCATCCAAAGGCACAATTTGCACCCCTTGTTTGCCCACCACAAGAAATGCGATTGGACGGATCGATACGCCGCCGCCGCTGCCGCCGCCGAAAGGAAGTGCGACTTCAGCATGATTATGGGCGTTGGGGCCTGATCCTGTTGAATGAGCGTGCTCATCCTCAACGTGGAAGTCGCTCCCCCCTGCAGCAAAACCGAAACCTACACGGCTGATCGGTAGAATCACGGTCCCGTCAGGCGTTTCGACAGCTTCACCTACAATGGTATTCACGTCAACCATCGCTTTGATGTTCTCCATCGCTGTCTGCATTAATCCTTGAAGCGGATGCTCTGGCATGATGACTCCTCCTCTATGCGATAAAATAAAGACTGATCTGTACGTTCTACAGTGTGCGCTTATCGCTGGCCGATTATGTATGCCTGTCAGCCCACTTTTAATGAAGCCGTAACTTATCTGCCGCTGAGAGCACATGATTGCAGGCTAAATAGCAGCCCGCTTCTTTTTCTTTGCTTCACGCGCTTCCTTCAGAAGCTCTTTCCACACTTGAAAGCCTCCCTCTACTCTGCGGATACGCAGGAACAGACTCGCTCCTGCGGCGATCAGCTGATACACAGGGATATTCAGACTTGCCTGCATTTCACTGGTCAACCGAAGCTCATCTATCCAATATGGAACTACAAAGAGACGCGGCGGCTTGCGAAACCGCATATAGTGCGTCATCCAGCCTACAGCTGTAGTCTTTATCCCCCACAAGGCACCTACGGTTACGGCTGTATACATGGAATCCCCTGCACTGATATTCGTGGACCAGTCCATACGGTGAACAGATACCCGCGCCAGGGTCGTTCTGATCCAGGCGTTAAATCCTTCGGTAGCCGCTAGAATTCGGCGCAGATCTTTTAGCGCTTTGCGAACCTTCGCCTTGGTTATCGTTTCATTCCCGATCGAGGTCTCATGCTCATGAAAATTACCGTTCCGGTCCAGGCGGAACAGAATGCCCTTCTTCAGCTTGTCCAGCATGATGGCAGGTACCTCAAAATGGAGGCGGATCAGACCGTACAGCAAAATGACTTTGGCGTAGATCCGGTCATCCTGATTGCTCTTGCGTATCAATAGCTCAACCCGCAGCTCTGAGAGCACGACAGCGAGGATGATAACAATAACCACAATGGCGGCGCCGATCCAGAACCACATACAGCAGCCCTCCCTTGGCTGTTTTCTCCCATCTAGTATGGCAGACCAGCAGGAAAACATTCACGGTACCGTTAACCGATACCGGTTCATCCTCCATGTTTACACAAAAAAAAGGCAAACCATGATATCGCGGTTTGCCTTTAGTCGCTATCTATACCTATACGTTCGCTTGATGTTATGCTTCCGTATCACCTGTGTCTGGTAAATCTTCAAAATCCAGCGGCTCCGCTCCCAGTTTCTCAAACAGCAGCTGGGTCTCTTCCTCCAGATTATCTGTATCTTCAAATTGCGAAGGTTCAGGCAGATCTTTAAGGCTTCCCAGGCCAAAATAGTCCAGAAAGGATTTGGTCGTCCCATACAAAATCGGTCTGCCGATCGCCTCAGCCCGTCCAACTTCAACGATCAGGTCCTTGTTGACCAGCGTATGGATCGCCCGCTCGGATTTGACACCCCGAATTTCCTCGATATCGACACGGGTAATCGGCTGACGGTAGGCGACAATTGCCAGCGTCTCAAGCGCAGCCTGGGATAATGAGGAACGGGATGGTGAGTAGGCCAGCTTCTCAAAATAAGGCGCATGATCGGCCAGCGTTGCCAGCTGATAGTTCCCGGCCAGTTGTACCATCTGCAGGCCTCTTCCCTCGCGCTCCATGTCCTGTTTGAGCTCATGAAGTGCGTCAGCCACCATCTCTGCCGGCTGTTCCACAATATCCGTCAGCTGCTTGATGCTTAAGCCTTCTTCTCCTGCCAGAAACAGCAGGCCCTCAATAATCGACTTCAACTTCGGAAAATCCATCCAGCCTTCCTTCCCCTCTCCACTCCATAACAATGTCATCAAAAAGCTGTTCCTGATAACATACGATTTGCTTCATTTTCATTAATTCAAGAATTGCCAGAAAGGTTACGACAATCTCGTGCCTGTACATATCCTGATCCAGCAGCTTGGAGAACATCAGCTTTCCTCCGTACCCGACCCTCTCCAGTGTACTGACCACGTCCTTGATCCGGTCCTTGACCGAGATCTCGTCCCGCTGGATTCTCGCTACCGGAGCCTGTCTGACTGCCTTGCGGAGCGCCTTCTGGAAAGCTGCGATGAGGTCCGCCGTATGCAGTCCCTGAATCGGATTCTCCTGCTCTGCAGGCATAAAGGGAGTCAGGTCTTCCGGTTCCTTGCTGTAGATCAAGCTGCGCTCCCATTCCCGGTCATGAAGATGCCTGGCGATGCCCTTGAATTTGCGGTACTCCATCAGCTTGTGCACCAGCTCAGCTCTCGGGTCGTAATCATCTTCCTCATAATAATCAAAGTCATCCATCTCAATGACGGGCGGCTTGGGAAGCAGCAGTTTACTCTTAATGGACAGGAGCGTTGCCGCCATAACCAGAAATTCGCTCGTAATATCCAGTTCCAGCTCCTGCATGCTGTCCAGATAGGCCATATACTGATCGGTAATCTCGCTGATCGGTATGTCCTGTATCTCGATCTCGGCCTTGTCAATCAAATGAAGCAGCAGGTCAAGCGGACCCTCGAACGTCTCTAATTTATAGGTTACTACGGTCACTTCCACTTCCTCCTGCCATACTCATGCATATTCTTATCGCTATAATTAAGCTTCCAACTGTTTGTTGAGGTTAGCCATCTCAATGGCAGCCATCGCGCAATCCCAGCCCTTGTTGCCGGCTTTAGTGCCTGCGCGCTCGATAGCCTGCTCAATATTCTCGGTTGTCACCAGACCAAAGATTGTCGGTACACCTGTCTTCAGGTTGATGGCTGATACGCCCTTGGCCACTTCGTTGCAGACATAATCGTAATGGGTTGTTGATCCGCGAATGACGGTTCCTAGTGTAATCACCGCGTCGTATTTGCCGCTTTGGGCCATTTTTTGCGCTACCAGCGGAATCTCAAATGCTCCCGGAACCCAGGCTACGTCCACTTCATCGTCAGCCACGCCGTGACGTGTCAAAGCATCCAATGCACCTGTAAGCAGCTTGTTCGTAATAAATTCATTGAAACGCCCTACAACGACGCCATATTTTAATCCGCTTGATACGAGGTTACCTTCCAAAATTCTTGCCATTTTAAGTTCCACCCTTCATCTATTCATGATGTATTGTATTCCTGTCCATCTACCCACAGCAAAACATCTACCAACTAGCTGCGGGAGGGGTCTTCATTCTGCTCCAGCTTATCATCAAACTTGAGCAGATGACCCAGCTTGCTCTGTTTGGTGTGCAGATAGGATCGGTTATCTTCGTTCTCTTCAATCTGAATCGGTACCCGCTCCACCACTTCCAGTCCGTAGCCTTCTAGACCTTTGATCTTACGGGGATTATTCGTAAGCAGACGAATTTGCTGTACACCAAGATCCTTGAGAATCTGCGCACCGATGCCATAATCTCTGAGATCCGGCGCAAAGCCCAGCTTCAGATTAGCATCAACCGTGTCCAGTCCTTCTTCCTGAAGTTTATAGGCTTTAAGCTTATTTATCAACCCAATTCCACGCCCTTCCTGCCGCATATACAGCAGGACGCCGCTGCCGGCTTCGTCGATCTGGCGCAGGGCGGCATCAAATTGCGGACCACAGTCGCAGCGGTGAGAGTGGAAGACGTCTCCTGTGAGGCACTCGGAGTGAACCCGAACCAGGACAGGCTGCGAAGGATTGATCGTACCTTTGACCAGAGCAACGTGCTCTTTACTGTCAACGGCATTGGTATATGCGACGGCCTGGAACTCACCGTAATCTGTTGGCATACGTACACTCACTTCACGGGTAATGAGCTGCTCCTGCTGGTTTCGGTACTGAATGAGATCCTTGATGGTGATCAGTTTCAGATTATGCTGCTCCGCAATACGAGAGAGATCCGGCAGGCGGGCCATCGTACCATCTTCCTTGATGACCTCACAAATGACACCGGCCGGATAGGAGCCTGCGAGACGAGCCAGATCTACAGCAGCTTCGGTATGCCCGGCTCTGCGCAGGACACCGCCCTTCTTCGCAATGAGCGGGAACATATGACCCGGCTTGCGGAAATCATCTCCCGTCGTATCCGGATCAATGAGCGCCTGAACTGTAACCGAACGCTCGCCAGCGGATATACCGGTAGTAGTATTCTTATGATCCACAGATACCGTAAAGGCTGTTCCATGGTAGTCCGTATTCTGACTGACCATAGGCTTAAGCCCCAGCTCGATTGACCGCTCTTCCGTAATCGGCACACATACAAGCCCTCTTCCCTGAGTGATCATGAAGTTGATGACTTCTGGTGTAGCTTTTTCGGCAAGGGCGATAAAATCCCCCTCGTTCTCACGGTCTTCATCGTCTACGACGATAACTACTTTGCCAAGCTTGAGATCGTGTATGGCTTCTTCTACGGTGTTTAGACTGATATGATTTTCCATCCCGTTTCCTCCTTCTCTATTAAGCAAAACCGTGTTTGGCTAAATAATCGTGGCTGATTGCGCTTTGCTTAGACCCTGTTTCCGCTTGGCCGAACTGAAGCATGTGCTCAACATATTTGCCAAGCACATCACACTCCAGATTCACAGTCTCACCGGCATGTTTGGCATGAAGGACCGTTTCAATTAATGTATGCGGAATAATAGACACCTTAAACGATGTTTCCGTTACGGATGATACGGTCAGGCTGATCCCGTCAATGGTGATGGAGCCTCTGGCAATAATATATCTGAACAAGCCGGTATCATCAGGGGCTATCTCATAAATAACTGCATTCTGGTCCGGCATGACACGCCGTATGGTACCTGTACCGTCCACATGTCCTTGAACAATATGTCCGCCAAAGCGGCCACCTGCTGCCATGGCACGCTCCAGGTTCACCTTGCTTCCGGTCTGCAGCGTGCTCAGATTACTGTTGCGATAGGTCTGCGGCATAATGTCTGCACTGAAACGATGCTCTTCCAGCTCGGTTACGGTAAGACATACGCCGTTTACAGCAATGCTGTCACCGATTCGGACATCGTCCATAATGACAGACGCCTCCACCGTAATGACCATGGCCTCTCCTTTACGGGTCAGCCTCCTGACCTTGCCGACCTCCTCAATCAGACCAGTAAACATATGGAATCCTCCCTTCTTAAGCTGAAGGCCAGACGGGAACACCACTGACACTGATGTTATCCGTGCCCACCATCTCTACTTCAAGTTCCGTCAGGCGTATCGCTTCACTCATTTTCTCTACACCGTCAAAGGTGAAGCTTCCTGCTGTTCCAATTCCACCAACAATTGTTGGAGCCAGAAAGAGTTGAACCCGGTCAACGAGACGGGCTTCCAGCATGGAACCATTCAGACGGCCTCCCCCCTCCAGCAGAACGGAGCCAATCTCGAGCTCTCCCAGCTTCTTCATGGCTGCGGAGAGGTTGACTCTCGGGCCTGTTCCACACCGAACAACCGTAACACCAGAAGCGGTAAGAGCTGCATCTTTGGCTGTGTCCGCTTCGTCGGTTGTCACGACGATGGTACGAGCCAGCCCGTCCTGCACCAGCTTACTGTCCAGAGGAATACGCAATGTGGAATCCACGACGATCCTTGTTGGACTAATCCCTTCCACACTAAGCCGGGTCGTCAACTCAGGATTGTCGGCAATAACGGTATCAACCCCAACCATGATTCCCTGGTGACGATGACGAAGTGTATGTACAATTTCGCGTGCCTTTTCATTGGAAATCCACTTGCTGTCTCCCGTTCGAGTCGCTATTTTACCGTCAAGAGTCGTAGCCGTCTTCAGTGTAATATAAGGAAAACCTGTAGTAATGTACTTAATGAATTTTTCATTCAGCTTCAGTGCCCGTTCGCGCAGTACGCCAGTGACCACCTCAATCCCGGCCTGACGGAGCATCTCAAATCCGGTTCCCGCAACCTGGGGATTGGGGTCCTCACAAGCGACCACGACACGTTTGACTTTTTCCTTAATAAGACGCTGGGCACAGGGCGGTGTTTTGCCAAAATGGCTGCAGGGCTCAAGTGTAACGTACGCCGTACTGCCTTCAGCTGCATCTCCTGCCATGTTCAGAGCATGCACTTCAGCATGGCCGGTCCCTCTCTTCAAATGGGTTCCCACCCCAACAACAGCACCATCCTTAACGACGACACAGCCGACAACCGGATTAATGTCAGTCTGCCCTTGTGCGCGTTCTGCCATGTCAAGCGCAAGTCCCATGTAATATTCATCGTTGATGATTTGCATCCATTTCACCCTGTCCTTTAGATAGATTCGCTCCTGCCGCTGCTTTTAATCTAACATACTGACCATAATAAAAAGCCCTGAAGGTCATAAGACCTTACAGGGCTGCGAGTTGTAGAGATTGTGGATAGCGCAAACAAGCCATTGAACCCGTTCAATGAACCAGCATGTTCCCCTTATTCCCGTTGCACCTGCCAAGCCATAAGCTCAAACAGCGTGCTGCCGAAATGTGAACGAACACACTTAGCCTGCATGCCTAAACGTCTGTCTAGACGTCCCATCTCCTTCTCCCATCCAGACTATACTGTCGGTCCCGGATTCTCACCAGGTCAGCCATAAGCTTAACAGCTTACAGGTCACGGACTTAGTCCCGCCGTTTGGCCGGACCACACCGCCGGTAGGGAATTTCACCCTGCCCCGAAGGATCATGTATATTTGGTTTTTACATCACTTGAAAAAAGTAAGTAATACAACTTTATCATATCCGAGACAAAAAAACAATAAAAGCAGATGATTCAAGCTCATCTGCCTTGGGTTATATTAAATAGAATCATTAATTTTCGTTGTTTATGAAACGGCAGGCAGATTGATTTTGGAAGTGAGTTCTTCAAACCATTTCTTATCGTTCGTTGCCAGTGCCATATCAATCAGAGCGTCCAGCTCCTCACGCCCCAGTTCGGTCTTATCGTCAAAAGATACATAGACAGAAGCATCCGGTTGCTGCTGTGCATCATGCCTCGGTTCATACTCCAGATGAAGTTCAACCTCTCCGTCCATATATTCACATTTCAGGAAGTAAATCACTTCACACATCAACACAGGTCTGATATGGGTATCGAAGACACAGTTCATAATTTTTGCAGAGTAATGTTCATTCGTTAAATGAAGCTTCTGGTCTGCTGCTGCGGTTTGACTGCGGCCAAAGTCGTTAGTAAAGGTAAGCTCGATCGGTGTTTTTTTCAGTACTTTAGCAATCTGTTTCTTAACAACTTCAACAATCTGTTCGTTCTTTAACATCATCATCTTCGGCACCTCTTCTCATCGTAAACATGCTGGCTGCCTTCTTGCGGAGAATCGTGAGTCCTGGTCACTCAGGACGGCTGCAGTACCGCCTTGAATCAACAGCGCCGCTGTTAATTTTATATCGGCAGGTACACCTGCTTTATGAATATTGTAGTCCAACTATTTTAGAAACAGACCCTTATTATGAAAATAATTAATGAAAAAGCCCTTCCAAAATGAAAATTTGGAGGGGCTTTTCCGGGCTCAGCTCATTGATGTTAAGCTTCGAAGACTTTAACTTCTTTCATTTTGTCTCCGCCCTTGACATCGTCAATGAGTTCCATGCCTTTAGTGACTTTGCCAAATACCGTATGAACACCATCCAGGTGAGGTTGGGGTGCGTATACAATAAAGAATTGGCTGCCACCTGTGTTGCGGCCGGCATGTGCCATGGAGAGCACGCCTCTCTCATGCTTGGTTGTATTTGTTGCAGTCTCGCAGTCAATGGTATAACCAGGACCGCCAGTACCTGTTCCGTTCGGGCATCCGCCTTGGGCTACAAAGCCAGGGATGACACGGTGAAAAGAAAGTCCGTTGTAGAAACCGCTGTTCGCAAGCTTCTCAAAGTTAGCTACCGTGTTAGGTGCTTCTTCTGGCAGAAATTCGATTTCTACGACTCCGCCGTTTTCAAGTTCAATCGTACCTTTTTTCATCTGGGGTCACGTCCTTTGCTTATCTTAGAGCTGCTGCTCTTATTTGTGCAGTTTATCACTTTATGATTGTATCTCATTTCCAACATCAGATGCAACGTTCACCCATAATTTCAGATAAAAAACTAAAAAACCCTCTCCCCAGGAGAGGGTCAATCATCAATAACAGGTTATTTGCTGACCATTTGTCTTCCAATACGCTCGGGAACAAGATCATTGCGTACAATATCCTCATAAGTCTCGCGCCGCACAACCAGACTAGCCTCGCCGTCTTTTACGAATACAACGCCCGGACGGCGGATCCGGTTGTAGTTGCTTGCCATGGAATAATTATACGCTCCTGTGCTCGCCACAGCCAACAGATCACCTTGATTGACTTCAGGAAGATTCACATCCCAGATCAGCATATCTCCACTCTCGCAGCATTTGCCTGCAATGGATACCGTTTCGGTCTCCGGTTCTCCCGCCCGGTTAGCCAGCAGCGCTTCATACTTGGCGTCATACAAAGCTGGACGAGGGTTGTCCGTCATGCCACCATCCACAGACACATACTTGCGGACGCCGGGAATGTCCTTGGTCGTCCCCACCGTATAAAGGGTTGTCCCTGCATCACCGATGATGCTGCGACCCGGCTCAATCCAGATTTCCGGCAGCTCTGGACCGATTCCCGCAAAATGAGTACGCACAGACTCTGCGATGGCTTTCACGTATTCGGCAACCTGAAGCGGGGTGTCTTCTTCCGTGTAACGGATGCCAAAACCGCCCCCGAGATTAATGACGGAGAACACGACATTCAGTCCCTCGTGCACCTCTCTTGCAAAAGCAGCTACGCGCTCGGCAGCAACCTGAAAACCGTCCACCTCAAAAATCTGGGAACCGATATGAGAATGCAGTCCAAGCAGCTGCAGATTAGACTGGCTGGAAGCCAGCTTTACAGCTTCATAGGCGGATCCGTTCCCGATATCGAAGCCGAATTTCGAATCCGTCTGGCCGGTAGAAATATATTCATGCGTATGGGCTTCAACCCCTGGGGTCACACGCAGCAGAATATTGACCTTCTGGCCCTTCCCAGCCGCAATCGCCTGCAGTATATGCAGCTCTACCAGATTATCTACCACAAAACATCCGATCCGTGCATCGATCGCCATTTCGATCTCATCCGGCGTCTTGTTGTTGCCATGGAAATGAATGCGCTCCGGCGGAAATCCTGCCTGCAGCGCTGTATACAGCTCACCGTCTGAAACAACATCCAGAGACATTCCCTCTTCTTCCACCAGCAGGCACATGGCTTTCACACAAAATGCCTTACTGGCGTACGCTACCTGATATTTCAGTCCCGTCTGCTTAAATGCATCTATAAACTCTCTGCAACGCTGGCGAACCAGCTGCTCATCCACAATATAAAGCGGAGTTCCAAACGTCTCCTTCAACGAGGTCACATCGCAACCGCCGATCTCCAGATGGCCTTGCGCATTAATTGTGCTGGTACCGTGTAAATACATAAGCTAGTGCTCTCCCCTTCCGGAACACGCTGCGAATTCCAGGTTATGTTTACATCAGTATAGCAAAACGACAAAAAGAAGAGTAATGGATTTTTATACAACTCATTTGCACAATTGTCAGTTAGCCGTACCATCCCCACCTTGGCGCGGCATACGGGTATTATCCCGGGCTTTGTTGAATGACGGGCGTTTGCTTGACGACAATACGGGAATCCGGAACAAAATAGCCCCCAAAGCCTTTGCATTAAATGGTATAAACGGCCAGAGGTAAGAGGAGTTAAAGGAACGATGCATGGTCAATGAAATCATGATCAGCGTTGTACCAATAACAAAGCCTGGCACTTTGAACATCGCCACCAGAATAATCAGGACCAGTCTTACTATCCGGTTGGCCAGTCCCAGCTCATAACTGGGCGTGGCAAACATGCCGATAGCCGCTATAGCCATATATAAGACAACCTCATTAACGAAGAGGCCGGACTGCACGGCAATGTCTCCGACCAGAATCGCTGCAATTAACCCCATCGCTGACGCCAAAGGTGTAGGTGTATGCACAGCCGCCATACGCATTAGATCGACACCAAATTCAATCAGAAGGAACTGCATGATCAGCGGCAGCCTGGCGTCCTTCTGCGGGCCGATAAAATCAAATGCCGGCGGTTTGAGTGAAGGCTCAATCACCAGCAGCATCCAGAGCGGCAGCAGAAACAGGGATGCAAATATCCCCAGAAAACGGATCCAGCGCAGATAGCTTCCCATAAAAGGCGTCTGGCGGTTCTCCTCAGCATGCTGACACAAGTCAAAAAAAGTCGTAGGCAGTATCATCACGCTCGGTGAGGTATCCACCATGATGACTACACGCCCCTCCATAATGTGGGATGCCACAACGTCAGGGCGTTCCGAGTATCGTACCAACGGGTACGGGTGCCAGCCCTTGTTGATCATCGTCTCTTCCAGCTGTTTATCTGCAAGGGGAATGCCATCCAGGTTTACACCCTTGATTTTTTCACGTACTTCATCTACCAATGTCTTATCTACGATATCATCAATGTATGCGATACAGACATCGGTGCGTGTGCGCCGGCCCACATTCATAAGTTCAAACTTCAGTCCCGGGTCACGCAGACGCCGGCGGATCAGGGCCGTATTGAACAGCATCGTCTCCGTAAATCCATCCCTTGCACCACGTACAACTTTCTCCAGCGAAGGTTCTTCAGGACTTCGAACCGGGAAGTTTCGCGTATCCATCACAATAGCCTGGGACTCACCCTCAATGAACATGACACACATGCCCATCATAACCTTGTTCAGGATCGCAGACATCTGATCCGCTTTCTCGACCTGAATATGGGGAATATAATATTCAAAATAGGACTGAACGGCATCTGAAGACATATCGTTTGAGGTCAGATAAGTGAGCCGTTTGAGGATTTCCAGCTGAATATTATCTTTTGAGAAGCCGTTGATAAAAAACAACCCGGTATGCCGCCCGCCCAGGGTCATTTCACGCAGTACGACATCAAACGTTTCCCCGAGGCCCATAACCTGCTTCAGCGTATTTTTGACCTCACTCATCTCAGCGGGAACCTTATCGTTGCCCTGCCAATATTCGACGGACTCCTTTATATTGTCAGACATCTCATCCTGTTTTTTATGTGCAAGCCGCTTTTTCTGACTGGACTCCTGCTGATCACTGCGCCGAGAATTCCTTTTATTTAAATTACGGGTTTTAATTTTTACAGGTTGTTGATGTCCCCCATGTCCGTTCTTTTCTTCAGGATCACGATCCCCAAGTCTGCTCACATGAGGGGGGAGCTCCCGCTCCGGCTGTTCGAATTCGCTTGAAGTAAGATCATTCCGATCATTCATGGTCTAGCCTCCAGTTCTTTTAGCGGTTATAGACAAACCAGTCAAACAGCGAGCCGGCGGTCTTGCCAAGCACCATGGCCAGCAGCAGCCCAAACAAATACGGCGTCATATAAAGCCTCTTGGCCATGATGGGAAGTACGTTGAGCACCTCTGTCAGAGCAGCGGCCAGCAGCCCAATGAATATTCCGCTCAGCAGACCCGCAGGCAGTACAGCCAGAGACAGCAGCGGAAACCTCCAGTTCCAGAAATCAGCGAGCGTCCCGGCAAAAGAACCAACGATCATCGCACCCTCATAACTGTGCGCCTTATTATAAGACCGGGTGAGCTGCGCAAGTCTTGGAATCATGTCCAGCACAATGAACAGTGCAATGACACCACTGCCGACGGCAATACCGCCAGCGATGCCCAGCGAGATCTGAAGTACAATTTGGATGAGCTCAATCATATACGCCTTTTTCCAATCTGGCCCTGCTTCATCTTCTCGTACTCCTCGGCAACAACCTGTTGATCCACGTTCTGCTGATAAAGGAACATTTCGACCTCCAAAGGGGTGGGCTCGTCATTCCATTTTTTCTTGAAGAGATGATTGAAGAATATGATCATGCCAAAACCGATACCTACCGAATAGGCGGCCTGAAACAGATAAGGATGCTCATCCCGTTTCCCTGTCAGCATCTCGACAATCCGGATCTGCACCTCCAGCATGTTCACATCGGCATGGAAGTTCATAATCGTTAAGGCTGACCCCACGAATAAGAGCAGCCAGACGAGCACAAACAGCAGCTTGGAAGGTTTTCTCGGTTTCTTGACGATCTCGATCAGCATATGAGGCTTGCCGAGCGACTCTACCTGTATGCCGGGGATCTGGCTGCGGATCAAGGAGATAATCTGCAGCATGTCGACCATAATCAGATTTCCGTCATGAATACGGGGTGTTATCAGCTCTAGTTGCAGCAGTCTGGCTTCCCATTCCGGCTCAGTCAGCAGATGGGCAACATCGCCAAGTGTTATTTTTTGACCCAGCCTGACCTGAATGCGGCTGCGCAGACGAAGGTAGACGGTCGGCACAGTACGTTCTGCCATCACTATCACTTCCCTTGCCGCGTAATACCGTGCTTGAATTAACGTTAGTGTGTGATGGGTCTGACCGTATTATTCTTAAACAGGTAAAACAACACAAAAAGCAGGAAAGGTCTGCTCGACCCTGCCTGCTTCAGGTTGGCACTTCTGTATGTTGGCTAAAAAAGCTACTGCGCGATCTGATCCCGGATGGACTGAAGAATCTTCTTCTCCAGCCTAGACACCTGTACCTGGGAGATTCCCAATCTGCCTGCGACCTCAGACTGCGTCTGATCCTTGAAATACCTCAGATACACAATCAGTCTCTCTCGTTCCGATAATCCGTCGATCGCCTCATTCAAAGCGAGCTTGTCGAACCACCGCTC
The DNA here is from genome assembly GCF_030580655.1 of Paenibacillus lacisoli. GTDB lineage: Bacteria > Bacillota > Bacilli > Paenibacillales > Paenibacillaceae > Paenibacillus > Paenibacillus lacisoli. The sequence continues at coordinate 339,937 of NZ_JAUQTB010000001.1, forward strand.
CTGGGACTCATCCGCAATCTGATCCATCAGTGTGATGGGATCGCCATCATTCTCGAATACCGTCTCATGAATGGAAGTGGGAGGCTTGTTGGCCTCCTGAGCAAATACCACTTCCTCCGGGGAAACACCGAGCTGCTCGGCCACTTCCTTAATCGTTGGAAGCCGGTCCAGGTGCTTGGACAGTTCATCCCGTTTCTTACGAACTTTGTTCGCCATTTCCTTCAGCGAACGGCTTACTTTTAGCGTGCCGTCATCCCGCAGGAAGCGCTGGATTTCACCGATAATCATCGGTACGGCATATGTGGAGAATTTGACATCATAACTCAGGTCAAATTTGTCCACGGACTTCAGTAAGCCGATGCAACCGATCTGGAACAGATCCTCCGGCTCATATCCCCGGTTCATGAAACGTTGAACAACCGACCAGACCAGCCGCATATTGCAGTTCACCAGCGTGTCTCTAGCTATAGCATCACCGGACTGGCTGAGCGCGATCAGGCGCTTGACTTCCCCATCCTCGAGATAGGTTTGTGAAGACTGCTTTACTTTTGGATCCATAGGCAGCGCCCCTAATTATATAAAGCTTTCTTCGATTCAATCCGCTTCATCATCCGGATCGAGGTGCCTCTCGCCGGCTCACTGGTCACTTCAAATTCATCCATAAAATTTTCCATGATGGTAAAGCCCATCCCTGAACGCTCCAGCTCGGGTTTGGAGGTATAGAGCGGCTGCTTCGCCAATTCCAGATCATCAATTCCCTCACCTTGATCCTCTACGACCAGTGTCACCCGGTCATGATCAATCTCGGCCCGAATCGTTACCAGCCCGCTGGGATCATTGTTATATCCGTGAATAATCGAATTCGTAACGGCTTCCGATACCACCGTCTTCAGATCACTCAATTCCTCCATGGTCGGGTCCAGCTGAGAGATGAACGCTGCCACCGCAACCCTTGCGAATGCTTCATTCTCGGACTTGGCCGCAAACTGCAGATGCATGAAGTTTTTCGACTGCTCCTCCATTAAGAAACCACCTCCAGTCCCGATAATGCCATGCCCTCATTCTCATAGATCGGCATGATCTTGAACAAACCGGACATCTCCAGCAGACGATAGATGGACGGATTGACATCACATACTGCCATTTTGCCGCCTTTTTGCTTGATGAGCTTGTACCGGCCAAGGATAACGCCCAGTCCGGAACTATCCATGAATTGCAGACCATTCAGGCTCAGCACAACATGTTCGCATTGTCTGCGCTGAATCGCCTCATCCATTTGAAGCCGAACAAGATCGGCGGTATGATGATCCAATTCCCCTGTTAACCGGACGATCAGGACGCCGCGGTGATGTTCCATTTCCACTTGCAAATTCATGCCTGCTCACTCTCCTCCCTGTCTTGCCCATGGATTTCTACAAATTAAAAAGGGATTCCTGCCCTGCGACAAAACTAGAAGAAAACCCCTAAGAATCTACAGATCCCGCTGATGCCCACTAAAACGTCAAGAGAACAGATTAGACGTCGTACGCTTGAACAACTTCCACCAACCGGCCTTCTCGATTTGAATCGGGGATTTCACTTCAAATTCTTTCACCTTGGTGTTCCCTTGATAGATAACCAGCTTGCCGATCACATCACCGGCCTTGACTGGAGCCTTGATTTCGGCTGGAATCTGCAGCTCTTTGCGGAATTCATCAGCCTTGCCGCCTTTTTTCATCAGTACACTGTACGGCTGGTCCGCTGTTAGTACTAATTCCGGCATGGTCCCTTTCTCCACTTTCACCTTGCCAAGATAATCCCCCGGCTTATAAATCGATTTCATCATGTACTGCGAGAACGCATAGTCAAACATAGCGGAGACTTCACTGTTCCGCGTTTTCGTGTTCGGTTCCCCCAGCACAACCGCAATGGTCCGCAGACCCTCCCGCTTGGCAGTTGCAGACAGACAGAACTTGGCCTCAGAGGTATAGCCGGTCTTCAGACCATCCGCTCCCGGATAAAAACGTACCAGCTTGTTCGTATTCACCAGCCAGAAGGGTTTCTCTGAATCCTTTCGCAGATAATCCTGATAGGCTCCTGTGTACTTGGTAATCTGCGGATATCGAAGCAGCTCCCGGCTCATCAGGGCAATATCATAGGCAGAAGTATAATGATTATTGACCGGCAGACCGTTCGGATTGGAAAAATGAGTATCCTTCATTCCCAGCTCGGCCGCTTTCTCATTCATCAACTGTACGAAGCCCTGTTCATTGCCGCCCAGCTTCTCTGCCATCGCTACCGATGCATCGTTGCCTGAAGCCATCGCAATCCCTTTCAGCATATCATCCACCGTCATTTCTTCACCAGGCTCCAGAAAAATCTGAGATCCGCCCATGGAGGCTGCATATTCGCTGGTACGTACCTTATCGGTCAGCTTCAGCTTGCCGTCATGCAGAGCTTCCATCGTCAGCAGCATCGTCATAATTTTGGTAATACTGGCCGGAGGCAGCTTATCATGGCTGTTCTTTTCATAGATCACAGTCCCGGTATCTGCATCGAGCAGTACAGCCGAACGTGCATTCGGAGCCAGCTCTGCAGCAGAAGGCGGGGTCCCATTTTTAGGGGTTTCCTCCGCAAAAGCGGACAAGGGTATAACAGCAGCCAATACTGCAGCGGCGAGACTCGCAGCCCACAATTTTTTAATCAAAGTAGGTTCCCTCCTTGGACACATATGCAGATGGGAGCAACATTTCCCATTTACTGCTATCCATTGTCGTCAGGAATGAGAGGATTTATTCCAGTTATCTCCTAGGAAAGGCGGATTATGCGCAAAAAAAGAGTACAAAGAATGTGGGTTCTTTGTACTCAATTGGATAAAAATCAGTAACGTGTCACACCTTCACGGGTAACTAATGCATAAATCAATGGCTGTGCAGGAACGGCTTGCGGTGTGATACTGTACGCTTCCAGCACCTTTTTCTCCGCCTCGCCCAACCGGGTTGGGTCCACCTCATTAACATGGAGAACAGCCAGCAAATCACCCGACTCCACCGCTTCGCCAACCTTCTTGCGCAGCTCAATACCAACAGCCAGATCAATGACCGACTCTTTGGTTTCACGGCCAGCTCCCAGCAGCATAGCCGCAACCCCGATGTTTTCGGCCTGAATGGACTCTACATAACCGGCCTGAACCGTACGGACCTCTACGGTGCGGGCTGCGGACGGCAGCAAATCTGGGTTCATAATCTGCTCAGGGTTCCCATTCTGCGCCGCTACCATATCTTTCAGCTTCTCTAAAGCAGCTCCGCTGGAAATCAGTTTCTCAAGGATCTCGCGGGCTTCCTGCTCATCTCCAGCTTTACCTCCTAAGACCAGCATGTGAGAAGCCAGAATTAGGCTGACTTCCTCCAGATCTTTAGGTCCCTGACCGCGCAAAGTGTCGATAGCTTCCTTAATTTCAAGCGAATTGCCAATGTTATAACCAAGCGGCTGATCCATGTCACTAATGACAGCAACGGTATGGCGTCCCACATGACTTCCGATATCGACCATCGCTTTAGCCAGTTCAATGGAGTCATCCAGGGTTTTCATAAATGCCCCGCTTCCCGTCTTCACGTCCAATACAATGGCGTCCGCGCCGGCAGCAATTTTCTTGCTCATGACCGAACTCGCGATTAAAGGAATCGATTCGACTGTAGCTGTCACATCCCGCAGTCCGTACAGCTTCTTATCTGCAGGTGTAATGTTGCCGCTTTGACCAATGACAGCTGCACCTACTTCATTTACCTGACGAAAAAATTGTTTTCGCGACAACTCGACGGTAAAGCCAGAAATAGCCTCCAGCTTATCAATGGTGCCGCCAGTATGTCCAAGACCCCGTCCTGACATTTTGGCTACAGGAACACCGGCAGCCGCTACGAGCGGGGCCAGTACAATGGTCGTTTTGTCACCCACCCCGCCTGTGGAATGCTTATCGACTTTAATTCCCGCGATCGGGCTGAGGTCCACCACATCTCCTGATTCCGCCATTTCCAGTGTGAGATCACCAGTCTCCCTGGCACTCATCCCTTGAAAATACACGGCCATCGCCCAGGCAGACAGCTGGTAATCTGGAATTTCTCCACGAGTGTAGCCCTGAACGAGAAAGGAGATTTCCTCTCTCGTCAGCTCTTTGCCATCTCGCTTTTTTTGAATGATGTCCACTGCTCTCATACGTTCACACCTTTTCTGTAATATTCCCGGTTAGCTCTTACGATGAAAGATGAAATCACAAATATGCCCAGGATTTAGACCTCGCGAACAAAAGCACGCACAAGCGAGATGAACTTCGGTTTGGTCCGATTAGCCACCTTCACGACCTGTTCGTGGGTCAGCGGCTCCAGCTCGTCTGCGACGGCCATATCCGTTACGCAGGATATACCGAGGACTCGCTGGCCCGCGTGGCTGGCCGCGATGACCTCGGCAACGGTAGACATACCCACAACATCACTGCCTAGAAGGGTCAGCATCTTGTATTCTGCTCCCGTACTGTAGGTCGGGCCCGTTGTTCCCGCGTATACGCCCTGCTGGAGCAGCAGCGGCGAACCGTCTTCCCCTTGTATATCCGCTGCAAGCCGAAGCGCAAGCTCACGGTACTCCCGGTCATAAGCACTGGACATGTCCGGGAATCGGACACCTATGGACGCATCATTGGGTCCGATTAACGGGCTGTCTCCTGTGAAATTCAAATGATCCGTAATCAGCATCAAGTCACCGGCATGGAATGCCGGATTCAGACCACCGCAGGCGTTCGTAATCACTAAGGAGTGAACACCAAGGCTGGACATCACATAGACGGGCAGGACAATTTGATGCATACTGTAGCCCTCGTAGTAGTGAAAACGCCCCTGCATAATCATAACGTCCTTGCCTTCCAGCTTACCGATAACAAAACGTCCCGCGTGTCCCTCCACCGTTGATTGCGGGAAATGAGGAATTTCGTGGTATGGAATGTAGACGGCATTTTCAATCTGATCCCCGAGATCTCCCAGACCTGAACCCAGAATTAAGCCGATAACCGGCTTGTAACTGCCCAGACGGCTTCGAACGTAATCGGCTGCCTCTTGAATATGCTCACTATATAAAGATAATTCCTGATTGGCTGTATTCATCCGTTATCTTCCTCCTGTATTCCGGCAGCATTTTACATTTGCGGAATGATTGCGAGCACAAGGCTCAAGAATTGCTCCCGTACGCGTTCGGCCGTTTCCATCACTTCGTCATGAGAAAGCGGCTGGTCCAGAATACCGGCGGCCATATTCGTAATGCAGGAAATACCAAGAACTTCGATACCAGCATGACGGGCAACAATGACTTCAGATACTGTGGACATGCCGACAGCATCCGAACCCAGTGTACGCAGCATGCGGATTTCGGCCGGCGTTTCGTATGTAGGTCCCAGCAGGCCGGCATAAACACCTTCCTGTACTTTGAAGCCCTGGGAGGCTGCAGTTTCCTTGGCAATGCCGCGCAGGCGGCGGCTGTAAGCTTCAGACATATCCGGGAAACGGACGCCCAGATTATTATCGTTAGGTCCGATTAGCGGGTTCTTGCCGGTCAAGTTAAGGTGATCGGAAAGAACCATCAGATCTCCAGGCTGGTAGGATGTATTAACACCGCCTGCTGCGTTGGTAACCAGCAGACTCTGTACGCCGAGTTCCTTCATGACACGAACAGGAAACGCCGTTACTTCAGGTCCATATCCTTCATACATATGGAAACGGCCTTTCATCATTACTACCGGGCGTCCTTTAATTGTGCCCAGGAGAAGTTCGCCTTCATGTCCTTCCACAGTCGACACCGGGAAATGAGGAATGTCATCGTATGGGATTCTGACGGCATCTTCGATCAGTTCCGCCAGAATGCCGAGACCCGAACCCAAAATCAGCCCGATCTCCGGCTTGATGGCGCTTTCACCCTGAATATAAGATGCTGCTTCCTGAATGATGCCCTGATTAATAATGGTCAATGTATTCACTCCTATATAAGACCTGCTGCACCTTCGATGTCCAAATCGGAGACTGTACAGCAGGCATAATAATTTTGTGTTGATATAACGTTATACAGCATTTTTGCAGTTACCGCTGGACTGTAAAATGGATTCTGGCCCTGTTATTTAAGCAGATTCAGGAAGCTCTGACCATTGCGGATACCCTGCACACCAAAGTTATCCGCAATCGTTGCTCCCAGATCGGAATACGTCTCGCGGATACCGATGCTGTCCGGCTGCTTCAGCGAAGGGCTGTAAATCAGAACCGGCACGTACTCACGGGTGTGATCTGTTCCGGGATGTACCGGATCGTTGCCGTGGTCGGCCGAAATAATCAGCAGATCATCTTGTCCAATCCGCTCCATCAGCTGCGGCACAGCCTGGTCAAAAACTTCAAGGGCATGTGCGTAGCCTTCAGGGTCACGGCGATGTCCGTACAAGCTGTCGAAGTCAACGAGATTCGTGAACAGCAGACCTTCGAAGTCTTCTCCCAGCTGATCAATCGTCACTTCAATCCCATGCTCATTGCTCTTCGTCGGGTAGGATGCTGATACTCCCTCGCCGCTGAAGATATCGTTAATTTTGCCGACAGCAATAACATCCTTGCCTGCATTGGCCAGCAGATTCAGCACCGTTGGCTCCGGCGGGGTAATCGCGTAATCATGCCGGTTCGGTGTACGCTTGAAACTTCCGGGTTCCCCGATATATGGACGGGCGATCACTCGTCCCACTGAATGCTCAGGCGCAAGTGTCAGCCGGCGGGCAATCTCACAGGCACGGTACAGCTCATCCAGCGGAATGATATCCTCGTGCGCAGCAATCTGGAATACACTGTCGGCAGACGTATAAACGATCCATGCCCCTGTTTTCATCTGCTCTTCGCCATATTCGTCCAGTACTTCCGTGCCTGAGGCCGGTTTGTTGCACAGGACTTTACGTCCGGTCTCCTGCTCAAACTGATAGATCAGATCAGCGGGGAACCCGTCCGGATACGTGTTGAATGGCGTATTGATTTTAAGTCCCATCAGTTCCCAGTGACCTGTCATCGTATCCTTACCAACGGAAACCTCGTTCATTTTGCCGAAATATCCGAGAGGCTGATCCACAGGGGTCAAAGGCGGGATGTCAGCAATGTTACCCAGTCCCAGCTTTTGCATGTTAGGCAGCTTTACACCTGGGACACGTTCTAGGATATGCCCCAGGGTGTGGGACCCTTCATCGCCGAATTTCACAGCATCCGGCAGCTCACCAATACCTACACTATCCAATACAATAAAGCAAATCCGTTTAAATGATGGTTCCTGCGACATGTCGCTCACTCCTCGACTTCGATTAATACTGATTGATGCCCTGTTATTCGTGACTATTGGGAGCATACATACCTGCTCTCGGATGATACCTGTCGTAAACCTCTTTCATGCTGGGCCGGGGAACATGCCTGTACAGCAGGGGCTCTCCATGGTCGGAGTTGCCGAGCAGCTCCTGTACTGAGCGTATGTCCGCTCCGCGATCCAGCATATGCACCGCAAAGGTGTGCCTGAGGGTATGGGGCGTAATCTCCTTATTGATCCCTGCATCTGCCGCATATTTCTTAAGCAGCTTCCAGAAACCCTGACGGCTCATTCGTTTGCCATTCATATTCAAGAAAAGCGCTGGGTCCGTTTGAACCTCCTGGCGCTGTACCAGCTTGGGTCTGGCTTCCTGCTCGTACTGCTGTATCCAATAAACGGCTGCGCCTCCAATCGGAACGATCCTTTCCTTTCCATCAGCTGCACGGCAGTGTACATATTTCAGATCTAGACGAACATTCTCATCATTAAGAGAGACCAGCTCTGTCACCCGAATACCGGACGCATACAGCAGTTCCAGCATAGCTCGGTCACGGCTGCCCTGGACTGTTGAAAGGTCAGGCGCCTTGAGGAGCTGCTCCATCTCTTCAGTCGTCAGAACGACAGGAAGCTTCTTATCCTGTCTGGGCATGTCCAGCAGCAGCGCAGGATTATGAGATAGAACACCATCCCGGACCAGAAAATGAAAAAAGGAACGAAGGGTCACTACGCTCCGTGTAATCGTGGCAGGTGCCTTGCCGTCCTGCTTCAGCCTGCTGATGAACATGACAAGCAGAGCCCGGCTCACCTTGTCCGGCTCAACAAGATCCTGCTGCTCCAGAAATTCCATGAACGGACCTAGGTCGCGCTGATAGGAGGATACGGTGCTGGCCGACAGGTTTTTCTCCTCTTCCAAATAACGAATAAAGGGCGCTACAAACTGCCTCATCGGTTGCTGATAGCTCCTCTTTTGCTTAATTTAATCCGATACCTAATACAAATTCTGCAATCCTTCTGCAAAATCCTGCAATAGGTCTCATTCCCCATACCAATAAAAAAAGCGAAGACGTTCAGCAAGACGCGGCTTATGACCCTCCGCCGCACCATCTTCGCCAAACACCTTGATCGCACTGCCCTCTGGAATCCGGTAATGATCCACCGGCGTTACCCATTGGGCAAACCATTTAAAACAAAAAAATGCAATATACAGCATCATCATGAAAACAATGAACGCTCTCACCCATCTCATCACCTTGCGTACCTGTATAATCATAAGGTTTCCGTCCTTCCTTATAACCGATCGAAGATCTCAAAACTATCCTTCCCTTGCAGGATGGCAGTTATGTTGAGTTTATGACGGAAACTCCTGTTTTAGACACGCTATGGGCTGCTCACTATACACGATTGTACAGCATATCACATACGATACAGTAACCGATTGAAGAAGAAATGAACCCGACCCTAAGGAGGATACCTGCTTGAACAAGCCGGAACAACTTTTATGCAGACTGTCCAGACCTTGCCCAACTCGTCACCGTCAACGCTGGATTCTTTGTCTGAGGCATGCCCGCGCATATCAGCGGTGTCTGCATCATCTTCACAAGAATGGGATTCGACCGCTCAAACAAATTAAACATGCCCACAGTATTGCTTTTTACGGAGATGGGCGTCGCACCAAGGATTTCGTTCTGCTGCGTTCCCATCCCGAGGTAATTCAGCTGGAAAAAGACTTGAAAATCCGTGCACACGCGGTCACTACTGATCTTACCCCAGCCCACTCGGCGTCTCCACTCATTTATCCCCCGGCCTGGTCCTCGCTCCGTATAAGTCCTGCAGCTGAGAATTCCAGCCTGCCGTGGGGTTTAAATGCCATTCAAGCACAGAAGGCCTGGCCGGTCACAAAAGGCAGCGGTATTCGCATCGGTATTATCGATACCGGGATTGGCCCACACCCCCAGCTCAAAGTATCCGGCGGCATCAACACAATCACACCCGGTGGGCCTATCCTGGATGATAATGGTCATGGAACCCATGTGGCTGGAATCGCAGCAGCCACTCTGGGCAGACGCATGTCCGGGACGGCCCCAAGAGCAAGACTGTATGCTGTGAAAGCGCTTGACCAAAACGGTGTAGGCTACATCTCCGACATCATTGAAGGCGTGGAATGGTGCATCAACAACCGCATTCAAATCATTAATATGAGTCTGGGCACCAGAGGGAACAGCCGTCTGCTGCAGCGAAGCTTGCAGCGGGCGTATGCCAAAGGCATTGTTCTGGTAGCTTCTGCTGGCAACAGCGGAACTGCTCTTCAGGGCATTGATTACCCGGCACGCTATCCTCAGGTTATGGCCATCGCTGCAAGTGATATCAGGAGCCGGATCGCTGATTTCAGCAGCAGGGGGGCCGGTATTGACCTTACTGCACCAGGGGTGAACATTTATTCCACCCTTCCCCACGGCCGTTACGGATACGAGTCAGGGACCTCGATGTCCTCTCCCTTCGTATCCGGCACAGCGGCTCTCCTGCTGGCCCAGAAACGCAGCCGTACCCCTGCTGCTGTACGTCGTCTGCTCACAAGTACCACCCGTAAGCTGAAAGGCTACAGTCAAATTGCACAAGGCAAAGGGCTTATACAGGCTGACAGAGCCGTCATGAAAAACGCCCGCTAGTTCTTATCAGCAAACGGTATCATGATTCAAAGACATCAAAAAAGCTCTCACACATTGTCGTCGCCGGTGAGAGCTTACAAATGTTATCTATTCAGGAACCAACCTTACTCGGTGTCTGATTCACGGTTCTTCTGTTCCTCTTCGCTCTTACTCTTGCAGCGATAACAGATTCCGTGGAAATCCAGCCGATGGTCCACAACGGTAAAATTGAATTCACGTTCAAGTCTTTCCTCAAGCGGTCCCAGCCAATCCTCTCGAATCTCATCCATACTGCCGCATTGCACACAGATCAAATGGTGATGATGATGCTTGGAGGTATCTCCCCGCAGATCATATCTGGATACACCATCGCCAAAATTAATCTTCTCCACCACATGCAGCTCACTCAGCAGCTCGAGGGTACGGTATACGGTTGCCAGACCGATTTCGGGAGCTTTCTCTTTGACAAGCATGAATACATCTTCCGCACTCAGATGATCTTCTTCATTCTCAAGTAAAACTCTGACGGTGGCTTCCCGTTGAGGCGTCAATTTATAGCCATGGGATTGCAATTGTTGTTTAATTTTCTCGATCCGCGCTTCCATTTTCTCCCTCCCCCATTGAAAATCACTGCATGAATGCATCATTTTGCCCACTTCTTTCATTATAGGGGGAGGTTACAAATAAAGTCAAACATTTTGCTAAAAGGTCAAACTAGCCTGTTGAAGCGACCAGCATCGGGGCAACCCATTTCATCATTACAGGTGTTACCCATACCTCAAAGGATGATATTCCGAGCAAAATGGCTACCATTACCGCAGTCAATGCCGTATAGGATAACAGCGGCCGGGCCAGTCCGCCCTGCCGCTGGGTAAGCACTCTAGAGCGGATCATCTGCAGGGAAAAGCTGACCGCAGCCACACTGCAGACGAACAGCGCCGGAATAACAATCAGGTTATGAGGAGCCACCGCCACCAGCGAGAATAATAGCCCTTTCCACGCATACTGACCGACAAGGTAACCTACAGTGAATCCAATTAAAACGCCTTTCAGAAAATCAAGAATCAGGATACCCGGCAGCCCGATGACAGATAAGCCGAGCACCCAGATGATGCCTGCCCATTTTAAGTGCAGCGTGGCAATATCCCAGTAGCTCCCCGGTCCGGGCTCTCCTCCAGCTTCCTGAGTCTGGCTGACTGTTCGAAAAAAATTGCCGAGGTACCGGGCTAGGTCCTGCTGCTGCTCCAGGGACAAGGCGTTCACCATCAGAGCTCCGAATACGACGCCGACAAGGAATAACACGGCTACGAATACATACAGCTGGGATTGATCTTTTAACGTATGACGAAGCAGCTGCACAGGTATGCATCCCCTTTCTCTCTTCCTATCTACTCTATGAGGATATGAGCGAAAAAAAGAGGATATGCCAGCCATCCCTTCTACTTCATAACTTTACCGTAGATTCCACCGCCGCCGGATGACAAAAGAAGCGTTCCTTCTCTTGCTGAGACGATATAACGGGCCAACTGCTGTCCAACCACCTGCTCAAGCTCAGATTCGCCGGATCTGTGCAGAATATTCATCTCGGTACCGAATGCAGTCAGGAGCTTCTCCATGGAAGCTTTACCGAGACCAGGGATAAACTCCAGGGGCACCTGATAACGATATGGCGGACGATAAGCCGGCAGCAACGGCTCAGACCGGTCAGCAATATGCAGGATGCGATCCAATACTCCCTGTACCAGCTTGTGGCTCCCGCACTGCGGACAAGTTTTGACCGATAAATGCTCCTCATCCATAACCGCTCCACAGGCAGAGCAGAAGGTACGATGATATTTGCCGAGCCGCGGATTCAGTCCATAGTTGGCCGCAACTCTTCTGCCCTCCTGCCTGCGCAGCACTTTGACAAACTCTTCAAAGCTGCCGGCCGCCATCTGCAGTTCGTTATATTCCCTGCCGATCTTGCCAAGTGAATGTGCGTCCGAATTTGTCAAAAATGTATACGGATCAAGCTCGCTGATCAGACCGGCCATACCGGAATCTGCACTAAGTCCCAGCTCAACGCCGTCGATCATATTCAAGTCCAGCATGTCTGCCATCCGGGGAGCTGAGCTGCCATATATCCCTTTATGCGGGGTAAAGACATGGGCCGGAATCAGTATGCCGCCGCGCGCGTATACCTCAGCCTGCAGTTCCCTTGGCTGGATATGAACCCGCTGGGAGCTGAGCTCGACGTTCTTCATATACTGACTGATCCACAGCGTGAAATCGGTAATTGAAGGCATATCGGGAAAATAGGCCAGGACATGCGCTTCGCGCATGCCCTCCTGCCTCACTTCCAGCTCCGTACCCAGCATAATGACAGTATTCCGGTATCCAATGCCTCCGCCAGCGACCTCTGTCATCTCTCCGCTAAGCAAAGCTTGGCGGATATCAGCCTGAACGGCTGGTGAATGGCAATCGATGATGCCGATCAGTCCGATTCCTTTCCGTTCCGAAGCCTCATGGGCAATATTGGCAAACGTCAGATTACGGCTGCCGCTGATCTTGATGGCCCTTCCACTCTCGCTGCGCCCGATATGAATATGCATATCAGCATAAACAGTCTGAAGTTCTGGATTCATGACAAGTTCCTCCATTACTTCGGCCACTGCCCTGTCGCCTGATACAGGTGCCAGGCGTATACAGCCATGACTGTTTTGGCATCTGCAATCCGTCCGTCCCGGATCATGGCGTAAGCCTCATCCAGTGTCACTTCCTGCATTTCCAGAAACTCATCCTCGTCCAGCTTCATTTCACCCGCTGTCAGCTCTTCCGCCACATATAGATGAATCAGCTCGTCCGCAAAACCGGGAGATGTATAAAACGACTGCAGATGCTGCAGGGATACTGCTGTATACCCTGTCTCTTCCTGCAGTTCACGCCCTGCCGCCTCCATCGGGTCTTCTCCCGGTTCCAGTTTGCCTGCGGGTATTTCAACCTCACAGCGTCCCATCGCCTGCCTGTATTGGTCAACCACCAGCAGCTTTCCTGCATGCAGCGCAATTACGGCAACCGCGCCCGGATGCTTGATAATTTCGCGTTTGCTGGTAGAGCCGTTGGGCAGGCGGACGGTATCCACCTGGAGATTTAAGACTTTACCCTGAAAGATCGGTTCCGTCGACAGCGTCTGCTCATCCAGATCCGGGTTGGAATAAGGATTAGGTTTGTTCATGAATTTGTCCTCCTCAATGGGAAATAGATAGGTTTCTCTAAATGATATTCGGGAATCCTGCATAGACAGGGAAAAGAATACATATCGTGTATCAAGCCTTGAATTTCTTCCGAAAAAGGAGTGCTCTCCATGAAAGTATACCGCAGTGCAAACACCTTCCGTCTTGTCGGACAAGCCTGGCAGGTTCAATGGATGCTGAAACAGCTGATGAAGGAAAAGGGCGGCAGCCATTCTGTTCATGAGCTGCTGCTGAACGACAGCTTGCCGCAGAAATAAGCAGGTACAGCTTGGTAAAAGGGCCCGATCCCGGCGTGCCGGACTTCGGACCCTTTTCATTATTTGCTGCTCTTCGCAGCCTCTCCGATAATGGCAAGCACGACCTGTGTTACTTTTACCAGATCTTCCGCTTTAATACGCTCCTGTGTCGTATGAATATTCTCATAGCCGACAGCAAGATTGACAGTCGGTACACCCAGCCCGTTAAAAATGTTGGCATCACTGCCTCCGCCGGACTGGAATATGCGTGTCGGAAATGAAATGCCTTCTATGGCACGATTGGCCAGCTGAACGACGTCATCCTGTTCATTAAAGCTGAAGCCGGGATACATCAGCTCACTGCGAAACTCTGCCTGTGCACCCGCACTGCGCGCCGTTGTTTCCAACGCTTCACGCATCTGCTGAATCTGATGCTCTACCTTTTCCTGAACCAGACTTCTGGCCTCAGCGTGGAGTTCGACATAATCGCATACCACGTTCGTGGCGCTGCCGCCTTCAAATTTACCGATGTTCGCTGTCGTTTCCTTGTCGATTCGTCCCAGCTTCATAGCGGAAATGGATCTGGAAGCCACCTGAATCGCGCTGATCCCATCCTCCGGATTTACACCTGCATGGGCGGATTTGCCGAAAATTTTCATGTTGATCTTGGCCAGTGCCGGCGCAGCGACACAGATTGAGCCCACCTCGCCGTTGCAATCAAGCGCATAACCAAAATCTGCATCCAGTAGGGAAGGGTCCAACGATCTTGCTCCAGCAAGACTCGATTCCTCTCCAACGGTAATCACGAATTGAATTTGTCCGTGTGGAAGCTGCTGTTCCTGAATGATGCGAATGGATTCCAGCAGCGCGGCAAGCCCGGCCTTATCATCAGATCCGAGAATGGTAGTTCCATCACTCGTGATCCAGCCGTCCTCCTGAAGAATTGGCTTAATTCCTTTACCAGGCGTTACAGTATCCATATGGCTGGTAAACAAAAGTTTTGGCGCTGCTGTAATGCCTTCTGCTGCCGGCCATGTCACAATCAGGTTGCCTGCTCCGTGCCCGCTGCGCGCTTTGGAATCATCCTCTACGACATCAAGCCCAAGCCCCTTGAATTTATCGGTTAACACTTGTGCGATCATTTCTTCATGTTTAGTTTCACTGTCCACCTGGACAAGCTCCATAAACAGATTAACAATCCGTTCTTGTGAGATCACAGAAATCCCCTCTCTTTCATTCAAATCTTCCATACGATACAATAGTCTACATATTAGTTTAAACCCATATTAAAGGAGTCACACATGCAGCACAAAAAATGGTTTCGTATCTTCGTATATGTCATGCTGATTGCAATTGTCGGTTCCACGCTCTTCGCCGTGCTTGAACCGCTTCTTCTCCGTTAATTCAACCTGTGTATCAGCACGAAAGCCCGGACTGTCTACGAAGACAACCGGGCTTTCTCTCTGTGTATAATCAGGAAGAATGGCGTAACGGCATGGTCCACTCGGCTTCATAAGGAAAGACTTCAGTGAAGAACGGAAGCAGCTGCTCCGCTACACGTTCGACCGTAAAAGCACGCCCTGTAATATCCTCCAGCGACGTCACTCCATATTCCTGTATGCCGCATGGAACAATCCCTTCAAACCCTTGATGCTGTATACCCGATGTAATGTTAAAAGCAAATCCGTGACTTGTGATAAACCCCTTACGCTTCCGGCACCGGTTAAACTTGACGCCAATAGCGCAAATTTTCTCACTCCCGACCCACACGCCGGTATACTCCGGTTTGCGTCCGGCAGTAATTCCTAATGAAGCTAGGTAATTGATGATTACCTGCTCCAGGCTGCGCAGATACCCGTGCAGATCCAGGCCATCGTCGCGGCCGAGAAAAAGAATCGGGTAACCCACGAGCTGACCAGGTCCATGGTATGTAATGTCACCCCCGCGGTCAATCTGGAAGACGGAGATCCCCTGCTCTTCCAGCTGTTCCGGACTAAGGAGCAGATGCTCCGGATGCCGCTGTGAGCCGATGGTGTAGGTTGGCGGATGCTGCAGCAGCAGCAGTGATTCCGCCTGCTCTCCTGCATCCAATCGGCGTACCCATTCCTTCTGCCGGTTCCAGGCTTCACCGTAATCCTGCATCGGCGTGTACGTAACCTCCAATGGTCGTCTGTCCACGGCCAGTCACTTCCTCTCCACATGGTTGCCGGACCTTTGGGCAGGCTGCAGGCCCGGCTGGTTTATGGCTTAGGCTAGAGCAATCACTTTAGTTATACATTCACATCCATCTTTTAGTACAGCTTGGTATCCAGTGAATATCCTTCCAGGTTCTCCTTCACACGCTGCAGGAATCGTCCGCAGATGACCCCGTCCAGAATCCGGTGGTCCAGTGAAAGACAGATATTGGCCATCGACCGGATCGCAATCATATCATTAATGACCACAGGCTTCTTGACGATCGACTCAAATGTAAGAATTGCTGCCTGCGGATAGTTGATGATTGGATAAGACAGGATCGAGCCGAAGGAACCGGTGTTGTTCACCGTAAATGTGCCGCCCTGCATGTCATCCAGCTTCAGCTTGCCCTCACGTGTCTTACGGGCCAGATCATCAATCTCCTTGGCAAGGCCTGCGATATTTTTCTGATCTGCCTTCTGGATTACCGGCGTCAGCACGGAATCCTCCGTTCCTACAGCCAGCGAGATATTGATATCTCGCTTGACGATAATTTTATCCACGGCCCAGACCGAGTTCATGATCGGATAGTCTTTCAGCGCGCTGACTACAGCCTTCATCATAAACGCAAGATAGGTCAAATTGACTCCTTCGTTACGTTTGAATTCATCTTTCAGCTTGTTGCGCAGCATGACGAGATTCGTCATATCCACCTCAATCATGGTCCAGGCATGAGGAATTTCGGATACACTTTGGCGCATGTTACGGGCAATCGCATTACGCATCGGTGTCACATCGATAAAATATTCGGAACGGCCTCCGGCATTCTGCTCCACATCAATGGTAGGAATACGAGGCGTCTCCGTCAGATGAATTCCTGAATGCCGCACCGGATCTACCACGGATGCAGCTCCTCCCTGTGCTGCTTGATGAGCACTAGGACCGGTAAATAATCCGGCAGACGGTGCAGAAGATGCAGCCGCTGCTGGTGTATGATGGATGTTCTGCGTTTCAGCAGCAGGCTTTGCTGTCTGGGCCGCTGCTCCGCCGTTACGGATGTAAGAGAGCACATCCTTGCGCGTGATCCGGCCGCCCATCCCGCTGCCTTGAATCTGATTCAGATCAAGGCCATGCTCGTTCGCCAGACTCTGTACAGCCGGTGAATACCGGCCGCGCATAGCCTGGTCGCCCTGGGCATGCTGCAGCGAACTTACTGCCGGAGCAGGGGAAGGTTCGTTTGTCACACTTGTGCCTACATGCTGCGCAGCAGCTTCAGTTCCAATCCGGCAGATCACCTCGCCGACCGCTACGGTCTGCCCCTCAGCTGCAACCAGCTCACCCATAACCCCGTCAATTGTCGACGGAATCTCAGCGTTTACTTTGTCCGTGATAACTTCACAGATCGGTTCGAATTGCTCAACGGTCTCACCCGGCTGCTTGAGCCATTTGGCAATCGTGGCAGATACCAGGGATTCTGCCAGCTGAGGCATCGTGACGTCGTTCCATTGCTTATTGTTGTCTGGCATGTACATTCAACTCCTCAGCGATCAATAAAGCGCCAGCTGGCGCATCGCTTCTTTGACTTTATCCTTGCTAAGCATAAAAAATTTCTCCATTGGCGGGCTGATCGGCATCGCTGGTACATCCGGACCGCACAGACGTGCAATCGGCGCATCCAGCTCGAAGAGACACTCCTCATTAATAATAGCCGACACTTCTGCTCCTACGCCGCCCGTCTTGTTATCCTCATGAACGATCAGTACCTTGCCTGTCAGGCGGGCTGCTTCCACAATCGCCTCCCGGTCCAGCGGCTGCAGCGTTCTCAGGTCGACCACGTGCGCGGTGATTCCTTCTTCACGCTCCAGCTCTTCAGCTGCTTCCATCACAAAGTGCAGCGGCTGGCTGTAGCCGATAACGGTAATATCCTCACCTTCACGCAACATGTTGGCTTTGCCAAGTGGTACAACATAATCATCCTCGGGAACCTCACCCTTGATCAGCTTGTAACACTTTTTGTTCTCAAAGAACAAAACAGGGTCCGGATCGCGGACAGCTGCCTTAAGCAAACCTTTGGCATCATAGGCTGTGAAAGGTGCAACGATTTTCAATCCAGGTGTCCCGAAGAAGATAGATTCCGGACACTGGGAATGATACAGGCCGCCAAATATACCGCCGCCAATCGGCGCACGGATTACAACCGGACAGCTCCAATCATTATTGGAACGATAACGGATTTTGGCCGCTTCGCTGATAATTTGATTCGTTGCCGGCAGCATGAAATCCGAATACTGCATTTCCGCAATCGGCTTCATACCATACATCGCAGCACCAATTGCTACGCCGGCAATCGCGGATTCCGCCAGCGGCGTATCCATGACACGCTGTTCACCGAATTGGTCCATCAGGCCTTTTGTGGTTGTAAATACACCACCCTTTACGCCGACGTCCTCACCGAGTACGAATACCGTATCGTCATTCTCCATTTCTTCCTTCATAGCCAGACGAATGGCATCGATATATTCCATATACGCCATAATTAACGAACCTCCCCTTGACTGCTGTCCGCGTACACATGCAGCAGCGTATCCTCAGGCTGAGGGAACGGCGCCTTATCCGCATATTCGATCGCTTCTTTGAGTTCGAGTACAATCTGTGCAGCCAGATCAGCATCACGTGCCTCGTCCCAGATCCCGCAATCAATCAGGTAATTTTTCATACGCACAACGCCGTCTTTCTTCCAGTTCTCATCAATCTCTTCCTTCGTCCGATAGGCCAGGTCGTTATCCGAGGTCGAGTGTGGAGACAGTCGGTACAGCATGGATTCGATCAGGGTCGGCCCTTCACCGCGTACGGCGCGCTCCCGGGCTTCCTTCACGGCAGCATACACTTCAAGTGCATCATTGCCGTCGACACGGATGCCGGGGAAGCCATAGCCTAATGCCCGGTCACTGATCCGGCCGCTGATCTGCTTATGTACAGGGACCGAAATCGCATATTGATTATTCTGGCAAAGAATGATGACAGGCAGCTTGTGCACACCGGCAAAGTTACAACCTTCATGGAAATCTCCCTGGTTGCTCGAGCCTTCGCCAAAGGTTACGTAAGAAACGAAGTCCTTCTTCTGCATCTTGGCAGCCAAGGCTACACCTACAGCATGAGGAACCTGCGTGGTAACCGGACTGGACCCCGTTACAATGCGCAGACGTTTGCTGCCGAAGTGACCCGGCATCTGCCGTCCGCCGCTGTTCGGGTCCTCTGCTTTTGCAAATGCAGACAGCATCAGCTCTCTTGCAGTCATCCCGACTGCCAATACAAAACCATAATCCCGATAATACGGCAGGAAATAATCCTTCTCACGATCGAGGGCAAACGCCGCTGCTACCTGTGTTGCCTCATGGCCGACACCGGATACGTGAAAGTTAATTTTACCCGCGCGCTGCAGCAGCAAATTACGCTCATCAAATTTGCGTGCGAGCAGCATATATCTGTACATGTCAATGACCTGTCCATCACTGAGTCCCAGCTGCTCATGGCGGCGCTGTGTTTCTGCAGTACCTTGTTTGCTCATTGAGGTACCTCCTTGTTATAGAGCCTGGCGGTCTTACTACAGGTCTACTCTTAAAACCTGGTACTAAGACTTGGCTTAGACCTATTATAATCCCTTTGCATTGAAAAAGAAATGCTCTAACTTATGCTGAGGAGCTACATTCCTATAGCTTGTCCGTCAACAGCCAGCATCGCTTCGCCCAGAATCTCCGAAAGCGTTGGATGCGGATGAACAAGCTGACCAACCTCCCAAGGTGTCGCATCTAGCAGCTGGGCCAGTGCCGCTTCACTAATCAGATCGGTAACATGGGTTCCGATCATATGGACTCCGAGGATATCATTGGTTTCACTGTCAGCCACCACTTTGACAAATCCGTCCCGGCTTCCGTATACGAGAGATTTGCCTATGGCTGAGAATGGGAACTTGCCTGTCTTTACCTTGATTCCTTGTTCACGGGCTTCCTGCTCCGTGTAACCGACACTTGCTGCTTCAGGACGTGTATAGATACAGCGCGGAATCAGGTGCGGCTGTGTGGTGTGGTTCTCCTGTCCTGCGATATGCTGTACAGCTGCAATACCTTCATGACTGGCAGCATGTGCCAGCTGCAGCCCTCCAATGCAATCCCCGATTGCATAGATGTGCGGCTCACCGGTCTGCAGGTGTTCGTTGACTTTGATGAACCCGCGCTCCAGCTTGATATCTGTATTGCCGATTCCGATATCTTCTACATTCGCGACCCTGCCGACAGACACCAGCATCTGTGAAGCCTGAATTTCAAGAACCTGCTCCCCTTTAGCTGCCTTGATCGTAATCCGTCCGTCAGCGGCCTGGTAAGTTTCAGTCTGAATCCGGCAGCCAGTGAGGATGTCAATTCCGCGCTTCGTCATCAGCTTCTCCATCTCGCGCGCGATATCAGCATCTTCTGTAGGCAGAATGCGATCTGCCGCTTCAACCACAGTCACTTTAACGCCAAAATCATGCAGCATCGACGCCCATTCCATCCCGATGACCCCGCCGCCAATGATCAGCATGGATTCAGGCAGCTCTTCCAGCTGCAGCGCTTCATCACTACTGAGAATATATCGACCATCCGGCTCCAGACCCGGGAGCACTCGCGGACGTGAGCCTGTAGCAATAATCAGGTTGGTCGGTACGATGGTCTCCACTTCTCCATCCTCCAGCTCTACTGCTACAGCTCCACTCTTCGGAGAAAAAATAGAAGGTCCGATTATACGGCCGCTGCCTTGAATAACCGTAATTTTATTTTTGCGCATCAGGTACTGTACACCTTGATACAGCTGGTCTACGACCGCATTCTTACGCTCCTGTACCTTGCCGAAGCGGAGGGTGACTCCTGTCGTCTCAATCCCGTACGATTCACTCTCATTGATCTCGGAATATACTTCAGCACTGCGGAGCAGCGATTTGCTTGGAATACATCCCCTGTGCAGACAGGTTCCTCCCAGCTTGTCCCTCTCAATGATGACGACTTCCTTGCCCAACTGGGCAGCACGGATCGCAGCGACATAACCGCCCGTTCCCCCGCCTAATATTGCTACATCACACGTAATTGCCATGATTATCCTCCAGAACTGTTCTGTATATTGATGCGAACATATGATAAACCGACCGCTGCCAGAACGGTCCGTTACTTATAATTCTATTGTACTCGCTTTGTGATTGATTACAAATGAAGAGGTTATTCGTACAACGCATCTCTTAGCTTGGTCGACATCCGGTTATCTTTGGATACCGTCTTCAACGCTGCTCGCCGAAGCGCATCGTTTCGGGCATGGACCTGCTCCAGCTCTTCAATCAGCTTCATCAGAAGTTCCCTGCTGCGTTCCTCTGGTTCACCTGTTTCTATCCACTCTTCAACTTCTTCTCTTAATTGTGTCAGACGGCTGCTGCTCATTATTTTCATCCTTCTTTCTCTCGGGATCGCCTTTGCGGCATGAATCCTTCATGTCTACAGAATAGCATGTCAGACGCATGCTTGCGACTTGTAACAGCTGTAAGTTATACATGATTCACTAAATTTGACGCTGGTCTGACCAGAATCGTTATGATAATCTATAAAGGCCGCTTTTTTGAGAGTGTCCTGCATTCTCTGGAACGGAGCACGTCACAAAGTCTTGTGTAATTGAGAGGGGTTTCTACATTGCCTACTGGACGCATCACCGTCATTACCGGACCTATGTTTAGCGAGAAGTCCGGCGAACTCATTCGACGCTGTCAGAAGCTGATTAAATACGGCCGCAAAAAAGTGGTCGCCTATAAGCCTGCCGAGGATAACCGATATGCTGAGGATGAGATCGTATCCCGGATTGGATACCGTCTGCCTGCCATCTCCATTCCAAGAAAGCTGAATAAGGAAGTCCTGACACAGATTTTGAAGGAAACGATCGATGCAGACGTTGTTGCTTTTGATGAGGTGCAGTTTTTCAGCCGCGAAATTATGGGGTTGGTGGAAGAGCTGGCATACTGCGGCAAGCATGTGATTGTGGATGGACTTAATCTGGATTATCGCGGCAAGGAATTTGGTTATATCGGCGGGCTGCTGGCCATGGCAGACGATATTGAGAAGCTGACCTCATTTTGTGCGGTATGCGGAAGTCCGGATGCAGCCTTTACCCAACGGATTGTGAATGGAGAACCGATGAAGGCGGGTCCAATTGTTATGATTGGAGACTCCGAGTCCTATGAGCCCCGCTGCCGCAAATGTTTTGTTCCTCCCCATAAAGTGAATTGTTAAAGAATCCATCATAAAAAAAGCAGCGCATCCATTACGGACGGCTGCTTTTTGTTATTTGCGGTGCTTATTAAGATTATACTTTGAAACGCCCAATCTGCTGCTGCAGCTCTTCGGCCATTCTGGACAAGCCCATAGCGGAGGAAGCGATCTCTTCCATGGAAGCGAGCTGCTCTTCAGTCGCAGCCGATACATTCTCTGTACCATCTGCCGCCATTTCGGCGATCGCAGCAATTTCCTTGAAATTGGCCACAATTTCATCTGTACTCGCTGACATTTGCTGCGAACCAGCCGATACCTCTTCAATCTCGCTTGCAACCTTGTCGACCGATTCCAGGATATCCTCGAAGGACAGACCTGCCTGCTGCACCGAATGCAATCCGGTTTCGATCTCGCGGCCGTTGCGGTTGACGGCTTCAAGTGCGTTCTGCGTATCTTTCTGGATCAATGTGACAAGTTCCGTGATCTGCTGGGCGGATTTCGAAGATTGTTCTGCCAGCTTGCCCACTTCCCCGGCAACGACAGCGAAACCTCGTCCATGTTCAGCAGCACGGGCAGCTTCGATTGCAGCATTGAGAGCAAGAAGGTTCGTCTGTGTTGCTATAGCCGTAATGGCTTCAATAATATGTCCGATTTCGCCGGAACGCTCTCCCAAGCCGTTCATCAGCTCTTCCATAGAGACAACCGAACGGTGGATCGAGTCCATCTGCTGAACGGCTTCCTGGATCATCCGGTTACCTTCTGCAGATTTGCTGTAAGCTTCCTGGGCGGATGCCGATACGTTTTGAGCGCGAATCGCAATCTGGTCGGCCCCGACCGACATTTCCTCCATCGATTGAGAGGATTTGTTGACAAGACGAGCCTGCTCGCTCGTTCCTTCAGCTACCTCCTGCACCACAACCGTAATCTGACGGGAAGCAGCACTATTCTGCTCTGCACCCGCTGTTAACTCTTCGGAAGAAGCTACGACCTCGCTTGTCGTATCCGACACAGTCTGGATCAGGCTGCGCAGATTGGCTTTCATCGTATTAAAAGTCTGTGCCAGCTGCGCAATTTCATCGCGGTTCTTGAACATGATATCTTCCTCTGTCAAATCACCGTCAGCGATTCTGCTTGCTGAACGGCTTAGACGGATAACCGGTTTGGAGATCGATTGAGAGATCAGGTAAGCGATCACCAGTCCAATGATGGTTGCCGCAATGCCCAGAATGAGCAGCAGCGTTTTCCCATCTAGATAGCTCTGAACGGCAACCGCAGATTTCTCCTTCGAGAGGGTGTTGTCCAGCTCAATAAGCTCCATAATCGTGTTGTTTGCATTCGTCCACATTTGATAGGACTCCTGATGCAGCTTGCTTGCACCATCAAAGTCATTGTCTTTCCCCGCGGTAATGACAGCAGGAATTTTAGCCAAGAAGAGATTGTAATTGCTGGTGAACTTTTGGTACAACTGTTTCTCTTCGTCCGTCGTAATCATATTTTCATACTGCTTCAGCTCATCGGCTGTTTTTTTCTGAGTAGCAGCAAACTCACCTTCAAGCTGCTTCACCGTACTCTCATTCGTCTCTACGATAATATTTAATGCGAGCCGTTCCAGATCGGAAATATCTCCATTCAAGCTGCCGAGCAGCGTTACACTGGGCATCCACTTATCGTTAATAGATCTGGTATTTGAACCGAGTACCTCCATTTTGAGAAGGCCTACTGTGCTCACCGCAATCAGAAAAGCCAGAATCAAGCCAAAACCGCCAAACAATTTTTTGCGAATCGTCATCTTCATACTTGCACGCTCCGATTACCCATAATTTTATATTTCTTTATCATATATCGACAATTTTCGATAACATTTTTAGTTATTTTTCATATTTTTTCTATGTGGTAAACATTACCTTAAGTCTGCTATCGGTATTGTACCTTTACCTACTTTAATTTTCTATAAATCTTTAAGTTATATAGGCTGCACCTTTTTGCCCTACTAAAAATAAATGCTCGGGTAACCGATATTAAATATGTATGGGATAATTATCCAAAAATGGGTGAAAACATGATTAACTCGCTATCCCGCAGCTCCACATCCATTACTCCGCCAGCCATGACAGACACGGACAAAGAAATTCGGAATCTCATGCAGCAGAAGAGCAAGATCATGGAACAGATCCAGGATGTAAAGGCCAATGACAAACTCGATACCAAGACCAAAAGCGCCCGTATCAAAACCTTAACAGAAAATATGCAGCAGATTGACGCGGAAATTTTGCAGAAGAAGGCGGAAGAACAGGAGGAGAAAAACAAAAACAAACAGCAGTCCAGCACGGCTGAGCAGGAGTCCTCCAGACCATCCGAACTAACCGACCCTGTAAGCAGCCAGCAGCTGCTGACAAACGGGCTGCAATATAATCAGCTGGGGAAGCTTGTAGGCATGCGCAATCAGGCGAATCACACCATCCAGACTATTGAAGGTGAACTTCAAAATGGACGGCTGCTCTATGAGAATACAGCTGATCCAGACGGGGCTAAGTCCGTCATGCTCGCCAACGCGGAGCGCACTGTCTTTCAGAAAAAGCGGGAAAGTATTCAGGACGTGAAAGTCACAGTTCATCGGATCGAAGGTAAAATGAACGATATTCTGCAGGACATCCACGATACTCAAAAAAAAGCCGGGGTTACAAACTCTCCTGCGAATATTAATAGCCAGACTGATACAAACGATTCACCAGAGACCGGCAATCCTGATCCAAACGATGAAATAACAGATCCGGAACAGAGAGACACCCGATCTCACAAGACGAGCACCAAAACCTCCATTGACATTCGTGTCTAAGATTTTACATACAGAAACAGACAGCAAAAAACGCTGTGCAGGATGTTCTCCTCCTTGCGCAGCGTTTTTATATTGCTGGTTATTTCGCGTAACTACTCCTTACCCTTTCAAGAGACTTTATTTTCAATCCGCAGCTTGTCGGCCACCATGGCAATAAATTCTGAATTCGTAGGCTTCGATTTGCTGATGTTGATTGTATAGCCGAACAGGTGACTAATACTATCGATGTTACCGCGTGTCCAGGCGACCTCGATCGCATGACGAATGGCGCGTTCGACACGGGAAGGCGTTGTCTTAAATTTTTCGGCAATGGCCGGGTACAGGGTTTTGGTGATCGCACCCAAAATTTCGATATTATTATATACCATTGTTATTGCTTCACGCAGGTACTGATAGCCTTTGATATGTGCTGGAACACCAATTTCGTGAATAATGGAAGTTATACTGGCATCGAGATTTTTACTTTTACCCAGCGGTACGACATTCGACTTGGAGGTGGACAAAATGGATGAGCTTGAGCTCATGGACTGTATACCTACCAGTTGACGGACCCGATTAGCAAGAACCTCCATATCAAAAGGCTTTAGAATATAATAAGAAGCTCCGAGCTGCACAGCACGTTGGGTAATGTTCTCCTGACCGAATGCAGTCAACATAATGATTTTGGGCTGGGGAGACAGGTTCATGTCACGCAGACGCTCAAGCACACCCAATCCGTCCAGATGAGGCATAATGATATCAAGAATCAACACGTCAGGGACTTTGCGAGCATTATTAATGTGCTGTAATACTTCCTCACCATTAAAAGCAATCCCTGTGACCTCCATATCTTCCTGCTCTGAAATATATTCAGCAAGCAAATTCGTGAACTCCCGGTTATCATCAGCCAACAGTACCTCGATTTTGTGCATTGCATTTCCTCCTTATATTCTCAATGAATGGATAGTTTCAGTCGCTCTTTTCTAGTTTATATTTTCGACATGCCGATTTAAATTCCTTCTGTCGAAAATTATTTTTATTTATTTTTTTAAATGATTGCTATATAATTAATAATTTGCAACATGATCTGATTCTTTTCCCTATGGCTCGACAAATTATTATGGTATGTACCCCGTTCGGGATCTTCTGTTACTATGCTAAACAAAAAGTCTTAAGGCTAACTCGCCTTAAGACTGGTTGGTGCTTGTTGATCTTTGAGCATGACGCCCGCATCCTGCAGCATCCATTCAATGAAGCAGCCGTACCCTGATTTAGGATCGTTCACGAAAACGTGGGTAACCGCTCCGATCAGCTTGCCATTCTGAATGATCGGGCTGCCGCTCATCCCTTGTACGATACCTCCGGTCTTGTCGATCAGCTTCTCATCACTAATTCGAAGCACAATCCCTTTGGTAGCTGGTTTATCCTGATGAGAGACATGAACAATTTCCACCCTATATCGCTGAACCTTCTGACCGTCCACCACCGTCAGGATCTCTGCCGGCCCTTCTTTTACTTCACTCGCTAATGCAACAGGAATTGGTTTTGGATACAGACTGTGATTCGGTTCTTCCGTCATTTTGCCGAAGATGCCGAAATGCGTATTGCGTTCAATATTGCCAAGTGTCTTGCTTTCTTTAACAAAGTTTGCCCGCTTCTCTCCAGGATCTCCGCTTTCGCTCTTAGAAATTGAAGTTACATTGGACTGAACGATCTCACCGCTTCCAACAACGATAGGAGTCTGAGTGTTCATGTCTGTGATGACATGCCCCAGAGCGCCATACACACCCTGATCAGGAGCGTAGAACGTCAACGTTCCGACACCTGCCGCTGAATTACGAACATAAAGTCCAAGCCGCCAGGCACGATCTTCCTGATCATATTCAGGCAGAAGCTCTGTCTGCACCTTTTTACCGTTTCGCTCCAGGGTAACCTTTAATGGCTTTTTACTTGTCCCCGACTGCTCGATGGTACCCGATATTAATGCTAAGTCGTTAACTTTACTGCCATTAATGTGGGTAATCAGATCACCGAGACGAATTCCTGCACCTTCACCTGGAGATACGCTGGAGCGATTGTCACCGCTTTTCACTAAATGATGACCTACAACAAGAAGACCTGCTGATTTGACCTTAACGCCAATCGTCTGTCCGCCTGGAAATACCCTAAGGTCGGGTACCACATGCACATTCACTGTTTTGAGAGGAATACTGCCAAACAGCTTTAATTTTAACTGTGCCTGCCCGCTGTGCTGGGGAGTAAGCTGCACCGGGGACTTGAGGGACACGCGGGTAAAATGGTCTGCGGAGCCGTTGACTTGAAGAACATCAGGATGATCCACCTGAATCTGAGCCTGTACCGGAACGGCTGCCTGCAGCTGGGCAGGCTGCCCTTTGATCAGATTCATTTCATCAGGCCAAGAGAACACACTTTGAACAGTCGACCGGGTACCCAGACAGCATAAAAAAAGAATGAGTACAACAACGGGCACAAACTTCCTGAGGTTGGAGTTCAATGGCTGTCACGCTCCCTTTGCTTCATTCGCTTGACGAGTAAAGGTGGTCGCCAATTGCGTACCTATAACATAACCCTGCCCTCAGGCTTTTATTACTGTCAAACATTACGCCAGCCGCTGTTCTCAGCCTTTTTTGGCTTCCGCAAGATTAAGCATTTCCTGAGCATGATGAAGTGTTTTTTCGGTAATTTCCACACCGCCGAGCATCCGTGCAAGTTCTTTTACACGTCCATCTTCACTTAAGGCTTCAACCTGTGTCATGGTACGCTCTTCCACGACGTTCTTCTCAATCAAATACTGATGATCCGCCATACAGGCCACCTGAGGCAGGTGAGTAATGGAAAAGACCTGACAGGTGGACGAGAGGCGGTACAGCTTCTCCGCAATGGACTGGGCTGCACGTCCGCTGACCCCCGTATCCACTTCATCGAAGATTAATACAGGGATCTGATCATGCTGGGCGAAAATACTCTTCATGGCAAGCATGATGCGTGACATTTCGCCGCCTGAAGCAATTTTGGCTAGTGGACGAAGCGGCTCACCAGGATTGGCTGAGATGAGAAATTCTACGTTATCAATCCCCTGCTTGGTCGGCCGCACCTTCCGGTCATGCCACAGATAACCCCGCGGATCCTCCAAAGGTTCGATCTGTACTCTTAGAGAAGTCCGCTGCATTTGCAGATCTTGAAGCTCTCTCTCCACCTGTGCAGCCAATTCTTCCGCACATGCTCTTCTGGTTTCCGTCAGCTCATCCCCCGCAAGCAGGAGCTTCTCCAGCAGTTCATTGCGCTGGCTGCTCAGCTTCTCCAGGCGTTCGTCTTTGTTCTCCAGCTGGTCGGTTTCACGATGGATCTGCTCAAAATACGTCAGAATTTCATCGATGCTGTCTCCATATTTGCGCTGCAGACCGTGAATCAAATTGAGGCGAACTTCCACTTCTTCAAGACGTGCAGGGTTAAACTCAATGTTCTCGCGGTAATCGCGTAGCTGAAATGCTGCATCCTCAAGCTGATAAAAAGCGGATTGCAGCTGGTCAACGATAGGTTGAAGACCCTTGGAATCATAACGGCTGATATCATTTAACCGGCTTAAGGCGAGGCTCACAGCATCAAGCCCCTCAGGCCCATACAGAATTTCATAAGCACCCGATACCGAATCCATCATTTTCTCACTATGTGATAGCTTCACCCGTTCTTCGGTAAGTAATTCATCCTCACCCGACTTCAGCTGAGCAGCTGCAATCTCTTCCAGCTGGAACCGATACATATCGAGCAACTGATAGGATTTCTGACTGGTCTCCTGCAGCTCCCGCAGCTCACGTTCCACCTTAACAAATTCCCCATACTGCTGACGGTACTTTTCCTTGACCGGCCGAATTAACGGATCACCATACGTATCAAGCAGTGCCAAGTGACGATCTGAACGCAGCAGACTCTGATGCTCGTGCTGACCATGAATGTTAATCAGCTGCTCCCCGACATCACGCAGCATGCTCTGGTTAACCATCTGCCCATTGATTCTTGAAGTGCTCTTGCCCTGCGTGTTCAATTCACGACGTATAATGAGGTATTCATCACGGTTGGCTTTGATGCCGAGCTGATCGAGGGTATCCCATACCGGATGCTGAGGGGAAAGCTCGAACATGGCTTCCATCTCAGCCTTATCGCAGCCATAGCGGATAAGGTCCGCTGATCCCCTTCCTCCTGCAATTAGACCTAATGCGTCAATAATTATAGATTTACCCGCACCTGTCTCACCCGTAAGAACGTGAAAACCCGGGTAAAAATGCACATCCACAGCTTCCACGACTGCCAAATTTCGTATCGATAAACTGACCAACATGGTAACAAGCTCCCTTCAAGTAAAACCTAAGAAATATAGCTCATAATTTGACTCATCACAGTTGTACTGTTATCCGGAGTCCGGCAGATGATCAGAATGGTATCGTCACCGCTGATAGTACCCATAATTTCAGGCCATTCGATGTTGTCCAGCAGTGCAGCAATAGAATTCGCCGTGCCCGGCAGGCACTTCATTACCAACAGATTACCCGTATAATCAATGTGTAAAAAGTTATCCACCAAAGCCCGTTTAAGCTTACTTACCGGGTTGTAACGCTGGTCTGTGGGCAGCGAGTACTTATAGCGGCCATCATCCATCGGAACCTTGATCAGCAGCAGCTCCTTAATATCTCGGGACACGGTTGCCTGAGTTACCTGAAAACCCGAATCACGCAGCGCTTCTACCAATTCATCCTGAGTCTCAATTTCCTTCTGAGTAATAATTTCCCGAATTTTGATATGACGTTGTCCTTTCATAAAAAGCCCCCCGTACAGCATGTTAGTTTATAGTAAAGTCAGAATACGTCTTCTGT
This sequence comes from Paenibacillus lacisoli, assembly GCF_030580655.1. GTDB lineage: Bacteria > Bacillota > Bacilli > Paenibacillales > Paenibacillaceae > Paenibacillus > Paenibacillus lacisoli. The sequence continues at coordinate 369,549 of NZ_JAUQTB010000001.1, forward strand.
GTAGTCCTCATGATCAGCAAGCACGATTCGGCGGATGTTCCCCTGCTCACAATCCACATAGAGCAGACCTGCGCAGGCAGGATACATCAAAAGATAAGGCAAAAGCTTGTCCCTGATCTCAGGTCCGGTGAATGTCAAAGATGCCCGCCGCTTCGCTACCTTAACCAGGTAGGTCTCATCTTCGCTCATCGCAACAAAGTCAATATACAGGCGGCTGTATACCATGTCCTGATTCGAGATAAATGCCAAAGGGATCCGAACTTTTCCTCCTACGACTTCATAACCCTCTTCCTCCAGCAATTGAACCGCCGGATGATCCTCAATCTCTTCATTGATCAGCGGGAAATCTGGCAGTGTGACCGGATCAGTCATCAGCCATTTGCGCAGTCCGTTAAGGATCCACACGATAAGAAGCAATACAATAACAAACATGAGTATTCTGTCATAATGCGCTTCCATCCTATCACCCCGTGATTATTATGCGAGGCCGTCTGTGGTACTTTCTGATAAAGAAGACTCTTTATTATAATTATTAGCATACTGCCTGTGCAACTTACATCCTTCATGTAACTTCTATGTAATAACTAATTTGTGACATTGATGTGAAAGGAACGTTTGTTCCTATTTAATCATGAATCCGCTCAGAAATCAATCTTCATGTTCTCAAATGGATTATCCTTTCTCATAAAATGCAGAAAAGACTCCCGCCTGAAGCGGGAGTCTTTCCCTTCAATCTAGTTATTTATACTTCGCTGGCTTGCCGACAAACGTCTGTCCGGCTTCTTCAACGACACGCCGGATCTGCTCATCCAGAGATTCTGCTGTCTGGCCATCCTCCTGCACTGTCTGTGCTTCTTCAGCTCTAAGCTGCCAGTGAGCGAGAAATTCAATATTCCCTTCGCCTCCCGTTATAGGGGAGAACGTGAGGCCTTCCAGTGACAAACCAAGACCATCTGCAAACGTCAGCACGTTCTCCAGCACTTCACGATGGGTTGAAGCCTCCCGTACGACGCCGGATTTACCTACCTTCTCACGGCCTGCCTCGAACTGAGGCTTAATCAGTGCCGCAATGTCTGCCGGTCTCTTCAGCAGTGCTACCAGCGGCGGCAAAATGATCCGCAAGGAAATGAAAGAAACATCAATACTGGCAAAGTTAGGCTCAGGTCCCTGCAAATCTTCGGGAGTCATATAACGGAAATTTGTTCGCTCCATAACATTAACCCGCTCGTCGTTGCGCAGGGACCAGTCCAGCTGGTTGTAACCCACATCAATAGCATACACATAAGATGCCCCGTGCTGAAGCGCACAATCCGTAAAACCGCCGGTCGAAGAACCGATATCCAGCATGACCCGGTCCGCCATATCCAGGCCAAAATGCCGGATTGCCTTCTCCAGCTTTAAGCCGCCGCGGCTGACATAAGGGTGCACCGCCCCTTTGACGCGCAGCGCACTTTCGCGGGGAATTTTACTCCCCGCCTTATCTACAGGCATATCATCGACCAGCACTAAGCCGGCCATGATGGCTGCCTTTGCTTTCTCTCGGCTTTCAAAAAAACCCTGCTCGACGAGCAGCACGTCTATTCTTTCTTTGGATGATGACATGTGGCTCTCCTATATTTCCTCGATTTCGATCCGCTTCAGGAAGAGTAAGTGTTCGGAGTCAGACTGAAAGGCTGTCCGGAGGCCAATTTCCGTACATTGGCCACCAGAGCATCCACGGTCAATCCCACTTCCGCACGCTGTTCAGAAATGCTGCCATGTTCAATAAAGAGATCCGGAATTCCCATCAGATGGATAGGGAGATCATACATCTCTTCCCTGGCGTAAAATTCGAGTACTGCGCTGCCCATGCTTCCTGCCTCGGACACTTCCTCAATGACAATCATTTTGGTATGCTGACGACCAAGCTCAAGAAGCATCTGCTCATCCAGCGGTTTAAGGAAACGGGTATTCACAACACTCACCTGAATCCCTTCCCGTTTCAGGACGTCAGCGGCTTCTTCTGCCAGCTGTACCATCGGTCCTGCCGCCAGAATCGCGTATCCCTCACCTTTACGAATATATTCCCAGCTGCCAATCGGGATATTCTTCAGCTCCCGGTCCATCGGAACACCAACCACATTATTACGCGGATAGCGGTATGCAATCGGACCGTCATTGTAGTCTAGAGCGGTCTTCATCATATGCCGCAGTTCATTCTCATCCTTAGGCATCATCATGACGATATTCGGGATATGTCTCATGAAGGCGACGTCATAGACACCCTGATGCGTCTCACCGTCTGCACCTACAAAACCGGCACGGTCAATCGCAAACATTACATTCGCATTATGACGGCATATATCATGGACGATCTGATCGTAGGCCCGCTGCATGAATGTGGAATACACCGCAAACACCGGCTTCATGCCTTCCATGGCAAGCGCTGCGGTCATTGTAGCTGCATGCTGCTCTGCAATGCCGACGTCAATCATCCGTTCTGGAAAGGCTTTGCTGAACGGGATCAATCCCGAACCGCTTGGCATCGCAGGAGTAACAGCGACAATCCGCCGATCCTGTTCCGCAAGTTCAATCAGCGTCTGACCGAATATCTCGGTATACATCGGATTGCCTACGGCTTTCAATGCTTTACCGGACTCAATCTTGTAAGGTGACGCGCCGTGCCATTTGTGTGAATCTACCTCGGCAGGCTTGTAGCCCTTACCTTTTGTGGTCACCGCATGAACCAGAACCGGACCGTTCACGTTATCTGCCTGATGGAAGGTCTCAATCAGTTTGCCAAGATCATGGCCATCCACGGGTCCCAGATAAGTAAAACCCAGCTCCTCGAACAGCACGCCCGGCACCATCATATATTTCAGAGAATCTTTGACACGGCCAGCCGATTTGGCCAGCTTGCCGCCAATGGCCGGTATTTTCTTCAGAATCCCTTCGAGTTCATCCTTGGCACGCATATAATGCTTATCTGAACGGATCTTGCTCAGATAGTTATGCATCGCACCCACGTTTGGCGCGATAGACATTTCATTATCATTCAGAATGACCATCAGCTTCTTCTGCTCATGACCGATATGATTCAAGGCTTCAAAGGCCATACCGCCTGTCAGGGCACCGTCACCAATGACCGCGATAACTTTATTATCTTCGCCCTTAAGATCTCGGGCCAGCGCCATCCCCATAGCTGCAGACAGGGAAGTGCTGCTGTGCCCGGCTTCCCAGACATCGTGTTCACTCTCGGCACGCTTGACAAAGCCGCAGAGGCCTTTATATTTGCGCAGCGAATCAAAGCGATCCATGCGCCCTGTCAACATTTTATGCACATACGCCTGGTGACCCACATCATAAATCATTTTGTCCTGCGGGCTGTCATAGCAATAGTGCAGGGCGACCGTGAGCTCAACCACACCCAAATTCGATGCCAGATGTCCACCTGTAACAGACAGCTTCTCTATCAAAAACTGGCGGATTTCCGCGGATAGGGAGGCCAGCTCATCAACTGACAAAGATTTCAGATCGCTCGGTTTTTGTATTTGTGGAAGCAGCACGTCTAACTCCCCGCTTTCCTGAATTGGATTTGTTGTACTTTTCCGCATACACAGTAATGCTCATTAATAAAAACTCATCAGTCATAATAAAGCCTATTATATCACAATCAGACCGCTTTCAATAAAAGGGGACGATTTCTGTCGTTTAATGGTCTCGTTTCATCAGAAAATCCGCAATTTCCAGCAGTCGGCTTGGGTCAGGGATATTCGCCGATGCCAAGGCACCTTTCGCCGAGGCCGTCAGACGCTCCACTTCTTCAAGCGAACGTTCCATACCGAGAAAATAAGGATATGTTACCTTTTGCTGCTCAACATCACTTTGTGTTTTTTTGCCCAGCTTCTGCTCGTCACCAATGAGATCTAGAATGTCATCCTGGATCTGGAAGGCCAGGCCAAGGTCCCGGCCAAAACGCTCCAGTGCCTCCAGCTGTGCCGGCTCACCACCAGCAGCTCTGCCTCCGGCCACAAGAGAGAAAACGATCAGGTCACCCGTTTTATGCAAGTGAATGTACTGGAGCTGCTCCAGTCCCGTAACCCCCTGCTCACCTTCCATGTCAGCCATCTGCCCGCCGACCATGCCTCGCGCCCCGGCCATAACAGACAAATCCTCAACGATAGAGAGGACTGCATCTGCAGGAACGCTGTGTAAACGGGCTGCCTGGACTACGCTGTAGAAAGCATGAGTCAATAGAGCGTCCCCGGCCATAATGGCCGTTGCTTCACCATAAACTTTGTGATTAGTCAGCTTGCCGCGCCGATAATCATCATTGTCCATAGCGGGAAGGTCATCATGGATCAGGGAATACGTATGTACCATCTCTACCGCGCAAGCAACCGGCAGTGCAGCTGCACGGCTGCCGCCGAGTGCTTCCGCAGCAGCGATGACGAGCAGCGGACGAAGCCGCTTGCCGCCAGCCATCAATGAATACTGCATCGATTCCAGCAGAGAAGACGGGACATCCCAGTGATCGGGAATGCTCGTCTTCAGCTGCTGTGTTACCTCTTCGGTGATCTGAGCCATATATTCCGCAAAATCAGGACGCTTACTCAATCATTTCACCGCCAGTACCCTCAGTTGAACCGAACGGGCGCTTGCGGAGCTCACCGTCTTCCTCCACAATGACTTCAATTTTGCGCTCGACCTGCTCCAGCTTCTGGCTGCAGAGCTGAGATAATTTCATTCCCCGTTGAAACAGGTCAATTGCCTGTTCCAGCGGCACATCCCCGTGCTCCAGCTGGCCCACGATTTCTTCAAGGGCTGCCATCGCTTCTTCAAAATTCAGTTCGGTTTCATTCACCGCCATGTTCAGCATCCTCCTTCATTCCCCATACCTGACAATCAAGCTGCCCATCACTTACCTTGATCTTGATCAGATCGCCGGGCTGTACATCATGCAGGGATTTGATCAGTTTGCTCTCCTTCTCGTCGTAGACGAGGCTGTAGCCGCGGGCCATCACCTTTAGCGGACTCAGTGCGTCCAGCTGGCGCATGGCCGAGGACAACTGCTGGGACCGGCTCCGCATCATCCCCAGCATCCCATTCTCCAGCTGCCGGCGGCTGCTGTCGGTCTGCCGGCGCGCGGCCTTGATCTGCTCGCGCGGGTTAAACCGCTCCAGCGCGTGCCGCAGCCTCGCGGTCTTCTCGGCGCTAAGACGGGACCGCGCCTCAACCGTGCGCTGCAGGCGCTGCCGCAGCATATCCAGCCGCTCCGCGTGCTGGAGCATGTACCGCCGCGGCTGACGCAGCGCGGGCGATCGCTGCAGCCGGGCCAGCCTCTCCCGGCTGCTCGCATGCTGCTGCCGCAGCGCTTGACGCAGACGGCTCTGCCGCTGCCTCAGCTGCTCCAGCAGCTCCGTGCGGTGCGGAACAGCCAGCTCCGCGGCTGCCGTCGGGGTGGCGGCCCGCAGATCGGCCGCAAAATCGGCGATCGTGAAGTCGGTCTCGTGACCGACCGCAGAGATCACCGGAATGTCAGATGTATAGATCGCACGAGCCACAATCTCCTCATTAAATGCCCACAGTTCTTCCAGAGAACCGCCGCCGCGTCCGACAATAAGAACATCGGCTTCCTGTCTGCGGTTCATCACCTCAATCGCTTTTACAATCGAAGGCGCAGCCCCTTTCCCCTGTACCGTGACAGGGTAGAGCAAAATTTCTGCCTGCGGGTAACGTCGCTGAAGGGTTGTGATAATGTCACGCACGGCAGCGCCGGTAGGCGAGGTGATCACGCCGATCACCTTAGGAAAACGCGGAAGCGGACGCTTGCGGCCCTCCGCGAACAATCCTTCGTCCTCCAGCTTCTTTTTCAGCTGTTCATACGCAAGATAGAGACTACCAATCCCGTCCGGCTGCATATGGGTCGCATAAAATTGATACTGCCCGTCGCGTTCATATACGGAGATATTACCCCGTGCGATGACCCGCGAGCCTTCCTTGGGCACAAAAGGCAGACGCTGGTTATGCGAAGCGAACATAATAGCACGCAGACGGCTGCCCTCATCTTTTAACGTAAAATACATATGACCGCTCGAATGATGGGTGAAGTTGGAGATCTCACCACGAATCCATACGTCGGACAGCACCTGGTCCGATTCGAGCTTCATGCGGATGTACCGGTTCAGGTCCTTGATGGAATAAATTCGCTGTTCAGCCACAGGCAAAGTTCCTTAAGCCAATCCGCAGGCACGCTTGGCCGCAATCAGTGTATTTTGCATCAGCATCGTAATGGTCATTGGACCTACCCCGCCCGGTACCGGCGTGATGGGACCTGCTACGTCCTTCACCGCTTCAAAATCAACGTCTCCCGCCAGCTTGCCGTTATCCAGACGGTTCATGCCGACATCAATGACAACAGCCCCCGGTTTCACATAACCCGCATCAATAAAATTGGCTCGGCCGATAGCGACAACCAGAATGTCAGCCTGGAGTGCAAGCTCCTTCATGTTCGATGTACGGGAGTGACACATCGTCACCGTCGCATTCTCACGCTGCAGCAGCAGGGAGACCGGCTTGCCGACGATATTACTTCGTCCAATGACCACCGCGTGCTTGCCGGCCATTTCAATGCCCGTACGCTTAATCAGTTCGATGACGCCAGCCGGTGTGCATGGCAGCAGACTGTCGTCGCCGATCACCAGATTGCCGACGTTGACCGGATGGAAGCCATCCACGTCCTTTTCAACAGCAATGGCGTCGATGACCGCTTTTTCCTCAATATACTTAGGCAGTGGCAGCTGTACCAGAATGCCATGGATGTTATCCTGACGGTTCAGCTTGTCCACCAGTGCCAGCAGCTCTTCCTGTGAGGTTTCAGCAGACAGGCGATGCACTTCGGAATAGAAACCGAGGTCGTGACAAGCCTTCTCCTTGTTGCGTACATACACTTGAGATGCCGGGTCCTCGCCCACCAGTACAACTGCCAGACCAGGCTGAAAGCCGTCTGCCTTCAGTTCGTTGACCTGATCACGGATACCTGCGCGAATCTCTTCAGATACTTGTTTGCCATTTATTATAGGTGCTGTCATGAACTACACTCTCCCTGTACCATATTGGAAAATAAGCTGTAACCCTTATGACGATGACGTTGATGACGATCTATTTAAGACAAGCGGCTCTTCAGCTGCTCCACATCCTGAATCATCCGGCCAAGTACACCGTTAACGAATTTCCCCGATTCGTCAGTTCCGAAATGTTTGGATAATTCAATGGCTTCATTGACGGCGACTTTGGCTGGCACATCCTCACGGAAGATCATTTCAAAAGCGCCCATCCGCAAAATCTGACGGTCCACACGAGAAAGGCGGCTCATCTGCCAGCCCTTCAGATAATCCGTCAGCAGCCCGTCAATGGCTTCCTTGTGTTCCGAAGTGCCCTGAACCAGTTCCAGCACATAACTTCTCATGGCCGGTACATCTTTAATAACAATCTCTGCCTCGTTATCCTCAGCTGCTTCTGTCAGCAGCATTTCTACGGCTTCCGCCGCGCCTACTTCGTTCATTTCCATTTGATACAAGCTCTGCACTGCGATTTCCCTTGCCAGACGTCTTTTCATGTGATGCCTCCTACATTTTTACCTATTGATTGAATTAGTATTGTCAAACCAGTCCTGCACGGATTCAGCCATAAAAAAACCTGTGTACGCTCCTCCAAAAAATCGGCGTCACGAGGCTGACTCTCTTGTTTTGGAGAACGCATATCACAGGGTTCATTTAAAAGGCCGCCAGCGGTCATTGAGCCAGTTCCCCCATTCTCTCCAAGAGAAGAGAGATGCGAGTTTATGGTCACTCCGTCTGCCAAGCGTATATCCTATGAACACCACAAGTGCAAAGAACAACATATCCCAAAAACCGTACAGCAAGTAAATAAAGCCTAAAAAAACGCCGCCTGCTATGCCGAAAATCCGGCCTTTATAATTATCCCATATTTCTCTCCACAGCATCCGGAAAGATCACCTCTATTCCACACGGCTCTTGAAGCTGGGCGATTGTGCCAGATTGGCGATATACACGGATACATCGGAAACCGGGATACCTGTGATCTCACCAACATAATCATGCACGCCCTTCTGAACATCGGAAGTCAGAGACGGGATGGATCCTTCCCCGTCCACAACCGCGCGAATCAGAATCTCAAGACCGGATTCAACAACCCGCACCCGGGCTTTGACATCCCGCAGGCCGCGGAATTTGGAAGCAGCCTTCAGACACAGATTCTCTACCGTTTCCATCGAAATCTGGATATCGCCAAACTCCGTGCGCTGATCAATGGAGGGCAGCGAAGCTCGGTCACGACGGACAGAAATATAGAAGAAACGGAGACTGAGGATGAAGAGCACCGCAGCGACTACAATAGCTGCTATCCATAGATTCTGTTCCTCTTGAAGGCTGATCTCATAAGGCATGGCTCCGCTCAAGAGGAGGATGGCGACAACGGATAGGATTCCGATACTTAAGCTGTAGATGAACAGCAGAAGCCTGTCTAGTATTTTAGCCACAACAGCACAGCCTCCTTGTAATATAGAGTAAACCCTCGACTTGAAGCGTCGGGGGTTTTACGTGTCATACTCTTATTTCACCCGGCCGGTTTGATCAATCTCTTCCGTTCTCTCCGCGTTCTTGAATTGAACATCATGGATATGGACGTTCACTTCAACTACGGTCAAACCTGTCATATTCTCAATGGAGCGTTTCACATTACGCTGGATTTCAGTAGCCACTTCCGGAAGACGGTTGCCATATTCGATAATGACCGAGACATCGACAGCCGCTTCGCGTTGACCTACTTCCACCTTTACGCCTTTGGACAAATTTTTGCGGCCGAGAAGCTCCGCGAATCCGCCCGCGAATCCGCCGCTCATTCCTGCAACGCCATTCACTTCCACCGTAGCCAGGCCGGCAATAATCTCAATGACTTCGGGTGCAATCTGGATCTCCCCGATGTCTGTCCGTTCAAATTCTGTTGGCAATGAGCTCATACCCATCCACACCTTTCGGAATATAAGTTTCGTGTCGCTCTGCGGCGGTGCGCTGGAGAGACAAGCGCACTTATTATTCATACTATATCATTTGGGTAACATTATGACAAACAAGGCGGATATGCCTCTTAAATCTCGTTCTCCTCGAGAAATTTGATATCGAAATCACCCTTGATAAACGAAGGATGCTCCAGCAGCTTCTGGTGGAAAGGAATGGTGGTCGGAATTCCTTCGACCGCGAACTCAGCCAATGCACGCTTCATCTTGGCGACAGCTTCTTCTCTTGTAGGCGCCCATACGATTAGCTTTGCGATCATGGAATCGTAGAACGGAGGGATGCTGTATCCCGGATAAGCAGCGCTGTCTACCCGCACTCCTGGTCCGCCCGGCGGCAAATAAAAGCCGATTTTTCCTGGTGCCGGCATAAAGTTACGGCTTGGATCCTCTGCATTGATCCGGCATTCAATAGCCCAGCCCTGGAAAGTAACCTCTTCCTGGGTGAACGACAACGGATTGCCCTCCGCCACGGAGATCATTTCCTGAATCAGGTCAACATTAGTAATCATCTCTGTTACGGGATGCTCTACCTGAATCCGAGTGTTCATTTCCATAAAATAGAACTCCCCGTTCGGGCTCAGCAGAAATTCCAGGGTGCCTGCGCCGGAGTACTCTACCGCCAGAGCTGCACGCACAGCAGCTTCACCCATCCGCTGACGAATCTCTTCATTCAACACCGGACATGGTGCTTCCTCAATCAGCTTCTGACGACGGCGCTGAATCGAGCAGTCTCGCTCGCCCAGGTGAACGGCATGACCATGCTGGTCAGCAATGATCTGAATTTCAACATGCTTCATGCCCGTCAAATATTTCTCCAGATAAACGCCTGCATTCCCGAAAGCCTTCTCCGCTTCCTGCTGGGCAGTCGTAATCTGCTGGACCAGCATATCCTCGTCTTCCGCGATCCGGATTCCTTTACCGCCACCGCCGGCAGTAGCCTTGATAATGACCGGATAACCGATATCACGCGCGATCATAACCGCTTCATCCAGACTGTCAACCAACCCGTCCGAACCCGGAATGACCGGAACGCCAGCATCCTTCATCGTCTGCTTGGCAACAGCCTTGTCGCCCATCTTGTTGATGGCTTCCGGAGAAGGACCGATGAAGGCGATATTGCAGGAGTTGCAGATTTCTGCGAAATCTGCGTTCTCGGCCAGGAACCCGTAACCTGGATGAATAGCATCACATTCCGTCAGGGTTGCAACACTCATCAGATTTGTGAAATTCAGATAACTGTCTTTGGATAAGGTAGGCCCGATGCAATAAGCCTCGTCAGCGAGTCGAACATGCAAGGAATCCTTATCCGCTTCCGAATATACGGCCACCGTTGAAATATTCATCTCACGGCAGGCACGAATAATGCGAACCGCAATTTCGCCGCGGTTCGCAATTAATATTTTATGAAATTTCATTGTATATCCTCCTTTGGAGTGACAGACACACGCTGTTCTAAAGTCTGATTACTCCGGCTTTACCAGAAACAGCGGCTGACCGTATTCTACGAGCTGACCGTTCTCAGCCAGTACCTCGACGATCTCACCTTTGACTTCAGCTTCCAGCTCATTCATCAGTTTCATCGCTTCGATGATGCATACGGTTGTCTTCTCACCGACCTTGGAGCCCACTTTAACGAACGGAGGGTTATCCGGAGAAGAAGCACTGTAGAAAGTACCTACCATCGGAGACAGAATTTTATGTAAGTTGCTGGGTTCTGCCTGCGGTACCGGTTCAGCTGAAGGTACGGAGGCCGGGTAAGCAGCTGGAGCTGCAATGGCAGCCGGTGCCGGCTGGATCGCCTGTACGCTGACAACTTCGGTTTTGCCTGGCTTACGAATGGTCAGGCGGGATCCTTCATTCTCAATCTCAAGCTCGTGTACGGATGTTTCATCCAACAGCTTGATCAGTTCTTTAATTTCACTCAACTTAAACATGAACATGTTCACTCCTTCAAGTTCTGCCGTCGCCCCTGGCGGCCCTGATCGCATAGACAATTCAGGCCAGTCAATCAGCAGCTGGACAGGTTGGTTTCGTGCAACGTCCCTGACCTGATGACCGTTCACCGTCCGGGCCGTACTGATTCTATTGCAGCCTGTCCCTGGTTTAGTAAATGGACAAGCGCGTCACACAGTCATGCTCGCACCGAAAAAGGCAGCTGAGCCGCTGTCTAATACGACATTCATTCTGCATTATACGAAATATGTGAAATTACTGCAAAATTTATTTTATCACTTGGTCATAAAAAAGCAGCCTCCCCGGCTGCAAATCCGCTCCGGGAAGGCAATTTATTTATTATTTACTATTTTCCTTGACATGCTGGACACTGATTTTGTCCTGAGGTACTTTTAATTCTTTGATGACCAGATCGATAATACCTACAGCCTGCTTGGCATCCAGCTTGTCGCTGATGACAACGACGTTGTATTTCTCATTGGCTTCTTCACGTACGACTGCGTTAGCATACTTTTGCTTCAGCTCTTCTTCGATATTTGTAATTTTGGACTGCTTCTCTTCCAGAGCCTGCAGTTCCTTTTCTACTTTGGCCGAGTCTTCCGGATTTTTGGACATGTCGGCCATCGCCGCGCTCAGCTCTTCGGTTTTCTCATTATAGCTTTGGTCGCGCTCGAATAGATATTGATCAATTGCGGAAGCTGTTACCGGCTTGGCCGCGTTGTCGTCTTCCAGCTCCTTCAGCACCTGATCATCTGTTTTCGCCCCCCCGGCCGCTGCCTGGTCTTTTGCGTCGGCTGCCGTTTCCTTGTCACCTGCGCCGGAAGCAGAACTGCTGGTCGAATCTTCGGACTGCTGGGACGAATCCTTGGAGTCTGCTTTGCCAGGGTCTGTATTCGCCGGTTCTTGAGCGGGCGCCTTCTGACCCTCGCTGTCTGAAGAAGCCTGGGATTTGTCTGCAGCTCCGCTGTCACTTTCTCCGCTTGCCTCTTCTGCCGCGTCACCGGTTACTACCTCGTTCACCACAAGACCGTCTGCCGACTCCTTATCTCCTGCCTGGCCCGCTGCACCGGCTTTCGTGTCCTGCTGCTGACTGCCCGCTACCGGTGTTTTGGCTGGTCCTGAATCCTCTGTGAACAGATAATACGCCGAAAGAACCACCATCAGACTGAGCATCGATACCAGCCAGATTGTTTGTCTTTTGTTATTCATACCGTCATTTCCTCCCCAACACTTTAAAATATCGGCACTTGGCCGTTACTGCTGCTTCCGAGGCACTACTGACACACGATAGGCTGGCACGTTCAGCCCTTTCTCTACCGCATCCACAATCAGCTGCTTGACGACCGGATTCTCGGCACCCTTGGCAACCACGAGTACTCCGCGAACCTTCGGTTTAATCCGCTTGGTGACGATTGGAGTCTGACTGCCCGAGGATTCATAGGTGACGATTTCTCCGTCCCGGGTAAACTGCGTGCTGTTCCGCTTACCCCCATTGGAATCACTTTCCTCTGTTTGCTCCTGGCTGTCCTTGACATTGCGTTGAACCACAATTTCTTCTGTCGAATCAACAGTGACCATAACATCCACTGTTCCTACACCGACAATTTGTTCCAGCATCTGCTTCATGCTGCTCTCGAAGGCATTCTCGATACTGGCAAAAGAGGAGTCTCCCCCGCCCCCTGATGAAGCAGTGGAAGCCTGTTCGGCAGGTGCCAGTGTGCCTGGCGGCTCCCTCCCGACATTTTCGGGATCGATCTTTTTAACATTCACGAAGGAATTGAGAAGCATAATGGCCACGCCCAGCAAACCAAGAATAATTAGCCAGCGCAGCACATGGGTACGCTTCGGCCCGTTTCCGCCAGCTAGCTTGCCAAGCCATTCCGTCAATTTCCCCACGGATTCTCCCCCCCTTATTACATTTTTCCTGATTCTGAAGTACTCTGGCGAATATCTATTTTGGACTTCTCAATACTCCAGCGCGAATGGACCAGTTCAATGATGCTTTTCACTTGCGCTTCATCAGCCTGAACGGAAACAGCGCTGTCAGCCAGCTGTTCGGTACCCGGTCCGTGGCCTGTCCTGGTCATTCCGGAATCTTCCGCATCTTTGCCCAGCTGAACATGGACACTTGCAACAGGATCAACCCTGATTTCTCTCGGAGAGTCGTTCTTATTAGAATCCGGCGGCTTTTCACCTGCAGGATCTCGGGGAGGGCCCAGCAATACAGTGACTGACTGAACATCCGGCTGAGCCGCTTGACTGCTGCCATCCTGCGAAATGCTGCTCCCGTCCCGAATGCCAATCTGAACAGATTGGACCATAATGCCCGTTTCTTGGCTGATCTGCTCCTTCATTTGCTGTGCCATTTGTTCGCCAGCCCACTGCAGAGCCTGATGATCCTGCTGCTGTCTTAGCTTTTTCCCATCCGCCAGCACCTGCTCCAGTGTCGGAGCTTTTCCGTCAAGACTGCCCCCCCGTGTCATCGCCTGGAACGTCTCCTGCAGCTTCGCAGCCGGATTTGCACTCAGCAGTTTAACAACAGGCGTGAGCAAGGTAAGCAGGATCAGCAGGCTTAATACCAGCTTGACATAACGCTCCATAGACTTGCTTGGCAGCATCAGATCTACGAAGGCAGCAAGCATGACGATCAGAATCAGCTCCTTCAGCCATCCGCTGAGCCATTCCATCTCTCCCCCCCCCTTCACCTGAGCATGACGGTCAGATTGCCTGCAGTCAGCAGAATGGTCACTGCGAGGAAAAACATCAGACCCACTGCGGCAAGTGCAGCAAATACAAATACCATACTTTTGCCGATGGCCTCAAGACATTCTACGACTGGCGTGTCTCCCATGGGCTGCATGACCGCTGCCGTGATCTTGTAAATCAGAGCGAGCGTCAGGATTTTGAGTGCCGGAAACGCGCAAAGGAAGAGGAGTATCAGTACACCTGCCAAGCCAACCGCATTCTTCACCAGCAGGGAAGCGGAGAGGACCGTGTCGGTCGCATCAGCAAGCGCCTTGCCGACCACAGGGACGAAGCTTCCGGTTACATACTTTGCCGCCCGGATCGTCACTCCGTCTGTCACCGATCCGGTCAATCCTTGTACAGAAATTACACCCAGGAAGATGGTCAGCATGACACCCAGCAGACCTACACTAACGTTTCGCAGCAGATTGGCAAGCGAGGTCAGCTTGTACTTGGTAGAGATCGAACTGACCAGATGCAGAACGGCCGAGAAAAACATGAGCGGAAAGACAACGATATGGATGGTCGTCCCGACCATGTTGATCATGAACACAATAAGCGGGTGCGTCACCGAGACGGTAACGATATTGCCCATGGAAGCCAGCAGTGTAAAGAGGAGAGGCACCATCGCCATCATAAAATTGATCATGTCGTTGATGGCGTCTTTGGCGTAGCCGATGGCTACATTAAAGCTGTTAATTGCAATGACGATAATAACCATGTAGCACAAGGAATAAGCGATTTTGCTGACCTGATTACGCTCGAAAGCTGTCTGGAGCGTTTCCAGAATCATACTCATAATACTTAGCATCACGATGGTTACCAGCAGCTTGCCATTATACAAAATTTCATGCAGCAGAATGGAGCCGATCGCCGAGAAAACCGACTGCAGGCTGAAACCGTGCCCGCCGGGAAGGAGCATGTCCATAAACGAGGGTACCGAGCCATCGGGGAAGAAGCCGCCGTATTGTTTCATCAAGCCGTCCCAATAGCGCTCAACCTCATCCTTTGGCAGAAGGTCAGCCTGCTGCTTCACCCACTGATCCATTGGCGGCTTCGCTGGGTCGTCCGCTAGACTTGGAGCCGTGCCGGCCAGCCAGAAGCAGATCACCAGCACGAGCAGGCTTGTACAGCTGATCCCGGGCTTTGAATCAAGCCGGACCTGCGGAGCGCGGCGGTCGGCAGCCGGCCGCAGGCTTGATAACAAGCGTATATGCCAGGCTGTCCACCATCTGCGCAATCGCTTCATTTCTACGCTCCTTCCCGGTTTGCTCGCGGCAGTTCAAGCCCCGTTTATCTCTATGCGGAACTATGTGGGCATCAGCTTCATCACCGTTTCAATAATGATACTGATGATGGGTATCGCTAGCACCATGATCAGCACTTTCCCGGTCAGCTCTATCTTGGAAGCAATGCTGTCCTGCCCGGCATCTTTGACCACCTGTGCACCAAATTCGGCGATGTAGGCAATACCGATAATTTTGAGCACCGTCTTCAGATATATCAGGTCAATGCCTGACGATTCCGCGATCCGTTCCAACACTTCCACCACAGAGCCAATTTTGCCTACCAGCATAAGGAATATCAGAATGCCGGTCGCAGCAGCAATCAGGAAGGCAAACATCGGTTTCTGTTCCTTGACGACCAGGATGAGCACGGTAGCTATCAGCCCGAGGCCGATCACTTGAATCATCTCCATAGAGACCACCTACTTACAGAGTTCACTGGAACAAAAATATCGACTTTATCTCCTGGAGGAGACTATCGAGCAGCCTGACGACCATAAACAGGACGACGACAAATCCGATTACTGTGACCCAATGGGCCATATCCTCCTTGCCCATCTGCTTCAGAACGGTATGAATCATGGCGATAATGATGCCGATCCCCGCAATTTGAAAAATCGCGTTTACTTCAAGGTTCATCGTTGGCACCCCGCTAAAAGATCAAAATGACGACTAATGCACCACAGAGCATCCCAAGGCTTCTCCACATCTTCTCGTAACGCTGCTGATCGGCAAGCGCTGCCGTCTCTTCAAGGGATAACTGCTGTATGGTCAGTGATACGTGCTTCAGCTGGTCCTGCCGGTCGCTGGTGCCAAGACTGAATCCAAGCTGGCGGAGCGCTTCCTTCTCCGGCTGCTTCATTGCCGTAGCGCCCCAGCATTCCTCGATGGCTTGATGCAGGCTGTCCTGCGCGCTTTTGCCCGTACCGGGTTCCATCAGCCTGGCAGCCCGATGAAAGAGGCTTCGCAGCGGCTCACGCTGCTGATGGCCCATCTTGGACATAGCTTCAGGAAGCGGTGTAAAGCCATAATTGATCTCCGTCATCAGTCTCTGCAGTGCGGTGATCAGCTCACGGATCTGACGCGGCCTCCGGGCATACAGACCTGCCTGATACCATCCGCCCAGCGTAGCAGCCAACATCACGAGCAGCGCTCCTGTCATCTTAAGCATGTCTATCCCTCCCCTTTCGGGAAACATCCGGGATGATCATCATCCGCTGCTTGGCGTCAGCTACTCTGAAGCTGATAACACTCCCCTTGCGCTGCAGAAGAACATAGCGCTGGAACAGCTCCTGACTGAGCATAGGCGAGAAAGCTGGTCTCCGCGACAGCTCGGCCAATTCCCGGCCATGAGCTGTCGCTATGACCGAAATGCCAGCCTGCATGGCTTCCTGCACAGCATAAGCATCTTCCGTTCGCCCAATCTCATCCACGATCAGAACTTCCGGAGACATTGAACGAATCATCATCATCATGCCCTCCGCCTTGGGACATCCGTCCATGACATCCGTCCGTGGACCGACATCAAACCCGGGCACTCCCTTATGACTGCCCGCAATTTCTGAGCGTTCATCCACGATGCCGACCTTCTGCCCGCGGGCAAAGGGATTTGCCCCATCTTCGTATCCCGTGCCTGTGCTGATCTGACGGGCCAAATCCCGGATCAGCGTTGTCTTCCCCTGCTGAGGTGGCGACAAAATCAATGTGTGGTGTAATCGCCCGCCAGACTCGTCCCATAGAAATGGCAGAATATTATCGGCAATACCAGGCAGTTCACGGGCAATTCTGACATTAAAGCTGCTAATGTCCCTCAGATGTTCTACAGCTCCTCCGCTAAGGACCGTCCTGCCGGCCAGCCCTACCCGATGCCCTCCCGGAAGGGTGATAAAGCCTTTACGCAGTTCCTCTTCCATCGTATACAGAGAGTGGTTACTGATGGTGTCCAGAAGCCGGTAGGTATCCTCCCTGCCTGGCTTGTACGCCTTGTTCTCCTCTGATGTCAATTCACCGTCAGGAGTTACAAAATAGCTGTCACCGCCCGTATTAATCTCAAGAGCCCTGCCTTCCCTTATCCGGACTTCCTCAAGAGCGGTAAACCTCTCATCAGGAAGCGATCTAAGCATTCTCTGCAATAGGTCGGGAAACAGCTCCAGCCAATGCAGCCTCATAACCAAGCCCCCTAGTTGTCCTTCGTATACCCTATGTGTATGCAGGAAAGTCACGTTTAGACCGGTAATCTATCATTTCTTTAAAATCCCGAATAAGAGTAGAGCGACCCCGCAGCCGATCAGGCCGATCTTGTCCCAGGAAAGACGATCTGCCATCCCTGCCAGGCCAATACCCGTAGTCAGCACCAAGATGCACGGCCCCACAAATGCAAGTGCCGAGTTGACAGCCAGTGCCTTATCCACCTGATTCAGCTTCAGCATCCAGATTGCCGCGATAATCTCGGCACAACCGGATAGCATTCGGAGCAGCGCCATGCTCCCTACAAACTTGTCCATGATTACTTTTCCTCCTTTGACCGAATGATGTCTTTTGATAGATATGCAGCACGGTCACCTTTTCATTCCGTTTCTCCGGAGAAAATGATAGATTAGCAGTCTGCAGTAAAACAAAAAAAGGCCGTCCCCTCGGGGACAGCCTCTTTCTCTCACATTTAAATAGAAGTATTCAATTACCGGCGAGTCTCCGGACCTCCAACGAATGCCTGCTCCTCCGTATCTAGATTGTAAGCGGTGTGCAGGGCGCGAATCACTTCCTGAAGCTTACCGCCTTCAATGACACAGGAGACCTTGATCTCGGAGGTACTGACCATCTTGATATTGACCCCTTGATCCGAAATCACATCAAACATCTGGGCTGCAACGCCTGGATGGCTGACCATACCGGCACCGACGATAGATACTTTGACAAGATTGTCCTCGAACGTAATATCCCGGAAAGGCAGTTCATCACGGGTCTTGTTCAGCACCTCGATCGCACGTTCACGATCAGATAGCCCTACGGTGAAGGAGAAGTCCGCTTCCCCATTCTGACCGCCGCTTTGCACGATGATATCTACATCGATCTGATGCGCAGCCAAAGAACCAAAAACTCGGGCCAGGACACCCGGATGATCTGCGACTCCCAAAATGCTGATGCGTGCTACGTTCTTATCATAGGCAATCCCGCTGACTACGACTCCCTGTTCCATGACTGCTTCCTCCTTCACAACCGTACCTTCATTATAGTTAAAGCTGGACCGTACAATCAGGGGAACTCCTGAATGCTTGGCATATTCCACCGCCCTCGGGTGCAGCACTGCGGCCCCCAGGTTTGCCAGTTCCAGCATTTCATCGTAAGAGATTTCCTTCAGCTTGCGTGCATTCTTGACGATCCGCGGATCTGTGGAATAAATTCCGTCTACATCCGTGTAGATTTCGCAGAAGTCTGCATCGATTGCTGCCGCCAGGGCGACTGCCGTCGTATCGGAACCGCCGCGTCCCAAGGTTGTAATCTCACCTTCATCTGTCATCCCCTGGAATCCGGCAACAATGACAATCTTGCCCTCGCCGAGCGCTTTCTTCACCCGTTCCGGATGGATGTCTGTAATGCGGGCTTTACCGTGAACAGCCTCCGTCCGGAAGCCGGCCTGCCAGCCTGTGAACGAAATAGCGTCACGCCCGAGATTATGAATCGCCATGGAGAGCAGGGCCATCGAGATTTGTTCTCCGTTGACCATCAGCATGTCCATTTCCCTGGCGGGTGGATTTTCATTCAACAGCTTGGACTGGTCAATCAGCTCGTCTGTTGTATCTCCCATTGCAGATACAACCACCACGCATTGATGTCCCTCGTCCTGTTTCTCTGCAATCCGCTTGGCGACACGTTTCATCCGTTCTGTATCCCCAACCGAACTGCCTCCAAATTTCATCACATACAAAGACAACGCCAGCTCACTCCTCACTTGTGCTCTTTCTTCTACGCGTTTTGCGCCCTTCCATCTTAGGCAGCTGCATACGAAAAGGTGCAAATTGCTGCTCTGTCCAAGCTTGTTCCTGCCTGTAACCTCACATGCTTTAGTACAGTATAATACGAAAGAACTGCATCATCCATCCCTTTTTTTCAAAAGTGCCATTACGGCGGGGTTGGCAGCACAAAAAATCCCTCCCGCAAAAATGCGGCAGGGATTATCATTGTTCATGGGGCTATTAAGCACGGGAGATATACTTGCCGTCGCGTGTATCGACCAGCAGTACGTCGCCTTCGTTGATGAACAGAGGAACCTGAACATTCAGGCCTGTTTCAACTTTAGCGCTTTTCAGGGCGCCTTGAGCCGTATTACCTTTTACGCCTGGCTCTGTTTCAACAACCTTCAGCTCAACGCTGGTAGGCAGGTTGATACCCAGGATTTCACCCTGGTAGCTGACGATGTGAACGTTCATGTTCTCTTTGAGGAAATTCAATTCCCATTCCAGCTGGTCGCTGGTCAGGCTGAATTGATCGTAAGTTTCGTTGTCCATAAAGGTATGCTCTTGACCGCTCGCGTACAGGTAAGATACACCACGGTTCTCGATCTGCGCGCGGCCGATCGTTTCGCCGGCACGGAACGTGCGTTCAACGGTATTGCCGTTACGCAGATTTTTGAGCTTGGAGCGCACGAATGCAGCACCTTTACCTGGTTTTACGTGCTGGAAATCAAGAACTGTAAAGATGTCGCCGTCAACCTCTACGGTCAGGCCTGTTTTGAAATCGTTAACGTTAATCACTGAAAAAACCCCTCCTACAGGATCATGAATGCTTGTTTTCGTGTTGCTTGATGGCTCTTATACCACAGTAAACTGCTTGCTGGAATGCGTCAGGACAGTAATGCCAGATTCTGTAATGACGATGTCATCCTCGATCCGTACACCGCCAAGACCAGGCAGGTAAATTCCCGGTTCAACCGTTACAACCATACCCGGCTTCAGAATGTCATCACTAAGTTTGGACAGCCTTGGAGACTCATGCACTTCCATGCCCAGTCCGTGGCCTGTACTATGCCCGAACTGTTCGCCATAACCATGACGGGTGATAATGTCTCTGGCAAGGGCATCAGCTTCGCGGCCTGTCATTCCCGGCTTGATATGCTCCAGCGTATGTAGCTGTGCTTCCAGCACGATGTCATAAATTTCACGCAGCTGCGGGACCGGATTTCCAGTAGCAACCGTGCGCGTGAGGTCAGAACAGTAGCCGTCAAGTAGTGCGCCAAAGTCAAAGGTGATCAGCTCGTTGGCTTGTACCTTCTTGCTGCTGGCCACACCGTGAGGCATCGCTGAACGCTCCCCGGACGCAACAATCGTATCGAACGAGGAAGAGGTCGCACCCTGCTTGCGCATAAAGAATTCCATTTCGAGGTCCAGTTCACGTTCTGTAACCCCAGGCTTAATGAAACCCAGAATGTGCTCGAAAGTCGCATCTGCCAGGTCAGCAGCACGCTGCATAACCGCGAGTTCTTCGTCATCTTTGAACATACGGATCTGCTCCACGATACCCGATACCGGCACCATATCAATTGGAGCAAGGCGTTCCTTATAGGACTGGTAGGTACCAAAAGTAACATTATCCTGTTCAAAACCCACTTCGCGGATTTGCTGCCCGTCCAGAATTTCTTTAACCGTATCCATCACATTCGAAGCGTGTTCAACGACCTTGAACCCCTTCGCCTGTTCCGGCGCCTGCGTCATATAACGGAAATCTGTCAACAGATAGCTATCGTTCTCCGTAATAAGCACATACCCCGCCGAGCCGGTAAACCCGCTCAAATATCGGCGGTTGATGGGACTGACGACCAACATGGCGCGCAGTTTACGATCTGCCAAAGCCTGGCGCAGTTTGATCACTCGCTTGTTTTCCATCGGTTCATTCCTTCTTTCCGCGTCATTACGGTATCGAAAAGCGCATATAGCAAGGTTACTATACGCAAATAACCAAATGCTATTTTACCATGGCACAACACGGTTGAGAAGCTTTTTTAAGATAGGCTCCCTGCCTTTTCCGGTTCCCTTACTCTTTCGTCTGTAAACTCGGTAGCTACCGTATAGCCAATAAACAGGCCCCACAGCAGAAAAACACAAAATTCCGAAGTAATTGTATCCCAGGTCAGGCGGTTCAGCGGCCGCATCATCCCGCCTTTTGCACCCAGCAGCACAAATAGAATGACCCACCAAAAGATACCGTACACAAACCCTCCTGCCGGCCCTTTGAACTTCCGAAACAGTGCGGTATACAGCAGAGAGGCTATGACAGAAAATGCAATAAAAAACAGGAGGCCGAGCAGATGGCCTGCTCCGCTTTTGATGAATTGATGCTTGAAGAAAGGTTCGGCCAGGAATCCCGGTTCAACGACAGTAAAGTGCAGTACATAAAAAAACCAGCGGATGGTTCCCCATATCAAACCTGCAAAAAAGCCAAGTTCCAAGGCAAAAGCAACCGGATTCGTTCTGGCACTTTGATTGATCTGACTCATAAATGCTCCCCCTTCTGGCCTGAAGACAGCTGTCTGGATCGTAATAAGGCCAAGTAGATGATAGCTAGTATGCGCATTTCCTAAATTGCCATTCAATCCGGACAGGGGATATATCCTAAAACTAGAAATCAGCTGCAAAATTCGATACAATAGTAGTAGAAAGTACGCATTCATTCCAAGAACGGAAGGTGAAGTTGTTGTCTGAAACGTCAAAACCCGTCAGCTACGGCGGTCAGGCGGTCATCGAAGGGGTTATGTTCGGCGGCAAGCATGTCAATGTCACAGCCGTACGAAGGAAGAACCGGGAAATTACATTCCTCGAAGTGCCGCGGCAGGATAAGGCATGGGTCCAGAAGTTACGTAAAATTCCGCTCCTGCGCGGTATTGTCAGTATCATAGATTCCAGTGCCAAAGGTACGAGACATCTGAATTACGCTGCAGAGTCGTATGCGGATGATGAACTGGAGCCGGAAGAACGCGCCAAGCAGAAAGAGAAGGAAGAATCACGCTGGAGTCTGACGATGATCATCGGAGTTGCAGCTGTCGGCATCCTTTCTTTTATCTTCGGCAAGCTGGTTCTTACGCTGGTCCCGGTTTTTGTAGAAAACCTGCTCTTCGGCAGCGTCTTCAAGAGCCAGTTCCTGCATAACATCGTCGAAGGTGTTATCAAGCTGATCCTCCTGCTCTTTTATCTGTATATGATCTCTCTGACGCCGATGGTTAAACGCCTCTTCCAGTATCACGGCGCCGAGCATAAGGTGATCAGTGCCTTTGAGGCGGGAGAAGAGCTGACCCCCGAGAATGTGCAGAAGTACAGCCGTCTCCATTACCGCTGCGGCAGCAGTTTTATCATGTTGACCGTAATCATCGGCATCCTTGTCTATTCATTGTTTACGTATGACAGCTTATGGGAGCGGGTAGGCCAGCGTATTCTGCTGCTGCCTGTCGTACTGGGAATATCGTTTGAATTCCTGAAGATTACTAATTCCATGCGCGACATTCCGGTCCTCCGTTATCTCGGATATCCCGGGCTGTGGCTTCAGCTGTTGACTACCAAAGAACCTACTAACGACCAAGTGGAGGTATCGATCGCTTCCTTCAACCGGATGCGCGAGCTGGACGCCCAGCTGGAGCAGTCCCCGGTAGAACAGAACTCCGGAAGAACGATACTGGATCCCGTGAAAGGATGAGATGCGATGATAAGGCAGGCAGTCATTTTTTGGGGAAGCATCATTCTGGCTGTTATTGGTTTGATTGATTCTCCCCAATTCTTAACCACACTGATAATACCCGTCGTGTTATTAGCCGTCGTGTTCCTGCTTTACAAGTATCCGCCTTCCAGAGGACGAAGCAAACAGCCTAAGGTGAAGCCGTCCGCCCGCACCATGGCCAAGGTTGCCGAGTCCCGCAAAACCTCGTCCTCCGCGTCCAAACGCCGCAAGGAGTATCCATTCTATGTGATTGAAGGACATAAAGGCAAACAAGAGGACGATAATATTCCCAAGTATCATTAATCTAACGGACACGATAACCGGTTACGGCAAGTTCTTCTTGCCCGGCCGGTTATTTTTATACCCGTTTCCAGATTTGCCATATCAGGCACAGCGCATCAAAGAGGCTTCCCCGGTTATTCCGACCGTTTTGGGAAGCCTAGTTGTTATATTTTGACCAGCGGCTTTATTTTATCATCCTGAAAAATCGGGCTGTGCTTCGTAAAGTGATCATAATATACCTTAGTGCTCCACTTGCCGAAAAATTCGCTGCCTGCCCGAAGACCTGACTCGAACAGCCGCTGCTGATCCGCAGATGAAATATCGAACTGCGTCGTGCGGATTCCGAGCCCCGGAATCTTGATCGTGCGGTAGCGGTTCGTCTGCTCAATGTAACGCTCATCGTGGGCGGACAGCATCGTATCGACCATGGCCTGCAGCATGCTGACAGGTCCGCGGATACGGGCCCGCTGCCCGGACTGCTTGCCGACAAGCTGAAAGCCGACCGTCGGGATCAGCCGCCCTGTAGAATCCAGCTGGTCACGGTCGAAGAGCCAGAGCGGGAAATTGCTGAGCAGCGCCCCGTCCACCACGTACACAAACTGATCGGCAAAGCTCACCCCACGCCGCTGATTGGGCGGCAGTCTGAGCATGACGGGATCATAGAAATAAGGAATGCTGCTGCTCATCCGTACCGCCTTCGCAACCTCGAATTTGTCAGGCTCCATACCGAAGCGGACCAGGTCCTGAGGCAGAATAAGGATTTTGCCGTTCGTGATATCGGAAGCAATAATCTGCAGTCGGCCCGGAGGCAAATCACCGAAGGTTCTTATGCCCTTGGCACGCAGCAGCCCTTTGACCCAGTACTCCAGCGCTTCTCCTGAATATAAACCCTTCTTAAGCAGTATACGTGCTACGGGACCGATCCAGGGTGTATCAAACCATTTGGAACGTCGCAGCAAGGAGATCAACGGCGTGCGCTCGATCACGTCCTTCATTTCATCTGCGCTGTAACCGGCAGATATCAGAGCAGCCACGATCGAACCCGAAGAGGTTCCTGCCAGCCGGTGATAAGTCACCCCCTCCTGTTCAGCCGCTTTCACGGCACCAACCAATGAAATGCCTTTAACCCCGCCGCCTTCGAATACAGCATTAATCAGCATGACAAAAACCCCCTTCTCTTCCGCAGACCGCTGTACAGTCTATGTATGAGAAAGGGGCTTTCATTATGACTTTATGATATTAAATTAGTTCCAACTTCCTTAAGACGAAAATCCAAGCCCATAGGCATAATATAAGCGAATTAATTCAGACACTCCCAGCGGGTTCTTGATCAGGTGCTGTGCACTAAAGAAGACATCGCCGCCAATCTCGGGATATTTTCCATTTAGACTCAGCTGGCTGATCAACTCCGTTGGTTTACTCCAGCCATTAGCTGCCTCATTCGCAGCTCCGACCTTGTAGGCCGCATGGCCGATATACAGCTGTACCTTCGTACCCTTTACTTCCTGAACCCACCAGGCAACGACCTTGGCATAATCTGCAGGCGCATAGCCGATGCTCCAATACACCTGCGGCATCACATAATCGATCCAGCCCTGCTTCACCCATGTCCGTACATCAGCATACATACTGTCATAGGTAGTAATTCCTGCCTTGGTATCTGAACCGGTAGGATCCACCGATTTGTTGCGCCAGACCGCGAATGGACTGATGCCGTACTGAACAGCAGGCTTCACCTGATGAACGGCTTGTCCCAGCTGCTGAACGAACTGGTTGATATTATCCCGGCGCCAGTCCGCCAAAGTACTGAAGCGTCCTGTATTGTATGCCGCATATGCCGCACTGTCTGCAAATGCCGCATTGGACGGATAGAAATAGTCATCCATATGAACGCCGTCAATATCATAACCCTTTACCACTTCCATAATGCTGTCAATAATATACTGACGCGCAGCTGGAATTCCCGGATTAATATACAGCTGATTGCCCGCGTTCACGATCCATTCGGGATGCGCCTTCGCTACATGGCTGCTGGCAAGAGCAGCCGTACTGGTCGTTGTACTCGCCCGGAACGGATTAAACCAGGCATGGAACTGCATGCCCCGCTTGTGCGTCTCCTGGATCATAAAAGCGAGCGGATCATAACCTGGATCCTTGCCTTGAGTTCCTGTCAGGAACTTGCCCCAAGGCGCATAGGCTGATGGATAGATCGTATCCGAGTTGGCACGTACCTGTACATAAACTGCATTAATGCCCATAGCTTTCAGTTTATCGAGCGTATTGATATAATCCTGCTGCTGTGCCGCGGGCTTACCCGTTGAACCACTGGACGGCCAGTCTCCGTTGATCGTCGAAATCCATGCTCCGCGCACGCCTGTACTCGAATCAACGGTACCCGGGTTTGCCGGAAGGTTTGGTACAGGTGTTGTCGTTCCCGGAACCTCTGGCGTACCCGCAGACATCGAGTTCAGATCAATCCGGTATGTACTTTGATTCCACAGTACCTGTAAGCCCATCTGCTCACTGACAAAACGGATAGGAACCATAACACGGCCGTTCTTCAGATCTACAGCAGTGTCCAGAGCGACCGATTTCCCATTCGCCATCGCTATTTTACTGCCATAAGTTAACGTCAGATCTGTCTGCTGTCCGGAGATGTTGACGGTACGGGATTTCTGATCCCAATAGGCACTAGCTCCAAGCCCTTCACTAATGACGCGAAGCGGCACCATCGTTACGTTTGATTTGGCCAGAATATACGGCGCAGTATCCGAAGCAAGCCGCGTTCCATCCAGATAGATGGAAATTTGTTTCGCTGCAGCGCTTGCCTGCGGTACAGCCGATGTTACTAACAGCAGCAGCATCAGCACCATCATCCACCATTTGTTTCCCTTCATTTCCTGTCGTCCTCCACTGCATGTTTGGATTTGGCAGGCCCGCAGCAGACAGCCTGGTAAGCAGCTGCTGGTTTCGGCCTGTCTTAATGGATAGACGCCAAAAAAGAGGGTTTGTTGCGGAAAAGCAAGAATTTTATGCCAATGTAACGTCCTGAAGCAGCATAAAAAAGCATCAGTCCTTATGGACGATGCAGGTTGGATGAATGGTGTCAGTTTTCGTTCGTCAGCTCCTGATGGACTTCATGCAAATCCTGAACTCGACGCTCGTCCCGCCGGAAATACTCCACCAGGGTCTCAATTCTTGTGATGGAATCCCAGCTGAGATGGTGCTCAATTCCTTCCACATCCTTGTAAATGTTATCTTCATGAACACCGATCATTTCCAGGAACTCCTCCAGCAGATGATGCCGGTCAACGAGCCGTTTACCTGTTTTTTTACCTTTCGGTGTAAGAATAAGCCCCCTGTATTTCTCATAAATCAGGTATTCATCCTTGTCCAATTTCTGGATCATTTTGGTCACGGAGGAGGGGTGCACCTCCAGGCCTTCGGCAATATCCGATACCCTTGCATATCCCTTCTCATCGATCAACTTATAGATCCGCTCCAAATAATCCTCCATACTGGGCGTTGGCATCTGCTTCCCTCTCTTCTTTGTATACAACGCTTGCCGCCGTTACAACTACCGTTCAACTGCTCTAGTAATGATACATGTTATCAATAGGAATTGGCAAGTCGAGTACGGTTTACATAAACCCGAAGACTTACGGCATTATGCACGGCGACCAGAGCTGCTGCAGTCATCCCGATAAATTTGGCATGACTTGCTTTGCGTCTCCTACGGGCACACTATAGCTGAAATTATGCTGGTCCAGAAAGGGGACAACGCCGATGTCAACAGAAGTACTGGAACGTTCAAAGACAAAAGCAAAACCCAGAGCTACAAAGCCGTTTGTTCCGGACCTTGTTTATTTTGAACCAGACGCCCTGAACTATCCTAAAGGGCAGCGTATTATGGAATGGGTAAAGTCACAGGAAATTCCATATCGGATGACGACCTCCCACAACCGGATCACCAATCTTCCCGGTGACACCGAACAGGAGCAGTACCGGATGGCCAAACGAACACTGGTTGTCGGCATTCGCAAAACATTAAAATTCGACCAGTCCAAGCCTTCCGCTGAATATGCTATCCCGATTTCTACAGGCTGTATGGGCCACTGCCATTACTGTTATCTCCAGACAACCCTGGGGGCAAAGCCTTATGTCCGAGTGTACGTCAACACCGACGATATTATAGGCGCTGCCAAAAACTATATTAACGAGAGAGTGCCGGAAATTACGCGTTTTGAAGCGGCTTGTACATCGGACCCTGTCGGACTGGAGCATATTACAGGCTCCCTCTCCGACCTGATTACTTTTATGGCAAATGAAGAATATGGCCGGCTCCGCTTTGTAACCAAATATCATCATGTAGATCCGCTGCTGCAGCTGGACCATAAAGGGCATACCCGAATTCGTTTCAGTGTGAACGCAGACTATGTGATCCGCCAATTCGAGCCAGGCACTTCCCGTTTTGAGGAACGGATTGAAGCCGCCGGCAAAATTGCCCGTGCAGGTTATCCGCTCGGTTTTATCATCGCCCCTATTATCTGGTATGACGGTTGGGAAGAGGGATACAGCGAACTGCTGCGCAAGCTGGCAGAAGCACTTCCGCCGGAAGCCCAGCACGACCTGACCTTTGAGATGATTCAGCATCGGTTTACCAAAACAGCCAAAGCCGTGATCGAGAAACGTTATCCCAAGACGAAGCTGGAGATGGACATCGAGAAGCGCAAATCGAAATGGGGGCGCTGGGGACAAAATAAATACGTTTACCCGGATGACCAGCAGACTGCGCTGCGTGAGTTTATCTCGGAGCAGATTTTCGAGCATTTTCCTTTGTCCAACATTGATTACTTCACCTAGGATTTAAATTTAGATCCAGGCCGGCACGAGCCTCTGTAGCCAGAGCGTCAGCTGAAACAAACGATCGGTCCAAAGCAGCAGTCCGGTTAGGATCAGGATAGCTCCACCACTCTTCATTATGATACCGGAATATTTTGTGATCATCCGTGTATAACCGCTGAACAAGGACAGGACAAAAAAAGGCAGTGCAAATCCGCTGGCATAAGCGGTAATGAGCCAGAACCACCATTCATGACGAGTTGCCGCGAGTGCAATGATGGATGCGAGCATCGGCCCCACACAAGGAGACCAGCCTGCCGCAAACCCGACTCCCAGAATGAAGGAGCCGAGGTAACCGGCAGGCTTTTGTGTCATATTCAGCTTGTAGCTGCTTAACAGCCATTTCGGCTGAATGAGACCCAGGGTGAACAGGCCCATCATCATCATCAGGATCCCGGACAGCTGCCTCAGGAGATCCCGGTGTGTGGTAAACAGACTGCCGATGAGACCTGCGCTGGCTCCAAGTGAATAAAATATCGCCGAGAAACCCAGAATAAACGCCAACGTATGTGTCAGCGTCAAGGCTCGCACACCTTGCTCGCCCCCCTTGTTTTTCAGCTGCTGAACGGTCAATCCGGTTATGTAAGAAAGGTAGGATGGATACAGGGGTAAACAGCAGGGAGAAGCAAATGATATGACACCTGCCATCCAGGCTACCCATAAATTCATTTCCACGAGATTTCCACCCTTCGTCACTGACATACAGGATGTCCTGTTCTATCAGCCTACGCAGGTCCTAAGTAGGTTATGCCCGAATCCCTTCAACTGCGAGCAGATACATCTCCTGCAGCCGGGCTTCCTCCTTTATCCAATCTCTGTAGTCCTCTTCTGCTGCTGCACGCTCCTCTTCTGTAACATATCCGTCACTGACCAGTTGTTGACCCCGGCTGGATGCAACGGCTGCCCAGATCCCGATCCCTTTCTCAAAATCATGGTCCCCTCTCTCGCTGCGTTCCAACTGAATCGTAGTATTGATCTGTGTCAAACCGGTGCTTCGGAAAATTTCTCTCAAATGATCCGCAATACGGTTATCCATTCCTAAATCTGCACGTTATTCCAGAAAGCGCCGGTAGAAATGCTGCATTGAAGCCGGGGGAGCCGGGCGCCAGACAATTCGTTCATGGTTATAGTCCAGCACCAGTACTCTGCCGCCTGGCCGTGCCGCCTTCTTCATTTGGTGAAGAGCATCCTGAGGTCTGGACAACCACTGGAGAATCCTGGATGCGCTTACAATATCAAATACACCCTCATACTTCAGATTATAGATATCCCCTATCTCAAAATGAAGATTCGGTATCTCCCCATACCGCTCTCGCGCCTCCTCAATCAGCTGCTTGCTGCTGTCAATGCCTACGACCTGTCCATCCGGTCCTGCCTGCTCTGCAATCCCTTTGGTAATGGCGCCGCTTCCACAGCCGACATCGAGCACTCGCATACCAGGCTGGATCAGCTCTGCCAGTCTGCGATTCGCCGAACTCAATGATCTTTGATTCAAAATTTGGTTCATACCCGGCGGCATCTCTGCCCGCTTCAACGCTTCCTCCCTGGATTCCTTGGCTGCGCCTCCTAGATCAGACTGCTGTAATTATATGTAATTCTTCTCGTTCTGGCAATGATCCCGGTTTCCTGCAGGAGCCGTCTTGAAGACTTACCGTTTCAGGTCCCCTTGGTCACGGTGAATGTGTAGTGACATCAATATGTATATTCATACAAAGGAGGTCCACGATGAGCATACTCCAAGAACGATTTGCAGCGATTATGGCCGGGGTTCGTCAGACCCTGGAGGAAACCGCAAGCATGACTCATCCACTCGTTGTACTGTTCCGGACCGCATTAGAGGACGAGCAAGCAGCTCTCGTACGGCTTTTGTCCCGATTAAAGGAAGAGAGAACGCCCCCGCTGTCAGAGATAAAAAATGACATTTCCATTATTTATCTCAACGATGAGGTTGTGGAATCAACGTTTAGAGCCTGGCTCAGGGCGGTACAGTGGATGGATCACGCCGATTCGTGCGAGGCCATCCAGCTGGAGAATCGTTTTCCGGAGATCAAACAGCTGCTTCGAAAGGCGGCAGAAGAGTTGAAACAGCTCTATGGTGCCTCGGCTATCAAGTTTGTGGTTCCAGCGCTGTATCAGCCGCAGGCGTAAGTCCCATTAGTCAATCTGTTCATCATCCTGCACCACATTGCAATGGAAGTATCATAAAATAACTTAACTAGACTGGACTGGACCGGTAAGGAGGAGCATCCATGAGCTGGCAAAAAGAACGTATCGACATGAATGTGTACAGCCAAGGTGAAGTAGACCGCTGGGTGTACAGCACGTGCAATCTGTGCTCGGTTGGCTGCGGATGTCATATTGCGGTCAAAGACGACCATATTGTGGGCATTAAAGGGAACGGCCAACATCCAATCAATCGCGGACGCCTTGGGCCTAAAGGCGAGAATCAGTGGCAGGCCAATAACAGCCCAGACCGCCTGCTCTCTCCTATGATACGCAGGGCGCATGGGGAGCTGGAACCTGCCAGCTGGGATGAGGCGATGGAACTGATTACGTCCAAAATCAGAAAAGCCCGCCAGGAGAAAGGTTCTAACAGCATCGCCATCTATTCCACAGGCCAGGGATTCCTGGAGGATTATTATACGATAGCCAAGATTGGCCGTGCCGGTCTTCATACCCATCTGCTGGATGCGAATACCCGGCTCTGTACCGCGACAACTGAATTTTGCCTGCTGCAGTCTTTTGGCGCAGATGGAACGCCTGCTTCCTTTGATGATGTAGATGTATGCGACACATTAATGCTCTTCGGCCACAATGTCGCTGAGACGGGCACCGTGCTTCATGAACGGATTATGCAGCGGAAACAGCGTACGGGCAAGCCTTACATTATCGCTGTGGATCCCCGTCGCACGCTGACAGCACGGCAGGCAGATTTGCATTTACAGCTCCGACCGGGCAGCAATGTACCTTTGCTGAACGGATTGATCCATTTAATTCTGAAAAACGGGGCTGCCGATATGAAGTTTATAGAGCAGTACACGATTGGTTTTGATGAGATGAAATCAAGTGTGCAAGAATGGACCCCGGACCGCGCAGCCAGAGAAACCGGAATCGAAGAGCGTACTCTATACGAGGCGGCACGTGTACTCTCGGAGACACCCTCGCTTGTAACGACTACCCTTCAGGGAGCCTTTCAGAGCGCGGATGCAACCACCTCCTGTGTAGCGATCAACAATATGCACCTGATCCGCGGACTGATCGGCAAGCCAGGCTCAGGCCCCCTGCACATGGCTGGTCAACCGAGTTCATCAGCCAACCGGACGGCAGGCGGCGTCGGTACTTATCCCGCGCACCGCAACCCTATGAATCCGGCCCATCTCAAGGAAATGGGACAGCTGTGGAATGTAGATCCCATGACTCTGCCGGCCGGGCCCGAGAAAGGTATTGAAGAACAGCTTGAGATGATGGAACGGGAGGAGATTGCTGTCTTCTGGAATATCGGCACCAATCCGATGGTTTCTCTTCCGAACCGCCAGCGGGCGCGCAGGGCGCTTGAGAAGGTGTTTGTCATTATGCAGGATCATTTCCTTACGGAAACTGCCAAAGTCGCCGATGTCATCCTCCCCGCAGCCATGTGGGGGGAGAAGGAAGGGACGATGGAGAACGCAGACCGTACCATCAACCTGCTCCGCAAGGCTGTTGATCCGCCACAGAATGTGAAAACCGATTTTGACATTTTGCTCGATTTTGCTAAACGGATGGATTTTCGGGATCGGGACGGAAACCCTCTGATTTCGTATCAGACGCCTGAAGAAGCTTTTGAAGAATGGAAAACCGTGTCCGCAGGCCGCCCTTGCGATATGACCGGTATAACCTACGAAAAGCTTGAACAGTCTAACGGCCTGCGCTGGCCGGTTAATGCCGAGAATCCTGAAGGCACACCCCGGTTATACACGGATCTCAAGTTCCATACCTCGCCGGACTATGCCCAAAGCTATACGAAGGACGAGTTCACAGGGCGGGCACTGACGCATGAAGAATTTGCCGCTAAAAAAGCCCACAATCGGGCTATCCTGTACGCCACCCGTTACAACCCGCCGGCCGAGTCGCCGGACGAGCAGTACCCATTCTGGATCACGACAGGCCGGCTGGTGTGGCATTGGCATACGCGTACCAAGACCGGCCGCTCCCCTTATCTGCAGATGGCGGCACCGCATGGTTATGCCGAGCTGCATCATGAAGATGCCCGGCAGCTGGGTGTCATTGAAGGCGAAGTCGTCCGCGTGACTTCGCCCCGGGGCTGGATTGAAGTGCCTGTCAAGATCAGTGATGTTGTCCAGCAGGGTCTGATTTTTGTTCCATTCCATTTCGGCAGCTGGGAAGGACATCAGGCTGCGAATGAGCTGACCGCTGACTTTGTCGATCCGCTCTCCAAGCAGCCTACCTTCAAGCACTGCGCCGGCCGGATCAACAAGCTCCGCCGGCAGCACACGGTCGTGGAAGGTGAATCTGCAGCTTATATTGCGGAGCAGTATGGATTGCAACCCGCCGATCTGCTGAAGATTAATCAACTGGACACACCTTACAGTATCCAGACAGGCCAGTCTCTGGAGGTTCCAATCTCCGTCCTCAGCGTTCCGCTGCAGCCTTATGCTCCCCAGCGCAGCAGCTATACCGGCAAGACAAACCGTGATGATTGATCGTTAGCGAACAGAAAAAAGCTGCTCCTCGGCCATAAAGCATGGCTGTGGAGCAGCTTTTTCTGTTGGTTTTTCACAAATTCATTACGACTGCGGCAAGACCCTACTTGACAATTGCACCGTTCGGCATGCTGTCAGGTACCGAAGCCAGAGTCAGCTGATCGCCGTGGGATGCCGCCAGAATCATGCCTCTGGACAACTCACCGCGCAGCTTCACCGGTTTTAGATTGGTTACACAGATCACCTTGCGGCCAATCAGCTCCTCCGGCGTGTAGAACTTCGCAATACCGGATACCACCTGACGCTGTTCATAACCCAGATCCAGCTGCAGTTTCAGCAGTTTATCTGCCTTTTTGACCGGCTCACAGGCGATAACCTGTGCAACGCGCAGCTCAACTTTGCCGAAATCCTCAATACCGATCTCTTCCTTCTCTTCAACAGCTTCAACAGCTGCTTCCTCTGCAGCCTTCTCTGTTCCGCCGCTTGCAGCCGGCTTCCCTGCTTCCATCGCGGACACAATATAGGCTACCTCTTGTTCGGTATCCAGCCGCGGGAAAATCGGGTCACCCTTGTGCAGCTGGGTCCCGGCAGGAATGCTGCCAAACTGCTTGCCGCTCTCCCAGCTGGTCAGTTCACCAGCCTGCAGACCAAGCTGATCCCAAATTTTCTGCGGTGTAAGGGTCAGGAACGGCTGCAGCAGGATGGAAGAAATCCGCAGGCTCTCGACCAGATGCGCCATGACCGAATCCAGTGACCGACGGTTGGATTCGTCCTTGGCCAGCGTCCAAGGCTGCGTCTCATCAATATACTTGTTCGTACGGCTGATGAATTGGCCGATGGCTGTCAAGGCAACGGAGAACTCCAGATTCTCCATGGCCTCTTCGACCTTGCTGTAGGTTGTACGGCTCAACTCTTCCAGCGCTTCATCATACTCGGTAACCCCGCTCTCGAAGTCAGGAACCTGCCCACCGCAGTATTTATCTACCATAGCCACCGTACGGTTCAAAAGGTTGCCCAGATCATTCGCGAGGTCCGAGTTCACACGATCCACGAAACTTTCCGGTGTGAATGTGCCGTCCGAACCAAATGGCACTTCACGCAGCAGATAGTAGCGAAGGGCGTCCAGGCCGTACCGGTCAATCAGGGTTACGGGATCCACGACGTTGCCTTTGGACTTGGACATTTTACCATCCTTCATCAGCAGCCAGCCGTGAGCAAATACTTTTTTCGGCAGCGGCAGGTCCAGCGCCATCAGCATAATCGGCCAATAAATCGTATGGAAACGGACAATCTCCTTGCCGACCAAATGCACGTCTGCAGGCCAATACCGGTTGAACAGCTCGTCATTATCTGTACCATAGCCCAGTGCCGTAATATAGTTGGAAAGGGCGTCAATCCATACGTACACAACGTGTTTCGGGTCGCCTTTGACTTTCACGCCCCATTCGAAGGTTGTACGGGATACCGCCAGATCTTCAAGACCCGGCTTGATAAAGTTGTTGAGCATCTCATTCTTGCGTGACACCGGCTGAATAAAGTCCGGATTGTCATTGTAATATTGAACAAGACGATCCGCATATTTGCTCATTCTAAAGAAATAGGATTCCTCCTTCACAAGCTCAACCGGGTGCCCGCTGTCCGGACTTTTACCGCCGATGACCTTGCCGTCCGCATCTTTCTCCACATCCACCAGCTGTGTTTCCGTATAGTAGGTCTCGTCAGGGATACTGTACCAGCCTTCGTATTCGCCCTTATAGATATCGCCCTGCTTCAGCAAGCGGTCGAAGATCTCCTGAACGACTTTCTTGTGGCGCTCTTCCGTCGTACGGATATAGTCATCATGCGAGATGTCGAGCTTCTTCCACAGATCCTGGATCCCCTCTACGATCTCATCCACGAACTGCTGCGGCGTCTTGCCTGCCTTGGCTGCTGACTGTTCGATCTTCTGCCCGTGCTCATCCGAGCCTGTCAGGTAACGTACATCGTATCCTCTCAGCCGTTTGTAGCGGGCCATAGCATCCCCCGCCACAGTCGTATAAGCGTGACCAATATGCAGCTTGGCGCTTGGATAATAGATTGGCGTAGTCAGATAAAACGTCTTCTTCTCTGCCATTACTTATGTTCCTCCTTTGAAATCAACAAAAATAGACCCTCACCCCTGCTGGGGCGAGAGTCTCCTCACGCGATACCACCCAAATTCCCTGTATTCTTACGAACACAGGCTCCACCGGTTGTTGTCCAACCGTCCATTAACGCTGGATCACGCTGCTCCCTCATTACGCATTCGCCTAACTCGAAAGCAGTTCCTCCCGGACCATCTTCGGACCTCCTGTCAGACCGGTTTGCAGCATCTCCGGCTCTCTGAGCTGACGGGGTGATCGTACTTATCCATTCACAGGAAATTCATATACAGAAAATATACTGAAATTACAACATGAATGTCAAGTCGGATGCTTCTGCCCCTTCGGCCGCTCTCCACCAGACTGTGCAGAAGAATCTGCGCGCGGCGGGACAGGGTCCAGCCCTCCAGAATGAAAAGGATGGCACCTGGCAATACGCTTCGCTGCCAGAATAGACCCTTTGAGCGCACCATGAACCTCAATCGCTTCAAGCGCATAAGCCGAACAGGTCGGATAAAAGCGGCAGGTGGCCGGCTTCAGGGGCGAAATGAATTTGCGGTACACATGTATCGGTGCTTGCATCACACGCCGCGAACCCCGCTTGGCTTCCTGCACGTTCAACGTCCTCCCTGTCCTGCCGGGGCAGCTCCCTGGGCGGCAGCGCCGCTCTCTTGACATCCCTTACAATAACCGAACATTTCAAACTTATGCTGCACGACCATAAACTGATCCGGCACATCCGTATTGGCCATCGGACAGAACTTAACAGGTACGGTCTTCTGGCAGGACAAACAGATCATATGATGATGGTGATGATCCTCACTGCAGTGAGCGCGGAATTTGGCTCCGTCTTCGAACATAATCTGCTCCAGCACTCCCAGCTCGTGCATCACCCGCAGATTACGATATACCGTATCAAAACTCAGACCACTATATTTTTTGCACATGTATTCATAAACATCCTTAGGGGATAAATACCCTTCCGTCTCGGCGAACAGCTGTGCAAGCGACTTGCGCTGATCTGTGATCCGGAGCCCCTGTCCTGACATCGTTTCAATAATTTGTTCCGTGGTAAGCATCCATTTAACCTCCCGGCATACCCTGCTTGTCGGCTAACCTGCCGGATCAGCACAGCATGAACTTAACATCTTAAAACTTAATCGTAATTATAACATATAACGACAGCCGCGTCGCAATATTCCTCAGAATCAGCGCATACCAAAAGCCCTGCGGTGTCAGCACACACAGGGCTCAGGATAAAGCCAATCGTCAGTTATTGTTTTTCCGGCGGGATCTGCGTAAACAGCAGATTGACCGGCAGGTTGCTGCCTGCAGCCGCAGTGAAATAAATCTCTACCGGCTGCTCGTAGGCACCGTTGCGGAACAGAACACTTTGTTCATTCGGTGCTTCGACCTGACCGTTATTAGGAATCATAACCACACTGCCATTCACCATGACCGCACCGCCAAATTGACCGCCGCGGGGGTTAAAGGTAATCAGCGTATTAGGTGCTACGTGGTTCAAGCGGATCTTGTACACGACGCCGAAGTTGCCGGCATTAGAAGCATCCGCCATGTCAACACCATCGTGTCCGACAAGGTTCGGGTCATCCGAATTGTCTCCCAGAACGAGTCTGGACTCGGTCACCCCGACGACATCATTAACCTCCATGACCCGTGTCGAATTAGGATAGGTTCCACGGTTGTGGATACCGTCTCGATCCAGAACAGGAAGTGTAGGAAGCGTTGTAATCGGATCCTTTGCAGCGTCAATCATAATAACATCATAATGAATTTGAGCGTCACTATTCACATCGGCCAGCAGGGAGATTAGATCCTTCGGCTTCAATGTTACGTTACTCAGATCATTGAGAATCACACGCTGCTCGCCAGGCTGCAGGATCGTGCTCGAACGATGTGCCCCTGTCTGCATGTCCTGGAAATAACGCATCGAAGACTTCTTACCCGCTTCTACTGGAGAAGCAACCGGTCCCGCAAAGCCAACTACTTCGGTATTCAGGGTAGCCGGATAAGGATTTGTATTCGTGGCAATCACGTAAATCTTCACGTTTTTACCGATTGCATTCAAATGGTGAACCATGATCCGGGTCGGCCCTGTGCTGTCCTCGCGGTATACAACACCCTCAGTATAGTTGGTCTCCGGGCTGTTACTGCGGATCAGCAGGCTCGGCTCATCCGTAATCGCCGGCTTTACTTTTGGCAGATTCGGTACATTAGAGCCGTTGAAGGTAAATTTCTCGCCGATCGGCGTGAAAATTTTGTAAAAGTCCTGTTCCGTATAAAGGGTTTCGTTAGAAATGGTAATTGTCTTCTCATATTGCGAAGTCAGACCCTGTTCATCGGTTACGTTCAACTGGATCGTTACAGGACCCGGCTGGAAGAATGCCATCCGGTTGTTCAGCCAGTAATACTTCAGCTTGTCGACACCGCCGTCGTCTGAACTCTGGTCGGTGATCATGACCTTCTCACCCATTCTGTAAACGTCCTTGTCTGTTGTAAACATCGCTACCGGCGGCTGGTTCGGCATTTTGACTTCAACGGTCATGCTGAACGGATCGCTCCATGCACCACTGGAATCCTGCACCGAATAAGTGATGGTATGCTGGCCTGCTTCCTGGAAAATATCCTCGCGGCCTTCCCACTTCTCGTTGATGATCGGCAGCCCTGATGGAGAAGAAGCCTGCGAAGTATAGGTCACCTGGGTTTGACCCGCATAGATTTCAGTCTTCGGTGAGACGCTGAACAGCGCGATCGGTTTTTTGGTCGAGCTCAGGTTTACAATGACACGCTTGTTCGGCTGATCTACCGAATAAGGAATATTAAATGCCTGTGTGACCGAGGTCAGCGGAATCATAAACACGTTTTTCTGCTGATAAGCAGCACCCTTCATGGTTGATTTAACACCATTAATGGTATAAATGCTGCTGTTCGTCTTGAAACGAAGCTCTTTGCCGCCAAACGTAATGATCGTTTCTTTGGTTTTGTTGTCGTACAGCAGCTTATAGCCGAAGCGTTCCACCAGAGAACGAACCCCGATATAAGATACCCCGTTCTTCACGGTCATCGGCTGAGTCGCCGTATAAGTTACCCCGTTCTGCACCATTTTGGCACTGTTCATATAGAGAATAAGATCATTAGGACCATAAGTGGCTGTATTCGCTGACGTACCCGGCACGGTCGTGGTTGGTGCTGTTGTACCTGGCACGGTTGGATCCGGAGGCGTTGTACCTGGTGTTGTACCTGGTGTTGTACCTGGTGTTGTACCTGGTGTTGTACCTGGTGTTGTACCTGGTGTCTCACCTGCAGCAGAGCTGTCCTGCCCCGCAGGCTCAGTTGTTGAAGCAGAGGTGTTACTAAAATCAATGCCTGCTGCAGCCAGATTCAGGATAACGCGTTTGTTCGGCTGATCTACAGAATAAGGGATATTAAATGCTTGGGTTACCGATGTCAGCGGAATCATAAATACATTATTTTGCTGGTAGGCCGCACCTTTCATTGTTGCTGCCACACCGTTCACAGTGTAAATATTGCTGCCGGTCTTGAAACGAAGCTCCTTGCCGCCGAAGGTAATGATCGTTTCTTTGGTCTTGTTGTCATACAGCAGCTTGTAGCCGACACGTTCCACTAGGGAACGAACCCCTATGTATGATACGCCGTTCTTCACGGTCATTGGCTGTGTCGCCTTGTACGTTACACCATTGTGCTCCATCTTCGCGCTGTTCATGTACAGAATCAGCTCATTGGCTGCAGCCGCCGACTTGCTGTCCGCAGCCGTTGGAGTCTGGCTGACATTAGACACGGAAGACGTTTGTGCTCCGCTTGATGCTCCGTAAGTGTCCTGTGTTACCGAGGCCTGGCTTGTACCTGACGCGGCCGGTGCTGCGCTTGCCGGCAGTACCGCTGCCGCCTGGGCTAGTGCCAGGATCGATACCATTGTTACTTTTTTGAAATTCATGATTAAGCTCCTTCTATTGTTCTATTTCTGGATTCCCCTCTTCAGTCACACTATTTAGACGCCGCAAGGATGAAAAAGTTTCTAACTAATTATGTACAAAAAGAAAAAACCGCCATTTTTGTATGAATACGGAGAATTCTGATTAATAAGCAGCCGCCCGGTCATGCCATAACGCTTATTCTACCATTGTTACAGGATACATCCAAATAGCAAAGGTCAGCTTGCAGCTAAATACAAAAAGAAGGGATCCGAGGATCCCTTCCAGATTAATCGTTATTCTTATACTCTTAATGTCCGGCTCTTGCTGCTGCCGTCTCTCTCCGGCCCTCTTCGATCAGACGATAAGCACGCTCCACTTCCTCCTCCGTCGGGGAAGGAACTCCCTCCAGCGGATACACACGTCCCAGCGCCTGCCATTTGTAGATGCCCATCTGATGGTAGGGCAGAATTTCAAACTTCTCCACACCATCCAATGTGCCGATAAAGCGGCCAAGGTTCAGCAGATCCTCTTCCTGATCATGGATACCGGGTACGTATACATGCCGGATCCACATCTTCCGTCCATGGCTGGACAGCCACCGAGCCGTCTCCAATGTCCGCTGATTCGATTTACTAGTCAGCTTGATATGCTTCTCATCATCAATGTGCTTGATATCCAGCATCACCAGGTCAGTCACATCAAGAAGATCATGAATTTTATCCGCATCGTTAAAGCCGTTACTGTCCAGTGTGGTATGCAGATTCCACCGTCTTTTGACTTCCTTGAAAACCTCAGCTACAAAATGCGCCTGCAGTGTCGGTTCACCGCCGGAGACGGTCAGACCGCCGCCTGAAGAGCGGTAATAGGCCAGATAGGGTTCGATTTCATCCACAATTTCGTTTACAGTGACCTCTCGTCCCCCGTCCAGCGCCCAGGTATCCGGGTTGTGACAGTATTGGCATTTCATTAGGCATCCTTGCATAAACAAGATGAAGCGGATGCCGGGGCCATCTACGGTCCCAAAGGTTTCCAGTGAGTGTATATGTCCTTTTATCATGCTGATCTTCCTTTCCGCATCCGCTGCGTTAGTTTGAATGATTACATGGAGCCGTGGAATGTGCGGTTAATAACATCCAGCTGCTGTTCGCGGGTCAGTTTGATGAAGTTAACGGCATAACCCGATACACGTACGGTCAGCTGCGGATAGTTCTCCGGATGGTCCATCGCATCAATCAGCTGTTCGCGGTTGAAGACGTTGACGTTCAAATGGTGGGCATGGCTGCCGAAATAGCCGTCCATCATGCTGACCAGGTTCGATGTGCGGGTCTCCTCTTCCTTGCCCAGTGCCTTAGGAACAATCGAGAACGTATTGGAGATGCCATCCAGGCTGTGTTCATACGGCAGTTTGGCAACCGAGCTCAGCGAAGCCAATGCGCCTTTTTTGTCACGGCCGTGCATTGGGTTGGCCCCTGGTGCGAATGGCTCACCCGCTTTGCGTCCATCCGGTGTAGTACCTGTTTTCTTACCATATACCACATTCGATGTAATTGTCAGAACCGACTGGGTAGGAACGGCATTCCGGTACGCTTTATGCTTGCGGATCATGCCCATGAAGCTCTCTACCAGGCCGACGGCAATCTGGTCCACACGGTCATCATTGTTGCCGTAACAAGGGAATTCACCCTCAATTTCAAAATCAACCGCGATACCCTGTTCATTACGAATCGGTTTCACTTTGGCATATTTGATGGCGCTCAGGGAGTCAGCCGCCACCGACAGACCGGCAATACCGCATGCCATCGTACGAAGGATATCCCGGTCATGCAGAGCCATTTCGATCCGTTCGTAGCTGTATTTGTCGTGCATGTAGTGGATAACATTGAGTGTATTCATATACAGCTTCGCCAGCCATTCCATCATCGGCTTGAAGCGTTTCATCACTTCTTCGTAATCCAGTACGTCAGCGGTAATTGCAGGGAATTCAGGACCTACCTGCGCGCCGGATTTTTCATCCACACCGCCGTTAATGGCGTACAGCAGAGCTTTAGCGAGGTTGGCGCGGGCACCGAAGAACTGCATTTGTTTACCGATTCTCATCGCGGATACACAGCACGCAATACCGTAGTCGTCGCCGTAGATCGGACGCATCAGATCATCATTCTCATATTGGATGGCACTGGTTTCAATGGACACTTTGGCGCAGTATTTCTTGAAAGCTTCTGGCAGCTGCTCGGACCACAGTACCGTCAGATTCGGTTCCGGTGCAGGTCCCAGGTTGTACAGGGTATGCAGGAAACGGAAGCTGTTCTTCGTTACACGAGTTTCCCCAGTGACCGACATCCCGCCGATGGATTCTGTTACCCAAGTTGGGTCGCCGCTGAACAGTTCATTATAATCCGGTGTGCGCAGGAATTTGACAATACGAAGCTTCATGACAAAATGGTCGGCCAGCTCCTGAGCTTCCTGCTCGGTTAATGTTCCTTCCTCCAGGTCACGCTCTACATAAATATCAAGGAACGAGGATACACGTCCAAGCGACATCGCAGCACCGTTCTGTTCCTTAATCGCAGCCAGGTAAGCGAAATATACCCATTGGAAAGCTTCCTTGGCATTCTGCGCCGGTCTGGAAATATCAAAGCCGTGCTCAGCAGCCATCTGTTTCAATTCGCCCAATGCCCGGATTTGTTCGGACAGCTCTTCACGCAGGCGGATGACATCCTCGTCGATTACATCCACTTCCAGGCTGTTCAGTTCCTGTTTCTTTTGTTTAACCAAGAAATCAATGCCGTACAGCGCCGCACGGCGGTAGTCACCGATGATGCGGCCGCGGCCGTAAGCATCCGGCAGACCTGTAATGATACCCGCTTTGCGGGCTGCTCTCATTTCACTCGTATAAGCATCAAACACACCTTGGTTATGCGTCTTCCGGATATTGGTGAATATATCGACGATCTGCTGCGGCACCTCAAAGCCATAGGCGTTGCATGCATCGATCATCATCCGGATTCCACCGAACGGCTGCAGGGAACGCTTGAACGGTGCATCCGTCTGTACTCCGACAATCTGCTCCTTCTCCTTGTCCAGGTAGCCCGGTTTGTGGGAAGTAATTGTGGATGGTGTATTTACATCGACATCCAGCACACCACCGTTGTCACGCTCCTGCTTCGTCAGATCCGATACGATCTTCCACAGGTCCAATGTATTCTGAGTCGGCCCTGCCAGGAACTGTTCATTGCCGCGATAAGGAGTTATATTCTGTTCAATAAAATGGTTAACGTTAACTTCCCGTGTCCATTTACCTTTATCAAAACCACGCCATGCAGATTGCTGCTCTTGTACTTGCTTCTCGATCACCGACATCTGTAATCCCTCCTAAAAATAGCTTGGATCTCTTTGTATCAGTTACCTTACATTTTTATTGTAGAACTTTGCGAAAGAAGCCTCTGTGACTTACATCACAATGTTTGTGATTTTTATCACTTGTAGTTTGCCCAACGGATGCAGGAAAGCTGCTTCCCGAAGGAAACAGCCTTCTCAGGTATCCTATTTACTTAAAATCTTCCATAGAAAGCATCACGGTACACTTCGGCCAGCTCAGTAACGAGCGGAAGTTTAGGGTTCGCCGTAGTACATTGGTCTTCGAAAGCACGGTCAGCCAAATAGTCTACACGCGATTCGAAATCTTTAGGATCAAAGCCGAGCTGCTGGAACGATTCCTCGATGCCGAGTGTTTTGTTCAGCTTGCGCACTGCTTCGATCAGGCTGTTAACGCCTTCTTCTGTTGTACGTGCAGGCAGACCCAGAATCCGTGCAATTTCTGCATAACGTTCGTCCGCTACGAAGTGCGAATATTTAGGGAACGAAGCAAATTTCGTAGGTTTTTTGGCATTGTAGCGGATGACGTGCGGCATCAGAATGGCATTGGTACGGCCATGCGCAGTGTGGTATTGACCGCCCCATTTGTGTGCCAGGCTGTGGTTGATGCCGAGGAAGGCATTCGCGAATGCCATACCCGCAATAGTCGATGCGTTATGCATTTTTTCTCTGGCCAGTTTATCGCCTTCCAGCGCCGATTTCTCGAGATATTGGAAGACCAGCTGGATCGCCTTGATGGCAAGACCGTCTGTGTAGTCATTAGCCATTGTCGATACATAGGCTTCGATTGCATGAGTTAATACGTCCATACCCGTGTCAGCAACAGCGGTTTTAGGAAGCGTGTATACGAACTCAGGGTCAATGATCGCCACGTCAGGTGTCAGTTCATAGTCTGCCAGCGGGTATTTGGTATTGCCCAGGTTTTTGTCAGTAATAACAGCGAACGAAGTCACTTCCGAACCTGTACCCGATGTGGTTGGGATCGCTACGAATTGAGCTTTCACACCAAGGCGAGGGTATTTGTAGATCCGTTTGCGTATATCCATAAATTTTTGTTTTAGGTTGTTGAAGTCGGTATCCGGATATTCATAGAACAGCCACATGCCTTTGGCCGCATCCATTGGCGACCCGCCGCCCAGGGCAATGATGCAGTCCGGCTGGAAGCGATTCATCATTTCGGTACCGCGCTCGACCGTTGTTGTCGATGGATCCGGTTCAACTTCCGAGAACACTTCAATGGCAACCGGTGTTTGACGCTGACGAAGGTAGTGGGTTACCCGGTCCACATAGCCCAGTTTTACCATCATCGGGTCTGTCACGATGGCTACACGGCTGATGTCCGGCATTTTAGCCAAGTATTGAGTCGCGCCTTTTTCGAAGTATACTTTGGAAGGTACTTTGAACCATTGCATATTCACGGTACGTTTTGCCACCCTTTTCACGTTAATCAGGTTTACTGCCGATACGTTCGACGAAGTCGAGTTGCGTCCGTACGAGCCGCAGCCCAGGGTCAGCGAAGGAAGGTTGGTGTTATAAATGTCGCCGATCGCGCCATGAGTCGAAGGCGAGTTCACAATAATACGTCCGGTTTGCAGACGGTTGGCGAATTTGCGGACAATTTCATCATCATACGAGTGAATGGCCGAAGAATGCCCCATACCGCCGAATTCAACCACTTGCGCTGCGCGCTCGATGCCCTGGTCGGCATTTTTTACTTTGTAACAAGCCAGCACCGGGCTCAGTTTCTCGGCAGAAAGCGGGAATTTCGGTCCCACCCCTTCCAGCTCGGCTACCAGCACTTTGGTATCAGCCGGAACCGTGAAGCCGCACATTTCAGCAATTTTCACTGCAGACTGGCCAACGATAGCCGGATTGACTGCACATTTTTCCGTATTCATCGCGCCGCTGGTCAGTTTGGCAGCTTCTTCTTTATTTACAAAGTAGCATCCGTTATGAATCATCAGCTTTTTAGCCTGCTCATAAATAGCTTCTTCAATAATGACGGCCTGCTCGGAAGCACAGATCATACCGTTATCGAACGATTTGGACATAATGACGTCCTGAACCGCCTGTTTGAGATCTGCCGTCTTCTCGATGAACGCAGGCACGTTGCCCGGTCCTACTCCCAGTGCAGGTTTACCGCAGCTGTAGGCTGCTTTGACCATGCCGCTGCCGCCGGTGGCCAGAATCAGAGCCACGTCAGGATGGTTCATCAGCGCATTGGTTTTGTCCATGGAAGGAGCTTCGATCCATTGGATACAGTCAGCTGGCGCGCCGTGTTTCACAGCAGCTTCGAGCAGAATTTTGGCTGCTTCCTGGCTGCACTGCTGTGCGGACGGGTGGAAGCCGAAGATGATCGGGTTACGTGTTTTAATAGCGATCAAAGCTTTGAACATGGTAGT
Source organism: Paenibacillus lacisoli (assembly GCF_030580655.1). Taxonomy (GTDB): domain Bacteria; phylum Bacillota; class Bacilli; order Paenibacillales; family Paenibacillaceae; genus Paenibacillus; species Paenibacillus lacisoli. The sequence goes on from NZ_JAUQTB010000001.1 coordinate 414,047, forward strand.
GGACGTCGGATTGGTTACAGGTGTAATCCCCATGATAATCCCGACCGGTTCAGCAATTTTCTCAAAGCTGTCAAACTCGTTGGATTCAATAACCCCTACTGTTTTGTCATATTTAATGCTGTGATAAATATATTCTGTAGCAAAGATGTTTTTGGTAATTTTGTCTTCATACACACCACGGCCGGTTTCTTCTACGGCCATTTTGGCAAGAGCCATGTGTTTATCGAGACCTGCCAATGCCATAGCCTGTACGATCTCGTCAATCTGTTCCTGTGTCATACTCATGAATGCCTGATGAGCTTTGTTGGCGCGATCCACCAGTGTTTGAATATATTGCTCTGCGGAAACTTCTTTTGTTGGGGCGACTTCGTTCTTAACAGCCATCTCCCTCATCCTCCTGTCAGGTGTCTTTTTTCTCTTGCTTAACTTTACGAGCACATCGTAACACGACCTAATCCATAAAATTGTGATCTACTTCACAGTTATCTGCATTTTTAAATTTATTTAGTGAAAATAATCACAAAGTTTGAAAATTCGCCACTTTTCCCGCTGTGCCGACCAACTCAAATCAAAAACTCAGGTATATAATGAATTTGAATTACAAAAGTTAGATTAGATTAAAAAGGGGATAGTGTAATGAGAAACCCTGCTGAAACCACACATACCATAGACCATGCCGGCAACACCTCCTGCTTCTCGCCCGTCAGCTTCAAGCTGCTGGCTTCGGTTATGAAGGACCGCATCGTACCGGAAGGTTCCCATCTGTTCTGGGAAGGTGATACCTCGGACAAAATGTTCTTTCTTAAAAAAGGCCGGGTAAAAATTACCAAAACAACGGATGAAGGAAAAGAACTCATTCTCTATATGTATCAGTCCGGAGATATGATCGGGCAGGCCGATCCGTTCTTTGGCACACGCCATACCTTCTCGGCTGAAGTGCTCGAAGATACCGAAGTAGGCGCTGTTGATTACAAGGATATTGAGCTGCTGATCTGTCAGCACTGCGACTTCGCCATTGATTTTATGAAATGGATGGGCGTTCACCACCGATTGACCCAGACGAAATTCCGCGATTTGATGATGTACGGCAAACCCGGGGCCCTCTGCTCCACACTCATCCGCTTGTGCAATACTTACGGGGAGCCGCACGGGAACGACATTCTTATCCGCAAAAAAATTACCCATACGGACCTGTCCAATATGATCGGAGCTACCCGGGAAAGCGTTAACCGGATGCTGAGTGACCTGCGCAAAAAAGAAGCTGTCGAATATGATGGAGGCATGATCGTGGTGAAGGACCTTGAAATGCTGCGCGGCGTCTGCCATTGTGAGCTTTGTCCCAAAGAAATATGCCGGATCTGATTTCATACTTATTCTCTGCCCATTCTGCAAACAACTTCATTATATGCAAAAAGCCGGACGCCTGGGGTGGCCGGCTTTTTGCTTTCTTACTGAACGGCTGTATCCTCCCTTAGGGAAATTTCCCCAGCCTTCCTCTTATCATTCATAAAAAAGTCTTCTATGAAAAGTCTCATTAAAAAGTCTTATGGTGAATAAAAATAATATAAACGGGTAAACAACAAAAGAAGACTTCGCGAGTCTCCTCCTAGTATATTGCTAAATGGATGGCGCCATAGTAATATATAACCACTACTAAAGACTTAATATAAGACTTTAGAATTAGTTATCCGTGGTACTCACTCCAAGTTTAAGGAATGATTCCTATGAACCTTCATGTCGCTAACTGTCCCAGCTGCGGAGCTATCTATCACATCAACCTGCGGAAACTCTGTGTTACATGCAGCTCCGAGCTCGATCATCGTATCCAGCGCTGCAATGATTATCTCTGGAGATACCCTTTGACCACAACCAAAGAACTACAGGATGCGGTAGGAGTTACCGAAGGGGAAATCATTACTTTTATCAAGCAGGGCAAAATTCCTAAAGTATATAAAAATTTAACCTACCCGTGTGAATCCTGTCATGGCCCGATCCGGGACGGCCGCTTATGCCGCAGCTGCAAAGGCTCATTCCAGCAAGTCTCTCAGCAGCTGGAGGCCCAGCTTGCGAGACTGCAGCCGGCAGGCACGTATAAGACCGCCACGAGACGGGGCTGGTGAGTTTCTCCAACATGCTGCGGCCCTCACGTGGATGCCAGCTCAATCTCCACGATGTCCTGAGGCTGCAGCTTCATATCCAGACCGTTAGTGATCAGCTGTTTATTATTCACCTTTAAGATCCACTGTTCATTCACACGCGGGCTGTATCCTTCTACGGACACTACGGCTTTATTATTGTCATTCAGCTTTACCAGTCCGCTGTTCACCAGAATATCTCTTACGGTCAGACTATCATGGAATACATTAATATAAGCACGGCTCAGCCCGGGATTCAGGGTTCCCCCGTTTACCGAGAGTCTGGCCGACTGCGGCTTGTCCTTCGGATTTCTTTGCACGGCTGTAAGCTCGATCTGCAGGTTGTCCTTCTTATCCAGCTTCTGCTTCCACTGCTCTGGGACAACGCTATGCCCATTCAGCTGAATTTTCCATGCCAGTGAAGGATCCAGCGTCGTCCCGGCCACAGCCGATATGTGCATTCCGTCATCCGACAGCCGCATCTGTCCTTCGTTCCTCAATACTTCGGCTATGGTCAGGCCGTCCTTATAATTAATCTTCAACGTCTTCGTCAGCTGTGGCAGCAAGGATCTGCCATCCATCTGGATGGTGATGTCGTCGGACATGCTCTGGCCTACGATGGGTACTGCAGATGCCTCTTGGCTGCTGCAGCCCGCCAACAGCAGAAGGCCTCCCAGCCCCCATGTGTAATATCGTTTATTAAGTTTCATAGGTCACCTCACGTTCAAACGTGTTGTCTCTTTCTCCCTTACCCTATTCTATCATTATGCCATAAACCGACAGATAAAGGAATTTTGCGAGGAACTCCAATAAATCAAAAAAGAACAGGCCGCACAGGTCGGATTACAAATCCTTCACTGTTCAGCCTGTTCTCTTCTGTTTCCCTTCAGCCTCCGCATATTAATCATGCGGCTGGTCTACCCACTGTTCAGCCCAGGATTGTACCTGGTCCATAACCGGACGAAGTGCACGGCCTTTGTCGGTCAGTTCATATTCAATGCGTACTGGCGTCTCCGGATAAACATGGCGCACGAGAATGCCTTCGCTTTCCAGATCCTTCATACGCTCCGACAGCATCTTATCACTCATGGTTGGAATCAGGTTGGAGATATCTTTAAACCGCTTGGGACCACTCATCAAAGAATTAATAATCAGTCCGTTCCAGCGTTTACCCAAAAATGAGAATGCGCTCTCAAAGCGAGGACACATCCGGATGTCTTGACCCTCCATCATATTCACCTCTTTAGCTGGTCACTCTATTTGTAAACTTACAATTTGTTAGTATATTTAATTTTACCATATTTTATGCGGGTTGAAAACCACTAATTTCATGTAATCTTTGGATTTTGCTATTCAATTATGGCTTCACTTCGGCACTTCTCCACAGTAGTACAAACATTATAAATAATATACCCTCTCTTTTGCAATTCAACACGCCTAACCCGCTTTACCACCTGTGATAACAGAAAACGGGGCCCTTGGGCCCCGCCTTGCTTGCTTCATAATAAGAATTACTGTAAACAGGTTTACACCAACACGCCACCAAATGGTCTGACAGGTTCACTTTTGCCGAACTGCTGCTTGGCATTCCGGGCAGGATGTGCCCACTTGATTGCATTCCGAATGACTTTTAACACCTCTGGCTGATAATAGGTCGGGTAGGTCTCATGACCCGGGCGGAAGTAAAAGATTTTGCCGGCGCCTCTGGTGAATGTGCAACCGCTCCGGAAGACCTCCCCGCCCTGGAAGTTACTGATGAAGACCAGCTCATCCGGTGCCGGGATGTCGAAGAACTCTCCGTACATCTCTTCGTGCTCCAGAATGATTCGGCTGTCCACGCCGTCGCAAATCGGGTGCGTCGGATTGACGGTCCAGATGATTTCCTGCTCGCCGGCCACTCGCCATTTAAGGTCACAGCTTGTGCCCATCAGACGCTTGAACGGTTTGCTGAAATGTCCGGAGTGCAGGACAATAAAGCCCATGCCGCCGCGCACACGTTCAGCAACCTTGGCTGCGATCTCATCGCTTACCCGGTCGTGAGCCATGTGGCCCCACCACAGCAGCACATCCGTGCTGTCCAGTACTTCATCCGTAAGACCATGTTCCGGCTGGTCCAGAGTGGCCGTGCGGATCGCAAAGCCTTCGCCGTTCAGACCATCAGCAAGTGCCTTGTGCAGCCCTTCCGGATATACACTTTTTACTTCGTCATGGATTTTCTCGTGAACAAATTCATTCCAGATGGTGACGTTAATCATGTTGATTTCCCCCTAAATTAAAGCCCTAAATTAAACCCACCACATATCTCCCAGCGGTTCTTCAATCAGGACCTGTTGAAGATTTTGGACGGCTTTTGTAAAGCCTTCCTCGACAGACATCAGTCCGTCTTCATGCTCTATACTAACGGCATAGTCATAGCCTACAAGTCGTAATGCGCTGATAATATCGGCCCAGGTTTTAATATCATGCCCGTAACCGACTGTACGGAACTGCCAGGCACGATCCATCATTTGGCTATATTCCTGCATATCGGTTACACCATGGCGGTTCACATTAACCGGGTCAATCGTCGTATCCTTCGCATGGAAGTGATGAATCGCGTTCTCCCGTCCCAGAATCTGAACTGCCTGAACAGGATCAATTCCCTGCCACCACATGTGGCTTGGGTCGAGGTTCGCTCCGATTACTTCCCCGGCTGCTTCACGCAGACGGAGCAGCGTAGCAGGCGTGTGCACAGAGAAACCTCCGTGAAGCTCCAGACCAATCTTCACTTGACGGTCTGCGGCGAACTGTCCCCATTCCTTCCAATACGGGATCACCTTGTTCTCCCACTGCCATTTCAGAACCTCCTGAAAATCATTCGGCCATGGCGCTACCGGCCAGTTCGGATACTTGGCATCCTCGTGATCACCAGGCAGACCGGAGAACGTATTAACGACCGGTACTTCCAGCTTCTCGGCGAGCTGAACCGTCTTGACAAAAGCATCATGAAATCCTTGAGCAATCTGCTTCTGTGGATGAAGCGCGTTGCCGTGGCAGCTCAATGCACTGATGATCAGGCCGCGGGACTCCACTGCGTGCTTGAATTCCTTGAGTGCCGTCTCGTTCTCCAACAGCAGGTCCGGATTACAATGCGCGTTACCCGGATACCCTCCTGTACCGATCTCTACGGCTTTCAGGCCGCGGGAAGCAACAAAGTCAAGCGCCTCTTCCAGTTTACGTCCTCCGAACAGTACCAAAAATACTCCAAGTTTCATGGCTAGCCCTCCTCGTGCGAATTTAAATTCGTATAATCTGCGATCATTAAAGTCTCTGATGAATTAATCGAAGTACACAGCCTTACCTGTCTTGGCTGATTCGTAGATCGCTTCAAGAATTTCAGTAACCACCAGAGCCTGTTCCGGCTTAACCAGCGGCTCCTTATCTTCCAGCACCGCTTCGATCCACATTCTGGCTTCACGATCTGCTTCGTTCTCGGCTCCGCCGTTATAGAAAGCTACGCCGCCTGCACCAAGGTTTACGTTCGTATCATAGAGACGGCTGTTCTTCTCCCCGTTCAGACGCAGCCCGTTCGTCATATCAGCTCCGCCCTCAGTACCTGCGAGAAGAGTCTTCGCTTCACCGAATTCAACCACGTTCAGGGCCCAGCTGGATTCCAGCACGATTGTTGCGCCGTTCTCCATGGTGATGAAGCCGAAAGCCGAATCTTCAACCTTGAATTGCTCTGGATCCCAAGGACCAAATGCATTGGCTGCGTTCTCACGCTGGCCGAGCTTGTGGAACGTCGAGCCCATGACACTCTTCGGCTTGTAGTTATCCATCAGCCACAGCGTCAGGTCAAGTGCATGCGTGCCGATGTCGATCAGCGGTCCGCCTCCCTGTTTCTCTTCGTCCAGGAATACGCCCCAGGTTGGGACGGCACGGCGGCGAAGCGCAATGGCCTTGCCGTAATAGATGTCACCAAGCTCGCCTTCTTCAATAAGCTGCTTCAGGTACAGGCTGTCATCGCGGAAGCGGTTCTGGTAAGCGATTGATAGCTTTTTGCCTGTACGTTTGGCTGCATCCAGCATTTCGCGGGCTTGAGCCGCTGTCTTCGCCATAGGCTTCTCACACTGTACATGCTTCCCGGATTCCAGGGCCGCAACCGTAATTTCAGCGTGGGAATCGTTAGGTGTGCAGACATGGATCACATCAATGCTGCTGTCCTTCAGCAGTTCACGGTAATCGTCATAGACTTTTGTGCCTTCTGCACCAAACTGGGCAGCCGCTTCTTCTGCACGCTCCTTCACGATGTCACAGAAGGCAACCATTTCTGCCTTATCCTGTTTGGCCAAACTTGGCATGTGCTTTCCGTTAGCGATGCCGCCGCATCCGATAATCGCAATCCGCAATTTTTTAGACATGTAATTGTCCTCCCTGGGTAATGTAATTTTTGATCCATTGCATACTGGTTTCGATACTTTGAAGAGGAGGGTTCTGACAGAAATCCTGTTCAACCACAATCCACTGTACTTGTTCTTCAATCGCTGCATCAGCGATCGGTTTCAGATCCACTTCACCCTGTCCCAGCTCTACGGTCTGTACGCCTTCACCTTCACGGCGTGCATCCTTCAGATGAATGACTGGCAGCCGGCCGGCGTACTTGTGAATGTATTCCACCGGATCATATCCGCCGAAATGAACCCAGCAGGTATCCAGTTCAACCTTCAGCAGGGAAGCAGGTACCGTCTCATACATTGCGTCAAATACCGTCTGCTCTCCATAAGAAGCTGTGAATTCAAAGTCATGGTTGTGATAAGCGAGCGTCATGCCTTGTGCCTGACACTGATCACCCAGCTCTTTCAGAGAAGAAAATACTTCTTCCCAATTGCGCTGCTCCTCGGACAAAAACGGAACAATCAGTAATGCATTGCCGATCGCCTTGTGATAGGCAATTTCCTCATCGAGGTGTTCAAGCAGTCGGGTATATTGTACATGTGCGCCAAGTGCGACCAGTCCCAGCTCATCCAGCAGCGATTTCACCTGTTCAGCTGTCCTGCCGAAGAAGTTATGAAATTCGACTCCCTGATAACCCAGCTCCGCCACCTGGCGAAGGGTTCCTTCAAAATCCTGTTCCAGCTGATCACGTAGTGTATAGAGTTGCAGTCCTACTTTTGCCATCTTTCACTCACCTCGACATCTTATTGTTCTTGCTTGGGCTGGGGCAGCAGTTTCGTATCCAGCCTGAAATCCTCGTCTTGGGTATAGGTACTCTCCAGCTGGATGTGCTTGCCATCCAGGGAGGATTTCTCAAATGCACGCATGGCCTCCAGCACATGGTAGCCAAGCTCGCCGCTGGCCTGATGCTTGCGTCCGGCACGGATTGCATTTACCATCTCGTTGGCGCCAAGCCCTCTCTCATTCACGCTGCATTCAAAGACGGGTTCAATAGTAACCCATTCTTCTTCCCCGAATCGGCGCAGCTTCACCTCGCCGCTGAAATCATTCGGATCCGGTACACTGAGGGTCCCTTCTGTACCATAGATCTCCATTCTCGGCAGATCCGAGGTACCGCGGATATCAAAGCTGGTGATCATGCTTGCGATTGCACCATTGCTGAAATCCAGTGTTCCTGCCAGATGGGTCGGTGTCTGTACCCGGAGCGGTGTACCGCCCTTCGGCCCGGTATGAATTTTGCGGTCCGGAATCTGAATTCCCGCGGAAGCGCTTACTCTTCGGATGGGTCCTAATAATGTAACCAGTGCAGTCAGGTAGTACGGTCCCATATCGAACATCGGGCCGCCGCCGGACGCATAGAAAAACTCCGGATCATGGTGCCACCACTCAGGACCCCGGCCCATGAAGAAGGCGGTAGCAGCGATAGGCTTGCCGATTAATCCGTCCAGAATGGCGCGTCGTGCAGTCTGAATACCTGCTCCCAGGAACGTATCCGGGGCACATCCGGCATATAACCCTTTCTTCTCTGCAAGCTCCAGCACACGGCGTCCGTCTTCCAGGGATACCGAGAACGGCTTCTCGCCGTATACATGCTTGCCGGCCTCCAGTGCAGCCGTATTCATCATGGCATGACTGCCGGGCACGGTCAGGTTAATGATCAGTTCAATATCTTCCCGCTGAAGCATTTCATCTACGGTGTATACGTTTTCAATACCAAATTCTTCGGCCCTTGCCTGAGCACGCTCTGCGAGCATATCTGCTAATGCCACCACTTCGATAACCGGACTCTTCCGCAGATTGTTCAGGTAGACGGCGCTGATGTTGCCGCATCCGATGATGCCGGCTTTCATTTTCTGCACGTCTGTTTCACTCCTTAAAATATATTCACTGCTGCCATGTATGCATGATGCCTGGTTTAAGAAGTTGCCTCTTACTGATATTCATGGTATTACAATTCTATTTCGATTAAAATGAAGTATATGATTAAAACATGAACAATCTGGTCATTATTTTGCAATCGTTTTAAAAGGAGACAGACATATGCTTTCAGATGAATCTTGCCAGGTACTAACGGCGGGTTTTTCCTTCCACCGCAAACCGTTCTATTCCAACCAGCCGGAAGGGCTCAAGAACTATCTGCTCCGACTTCAGATGGATGGCCGCTGTAAGGCGCGTGTAGGCAAGGAGATGGTACAGGTTGAGGCCGGAGACCTGCTTATTTTTGATCCCTATGAACATTATGAGCTCAAAATCGACAATGAGCTGAACCCTCTCGGCGAGCTGCTGATCGAAAGCGGAGATTATCATATCTTTTTCGGGGGCCCTTGGGCGGACGAATGGTGGAAGCGGCGCAAACGGCCAACCAAGGTCAAAATGCAGATGACCGAGGGCTTCCTGGGCCTTTTCCGTCAAATTGTCATGGAGCAGCGGCGTATTTCCAATCCCTATCCTGAAATATCCGAATATTATATGAAAATACTCTGCCTTGAAGTGGACCGCATGCTGTCTGAACATCCCACCACTACCAACCAGAGTTATCTTGCCTACCGGATGAAAAATTATATTGAGGAGAATGCCTCCTCCATCTTCAAGCTGGAAGACGTGGCTTCTCATGTGGATATCAGCGTATCCCGGTCGGTTCATTTGTTCAAAGAGGCTTTCGGCACCAGCATCATGCAGTATACTCTGGATGTTCGACTGAACATGGCGCGTGAGCGGATCATCTTCAGCCCCATGTCTCTGGAACAGGTGGCCGAATCGTCCGGCTTTGCCAACTATACCTATTTTCACCGGGTGTTCCGATCCCGCTTCGGCATGGCGCCTAAGGAATTCAGGGCCATTCATCGGGAGCAGCTGTAGCGGACTACAGACTACATAAACTACAAAAAACCGCAGGCGTCCGGATGGATTCCCTGCGGTTTTATTTTATTTGTTAGATTTCGGCCGTCTGGCGATCGCATCCGATACAACCATAGCCAGATCCACATTTCCGTATAGGGACAATACACCCAGCACGGTATCATCCGGAATCGGTCCTGCTTCCTCTCTGCTGACGGTAAGTTTAAGTGAGCGCTTCAGTCGTTCGTTGCCCTCCTGCTCCGGGTAGGCCTCACGGTACAGCTCCTCCGGGTCCAGACTGTTGTTGATGCACCATTGAGCGAACACCAGGATCATCATGTCCTCATCCTGGCGGTAGCTTTCCACCACCTGTTCCTCCATCCTCTTCTTCCGCTCTTTATCACTGTATTCATAGTCATATTCCATAACATCTAGACTCCTCTTCTTCAATGAAATCTTAATACTCCTGTATTGCAAGTCCAATCCGCCGCAGCGGCTTACAGCGTCTTAAGCAGCCGCTCTGCAAGCAGATGACTCTCGGTGACAAGATCACTCCGGACCAGACACTGCTCGGGATCATCAAGCGCAGCCAGAAAATGATCGACAATTCCCGTAAACCCTCTGCGCTTCAAGAGACTGTCCCAGCTGCCGAACTCCTGTCGACGAGGCTGTTCCCCTGCAGCATAGAACACAGCTTGTTCCAAGTTCGTTACCTCCGCCGATCTTCCGCTGCCGTGAAGCTCCAGTCGCTCCCAGTCGCTGCCTGCACTTCGCACCATATCATAGCTGCCGAAGCCCTGACCAAGACGGATCGTACCAAAGGCTTGCCGCAGCCGGCCTTGTTCATTCTCCTTGAGTACATGATGAATGAGCTCGTAGTCGTTGTCCCCCAGCCACAGGAGGGTATCAATCATATGAATCAGGTCGTCATACACCGTCTCCCGGCTCGGACGCTGCTGTATTGAGGTGCGGTGCTTGACGGCCGTGCAGCGCTCGAAGCCCCCTGCCTCGGTCATCCATTCCTTCGCTCGGATATACTGCGGGGCGAAACGGCGGTTGAAGCCGACGGCCAGCAGTACGCCCAGCGACTCTGCGAAGGCAGCCATCTCTTCCGCCTGCCGCAGCTGATAAGACAGCGGCTTATCCACATAAACCGGCAGTCCCCGTTCGAGACAGGCCATGACAATATCATAATGAGATTCTGTCGCCGTATGAATGAAGACCGCGTCCAGATCCCAGCATAACATTTCTTTCAAGTCCGTTGTCCCCTTCGGGAGACGGTAACGGGCTATGACTTCCTCTACCGGCTGCCTGGAACGATTCATAACGCCTGCAATCTCTACTTCCGGATGAGCCGTTAACAGCGGCAGATACACTTTATGCGAAATATCACCCAGGCCGGCGATGGCCACCCGGGTACGTTTATTCTGATTCAAGCCCCATTCCACCTTCTCTGTTTGCTGACTCTAGTGTACCTGCATCACGTCCGGCACGCAAAAGGCGCATGAAAAAACCGCCTGCGGAATGTCCGCAAACGGCTGGTCATGATACTTTTTCTTACGACATATGAACCGCGTCCGGCTTGGACTGCTGCTTTTTCTTCTTCACCCAAAGACCCATCAGAACAACAGCTGCCACTACAATAACCTCGAAACCGTACTTTGCCACCGGGCTGGCAAACCATTCCTTAATAAGCGGTTCGGCTACGATCATCTTCGCAGCGGTCCAGGCCAATACAGCAGCACCAATGGCTATGACAAGCGGGAATCGTTCAGTCAGCCTCAGAATCACGGTGCTTCCCCATACCATAATCGGAACCGATATGGCGAGGCCGATAATAACCAGCAGGAAATCGCCATGCGCTGCACCTGCAACAGCCAGCACATTATCGAGACCCATCATGGCATCCGCAATAATAATCGTCCGAATAGCGGCCCACATCTGGTTGCCTGCCGATATTTCGTGCTTTTTCTCATCAATAAGCAGTTTATAGGCAATCCAGATCAAGGCAGCACCGCCGATCAACCGCAGCCCGTACAGCTGCAGCAGGTAGGTCACAAGCAGAGTGGCTATAATCCGAATAACGATAGCACCTACGGTCCCCCACATAATGACTTTCTTCTGGTCTTCTTTACGTACATTCCTTGCTGCCAGACCGATGACGATGGCGTTATCTCCTGCCAGAACCAGGTCAATGACGACGATAGATAACAGCGCGGCCCAGAACTCAATACCGAATAGATCCATTCTTCTCACCCTTTTCTTCTTATTGGTATACTGAATAGAGTTCTCCGCAATAAAAAAAGCGCCGTCTCCGTAAACCGGATAACGGCACTTTTGTGATATACTCATCAAAAAAGACCTTTACCGTCAGTTCACGAAAAAACTACGGCAAAGGTCTCGCTACAACGAATGTTGCCAATAAAGCCGGGGATACAATCCCGTAATGACGACTTTACTGCTACAGCTACTCCCCTTTGGGAACTATTCTATTACTGGCAGTATAGCACACTTTTGAGGGAGAGTGAATAGTGAATGTCCACTTTAGTGGATTTCACTCAAATCTGATGGCAGTAACAGGCGGCCGGCAGGACAGGATGTGTCATACTGATGAGAAAATGGCTGATACCCGCCGGTTATGTTTCGGTGCTTGGCCTTGCGTTTATCTACAGATATGAATTGCTTGACTGGGCGCGTGCTCCGCACCCCTGGCCGGTGCTGGTGCTGATTGCAGCCTGCCTCGCCCTGTTCCCGATTATCCCGTACAAACTGGTGATTGCACTCATTGGATATGCATACGGGGCATGGTGGGGAGCAGTCATTTGCTGGATTGGCTCAACGGCTGCTGCTGTGCTGATCTACGGGGCCGTCAGACTGGCTTTTCAGGAGCAGGGAAGACGTTATCTGGACCGCATCCCGGGTCTGGGACGATTAACAGACTTTATGGAAAAACATCCCTTCGGCGCCATTCTGATCGCCCGTCTTCTGCCCATTGTGCCGCAGCCTGCAGTCAATGTATACGCGGGTGTTGCCTTATTTCCTTTCTGGAGCTACACCCTGGCTTCGGGAATCGGCAAGCTGCCGGGCATTGCGCTGTATGCTTTTCTGGGCGGAACCTTGTTGGATCATCCTGTTCAGGCTGTCATCCTGTTCGCTGCCTATCTGGGGCTTGCGGGGGGAAGCCTCTGGGGATACCGCCTCTGGCTGGCCAAGAAGCAGACCTCTTCTAAGCCTTCCTCTTGACCCGATCGAGCTGCTGGCTTGGTGTTCGAGCCCAATTGCTTTATAATAGATTGTGCAAAACTTTTAATTCAACCAATACCGAAATGGAGTGATCCTATGAGCAGCATCCATAATCCGAACGTATCCGAAAAAGCGACTTTTGCCGGGGGATGCTTCTGGTGCATGGTCTCCCCTTTTGAAGAACTGCCGGGTATTTTGAAGGTCAGATCCGGTTATACAGGCGGCCACAAGGAGAACCCAACCTACGAGGAAGTGTGCTCCGAGACGACAGGCCATTATGAAGCAGTCCAGATCACCTATGATCCGGCCCTCTTCCCTTATGAGAAGCTGTTGGAGCTGTTCTGGCAGCAGATTGATCCAACCGATGCCGGCGGCCAGTTCCATGACCGTGGATCTTCGTATCAGACAGCGATTTTCTACCATACTGATGAACAGCGCGTAAAGGCTGAGGCGTCCAAGCAGGCCCTGGCTCAGAGCGGACGCTTTGACAAACCGATTGTCACGCCGATTTTGCCTGCAGCGCCTTTCTATGAGGCGGAAGAATATCATCAGGATTATCACAAAAAAAATCCGGCACACTACAAGCGTTACCGCAAAGGGTCGGGACGAGAGGATTTTATCCACAGCCACTGGTCGGGTAAAAAAGACCTTGCCGCGCTGAGAGAACGCCTGACACCGCTTCAGTATGAAGTCACGCAGAATAACGCAACCGAGCCTGCCTTCCGCAACGAGTTCTGGGACCATCACGGTGAAGGCATCTATGTCGATATCGTATCCGGTGAGCCTCTGTTCAGCTCCCGTGACAAATACGATGCCGGCTGCGGCTGGCCGAGCTTCACGCGTCCGCTGCGCAGCTACAGTGTAAAGGAGAAAACCGACCTCAGTCACTTTATGATCCGTACGGAAGTACGAAGCAACGAATCCGACTCCCATCTGGGACACGTATTTGATGACGGTCCGGGTCCAGACGGTCTGCGGTACTGCATCAACTCTGCAGCCCTTCGGTTTGTGCCGAAGGAAGAGCTGGAGCAAGAAGGCTACGGTGAATATGCTTACCTGTTCGAGGATGAGCAGACTACGCTGTAAAATAATCATGAACAAAATAAAATCTAGGCTGCCGGTGAACTTCCCGGCAGCCTATTTGGTATACCTCATTTTTGTCTGAGCCTTACTGTTGCTTTTCTTCCGCGGCATCTTTCTCAAATACTTGCTGCACATACTGCTGCAGACTCTTCTTGTTTACTCCCAGCACCTGAGCTCCCCCCACGACTTCGTTCTTAAGCAGGGAATAAGGCGGCAGCTGCTGGCGGTCCATCCCTTTCACATCCAGGTCCATGCCAAGAGATGCCAGCTTCAGCATTTGGGTCGGACTGAGATCGGTCTGGATATAAGGTGCAATCGCATTCAGGATGCCCGGAATCTTGAAGATGGTTGAAGTAGATTGCATTTTATTAGCGACCTGTGTAAGAAAATTACGCTGGCGTTCGGTTCGGGAAAAGTCCGAGGTGGCGTCATGTCGGAACCTGACATACTGCAATGCGGTCTTTCCGTCCATATGCTGAAGCCCACTTTTGAGATCAATATCATACATATGCTTATCCGCAGAATCGGTATAGTACATATCCTTCTCTACTTCAATATCAACTCCGCCAAGCGCATCCACCAGCGAGATGAATCCGTTGAAGTCCGTGTATATGTAGTTATGAATCGTAATGCCCAACAGTTTGCTGACAGTCTGACGGGTCAGCTCCGTACCGCCGTAAGCAAAGGCGGCATTCAATCTTCCGCGGCCATGGCCGGGAATATCGACATAGGTATCCCTCAGCACGGAGAACAGGTGAACCTTCTTCGAGGACGGATCGATCGACAAAACCATAACAGAGTCCGACCGTCCCGCGTCATCGCCCCTCGAATCACCGCCGAGAATGAGGACATTCACTCGCTCCTTGCCCTCCCACTTGGGAATGGTGACATTCTCTTCTGCAGAAGAGGAGCTGTCTGCTGCAGAAGAACGGTCTGCTGCTGTAGATGCTGCAGTCGTAGAGATAGCGTTAGAGAATTTAATAATGGAATAAGCATAGATGGAAATCACAGCCAGAATCCCTATGCTGAATGTGAGAAGCGTCAGCTTCAGCCACTTTTTTTTCACGTTTGCCCACAACCTTTCCTTCATGATCACTTTCCCTCAAGCATTTTAACAAATAGATTCATAAATTTCACCTTTGATTTCGTTTAGAATGAACTTTTCTTTTAAATTTGACATAACGATAGTTTTTGTCTAATTTTATATCATGCAGACTGCGAAAAGATTATGTTACACAAGGAGTATGGACGATGAATTATGAAGTATTTACATGGATTAACCGTTTTGCGGACCAGAATCCCCTGCTGGATGATGCGTTTATCTTTTTATCCAAATACGCCATCTGGATTATGATTGTCGTACTGGCCCTGGTCTGGATTCGTGGAAACAGGAAGCAGCAGCGCATGGTGGTCTATGCGTTCATTGGCGCAGCATTTGCTGTACTTTCAACCAAAATAGTGATTGCCCCTTGGATTGGTCATCCCCGGCCGTTCACAGAGCACAGTGTCCACCAGCTGATTGACCATACACCGGATGGATCTTTCCCGAGCAAGCACGCGGCTTTTGCCTTTACGCTCGCCTTCCTGTCCTTTGCAATCAACCGGCCCGTCGGCCGTGTGATGCTGATTCTGGCTGTTCTGATCGGCCTTTCCCGTGTCTATGTCGGCGTTCACTATCCCGCTGATATCCTGGGCGGCGCCGTGTTTGCGGTTATCCTTTCGTCGCTTCTGTTCTATACCCGTTCTTTTACCTCGGCGGTTCCTGACTTTTTCATCCAGATGTACCGGAAGATGATACGTTCTTAATCTGCTCTCAATTGATCTCCATAGTAAAAGGCGCCCTTTCTCCTCATGATCCCGGAGACGGGGCGCCTTTCCTCTTCAAAGGGCCAATCGGCAGAATTACACACTGGCCCGTTCAATCAGTTCATACGGAATCTCCATATGAAAAAGTTCTATATGTCAGCCCAGCAGCCAGCCCAGCCAATAGGCGAATGGCACGAGCAGCAGCTGTGCCAGCAGGGTTCCGGCCAAACGTGAACACATCATGAGGCCGAAAGTCCGGTTCATCTGGCTCAGCCGCAGTTCGCCGCGGAGTGAACGTTCAGAGAGGATCGCCAGTTTCGGATCGATGAGCAGCGTCAGCAGAATTGTAGCCAAGCCATTAATGAGTCCGGAGGACATGGACATACTGGTGCTGTGCGCTGGCCACAGATAAGAAGCATACAGCGAAGACAATACGCCGGTCGTATAGATAGCCGTCACCGTCATATTCATGACCATCAATCTGCGCGGCAGATTCCCGTCGAGTAAGGTCCGCACCATATACAGCCTGGGCAGCCTGATGTAGAAGGAAATATTCTTCAGCCGGGCTGGAATCAGGACACGGCGCAGAAGGGCCGGAAAGGAACCCGCGCTCTCCAGATGAACCACCAGCCGGGCCGAAATGCGCACCACACTGGGAAACAGCAGCATAGCAAGCACGGTTCCGGCCGCAGCTGCGGCCATCACTATGTGGAGGCCGGAAGCCAAACCTCCTCCGTCCGCGGCAGACTTCGCATGATCCACCAATCTCCCGATCATGGGCCCCTGAGCCATGTTAGAGGTACGCGAGACCAGCAGCAGCATACCGGCCAGGGATAGCGCCAGCCCGATGCGCCGAGCCCGCAATCCGCCCAGCCGCAGTGCATAGGACAGACTGTCCGCTGTATGTATGGTCAGCGTGAACAACAAAATAGCGCCCCACATGAGTACCATTTTCACCATCTCCTTCCCACCTAGTATAACCCATCATTGGATAAAAGAGGGTCTTTCTTTCTCCGATTTCGGACAACCGGATTCGGGTAATAGGTGTCATAGAATTCAATATGAGGAGGAGAATATCATGCCTTGGAATAAAAAGGATTATCCGCCGTCCATGAAAAATCTGGACCCACGGATACGCAACAAAGCGGTAGAGATCGCCAATGCCCTGCTGGAGGAAGGATATGAGGAAGGTCGCTCTATTGCTATCGCCACCGCCCGGGCGGAAGAATGGAATGAGAATCACCCTGAGCATGAAGATGACGACAAGAACAGTAAGGATAAGCACACGAATGATACAAACAATGACCACAAGGACAGTAACCAGCCTGTACAATAATCCTCGGGTGATCACAGAAATTATCATGTGGTGCCTCACGATGACAGCTGGGCCGTGAAGCAGGAAGGCGAGGATGATCCCGTATCCACGCATGATAACCAGAAAAAAGCGGTTCAACAAGCCGAGAAGCTCGCTGCTGAGCATAAGGTCCGTATGATTATTCATGATGAGGACGGCAGGATCGAGTCTTCCCAACAGCCGTCCTGACCCGGCAAGCCGGCCTTCGGACCGGCTTTTGGTCTTGTTATAGCGTAGTTATAGGCAAATAAAAAAACCGCCCGGGTCAGCCAGGCGGTTGTATTAATGACGTAAGCTCGTTACAGCCGGAACAGACTTGCTGTTCTGTATAGGCTGCTTCACAGATACGGCTGCAGGCTCGTTGTGTCTGGCCGGGATACGGATCTGGACGGTCATCGTCCATGTAATCACTTTACCAGCAAGCCATACGGCCAGAATCGTATACATCGTTTCCTTAACAGGAAGGAAGAATAAGGAGGCCAGCAAAACAAATGCATCGCTCACAAAAAATACATTACCAATCTTCCAGCCGGTCCATTCGCTAATCAGCTTCGAGAGGACGTCATCGCCTCCGGTTGCCCCGCCGAAACGGAGAACAATCCCTGCTCCCAGGCCTGTCAGCAGTCCGGACAGCAGCGCAGCGGCGAACAGATTACCGTGCAAATCCAGCACAAGTGTCGAATATTTCTCAAATCCGGAATAGAACAATGAGAACGATACGGCACCCAGCAGGGTGAAGAGCATAAATTTACGGCCTTTTAACAGCCATGCGATCAAAATAACGGGAATATCCAGCAGAAATACGCTGTATGCCGGTGACAGACCAAACGCATATTTACCCAACAGCGCAAGTCCGACAAACCCGCCTTCAGACAGGTGGTTCTCAAAATTAATGTGATAATACGTAAACGCCAGAATCAGCGTTCCCAGCAGCATAATGCCTACCTGGGCCAGTGCTTTTGTTACGGTTTCTTTTCTCCTCATACAGGCTCCCTCGGTTCTTCGTAAGTTTGGTCATCTTCGACCAACTCTTACGGGAGGTGCACCTGGAGGACTTCATCCTTCGCATACATTATTCCCCTCTTCCGTAGAGTCGGTCCTAGTTGGACGAGCAATCTACGAAAGAGCTAAGTGTAGGAGAGATCATAACGTTTCCAAATCGTCCTTTGGGGAAGCATCCTTCGGGGACACATGGTATCCTGATCCTTTCATTGTGGAGTTTTACTACTGAATCTATTATACCACACCATAGCAAGTGCTAAACAGCTTGCTTGCTGCAAGCCGCTTTTTTTCAGTATATGAGCGTTTAGCACCGGATATGTCGGCGGATGCGCAGTTAGAAATCCGCTCCTAAGATTTTTACCATTTGGCACAAAAAAACATTAAAATTACCTTGTTAATCGTATTTATCGCTTTTAAAATCTGCAATTCCAATTCTTATCCATTGCCATAAGGTATCATATACGCATAAGATGGTGAATATAATTACAGAACAAATGTTCTTGTCATCTCTGGAAAGGAGGCCGCTGAATGAAAACCGGATCTGTCCCGCCGCTCCCCGAAATCCGTGATCTCTCGCTCATCCAGCAATGCAACATTTATGAACTGCTCCTCGAGGCACTGAATCGTGATCTGCAGAGCCTGCATGGACTGGAGCTCAAAATGGGAGCTCTTTATCTGCGGGGCCTCGAGTCGGTGAAGGAGCGTGTGCAGAATCTGGAGCAGCAGATCCGGCAGGATATGAAACGCCGCGGTATCCGGATTACAGAGCAGCAGCGCAGCAATCAGGGCGTGCACGTGAGCTATCTCTGCCGCGGCTACCATGACAGATTCACCTTGAGCTGGACTGAAGCCCGCAGCGAGGCCTGTCAAGAGCTTGCACGGCAGATTGGAGTAGACCTTAGTCTGGCTGACGTCGAGACTGCCCCGCCGCTTCGCCCTACACCGCTGATCCCAACGGATATCGGAATCCAGAGACCGGCTCCCAACCGTACAGCCCGGGCTGAAATCTCTCGCAAAAATTCTGCTTCGTCGAGTGTAAGCGGCTGAATAAAGGCCTGTCTCCCCTTTCAGTGATATAATAAAACGTATCTTTATCATGAAAGGGGCTTTCCTGTGCATTCACCCAAAGTGGTTAATCATATTACTGAATTAATAGGTGACACACCGGCCGTGCGGCTGAACCGTCTGACAGGTTCTGCGGATGCTGAGGTGCTTGTGAAGCTCGAGTACCTGAATCCCAGCGGCAGTGTAAAGGACCGCGCAGCCTTTAACCTGATTGAGCAGGCAGAGCAGGACGGACGTCTGCAGCCCGGCGCTGTCATTATTGAACCAACCAGCGGCAATACAGGAATCGGCCTGGCTATGAATGCGGCGGCCAAAGGCTATAAAGCCATCCTGGTCATGCCGGATAATATGACCCGGGAACGGATTAATATCCTGAAGGCTTACGGCGCTGAAGTCGTTCTTACGCCTGCTGCCGAACGGATGCCCGGAGCCATCCGCAAGGCGCTGGAGCTGCAGGCATCCATACCCGGCAGCTGGATTCCGCAGCAGTTCGAGAACCCGGCTAACCCTGATATCCACCGTACAACTACCGCGCTTGAGATTATCGAGCAGACGGAAGGACGCCTTGATGCCTTTGTCGCCTCTTCAGGAACAGGGGGAACGATTACAGGCACCGGTGAGACACTGCGCCGCGAACTGCCCGGCATCCAGATTTATGCGGTTGAGCCGGCAGGCTCGCCGGTATTGTCCGGCGGTCAGCCTGGCCCGCATAAGCTTGTCGGCACCAGTCCGGGCTTCGTCCCTCCTATCCTGAATACCAGCGTGTGGGACGAGATTCTCACCGTGACGGATGAAGATGCTCTGCAGACGACCCGTGACCTTGCGGTACGCGAAGGATTGCTGCTCGGCCCTTCTTCGGGTGCAACGGTCTGGGCCTCCCTGCAGATCGCAAGGCGCCTGGGGCCCGGCAAGCGTGTGCTGTGTATCGCCCCGGATACGGGTGAGCGGTACTTAAGCATGGATGTATTTGGTTGAAAGCTTTATGGAACGTAATAAAGGTCTGTATCTCGTGATAGAGATACAGACCTTTTGCACGTACGCAGTATGAACAGCCTACATAAGGGCGCCGAGAAAACGTGTAGCGATACCGAAGTAAATAAATAAGGATAAAATATCATTCAATGTAGTAATCAGAGGACCGGAGGCTACAGCCGGGTCTACTTTGAAGCGGCTTAGAACCAGTGGAATACAGGTGCGAGTAAGTGTACCGATGACTAATGTGCAGAATAGGGATATCCCGATGATCATACCAAGCAGCCAGCTTCCCTGCCAAAAGTATGCGATGACCGTAATCAGCGCTGCGCACACCAGACCAATCATTACCCAACTTGATTTCGCGACATATTAAGGACAGCACTGTGGATTCCGGAGCAGCAAACGGTTTACTTCTTCCATGGAAAAGTTCTTTTTTGATCCGGGAAGCCTTCATGCTCTACAACTGCAGACTATCCGCTTCCTGTCAGGCTCCATAAAAAGCCCAGCAGGATCACAATTACGATATGCACGATGGGAGACAAGAGCTTCCATGGGTTGAGGCTTGACTTTCTTTTCCGCCAATAATAAATAATAGAGTAGATATACGTCACTGGATAAGCCGTGGAGGAAATCAGAAATAACCATACAAGCGCAATGAGAAGCCTGCTCTCATCCTTTGTCTGAACTCCTGCCGCTGTCATCACATTGGCCATTAAGATAAAAGGATAGAACAGCAGCGGAATCGCCTCGACAATAAAAAGTAAATAAATCGCAGCCTTCGTGCTTCGGATGTCAACTCACCACCTGATTTCAAATTAGCAGTATTAATTATAAGGTTATTGCAAAATCAGCAATCTGGCCTTCCTGGATATATTGAATGATGCTTTGTACTTCCTTCTCTGCCCGCTGCGGGAGCGCCGAGCTTGATCCCACCATAACAAACCCGATCCAACGGGGCATATACGTCTGTAAAGTGAGCAGGCATCTTTTTCTTGAATGGCCCGCATCGCTTACAGCGATGATTCGTTTAATCCTATGTAGTCCTAAAGCTCGATCCAATACAAGCATGGATGCCAATACACTCTCTACTTACCGCACACCAGGGTACAGTCGCCAACTCTGACAGCAGTATATTTTCTACTCCTTCATTCGATAATAAACGGGATATCCGACAGAAACAGTGCAAATCTTTGAAAAACAGTATAATGAAACTATAAAAAAAGCAAGTGATCTCCATCATAATATTAATATAAAGAAGGGTGCTTCTCAATGACAAATGGCAGTATGAATCCCAAGGTTGATGAATTCCTGAGCAAAGCCACAACGTGGCAGGAAGAGTTCAAAAAATTGAGAACGATCATGCTGGACTGCCAGCTGACCGAAGAACTGAAGTGGGGTGTTCCTTGTTATACGGTTCAGAACAAAAACATTGTCCTAATCCACGGATTCAAAGAATACTGTGCCATTCTGTTTATGAAAGGCGCCTTGCTGAAGGACCCCCATCGTATTCTGATCCAGCAAACAGAGAAGGTACAGGCGGGACGCCAGATTCGTTTCACCGCTGTTCAAGAGATCGCTGACATGGAAACGGTGCTGAAAGCCTATGTTCTTGAAGCCATGGAGGTCGAGAAGGCTGGGCTGAAAGTAGATTTCAAAAAGAATACGGAGTACACCGTTCCTGAAGAATTTCAGCATAAGATGGATGAAGTTCCTGCCTTGAGAACGGCTTTCGAAGCCTTGACTCCCGGGCGGCAGCGGGCATACCTGCTATATTTCTCAGAAGCCAAGCAATCCAAAACCCGCGCGTCACGGGTAGATAAATATACGCAGAACATACTTGATGGAAAAGGGCTGAATGATTAGAACGTAGTAAGACCTAGTTGCATCGCGCAGACCCTTGGAAAAACAGGCCGTCCTTCCCAGGCAGCGCTTTAACATAAATGAATGGCGGCTTGTTTAACTGCGAGATAACCTGCACAGTCTTTCCAATACTTCGGCCACGCCGTCATGATCATTCGTCGCCGTAATTTCTTTGGATCTCAGCTTCAATTCATCAATGGCATTCCCCATGGCTACAGGCCAACCGCACGTTTCAAATAATCCGATATCATTCCAGTCATCCCCAAAGACCATCGTATTCCCAAGTGAAATATTCATCGCCTCACCCAAAACAGCAGCTGCACGTTCCTTGGATGCCTGAAGTGAAGAGATTTGAACCAGCTTGGCTTGGTCTGTAACCAGAATATTTACTTTCCTATTAAATCTCTCCTGAAAAGAAACCATATCGACATCTCCTGAGAACAAAATCTTCGAAGCCTCCAGCCCGCCGAGTTCTTCCCGGGACTTCACAACTGGCTTGCCTTTGACTCTCATCAGTGTCTCAGCATCATATTCTCTTAGACTCAGCCATTCGTCTTTGACTTCCAGACTTAGATCAAGATCCGGGTTGTAAGCCAAGCAGTAATCCAAAATCTCAGCTGTCACTTCAGCCTCAATCGGCAGATGCTTTATGATTCCTGTATGCCTGCACTCCATATAGGCACCGTTATAATAAATAAATGAACCTATCTTCAGCAGCTCTTCTTTCATGAATAATTTTACCGCTCGCGGAGGGCGTGCAGTTGCAAATATAAATTTCATACCGCGCTCTGCACAGTCCAAGATCGCCTGTTTATTGCGGTTTGAGATTTCTTTGGTGGAGCTGAGGAGGGTCCCGTCCAAGTCTATAATTATTAAAGGAAATTCCATTAAAATCCCCTCTCAAAAGTGGGTGTGTTAGTTAATACTCCAGTCTATAAACGACTTCCCCATCGACTACCCGTCCATCCTCTTTAAACCCCAATTTTTCATACAATTGCTTAGCCCACACATTATCCGGCTCAAAGCTGATGTATATCACCTGATGCTGTGTATCTTTTTTGATCCTGTCGATGAGCATGTCCATAGCCGCCTTTCCGTAGCCATGCGACTGGTACTTCGCATCGATCATCAGCCTGTAAATCCAATATTCCTGATCCTCTTCATCCATACAATACATTGTAAATCCGACCAGCACCTCATCGTGATAAATGGCCAAACAGACACACTCCGGGAATGCCTTGGCTTGGGCAAGCGAGAATGTATTTGTCGCTACAAACTTACTTTGTTCTTCGGCTACCTTCAGCTTGATCACATCAAAAAAGTTATGCCGGTCGATCTCCTTAAGCGCTATCATACTTAAACACTCCCTTTTTTCATCAGATTCAGACACAAGTGGTATGGAAGACACTTCCATCATATTATCATAACTCTCGCATTTGCAATAACGATAAAGTCAAACAAACAGAGACCGGCCCAAGCCGATCCTTGACGCCATATAAGGATCAGTGAAATGAAGTCTTTCTTATCCATACGCCGGGCTAACTCTGCTTCGTCCAGCGTCGAACCGCCGGCAAAACGGGTTTCAAAGGTTGCGCCCATAAATGCATCAGCAATCGTTCTGAGGGGCACATACGTCGTCCCGTTACACGTGATAGGTAACAGCGGGTTTCCTTTTGCATCGGCCTGCTTCACATCTTCGCCGTATACTTGCGAATGAACATCGCGATTGAGGTAAGCGGTTATTTTATCTGGGTTGGAGCCGGCTGCAGCTCCAACAGAACCACCGATCATGAAGACAAGGACAGCTGCCAAGAAATAGAATGTTTTTTTGTGTCTCACGGGTGTCTCTCCTCTCCCACTAATATTTAACACTTGAATGGTTGTTAAATGAACCATTCTGTCTATTTTCATTTGCTTGTCTGCCCACTTCCCCATTAACCGTAATCTGACATGGAGGAACATCTAATGACGCAGAAAAGGCCGCCGGTCTATAAGACTCGGCAGCCTTTCTTCCCCAATTAAGAGGCTTTCATCCGTTGAGGTCATTCAAACACAGGGTGGTACAGGAGGTGCTCGTACGTGTACGGGCTAAATGCAAATTTGAACGTAAGCGTCACGCCGGATCCTCCAATACTTATAGAACGAAGCGCCGGGGTTGGTATACGTCTGCGCACGAGCGCATCGATTTTAGCCGTATTTCCGGCGCGGATCGCCCGGGCCCACACCTCAGCAAAAGGCGTATCCGACGCCAGTGCCCGGTACAAAGGCAGAATCGCCTGCGCCATCTTCTGATGCGCTCTTATTTCCTGAGAAATCAGCTTCAATGTGCCTGGCGGAAGCAAGATATCGACGCCATAAATATCAATTTTTCCTTTGAATTCAAAGTATACATTATAACCGCTCTTAAATGATCCGGGGAGCGGGTTTTTGGCGAGCGGGGATGCGAGACGAAACAGCCTTTGCATCTCCGTAACGTTAACATCTACAACCGCTCTGCCCCACTGCGATGCGAACGTCTTGTTACTAGCAATCTTGCGGTAGAAAGGTAGCATTGCTCTAGCAACAGATCGTACAACATAGGCCGAGACAAACCGGTTCGGGTTCGGTTGAGGCATGTATGTTCCTCCTTTATGGTCGGCATAACCTCCTACTCTCATTTTATGCTGCGTGCAGCCGTTGGTTCGGGCTGTCCTTCTTTTTTTAGATCAGCCCTAGCTTTTATGATCTCTCAACTCTTCTTGAATCAAATAAGCCAACAAGTCATTCAAGGCTCCGATCGGACCTATATTGTGGTATATCCACTCCCCCTGCTCATTCCGGCCTTCCGGCTACCCTTACGTATTTAACAGATATTTTAGAAGCAGCATAAGGAAAGGAAAAGCAAATTAACTGACATACCGTTTTTTATTCCGACTCATCTGCAATGTATCCTTGAAGAAGATATTTAAACCAGCTAACGAAATTACCTCCCGCTCCAAGGTCAAAACTCAAAATACTCTCCGCACTGCCGGAAGTGATGCATCTCACCTTGCTGATCCCCTCTAAGTTTTCCAGAATTACGGTAAGCGATGCTCTTCCCCCTGTACGAATATAATACTTTTCAAATACAAAAGTGCATATCTGTTTGCCGTCATCTCCAACAACATGATGTTCCCAATATAGCAAGTCATCTTTCAACTCATGATGATTTAGTACAATATCAGCAGCCTCAAAAGGGGAAATCGTAGTGGTAAACTCTACCGGTTTTTTCATAAAACTATCCTCCTTTTTTTGTATATGAATCACAATTGTAACAGTAGATCAAACAATTTTCCGATAGCTATGTCCGTACTGTAAACGCCCGCACTATATTCAAGGCTTACATTAATATGTAACAGATATCTAGCAGAAACAGGATGTGAATTCACAGGAACTGGAGATCAATCCTCCTTCTCTTCCATCTTCCCCATGACGACGATTAAGAAGGTTGCCAAGGGCCCCAGCAATAATGATAATAGAAACCAGTTAAGACCACTTCTGTTCTTCCCTTGTGCTAACCCGGCATTAATTAATGCAAGGGTTCCCCAACCAACCGAAAAGCTGCCAGTATCCACAATCAACCCCCTTTCACGATATACAGCCATTCGGAACCTTCCAAAAAGCTGTTATTTATGTATAAATCCAGTTTATCTAAATATATCAATTTTTTGGTTAATTTGATAAATCTATCATTAGAAAAGAGCGCTCAATGCCCCCATTCATTACTTAACAAGGAGGAGCCCTTCATGAAATTTTGGAAGACTCCGTTTTTCTATGTACTTATTTTGTTAGCAGCAACCGTATCTGAACGCGGTCAAAACATTGTTTTCTGAAGATAATTCCCAGGAGGTAGACTTATGATATTTTATTCATTCTCGTTTGTTTGCTTGGCTTTGTAATGATTATAAAACCTGATGCATTTTGGTTATTAACAGAATCCTGGAAAAATAACGCCGATGCAGAGCCATCTCATTTTTATCTTTGGAGTACCCGTTTGGGCGGTTTCATAATTATAATGGTGTGCATCGGAGCTTTTGTGGTGAAGTAACCGCGCATAAAAAAGGATTACCCCATACTAACAAAAATGGCCGCTCTCCCAACGAAGTAAGAAAACGACAGCTCACTCTATATATACAAATCCCACCCCACAATAAAAACAGCAAGTATAAGAGCCGAGACACCCGACATGATGTACATCACCTTTTGCCTTTTGCTGTAACTGCTCTTCCACAGTTTATAAATAAGCAACCCAAGATACGCCAGTGCTAGAACCACATAGAGCAGGTTAAACATTAAATGGATGCGTAACGAAGAATAAGAGGGATAACTTGGAAGTCTCGTGAGTATAACTAAAAGATTAAGAAGGAGTAGCATACCTGCAAAATGAATTGCAAGATGATATTTATCAAAATGGGTTAGAGGGTTTCCTCGTTTATTGAGTTTGTAAAGAAGCATCCGGATTAAACAGACGATCAACACACTTAAGCTGAAAATGATGGCTAGCGCAACAGGAATAAAAGAGATCTTTATCAAGTTTACCTTTAAACTCGATACAGGCAAGAAATCAATGTAAGGAGTAACGGAAACTTTCTCAACCACACCATTACGCTCGACAACATTATAAAACTTACTTAACTCAGCTTTTGAATATTCCTTTATATCAAGAGCAGTAAATAGATTAGTAAACCTTGAGGCGGCACGTCGTGCGGATTGAAAATAGCCTCCCCTCTCCGAAGTAACTGAATTAGAATATAAATTATTACCAAAAATTTTGTTAATAAGTCCATAATAATAAATTTCTTCAAAAGACTGATTTGTCATGACTATCATTCCAAATTTAGATTCCGGATCAAAGACGACTTTACTTGAAAATCCTTTTAAATTCCCCTCGTGCATTAGTGTGGGTACCCAGTATTCCATCTCAACGAACCCATGCGCAAATCGGGGAATAGAAGTACCATCATAATATAGACTTGTTGACAACATTTCGTTTAACGTATTCCTGTTAGTAAATAATAAATTACTATCATCAACAGGCATCAACGCTGCAAGGAATTTCGCTAAATCTTCTGCTGTCCCAATCGCTGCTCCTGCAGGATAAAAGGTTACGTATACTCTGTTGTGAGAGATCCGTTTCAAATCTTTGGTATACCCTTCAATCTCATTCCTTCTTCGTACGACGTCTGGATGATCTTGTCCCGTTGGGTGAATCGTAGTGTCATTCATATTAAGCGGTTTAAAAATATGTTGATTAACATATTCATAAAAGGGTTGGCCACTTTGCAATTCCACGATGTAAGCGGCCAGACCAACGCCATAGTTTGAATAACCTACGATGCTATCCGGTTTATATATTTGTTTCGGCTCATTTTTGCGCAATGTTTCTCCTAATTCTAACGTTTCATTCTTGGAGTAATAATACACCTCGGCCGCTGTTTGATCTTCCCAACCCGCATTGTGATGCATTAGGTTCATTAGCGTAATCGGGTCATCGTATTTCAGCTTTTTAAAAAATCCCTCTGGCAGGTATTCTTTGATATCTGTCTCCAAATCAAGCTTTCCTTGTTCGACAAGCTGTATCACACTAGTGTAGACCAACAGTTTAGAAATGGAAGCCCATTCAAATACAGTTGATGTATCCGCCTTTCGCTGATCCTCAATATCCGCCAAGCCATATGCCTTGTTCACAATGGTTTCACCATCTTTAATAGCCACAACAGAAACGGCAGCGGTATATTTCTCATACGAGGCAACATAAGCATCAATCGTTTTCTCTAATTCTGATAAAGGAATCCTGGATGGTGTAGTCTCAACCTGTTCTTCTTCTGCGTGGGCAGGTACCGCTATTGCCATAGTGATAAATATGAATGACAGAACACAAGCTATTACTCTGTTTATACTGTGATCACTACGATCTTTCTGGCGATTTTTCTGCATCAGCTACTCTCCTTCAGCATCAGATAATAAGATCAGATCTAGCTCACCTTTCGCAGTTCCTAAATTCTAAGCAAGTCCGTAAAATAGTTTTGTTGTGAATTTCACTACGATCATTGAGTTGACCCATGCATTTTAGAAATAGGTATTACCTGAATCTTCCTTTATAGTATAACAGTCATTTTATTAATAAATGACTTAATTTTCATAATGTATTGCCATCCATATTTGGATGAACCATCGTTTTGTAAGTTGATGCAACCAAGAGCCGAAGGACTACCGCTACAGCAGCAAAAAGGCCGTTCCCCCCATGAAATGGGAGAACGGCCTACACAATGGCTCATTTGCTAAAGCAGCTCATCTATATCATTCAATCGATTTTTCAGTTCGATCAATCTTTCATCTGAAATCAATTAAATCCTGCTTCACTTCAACTTCTTTTCCGTCTGCATCAACCGAGCCCGTTACACAGCCTCCGGCTCGCCCAGCTCCACACCTTCAGGCAGCACCTTCAGCACATGCTCCAGCACCCCCTCCTGGCTGAACAGCTGTCCATCCAGAATGGCTACCAGCCCGGCATCCGAACGGGTCCGGATCAGGCGGCCGATGCCCTGGCGCAGACGCAGCAGCATATACGGCAGGTCGATGTCGGCAAAAGCATCCTGCGCCGCCTTCCGCTTCGCCGCATACACCGGATCCTGCGGCGGATACGGCAGCGACCAGATCAGCACGCGGCTCAAGGACAGTCCCGGCACATCAAGGCCTTCCCACAGGTTGACCGCGCACAGCACACTCTTCGCGTCGCCCTGGAACGACTGGATCAGGTCGCTGATCTCGCGGTCTCCTTCGTACAGGAACGGGATACCCTCCAGGCGCGCCTGCAGCTGCGCATCTCCGGCTACGTTCTGCTTGAACTCGCGCAGCTCCTGCATCGTGCGGAACAGCACCAGCGTGCTGCCGCCGTTCTGCGCGATCAGGTCGACGGCCGCGGCCGTCTTGCCGGCAAAGGAGAGTTCGCTGCCGCGTCCATAGGCAATCATCTTCATTTTCTCCGCATAATCATACGGTGATGCTACCGAGAAGGACAGATAGTCCTCCACGCCCAGGCTGTCGGCTACATACTGGAACGAACTCTCTACAGACAGAGTCGCTGAAGAGAAGACGATCGGCATACGGGCTGAGAACACGCGCTCCGCGAGCACTTCCTTGACCGTCTGCGGCATGACGGACAGAGTCAGCCCATCTGCTCCGTGCTCCGCCCAACAGATGAACGACTGCGACTGACGGAACAGCGCCAAGGCCTTCTGGATCATCTCCAGATGCTCTTCTACGATCCGCAGCTGGTACGCGTCCAGCGTGTAGAGCTCGCTCTCGAAGACCAGTTCTTCCTCCACAGCGTCGAGGATCGAACTGAAGCGGCGGATGCTGTCCAGCAGCTTCTCGTCCATCACGATGGCTTTCCGCTCCGAGCCCGGAATCTCATGGGTCCGGTCCTCCAGCAGCTGGAACATGCCCTCACTCTGCATAATCGCGTCCTCGATACGCAGGGCCAGCGACTCGCGCACCTCTCCCTGCAGCAGACGGGTGATCAGCTCTTCGAAGACAGCATGCTTCAGCTTGTAGCTGAGCGCATTTTGCGCCGCCTCTTCCAACAGATGCCCTTCATCGAAGACGACCGAGCTGTGCTCCGGCAGGAGCGGCAGCTGGCCTTCCCGTTTGCGTCCCTCATAGGTCCACACATGCTCCATGTAGTAGTCATGCGAACAGATGATGAGGTCAGCCGACTTGCGGTAATGGTCACGCGACAGCGTAAGTCCGCAGCGGTGACGCCGGTCACAGACGAAGCAGTCCTGGAAATGATCCCAGTTAATCTTGCTCCACTGCGCATCGTTCAGATGCGGATACTGCTTCCGGTCCCCGTAGGGATGGAATGACTGCATTGTATCGGTAAAATGGACAAAGTCCGGCAGTCCGTCATTGACCTCTTCGAACAGCGGCGCATCCTCATCCTTGAAGCGGATATCCGCCAGCTTGTTCAGGCACAGGTACTGATCCTGCGACTTGCCGAGCCGGGCATCAATCACCAGGCCCAGATGCTGCGCCAGCTTCGCGATATCTCCCTCCGGCTTGACCAGCTGCTCGATCAGCGACTCGTCCGCACAGGCGATAATCGCCGGCTTGCGCGTGTAACGTGCATAGCAGACGGCATAGAGCAGATACACCAGTGTTTTCCCTGTTCCTACGCCGGCCTCGGCAAAAATCGTCTTCTTCTCTGCAAACGCACGCTCCAGCTGGAAAGCCATGAAGATCTGCTCGTCCCGCACTTCGAAGCCCGCTTCCGGCAAAATATCATAAAACACGTCCGCTACCCAGTCACTGACCTGCTGAATGAACGGTTCTTTGTGGTTATATTCAAAAGGATATTGATTGACTGCCACGTTCTCACCGCGCCTCCATCTATATAAACTCCCTATATATGCAAACCTCAATAGTCAAAAGACTATTATCTCATATCTATAGGAATCCTACAAGAAGAGTTTACAGGTCGCAGAAAGAAGAGGGTGAATCTGACCGCGCACTTAGTACAGCAGCCTCTTTATTGCCTGCATGACTGTTTGCGGCCGGTCGATCTGGATCGAATGCCGGCTGTCTTCCACGAGCCACTGCTCGGTCCGGTCCGTCAGTTCCAGCAGCGCGTGCTGGTCTTCCTTCCACTCTTCGCTTTGCAGCCCGGCCGTCAGGACCATAACCGGCAGCTCGCGCGGCAGAGGCTGGGCCTGCTGCAGCTGCAGCGCGCTTGCTTCCGCACATAGCTGCTCCCAATACGCTTGTTTGTAGGCTTTATTCTGATACCCCAGCCAGCGGGACATGCAGCCAGCCTCATCAGGCAGTCTTCGCGAACCGACCGGACGCTTCAGCAGGCGGGGCAGCATCACTGGGGAGCAGAGATAACCCATCCTGAGCTGCTGTCTGTGCCGGTTCACCTGTCGGCGGCGCGTCATACTCATACCGGTCGGCAGCAGACGCTGCTCATGGGTTGCATCCACCAGCACAAGTCCCAGTACATCATCCGGATACAGGCTGGCAAAGAGCCGCATCATCATGCCGCCATAGGAATGGCCCACCAGAAGATACGGCGGCCGCAGCTTCAGCTTCTGGAGCAGCACCCGCAGATCCTTGACCGCTTGTCTGCATGTCGGGGCTTCCCTGCCGGGATCGCTCCAGCCGAAGCCTGCCCGGTCATAGGATAGAACAGCGGCATGCCGGGACAGCTCCGGCTGAACAAAGGTCCAGTCGAGAGAACACCCGCCCATACCCGATTCAAGAATGACGGTCACCCTGCCTTCACCGCTGAGATGTGCATGCAGCTGGCGTCCCCCAATATTAACCATCTGTCCCTTGGGAAGGTAGGAGCTGTTTCTCCATACAGATACAATATGCTGAGTCAGAGTAAGCGGACAACCGAGAATGGAGATACCTGTGCGAAGCAGCGTTTCTATAATCGGTATCCCTGTTAATCCGGGCTGCGGGTCTCCGGTTGATCCTGCTTTGGAGATCATAGGTAACAACGGCACGAAGAGCACCCTCCTTTTGTACAATCTGGGCTGTACTCATCATAGCCGTGAATAGCTTTCGCAAAAAGTGAAGTTATTCCTGCCTGTTTTTCCTGTTTTGTATCCCTAAGAGGGTTGCTGCTCAGCCAGACCTATATACGCACGCCGCTGCGCTCCGTTAATGCTGTATAAGACCTTTGTTTTAATGAAAAGCTGATATTGTCGTAATGCCGCATTCCTGTTAAGCCCACATTTCCCCTCTTGCACAAGGAACATATGTTCGGTATATAATGAGGTATCAGCCACATGGAGGTCAGAACGCCATGCATTCATCTCCCCTGCAAACCGAAGAAGAACTGCTGCTCGTCAAGGAAGCCGCCATTCTTCCCTATATGTTTGATGTACTGGAACGGGATATCGCTATGCTGCGCCAGGCTGCGCTGAAGCTTCCCGAACCCTATATCGCACGCCTGCAGGCAGCCCAGAACCGGGTGTTGGAACGTCAGCTTCAGCTGAAGCAGCTGTTCCGGCAGGGGGATATCCGGATCATTGAAGCAAGGAGAACCGAGTTCTCTCTGCAGGTGGAGTATAAGTGCCGGGGGTATACCCACCGGATGGAGCTGCTGTGGGAGATTGTACGTGCAGACATTGAAATCCGCCTTGCGGATGAATTACATATTGATCTCAATCGTTAACATATTTCATTACATAGCACTCTACACAGAATAGCACTCTACACAGAACGGTCTCCTGCATCTGCAGTATCAGCATTTACCAGTGATTAAGAACAAATGTTCGGCGTATACTTATAGTAACACAGAAGAATACCGGCATTGCAGCTGCTGTTCTTCACCTACGGAATTGAGGAATACTTATGCCGAATGCAAACAAAAGGGAGCGTGTGATTTTCCTGGCCGACTGTCAGTCCTTCTATGCTTCCATCGAAAAGGCCGCTCACCCGGCCTATGCCCATAAGCCGCTGGTTGTCTCGGGTGATCCTGCCCGGCGCAGCGGCATCATTCTGGCCGCCTGCCCGCTGGCCAAGGCCAAAGGCATTACAACCGCCGAAGCGCTGTGGCAGGCGCAGCAGAAATGCCCGGAGGTCATTGTCGTCCGTCCGCGTATGGGGACCTATATTCAGATTTCGCTGCAGATCATGAACATTCTGGAGTCCTATTCCGATCTGGTAGAGCCGTTCAGTATCGACGAACAGTTCGTGGATATAACAGCGAGTCTGGCCCACTTCAACTGCAGTCCGCGGGAGCTCGCAAAGCATATCCAGATGCGTGTACAGAATGAAATAGGAATCTATATCCGTGTGGGGATCGGCCGCAACAAAATTTTGGCCAAGATGGCCTGCGACAACTTCGCCAAGAAAAATGGGGACGGCATCTATGAGCTGAACGATGCTACGATGGAAACACTGTGGGCCTGCCCCGTCAAGAGCATGTTCGGTGTCGGCTCGCGTACTGCACGTCATCTGAACCGGATTGGATTGTATACGATTGGCGATGTTGCTGCCACACCGCTGGGCGATCTGAAGCAGAAGATGAAGCAATATATGAAGAAAAACTGCGATATCTGGAGCGAGGTGCTGTGGCGTACAGCCAAGGGATGGGATGATTCGCCTGTCACCCCGGACGCCTTCGACGGACAAAAGGGAATCGGACGCCAGACCACCCTGCCGGTCGACTTTCACAGCCGGGAAGAGATCGACGTCGTCCTGCGCGAGCTGTCGATGATGATCTGCAGCCGGGCCCGCGCCAAGGGGTACATGGGGACGGTCGTCAGTGCCGGTGCACAGGGGGCAGACTTCGACCGCCCTGTCGGCTTCTCCCGGCAGCTCAAGCTGGAGGAGCCTTCCCATATCTCCCGGGAAATCTACGCGGCGGCCCGCAAGCTGTTCGATACTCACTGGGGCGGCCATGCGGTCCGCAAAATCTGGGTCTCCCTGGATGGGCTGCAGAGCGATGCAGTCCACCAGCTCTCCCTGTTCGGGGAACGGGAGAAGCAGATGCAGCTGGAGCACACAATGGATGAGATCCAGGATGCTTTTGGCCGGGAAGCGATCTTCTTCGGTTCTTCCCTTACCCATTCCAGCCAGCTGCGGCTGATGAACACCAAGATAGGAGGACATTACAAATGAAAAAGCTGACAGGTAACGGTCTGTGGGAATCCAGCCGGATGATGCTGTTCGAGCACCGGGATGCCCTGCTGAACAAGAAAGCGGAGCGGCAGCACAAAGCCCATCCAGTCCTGGATGAGCAGCATGCAAATATGATTGCGGAGCAGATCAGTGAAGCATACCGGGAGCAGCACCCCGTGCAGCTGCGCATCTACGGAGAATACGAGGATTCCGTGATTAGCGGTATTGTGACCAAGGTGAATCCCTGGGAACTTAAGGTGCAGATAGACGGCCATTGGGTGCCTCTGGCTGACATTCTGGAGATCAGCTTGGATATGTAACAAAAGCCGCTTGGAACGGTCGATCCCCTCTGCCATGCATTTAGCCTGCAGCATGATTTGAAGAATTATTCTGCGAAGGTGTCCTCTTCCCTAGGAGTGGATGGAGCCAGCCTCCATAGACAGAGGATAATCAGTATGAAAGCCGTCAGCGCCATCACCGGAATCGTAATGAAGCCGAACCAGCTCACATAATTGACCGTGCATGGCGTTGGCCCACAGGCCGCGGACAGGGAGTTATCCCAATACTGATGGAAATGCTGATACAGAATATGATACAGCGAGATGGCACCCCCAACTGCCGCTAGCGGTAATACATAGCGGGCTATGCCCGCATCTCTGCGGAAGCAGGCGATCCCGAGCATAATCGTGAGCGGATACATAAAAATGCGCTGGAACCAGCAAAGATCACAAGGCGTGTACCCCTTAATCTCGCTAAAATATAAACTCCCCATGGTCGCAACCATGGATACCGCCCAGGCGGCAAACAGCCGATACTCATTCCGGCGTACGGCATCCCCAGCCCCCATGATGCCCCTCCTTTACAAACCCGAATTTACACTTCAACTTCATCATAATGGAACAAGCCCCTTCTGCCATGACTCTAACGAGCTATTTTTCGTCTACGTGTCCACTATTTCCATGAGCGAACCGATAAAAGAATATAAACGCCAATTTTTTTAACGTTTTGGAATAAAATTCTACAACTTTTATGAGATAATGGACGTCAGTTAGAGTATGAAGACAGGTAGATCATAATGGAGGATGGGTGGACACATGAAGAAATACGGTTTTTTGCTGCTGCTTGCGCTGATGCTGTGGCTCGTTCCCATGCATGGACAGGCAGCCGCTGCTTCCAATGCAGTGTATCTGGATGGCAAGGCGCTGAGTGTACCCGCGGGTGTGAAGATCGAGCTTGTACAAAATAATGTGATGATTCCCCTCCGGGTCGTCGCCGAAGGGCTCGGCAGCACGGTAGGCTGGGATCAAAAATCGGGTACAGTTACTATTCAGAATGACGCCAGTACGATTGAACTCGTTGTTAACAATAACAATGCCGTGGTGAACGGCAGCAAGGTCAAGCTGGCGGCCCCCCCACTGCTGCGCGGAGGCACATCCGTCGTGCCGCTGCGCTTCGTCAGTGAACAGATGGGGCTGAAGGTGAGCTGGGATAACAAGGCCAAATCCGCCTATCTCACCAGCCCTGTCCCCGCAGAGGATCAAGCTCCGCAGCCGGCACAACCGACACCGGTAACAGGCGGTGGATCAGCACCCTCTGCGGCACCAGCAACAGTCAATTCCATCAGCTTCGCGGACGGCCGTCTGCTGATTGCCGCTTCGGGAGCCGTGAACCCGAGTATTTCAACTCTGACCGGACCGGACAGGCTCGTTGTAGATCTGCCCAATACAGCCTTCTCCAGCCAGTTTGGCCTTGGACAGCCGCTGGATCAGAAGCAGAGCGGTCAGCAGGACGCGATCGGATCTGCCGATGTCTCGCGTATCCGCTATTCATTATTCAATAACAATCCTTCGACAATAAGAGTCGTGCTGGATCTGAATGCGCCGAAGAGCTATACCCTTTCTCAGGACAGCAGCGGGTTGATTACGGTCACACTCACCGATCCGGGAACCGGTCCAACTCCTCCGGTAGGCGCGGGCGGCAAGAAAGTCCTGGTCCTGGACGCAGGACATGGATTTAAGGATGTAGGGACGACCGGGATTCTGGGCAACCATGAGAAGGATTTCAACCTCTCTGTGACGCTTAAGGTGGCTGACCTGTTGAAGAGCGAGACTGGCATTGACCTGGTGCTTACACGCAGCGATGATACCTACCCTACGCTCGCACAGCGGGCTCAGCTGGCGAATGACCTGCATGCCGATGCCTTCATTTCCATCCATGCCAATTCCGTGCTGGATAAGCCGGATGCCTCCGGCACCGAAACCTATTATTACAACAGCAACGGCAAAGAGCTTGCCACCATCATGCACAAGCATCTCCTTCAGGCCACTGGCTTCAAGGACCGCAAAGTGAAGACCGAGCGTTACCAGGTGCTTCGCCAATCCAATGGACCGGCCACCCTGCTGGAGGTAGGATTCCTCTCGAATCTGCAGGAAGACATGATCATGCTGACCGATGACTTCCAGCAGCGGGTCGCCCAAGGTATCGTGGATGGCATCAAGGAATATTTCAAGCTGTAATGATTGAGGATTTATTGAGGACTTATTGAATATCATAGGATCAAAATATACAAACAAAAAAGGCTGCCGGAGACCCGGCAGCCTTTGTTATGTCCAGCACGGCCCGGCAGGCCGGCCAGCTCCCCCTGCTCCTGACAGAAGCCATCAGCGGAACATTCCCCACAGCTTCAACAGATGAAACGTGTTGTTAGGGTCAATCCGCTGGCTGATCACGAATGTAACGATCTGCTGCTCCTGAGCCGGACTCAGCCGTTCATTCAGAATCGTGCAGGCGGATTTCACCAGCCGCTGGACCTTGCCCGTATTCTGCAGATCCGCTTTCGTCACACCTTCCAGCAGCTTTTTGACACGCTCTTTAGCCGCAGGATTTTTCATTTTAGCCTTAATACGCTCCACCAGCTCCGGGCTGATGCCGTACTTCTGATAACTCAAGCCGATCACCTCTCCCGTCAAAATTGCAGTCTTACCCAATATATGACGGAAGCCGGTCCAATGTGCCTAGTCAATCAGATCACCCTGAAAAATTTGCTGCTGCTGCAGAAATTCACGGAGTGGAGCATACTCTGGAGAAGTCCAGAAGGCAGCATCTCCGACGAGAGCCGCAGCATCCTCTCTCGCCTGCTCCAGCACTTCGAAGTCAGCGACCATGTCAGCGATCCGGAATTCAGGCAGCCCGCTCTGCTTCGTCCCGAAGAAGTCGCCAGGCCCCCGCAGGTCGAGATCGCGGCGGGATACCTCGAAGCCATCATCCGTCTCGGTCATGACCTTCATCCGCTCCTGTCCCACCTCGGACTTCGGATCAGCGATCAGAACACAGTACGAAGCGTGCGCCCCCCGGCCAACCCGGCCGCGAAGCTGATGCAGCTGGGACAGCCCAAAGCGATCCGCATCCATAATGACCATCAATGTCGCGTTCGGTACGTCCACACCAACCTCAACAACGGTCGTCGAGACCAGCAGCTGCACCTCATTATCATAAAAGGAACGCATGACCTCTTCCTTCTCAGACGGCGTCATCCGTCCATGCAGCAGCCCGACTTTGAATGTCGGGAATGCCTGCTGCATCTGCACATGCAGGTCAATTGCATTCTGCACGTCCAGCTTGTCCGATTCCTCAATCAACGGGCAGATCAGATACGCCTGGCGTCCTTGGCCTACCTCCCGCGAGATAAAGCCCAACACCCGGTCCATCATGTCATGTTTGACCCAGTAGGTGGAGATCGGAATACGGCCCTTTGGCCGTTCTGAAATCGTCGATACATCCATATCTCCAAATGCCGTAATGGCCAGCGTCCGCGGTATTGGGGTTGCCGTCATCGTCAGCACGTCCGGATTGTATCCCTTACGGCGCAGCACGCCGCGCTGATTCACGCCAAAACGGTGCTGCTCGTCCGTAACAACCAGTCCCAAATCACGGAAATAAACATCCTCCTGGATCAGCGCATGGGTGCCAACAACAATATCAATGAGACCCATTTGGAGGGAGGATAGCAGCTCCTTGCGCTTTTTGCCGTTAACACTGCCTGTCAGCAGTCCAACCGTAATACCAAAAGGCTCAAACAGCTTTTGCAGGGAACGCGAATGCTGCTCGGCCAAAATTTCGGTCGGCACCATCAGCGCCCCCTGAAAGCCGGAACGCACCGTCGCATACAGCGCAATCGCGGCAATCACCGTTTTGCCCGAGCCCACGTCTCCCTGCAGCAGCCGGTTCATGCTGTAAGGTGAGCGCATGTCATGCAGAATCTCCAGCTCCACCTTCTTCTGCGCATCCGTGAGTTCGAAGGGCAGGCTGCGCACGAATTCACGGACCGTTGCATTATCCACCGCATGCACCACACCGTCCATCCGTCCCCGGTTCAATGCCCGGAAAGCCTGCATCTTCAGCTGAAAGAGGAACAACTCCTCATAGACCATTCTTCTGCGTGCCTGCTGCCCGCTCTGATTATCATTGGGCAGATGGAGTGCCGTAATCGCCTGCTTGCGCGGCATCAGCTTATACTTGCTGATCAGCCGGGACGGCAGGACTTCCGGAATCATTTCACCAAACTGCTGCAGCGCCTGCTTCATAGTCTTGCGTATCCATGACTGTGTAATTTTGCCACCGATGGAGTAGACCGGCTGCAGTGTACCGGAGCGTACACTCCCCTTGTCGGGGAATTCCGAATCCGTTACGGTCATCTGCATGCGCTTCTGATCCCATTTGCCGGTAACCACGATCTCTCGTCCAGCCTCCAGCTGGTCCTTGAGAAAATGCCGGTTGAACCAGGTTGCAGAGAACATCCAGTTCTCTGACATAATCCGGCAGGTCAACCGGGATTTGCGCCCGTAACGCTGCAGGACAGGGACGCTCATGATTTTACCCTGCACCGTAACCTTATCGCCGTCCTTGGCTTCGCTGAGCGAACGCAGACGGTAATCCTCATAACGGAACGGATAGTATTCCAGCAGATCCTTCACCGAAGAAATGCCAAAGGCGTGAAGCTCCCCCTCTTTGGTCGCACTCACGCCGTTAATTTGCCTTAAAGCTGTTTGTTCCAGTGTCATACCCATCCCTCTTTTACACAGGCCATACAAAGACAGCGATGACGCCCGGGCCTACATGAGTGCCAATCACGGCACCTACATTCGTGTAGACCACGTCGGCCACGTCAAAATGCTGATCGAGCAGTTCCCGCAGGGGTTCAACCGAGGATGGGTCAGCGGTATGGCCCAGCGCCACATGTACAGGACGACCCTTGAAATCCTGCTCGAACATTTCAACAATACGGGCCATCGCTTTTTTATGGCCCCTGACTTTTTCGACCGCATAAATAATGCCTTCTTCATCAATAGACAGAATCGGCTTGATGTTCAGCAGCGTGCCCAGCATGGCCGAAGCCTTGCCGATCCGCCCGCCTTTCTGCAAATACTCCAGATTGTCCACCAGAAAATACAGCTTGCGGTGCTGATGGAGTTCCTCCACCGCACGTGCAATCGAATCCGCCCTGGCACCCTGGCGGGCAAGCTCGGCAGCATGCACGACCAGAAGGCCATAACCGTAGGAAGCTGATTTAGAATCTAGCACGGTCACCCGCTCCGGCTGATCCAGCATAGACTGGGCCAGAAGGGCAGACTGGTAAGTCCCGCTTAAGCCGGAAGACAGGTGGATCGATACAATATCAGCATCCGGATGACGGTCCAGCAGATCCTGATAGGCCGCCATGAAGCTGGCAGGAGAAGGCTGAGAGGTTGTCGGAAGCTCCTTCGACTTCACCAGCTTCTCATAAAACTGCCCAGCTGTAATATCAACGCCATCGGCGTACGTTTCTTCTCCGAACATGACCTGAAGAGGCACAGCAACAATGCCATACTGGTCAAGTACTTCCTGCGGAATATCCGATGTACTGTCCGTTACGATCAAAGTCTTCGTCATGGATATCCCCCTTGGATTCATCTGAAATGACAGCCCTAAGCCTCTACCGAGAACAGGTAGGAATAGATCGGCTGACCACCCTCATGGACTTCAACCTCGGTGTTAGGGAACTGCTCCTCAATCCATGCTACCAACTCATCCGTCTCGGAGGTAAGGCTTTCCGCACCCGTAAGAATTGTCACGACTTCATCACCGCTCTGGATCATTTTGCCCAGCAGCGTGCGGCAGGTTGGCAGCAGATCGGCTTCGCTCGCTACAATCTTGGAGTTCTGGATGCCGATATAGTGTCCAGCCTTGATGGTCAAATCGTCAATAACCGTATCCCGGACCGCATACGTAACCTGACCGGAGGTCACACGGCTTACCGCGTCCAGCATATTCTCCTGATTCGCTGTTACATTCTCTTCCTCCTGGAATGCGAATGCTGCCGCTATGCCCTGCGGAATCGTCTTGCTCGGGATGACGATAACCTTGATTTCCTCCTCCAGCAGCTCCCGGGCCTGTTCAGCGGCCAGTACAATGTTGGAGTTGTTCGGCAGAATAAAGATATGTTTCGCCGAGATTGATTTGGCTGCATTCACGAAGTCTTCCGTGCTCGGGTTCATCGTCTGTCCGCCGGACAGCACGACATCAACCCCAAGACTCTTGAAGATCTCTGAGATGCCTTCACCTGAAGAAACGGCGATGAAGCCGTAAGGCGCCAATTCATCAGCAGGCGGAACACTCGGCTCCGCCGGACGGGCAGCTTCAGCAGGAATTTGGGCGAACAGTTCAGGCGCAGGCGCAATATCCATACCGGCTGTCAGGAGTTCGCGATGCTGCTCCCGCATATTAAGAATATGAATCTGTGTAATTTCTCCGTAACGCAGAGACAGGTTGAGTACCTCACCCGGCGCCTTGGAATGCACATGAACCTTAATAATCTCGTCGTCCGCGATCACAATAATAGAGTCGCCGTTCACGGATAACGCTTTCCGAAATACATCTTCGTCAAAAGGAGCATTCTTCACTTCGCCAATCTTGCGGTTGATGAAAAACTCCATATCATATAAATATTCAATGTCTTCTGTTTCCAGCCTGGATTGAGCGCTTGTGACCATCTGGGTCTCAGGCAGCGGCACGACTGCTGGTGCGGCAGGCTTCGATATAGAGGCAGCCGTCGCAGCAGGAACCGATACCTCCTGATAGACAGGTGCGGCCGCATCGCCGGAACCGAGATAATCCATGAAGCCTTCGTAGATGTATACCAGTCCCTGACCGCCGGAGTCAACGACACCGACCTGCTTCAGGACAGGCAGCATCTCCTGGGTCAGTGCCAGAGTTTCCTTGGCTTTTGCCAGCACTTCACCCATCAGCTCGTCTATATTCGTTGTACGGCGCGCCGTGTAGACGGCATGCTTGGCAGCTTCCTTTGCCACAGTCAGGATCGTGCCCTCCACCGGCTTAACTACCGCCTTGTAGGCTGCGTCTACCCCGCTCTGCAAAGCGGCTGCAAATTGCACCGAATTCAATTCATCATACTGTGCGGCATAACGTGCAAATCCGCGGAACAGCTGGGACGTAATGACGCCGGAGTTCCCGCGCGCACCCATCAGCAGCCCTTTGGACAAAATACCGGACATGACTCCAATAGAATTGGAGTTTCCTTTTTTAATCTCCGCGACACCCGCGCTCATTGTCAAATTCATATTCGTTCCCGTATCGCCGTCCGGCACCGGGAACACATTCAGGGAATTGACATGCTCCGCATGCTTATGCAGTTGTTCCGCTCCGGCTAGAACCATGGCGGTGAATTCTGTTCCATTTAAAGAACGCTTACTCAATGAGGATTCCCCTTCCTAGCTTAATACGCACATCCACCCCGGGATGAACGATGGTATTAAGATCCGTGCCGTAACGGCGTTTATCCCAGCACCTGCATACATTCAAACTGTATTTCCCATCGGCAGCCCGCAGAATAAAGCAGTTAACCCCTCCTGAAGGCTGTATCCGTATCCAAACAGCGTCTGATTGTGCAGTATGCGGATCCATGAAAGATTGTCTTCTAGAAGGCATCCGGTATGGACAATCACCCATTCTTCTCAACCAGAAACATGCGTACGTTACGAACACCCGGCATCTGCCGCAGCGGCAGAGAACCAACCGGCTCAGTATCCATATATCGTCTTGGTAAAAGGCCAACGGATCACTCCATAAACTACGAGCTTTCTGCCCCAAAAGGTGCAAAAATATCCCTTATTGCAGTATTATGGACTATACAACATTGTACTATAATAGACAGCATAAATAAATAAAGTTTTAGAGCGGTTGACGAAGCATTTTTTAATATGATATTATATTCAAGTATTGTTTTATGCAGGTTTGGAGTCCGGCATAGCCGGCCTGATGAAGAACAGCCATGAGTCATACAATTCGGCCGAACGCCGAGCAGAACATTTTTGTGAAGCTTGGCCTTTCGGGGATACCGGTTATGTTCAGGATAGGAGGTGTAATTCATGTCTCGCAAATGCTATGTAACAGGTAAAACAGCTGGCAGCGGCAACCACGTTTCCCATGCGAATAACCGCAACCGTCGTAGTTGGGGTGTCAACGTTCAGAAGGTTCGCATCTTGGTGAACGGCAAGCCAAAACGCGTTTATGTCAGCACCCGTGCTCTGAAATCGGGTAAAGTAACTCGCGTATAATTTGTAGATGCCATTAACAAAAAGCACTCTGTCCTTGAACAGGTGCTTTTTTTCATTTATCACGATGTTTTTAATCCGTGAACTGATAATGACAGGCTGGCTGCTTCCCGTGCCCAATGATCATTGGAGCCAATCTCCGGATCCCCGCCTCGCACGGAAAGCATACCGGCCTCTGCTGTCATCCCCTGCCTGCCAGGCAGCCGGAAGATCAGCCTTTTTGAAACGTGTTCAATATCGCCTTCACAAACCCTCCCAGAAACTTCGGCAGCTTGAACGTATAAAACTTCATATTTCACCCTCCCCATTATTCTCATGCAGATACCACCGCAGTTTATGCAACGACACATCAGGATTGTGCCAATAAAAAAGGCTACATGAGAATCCTGCTCATGTAACCATGTTTATGCGGTGTCTCCTGCTCCTATGCCATCAGACAGGTTGATTGTAGTACTGAGCCACGGAGATCAGGAAGATAAATAGGATGAAATATAACACTGTAAAAATGATAAACCCGACGCGCAGCTTACGGCTGTCATTGCGGCGGAAATAAAACACAATTACCGCAAGCGCAACCAGGGCGAGCAGCGCGTTATAGGGCATTTTGAGAAACGAGAACAAGCTTAAGATCAGGCCCGTAACCGTACTCGCCAGAGTCATCCAGGCTGCGTCCTTGAGGTTCATGGTTTACTTGCTCCCCACACTGCTGCGGATATCCGCAATGGCAGCCGCACGGTCAGGCTGGCCGAACACGGCACTGCCGGCTACCAGCACATCCGCCCCTGCTTCAACAACAAGCGGAGCCGTCTCTTTTGTGATGCCGCCGTCCACTTCGATATGGACATGTGGACGTCCAAGTGCCTGCAGCTGGGTGCGCAGCTCGCGGATTTTGCCAACCGTATTCGGAATAAAGGCCTGTCCGCCAAAGCCCGGATTCACCGTCATGACAAGGACCATATCTACATCAGGAAGCACTTCCTTCACAGCCGAAGCCGGTGTTCCCGGATTCAAAGCAACACCTGCCAGAATACCGTGCTCTTTGATCAAATGAATGACACGATGAAGGTGAACGCAAGCCTCCACATGAACCGTGATCATACCCGCGCCTGCTTTCACAAATTCCTGGATGTACAGCTCAGGGTTTTCAATCATAAGGTGTACATCCAGCAGCAGGCTGGTATGCGGCCGCAGAGAGTCAACGATCGGCGGACCGAGCGTAATATTCGGAACAAAGTGTCCGTCCATAACGTCTACGTGTATCCAATCCGCGCCGCCGCGCTCTACGTCAGCGACTTCACTGCCCAATTTGGCAAAATCTGAAGCTAAGATCGATGGTGCAATTTTAATCATGGTCAATTCCTCCGCTTCTTGTCTTTCATTTCTTCGAGAAACTGCTTGTAGTGGTTATACCGGCTCGCAGCAACTGTGCCCTTATCCACGGCTTCCAGCACTTTGCAGAAGGGTTCATGGGTATGGGTGCAGCCGCGGAACTTGCAGCCCGCTGCCAGCGGTACAAATTCACGGAAGCAGGATGACAGCTCTTCAACCCCGAGTTCAAGGAAATCCAGCTGGCTGAAGCCCGGCGTATCCGCCACATATCCGCCGCTTTCCAGCGGGATCAGCTCCACATGGCGGGTCGTATGCCGTCCACGCCCCAATCTCATACTGATCTCGCTGGTCTCCAGAGACAAGCCCGGCCTTAGCGCATTCAGCATGGACGACTTGCCGACGCCCGATTGGCCGGCGAACACGCTGATCTCACCGGCCAGACGCTCTCTGAGCCATTCGGTGCCTTTGCCTGTCCGGGAGCTGGTTACGATCACCTCGTACCCGATCTCCTCGTAGAGCTCCTTGACAGCGGCAGTGGAGTCATTCCCGCCCTGATGCTCTTCCAGCAGATCCTGCTTGGTCAGGCAGATCACGGCCTCCAACCCGGCATGCTCAATATGGACCAGAAATTTGTCAAGCAGCTGCAGATTCATGTCCGGTTCCCGCAGAGAGAACAGCAGCACAGCCAGCTGTACGTTTGCGACAGGCGGACGGATCAGCTCGGTTGCCCGCGGCTTGATCTCGTCCACCATCCCCTCTCCGTTCTCGGTCAGTGAATAGACAACTTGATCACCGACCAGAGGGCTCACACCTCTCTTTTTGAAGATACCTCTTGCACGGCATTGTACCACGGGCTCTTCTGGGCGGGGCACACCTTCGCTGTCCACTTCCGAGACATAGTAGTATCCGCTTAACGCCTTAATGATCAGTCCATCCGGCATGCTTGAGCTGTCCCTCCTTCTTCATAATGGATAGCTTCCGCA
This sequence comes from Paenibacillus lacisoli, assembly GCF_030580655.1. Lineage (GTDB taxonomy): Bacteria > Bacillota > Bacilli > Paenibacillales > Paenibacillaceae > Paenibacillus > Paenibacillus lacisoli. The sequence continues at coordinate 458,415 of NZ_JAUQTB010000001.1, forward strand.
GAACGACTCTGTAAACCGCTAGCCCAGCCCATTTTAAGGATTGGTGCTGTCGGCCGTATCATCAGTCTGGGTGCTGTCTGTATTATCGTTGTTTATGTTATCGTCGCTGGCCTTATCCTTTTTATCAGATTTGCCTTTATCTTTGCCTTTCCCCTTGCCGGCAGGTTCTGCATTATTGCCTTCACCATTGTTGGCAGGCTCCTCCGGTTTACCGGTATTTGCATTGCCGGATGTCGGCTGGTCCTCTGGCGGCGTCGCTTCACTTCCGGTATCGGTATTCGTCTGCGGCAGCTGCGGCTGTTCTACGGTTCCGTTCTTCGCATCGATATAGCGAACCGGATACGTATCAATAAACTGTCCTTCACGGAATACAGAAATCGTACCATCCTTGTTCGGACCGAGCAGCAGTGTTACCGGGAAAGTCTGGGTCGATTTGATCGTACGCGTCCCCCACTCCTGGTTATCGCCGCGGGCGTCGGAGTAAGTAATACGGATCTTGCTGCTTTTGCCTTCCTCAGCTGGGGCTGCCGGCACACTAAGTGTGAATTCCAATGCTTCCGGTGGATAACCGCTGCTCACGGTGAGTGTAACCTCAGAGCCAGGCTGAACATCTGCGCCTTCATTGTATGGCCACTGCTGGGTAACTTTACCGGCATCAGAGCTATAACTGTACTCTTCCTTGACGTCCCCAAGCTTGAGACCGGCATCCTTGATGAGCTTCTCTGCCTCGTCACGCGTTTTGCCGATGAGCCCTGGCATACGAACCGACTCTACACCCTTGCTTACCACCAGTGTAATATCGGCGTTATCCTTGTCGTATTCCTCGTTAACCCCTGGAGTCTGAGTAATAACAGTACCGGGCTCCTGATCGCTGTATTCATCCTTACGGGTGATCCTGCTTTCTTCGATTCCCTGCTCCGTAAGCAGCTGTACTGCTTCTTCGTAAGTTTTCCCTTTTACGTCAATCATGGTGGACAATGGTTTGTCGATGCTGACAGACAGCTTAACAATCGTCCCTTCCTTGACAGTCGAGTCCGGTTCCTTATCCTGGTCAAAGACGACCCCTGCCGGGACACCTTCCTTATACTGCTTCAGCACAGGCTCCCCGACTGTCAGGTTGTATCTGCCCAATTCCATCCTTGCCTGGTCTTCGGTCATGCCGATGACTTTAGGTACTTTAACGTCGTCAACCTCAAACGCCTGGCTGACATACCAAGCAAGTCCGCCCATAGCGGCAAGAATAAGCAGGATAACCGTAATAATAATGGTATTGCGCTTTTTGTTCGATTTACGCTGGCCAGGGCTTGCCGCTCCGACAGCCGCATCAGGCTCTGAGGGATTCTCCTGCTCATTCCCGCGGAAGGCTGCGCCTTGAGGCTCGGGCTTGATGGCAGGGATGACCCGTGTCTGATCTGCGTCGTCCTCTTCACTGAAATCAATCTTGGGCTCATCCCTGCGCTCCGGCAGAAGACAGGTCTCGAGATCCATCAGCATCTCCTCAGCAGATTGATAACGCTCCTGCGGGTTTTTGCGCATGGATTTGAGAATAATATTCTCGACGCTCTGCGGAATCAGCGGATTCACTCTGCGCGGCTCCTCAAACGGCTCCTGCAGATGCTTGAGAGCTACGCTAATCGGGCTTTCTCCCAAAAACGGGAGCTGGGCAGTCAGCATTTGATAGAGTACGATGCCTAATGAATAGAGATCCGACTTCTCACCCGTTGTAATGCCTTTCGCATGCTCAGGAGAAAAATAATGAACCGAGCCGACGACAGAGCCTGTCTGTGTGATCGTAGTTGACGTTACCGCACGCGCAATTCCGAAATCAGTTACCTTTACCCTGCCGTTGCGTCCAATCAGGATATTATGCGGCTTGATGTCACGGTGAATAATCTGATGGTGATGGGCATGCTCCAGAGCATCGCAGATCTGCATTGCAATACGGACTGCCTCATCTACCTGCAGCGGGGCTCGCTCCTTGATAATCTCATTGAGGTTCTGCCCTTCCACACATTCCATTACGATATAATGGATCTCATCTTCCTGACCTACATCATAGATGCTAACCACGTTCGGATGGGACAACGATGCTGCCGACTGGGCTTCCCGCCGGAAACGTCGGATAAATTCCTCATCATGGACAAACTGCTGCCGCAGCACCTTCACTGCAACATTGCGGTTCAACAGCACATCATGCGCCTTATAGACAAGAGCCATGCCTCCGCCGCCGATACGCTCCAGTATTTCGTAGCGCCCTCCGAGCAGATGTCCGATCATGCCTGCCACCCCGCTTCATGCCGGGGGTTAGACGGACCGGGAATATCGCCTTCAGGCTGAAGTTCAAACAGGGCAACCGTAATATTGTCATCCCCGCCTGCCAGCAGAGCCAGATGCAGCAGACGATCGGCCCGTTCCTCAAGCGGCAGGTCCCGCTGGCCGACCACCTGCCCAATCTGCTGGCTGCTGACCAGATCGCTGAGTCCATCGCTGCACAGCAGCAGCACATCGCCTGGTTCGAGCCCAATCGGGTCAAGATCGACTTTCACCTCAGCATCGGTTCCCAGCGCACGTGTCAGCACATTGCGGCGGGGATGATTATCTGCTTCTTCTTGACTGATCTGGCCGTTTTTATATAATTCATTGACCAGTGAATGATCTTCGGTTACCTGACGCACCTGATTACCGGATACCATATAGGCACGACTGTCGCCGATATGGCCAATAATACCGGAAGCATCATTCAGCAGGACCGCAACGACGGTCGTTCCCATGTTGTAGTACTTCTCGTCGCGCGAGGCCGTCTGATAGATCACATCATTGGCATGCAAAATAGCGTCGCTGAGCGCAGCCGAAAGAGCCGCGGCCGACAAACCCTGCTCCAGGGTTGCCAGGTCCTCGGCCATCGTCTCGACAGCGAGGCGGCTGGCGGTATCTCCGGCGACATGTCCGCCCATGCCGTCAGCAACAATTCCCAAAATATATCCCTGCTCCAGATGGCGGATCCAGGCTGAATCTTCATTCACCGAACGCACGCGTCCGACGTGGCTGACATGAACTGTTTTGATCAAAACGTTCTCACCTCAACTCCATATGCTTGGCGCGCAGCTGACCGCATGCGGCTGCAATATCATGACCCTGCTCACGGCGAATCGTGACGTTGACTCCCTGCTCGGCCAGAATGCGCTGGAACTGGAAAATATCCTTACGCGATGTTCTGACGTATTTGCGTTCAGGCACATGGTTGACAGGAATCAGATTGACATGGCACAGCATGTCCTTCAATACACTCGCAAGCTCGGCCGCATGTTCAGCCTGGTCGTTGACTCCGCCGATCAGCGCGTACTCGAAAGTAATACGGCGGCCGGTTTTGGCCAGATAATAACGGAGGGATTCCATAACATCATCAAACGGAAAGCGGCGGTTCACCGGCATTAGCTTGGAGCGAAGCTTATCGTTCGGTGCATGGATGGAGATCGCCAGGTTGATCTGCGTGTCTTCGTCCGCAAACTTGTAAATGTTCGGTACAATACCGCTGGTAGATACAGTGATATGACGCTGGCCGATATTCAGGCCCTTCTCATGGATCATCGTGCGCAGGAACTTCATGGTCGCTTCGTAGTTTTCAAAAGGTTCACCCGAACCCATGATCACAATACTGCTCACACGCTCTCCCGTAGCATCGAGAATCTTCTGCGCCTGCACCACTTGGGCTGTAATCTCACCAGCTGTCAGGTTACGCTTCAGCCCGCCCAGCGTGGAAGCACAGAAGGTGCAGCCGATCCGGCATCCGACCTGTGTTGTCACACAGATGCTGTTGCCATAGCTATGCTTCATAATAACGGTCTCAATCGCATGGTCATCATGCAGGCCGAACAGGAACTTGACCGTTCCGTCCTTCGACTCCAGCTTGGTGATTTCAGTCAATGTCACGAACTGGAACTGATCCTCCAGCTTCTGGCGAAGCCCTTTCGGAAGATTGCTCATCTCATGAAAATCGTTGACCCGCTTCACATACAGCCAGTCAAAAATCTGACCGCCGCGGAAGGCCGGCTCACCGTTCTCTTGTGCCCATTCCTGAAGTTCCTCCAGGGTGTAATCGTATATAAAAGGTTTCATGTTTGTATTCGCACCTATTCTTTCTTCCGCACAGGCGGATTCGTAATCAGCGTCCAGAAGCTGCTCTGTGAATCTCAGGATTCAAAACCATATCAGCAGGACCGCTCACATTATATTCTTTTCTCATTCTTCCTATTTTAGCACAAATGAAAAGACAGGTAAAAAAACTTTCATCCGGTTTCAAGGCCTAACGGTCTGCTTAATGCATCAAACACATGAAAAACCGCCGGAATCAGCAGATGCCGGCGGTTTGAAGAATCATCCGTACTATAGGGCTAGTCCTCACGCCGGCGCAGCCGGGCAATGTAAAAGCCGTCGCTGTGATAGTCCTGCGGCAGAATCTGCAAGCCTGCGTCTGCTGGCCATAAGTCCGCAGCGCCGGACGATCGTTCTTCTGCAGCAGGCTCGGCCCAGCTGAATTCGGGGTGGGCTGCAAGGAAGCGATCCACCTGCCCCGCATTCTCGTTTTGTTCAATCGTGCAGGTGCTGTATACCAGCACCCCCCCCGGCTTAACCAGTGAAGCAGCCGTCTCCAGCAGTTCCTTCTGCAGGTCTGCGATTTCTTCCACATCTTCCGGCCGCTTGCTCCAGCGCAGATCCGGCTTGCGCCGGATGACACCGAAGCCGGAGCACGGCGCGTCCAGCAAAATGCGGTCAAAGGTTCCGGGACGGTACACTTCATTCAGCTTCAGGGCATCTTCGCAGATCACCTCGATGCTGTCAAGACCCAGGCGTTCAGCCTGGTCCTCGATCAGCTTCTGCTTGTGAGGATGTACATCGTTCGCCACAATGTGACCCTGATCCTGCATCAGTTCTGCCATATGCGTCGTCTTGCCCCCAGGGGCAGCGCAGCAGTCCAGCACTTCCATGCCCGGCTGTGGCGCTACCGCCCGTGCAACGAGCATGGAGCTCTCGTCCTGGATTGAAATAATTCCGTCCCGATACCATGACGTAAGGGCCATGTTGCCTGCACCGCGGACGATCAATCCGTCCGGACTCAGCGGTGAAGGCTCCACCTGCAGGCCTTCGGCAGCCATCTCTTCCAGCAGCTTCTTCCGGGTATACATCGTTGTGTTCACCCGCACACTGACGGAGGGAGGTTCATTGTTGGCCCGACAGATCGCTTCAGCGGTCGCTTCGCCGAACTGCGCAATCCAGCGCTTGACCAGCCAGCGCGGGTGCGAATGCTCCAGGCTGATCCTTTCAGCCGGCTTCAAATTGTCCGGAATTTGAAGCAGCTCAGGCTGGCGTAACATGCTGCGGAGCACACCATTAACCATGCCGGAGATCCCCTGATGGCCGCGCCTCTTGGCCAGGCTGACTGCCTCGCTGACAACCGCATGGTCCGGAATCCGGTCGAGATAGACAAGCTGGTAAACACTCATCCGCAGCAAACAGCGAACCCAGGCCTCCAGCTTGTCCATGCCTTTGGCTACGAATTTGGCGGCAAAGTAATCCAGCGTATTGCGGCGTGCGACAGTCCCGTAGACGAGTTCTGTCGCCAGGCCTGCATCACTGGGAGCTAAACCGCTCTGTTGCAATTTCCGGTTCAGCTCCAGGTTGCTGTAAGCACCTTCCTGCTCCACGGCAACCAGCACATCGAGCGCCACTTCACGCGCTGTCGGCATCCGGTCCCTGGTATTCCCTTTATGTCTACCCTGTGTCCCGCTCAAGACAGCACCGTCCCCGGCTTCAGGCTGCCGCCGCGGGCGAACTGGGCTGCTTCCATTGCTTTCTTGCCTGCCGGCTGCACCTGAGTCAGCCATAGAGAGCCGTCACCGGTTGCCACTTCGATGCCATCACTGCCCAGCTGCAGTACGGTGCCCGGAGCGGCCTGGGAAGAAGAACCTCCCTGCACGGACAACGGGTCACGGGCTGCCCATACTTTAAATACCTGCTCGTCCCACAAAGTAAAAGCCCCTGAATAAGGCACCAGCCCCCGGATCTGATTGTAGATCTCCTCTGAAGCGCTGGTCCAGTCAAGTTTCTCGTCTTCCCGTTTCAGATTTGGAGCATAGGTGGCCTCTTCCTCCTGCTGCGGGATTCGCTTGGCTGAGCCTTCCAGAATGCGGGGCAGCTCTTGACGGAGCAGCTCCGCGCCCGCAAGACTCAGCTTCTCGAACATCGTGCCGGAAGTATCCTCCCGCTCGATCGGTACTTCGACCTTCTCGATCGTGTCCCCGGTGTCCAGGCCTTCCGCCATATACATCAGCGTCACGCCCGTGACCTTCTCGCCGTTAATAATCGAGCGCTGAATCGGCGCACCGCCGCGATATTTCGGCAGCAGTGAACCGTGCACATTCAGACAGCCGTATTGCGGCAGATCCAGCACGGCCTTAGGCAGGATTTGTCCGTAAGCAGCGGTTACAATCAGATCGGGCTGCAGCGCTGCAACCTCCTCAACGGATTCCGGGTTGCGCAGACGCAAGGGCTGCAGCACGGGAAGACCGTGTTTTTCAGCAGCTATCTTTACCGGAGACGGGGTCAGCACCTTTTTGCGGCCAACCGGTTTATCCGGCTGGGTGATGACCGCTGTGATGTTGTAGCCTTCCTTGAGAAGCATTTCGAGCGAAGGCACGGCAAAGGCCGGTGTTCCCATAAATATAATGTTCATGGACATTACCCCCTGTTCTGGCGGTTCGGTCCTGGCTGGCTTGGTTGAACGTCGTACACTTTATCGGCAATATCGGTAAACAGGACACCATCCAGATGGTCGATCTCGTGCTGGAATGCGCGCGCCAGCAAACCCGTGCCGGTAATCCGCACAGGCTCGCCCTCACGGTTCAGGCCTTCCACGGTTACTTTCTCAGCACGGCGCACATCACCGTTCAGACCCGGAATACTCAGGCAGCCTTCCGGCCCGAACTGCTCGCCTTCACGTTCCACGATGACCGGGTTAATCATTTTGATCAGCCCCTGCTCATCGCCTGCATCGACGACAATCAGACGCTTGAGGATGCCAACCTGCGGAGCGGCAAGACCAACGCCCTCTGCGTCATACATCGTGTCAGCCATATCATCCAGCAGCTTCTGGACATTTGGTGTAACTTTGGTTACTTCCTTGGCTTTCTTGTGTAATACTTCATCCGGTTCTTTAACGATAATACGAATAGACATCAGAACACCATCCCTCTATGTTATAAAGCTTGCTCATTGTGCGCGAACGAGTATACGAGCTTCAGAACCCCATCAGACCAATGAATCTCTGCCTCACAGGCTCCTCGCTGTATACCGCTGATGATAATCACGCAAATAGTTCGGCTTATGATTACTCTAGATTATGACCGGACTCTTTGTACCTATACCCGGCGGCCGGGCAAAGAATGTCATCCTGCAGAATCGGTTACATAAGCATCTGCGGATCCACGTCCAGACTGATCAGAAGCTTCTGATTCTGGACGGCATCCGCCATGTCATCGGCCACTTCGCGTGCGAGCCCGATGACGTCAATATTCCCACGCCATTTTATCATACATTGAAATCGGTATCTATTTTTAATCTTCGGCATAGGTGATGCCACAGGTCCCAGAACATCCATAACATCGCCTGTAAATTTATCCAGACTCCCGAACCAGCCGCGTTGTCTGGCCTTGCCTTCCAGATTCGCTGTATAGTTCTCGGCCAGGCGCACCAGCAACGGCAGCTGTTCATGGGTGAAGGTAACCAGGATCAGTCTGCAGTATGGCGGATAGTGCAGTACACGCCGGTGCTTCAGTTCTTCCCGCACAAAGGATAAATAATCATGACGGCTTGCATGAATAACCGAGTAATGATCCGGCGTGTAGGACTGGACGAACACTTCCCCTGGCAGCTGGTGCCGTCCTGCACGCCCGGCGACCTGTGTCAGCAGCTGGAAGGTTTTCTCGGCAGCCCGGAAGTCCGGCAGATTCAGAGCCGAATCGGCTGTGATCACGCCAACGAGCGTCACATCAGGAAAATCAAGACCTTTAGCTACCATCTGGGTTCCAAGCAGAACATCGGCTTTTTTGTCCCGGAACTGCTTCAGCAGCTTCTCATGGGAGCCCTTCTCGGTCGTGGTATCAACATCCATCCTAATAACCCGGATACCCGGAAAAAGTTTCGCCAGCTCTTCCTCCACCCGCTGTGTACCTGTACCGAAATACCGGATATGCTCACTGCCGCACTCGGGGCATGTCTCCGGGACTCCTTCCGAATAACCGCAGTAATGGCATCTCATATTGTTGGACCGCTGATGATAAGTCAGCGAAATATCACAGTTCGGGCATGTCGACACGTAACCGCAGCTCCGGCACATGACAAACGTCGAATACCCTCTGCGATTGAGCAGCAGGACGATCTGTTCCCCCTTCTCTAGACGAGCTGCAATCCCCTGATGAAGGTCACGGCTGAACATGGAGCGGTTGTTGCCGCGCAGCTCGTTGCGCATATCCACGATATGCACTTCGGGAAGCTTATTGCCGAGGGCACGATGATGCATCTCGAGCAGAAGCGGTGCGAACTCATCGTTGCTCTGCGAACGGGCAGCATGATAGCTCTCCAGCGAAGGCGTAGCCGACCCCAGAATAACCACTGCACCGTGCTGATCGGCACGCTTAACTGCCACATCACGCGCATGGTATTTAGGCGTCTCTTCCTGTTTGTAGGAGGTTTCGTGCTCTTCATCGATAATGATCAGGCCTATGGATTTAAAGGGGGCGAATACCCCCGAACGCGCACCGATCGCCACCTTGACACGGCCTTCACGGATTTTGCGCCATTCGTCATACCGCTCACCGGCCGACAGCCGGCTGTGCATCACGGCAACCTGATCTCCAAAGCGGCCTTTGAAGCGCTCTACCATTTGGGGAGTCAGCGAGATCTCAGGAACCAGCACTATGGCCTGCCGGTCCTGTTCAATACAGCGCTGGATCGTCTGAAGGTAAATCTCCGTCTTGCCGCTGCCTGTTACACCATGAAGCAGGAAGACGCCATGGGTACGCTCGTCCAGCTGGCCGACTACCCGCTCATAGACGTGCTGCTGCTCGTGGGTAAGCGGCAGCGGAGCCGTCGGTTTAAAATCCCTTCCGCGGTAAGGGTCTCGGAATACTTCCACATCATCGATGGTTACCAGGCCCTTGTCCTCCAGCGACTTCACGGTAGCCGCAGATACCTGCAGGCCGGAGAGAACCTCCTTCATGGCGACCGGCAGCATGGGACTCAGCTCCAGCAGCCAGGCCAGAACCTCCCGCTGACGCTGGGCTTTGGCAGGGAAGGCGGCAAGCGCCGCCTCTGCCTCCTCCACGCTGACTGCAAGATCTACTGCCTTCAGCGTTTTTTTCTGGAGCTTGTCCTTGATATATTGACTCTCCTGCAGTACGCCACGGCGCAGCAGTGATTTAATCATCTCTGCCTGTTCGGGAAAACGGCGGCTCAGCTGTCCGAGCGGAACCTGGGTCCGGCTCTGCACGAACAAGACAATCTCACGTTCGGAATCATCCTCCATCCCGGTATCTGCCAGGAGTAAGCCGTCCTGCGCAGCTTGTGATTCTGTATCAGAGACTGATATATAGCGCTCTGCTTTACCTTTCAGCGCGGTGGGGATCATCGCCTGCAGGGCCATGATCTCACCGCATGCATACCGCTCACGCATCCAGCCGGCGAGTTCTACCAAATCCGGCGGCAGCGGGGGTACCAGGTCGAGCAGCTCCTGGATAGGCTTCAGCTTGAAGCGTCCCGGTTCCTGCCGCTCATGCAGCGAGGTGACGAACCCCTGAACCGTTCGGTGTCCGAAAGGCACTCCCACACGGCTGCCGACCTCAATCCAGCGCCTCATTTCAGCAGGTATCAAATAATCAAAGGTCCGGTCCGTACTTTTGGCAGGTACGTCCACAATCACCTTAGCAATTTCCATTAAGACAACACTCCGTTCATACGACGGGCCGTCAGTTCCAGCAGCTGTTTAGCCACCTCGTCCTTCGACAAAAGCGGAAGATCTGCAACAAGTCCCTCCGGACCGTAAATATGGACGATATTCGTATCTGTGCCGAAGCCGGCCCCTGCTGCGGTAACATCATTAGCAACAAGAAGATCACAGTTTTTGCGTACCAGCTTCTCCCGTGCATAAGTATCCAGCTGGTCCGTCTCCGCCGCAAATCCGATCAGGAACTGCCCCTTCTTTTGTTTTCCGAGCGTTTCAAGAATATCAATCGTCTTGACCAGTTCAAGTGTCAGGGTTTCTCCCTGCTTCTTCATTTTCTTCGGCGCAGCTGTTTTCGGACGGTAATCGGCAACCGCTGCCGACTTCACTACGATATCGCTGTCCTGCCAATGTTTCAGCACAGCTTCATACATGTCCTGGCCGGACTGTACACGTTCCACTGTGATGCCTTCAGGCGGTGCTTCCGTCGTGTTCCCTGCTACCAGAACGACCTCAGCGCCCATCTGCCTTGCGGCGGCCGCAATGGCAAACCCCATTTTGCCGGAGGAATCATTCGTAATGTAGCGGACCGGATCAATCCGTTCAACGGTCCCGCCCGCCGTAACGACAACCTTTTTACCTTGCAGAAGGGGTTCTTCGGACAGATCTCCTGCACCAGGCTCATCACCGATGGCACGTTCAGCCTGCACCGGCAGGGTTTTCCTGCCGTCAGCCTGCGCCTCGAAGAATCGCTCCACCACCTCAACAATGCTCTCCGGTTCTTCCAGACGCCCCTTGCCAACATAGCCGCAGGCGAGCAGTCCCTCGCCGGGTTCGATCATCATGACACCGCGGGAGACCAGCGTCTCCATATTCTGCTTAACGGCGGGGTGGTCATACATATGCACATTCATCGCAGGGGCTACCATCACGGGAGCCGTCGTCGCCAGCAGCGTGGTAGAGAGCATATCGTCTGCGAGACCCAGCGCCAGCTTACCGATGGTATTGGCCGTAGCCGGTGCGACTAGTACCAGATCGGCCAGATCGGCCAGATGAATGTGTGAAACCACTGCAGGTTCGCGTTCATCAAAGGTGTCACTGTACACCGGGTTGCGGGTCAGCGTCTGCAGCGTCAGCTCAGTGATGAACTCTTTGGCCGATGACGTCATAATGACGTGTACATCTGCCCCTTTCTTGGTGAGCTGGCTGCACAGGGTGGCGGCTTTATATGCGGCAATGCCGCCTGTCACGCCCAATACGATTTTTTTGCCCTTCAGCATGCTTCCTTCCCCCTTGCTCATCTATTGAAATCCTTGTGTGATAAAAGGCGATATGGAAAAGATCCGCAGCCCCTCTCCGGAACAGCGGATACAGAAAAAAATAACAACCTTGCGGTTGTCAATGAAAATCAATGGCTGATGGATTGAACCTCGGCCAGCATACCAATCAACCCCTTCCGGGGCTGAGGATATGCGTTTGAGGCGGTTAACCAGCAGGTCAACCCGTCCGTCTATATGCAGTGCGGTCAAGTCCGAACGTACAGCTTGATAAATCCTATTACTCTTCGCCTTTTTCTACTTTGAGGATATCGCCATAGATTTCTTCCAAGGCTACCCCGACATGCTTGCGGGATCTTGGCGTTTTAATGGTTGTTTTTTCACCTTCACGAAGCTGTCTTGCACGACGGGAAGCCGCAACCACCAGGGAGTATTTACTGTCAACTTTTTTCATCATTTCGTCAATCGAAGGATACAGCAAGAACGACACCTCTTTATATGAAATTGTAATACCTCTGTAGAACGTGCAAAGCCGCAGACTAGCTGCGTACTTTACAATGTTCGGCGATGATGATGGATTCTATTCGTTTGCAGGCAAGATCAATCTCATCATTCACAACGGCATAATCGTAATGCTTGAGCAGGTTGATCTCATCAACCGCCACAGACATCCGGTGATCAATGGTCGCCTGGGTTTCCGTGCCGCGTCCGGTTATCCGGTCCTTAAGTTCTTCGAGCGAAGGCGGAGTCAGGAAAATAAAAATTCCTTCAGGGAATTTCTCCTTTACCTTGAGGGCTCCCTGAACTTCAATCTCCAGGATGATATCTTGACCCTTCTCGAGCGTTTCTTCCACGAAATCACGCGGCGTACCATAGTAGTTGCCAACATATTCCGCATGCTCCAGCAGCTGGTCATTCTCAATCATGCTCAAAAACTGATCTTTGCTCTTGAAAAAATAGTTCACGCCATGTTCTTCGCCTTGTCTTGGCAAACGTGTCGTTGCGGATACCGAATAGGTCAGGCCCGGCATTTTCTGCCGCAGGGCGCTGCATACGGTTCCCTTGCCGACCCCTGAAGGGCCGGATAATACAATAAGTAATCCTTTAGCCATTGTTACACTCCATTTTATTCGTCATTGTCATCGTCTTTGGTGGATAGACGATGGGCCACCGTCTCCGGCTGGACCGCAGACAGGATCACATGGTCGCTGTCCGTAATAATCACCGCACGGGTGCGCCTTCCGTATGTAGCATCAATCAGCATGTGACGGTCGCGCGCTTCCTGAATGATCCGTTTGATCGGCGCGGATTCAGGACTGACAATCGAAATAATACGATTTGCCGAAACAATATTACCGAAACCGATGTTAATGAGTTTAATTGCCATGTCCAGGTAGTTCCCCCTAAATATGTGACTACAGCGTCACTTCGCCGGATTCTATTCTATGTTCGCCGCCTGCTCGCGGATCTTCTCAAGCTCCGCTTTCATATCAACGACAAGATTAACCAGGACCAGATGATTGGCCTTGGAACCTACCGTGTTCACTTCACGGTTCATTTCCTGGATCAGAAAATCCAGTTTCCGGCCTATAGGCTCGCTGGAAGTCAGCAGTCCGCTGCACTGGGCAAAGTGGCTCTGCAATCGGGTAAGCTCTTCATCAATATTGCACCGGTCCGCAAACAAGGCTATCTCCATGCCGAGCCGGTGTTCATCGATCGTAAAGCTGTCTTGCATCTCGTTCAGACGCTGCCGCAGCTTGTTCCGGTAGTCCTGAACAACCGTAGGTGCTAACACCGTCATTTCGGCAAGAATCTGCTCAAGCTTCTGAAGCCGCTGTCCCAGATCCTCGGCAAGGTGCCTGCCTTCACGTCTCCGCATATCCAGCATCCCTTCTAATGCGGTCGTCAAGCCCTGCTGGAGCACCGTCTCCCAAGCCTCCATTTCCTCCTCCGGCACACCACCGTCCGGCGGATGAAGTATGTCAGGCAGAGACAGCAGATCGGCAACGGTAAGCTGCCCCTGAACGCCATGATCGGTTCTGAGCTTATCCCCTGCCTTGAGGTATGCTTGCACCAATGCCTCATTCAGTACAGCAGACTGTCCCTGCTGAAGGTCAACTTCCTTGCTGATGAACACATCAACACGGCCTCTCTTGACCTGCCGCTGTACTGTTTTTCTCAAGCCGTCCTCAAAGCGTGTCCACTCACGGGGTATGCGCAGCATAACCTCGCAATATCGGTGGTTCACCGATTTGATCTCGAATTGAACTTTGTAACCTCCGTAATGCAGAACGGCTTGACCGTATCCGGTCATACTAAATGACATCGGCATCACATCCATTACACTATTGTAATCCATTATAGAGACTGATACAAGGGGGACTGCTTGCTGCCCGTTTTCTCCCAAATATAGCTGGTTAAGGAGGCTGTCATATCAAAATGCATGAATGGTGTCATCAGATAAATGCCTTTAAAATGTTGAATAGCTACGTCCAGCAGCTCACGCGCAATCTGTGTGCCCATAGCACGTCCTTCTTCGCCTTCCAACCCGCTCATGCGGCTGCGGACCTCGTCTGACAGCAGGATCCCCGGCACCTCGTTATGCAGGTATTCAGCGTTGCGTCCGCTGGCAAGCGGCATAATACCAAGGAAAATCGGCACTTGCAAATGCTTTGTTTCTTCTTGTATAGCCACAATCAGTTCCGGATCATACACCGGCTGAGTCATGATATAGTCGGCACCGGCATCAATCTTTTTCTCCAGCCGCTGCACGGCTTTATTAAGGTGCTTCACGTTCGGGTTAAAAGCTGCACCCACCACAAAATTGGCCTTATGACGCAGCGGCTTGCCGGAAAAGGCTACACCATCGTTCAGCTGCTTGATCATACGGATCACCTCAAAAGAGGTCATGTCATATACCGAGCTCGCACCAGGCAGATCGCCAAAGCGAGCCGGGTCTCCCGTTACGGCGAGCACATGATCGATACCGAGCGCGTCAAAGCCCATCATGTGAGACTGGGTGCCGATCAGGTTTCGGTCGCGGCATGCGATATGAATCAGCGGACGAATCCCTGTCTGCATCTTGACCAGGTGTCCCAGCGCCATATTGCTCATCCGGGTCACGGCCAGCGAGTTGTCAGCCATAGTCAGCGCATCTGCACCGGCCTTCGTCAGCACTTCTGCACCCCGCATAAACTTGGTAATGTCCAGATCCCGCGGCGGGTCCAGCTCCACAATAACAGTATGACGCTGTTTCACCAGTTCCACCAGGCTTGGCGCAGCCGGTTCACCGGCCTGCCGCGAATCCACCGCTTCCTGTATCCCGGTTATAGCCGGCGCATCATAGGCGGGGAGTACCGATTCCTGCGGCAGCGGTGCTGGCACATAATCCAACAGCGCCGCCTGCAGGGCTGCCGTATGCTCCGGCGTCGTTCCACAGCAGCCCCCGATCAGGCGGACACCCATGTCGGCAAAAGGAACCGCACACTCACCAAAATAATCCGGTGTAGCGCCGTATACATATTTACCATCCACAAAAGCCGCCAGACCCGCGTTCGGATATACTGACAGCGGGATGTCGAGCGGTCCACCGAGCTTCTCCATGACGCTCATAATTGCTTTCGGTCCAGAATGGCAGTTAAAGCCGAGCATATCGGCTCCTTCATGCTGGAGGATGCTGAACGCTTCGGCCAGCGAATAACCGTCCAGCGTCCGGCCTACCTGGTCCACCGCAAACTGGCAGATGACCGGAATATCCCGGCTCGCACGCCGGGCCGCACGCAGCACCGTCCGCATTTCTTCCAGCTCATAAAAGGTCTCACAGAGAATTCCGTCTACCCCGCCGGATAAAAGGGCATCCATCTGCTGTTCATAATAGCGCTGCAGCTCCTGAATGGAGGCGTTGATCTTTTTGCCACCCATAATAGATCCTACTGCCCCAAGCACATAACCTTCTGATCCTGCCGCCTCGCGGGCAATGCGCACCCCTTCGCGGTTAATCTCTTCTACTTTGGCTTCCAGACCGAATTTGGATAATTTATAGTAGTTCGCAGAGAACGTGTTGCTCTCCAGCACATTCGCTCCCGCTTCCCGGTACATGCGATGAATACCGGCAATCACATCCGGCTGGGTGACATTCAATTCTTCATAAGAAATTCCTACCGGAAAACCTAATTGGTACAGGTAAGTGCCCATGGCCCCGTCACCAATCAGGACTTCATTCTTCCAAGCTGCTCGCAGATCCCGCGTCATTATGCTAGTTCACCCCGGCTTTTAATTTCATACTAATGTAACATAAAGTACTGTGAAAGATAAGCCAAAATCGTTGAAAAGGCCCAGCAAAAAAAGACCATGCTGCTCGCATGGCCTTTTATGTCCGTCGTGACTGTCAATTCTTAAAGCTGCAAACGTCCGGTATACACAACTTCAGCAGGACCTGTCATATAAACATGATTATTCTCTTCATTCCATTCGATCGTCAGGTCGCCGCCTTTAAGACTTACGACAGCCTTACGGTCGGTTAATCCGTTCAGCACAGAGGAAACAAGCGTAGCACAGGCACCCGTTCCGCAAGCCAGCGTAGGGCCGGCTCCTCGCTCCCACACCCGCATGTCTATATGCTCCCGGCTCCGCACCGTTGCAAATTCCACATTGACCTTGTTCGGGAACAGCGGATGATGTTCAATTCGGGGGCCCCAGGCCTCGATATCAAATGAAGGGGCATCCTCCACATAAATGACACAGTGCGGATTCCCCATGGATACTGCCGTAAAGCGGTAACCGCTGCCTCCTGTCTCGATCGGATGATTTACAACCGGATTGGCATTGACTGTCGTCGGGATCTGCAGCCCTTCCAGAATCGGTGCGCCCATGTCCACCCGGACCGCCGCTGCCCTGCTGTTAGCCGATGTGACTACGACCTGCTGCACGCCTGCTCCGATCGTCTCTACCGTCAGCTGCTCCCGCTGCACATGACCAAAATCATATACGTATTTGGCTACACAGCGGATCGCATTGCCGCACTGCTCCGATTCCGAGCCGTCCGAGTTAATAATCCGCATCTGAACGTCTCCCTTGTCAGACGGAAGGATAAACACAAGTCCATCGGCTCCGATGCCAAAGTGACGGTCGCACAGCCTCCTGGCCAGCGCCGAGGCGTCAGCCGGAAGCTGCTGCTCACCATACACGACGATAAAATCATTCCCAAGCCCTTGCATCTTGGTAAATTCCATGAAGGTTTCCACTCCTTGTTAGAACTGCTTGTGCTGTGTTGTTAGATATGTCCAGTGAAATATATAGTCATGATAGCATACTCCGTCAAGGAGGGACATGTGAAGCGGTGCTTAAACCGGCATACTGCCGTTTCTTCCCACATACGATTTGGTCGAGCGGCGGCGGTTCCGGCGGCCGCCCCAAACGCTTCCTGCCCCCATGAGGAACGTTGGAATACCTGCAGCGACCAGAACGATGGCCCATTCACGCAGCCCAAGCGGCACAGTCTTGAAGATCGGCTGCAGCGGCTCGATATACATGACGGCAAGCATCAGGATGACCGATGACAGCACGGCAAGGACCAGATACTTGTTCTGGAACGGATTACGATGGAAGATCGAGCGCGAGCTCCGGCAGTCAAACACATGAATGAGCTGCGCCATGACCAGTGTGGCGAATGCGACTGACTGCGCTTTGATCAGCTGTCCTGCATCCTGCGGCGCAACCCGGTAGGTGAGCCAGAACGCGGCCAGCGTACACAGCCCGATCAAGACACCGCGGCTGACAATTTTCCACCCCAGCCTGCGGGCGAAAATATTCTCCTTGGCTCCGCGCGGCTTGTGTTCCATCAGCTCTTTCTCCGGCTGATCCACCCCCAGTGCCATCGCAGGAAGACCGTCGGTCACCAGATTCACCCACAGAATCTGAATCGGCAGCAGGGGGAGCGGAAGTCCTGCCATCATGGCGAAGAACATCGTCAGAATTTCCCCTACGTTTGAAGCAAGCAAATAACGGATAAACTTGCGTATGTTTTCGTAAATACTTCTTCCTTCTTCAATAGCAGCGACAATCGTTGAGAAGTTATCATCGCTCAGGATCAGCGAAGAGGCTTCCTTCGTTACATCCGTGCCTGTAATTCCCATCGAGATTCCGATATCCGCGGCCTTGATCGCAGGCGCATCGTTAACGCCGTCACCAGTCATCGCCACCACATGCCCCTGACGCTGCAGAGACTGGACGATTCGCAGCTTGTGCTCCGGAGAGACGCGTGCATAAACATACACGTTGTTCACGTGCTTATCCAGCTCGTCATCGCTCATCTGGGCAAGCTGCTGGCCTGTCAGGGATGTCCCGCCGCGGGGCAGAATACCGAGCTGTTGGGCTATCGCCTCGGCGGTTGTGCGGTGGTCACCGGTAATCATCACCGTACGGATGCCGGCTTTACGGCAGGTTGCAATCGCATCCCTGGCCTCACGGCGCGGCGGGTCGATCATCCCTGCCAGCCCTACGAAGACCAACTGCGCTTCAGCTGCCTGTTCATGATCCAGAACTTCGTGCGGATTCACGTCCCGGTAAGCCATGCCCAGTACACGAAGCGCATCCGAGGCCATCTGTTCATTGGCTGCCAGAACCTGCTGCTTCATAGCACTCGTAAAAGGAACCACCTTGCCCTGCCACAGCAGATATGTGCATTTGTTCACCAGCACATCGGGCGCTCCCTTGGTGAACAGCGTACGACCGCCTTCATGGGCGACCAGCACAGTCATACATTTGCGCTCAGAATCAAACGGGAACTCCTTCTCACGGCTGTAGATTTCACTCAGACTCTGCTGGGGCAGTCCGCCCTTGGCCGCAAGCGTAACAAGTGCGCCTTCGGTAGGATCGCCCTTCAGTATCCAGGTCAGCTGCGGCTGCTCCTTGGTTTTCTTCTTGCTGCGCATCTCCTCAGGTACATCCTGAACGATCTCGGAATTATTGCACAGAGCGCTGATCTGCAGCAGACGCCGCAGTGCCTGGTCCAGCTTCAGACTGACCGGTTGGCCATCCTCGTTGATCTGGCCCTGCGGATCGTAACCTTCTCCTGTTACCTTCAGAGAACGGCCGTCCAGCCACAGATCCGTTACGGTCATTTTATTCTGGGTCAACGTACCGGTTTTGTCCGAACAGATTACCGAGGCACAGCCCAGCGTCTCCACCGAGGGCAGCTTACGGACAATGGCCTTGCGGCGGATCATCCGCTGCACACCTAGGGCAAGAGCAATCGTTACAATGGCCGGGAGCCCTTCGGGTATGGCAGCTACAGCCAGGCTGACCCCTGCCAGGAACATTCCCATCGCCGGCTGACCGTGCAGAATACCTGCAACCACCACCAATACGGTCAGCACAAGAGCGACGACAATTAGAATTTTGCCAAGCTGCTCCAGGCGGTGCTGAAGCGGTGTCTCCTGCGCCTCCGTATTCTGGATCAGGTCAGCGATTTTGCCCATCTCGGTGCCCATGCCTGTCCGAATGACGACGCCTTTCGCCGTGCCGCGGGTGATCATGGTGCCCATGAACCCGATGTTTTTTTGGTCACCGAGCGGCACTTCCGCTTCTTTAATACTCGCTGCGTGTTTGCCAACCGGTACAGACTCACCCGTCAGCGCCGACTCCTCAACATCACAGCTGCTTGTCAGCAGCCAGCGCAGGTCTGCGGGAATCCGGTCACCGCTCTCCAGCATTACGATATCGCCGGGAACCAGCTCCTTGGCTGGTATATGGCGGACCTGACCGCCGCGCAGCACTTTGGCTGAAGGTGCAGACAGCTGCTTCAGCGCACGCAGCGAGCGCTCGGCGCGGAATTCCTGGATGAATCCGAGGATGCTGTTGAGCAGAATAATAGCAATGATCGTAATCGCATCCAGATATTCTCCGAGCAGCCCGGATACGAGCGTTGCCCCCATCAGCACCAATACCATGAAGTCCTTGAATTGGTTCAGAAACAGAGTGACAGGCGATACCTTTTTTCCTTCCGACAATTCATTAAAGCCTGCCTGCTTGCGCCGTTCCGACGCTTCCTCATCACTCAGGCCTTGGCGCGGATCAACGTTCAGGTGCTCCTGCAGCTGCTGTGCGTTCATTTGGTGCCATTGCAATTGTCCCATTCTTCCCGATTCCCTCCTGTCTCCATTTCCGTTCCCCCCGGCACTATAACAGCTCATGCCCGGATTCCTCAGCCTGCCCGGACGAGGCTCCTTGCATGTCCTGTGCGGCCGGACAGACTATCTAGGGTAAATGTATTCGGCGATTCGGCAAAATATACAGACACGGACTTAAGTTTTGGACCAAACTTATGTATCATAAAGAGAAGGCGGCCACTGGCCGCATCCAATATTCGCTACAAGACAGGAGAACCTTATATTATGGCACTGGATGGCATCGTTACGCGCGCCATAGCGGAAGAGCTTCAGGGCTGCCGCGGTGGACGCATTAATAAAATACATCAACCCAACAATCACGATATTGTACTGAACCTGCGCGCCCAGCGGGGCAATGCCAAGCTGCTGCTGTCGGCCAACCCGACGTATCCGCGGCTGCATTTTACGAATCACAGTTTCCTGAATCCGCCGGAGGCCCCCATGTTCTGTATGCTGCTGCGAAAGCACTGTGAAGGCGGCATTATCGAAGACATCAAGCAGGTTGGCATGGAGCGGATTATTCATATTGACGTGCGCCAGCGCGATGAGCTCGGCGATGTGTCTTCTAAGAGGATCATTATCGAATTGATGGGACGGCACAGCAACATTATTCTGCAGGACCCGGCGACCGGTGTCATTCTGGACGGGATTCACCATGTCACTCCATCCATCAGCAGCTACCGGGTAATTATGCCCGGCTTTCAGTATACGGCTCCGCCGCAGCAGAACAAACACAATCCGCTCTCCGAGGACCGGAATGCATTTCTCTCGTCGTATGCCGAGAGCGCAGCGAATAACGAATCGCCTGCCCGCTGGATCGTCAATACATACGACGGTCTCAGCCCGCTGGTAGCTGAAGACATCGTGGTACGTGCACAGCTGCAGGACCCTGCGGCAGAAGCCCCGGACAGCGAGGCCCTGTGGAACGCGTTTGACCAGCTGATGGAGCAAATCCGGGCAAATGATTTTCACCCTGTATCCGGCCTGAACGCCAAGGGTAAAAGTATTTTCTCCGCAGTTCCGCTGACATTGATCGAAGGTGAAGTCAAGACATATGGCACGATCAGTGAATGCATGGAGGATTATTACGGGGATAAAGCGGAACGGGATACGGTTAAGCAGAAAGTAAGCGACCTGCTGCGCTTCCTGCAGAATGAACGAAGCAAAAATATCAAAAAGCTGAACAACCTGCAAAAGGATTTGACTGAAGCTGAGGACGCCGATCAGTACCGCATCAGCGGCGAACTGCTGTTCGCCTCGCTCCACGAACTGCAGAAGGGGGATAAGGAGGCCAACCTGGTCAACTTCTACGACGAAGAGCAGAAGATGATTACCATTCCGCTTGACCCGCTGCTCAGCCCGTCTGATAATGCCCAGCGTTATTTCAAAAAGTATAACAAATACAAGAACAGCCTTGTCGTCATTGAGGAACAGCTGGTGAAGACCCATGAGGAAATCCGCTATCTCGACAATCTGCTCCAGCAGCTTGCCCATGCCTCCATGAATGATATCGAGGAAATCCGGGAGGAGCTGATCCAGCAGGGATATCTGCGCGACCGCAATAAGAAGGCTAAGAAGAAAAAGAAAAACGACAAGCCCACCTTGCATATCTACACTTCTTCAGAAGGGATAGAAATTTATGTGGGTAAAAATAATCTGCAGAACGAGTATGTTACCAACCGGCTGGCAGGTCCTAACGATACATGGCTGCATACCAAGGACATTCCAGGCTCCCACGTTGTGATCCGTGCTGCTGAATTCGGCGACGCCACCCTGGACGAAGCTTCACAGCTGGCGGTCTACTTCAGCCAGGCCAAGGAATCCAGCATGGTGCCTGTGGACTGTACGCTGATCCGTCACGTCCGGAAGCCAAGCGGCGCCAAACCTGGCTTCGTCATCTACGATCACCAGCGGACCCTGTATGTTACTCCGGATGAAGCACGGATTAAGGCACTGCCTAACCTAATCAAGAACAACTAAAAGCTGCAAGCTACCATTGTGCCATATACCTTCGCTTATATAGGCGTCCCATGCCAAAAAAGACCGCAGCCGGTTTAAACCGGCTGCGGTCTTTGCTGTACCTGGGATCATCTGCTATTTCCTGCGGGCAGCAAGAAGCCGCTCTAAGACTTCATACTCCACGGTCCGGCTGCCGAGCTCTCCGTGAAACACCACCCCGCCGCGCGCACCGTGGTAATCTGAGCCTCCAGTGACGAGAAGTCCATACTGATGGGCCATCTCCAGATAACGCTGCTCCGCAGCCTCATCATGATCCGAGTGATAGACCTCAATACCAGCCGGACGTCCCTCCCGAAGGATAGAATGCACAAGCTCGTCATTACCGTACAGTCCCGGATGGGCTAACACTGAAACTCCTCCGGCTTCTGTAATCCAGGCAAAAGCATCAGCAGGTCCAATCCGGGGCAAGGAGATAAACGCAGCTGCTCCTTCAGCCAGATAGCGGTTAAATGCGTCTCTCATATCTTCTGCATAACCCTTACGGACCAGTAAGTCAGCGATATGCGGACGGCCCACACTCTCATCAGGCTTCAGCGGGCGGCCCAGATTATCAATGACCTCCTGCAGTGTGACTTCCACACCCAGTTGCTGAAGCTTTGCAATGATTCTGTCATTTCGCTGTTCACGTGTCCTGCGCAGCTCCTCCAGACGGCGAAGCAATCCGGTATCCTGATGATCGATATAATAACCGAGTACATGAATGTCCTTGCCACCTGCCCGGGTACTGATCTCGACACCGGGAACAACTGTAATTCCCTGTTCCTTCCCTGTCTGCAATGCCTCGCCGATACCCGCAACCGTATCATGATCCGTAATAGCTACCGCGGCCAGGCCGCGCTCCTTCGCAAGACGGACATTGTCCGCAGGAGGCTGCATGCCGTCTGAAGCCGTGGTATGCGTATGCAGGTCACATTTGCCCTCTGTAAGCCTTGTCGTTGTTCTCTCTGTATTCATATCGTTCTCTCCTCCGCTGAATGATCCCGAAATGCTGCATGGTCCGCTGCCTGCACGCCTTCCCCACCCTGCTGCCGCAGGTAGGTCAGGAAGGTGACTGCCGATATCGGCAGCAGCGATGACTTCAAGCGGATCGCATAAAATTTGCGCTTGAAGGAGGCATCCCCGATTCGTATGATCTTGAGCAGTCCGAGCGCTACCTCATGCTTGACGGATGACGGCGATAACATTGTAATACCGAGACCGGCTTCAACCGCCGACTTTACGGCCCCCGTACTGCCCAGCTCCATGACCGTCTGTAGTTCCGGAAGCACCGCCTTCCGGCGCTGGATCTCCTCCTCCATCACCTGACGGGTACCCGAGCCCTGCTCACGCAGTATAAAAGGATATTCAAGTGCTTCCGCCAATGATACCTCATCGCGATCCGCCAGAGGATGACTGCCGGGTACAATTAATAGCAGCTCGTCCTGCATCACGGGTTCGACAACCATATCCGGATGATGAACGGGCGCTTCTATTAATCCAAAATTCAGCTGGTGCCGCAAAATATCATCCATAATCTGTGTGGTATTCATCACCTTCATAACAATAGAGATATGTGGATATTCTTGGCCAAACGGACCCAGCAGCCGCGGCAGTACATATTCACCAATGGTCAGACTTGCTCCAAGCATCAGCCGGCCTTCCAGCATTTGCGTGAATGCCGACATGGCAGTATCCGTCTCTCTCACAAGCTCCATACTCTTCATGGCATAAGGCAGCAGGGTTCTGCCCGCCTCGGATAACTCCATTTTCTTGGTCGACCGGTGCAGCAGCTTTACCCCGAAATAATCCTCCAGGGCCTGAATCTGCATCGTTACCGCAGGCTGGGTCATATGAAGCGCCTGGGCCGCTGCCGAGAAGCTGCCGCGCTCTGCGACGGTATAAAAAATGTGCAGCTGATGAAAGTTCATAATACAGCGTTCTCCTTGTTCAGGTGAATCATCGGATTCTACCTGTGATTAGCGTACCTTCTCGTCCCTCTATTGTAACGCATTGACCGGACAGGAACAAAAAAGATCCGGCCGTATGGCCGGACCTTTCGTGGCTGCTTGTGTCATGACCATTCTTGCTCTGCAATCAGGATGTTCCGGCTATTTTCGCTTCCGGCTGTTCTTAATTAGTGTCATGCGGCGGGAATGGCGGAGCCAGGAATAATACGATTTCAAATCCCTGAGTTCGATCGTCTCCGACATCTTTCCAAGGAAGGTTACGATAATCATTTTATGCAGACGGTTGCCTGCAATATCTGCCTCTCCTGGAAGCTCACTGAATTCAGCAACCACTACCAGATCTTCGTCAATCAGATAGACATCCTGCTCATGCTGGTAGTACGGCTTCATTCGTTCCTGTTTAAGACATTCCCACAGCCAGGCTGCAATCTGCTCGCTTTCGGTCTGTCCGGGATGAACCCGGTCAGCATAGCGCATTTTAGCGTGGCTGGTAATGACAATGTCGGCAACTCGCTTATCGCCAAGGGTCACACTAAAGGGTTCATACGTACTCCAACGCTGCATCACCTTGTCACGCATGGGAATCACTCTCCAGAAAATAGGTCTTTCTATCTACACATTTACCCATAATATTACATCAATAGTACCTAGCTCACAAGCCGGATTTACATTTATACAATGTATGCTTCTCGTATGCAGCCTAGACTATCAAAAAAACACACCTTCCATACAAAAAAGACAGCCCCCTGGGCTGCCTTTCCTGTTAACCGTAAAAGTTCGTTTTATCCTCGGCTTTGCTGTATTCCGTCTTGATCTCATTCCGGTAGGAACGCTCAATCTTACGCACATAGGGAAGGCGACGGATATTCTTCATCGTATCCTCGGCGCGGTCTGCATTGACGTAGATGACGGCGTACTGCATCCGTTTGGAGATGTAGTGTACAGTCCCGTACTTTTCCAGATTGCGGGCAGCCTTCACATCACTTACCCATATGATATATCCTGTCCGTTCTGCAAACATGCGCCTCAGCCTCTTTTCCGTCTCTAAATTTACTAAATATCCGTTCTATCCGCAGGAGCACTTGCCGCCGCTGCCGCAGCCGCCGCCCTTAGGATTAGGGTCATTACTTGGGACCTTAATGCTGTCTGACACGGAATAAGCGATCGTCTCGGACATCAGATGAAGCATATCATCCAGAGCCTTCTCCGCCTGCTTAAACATGCGCACTTCCTCAAACTGTTCCAGCTGTGTCTCCACGGCGTGAACCTCGTCCTTGGCCGAATGATAATTCGGGTGGAAATGTCCAAAACGTTCCGTCTCGGCAAACAGCTCCTTCTTGCTCTCCAGCTTACGAACCCATTCCTGGATTTGCGGATTGGCAGCAACTCGAGTCTTCCAATATAAGTAATCCGATACTTCGGCGGATCTGTTAATCATGTCGCCCAATTCATAGGCGTATGACATCACTTCGGTTAAATCAACCGTGCTCAGTTCGGCAACGTCCATGAAATTCATTCCTATCTATAATAAAGTTCCACGAAAATGGTTCAGCATTCGCGGCTCTTTTTATCATAGCATATCCCTTCCATCAGAAGAAGAGTGAATCCAAACTTCCGGAGGCGGGACGACTATTCGCATGCCGTTCCAGTCGTCCGGTGACAGGGAACAGAGAGACGGCGGCGGCCAGCTGTCCTCTGCGGTAGGGGCTGACACGAACCAGCCTGACACTGACCACGGGGCACCATCTTCCACCTTTGCAGGGATGTAAATTCTTGATTCTCCGGCAATGGACAATGCGAGCTTCGTCTCCCATTGTACCGCTTGCTCTACCAGCTTCCGTGCTGTTGACGGGTGATAGGCCCCGTCCATCTGGGTCCAGCGCAGCGGAACCTGCTGCAATCCGGCAAACAGCATCTCTTCTGCAGGCAGAGCAGAGGGTTCCAAGCTCTTCCGGGACGGGATTTCCGGACCCAAAGGTTCCGAGACTGAAGCCAGGCTCGGGCCTCTGCCTTCCTGACCAAACGTATCGCCCGGCGAAACAGAGGACGGCCATTCACGGCACCATTGTTCTAGCAGAAGCTGAACATGCTCCGGAATCCCCGAGGCTGCCGTACGCTTCAGCATAAGAAGGAAGGACTCGGGGGAGCTGTGCGCCACTGCGGACGTAAAGCGTTGGGCCGACAGCCGGTATACACTCATCCGGTCATGACTGACACGCTCTGTCCATATCTCCAGCAGCCAGCGAATCCGATGATCCGTGGATAGTGGCACCAGAATATCCATATCGGGCTGTACGTAAATCTGTTTCTCTGACTGTTCTCCCGCTCTTGCCTGCTCTGCCGGAGGTAAACCGGCGACCGGAATAGACCACCGGAACAGCAGAGTACCCTCATCAGATACTGCAGCATCCCCGAGATCCAGCCGGCTCAGCTGCAGGAGCCAGTTCCAGGCCTCGTCCGGAAAAGAGTCCTCCACAGCTCCTGCGGCTCTGTGCGCCTGCAGCCAGGCCAGCATAGCACTCACATTAATCCATCGGCCTGCAGAAGAACTTTGAAGCTGCAGTAAAGACGCCAAAAGCTCTGCCGCCACCCCGTCAGGCCGATGATGAGCAGTCAACCAGTCATACAGGATTACCAGCCTCTCCTCATTACTCCGGGCCAGCCATCCGTTCAGCACAGCTTCGTCAATTGCGTACCTTCGTTCTTCCAATCGAAGCATTCCCAGATACACCAGCAGCTCAAATACCACAGAGTAGCTGTCCAGAGCTGCGGCCGATTCTGAATGGATGGCATCCATGCCATCCACTAGGGCAAACGGGCTCCGTTCATTTAGCAGCTGCTGCGCCTTTTTGTGAAGAGCTCCTTTAAGGGTCAGCTGCAGACCCTTCGGGTACATTCCGGCCATGAGATGCAGCAGCTGACCCGTCACCCTGCCGCTGGCCTCAGCAACCATCCGGCAGCCGGATAATTCTCCTGCAAACTCAGGAGGGTGGAGCATCCACTGCAGGAGTTGACCCATATACCGTTCCGGGACAGCATATCGAACCTCCCCCCATCCTTTGTGCATGGATTTCATCCAGCCGGTTCGGAGAAGCTCCCTGCAGGCCAGCACGACTTCAACACCGCTCAGCCTGCCCTGAAGCAGCCGGCGGGGGGCTGTTTCAGGCATCCATTGGGAACCGTACTGCAGCAGACAGCACCGCAGCACCAGCCGGGCTTCCCCCGTCAGCTGTTCCCATTGATTCATAAGCATATCCTCCATGCCTACTCACTCCTTCCATCCACGATCCAAGGCGGATGAGCGCCGGATGTCCCGTCTACTCTGGATATGCGGTATTCATATCCCTGCTCAACCAGAAACATCTGGCGCCGTGCAGCGAAAAGCTGCTCCTTCGTATCCGCGCTGACCAGTGTGTAAAAATAAGCCTTGTTGTCGCCGGATTTGGGTCTCAGCACCCTGCCCAGCCGCTGGGCCTCCTCCTGCCGTGAACCAAAAGTTCCTGATACTTCAATAGCTACGGCCGCGTCAGGCAGATCAATCGCAAAATTAGCTACCTTGGAGACCACGAGCACCCGGATTTCTCCGCTGCGAAACGCATCATAGCAGTTCTGCCGCTCCTGCTGCCCCATAGAACCGGTTATGAGCGGCACTTCCAGCTCATCGGCAATCCGGCGCAGCTGGTCCAGATAATGGCCGATCACCAGTGTCTGGTGCCCCTGATGGGCGGACAGCAGCTGCCTGATCACCGGCAGCTTGTCCGGATTCTCCGAAGCGAGGCGGAAGCGCTGGCGCTCGGCGGATTGCTGGTAGGCCTCCTTCAGTTCCAGCGGAAGCGGCACATGAACCTCGCGGCATTCCACGCCTGCAAGCCATCCCTGCTGCTCAAGCATCTTCCACGGCATATCGTAACGCTTCGGACCAATCAAAGAAAACACATCCTGTTCTCTTCCGTCCTCGCGTATGAGTGTCGCTGTCAGGCCAAGCCGGCGTGTTGCCTGGATTTCCGCCGTCGCGCGGAAAACGGGGGCAGGCAGCAGATGAACTTCGTCGTAAATGATAAGCCCCCAGGAACGTTCGCTCAGCAGTTTCATGTGGGGAAACTGATGGTCCTTAGCATTGCGGCGTGACAGCATCTGATAGGTTGCCACAGTAATCGGGCGAATCTGTTTGCGTTCACCGGAATATTCACCGATCTCTGCTGCTGCCAGGCTGGTTTTCCCGGTCAGTTCAGCGATCCACTGCCTAATCGAGGTCGTATTTGATGTCAGGATCAAGGTCTCGCATTGCAGCTGGTTTATGACCCCGATACCGATGACCGTTTTGCCGGCCCCGCAAGGCAGAACGAGAACGCCGCTGCCTCCTCGGCCGCCGCTGTCACGGAATGCCTCCACGGCTTCCTGCTGATAGGAGCGCAGCCTGCACTCCGTTCCCTCTGAATTCGTCAGACTTAACTTCAGCCTGCTTCCTGAGTGGTAGCCCACCAGGTCCACAACAGGGTATCCAAGACGTGTGAGTTCCTGTTTAACCCGCCCTCTAAAATGGGAGGGGATGTCCACGCTGCCTTCCTTCCAGCGTCCCAGCCCCAGGGTTGTCCAGTCCGCAAGGGTCTCCAGCTGGCGCATCATAACTTCATCCTCACACACCAGATTCAATACAGGCTGTTCCCAGCTGCCGATGAGTCTAAGTGAGCCGTAGCGGTTCATCAGTGTGCGGATATCCTCCACCAGCCCGGCAGGCAGCTGCCATCTGGAGATCGACGCCAGACTGTTCAGCACCTGCTCCGCACCCCATCCGGTTTCAGCAGCATTCCATAAAGAAAGAGGGGTCAAACGATATGTATGAAAACCTGAAGGGCTTTTTAACAACTCCGCATAATACTGCAGCTGTTCACGTGCAGGCCCTGCCCCCGCATGCCCCGTCTCAAGCAGAACGGTACGGTCGCGCTGCACGATACAAGGTTTGGCTTGATCCGGATTCATCAAAGGCCGTCCTCCTCATCCACAATAATTTAACCTGATGAATTTAAACATGCGGAAAAAGTCCAATTCCGGCACTGCCGGAAATGAACTCTCTCCCTAAGCTGTCTATTAATGGAGGTGCTCCGAAATTTGACTAAGGGCTTGGCCTGCATTATCCGCAAAAATGTTACGGACCGCCAGGTCACCGATGGAAATAACGCCGATCAGGCGCTCCCCTTCCGTAACCGGCAGACGGCGGATCTGCTGCTCTGCCATCAATTCAGCCGCCTCGTCCACAGACATCTCTGCTGTCGCAGTACGAATCCCTGTCGTCATGATCTCCTGGACGAGACAGTCCGCATTATGCTTCTGCGCAATGCCGCGGATAACGATATCCCGGTCTGTGATACACCCTACCAGCTTGTCACTGCCCACTCCATCCACTACCGGGATAAAGCCGGTATCATGATTTTTCATTTTGAGCGCCGTCTCCTGGATGGTATCCTGCGGGGTTACGGTCACACTATTTTTGGACATAAATTCCTGAACTTTTTTCATTCATATCCACTCCTTTCGGAGATAGGATACCCACTCTGGGCCAAGACATGCATCTTCTGTTATGCAATTATCTAAAAGCGAGCAGCTTGTTCCGAAATGTAACTGTCTGTCATGGCGATAAACAGCTTGACCGCATGCAGCATGGCATCTTCGTCAAAATCAAATTTAGGATGATGATGAGGATAAATGGCATTTTTGTCAGGGTTACCGGCTCCAACAAACATGAAACAGCCTGGACGCTGACGCAGGTAATACGCAAAATCTTCAGCCGGCATCAGCTGTGGTGATTCTACCACATGCTCGCTGCCAAACACGTCAACGGCTTCCTTGAAAAATCTTGCCGCCTCTCCAGTATCATTCACCACGGGCGGATAACCCATAATGTAGTTAATTTCAGCCCGGGTTCCATAGGAAGCAGCGATATGGGAAGTCATATCATGTACCCGCTGCTTCATTACTTCACGTGTATCTTCATCAAAAGTGCGGACCGTACCGCTGAGCCTGCAGGTCTCCGCAATGACGTTCTGCGCAGAGCCGCCCTGAATCGTGCCGATGGTCAATACAGCAGGCTTCAACGGATCGACGGACCGGCTGACGACACTCTGCAGCTGCATAACAAGGGCTGATCCTGCGACCACACTATCATTCGTAACCTGCGGCATGCCGCCATGGCCGCCTTTTCCCGTAATTTCGATATAGAAATCATCCGCTGCCGCCATAATCGGACC
Organism: Paenibacillus lacisoli; assembly: GCF_030580655.1. Taxonomy (GTDB): domain Bacteria; phylum Bacillota; class Bacilli; order Paenibacillales; family Paenibacillaceae; genus Paenibacillus; species Paenibacillus lacisoli. The sequence goes on from NZ_JAUQTB010000001.1 coordinate 488,064, forward strand.
CGCCAGACTGGCAGCATTCCCGACAGGGATAGGTGTCCACAGATGGATGCCGTAGATGACATCAACGCCTTCCAGTACCCCGTCAGAAATGACTTGTACTGCTCCGCCAGGGAGCAGTTCCTCCGCAGGCTGAAACAGAAAGCGGATCTCTCCTTCCACCTGATCGCGGATTTTACTGTAATAGGAAGCCGTACCGAGCAAAATGGAAGTGTGGCCATCATGTCCGCACGCATGCATTGCACCGTCCTTCAATGAACGGTATTCGCAATCTTTTTCATCCTGAATCGGCAGTGCATCCATATCGGCTCGCAGCATGACGACCGGCCCGGGACGTCCCCCTCGGAGAACGGCCAAGACGCCATGCCCGCCTACATTTCTTCTTACTTCAAGCCCTAACTCCTCCAGCTTGCCTGCAACGAACGCCGATGTCTCCTGCTCATGGAAGGAAACCTCGGGATGCTGGTGAAGATATCTCCGCCAAGAGACCATGCTGCCCAGGAGATCCTCTTCCAGCCATCTGCTGATTTCCACTGTTGTATTCATCGTGATCCACCCTTCCGTGTAATGGTCCAAGATATGTATTTTTATTATTGTAACAGAAGTTATCCGAAATAACCTTACACGTCTCTTTTCCTTGGTGGATCATTCTGTATGAAAATTTGCTAAAAACGCAGCTGCAGCAGGGGCTCCCAACTTGCAGACCGCTGCCAAACATACTATGATGACTATACTTGGATGACTCTGCTAGTACGACTTTCTTGTACGACTTTCCTGTACGACTGTTTGTACGAATGTTAATGAGACGAGTAAATTCGACTTACCCAGAAAAGGAGGAGACCTCACCGTCATGTTAGATTTACATAACGACACGGACAAGCCAGCCTGCCTGCACTTGTTGCGCCTGCTGCGCATCCCTCATCTGAACGATGCAGTGACCGTGAACTCCGCTTCCATAGACCGGAGGAGAGCATCATGAACGAGAAACCAGTCAAACGCCGGGGCACGCCGGATTTTCAGCTGCTGATCCTGACCTTCCTGCTCGTCGGGTTCGGCGTTCTGATGGTATTCAGTGCCAGCTCCAGCCTGACAGGAGCCAGCAGCAAGTTCGGCAATGATCCTTATTACTTTCTAAAGAAACAGGCGATGTGGGCTGTCGTGGGCACGCTCTTCATGTTTGTTGCTATGAACCTTCCGCTAAAGAGCTACAAAAAGCTGTTCAAACCGCTGTTTCTCGTTACCGTTCTTCTTCTGATTGCGGTTCTCTTTACGAAAGGGCTTAACGGCGCGAGCAGCTGGCTGCAGATTGTAGGTCTGGGTATTCAGCCTACCGAGCTGGCGAAGATCGCTTCCATTCTGTATCTGGCAGCACTGATCACCAAGAAGGGTGAACGGTTCCGGGATCTGAAAACAGGCTATGTACCCGTGACCGTTATTGTCGGTTTTATCGCGGGCCTGATTATGCTTCAGCCGGATTTTGGCTCCTGCTTCATTCTGGTAGCGACGTGCGGACTCGTCATTTATGCAGGCGGGGCCAGTACGAAGCACATGCTTGTAACCATGCTGATCCTGATCGTGACAGCCGCTCTGATGTTTGGTGTCGGCAGCCTGTTCGGCTCATCATCTTCCAGCAGCTCTGTCGGAGATCAGGCGGAGAAAAACTACAAAATGGGCCGGATTGAAGCCTTTTTGAATCCGTCGGCCGACAAGCAGAATACAAGTTATAACCTGTACCAATCCCTTATGGGCATTGGTGAGGGCGGAATTACCGGTTCCGGCTTTGGACAAGGCATCATCAAGCTTCATTATCTCCCCAATCCCTATAACGACTTTATCTTTTCAGTTATTGGTGAGGAGTTTGGACTGATCGGTACCGGCCTCTTCCTGCTGCTTTATCTCTATTTTATCTGGAGAGGCATGCTGATTGCGCTTCGCTGTCCGGATCCCTTTGGCACTCTGGTCGGTACCGGTGTCATGGGGCTGATCGCTATTCAGGCATTCATCAACATCGGTGGAGTGACAAAAACGATTCCGCTGACCGGGGTCACTCTTCCATTTATCAGTTACGGCGGTTCTTCCCTTCTGGCCATGATGCTCAGTATGGGCATCATGCTCAGTATCTCCAGGGAGAGCAAGCTTGAGGAGACGAAGGAAACGACCAAATCCGTCAGAGTCCGCCGCCCGACCGAGCTCGAAGCACGCCGTTCCGCCAGATTCCGGTAATACAAAAAAGACTGCCCTCAGGGCAGTCTTTTTTCATTGTTTCGTCATTTTGAAGTTAGATCATGTCGTCCTTAAAGGCTACGCCTTCAACCTTAACATTCACTTCCACGACCCGCAGTCCGGTCATACTCTCCACAGCTTCACGCACGTTCTGCTGCAGCATCCGCGATACCTCATGGATCGGCGTCTCGTACAGTACGATAATTCGCAGGTCAATCGCTGCTTCCAGCTGTCCAACCTCTACCGTCACGCCTTTTTGCACATTTTTCCCGCTTAGTCGCTTCGCCCAGCCTTCCGACAAACCTCCCGACATTGCAGCAATGCCCGGTGTTTCGAGTGCAGCGAGACCGGCAATCTTGGCTACCACATCATCCGCGATCCGGATGCTGCCCGATTCAAGTTGCAGTTGTTCTGCCATGCTACACATCCTCCTTCATCTCAATAACCGTATTGTAAATCCTTTCTATGCGAAAATGCAAATCAAACAGCGACTTTAGTTTCGTTTACTCTTTTTAGAGTATTGGGTATATTGTTAAAGGATGGTTTGAATAACAACTTACATAATGAGGTGGCTGATTTGAGAAAACAGATTTCGACCCTCCTGCTCATTGCCAGCTTCGTGCTGAGCGGGATCGCCCACTACACACACATGAATGCCATTGTACAGTTTATTCTGTCGGCTATTGCTGTCATCTTTGTAGCTGGGTTTTTGGGACGGGCTACCGAGAATGTCTCCCATTACGCCGGGCAGCGTCTGGGCGGCTTCCTGAACGCGACCTTCGGCAACGCGGCCGAGCTAATTATTGCCATCTTCCTTGTCAAGGAAGGGCTGTATGATATGGTGAAGGCCAGCCTCACCGGCTCGATTATTGGCAACCTGCTGCTGGTACTGGGTGCAAGCCTGTTCGCAGGCGGACTGAAATTCAAGGTCCAGAAATTTAATGTATCGCTGGCCGGATTGAGTGGTTCCCTGATGATTGTTGCCGTCATCTCCCTGTTCGTTCCAGCGGTGTTCCTGAACACACATTCGATCACAAAGGAAGATACAGACACGCTCAGTCTGATTGTTGCCGTCGTTCTTATTGTCGCTTATCTGGCCTGGCTGCTGTTCTCGCTCGTCACCCACAAGGATTACCTGGATGATGTAACCGAGGACTCGGAAGAAGAGCTTCCGCATGAGCATGCACCTGCCTGGTCCCGCAACCGTGCGGTCTCCTATCTGGTTCTTGCAACTGTTATGGTCGCATTCGTCAGTGAATGGCTCGTCGGTACGCTGGAGACGTTCACGACACAATTTGGTTTAAGCGAGCTGTTCGTCGGGGCCTTCCTGGTAGCGATCATCGGTAATGCAGCTGAACACAGCGCAGCCATCATGCTGGCGATGAAAAATAAGGTCGGCGCAGCCGTCGAGATCGCAGTAGGCAGCAGCCTTCAGATTGCCTTGTTCGTAGCACCGGTTCTCATCATTGTCAGTTCCTTTATGTCTCACGGCGTGATGGATATTGTCTTCACAACGATCGAACTCGTTGCCATCGGTGTATCCGTGTTTATTGCCAAGTCGATTACGCAGGATGGCGCAACCAACTGGTACGAAGGCCTGATGCTGCTTGTCGTCTATATCATGCTTGGCGTTTCGTTCTTCCTCGTCTAGACCTATATCTCACGTTTAACAAAAGGGTGCTCCTCAAGTCAGCAACATTCACCGGCTTGAGGAGCACCCTTTTTATGTCGTCGTTGTTACAAAATAAAAAAAGCATGCAGGGCATGCTTCTCAGGTTGTCGGCAGGAGTCCGACTATTCCTTATTATTTAAGGCCTCATACAAGACGGCCAGATTGCGTTCAAGCTTGCTGACGAGCTGCTTACCGAGCATTTCGGGAACCAGTCCGGCACGGACAGCAAAATCTACTTCTTTGGAAAAACCGTACATTTGGGTATCCAGCACTTCCTCATACAGAGGACAGTAACGGGTTGCCAGATTCTCCATCTGTACTTCAATTAGCTTTTGTATTTTATCAGCGTCATCTTGAAGCAGGTTAACCGCTTTAAGATTCAACTGCTCCTGCAATTCAGATGAAGTCATGCACTCTTCCCCCCTCTGTCCATAAAATCTCATCAGACGTTCTATCTTAATATTAGACGAAATTGCGGGCTAATACAAGAACTTGAATAAAAAAGCGTCCCGGCCCAAAGAGCCGGAACGCTTGCTGATTTTAAAGCCTGATTAGTCGGTAGCCACGGTTACACTAAGGCCATTCTTGGCAAATGCTTCTGCCACTGCCTTGGTAGCCTCTTCAGCATCGGGTCCATGAACATGAAGTTCATAGCTCTTATTGCTGACCAACGTCGTGAACAAACCCAAGATGCTCTTGACGTCAATGTATTTGTTGTCGGAATGCAGGACAATGGATGAGGTAAATTTGCTTGCGGTCTGTGCGATTTCTACTACGGCTGCATTGTTGCTGGACATATAAATCCCTCCGATTCCCATTAAGAAATTCTCATGTAATCATTACCTTTTTAATGATACATTGAATCCGCTTACTCTTCAAGAACATTCCTGACTATTTCAGGTTCTCAGGATTCAGCGCCTCAAGCTCAGGAATAACGAAAATTCCGTCCTTACGGATCAGAACGTCGTCAAAGTAGATTTCTCCGCCGCCGTACTCCGGACGCTGGATCAGCACCAAGTCCCAGTGAATGGAAGATCGGTTGCCGTTATCCGCATTCTCATATGCCTGACCTGGTGTAAAATGCAGGCTGCCAGCGATCTTCTCATCAAACAAAATATCCTTCATAGGATGGAGAATATACGGATTAAAGCCGATAGCGAATTCACCGATATAACGTGCACCTTCATCAGAGTTCAGAATCTCATTGATGCGTTCCGTGTCATTGCTGGACGCTTCAACGATTTTGCCATTCTCGAAACGGAACTTGACATTCTCGAACGTAATACCGTTATACAGCGTAGCCGCATTGTAACTGATCGTTCCATTGACGGAATCGCGAACAGGAGCTGTATATACCTCGCCGTCCGGGATGTTGCACTGGCCAGAGCATTTGATGGAGCCAATGCCCTTGATCGAGAAGCTGAGGTCTGTACCAGGACCGACGATACGCACTTTATCCGTATGATTCATCAGATCAGCCAGTGCATCCTGAGCCTTGTCCATTTTGGCATAGTCCAGATTGCAGACGTTGAAGTAAAAGTCTTCAAATGCCTCGGTGCTTGTATTAGCCAGCTGGGCCATGCTGGAGTTAGGATAGCGCAAGACTACCCATTTCGTATGCTTCACACGCTGCTCGCTATGTACGGGATGCTGGTAAAGAGCGTTGTACATCTTCATCTTCTCTTCCGGAACGTCAGACAGATCATTCACATTCTCACCGGCACGGATACCGATATAGCCCTGCATCTGCTTCATACGGTTCAGATCGATCTCAGCCCATACCCGGAGCTGATCCTCGGTTGCATTCATCAGCATGGAACGCTGCACGGTGCGGTCCGTCAGCTGCACGAACGGATTACCGCCTTTTTTTGCAATCTCTTCTACAACAGCCTTGATCAGGTCGCGTTCGGTACCGATCATTTCTACCAGGATGTTCTCGCCGGGTTGAACATCTACGGAATAGCCGACCAGATTCTCAGCCAGCTTTTGGATTCTTGGGTCTCTCATATGATCTTACCTCCTGGATGAAACGTTCATTTGAACGATGGTTAATTTTCACTTTCTATTGTAGCACGCCACGAAGTTTACTTATAGTCCTCAAAATTCACATCCGTCACTAGAGATTCCTGCTGCGGCCGTCCATTTTTGTCATTGTACTGCAGCCGGCTCTCGGATGACAGTCGAATCGGAAGACTGGAGCTGCGATCCACTGTTAAATGATAGACGACGGAGGCCTCCGCCCCGTTCAACATCTGGACCAGCTCCTGCTGTCCCTTGTCCCAGACCTGATCCATTTCCTGCTGCACACGGTTTCCTTCAGGTCCTGCCTGACTGGAAGCTTTCTGATCGTACTGTCTGCGTATGCTGCTCATTTCATCGCTCAGCTGTGCGGCAATCCACTGATGCGCTTCCGTCGGACCGAGTTCAATTCGAATCATTCGTGTACCCCTTGCAGCACTGTGTTCGGTTGTCATCCGCTTGGGAACCGTGCTCAGCCCCTCTAGCTGACTGATAGGGTTGAATCGTGCTAATGTACCGTGCATAGTATCAGATTCACCTGACAACGAGATCCAGCGGCTGCCCAGGCGGGCAAAGGTTACAGAATTACCGCTGGCAGACATGCTCTGTATTCCGGGTTCCTTACCGCTTACCGGCAGAACGGTGTGGAGCGTTAATTCATCGTGGTCCTTGAGCGATCCTTCATAATGAAATTGATCTTTATACCCGTTCTCCTCATTCCTCCGCAATCCGGCTTGTCCTTGAAACTTTACACTCTCACGCCCTGCGATACCTGCCAGCGCATTCCGGTAGACCTGCTCTGGTGAAAAGTTGGTACTCGTCCAGCCGCAGCCGGGAATAATCAGCATTGCCATCATCATTGCGGTCAGCATTCTTCTGCCTTTTTGAACATCCACAGTCATCACCGCCTTATCACTTCATTCGTGTTTAGGCTGTCCGCGGGAGTGCGAGTTATACGTCCGCTATGAATAAAAATCAGATGCAAAAAAAGAACGTCTCCTTCAGGAAACGTCCGGTTTCAGGCTGTCGTACCGGCCTCATGAACCATGATTCGGTTGCGGCCGCCATTCTTCGCTTCATATAGAGCCATATCCGCATGATAGAACAAGGTTTCAAGACTGATCTGTTCATCCATCCAGCTCCAGTCGGCAATACCGGAAGATACAGTCACTGCAGGGCTGGTCTCCTGCTGGACCCGCTGACGGATCAACTCTGCATAAGCATACGCTTGTTGGACCCCCAATTTGGGGAAGTAGATAGCGAGCTCCTCTCCGCCCCAGCGAGCAGGCATATCTTCCTGGCGGACTGACGTCTTCACGATCTCGCTTACCTGCTGCAGTATGCGGTCCCCGACCTGGTGACCGTACGTATCGTTCACCTGCTTGAACTGGTCGATGTCCACCAGCAGCAGGGTTCCGCAGTAATCTTCTTCCTGGCGCTGCTGGATCAGCTTGTCCAGATAATGACGGATATGCAGCCCTGTCAGCACATCCAGGCTTGCCATCCGCCGTACTTCGGCATGAAGAGAAGCATTGGACAGCGCCAGCGAGATATGGGGTGCCAGCATCTGAAGCAGCTTATAATTATCGTAAGAAAAAAATTGCGGCTGTTGGTGGGTCACAATAATAACCCCCTCTACCCGGCCGTTGCTGCGCAGCGGAACGGCCATCAGGGAGCGCCCTCCGGTATTCTCCATAAACCGGGAAGTGACTCTGCCGTTCTCTGCGTAATCCGGCAGAATCATCGGTTCTCCCGTCTGATAAACAAGACCGGAAAACCCGCTGTTACAAGGGATGGGATCATGTTCGGGAAAACGGAAGGTACCCGCCATAATCTCGAATACCTTCTGTTCCTCATTCAACTGAAGAATAAGGCAGTGGTCCGCCTGAAAGATTCCGATTAATTCATGAACAGCATACTGAAAGATCTCCGAGAGCTGCAAACTCTGGTTCAAACGCTGGGCCAGCTCATTAATCAGCCGGAGCTCCTGAATCAGAAGATTGGATTGTTCCAGCAGCTTTGCATTCTCGAAGGACGTTCCTGCGACATCAGCTATCATCGTCATCATCTCCAGGTCCACCTGGTTCATCCCCGTGTCCGAGCTTGCAAATTGGAGAAGAAAAACCCCGTAAACACCCTGATTGCCCCGGAGGGGTACGCCGATTTCCAGCAGGCCACCTGCTTCTTCTTCGCCTGCCAGCTTCCGCTGTACGACTTGTCCCGTCAGAAAAGCCTGAGCACAGATATCGTCATGTCCCCGATCCAGAACCAGCGGCTGTACCAGAACATTCTCGCTCTCGCGATCCTGGGATACATAGAGGGTAACCCGCACATTCGGGTACAGTTCATTCAGGTTCTCGAACACTTGATTAAGCAGCAGGTCCACATCGGTAATATCATGCACCTGCTTCACAATACGGGCGAGAATTGAGCGGCGTCCGATTTCTTTCGCTGATTGGCGCTGAGCCGAAATAAAGTCCTCCATAAACATTAATTCATAACATCGGTAGAAACATGCGCGGTAATGCAGCATGGAGGATGCCAGCATCTCTTCCATCTGCCTGTGCTCTGCAGACGCAGAGCCGCGGACGGCGATGACCGCTACCGCAAATATTTCGTTAAGATTCCGGCTCCGGAGCGGCAATCCGTACAAACAGATTTCGCTCCCCATCTCTGCATCCTTTCTAATAACCATAGAAGTGACCCCATGCAGTTTGTCCATGACCTGCCCCGATAGTGCTGCCGCTTCATCTTCCAGCTCCGGCCACATCTCAGCCAGCCTCCCGGCAGCCTCCACCAATTGAGCATTCCGGTTATATATAGCGGCAGCTGCATCTGCCAGCCAGGGAAGATTGCAGGACTGTCGGTACCAGTCCTGCAGGCTTTTTCTAAGAAGTTCATCTATGTAAGGGTAGTCAAAGGTTGTTATATCCATGCTGGAAAGCCAGCTGAGTTGTTCCGAATTCATGTTTAGGAAGGAATCATGTTCCGCAGACCCTGCAGGTGATAACATAAGGTTGCTTCTCTCGTGCTGTGACATCTACTGCACTCCTTTACAACAATATTTCAGTCTGGTTGAGGCTTTATGAAAGACAACATGGTATAAATGGTCTATTGTACCAGGTGGCGAAACGTCTCTTAAATTCTTATGACAACTATTTTACTCTCTATCCGGGAAATTTGCACTCTTTTTCCAGAGAAAAAGCACTAAATTATAGGTCTAACGAACTATCGACAAAATCCGCGCTTTTCCCTCCTGTTTCCTTGCAGAAATCTTGCACAGTTCACTTGACTTTGATTATGTCATTCATATATTATATATTATTGAAAAAGACTGTTATAGTCTTGTTTTCCGGGCGTAACAAATTGTGTGTCACCCTCATTCATTTTGTTGCTGACAAGACAGCGGCTGAACTTTCTTGGCAGTAGTGTGTGATTCAAAGTGATCCTCCAAACAAAACGAAGCGCAAAGAGAACCCCGACTAAATTTCAATTATGAAGGAGTTAACTCTATAATGGCACGTTACACTGGTCCTAAATTTAAATTGAGCCGTCGTCTTGGTATTTCCCTGAGCGGCACTGGCAAAGAACTGAAACGCCCTTTCCCTCCTGGACAACATGGTCCTAACCAACGCAGAAAAGTAAGCAACTACGGTATGCAGCTTCAAGAAAAACAAAAACTGCGTCACATGTACGGTTTGGGAGAGAAGCAATTCCGCACGCTGTTCAACAAAGCACAGCACATGCACGGTATTGCCGGTGAGAACTTCATGTTCCTGCTTGAAAGCCGTCTGGACAACCTGGTTTACCGTCTTGGTTTTGCCAACTCCCGTGCAGGCGCACGTCAGCTGGTATCCCATGGTCATGTGACTGTGAACGGTAAAAAAGTCGACATCGCTTCCTACCAAGTAAGCCTTGGTGATGTTGTTGGTCTTCGTGAAAGAAGCCGTGCTTTGACTTCCGTCAAAGAAGCTATCGAAAACCGTACTCACCTGCCTGCTTACCTGGAGTACAACGACAGCGCTGTTGAAGGCAAATACATCCGTTTGCCAGAACGCTCCGAGCTGTCCCAAGATATCGACGAGAAACAAATCGTCGAATTCTACAACCGTTAATCGGTACAGCATCACCGAGAACCTCCGGTTTATCCGGAGGTTTTTTCTTTTTTCACGCTCGTTCCTCCCTCTTCTCTGTGGGCATGCTTAAGCTGCAGCGAACTTATAACACAGCTTTCGACTTATGCATCTGGAGCAGGAGTTCAAACGTGTCTTTTTATGCTATAATAATGGCTGGTAAAAAGGAGGAAGCTACTGCATGGTTGATGAGAATAAAATGACACCTGAAGAACAGCCTGTCCGTAAAAGATCGTTCGCCCGCAAACTGGGCACTACTCTTAAATGGATGGTTTCTTTGGGCCTGATGGCCATACTGGCCGTTGGCGGACTTGTAGCCGGTTACGTTGCAGCCAAGGTAAAAGATGAACCTGTGCGTTCGCGTGCTGTTATTGAGCAGAAGGTCAATGAGAACGCGATAACCGGTTTTGTCTATTTCAACGATGGCTCACCGATCGGACAGCTCCGTACCGACGAGGACAGGCGGTTGATCAAATATGAGGATATTCCCCCAGTCATTATTGATGCAGTTCTTGCGATCGAAGACAATAACTTTTACGAACACAAAGGGGTTGACTTCAACGGGACCATGCGCGCTGTCAAGCAGAAGGTTCTGAAGGAATCCACCCAGACGGGCGGCAGTACGCTGACTCAACAGCTGTCACGCCGTGTGTTTCTGAATCTGGATCGCACCGATGACCGCAAAATCAAAGAAATCCTCCTCTCCCTGCGTCTGGAGCGTTTCTTAACGAAGGAAGAAATTTTGACGGCCTATCTTAATAAGGTTCCATATGGCAATGGTTCAAGCGGATATAATCTGTTCGGGATTAAAGCCGCAGCTAAAGGCATATTTAACATCGATGATCTCAACAAGCTGAATCTTGCCCAAGCGGCTTATCTGGCCGGACTGCCCCAGCTGCCGTCCTCCTACTCGGCCTTTACGAGCAAAGGGACCTTTAATGCAGCTGCCTACAAGCGCGCAGCCAACCGCAAGAATCTTGTGCTCACCCGAATGCTGGAAGAGAACAAGATTACGCGGGACCAGTACAATCAAGCGATGAACTTTGATCTCAAAAAGTCGCTTGCCCCGCACAAGGTTAAAGCTTACAACACCTATCCTTATCTGATGATGGAGACCGAGCGCCAGGCTTCCCAGATTCTCGCCGATCTTATGGCGAATGGCAAACTGGGCAATGATTCTGCTGCATCAGACAACAGTCAGGAAGGCACTGAAAAAGCCGGCAGCGATGTGCTTCAGGAGGCACAGGAGCAGCTGCGCGTCGGAGGATACCGGATTTATACGACCATCGATAAGTCGGTGTATAACTCTATGCATGAAGTCGCAGATAATCCAGATAATTTCTCAGCGAGAAGCAAGGAAAAAGGCCTGGAACAAACGGCAGCGATGATGATCAATCACAAAACCGGCGCTATTCTGGGTATGATTGAAGGCCGCAGCTTCCAGGAAGAACAGATGAACTATGCGACCCAGATGGTCCGCCAGCCGGGTTCAACGATGAAACCGATTGCCGCTTATCTGCCGGCTCTGGACGAAGGTTTGGTCCAGCCTGCCACCATCATGGATGATTCGCCGATTATTCTGAAGGATGGACCCAACGGCTTCCACATTCCGAAGAACTCGAATAACCGGTACAAAGGGTTAATGACCGTACGTTCGGCGCTCAATAATTCGACGAATACGATTGCTCTGAAGCTCTTTAATCAGAAGGTCGGAATTGATAAAGCATGGGCTTTTGCCAAGAAGCTGGGCATCAACACCATCGAGCGGGAGGATTACCAGGCTCAGACCGGTGTGTTGGGCGGCCTGCGTCATGGTGTAACGGTAGAAGAACTGACCAACGCTTATGGTTCTATCCCGAACGGCGGGGTATTTAATGATTCTTATATGATCGAGAAAATTGTGGATTCCCAGGGTAAGATCGTTTACCAGCACAAGCCTAATCCCGTTCAGGTCTACTCGTCTCAAACGGCGTACCTGATGACCGACATGCTTCATACGGTTATCACCGACGGTACAGGGAAGCTGGTCCGGAAGGAATTCAACAAATATGGTGAGATTCCAATCTCGGGTAAAACAGGGACGACACAGGACTATACCGATGTCTGGTTCGAAGGTTTTACTCCTGACGTTACGCTCGGAGTCTGGGTCGGATACAAAGATCCGGTATATAAACTGGAGACCACCAAGCAGAAAGAGCGGGCCCGTTTCCTGTGGGCACAGATCATGAACAAGGTCACAGACAGTGACAAAGAGCTGTTCCAGACTAAGGACTTTGCCAAGCCTGACGGGATTACAACACGTACCGTATCGGCATACAGCGGTAAACTTCCGACCTCACTGACCGACAAATTTGTAACCGATCTGTTCAACAGTAAATTTGTTCCGACTGACAGCGACGATGGCGTTGCCAAAGCCAAGTATATTACCTACAACGGTGTGAATTACATTCCTCGGGATGGCACACCGGACGATATGCTGAAGGAGCAGACTGTGATCAAACGGGAGACTCCGATCTCGGATCTGATCAAGCAGCTGGAGACCGCTTTTGCGAAAATGAAGAAACATAATTCGCTGTCCTACTATCTGCCGGAAGATGCAGACGGGGATATGCCGACCCGGATCGATCCACGCCAGGATGACGGGCGCAGTCCGGATGCACCAGGTAATATCCGTGTCTCCTACAATGGCGGCAGAGCAACGATAACCTTCAATGCCAGCGGCAATTCCGATGTGGTCGGTTACCGACTCTACCGTTCACTCAACAACGGCGGATTCGCCTATCAAAACAAGGTGGTACTCGCTGACCAGTCGAAGATATTCACCAGCTCGGGCGCCCCGGGAAGCGCTGCTTTCTATGTAACGGCTGTCGACGTGGCAGGCAACGAGTCAGCGCCCAGCGCCACAGTATCAGGCGCAGCACCACCGCCCGTGAATCCTTCACCGCCAGTTACACCAGGGCAAGGCACGACCATTACGGTACCCGGCAAGATTGTGAATCCGGATACTTCTACTGGTGGAGACAGCAGCACAAGCAGCCCGTCTTCGCCACCGGATGCATCCACACCGCCGGCGGGATTGGGCCAGAACAGCGATGGAGCTGCGGGTCATCCTGAACCCGGTGCAGGCGGCAGCACTCCTGCCACAGGTCCTGCATCTGAACCGGTAACTGTACCCGGAACGATCGTCGGACCAGGCAGCAGCCCCAATACGGGTGGCAAACCGAAGTAAGTATTACATCGTATTTTATTTATACGAATTAACAGGAACTCCGGGCTGACGTGTTAGAGGAGTCTATCATGAATAGACCTTCAACGTCTGCCTGGAGTTTTTTTAACGTTCGGTCAGCAAAAAGCGGTGTCCGCCTCTGTATACATACAGATCGGCGGACACCGCTTATTTGATTTAGTCCTTTAGTCTTCGATGGTAGACAAATCCCCTGCAGGAAGATCAAGCTCCCATGCTTTTAGCACTCTGCGCATAATTTTACCGGAACGTGTCTTCGGCAGCTTATCCTTAAATTCGATCTCCCGTGGAGCAGCATGAGCAGACAACCCTTCCTTGACGAAGCGGTAAATCTCCTCCTTCAGCTCATCTGTAGCTTCATATCCTTCCCGCAGCGCGATAAAAGCTTTAATGATCTCGCCGCGCGTTGAATCCGGTTTACCAATAACACCTGCCTCCGCTACTGCCGGATGTTCGATCAGCTTGCTTTCCACTTCGAAAGGCCCGATACGCTCGCCGGACGAGTTGATCACATCATCGATACGTCCCTGAAACCAGAAATAACCATCCTCATCCATATACGCGGAATCTCCGGAGACATACCAGCCCGGCAGACGGAAATACTCCTCGTACTTAGACGGGTTATTCCAGATGGTCCTCATCATCGAAGGCCAAGGTGTCCGGATCGCCAGGTTGCCCATATGATTCGGTGGTACCTCCTGGCCGTGGTCATCCACGATCGCGGCTTCAATCCCGGGAAGCGGTTTGCCCATAGAGCCGGGCTTAATATCCATTTCCGGATAGTTGCAGATCAGCTGTGCCCCGGTCTCTGTCATCCACCAGGTGTCGTGGATCCGATGTCCGTAGGCTTTCCAGCCCCAACGAACCACTTCCGGATTCAGCGGCTCACCGACGGAAAGCACATGACGCAGGCTATCCAGCCGGAACTGTTCGTGCACCTGTTCTCCCGCCCCCATCAGCATGCGGAAAGCTGTCGGTGCACTGTACCATACACTGACATTCTCACGCTCGATCGTGCTGTACCAGTCCTGCGGACTGAAACGACCGCCGCGCACGACATTGGTTACCCCGTTCAGCCAAGGAGCAAAAATACCGTATGACGTTCCGGTTACCCAGCCCGGATCCGCGGTACACCAGTAAATATCATCCTCGCGCAGATCCAGCACCATTTTCCCTGTATAATAATGTTGAATCATTGCATTCTGTACATGGTAAACCCCTTTGGGCTTCCCTGTGGACCCGGAGGTATAGTGAATCAGCAGACCATCCTCACGATCCAGCCATTCCGGCTCAAGCTCATCCGAAGCAGACCGCATCTCATCGTCATACGAGATCAAATCTTCTCCACTATGTACCTCACCGACAACAATAATCTGCTTCAGCTCCGGCAGCTCCTCCCTGCTTACCCGGCCAAGGAGCTGGGGTGTTGTTATCAGAGCCACAGCCCCGCTGTCTTCCAGACGATCCTTAACAGCCGTCTCCATGAAGGCTTCGAACAAGGGACCTGCAATCGCGCCGGTCTTCAGAATGCCGAGCAGCGCCACATACAGCTCAGGAGAACGCGGCATAAAGATAAACACACGATCTCCTTTGCCGATGCCATGCTGGCGGAGTACGTTCCCGAAACGGTTAGATAACAGCTTCAGCTCCTCGAAGGTAAATGTCTCCCTGCGGCTGGCGTCACTGTAGATGAGAGCTGTTTTGTTACCGCGTCCCTCATCAACATGGCGGTCAATCGCTTCATGAGCCATGTTCACTTTCCCGTTTGCATACCAGGTGAAATGACGCTCCACTTCCTCCCAGCTGAACTGCTTCCGGGCTTCTTCATAGTTTCCGAGATTCGACGTCTGAACCGTACTTTGCATATTCTCCTCTTGCATAGAACTCATCTCCTTGACCTCCAGTCTGCAGCACATATAAAATATGCTTACGATAAGATAACGCTTACAAAATAATTCGTCAGGTTCTCTTCAGCAACCTTTGGGTAAGTCATGTCCATCATCTGCTGCCAATGAAAGGGAAAAGTATGAACGTTCTGTGTCGGAAATATTATAGCACGCCCGATTTATGAAGACTATTGCTTTTCGGAGATTTATGAAAAATGGTTAGGTGTCTATACCGCAGCTATCGGATTAGTGAAAGGAGCCAACGCCATATGCAGCATCCTAAAAACGGCACAGCAGCTGAATATGAAAAGAACGGGCAGCTTTTTGTTATTGAAGGTCCGGTTCCTCCTGAACGTCTGTCCAAGCTGGAGATGCATCCGCTGCTGGATGCATTCCGGCGCCCGGCAGAACAGCTGGAAGCACTGATCGAGATCGCCGGGCTTCCGGAAGGTCGGATTATTGCAGCCATTCAGGAGGAGACGATTGTCGGTTATGTAACCTTTCATTATCCCGACGAGATGGAGCGCTGGTCTGAAGCGGGGATGGATGATCTGATCGAACTCGGCGCCGTGGAAGTCGCTGATCCCTTCCGCGGATTCGGTCTGGGAAGCAGGCTCATCCGGCATGCGTTTCAGGATCAGCAGATGGAAGCTTATATTATCTTCACCACAGAATATTATTGGCATTGGGATTTGAAGGGCAGCGGTCTGTCCATATGGGAATACCGTAATATGATGGAACGGCTGATGAAGACGGTCGACATGGTGTGGTACGCCACGGACGATCCGGAAATCTGCTCCCATCCGGCTAACTGTCTAATGGTACGTATCGGACAGCATGTGCCGCTGCAATCAAGGGAGCAGTTTGACCGCATCAGGTTCAGGCAGCGTTTTATGTATTAAAGGTGTTCCAGCATGTTAGCCACAATATGATGGGAACGACGGGCAGCCTCGACTGTAAATTGTTCAAAACTGATATGTGCCGAGCCATCAGCTTTATCTGACATGGATCGCAGGATCAGGAATGGAACACCGTTCATATGACACGCCTGGGCAACAGCTGCTCCCTCCATCTCTGTGCATGAACCGTTCAACTGCTTATGCAGCCATAAGACATGCTCACGATCTGCGATAAACTGGTCTCCGGACAGCACGATGCCTGTCAGATAGTGATAATGCAGCTCGCGGCAGGCTTGTTCTGCCAGCTCCACCAATGCCGGATCGGCTGCAAAGCTGGAAACTTCCTGATACGGAATGACACCGTGTTCATAACCTAGTGCCGTCACATCCATGTCATGATGTACGCATGAGGTTGAAATTACAATGTCACCCACGTTCAAGTCAGGATCGACTGCTCCGGCTACTCCGGTAAATATCACCCGCTCTACATCATAGCGATCTACCAGAATTTGCGTAGTGACCGCAGCATTCACTTTGCCTACTCCCGACTTGCACACGACCACAGACCTGCCATAAATCATCCCGGTTGTAAATGCCACTCCAGCCACCTGCTCGGTCTCCGCCTCACCGCCCATGGCTGCCAGGAGCAGCTCAACCTCTTCATCCATAGCTCCGATAATCCCTGTAAGCTTATCCATCATTATCCCTCCTGCGATGATATAAACATGAAAAAAGCTCCTTTGCAGGAGCTATAATTCCAATCAATCCATGTCAAACGGTTAGTCTACATGACTGACAGACAGGCGGAGAATCGTCTCATGCGGCAAAATAACGCGCGGATTATCGACGTTCTCTTTCTTCATCAGCTTGGTCAGCAGACGCATCGCAACAGCACCCAAATCATACATAGGCTGCGCAACCGTAGTCAGCTGCGGACGAACCATAGAAGCCATACGGATGTTATCCACACTGATGATGGAGAAATCATCCGGCACCTTTAATCCTTCATCCTGAATGCTGTGAATTGCGCCGATCGCCATTTCATCGGTTGCCGCGAAGATGGCTGTCGGTTTCTTCTTCAGACCAAGGAAGTACTTCATAGCTTCGACGCCGGACTCGTAACGATAGTTTCCAATTCGAACCAGATCTTCCTGATATTCAATACCTGCTGCTTCCAGTGCACGCTTGTACCCTTGGAAACGGGCATAACCATTAGCTGGATCCTGAAGCGTGCCGCTGATCATCGCGATTTCTCGGTGTCCATGTCGGATCAATGTATTCACGGCATCAAACGCCGCAGCTTCATGATCGATGTCAACTGAAGGATAGGTGCCGTTCTCGTCACTTGTTGCGCACAGCACGATTGGCACTGCCGATGTCTGGAACGCTTGAATGTGCTCGTCCGTTACCGTACCGCCCATGAACAACAGCCCGTCCACCTGCTTCTCCAGCAGCGTGTTAATAACGCGAATTTCCTTTTCCTTACGCTTGTCCGCATTACACAAAATGATATTGTAGTGGTACATGTTCGCAATATCTTCAATTCCCCGTGCAATTTCGGCAAAAATCGAGTTAGATATATCCGGAATCACAACGCCGACAGTTGTCGTCTTCTTGCTTGCCAGGCCTCTGGCAACCGCATTCGGACGATATCCCAAGCGTTCGATTGCTTCATATACTTTTTTGCGGGTCTGCGGCTTCACATTCGGATTGTTGTTCACGACCCGTGAAACCGTGGCCATGGAAACGCCTGCTTCTCTAGCCACATCGTAAATAGTTACCGTCACGTTCCTTCTCTCCATTGCCAGTAAATTTTATAACCAAGCCTCGAACTATCAATTAGAATTATGATACGACAAAATGTTCCTTTATGCAATGATAGTTGCGGTTCTCAGACTAATGCCTCTTTCAAAGACTGGGTAGTAATATTGGAATGAGAAGTGTGCCATACCGGGGCTCCGTCCTTCACAAGAATGGCCTGTGGCGATTCGTGGCGGATGCCGAGCAGCTCAGCTGCCTCGTTCGAAACCGGGCGGTCCTCAACGACATAGATCAGACCGTATTCCACTTCCTCATTAGGCGTACCTTCCAGATAAGACTGGAACTCGCGAAAAGCTCCGGCGCTGATCGGGCAGCGTGTACTATGTTTAAACAATAGCAAAGGTTTATTTGTTGACGCTTCCAGAGCGGATTGCAGCTGTCCGATAGTAGTCATTCTAATCATCGTCGCCATTAGATATACATCCCCTTTTTGTAAGAGTCCTATCTCATATCCTAACAAAAAGCGCATGAAAAATCCAACGAACGGCATGAAAACCTTTCATTTTCATTCTCGATCAGTCAAAAATAAGCCTCTCCCATTCCCAAAATCGATTATGATATCCGTCAGGAAGAGGCGGACAGAATCGGATAGGAAGATAATGTGGACAGCTGGCTGAGCCGTCTCTCGATATCTTGGGTCCAATCCTGATCTCCTGACGATTGTGCATAACGATAGACATCCAGCAGCGTATTAATCCGTTCGTTAACAGCCTTCATCAGCTGACGGGCGGTTGACGGTGTGAGCTGAACTCCATACAGCTTGCTGGTGAGAATGAGGCTTGACAGCTCATTCCTGTCGGCAAAGGAGATCCGGATGGTTTCCGGCTCAGAGCCGAGCTCGGCCAGATACTGCTTTAATTCTTCTTTGACACAAGGGAGTAATTCATAATAAGAGCATTCTTCACAGCTCATAACCGGAACCTGGGTGATCGACACCTTTCCGGCAAAAATAACAGTTCGTAGTTCTAACTGGATGGTATGACCGCATTGGCAATATTCCTGCATGTGACACCTCTTCATAGCAACTAATATGGACGCTTTCTGTCCTGTCCAACTCATTTATCTATATTGTATTATACAAGCTACTTCGACCAAGAGGTGTCAATTCCTTTTCTTTTTGCGATGTACTTATTACCAGCCGAGTTAATATTACAAGCCTGTAAGTAAACCCTTCCAGCACCAAAACAGCCGATTCCCGAGGAACCGGCTGTCTTATGGGTGTCATATAAAGGGGGCTTCCGGCAATCAGGATTCAGCAGAATGCGTCCGCCCGAGGCTCTATTTGCCTCCACAGCTGCCTGTCTTCAGCGTAGACGAAGCAAAATCTGTCAGGGCTTGTTCTATCGCTGAGCTGCTGCTCATTCCCATACAATCGCGCGCCTTCCGTCGCGCTTCATCCGCATGGGTATTCAGAACCCGATGCTTGACCCGGAGCAGGGACTGAGGGGACATGCTCAAATTCTGAACCCCCAGTTCCAGCCAGAGCGGGACCGACCGCTCATCACCGGCCATCTCCCCGCATACGCTGACACTGATTCCTGCGCGGGAAGCAGCATCTACAGTCATGCGCAGCAGGCGCAGAACAGCCGGATGGAAAGGCTGATACATATGGGCAATCTGCTCGTTCATCCGGTCCACTGCCAGGACGTACTGTACCAGGTCATTGGTTCCGATACTGAAAAAATCAACCTCCTGCGCGAGCAGGTCCGAAATCATTGCAGCAGCGGGTACTTCAACCATGATGCCGACCTGAATATCAGGGTCATACGCCAGCCCACGCAGGTCCAGCTCCTTACGAGCTTCCGCAAGCAGCTTGTTGGCTTCCCTGACTTCATCGACGGATGAGATCATTGGATACATGATTTTGACATTGCCCCCGGCACTGGCACGAAGGATCGCCCGCAGTTGGGTCTTGAACAGCTCCTCGCGGTCCAGACAGATGCGGATAGCACGGTAGCCAAGAAAAGGGTTATCTTCCTCGGGAAGCTCGAAATAATCCAGCTCCTTGTCCCCGCCGATATCCAGTGTCCGAATGACAACCGAATGCCCCTGCGTCTTCTCCGCTACCTTCCGGTACATTTCGTACTGTTCCTCTTCATCAGGGAAGGTGTCCCTGTCCATATACAGGAATTCGGTACGGAACAAGCCTACACCTTGCGCCCCGTGACGCAGTGCCATATCGAGCTCCTTCAGGGAACTGATATTGGAGGACAGCTGCAATGTCACCCCGTCCTTCGTGATGGCGTCCACCGATGCCAGCAGCTGCAGCTGTTCCTTGCGCAGCTGCTGCTCGGCGCGCAGCAGTGTATATTGTTCAATAATCTTCCGGTCAGGATGGATATAGACCAGCCCTTGGTCGCCATCAACGACCATGAGATCGCCGGTCTGTACTGGCAGGCTGACCTGCGTCTCCAGTCCCGAGACGAGCGGAATCCCCAAAGCGCGGGCCATGATGGCAGAATGTGAGGTTTTTCCGCCATTCATCGTAACGATACCCAGCACGTGGTTCGGATTAAGGTGAACCAGCTGGGACGGAGACAACTCCTTGGCCACCAGGATATAAGGCTTGTTGTCCTTCGGCAAGGTGATCTCCGGCGCACCCAGCAGATGCTTGAGCAGCCTGTTCCCTACATCCTTGATATCAATGGCACGCTCTTTCATATATTCATCATCAAGAAGATCAAACATGGTTACAAAATGGTCAATGGCTTCCTTGACGGCGACTTCAGCCGCCTTGTACTGCCGCTCGATGATCCCTTGAATCTCATTCATAAATACCGGGTCTTCAAGAATCGCCAGGTGCGCATCAAAGATGCTCGATTCTTCAGGCCCGACCATTTCCTTGAATTCATTCTTGATATATTCGATTTCGTTTTTGGAGGTTCGAATTCCTTCATACAGCCGTTCGAACTCCTTGGCCAAATCCACTGCGTCCATTTTCTGATCCGGCATTTCCCATTCCCAGCCGGGAAGAACAAATGCACTCCCGATCGCAACGCCCGCAGCACTGCCGATGCCTTGTATCATGATTCTACCCCTCCAACATTTCTGTCATGCAGCACGACTGACATGACCGAAGCCTGGCCTTTTTTGACTGACTTAAACGGAGCAAAGCTCCAGGATTTAACGAGCTCCGGATTTGTAATAACCATCGGCGTAGCCAGAGATGCAGCTCCGCTCTTAAGTATATTCATATCAAAAGAAATCAGCAGCTGTCCCTGTTCCACCGTGTCCCCCGCCTGAACGTGAGCCTGGAAGCAGCCTTTGAGCTGCGAAGTATCGATCCCGATATGAATGAGCACTTCCAGCCCTTCCCGGGTCGAGATTCCAATCGCGTGCATGGTTGGATACAGATGCATAACTGTTCCGAACACCGGTGATACCAATTCACCACGCTCCGGTACAAAGGCGACACCGTCACCCACCAGTTTGGCCGCAAAAATCTGATCAGGCACTTCTTCAATCGGCATCATTACGCCCTGCACAGGAGCACAGAACAGTACCTGCTGAAGGTCCCTTTCCATCAGTTTTGCTATCTCTTCACGTATCAATTCGGAATAGGTGCCGAAAACAACCTGCACGTTGCCGCCTCCCAGCTTGATTAATCCAGCCGACCCAAGTGCTTTCATGGCGTTGGAGTCAATCAGCCTGTCGTTATGAACGGTCAGCCTCAGCCTCGTAATGCAGGCCTCCACCTGAATCAGATTCTGCTTACCGCCCAGCGCTTCAAGGATAAGGGGTGCCTGGTAAGGAATATTGCCTACCCAGTCGTCCAGCACCGACCCCTCCTCACGCCCCGGCGTAGGAATGCGGAACCTGCGGATTGCCCAGCGAAACAGTACGTAATAGACAACACCGTAGGCGATGCCGATTGGAATCAGCATCCAGGCATTATGGGACAGGTGAAAGTTCAGCACATAATCTATAGCACCTGCCGAATAGGAAAAACCGTGGCGGATATCCAGGATATAGGTCAGCCACATGGCGAGACCCGACATCACCGCATGCACAATAAACAGATAGGGTGCAGCAAACAAAAACGCAAACTCGATCTGTTCAGATACTCCGGTAAAAAAGCATACCAGGGATGCGGTTAGAAACGTTTTGCGCACCTTGGGCTTCAGATCTTCACGGGCTTCATGGACAATAGCAAATGCAATGGCCGGAAGCGCAAACATCATGATCGGGAACAACCCGGACATAAAATAACCAGCTGTGGGATCACCTGCAAAAAAGCGCGGCAGATCCCCCTGTACAATGCTGCCCGAAGGCGTCTCATAGTTGCCCAGCTGGAACCAGAACACGTTATTCAGCAAATGATGAAGCCCGAAAGCGACCAGCACACGATACAGAATTCCGTACAAAAACAGGCCAAAGCCGCCGAGACTGTATTCCCAGCCTGCAATGATATCCAGCAGCTGCTGCAGCAGGGGAGCCACGAACAGCATCAGACATGCAAAAATAACCGAAAACAACCCAACAACCAGCAGAACAAACCGTGTCCCGCCAAAAAATTGCAAGATCTCCGGGAGCTTAATAGACTTGAATCGATTATGTGTTAACCCGGCAATCGCTCCGAGGATCATCCCCACCAGCGTGGCCGGATGGATATTTCCGTTGCCGAAATGAGCCGTAACCTGTTCATAAATAACCATACCTGCCAAAGCAGCGAGCCCCGCCTGCCCCGCCTGATTAGACAGGCCCAGCGCAACGCCAACCGCAAACAAATAAGGCAAAAAATAAAAAATACCTTGACCGGCGACAGTGGCAATACTGCCAACCTCCGGGATTCCCCAGGCTTGCCAAGGTAAACTGCCCACACAGAGCAGAATTGCCGCTGCCGGCAGCACCATGGTCGGGAGCATGACCGCCCTGCCAAACTGCTGCAAGGATCCGAGCCAGTTCATGGCCATCCTCTCCTTTCTAAGATGATGGTAAGCGGATAACCTGGTTTTGTCAAAGCCAACCGTACCGATGCATGATAAAAAACACAATCCCGGTTCATACCGGGATTGTGCAGACTTAAATATTGCTTATGATAACCGCAGCAGCCTATCTGCGGACCGGTTGGGTGATGGCCTCTTCAACCTTGATACAGCGATCCATGATCACCTGAAGTCCGCGCCCGCCCGCAATGCCGGCAGCCTCTTCGCTAATGATGCCCTGCTGCAGCCACAGCACCCGCGCACCGGCCTCTACCGCTTCCTTTGCCACGTCCGCACAGTATTCGCTGCGTCTGAACACATTGACAATATCAATGGGCTCTGGTACTTCTGCAAGACTGGCATAGCAGGTCTCACCAAGAATGGTGGAGCCTGCTGCAGCCGGATTTACCGGAATGATACGGTAGCCCCGGCTCTGCATCGCGCCTGCAACCATGTAGGACGTACGGTCTGTTTTGTCCGACAGACCGACTACTGCGATATTCCCTGCTTGCTCCAGAATGTTCTTGATCTCTTCACGTGAAGGGTTCTCAAACGCCATCATTATTGCTCCTCTCTACATTTCAAGTCGTGATTGAAAGTTATCCTGCATACAAGGTAATCCCTAGGACTCTTTCCATTCAACCGAAGCACCCAGCGCCCTCAGGTGGTCAAAATACTGCGGGTACGATTTGGCCACATGATGGGCATCCCGAATAACCAGCGGCTTGTGTGACCGCAGACCGACTACCGTTAGGGCCATGATAACACGGTGATCGTAATGGGCATTGATTTCGACCCCGCCCTCGACGCCTTCCGGCTGCCCGTGAACGATAATTTCAGCCTGACGCTCCTCCACCTTGGCACCGGCTTTGGTGAGTTCAGCCAGATAATCGGTAATTCGGTCGCATTCCTTGTATCTCAGATTCTCTACATTATAGAACCGTGAGGTTCCTTCAGCAAAACACGCAGCAGCAACCATCGCCAGGACCGCATCTGTCGCAGCATCACCGTCGAACTCGATTGCCTTCAGGCGCCCGTTCCCCTGAACATGTACGGTGTCATTCTCATGCGTCAGCGGCACTTCCATCTGGCGCAGCACATCGACGATGGCCCGCTCCCCCTGCTTGCTTCGCTCCATCAGACGTTCCACGGTCACATCTGAACGGGTTACAGCCGCCGCGGCCAGTACAGCCGCACTGCCTGGATAATCACCCTGCACCGTATAAGTGCGCGGCTGATAAGCCTGCCTGCCCGGAACCTTAAAATGCATATAATCATCGCTGGCATGGATAACAATACCTGCCTGCTCCAGCACCTCCAGGGTCTGTCCGATAACAACCTTGGACTTCAGATCGTGCAGAACTTCAATCTCGCTGTCCTCCGAAAGGAGCGGTGTGAGGAACAGGAGTGCGCTCAGATACTGGGAGCTGACCGATCCAGATACGGTAATTTTGCCGCCTTTGGGCGCGCCGCCGGAGATAGTAATCGGCAGCTTGCCTTCCCGGTGCTCCACCTGAACACCCAGCTGCTGCAGCGAGACAATCAGGTCGTCATGAGGACGCTTGCCCAGTGAATCGGGATACGTATTGACAAAAGTTACGTTCTCGCTAAGTGCTGCAATTCCCATCAAAAAGCGGAGAACCGCCCCGGCATTGCCGACATTCAGTTCCTTCACATTGCGCGGACGACTGCCGAAGCCTGTGATGACGATCTTCTCTTCGTCTTCTTCCAGACTCGCGCCGAGGTCCTGGATACAGCGGCGCATCGCATCGCTGTCCTCGCTGTGTGCCGGATAATAGATGGTGCTTGTACCTTCGGCCAGCGCTGCTACCAGGAGGTAGCGGGTCGTATAATTTTTGGATGACAGGGCCCCGATCGTGCCCTGAAGAGTTGGTGTCGGTGTTACGATTACGTCCATGGTCATTCTCCTTCTATATAAGTTGCTGAATTGACAGTCCCAAGGCCCCTTCGCTATCATGAAGGCATGAAACTATTGAAATGAGGGTGCCTAATGAACCATTTGGATACAATAGAGCCAAGCGAGCTTCGATCCAGACTGCAGGCAGGCGAGCAGCCGAACATGATCGATGTCCGCGAGGATGAAGAAGTCGCTGAAGGCATGATCTCAGGGGCCAAGCATATTCCGCTGGGCCAGCTTCCGCAGCATACGGACGAATTGGATCCTGAACAGGAGTGGATCCTCATCTGCCGCAGCGGCTACCGCAGCGAACGGGCATGTGAATACCTGCAGCAGCTGGGCTTCAGACATGTCGTGAACATGACCGGCGGCATGCTGCAGTGGAACAGTGAATCCTGATCCTGCCGTTTCTGATTGGAGAACGGGCCTAAGGGCCCGTTTTTTTTGCAGTCAAAAGCTTAGACGCGGTAATGTGCTAAAATCATAGAAGCCACTTCGGCCGCAGACAGATGAGATGTATCCACCTCGACGTGTGCAAACTTGTAGGCATCCCTGCGCTCTTCCATGATCCGACGAACCCGATCTTCCACGCCGCCTGCAAGCAGCGGCCGATCCGGATTCCCGCTTACCCGTTCAATGATAACCTCCGGTACAGCTGTTAAAGCTACAACCAGTCCGCTTGACAGCATCAGGTCACAATTCACAGAACGAAGCACCGATCCGCCTCCGGTGGAGATAACCTGGCCTTTGGCCGAACAGATGGAACGTAGTGCTGCCGCCTCAGCTTCCCGGAAATATTCCTCTCCATGCTGTGTAAAAATATCCGCAATACTGCGCCCTTCCAGGCGTTCAATTTCCTCATCCATATCAATGAGATGGTACCCCAGCTCCTGGGCCAGAATCCGGCTGACGGTTGATTTGCCCGTCCCCATCATTCCTACCAGAATCAAATTGGGTCCGGTATCCTCCTGCAGCAATGCCGACACCCCTTTTGCTAAACTTTTTTTCATATCATACCACAGGGTTTGACATTTTGTATAATAGAGCATTTGTCCGATCTGCTGACATAAGAAAGCCCGCAGGAACCAGAAATCATCTTTCCAGTCCCTGCGGGTTATGTTATCTATAATCTATTAAGATGAGATTAGAACCATTGATGATGGAACACGCCTTCCTTGTCCACACGCTTAAATGTATGCGCCCCAAAATAATCACGCTGCGCCTGCAGCAGGTTAGCCGGCAGACGCTCTGTACGGTAGCTGTCATAGTAAGAAAGTGCACTTGAGAAGCCTGGAACCGGAATCCCTTGAGATACCGCTGCGGAGATCACCTCACGCCAAGCGGATTGATAGGACTCGACCACATTCTGGAAATATGGATCAAGCAGCAGATTCTTCAGGGCCGGCTCCCGGTCATACGCATCCTTGATATTCTGCAGGAACTGAGAGCGGATAATACAGCCGCCGCGGAAAATCATAGCGATGTTGCCGTATTTGAGATCCCAGCCATATTCATCGGAAGCAGCACGCATTTGGGCGAACCCTTGCGCATACGAAACGATTTTACTTGCGAAAAGTGCCCGGCGCACATTCTCAATGAACTGCTCCCGGTCACCGTCAAACGGCTTCACTTCAGGCCCATTTAGAATCTTGCTGGCTGCAACCCGCTCTTCTTTCATTGCGGAGAGGAAACGGGAGAAAACCGACTCTGTAATCATGGACAGGGGCACACCCAGATCGAGCGCGCTTTGGCTTGTCCATTTGCCTGTTCCCTTCTGACCGGCTGCGTCCAGGATCACATCGACCATCGGCTTGCCGGTGTCCGGATCTGTTTTGGAGAAAATATCTGCTGTTATCTCGATCAGATAGCTGTCGAGCTCCCCCTTGTTCCAATCCGAGAAAATACGGTGCAGCTCTTCCGTCTCGAGACCAAGCACAGATTGGAGCAGGTGGTAAGCTTCGCCGATCAGCTGCATATCACCATATTCAATTCCGTTATGCACCATCTTGACATAATGACCTGCCCCATCCGGTCCGATATACGTACAGCATGGATCACCGTTAACATGGGCCGAAATGGCCGTCAGAATCGGCTCTACCAGCTTGTACGCGCTTTCCTGTCCGCCCGGCATAATGGCAGGGCCTTTCAGTGCGCCTTCTTCACCGCCCGATACCCCGGTTCCGATGAAGCGGAAGCCCTTCTCTTCGAGCTCTTTGCTGCGACGCTGAGTGTCAGGGAAGTAAGCGTTGCCGCCGTCAATAATAATGTCGCCTTCATCCAGGTACGGAATCAGCTGTTCAATCGTTGCATCTGTTGCCGGACCAGCTTGTACCATAATAAGAATCTTGCGCGGGGTTTCCAGCGAATGAACAAATTCCTCGACAGAGAAAGTACCTGTCAAATTTTTGCCTTTCGCTTCTTCCAGCAAGTCATGCGTTTTTTGAGGAGAGCGGTTAAATACCGAAACCGTAAAGCCCTTGCTTTCAATGTTGAGAGCCAAATTTTTGCCCATAACGGCCAGGCCTACTACACCAATCTGCTGTTTTGCCATCTGGTTCCTCATCCTTTGCATATAATTTGGTTTTATGCTGAATGCAATACGACAAGTTTATTCTAAACCCTTTAACGGAAGAAGTGAACCCCGATGAAGCAGCCACGCAGAACAAAACACCCCAACAGATGAGGTGTTCTTCAAATTGTCACCGTTACCCGGGAACATTCTCTAGCCTTCCAGCATAAACAGCTGATGGGACAGCCGCTTCATTCGTTCTTTACTGGCGTGTACCGCTTCCTTGTCACAGGCCCGTATCGCTGTGCGCAGCTGATCCAGCTCCAGATCGATCTCAAGCCGCAGCAGCATAAGCCTGTTCTCGCCTTCATTCGAGTCGAACATCTCCTGCATTTCCTCAGCGGAAAGTATTGGGCCCTTCTGGTACAAAATCCGGGTCTTGAAGCCGGACACCTCTACAAGCCGGATCACCTCTCCGAACAGAATGTTCTCTACCAGGATATGCTGTTCCTTGAAGCGTTTGACCACAGCATGTCCGCGTGTGTCATTGATCAGCTTTTCCAGCCATTCCGCCAGCTTCGGATCCCTGATCATATAGTCACCGACCATCTTGTATTCCCCGTTCTTCATCTGCTGAAAGCGCAGCTTTACCAGCTTGCGACCTGTCCGGATCGATAGAATAAATGAAGCATCATCTTCACTCCAGTACAGGGAATAACCCTCCTGAATCAAATCCTTGATCAACTGCTGGATATGCCGGCGGCTAAACCGGAGCTCCAAGTTGCAGTATTCCACTTCGCAGCCCTTGTTCACGGCAATCCCTCCTCCGCACCGGATATTGGCGATAACGGCAAGCTTCATTGATTTTGCTTCTGTAATCTATTTTATACTTCATGTTATGTAAGCGTACTTGGTTTATTGCCTAATTTTGTGACTGGGGACAGGCAGCAGACCCGCCGGGCAGGACAACCTTCACGAAATCTTCTTCAAACCCCCATAAAGACAGGCGGCAGGGATATGCTATAATCGGACCCATAATCAGAGAAAACAGGGGGAAGTTAACGTGACTGCTTTTACCGGATTTGATCAAAAAGACTTTGATGTATTTGAAATCCCCGGCTTGGAGCCGCGCATGGAAGTGCTCATCGAACGGGTACGTCCGAAGCTGGAGCAGCTGGGGGCCGAGCTGGCGCCCTTCCTGAGTGAACTCAGCGGGGAACCGATGTATGTCCATGTGGCCAAGCATGCCCGCCGTACGGTGAATCCGCCCAAGGATACCTGGGTCGCATGGGCCTCGGCGAAGCGCGGCTATAAGGCCCTGCCGCATTTTGAAGTTGGGATGTTTGCAACTCATGTATTTGTCATATTCGCCATCATTTACGAGAGCCCGAACAAAACGACATTCGCCGAAGGATTAGACAAGAAGCTTCAGACGATCCGCAAGGAGCTTCCTTCCAACTTCTACTGGTCCATGGATCATATGTCTCCCGAAGGCTTGATCCACGGGAAAATGGAGGATCAGGACTTCCAGAAAATGATCGACAAGCTGCGCAGCGTGAAAAAAGCCGAGGTCATGTGCGGCCTGCGTATTAACGCCGGTGAAGATGTGCTGAAGGATGGCGAACAACTGCTGGAGACCATCCGCAATACCTTCAAAAAGCTGACACCGCTATATCAGATAGCTTTTTAGCATCATCATGAGATAAAATGGAAACGGTTAGTCATTAAAATTTTTTTGAAGGAGGATAAGCCATGAACAGCAGCACACGTAAAATCACGGCAGAAGACTTGTACAAGCTATCTTGGGTGGAGAGCCCGGTGCTATCTCCGCGTGACGGCAGCATTGCTTATGTCTCCAAGGTTGTATCCAAGGATCAGGACGGCTACCGTTCCCACATCCGCCTTATTAGCGGCGGCAGCCGGCAGGACCGCCCTTTCACTTCGGGAGAGCATGACTCGGCTCCGGCCTGGTCACCGGACGGGACCATCCTGGCGTTTCTGCGCAAAAAGAATGAGGCCGTCCAGGTCTGGTTCCTTCAGGCAGATGGCGGCGAAGCCCGGCCTATAACCGATCTGAAGCATGGCGTCTCTGCATTCAAATGGTCTCCGGACGGCAAGCAGCTGCTGCTTCGTGCTTCCGCGGCCGACTCAGAGGAAGAGCAGGAAGAGAATAAGGATGAGAAGAGCAAAAATGAGGCCAAAGACATCGTTGTCGACCGCATCCGCTATAAATCCGATGGTGCAGGCCTGTGGAACGGCCGACGCTCCCATCTCTTCATCTGGCATATTGAAGCGTCCCAATCCACGCCGCTGACCCGCGGTAATTATGACATTTCGTTCTTCGCCTGGTCTCCGGACGGCAGACAGGTTGCATTCACTTCCGACATTGTGGAAGACGGCAGCCGTAATCCGGACTTGAGCCTCTTCAACGAACTCTACATCGTTCAGGCGGACGGCAGCGGCCGCAGGCAGCTGACACAGGGCGGGCTGTCGATCGGCCCGATTGCCTTCACACCGGATGGCGAAAAGATTCTGATGCTGGCAGACAACCTTTCCCATGGATTTGCGACCTTGTCCCGAATCCAGCTTATCTCTGCTGCAGGCGGTGAGATACGCCAGCTCTACAGCGATATGGACGTTCAGCTCGGTCATGCTGCAGTCAGTGATATGAGGGCTGCTGCAGGAACGCCTCCCCTTTTCAGCCGCGACGGGCGTTCTGTCTATCTTCAGACCACCAGGGAAGGCAGTGTACAGATTGTTCAGTTTGCGTTGGATGGCTCAGGCAGTGAAGTGATCGTCGGCGGTGAGCGGGAAGTCTATCAGTTTGATGTCAGTGCTCAAGGTGACCTCGTCTATGCCGCCGCAGATCCGCTTCAGCCTGGCGATCTGTTCTTCCGGGCTTCTGGACAAGCGGAAGAGGAAAGACTCACGAACTGTAATGCCAAGCTGTTCGAGGAACTGGAGCTGAGTGTACCCGAGACCTTCTGGTTCACGACCTCGGACGGCTGGGACATTCAGGGCTGGATGATGAAGCCGGTTGGCTTCAAGGAAGGAAGTAAGGTGCCCGCTGTGCTGGAGATTCATGGTGGACCTCAGGCGATGTATGGACATACCTTTATGCATGAGTTCCAGCTGATTGCCGCCGCTGGATATGCGGTATTCTATACCAACCCGCGCGGCGGCCACGGTTACGGTCAGGTGCATGTCAATACCGTTCGCGGTGATTACGGCGGGCGTGACTACCAGGACGTCATGGAGTCTGTGGACTATGTTCTCTCCGCTTATGACTTTGTGGACGGTGACCGCCTCTCCGTAACCGGCGGCAGCTACGGCGGCTTCATGACCAACTGGATCGTCGGACATACCGACAGGTTCAAGGCAGCGGTGACCCAGCGTTCCATCTGCAACTGGCTTTCCTTCTACGGCGTAAGTGATATTGGCTACTACTTTACCGAGGACCAGATCTGGGGCAATCCTTGGGAGGATTTCAAGAAACTGTGGAAGCATTCCCCGATCGCTTATGTTAACGAGGTAAATACGCCTCTGCTCATTCTTCACGGGGAACAGGATCTGCGCTGTCCGGTGGAACAGGGTGAGCAGCTGTTCGTTGCCTTGAAGCGGCTGGGCAAGGAGACACAGTTCGTACGCTTCCCGGGTGCGGACCACAACCTGTCCCGCAGCGGACATCCGCAGCTTCGGGTGAAGCGTCTCAACCATATCGTCCGCTGGTTCAATGAACATATTGTCAAATTATCGGAATAATTGAACATTATCTGTTTATAGCAAAAGCCTCTCTTCCCTTTAACAAGGAAGAGAGGCTTTTGCATGCTGTATCTGAAGATCAGGCCGTACGGTCCCTGCGCCGGGTAAGTGTAAGGTGACTGAGCAGCAGCAGCCACATCACAATTCCGCTCGCCATAAAAGGTACGGTATGCCCCAGCTTGTCCCAGAGAAGGCCGGATACAATTGGTCCGACGACCATACCAGAGCCCTGCAGGGTCAGGAAGAAGCCCCAGACAGCCCCCCGCTCTCCTTTGGGAACGAGACCTGCCACGAAGGTGTTCCATGCCGGCAGAATCATGGCATAGCCGAGACCCACCAGGCTGACGAGCAGAAACACCAGCGGCAGGGAGCGCACCAGGGCGAATACGAAAAGTGCACATCCCGCGAACAGGAAGCCGATATTCAGAAATACTCTCGTTCCGAAGCGGTCCACAAGCTTCCCGAACGGAATCAGTGCCAGCATGGTCAGACCGCCTCCTACAATTAACAGCAAACTGTACATATTGGGCGAAATCCCCAGCTCGGTCCGGGTATACAGCGTAATGACCGGACTCAGCAGACCAATGACAAATGACTGCATAAATAAAGATGGATAAACCAGCGGGCTCAATTTGAGTGTTCCGCGAATATACTGCATCGTGCCTGACACACTGCGTTTAAGCTTCCTTAGCTGAGCGTTAATGGAGAACGGTGGACCCGCTTGAGCCGGCTCTGCAGATGCCGCGTTAGCATCTGCTGCCTTCCCCCGGACACGGCCCGGGAGCAGCAGGCTGATTAGGATCATTACAATGCTGCTGCCGATCAACACCAAGAATATCGTGCGGTAGTTCTGACTGGTATGGGCCAGCAGGTAGTTCATAACGATGGGGCCAAGACCCGTGCCGCCGAGCGCCGCAATCTCCAGGGTACCCATAGCTGCTCCATTGCTGTTATTGGGACCCGAGATTTCGGTCGTTCCGGTCATGACACACGGCCACAGCGGCGACGTGCCCACGCCCAGAACCAGACAGGAGAGAATCAGCCAACCCGCTCCGGAGGTGAAGGTAATCAGCAATACGGATATCAGTGTAAAAGCAAGTGCAGCCGCCATCGTTCCCCGATAGCCCAGCCGTTCGGCTGCCCAGCCAGACGGGGCTCTGAACAGATTATCTCCCAGATATTGAAGGGAGAATGCAACGCCTATGACACCAGCCGTTAATCCGAGTACATCACCCATATACACCGGCAGCACGGCAACCAGGAGCGAGCCTTTGAGAAATTCTACCAGAAAAACAATGCTCCATAATTCGATAAAAAACGGGGACAGCAGCCTGCGTCGTTCATTCATACCATTGGAAGACCTGTGTTGACGTTCCTGTTTCATCCGTTTTCACATCCCACGCATCATTGTTTGCCGTTCATGGTATATTCACATTATTGCCTCAGGACGACAGAAACTTACAGTGTCCTTCATATCTTGCTTGCAATCCGTCCCTAATTTGCTATACTCTATTTTGTTTGAATTGAAACCATCTATCAGATTTACCCCAATATCAAAAATAACAACTCCAAAAACGAAAGGTTGTGACAACGCCCATGGATCACCACCGTACTCCGCTCTTTACCGCGCTGAGACAGCACGCAGAGAGCAATCCGGTACAATTTCACATCCCGGGACACAAAAAAGGAATGGGAACTGACAAGGAATTTCGCGAATTTATCGGGGATAATGCCCTTTCCATAGATCTGATCAATATCGCGCCTCTCGATGATCTCCATCAGCCTACAGCCGTAATTAAGGAGGCGCAACAGCTTGCCGCCGACGCATTTGGTGCAGACTACACCTACTTCAGCGTGCAGGGT
The DNA here is from genome assembly GCF_030580655.1 of Paenibacillus lacisoli. Taxonomy (GTDB): domain Bacteria; phylum Bacillota; class Bacilli; order Paenibacillales; family Paenibacillaceae; genus Paenibacillus; species Paenibacillus lacisoli. The sequence continues at coordinate 520,935 of NZ_JAUQTB010000001.1, forward strand.
ACCAGCGGAGCCATTATGACCATGATTCTTACGGTGTGCTCTCCTGGCGACAAAATCATCGTTCCACGCAACGTACACAAATCCATCCTATCGGCCATTATCTTCGCCGGAGCGAAGCCGATCTTCGTCTCCCCGGCCCGTGATGAGAATTTGGGTATCGATCACGGAATTACGACGACCTCCGTCCAGCACGCGCTTGAGCGCCACCCGGATGCGAAGGGCGTCGTTGTCATTAATCCGACCTATTTCGGTGTCTGTGCGAACTTGAAAGAAATCGTCGATCTGGCTCACAGCTACGATGTTCCTGTTCTCGTTGACGAGGCGCACGGTGTGCTGATTCACTTCCACCCCGAGCTGCCGATGTCGGCGATGGAAGCCGGTGCTGATATGGCCGCTACTAGCGTGCACAAGCTGGGCGGGTCCATGACACAGAGCTCTGTACTGAATGTTAACACCAAAAACGGTTTTGTGAATCCGCAGCGGGTTCAGACCATCATCAGTATGCTGACAACAACCTCTACTTCCTATATTTTGCTTGCTTCCCTGGATACCTCCAGACGGAACCTTGCACTGAACGGATACGAAATGGCCGACCGTGCTATCAGGCTGGCTCAGGAGGCCCGCCGTGAGATTAATGAGATCGATGGTCTCTACTGCTTCGGTCAAGACATTCTTGGCGGTGAAGCCACCTATGACTACGATCCAACCAAAGTAACGATTCATGTCCGACACCTGGGCATTACCGGCTACGAAGCTGAGAACTGGCTGCGCGAGCATTTTAATCTTGAAGTTGAGATGAGCGACATGTACAACATTCTCTGCCTGGTAACCCCTGGGGATAACGAGGATACGATCCAGATTCTCCTGACGGCGCTCCGCAAGCTGTCCGAGACCTTCCATCTGGTCAATCAGGCCCATGAACTGGTGGTCAAAATCCCGGAAATCCCGCTGCTGGCGCTCATTCCGCGTGATGCCTTTTATGGTGATACGGAGATTATTCCATTCAAGGAGTCTGCCGGACGCATTATTGCTGAATTTATTTATGTCTATCCTCCTGGTATTCCGATTCTCCTGCCGGGAGAAGTCATTTCGCAGGATAACATTGATTATATTATGGAACACGTGGAAGTCGGCCTGCCTGTAAAGGGACCTGAAGACCGCAGTGTGCAATATGTCAAAGTCATCAGTGAAGCGGACCCGATTATCTAAATGATTCTAATAGATCCACAGACCAGGCCATTGCGGCCTGGTCTGTTTTGCTGTGTGTGCAAAGAACGCCCTCCCTATAAATCACATCTATGGCACGACGAAAAAGAGCCCCCTTAAGGGAGCTCTTCAGGATGCCGGTCTGCACCGGAGAAGCAATTATTCGTGCTCAGCTACAAGCTGGTTGTAGGCTTCTTCCACACGATTCCATTCTGCTTCGTCTTCAATATTTACAAGCACCGTTTCTCCGTCTTCTTCTTCCACACGCAGAATGATGCCGTCAGATTCAGGGTTATCGCGTTCCAGCAGGATGGCATATACACTCTCAGCCACGTCGAACGTTTCGATCAGAACCATATCGACGTCATTGCCTTCCTCATCTGTCAGAGTTACGACAATCTCTTCGTGATCATGATCGTGGTCGTGAGCATGGTCATGTCCTTGCTCATGTTTGTGATCGCTCATGGGAATACCTCGCTTTAAATTGGATTGTTGCTACTGGGGTATCTTAACATTTTCCATGCTACAAATCAATTTGTATTCACCTATTAGTCAAGCGCCGTGATGACCTTCTCCGCGATAAGAATATACCCGCTGTCCTTATCTTCCTTCATATAGAAACCAACCTTGTACTTGCCTGTTGTCTTGAAGTCATACGTGAAGTCGTACGTGCGGAACCAGAAATTATCCTTGTCCAGATTACTCGTGTCCTGGGACTGAATATCCTTCACATTACCGCCAGGATCTGTAATCGTCACTTTCACGCCTGCAATGTCGGTCTTCAGGTTATCCACCTGACTGAGTACATTAAACTTCAGCTTGCCCTTGTTCACATTGCCGAAAATGGTATCCCCTTTAAACAGCGCAATATGTACATTGGGTTTGTAAAAGGTTACTTTGCCTGCAGCCGAGTTAAAGTTGGCGATTCCATTAAACTCCCGCACCGGCACATACGTCCTGCCGTTAATAATGTAACCTCCGTCACTGACTTCTTCTCCGTTGATCAATACCCGGATTTTCTCGTTCAAGGAATCCGCGAAGAGCACGGTACTGCTCATCAGCATGATTGCGATGACACAAATTAGAATTCTTTTCCACTTCATATCTTAGGAGTCCCTCCATCTGTATCCTGTCGCAGCGTCTTGATTTAAACCTCTCACCATAGTTTTCTTCACCAGAACGCCCGTTGTAAGTGTATACTAGGAATCGCCGTACAAGTTGCGCTGGAACAGTTGATTTTTTACAATTGAATTTCAGTTAGCCGCTTGTTAGCGCTTCCTGCTGTAAGCATGTTAAAATTTCCTTGATTGCATTTAAACCAAATGATAACCCCATACTCATACCGGAGGTGTTCTGATTGACACTGAAACTGCAGATGCTGGGAACTGGAGATGCCTTTGCCAAAACCTACTATAACAACAATGCGCTGTTTATGAGCGATACAGCCCGTCTATTGGTGGATTGTGGCACTACAGCTCCGATTTCGTTACATCAGCTGGGGTATTCTTTTCAGGATCTGGATGCGGTACTGATCACCCATATTCATGCCGATCATGTTGGAGGACTGGAGGAGCTTGCCTTTCAGATGAGATTCGTACACCAGCGCAGGCCTGTGCTCTACATTGCCGAGACACTGATTCAGCCGCTGTGGGAACATACGCTGAAGGGCGGTATATTCCAGCAGGGAATCATTGAATCGATCAATGACGTGTTCGAGGTTCGTCCCCTTAAGCCAGGCAAGACGATAGAAGTTGTTCCAGGTATTTCAGTCGAGCTGTTCCCTACCCGGCACATACCGGGCAAAGACAGCTATTCGCTGTATGTGAATGAGCATATTTTCTATAGTGCCGATATGACCTTCAATCCGGAACTGTTGAACCAGCTTGTCGACCAACGCGGCTGTTCGCTGATTCTGCATGAATGCCAGCTGCAGGGCCGTGGCGAGGTGCATACGACTCTGGATGAGCTCAAGTCGCTGCCAGAGTCTGTCCGCAGACGGATGTATCTCATGCATTACAGTGACCGAATGGAGGAGCTGCGTGAATCAGCAGGAGATCTCCCCTTCTTGCGACAGCATGCTACCTATACCATCATGGATGACCAGTTGATTCCGGAACCATAAACAAAACCCCGCAGCCGGCTGTAATACCGATTGCGGGGTTTATGGTTAGACAGCTGTTCTGTGTTACAGCTTTTTCTGCATGCGTACATGCAAAATGTTAGCGTCATAGAAGGGCTCTTCAGAGATAACTTCATATCCCAGCTTGCGGTAAAAGCCCTCGGCCTGAACCTGTCCATCCAGGACGGCGTATTTGAAACCAAGTTCACGTGCCAGTTCTTCCATAGCAAGAATCAATACACGGCCATAACCCTTGGAGCGAAACGGCATCAGCACAGCGACCCGCTGAAGCTTGGCGGAATCTTCGTTAAAATGCTTAATCCGGCCTGCTGCCACAAACTGGCCTCCCTCCTGCAAAAGCAGATGGTGTGACTCGGCATCCAGGGAATCGTAATCGTCAATTTCCTCTTCTATGGATACATTCTGTTCTTCGACGAATACAGCTTTACGGATGGCGAGCGCCTCCTGGAGCTGTTCATCGATTTGTACACGTACAATTTCTGCTGGCATGCCCGTTCCCCCTTCATTTCGGTTTCCCTCTTCATGGTCTCATCTGTAACCGGTATAAAACGGGATTATTATACACGAGCCGCTCGGATAACGCCAACCTGTTTATTTTTATGGCAGATCTATATTTTCGGACTCTCCGTATACCCGGCTGTGTACCGAGTCGGAATCGGAGTATACATCACGAATGACCGGAAGCTCCGACGCTGCATTGTGATCTTGAACGGGTTCCAGAGAGGGCTCAATCTGCTGCTGCGTACAGCCGCTTAGAATCAGGAGGACCGCTGCTGTCATCAACAAGCCTTTGAACATTTTTGTTGGAGTTGCTGCTTTAGGACTCATCACTAGGAGTTCACTCCCTGCTGCAGGTTTTATGCTTTATTGTGAACGGAACATGATGGTTTTAGTCGTGAGGCCCAGCGTCTCATCTATATATATTTTCAGTTGACAGTTCCCAAAGCTGCTGATAATATTAAAAAAGTTAATATACGACTTGATCTGTTAGCTCAGCTGGGAGAGCACTATCTTGACAGGGTAGGGGTCAGTGGTTCGAGCCCACTACAGATCATACACGTAAACCCTTGTGTATCAAGGGTTTTTATTATTTTTATGCTGCTCTGGTTGAGACGAAAATCGGCATTGATACGAATTTGATACGAATCACTTCCTGATACGAAAAAAAGCAGCGGACATGTACCGCTGCTTTCGTTTACCTGAAAGGTGTCAAAACTTGTTCCTTCAAACCAGTTCCTAAACACCCATTTACTGATGTATATTACTATAGAATTCTCAATTTAGGGGAATCGTTAATTCAGAAGTAGAAATGGATTCAGAACATGAATTCAGAGATCATTCTACCGTACGAGCAAGCAATCAGGCTGTCTTCACAGACAACCCGATGCTTATAAGACCCGATATCCCTGCTCAATCACTGCCACGTAGACGTACGAGTCAAGCCAAGTATTCGGGAGCTCATTCGTAATGAATTCGGCTTGTTCGGATTGGTGACAGTTACCGTGAATGAACCATCGGCTGCAGGATCAGTTATTCTTAGATTCGTGGGAACCAGATCCCCATTAGATGCAACGACCGGCCCCACCAGGTTGATCTTGACAAGCCCCCGGAAGGTCGTGGCCGGGATGTAAATCAGGCTGAATTGCTGCAGTAAAGCCTGGTCCGCTGAACCGTTGGCTGACACCATTAGTACCCCATGAAATGTTCCCCGCTGTAATTGTAAGTCCTGGAGCCTAAAAGTCATCGTCACATCCTGACCAGGCACTGCTGTCACGGTATTCCATGAAGGACTGCGGTAGCCCAGCAGCGGAACCGTACTCTGAATCCCTGTAAGAACCGGCTGCAGATCATTGTCAATCTTATTCGCCGGCAGATTGCCGCCGCTGAAGTCTGAGGCCATTCCGTTTATCGCGTCCAGGCCGATCCACTGCACAACAGGCGGGATCGGGTTGGCGGCATAACATTTCTGCGCCTGAATATTCCGGAATGTGCAGTCAGGCTGAAAGCCCGGAAAGATCGAAGGCAGTCTGACTCCCGTGCCAAGATAGGGATCGGTAAAATCACTTCCCACAGCCCCGCCACGCGTATACCCAAGTCCTGTATTCTGTACTTCAGCCCACCCCACCGATTCCAGATTCACATTCGTGACCTCACTGCACCGTATCATATTCCCGGTAACACAATAACGGTGGGTAAAGCCATGAAAGAGATTCGAAAAGGAATTATTATTGCTGTTCCTCATATAACGCGAATAGATTGCTATCATGATTCCAGTGATGCCATAATATTTGGCTGTTTTTGCTATACTGTAACCAAGGATCGGCCTGCTCAGGCGAGTAGTGTTATTGATCGTTTTGAAAAAATAGTCATCAAAAAAAGTATCAATGGCATCATCTTTACCAACCTGGTAATTACGCTCATACGTAAATCTTATTTGATCGTACGAACACTTATCCCCAAACCCGCCCTGCTCAAGATAATTGTCATTCCGGTTGGACCATTGTCCTCCAACGACAATGCCTGCACCGCACTTTATGAACTCGATCCTTCTATAGCTATTTTGTTCCTGCACCCGGCTGTAGATTCCAATCGCACAATCCCTGAAACGAAGCTGATGAAAATCACTGATGGCTACGGTCAGGTTCAGCGCCGCATAAGCAAAGAAAAAATTGCGCAGTTCCATATTCGACAATCCCACATTGTACACCGTGGAGCCCCGGACACCACGGTCGATCACACCATTTACATCTGGTCTGCCGCTCTGCATAAAACCGATAGGCTGTTGAAGATCTGCATTCCCATATACATAGGGACCATAAATAACCGTAGACCAGCGGGATTCCCCCACAAACTTTACGTTATACGGCACATCGATGATATAAGGCATTTTGGAAATAGGCTCAGGTTCCAGCGGTGTGCCATATCCCTCCATAACCGTGCCGTCATCATGGGCAGGGATTTCAACGTATCCGGCAATACGAGTAAGATAATAACGCCCTGCGGGAACGTATACCTCCACATAATCTCCTAACGTAGAGGCATGATCGGCCGCTGCTTGAAAGCGTTCAGTGTCATCTCTGCCTGTATAATCCTTCACGTTAACACGCAATTGCATCTCTCCTCTCCAGTCACAGCGCATGTATATAGATATGGCTGTAAAAGTCTGCGTGTTCCCCCTTCCGGTTTATAATATACCCCTATCGGGTATATTATAGATACAGCAGGCCATTCAACTCACCTATAATGAAGGAGTGGTATTTATGAAAAAGCAGTTAGCCGCAGTAGGGATTACAGCCATGATCGCACTTAGCGGCTGCGGAGCTCAGTCGGATGACGCAAGCAGTACAGCAGCGACAGCTCCATCCAGCTCTCAAGGTTCCAGCTCTCAAGATTCCAGCACAACGGGATCCGGCGGCAGTATGGGGATGGAACACAATGGCTCCCCCGAAGTTCCAGCCAACTTAAAGGAAGCAGCCAATCCCAAATTTAAAGTCGGAAACAAGGCATTAATTGAAGCGGATCATATGCCTGGTATGAAAGGTGCTGTAGGAACCATTACCGGAGCGTACGACACCACCGCATATGTTGTTACTTATACACCGACCACGGGCGGCGAGCCGGTCAAGCATCATAAATGGGTGATTCAGCAGGAGATTCAGGGTGCCGGTGACGAACCTTTTCCTACAGGAGCATCTGTCGTACTGGAAGCGGATCATATGCCTGGCATGAAAGGCGCGTCTGCGACCATAGAGTCCGCAGAACGGACAACGGTATACATGCTGGACTATACGCCAACGACAGGCGGTGAACCGGTCAAGAACCATAAATGGGTGACCGAAAGCGAACTGACAGCTCCCAAATAAAAGACGAGGAGTGGCTGAAAATGACGGGAAAAGAAATACTCCTGAACCAGTTTAAAGCCTGCAGAAATGACAACGGATGGTTTACCTCCATGGCCTCGGCTGCTGCGGATTTATCCGAAGAACAGGTCCATGCCAAAAGTGACCGGGATGGAATGAACAGCATCATCGAGATTGTGCGTCATCTGGACTTCTACAATGAAAGGTATCTGAACCGATTTCGGGGAGAAGAGGTTGCTCCAGTCGAAGGTTCTAATGATGATACCTTTACAAGAGGAGATGCAGTCTGGAGCCGGACACTGGCACGTTACGATCAGACATTGGCAGATTGGATGGACGCAGTGGAGCAGGCCGATCCTTCGACCTTGGAACGCTGGGCTCCAGATCTCACCCATTTGACCATTCACAATGCTTATCACATCGGCCAGATCGTAGTCATTCGTAAGGAACAGGGCTCGTGGAATAAGGCGAACGGCGTCAGTTAGATGCAAATGTAATATATATTTGTAACTTGTATCAAACCGAGAGACAGGCTCACTGTCTCTTTTTTTTACCCTTTTATAATGAAGATGTTGTAAAATTAGGGATGTTCATCCAGTCTAACAATAAAGGAGTTATTATTTATGAAAAAACAGCTTGCCATCGCATTGACCATCGCCCTGCTCTCGCCACTTGCAGCGGCGGTATACTCACCAGCCTCTTCTTCCGTTTATGCAGCAGTGAAAGGCACGAACTTACAGATGCCAGACGGTGCGGCTTATTATGGCGAAGTCAAGAACGGTCTGCCTAATGGCAAAGGAACGATGCAGTGGGGACCCACCAAGCAATACTGGGGAGAATGGGTCAACGGAAAGCGTTCCGGCCAGGGGAAATACATAAACCAATACGTAATGGACGGTGAGCAACATAAAATCGTCTACAATGGCTCTTGGCAAAAGGATAAGATGCAGGGACAAGGAACACGAACCAATAAAGTCACCACTTCGGAAGGAAACGTACGTTATAACCAAATTCAAACCGGTACCTTCAGTCAGAACCTCTGGACTAACGGGTATGAGGTCATTCATGCTGTTGCCGATCCGGATTACAGCTTTACTTATAAGAATGGTAATGAATCGCTGCATATCCTGGGAAGCAACGGCCGGATGACGACCGATTGGGCTCAAGGGGGCTTTTTTGAAGTAACCTATGCAAAAGGATCTCTCAAAAAGTACTACACACAGCTGCCTGTTGAGAATGCCGCCGCTGAACTCCGGAACAAAGCTGCTCTGAAATATCTCCAGTCCATCCAGTCCCGGATGATTCCTGTGCTGCAGAAATTCAAACAGTTGTCGAATCAGCTGCCTCTAAATTAAAAATTCAAATCAGAATGGAGGACCCCGCACTTGGTGCGGGGTCTTTTTCGTACACATAGCCGATTTATCGTGACAACAGCAGAACTTCCGATCACTTTGGGGGGAAGCGGATACAGGCTCTCTCAATCATGCATATCCTTATATCATCTCAACAGGAAATCTTCTCTTAGACACACTCCTTACTACTCTACCTTTTTCCCGCGGCACGCTCCACTCCATTCCGCCAACATGTCAAACGCATAGATTTATAGCCTGCGGGTATCGGCCGTTTCGCTTCAAGGAACAGGTTCATATGATTTAACAAATACCATTAAGGAGTGATCTTATGTTACGTACGAGAGTCAAAACTTACAAACACCGTATCGGCAAAAAGAAAGTTCTGGTAGTAAAAGTCTATCAATCCGCTCGCGCCAAAGCGAAACACGGAAATGCCCTGGCCTCCAATATGCTGAACATCAAAATTGCCAAAGGTAAGCACAAGGCGAAACACCGCAAGCATCACCATCACTTCAAACCGCACCGCAAACACCATTACTTCAAGCCACACCGCAAGCATCACTGCAAACCGCGTCACCATCGTTATTATTAATACGTTGATCCCTCCAGCTTAACACCTCTCGGTGAGTCCGACAGGAATTGTTATGCCTGAAAGGAGGTGATATGAATGCACGGATATAGAAAATGCCACTGCAAAAAGCACCGCAGACATCACCGCAAGCACCATTCCATGCACGGCCGCAAGCATTACGGCTGGGGTAAGGACATGCATAAGAGCTGGGGCAAATCCTGGTCTCAAGGCGGCCTGAAAATCAAGGTGAAACAAAAAGCTGCTGCCAAAGCCAAAGGAAATGCACTTGCAGTCAATCAGTTTAATGTGTCGGCTAAGAAAAAGAAAAGACACTACTAATCTTCACAGAAGTAACCGCAAGCTGCCTGGCCGAAGTACGCTTCGGTCAGGCAGCTTTATATCTTGCTGTAAACGAAAAGCACACTTCCTGAGTTGTCCCCGGGAAATGTGCTTTTCGTGCTGCATCCTATCAGATTATTGAACAACAAACTTAACTTTTGTGCCGTCCGGATAGGATTCCAGCTTGTGACTGACCCATGACCCGGCTCCGCGGTTATCCTTCGGCGATATATATTTCACATCGGCACCTGTCCCGCCTTCCGCACACATGGCCATAGGCCATTCATCACGGTCGTAGCCTTTCTTAACCTTCACATGCTTCAGCGAAAGTTCCCGGTTTGCCGCCGCTCCCTTACGGTCAATCGTGCATACCGAAGATGCTCCGGCATCGATAGCTTCCCGGATATGCTGCCCGGTCTGCGGGTATTTCGCAATAGGGAAAGTTATCGTTACATCTGCCTTCTGATCAAGAATCGCCTTAGGATCCTTAATTATTTCGGGGTGATAATGGTACAGCCAGAGCACCCCGAGCACCAGAACAATCAGGTACAGCATCCGGCTGGGCTTATTGTTTTTTCTTTTTTTCCTCCGTTTGGCTGCCACAAACTTCTCCTTGCTGTCATCGATACAATTTTACAAAAAAATGCTAAATAAACGATTCCCTGATGACGAAATAAGAATTAAAGGGGGGGAACATACTATGAACGAATTAAAACTTGCCATTGCCCATGCACAGGCCGTACTTATCCGTCTCAGAAACGGAGAAATTCTGCTGGGCTGGCCTGTCATGGATCCGGAAACCGAAAGCTTCGGACTCTACGATGGAAGCCGGAAGCATAACATCGTCTGCGATGAGCTGCTCACAGTCAGCCGCATCATCGCCTAATCTATTTCAACTATACTCCATTAGGATACAAAGGGGAATACGAATCAGATCGACACGGGCTTCACATCATGCTTTTCCATGATAGCCATTTTTCCGGCCGCATCTTCCGCTTCGCTGGTTACCATCATCAGGAGATGACCGCGCCGTACTTCTGCTGCATAAGCCCTGGCATCATCCTTGGGGATACCAATAGCGGTCAGGCGGACAATCAGGTCATCCGAACGGCTGCCCGTTTCCGCTCCGGCCAGAAGTTTGGCCCCAGGACCCGATACAGCTGCACGCTGCGGCATAACACGCAGATCAGAAGCAAGCTGTTCTAGAGTGTTTAATATTCCTCTTGCACCATAGCCACCGCTGAACGGCTTCATCCCGGTATCTTCGGCAATCTGTTCAAGATCATTATGCTGATTGGAAACGATAGAAATTTCTTTGCGCTCTGCTCCCGCTTCCATTAGTTCCTCGATCGTCATGGATACATCCTGCTCTGTACGATAGACGCCAATTAACAACGTAGTCATTGGACCTACTCCCTTCAACTGCGTTTTACATTGCCATTAACCTTTTTCACGTTTTAAGAAACAGAATAGGACAGGCATCATTATGACGTTAATTTCATATAAATTTAAGTGAATTTTAATGTTAATTTTCAGAAATTGATGTACTGTAGATTTACAAAATGAATCAAATGAGGTGAAATGGTTATGACAACAACATGGTCAAGAGTAGAACTATTGAAGACACAGCTTCCGAAGGAGCATCAAGGGATCTCCCACTATGTGGAGCATGCCCTCCAGTCCATTGATCAGTTCGTCGAGCAGCACCGTCAATTTGTAGCAGCGCAGGCTCTTTACGGGGAACGCATCAGCGGTGAAGAGGAACGGCTGTTCCGTGAGACCATTTCGAATATCAAGAATGAACTGGTATCTACGTTGGAGAAGACCGTTGAAGACTTCAAGCACAAAGGTGACAAACATTGGGTTAACAATTACAAAGACGGAGTCGAATAATGTATGTTAATCTGAGATCCTGACGTTTCCGCCTATTAGGGAACCGAGGATCCTTTTTGTTTGACCTCATTCAAAAGCTCCCGTTCTTCGATGAAGAATTCAGGAGCTTCTGTGTAATTAAATATATGCTGTTCAGCTTACTTTGACCGGAATCGTCACATAATTAGTTCCTAGCATGGCTTTGACCACGGTCGTCCCTTTGGCTGCTCCTGTAACGGCTCCTTCTTTGACAACGGCTGCTGCCGGCTTGGAGGACACCCACTGAACTGAGGAGGTCACATTCTTTTTCTCACCGGTGTCGTACACTGCATTAACGGTGATCTGCTGGGATTTGCCGCTCGTCAGCGAGACAGATTTGACATTCGCCTCCAGCTTGATCAGCTTGGGTACAACCTTTACCTGCACGCTGATGTTCTGGTTCTGATAGGTTCCCGTAAGGGTAGACTCTCCGATTCCTGCTGCCTTCAGGCTGTTCCCTTTCAAGACTGCTGCCGAGGGGTTAGAGGATGTCCATATCATTCTGGAGGTTACATCTGCTTTGGTTCCGTCTGTATACACAGCGGTCACTTTCATAGCTGTGCTCCCCTTCAAGTTCAGGCTCACACTGGAGCTGCTTACCTTGAGCTCCTGCACAACAGGTTCTACCCTGACTGGAATCTTAAGGCTTTTGTTCAGATGCATGGCCTTGATCGTATAATTGCCTGCTTTGACTGCATGGATCTTGCCATCCTGTAACGCAATCCCTGCTGCCGATCCTGTCCATATTACTTTGGAGGAAACATCGATTGCCTGTCCGTCGGCCAGAAGCGCCTGCACAGGCGGCAGAGCTGCACTTTGTCCAGCTGTCATAACATAGCCGGTTGTTGCCGACTTCAGCGCCTTGATCTTCATATTAACGCTCACAGGAATATCCAGCGTCCTTCCAGCCAAATTGGCCTGCAGCATCGTATTTCCCGCTTTCAGAGCAGTCAGCTGCTTGTTCACCAGCTTCAGTACCGAGCTGTCCCCGACTGTCCATACAGTCTCTGAACTAAAGTTGATTTTCTTGCCGCTAGCATCGGTAACATAAATGCTTGGCAGTGTTAGCTTGTCACCTGTCGTAAGCGTGAGACTGCTCCTGCTGCTGGTCAGCTTGTCTGGAACCGCATAGACAATAATGGTCAGCTTAACGGCTTTACCCAAATACGAAGCAGTAACCGCTGCTTTTCCGGGGCCAGCTGCTGTCAGCTTACCTTTATCCACTCCTACTACAGCCGGGTTTGAGCTCGTCCATACGGCATTTGCAGTGACATCCTTTTTATCCCCGGTCAGACCAAGCGCCGCTGCCGCTACCTGTGCCTCTTGCCCACTGAACAGGGTGAAGCTGCCCCCCGGACTTAACGTTATGCTCTTCACTCCTGGAGCTACAGTGACCGACTTGACGACCTGCTTCCCTCCGTATAAGGCAGTAATTTTCACCGTACCGGCTGCCTTGGGGGTAATGACGCCTGCAGTAATTTCGGCCACTTTCGGATTGGAAGAAGACCACAGGGCTTCAGCGGTTACCTCCTTCTTGATTGATGAAGCATCCACCGCCCATACGCTAATCGTTTTTGTTCCTCCGCCAAGCAGAACCTTCTCATTCGCTGAAACGGACCACTGCAGTGAAGCAATCGATCCTGCCGTGTCTTCGGCCCGTACAACTCCTGCCGGAACCCACGAAGACAAGGCCAGCACCATTACCATTAACAGGCTGATATAACGCCAACGGTTCATCATTTCCTCTCCTTTTCCCCTATAACTTCAGCAGAAATAATCCCATACCACTGCTCTCTATCCATATATCGGAAATTGAAGCGAATATTTGAACCTACTATTATAATATCAGCTATAAGATCAGCCCCCTTGCAGCGATCTCACTACAAATGTATGACTATCCTTGCGGAGAATACGACCATCTTCCAGAACCGCATGCTCACGATCATGACGCTTGAGCCGCGTACCGTAGGCGATCAGGCGGTTTCCACGCCATACTGTGACCCAGGATTTAAAATAGACTGCATTATCAAACTGCATCGGCACCTTCATAATATAGCTGACCGGGTACAGCTTCGAACGCGGAACTGTTCGCCGTTCCCGCAGTGATGGCAGCGGCTGAATGGTTGCAATCTCACTGAACGGGATGACTGACATTTTGGGTCCCAGTACGACGCACTGCTTCGTATCGTCCCATTTTTCCAACACACCCTGCAGTCGGGTCTGTCGATCCGGTCCGCTGAAAATAACAACTTGCCGTCCAACCCAGTGACGCATTCTGATCAACTCCTTATGACTGGATCGGCGGGATCACCCAATCCACCGGCTTCATTCCATGCTCTTCTAGAAAGGCATTACATTTGGAGAACGGTCTGCTTCCAAAATAGCCCCGGTGTGCGGCAAGCGGACTCGGGTGCGCTGACTTCAGCACCAGATGCTTATCCTCATCAATAAAGCTCCCTTTACGCTGAGCGGGACTGCCCCATAACATAAACACCACCGGCTTCTCCCGTTCGTTTAATTTGGCAATTACTGCATCTGTGAACCGCTCCCAACCGATCCCCTTGTGGGAATTGGGTTGACCATCACGGACCGTGAGTACCGTATTCAGAAGCAGCACCCCTTCGTCTGCCCAGTGAACAAGCGATCCGTGGCCGGGGACAGGTACGCCAACATCTTCATGCAGCTCCTTATAAATGTTACGCAGTGAAGGCGGAATCCGGACGCCCGGCATCACCGAGAAGCTGAGACCCTGCGCCTGTCCCGGCCCGTGATACGGATCCTGTCCGAGAATGACGGCTTTGGTATCCGCAAATGAAGTACGCTTAAGTGCCGAAAAAATCAGTTCCTTGGGCGGATATACCGTTTGCGTTTTGTACTCTACCGCCAGCTTATGACGGAGTTCATCAAAGTATGGTTGCTGTACTTCTTCTTCTAATATCGTATCCCAATCATTGCCAAACATTGTATCCCTCCTGGATGAACCTGCTATTCTATACTTTACCATGAATAAGACAGGTTGACGAAGACCTGAAACTGACCCCAAGGAAAGAAGCATCTTTCAGAGCTTCATTTGCTGTTCAGCACACGCTAAGCAGATTCGGCGTTGACAAGTCTACACGGCGCTTTTAAGATCAAACTAGACACCTTGTATACAAGATTATTAATTGAGCGTGCATTCCTCTTTAAGAGTATCCAATGATCTTTGATGGAACAACACATTTTCACCCGCCTTTTTTTGTACACATCTTATATTTCAAGACCGGGAGGAAGCTATGAAGAATCGTCAAACCGCATTCAACGGAAACTGGTATTTCACCAAGCAGCCGCTTCATGCCACCCTGGCAGATGCAGCGGCCAGCCGCAGCTGGATGCCTGTAACTCTGCCGCATGACTGGCTGATTTATGATACGAAGCAGCTTTATGAGAATGGCGAAGGCTGGTACCGCAAACAGTTTACGCTGCCCGAATTCGATGAAGATACTTTGTATTCTCTGCGTTTTGAAGGTGTATATATGAATGCGACTCTATATGTGAACAACCAGATTGCAGGGGAATGGAAATACGGCTATTCAACCTTTGAATTTGACATTACGCCCTACGTCACCCCCGGTGAGAATACCATCTACGTTCGAGTCATTCATGAGTCGCCTAACTCCCGTTGGTACTCCGGTGCAGGCATTTATCGATCGGTATGGTTGAAAACGTATACAAAATCTCACGTTGCTGCAGACGGCATCTATATCTCTGCAGCACAGCAAGATCATGACATCTGGAATGTCGATGCAGCAACTGAGCTTGTGCTGGATGCGAGGGATGCCGGTTCAGTCTTTACCTTGCGCCACACGATACGGGACCCGCATGGAGAAGTCGTGCTGCAGGACCTTGTCTCCGTAGAGTCTCTGAATTCTAACCCTTCTTTAGTTGTAGACTGCCGCTTGCCCGTAACACAGCCATTACTGTGGGATCTCAACCATCCGTATCTGTACACTCTGCAGACGGAGCTCCTGCGCAATCATGAGGTGCTGGGAGAAGAGCGGCAGCATTTTGGGTTCAGGCGTGTGCATCTGGACAGCCAGCAGGGCTTTTTCCTCAATGGGCGGCATTTGAAGCTGTATGGCGTCTGCCAGCACCATGATCTCGGATGTCTGGGAGCGGCCGTTAACCGGACTGCGCTGAAACGCCAAATCCGCCTCCTGCAGGAAATGGGCGTTAATGCGATCCGCACAGCGCACAATATGCCCGCAGTAGAACTGATGGAGCTGGCTGATGAGATGGGCGTGCTGATTGTATCGGAAGCTTTTGACATGTGGGAGCGTTCGAAGACGCCTTATGATTATGCCCGCTTTTTCCCGGAGTGGTGGAGAAGAGACATCGCGAGCTGGGTCCGGCGTGACCGCAACCATCCGAGCCTGATTATGTGGAGCATCGGAAATGAAATCTACGATACACACGCCGATGAACGCGGCCAGGAAGTGACGAAAGCCTTAATGGACGAAGTGTTGATCCATGACCCTAAAAGCAACGCCTTTGTAACGATCGGTTCCAACTACATGCCTTGGGAGAATGCGCAGAAATGTGCAGATATCGTCAAGGTTGCCGGCTATAACTACGGGGAGAAATATTACGATCAGCAGCATGCGGAGCATCCGGACTGGATTATCTATGGCAGTGAGACAGCGTCAACGGTGCAGAGCCGCGGCATCTATCACTTTCCTCTTGCCCAGCCGGTCCTGGCTGACGATGACGAGCAGTGCTCTGCCTTGGGGAACAGCTCAACCAGCTGGGGAGCCAAAAGTACAGAGGCCTGCATCATATCAGACCGCGACGCGGCATATTCGCTCGGCCAGTTTATATGGACCGGATTCGATTATATCGGCGAACCGACACCTTATTTTACGAAAAACTCTTATTTCGGTCAGCTGGACACAGCCGGATTTCCGAAAGACTCCTATTACATCTATCAGGCGGAGTGGACGGATTACCGGACGCATCCGATGGTGCATGTATTCCCTTACTGGGACTTCTCGGAAGGCCAGCTTATCGACGTCCGCGTCTGCTCCAACGCCCCCCGGGTGGAATTATTCTTCAACGGTCTCTCCCAAGGCACCTGCGAAATTGATCATGCCCACGGCAGCAAGCTGCTTGGTGAATGGCAGCTGCCCTATATGAGCGGCGAGCTGCATGCGATTGCTTATGACGAACATGGGCAGATCGTCGCAGAAGAACGCCGCTCATCCTTCAGCGACGCTGCAGCACTGGTGCTTGAGCCGGATCGGTACGAGATGTCTGCGGATGGCCAGGATCTCATTTTCGTTACCGTCTCCGCAGTGGACTCCGAAGGCCGACCGGTAGAGAATGCCAATAACCGGGTGCATTTCACCGTAGAGGGCCCCGGACGGCTGGTGGGACTGGACAATGGGGACAGTACAGACTACGATCCTTACAAAGGCACGAATCGCCGCATGTTCAGCGGCAGACTGCTGGCCGTAATCGCAGGCACACTGGAACCAGGCCGCATCACATTACATGCGTCATCTCCAGGCATCACCCCGTCCGTTCTTCAGCTGGATGCCAGGGAGATCGCACCGGCAGCACCCGGCGAGGAACGCTGCCTATATGCCGATAACCCATTAGAAGCAAAGGCACAAAATGCGAAAGACTCTGAGAACGTGGAAATTCCGGTACGCAAGCTGGAGATTATTTGTCCGGAAGGCCAAATCCTGACACCTGACCAAGCCTCGCTTCCTGTACGTGTTCAGCTTCATCCAGCCGGTTCGACCTATCAGAATGTCCAGTGGCGGATCACCAACGCTGCGGGTGTGGATACCAATATTGCCTCCATCCGGACAGATGGACAGCAGGCCGTTGTCACCGGCCTGGGAGACGGAACCGTATATATTCGCTGCGGTACGACGAATGGAGCTGACGGAATCCGGCTGTACTCACAGCTGGAGCTTACCCTGACAGGCTTTGGGCAGGCACATTTGGACCCTTATGAATTTGTATCAGCAGCCTACCACAGCAGCGCGAGCACCAACCTGACCAATGGCAATGAGCGCGGTGTTGCCACCGCCCGTGAAGGTGAGAGTCTAATTGTTTTTGAACGTGTTGATTTGGGATCTTACGGGGCGGATGAGATAATTCTGCCTATCTTCTCCCTGGACGGTGAAGCGTTCCCGCTGGAAATCTGGAAGGGTATCCCGCATCAGGCCGAGGCCGAACTGCTGACGACGGTCACCTATCAGAAGCCGTCCCGCTGGAATGTATATCAGGAGGAGACCTACCAGCTGCCACAGCGGCTTACCGGCCTGACGACCTTGTCATTCCTGCTGCGACGCAAAATCCATCTGAAAGGCTTCCAGTTCAAACGCAGGCACAAAGCCTACGAGCTTCTCGCAGCCCTGGACTCCAGCAAAATCTATGGCGATACGTTTACCCGGACGGCGACAGCAATTGAGAGCATCGGCAACAACGTATCTCTCATCTTCGAGGATATGGACTTTGGTCAGGAAACGTGCTCTCGTATCCGCATCTGCGGCCGCACTTCGCTCGACAAGAACACGATTCAGATTCTGTTCAGCAGCCCTGACGGCGAGACCCGTCAGCTGATCGAGTTCGAGGGATCCGACCGTTACAACGAGCAGGAGTTCCCTCTCGAGCCTGTCAGCGGCAGGCAGACCGTCACCTTCCTGTTCCTGCCGGGCAGCCAGTTTGACTTCCGTTCCTTTCAATTCATGTCCGCTGATTAACAAAAGAGCATGCTCCCTAAGTGGCAGCATGCTCTTTTAGTTGTTCATTCAAAATCTAGCCGTTCGGATACACCATGACCTTGAGGCTTGCGTTCTTGTTGTGGATCGCCCGCTCTAAAGCTTCCTGAGTCTGATCCAGCGGGTACCGGTCCGTCACAAGGACACTTGCATCGACCAGACCGGACTCGAGGAACCGGATCCCTTTGCGGTACGTATTGGCATAACGGAAAATGCCATAGATATCAAGCTCACTGTCCGCGA
The DNA here is from genome assembly GCF_030580655.1 of Paenibacillus lacisoli. Classification (GTDB taxonomy): domain Bacteria; phylum Bacillota; class Bacilli; order Paenibacillales; family Paenibacillaceae; genus Paenibacillus; species Paenibacillus lacisoli. Next base: position 539,324 of record NZ_JAUQTB010000001.1, read on the forward strand.
TCAGAGGGACATTCAGCGGAATATCATCTTGTGCAGGCAGACCTACAATGGCCAACCTGCCGCCGCGGCGGAGTGATTGCAGTGCAGACTGCAATGCGCGTGGGCTGCCGGCCGTTTCCCAGGCAACATCCACGCCGATACCGCCGGTCAGCTCCCGAATCACCGCTGCCGCATCCTGCTCTCTGACATTGATGGCATGAGCAGCACCAAGCTTCAGCGCTGCCTGCAGACGCACCTCTTCCAGGTCAGTCACGATAATATCGGCTGCGCCGTACGACTTGGCTGCGGCTGCAGCCATCAGCCCCACCGGTCCCATTCCCATAATGGCGACCGTCTCCCCGGCCTGCAAGCGGCTGCGTACTGCAGCATGAATGCCTACCGAGAAGGGTTCCACCAGCGCAGCCTCTTCAAAGGAAAGGTGATCCGGAATCTGGAATACCATGTCTTCCCGAATCGCCAGATACTGTACAAAAGCGCCGTCAACCGGCGGCGTCGCCAGAAACTGCACGTCCGGGCACAGATTGTATCTGCCGGCTTTACAGTCCGGGCACAACCCGCAGGTGACACCCGGCTCCACAGCTACGCGGTCTCCAACCGCTGCCCGGGTGACCTTGCCGCCAACGGCAGCAATGATCCCTGCACATTCATGGCCAAGGATGATCGGCTGCTCGACGACGAACCTGCCGATCCGTCCATGCTCATAATAATGGAGATCCGAGCCGCATACCCCGACAGCCATAACTTGAACCAGCACTTCATGATCCTGCAGCGCAGGCAGGGGCACTTCCTTGATCTCTATGCTGCCAGGCTTCGGCATAACCGCCGCCTTCATGGTCCGGGGGAGCTTGGAATCGATCGTCGTTGTCTGTGCATGTGCTTCCATGTCCATCCCTCCAATCAGTATATCGTGCGCTGCTGCATATCCTCGATCCCGCTCTTGCGGTAAAAGTACGTGTTAATCTGGTCCCGCCATTCCTTCGCATGGACTGCCTGTCCCTTCAGCCGCTCTGCCACCTGATCATACAGGCTATCCGCTATTCTTCCTTTGAGACTGCTCCAGCGGTTGACCAGCTCGGCTGCCTGTTCCGCTCCTTCAAAGTGAGTGTCATAGATGTGCTGAATGACCGTTTTACCGGAATGAAGCACATGGGTATAAGGAACGTGATGAAAAAATAATAACAGCTCATCCGGACAGCTTTCGACAGAGTCGTAACGCTCAGCATTAAGTCCCATATACTGCCCGCTGTAGCCGGTACCTGTATTCAACGTCCGGTCAACCCCGATACCCTGATGATCGGCAAAATGGTAGGTGCCCCACTGTGAATATTCATACCCATCCACATTCGGCCCGTAATGATGCTCCGGGTTCACCATCCAGCCTACGCCCAGCGGTGCGGTGTAAGATTCATAGATATTCCATGAATCCATTAGCATAGCAATGACAATCCGGGCCGCGTCAGGATTGGAGCCGAAGGTCAGCGCCGTCCACTCAGAAGCAATCGCCTCGGCCGACAGCTCAGGGTCCCAGGACAAACGGCCATAGCCATACAGATTCGCCTGCGCGAGCAGATGACCAGTCCAGTTCACATCCCGTCCAACATTGGTGACCGCCGCCATCCCGCTGCAGCGGTTGCCCCAGAGTGAACCATCCACGACCCGCTTTACGGGGGAACCCTCTCCCTTCGCATAGGTATCGAACTCCAGAATTTCTTTCCACTGCGGTACCAGGTAGCAGAGATGACGCTGCTGCCCTGTGTACTCCTGAGTAATCTGAAATTCAATCAGATGATTGGTCTTCTCCAGCGCGCCGAACAGCGGGGACACAGGCTCCCTGACCTGGAAATCCATCGGCCCGTTCTTGATCTGCAGAATGACATTGTCCTTGAACTGACCGTCCAGCGGCTTGAAGTGATCATAAGCGGCTCTGGCCCGGTCCGTCTTGCGGTCACGCCAGTCCTGCTTGCAGTTATAGACGAAGCAGCGCCAGATGACAAGGCCGCCGAACGGCTCCAGCGCTTCCGCCAGCATATTCGCACCATCGGCATGGTTTCGCCCATAGGTGAACGGTCCCGGACGATTCTCGGAGTCAGCCTTGACGATAAAGCCGCCGAAATCAGGGATCGCTTCATACAGCTCGGCCGCCTTCGCGCGCCACCACTGGCGCACCTGCGGATCCAGCGGATCGGCAGTGTCCAGATCCCCCCCGTGCATAGGAGCAGCAAAGTTCACACTTAGGAACAGACGAATTCCATAGTCCCTGAACTGATCGGCAATTCTGGCAACGTCAGACAGATATTCCTTGGATATAAACAAGGTCTCCTGCTGATGAACGTTAACATTGTTGATCGAAATTCCATTGATACCGGTCGACGACATCAGGCGTGCATAATCCCGCAGTCGTTCAGGTTCATCTATAAAGCGGTTATTTTCATATAAAAAAGATCTGCCGGCATACCCGCGTTCAATAGAGCCGTCAAAGTTATCCCAGTGGTTGATCATTCGCAGGCCATTCACCGGACGAATCACTTCGTCCAGTTCCTCCAGATCTGCCAATGTCCCCATCAGACGCAGCAGATGGAATACACCATACAGCACGCCCACAGGGGCGGATGCCCCTATTGCAATACATTGATGTTCCCGGCTGCAGCGGATCGCAAACCCTTCAGGTCCCGTACTGCGGATGGTCTCCTCGTCGAAAACTGTGGTGATAAGGGGATTGCCCTCGTTCCAGGTACCGAGGATAATACGGGGGGCACCACTCTCCTGACCTTCCAGCACTCCCAGTCCCAGCATGGATTGCATGCCCCTCTTCCATTCTGTAAGTGCAGCCCGGATCGTCGTGTTTCCCGTGTCAGCTTCGACATATTTGCACCACTGCAAATACTGGTCGCGCTGATTGCCGGAAGGCACAGCAGGATAAGCCAGCCACGCTTCATACCCGCTGTCACCTGCGAAATTCCTCATTTGCTGTACATCTGACATGACTTTTGCCTCCTAACGGTTTAGATTGTGTTGTACCTGCTGATTTCTGGTCAGGCGGAAATTTCTCGAGCGTTCGAACATCCACAGGATTGCGGTAACGCCGCGCGGATAATATTTGCTGCCGCCAATGTGTCCGGCAAGAATCTGGTCGCTCCAGCACCAATACGACAGCTCCGGATGAAGCAGCCATTCGGCGTGAGCTTTGTCCGCCGCGGCTCCCCGCTCGTCCCAAGGGAGATCGAGAATCGTACGTGCGATAAACTGGGACAGATAAATTTTGCTCAGCCACGAATTATTGCTGGTGGAAGACAGCTTCCAGCCGCCGTCATCAAACAGACAGACGCCAGGAACGAGTATGGTCTGCAGATGGATTTTCAGCGCACGGATATACTCCGAGAATCGTCCATCGGGACGCAGTGCATCTTCACAGTCCGTAAACAGCGGGAAAATAAGACCCTCAATGGCCGGAATAATACAGGACTCGTTATTCTCATGAATGACAGCCGGGATATATCCCTCACTGTTCAGCTGTGAAGCAATAGAAGCCGCACATTTGTCAGCCTGCTGTCCAGCTTCGGCTGCAAGATCTGCAAGCCCTTCCTGACTAAAAAATTTCTCCAGCGCCACATAGGCTGCCCAGCATTTGCCCGCCATGTAGATGTTATTGCGGGACTGCCCCAGTGAAGTATCCAGACTGTCATAGGTCGATATCTCGGCACCGCCCTGGGTACGGCTGCTGTCCAGCGCCATCAGACCGTTACGCTGCTGTGGATCGGGATGATCCCGGTTCAGCATGCTCTGAAAACAGTCGCGCAGCGTCGGCAGCATCCGGTCGATGAATTCACGATCCTTCGTCTGCTCCATATAGACAAGGGCACAGCACAGCCAGTTGACCAGCTCTTCGTGACTCATGTAAGAGAAACAGTCATCCAGTCCAGCCTTCTCATATGCGGAATAGCCGGGTCTCGAGAAAACATTCGCTACGCCGACATCGTGAGTAAATGTGATCCCGCCCGGATGCTGCTCGCTTTCTCCCGGGAAGAACACCGTATCCTCATAACTGTAACGGTCCACGAACAGCTCCAGCTCATTGCGGACTGTCCAAGGGTTCATCACCAGCTCATAGAACAGCTGGTCTGCAGTAAGATCAAGCGTATTCATCATGCGGTACTCACCTTCATTGACGATCCAAATCAGCCTGCCGTCCGCGTCCAGAAGCTGGGTGCTGCCGTAATAGCTGTGGATAGCGTGATTCAGCATAAAGGTCTGATCTTCGGACAGTCCGGCCGCAGCGATCCAGTCATTGGCGGTAAGGCATGCTGCAGTCAGCTCATCAAAATGATCCAGTGCATATTGAGCCACCGCGTCGATATTTTTGAAATAACGGGTATAGGCATATTTCGCTTCCATCCCCGTCGTTACAATTCCATCCCGGTAGAAGCAGACCGCAAAACGGTAAGTGCGCTTCTCACCCGCCGGAACCTCCATCAGTACGGCGCCGGTTCCTCCTAGTCCAAAGGACAAATTGTGCTCCAGCTGCTCCCCGAGGATACTCTCCAGCGTAAAGCCAAGTCCGCTGCGGATACCCTCATCCTTACATGCGATCGCAGTCATTCTTCCCTGACCAATACCCTCGAAGGCCCCGCCGCTCGTATCACTTAATCTGCGCATCGCGCTGTAAGGATCGCTGCCTTCATAGCCGAAGAATCCTTTGCGGGCATAAGCGCCCTCTGTATTATCCAGTGTCAGCTCTGCGAATACGGCAGGGACTAATGCGGCGCGAAGCTCCTCTTCTCCAGCTGCAGCCGGATCAGGGACGGAACGAACCGGGGAATAGATCCGGAACGTGACATCTCCGGCTTCCCAGGTATCTGCTGCCGTAGACAAGGTCCGCTTGATCCCACCGTCGGGAAACGCTTTCAAAGCGACGTTCGAAGAATCGGAGCTGCTGTTAGGCTGGTCCTGTTCACCCTCGTCGGCTTTCTCGATATCATAGCGGGCCGCAGCATCCTCGATCTGCTCGAAGAAGGGCAGCAGCTCATAATTAGCTCCGTCTCTGGATTGAAACCCGATGTATACATTATGGTCTGCCGGTTTGCCAAGCTCGAGGCCAAGACCTCCCTTTTTCCCTTTAAAACCCAGAGTGAAGCTTGCAAATGCCCCGATTGGCGCGTGCTGAACATTATAAAATTGATTATTAGTGCTCATAGGAACTCCTTTCTGGAAACGATAAATGGTTTATTCTTCTTCATCCTAGCATGGGCCGCAGCGTCATGACATTGTCAAATCAAGCAAATATTTACCCAAATCGTGCAAAATTCAGCTATACTATGAGACAGATACAGAAGCAAGCATGATCATGAGCGGGGAGGAAATTCATATGGCTTCAGCTTTTATACCGCCGGAGCTCGGGCAGAGCCTGCGCGAAACGATTATACCTGACGTTAAAACAACCCTGAATCTGTTCGGCATGCATCTGCGCAAGGTCGCCGGTGAATGGAATTACCCAATCCATGCACACCCTCAATATGAATTCAACTATGTACTTGAAGGTGTTCAGACGATGGTTGTCAACAACAACAGCTTTACCCAGCAGGCAGGCGATCTGGTCCTTCTCCGGCCAGGAGATTCGCATTCCAGCCGCAGCGGAGACGGCAGGCCTTTTACCTATTTTTGTATCCATTTTGACATTGATGATAAAATTCTGATCTCTTTATTAAGCCGCCTGGATCACGTCCTGTTCAAGTCCGACAGTGCAATCACCCGGAGACTGGCCCCCGTACTGCATAAGCTGGTTGAGATTTCGGCCAACGTGAACGGGAATATTACCATGTCCCAGCGGATGCGGCTGCAGTCCGCCGTCTTCGACCTCTTCGGACAGCTCTGGGAAGCCTTCTCGATCGACGATCATCTGCTCTCTTCCAATACGTATGAGAAAGTCGAGCTTGCACACCAGATCCGCGGCCGGCTGCAGGGGCTCATCTACCAGCAGTTCAAGCATGACGGCGCGGGCGAAAACCATTACGGCGTAGATGACATTGCGGCCGAGCTGGGAATCAGCACTTCGCATTGTTACCGTGTCTTTCGGGAGGTGTTCGGCCTATCTCCAAGGACCTTCCTCTCGGATCAGACCCTCCACGAAGCTAAAGTATTGCTGGAGGATCCGCGCCTGAGTGTCAGTCAGATCTCCGGCATACTGGGTTATCGCGATATCGCCCACTTCAGCCGGCAGTTCAAACGCTGGTACGGCCTGTCCCCGAGGCAGTACCGCGATTCCAGAAACTGGATGCCTGCGGATCCCCTTCATGCCCCTGACAGCGGGGATACCCCGCATTGATTAATCAGCTTCGTTTTATCTGGAGATCCACTTTAACGCTTAATATAATCCGCGAATTCTTCCTGAAAATCCACCGAGTCGATATCTGCCCGAAGATGGCGGTGCACCAGCTCATCGATGGGCTCCACCTCCCCCTGCATAAGGTGATTGAGCATCAGCTGATGCTCGTGTTGAATCTCCAGCAGCTTCTCTGTCTTCAGCATATGCAGTCTGCGGTAACGGACATAATGCACGTTAAACTGCTGGATGACCTCCCACAGAAAACCCCGCCCCGCCAGGGCGAACAGCGTCTGGTGAAAGGCATCGTCCAGCTTCAGAAACTGTTCCGTATCCCCTTCTTCCTCAATACAGCGTCTGAGGCGGATCAGATGGTCCCTTAACTCGTGCTGGCCTTTGAGCGGCAGCCTGCCGGCAAGCTCTTTCATAATCTGCTTCTCCAGCACGGTACGGAGATAGATGATCTGTTCTACGGACTCCAGGTCGATGTAGGAGACGAGATTGCCTTTCTTAGGGTAAATATCAACATAATCCTCCATGGCAAGCTGCTTCAGAATGTCACGAATGGGAGTTCTCGATAATTGGAAGCGTTCGGAGAGAGCTACCTCACTCAGCATGCTGCCCGGCTTTAGCTCCAGCGTAAGGATCTCCTTTTTGAGATCATTCATGATTTGTTCTTTGGATAACATGGCTCCCCAACTTTCTAATAATGAAATGCGATACAATCAGCATTGACAAAGGATGAAGCCTATCTTATGATCATTACGATCGAATCTTGTATACAAGTTTAACTCTGCAACTTCATTATCACGCATTTCAAGTTGTCTTTTCAATATTAATATTATTACTTGTTTGTACACATGAATCATATTGAGGTGAATTGAACCATGAATATGACTTGGAGATGGTATGGTCAGGACAACGATCAGGTGACGCTTGATCACATCCGGCAAATTCCCGGTGTCATGGGTATCGTATGGTCTCTGCATCATAAGGTAGCCGGTGAAGTGTGGAAGATGGAAGAAATTCAGGAAACAGCAGATCAGATTACGGCAAAAGGCTTTAGCACGGCCGTCGTTGAAAGCGTTAACGTTCATGACGATATCAAGATCGGTCTGCCCTCCCGGGATCATTACATCGACATTTACATTGATACGATCCGCAAGCTGTCACAGGTCGGCGTCAAAGTGATCTGCTATAATTTTATGCCTATTTTTGACTGGACCCGCACAGAGCTGTACAAGGAACTGCCGGACGGCTCGAATGCCCTGTTCTATGAGAAAGCAGCCATTCAGGATAACCCGCGCGATATGGTAGAACGGATTCTGCAGGGGGCTGGCTCATTCACCATGCCTGGCTGGGAGCCGGAACGTCTGGCCAGGCTGGATGAGCTTTTCGCCGCTTATGAGGGAGTTACGGAAGAGAAGCTGTTCGAGAATTTGAAATATTTTCTGCAGCGGCTAATGCCGGTGTGTGAGGAAGTCGATATTCGCATGGCCATCCACCCGGATGACCCCGCCTGGCCGATCTTCGGTCTGCCGCGCATTATCCGGAGCCGGGACACAATCCGCCGCTTCCTGGATATGGTAGACAGTCCTTACAGCGGTCTCACTTTCTGCACCGGTTCGCTCGGTACGAATCCGGAGAACGACTTACCGGCGATGATTCGTGAGTTTCATGAGCGTATCTATTTTGCCCATATCCGTAATGTGAAAGTGTTCGACAATGGCGACTTCATCGAAGTGTCCCACCGGGGACGGGACGGGAGCGTAGATATTGCTGAGGTGGTTAAGGCCTACCATGAGAATGGCTACACCGGCTACGTTCGTCCGGACCACGGCCGTCATCTGTGGGGAGAAGAGAAGAATTGCCGGCCAGGATACGGTCTGTATGACCGGGCCTTGGGCGTAATGTATCTGCTGGGCGTGTGGGACAGCCTGGAGAATGTTCGTATGCACTCGTCAACCTAACTGAAAATTACAGCGCCAGGCTGTCCTCTTCGTCCGTGATCCGGATGGCGGGCAGCCTTTTTCATTCCAAGCAGGCCATGTATAATGAATGAATCTTCATACAAAAGGATGGACCTACGATGCTCCAGAACCTGAATTCACGGCTTAACCGAATGATGCCTCTGATTACTCCGACCAGTATTGTGATTGGCGTCTTGTGCGGGGGCTTCCTTTCATCTTATACCTTTCTCTCACCCTGGCTCTTTGCATTCATGACGTTTGCCGGAAGTATAAGTCTAAGCTTCAGAGACTTCCTTAGTGTACTCCGGAAACCGCTCCCGCTGGTCGCCTGCCTGCTGGTGCTGCATGTGCTGATGCCGCTGGTCGCCCTGTTAACAGGCAGACTTGTTTTTCCGTATGATCCATATACGATCACCGGACTTGTACTAGCTGCCGCGATACCTACCGGGATCAGCAGCTTCGTATGGGTCAGTATATACAAGGGGAATATTGCACTGACCTTATCCATTATTCTGGTCGACACGCTGCTTGCTCCTTTTGCTGTGCCCGGGATCCTTTCTCTGCTGATCGGCACGAGCGTGCATATGGACATTCTGCCGATGATGAGCAGTCTGTTCGGGATGATTGTTGTCCCTTCCCTGCTTGGTATGGCGCTGAACGAATGGACACGGGGCGCTGTAGTGCCTGTCTGGGGACCACGCATGAACCCCTTCTCCAAACTGGCCATGGCCATGGTGATTGCGATTAACGGCTCTGTTGTAGCCCCTTATCTGTCCGATATCAGCCTGGGGTTGGTCGGTATGGCCGTGATTATCATTACACTGGCTGCCGCAGGCTACCTGCTCAGTTATTTTATTTCTGTCCTGATGGGATGGAGTGAAGCGGATCAAATTGCGCTGATTTTTAACGGAGGAATGCGTAATATTAGTGCGGGCGCAGTCCTGGCCGTCGCTTATTTCCCTGCCCCTGTAGCCGTGCCCGTTGTGCTTGGGATGGTCTTTCAGCAGCTGCTCGCTTCGCTCGCCGGTTCTGTGATCGGCTGGCGTTCTCGTATCCGTGACCAGAAAAACGCGTCCGAGCAGTCATCAACTCTGTAGGCATGTTTAGGCTGCAATATCCGACAATTCGTTGCTGCCCGGTTATAGGGCAAGACACCCCGGCAGCCAGACGAACGGCTGCCTTTTGTCGTTGGTTTAGCAGGCAGGACAGTACAAGAAGTGAATATTGGTTCATATACGAATTGACGTTACTTATTGGAAATGTTACCTTGAAATAATACCCATTTATGGGTCACAATATAAGGAGTGTTCAGGAATGAAGCTACCTTTACACGAAATGTTCATTAAACATGCCATCGAGTATGTAAGGCAAGATCATCGGCTTATAGGCCTCCTTGCAGGCGGTTCCATAGTACACGGAGCAATGGACGAGTACAGTGATCTAGATTTAATAATCGTTTACAACTCCGATTCTCTAAGTGAGATCATGGAACAACGAGTCCAAATCGCTGAAGGTCTCGGCAACTTACTTTCGGCATTCACAGGCGAACATGTCAGAGAACCCAGATTACTTATTTGTTTATACGGCCCCTCTCCTCTTCATGTTGATCTTAAGTTTATTCAAGCAGAAGAGCTTAAAACCCGAATCGAGAACCCGTTGATTCTTCGGGAAAATGGGTCAGTTATTACAACAATACTCAGCAAAACAGCCCCAACTTCACCTTTCCCTGATCCACAGTGGATTGAGGACCGTTTCTGGATATGGGTTCACTACGGTGCGACTAAATTAGGGAGAGGCGAGTTGTTCGAACTGATCGATCACCTAACATTTATTAGAAATGCTGTGTTAGGGCCGATGATTCTCGCTCGTTACGGCCATTCCCCACGAGGGGTCCGAAAGCTCGAGAAATATGCTTCAAAAGAAATTGAGGAATTAAAAGGAACGATTGCTTTACACAGCTTCGAAAGTTGTTATCACGCGTTGTAGAACACCATTACAATGTACCAACGGTTACGTACAGTTTCAGAGATTGTACCCAAAATCAAAGCAGAACGCGTCTCCATCGAGTTTCTTGAGAGCTTATGCAGCAACTCGCTTTGATTAATAGGAACGTTATTTCAATAAAAATGACAAACAGGACATCCGGCTAATTCAGCTGTCCTCTATATCCACAGAAGGAATGAGAAGTCGTCCTTCGAATTCAACCATGTGCTGATTTTCGCGGAACGCACCTCAACTTTTTAGGCCTCTTTGTGCGTCAACATAAAGAAGCCCTGTACAGTGAATTCACTCTACAGGGCTTCTTATTGCCAATATATATCTATGCCGAGGACCGGGATCGAACCGGTACGGTAGTCACCTACCGCAGGATTTTAAGTCCTGAAACAGCCTTCTCGTCCCTTCTTCTACACTAAAGAAATTTTGAATGAAAATCCTTTAACCATGCGGGTTCAAAACACCTTTTTATGTTCTATCCACTATACATCCTGTAACTTGCATACGTAGCCATGTTAGCAAAAATGTTAGCAAAGTAATTGATTTTCAAGTTTATATGCCCATTCTAGGAAGTAGGGTTCTGAATTTTTGTATGCCCGTTTTTGGAGTATTTATTCCATGCTTCTTCTGCCCAGTCCATTATTTTTTTTATGTGTTTCTTATCCTTAGACGCATCTTTCCCAACGTAATCATTGCCTGCGTCAAAGGTTCCCCATCTTGTTATATAATTCAAATGACTGACAGCCCCTGCACCTGCCCCTTGAATTAGCTCAAATTCACCGCTAAGCTTTAAAATCAATACATTGTTAACGGAATCATCACCATTTGCAATAGTCTGTTCCAATTGTTCTATAGTAGGCATATATATTTCCCCTTCCAATTGTGGTGACCTCAGAAGAGTAAATATACCATATTTTTTGTCATTTATCAACTAAATAGCTCGTCACCATAGCTAAGAATACTATCAAGACGGATAAACTTTTCATCACTAGCTTCGACTTCAGAACTAAATCTCATAATAAATCAATACAATTCTCACTTTATTCATTCGTACATATAAGATTAGAAGTCATCTAAGAAGTTCATTCATCATCTTTACGAGTTTTCATATATCCTAAATCTTCTAATAATAGTTCATCTAATTCCCTCGTTACACCCTCTGCAGATTCATGATCACCTTTTATGCGATAGATGCGTCTGCAATCCATTAAAAATAATTTGTATTTTTCATAAAATTCTTTTTTATTAAGTGCTTCAATCATATCAGCTGCCTCCTTCAGTAAAGTCACTCCTTTCATTACATTATAACAAAAAGCCCAAAAAACCGAAGAATGAATCTCAATATTGAGTCATTCATCCTTCAGCCTTATAAGGATTATTATGAATTTAGATTAGTCAACCTTAGCTATGTGCATTCCTAGTTTCACTAAACTTGGTGCTGCAGTAAGAATTTCATCTTTCCAAGACCAATTCTCAGAACCCGAAGGGTTTACCTTATTAGATCCATGACCAATCATACATACCACATGCTCTGCACGTGTGATAGCAACATAAAGAATACGTGCTTCTTCTTCAAAGAAATCCCGACGATACTCGTCTTCCCATTCCTTAAATTTCGACGAGCGACCATGCTCCCCTGGAAGGATAAGATCTAGCCCCCACCCAGCACGATCATAGAAAGTTGGAAGTTGATCATTAGGAAGTAATCTTCGACCTACATCCGGGATAATAACAATTGGATACTCCAAACCCTTGGCTGAGTGTACAGTAGAGAGCCGCACCGCATCCGGCTTCGCTTCATCTTCGCCAGTATCTGCCTCATCCATTTCCATACCTGATAAGAGTGCTAATTGAAAACGATCAAAAAACTGTTGAAGGGTTTGGGCCTCAGCATCCATTAGACCACGCGACCACATCACGAGTTTCTCCAAGTTAGCCACAGCCTGAGAGTTTCCTTGCTTACCATAATACTCTCTGACTCTAGTAAATTCATACATATACGTTAAGAGTTGAGGAACTAAGTCCACTTTCATTCTTTTACGAAGTTCCGCAATCCCCTTCAGCCAATCCTTACAGTCTTCCTCATCCTCAAACCAGTCTCTAAGCATTTGATTTGTACCGTCGCTCCTATAAATCGAGTTTGGAGCGATGAACGGCAAGAACGGTGTTCCTAAGGCCAAGTCCAAAGAGACATCATCAGGATACTTTAAAATGGCTTGAAGCATGTGATAGCAGGCTATGATTTCTGGCTTCCTAAAGAACTGACCGCTGGTATCGTTGATCACAGGTATATCGGATGGAAACTGTGATAAATAACTGCTCAGTTGGTAGTTTGAACGAAATAGAATGCAGATATCCCGATACGTAACTGGTCGCATACCTCTATGCCGATCATGTATTGATTGACCAAGAAAGTCTCTTATTTTTTGAATGACACGTTCAAAAATCGGTTGCTCCCTATCTTTAAAAACACTAATATGTTCGTATTGAAAAGGGATGAGATTATCCTTTGGCATATGGGCGTCCTCTGCTTGGTTTAATTTCTCTTTCAAGAAATCGTATCTCAAGCCCATCTCATCAAACAAGGCCTCTTGCGCCCTGTGTAATATCGCAGTTGGACGTCGTGAAGCACTAAGGGATAGTGGTTTGGTATAGTTCTGGTCTGCAATCTTTTGAAGCACGGAATGATCCGCACCGCGAAACCCATATATCGCTTGTTTTCGGTCTCCAACTACCAAAACATGCTTCAATTTTGGCGATAAAGTTTGTATTATATTCATCTGCAGTTCATCGGTATCCTGAAATTCATCTACAAAGAGATAACGAAATCTTGAGGCCACTAGTGGACTAATTTGATCCTTGTATTGTGTCATGAGCGCTGCACATTTGTGGAGAAGATCATTACTATCTACGCCACCCAATTCCCGTTTTAGTTCCTGATACTTATCGTCGAGTTTATTTAGTAGATGAGCAACTGCATTCCGATAATCTTGTTCCTCGTCCCCTTCTTTTTGATTCAAGGTTTCTCGAACCACAACCTTAATCGAACGACCACGACCTCTTATATATTCATACCACTTCTCCACGTGCTCAGCCATCACATGAGGGGCCCAGTGGATGTGATTGCTAATGAATAATATAGAAGTCATTGGATCATCTAACGCCTCGTCTAGCGTCTCTTTGAGAGCCGTTAAAAAATGATGACGTGCCATCACAATTTCAGTTTCATGCGGAATTAATTCCGTATATCCAAAGTTTTGAAGCAGCATCGCACAAAAACGATGTATCGTTCCAATAAACGTTGAAGCAATTCTTTCCTTTTGTTCAAACCAGTGACTTCTCTCTTCCCAATCACCGGCTTTTTCTGCATCCCGTATTCGGTCTTGCACACCACTTTCTAAACGTTCTCGCATCTCATCTGTTGCTTTATTGGTAAAGGTGATTAATGCAAAGTCATCGATGTTTACCTTCTCTTCTTTCACGAGATGAAGCACAGAGGCAACCATGGTCCTTGTTTTGCCAGAACCAGCACCGGCCGAAACCACCGTTATCGATCCAGGCCCGATTACGCTGTCAACAATTTCTGCCTGCTCTTGAGATAGAGATATTCCCCCACGATGATTCATTCGGCCACCCCCAATTGACTGCCTATACCAAGACACTCCGGACGTACGGGACATGATGTACAATGCTCACCAGAGTGCATGGGGAACTTATTTGATTCAATATTTTTAACCAATTGGCCTACTTTTTCCGGTAGGCTATCATAATGTACTTTGAGTCTTTTCGTGTGGTTATTTTCGATTACCACTTGCCCCTTTTCAATAGCGAAAAAGGAGTTAATCGTCTTTCTCCACCAAGAAACGGCTTGATATTGGTTACGAAACAATTGGACCCCATCTATTTCTACTTCCCCTTGGCCATCTTTACCTTCGCTCTCATCTTTACCCGGTAAGAGCCACTCCCCTAAAAGCAAGTCTCCAAACATGGCAAGATTAAACCTAGCGGATTGAAGCATATAAGGAATCTCAAACGTTACTTTAATAGTTCTTTCTTCCACTTCCCCATCAACTAAAACACTAAAAGACTCCTTAGAACCTTTGAAAACGCTACGGAAAAAGCTATGCTGCCAATTCGAAAGGTAATCTAATTGATCCTTTACCTGTATTTCAATAGCATGCCAAACGATTGGGCTAAACGCCGGAAACATCCTGTGGATTTCCCCTCGTGTTGCTTCCATAAAGACTAATAGTGACTGATAAAAGATATCTTTTGAGGCAGACTTTAAATTCGATCGTTCAATCTGACCATAGATACGATTTAACCATGTGCTTTGAGCGTAGATTTGTAATTGCCATTCATTACGATACATTCTCGCTTCAGGATGAAGTAACTCTAATCGATATCGCAATGGGCAAAGACCGTAATGGGCTAACTCGCTCAGATCATAGGATTTTCGTTTTGCTGACTTTATTTTTACATCTTTAACGCCATCATGAGCAAGACTCAAATCAAGGGAGTCTAGAATGCCCTGCACTTCTCTTTTACTACCTAACAGCCTTTCCACTTCTTGCATGTAAGTACTAGGTTGAAAGGAACGGTCTCCATCTTTTTGAGCGTAACTTAGCACAAGTTGTTCTGATGCAGAGCGCACAACCGTCAAGAACATGTACCGCTCGGTCATGAGGTGTTTCCCTCTTCCATCCTCATAAAAAGGCCATGGTTCAGGATATAAGACAGGTACATGCACATTGTCACAGCCCAGGTACAATACCGCTTTATAAACCATTCCATCTAAGGTCTCAGGCGTTACAATGCGAAGTAAGTCAGGATTTAATTCTTCTTCCTCATTCTGACTCTCATCTTCTTCATCCGTATTCTCTCCTTTTGTAAGAGCGTGTATCGCATCTCCGAACTCTTCAGTGGTGAGCGGAATAGAAAAATAAGTACTTAGTTCCTGAAACACCGTCTGAATCTTTTCCAATACGATACGTTCAGCTTTGCGGAGAGCCTTAGGTAACATTTGATTTAATTCTTCTTGCAAAATTTCGATATGCTTGGCTACGGATGCTTCCTTCTGATTAAATAAACGGTTGCATATGCGAGCCAGTAATTCAATAACTTCACGCCACTTTCTAACCGTTTCTTTATCAACAAGTTGAACCGGTAAGCGAAAGATGGTGTCCTTCTCGCTGTCTTGCTCGAGTTGGTTTAATACACCTAGCCATTCATCCATTGATTTACAGTTTGTAAAGTATTGGTACTTTACTGCCCGAAAAACAGGAGTTGAGTCTTGTATTCCTGCTCCTAACCAACCAGAAGATAAGATCGATTCTAATAAATCGGCTTGGAGGTGAAGACTATTTTCTTTCCAGATTTGGTACAAGTTCAATATAAACCTTCCTACAGGCGTAAGTAGGAGCAAGCGAGGACTTGTAACCAATTCCACTTTTCTCCTTTCGCCCGTTTTACGATCCCGGTAGTGTAAGGGATTCATGGCCATATAATCGCGCAGTCGATCAATAAACTCTTTAGAGCGTCTCATTACTACGGCCACTTCTTTAGGTTCATATCCGCTGTCAAACCAAAATTTAAGTTGAGCAATACAACCTTGCAACTCCCTATCCCGATTCGGATATTGAGCTAAGCGTACATTCGAAACGGGATCCTGAAATATAGTACGGCTCTCATTTTGAAGAAGTTGTCCTTGAAGAAATGCAACGTCCATCTTTCCACTAATCTGAGGCGTTTCCAAGGTAAAACGGCAATGAGTAGGGACTATATTATAGGTCTCTTCTATGATAGCAAAACCCTGTTTTTGACGTTCCCTGTAGGGAACGATAAATACAATTTCCTTCCCTTGTATTCGGCATTGTTCAATAAACCACTTTTGAAGGTCCGTAAAATAGGTGAAACCCTCCATAATAACGAGTTCAGTTGGAGAAGACTTCTCTTGAAAATAGTCCCTCGCTGCTGCTTCAAACAATCGTTTACCTACCTTCTCCAATTGAACATAGAAGGAAGATTGAATATCTTTCAGATGCGTTTCAATAACGGGATTAACCAATTGTTTCCGTTTTTCTTCCGGAAGTGAGGTATGTCGAAGATCTATTCCTAAAGCAGCTAAGCCGTATAAGATACGAATCCAGGAAGAAAAATCATGACGCAACAAGTCACGAAGATGTGTAGTGCCTTTCGACACTTCATTCATGGCACGATAAAGCATGGTCTTCTCTTCGCCTCTTGAAGATAGCGCATATTTTTGTTTCGTCCATGCCCGAACAATATTTGCAAAAAGGATCATTTTTCGCTTCTCGCCACGATCATCTTCAAGGCGTTGGTGTTCAGGAATTAAACCTTCGCGTTCTCTAACAGATGCCAATGCTTTCGTAGCCGTTATATAGGTATATTGACGCTCCTTAACAATGTTCTTTTCAATTAGGGAGCAGTCTGGACGTTGGTTATCATAGGTATATAAAGTAAACATCCCATTCCTCCAGATCTTATATTAGACATAATAAAGGCCTTATGAGACTGATCTCTAAGGCCTATGACAATAGTACCATAAACGAGATTTTATGGAAACCGGAACACTATAAGAACAGATATAAAAAAGAAGCGATAGAATCGCTTCTTCTCTGCCCTAATCTCCAAAAAAATCCGATAGAAAATCCTCTGCTGTTTCTTTCTTCTGGGCGTTTTCAATTACGACATTTACATTGAAACCAAGTAAAGCTTCTTTAACTTTCGGCTGTTTCTGTTTTTCAAACTCTATATACCCTTTCAACTTGTACCTGGAGTCGGTTAAATTAGTTAATTGATATCTGATACCTCCATCTTTTAGATATAAAATAAGATCATCTTGTATTCGCTTGAACTTTTCTGAGAGACGGATTGGTTCATTCTCTTGATAAAACACTCCTGCTATTTGAAGCGTACATTTCATTGCATAATCATAATTTATTCGACTAAATAACTCTTTGCTGATTTGTTCCATAGTCATTCCAGGTTCAATAAAAAACGGATTAAATCTAATATTGCCGCCATACTCAGTAACAAAATACGTGATACGACCCATCAATTGAAGTTGCTGACTTTTAAAGAGTTGAAGAGCCATCTCTATTTGTTTAGGTTTCTGAAGATCGAAATCAAATCTGATAATGGTCAAATATTCTTCGAGGTGCCCATAATTCTTTTCTCGTAATAAAATGGCCTGACAACGACTCACACCATCCAGATCTTCTGCTTTTTTATACGCATCAAGAGCCTGTTCAAACTTTCCTAGCAATTCTAACTTTCTAGCTTCTTGAAGCCATTCTACACTCGTTGTAATGTTATTATCTCTTCCTACTAGATCTACATAATCACATGATGTAAAATAGTCCATCAGACTGCTTTTAATTCCGTGACTCTCGAAAAAATAGATATGTTGTGAAGTACGTGAAGCTGCTACATACATCTGATGGAAATGGGTTCTGTTTAGTTTAGACGGTTTATGATCTCCATTAGTAAACCACTGCAAAATATCTTGGCAGTATACTTTTTTGTATTGCAATCCTTGTACTTCGGATACAGTAAACACACGCTGGAAGCCTTGCATTTGTATCTCTTTTTTTGCATCTGTTGAAGCAACAATGACAATGCTTTGCATCTTTATCAAGTTTTTCTAACAATTCATGCGATAATTCCTTTTGCACAATTAAGTTGGGCTTCGTTGTCGTTCTTATTGCTGTTTCTTTTAAATCATCTGTTGTTGGATAATAGTTATTCTCTTGCTCTTTTATATAGTTCAATAGATGGACTACTTCATATCCTGAACGAAAGTTTTTACGCAATGTATATCGTTGATAGGAAATTTGATGTTTAGATAATAATGAAAAGATTTGCTCGGCTTGGAACGAATAGTTTTCTAAGGCTTGGTACGGGTCACCAAGTAATAAGTGATGATCCATAGATGTTGATACATGTAACAAACTCTCAAACTGTTTCGTGGTTAATTCCTGTATCTCATCAAATACAATACTTTCACTAATTTGTTTATCACTCTGAAGAATGAAAAAAGCTAAATCATTCAAATCATGGTATGAATGTCTTGTCCAACCACTTCTGATATAAACAAGCAACAAAATAGATATTCTGTTTTTCCTGTAACGAAAAATCAGACACAAATGTATAATACTGCTGCTGTGTCATCATTTTTTGTTCCGTACGGCCTTTAATGACGGTATTAATTTCTAAAAACAAATCTTCTGCCGTTAATCTGCTATGTAATTCGTTTTCCTTAAACCAAAGAAGAAAATCATCTCGAGTGATCAAGGTAAACGCCTGTCCCAATAGATGTTCATAAAATTGATGCAAAGAGAAAAACTGAATATGTTGTTGGGTGCTAGACCATTTATTAAATTGAACTCTAATATCATTCATCAAATAAGAGGAATGACTCACATAAAACGTTGGACTTTTCTATTCCTGATGTAGTAACAATCGACGAATACCGATATTTGACTTCCCACTACCTGCACAGCCTAAGATAACCGTTAACTGGTATGGATTGTTTAAGGCGTCATATTGCTCACGCGTTAATATCTGCTCGGTTTCAAAAAGATCATCATTATCGAGTAATAGAGACACATACTCATCATCCATAACATCCTGCTGGGAGATAATATTTAATTTACTAACTAATTCATGAACAGCATACCGATTAATACTTTCATCCAATATATCTTCATGATACACTGATTCATCTATTCTAAATTCAATGATATCCCCCATATTCATCCGTTTAGCAGATAAAATCTGTTTATCATGCGTTTCAAAACTCAAATAGGTGATCATACCATTCTCATTAAACGTAAATAGAATACGATCGCCTGAGTTCACTCGGAATTTATAAATATTTGTTCCTATTATTTTTCGAATCCAAAACCCTTTCGGTATCTCGTGAAAAACATTCGTATTCGTAATGATCCGCGTAAAAGTCTCTAATTTCCCAAGAACAATCGACTGCTTTTCGATTGGCACATGTTTAAAGAAATCCTTTGCGATTCTCATCTTATTCATCTGCTAAATTCGATTCTAAATAGTTTTTGGCAGCTAAAGCACACTTTGCATCATACTGATCAATATCCTTTATGCTTGGTTTTTTGTTGATTAGTTTCTTATAGGGATCAATGGATTGAAGATAATTTCGGACAATTGGAAGATCTTCTTCAGATGCTTCTACATCTAATAAAGCATGTCCTAGATGACGCATCACATCACCGATTTTATCATGTCCTAACTCCAATGCCGTTTTATAGGACCTCACTGCTTGCTTGTACTCCCCTAGAATATATAAAATCTTGCCAAGGTTATAATACGCCTAAAAATGTTTCGGATTGACCTTTATTGCTTTGATACATTGTTCTTTCGCTTGCTCATACTGACCTCTTCTTTTATAGTGAATCCCTAAATCTAATAGTGAAACATAATCTTTTGATTGGGATGATTCTATAGGAGTAATAAATACACGTTCTCCTGCTCTGAATACGGAGGAACACGATCGATATTGGAATCACCATTGATACAACAATTTTTATACTTCTTCCCTGAACCACATGGGCATGGCTGATTTCTTAAGTTAGACACTCTATTCCCCCCTCATTGATATGACACCTTGAAAATCAAATAGGATTTAATAAGTTGTTTTCTCTACGGAATATACGGTTTACCTATCTTTAGTTCATGCACAAATATGAGCAGGATTCCTACCCTGCTCATATTTGTTCGATCTACCGATTGTAGTTAGAAATCTCACTCTAACTCAAATTATTTAAATATTCTTCGATCGCTACTAAAATCCCCGTTGTACCAGAACTTCTTGGGTAAACCACGTTATTTCGCAAATAAGGTTGGATACCGTAGAAGATAGCGTGACTTAAACATGTCGTAACAATCACGACAATATCAGAGGATTTTACATGTGATTTGGCTTCTGCTGTTAGTGCATCATCTGTACAAATAACGTATCGATGACTCGGGTTTCGTGGGCCCAATTTCTCTACTGCACGCCGTGCTGTATGCTCCCGTAAAGTAAAGATCGCTATTTTCTGCGGCGACAAAGTAGCAAGGATATCCTCCGTGTGTTCTTCATGATTATGAAATGATTGGGATAACCTCACCAGTAGGTTCGCATCTGCCCCCATTAAACGTCCAAGTTCATACCAACCATTTAGCTGCACCGATTCAAGGGTCTGTAACGAATCCCCTAATGCTCCTGACCAATGATTCCACAAATCAACGAGCCTCTGCTGAGGAATATCGTAGTCGAAATACAGTTCTAGTGCTGCTTGTAGGTATGGAAGTACCATTTTACTAGGGGAAAGATTAAACCAGGCTACCGTGCGTTCAAATTGGGTATGCGCCAGATTGAAGTCCAAATACACAATACCTTCGGATAACTTCTGGAAGTATGTCATAGATGCTTGGTTCTTCTTAGAATGAGCTAGGATCAGTTCAGAGCAATAATCATACAGACTCAGTGCGGAGTCTTTCGGGAAATGGGCAGGATCCATTAGTTCGGTCAAAAACATGGATAACGCCGTCTCTAATAAACTTCTGGCACTCCCATGTAAAGGCAGCATCGCGATCTCCGCGAATTGTTCGGCCAATAAGGTCAGCACACTATCTGTCCATACCATACCTCCTCTTGTCGTATCCATTTCTCTGAGCAATGCTTGTCCCTGTTCAATGTCATCTGTGTTTGATAAAAATTGCGCAAACCATCTGTGCCAAGTCACTTCTTCACTTCTTGAGACAATTGGGTTGGAAGGCACTTGTGGAGCGATCGTAATGGCGTTCATACGAGCTTGAACCAACATCACATCAGCGCGGCACTCTGGGTCACGAAGCAAAGTTTGTTGTTCTTCACTTGCCAATGCATCCCAAGCAAGTTTTGCTTCCTCATACACGATTGACGCATCCGTCATGGTGGCAATCTTACATAAATATTTGGTCTTAAATGGAGTTAAACTACTCTTTATTAGATCTTGATAAGCTTGTTCAAAATGTTGAAGTTGGAATGCGGTAAGCACTCTATTTTCTAACGTCAAATCAGACTTCTCTGGTTGTGGCGTTAATTGTCCTAATAGAAATTGAATAATCGCTATCGAGGTACTGTCTTGAACAAGCGTTAATAAGCGCTGAAGTCCAATTTGATCAGATTCAAGGTATGCGTTATAAGCCTTAAGTCTACAGATCGACTCTTCTTCACTGCTTACACTCTTATGAATCAATGCGCCTAGACGATACCTAGACTCCGTAAACAACTCCAGACTCTTATCAAAGTCTTCTGTCAGATCAGAAGGAGCAAGAACCGTGTAAGCCGCTCTCAGCAGCATTTGCTGGATACGTGCTGGGATATAATCGAGTTGCGTAATACTCTCATAATCTTTGGAATACCAGATATCATCCCAACGATGCTGAGCAGCCAACCACTGCATTTTAAGGAACAAATAATTATCGTCGCTGACGTAGTTACCGAGGCGTATAGTCTCTAAAGTCCCATACGCTTCTTTCCATTGCTCCATCGCAACCTGTTCTTGGAACTGGTTTCGAAGCGTAAATGTACTATGTTCCGTGTCCGAAGAAGTGATAGCCGGACGTTTTTCATCAAGCCTAATCCAAAGGTTAAGCATGTCCCATACTTTCTCACTTACGGTAAGAGGGGATACAAATATAAAGTATCCCTCTGGAAAATGCTGAGCCCCTACTTTTTCAAACGGGGTTTGTTCACCAGTAAATAACACTTTTCTCGGCATGAACGAATTACAATATCGACCAATAAAATGCTGAATTTCTTTAGCATGATCATCTGCTTTTTTACTATCCTTTTGAAGGATCATCCAGGTTATTTCGTTACCCATTTGCATGGGTAGCACAGCAGTCTGTTCATTGATGAAACGAGAAATCATGCGGTGGTACACAACGTTTGAGTGGCTTGGGGAATGGTGCTCAATATAGACATTTATAAATGAATCATTACCACGATTCATCATAATGGTTTAGCCACCTCCCAAGACTGCCTTGCTTCCTTCCATCGTTTCGAAACCTCAGATGGTTCCAAATTCAAAATCACTCGGTCCGAACCTGTATAGGAACCCTGCTCTGAAAATGCCAACGTTCCACTAAGCGACAGTCGTTCCGTAAATAATCCTTCGTGCTCGACCCCAACGTTTTCATGGCGTATTTCAATTTTCTCATCAAACTCCATAACCACTCTTTGGGTCTGTTGGTGCTCTGTATTACAAACCATGCGAACGAGCGCCCCTTTTGCAGCAAGAGCGAGTAGGACGTCAGACAAATGAATCCATCTCCTGCGCACACGTGGGAACTGATCGGAGTAAGACTCGAGCTGATTATCCAAAAGCGCAACATCACTTAACTCATTAACAACGAAGTATATTTCATGACTTGGGTTCATTAGTTCAGTCATGAGTGATGAGGCAATGGTATCTTTCAAAGCTTTTTGTCCAGTACGGACATTTAACGTTCGTCTAAGCATGGGACACCTCTCGTACGCGCAAGTCATAATGCCAATCCATTCCGTGATTATGAACGGAATTAATATATGGGAAGAAGACCTCAAACTCCGTCTCTATTGGTGAATTCAGTAGTTGCAGCATCTCCTGCTGGAGATGTACTCTATCTTCATAACTCACAATCAACTTCACTCGGCTTCCACGCCCCATCGCATCCTCCACTCGCGCCTTCCAATCGGTCTCTGCATAGTGAATCGTCGTATACACAGGCTTCAAGAGATGTTCCGTAATGATTCTAGACGGCTTCATAAACTTCTGGAAAGGCGAATATAGCTCCAAACATTCTGGACAGGATTCGTGGCAATCACTAAGCAACAGCGATTCAATAAATAAGTATCGTTGCTTTTGCTGTTGTTCTTCATCACTTCCAACAAGGCCCAGAAGGACATCTGCTTGCTCCGCAATGTGATCAAGTCTTAGGCATGCCACTGCAAAAATATTAGCACTGATATGACACCCTATTCTACGACTCTCCTCATGCCATAGTTTATGGAGTTCCCTCGTAAAACAGTCTAATTCAGTTGTGCTGTGACTACGTAAATATTTGGCCACTAGGCTTATAACAAATTCGCGTTTTGGTGGAATCCCGGCACGTTCCAGTGTATCTAGTAACTGCTCAAGCAACTCCTGTTGCTGCTCTACACGACGCTCCTGGCGAATCTGTGCCACAATCTCTTGTAATGGCCATTCCTCTAAGAGTGGAAGCACCGCTTTTAGGGATGTCGTCACTTTATTTCTTTCACACGTATGCAAACTTTTCATCACATATTCTTCGAACTTACCCGTCGAATGTCGCATGACACCAGCCAATTTACTAATGATTCCGAGGCCACCTGATTCGGTCTCAGACAAGTAAATCCAATTGTCCTGTATATCCACCAATAGATCTTCAACATTGACCTCCGGTAACATCTCACCTAGAGCCCGATAAATAGCTGCGGCTAAAGTCGTTGTAACTGTTGCATTTACCCACTCAGAAAAAGCAGCATTTTGCCTCAGATCTCCGCTTAATGGTTCAAGTAACTGCAAGAAGAGGTCCATTAGTTCTTTATCTTGAATAAGCGAGTACAGGTTTAAGAGTACTTTACTATCTTCTGCATGATCTCGATCTTGATCTCCTGCATCCACGATGGTGGAATGGAAAATGACTTGAAGTGTTCGCTTGCTAATCGCTTCTGCCTTTTCTTTAAACTCTTGAATAGCTTCCGAAAGGCTTCCCTGCCTGCTAACAGCAGCAGCTAGTACAGAAGATAGGATGATCTGAGTCAGCCATTCGATTTCAAACGAATTTAACCTAGCAGCGATTTCATCATTCGTTCTCGCAAGATGCGCGTAAAAAGTGGGTATAGACTCTTCCGCAATACGATCCCATTGCTCATGGTTAAACAATGGTGCCAAGTCATAGTCATGAATTTCAAATGCTAAGGCGTCTACATACCGCTGGAAACCAAGCGCCGCTGGCTTTTGCTCATAAGTGAATTCAAATATGCGGCTAACAGAACCTAATTCAGACTTCTTATACTTAAGCTCAGAATTTACTCGTGCCGAATAACGCGTAAATACAACATAGTTATTCTCTTCACTGGTATAACTGATTGCTTGTTTTAAAAGTGGAGCAAGTGCACTTTCCGTATGCCATGTGATTCGAGTATCGATGCCTGCTTCAGTACTTGGCCTGATATGTGTGCCCCAGTCATAAAATCCCGTCGAACGGTCAGAAACATCTGTTGGAATTTGTTGTAGTTTTATCAAGTAAGGCTCACAGATCGGTAAGTTCATCTCGTTACCCATATCATCCAAAACGGGAACTTCTGTAATATGTTTTGCTTTTAGATCTTCCCCGTCTAGATCAATCATGCCTGTTTCACTGGTAATCCAATGGGCTTCTGTAATCCATTCTGCATTTACAAAACGCTTGGATACGTTCCCCGGTGCAAATTCGATCATACCTGGTACAAGTCCTAAAGACTCTTCTTTCCCATTAGGTACAAGAAACATTAACTCCGAAACGTCCAGTGCAGTGAACAACGTCTGAGGGATAAACCCACGAAGCGGTTCTCGCTTTTCCTCGTCATCTGCCAAAGCATAGTTCGAAGAAAGTTGTAAGTATAGCGTCGGTAGTAATTCAAACCAGAATGAACGTGGCGGTGTCCAAAGTAATCTCATTAATTCCGCTTCTGATACTAGTATGGCATCAGTCGCGTAAGCTAACCACTCTTCGTCGTCACCATTAAGCAATCGCTTCAACTCATTCGTGATGAACCGGTTTTCTCTTGGATTCCTTTTCGAGCCTTCTTCCGTTAATAAATACCGAAGATCGACTGAACTGTTAACTGCCGCCAACTTACCCGTTAGATACTCGAGCAAGGTAAAGGCAAGTTGAATCCGCTGCACATAGGAGTTGCGCAGTGGCAAAGAAAGATCATTTAGCGTCGGTTGAAAGAGTTGCTCAGGGTAATCATAAACATAACGATCTCGTCCATAGGCTGACGTAACGACAATCGTCCATGGGCGCATCCCCCGTGAGCGGCCAGCACGTCCTTTACGTTGTAAGAAGGAGGCAAGGTTCCGCGGCGCCTTGTGTTGGATCACAGCGCCCACTTTAGTGTCGTTATAACCGACTTCTAGTGTGCTTGTAGCGATAACCAATTTAGCTGTATCTTTAACCCCTTTATGCTGTGAAGAGGTAATATCCAGAGTTAACGGTTGACGTAAACTATTTTTATCAATGATTTTAGGAATGGTCCATAGTTGACCTAGTGCCACTTGGGCAGCAACTGTGCCATCATAAACATCTTGAAAGAGATCTAAATCTCGATATTGACTAAGTGTCTTATATTTCTCAGCATCCACTTCGATATGATACCAACGATTAATGACATCGAGTTTATCCGTAAAACCGAATAACTTGGACCCAATTGCCCCTCGTGATACATCATCCTCTAGTGGATCTAGGATGCGACCAATTAACATGGCCGTCTGTACGGACGTCGAAAGAATAGACGTTGCTGAAAAAGGGTCTCCCCTAACGATAAGATTGTACTCTATTCCTTCGGAAACCATTTCATCTTCTTCAGGAGTAATATAGGTAACTAATTCCTCACTAAGCCCCGTCAACTGGGAGAAGAAAGATTTTGGATTCGAAAGCGTTGCAGATAAACCTACGAAGTGCGTTCCACGTGTACCTCGGCGCATTTGCTTACGCCAACGGCGAAGCAAATAAGCGACATGAGCACCGCTTACCCCTTCATAAATGTGAACCTCATCCATGAGCACAAATAAAGGTGGTTCAATAGAGTCGACACCAAATAGACGACGTTCCACGATATTTGTCAATTTTCGATTCAACATCTCGGTCGAAGTAAACAAAACATCAGGTGGATGAGCAATCATCCTTTTTCTTGTAAGAATAATTTGTCCGGATCCAATATGGAATCCGCAAGCAGGATCTTCACAAGTTAAACGCTCTTTTTCACCAGTACCGCCATGCTTGATTTCCCATTGGACATCTTTTTCGTCCCAAATCATCGCTGAACCGCATGCTGGACAAGAAAGAGACGGACAAACATAACCATTGTCTTGTCTCTTCCATTTCCGATATCGACTATGAATGACATCATCGGCTGTTTGCGGTGTATCTCCATAATAAACACCTATCGTAAGGCTTCGGATATTCAACGATGTACAATGGTCTTGTAAAGCCTTTATCTCAGCGACGGCTTCACGGAACTGGTCTTTTAGCAATTCGACACGTGGATAAATTCCAAAAACCTTTGTCCAAGTACGCGGATCTCGCTCCAAGAGCGCTGTTAGATGGCTAAATACGGGGAGATAAAAGGCCTTCGTTTTACCAGAGCCCGTACCTGCACCAATAATCGTAGCTTGATCTTTAGGATGCCTGGTCCATTGTAAAAGATGGCGTAAGGAGCGCACTTGAAAGGAAGCAAGTTCAAACTCCCCATCACGCAGTAAAGCGCGGACGGCTTGTTGCGTACGATTGTCAATTTGAAGCGAACCTAGATAATACAGAATTTCAGCCATTCGCTGATCTCGTTTTGGATATTTCCGATACGATAATAACGGCTTTACATGACTGACTAAATTACGACCGGACTGCCAGTCTTTCGCACTAAACCTTTGCTTCAGCAGTAGAAGTAACCGAAACGCTTCCGCATAACGCGTACGGAAGCGATTTGGTGGAACAGGAAACATGAGTTTACGATCTTGAAGATTTTCAATGATAGCTGGAATCGATGAAGTATCAATACCTAATTCATCGATTAACAAGCTAAGCACTTTTGAAGGCGGTTGTTCAATTATTGGTTCAAGGACTTCATTTGCATCTATGGAACCGCCAATGAAGCCCCATTCTAACAACTGATTTTCCTTACGTTCAATTTGAGATAAAAGCTCTTCACATAATAGATCAAACCGCGAACGGGCCACCTTGTTCACCTCATTTAAAAGTCATGAAGACATTAGACGTTAAATGTTGAGCCCGAATCCACTGCAACACTTCATCATTTAAATCATCCAAAGTTGCTGAACCAGCAGCCATCTTTTCAAGAAAATGCTGGATCCGTGGGCTCGCCCCAAGCGATGCAATAAACTGCTTCGCCTCTTCAAGAACATTTTGATACTGTTTCAAATTTTGTTCGGAGAGCGGCCATGTTTTCTCTATATTAGTAAAAGTCTGAAGCAGGTTATCAATTGTGCTTGTTTCGTTATGAATGCGACGGAATACTTCCAACGCTTTTCTACTCTCTTGATGCTGTCCTTTTGCAATTGCTGGCCATTGCGCTTTTGCCTCCCGTTGGAGGGGCTCAAAAGACCGGACACTTTGCCCAAACTTTGATCTCGGTTCATTTCTAATATTCTGCATTAGCTCTTTTAAGCCTTGAATAGTCTCGTTCACTTGAGATAAATGCCATTGCCCTGGATACTTCTTCTCGACCATACGAATCGCTTTCACTTCTTTAACAAGCGGAGGAAGCTTTTCCTGAACAAATTGGCCAAATTCTTCACTCCGCCTATGACGATCTTGTAATTGTTGTGCTTCTTTTGCCTGCTGAATTAATTCTTGTGTAGATTTTATTTTATCTCTTAGCATAGAGAACCTCCTCGCTCAACAGTTGAAGTTCACCATACCAAGTTTTGAGTGCATTCTTGGTTTCTTCTTCCACATTGGTAACTGAACTAGATGCCTGACTCATCTGGGCAAGGCGCTGTCTATAAGTGGACTGCAATCGATCCAGAAGTTGATGAAAACTTACAATAGACTCATAGTAAGGTCGAAGTGCTGCAATTGGATCTTGGGATAAACCAATAAATTGACTAGCTTCCCCTTTTCTTTTCGTAAGCATAGCAATGGCCTGTAAATGAGGTGCAATTACACTAGGATTGCATTGATTCGATTGCATCCATTTAAATGGTGCTGGATCATAGTTCTCCCTTTGTGCCGTAAGCCAACTCAACATCTCTTTTATCTCGTCGAAGAGCAAACCAACATCATGAATATCCTCCCCGATTAAATTTTGCATATGTTTAGCGAACTGTTCCGCCTTTTCATATTCAGCCCTAGTAGCTTCAGGCAAGGTTCTCACGATATCATGCAACACATGAATCGATTGATACCATGCATCATTTTTTGAACTTGGTCGTTCTGGAAGTGAAAGTTGTTCAAACGCCCAGTTATCCCCTAATGTTTTCTTAAGAACAGGCAAAACTTTTGCAGCGTGCAAGTAAAACACGTTTGTGTTGGTCCCTCTACTAATATCACCTTGAACTAAATTGAAGTGCCGCAAAAAGCGTTCACTAAATTCTTTTAGATCACTAGGTAGTAACTTCTGAAGGGCTTGCCATTTAGGATCACGTGTGGTATCCACTTTTATTGGTAAGATCGAATGGGCTAATTCATGATACAGTTCTTCTGCTGTTGAAACTGTTCCTGTAAGTGAACCACTTAATGTAATAGCAACGAGCTGCCCCATAGTCGTATACTCATCCATTTGCACAGATGAAGTGCCGGTTTGGAAAGGATCTCGGATGAACGCAACGATTTTATTCTCTTGCTGGCTCATCCAATCGTATAATGCTAGAGCATATTCTTCAGCACCATTAAAGTCCCATGATTTTTTGCCTCGATCTTTCCATGCAGCAAGTGCCAACAAAGCGTATCTTAACGATTCGCTCCTTTCAAAAATGAGGGTAGTCCCTGCGGAAACATTGCCAAAATAATCTTCAATGACTACACGGCGCGTATTAAAATACTCTTTTACTTGCAAAGCAGATACACCATTATCTTCCCATCGTATAAATTCACTCAGTGCGTCAAGCAAATCTTCTAGTAACTTCGAGACTAGCTTTTCGCCTCGCATCCATCTTTCAATCTGACCTTCGGTTTCACGGAAGCGTTTCTCTTTCGGATCCTCAATGTCCCTAGGAGTAACAGGTTCAATGGCTGGTTTGTTTATCTCACCGTTACCATCTTCATGTTTAGGCTTATCCCCTGGGATATCTCTAAGATTAGGGCGATGCACAACAACTCCATTACCAAGCCCTGCTTTGTTTCCCTGTCCAATCGCTATTGGTCCCTGATTGTTTCCCTTATTCCCATTTCCACTTGATAGAGGTGCCGTGATTGTATTTCCTCTTAGAATTGGTAGCCCAAACGAGCGAAATACATCTTCAGAAAGACCACCAACAACCTTTACCCCATTAATTGTAAAAGCGTCTAGCGTGCGATTGCCCCAGATCCGAAATAATGACATATACCGGTTTACCTTATCAGGAGCAGATTCACGTTTTAATACAGCATCATCATTTGAATCTTTCCAAGCAACATCTAATCCAAATGACGTGTAGTCGGGTGGAAACATTTCTTGTCCATGAATGATCATGGAATGAACATACTTTAAGATGACATCTTGCAGAAAACGCCTAGGCGTCCTTAGTTCTTTTTTCTGATGGAAATTGGCTAATGCCGTTTGGTTAAACGGGAACAAAGTCATCGTATGTTCGCCAATCTTCACATGCGCCCATTGATGCTCGCTAAACACATCCGCAATGGGAAGTTGCTCTTGCTTGGCCCCATTTAGCAACCAAGTTTCCACCAATTGAGGTTCTACATAAATAGCATTTAAGTAGCGTGCCGTCATATCGACGATATCCGAAACTTCACCAAAAGCATCATCTACATAGACATTGGCAGTTACACGTTCCTTAAAGTTATCGTTGATCGAGTTATCATAATACCAGTTTGTTACACCTACGATAGAAATTAACCTACAAAGAGATTCGTCGTATTCCGTTCCCTCATGCGTGTAGGCCAACACATCCATAAGCGCTTTATCGATACCTGTAAAAGATGTGATATCTTCAATAAGCAACGTTAAACTTTTACCGTTACGTTTTAATTCTTGTCGAAGTAACTTGAAAATATCTGCTAAGTCTGTCCCACGGAATTGCGTACATTCTTGAACGACCCGATCCAGAAAACTGTTCAAGTAAGCAGCATACCGCTCCCGTTTTATGAGAATCTCTTGCTGCTCCATCGAATTGGTTGAGTCTGCAACAGATTCAGCAAAATGAAGCGCTCTTTTCCCAGCGTCAGAACGCTTTATAATTTCCAGTTGTGACAATGTAATTCTGAAATCATTTGGTTCGAATCGAGGGGTTACATCCGTCATCACTTCATTTCTTGCTTCTGAAGCCAACTTCATTTGAATCCGTTCGATAGGACCGTTCTCTCCCATCAGGTAAAGCTGTGTGTCTTGATCGACTAAGAAAGCGTATAACCCTTTGCGTTCGCGAGGACTAAAGTTATTGTCCTCCCCCTCTTCCTCTACGGCAATCGCAAAGTGATGAATGATACGTTGTTTTAAACCATCCTTGCTCAAATGCTCGTTCGCTTGGACTAACTTACGTAACTTCTCTGTCATATCACTCTCTTGGAAGGCCTTAGCATTAATGATTTGCTCTAAGGCACCACGAAGTGTACTTTGAGCTCTTGAAATGAATAATACGGTTTCTTTTTCTTTATCGATCATACCTGAAAACGAGAGTTGCTCATTAACCCACCGGATCAGATGTGATTTACCCGATCCGTTATCACCTGTTACCATCACAAAGTGATGTTGATCCATGTGATTAAATATGGAATTGAAGAAATTTTCTTCATGTACGAAGTCAACTTCTTCCTTTTTCATATTTCGCGGCACATACTTTAATTTTTCAAACGGTTTATGTGTAGCTAAGAAATATGCTTCGCTCGTATCTTTTGCCTCTACTTTAATGACTTGATTTAATCGCTTCGCGATAGCAAGATGTTTCATCCTTCTTGGCCTCCTACTATCTTAATACCAGTAACGGCAGAAGACACTTCATGTAATTTACTCGGGGTTAAATGCCAAACGTCCCCAGCATCCCTTGTTTGAACAAGTTCAACGATACCTTGCGAATGGAGTGATCTCAACCCTGTCGAAAGCGCATAGGACAATTGCTGAGATCCGTTTCTCTCTGAATAGACTTGCTCATTGTATATTCCCCCGTCAAGTTCAGGTAATGCGAGAGCCAGCCAACTCATAAACGTTCGGAAAGGTATTAATTTCCCTTTATCTAGTGAAGTGTCGAACATCAATTCCTCTTTCAAGCGAAGCGAAGGATTAACTAAAAAACTACCCTTATGTTCGAATCCATATCCTAAATAAGAAGCCCAGTTCATCCAACCTTTTGTATTGGTCGTGTTGTATTCCCGATTTCTATCTTCATTACTTAACCCAATACCTTTTGTCTTGGATGTGACATCAAGGAAGAAACTGCTTACCAGTTTTTCTGATTTGTAAGTCATAACGTCTTGCCCTTTTCCAAGAGCCCACGCCATAAATCGATGAAACACCAGATCTGGTTGTTGATGGGCATTACGAATAATTTCACGTCGGAATGTCACGGGATCTTGTGCCGCGTTAGGTGACATATTGGAGATCACTTTGCGATCTTTGTTTTCTACAATGAGATTTCCCTTTGAGGCAAAGTTATAACATTCCGCTGCTATATTTTCACTTGTGTTAACAGCAGGCGGTTGAAGTAATTCAAGAAGTTCATTCTTCGTGTAGGAGGAATACTCTACCAACTGGCACAATGCTCTGACACGCTCTGGTGTTTGCATGTTTTTTATGGAATTATCAAATGGCATTCAAAGCCCTCCTTTTTACAGGTTAATATAGTGCGATATCTGCCTTGCGCTGATGCTTAGCAAGAAACTCATCCAACGGCAAGGATAAATGATCGAGTACATCCCGAATGGACTTTCCTTCATCGAGAATTTTCATCTCAGGGTCCACAATATGAATAAAAACCGTCTCTTCGGATTGATGATATAGCTTCTTCATCCACGTATAAAAAAGGTTTGCTATGGTTAGGTCAGAAGGATAAATAATGGCTACAGGTCCATCTATTTCTTTTGCATATGGATACTGTAATTCCTCTTGTTGAAGAAATAGATAATGCCTCTTCTTGCTCTCATCCGGTGATTGCGCCATAATCGTACGAATAACGTTGTCATCAAGTGGTGGTAATACGATGGTTCGTATATTCGTATTGATTAGAGCCTGGATAATGACTGGATAGTCATCACCTTTTACATGCTGCAAAGACGTTGTCATTAGTAGATGACGAAAACCAATTAGATAAGGAAACAAAGTATCTCCGATAGTAACCGATTCTTTTTTCAAGCGAGAACGGAATGGGAAATTAATTTTTGTCGCATTGTAACGCAAATATTGACCATTATTCACGCAATAAGTACATCCCCCACAGACAGTCTCACTATATGGATAGGTTTCAACTAAATAGTCGGAAAGACAACGATCCGCTGGATGATATAAATATTCCTTTATGACTTCAAGTTCCTCTATCACTCTATCTTTTTCACGCTCACGCTCCGGGGTGATCACACGCAATAGAGTCTGTGCATCGTTCAAACTGCTATACACTAAGGTACGAACTTTTAAACGAGGTACATTTGATGTATCTACTTCTGAACGTTCAAACTCAACTAATTCAAGCAATCCATTACGTACCATAAGTAAGACGGTTGCAACGTTCCAATTCTCATTTCTCGCCCCGGAAACCGTATCCTTGAGCTTCTCTCGCTGGGTGGCCATATTGAGCCACATCTCGTCTGCTCGTTCACCTGGTTCGGCATTCTCAAAAAGGGCCATCCACCGATCGACGAGAAGCTCCGCTGTAAGAAACTGCCTAGAAACTTGACCTCGAACGATTTCGATATCATTTTTGATGTAGCATACTAAGCTAACGGATGCAAAGCCATCGCGTCCACTACGGCCTACCTCCTGATAGTATCGATTTAAACTCTCAGGTATCCCACAATGAATAATAGTCCGAACATCTGCTTTATCTACACCCATGCCGAATGCACTTGTAGCAACCATAATGTCGATGCTATTTTCATTCCATTGACGAAGAAGTTCTCTTCGCTCATTATCTTTGGTATCGCCGGTAAACTGATTAACACGCGAATAACCTTCATCCTTTAAACGCTCGACCCATTTTGTAGCATGCTCAATGGTATTGACATATAAGATCAGTGGTCTAGGCAAAAAGCCTATTCCCCTCGTTATTTTCGCAAATCGATTTTCTTCAGTTATAGCTTTATCCACCATGTAGGCAGGCTCATAACGAAGGCCATCACAACGAACCTCTGTATATTTACCTTCTACTCCGAACAGGTCTTTCAATACCTTAGAAGTCCATGGTGTCAGTGTGGCAGACATTAAAATCGTCTTTACCTTTCCACTACTTCTTTCGAGTAGTTGCTTATGATAGGCTGATAGCAACTGGAATCCCGTTCGAAAACTGTTTCCCCAGTCAACAACAATATGAGCCTCATCAATAACAAACCGATTAACTTGGCCTCTAGCGGCCGATGTTAGTAGGATTTGACCGAGTGGACCTAAGACAAGCGACTCTGGAGAGGTAAATAAGAGAGGGATCGTCCCTTCCTTTACTCCTTCAAAGATCAAATCTTTCTCCGCTTGCGGCATTTCCGATCGATAAGCCTGTGGCCGGTATTTTTCTTCCCTAGCATTGAAATATTTACTTGCTGCATTTTTTTGATCGATGGCAAGCCCAACTGTAGGTACAACAACAACTGTGATTCCAGATGTCTCACGAATGCCTCCTTTAAGCGTTCCTCCCTCCGTGTCAAAAAAAGTAGGAAGAAGACTAACGAGACTCTTTCCTCCACCTGTCGGTAAACAAATCGTTAGCGTTTCTCCAGGCAGCATCTGCATCGCAGATTGAACCAACTGCTTCTGCGTCCGAGATTGGTAGTGGGTAAATTGTGTCATACTATGAAGAACACCATCCCCTAAAACCTGATCCCTCTGCTTTCGTACTTTTAACTGATAGGCATCATTTACGGCCTCTGGGGAACTTATCCAATCTGGATACCCCCCATTCACTTGTGTGTTTACATCCGTCTCCCCATCACTGTACATAACTAACCCGAACTTCTCTGCGACTGGTTGAATACTTTTAATCCATTCTTTACTAATCACAATTTTTCGTTGGAACGTTAAGATGAATTGACGGAGATGACTCGCAAGATCCATCGCCGTTGCCTGTTTCAATGAAATGCTCGACATGGATTGGAAGAGTCTAACTAGACAGGAGGTGGCGGAACGCAGTTCCGTCGACACTGTCTTTTCATTCCTTATTTTCTCTAGCTTCTGGAGCGCAGTCTCTGGTGTTAAACGACCTTGGAGCGCCTCTTCAGCTATTTCATAACATCGATTCATTCCGTTTCACCAGCCTCACATAAGCCATAGATTCCAAACGCATGACAGGATGACGAAGTCCTTCCAATAGAGCCTGGTAAATGTTCGATAATCGTCCAATTGCAGCCTCCGAGTGTTTTTCCTGCCCAAAATACAAGTTTGCTGCGCGCATCGCATTTAGTTTGCGTCCAAAATCATTCTCAGCACGAGAAACATCAACGCGCTCCTTAACGTACTGTTCAAATTTCCTTTTGCTTTGTTCACTCGTACGGCGGATCAGATCTGACCAAATATCCGGTGGATATTGCTCCACGAATTCCTTAACCTTGTTGCCTTCACGTTTACCCAAGTGAGTTGCTTTTCTAATGCTTCCAGACAGCATCATGCTAAGAACATCTGAATTTTGTCCTTCCTGTCCGGGAACAAGGGCTTCTGCCGTTATAAAATGCTCTAATGGGGTATATCCTTGCGCATGCACCAGATGTTCCAATGGTTCCTTTAGAGCAAGTAAGTTGTTAGGGTTAAGCGATACCGACCACGTATAAACGATCCCTTCCCAATCAAAATCCGCATGAGGGATTTCAAGAGCCGTAGACCTACCCCAGTCTGTCTCCTGCGCATTATTGACAATGGCATCAAACATGCTGTTGCCTGGAGCGAAAAACGAGAGTTTCTCACGAGCTACGGCCACTTCACGCCTAAAGGTACCGCGAACCTGTCCAACTTTACCGGACTTATCCAGCAACTCCGAATTGTCTGGTTGTAGTAATAACGTACGAACCATGGATTTTGGAACAGCTCTATTTTTATCAAACATGACTACTTGACCACCTTCTATCGAATTCCCGTGTAGTCCGGTCATGTATGCCCATTTCATCATTGTATCTGCAAGTTTCATGCCACCGTCTGCATCAAACTTCGTAATGAGATTTGAAAGTTGCTCTTGGACGTGACGATCTAATTGGCGCGCCATATCAAAATATCGTTCTTCCTGTACACGCTCACGCATTCTGCCTAACATATCGTTCATGGAAGGCATCACATCCTGAAGACCATAACGCAAGTCCCGAGCAAGTGCCGATGTCATTTCGTTTTGAATATCATGGATCGCAATTTCGATTCCACTGAGTGATTCGTTAAAGATTTGAAGTCCATCACGCCATATTTGGAGTAACTGTTCTTCAATGGTCCCCTCCGAGTACACCACGACAGATAGGACGTTTCCTGTGCGACCAATACGATCTAGACGACCAATTCGTTGCTCGAGTTCAGAAGGGTTCCACGGGATATCAATATGTATAATACGATCTGCCATTTGGAAATTTCGACCTTCGCCTCCAAGAGGATCACACAACATAAATCGGCAGTTTGGATTATTCTGAAAATCGTCCACCGCCGCTTGTAGTTCTTTATCTGTCATTCCCGCATAGAAACCTCGAACGGCGTCTTTATTGAAGTGATCCGCTAATGCTTTCTCAAGTGGCAGTAAAGTCTCCGTCCAAGAAGCAAAAACAACAACTTTCTCGTCTACTGTTTCCTGAAGAATATGATCCATCACCTTCATAAGACGACCTTGAATCAGATCTGGATCATCGTAACATTCCTTTACCCTCTTCAGCTCAGATTCGGCTGCCTGACGCCAGCGTCCCACGTTTGTTTTAAGGCTATCCAAATATTCTTCTTCACCTTTTAAAATCGGGAACTGTTGTGGGATACCCTTACCTTTGCTATGTGCCTTTTTGGTAATGATATCTTTTCGACTGGTAATAGCCGCTTCAAGTGCCCAGGGGGAGCTAAACATAGCAGAAAGTAACCATCGCTGATAGTCCCCAACACTCGAATCTGAATCTGATTCTTTGATAAACTCCAAATAATCAATTATTGCATCATATGTATCACTCTCGTGATACTTCTCATCTGAACCTTTCATGACATAGGTATCCTCATAAA
This sequence comes from Paenibacillus lacisoli, assembly GCF_030580655.1. Taxonomy (GTDB): domain Bacteria; phylum Bacillota; class Bacilli; order Paenibacillales; family Paenibacillaceae; genus Paenibacillus; species Paenibacillus lacisoli. Next base: position 575,934 of record NZ_JAUQTB010000001.1, read on the forward strand.
GTGTCCGGTCACCAAGATACTTTGCAATTTCTTTCCGACGATGGCGAAGTATTTTGCGCTCAATTTGATAATGCTCCCCTAAATATGCAAGGGCCAGTTTTACTTGAGACAACCCTTCATCTTCACTTCTTATATCGATGGAATTCACAAGTTTTTGAAAATTCGAATCTTCCAATGACTTGGCGACATCGTCAAGATCGTCTTCAAAATCTTCTGCTAGTTCATCTTCGTAATACGAAGTTAGGTCTTGCATCATGCGATGCACCTTTCTACGTAAAAACGCTTGTTTTTCCAGCAATTGCCCAAACTGACTTTCAGTCATGCGACTATACTTTGGAGGATCAAGTAAACGGACCAGACGTAAAAATTCAACCTGTCTCGATTGAATCGGTGTCGCACTTAGTAGCAACAGATGCGGGACCGTACGACTGAACTTATAAATGCTCTCGTACTCTGTGTCCATCGTGAGAAGTCGGTGGGTTTCATCAACAATACACAGATCCCACTTTCTCTGGAGCAATTGCTTTCCATCCTTAGAATTCACCTTCTCAAGAGGGAAAAGCAACAGATTCTCATGCAACTGTTCTGGCTTTCCGTCATACACCTCAAAATCAGTCCAGAATTTATAACTCAACTCATTACGCCATTGATAGAGGAGCGATTCAGGTACAATGAGAACAATACTTATTTGACCCAGTCGCTTCTGTAATCCTTTCATAATGACGGCAGCCTCAATCGTTTTACCAAGACCAACTTCGTCCGCTAACATAAAGCGACAAGGATCTTCCGATATGGCTCGTATAATAGTATCAATTTGATGTTCCATTAAAAACACACGGGAGCCGATCAACGTTTCAAATCCGAACGTCGCATTTCGTAATGTATGTAAGGAGTCTGCTACAACTTGGCGATGTAGAAACCATTGAGGATTATGAAATTCATAATTTTCAAAGCTACTCAACACATCCATATCTCCACGGGTAATGGGAACAACCAACTCCCCTTCTGACATACAGCTAATCTCACTATCGCCTTCAAATTGGACAAAGTAATAGTAGTAGCCCTTCCAATCAGAATGCGAATATGATAAAACAATCCCCTTTTTGCGCGAATTTACGAGATGGAACGGAGATTGCGGCAATATTTTGCTTCTATTAATTTGATTCAAGGAATAAGTCTCTACCTTTGGGATTCGATATGCTTCGTGCATTAAACCTGAATCGCCTGGAAAAAAGAAATCTACCATGACCTCTCCTTGCGCAGCATTAACGCGCACAATTCGCCCAATTGCGAATCGTCTTGGTAGATCGGGGTATTCGAATTCTACAGGACAACGTACATACATGCCAATCTCCATGTCACATCCACCTTTATATACCAATTCTAGTTGCAGCCTACCTATCTAAGTCTACACCGTATTACGATACTTTGGAACTAAAGATTCAACAAAAACAATGACCTTATTACTAGATTAAGAGTCTAAAGCAAGGGAATCCAGCAAAGATTTACCAAAGCAAAAAGCGGAGTTATGGTCAACTAACATCACCATAACTCCGCGTTAAGAGTCGTTGATCACACCCGACTCTATTCCTATTTAATTATCCAACATTAGTTCAGTGAGGCTTTATTCACCACCTCACCCTAACATCCCCAAATTTATCACAGACCCTAGTAGCTGTCAACCATCTTGTTCAAACCGTGATTCTATAAAAAGAATTAATTAATCAGCAAGTTCTCTTCCATCATTTTCTCTGCATACTGTTCGATCGCATCAATAATGGCTGATTCACCAGAACTACGCGGGTATACGGGAGTTGCAGTTAGGTAGTCTCCTATCCCATAAGTCAAAGCATGAGAGATATGCGTCGTCACAATAACCGATATATCTGAATTACGAGCATACTCTTTTGCACGATCAGTTAACCGATCGTCCAAACAAAGGCGTATCTTTAAAGTTGGGTTTCTTGATTGAAGATATTCAGAGGCCCGTTTCGCTGGTTTCTCAAGTAAGGTGAATATGGTGATCACTTGATTGTTCAGATTAAGTAGGGGATCTTCTTGCTTAGTAATATTACTCAACCCTACTTCAAGCACTCTCATGGTTTCATAATAACCGTTAACCCATTCCCCTAATCGATACCATTTTTGAATATGCGACGGCTTCCCTTGAAGAATATGTTGGATCAATGACTGGTCCCAATTATTCCAAAGCTCCCTCATTTTATCATTTTCAAGTGGTGAATCTACGAACAGATCCACTGCATCGAGCAGTAAATCGGAAAGAGCTGGAAATGGTGTTACATCAAACCAACTTTTAGCTACAACGTTGATCCGCTGCATCCGGTCTCATACGAAGCAATCCATCAATTAAGCGATTAAATTGTAAGGTGTTGATCTCATTCCGACTTAAGCTTTGGTCCATCAACGTTAGTAATGTCTCATATATCCCCTTCCATTTCTTTCCTTGGAAAACTTGGAGCAGTCAACGTATTATCGATTAATCGCGGGACGAGTATCTCTAACATGCGAGTTTGTTCATCTACATAAAGTTCAGTCAGATGGTCAGACATCTTTTCAATTTGTGTAAGACTTCATTCCATTGCATCATGATCTGGCAGATAAGCAAATAAGGCGTCTGTAGGAGCCTTTTGCTCCTTCATTCCATAAAACCACTCATGCCAATTCCTTGGTGCAAGTGATTCCCGTACACTCTGCCACTTTTTCGGTGAAGCAGCCTTCATACGAGACTCAACGAGTTGTAGAAGAGGCAAATGAAGTTGGAACTCACGATAAGGCGCTGTAACTATACATTCACACGTTTCCATTATAGTTTCAGTCTGACTGGTTGAAGCATTCTTCTCCATCCATGGTAAAAGGTGCTCCATCAGATCACAATATTCTTCTACTTCTAATCCAACCGTATTTAATGCCTTAAAAACAGAATTAAACAAGGTAAGATCCGCGTGCGCACCACAAGAACTCTTCAAGAGATAAGTCGACAACCAAAGATAAATTCGTTTCCATTCCAAGCGTGGCCAGTACTCATCTTTACGAAAGAAGGATATCAAATGTGAAATAGCATATATCATCTTTGTCTGTTGTGATACATCCATGTTACAAAGGGAAGTGTAGAGTTCCGTTAAACCAGGATCTTGTTCGATTAATTGAGTCATCTCCCATTGAACTGCACCTTGCCTTGCAATTTCCGATGAAACGCCAACTTCCATCTCTTCTAACTGATGAATCCAATCGATCCAATTACCTGGAACCCGACTAATGGTGTCTTGTCCAAAAGTTTGCAATTTCTGTAGAATATTTTGCATTCGCTGTGTTGCGCGAACTTTTTGTTTTTCTTCCGATTCCAACTCTTCATATGCATCCAAGGCAACTTTAATGGAAGATAAGTCAAGTAAATCAAGTGCACAATTCAATAATCCCATCGTTCGCTGAACACCAACCGGCAAGGTAAGGAGTAGCTTGAATGCTTGCTCCGTACGACCATTTTCCATTTCCACTTGTGCTTGTTTATACGGATCAGCATGGCTGGTGCTCTTTTGTAGTTGTGGTGTAATATGCGTCAGCAGTTCTTGATAGAAAGGATCCCTTAGACTACTTTTCAATTCCGAGATGTCATATTGTTTTGAAGACAGGGCAACCGCATGTACAGCATAACACTTCAACACATCTTCATTCTTCGATACTCGACGATATTGAAACAATGCACTATAGGACGGCCACGGCTCTTTTCTAAAGTGCTCCATTGCACCATCAATATCGTTTTTATCTTCATATGGAGCGATATGTTGCGCGTAGATGCCAGACAGTAATGCTTCCGTGACTGCAAGCGGTCTACGCGCGATAATCACATCTGTTATGCCTGGCAATGCAAATAGATCATCCCATAATTGAAAAGCAGATAGGTATTGAATCTGTAAAAACTTAAAATTCTGAGCATTAAACTGTCCCAGATCCCGAATGGATTGCAGAGAAACTTCAGCATCGACTTGATTCTTTACTTCAAGGGCTGTATAGAAATCCCTTAAAAGTTGATCGATATTTTGATTAAGTTTTTTACGCCCCTTCGGGCGACGCTCCCAAACACCGAACATCTTCGTTAATTGTGAATGGACCTCTTTACCATCTGCCTCAAACATAAAGTAATGGCCCTTCGTAATCTGTTCAACATGCGGTATCATGCTATGTTTATATACCTTTTGTTCCCCTCGATGAAATGTAGAGAAACTTGGGCCTAAAAATGCATATAAACTATCACCGAGCATCGAAAACTGATTCTCGTCAAAAGCTAACCCAAACCATGTCACTTTGTTATCAGAATCAATAAATGGGATGACGCTTGGCAAAGGATTGTCTGATGACAGTCTATCTACAAAAGGTTTTATCTTCTTCGCATGATTGGAATCCGGGACATTTATACTGGCTAATGTTGCCCGGTTACTGTTACCAAAGAATACTTCCAAAAAGGCTTGCATCTGAGGGGCAAAGTTCACCATTAGTCTATTACCCCCCACATATCTTTGAACGCGATTCGATTAAGCGCGACTTCTTCCATATCCGTCACAAAGAGGACGGTTTCCTCATTTAAGGAGATGCCATTGAATGTGATATTCATGGATCCACTTAAATAAAACCGATCGCTGATAATCCCCTTTGCGTGAAGCAAACTGCGCGGAATCACACGCAAATAAGGTGAGTTTCCAATTCGCTGTTCTAGTTTCGAGATAAAAGCAGGGTTGTGGGGTTCATCTTTTTTTAATCCAACAATTACACGAGTGCCTAGATCGATCAGTTTAGCGATCACCTCAGAAAGTAATACCATTCGATTTGCCCATTCCGGTTCAATCGTAACAAACTGATTCGATCGATTATCAATAACTGGGATATCCGAAATCCATGGAGATACAATCCACAAAGAATGACTAGGATTGAGTAACTCAGACACAAAAATACTTTGAAGCAGATCGGAAATTTCCCATGTGCTTTTTGATGAATGTATATACCGTCTTGTCATAACTTAAACCTCCCGTATATCCAACGTAGCAGAAATAGCATCTGCTTCCCTCTTTAAACCTGCAACGCGTGGATACACATGTAAAAAACCAACTTCAATCGGTTCGCTTGCTAAACGAAGCAAAGCTTGTTGGAGAAGATCACTTTCTTCGGGGTTTGCCATTAAACGCACAGTTCCTATTTGCTGTAGACGGGTGATTAATTTCTCCCACCAACTGGATTCAGACAGCATTACCGTTTCTAGTCCTACAATGCCATGCAAAACGAGTTCCCGGTCCGTTGGCGGATATTTAGCAAACTGGTTATTCGGTAATAATGCCCGCGTTCTTACTTGGTTTCCTCTTGGCCAGAGTAAACCGACAATGACATGGAATCTCCAGTTCGGATCCCGCAAAGCATGCTGATCAATATGACTTAGCGCCTTTTTAAAATGGTTCACAATCGTCTCAGAACTGCTAAATACGTATCCAAATACGCGGATATCCATGCAGATTCCTAATCGTTGCTCTTCATTTTTCCACAGCACCATTAAACCTTCAATAAAAGCATCGGTTAATTCATTCGAACCCGGTCGAAGAATACGGTTGTATAAGGAGTTCATTACGGCATGTGTCACCAAAATGCCTTTTCCTCGCATGTAACGCTGCAAAGACGCCAACGTTTCGGAGGAATGACTATTACCATTCAGATCACGCACATTTGCAAAATGTTTCTGTAATTTAACATCTGTTTTCCGAAGGGATAGTGTTCGTGTCATCTCGGCATCGATTAACTCCATATCCGTTGGACCTAGTGCACTTTCAATGAGACCAAAGAAACGCCGCGGATCGGCTTGATACTTCTGCAAAATATCTTCTATGATCCCACCACCCCCGGAGGTGGATTCCGTGATCCAAATGTCTGCTGCTGTTTGCTTCTCTGTGGATTCCATATTTACATCCATTATCAAATCATCTTGCGTGTGCTGGTTACTCATTTCTTTGCAAGCTTGTAATATCGCTGCTCCAAATGTAGTCAACCAGCGCATTCGAGCCCATGTATAACTTTGATCATCTAAGTCAGACCATAGCTTAGGGACATGTGAATAAATAACTTGTTCAACATCTTCTCTCTCACAAAGTAACAATACCTCTTCATGAGCTCGTTGATAGACGTGATCATTCAATTCACTATCTTCTTGATCCTCTTCTTCATCTCTTCCCTTTTCAATCTTTTTTGTTTTAAAGATGACCTGAAGGACTTTGCCACAAACCACACTAAAGGAAGCACGTTGAAGCAAATGGAATGCTTCTTCAATCGAGCACTCCTGTTTAATCGCTGTGGCTGCCAGTGCGCTTAGATAGGTTTCTGTAAGTCTTTCTAATTGAAAAGAATTCGCAATCCCTTTCAATCGATCATCTTCTATCACGCCATGTTGAAAATAAAGGGAGCGGAACGATTGCAATTTATCTGGAAAATCCTCTGTCAGATATAACTCATCGTCACTTGGCAAATTAATTTTAAAATGAATGCCGTCTGCTTCCAACATGAAACCAAGTGCAACTGGTTGATCATTACGAACAAAATTCATTCGAATATCAGACTTTATGGACTGGTGATGGTGAATATTCGCCTCCGAACCTGTTGTAAATCGTTTTACAATCACAGCAGATTGTCGACTATGGGTGTAAAAATAAACACCCTGAACGCGCTGGTACCAGACGGTTCCACTTGGTATTTTAGCCATTACGCTTTCATTGTCTTCCACATGCATCGCGTTTAACTGGCTATTCCAGATTAATGTGGCATTAGAAGTCGTCCCCACGTGGGAAGGCGTATTCGTTAACTGTAGTGTCCACGGGCGAATACACGGAAGATCTACAACTGTACCATCAGACTCCACATAAGAGACCGTACCTAACTCCTCATACTCTGGACAAAACAGTTGAATGTCCAGGGAATAAGGTTGGGAGGATTCCTCTAATGATGACGGAGCAATCCAGTGAGACTGTTTCATTTGTTTATTACCAAATCTCCGACTAACCTTGCCAGGAGCAAATGATTTTAAGGCTTGGACAATCGGCATAATGGGTGGCCCCTCGCCTTCCTCCTCACCTTCTAAAATGATCCCAATTTCAGGTAGTGTCAGATCACTAAACAATGCATGTGGAATAAATTCTGGTAACGGATGCCTCGCAATGTATCGTTCTTTCGTATTATCCTTTTGGGGATACCGGTTCCAATTAGTCTTTAAGCGACGATAAAGGGTTGGGAGTACACTAAGCATTAGAGAGCGTGGCGGTTCCCAAAGCAAGACGTACAGTTCCTCTTCAGAAATGGATAATGCTTCTTTTAAATAATCTTCCATTCTGAGTCTTGTTTTTGTTTCACAAAGAACTTCATCAATGATCTCAGAGGCTGCCTGTTGCCTTTTTTGTACATATTCACCTTTGTTTGGTTCTGCAAAATCTCCCCATAGGGATCCCTGATTAAAATACTTTCGTCTCTGCAGTTCTTCTGTCAACCAGTCCATGAAGGCATATACAGACTGCATACGAAGTACGTACCTATTATGAAGGGGGAGGTTTCTTCCCTTTAAAACGGGATCTAGCAGCATCTCGTATCCTTGGTACAAGACTCTATCACGCCCAAAATCGGACAGCACCGTAATTGTCCATGGACGCATTCCTCTCCGACGGCCCGCTCTTCCTTTACGCTGGAGAAAGGAGGCCAGATCCACAGGTGCTTTATGTTGAATGACCGCGCCTACCTGAGGATCGTTAAAACCAACTTCGAGTGATGCAGTCGCCACTACGAGTTGTGCATCAGTATCTACACCTGTATCTTGAGAACTCGTGCGTCCAAGTTTGATAGGAGTCGTTAAATTGTGGCCAATCTTCTCTGCCATTAACCAAGATTGCCCCTGCTGAAGTGCTACAGAAGAATCTGAAAAATTCTGATGTATTCGCGTTGCAGCGAGTGGATGCTTACGACGTCTACCTCTTTTGTCGTACCCTTCCGCATCACGTAAGGAATCATACAAGCGATTCGTAATATCCAAATCATCCGTAAACAGGAAGACTTTAGAGCCAAACATGGAACCCGATGGACGTTTTCCATCCAGATCCAACGCACGACGCATCAGCATAGCTGTCTGGATCGTTGCCGAAAGAAGGGCAGTGCCCGAACTAGGGTCGCCTCGCAATATCAATTGATATTCTTTCCCCTCTTCAACCAAATCCGTACCAACATTAATTTCCTCAACAAAAGATGGAGCAATATCGATTAATTGACCAAAAAAAGCTTGCGCATCCTCCAAGGTAGCTGATAAGCCTGTAAAATGAAGCGGTGATCGTAACGCATGTTTCCACCGTCGCAAAAGTAGCGCCACTTGTGCCCCATGAATCCCAGTATAGGTGTGTACCTCATCTAGTAGTACTAATCGTGGTGCTCGTTCCGCCCCAATCCCGAATAACTCTCTGGAAGAAAAATCACTCATTTGTTTATTCATCATTTCGGTCGTCGTAAATAACACATCAGGTGGTTCTTTCTTCATTCGATTACGCGTTAATATTATCTCATCTTCTTCTATAACAAAATCACAGGCAGTACAGTGAAGTCGCTCCTTTGATTGTTGGATATCCTTATCATTCCAAACCATTTCCGATTGACATGCTTCGATTGGACACTTCACATATGGACAAACATATCCATGACCTTCTTTTTTCAACCAGTTGAATTGTTTGAGTGTATGTTTGTTATAAGGAACGCTGCTGTAAATAGCACCGATTCTTATTTTTCGTTTCTTTTTAGAAAGTAAGTAGTTATCTAGTCGACGTGCCTCTTGATAGGTTTCCAGAAATTGATCTTTAAGCAGTTCATTTCTAGGATATAGCGCTACAGCTTTTGTCCAAAACTCACCTGCTTCAATCCATGAAGCAACACTCGAGAGAGCTGGTATATAAAACGATAAGGTCTTCCCTGTTCCAGTGCCTGCACAGACGATCATCCCACGCGAATCTTGCTCTTGAAGAGAACGGTACAGGCTTTTCGTTGCACTTACTTGAAACCGCGACAGTTCGATTGGCTTTTCACGAGTTAATAAAGCCTGCAAGGCTTGTACTTGTCTTTGATTGGCCTCTTCCATGACTTCATCGACCACTTGCTCAACAGCAATATTTCGTGCAGGATACCGCCTTTTCCGCGTTGTAAAACGAAAATCTGAGACTAAAGTGGATGCTATAGGCCACTCTTTCGTATCAAATATTTGACGGAGTCTAGCTAGTAAGCGTATCGTCTCTGACATTCGCGTTCGCCACATAGTCCCCTGCTTTGTCTGATATTCTCCTATTAACTTTCGCTCGACTAAAGCATCTACCGCATCATGAACATTTGTTTTTAACTTCTTGTCTTCTAACCACGATGTAGTAGCTTTATGTAGTTCCTCTTCTGTAAACCCACCATCAACATATCCCCAGGATAGTAATTTAGCTTCCTCATCCTCAAGATAACTTAGTAATTCACTGATCTCTTGATCGGTTAACATAATATCCCCCTATTAACCCAATAACAGGCGTACCCGATGTCAAATATATAACAATAGTAAATTCTATACCATTAATGACCATTTTACTATATGGGAGGAGCACCGTTCATTGTAATATAGGTCAAATTGATCATCTTGTAAGTATTTAGAAACATAAAAAGAGATGATTTCTCAAGGCGAAATCATCTCTCAGAGTTGTTAATTCCTACTTAAACCACTAGTTGAACAAAGCTAAGGTCGTTAGTCAACTTTTTTGATAACCATCTGTAACTCTACCGATTCAAATAAATTTGGAAACTGGACACTAAAGTCATTTACTAATTTTCTCCACTGCTTTTGTGGTAATACACTCGAACCTTGGTTAAAAAGTTTATAAACTTGCTTCCGGACAGCTGGCCTAATATCCGTTTGCTTATCTATTCGTTCCATGATCTCTTTTACGGTTAAGGATTCCGTGCTTAAATCAAGTTGAAGTTTTCCGATAATGACATCCACTTCTACTAATCGCTTCTCCAATTCATCCACTTGTTTTTTCACTTCATAAAAATCAATAATCTCCCAAGTCTCCAAATGCGATAACAAAGCATCATCTATGATGTGGGCATCCCGCATCGACTGATACGTCTTATATAGATATTCCCATAACGTTCTTACCTGTTCTGCTTCGGCATTTGAAATTCTCGAATTGATAATCTGTTTGACCACATGGATTGGTGTCTTCAAGAAAGTCTGATGAATTTGCGCAAAACCCTCGTTTAATGATTCCCACTGCTTAATTCGGTCCTCTAATTGGCTCCAGCCAATTACTATTTTGATTTTCGTTTCTACTGTAGTGCCTGTTAACTCAAAAAATATTCTTTCAAGATGCCTATCAAGATGCTGTGTTTTTTCAACCAATTGATCAATCTCTTCTCGAAGTGCCAGTGTTTCAGCATATCTACTTTCTAATCCGCTTTCCTGTATGAATCTCTCCAACTTACCTAAACTGAAATATTCTTCAATAGTATCATGGTCTTTGATCTTATTTATTTCAATTAATATAGACGCGTGATCCGGATGCTTCACAGATTCCAAATACGTCACATATTTTTGATACTCTAATTTTATTTTCTTGCTTTCAGATTCTAACTTTTTTTTGTACTCCATAAAGTCATTTTTTAATACGTTAAAGAACGAATTGATCGAGTGATCACTTATGCTGTATTGTTCTAGCTTTTTACGAGGTGCAAAAGCCAAGATCCATTTCTCAAAATCAATTGTATTTTGAAGAGTTTCTTGAACAGGATCAATCATATTGTCCCTCAACAGAAACCAGTCCTGATAGAACTGTTCACTTATTTCTTTTACTTGGTTGTTGAATGGAGATTTCAAATGTTGACACCATGTAAATTGGGATAGTTCCGCCCACTTTCCGACCCATTGTTTTAGACATAGTGCAATATATGGAAGGGGAAGCCCTAATTCTAACGTTAACTCTTCCTTCCAAGATTCACCTATAGTTTCTGTTTGATAAACCCACATAGCAGTTTCTATTTGATTAGCTATTTTATTAAAGGTTCTGGCTCTCTCTGAAGGCTTTTCTTGCTGTAAATTCACGATTTCAAGAACCGGATAAGATCGTTTGATGTAAATCCCATCTCCAGAGGAATCAAAAGAGATCGGGTAACGTGTCCTGTTCTCCACTTCTTTTCTTTGTACACTTGATGATAATTTTGAAGTAAAAGGTCTTTGGATACTTGTTGCCTTTACCACTTCATGTACGATACTAGCAATCCCTAGTCGGACAGATTCCAACAACTCCACATTAACATTTTCCCCTTCCACCCAATCTCGAACAATATTCTCAGTTGGGTGTGAATAATTAACCTGAGTCACCATTGGTTTACTATCTTGATCTAACTGATGAATATTGTATAGTTTGACAGTAATGGAATCGTCTCCTGCATCAAATTTCTTCAGCAAATAGCCTGGTAACGTGATTGTATCTTCTTGCTCACTTCCATACCACTCGGCAATAGACTTTACCGTCAAGTCAGAATGTTCTGCGAATTTTTCGCGTGAAATGAATGGTTGAACGGTCTGCAGTTTAGTTCCTTTTTTCTTATAAAACGCTCGTAGTATTTCCTTCGTATTTAATATCATATATCGGAGTTTTCCTTTACCAACTGGAATGGCACGATACATTCTTCTAATCATGGGTTCATTAAACGGAAGTAGACAAACCTGCTTCTCGTCAATTAGATTTTGGCCGCTAACCGGTATTAAATTCATGCAATTACCATAATTAGGGCAGTTCATGGAACATGTATAACCCTCAGCCCCTTTTAGTTCATTTAAGTATTTCGACATATATGGCACTGCTTGCTCAATATTTAAATTATAAAATGCTTTTCCTGATTCATCAGATAGCCAGAGTTTCCTTACCCTATCATCAATTGTGTCTAACGTTTGGATCCTTTGTGTCAAATCCCTTCCTTTAGTAGAGTCTAAAAGAGAACCTGGAGTCAAGCCTACAACGACATCCCAGTTTCCTTCTTCAAGAGTGATTAATTGGTCAAGTATATCGGAGGCATAAATATTTACAGATTGAACCAAATCATCAATAAGTAGCAACGGACGTATATTTCTTTCTTTAATAATATTGGATAGTTTTCTAAATAAGGAACTAATTTCTTTGCCTTCAAATAAAAAATGATCTAGTTTCTTAATAAGCGATTGTTTGACTCTTCCATAATCCATGGATAGCTGTAAGGTTGTTTTTGAAAGAAGTTCCTCAAACTGCTGTTGACTAATTAACTCCAAGGGTGATTTAATATTTCCACGCTCAATTTGTTTTGTGAATTTCGTTACGTTTTGCTCAACAATAGGCCGCAACAACAAGGCACACGGAACAATATCTTCATCAGAGTGGAACATTTCTGCAAGAGTGGACCAAACTATCTGATTAATAATTGTGATTGGCTTACTCAATAAAATATTCCATCGATTCTCATTAATTTCAATATCTGTCTGTATCCCAAGTGCATCATAACATTTCTTTATTAGAACCTGTGGGTTTAGTTCAGTTCGTGAAATCCTAACTACTGGTCTTTCAATTCCTTGTGTTTCCCAGTGGTCTTTTAGCCAACATAATAACTCTGACTTACCAGAACCTGTTGAACCGAAGATAAAATATACTCGGTTACCGCTTGCATCAATTTCTGTTAATTCTTGAAACAATTCATTCTCACTAACCTCACCGGTTAACTGATTCTGAAAATACCTATGCATAACTTGAGGAAAGTGTGTATTTCTAAAATAGGCTTTAGAAAACTGGTAACGTTGATCCGCTGTTCCTGCTAACAACTTAAGCGAATTTTTATTTAAGCAAGGCAACATTTCTACACAACTCCTTTAATATGTATCCAATTCCATTCATGATTCGGACCATAGGATTTGAATGGTAGATCTTGTTTTTGTGAGATCTCTATGTAATCGATGCTGTTTAAATATGAAAGACCAAATATCAAGCCCGAATATACGTTTCCTTCTGCTGTTACACAGGGCAGTATAGGGTCAATATGAATTTCACAGTATTGATGCAGCGGCCCTTCCCAAGGACCGATATGTTGGACAATTTCCTTTAACAATGAAATATGTGGAAGTGCATAAAAACCAGTGTAGACCCTTCTACCTAAACCAAAGCATTCCATCATTCGTTTCCAAGCGTTAATTTTCTCATGTCCAACAAGGGTCTTCTCAAATTTACTATTAATATGGTAATGCATATTCACTAAAAACATTTGGTCAGGTTTAACAAATAATTGATCAAATAATGTTGTAAATACATAATTTAATGAATCGTTAGGCTCATTCTTCGACATTTCTCTAATATTTTTGAACAATTGAAGTCGATCCCAATTCTTTTCTAAGGGAATAATGCCATTCTCCGTCCTACTAATAAACTTAACTTGCTCTAAAAAGATGATCACTCCTTCAATAAGTGATTTAATGTCCCCATCATCTTCATACTGAAACTCCTTCTTTAAGTCCCCAACCGTTTTCTCGGGTTGAAGCAAGATCGATTCAAATATCATTTGGATTTCTGGTCCATAGCACATCTGGAATAACAATTTTATACCACTCCTTTATTTCTCTTCATTTCATTTATCTCTTCTGTCAAATGAAAGTAATTATGAACTGATCGCAACCTCATATATTCTCTAGGAGATGGGATAAGGATTTCATTTGCATTATTCTTACAAATTGGGCATAAACAAGGCAAAGGGCTTTCTAGTCGATTCGGTGAACTAGGTTTAGCATGAGACTCTGCTAAATAAAATGTTCGAAAAGGATTACTATAAAAAACTTGATAAAATGCTGCCGCCATCGTTGGTCGAGTTGAGTCGCACGATGCAATCCCAAGATCAATCATAGTTTTAATTGGCAATAACCCCGTCACTCCAAAAACATGCAAGTTTGAGGCACCTACTATATTTGATGCTAGCTTTATAATCGCTATTTGTTCTGAAAGATTCTTTTTTAATAAAGAACCAATACCGAACTTTTTATAACCCATTTTTTGAAGTTCAAATGCAGAGTATATTATGCTTGCTTCATCAAACCCTTGAATCACCCCCATACAACTTAATCTTTCATCCTTAAAACTATTAATAAGCGTTATATATTCATTCGCATTAAATAACGTTCGCTCCATTGAATAATATTTCTGGCTTAACGTTTCTTTGTACAACATAGGTTCATCAAAATGGACAAGCGTTACTTCGGTGGAGACTGGACACCCATCATAAATTGAAGCTTGAATATCATAGACCTCCTTCAATGAAGGACGTTCCTTCTGCTTGACATAATAGACTGAACCACAATCAACTAATAACTTCCGAGGTTTCTTTTGAAATCTCCTAAGAGATCCTCGATTGTCAGGTACTGCACTGACAAGCATAAAACAATCGGGAAAATAATCGATGAAATTGGCATCACTGTGTGACCAACTGATATAAAAATCCATTCTCTTTTCCTCCATAAAATAGGTATTTGTAAAATTATCCCCCTTATTAATTACGTGATTTTACGTGATTTTTTATATAATAGCATATATTATTTAAGGCAGCTAGTCTTATATAATAAAAATAAGGGAAACTCAAGGCTCCCTTATCCATTCTTTCCATATTTTATAAATAGATTCTTTATCAGTTTTATTAAGCCTGACTTTTTTCTTATAACCGATAGTTTTAGTCCATAAGGGGTTGTTTCTATCAAAAAACTCTCCCGACCAACTTTGATACTGTTTCTCTTTCGCAATATCAGGTATGTTGATTATTGTCTTTTCTAACCATTGATCATAAAAAAATCGCAAATACATCTCCCACGCGAAGCTAAGGTCACCTACAAACCTTTCTCGATACTTAATTCTTAATTGAACTGGCAAATATCCCAGGTATCTGAACCGTTCTTGCAACATTCTAATATAATTTTTTAATGCTGTAATCATTTGTTTACTTTCGTCCACGCTGACTTGATGCTTAAAAACATGAATAAGAATTTCTCGTAAAGAGACTAACGTCATGACTTTTGTTGAATTCTTACTAAGTTTCGGACCTTTTTCAATGACAACATTAAACTCTTCAAATTTGAGCAGTGCATTTTCTAATACAAATGGCAAAAAATGATTGTCTAAAACAATGAGAAGCGGGTACTCAAATTCCATTCTTCCAACCGGAAGATTATATCTTAAAATTGGATCAACTAATTCAATTTGTTGAAAAGAATTTTGATGTACTTCACTACATATAAGTTCAATGAAATTAAAATACCTCGAGTCAGAATCAAGATAACTGAATCCAGCTTTTTCTAAATCACCCAACGTAGTTACTCCAAGAAATATTTTCGAGTCCCCTTGTTTTAACTCCATAAATTGACTTACATTCAGTGTGCTCATTTGTCCCCCCATCAGAGAAAAGCCCCCAGATTTTTATTCTAGGGGCTTAACTAACCAGGTTATTTTAACCAATATCCTTCATCATCTTTTCTCGCATATCTTTTACTTGACAGTAATATGCATACGTATTATGAAATCCTCTACGCCGGTTACGATTATTTCCTCTAAATATCACTACATCAATCCCAATCGCACTGCAAATTGGGCAAGTGCATTCTTCCCACGGTCTTTCCATGAGTAACTCATAATAAAGATCTTCATGCGCTTCTCTATTTTCTCCTAACATCTCATCATATTCAAGAATTGCTTTTAATGCTTCATCGATATGGATCTCTTTTCTATCGAATTTGCGAAGTGCCGACAACGCCTTCTGCTCTAACACTTTATACTGGGAAAACTCCCCTTTTCCTTCCAGTACCATCTTTTTCACTCGACCAGTAGTTTCACTTGCTTCGGGGATTCTTATCGCCGTATAGTGCTTTCCTTCTACGGTATGATAGTTATGTCCTGTTCCCAACCATGCTCTTCTTAATGGAGAAGCGGAATCAAATGACGTCATTCCAAGTTTATGAAATGATCGCATAGTTCGCATGTCCCGGGCAACACCAAAAAGATGCAATCGAAAATCTTCATTTGGAATATACGGAGAAATTTCTTTAAGGATTTCATAGATCACTTCAGATTTTTCTCGTGCTAGCCCCCCTAGGGCTACTCTTGTGTACCCTAAAGAAATAACGTGTTCTATTGCTTTTCTGAAGGAAACAGGATCCCATCCCTGAACAACACCAACCGGTAAGAATCCACAGTTCTTTTCTCTATGTTTTATTATAAAATCCTTTGCGTTTTCTAGGGTTATTTCGTATCTATAGTCTCGAATCTTTTCATCTCTTTGAAATGGACCAACTATAAGATGATCAATAGATACACCAAAGTTCAACTCATGATCTTCGTAATATTGAATGACTTCCTCAGTCTTATACGGTGGTTCATCTTGATCGATATAACTAAAAGCCCCACAGTCACCCATAATTGGATAATTCTCAGGGAGTTTAAGAAATTTACGTATTCCCATTTCTTCAATTAACTTCCGTTTTTGTTTTGTTGCATTATCAATGTTAACTTTAGAAATCAAGATCCCATCATATTGAGGTTGATCAAATAATTGATGAGCATAAACATCATTCACTAAAGGATTTCTTGTTTTTTCAGAAAAATCTTTCAGGAAATCGTAATTTGGATCTACGCGATCATCATTTTCTGGCATAAAGAAATGAAAGTCTTTTCCTGAATTCTTACTTACCAAATGATCTGCTACTGGATATAATTCGGAATGAAATTTTAACAAGCCACTATTATCTTCGGTAAAGAGTTCCAATTGCTTTTCACTGTTAATAGTATCCAGAATGTATTCCCGGATTAACGCTGGATCCTGGTCAATTGCCGTCCATACCTCATCTGGGTTCTTTCTAGCTGCTGCTAGTAGTTGTGCAAATAAAAATCCCTTGATACCAATTAGACCAAACTTAAATTTCTTAGCTTCTTTTTCTCCTATACTTAGCATATAATTTCGATCTTCGAGTAATATCCTTTTTTTGCTTGACTCTCCTGCGAAGAAAATCAGTTTTTGATCGTCACGAGTTGAAATCGGCCATTCGATTGCCTGAAGATATTTATCGCCAAGTAAGAAGAAAATCAAATCATAGTTTTGAATTCGCACTTTAAGATCTTCGGTAACACCTTGTTGTTTTGCCCAACGGCGGATAAAATTAGCATCCATATTGTTAAAAGTAACCTCATACGGGACGATTTCTTTTTCCTCAGGTATCAGACCATATCCTGCTGAGAGAATATTAACATCAATTTTTGCACCAGCATCTCGATACTGTCTAACCCCTTTCATCAATGCCTCATGCTGACTGCCCGTATATAGTTCGCCGGCCGTAAACTTATCAAGTTCACTTTCCCGATTCTTCAGTACTTCTAAATCTTTAAAATCATCTAATAACAGTTGATTCACTGGTTTTTGTTTTTTTTCTCCTGTACACGATGTTACTACAAGGATGCGTTTATCCATGCTACTCTTCCACCTTTAAAAAATACTCTATTTTCTTAGAATCTTAGTATCTTGAAAATTTTATACAATCTGATTTATATAGTACCACAGTTATAGTACACCTGTAAGTAAGTTGCAGAACCCATTAACTAGAAGTGGTGAACAACGTCTTTTCAAACTCTAAAATGTTGTTTTAAAGAAGGAAAAGATAATCAACTTCCATCTAAAAAAGAAAGAACGGAAATCAACGCTTTGCTGCCGCCGATCTCTGTTCTCTTTTAATTATACGCTTGTATGGATAGTTCAATTTAGATGTTGAAACTTACGTTGTTTTTTTACAACAACTGATATAGCAATTGCTGCTAGTAATTGCATCAAAATTTTCACAATCATTTGCCCAATAATTGCCATCGGCACCGCACTCCACGGAATAAATCCTGCTCCTAATGGAGAAAGACCTATTACGACGAATACAACACTGTCCAAGAATCCTCCTACGACACCACTATAAAAAACTCTAATTGACAATGGAAGTTTCAAACGCGTATAGATTTCAGTATCTGCTGTTTCTGAAATGATAAAGGTAATTGCTGAAGCAAATACAATCCATAATGTATCTCCAAGAAAATACGACGTAAGTGCCGATAAAATAACAGCAATGGCCATTGCTAGATATGCACCTTTTCTGGCTATGGCATTCTGAACAAAATCTCGAAGAAAAAATGTAAAACCTATGAGAAAAGAACCTGCAGGTACAATGAATGCCCCGATTTGAAGGGGATCAATTGATGCAGTAACAACATTAGCAGCGATTATAGTAAACAAATATAAAGGTACAACCAGTAATTTAATATTTTTCATTTAATCAATCCCTAATAATTTTATTACCCCATTATATCCTAATATCTCGAATCCAGCTACCCCCCTCTCGACATTTCGCATACGCCAAAGAAAGTGCTTAACGAGGGCATAGTGACATGCTGCTACATAAGAAAACAGACAGTATTTATCGCAAACATAGGATCTTATTTTACAACAAACATGAACACTATGCAAAAGAAATATTCTCCTAACAAATTAAATTACACTTCTAAGGCAAATGTTGAATTTCGTGAACTACCCGTTTTCAAATCTATATTATAAATGTGAATCATTACAACTACTTTTAGAAGGGGCCAAGTATATGGATCAAGAGCTAAAGAATCTAGTATCAGAATCATTAAGAGAACCAAATGACAGCTATCTTATCAAAGATTTACTTAAAAACTTTCCCACCACAATAGAATTAATGAATGCTTCTGAACAACAATTACAATCTGTCAGAGGTATAGGGAAAGGCAAAGCGCGACAAATTACAGCTATGATAAAGCTAGCTAAGGCTCTCGTTTACCCGGAACAATGCAATGAGGCAATCAAAAGCCCTAAAGACGTCTTCAATCTAGTCGAACCTCAACTCCGCTTTGAACAGAAAGAACACTTTATCTGTCTCTTCCTCAATACTAAGAATCGACTCATCTTCAAGGAGACCATTTCCGTAGGCTCTCTTAATGCAACCATTGCCCATCCGAGAGAAGTATTTCATGCGGCAATACGACGCTGTAGCGCATCCCTAATTTGCGTTCACAATCACCCGAGTGGAGACCCAGAACCATCATCGGAAGACGTTAATTTAACTAAGCGACTTGTCTCCGCCGGTGAAATACTTGGCATAGAAGTTCTTGATCACGTAATTATTGGTAGCAATCGCTTCTATAGTTTAAAAGAGCATGGTCATTTCTAAATTTACTAAAACCAATTTGTACGTTCCTCACAGATTAAAAGACCTCTATAGAATACTTTTATTCACGGTTTAACCACACTCTGTATTAATTAACTACTATAAGCATTGAAAACCGTACTATGTCCTGTTGAGCCTCCTACCAAAAAATCCTATCGTTTTGATTAGGGGTGAAGGGAAATGAACAGCATCGAATCTATTGGAGAAAATATCAGATTTTCAAGGTTGAAAAAGGGATTCAGTCAGGAGCAACTTGCACTAAATGCAGGAGTTAACACATCCTATATAGGTCAAATTGAGCGAGGAGAAAAGAACCCTACTCTAAAGACTTTGGATAAAATATCGAGTGCTTTAGGAATTACTCTGATTGACTTGTTATCTCAAGTGGATTCCAAGGGAGGAGGTTCAAAAGCGGGTTGCAATCAAACCTCTGCGGTTCATACCCCTGAGCAGATTAAGCAGTGCTTGCTAGAAGTCTTGATTGACCATACAAACATGATTATCGATAAAAAAGATTACAGAATATAAAAAGATGAATAAGGGAGCAAAACGCATGTCTTCAATCGAAGCTTTACAATCCGAAAAGATCAAGAAAACAAAGAAGAAGCCTCTTCTTAAGCGTTTGTGGTTCTGGATTCTTACTCTATTTATTGTTATCACTGCTGTCAGCATTTTCTCTTCACGAAATGAAACAACAGCTTACGAGTTATCAAAAATGCAAACGATGACTAAAGAAGAAATTATTACGAAGTTTGGAGAACCCAATGAGGTTATTCGTGATGATTCAGACGGCTATGCTATAGCTTATAATACTGGTTTTATGGTTGGTGGTAACAATCAAGGCGTAAGTGAAATCACACTACAAGAGGATGCAGTTAAAGAGAACTCGAAGGATACATACAAAATTTTCGATGTTACATTGGGTTCTTCCTTCGCCGATAATATCGTACGTTTGGGTAAGCCAAATCTCACTCAAGAAAAGGACGGTAAAAAAAGTGTCATGTACCTGACTAAGGAAGATTATTTACTTGTATTCTCCACAAGAGTTGATACTGACGAGATCAGCATCATTCAATATTCTGCTTATGATTCTAGTATGGAGTCAACTGCACTCGATCTCTCAAGCCTTCTTGGTTTATCGGCCACTGAAGAAGAATTAGAATCATTTTATACAATTAAAGATAAAAAGAGCTCTCAGGGAGCAACAACGTATGCCCTAGAAGAAGGCTTTGAGTTAATCGTTGATGAAAATAATATGGTCAAGCAACTCATAATTTCTTCAAGTTCTATTTTCAACATCCATGGTATTCGAACGTCTGACAGCTTAAATAAAGCAAATCAAGTGTTAGGTGAGTATATTAGAACACCTGCTGGGGTGCAAGATACCACTCAATATTCTTACGACTATAATAACGGTGCAATCCCAACAATGGTTGTTTTAAGTGTCGACAGCAGCAGCAAGATTAGGTACATACAAGTTAATGCTAAAGATGAATAACGGTGAGTTTATAGGGGGAGGACAAAATGATAGAACTGTATATTCTTCTATCTATACCATTTGGTTGGAAATTTATTAGCAAACTGCAACGTAACATTACTGTTTTTACATCGATCTCTAGTTACATCGTCTACAAGATAATCTTGTCTGTATTTGTTGGTTGGGCGGTAACACCTTTTTACTTAGTCGGCTATCTCTTTAAGTTAGTTCGAGCGTTTAATCCATCTTCAAGTACTAGGCAGTAAATAAAATTACCACGGGAAGAGCAACTGCTCTCCCGTTTATTTATGTTTTGTCCTAGGAAGGAGGTGAAAACCATAGATAAAGTAATTGAAACTGCCGGAAATTCAGCGCGGTCCGTTGTTAGAGCACTAATTGGAGGTGGAATTGGAGCTGCTGTCGGCACAGCAATACTGCCAGGCGCAGGAACCGCTGTTGGATATTTATTTGGTGTTGGATATGGAACCATCAGCGGCTTTAAAGCTTGGAAACATAAATCAAAATAATTTACTGGAGGAATAAGCGATGAGTGACTTTTGGGAACATGTTGTGGAATCTGCTGTTGATGCTATATGTCAAACAATTGAAAACAAGTTTGATGTGGTTGAAACAGCACAGAATTTATACGATAAATATAAAGAAGAATAATAAGGATTAATAGCTAAAAGAAGTCTGTGATTTTGACGGGCTTCTTTTATTCAAATACCTTTTCTATTTTCGCAAAAGGATTCTCAATGAAATCTACTCCCCATTCTTCAGGAATTAATACAGGGTTAATATTCAAATCCCTAAGTTTCTTAATTGTCTTACCAAATTTATTAGTATAACCTTTCGCATTTTGACCATTTACATAACATTTTTTTGCTTTAGCGACTCCTCCACAATGTCCAATCATCTTAAGCATATTAATTAGTCCTTGACGATTACGAGAGTTGTGTTTACTTTGACTTATTATTTGCTCTGCCCTTGCAAAGGAATGGTAATCACCTTTACCAACTATTAGGTTATAAAACTTCATTACTTCATTTTTCAACCTTTGTTGGTTTAATATATCCATTACATTTTCGTTTCCATCACGAACTTGAGTTTCAAATCGAAATAATCCTTTTGTCAGGGTAAAATCATTAAATTTCTTCCCTGATTCCTTTTCTTTTTTTAAAAGAGTTTCATAACGATTATACCAATTAACTGTTTTATTTTCTGACTTCAAGTAAAAATTATTTTGCGATGAGAGATACTTCTTCGTTATATCATTTTCTAAGAAATAATCTGGGATATACCCTCTTTTAAATAAAATTAAATACTTTGGAATTAATTGTTCTGGTAGTCTTATATCTACTGCAGCTTCTATTCTTTTTGCTGTCCAATAAAAAAAATCAGGGACTTTCAAGGAAAGAATGTCTTTAAATACAAAATTAAAAACATTTTGGACCTCCTGGAACTCAGATAATTTTGTTACTGAGTAATATCCATCTTTATCAATAGTAAGTTTTGGACGTAAACGTACCTCTATAGAACAATAGCCATATGAAGCAGATCGCAATCGAATTTCTTGAAATCCGTATTTAGAGAAAGCATTTGTAATATAGGCATTTTTATCATATCTATCTTTACGGAGTTGGCTCATGCTAATGTAGCGTTTTAGGTAAGACTGGATTGAATTAAAAACACTGTTATATTCTTTTTTAGTCATTCTATACACTAGATACATCATGTCTACCATAACAGTACCTCCTCAACCCGCTCCGGCCTCTAGATAAGATGTCTAATTGGTGGAGGGGTAGTATTATCTAAGTCAAGGTAATGTTATAAACACAATAAAAAAGTACATTACAGCGAGCGTCGCTTTAATGTACTCAGTATTCAATAAGTAATAGTTTTATTTAGTTACTGCTCTAAATAGAGTCCTGCTTTTTCTTTAATATAGTCATACTTTATAGTAACGGGTACTTTCCATATTAGTAACAGATCTCCATGATACTCTGTTTCTGTTAGTTAAGAAACAATGCACGACTCATAAACAATCATGAGAGCGCTCAGTCTGTCCACCACCTTCCACAGATACCCAGTCCAGAGGATAAACTGGCGGAGGGGGTATATTATCTAAGTATCAAGGTGATGTTTACTTTTAAATAAAATAAGTGCATGAGTAGCTAATAAAGTAATCGCTAATGTAATCAATTAATATATTTAAATAATTCTCGTTGTAGTAGTCTTTACTATTTTTCTAAAAAACTGGACTTTAACTTTTTCAATTCCCTTTTATTTTCCTTATATTTTCTCTTCTCTTCCTCTCTAAGATTATTGATCTCATTAATCTTTTCGTATTCATCAAGCAAGATATTAAATTTTCTATTCATATTGATTCCTATAATCGCCTCAATCAAATCAGGAAACTTATCTGTATTGAATTGAATAGCACGACCAATCAGTCCTGTTACTTGTTTTGTAACCCTATCATTCGATCTGTAAATAAGATTAGCTTCCTTCAACAACTTTCCAAGCTTTATATCACTTATGAATTCTGAACTATCAGTTTGGTCCAAAATATGTTTGACGACCATATCATACACAGGCTGCCATGCCAAACTTAATGTTTTATTAGATCCATCAACAATCCCCAACACTTCGCCCTGTTCCGTATAAGGGATTCCCCTGACAGTAACAGTGATTGTTTCCTGTACAATTAGATCTTCAAGTGTATCCAGGAATGTTTGAACGTCCGGGTCAAATGGTGAAATTGCCTGCTGCTTTAATAACTCAAAGAATACGCTTTTTGCCTTCTCGCCATAGACAGCATTTTCTTCAGGCGTTATATATCCCTTCTCTAAACCATATGCCAAATAGAAGTTAAATGAAACTGTCAGATGAGCAAAACTGTCTTTTTGTCTACTATGTACATTCGGATCTGTTGAATAGTAATTTCGATAATATTCGAAATCTCTACGGTAACTTTCTATGAAATGAGTATTCAACTTCTCACTCATCCACTTTAAATAACTAGCCATACTTGTAGGCAAATAATTACTTTCTTTAAAACGGTTAAATCTCTCTACCTTCTGTGGATCATATGTTGAAGTTTGCTTTTTATCGAATAAATTGTCCATTTGTACACGTACAACTCTTCCTGCAGATGATGCTATATCAGCTTTGCCCATGGTAATGAATTTCTCGCCAGTAAAAAGCACCATACCTTCAGGGCGAACAGTAAAATAAGAATTTGGTTCCCTGTCACCTATATCTCTTATCAGTTTTTCTATTTTTTCATTTGTTAAATCAGCAACCCTTTTTGTTTTAGAAGTTCCGTAGTCATCGAAGATTGAAACACAATCTCTATTCATAATATTCTTATTTAAGTCTTTTTTAAAATCATACACATGAACCAGTTTGTGATTCTGAAAAATTTGAGTGAAAATTTTCGTTAAACTTGTTTTCCCCATCCCCGATTTTCCTTCGATCCACATACTGAATTTGGGTGCTACACCATTTTGTATTAACGGCGATGTTATAACTGACACCAATACTAGTGAAAAAAGAGCATAAGTCAACTTCGCATCACAAATATTCAGCATGTCCAAGCTTCCCAAAAACGCTTCTTTGGATGTAATTCCATTATCAATCTTCAAGTATGATTCCTCTTCTTTTAACCTAATACTCTTATTTGTTTCACCGATTGTCCCTCCACTATGTACATAAACCCATTTCTCACCTATGTAATGCCATCCTGATTTTTCAACTTCAAACACATCTAACAATTCTTTAGATTGAAATCTAAGGATGAATTTCTTAAATAACTGATATCCCTTTGTCTCGTTCATATTAAACATACCCAATGGAATCTGATTGCTCAACCAATTTTTGGTTGCAATGTCCTTATTAAGTACTTCTATTTCAGGCAAAATCGTGGTCTTTTGACCATCGAATATGAGTCCCGTAAAAAGGAACGAGCCTGTTTTTCCCTCTACATTTTTGACAGTTCCTTTTGGAATAAGACTGAAATTTGCTATAGCATTCAAATTTTGGTTTTTTATAATGCAAAATTCCCCATTCTCATTTACATCAAATTCATAATCAGAGTAATTTTCTTTGAATTCCTTTATTAATTCCTGTACGGATAACTGGTCCAATTCATTTCCCATAACAAATCTCCTTCTCCGTAAAACAGTGATAGTGTGATGATTATTAATTAATTCCCATCACATTATCACACTTTAAGAATATTTTTGAACATATTATTGATTATTATCTCAATATCTCCTTTTAGCAATTAGTGTATCCAAGTCGTAAATTCTTTTTTTCGTCCTGAGTAAAAAAGTATTTACGCTATTACATTAAGATAATCGAATAACATTTATGTCTGTAAGCAGGTTATTTGTATACAATTTCACAGCCATAACAGATGAACAAATCCCTTGGGGTTTTTGAAATATGTATTTTTACTATAACTTGATATTATTTTGAAGTCCATGGCGCATCTACACTAGTCATAAACAAATAGCAAAAGCTACAGAACAATATTTTCAGAATCGTACAGTAGAAATTGATAGATACATATTATTACTATGAAATAAGAGACGATTAACTTGTTGCTAGACGTTATTACTGTTAAAGGAACTTGCGGACGTATCAGTCCTAAGGAAAGAGCAAATGGAACTTATCTAAGTACATGTAATCAAATAGTAGTTTCACAGGCAGGGGTATTTACGCTCCTGTCTTTTTATATTCAATAAAATATTGGAGGTCGAAGCACATGAAAGGTAGTCTACGTAAACGAAATCAATATTGGTACATCATTGTCGAAACAAAGGACGAGTCCGGAAAGCGGAAGCAAAAATGGATTAATACTAAGTGCGAGAAGAAAAAAGATGCAGAGAAATTTCTGCGAGAGACGCTTACGAAGATGGATAATAACAGTTTTGTTCTACCACAGCGAAAACTTAAATTCACTGATTTTATGCTGGATTGGCTTCATAACGTTATTAAAAGCGAGGTCGAGGAAACTACTTGGGAAGGTTATGAAATGATCGTAACAAAGCATATCATCCCATACTTCATGAGCAAGAATGATGTATTGCTACAAGAACTACAACCTATGCATCTGCAAAAATATTACGAGACTAAACATCAAAGTGATCCTTCAACAGGCATAAAAGGTTTATCCGCTAAAACATTACGAAGGCACCACGCCAATATTAGGAGTGCTC
Source organism: Paenibacillus lacisoli (assembly GCF_030580655.1). Classification (GTDB taxonomy): domain Bacteria; phylum Bacillota; class Bacilli; order Paenibacillales; family Paenibacillaceae; genus Paenibacillus; species Paenibacillus lacisoli. The sequence continues at coordinate 601,957 of NZ_JAUQTB010000001.1, forward strand.
TTAAATTTGGAGTGCGAATGAATTTAATCTCGTTTAATCCCGCTGATCGAATCGTACTTCCAAAACAGGAGAAGTTTAATGCCAGTTACTATACAGTCGAACAACTTGAAAAGCTATTTGAAGTTTGTTTGGGTACACCGATAGAATCGGCAGTGTATCTCGCAGCCCATTATGGACTTCGACGTTCAGAGGTGCTTGGGTTGAAGTGGGATTGCATTAATTTCGAAGAAAAAACAATTTCGATTAAAGAGGTTCGCGTAAAGTACGGTAAAGAGGTCGTCGTAAAGAGACCTAAAAGCGATAGTAGTCAGCGCATTCTGCCTTTGATGGAAAAGCTTGAAGATTACTTATTACATCTAAAGAAGCAGCGGAAGAAAAATAAACTGATATATGGCAAAGATTACGTCGATAGCGGTCTTGTATGTTGCTGGCCTGATGGCAGTCCTATGAAGACAGAATACCTGAATCATAAATTTAAAGACATACTCGCAAAGAATGAATTACCTCATATCAGGTTCCATGACCTCAGACACTCGACAGCCAGTTACTTGATTAAAAATGGTGTAAGCCTGAAAGAAATTCAGGTATGGCTGGGGCATTCAACTATCAGCATTACAGCTAATACCTATACGCACATTGACATGGAGACTAAAAAAGATACAGCACAAAAGATCAACGATATATTTTCTAAAAATCAAAAAATGTAGGCCAAACTGTGCCAATTGCAACTTATTGAATTTATTGAATTTGAAGGAATCATTTCTGCGCTTCTAGGACATTGCCAGAGTCCATGTTAAGCACTTGCTCTTGATCATAGCTGGAGAGCACTTTAACTTGCCGCAATAAAGCCATTAGAGCAGAAATCCAGCGACTGAGATTGTAACGTGACAGAATCCTTGAAACGCAGAGCATGAACTTTAATAACTCAATGTGAAGCCAATACAAACATAACTATGAGCGTCCAAGAAAACAATGAATCTACACGAAAAAGAAGCCCCGTTAGCAAAATGTTAGCAAAACCACATTATAAAAAACAAGGATTTCAGCCCTAATGAGCTGAAACCCTTGTTTTACTTATGCCGAGGACGGGGGTCGAACCCGTACGGTAGTCACCTACCGCAGGATTTTAAGTCCTGTGCGTCTGCCAATTCCGCCACCCCGGCAAAATCTTTTGTTTTGGCAACGAAATTGATATTAACATATAAACGGGCAGAATGTCAACACACCGTTAACATTTCTGCCCGTTGTTTCCTATAGCTCTGCTTTATGAACATTTACTCCTGATACAGCACCATATCCACATGCGGAATATCATCCTCCAGATACACGCCGGAAACCGGTGCAAACCCAAAGGAGCCGTAAAAGTCCTTCAGATATTCCTGTGCCTGAATTTTAATAGCCTTCTCCCCCAGCTCCTGCTGAATGAATGCAATTGATCGTCTCAGCAGCTCCTTAGCCAGTCCCCGTCCGCGGGCACTTTGCTTCACGATCACCCGCCCGATGGATGCTTCAGGATAAGATACCCCAGGAGGCAGCAGCCTCGCATATGCGAGAATCCGCCCTTCCTCCCGGTATAACAGATGATAGCTTGCCGGGTCCTTACCATCTACTTCTTGATAAGGACAGTGCTGTTCAACCACGAATACGGCGGTTCGTTCCTGCAAAATAGCGTATAATTCCAGATTCGTCAGCTGCTCGAATGTTTTAAGCTCCCATGTCATGCGGTTATCACTCCTGCTGTTTATGAATTGGATGCATATCTGATCATTGTGGCTTCCATGGATGCTTCATCGTAAGCCATCCACAGCTCGTCCCCGGGTTGAATGCCGTACAACGGCTCAATTGATTGTTCAATCCGGTAGCGTTGTCCATTCCGCTCTGCGATGATTTCTGCATAAGGCCGTTCACCAACAGTTCCACGGTAATAGACCGTCTCGACAACAGCGCTTCCCTGCTTGCCTTTCAGCAGACGCAGCTCTTTCTGCAGCTCCTTCCTCGGCATACTGATCGGGATACGTGTACCGACCTCTACAGCCACCTCAGGAGGTACATAAGGACTGCTTGTCTTCTGCAGGCGCCTGCCCTCAGCCTCTACCGACAGCTCCATCAGCATGACCGTTTTCCCTTGGCTGTGGAGCGGACACTTACTGACAGCAACCACTTCTCCCTCAAGCTGTACCTGCTCATCCGCCGACCATTCCGGCGCGTTCCCGTACCGAAGGAGCCGGACGCCTCCTCCAATCTGTATCAGATCCGCGCGTTCCCCGAGGCGGTAGTCGAATCCTTGCGGCTGAATCACTGGAATCTCAAAGGTCTGCTGGTCCGCCTCAAACTGCAGCAGCAAGCCTTGGGCACGGCCATAGCTTCCTTCCCGGATGATATGACGCAGAATCGCTCCTTGGATCACCTGCTGGTCATTCAGATCCGGCTGGAGGTCTGTTTCCGTAACGAAGATTGCTTTATTTTTGCGCGGATTATAACTGATCACAACCGGGTCTCCTACTCTGGGAGATTCAAGGTACGACACCACTTTGCGGATATCCACCTTGCGCTGCATCCCCTCATAATTGAATTGGACGGTAAAAAGAACCATCGGCTGGTTATTGACCAGCATCCCTGTCTCCCGGATATTCACCAGTTTCCCGTGCAGAATAATCCCATTCCGAAGCTGCCGCTGTACCCGGCTGCGTATGACTCTTGGAACAAGGGTGACAAAGAGAATCATGGCAATCGGAATCAGGAGCCAGACCAGCCAGTTGATCACGATTGCATTCCAGGTTTTGATATAATCCATGAAACCTTCGAGTGAAGGCTTGTCGCTCTGGGGCTCATGCTGCCAGCTCTCGACCTCCGGTTTGGTCAGAACCTGCATCTCGCCATTTGCAAGATCCAGCCAACCGCCAGAACGTGATGGATTCACATAGTAGATTCTGGAGTCATCGATTTGCTTATATACTTCAATTTCGCCGCTGACCCGCTCCTCCTTAGCCAGCTGTTTAGCCAGCGGAGTGGCATCTACGGATTTTTTCGTCCGTTCATTATAGAGATATGCCGCTTCCGTTCCATCCACAGCATCCTTGGAGGTCGTTCCTACGATGAGGATCTCCTGCTCGTTCACAGCGTACAGCTCAGCCTGATAGAGATCTGCCGGCAAAGGCACCTTTCCTGCAGTATTCCCAGTAATGGCGTTATAGAAATATGCTTGTTTGGGGTAATTACTGTCGACTCTCATCAGCCGGGTAGGATCAATACCAACACCTTTAGCAATCGCCTTCAGTGCCTTTTTATCCGAGTCAAACGGGTCATCCCCTGCCTCTTCATACACGGCCAATTGCCCTTTGCTACCTAAAATCCCACCTATGTATGCATGTTTTCCGTTCTTCAGATCCAATTTGAACATCGGAACCTCGTCAGGTTGATAGCTGTTCATGACTTCGTCCATATAAACAGGCCTGGACGTTAATTTCTTCAGGGTATTCAGCCGCACGGTCTGCAGCTTGGTCCCTTCCACTTCAGCAATTAGATCATACTCAAACACTTTTGAGCCGCCCGCAAACACAAGTCTCCCCCTCCAGAGATGCGCATCGGATTCCAGGTAACTCGGCATGGGGATGGTACTCAGCGCGAGTTCCTTACTGTTCCCTGCGGAATCGATCACATACACCCTCAGGTCATTTGAACTGCTCTTCGTAGCAATGACCAGTTTGTCCTGCTGATAGGAGGCCCTATACTGCCGGAACATATCCGAATCCAAAGGTATTTCCTTTCGGATTTGACGGCTACCCACATCATACAGCAGCCCTTCAAGACCACTCGACGATTCGGCGACAGCCAGTACTTTTTTACCGTTGTCCAGATAATAGATGCCCTTGACCTGTTTCGTATACGTAACCGAGCGACCGATCTCATTGGTATAATCCCGCCACATCACTACGCTGAGAATGATGGCAGGAACAAAAAAGACCAGCACAGACAAGCTCATAAGCTTGTTTTTCATTTCTCTGTCTCACCTCACATCTTTCTTTTACATAACTTCCCAACATAAATCTTAAAGAATATTTATCATCTTGTAAAACAGCTCGCATTTTTCATCTATTTTTAATGCAAAACCACTGGTTTCCGAAAGAGCATAGTGATAGAATGAACTCATCAGGAAAGGAGGTGCGTCAACATTAATAGTCACATGTTGAACGTATCCCTTACCCGATCCAACAGCTCCAAATAAGAGGAGACTGCTGGAGGCGCGGGATACGGATCAATGAATATAAGGCGCCACGGGTACAAAGACCGTCTTCGGACGGTCTTTTTTATTTTGGCTGTACATATAAAAAAAGCCCCGCCGTTTGCAGCCGGCAGAGCCTTGCAGTGAATATACCACAATATGTAATAGGGGTTGATAGGGTTATCATAACCCCCTCGTATTAACGAGATATTAAATCAGCATAAAAATGGCATTAAAAGTTCAATGCCTAAAAAACATGTATAAAATGACTCCATCCGACCACACTACAACTGTCTCGCCAAACTTAACCACGAGGAGTGTTTCTGATGCGCGAAGGATTGGTTCCGACCGTTTTGGGTACTGTGGTATCGGCTTCTGGTGCAGCTATGCTGGGCAGCAAGTACAAACTGGCGGCAACCGGCATTCTCGGTTTCGGTCTCGCCCATATTGTATTGGGTGCGATCGATCTGATTGAGCATCGTTAAGCTTGGAGGACATTCAGGGAAGGATCATATGATCCTTCCCTGAGACTTTTATATACCCGCTGTTCTTAGCTTTTAGGGAGCTGCTGCCTGTTTTCATTCGATACAATCAGCTCTGTCAGCGGCTTTGGAATACCGTTGAAGATCAGCCATTCCCGCATCGCTTCGATGGCCTCTGTCTGCCCATTTCCTTTGTCGCGCCAGGTCAGCAGTTCAATGACTTTGACCACGAGACGCATCAGACTCACTTTATCTTCTTCAGTCTTGTCGGCTCGCAATTTTTGAATCAGCGCTTCCTGATGCCAATCCAGCAAAATTTCCTCACCGATGACTGGTTTCATAATGCTGTACGTATGTTTGCAGGCGGGGCAGGTGCGAACTGCCACATCCTCTTCGTTAAAGGGAACACTCACTTCCTGTCCACATTGGGTGCAGGTAAACATAACCTTGATGTCCATACGATTATCAATCACGACATATGAGCCCCTTTCTCTAAACATGTCGAATAAAGTTATCATATGTATAACCACAAAGTATGGACAAATAAACCAAAAGCGGCTCGATTGCTTCAGGATTGTACATTTCAGGATTTATTGATTCAGGCTGTCAAGAAACGTGTAAAAAGATAGTAATAGGTGCTAGCAAGGTATGCAAAATCGATTTAAGATCCGCTAGGAGGAATTGTGAATGGATAATAAAGACAAAAAGGCTCTGGATAACAGAACTCCTGGATTTGACAGTCTGCCGGATCCCCGTTCAGAACGTCCTGCTGCAACGGATAGCTTCTCAGACATAGTTGGTAAATCCGTAGAGAAACTGCAGAAGGATTTTGGAGGCCATCCCGAAGATATTGAGGAATTAAAGAAGAAGCGGGATCGTTCATAGCCTGCCATTTCAATATACATGAGGATACACCAAATACAGCAAGCTTCTGAATCTTGAGAGGCCTGCTGTATTGTTATGCCTTATCAGAAGGATTACGATCTTTTACGACGACTAAGCTCTTTGACCAGAAGACAGCAGAAAATAATAAATAACAGGATGCTGAATACAGGGAACTTTCCGTATAATAATTCCTGTGCGATCGTAACCAAACTCAAAAAGATGAGCACAAACAGTATGATGCCATTAGGAGTGATCTCACGCCGCAGCACATAACGGTACAGCAGCTGAATGATCCATTTGCCCAAAATGAAGTAAAAAGTAATGGCCAGAAGCATCCAGAACAAGATGGCCAGCGTTGAGGAAATAGGGATCCCTTTCACCTCTCTAACTTCATTAGAATTGTCTGCATTATCCCATATTTAACCATTTGTTGAAAACTCTCATCCCATATATAGCAAAAAACCCCGTAAACGGGGTTATCCAAAACATTTATGTCAGACTTGAAATCCAGCCCAAAATGGAAATCCACAACGGAACACTGATCAGAGCCCCCCACATGAGACCGGCGGCTACATTGCCATCCGGCTGATGGATCCCATTCTCCAACGCAATTTGTAAATTCAGGTCTTCCTTCTTCATGATCATTCCCCTCCCTAACTATACTTCGTCTATTCGGAGGCAAATCATTAGCTAATGAGAACCATAGTATCCTTATCAGCAGTGCTATTGCTGGAAATGCAGCTGCATCTAAAATTGTATACGCTTTCTTAACAGTATATTACCCGTTGAGGGCGCTTACAACACTTATTTGCAAAATACCACTCTCAGCAGCTTCTGCTCTAAGAGTGGTATTCAGTGAGTCCCATCCACATATTAACTTTAGTGAATATCCTTTTTCTCAAAACCGCCGCCCAGCACATCTGCAACATGTTCAATTGCAATGAAGGCGTTCGGATCAATCTCATGCACGATCCCTTTCAGCTTCGCTACTTCCAGCCTGGTTACGACACAGTAGACGATCTGAGTATCTTCCTTCGAATAGCCGCCGCGGCCATAAATATAAGTTGTACTTCGGCCCAGACGATCCATGATCGCCTGCGAAATCTCCTCATACTCGGCCGATATGACGGTAACCGATTTGGAGTCATTGATGCCCTCCACTACGATATCCATCACCTTGGAGGCCAGATAGTACGTGAAGATCGAATACATTGCAGAATCCCAGCCCATCACGAAACCCGCAATGATAAAGATGAAGATGTTGATAAACATCACGATCTGCCCGACCGGGAGCTTTAATTTCTTATTGAGCAGAATAGCGGAAATTTCAACCCCGTCTGTAGAACCTCCGAAACGAATGACGATCCCTACACCAATACCTAGAATGAGTCCTCCGAATAAGACCGCCAGGATTTTCTCATGGGTAAAAGCCTCGTAATGATGCAGCAGCGAGGTCGTGACAGACAATACGATAATGCCATAAAGCGATGAAATGGCAAATGTCTTACCGATCTGTTTGTAACCCAGCCATACGAAGGGGATATTCAGCACGAAGAGGAAAACCCCCAGCGGCAGTGAAGTTACATTGTTCAGTACGATCGAAAGACCGGTAATACCTCCATCCAGCACCTCGTTCGGCACGAGGAAGAGATCCAGACCTACTGCCGCCAATACGGAACCGATTGTAAGGAACACAAATCGATACAGCAGGGTCAGGAATGATGTTTTTCTGTGTGTTCTGGGCATGGTCTTACTCCTTCCAAAAAATCGCTAATTTCAATATTTTAAATTAATTTTCAGCAAATCACAAACCCAGCTTCCAAAAATCATCTCCAAATGACCTTTCAGGTCTTGAAAATACTCCCAGCACACCCGATATATATATAGCGGGATGCAGCCAGCAGGCTGGTCCCCGTACATACATAAAGGAGCGTTAGAGAAATGCCGAGATTGAAATGGAGTACGAAAGCCCTGACCCTGCTGACCGCAGCGGTTGTGGGAATATCCTCGCTGATCCTGCCGACCGGTGCCTCCGCTGCAAGCAAGTGGACGGTCTACAAGGAAGCACAGCGGCTGGATGCCAAAGGCAGTTACGCAGCAGCCATTGCCAAATACAAATCCATTATCCCCGAATTTATCCGGGAGAAGGACTATGGCAATGCCGGCCAGATGTATCGCAGAATCGGCGATGATTACGCCAAGCTGAAGCAGTATGATGAAGCGGTAGAGAACTGGGATCAGGAGTCGCTGTATTATGCCAAAGCGGGACAGTCCATCAACAGCCTTGCCGTCAAAGTAAAAGCAGACACGCTGCGCAGCTCAGCCCAGCTGTTCTTTGAGACAAGTGTTGTTCCAACTCCTGCACGCAAGCTGTCTGTGCTGGAACCGGTGAACGGAGCGTATATTGGTGCCTATGCTGAACGTGATCCTGTCGTCCAACGGCCTTTTTATACAGAAGGTTTCCCCAAGCTGACAGGCAAAAAACATGCCGGCTATCTTGCGTATATGACGTATGGCTCTTCACTCTCTTCCCTGGGGAACTATATCAAAAAAGCCAAGGAGAGCGGAACCGCGCTTGAGATCGGCATGCAGCCGTATAACATCAACGATGTCAAAGACGACGCCTATCTCCAGCAGCTCGCCAAGGATGCCGGCGCAGCCGGAATCCCCATTTTCTTCCGTTTTGCCAATGAAATGAACGGCAAATGGGTGCCTTGGTATACAACGCCAGCACAGTACATTCAAAAATTCCGCATCGTCGCGAATGCGTTCCACAAGTATGCCCCTGACAATGTCGCAATGGTATGGGCACCGGGAAGCGAACCGGAAGGCACCATCCAGTCCTATTATCCAGGCGATGCTTATGTCGATTGGGTAGGAGTCAGCCTGTATTCCATCTTCAATCCATCAGGCGACCCGCTCAAGCAGGGTCAGGACCGCAGCAGTCATATTGGCAAGCTGAACAGCATCTACAATTGGTATGCCGCCCGCAAACCGATCATGATTACAGAAGGCGGCGTATCGTATATGTATCCCGAGAAGAAGCAGGACAAGACCGACTGGGCCGTCTACCGTACCCGTGAACTGTATGCCAGTCTTCCGCTGCTCTACCCTCAGGTCAAAGCCGTATTCTGGTTTGACAGTAATGCAGACAAGACGGACCGGATTAAATACTACCAGCTGTCGGCGAACAACAAGCTTCTGCAGGCTTACAAGCAGGGCGTAGCCGATGCTTATTACCTCAGCAGCGTAGGCGATTCCTCGAAGGTCAGCTACCGCAGCGTGGCTGCTGCAGCCGTCCCTGCTGAAACCGTCAAACTGAATGGTTACGTGAAAAGCTGGTCTCCAACGCTATCCAAAGTAACGTATGACATTGGCGGCAAGGTCGTGGGAACAGCTTCACAAGCCCCATGGAAAGCCACCGTTAATTTCGCCCCTTATCGGGGTAAAACCCTTACCATCACGGTCCGCGCCTATGGTCCGGACGGCAAGCTGGTGACCACCAAAAAAGTAACGGCTCATGTGGCCAAATAGTCTATAAAAAACATAAAACAGCCCCCGCTGCACTTTACAGTCAGCAGGGGCTGTTTGTTTAGAACCATCGTGTAATTACAAAAATCAAGCCAAGCACGCCGACCATAATCAGCAAATTGGATGCTTCACGCAAGAAGCCGTTAACGCCGTTATGCTGGCGCTGCCCCAGATTAGTATCATAATGTGCTTTCACTCCCTGGGCATCCGCCGGGCTGGAGAATGGACGGTGCCCTTCACCCGTGTTTTCATGCTCCATACTCTTCTCCCCTCTCGGTACTACTCTAATAATATCACATAATTTTTCTGCTAAAAGCTGTATCTTCCTGACGGGTTAAAAGTCATCTGTTCATTCAGCTTATATTCTATTCCGATATCTGATATCAACAACCGCATTACAAAGCACTGTGCTCGAACTGATCTCCGTTCTCAAGCAGTTGATGGCGCCCGCTTTGAGGTGTGATACAAGAAAATGTACATATTCCTGGCCTTTAGTCCAATCGTTTTTTATCTGCAGGCGTAGAATGCGGTGTAAACATTAATCAGGAAAGGGGCCGATTTTATGAGTCAATGTAATGTTTTGGGTTTAGGAACATCTACAACTACTATCCTGGTTCTTTACATTCTCTTGGTCATTGTACTGGCTACTTTTTGGATCTAAAAATATAACAAAAGGAGCTTACATGGCTGTAGGCTCCTAGAAACAGATACGTTTAAATTTCATTTCAGCAGAGGGTTGGGATTGGAGGACATGAACCAAAACGGACCACTCCAACGATATTCTGATACCTCATCATACTCAACCCGTGTCAGGTAAAACAGAAATCTTCGCCATTCCAAAGCCAGATTTGTGAAATTATTAAAGCAATCAATAAATCAAGAAGGTTCTTAAGGCCTATCTAGGACAGTAACACGATGACGAGCAGCTCAAACAGCACTAAAGTAAGGATCTGTTCCTGACTGGCATAAAATGAACTTGGTCCGAATAAAGCGCGCTGCCCTGAGACACTGGGAATTCTTAAATATACATGACCGCTGTCGCACTGCACAATAACGCCTTCGTAAATATAACCATCTAACGTTTGAATACGCACGGTGCGGTTTACATATGTCCTGCAAATGTGATGAATCCGGTCCCGGACTGATTTTAATGTGGTAACCGCACTGGGGTCAGCCTGATAAAGAATGGGGTACTGGTTTTCTGAATGTTGAATACTCATATAACACCCTCCGCATAGATAAATCATAATTTATACATAAATATGCGCAGGCCTATGCCTCGGTTCCATTCCTTATCGTATTCTAAATCGGCTCAACAGATCTTCGGGTACAACAAAGATCTTTAAGCAGAAAAATACATAGAGATACACATCAAAAGCCCCAAGGAGATCCAAGGGGCACCATGAATGAATTTCTGAAGAGCAAGTTCCGATACAGGTTTAACCTATTAATTCTACATGCTCCATGCTGCTGAGTTTGTACACTTCGGAATATAAAGTCTCTCGCAGCGGTGCGAACTCCTCTTCGTTCAGCGGTATCGGATAGCTCATGATCAGCAGCGGCAGTTCCGGCTGATCCTCACGCAGCGGCGGCTGGACATAGCCCATAGCATTCACGTGAAAGCCGAGCCGCTTGTAGAAGCTAATCCGGCGTGAAGTAATCTCATCCGTTGCAGGCTCCACTTCCAGTATAATCGGCTTCCCGGCATTCTCCATGAAGCAAGTCAGCAGCTTCTGCCCCATGCCTCTCCCTCTTAATTGCGAGTTAACCGCCAGATGTTCTACGAAACGAAAAGACGGGAAATCCCAGCCCGCCAGGAAACCGGCAACCTTTCCAGTCTCATCGCATTCGGTCAATAACTGATAGTAGGGATGATCCAGCAGCATCTGCTGTCCTTCACGGGTTCGCGTCTCTGATGGCGGGAAAGCTTCTTCCATAATACTGTATATTTCATTAAAGGTACTGGCATTCATCGTTGTTCGCTCACTTTCTCATCTAAACCGGACTGTATTGACCCTTATTATACATGACATTCCCTGTCGGAAAAACAGAAAAAAGTGGTCCTGCTGCAAACGGCATGAAAATGAGGCTCTCTTTACATATCTGCAGACCTGCTGGAAGGCGGTTGGCGATCTCTTGTCCAAATCCTGCTGTATACCGCTAATACAGGTGTCAGCAGCATCGCTGCCGCCACCAATGAAGCACGCAGCGAGAACCGGCTGCCAATCCAGCCTATGGCCGCTCCGCCAGCCGTTTGTCCCAGCGCATCGCTCTGGCTGAGCATGGACAGCACGGTCGCCCGTGTTCTGCCCTGGATATTATAATTTAACCACGTATTGTAGATCGGTTCGTTAAGGATCATAACCAGATCAAGCAGCAGCACCGCCGTGACTGCCCATGCAAAATCAGGGGCTGCCACCAGCAGCACGATCGCACCGATCCGCAGGAGCAGGAGCAAAATCAACCCAAACATGGCTGTACGTTTGTTATCAATATCAAGCTTCTGTTCCGTAATCCACATGATAACCAGCCCAATCAGAGTGGAAGCTAATGCGAACAGCCCCAGCCAGCCTGCTGCTGTGAGCGGAATATGTTCCGGAAAGCCGATGCCCTGAATCAAATGGGCCTGCCACAGCCGGTCGTACCCTTCAGCTGCCGCGCCGCCAAATAAAGTGGCCAGCAAGATCAGCAGCAGCACAGGCTGACGGCGGATTACACCGGCCCCGCTCAACCAGGTTTGCCGCATATGCCGCCAATGGGTCTTTTTTGAGGCTGCTTCAGGACGGACAAATGCCGTCTCTTTCATACCAAAAACAAGCAGCACGCCGAGAACCACATACATCAGGCCGCCAATCAGGTAAGGTAGGTTCGTAATCAACATGGAGAGTCCGACGCTGAGCACAATCCCGATCAGGGTGCCGATCAAGCCATATCGTTTGGCCTTCATAAAAACCGGTCCGATCCGTTCTTCTCCCACTTCATCCACAATCCAGGCCGTATCCGCCCCGCTGACAAAGGTATGCCCAATGCCGAAGAACACCTGGGACAGGAGCAGCCACACGAAAGCGCTGAGCAGCGGAATCGATTCCCCGAGCCAAATCGCGCTGCCTTCCAGAACAAAACCAAAGCCCAGCACGAACACTCCTATAATCACAGACAGACGGCGGCTGTATACATCTGCGATTATGCCTGTGATCCCCTCGAAGAGCAGCACCGTCCCTTCCAGAACCGCACCAATCAGCAGCAGCTGCAGCGGTGTCAGACCAAGCGAAATCACCTGATAGACGGCATATGTAGTGAACATGGTGGCATTCGCCAGCGACATGCCAAAGCTCATTAAAATATAAATCCTGGTGGCGTTCCAATTTTTCCAATTCACGATACAGCAGACCCTTTCAATGGTTTATTAGATTTGGGAGTACTTCAATTCAATTTAAAGAGTCTTCTAACGCTTCAACACGAGACGCAAATGGCTTGCTGTTTCTCCGGGTGACTGTTACACTTTTATAATGGACACGTACGACATGATCCATAGACTAAAGATCGCGCAGGTGACAGTATGATCGAAATCAAAATTTCCAATCTTAGCAATGGCGAGTTTAACCGCGGCGTATTTGCCGTTCAGGATATCCCGAAAGGCACGCTGTTTCACAGTGCACCTGTTATTCCGTACCCGAACGAAGATCATGAGCATATTGAGAAAACCATTCTGGATGACTATGCCTTCTCCTATGGCGCCAATCATACCGCCATTGTGTTAGGCTATGGAAGCTTGTTTAACCACTCCTATACACCTAATGCGGAATATGATATCCGTTTCGACAAGCACTCTTTTGATTTTTTCGCTTACACGGACATTAAGGCCGGCGAAGAAATTCTGATTAATTACAATGGGGAAGTCGATAACGATGACCCGCTGTGGTTTCTGGATAACGAAAAAGATTGAAGAGAAGATTCTGCCGCCCTCGGGCGGTTTTTTTTGTGAATCGTGAAAGTAATACCTCCCAGCTTCTCATCCGGGGAGTACCCTGCACAGCCTGACACCGAGAATGTAATCCTGGACTCTGTCTGATCCTTGTTCATGCGGCTGCAGCTATATTTATGTACTTTCACATCACCGCCGCTGTATATATCTCTGCTCTCATCCACACTCCAATCGATCTGCCTGCCATTCGAGCTCAGGTTATAAATGGTCGGACAGCTGTCGACAGCTGGCAGTATGATCATCAAATGATCTCCATGCCGCTGCTGGTAACGCTCATACATCTCATTCACCCGCCTGTAATCCTGCTCGTCCATATGGATGAGAATACCTGACTGCCAGTATGCTTCCCGGGCTGATACTGATTCAACAGCATATAAGCAAGCGTGGAACTTAAAATCAGGATAACGCTGATGAGTATCCAAAACGTTTTTTTCATCATCGTTTCCTCTTCACATAGAATACGAGCGAAGCCCTATGGTTGATTGGCTTCGGTTCACCCGTACGCTGGTAACCCATCTTCTCATATAAATGGCAGTTCCGCTTCTCCTCCGCAATCGTTGCCAGGTTCCAGTCACGAACCTTGGGAAACCGTTCCTCCAGCATGGAGAGTGCAGCCTGGGCAATCCCTTTGCCCTGATATTCGCTGATAATGAAGATCGGACTGATCCAATAGGAGGAGGCAGTCTGAGCTTTATCATAGACACAGACTGCGCCTGCCGGCTGCCCTTCACTCAGAATCAAATAATATCCCCCATCCTCGCGCCTGATTCTAGCTATAGTACGTTCTATGCTCTCATTTGCCGGGTTCGTATCCATATCCTGATATATCTCCAGCAGCGGCTGGAAGGTACGGATCTGCATGCTGTGAATCAGCTCCGCATCTGACTCTTCCGCTCGAACCAGCTTAATGTTCATTCGCCTCATCCCTTCTCTAGCTTCCACTCATAATCCCGTAGCTAAGCAGTCCAGCCAGTAGTGCAAAACAGATCGAAGCCATAACAGAATATCCCTTTTCAATCTTTGGGTTCATTCCCTCCATGAAGAAATACATGAAGAAAAAAGCTACCACCACAACAAATAAAATAAGTATGATAAGCTGCCTCCCTTCCCTTTATATTAAAGTCGTCTCCATAATTACCATTTGTTAACACTACGACAATTTGCAAATTCCGGCAACCTGTCCGGCTAAAATAGCCCTGTACTGGAAACAATACAGCTATCATTCCGAAACAAGGAGCTAAAAGCATGCATTGGGTCTACTTCAGCAAACTGTACCTGACCAAATTTCAAGCGGGATGCCTGGCCAAACGGCTGGAAGAGGACGGGTGGATTTATGGCTTTGATGACCCGCGAATGGTGGAGGTGTACCGTTCACGCAGAGGAAGATACGGTGTCCGTTTTATCCCCTGAAGTATCAGCATGCAAAGGAGATTACTTTTGCTAACCTGCTTGACAAGAGTGATAAAAATATTGTATATTATTTCATGTCGCTGTTTTAATTTCTAATGACGCGGGGTGGAGCAGCTCGGTAGCTCGTCGGGCTCATAACCCGAAGGCCGCAGGTTCAAATCCTGCCCCCGCAACCAATTTCTCTTGCAGCCATTATAAGATGAATAGGTCATGTAAGGGCCCTTAGCTCAGTTGGTTAGAGCGGTCGGCTCATAACCGATTGGTCACAGGTTCGAGTCCTGTAGGGCCCATTCTAGAATTAGCATCAAACCCCCTTGCTCCCGGCAAGGGGGTTTTGCTTTTCTCTTTTGCCTATTCCCATAAGAGACAAGACAAACAAGCCGGACTTACGCCCGGCCTGGTACAAGGGTATCGCTTGTTTAGTTTCCGTAGCTGGACGGGTCCTTCCGCCACGATTGCAGCAGCTCCAGCTCGTTCTCCTGGATCGTTCCCTCCTGCAGCGCCACTTCCATGAGTGCCGTGTAGTTGGACAAGCTGTCCAGAGGAATTCCAGCCTCCGCAAAAGCCTCTACCGCCCGGTCCAGCTGATAGCTGAAGATCGCCAGCACGGCCAGCGGCTCTGCTCCTACAGCCTGTACAGCCTGAGCCGCCTTGAGCGAGCTGCCGCCAGTGGAGATCAGGTCTTCAATGACAATCACCTTGTTCCCCGGCTGAATGACACCTTCAATCTGATTTTCTTTTCCATGGCCTTTCGCTTTATCACGTACATACGCCATAGGCAGGTTCAGCTTCTGGGCCACCCAGGCCGCATGCGGAATCCCTGCAGTCGCGGTACCTGCAATAACCTGAGTCTCCGGATACTGCTCACGGATCACCGTGGCAAAAGATTCTGCGATCAGCTCCCGCACTTCGGGAAAAGACATCGTCAGACGGTTGTCACAATAGATCGGGGATTTAATTCCCGAAGTCCATGTAAAAGGCTGCTGTGGGCGCAGTGCTACCGCCCGGATTTTGAGCAGGCTCGCTGCAATTTGTGCTGCAATGGTATTAGATGCTGTCATGATTCATCATCTCCCTGATTATATGTTCAGCGGCTTCCCGCGGACGGGGTGCTGCTGTAATGGGTCTCCCAACGACGATATAGCTGCTGCCGCCGCGAATGGCTTGTCCGGGTGTGGTTACCCGTGATTGGTCTCCCTGTTCGCTCCCTTGCGGACGAATGCCCGGCGTTACGGTGATAAATTCAGTTCCGCATGCAGCCTGAATTGCCGCCACCTCCAGCGGAGAAGCTACCACTCCATCGAGTCCGGCCTGCTTGGTCAAACCGGCGTACCGGATCACAGCCTCTTCCACTGTGCCTGCAATCCCGATTTCGTTATTCATCGTCGCCTGGTCCGTGCTTGTAAGCTGGGTTACGGCAATCATGGTCGGAACAGAGATTCCAGCTGCCTCAGCTGCCTCAGCTGCCCCTTCACGGGCTGCCTTCATCATTTTAACTCCGCCTGCCGCATGAACGTTAAACATGTCCACACCAAGACGGGTAATACTGCCAGCCCCTCCGCGTACGGTATTCGGGATATCATGCATTTTGAGATCCAGGAAGACGGAATATCCCATTGCTTTCATTTCAGTTATAAGGTCTGGACCCGCGCTGTAGAACAGCTGCATTCCTACCTTCATATAGCAGGGCATTCCCTCCAATTGACGCATTAATTGACGCGCCTGCTCTGCATCCGGAACGTCCAGAGCGATCATCAAGCGCCCGGCCATCTGTTGATATGCTGCTTCCATGTCCTCATTCCTTCCCAATTTCAGTCTAACTCTGTATCACAGCAGGTAATTTGGCCTGTTTAAAGGACATCCCCGGCCTGACGGCTGATGGATGTCCTTCATGTTCAAATGCATTCAGCTAATTAGATACTTGCCGGCATGGCCTGAGAGGAGAAGTTAATGGTCTCCAGCATATTCAGCAGTGCACGTACCGTATCGAGGGAAGTCATGCAGACTACACCATTCTCTACGGCTTCGCGGCGGATACGGAATCCGTCCCGTGCCGGTGTTTTACCTTTGGTCAGCGTATTGAAGACAAAGTTTGCTTCACCTTTACGGATCAGGTCCAAAATATTAGGCTCTCCTTCGCTTAATTTGTGCACGGTAGTCACCGGAATATTGGCTTTCTTGAGCGCTTCCGCCGTGCCGCCCGTAGCGATGATTTTGTAGCCCAGTCTGTAGAATCCACGCAGCAGTTCCGTCGCTTCTTCCTTATCCTTATCAGCCACCGTTGCAATAATGGCTCCCGTAGAAGGAATCTTCATTCCCGCTCCAACCAGACCTTTATACAGAGCTTTAGCATATTGCGGATCACGTCCCATGACTTCACCTGTCGACTTCATTTCAGGACCGAGGGTCGGCTCAACGCGGCGCAGCTTCGCGAAGGAGAATACCGGTACTTTGACAGATACATGCTCGCTCTCCGGCCACAGACCATCCTCATAACCGAGATCCTTCAGCTTCGTACCCAGGATCGCCTGCGTCGCCAGGTTGGCCATCGCCAGGTTCGTCACCTTGCTCAGGAAAGGTACGGTACGCGAGGAGCGCGGATTGACCTCAATCACATACACTTGGTTCTCATGAATAACGAACTGGATGTTGACCAGACCGATTGTTTTCAGTTCTTTGGCAATGCTGATGGTGATCTCGACGATCTTCTCCTTCAATTCCTGTGCCAGATGCTGCGGCGGATAGACTGCTATGGAGTCACCGGAGTGCACACCTGCGCGTTCTACATGCTCCATAATGCCCGGAATCAATACTGTTTCACCATCACTGATGGCATCCACTTCCACTTCCTTACCGAGCATGTATCGGTCAATCAGAACCGGATGTTCCGGATTAATTTTGACAGCCTGCTCCATGTAGCTCAGCAGCTCCTGATCGGAATATACGATCTCCATGGCACGGCCGCCCAACACATAAGAAGGACGTACGAGAACCGGATAGCCGAGTCCCTGAGCAGTACCGACAGCATCATCTACTGACGTTACGGTGCTGCCTTTAGGCTGGGCGATGTTCAGCCGCTGCAGGAGCTGCTCAAATTTCTTGCGGTTCTCAGCTTCATCAATGCTCTCCAGGCTGGTGCCCAGAATGTTCACACCTGCTGCACTAAGCGGTGCTGCCAGGTTAATTGCGGTCTGTCCGCCGAACTGAACAATGACACCCACCGGTTTCTCCTGCTCGATGACATTCATCACGTCCTCGAAGAAGAGCGGTTCAAAGTAAAGCCGGTCCGAGGTGTTAAAGTCCGTGGAGACCGTTTCCGGATTGTTATTGATGATGACTGCTTCGTAGCCTGCCTTTTGAATGGCCCATACCGCATGCACGGTAGAGTAGTCGAACTCGATGCCCTGGCCGATCCGGATCGGTCCGGAGCCCAGTACAATGATTTTCTCCTTGGAGGATTCAATCACTTCATTCTCGGTTTCATAAGTGGAGTAATAATACGGCGTTGTCGCTTCAAACTCAGCTGCACAGGTATCTACCATTTTGTATACCGGACGCAGATTGTTCTCTTCGCGCAGGCGGCGGATCTCCTTTTCCGTGGTATAGCCTGCTGCAGCTGCATTCTGGCTGCGCAGCTCGGCAATCGCACGATCCGTGAAGCCGAGGCGTTTGGCCTGATACAGCGTCTCGTAAGACAGCTCGTTTTCTTCCTGAATCCGTGCTTCGAAGCCGATCAGGAATTCAATTTTGTCCAGGAACCACCAGTCCACCTTCGTCAGGTCCTGGATTTGCTGCAGCGTATAACCTCTGCGGAATGATTCCGCAATCAGGAACAGGCGCTCATCGTCCGGCTGAACCAGGCGTTTCTCCAGTGTCTCCTGGTCCAGCTGCTCTGCTTCTTTCAGATACAGGCGATGTGTTCCGATCTCCAGTGAGCGGACAGCCTTGTGGAGCGATTCCTCAAAGGTCCGGCCAATTGCCATCACCTCACCAGTGGCTTTCATCTGCGTACCCAGCTTGCGGTTGGCTTGTGTAAATTTATCAAAAGGCCAGCGTGGAATTTTGCTGACAATATAGTCGAGTGTTGGTTCAAAGCAAGCGTAAGTCTGGCCGGTAACCGGATTGACGATCTCATCCAGTGTATACCCGAGCGCAATTTTGGCTGCCATTTTGGCAATCGGGTAGCCTGTCGCTTTGGATGCCAGGGCCGAAGAGCGGCTGACACGTGGGTTAACCTCAATAACATAATATTGGAAGCTGTGCGGGTCCAGAGCAAACTGGACGTTACATCCGCCTTCAATATTCAGGGCGCGGATGATTTTGAGCGAAGCGGAACGCAGCATCTGATATTCACGATCAGACAGTGTCTGGCTCGGTGCCATAACGATGCTGTCCCCCGTATGTACGCCAACCGGATCAAAATTCTCCATATTGCAGACAACGATACAGTTATCGTTGCCGTCACGCATAACTTCATATTCTACTTCCTTCATGCCGGCAATGCTCTTCTCGACCAGACACTGTCCGATTGGGCTGTAGCGCAGGCCGGAAGCCACAATCTCCCGCAATTCTTCTTCATTGGCACAGATACCGCCTCCTGTACCGCCAAGGGTATACGCAGGACGCACGATGATCGGATAACCGATCTCATTCGCGAAAGCAATGGATTCTTCAAGCGTAGTTACGATGACACTTTCAGGTACCGGCTGTTCCAGCTCTCGCATCAGATTGCGGAACAAGTCGCGATCCTCCGCTTTCTCAATGGAGGTCAGCTGCGTGCCGAGCAGCTTGACGTTCTCGCGTTCAAGAACACCCGCACGGGCCAGCTCAACTGCCATATTCAACCCTGTCTGACCGCCCAGTGTCGGCAGCAGGCCGTCAGGACGTTCCTGGCGAATGATTTGGGTCACGAAGTCGAGTGTAATCGGCTCGATATATACTTTATCCGCCATATTCGTATCTGTCATAATGGTGGCTGGGTTGCTGTTAATCAGAACAACCTCGACGCCTTCTTCCTTCAGCGCCTGGCATGCCTGGGTTCCGGCGTAGTCGAATTCAGCCGCCTGGCCGATTACGATCGGACCGGATCCGATTACGAGTATTTTCTTGAGGTCATGGTTTTTCGGCATATTAAAATTCCCCTTTCACGGCTGAGGCAAACTCCGCCTGGCGCGGCTGTTTCGGATGATTGATCTTGTGCTCCCGGATCATATCCAGGAAGCGGTCGAACAAGTAGCTGTTGTCCTGCGGACCCGGAGCCGCTTCCGGGTGATACTGCACCGAGAATGCCGGAAACTTGCTGTGCTTCAATCCTTCAATGGTCTTGTCATTGTTATTGATATGGGTTACTTCCAGCTCGGTTCCCTGAATGGAAGCTTCGTTCACGGTGTAACCATGGTTCTGGGATGTAATATAGCAGCGTCCGCTCTCCAGCTCTTTGACAGGATGATTGCCGCCGCGGTGACCGAACTTCAGCTTCTCAGTGTCTGCACCGGCTGCAAGCGCGAATAATTGATGGCCGAGGCAGATGCCGAAGATCGGGTATTCGCCCAGCAGTTCACGAACGGTCTGTACCGCATGCGGGACATCCTTCGGATCCCCAGGGCCGTTGGACAGCTGAATGCCGTCCGGCGCCAGACGGCGGATTTCATCCGCTGTCGTATCGTGCGGAACAACGACGACGTCACAGTCGCGTTTGTTCAGTTCACGCAGGATCCCGCTCTTCGCGCCATAGTCGATCAGCACGATGCGTTCGCGGCTGCCCGGACTGCTGTAAATATGCGGTGTCGATGTCATCGGTACCTGGTTGCGAAGCTCTTCGATCGTCGTATCATTCATCTGTTCCAGCAGTTCTTCTACAGGTGTGTTTCCTGTTGTCAGAATGCCCTTCATGGTGCCGTGGTGACGGATGATGCGGGTAAGCATTCGTGTATCAATGTCACTGATACCGATGATGCCGTATTCCTTGAGCAGGTCATCGACGCTGTACTGCGCACGCCAGTTGCTCGGAACAGGCTCATGGCGGCGGACCACAAATCCGTGCACATAAGGCCGAATGGATTCAAAATCGTCGCGGGAGATCCCGTAGTTTCCAATCAGCGGATACGTCATCGTAACAATTTGACCGCAGTAGGAAGGGTCTGTAAGTACCTCTTGATAGCCTGTAATTCCCGTATTAAAAACGACTTCACCCGTCTTCTCACCTTCCGCGCCAAATGCGCGGCCGGTGAACAGCGTTCCGTCCTGAAGCAACAATCTTGCCTGCAACATCCCGATTCACTCCTCTATGTTTACGTGCTTTGTATCTATATTCGTATTTATTAATTATTGAAGGTTTTCCGACCAGATCATTTTACCGTCGACCCATGTCGTGACCGGCCATCCTTGAAGCTTCCAGCCTGTGAACGGCGTATTGCGTCCTTTCGTTTCGAAGGTCAGCGGATCTACCGCCTTCACGGTATCTAGATCGATCAGCGTCAGGTCAGCAGGTGCCCCTTCCTCAAGAAGGCCTATATTCAAGCGAAACACTCTGGCTGGTGCGGCTGTCATTTTCTCGACAAGGAAGTCCAGGCTCCACAATCCGGTTGCGACGAATTTGCTGTAGAGCAGCGGAAAAGCTGTCTCAAAACCAACGATACCGAATGGCGCAAGCTCCATGCCTTTAGCTTTCTCCTCTTCACTGTGCGGTGCATGGTCCGTCACGATCATGTCGAGCGTTCCGTCCAGCAGCCCCTCAATACAAGCTTCCACATCGCGCGGCGAGCGCAGCGGCGGGTTCATTTTCCAGTTGGCATCCAGCCCCGGAATATCTTCGTCCGACAGAATGAGATGATGAGGGCATACCTCAGCGGTCACCTTGATTCCAATCGCTTTGGCTTGGCGGAGCAGACGTACCGATTGCTCTGTACTGACATGGCACACATGGTAATGAACACCCGTGGCCTCAGCCAGCAGGATATCCCTGCCGACATGAATCGCTTCCGACTCATTCGGAATTCCTTTCAGGCCGAGCTTGCGTGCAAACTCACCTTCAGTCACGAATGCACCTTCCACCAGGGAGTCATCCTCGCAGTGTGCAATGACGGGCATATCGAGCGCTGCCGCCCGCCGCATGGCATCCTTCATCATCTGCGCATTCTGTACCCCGACACCATCGTCGGTAAAACCGATAGCTCCGGCAGATTTCAGCGCTTCAAAATCAGTCAGTTCACGGCCAAGCTCATTTTTTGTAATCGCCGCATAAGGAAGCACTTTTACACCATTGGCTTCTTTAGCTTTGTTCAATACCAGCTGCACCGTATCCGGATTATCGGTCACCGGTCTTGTGTTCGGCATGCAGGCGATCGTGGTGAACCCGCCCTTGGCTGCAGAGCGGCATCCGCTTTCTATCGTTTCCTTGTGCTCAAATCCCGGTTCCCGCAGATGCACATGCATGTCGATCAGGCCAGGTACGAGAAGCTTGCCTTCCGCCTCTGTAATCTCAAGCGTCTTGCCTGCTGCCGACTGCTCCTCCAGTGTATCGATATCCGGCTCCTGTCCTGCCTTGAAAATGCCTTTGATTTTACCGTTAACGATCCAGACCGATTTGTTCTCCGGCTGTCCTTCTTCGTTCAATACACTCGCATTCTTAATCCATTGTGTCATAGTCTGCTCCCCCGCTCTGATTATCCGATTTGCTTATACCGTCGTGTATGCCTTACTTCATCGCCCGTTCCATAACCGCCATGCGGATCGGAACCCCGTTGACCATTTGCGGAAAGATTCTTGACTGCGGACTTTCAACAACCGCATCATCTATCTCTACATTCCGGTTCACCGGTGCCGGGTGCATAATAATCGTATTTTTATTCAGCTTGGCTGCCCGTTCCTCGGTCAGGCCATACTGCTCACGATATTGCTCCGGCGACTTCAGCACCCCTTCGGCATGCCGCTCAAGCTGAACTCTCAGCATCATAACCACATCGGCTTGAAGCGCTTCTTCCATCGTTACATAAGGAGCATGCTCTGCAAGCTCCGGAGCCTGCATGCTCGCAGGTGCACAGAATCGGACATCAGCTCCGAATTTCTGCAGCGCCCACAGGTTCGAGCGGGCTACACGGCTCTGGACGATATCACCAACAATGGAAACGCTCAGTCCTTTCAGTTCGCCAAAAGCTTTGCGCATCGTGAACAAATCAAGCAGCGCCTGTGTCGGATGCTCGTTGTTACCGTCACCCGCATTAATCAGCGGCACCTGAACATGCTCAGCCAGATGCTGCAGCACACCAGCCGGCTTCAGGCGAATGACACCTGCGTCAATCCCCATGGACTCGATGGTCCGGACCGTGTCGTAGATAGATTCTCCCTTAGCCACACTGGAGGCGGCTGCCGCAAAGTTAAGAACCTGCGCGCCAAGCCGCTTCTGGGCCATTTCAAAAGAAAAGCGTGTACGTGTGCTGTTCTCGAAGAACATGTTAGCCACAAATTTGGATTCCAGAACCGGGGTTCTCTTCTCGCTCTGGGATTCCCAGTACATGGCCCGGTCCAGGATGGATTCGATCTCATGCCTGCTCAGATCCTTAAGTCCCAACAGGCTGCGTTCTTTGAGGGAATTAGCGGCAGTAATCATTCCTGATCACCCCGATTCTGAATGATAACCACTTCATCCTTGCCATCCATCTCAGCGAGCGCAACTTCAATCTCTTCCGAGCGGGAAGTCGGTACGTTCTTGCCTATATAATCGGGCCGGATCGGCAGTTCCCGATGGCCTCTGTCAGCCAGTACAGCAAGCTGAATCATTCTCGGTCTGCCGCAGTCCATCAGGGCATCCATCGCTGCGCGGATCGTTCTTCCCGTATAGAGCACATCATCGAACAAAATAATTTTCTTGTCCCGGGTGGTCACTTCACCGTTAGCCATCTTCAGCTGCTTGGCACAGTCTGTCTCAGCCGTCTCGATGCGGTCATCTCGGTAAGGCGTAACGTCAAGCTCTCCCCATGGCACCTTAATGCCTTCAATTGCTTCAATGCGGGAAGCGACACGCTCAGCCAGGTATACGCCGCGGGTTCGGATTCCAATCAGGAGGATGTCTTCAATCCCCTTGTTCTTCTCTACAATCTCATGCGCAATCCGGGTCAATGCACGGCGGATTGCCGTTTCGTCCATTATGATATGACTTTCAATACTCATGCTTCCGGCCTCCTTCGAGTTGTCCACCGTACCGTGAGCCTGCCAGGATACAAAAAAGACTCCTTGCCCAAGGCAAGGAGTCTCCCAGTGTCAGACTTCCTCTGACGCTGTAGTCACCGGCACACGAAATACACACCGCCGCAGCGGGTGCACAAAATCGTGTACCATTCACGTTACCTTGCCAGTCTCACGGGACTGAATTAAAGGTGCTATTCAGGATCATGTCTGTCACTCACTTCATCATGACTGTACATAATCATTGTCTGAAGAAAATTATGACAGAATGAAGGACGCCTGTCAACACCCTGCTGTATTGTTATGAGGCCAGATCGCATTTTTAATAATTATACAATAATATCGCATATTTATCCACACTAACTTTTTTATTTATTTCAATAGACTAAAAAAAGCCCGTCTTCCCAGTGAAGAGACGACTGACCTTTACTAAGCGAATGAATATTGAATTTATAAAGCTACTGCCAAACCTGTAAAGGTAACCGGTCCAACCACGGTAACTGTTCCCACTGCTGAGGACTCCGCAAATAATTGATATACAACAAAACCGCTTGTGGGTGCCACATTGAAATCAATTGTGCTAAACGAAGCTGTGTAGATTAACTCTGTATTCGCACTCCCCTCCACGGTTAATCGTTTATTGAAAATCTCCACGCCGGGTCCAGTATTATCATTTAGTCTGAAGATTCGGATGGTGACCGTCGGACTGGCTGCCGTAATAGAATTCAAGCCGATGGTTCCCTTCAGATCCACCCGGTTAGGTTGGGGAACCGGTGGTACGATAAAAATTCCTAAGTCCGCCAATAAAACCCCTGGGGTGATTGGGAGCGGAATCGGCGTAATACTTCCGAACTGATTTGCCGGTACACTGGCTTTAAAATCCAACAGCTGCTTGCTCATTCTTTACACCTCCTTTAGACCGTCATAATATTGGACCAAACGCCAAAGCACTTAACGTTATCGGGCCTTGTACAGCAGCCGGAGTCCCAGCAGCAAGCCGCTCAATTGTTAATGTGTAAGTATACGTGCCTGGTACAAGATTAAAATCAGCTGTTACTGCTCTAATGGTATAGAACTGTTCCGCTGCATTTTGCAGGCCCTGCTGGGAACTGAAGATTAATACACTGTTACGGAAGATTCGCACGACCACCTGGGGAACATTCAACTGGGCGGCTACACCAATGGTTGAATCCAGAAGAACACGGTTGTTCGTCGGGCTGTCCGGCGTCAGTGTAATTGTCGTTGTGGCAAGAGTCTGATTGACCGGGGACAGCGGAACTGTAATAGGCAGCAGTTGGGAGGCTGTCTGGGAAGGAACCGTTGTCCCTGCTGTAAGCAATGAAATCGTCATACCGTCTCTCCTTCACAATCATTTTATGGAATAGCCAAACCGCTAAGTGTTACGGGGCCAACTACCTGAACCGTCGACTGGGCTGCGATGGAAATAACAGCGGATACAGTCAGTTGATATACATGAAATCCAAGCGGTACGTTTTGATCAATTGTACTGAAGCTCACATCATAAAAATACTGAGCTCCCGCAGGCACGGCATTGACCGTCTGCGTTCCTACAATCGTATTGAAAATTTCCACACCATCCCGGTAAATATGCAGCTGGACTGCATTATTAAATATCGGTCCTCTCTCTTGAAGACCGATATCTGCGGACAAAACCACACGGCCTGTGTTCATGTCAGGAGTTACCTGGGGAATGAAAATCCCAAGGTCTGACAACTGCAGCTGGGTGGGAATCTGGGGAATGGTTACTGACGCCGCGCCGCCGGACGTATTATCCGGGACGCTGGCTGCATAATCCAGCACAGGAATTGCCATTTGAATTACCATTCCTTCCTTCTATGAGATGTTATACTATATTCTCCTGATCTTTTGATGCCTGTGCATTTATATCACCTGCAGTTAAACCAGCAAAAAACTATAAAAAATAACAGTCACCTGTATGGTAACTGTTATTGATTCTTAAAATATTTTACCGGCTTCTGAGCGAGGCCAGTACCTCTTCCATATCTGCCGGCAGCGGTGCGCTGAATTCCATATATTCGCCAGTGGACGGGTGTATAAAGCCGAGAGTTGCTGCATGCAGCGCCTGTCCATTCATACGAATCCCTTTATTCCGTCCGTATACAGGATCCCCGACCAAAGGATGACCAATAAATTTCATGTGAACACGGATTTGATGTGTCCGCCCTGTCTCAAGCTTGAGCTCCAGCAATGTGTAGTCACCCAATCTTTCCATGACCAGGAAATGAGTTACTGCATGCTTACTGTTGCGCTCTGTCACCGTGAACATTTTGCGATCAGAGGCATCTCGTCCGATTGGTGCATCTACAGTTCCCTGATCGTGGCTCAAATGGCCATGAACGAGGGCAATATAGCGGCGATTTACGCTGTGATCCTTGAGCTGGGCAGCGAGGGAGGCATGCGCCTTGTCGTTTTTGGCAGCCATCAGCAGACCTGAAGTATCCTTATCAATCCGGTGTACGATACCTGGGCGAAGCTCGCCATTAATGCCTGACAAATCCTTGCAGTGATACATCAAAGCATTGACCAGTGTCCCGGAGGTATGACCTGGCGCAGGATGAACAACCATACCGCGAGGTTTGTTCACGACTATGACATCCTTGTCTTCATAAACCACTTCAAGCGGGATATCCTCAGCCGCAATTTCAACCGAAGCCGGTTCAGGCACTTGGAGTGTAATACGGTCGCCTTCCGCCAGTTTATGATTGGCTTTGACCACCGAGCCATTGACAAGTGCATGCCCGTCCGTAATCCAAATCTGGATTTGGGAGCGTGACACTTCCTCCAGGGATTCTGTCAAATATTTATCAATGCGATCTTTCGTATGTTCAGAAGTGACAACCCATTCCTGAATTTCATTTTCATTCTCTTCGTACGGCAGTCCCGATGCCTGACTTTGATCCATATCTATCCGTTCCTCTCTTCACTTTCCTTCACTTGCTCAGGCTGCTGGCGCCGGGAATCAAGCAGTGTATCCAGTATAATTAATGCCACCCCGATCACAATGGCAGAGTCAGCAATATTAAAGATCGGAAATACATAAGTACCGAATGTAAATTGTGCAAAATCCACGACCTTGCCGGACACCGCCCGGTCCAAAAAGTTACCTACAGCTCCGCCGAGAACAAGACTGAGCGCAACCGACAGCAGCTTTTGTCCATTTCGGCTGGTCTTACGCAGATACCATACAATCGCGATCACGACCACAATCGTAATCACGATAAAGAACCAGCGCTGTCCTTCCAGGATACCGAAAGCTGCTCCCTGATTACGATGAGAGGTAATGACAAAAAACTGCCCGATCACCGGAATTTGTTCACCCAGTTCAAGCTGTGTGGCAATGAGGTATTTTACCCCCTGGTCCAATAAAAAAACAATCAATGCGATGACAAAATAAACCACCGTAACCGTCACTCCGTTTCTGTTTTCCGTAACCGCTATATGTTCACAGACTTTCCCATTGTAGCACAGCGCCAAATCCGCCGTCCATGGATGGGGGGCAACCATTCCTGATATGATTTACCTCCGCTAAAATCCTCCTGCCCGGTACAAGCTAGACCTATGAGACCACCGCCATGCGGGGAAGGAGTATGACCATGTCCCATTTGACCACACAACAGCTGGCTGAACTGAAAGCCGATCTGGAGTCCATGCGCGAGGGCATCAAGGAACGGCTCCATAACAGCGAAAATTACGGATTAAGCGACTCTTTACGCTTCCAGACCGGTGAGCTCTCCCCTATTGATAACCATCCTGGAGACCTTGCAACCGAGCTGTACGACCGTGAAAAAGATATTTCGCTGAATGAGCATGATGAGTTCATGCTGGAGCGGGTAGAGTCAGCGCTTCACAATATCGAACAGGGAACTTACGGCATCTGTGTCAAGACGCATCAGCCTATTCCTTTTGAACGACTCAAAGCTGTCCCGTACACCATTTATACCAAGGAAAGCAGTCCCGAAACCGTAGTTTCGAATAACCGCCCGGTGGAGGAAGAATTTCTGGCCCCTGCTTTCGGCCGCACCAACCTTGACGAGCATGACAGCCAGAATGGTTTTGACGGCGAAGATGCCTGGCAGATCGTTGAGAGCTGGGGTACTTCTAACACGCCGGCCATGGCTGAAGGAAACGAGATCGACAGCTATGATGTCATGTATCAGGAAGCTTTCGAGGAAATGGACGGTTTCGTTGAACCGTACGAGAGCTTCGTAGCCAACGATCTATACGGCGATCAGGTTACCGTTTACCGCAACCGCCAATACCGTCACTATCTGGAGAGCGGCGAAGGAATGGGCTTGCTGGAGCCGGATTATGCTTCTCCCGATCTGGACAGTACAGACACCGAGTAAGCGCTAGTACGTATCCAGCTGAAGCTGACGCTGAACAATACGGACAATATCCGCAATGTAATCGCCTATAATGGGAAGATTCAAGGCACCCAGCACCTGCAATATATAGATAATGGTCGCTGCAAAAAAAGTGAATCCGATCGCAATTCCGATCCCACGCGCAGTACCTGCGAGCAGATTCAGCCAGATCAGCCGCCATGGGCTGTTAATAAGCCGGGCATATTCAGCAAAGTTGGCCCCCTCCATATGTCGGGCCGCTGCCTTAACAGTACGACGTGCCATGCCAGGTTTATTATTTTTGGGGGAGCTTTCTTTTGTCCTTCTTATCATTCAGACGGCACCTTCCCTGTTTCCTGAAAATACAAACGAGCCAAGGCATGCGGATCATACGCAGCCTGTGGCTCGTTTTTCAGTTGGTGCTCCTATTATGTCACTGTCCGGCAGCGTTTATCCTGCAGAACTTATTCGGCAATATGGATACCCACCGTCTTGCCGTTCAATTCTACTTTCTCCATTGGCTCCTGATCCCCGAAAGTTACATCTGTAACCAATACGTTCTCCCGGAGAACCGAGTCAAAGGCTTCCACAGCTGCACGAAGCTCATCGTCTACGCTCAATGTAAGAACAACGCGCTTCTCAATCGGCAGGTTCAGCTTTTTGCGAGTGTCCTGTACTGCACGCACGACTTCACGCACCCAGCCTTCCTGTTCCAGCTGCGGCGTAATCTCCGTGTTCAGTGCAACCGTCAGGCCGTAACCAGAAGCGGACGCGAAGCCGGATTTTGCCTGCTTCTCGATCAACAGCTCATCAGTCGTTACCTGCAGCTCTTCACCTTCCGGAGAAGTTACATTAAGTTGACCGTTGTCAACCACGGCACGTGTTTCTTCCGGTGTCATGCCTTTAAAGAAGTTTTGCAGGAAGCCGACGTTTTTGCCGTATTTCTTCCCGGCGAGCTTCAGGTTCAGCTTGAAGGAGAAGTTCACGAAGCCATTGTCGTCATTCTGTACGACAATCTCCTTCACGTTAATCTCTTCCTTGATAATATCCTGATATCCTGGCAGATCAAAGGAATGATCAATCGAAACGATCAGCTCGGACAATGGCTGACGGGTCTTGATGCCTGTTTCATTGCGGACGTTACGTGCCAATTCGACGATTTGACGAGCCGTTTCCATATCCCGCTCCAGCGCCAGATCGATCAGGGATTCATCGGCCTGCGGGAAATCTGCCAGATGCACGCTTTCACCACCGCCAAGGTTAACAAAAATATCTTCGGACAGCATGGGTGTGAACGGCGCCATCAACGTAGCTGTAGTGAGCAAGACGTGAGTCAGAGTGCCGTATGCCTCCAGTTTGTCATCGGTCAGACCGCTGCCCCAGAACCGGTCACGGGAACGGCGGATGTACCAGTTACTCAGCTCATCAATGAAGCTCTCGATGCCTTTAGCCGCATTCAGGAAGTCATTCACTTCCAAACCTTTACGAACCGATGCGATCAGGCTGTTCAGACGAGACAAAATCCAGCGGTCCAGCTTGCTGCTGGAGCCCTTGAACTCATGCTGCTGCGGATTATAGCCGTCAATATCCGCATAGAGGGCCAGAAACGCATACGTATTTACCAGCGTATCAATGACCTTCGACTTGGCTTCGCCGACAATCCCTTTAGAGAAACGTTTGCTGTTCCAAGGCGCACTATCTGCAAGAAGTGCCCAGCGGAATGCATCGGTACCGAATTCATCGATGACTTCCCAAGGATCAATGACATTGCCTTTGGATTTGGACATTTTTTGCCCCTGCTCATCCAGGACATGACCTGTCGCCATGACAGATTTATAAGGCGCTTTGCCCGTAAAGAGTGTAGAGATCGCCAGGAGACTGTAGAACCAGCCGCGTGTCTGATCAATCCCCTCCACAATCATATCCGCAGGGAACTGCTGATCAAAGGTTTCTTTGTTCTCGGACGGATAGTGCTGCTGTGCAAACGGCATAGAACCGCTGTCGAACCATACGTCGATCACTTCAGACGTCCGCTTCATTTCGTATTTACCGCAGGAGCTGAGTACTTTCACCTCATCGACATAAGGCTTGTGCAGTTCCAGATTTTCAGGCACATCACCAATCGCCCGGGAACGAAGCTCGGCAATGCTGTGTGGAGCAAACTGTTCACCCGTCTCTTCGCAAATCCATACATTCAGCGGCGTTCCCCAGTAACGGTTGCGGCTGATATTCCAATCCACCAGCTCTTCAAGGAATTTACCGAAACGTCCCTGCTGGATATGACCCGGATACCATTCTACTCCATTGTTGTTGGCAATGAGCTGATTCTTAATCGCTGTTGTTTCGATAAACCAGCTGTCCATCGCATAATAGAGCAGAGGTGTATCGCAGCGCCAGCAGAACGGATAGCTGTGCTCATACTTCTCTTTGCTGTACAGCAGGCCTTTTTCAGATAATGCTTTCACGATATCCACATCACAATCCTTGACGAATCGGCCAGCAAAATCAGTCACTTCATCTGTATAGCTGCCCCGTGCGTTCACCACATTGACGAAGCTGATGCCATTCTCACGGCACACTCTGTAGTCATCCTCACCATGAGCTGGCGCCATGTGCACGATACCTGTACCGCTTGCATCCGTTACAAAGCCTGCGCCAACGACGATATTCGCTTTTTCAGCCTTTACATAGTTAAATGGCGGCGTATACGATTGACCGACCAGCTCAGCACCCTTCAGTTCACCTAATACTTCATGATCTTCTTTCAGTACTTTGCTTGCCAGGTTCTTGGCCACGATGTAGACTTCGCCGTCCTGGGAAGCACGAATATAGTCCATTTCGGGATTTACCGCCAACGCCACGTGAGATGGAAGGGTCCAAGGTGTCGTTGTCCAGGCCAGGATATAATCACCGCTGTCATGCAGCTTGAACTTGGCTGTTGCACTCAGATCTTTGACATCCTTGTAGCCTTGAGCCACTTCGTGTGAACTTAATGTCGTTTGACAGGAAGGGCAGTAAGGGCTGACGCGGTGTCCGCGATACAGCAGACCTTTGTCATGAATGGTTGCCAGAATGTTCCATACACTCTCAATGTAATCATTCTCCAGTGTTACGTATGGATGATCCAGATCGGTCCAGTAGCCGATCGCCTCTGTCAGATCACGCCACTGCTTCTCATATTCGAACACACTGGCTTTACATTTCTTGATAAATTCCTCAACGCCATATTCCTCA
The DNA here is from genome assembly GCF_030580655.1 of Paenibacillus lacisoli. Taxonomy (GTDB): domain Bacteria; phylum Bacillota; class Bacilli; order Paenibacillales; family Paenibacillaceae; genus Paenibacillus; species Paenibacillus lacisoli. The sequence goes on from NZ_JAUQTB010000001.1 coordinate 633,274, forward strand.
ATCTCATGTTTTCCAGAGATCCCCAGCTGCTTTTGTACGCCCAGCTCAACCGGCAGACCATGAGTATCCCATCCTGCTTTGCGGACAACACGGTACCCATTCATCGTCTGATAACGTCCTACAAAATCCTTGATAACACGGCCCAGCACATGCCCGATATGGGGTTTGCCGTTCGCAGTAGGCGGACCTTCGTAGAAAACAAAGTTAGGTTTGCCTTCACGGTTCTGGATCGATCTCTCAAACGTATTTTCTTCCTTCCATTTGTTCAGGATGCGCAGATCGCGCGCCCGCGCTTTCTCTCTGACGTCAACTCGGTTCATGATTTCAGCTTCCTTTCAATCCAATCTTATGGTTCATGCGGATTATGGAAAAATAAAAAAGTCCCGTCCCTGTAAAAGGGACGAGACTGTATCTCGCGTTACCACCCTGATTTCGCGCACATCACCTTCTGTCAGCAGAAAGATCAAGCAGCGACTCTCATTACCCTGCCCAACTACAACAGGGAGCCGGTATAACGTTCGGCACACGGTGACACTTACACACGTCTCGTTGGACGCTTCGGCTCACTTCTCCGGGAAGATATTTCATCATGGTCTGAACATTGGCTTTCAGCAAACGCCAACTCTCTGGGGAACAAATTCATGACACAGGTCCCATCATCGAATGATATTTTCATAATAACACACAAAACATTTATATTTATTTATATACCTATCCTGTATAAATGTCAACTATGCCCCGGGTAGGCCTGTTTCCCTGTTCAACCAAGCAGCGGTATGCGGAGGGTTAATAAATCTCACGCATTTCCCGCTCGCGTTCCTGGACCTCGCGCTCCCGGTTCTCCAGCGCTTCCCAGCCGTCCTGGCTGAGCAGCTCCAGCTGCGCTTCCACCAGTGTGCGGAAACGCGCACGGTAGATAGAGGCCTGCTTCTTCAGCTCTTCCACTTCCAGTGCGATCTTGCGGGATTTGGACAATGCATCATTCACGATCCGGTCTGCATTCTTCTCTGCTTCCTTCACGATCAGCTGCGCTTCCTTTTTCGCATTGTTCTTCACATCGTCAGCCGCTTCCTGTGCCACAATAATGGTTTTGCTCAACGTCTCCTCGATGGTCGCGAAATGGTCCAGCTTCTCCTGCACGGACATGAGCTGATTGTTCAGCTCCTTGTTCTCACGGATAATGCCTTCATAATCCTTGATAACCTGGTCCAGAAATTCGTTGACTTCGTCCTCGTCATATCCGCGGATACGGCGGGCAAACTCCTTATTATGTATATCCAACGGGGTTAATGGCATAATGTCCACCTCCAATAAAATTAAACTTCCCCTAGAACGGGGAAGTGCGGTCTTAGGTTAACGTCAGCAGCTTAAGCTGCCTTCAGACATACCCTGTTTATCGGCTTGTCCGGCTTACGATTTCAGTATATCGCAAAAATCAGTTCAGCATCCTAAAATTATGGCTGTAATACCATACATTTTCGACAAGGCTTCCCCGATTCCTGCCGCACCTTTATACAAATTTGCCGATTTTGAGACGATAACGTCCTTTTTTGGTGATGCCATCCAGTTCAAGCACCTTAAAACGCCCAAAACCCTGCAGGGATATAACATCCCCTTCTTTTAATGGAGCAGACGGATTCTCCTCCACCTTCCAGTTCACCCTGCAGCGGCCTGCTTTGATCGGTACCAGAATCTTGCTGCGGCTGAGCCGGTACACATCACTGGCAATTCCGTCCAGACGTAAAGAAGCCACCGTAAGGTCTGACAGCTCCAGCTTGTTCTCCTTCGTCCGCAGTGACGAAATGGGAAGAAGCTCAGTCATAACCTGTATACGGTGTACCTGATGGAGCTGTGTATCAAGAAACGATGAAATTTCGGAAGCCACTACCGTGTGACACCCATCATCAAGCACATGAATATCACCAATTTTGGCACGCTTCATGCCTAGATTCAGAATAGCTCCCATATAATCACCATGCTCCAGCTGTACAAACTTCTGATCGGCAGATGTAACACTCAGCACAGTCAAGCCCATATCCTCATCAACAAGGTAAGCATAATCCGGTGCGACAAGAGCGCGTTTGCGCTCCGCCCCGTCGAATCCGCCGTCCAGACGAATCTGCACATTGTCACGGCGTGCGGCAAGCGTGGTAAGGATAAATGCCTGCCGCGGGTCCAAAAAATCGGTCAGCTTATGCTCATGATGTTCACTTGCATGAACGACCCACTCCCAGGCCCGGTCCACAAACTCCCGTTCGTCCGGATGAAAGTGTTCGTAAATTGCGGTTCGCATAAAGCCCTCCTAGATAAAAAAGTGAATAACCGTCAGCAATCCTACGACCGCAATACGCAGAACAAACAATGCCACGATCGGAGAAATATCAATCATACCCATAATGGGCGGTATAAAGCGGCGGAATGCGGATAGGTACGGCTCCACCAGCTTACCAAGAAGTTCCCCGATAAAGCTGTCGCGGGCACTAGGCAGCCACGAGAGCAGCACATATACGATGATCATGTAGAAATAAATATCAAAGAGAAACCAAACAATTCTATCAATACTCAAAAGCGGCTCACCTCATTTTGTTAAAATCCTGTTCGCTCTCGGCCAAGATTTCCGTAATGGAGCCTTGGATCTCCACGGTATCCGGCGTACACAGAAAAATGTTACCGCCGACTTTGGAAATACCCCCGCCCAATGCGTAAACGGTTCCGCTGAGGAAATCGATAATCCGCATTGCCTGGTCGCTGCGTACACGCTGCAGATTCACGACAACGGTACGGTGGGAACGGATGTGATCCGCTATTTCCTGTGCCTCATCATAAGAGCGCGGCTCATATAATACAACTTTCACATTTTTCTGGGAATGTATGCTCACAACATTACTTCCCCTCTGGTTTTTACGTTTGTCTTGGTTGGAGGTTTCAACTTCCTGCTCTTCGTCGATCATTTCCTGCTGTACAATCTCTTCTTCTTCCTGCAGACCCAGGAAGTTCATAAATTTATTCATCACGCCCATCATCACTCCTCCTCTTTTCCGACCAGTATGGAACCAAGCCGTACCCATGTTGCCCCTTCCTCAATCGCGACTTCAAAATCATTGGACATCCCCATGGATAAATGGGCCATTGGTTCAGGAGTCAGGGCTTGTCCATTCAGTTCATCCTTCAGCTCACGCAGTCCCCGGAATACAGGACGGGTCCGTTCTGGATTTTCTTCAAAAGGTGCCATCGTCATCAGACCTATTACCTGGACATGCTTGTACTGGGCAATCTGCTGCAGAAAAGAAGCCGCTTCTTCCGGCTGCAGGCCGTACTTGCTCTCTTCTCCAGAAACATTAACCTGAAGAAAGCACTTTACCGTCAAATCCAGCTTAGCCGCCTTTTTATCAAGCTCCTTGGCCAGGGAAATTGAATCCAGGGAGTGAATATAAGTAAATTTACCGATAATATCCTTAACCTTGTTTGTCTGCAGGTGTCCGATAAAGTGCCAGACCCCGCGGTTCCCCAGCCTGTTCCACTTCTCTTCGGCATTCTGCCAGCGGTTTTCACCGATATGGTTCAACCCAGCCCTCAGCACAGATTCCGTCATCCCCGCCGACACGTATTTTGTGACCGCGATGACATTCACCTCGTCCGGATTCCGGCCTGCGCGGCGGCATGCTTCGCGAATGCGTTCGTTCACCTGATGTATTCTTGCCTCCAGTGACACAGGAGGTTCACCTCTCTTCCAGACCAATCCAGCTTGCCATTCTGCCAGTAACCCCGTTCTCCTTGCGGTAGGAGTAAAATATCTCCGGATGGCAGCTCGTACACCAGCTTGTATATTCGATACGACTCGGCAGAATTCCTGCTTTCATCATAATGTGTCGATTGCATTCTTTCAAGTCAAGCATGGTTTTACCGTCTCCCGCAGAGCGGTAGACAGTTCCCTGCCATTCATCATTAACCCCATATTTTTGTTCCAAAACCCGGATCCGGTCCATCACATAATCATCAACCTCATAGCAGCAGCCGCCGATGGAGGGACCGATGGCACCCAGCATATCGGCAGGATCTGATCCATATGTTTTGTTCATAGTCCGCACCATTTCGACGGCAATCTCACCCACAGTGCCTTTCCACCCGGCATGCGCCAAGCCTACCACACGGCGAACCGGGTCACAGAAATAGAGCGGCACACAGTCCGCATAAAAGGACGTCAGCAGCACACCGGGCACATTCGTGACGAGACCGTCCGTTTGCTGGAAGGCAGACTCTCTGTCATAGAGCCCTCGTCCCTTATCCTCCTCCTGAACAACAGCGACAGCAGCGCTGTGAACCTGCTCCCCGCAGGTCCATGCCTCTGCCGGAAATCCGACCGCTCCAGCGACCAGCTCACGATTACGAAGGACATCTTCCGGGACATCATGTACGTGATAAGCACAGTTCAGGCTATCATAAGGCCGCTGGCTGACACCGCCGCGCCGACTCGTAAAGCCAACGGACAGTCCCGCCACCTGGCTCTGCCAGGAATCGATCATTAACAATTCCGGCCCTTGATTATTATCCATCCATTTAAATGGTTCCACTTCGATCACCTCTGCTACCAGTGTACCAAAAGCGCTGCCGATTGTGCGAACAAAACCCCTTGCCAGGACTGCTGTACATCAATGATTTTTCTTAGCTCCCCGATCTGTGCGTTCCAGATATAGATCTGGATCCCGTTCTTCCGGCCTTTCCTCCCGGGCAGGTGTCTCCATGCGGACCAGCACAACGTCAGAGCCGATTTTGACAATATGGCGCCAGGGAATTATCAAATCCGAACCCCCGCCGAACAAACCCATAAATCGGTTCTGGACCGGGACCACAATCGCTTCAATCCGTCCCTGGCGCAGGTCCAGCTCCAAATCACTGACATGGCCCAGCCGCTTGCCGTCAATGATGTTAATCACATCCTTGGTTTGGAAATCCGAGATTTTCATCGCTCTGATGGTTTCTTCTGTGCTCATTCACTTCACATCCTTTGATCGGCAAAAGTCCTTTATGTATCTATATGAGCAAGTTAGTGAAAATAGCCTGCCTGGGCCCGCTCGGCAAAATAAAAACGATCCGGAAACGGATCGTTTGGTTATGCTGCTTAAGATTTCACATGCTTCTGCATTTGCTGAATAGCGGATTTTTCCAGTCTGGAAACCTGAGCCTGCGAGATGCCGATCTCATCGGCAACTTCCATTTGTGTTTTACCATCAAAGAAGCGCATCGACAGGATCATCTTCTCCCGTTGACCCAGACGGTGCATGGCCTCCCGGAGTGCAATCTCTTCAATCCAGGAAATATCCTTATTCTTATCATCGCTGATCTGGTCCATAACATAGATCGGATCTCCGCCGTCATGGTAGATCGGCTCAAACAGGGATACCGGATCCTGAATGGCATCCAACGCGAATACCACATCTTCCTTGGGAACATTAAGTACTTCAGAAATTTCGAAAATCGTCGGTTCCCTTGAATTCTGATTCGTCAGGTTATCCCGGACCTGCAGTGCCTTGTACGCAATATCGCGCAGTGAGCGGGATACCCGGATCGGATTGTTATCCCTAAGATATCGCCGGATCTCCCCGATAATCATGGGTACGGCATAGGTGGAAAATTTGACATTTTGTGATAAGTCAAAATTATCAATGGCCTTCATTAAGCCGATGCAGCCCACTTGAAATAAATCGTCAACAAACTCCCCTCGGTTGTTAAACCGCTGGATCACACTAAGCACCAGTCGCAAATTTCCGTTAACTAATTTCTCTCTGGCTGAACGCTCGTTATGCTGCTGGAGTGCGGTGAATAATTCACGCATTTCCACATTCGTCAGCACCGGCAGCTTGGCGGTATCTACACCGCAGATCTCGACTTTATTTCGGGTCATTGTGACTTTACCTCCCAAGGAGAAACATTAATGTTCATTATCTCCTGGGGTTGTCATTTTATTCGCGATTGGCTCCCCTTCCAGCAATGCCCAATTCGGGGTTACACCATCTTATTGAACTCCTTACGCAGACGTTTGATAATCCGTTTCTCTAGCCTCGATATATAGGATTGGGAGATTCCCAGCAGGTCAGCGACATCTTTCTGCGTCTTCTCCTCCCCATCCTGCAGGCCGAACCGCAGCTCCATAATCAGCCGCTCTCGGTCTGTCAGCTTCTCCAATGCTTTATGCAGCAGCTTACGGTCAACCTGCTCTTCAATATTGCGGTAGATCGTATCGCCTTCGGTGCCCAGCACATCCGAGAGCAGCAGTTCATTACCGTCCATATCGAGATTCAAAGGCTCATCAAAGGACACCTCCGAGCGCGTTTTGCTGTTACGGCGAAGATACATGAGAATTTCATTCTCGATACAGCGGGAGGCATAGGTGGCCAGCTTGATTTTCTTCTCAGGATCAAAGGTATTCACCGCCTTAATCAGGCCAATGGCTCCAATGGAGACCAGATCCTCAATATTAATGCCGGTGTTCTCGAATTTTCGTGCAATGTACACGACCAGCCGCAGGTTGCGTTCAATCAGCATAGCACGTATAGCTGAATCTCCTGTCGGGAGTTTCTGCAGCAGGTATTCCTCTTCTTCACGAGTCAGCGGCGGCGGAAGGGCTTCGCTGCCTCCAATATAGTAGATTTCTTCCCGTTTGAGACCCAGTAAAAATAAAATACGATAATATTGCAGCTGTACAACCAGCTTCCATTTCACTAGCATGATTATCCCCCTATCATGTCAGATGGCCGAAGCGTTCGACTCTGCCACCCCATCGCTTCCGCTGCGAAGCGGTTGCTCTACCGATTTCGTCTCCTGAAGCAGTTCAGGATGGATGATGGCGCGGTACTTACCTTCACTGGACAGACGGCCACCATCCAGGCCGATCAGCAACCTGGTACAGCAGGATTCCTGCCCGTCCAGCGTAATAATGACTTGATCCGGCTTCAAAGCCAGCATAAACGATGTGCTTTTGTTCACCCCCCGGTACGGGACCAGACGAAGACGATCCTGCCAAGGGAATGTCTCACTGCCCAGCTCCATAATCAGTCGGTCTGCCTCTCCATCCTTCAGACGATCCTGCCAGCTTGCCGGCAGATACTCGCTCCATAAAGAAGCCTCCATCACCATGACAGGGACCCGTGTTAATGGATCGGTCAGCTGGTTTCCCGTATCAACAAGGCCTGTACAACATATTTGTACACCATCAATGTTTGCCTCGACTTTACCCAGGAATACAGCCATCCGGTCATTTCTTCCCTTTGAGCCTTGTACGATACGGAACAGCAGCAGTGTCACGAACAATAGAATCAGCACAGACCACATGCCAATCTGCAGCTCGAATGAAAGTCCTCCGGACGTTGTATACCAGATGCCATTGAACAGCTCTCCTGAATTCTGCAGCAGATAATGAACACCCAGAATCCCTCCGGCAGCCACAAAATTGACGATATAAAAAGCTCCCAATGTCCGGATATACTGCTGCAGACTCCCAAAACCGAACGCAACCAGCAGCATCAGGACCGACAGTGCAAATTTGATCAAAAATGTAAACATAAATGACAGTTCAGGAACAAACATCATGACCACATACATCGCACCAATGGCGGCAGACAGCAATGTTCTCCACCACGAAGGACGGAGTTTACGCATCCAGGCCGTTACCTGGAGCAGCACGCCATCAATCAGGAGATTGGTGAGAAAAATCAAATCGATATAGACAACCAGTCATTTCACCTGCCTAAACACGACATCGCCATATCAATAGATTCAGTATAGTAGCCGTCTTGTTCAAAGTCTGTCTAAAGATGGGGAGAGAACCTGATCTATTTTTGTCGGAATCCGTTGGGGTTCAGCTAACTGTATTAAGATGACTGTATTAAGATGACTGTATTAAGATGACAACAGCAAAAAACCCGCTTTCTCAAGGAAAGCGGGTCTGGTTTGAAATGATAATTATTCGTTATTATTGCGTGAGCGATTGCGTAGGAACGTCGGAATATCCAACTGGTCACTGCTCGGCTGATTCCCGAATGGACGCAGATTGTTGTTCGGACGCTCTGCAGACTCAGGCTGCTGCTGAACCGGTTTGCGGTTTGGCGCAGGTGCAGCTGCTCTGTGTTCAAACCCTGTCGCAATGACGGTTACCTTGATTTCTTCCTTCAGGCTTTCGTCAATAATCGCACCAAAGATCATGTTAACTTCAGGATCAGATGCAGATGTAACAATCTCAGCGGCTTCATTCACTTCATAGAGTGACAGATTGACACCACCTGTGATGTTCATGATGACACCCCGAGCGCCTTCGATTGAAGTCTCAAGCAGCGGGCTCATGATTGCTTTGCGCGCAGCTTCTGCCGCACGGTTCTCACCGGTTGCTTCACCAATCCCCATCAGGGCGGATCCACGTTCCGTCATAATTGTCTTCACATCAGCAAAGTCCAAGTTGATCAGACCCGGTACAGCGATCAGGTCGGAAATACCCTGAACCGCCTGACGGAGTACGTTATCGGCTTCACGGAACGCCTCCAGCATCGGAGTCTTCTTATCCACAATCTCAAGGAGACGGTCATTCGGGATCACAATCAGTGTGTCCACTTTCTCCTTGAACGCTTCAATTCCGTGTTCAGCCTGAACGGAACGCTTGCGGCCCTCGAACGTGAACGGACGAGTAACAACACCTACTGTCAGGGCACCGCACTCCTTGGCAATCTCAGCGATAACCGGAGCTGCACCCGTGCCTGTTCCGCCGCCCATACCCGCTGTTACGAAAACCATGTCTGCACCTTTCAGTGTATTCATGATCAGATCACGGGACTCCTCGGCAGCCTTTTTGCCGACTTCAGGATTTGCACCTGCACCAAGACCGCGGGTCAGCTTATCGCCAATTTGCAGTTTATGCTCGGATTTAGCCAGGTGAAGCGCCTGAGCGTCTGTATTCACGGTGATAAACTCTACACCTTGTACACCGTTCTCAATCATACGGTTGACTGCGTTGCTGCCGCCGCCGCCTACACCGATTACTTTAATCTGGGCCAAGCTCTCCATCTCAAAATCGAATTCCAACATACTCTTCCCTCTCCCCCTCAATGTACATCACTGGCTCGTTCATCATAATTGACACCTATATGAACTCACTGAACATGTTTTTCAAGCGTTCGAACAGCCCCGGTTTTTGCTCGCTTTCCGGAGCCGGATTGCTCTTCGCCCGATTATTCGGCTTCTTGTTGTTTCCACCGTTCCCGTTGTTTGCGCTGCTGCTTACAGGACGAACACGGGCGTTACGGATGACTTTGTGGAGGATGCCGACGCCGCTTGTGTACCCCGGATCGCGGACCCCGATGTAATCAGGCACCGCAATTCTTACGGAAGCGGCCAGTTCATGTTGCGCCACTTGAAGTACACCCGGCATGGAGACGGTCCCTCCCGTTAGTATATAACCTCCGGGAAGCTCACTGTAACCCAGGCGTTTCACTTCTGCTAGGATCAGCTGGAAAATCTCTTGCACCCTCGGCTCAATAATAGCGGCCAAATCCTGCTGCGTAAATTCTTTATCCACGTTGCTGCCGATTCGGGTCACCTTAAAGAAGACATCGGCTGCAGCATCGTTATACCATGCGCAGCCGTATTTCAGCTTTACCTTTTCAGCTTGATCGGTAAGAGTACGCAAACCATAGGCTATATCATTGGTAACAAACTCGCCTCCGATCGGAAGCGTGGACGTTGCAGTGATGGCTCCTTCCTCGAATACCGTAACCGTTGTTGAACCGGCACCGATATCCACAAGTACGGAACCCATTGTTTTCTCATCCTTAGACAGACAGAGCTGGCCTGACCCAAGCGGCATCAGCACCAGATCCACGACCTTCAAACCGCTTTTCTCCACACAGCGAAGCAAATTATGTATCGCAGTTTTGGCTCCGGTAATGATGGTCGCTTCCACTTCCAGACGCACACCGATCATGCCTCTCGGATCCTGTATGCCTTCCAGGCCGTCAACCACATACTGCTTGGCCACCACGTCAATAATTTCCCGTTCCGGCGGAACGGCAATCACCTCGGCTGCCTTCAATACGCGTTCGATATCCTCCTCGCCGATCTCGCGATCCTCGTTGGATACCGCGACAACCCCGTGGCTTGTCTGCAGTCCAATATGATTTCCAGTTATTCCAACAAACACTTCGGATATTTGAATACCGACCATTCGTTCTGCGTGGTCTACCGCATTGCGTATGGATTGTACAGTTTGGTCGATATCGACAATTGAACCCTTGCGAATTCCTTCCGAGTCGGCAGATCCAACCCCAATAATATTAAAGGTTCCATTATTCATTTCCCCAATAATAGCCCGAACTTTGGATGTACCGATGTCCAAACTTACAATGATGTCATTGTTGCTCAAGTCTGTGGCACCTCCTGACTCCAAAATAGAATTACGTTCTAAACATCCACTTTATCATATTCCACACTATTAATGCTTTCCCTCTTTTTTCTACAAATTTTTTGGGTGCCAACTTCTGGTTGTCTTACGCAATGATGCATCATAAAAATCTGAAGAAAAAAGAAGGATTCCGGACATTGGCCCGTAAAGCCTATTCTAGCATTTTTTACAATCATTGAGTAGCCTGATTTTCCTCATCTGCCGCGGTATCCTGCGGCTTGAAAGGCACATAGGAATCGGCCTTGAGCATCGTGATCTGACCCGGCTCCTCCGACTGCGTCACCTGATTCAAATAGCTGATCTTGTTCGGCAGCAGGGAGATGGCTGTAATGACTTCGAACTGGGAACGGGTGTACATCTTGATCCGGTCCGGAAACGAAGCTGTCGGCGAAGGAATGATCTCCGAAATATCGGACGTCAGCTCATTCGGAATACTGGCAAGAATATGCGAGAGCTTTGCCTTAAGATCAGGCTTGTCCCCCCACTGGGTCAATATCGGCTTCTCGACCGCAATTCCGCTGCCGGTCACCGGCTTGCTGCTACCATTAGCCAGAATCGCTTTCAATCCGTCGTCACTGATTTCATAGGCCACCGTAGCGTAATCCTGGACCTTAATTTCAAAGACACCCGGAAATTGCTTGTCCACCACAGCCTTCTCAATTGAATCCAGCTTCTCGAGTCGATGCTCTACATCGGCAGCGCTTGTTCCGAAGAACTGTTCCCCCACATGCAGACCGCTTTGTTGTAAAAGTTTTTCGCTGCTGTAGAAACGGCTGCCTTCAATACGAACCTCTGATATTTTGCTCATTGAAGACCGGAAAAAAAGTACCGCCAGCAGGACGATGAATAAAAGAATAAGAATGAATGCAATTTTACGGCTGGTCCTCATTTTAGGCTTGTCCTGTTTAAGCACAGGCAGTTGTTTTGACATAGGCTACACTCCAGAAAAGCCTGTGTCCCCTCCTGTGGGAGGGGACGTAAGGCATTAATTCGCAAGATCAAGCAGCTTGCTGACCGCAGATTGACGATGCATAACGGCTCCCAGACTTTGGAATAAAACTTCGATCTTGGCATAACCCCGGTCGATATGGTGCACCTGTTCCACAACGGTTTTGCCCTGGGCTGCGAGACCGGCAATCACGAGCGCGGCGCCAGCCCGCAGGTCTGTTGCTTCCACCGTCGCTCCGTATAGACGTGGAACCCCGCGAATGATGGCCGCATTCATATCCACGGATATATTCGCTCCCATAACATTCAATTCGTCCACATGCTTGAACCGGCTCTCGAAAACCGTCTCCTTCATCACACTCACTCCATCCGACAGAGAGAGCAGGACCATAACCTGCGACTGCAGGTCCGTCGGAAAAGACGGATAAGGAGAGGTTACAATACGGTCCACCGCCTTGGGACGGCTCAAACAGCTTACGGTCATTATATCATTGCAGATACTGATTTGAACACCGGCGCGCTTCAACACGTGCATTAACGACGTGAGGTGGCTCGGCTGGCATCCGGTCAGGGTAACATTTCCCCTTGTGGCGGCAGCGGCAATCATCACCGTACCGGCTACAATCCGGTCAGGAATCACCTCATAGGCGCATCCGGACAGCTGATCCACACCGGTAATCGTAATTGTACTCGTACCCGCCCCTATAATGCGGGCCCCCATGGCATTCAGAAAATTTTGCAAATCCTGGATTTCCGGCTCCCTGGCCGCATTGCTGATGGTTGTCGTGCCTTTGGCCAGCACGGCCGCCATCATGATATTCTCCGTCGCGCCGACACTTGGAAAATCCAGATGAATATCTGCGCCCACCAGCTGTGCTGCACGGCAGATAATCTGCTCTTCCCGTTCTTCGATCTCGGCACCAAGCGCAGCCAGGCCCTGAAGATGAAGGTCAATTTTCCGTTCTCCGATCGCACATCCGCCAGGCTGATAGACCGAAACCTCACCGAATCTTGCCAACAGCGGCCCCATCAGAAAGATAGATGATCGCATTTGTTTCATCAGGTCTTCAGGAACGTTGAAGGAACTTGCAGAGGATGTATCAATCCATACGGTTTCCTGTTCGTGCCGGCAGGTACAGCCGAGACGTTCCAGAATATGAAGCATAACCTCAATGTCCAACAGATGGGGCACGTTCTGCAGCTCAGCTTTGCCGGCAGCAAGCAGGCTTGCCGCCAGAATAGGCAGTGCCGCATTTTTGGCTCCGTGGATACGTATGGTTCCTGATAGGGGGCGCCCCCCTTCCATCACCAATTTGCCCAATGTATCACCTCCGAGTCTACAGCTCACCCACAACAAAGACCTCGGGAACCAGTTCTACTCCATTTTGGCTGCGAATTGTGTGCTGTACATGCCTGATGAGGGTAAGCACATCCTCTGCCTTGGCCTGCCCTGTGTTAATGATGAAGTTAGCATGCTGTGTCGAGATTTCTGCTCCGCCGGCCTTCAGACCTTTCAATCCCGCCGCTTCGATCAGTCGCGCAGCATGATCTCCCGGCGGATTGCGGAATACACTACCCGCACATGGCAGCTGCAGCGGCTGGGTCTGACGGCGGCGCTCTTTGTAAGCCGCAAGAGCAGTATTGATCTCTCCGCGGTCCCCCCGTTCCAGCTGAAGCTCAGCCGAGATAACGATACCTCTGCGCTCATGCAGCACGGAATGCCGGTAGCGGAACTCCATCTCCTCAGGTCCGTATTTCACTAACTCACCCGTCTCCAGAACAACCTCGGCGGATTTAAAGATCCGTGACACATCCGACCCGTGCGCGCCCGCGTTCATATAGACAGCTCCGCCCACACTGCCCGGAATACCTCCCGCGAACTCAAGCCCTGACAAGGCCTGCTTGCCCGCAAGCACGCTGAGTTTGACCAGGGACACTGCGCCTCCAGCCGTTACGGTTCCATCCTCCTGGAATGCTGTCTGATCAAAGCCGTCTCCAAGCTTAATCACGATGCCCCGGATGCCTTTATCAGAGACGAGCATATTGGAGCCCCGCCCGATCTGCATCCATGGTAAACGGTGTTCACGGATGAATGTCATGAGGCTCATAAGCTGCTCTCTCGTATCCGGAATCACGACGGCATCGGCAGGCCCTCCAATTTTCCAGGTCGTATACCTGGACAGGGGTTCATTCATCAGGATCGTTCCGGCATTATGCCGGGACAGCAGTTGTAACCATTGGTGCATCGTAGATATCCTCCTTTATCACCACAGCTGCAGCCATCCCTGCCCGGGGCGGTCTCCCGACCGCTAACAGGCACCCGCGGGTAAGATTGTCACGATTTCATAGGGTATCTTATGTCCGTATCAGATCTTGTGTGACAATGGCCCAGCTTACTTTCGGCGCAAAGCCGACAATCTGCGCAGCTCCTCCACGATCAGCTCGGCCGAGTCCGGTTTACCCAGCGTGCGTGAGGCCTCCGCCATATCGCGGCGAACACCAGGATCTGTCATGATTTGCTCAATGGCACCAAAGAGCTTCTCCCCGTTCAGCTGCGGCTCCAGAATCATACGGGAAGCTCCAGCCTTCTCCAGGGTTCTTGCATTCGCCTCTTGATGATTATTAGTTACGTTCGGCGACGGTATAAGGATGGACGGAATGCCAAGCGACGTCGTCTCCGCCAAAAAAGAAGCGCCGGCACGGTTCACAATCAGCGACGTACTGGCCAGCACTTCCGGCATATTATGAACATACGGCAGGATGTGAAGATAATTGGGCATGGTCCCCAGCTGTTCCAGTACCGCAGATCGCGTCTGCTCGAAATACGTATCACCCGTCACATAGACAAAATGAACATCCTTTAATCTGGAGAGATGTCCCGCCATATCGATCATGGCGTCGTTAATCGCTTTGGCTCCCCGGCTTCCGCCTACCACAAGCACTACCTTGCTGCCCATCGGCACACCCAGGGTAGCGAAACCGCGCTCTTTGCTGGCATGGTGTACCGTTGTTGCACGGGGGTTACCGGTATACAGTACTTTTCGTGCTTTAGGAAAAGCGGATTCCGACCCTTCAAAGCTCACAGCCACCGTCTCCACATAGCGGCTCAGAAACGTATTGGTTAATCCCGGAATCGCGTTCTGTTCATGGATAAGACTTGGAATCCCAAGCTTGGATGCAGCATAAACGACAGGACCACACACATAACCACCGGTGCCTACCACCACGTCTGGCTTGAACTCTTTTAACAGCCTTTTGGATGTTTTAACCCCCTGCAGGAAACGCAGAATCGTCTTCACATTCTCAGCAGAGAGACTGCGGCGGAAGCCCGTAATATCTATAGATTCAAAAGGCAGTTCTTCCTGGGGGATCAGCTTGCTCTCCAATCCGCGCTTGCCCCCGATGTACAGAAATTCCGAGCCTGGTTCTTCCTTCTCAATTTGCCTAGCTACTGCGACGGCCGGGTAAATATGACCTCCCGTACCGCCGCCACTTAATACGACGCGCATCGTCGTGCTCACCTCGCGTATCTGGATAAATTCAGCAGAATGCCAAGCGCTGTCAGCATCAGGGTCAGGGATGACCCGCCATAACTGATCAGCGGCAGGGTAATGCCGGTTACCGGCATCATGCCGATGACAACACCAATATTAATAACGACCTGGACAGCAACCATGCCGACAATTCCGGCAGCCAGAAGACTGCCGAAAGCGTCGGGCATCGTCATGGCCACACGCATGCCGCGCCATACCAGGACCAGAAACAGTAAGAGTACAATCAGACCACCGATAAATCCGAGCTCTTCCGCAAGAATAGAAAAAATAAAATCCGTCTGCGGCTCCGGAACATAGCTGTATTTCTGACGGCTCATCCCCAATCCCAGACCGCCGAGTCCGCCGGGGCCGATCGCATACAATGATTGAATGATCTGATAACCGGCTCCGAGCGGATCTGACCAAGGATCCAGAAAGGCTGTAATCCGCTTCAAACGGTAAGGGGCTGCTGCGATAAGTCCGACAAAGCCGGCAGCGCCGCCGAGAGCGAGAAAACCGAGGTGCTTCCAGCGAGCGCCTGCCGTAAACACAATCAGCAGAGAGGCCCCGAGCATTACCGTACCGGTTCCCAGATCCGGCTGCATCATAATAAGTCCGAAAGCAAGTCCGATCAATCCAAGCGGCGGCAGCAGCCCGCGGGTAAAGGAGGAAATATCGTAATCCTTGCGGCTGAGCCATTTGGACAAGAAAAGGATCATGCCCAGCTTCATGAATTCAGACGGCTGAATCCCGAAAGAGCTGATCCCCAGCCAGCTTCGCGCGCCTCCGCGAACGACCCCGATTCCCGGTATCAGAACGAGGATCAGCAGCGCAAAGCACAAGAGTAATCCAGGCCTCGCATATTTACGCCAGATCCGGTAATCCACATTGGCCGTAACGAACATGGCTGCAATCCCAAGACCGGCGAACAGCAGCTGACGCTTCACAAAATAAAATGAATCGCCGTAATCATGAAAAGCCAGTACCGCCCCGGCACTGTAAACCATAACAATTCCAATGGCAAGTAAAGCAAAGATACATATGAACAGCCACAAATCCGGGGCTGGACGCGATTGCTTCATCAGGAGGCACCCCTTACATCATAAGTAGGGGCTTATCCACCCCCCTACTTACAGATTATGCACCGCCTGTTTAAAAATGCGTCCACGCTCTTCATAGGAGGAGAACATGTCCCAGCTAGCACAAGCCGGAGACAAGAGCACAACATCGCCTTCTTCAGCAAGCGCAGCAGCTTTATGTACAGCCTCGGTCAACGCATCGGCGGCATCCTCACCATTATCGACGAGCTCGATCGCCTTTAATCCAGCCTGCTGCGCCGCGGAAACCAGCTTGTTACGGGTTTGGCCCAGAAGCACGACAGCCTTTACCTGCGCCTGCAGCGCCGGAACTAATTCGAGATAATCAGTCCCCCGGTCCAGACCTCCCGCAATCAGCACAATCGGCTGCTTGAAGGATTCGAGAGCCATCCGTGTCGCTTTAGCATTCGTAGCTTTGGAGTTATTGTAGTAAGCAATTCCATTCAGCGTATCGACAAATTCCAGACGGTGCTCTACACCATGGAATGCCGACAATGGAGCAGACAACTGGTCAGGTCTTGCCCCTGCTGAAATGGCAATAGCACAGGAAGCAAGCGCGTTCTCGACATTAAAGCGGCCGGGAATACCGATGTCCTGAATAGAAATGATCGGATACACAACTCCTGCCCCGTCGCGGTATACGATACTGCGTTCAATATCGTCCTCGACGTCCGGGACGTAAGGCGGATCCGCATATAACCCTTCCTGAAGACGTTCCGTCATGGAAAATGGCAGCAGCCTGGCTTTTAAGTACGGAACCAGCTGACGGCACACCGGATCATCCCAGTTGATCACGGCGATATCCTGGCTGTCCTGATTCGCAAACAGCTTGGCCTTGGAAGCAATGTAATCCTCCATGCCGCCATGGTAGTCCAGGTGAGTCTCAGCCAGGTTAAGGAGACATGCCACCTTGGGGTGGAACTCCTGGGTTCCCTTCAGCTGAAAGCTGCTTAATTCCACAACCATCCAGTTATTCTCTGATGCCGAAGCAGCCGCCTCTGACAGCGGAGTACCAATGTTGCCGGCCACAATCGGATTCAAACCAGCGGCTTCCAGCATTTTACCTACCCAAGTGGTCGTCGTTGTTTTTCCGTTGGAACCGGTAATGCCGATGATCGGCGCTTCACACAGATGATAGGCTACTTCCACCTCTGTAATGACGTCAATTTCCAGTTCGAGTGCACGCTGTACTGGAGGTACGGAATAGGGAATACCCGGATTTTTCACCAGCAGCTTCACGCCTGGATGAATAAGGTCGTCCGGATGACCCCCGCATATAACAGAAATTCCCAAAGCTTCTAATTCGGAAGCTTCGGGACACTGTTCTCTCTCCTTCTTATCATTAACGGTAACTACAGCACCAGCCTGGTGCAGCACTTTGGCAACCTGAACACCGCTTTTGGCCAGTCCAAGCACAACAACCTCTTGATTTCGGTAAGTGTCAAGATGTTTCATCATTTACAACCCCTTGTTGAGATAGAGTCCAACTGCAGCAAGTATCAATCCTACAGCCCAGAATGTAATAACGACACGCCATTCGGACCAGCCGGATAATTCGAAGTGATGGTGGATCGGACTCATTTTGAAAACACGTTTGCCGCGCGTTTTGAAGGATGTCACCTGAATGACAACGGAGAGCATCTCAATAACAAATACGCCGCCGATGATTACGAAAAGCAGTTCACTCTTGGTCACAATGGCAATGGCGCCAATGGCACCGCCGATGCCAAGCGAACCGGTATCCCCCATGAACACCTTAGCCGGATGCGCGTTATACACCAGAAAGCCCAGCACGGCGCCGATCATAGCAGCTGAACATACAGCCGCCGGCAGCGATGTCGCCTGAATAGCTACAACGGCATAGGCACCAAAGGCAATGGCACTTGTACCTGACAGCAGACCGTCAAGTCCGTCTGTAAAATTCACGGCATTACTAATCGCCAGCAGCATCAGCACGATGAACGGGTAATAGAACCAGCCGCCCCAGTCGAAGGACCAGGTAGTGCCTGGTACGCCAATTGCAGTGCTATGTCCGTTGTTGATCAGAAGCCAGCAGATGATTGCCGAGAACAGCAGCTGTCCAAACAGCTTTTGTCTTGGTGTCAGACCCAGAGAGCGTTTGAACACAATCTTAATGTAGTCGTCCAGGAAGCCGATCAGACCAAAACCTAATGTTGTAATCAGCAGGACGTAGAAATCCGTATTTTTAATTGCAGAAAATTTCAAAAAAGCCAGCGTAAAAGCGAGCAGGATGACGACCCCGCCCATTGTTGGTGTACCTGTCTTCTTTAAATGGCTTTGCGGACCGTCATCCCGCACCTGCTGGCCGAATTTCATCCGGCGCAGCAGCGGGATTAAAAGGGGAGCAGCGATCACCGCAAGGATGAAAGAAACTCCGATCGTTAGCAGCAGTAATTGTATATCCATGGGATAACCCCTCTCGTCAGCATCTAATCTGTATTCATTATTGTTTCAGCGTTTCTACAACCTCTTCGAGCCTCATTCCGCGCGAAGCCTTCACAAGCACCACGTCACCTGCACGCAGATTGGACATCAGGCTTGCGGTAAGCTCCTCTTTGTCGCTGAAAACCATAATGTCCTTGTCCGGCATCACCTGCCGTGCCCCCTTGGCAATGCAGGCACCCAGTCTGCCGTACGTGAATAACAGATCGACCTTTCCGGAGGACAAATATCTGCCCATTTCTTCGTGGAAGCTCTCTTCATCACTGCCCAGCTCCAGCATGTCCCCGAGCACCGCTACTCTGCGTCCTTCCGGCGACAGGCCGTGCAGGGCATCAATTGCCGCTCTCATAGAGGTCGGGCTTGCATTATAAGCATCGTTCAACAAGGTCAGACCATGCTCCGTAACGGTTCGCTCAATCCGCATTCCGGTCAGCTTAAGACTCTCCAGTGCTCCTGCCAGCCGTTCTACCGGAACACCGCAGCAGCGGGCAGCTGCTATTGCCGCAAGAGCATTGATCACGTTGTGCTGTCCCAGCAGCGGGAGCCGGATTCGCAGACCTTCGGTGAGATTGGACACAAACTCGGTACTATCACTATGGTACTCAATCTCAGAAGGATAATAATTGTTGCTCTGCTCCAGTCCGAAAGTCTGGGGACGCAGATGCTCAGGTTTCACAGTTTCCACTTCTGCCAGCACTTGGTGTAAAAGCGGTTCGTCTCCGTTAAAGATCAGCAGACCGCCGTCCTTCAAGCCCGTTGTAATCTCGAGCTTGGCGCGCGCAATCTCAAGCCTGGATCCCAGCTGCAGCAGATGCGATTCTCCAATATTCGTAATGACGGCGACGTCCGGCTTGGCAATCGCCGACAACACGGCGATTTCCTGACGGCCGCTCATCCCCATTTCAAGTATGATATGGTCGCAGTCTTCCTCCATAGCGAGAACCGTCAAGGGAAGTCCAATATGATTATTAAAGTTGCCCTGTGTCTTATGCACCTTAAAAGTAGATGCCAATAAGGCATATACCATATCCTTGGTTGTTGTCTTGCCGTTGCTTCCTGTAATAGCTACCACTTTGGCCCGGCTCTCGCTGAGATAAGCGGAAGCCAGCTTCTGCAGAGCCACCAGGGTATCCTCGACGAGGATCACACTGCCTTGAGGCGGCACACCATGATCTTCCTGCCAGAGGGCACAGGCTGCACCTGCTTCCAGACAGCTCTCTACAAAGGAGTGTCCGTCAAAACGTTCGCCGACCAGCGGCACAAACAAACTTCCGGTTTGCGGCTGTCTGGAATCGGTAAACACACCCTGAACCATCTGTTCCGGGTTCTGTCCCTCCGCCAGCTTGCCTCCGCACATTCTGGCCACTTGGCCCAAATTTCTGTTAATCACTTGGCTAGACTCCTTATCGCTTCTTTGGCGACCTCGCGGTCATCGAACGGATGAACTTCTTTTCCGATCAGCTGATAGGTCTCATGACCTTTCCCCGCAATCAATACTACATCGTTGGGGCTTGCCATTTCAATAGCCTTTTGAATGGCTGTCCGCCGGTCTGCGATCAATTCATAACGATCCGAAGGCACCTTCTCCGATAACAGCCCCTGCTCGATATCGCTGAGAATGGCATCCGGATTCTCTGTACGCGGATTGTCCGAAGTTACCAGGACATGGTCGCTGTACCCGGCTGCAATCCGGCCCATAATCGGACGTTTCGTCTTGTCGCGGTCTCCGCCGCAGCCGAACACAGTAATGACCCGTCCAGCAGCAAATTCCTTAACGGTACGCAGCACGTTCTCTAATCCGTCCGGGGTGTGTGCATAGTCTACGATAACGGCAAATTGCTGTCCGGCATCGACGGCTTCTACACGTCCATCCACTCCCGGCAGACGTTCCAGACTTTCCTTAATGCTCTCCAGCGGGACGTTTTCGATTAATGCAGCCGTGATAGCAGCAAGTGCATTGTACACGTTGAATTTACCAACCATACGCAGCTGGATATCGGCACTTCCCCTGAAGGTATCAACATGGAAAAAGGTTCCCTTCGCGCTGATGGAAATGTTCAAGGCCTTAACATCACAATGATCCTGCAATCCGTATGTAATTACCTCGGCAGCCGTAATTTTACGGAAATAAGCTGAAGCCGGATCGTCTGCATTCAGCACAGCGTATTTACGTTTGCCTGCTTCTCCGCTGAAGCTGTTGCCAAGCCGGGAGAAAAACAGCCCTTTAGCCGCCCGGTACTCTTCCATCGTCTCGTGGTAATCCAGATGATCCTGGCTGAGATTGGTGAAAATAGCGGTGCGGAAATCCGTCCCCTTGACTCTGCCCTGTTCAAGCGCGTGGGAGGAGACTTCCATGACACAGCATTTGGCCCCTTGGTCAGCCATGCTGCCGAATACCCGCTGCAGTTCTACCGCTTCCGGCGTTGTGCCCGAAGCCGCGAAGGTCTGGCCGTTATAACGCATCTGAATCGTACCTATTAATCCGGTGTTGATATCATAATCATTCATAATTTGTTCAATCAGATACGATGTAGTGGTTTTACCATTGGTTCCCGTTATGCCAATCATATTCATACGGTGGCTGGGATAGTTGAAAAAGGCATCTGCCAGAATGGCCATAGCCAGTCTGGCATCCTTCACCAGCAGCTGCGGAACCGGTATGTCCAGCACCTTTTCAACAACAAGTGCCGCCGCTCCTTTTGCTGCAGCCTGTGCCGCGTAATCATGCCCATCGACCGTGAAACCCGGCAAGCATAAAAAGAGATCACCGGGCTGTACTTTCCGGGAGTCTGCCTGTATTCCGGTACATTCCACTCCGCCGTCTCCAATTACTCTGGAGGCAAGCATTAATTCTGCCAGTTGTTGTAAAAGCATTCCAATCCCTCTCTATCTGTCATTCGGTATTTTTCTGGATTTCCTCTTGTTTCGCCGGATCGGCAGCCTTGTCTTCATCCCCGTCGCTTCCCATATAGATGCGAATCGTTGAACCGCGTTCCACACGGGATCCCGCTTTTGGGGCCTGGCTGATGACCGTATTGCCGGAGCCTGATTTAGCCAGCATGAAATTCATGTTGAGATCTTCATACAGGTCCTGGACCGTCGCGCCGGTCAAGTCAGGAACCGTTACGATTGGCGTCTCCCCATATTTGTACTCCCTGGCAAGCTGATCCTTGCGCGGAGGCACCTGCATCACGTGCAGGGCGTCTTCCAGGATATTCTGCACAATCGGTGCTGCTACCACGCCTCCAAACTGAATTCCCTTTGGATTATCCACTGCCGTGTAAACGACAATCTGCGGATCATCGGCAGGAGCAAAGCCAATAAAAGAAACGATGTGTTCGGATGTGGAATAGCGGCCGTTGATGACCTTCTGGGCGGTACCCGTTTTGCCACCGACCCGGTATCCATCGATAAAAGCCGGACGCCCCGTGCCCTTAGCTACTACACTTTCCAGAGCCTCACGCACTTTCTTGGATGTTTCTTCAGATATAACCTGCCGGACCAGCTCAGGCTCCACGGTATTAACTACCTTGCCGGTATCCGGATTCACCCACGCCTTCGCAATATGCGGTTTATACAGCTTGCCGCCGTTAATAGCGGCCGAGACCGCTGTCACCTGCTGGATCGGGGTGACGGACACCCCCTGCCCGAAGGCAGTCGTTGCCAGCTCAACTGGGCCAACCTGAGAAGGCTTGAACAGAATTCCGCTTGCTTCTCCGCTCATATCGATGCCGGTTTTACGTCCAAAACCAAAATTTTTAATGTAACTGAACAGGCTGTCCTTCCCCAGACGCTGTCCTAATGTAACAAAGCCCGGGTTGCAGGAATTCTCCACCACCTGCAGGAACGTCTGGCTGCCGTGGCCGCCTTTCTTCCAGCAGCGCAGTCTGGCGCCCCCCACCTCAATATATCCCGGATCAAAGAAACGTTCATTCTGCAGGTCGACCTTCTTCTCTTCCAGCGCAGCAGCCAGCGTGATGATCTTGAAGGTGGAGCCTGGTTCATAGGTCATCCAGATCGGCAGGTTGCGGTTATACACTTCCGAGGCGTAGTTCTGATACTGCGCCGGCTCATAGGAAGGTCTGCTGGCCATGCCAAGTACTTCTCCTGTCTTCGGATTCATGGCTATGGATAGTGCCGAATTGGCCTGGTACTTCACCATTGCCTGATCCAGCTCGCGCTCAATGATGGACTGGATGGATTTATCAATCGTCAGTTCCAGATTGAGCCCGTCTTTGGGTGCCACATATTTCTCGGAGGAACCGGGCATCAGCCGTCCTCCCGCATCTGACAGGTAAGCAATATTCCCATTAATGCCGGTCAGGTTATCGTTATAGGTCTTTTCCACACCCGCCAGCCCCTGATTGTCGATGCCTGTAAAACCCAGAATATGTGCGGCCAGATCGCCATAAGGATAATACCTTTTATTATCTTCCGCAACGACGATACCCGGAAGCTTCAAATCACGAATTTGCTGCGCTTTCTCCATCGTAATTTTGCGGCCCCCGGGCTGAATGTTAACATTTGATTTCTTTTTGGTGATCAATTGCAGCACTTTCTCCTCAGTCATCCCGAGAATGGGCGCCAGCTTCGCAGCGGTCTGCTGCGGTTCCTTGACCTGTACCGGTATGGCCATGATCGTCGGTGATGATACATTGTAGGTCAGCGCTGAGCCGTTACGGTCCAGGATCTCACCGCGTTTGGCAGCGAACGGAATATTTCGCCTCCAGGAATCCTCTGCTTTCGCTGACAGCTCAGCCCCTTGTCCCAGCTGAACATAAGCGAGCCGCACAACCAGCGCCCCGAACAATACCAACAGACCAACGAGGCAGATCAGGATCCGCCTCCGCTGCGTTATACTGGACATTTTCATTCCCATTATCCTCCCCACTTGTCCGCCATCATGACTTGTCTTTCTCATGATTATTCGGACAGGGGAGGAGTTAGAACAGGCTGTCAGTTATGATCTCCGGGTTCCCCGTTCGTCTGATCCTGTTTCCCGGTCTCTTCCTTAGCAGCTGCATCAGATTCAGACTTATTGTCGGCTGATGCTGAATCAGAATCTGAACCAACAGACGCTGCTCCGGATGAAGAGTCTTCCGTAGAGATACCTGTTACTGTCTCCTTGGCAGGCATCAGCGTAAGTGCTACTGTGCGCTGGCCGTCTGCAGCCTTCTGTTCGGTCTGGCTGGCGACATAACCCTCGCCTTTGACTTGAACGCCAATCTTCATTAGAGTCAGAATCTCCAGCGCATCCCGCAGGGAGACTCCCTTAAGATCCGGCACAGCCATGGTCTTGCTGTTCTCCGTAATCAGATATACCCGCTGGCCTGGAAGCATGGCTGTGTCTTTCGGCGGGTATTGGGATAACACTTTTGTACCTTTGCCGACAACTTCATAGGCCAGACCCTGATTAAGCAGCAGATTTTGAGCATCCTTGCTGTTTTGTCCCTTGAGATCCGGAGCTTTGGCAGCTTTAATGCTCTTGGTTGAGCTGGTGTCTGTTCCGGATGTACGCTTAGGTACTCCCATATACTGAAGGGACTGCGAGACGATTTTCTTAAATACTGGAGCTGCAGCCTGTCCGCCGTATACATCATCCTTCGGTTCATCCATTACGACAAGAACG
Source organism: Paenibacillus lacisoli (assembly GCF_030580655.1). Taxonomy (GTDB): domain Bacteria; phylum Bacillota; class Bacilli; order Paenibacillales; family Paenibacillaceae; genus Paenibacillus; species Paenibacillus lacisoli. The sequence goes on from NZ_JAUQTB010000001.1 coordinate 657,388, forward strand.
GCAATTTTCGGATTCTCAACCGGAGCAAAACCGATAAAGGAAATCACATATTTTTTACCGTAACCTTCAGCGGTTTGTTTATAAGCGGTTCCTGTTTTACCGGCTACACGGTATCCGTCAATGTAGGCCAGCTTGCCTGTGCCGATGTCCTGGTCGGCGACAACCTGCTCCAGATAAAGTCCTGTCTGCTTGGCTGTTTCCGGGGAGACCACCTGACGGACAAGCTTCGGCTTGATCTCCTCAATCACTTTGCCGGATTCCGGATCTGTAATCTGCTTGACGAGGTGCGGCTGCAGCAGCTTTCCGCCGTTCGCAATGGCTGATATAGCAGCCATCTGCTGGATTGGCGTTACTTGTACCTTACCCTGGCCGTAAGACGCAGCTGCGATATCCGCACTGTACTGGAACGGCTGAATCGGAGCCGCTGTCTCGTTGGGCAGATCAATACCTGTCTTCACACCGAATCCGAAGTTGTCAATATATTTGCGGAGACGGTCTCCGCCCAGCATTTCGTAGCCAAGTTTAACAAAGGCCACGTTACTGGAATGCTTGACGCCATCCAGGAAGCTGATCGTTCCCCATCCGTCCCGCCTCGAATCATGAATTGTCCGGCCCGGAACGCGGATGGAACCTGATTTATAGGTCGCATTCGCATTAAACAGCTTTTCCTGCACGGCCGCCGCCAGTGTCACAATTTTGAATGTGGAGCCTGGCTCATACATCGATTGTGTCGCATGATTGTAGAAGTTGCCAATATCGTTACCATAATCCCAATAGTTGTTCGGATTAAAGGTCGGATAGTTGGCCATGCCCAGAATTTCCATCGTCTGAGGATCTGCTGCAATCACGGACATACTCAGCGGGTGATATTCATTGACCGCCTCTTTAATTGCATCCTCGATATAATACTGAATCGTATCATCGGTTGTCAGCTTGAAATTTTTACCGTTTTGCACCGGTTTATAGTTATCGGTCTGGTTGGGAAGCCTGACACCGGTACGGTCACTCTGATACGTCAGAGAGCCTGGTGTACCTTTTAACTGCTTATCATAGAACTTCTCCAGACCCGAAACGGCATTACCCTGACGGTCCAGATAACCAATGACATGGGCTGCTAGAGTATTTTCAGGATAGTAGCGCTTGCTCTCGTTCTTAAGAACCACAGCGCCGGTTACCTTGTATTTGTCCTGCAGCTCCTGCTGAAATTGTTCAACCTGGTCAGCGATACTCTTATCTACTTTATATCCTTCTGTGCGAACCTCCCGGTAAGGATACAGCTCACCTTCAGGATGTTCTTTCGTCGGTCTTTGGGCAGTGACATCCTTCATCAGCTCGTCCTCGCTCTTACCCAGAATCTGGTTCAGCCGGTCAACCACCACATTTTCAAGTTTCTTTTCGTTGATGACTGCGGGGTTGACTACTACCGTGTAGGCTGGAGCATCTGTTGCCAGCACATTCCCGTTCCGGTCGGTAATTGTGCCGCGTACGGGTTCAATAACCTGACTGCGGCTGACCTGAACCGCCAGCTCTTTGCGCCACTCTGCTCCTTCCACCACCTGAATCCAAAATACCCGCACCAGCAGAACAAGAAAAAAGAGGGAGATGCATCCCCCCAGAAATAGTGCGCGAAGTTTGATTCGTTTAATCATTCGTCAAACCCTCTTTGTATTCGTATTCGTTATGTTACTGGCCGTCCCCATTGCGGCTGACACGGATTGGATCGGTAGTTGGCATCACATACCCCTCCGTCTTGGCGCGCTCTACGACACTCTCGCTCAGCTTTTCCTTCTTCAGCTTCAGCTCCGTTACACTAAGCTTGTAGTCACTAAGCTGCGAGTTGTTTGAACTGATATTACGGTTAACCTGATATATGTCCGCATATCGACTGATCAACAGCCCTGCAATAACGACACATACGATGACTGACATCAAATAGAGAAGCTTCTCCCGTGTGGGCAGCTCCTTCCGCCGCGTGACAACCGTAGTGGTCTCTTTGACTTGCTGGGGAGCTGACTTTCTCTGCTGCTGCGTATTTTGTTTGACTGCCAAATTACCGCGTGTATAAGCCATGTCTTCTCTCCTTCGCTCAACGGTTTATAGTTTTTCTGCTATACGCAATTTTGCGGACCGCGCACGGGGATTCTGCTCCAGTTCATCCTCAGAGGGAAGCAGCGGCTTCCGGTTGATGAGCCGGAGAACGCCTTTCTTCCCGCATACACACATCGGAAAATCGGGCGGACACGTACACTTTTCCAGATAACTGCTAAATATCTGTTTGCAAATGCGATCTTCCAGCGAATGAAAGGTGATCACCGAGACACGCCCGCCTGGTGCCAGACAACGGACAGCCTGATGCAGGGCGTCTTCCATAGCACCCAGTTCATCATTGACGGCGATCCGCAGAGCCTGGAAGCTCCGTTTGGCCGGGTGTCCGCCAGTTCGGCGGGCCGCAGCCGGGATCCCTTCCTTGATCAGTTCTACCAATTCACCTGTTGTTTGAATTTCTTGCGTTTGACGTTTCTCCACAATCACTTTGGCAATCCGCCTTGAGAACTTCTCTTCCCCATATCGGTATAAAATACGGGCGATCTCTTCTTCCGGCCATTCATTTACAATGATCTTCGCCGTCAGTTCTCCGTCCTGGTCCATCCGCATGTCCAGCGGCGCATCGTGGTTGTAGCTGAATCCCCGATCACCCTCATCGAACTGCGGGGAAGAGACACCCAGGTCGAACAGAATACCGTCCACCTGCGGAACTCCATCCTTCATAGGAACATTCAGTTCACGCAGTCTGGACTCCAGCTCACGGAAATTGGCTTTGACCAATGTAACGCGATCCTGGTATTCAGCCAGCCGGACGACCGCGTTCTCGTGTGCCCAGTCATCCTGGTCGAACGCAATCAGCCGGCCTTCAGGGCCCAGCTTAGACGCGATCACAGAGCTGTGACCGGCACCGCCTAGAGTGCAGTCCACATAGATCCCGTTCTGCTTGATGTGTAATCCTTCCGTTGCCTCTTCTAAAAGCACGGTTATATGATGAAACAAACTGCAGCCCTCCAGACTCCTACAATTCAAAATTGAAATCAACCAGCTTCTCGGCGATATCATTGAATGCTTCTTCAGATTGATTGAAATATTGTTCCCAAATGCCTTTGCTCCAGATTTCAACCCGGGACGAAACGCCCAGGACTACACAATCCTTGTCCATCTTGGCATAGTCCCTTAAATTGACCGGTAAATTTACCCTGCCCTGTTTGTCCAATTCACATTCAGTCGCCCCCGAAAAAAAGAAACGGGTAAATGCACGTGCGTCTGACTTCATGAGCGGCAAGGCTTTGAGCTTCTGCTCCATCACTTTCCATTCTTCCATGGGGTAAACGAAAAGGCACTGGTCGAGGCCGCGGGTAATCACGAATGAGGCACCCAGGTCATCGCGAAATTTAGCCGGTATGGTGATCCTGCCCTTGTCATCAATGCTGTGCTGGAACTCCCCCATAAACATCGGCCATTCACTCCCTGCCTCAATCTCCCACTTTGCCCCACTTTTCACCACCTAAGCATAATAGATTCGCTGTAAAAAATCAAAACCCTTTTGCTTGACAATGGTAAATTTATACGTTAATGCAAAAAAGCTGCCCTGGAGTAGTGGTAACTACCCAGAACAGCTTGCATGAATAACGTATTATTATGCTTTCCAACTGTCCAAATATGCAATTTGCTCGTCCGACAGCTTATCAATAGTAATTCCGAGACTCTCCAGTTTATAGCTGGCCACTTGCTGATCAATCTCATAAGGAACATTAACAACCTTCTTGCCGAGCTGCTCATATTGGTCGTTCACATACTTCAGTCCGAGTGCCTGCAGGGCAAACGTCGTGTCCATAATCTCGGCCGGATGTCCGTCCGCTGCAGCCAGGTTCACGAGACGGCCTTCAGCCAGAAGGTACATTTTACGACCGTCTCTGAATTTATATTCTTCGATATTCTTACGCACTGTACGGATGGACTCAGAACGCTTGGCCAACTCCGGCTTGTTCACTTCTACATCAAAGTGACCCGCATTGCAGAGGATGGCCCCATCCTTCATTACATCATAATGCTCACCTGTGATCACGTCTTTATTGCCTGTAACCGCGATGAAGAAGTCGCCCAGCTTAGCCGCTTCCACCATTGGCATGACATGGAACCCGTCCATATGCGCTTCAACCGCTTTGATCGGATCGACTTCCGTTACAATGACGTTCGCACCCAGACCTTTGGCACGCATGGCCACTCCTTTACCGCACCAGCCGTAGCCGACAACCACAACGGTTTTACCGGCAATAACAAGGTTGGTCGTCCGGATGATGCCGTCAAAAGCGGATTGACCTGTACCATACCGGTTATCGAAAAGGTATTTGCAGTAGGCATCATTCACAGCCACCATCGGAAAATGCAGCTCACCCTGCTTCTCAAGAGCCTTGAGTCGAATGATGCCGGTGGTTGTCTCCTCCGCGCCTCCGCGAATGGTGGAGATCAGATCTGGACGCTCGGAAGCGAGAATCGTCACGAAGTCGCCGCCATCATCAATGATCAGATCAGGCTGGGTCTCCAGTGCCTTGATTTGCAGAGCCTTAAACTCTTCCGGATCCGGATTGTATTTGGCCAGAACAGTCACACCATCTTCCGCCAATGCCGCACATACATCATCCTGTGTCGACAGCGGATTACTGCCTGTGATTGTCACTTTGGCTCCACCTGCCTGAATAACCTTGGCCAGGTAAGCGGTTTTCGCCTCCAGGTGAAGACAGATCGCAACCTTCAGTCCTTTAAACGGCTGCTCTTGTTCAAACTGCTTCTTGATACGGTTCAGCACGGGCATGTGGGCTTCCACCCAATCAATCTTCAAATGTCCTTCCGGAGCAAGTGAAAAATCTCGTACAATACTCTCTTCAACAGAAGTTTTGTTCATTCTCTATAACCCTCCCGAGCCTGTCTCATTGATTTTATAAATAGATGGTATAGTGCTCCTGCTTGAAATCAGCAGGCTGTTCCATTAATTCGTCCAGCCAGGTCCAGCCAAAACGGTTAACAACCTGATAGATGTTATACACGCGTTCCTGCGGTCTGCCTAACGGGTACAGGGACTGGATGACACGCTCCCACTGCTTGAGACCGGTCTCATTCCGGCGTGCCAATGCTTCGCGGCTCCGCTGCTGCATAAATTGCAGTTCCTCAAGGATGCGCGACTGGTTGGTCTCCCCCAGCTTCACCAGACCCTTCTCGATCTGCTCCAGCTGTTCAACCAGCGGTGTATACAGCGCTTTGAACTGCTCCATGACCTCATTAAAACGTCCATCAAGTCCAAGCTGATCCAGGGAATCCAGCCAGGCCTCCTTGCGGGCATCAAAACGATGAAGCACATCCTGAAAGGACAGCTCATGCCTGTCCATGTGCTTATGCACCGCAGGGTCAATGAGCGTATAAGACAGACGCGGAATCAGCACAGGCATCTGTAAGCCAAACACTTCAAATGCGTCACGGGTCATCGCCCAGTATGCAATCTCACCTTGTCCTAACACAACACCAAGCACCGGAAGAATGGAGTCCTGCATCAGAGGACGGGTCAATACATTGTTGCTAAAGCGTTCAGGATGTGACTCCAGCTCCGTGATCAAGGCTTCTTTACTAAAAGCGACAAAGCCGCGGCGGTCAACAAACTGCTCTTCTGCCTTAAACAGCAGCCGGCGTTCCCCTTCATGGATGTAGAAGAGATTCGCAGCCCCCTCGGCTGCTTCTGCCTGAAGCTCATAGCCCATATCCGTAATCCGTTTGGCCGTATCCAGATAAGTTCTTTCCAGGAGATCATTGTTTTCAATCATGCGCTTGAAGACAGACTTCTCCAGAGCTCGCAATTCAGGGTCTGCCGAATCCAGCAAAATCAAGCCGTATTTGCCGAACATCGAAGCCAGCATTTTGGCAAACGCATCACTCAGGCTGGCAGACTGGCTCAGAATATTCTGAATCGTAAGAAGTGTGTCCTGCTTGTATTCACTGTCCGGCAGCAGCTGCTCCAGCTCTTGCAGTACGCCGTCCCAGGCATCCGATGCGAGCTCGATCTGGCTGACTGAAGAACGAATCTGCGTTTGCTGTTCCAATTTAATTTTCTTCAAATCAAGATTTGAGGACAGTACATACGTATGATTTACTTCATCCCAGTCATGATCCTCTCCTGCGATCCAGAAGACAGGAACGACCGGACGGTTTAACTCTGCTTGAGCCTCACGTGCAGCCTTGATAATGGTGGCAGCCTTGTAAATCACAAGAAGCGGGCCTGTGAACAATCCACTCTGCTGACCGCCAGTGACAACAAGTGTCTCCGGCTGCTCCAACTGATCCAGCGCTTTATGTACTGCTTCATGGGAATTGTGTTTCCCGTTATATAAACGAAGACATCGTGCCACGGCACGGCGATCCAATCTGGTGTCTTCCGATTGATCCAGCCACTTCACACGTTCTGCGTAAGACGATTGATTCCGGTAATTGTACGTATATAACACGGATGCACGTTCAGCACCCTCCCTGTAATCGACCGCCAGCGTAGATCCGCTTCGAAGAGCCTCAGGAACTACATTCATGGGGTATGCCTCCTATTCTGCTAAAAAGCCTTTCTTGATTGTACCGAAGTAAAGACTTTCAGTCAAAGGAAAGGTAGAAAAAAACCGCCGAATATTTCGGCGGTCCTTATTATGACAGTTCTAACATAAAAATTATACGTAAGGCTCAGCGACCCAGTGCCCTTTGGACACTTCGATCAGCTTGGAGTTTTCCAGGTTAAACGCACTCTTCGATGGTTTATCACCACTGTTGGAATGAATCGGACCTGTATTCTCGCCTGGCATAATGATACGTTTTTTGTTGGCTTCCACTTCCGGATCCGGTACAGGAATCGCAGAGAGCAGCATTTTGGTATACGGATGAATCGGGTTCGAGTACAATTCTTCACTCTCAGCCAGTTCCACCATTTTACCCAGGTACATAACTGCAACACGGTCACTGATATGTTTAACCATGGACAGGTCGTGCGCGATGAACAGGTAGGTCAGTCCAAGACGGTCCTGCAGTTCCTTGAGCAGGTTAACCACCTGCGCCTGAATGGATACGTCCAAGGCAGAGATCGGTTCATCACAGATGATAAATTTCGGATTAACTGCAAGCGCACGCGCAATACCAATACGCTGACGCTGACCGCCCGAGAACTCATGCGGATACCGGTTGGCGTGATCTGCGTTCAGACCAACAAGGTCAAGCAGCTCTTCGATCCGCTTCTTGCGTTCTGCACGGCTGCCGGCCATGTTGTGGATATCCAGTGCTTCGCCGATAATATCAGATACGGTAAAACGCGGATTCAGCGATGCATATGGATCCTGGAAGATCATCTGCATATCGCGGCGCATGGCTTTCATTTTGCCTGGAGACAATTTGTAAATATCTGTGCCGTTAAAACGGACACTGCCCGCCGTAGGCTCATACAGACGCAGAATGGTGCGTCCTGCCGTGGATTTACCGCAGCCGGATTCCCCTACCATACCGAGTGTTTCACCTTGACGGATATTGAAATTCAAGTTGTCGACCGCTTTGAGCGTACGATTGTTACCTACATTAAAATACTTTTTCAAACCTTCTACTTCGATCAGGTTACTCACGATGATCAGCACCTCCCGGGCCTTAGGATGAAGAATCTAACAGCGGCCAGGGGCCAAAGCCGCCTGTCCGCTCTGTATCATGGCCGCATACGCATGCGGTGTTAATGTTATCTTCTCAGCTTCGGATCCAGCGCATCGCGCAGACCGTCGCCGAACAGGTTGAACGCCAGCATGATCAAGCTGATCAGGGTTGCCGGGAACAGGAAACGCCAAGGGTATACGTTAAAGCCAGTCAGAGAGGCTTCAATCATGGAGCCCAGGGAAGCACGTGGATCCTGAACACCCAGACCCAAGAAACTCAAAAAGGCTTCAGCGAAGATCGCACTTGGCACAGTCAGAGTCAATGTTACGATAATCGGTCCTACAGCATTGGGCAGCAGGTGGCGGAACAAGAGACGTCCAGTACCTGCACCCATCGAACGGGAAGCCAGAACGAATTCACGGTTCTTCAGCTGCAAGATCTCACCGCGGACGATCCAGGACATGTTAATCCAGCCTGTTACGCACAGCGCCAGAATAATGGTCCCCATACTTGGTTCGAGAACAACCAGAAGCAGGATCGTTACAAGCAGGTAAGGAATGGAATACAAAATTTCAGAGAACTTATTCATGATCTCGTCGACACGGCCACCGTAGTAACCCATAATACCGCCGTAGATCACACCAATGATCAAGTCAATCAGGGCAGCCGCGAGACCGATGGTCAGGGATATACGAGCACCCATCCAGGTACGAACCCACATATCACGGCCAAGGTCATCCGTACCAAACCAGTGTGCCGCTGACGGCGGCTGGTTCGTATTCATCAGATCGTTCGTTGCATAATCAAACTTTGTAAAGAGGGACGTTGGCCCGATAATGGCGAAGATAACGATAAGCCCAAGCACTCCCAGGCTGAACATTGCCAATTTATTCTTGCGGAGACGTTCCCAGGAATCACGCCAAGCTGACAGGCTTTCGCGCTGAATGACTTCAGATTGTTTTTGGTCAGGTCCGACAAGCTGGAAACTCTCCGGTTTCAAATCATTAACGTTAGTTGCGGATTGTTCAGAAGCCAATGTTAGCCCTCCTTCCTGCTGGTCAATTTAATCCGAGGATCTACGAACATATAAGCGATATCTGTAACAAAACGAGCCAACATGAGCAGGATGCCATAGAAAATCGTTACACCCATGATCATGGTATAGTCACGAGTTGTGATACTCTCGACAAACACTTTACCGATACCGCCGATCCCGAAGATACGTTCGATAACAACGGAACCTGTAACGATGTTTGCCGTCATAGGTCCTACATAAGTGATAACTGGCATAACTGCATTGCGGATTACATGTTTAAACATAACCTGGATCGCATTAAGGCCTTTAGCTTTAGCTGTCTTGATGTACTCGGCATGCAGTACTTCCAGCATGCTGGAGCGCGTCAACCGCGCGATAAAGGCAATTGGCTGTGCAGACAGCGCTGCAACAGGCAGTACATAGTCAAGCGGTCCGTTCAGACCCATAATGTTAAACCATTGCAGCTTGAGACCAAAGTAATACTGAATCAGTGAAGCGAGTACAAAGCTCGGTACAGCAATCCCTAATACAGCCAGGATCATGGCTAAATTATCAAGCAGCCTGCGGTGATACAGCGCCGCGACCATACCCAGCAGAATACCTACGATCACGGAAACTATAATTGCGACAAGACCCAGTTTCAGGGATACCGCAAACGTTTGTCCGATAATATCGGTAACACTCTGGTTCAATTTCTTCATCGAGATTCCGAAGTCACCTGTAACGATGTCACCGAGATACTTGAAGTACTGCTGATAGACAGGCTTGTCCAGCCCATATTGTTCCATCAGACGAGCCTGAATTTCGGGAGACGTTGCTTTTTCACTCATGAACGGATTACCTGGAATCGCCTTCATTAAGAAAAACGTTGCCGAAATTAGAATAAACAAGGACAACAGCATATAAAGGAATTTATTTAACACATAACGAAGCATGCCCGCTAACACCTCCCATATTAATTTTCGACACTATTCGATTTTATCGGAATAGAAATAGAATGTCTATTCTAGTTATTTTCAACTTTAGAAGTTAATGGCAAGTACTCACGCACACAAAAAAATCGGGATATATATGGATGACCACATATATATCCCGAAGCAACTAACCAACTTCAGACTTATAACTATTCTGTCAGGTAAGCTCTTGTAAAGTCGATTGCGCCGCTAAAGTCAAGATTAATGCCTTTAACGTTTGGTTTAGTCATAGAAACGTTAGTGTAGTAGTAGATTGGTGCGATAACCATGTCGTCTTGTACGAGCATTTTCTCAGCAGCTGCAAAATCTTCCATGCGTTTTTTCGCATCTTCTGTGCTTGCAGCGTCTTTGATCAGCTTATCATACTCAGGGTTAGCATAACCAGAATCATTGTTGCCGTTGCCTGTTGTCCACATATCCATGAATGTCATAGGATCATTGTAGTCAGCGGACCAGCCGGCACGGGATACTTGGTAGTTACCTTGATTACGGTTTTCCAGGAACACGCCCCACTCTTGGTTTTGCGTTTTCACGTCAACGCCAAGGTTTCTCTTCCACATATCAGCTACAGCCAGAGCAATTTTCTTATGGCTCTCACTGGAATTGTACAGCAGTGTAACTTGAGGAAGCGTTGTGTAGCCTTCTTCTTTCATACCTTCTTCGAGAAGTTTCTTAGCTTCGGTTACATCTTCTTTGAAGAAGTCGTCTTTATGCTCTGTACGGAACTCATCAGACTCGCCTTTGATACCTGGAGGCACAAAACCGAATGCTGGCAATTGTCCGCCTTGGGTTACTTTGTCAACGATTGGCTGACGCTCGATCGACATAGCAAATGCTTTACGAATCTTCGCGTTGTCAAACGGTTTAGCTTTTACGTTAAACATGTAGTAGTAAGTACTTGAAATACCTTTAACGTTAAATTCGTTAGGGTAAGTTTGTTTCATAGCAGGGATCTGGTCATTCGGAATCTCACCGTTAGGTGCGCCAGTGTAATCCAGCTGACCTGCTTGGTAAGAGGAAAGCTCAGTCGCACCGCTGTTTACGATGGACATGTCGATTTCGCTCAGCTTGATGCTGTTCTTATCCCAGTAGTTGTCGTTCTTCTTCACTGTGATCTGGGAGCCTTTAGTCCAGTTGGACAATGTGAAAGGTCCGTTAAAGATCATGGAATCTTTGTTTGTTGCCCATTTCTCATTGCCCTTAACAGAGCTGTGAACTGGGTAGAATGTGTAGAAAGAAGTCAGACCCAGGAAGTAAGGAGTTGGTTTCTCCAGAGTCACTTCCAATGTGTTGTCGTCAACTGCTTTTACACCCACTTGGGAGAAATCAGTCACTTTTTTGGAGTTGTAAGCTTCAGCATTTTTGATGTAGTACAATTGGTACGCATACGGAGGTGCTGGAGTTGTAGCCGGATCCAGAACACGCTGCCAAGCAAAAACGAAGTCTTTTGCTGTTACAGGGTCACCGTTGCTCCATTTAGCGTCTTTGCGCAGGTGGAACGTGTATTTTGTACCATCGATATCCCACGATTCTGCAACACCTGGAGTTTCTTTGCCGTCAGCACCCATACGAGTCAAACCTTCATACAGGGTTTTCAAAACCGTGTTAGTTTGGCTGTCCTGTGCTTGAGCTGGGTCAAACGTAGGAGGCTCGGCGCTTAGGTTGATGCGGAGAATCTGTTCTGCAGCCGGTTTCTCTGCAGCGGTCGAATTGTCACCTTTTGAACCTGTGTCACTTGCTTCTTTGCTCGATCCGCAGCCTGCAAGCAGCGTGCTGAGCGCAAGAACCAGTGTCAAAAGGATGGAAAAACTTTTCCTTTTCATCTTTCGGTTCCCCCTAAAAAAATTGTGGTATATGTTTATAGATTATACAACCAGCGGTCAAAAAAATCTACATCACATTACAAAGATTTGAACTGTTTTTCATAAAAAAACCCTGTTTTTTTAAAAACAAGCCTTCTTCTATGTTATGTTTACTAACACGTTTTACATTTATTTGAATATGTACGTGATGATTCCAATAACAATTAATACAATATATGACATTGATGTAAGTAAAAAGGATATTCGCCAGACAGCTTTGATGACTCTTTTAAAATCAACTTTACCCTTCATTCGGTTCTGTGCTCCGCCCAGCAGCCCAAAGGCAATTAAAATCAGAAGTAATATTAAGTAAAAACCGAAACTTGAATGAAATAGATGGTTAAAAAGACCGGCAACGACAGCAATCAGAAAAAACGTAGTGATGTCCATCGCCAGCTTAACAGCCTGTTTTCGCTGCCCTGTTATTTTGTCCGTGATGAAGAAGACTATACAAAAAGGAATAAAAGGCGCGATGCTTAATGCAATTAATGAATCCTTAAGAAACTCCAATCCATCATTCCTCCCCTGATTGCATTCCCTCTATAATCTGTAACATCAGCCTGTTCAGCGGAGCTTCTATACCCGCTCTGTCTGCCAATGAAATCAATCCGCCGTTAATAGAGGAAATTTCCGTTGTTCTTCCGGCAGCAACATCGCTGTGCATGGAAGAGATATTGTCAGCTGTACGCCGGCAAACATTCAAAACCTCATCCCACCAGCCTTCCTCCCAAGGCAGATTGCAGGCCTTCAGAATACGGATACTCTCGTTATAAATGGACTGCATCAGGCTGGTTCTCGTCTCCGAGTCCAGCAATTCCCCATTCCGGATCCGCCAGACTGCGGTAAGCGGGTTGATCACAGCATTGATAATCAGTTTCCGATATACCATTCTCTCGATTTCATTCGACAAGCTTGTCCGAAATCCTGCCTGCTCTAACCTGGAAACAAGGTTAATCAAATGGTCACGGGTCCATTCTTCCCCGACTATGCTGCTGTCCTCCCACAATCCGATCACTGTCTCTCCAAGACCAGCATGAATGACGATTCCTGCATCTGATTTGGCTGCCCCTTCAGTTGTAACGGCTGCATAGACCGGCAGCTCGGGAAGAAGTCTCTGAATTGTCTCCATGTGCCCTACTCCGTTCTGAAGACAAACGATCCCTTTCCATTTACCATCGGAACGGGACAGTTCCGATGCCGCTTGTGCCACGTCCTTTTGCTTGACGGCCAAAAGCAGCCAATCCCCCTGTTCACGCTTTTGGACACTCTTCATTTCATTCAGCGCATATGTCTGGAGCACACAATTATTCACTGTGACCTGCGACTCCGTTTGCCCGTCCGAACGCCGCACTATGAGCTGAGCTCCTTGCAGCTGCTGAGCCTGTTCTGCTGAACGTGTCCACAGCCGGACAGCCGTACCTGCCGCTGCCAGCTTTCCGCTATAGAGCAGGCCCAAAGAACCTGCCCCAACAATATCAATGATCATATGAACCTCCTGCTTTTTCCGTTCCGGGACTTCTATATCAGAATAGCAGAACCTCGGACATGACAAAAGCCCGAGGCTGCATTCACTGAGCCATCGGACTTATATGATTGGGGAGTGCTTATTCACAAGGTGTACTACTCGATCCGTTCTAGATTGCCGTTCGCGTCCATTTTAAACCGGGACTTCTGTTCGTCCTCTTCTTCAGCCAGGAATGCCAGGCGACGGGCACGATCCATAATTTGGATCAACGCTTTATAATCGTCATTCACGACACGGTAATCCGTCTGGACCTCATTCACTTCCTTGGAGAGCTTTTCTTTCTCGTTACGAAGCAGAGCCAACTCTTCATCCTTGTCACGCAGCTCTTTCTCCAGCATTTTGATCTGTTTATGTGTTTCCTGGATGGTGCCTTTCCATTGACGCAGGAAGCGGATTACAGCATCAACAGATAATGTCTCCTCGCTGATATGTTCGGATTTCAGTACATCTTCCTGCACATCATCTGCGGTAAACGAAGCAACCTGCGGTCCGGCAAAAACATTCTGCTTTTTCAGATAATTCCGCTTTTGACGCTGCGCTTTGGCGATGCCGATGGCGGCATCGTATCTTTTGCGGACACAGCTGTTCCAGCGAAAGCCGCAGGCGGCGGAAGTCCTCCCGATCTTCTCTCCCACCTCTTCAAAAGCCGCAAGCTGTGTGCTGCCTTCCCTAATATGGCGAAGTGTCACTTCGGCCAGTATTAAATCGTCTTCCGTGCTCCACGCATCCTGTCTCACTGCAGTCATCCCTGCAAACCCTCCTAACGACATCCTTAAAATTAACCGTCTTCAATGACCGGCTGATCCGGTATGTGAATGGGTATAAAAGCTGCTTAGTACATTGTTATGCCTCTCATAGAGTTCATAGAATCTATTTGATACTAAAATGTATTGCCAATTCCACAGCCGATCATACGTCTAAAATATGAAAGACAAGCCGTTTCAACAATTGTGAAAATGCTTTAAAATGTCATTATGTTCTTGTAACGAGGATGAAATGGTCTTTTTATACATATATATGTTCAAAACGATCCTCGCTGCACGCTTGATTGAAAGGAGAGTCCTTCGTGATCCATGCCCAAGCCCTGAGGCGCTTTATATTCTGTACCACTCTCCTGCTCGGCCTATCAGCCTTGACTTCTGGCGCACTCTATGCCGAACAGTCTCCTGAGGAAGTCCGCCGTATTTTGCAGGATAGTCTGTCTATTGTAGAAATTGATCATGAGATTGAACGGATTGATACCGAGCAAAGCAAGCTTCAGTCCCAATTAGCCGGGCTGCGCACCTCCCTGGCGCAGCAGGAACAGGATATCAAAGAACATCGCGAGAAGGCAGGCAGAGTAATGCGCTCCTATTATATGGGGGAACGTGACACCCTTTTAAACCTGCTGTTCAAAGCCAAAAGCCTGACTCAAATGCTGACCCTGTATGACTATTATCAGATCATTATCAGCAATGACCAGGCGGTTCTCCATGATTACCAGGAACGTTACCGCTCCATGACCGCTACCCAGACCAAGCTGGTCCGCGCCTCGGACGAGCTGTCCCGGGTCAAAAACAGTCTCATCGAACAACGAGCCCGGGTGGCTGCCCTGCAACAACAAGTGGATGACCATGTCGCATTAAGTTCGGATCCGGAGGCCATTCGCCGTATGATCGGAGAACTGACTCAATATTGGGAAAATGTCGGTCTTCATGAGGTAAAGCGCTATTTCGAGGCTTTAGCTTCAGCGATGCAAGGACTGCCTAATTTCATCCAGCAACAGCCGGGAGCCATCGAAACGAACGGAAGAAACTATACGATCCGTATTGAGGAGGATGCCTTCAACGATTATCTCCGTGCTCAGAATGAGCTGTTTCAGCACTTCGCCTTTCACTTTTCCAGCGAAGGCATTACGGCTTCCGGACAGCAGGGAAACCTGCAATTATCGATTCAGGGGCATTATACGGTGGAAAATGATCCGCAGAATGCCATCCTCTTCCATGTTGACAAGCTGATCTTCAATCAGCTGGAGCTGCCGGATACCACACGCCAGACGATGGAGGAGCAGTTCGATCTTGGCTTCTATCCGGAACAGCTGATATCTTTTCTCAAAGCTACAAGTGTTTCCACAAGTGATAAAGAATTGAAGGTAGAGCTGCAGCTGTCGCTATGATTCTGATGTAGATTTGCATGAAGAAGCACAATAAAGCAGCAGGCTACGGAATTGGAGCCTGCTGCTTTATTTTATGGCATTAAATTTAACCATTCCTGTACGGGGAGTTGTCCTTGAAGCAGCTGCTTAACCCGCTCAGACCAGACCGGGCTGGATAAGAATGAAACCGCCGGGAACTCCCCAGGCTCCATGTATCCCTTCTCCTGTCCCTCTGGGGGAACGATATTGGCAGCATCTGCTAACGCAGGAGAACGGTATAGTCCGGCGTCAACCGGCAGCTTGCCGGTTCTCTCGTACCACCGCACCGCTTCGTCTGAAGCCGTTATCTCTGCAATCCACTTTCCCGCCTCTTCCGCATGCTGTGTACTGGCAGATACAGCCCAGCTTCGATTCGTAATCCCCCACTGTATATGATGCGGAAGCCGGATCCACCAGTTGTTCAGCAGCGCCTTGTCCTCGTTCATAACTTCAGACAGCGGCATAACAGCCACAGACCAGGAAGGATCTGTCTCTTCTAAACTCTCTTCATGGTCAGGTCTTATATACGGGCGCAGCCCTTCAACCAGCGACAAAAGCTCCTTGTCCTTAAGCAGTTGTTGAACTTGAACTGACTTGGATTCTCCTTCTATAAATTCAAGCAGGGCCAATAAACCTCTCATATCCTTCGTTAAACTTAGACCAGCTCTTTGCCCCGCTCCGTCTCCCTTCTTCCATACACTCAAGAGCTGCTTCCATTCCTGCAACCCGGATGGCAGACGGCTTAGTCCCAAAGCCTGCAGCCTGGAACGATGTCCGACCAGTACGTAAGGATCGCTATCCTGCGGCGCTGCCCATGTATATCCGTTCCACTCCATCTGGGCCATTATATGGGTCATCCCAGCTCCAGAAATCTCTGAAGCATTATAGGTTTCAACCGGAAGCAGATATCCCCGTTCTGCGAGAGGGCGTATCCACCCATTCTCCACCAGCACAATATCCGCAGCTTCTCCCAATTCATAATTGCTATTATACATATCATATAAATCCGGCTCTTCAACCCGGTCGATTGTGACCTGGATTCCTGTTTGTTTCTCGATGTGCTCCGAGACTCGCAGCAGCTCGTTATATTCAGTTGTGTTCAGGCTTGCTGCTATTCTGATCGGACCTGTCGCGGTGTCATGTCTTGGAGGAGTCTGTACAGTCACACCTTCAGCCTCGGGATTTTTCACGTCTGATCCCCCGCCAGAAAACTCCAGTCCAGGAGACAGGCTTGATAGGGAAAGCAGCAAAATGGCTAATAAAAGCCAATAGTTTTTACGCTTCACAAGGTTACTTCCTCTCTGCTATCTTCCTATCATTGTAGCAAATACCAGGAGCTCTGTCTTAAAATGGCAGCGAAAAATTTTGTGCGTATAACAAAAAGAGCCGGCGCCGCCGACTCATAAGTATTTTAATGATTTCCGTAACATATTCATGGATTCCTTAACATTTCTCGGGAAATAAATCATCTGTAATCTACAGCAGATCTGCGGCCAGCTGCGCCAGACGAGAGCGTTCGCCTTTCTCCAGCATAATGTGGCCGCTGATGCCCTCCTGCTTGAACTGCTCCACAATATAGCTCAGTCCATTACTGGTTGCATCCAGATAAGGATGGTCAATCTGTTCCGGATCGCCCATCAGTACAATTTTACTCCCCTCACCGACACGGGATACAATCGTCTTCACCTCATGACGGGACAAATTCTGTGCCTCATCAATAATAATAAACTGTCCGGGAATGGAACGGCCGCGGATATACGTAAGAGCTTCAACCTGAATACTGCCGAGCCCCATCAAGATTTTATCGATATCCCCCGATTTCTTGGTGTCAAACAGGAACTCCAGATTATCGTAAATCGGCTGCATCCACGGACGGAGCTTTTCCTCTTTTTCGCCTGGCAGATAACCGATATCTTTCCCCATAGGGACAACAGGCCTGGCAATCAGCAGCTTCTTGTATTTGTGGTCGTCTTCAACTTTGGCTAGTCCTGCAGCCAGCGCCAGCAGAGTTTTGCCCGTACCGGCTTTACCGGTGATGGTCACGAGCGGAATCTCATCACTTAGAAGCAGCTCAAGAGCCATTCGCTGCTGGGCATTACGGGCGCTGATTCCCCATATGGGATCATTACTCAGATACAGCGGCTCGAGACGGCTCGCATCTCCATTTACTTTTAGCAGGGCCGACTTGCCTGTCCCCATCTCATCTTTCAGGATAATAAATTCATGTGGATATAATGTATAAGGAAGCTGAAGCGGCTTGATTGCGAGAAAACGGTAGGTGTAAAACTCATCGATGACGGAGGGGTGGACTTTTAAAGTGGAGTAGCCGCTGTACAATTCATCAGGTTCTGCGGTACGGTCCGTAAGATAATCCTGTGCCATTAATCCCAATACATCTGCTTTGATCCGCACCAGCACGTCCTTGCTGACAATGGCCACGGTTCGCGGATCGCTTTTCTCCCGCTCCTCGAGCTGATAATTCAGCGCCACGGCCAGGATCCGGTTATCATTCGTAATCTCCCCGAACATTTCCTGCAGGCGGACAAAGCTGCGATGATTCAGCTCTACCTTCAGGCTGCCGCCGTTAGGCAGCGGAACGCCGCCATGCAGATGTCCTACTTCACGCAAACCGTCCAGAAGCCGGGACACATGACGCGCATTTCTTCCGATCTCATCCGCATTTCTTTTCTTGGAATCAATCTCCTCCAGGACGACAGCAGGTATGATGACTTCGTGTTCCTGAAAAGTAAAGATCGCATTCGGGTCGTGGAGCAGTACATTGGTATCCAGTACATAAATTTTCTTCAAACCTATCCCCTCCAAAGCGGCGTCTCGTAAACGAGCATTTTTGCGCAACCCTATTCGCGAGTCTGAACGGGCAGCCGTGAGGATGACTGGCTGGCTGCCTTATCACCATTGTAACAAGTAAGCGTGACTTTTAGAATGAGGCAAAAAAGCTCTAGCAAGAATCGATATGAGGCAGTGGACAATCGTCCTATTCATACATAATCTTATTCGGCTCGGACAAAATAATTGCAAGTCAGTAAAAATAAATAAAAGGAGGGGAACAGCATGCATAAACGTATCGGGACCGCTGCCGCTGCGCTGCTTATTCTGGCAGGCTGCAATACAAACGCGGGCAATCATACCGCTTCAAATGGACATACTTCAACCCGGGTGGAGACCCGCAGTCAGGACGGGATTACCAAGCTGAACACGAACCAGCCGGATGTGGATGCGGCCACTCATCTGGAGATGATCGCCAGCAGGGTACCTGGAGTCAAACAGGCAAGCTGTGTTGTGATGGGCAAAACAGCGATTGTTGCTATTGATGTCGACAGTAAGCTGGAGCGTTCCCGGGTGGGCACGATTAAATATTCTGTAGCTGAAGCACTGCACAAGGATCCGCGGGGGGCTAACGCTGTGGTCACAGCTGATATGGACGTTCACCAGCGGGTTGCTGAAATGGGCCAAAAAATCAGACAGGGCCATCCCGTTCAGGGTCTTACCGAGGAATTGGCCGATATGGTTGGCCGCATCATTCCGCAGATGCCGAATGGCATGGACAAACACAAACCGGCTGATCCTTACGAATCCCGCACAGGAACGAATGAACCTGCAACCCGAAGTGAGATCAAGTCGCTCCATCAGCCCGACGGACAACCGAGCACACCGGCCAAACATCAGCCTGACTCGATGTCCCGCGGGAACAAGCCCTACAGCGATACTCAAACGCAAAAAGCCCAGTGATTTCTCACTAGGCTTTTTTTTCGCGGTCAAACAGTTGTATCATGAGGATGTATCGGTCGTACCGCTGACACTTTTACCTGCCAGTTCATCCTGAAGCGCCTGCTTGGCTTTATTCAATTCATCCTCATTAACCCGTACGTAAGGACTTCTCCATTCACCGGTTACCGGCTGGAAGAGAATATTTTCTTTGGAGATGTTCCAATACGTTGAAATGATGCTTTTAATTTGTGCTTTTTCAACATCCGTCGTCATATTGTCGTCCACAGCGCTGATCATTTTCCCGGCGCTGGCAATCCCCTGGAGGGACTGCATTTTGCCTACAAGTGCATTTAGCACCTGTCCTTGACGCTGATTGCGTTCAAAGTCATTGGATTCATCCGTCTTCGGTTTACAGTTGGATTTGCGGTAACGCACAAAATCAAGAGCGTTTTTCCCATCAAGATGCTGCGGACCCGCCTTCAGATTAATATCTGTTCCGTCAGCCGTATCCCGGTAGCACATATTTTTGTCTACGGTCACATCGACACCGCCAACAGCATCAACCACATCCCGGAAGCCCTGGAAGTTCACCACAGATACATAGTCAATCGGTACATCCATATATTTGCTGATCATCTTCTTCATCTCATCTTCTGCCGAGATACCCGATGATTTTTCCTCCACCTTAAATGTCGGATAGTAGGCATTCAACTTGCGGACTTTATACCCGTCCAGATCAATGCGCAGGTCGCGGGGCAGCGATACCACGGTGGCAGATTTCGTATTCGGATTCATGGAGATAACCATGTTCACATCCGAACGATACCCCTGCAAATCCGGACGATAGTCGGTACCCAGCAGCAGCATCGTCATGGGCTTCGTCTCAGCCAGCTGCGCCTTGGGCACCTCTTTGTCAACACCAGCATCAATGACCTGATTATACAGGTAGTAGGCATATCCTCCACCGGCAATAATCCCGATAATCAGCAGGAAAGCGACAAACTTCATAAACTTCTTGAAAGGACTGCTCTTTTTCTTCACTTTTTTGGTGGAAGCCGGCTGCTTGGAACCCGTATTTCCCCCTCTAGGAGGAAGACCATTCTGACTACTCATCTGTGACCCTCACTTCTGTCTTCATTGAATTATTACAGAATCAACTATAGCTTGTGCATGCAGAGAATGCAAAATTACGACACAAAAAAGGAAACGGCTGGTTCCCCCAAAGGGTTGCAGCCGTTAATGATGTAGTTAATTTATCCTGTTACGCGTTCTGAGCTGCTTTACGCTGCTTCTCCGCACGCTCGCGCTCACCCTTATTCAGGATTTTCTTACGCAGACGAATGGATTTCGGCGTGATTTCGCAGTACTCGTCATCGTTCAGGTACTCAAGTGCTTGTTCCAGGGAGAACAATACAGGCGTTTTGAGCTTCACTGTATCGTCTTTGGTTGCGGAACGGACGTTCGTCAGCTGCTTCTCTTTGCAGATATTTACGACAATGTCATTGTCACGTGTATGTTCGCCAACGATCATGCCTTCATAAATTTCAGTACCTGGTTCTACAAACAGTGTACCGCGGTCTTCTACACCCAGCATACCATAGAAAGTGGACGTGCCATTCTCAGTGGATACCAGTACGCCCTGGTGACGTCCGCCAACCTGTCCGCCAATCAGCGGACCGTAGCTGTCGAACGCGTGGTTCATAACGCCGTATCCGCGAGTTAGTGTCAGGAAGTGTGTGCTGTAACCGATCAAGCCGCGCGCAGGGATCAGGAACTCAAGACGGACCTGGCCTGTGCCGTTGTTAATCATGTTAACCATTTCAGCTTTGCGGCTGCCCAGACTTTCCATAACAGCACCCATGCTCTCTTCAGGAACATCAATCAGCAGGCGTTCGATCGGCTCCGATTTCTTACCGTCGATTTCTTTAACGATAACTTCCGGCTTGGATACCTGCATCTCATAACCTTCACGGCGCATGTTCTCGATCAGGATACCCAGGTGAAGTTCACCACGGCCGGATACGATAAATGCGTCCGGGCTGTCCGTCTCATCTACACGAAGACTGACATCTGTCTCCAGTTCCTTGAGCAGACGCTCGCGAAGCTTACGGGAAGTAACCCATTTACCTTCACGGCCAGCGAAAGGACTGTTGTTAACGAGGAATGTCATTTGCAGTGTCGGCTCGTCAATCTTCAGAACCGGCAGTGCTTCAGGATTGTTAGGATCGGCAATGGTCTCACCGATATTGATATCCTTAATCCCAGCGATTGCTACGATATCACCAGCACCGGCTTCTTCGGTCTCAATACGCTTCAATCCCTGGAAGCCGAACAGTTTCTCAATACGTGCAGATTTGGTTCCGCCATCACGAAGCATAACGGTAACAGCTTGGCCCTGCTTGATCACACCACGGTTTACGCGGCCGATCGCAATACGGCCCAGATACTCATTGTAGTCCATCAATGTTACAAGGAACTGCAATGGCTCATCAATCTTCTCTGTTGGAGAAGGAATATGCTCTACAATCGTGTCATACAAAGCCTGCATGTTCTCATCCTGCTGCTCAGGATCCAGGCTGGAAGTACCGTTCAATGCGGAAGCATACACGACTGGGAAATCAAGCTGATCGTCATTGGCACCCAGCTCGATAAAGAGATCCAGCACTTCATCGATAACTTCTGCAGGACGTGCTGCAGGGCGGTCGATTTTGTTCACAACGACGATTGGTGTCAGGTTCTGTTCCAGCGCTTTACGCAGTACAAACTTCGTCTGCGGCATGCAGCCCTCATAAGCATCAACGACGAGCAATACGCCGTCAACCATCTTCATGATCCGTTCTACCTCACCGCCAAAGTCGGCGTGTCCAGGTGTATCTACAATGTTAATCAGGTAATCTTTGTACGTAATGGCTGTATTCTTGGCCAAAATCGTAATACCGCGCTCCCGCTCCAGATCATTGGAGTCCATCGCACGCTCCTGTACAGCCTCGTGTTCCCGGAATGTGCCGGACTGCTGAAGCAGCTTGTCAACCAGGGTTGTTTTGCCGTGGTCAACGTGGGCAATAATCGCAATATTGCGAATGTCTTGTCTTGAATGCATGGTTTGATCCATATCCTTTCCGTATATCAAATAATAGTTCTCTCTATATTGTTGCTTCACAAAATAAGCGCCGGATAACCCGACGCAGTTCCATATCCCTTATATTATAGTCTAAATCAGCCATAAAGCAATAGCTTTCCATTACCATCCTTTTCTTCCTCTGCCTCTTCCGAACAATAACCATGCTCCAGCAGCAATCAGCAGAACGGCTGCAATATAGATAAAGCCCGTATGCAGCAGCGAGAACAGGAACAGCACGATGGATACCACGGCCAAAATCACGGCAGCCGAATACAGCAAGCGGGGCCGCGGAATCTCAAACATCGCATATTCCCACAATCCTGCTGCGATTCCCAGAATCCATGCCGGCCAAAGAACATGCATCAAACTCCAGCCCCATGTATTGCAAATAAAGAACAAAACGCCATAGCTGCTTAGCATTCCGCCTGGAATCAGCACCCAAGCGGGGGCTAAGCGTCTGAAGAACATGACCTGCAGGATCAGGCCGGGCACCAGAATAACAAGAGGCCAGAAGGCACGGCCGAGAAAAGCGAATACTCCCAGCTTTCCGAGCAGAATGACAAGGCCTGCGGCTATAATAAAAATACCAATTGCGCGTTCATTTTTGGAGTTCATTGGCTTCACCTTCTCCTGGTCGAATTGGGCAAAAACAGCCCGGTCAGCGAACAATAACAAGAGCACTTGGCATCATTAAATCGATGCAAATTGCGGAACAAATTCAGTTTAGCCTATAACTGCCAAAAAGACCACAGCTTCTGTTCATCATCTCGCATGAATCCCGTAAATTGGTTAATAGTATAGGACAGTCTGCCGTTTAGGTTCTTCTTCTCGTATGATGGAGCATACCAACAGCAGCGGCAGCCCCTGCGAATATAAGCGGAAGCAGGCTGTTCGCATCTCCGGGCAGGGCCGAAAGCAAGCTTCCGAGCTTTGGATCCCGCAGCAGCATTTCACCGGCTGTATAGGCAAGTATGGCAGAACCGAGCAGCACCAGGATCGGATAGCGCCGCAGCAGCAGACCGATCAGATTACTTCCCCATACAACAATAGGAATGCTGATGGCGATACCGATGATAATGACGGCAAGATCACCTTTGGCCAGGGCCGCTATAGCTAGAACATTATCGAGACTCATGACAAAGTCAGCTGCCAGAATGGTCTGCACCGCTTTCCAGGTCGAAGAGGATTGTCTAACCTGTACCTCTCCACTATTCTCATAGAGCAGCTTGAATGCGATCCAGAGCAGTAACAACCCCCCTGCTGCCTGTATGTAAGGAATCCCCAGAAGGAGCACAGCCATAAAGGTCAAAATGCAGCGAAGAATTACAGCTCCCATGGAGCCCCACCATACTGCTTTTTTGCGCTGGTGCGCAGGCAGATGATTACTGGCCATGGCAATGACAACTGCGTTATCACCGCTGAGCACCAGATTAATCATCAAAATTTGTGTTAACAGCCATATATGATCCATTCCAACGCCTCCCCTACTTCCTAGATGTATGACAAGCAGGGGCAGGCTATGCTTGACTGAAAAAAGGCTCTAAAATATAATTAATCGATTTTAGTGAATACAAGCACTGGGCTGCACATAACGCAGAATAATTTGGAGGAATGAACGTAGATGGAGATATTTAGCCTGGAATTTATGTTACTGCTGCTCAACGTCATCTTTATAGATCTGATGCTTGCTGGTGACAACGCTATAGTTATCGGCATGGCAGCCCGCAAACTGCCAAAGGAAACTCAAAAAAAGGCCATTCTGTACGGCACAGGCGGCGCGGTCATTATCCGGATCCTGGCTACCATCGTTGTGCTGTGGCTGCTGAGTGTCCCTTGGCTCCGTGTAGTCGGCGGCATCCTGTTGGTGTGGATCGCTTATAAGCTGGTCGCCGAGGAAGAAGAACATACCGAAGTGCAGGCCGGAACAAGCTTGTGGGCTGCCGTAAGAACGATCGTTGTCGCAGATGCGGCGATGGGACTCGATAATGTGCTGGCCGTTGCCGGAGCCGCCAAACAGCATCTGATCCTGGTTATACTGGGACTGCTGATCAGTGTCCCTATTGTTGTATGGGGCAGCACCCTGTTTATTAAGCTCATTAACCGTTTTCCCTGGATTATGTATCTCGGAGCAGCCGTGCTTGCTTACACCGCTGCCAATATGATTACGGAGGAAAAGCGCTTTACTCCCTACTTTGAAGAGCACCCGACTGTACGATATGGACTTATCCTCATTGTTGTCGCCGGTGTACTGCTTGCGGGCTATGCCAAGAACCGCAGGGCCGGCAAAGAGAAGCACCGCTCCTATTCCTGATGGGATAGCTGATAAAGCCGTCAATAAAAGGACCCGTTAACAGCCGCACGTACTGTTAACGGGTCCTTTTATCGTGTCATACGAAATCCTAAAACCACTCTTCGTTAATGACCTCTTCACTAAAGTGATGCTTCTCGCCAGCGGTTAATGTCATGGTTTCTGTATTCTCAACTGCCTGCCGGATCAGCTCAGGAAGTTCACGCAGTGATGCCTCCACCTTTTCTACAATCCATGGATTAGGGTTAGTGGTCGGAGACTTGGGTACGAAGAGGGTACAGCAGTCCTCATAAGGTAGAATCGAAAGATCATAAGTTCCGATGGTCTTGGCGATCTCAATGATCTCATTCTTATCCATCATGACCAGGGGACGCAAAAGCGGCAGGGTTGTCGCCTTGCCAATGACATTCATGCTTGGCAGCGTCTGGCTGGCAACCTGGCCCAAGCTGTCACCTGTCACAATAGCAAGCGCCTTTTCCCTTTCGGCCAGCATTGTAGCAATCCGCAGCATTGCTCTGCGCATGAATGTAATAATCAGGCTGTCCTGGTTTGTCCGTGTAAAGGACGTCTGCACTTCTGTAAACGGTACAAGATGCAGCTTCATCGTGCCTGCTGAATCTGCCAGTACTTGAGCGAGCTCAATCACTTTCTCTTTGGCGCGCTGGCTGGTGAACGGGAAGCTGTAAAAATGCACACACTCCACTTCTAATCCGCGGCGCATGGATGTCCAGGCCGCCACCGGGCTGTCGATACCGCCGGATAACAGCATCATGGCCTTTCCATTCGTGCCCAGCGGAAAACCGCCTACTGCAGGAATGACTTCCCCGAAAATGTAAGCGGCCTGCTGGCGAATCTCCACCCGCAGTTCCAGATCCGGCTCCCTGACATTCACTTTAAGCGTACCAAATTGGCGAAGTATAGGAGAGCCGACTAGATGATTCATCTCCTGTGAGGAGTGAGGGAATTCCTTCCACACCCGGCGGGCATTCACCTTGAAGGTAGTGCCTTCCCGGGGTGCATATTCTCCTACAAAAGCCACAGCCGCCGCAATGATAGCATCCAGCTCAGGCGGGGTCATTTTGACAGGACTGACAGAGGCAATCCCGAACACCTTTTTCAATATCTGAATGAGCTCCTGATAAGGCTCTCCCCCAAGATCTATATACAATCTTCCATATTCCCGCTTGATCGAAGCACCAGGGTAAGGCTTCAGCAGCTGATGCACCTGAGTCAGGACCGCCTTCTCGAAACGAGTACGGTTTTTACCCTTTAGTGTAAACTCCCCGAAACGCAGGAGCAGCATATCATAAATCATTTTATGTCCACCTTTCCAGAGGCTTGAGCTTGTGTATAATCTGCTCTAGTGCCTCTCCAAGCCTGTCGATGTCTTGATCTGTATGTTCGGCACCCAGACTGATTCGAATGCCTCCGGAAG
The DNA here is from genome assembly GCF_030580655.1 of Paenibacillus lacisoli. Taxonomy (GTDB): domain Bacteria; phylum Bacillota; class Bacilli; order Paenibacillales; family Paenibacillaceae; genus Paenibacillus; species Paenibacillus lacisoli. The sequence continues at coordinate 683,258 of NZ_JAUQTB010000001.1, forward strand.
CCTGGGCCTGGTCTCTTCCCATTTCCAGGAGCACACGGCTTGGCTCCGGACGTTTGGAGGAGCAGGCTGATTTGGTCGAGACCGCAAAACCCTGCTCCTCGAGCGAATGCAGAATTACCTCCGCCTTCATCCCCGGATGCGATACATGCACAATATGAGGCGCTTCTCTGCCGCTGTTCATCTCCAGCACCGGAATAGCCGACAGCCGTTCCAGCAGACGGTCACGAAGAGCACTCACATGCTCAGCATACTGCTGCTGCTGCGCTGAGGCCATCCGCATCGCCTTCGCCATTCCTACGAGCAGAGGAATATTTTCAGTCCCTGAACGAAGTCCCCGCTCCTGAGAGCCCCCGGCAAGCAGAGGGAACAGTTCCAGTCCTTCCTTGACATAGAGAAGCCCAGCCCCTTTGGGGCCCCTGATTTTATGCGCGGACAGACTATAAAGATCCGCCTGCCACCGCTTCAGATCAACAGGTAGCTTGCCAAAGCCCTGCACGCCGTCGACATGCAGCAGGACCCGCGGATAATGTGCTTTTAATGCAGGCCCAATCTCTTCCAGCAGCTGAACCCGTCCTGTCTCATTATTAACATGCATGATGCTGACCAGAACGGTGTCTTTGCGTACCGTCTGGAGCAGATCATTCAGGTCGATATGCCCTTCCCTGTCCACTGGCAGCAGTGTTACCTCGCAACCGAGCTCTCTCATCTGCAGACAGCTCTCCAGTACAGAGGGGTGCTCCGTGCCCACGGTAACAATGTGCCTGCCGCGGGACTGATATTGAAATGCCGCGCCCTTAATGGCAAGATTGTTGCTCTCGGTAGCGCCCGAGGTGAATATAATCTCCTCTGGTTTGACACCTAGCGCTGCAGCCGTTACTTCTCTTGCCTTGGTTAGCAGCTGCTGGGCTTCTTCACCAAACCGATGGATTGAAGACGGGTTACCGTAATGCCGCTTCATCACTTCAGTGATGGTCTGGATGACCTCATCATAAGGAGGCGTTGTTGCAGCATAATCAAAATAAATCATCATTGCCCTCCTTCCTCCCTGCTATTCATAACGTTACTCATAACCCTCACAGCACAAAAAGACCAAGGTGAGAACCTGACTGCGCCGGCCGCGGCCAGCCCGGATTCCCATCTTGATCTTCAGCCCTGCAATTGCAGCACTTGTACAATGCCCGCCGGGCCTATTCCATATATTTTGCGCGGGCATTCTGAATTTTAGTAATATATTTCTGCGTCTCAACCGGCAGCTTGTCCAGTACATTCATCAGTTCAGCGTCATTGTGGACACCAAGCTTCTGTACTCGTCCCGGGCCTGCATTGTAGGCCGCCAGCGCCATGTTCTCATTACCGTTGAAACGCTGGATCTGATAAGACAAATAACGGACCCCCGCGTCGATATTCTGAGCCGGGTCAAACGAATTGCTTACACCGAGGCCGCTGGCTGTTCCATCCATCAGCTGCATCAGACCTTTGGCTCCAGCCGATGACACTACATTCGGATTAAAAGAGGATTCCGTATCGATCACGGCTTTGATCAACGACTCGGACACTCCGTATTTCTTGCTCGCAGCTGCGATAAGATCATTGTAGTCGGTCGGCTTGGTTGACTCGCTGCGTTGTGATCCTGCCGGACGGTCCACGGCATGAGCCGATTCAGAGCCGGATGGGCTCCCCAGTTCATATACAAGCGGTTCGGACACGGCAGGTTTAACACTTGTTGTACCTAACTGCATCCACAGCAAGCCATCCTTATCCCGGGTTGTGGCTGCCGCATTCCCTTGCGGAGCGTCAGCGTTCTGAAGCGCCTGCACCAGAACATTACTAAACGCGCTGCCTTCGACCGTGTTACTGCTATCTTCTTGATTCTGCCCGCCGACATTATTCAACAATTGCAGCTCAAGCAGCTGCTTGGATGCACGAGTATCCACCTGCATTCTGTTCGTTCAACTTCCCCTCTGGTAGCTTTACAGCCTATTTTACCATCTAAGGGACCTTTACTGCTATAGATTTTCAAAATAAAAAGGCTTTAATCCCTTTATCTGGGACCAAAGCCAAGAACTTTATTGCATTAATCTGCAAATGATGACCATTTCTAGCGTGCGAAAGGAATCATAATAAAATAGCTGATGGTTGCCAGCAGACCGAGGCCGATCGCCCAAGCGCCTGATAATTTTCTACCGTTGACGAACGCATAATATCCGAGTACTGCAGCTGTAGGTCCAAGCACAATCGACCACATAAACAAGGATGCGATACCGAGCGCAACTCCGACATAACCTGCCGCCTTTCCTGCCTGAGCCAAACCTTGCCCCTGATCCTGATCGGCTGTTGAACGTTCGGAACGGCTCGCACGCGTATGACTCGGCGCAATTTCAGCGGAATACTCCTCCTGATGCGATCTGCGCGGGTAGTCTACACGACTGCGCGGCGGCAGCTCATTTTTTTCTGATGGTTGCTGGTTCATGCTGTTATTGTCCATATTACTCATCTGGTATACACCTCCGATTTGAACTGGTATTAGCTCTTATGCTTCTGTTTGAATGTGTGGCAGCAGGTAGCGGCAGAGGCTGGGGCCGTGTCCTTCTCATGAGAGTCAAAATATTCTCCGGCAAACTCTTCATTCAGCCGACGATCTGCATGGGAGTCGATATCAATCATGATCAGATCCGCCTTGCAAACATTGTGCTCCCCCCAGTAGTGACAGTTCGATACGCTGCATTTGACGAATGGTTTGGCTTCAGAGCTCATTAATGATCACCTCAAATGTATTGTTCCCGGAGTGATAAGGCGGTATTCAGCATTAAAAAAGGACACCGTCTCCGGTGTCCTTCAAAAGCGTGCTATTCAAAATCCAATCATTAGGCGTGGTTACGCTGACTCTGCATTCTGCGCTGCGTCAGGTAATCACTCTCATAATAGGAAAGTTCGTCACGAATTTCTTCAAAATTACGGGTGATATCCAGAATCACCTGCTTGGCGTCCTGTACAGGCTGTCTGCGGAAGCGGATGGCATCCTGTCCTGTATAGGCATACCGTCCATCTTCGCTGTAGGATTCATTCTTAGGATAGAAAAAGCTGTTCACAACATGGTGATACACATTGTAAAGCGCCTTCTCGGCAAACTCTTCGTTAAAAGCTGCCCGACGTAGTGCAACACCCAGTTTCTCATACGATACTTCGGAAAATACAAGCAGATGGCGAAGATCAGTCAGGAATCCCTGATAATACTGCACTTCCTCCTCATCTTGCCCTGTTACCAATTGAGGCAGTGCGTTCTTGTTCAGGAACTGCTCCATGACATCGATAGCGGATTTTAGTTTATCCCTTGTAGATTCACATAATTTTTGTACACTGGCTGCTGACATAACGTTAGCTCCCCCTTAATGAATTCCATCGTAATGGACCCGGCTGATCCTGAATTGATTTACAGTACAATAATTTTTCAGTTCCTATCCTACCACAAAAATCTGACGAGCGGTATAAAAAACTGACCGGCTTCGAACGCTAATGTATACCTAATCTTTCACTACAGGAGGCCATAGCATGATGCGACGAAAATGGATGGTGACCGCCTGCGGTGCCGCAGCCGCGGCAATTGCCTTAACCTTGCTCCTGCCCGAACGGAATTCCTCCCGTCCAGAAGCCGAAGCGCCGGTGCCGGCAAGCCCCAGACAAGAACATTCCAGCAAAAAAATGATGTTATCCGAGGACATTCTCGCTACCGACAAGCTGATCCGTCTGGATGCCAGACAGCATCTTCAGTCTCTTCTTCAGACATGGGCTAATCAGCCGGTATCCAAGCGCAAGACAGATGCCAGACAGCTGCTGACGTCCCATCATCATATCCGCATGCTTATGACGTACGATACCGCCAGCGGGAAAGCCGAGACATACTCCAGCCCTGACGATGGCGTTAACCTGAACAGCGGCAAATTTAAAGCCAATCTGTCTTTGGCCAAGGATGCACTGCGCCGGCACGAAGGGTTCGAGTCTGCCTCGATGGAAGACGGCGGTGAGAAATATTTTCTGGTTGCCGAACCAGCATCTGACCGCCGGGGCGGAGTCATCGCCCTGATGAGCCAACAGGTGCTCAATGCTGTGGAAGAACATCAGCGCAAAAACCTCCGCTTAATTCCTTACCCGAGAGAAGGCAAGTTCAAAGTAGAATCTGTTCATCCTGACACCTTCAAAGACCTGACCGTCAAGACAGGTCACGATAACGAAAATGCAAGTCACTTCTATGAAAACGAGATCGTCGTACGGTTCCGCCGGGATCCGTCATCTGCTGAAATGCAGAAAATTCTAGCTGACCTCAAGCACGCTCGAGTACGCAAACTGGGTTATAACTATGTATTCCGTTCGAATGATATGAGCTTTCGTGAGCTGCGCCAGTATTTCAATGCTCGCTGGAGCCCACGCTATACCGAGCCTCACTATTTGTATTTAACCAATGATGTGACGAAGAAACAGACGAAATCAGGAGCTCCTGAAATTCCCAACGACCTGCTTTTCTCCAAATACCAGTGGAACCTTCCAGCTACCGAGACCAACCGGGGTTGGAATTTATCAAAAGGAAGCAAAGACGTAATCGTTGCTGTTGTCGACACCGGCGTTGACCTGGATCACCCTGATCTGAAGGGTCAGCTGCTTCCTGGCTACAATGTCATCCAGCCCGGGGCAAAGCCTTATGACGATGTGGGGCACGGCACCCACGTCAGCGGTGTCATTTCTGCCATCGTCAACAACGGGGAAGGTGTGGCTGGCATGACTTGGTACAACAAGGTGCTGCCTGTTAAAGTGTTGGATTCCTCCGGATCAGGAACGACCTATTCTGTTGCTGAGGGCATTATCTGGGCGGCTGACCACGGTGCTAAAGTCATCAATCTCAGCCTCGGTAATTATGCCGACGCCCAATTTCTGCATGATGCCGTCAAATATGCTTTTGACCGTGACGTCGTACTCATCGCTGCTACTGGTAACGATAATACAGAACGCCCGGGTTACCCTGCAGCTTATCCCGAGGTGTTTGCTGTATCGGCCACCGATTCCCACATGAAGCGAGCCTCCTTCTCTAACTACGGCGATTATGTCGATGTCATGGCACCGGGTGCAAGCATTGCCAGCACGTTCCCCGGAAACCAGTATGCCGCACTTTCAGGTACATCGATGGCAAGTCCGCACGTCGCTGCGCTGGCAGGACTCATCCGATCTATCAATCCGGATCTCACCAATACGGAAGTTATGGATCTGATGCGTAAAAGCGTGATTGACCTTGGTACACCCGGACATGATAAGTATTATGGCTATGGACAGATTGATGTGTATAAGGCACTGAACGCAGCAGGTACTAACAGCACACCCCTGCAATTCTGGCCGAATTATATCCGCAGCAAGCTGGATTCTATTCTGCGCAGACATTCAACAGAAGAATAAAACGACGAACGATTGCGAAAACAGCCGGCAGTGACCGCCGGCTGCTTTTTGCTGCAGAAAGATTAACGTTTTTTGCTGCGAACCGAACGGGTTTGTGCTTTTTTGCCTCTCCAGTTGGACACACCGCACACTTCGTCTTTAACAACGACTGGGTACACATGACAAGGAACAGGTACACAGAAGTGCTGGTTAATAATCTCAATCGGGTGTACCACCGTCTGTATCTGAGGATGGAAGTGAGGCTGGAACACCTGCACAGGTTGAACAACGACCGGGTCAAGCGGAGGACAGTGATGAGGGTGATGACAATTACTCATTCAAAACAACTCCTTTTCATTTGATGATACAGCTTATTACCGATCCGCATCTGACGATTGGATATATGTCCTACTCCCTGCAAAAATATTGTGTACCTGCGTATATGCCAGTCCAATTCCGTTCCCAACTTGCTTGGCTGGACATCGTTATTCCTACGTAATTTTCCTGTTAAACAGTACAAAAATACGGCGACCAATCGGAATAAACCGATCAGCCGCCGCATTCAGCAGACATCGTAATGTAATGCAATTAAAGCTTGTTAGTCTGTTGCCAGTTAGGAAAGTTTTCCGTAAGCCGGGTTCTGTGCTCTTCGCGGTTCGATCGGGAACTACCCTCCCGCCATAAGCGACAATCATCTATCTAGGCCATCCATTACTGAACAGCTCCAGCGACCAACCCGGACACGCCTCGGGCTAAGGCTGCTTCTCTCCTTGCGGATGAAGCTGTGTCCCATTAGGTCTTGCTCCAGATGGGGTTTACCAGGAACGAAGTCACCAGCGTTCCTCGGGGTCTCTTACACCTCGGTTCCATCCTTGCCTGTGCCGCAAGCGGCCATCGGCGGTCCATTTCTGTGGCACTATCCTTCAACTCGCGCTGACTGGACGTTATCCAGCATCCTGCCCTGTGGAGCCCGGACTTTCCTCTCGCGGCTTGCGCCGCCAGCGATTGTCTGTCAAACTTTCCGAACAACATTACATAGTATACAGGGTCCTGTCGTCCGAGACAACCCCCAATAGCGGGAAGGACAACCTGCCTTTTCCTCTGTCCCCAATTCCTCAGACCAAACGGAACGGTTCTGTATTGATCTGGGAGACATGAACCTGCGTCTCGCAGCGCTTCTCCTCCAGCTTGGTCCGCAGCCAGTCAGCCGTTTTAGCCTTCATCATCTTCTCCGCATTATGACCGGGATCAATCAGGGCAATACCCGCCATTAAGGCATCATGAGCCGTGTGGTAGTCAATATCACCGGTTACCAGCACATCGGCGCCTTTGAAGAGGGCCTTATTCACATAACGGCTTCCGGATCCGCCGAGCACCGCAGCTTTCTTCACCATACGGCTGTCATCTCCCACAACCCGCACGAAAGGTACATCAAGCGCACGTTTGACAACCTCGGCAAACTCTCCCAGCGTCTGCGGCCGAGCTAGTTTTCCGACTCTGCCGAGACCATAGGCCTGTCCTTTTGCTTCCACCGGATACAGATCATAAGCAGGCTCCTCATACGGATGCGCCTTCACGAGAGCCTGGACGACCTTGGAGGCCAACGATGAGGGAACCAGAATCTCTACGCGGACTTCCTCCGTTCGTTCCAGCTTGCCGGGTTTGCCTGTAAACGGCTTTGTTCCTTCCTGAGGCAGAAAAGTGCCGGCACCTTCATTACTAAAGCTGCACTTCGCATATTGCCCAATAGTGCCGGCACCAGCTCCCCATACGGCATCCAATACCGCCTGATGATGAGTGGCAGGCACAAAAGTGACCAGCTTGCTGAATGTCTCTGTGTATACTTCTTCCAGAGGAATGCCATTCTGGATTCCGAGCGCATCGGCCATCCAGTCATTCATCCCACCTTGGGCTGAATCCAGATTTGTATGGCTGATATAGACGGCTATGTCATGTTTGATGAGCTTTTCATACAGTTTGCCTGCTGGCTGATCCGTATTTAACGATTTAAGAGGTCTGAAAATGATGGCATGATGTGCGATAATCAGATCCGCGTCCAAAGCAATCGCTTCTTCAACCACCTCGTCATTGACATCCAGAGCAATCAATACATGCTTTATATCCTTCTGCAGACTTCCCAGCTGCAGGCCGATCCGGTCATCAGGCACAGCCAGATGCTTAGGTGCAAGCTGCTCCATGCAGCTGATTACGGTCTGTCCTTTTGCAAACATAAGAGAACCTCCTCGATACGTTGAATTCGCTCACGAATCTCATCGGCTTTCTCGCGCGCACTGTCCAGATCAGACCTGGACAATTGAGCGATAATTCCCTGCAGTTTACCTATTTCCTCGCGCCATTTGGTGTGGAAAACCGCATTGGGACGATCAACCAGGTAAGGGCCCATCGCGATCAGCAGCTCACGGGTCAGTATGACATTCTCCTGCAGGGGACGGGGGCGGTACAGCTCTTCCTGAGCCAGTGGACTAACTGCAGCCGGAATGGCTGTTAGAATTTCGTAAATCTTGCCGTCCTCCTCCAGAATCTGCTCATGCACCAAAACCCAGTCATGCTCAATCAGCCAGCTGCGCAAAATATCTTCACCGACATTCGGCTGCAGAACGAGCTGTTGAACTCCTTCAAGCTTGTCCAGGCCCCGGTCCAAAATGGAGGCAATGAGCGCACCGCCCATTCCTGCGATTGTAATCACATCCACCTCGCCGGGCTGAACGACCTCCAGACCGTCTCCCTTGCGCACCTGAATGGAGTTCTGAAGCCCGGCAGCAGCCACCTGCTTGAGCGCGGCTTCATAAGGACCTGTGTTGACTTCGCCAGCAACTGCACGCACCACTGTGCCGCTCTGTATGGCGGCAACAGGCAGCAGTGCATGGTCTGAACCAATGTCAGCAAGTTTGCTGCCGGCCGGAATTTGTTCCATAATTCGTTGTAATCGTTGAGATAATTTCATGAAGACACCCACGCTATCCATTTTTTTCGAGTCACGAACAATAATATCAAACTTACAGCAATTTTAATAATAACCCAACCGGCAATCCCTGGCGGGGTGAGCCCCCGCAGCAGCAGAGCATCCGCTTCCGGCATAAACCAGACCGTTACCGACAGGCCGAACAGCGCCTTGGTGCGATGCGGCCAGCGCTGATAGACCAGCCAGGTTAACCATAGGAGGAGCATGCTGTGCGGGAGCCAGAACAACTGCAGGAACGGCCAGGCCATATCCGGTCGGTACTGCCCGAACAGAACGGCATACAAGAGAACAGCTCCAACCAAGCCGCAGTAATATAGAATACCCAGTTCAAGGAAAAATCCTACTACACACCATATCACACTGCATACACCGATCAATATAGGTATACCTTTATCCGGATCCACCTCATGCAATGAGATCATCCAGGCCCCCAATCCGAGCAGCAGCAGGCTGCCAACCCCCGCAATGATTAGACTGAGTGTAAAATCCGCCCGCCTGCGAATGGCCGCAAAACCGTAACAGATTCCTGCCGATAACACGGCTGATGCCATTTGCAATGGCCATGGAAAAGAGCTAAAATAAAACCCTATAAAGAAAATCAAGGAAATTATGACAAAAGAAAGCAGCCAGGATTTCAGGCTTCCCTGCTTCAGGGCAGCCATCGATAACGTGCGTCGTTCCTTCTGCTGCTGTTCTTCATCATACAGATTGGATAAAAAATCGCAGTAATGCTCTGGAAGCAGCCTGCTGCTCCGCCAGTGCTCAATCTCATCAAGTATGATATCACGTTTGTCCCGGTTCACCCGTGCAACTCCCCCATCATTTGCATTGAGATGATCTGTATAGCCGCAAAAAAAGGACCGCTGCACAAAGCTGCAGACGGTCCTGGTTTACGCTTGTTATTCGAGGAAATCTTTCAGCCGCTTACTGCGGCTAGGGTGGCGCAGCTTACGTAGTGCCTTGGCTTCAATCTGACGAATCCGTTCACGGGTTACGCCAAATACCTTGCCCACTTCTTCCAGTGTTCTGGTACGGCCGTCATCCAGACCGAAACGCAGACGCAGCACATTCTCTTCCCGTTCCGTAAGCGTATCGAGCACATCTTCCAGCTGTTCCTTGAGAAGCTCATAGGCAGCAGCATCCGCAGGCGCCAATGCCTCCTGATCCTCAATGAAGTCTCCCAAATGGGAATCGTCCTCTTCACCGATCGGTGTCTCAAGGGATACCGGCTCTTGGGCAATCTTCATAATTTCCCGCACCTTCTCGACACTGAGATCCATCTCAGCCGCAACTTCTTCCGGTGTTGGTTCGCGTCCCAGTTCCTGCAGCAGCTGACGGGATACCCGAATCAGCTTGTTAATGGTTTCAACCATGTGTACCGGAATACGGATAGTTCTTGCTTGGTCGGCGATCGCACGGGTGATGGCCTGACGAATCCACCAGGTCGCATAGGTACTGAATTTGAAACCTTTCTCATAGTCGAACTTCTCAACCGCTTTGATCAGACCCATATTGCCTTCCTGGATTAGATCCAGGAACAGCATGCCCCGGCCTACATATCTTTTCGCAATACTTACAACGAGACGCAAGTTGGCTTCAGCCAGACGGCGTTTGGCTTCCTCATCCCCATTACCGATCCGCTTGGCAAGCTCCACTTCATCGTCCGCTGACAGCAGCGGCACACGGCCAATCTCCTTCAGGTACATACGAACCGGGTCATTGATCTTGATCCCCGGCGGGAGACTCAGGTCATCGTCGAAATTGAATTCATCGCTTTCATTGTTCTCCCGGTCCCCTTCCTGACGAAGCGGGTTAATTTCCTCATCATTCTCATTGACCAGGTCAATGCCAAGATCCCCCAGCTGCTCATAGAACTCATCCATTTGTTCCGGGTCTTGATCGAATGGCGATAATTTCTCCATAATCTCTTTGTAGTTCAAGGAAGATCTCTTCTTACCTTGTTCAATCAGTTGGTCCTTCACCTGATCCAGTGTCAGTTCTGTTTCTAGTTCAGTATGCTGATCATTCGCCATATTTCGACTCCCTCCTCCCTAGAAACCTTAAGCGTTTCTGCATATCACTGTCTCTCTAGGGCTATAATCTCACTTGCAATTTGTGCAGCACGCAAAAAATCACCAGAACGTTCAGCAGCAATCATTTCTTCGCGTTTGCGGTCAATCTCCTGCTGTACCGGCATCTTACGGACTTCACGTATATAGTCGTCCAGCGTCTGATGATCCCAACCGCCTGGGGTATCCATCATGGAGATGGAGCTGACTGTCTTCTCAAGACGGTCGTCCTGCAGCGATGAGATGAAACGGCTTGTGTCCGGCGGCTTGCCCTGCGCATAATAGGCATATAGATAAGCAGCAATGGCTGCATGATCATCAATGTTAAACGCATCACCCAGATGTTCTTCAACATACCGCGCAGCTTCCTCATCCTGAAGCATCCAGGAGAGCAGTCGGCGTTCCGCTACATGGTAAGCCGGAAGCAAATTGGGTGCGGGCACCCGTACTTTTTTATGCCTACCATTATTCCACGAATTGTCGTTATTATCCCCAACCTGCTGCTTTTTTAGCATGGATTGGCGCATGAGGTTGCATTCCTGCTTCAACGTCTCATAATCAACCTTGACTTCTGATGCCAGTTCCCTCAAGTATACTTCCCTCTCGGTCGGTGACGCTAGCGGTGCAATAATCTTCAACGCTTCACGCGAGTAGGAAATACGACCATCTTCCTCTAGCAGTATATGGTTTTTTTTAAGATATATAAGCTTAAATTTCACTGGCGAAACGGCGCTCTCAATGACTCCGTGGACAAACCGGTCACTTCCGTGTCTGCGGATAAAATCATCCGGGTCAAGACCGCCGCTGATGACGGCAATTTTGACATGCAGCCCCGCCTGTTCCAAGATGGGGAGGCTCTTCATTGCTGCTGCTTGTCCGGCCGAATCTCCATCATAACAGATTATGACTTCGTCGCATATTCCCTTGAGCATTAAGGCATGGTTCTCAGTAAGAGATGTACCCATGCTCGCAACACCGTTCTGCACCCCTGCTTCCCACGCGGAGATTACATCCCCATAGCCTTCAAACAGGACACTCTGCCGAAGCTTGCGTATGCTGGTCTTGGCGAGGTTCAGGTTATAAAGCGTCCGGCTTTTGTTGAACAACCTGCTCTCCGGTGAATTGAGGTACTTTGGCTGCCCTTCACCCATAATACGGCCCGCAAAAGCAATAACCTGTCCGTTGCGGTTGGCAATGGGGAACATGACCCTGTCACGGAAACGGTCAACATAACCGCTGCCTTCTTGTCTTGCAGACAAGAGGCCGCCCTTCTCCATCTCACCGAGATCGAATCCGCGCTTCTCCAGAAACTGCACCAGCGTATCCCATCGGTTAGGCGCGTATCCAATCTGAAACTGGTCAATCATTTTATCGTTGATCCCGCGGGACCTCAGATAATCCATTGCTTCCTTGCCATGCTCCGTATTCTTCAGCAGAAAATGATACAGCTTAGCACTCAGTTCATGAGCCTCAAGCAGTCTGCCCACTTCAGGGCTCTGATGATGCGCGCTGTCACGCCCCTGCCATTCTCCAAGAGGGATGTGGCTTTCTTCCGCCATGGTTCTGACAGCTTCGGGAAAGGAGAGTCCTTCGATTTCCATCCTGAATTTGATGGCATTACCACCCTTGCCGCAGCCATAGCAGTAGAAAATCTGACGATCCGGCGTCACCGTAAAAGAAGGGGTTTTCTCTGAATGGAATGGGCAAAGGCCTTTCATATATTTACCCTGTTTGGTCAGATGCACATACTTGCTTACCGTGTCTACGATATCATTCTGATTCAGAACGGATTCAATGATATCTTCCGGTATACTGCCCTGTCCTGCACTCACATTAACCACCTTCGTCTCTTTCAGCATTTTGTATCATCCCCAAATAAAAAACAGGTATAAGGCCATAGATGATTAGGCACAAAATGCTCCTTTAGCACGTAAATATAATTCGCTATGAAAGTTGATTCTCCTGCAATTTTTGCAAAAGTTTTGTCAATTTATGTTGAAAAAATACCCGGTCTTCCTCTGTAAACTTTCTCGGTCCCTTGCCATACTTCCCCTGCTTCCTGGCTTTGGCCGAGACATGGCGCTGGTCCAGCATAAAGTCGATGTTCTCGTTGGAATAGTTCTGTCCGCGAAAAGAAATAACATGACAGCCCTTCGCAAGCGCCAATGCAGCGAGTCCATAGTCACCGGTAACTACGACGTCGCCTCTTGCAATGTGATTGGCAATATACAAGTCTGCGCTTTGATCGCTTCGGTCTACCTGCACCGTCGATACGTGGCCGGCTCCCTTCAGAAGATGATCGAATGAGGAGACCAGCAGAACCTGAAGATTGAAGCTGGCCGCCGTGTCGGCAATCTCTTTTTTCACAGGGCATGCATCACCGTCAACAACAATTTTATACTGTACTGCTGAAGTCATCAGAGTATCACCGGTTTCCTTCAAAAATAAATTTCCTCTATTGCCGTCTGCATAAACCAAACTTTACCCTGATCCAACAGCTGTAAAACAACTCTTATATATAATATACGCTTCGTCGGAACAAAATCCTTCCGCTCATGTAACAAGACTGAAACAATTTGCAGAGATCCCAACAAGTCAAAAGACGGAACGGGTGCAAAAGACCTGCCTTGCACGCCGTTCCGTATATTTATACCCGTATTCAGGCTTGCTTCATACACTAGAAATATGATGAGCCGTAGCCTGACTAGACTACCACACCAACTTTGAAAAATCTGCGAATTTCTTGAGATCCCCGTCAATGGAAGCAAGCAGCGCCAGGCGATTCACCCGGACAGCCTCATCTTCGGCCATAACCATGACCGAATCAAAGAACGTCGTAATGCTCGGGGTAAGGCCGCCGGCCAGTTCCAATGCTTCTGCCATACTCTCACTGGCAAGAGCATCTTTGTATCGTATTGTTGCATTCTGCCATGCCGTGAACAGGGAAGACTCCGCTTCTTCCTGGAACAATTCTGGTGTAACTCGAGTCTGTGTAGACTTAGCTGCCAGATTGCTGACCCTGTTGAAGGACTCAACGGTTTCTTTGAATGTCTCTTTATTCCCTACTACATCCATCAATGCAGCACCGCGGGCAACCACAGAGCTTACTTGGTCAAATCCAGCCGTGATTACCGCATCTACCACATCATAACGCAGGGTTTCGGACAGCAGCTTTTTCACGCGAAGGCCAAAGAACTCATACAGATCTTTACGAATTTCATCACCCGAACGTTTCAAAATCCGCATATTTTCATGAATTTCAAGCGCAATTCCGAAAACATCCGAGAGGGAAACTGTCAGCTTGTTGTCCAGCAAAATCTGCACGACACCCTGGGCCTGACGGCGCAGTGCGTATGGATCCTGGGATCCAGTTGGTATAATACCGATCGAGAAGCAGCCGACAATGGTATCCATTTTGTCTGCAATGCTGACAATGGAGCCTGTTAGTGTGGAAGGCAGGCTGTCGGAAGCAGAACGCGGCTGGTAGTGCTCGAATACAGCTTTGGCAACCTCTTCCTTTTCACCAGCTTTACGGGCATAATCTTCGCCCATAACGCCCTGGAGTTCAGGAAACTCATAGACCATTTGTGTGACAAGGTCGAACTTGCAGATGTCAGCAGCACGGCTTACGGATTCAGCTGTATCTGCAGACACTTCCAGTTTGGCCGCCAGCTGGTCAGCAATTTTACGGATGCGGCGCAGCTTATCCCCTACTGTACCCAGCTCTTCATGGAATACGACACTTTCAAGCTTGGATATGGCGTCTTTAATCTCCAGCTTCTGATCTTCTTCATAGAAAAACTTGGCGTCCGAGAGACGTGCGCGCAGCACCTTCTCATTGCCTTTTGCAATGACATCCAGGGATTCTGAACCGCCGTTACGCACAGTAACAAAGTAAGGCAGCAGCTGCCCGTCTTTGCCCAGGACCGGAAAATAGCGCTGATGCTCGCGCATGGAAGTAATCAGAACTTCTTGCGGGATATTCAGGAACGACTCCTCAAAAGTACCGAACAGAGCCGTCGGCGTTTCAACCAGGTACAACACTTCTTCCAGCAGATCATCCTTGATCGCAATGGTCCAGCCTTTGCTCTCGGCCAGTTCGTTGATCTGCTTCAGAATCAATGCCTTGCGCTCCTCAACGTCAGCAATGACATGCTGCTCGCGCAGACGTTCCACGTATTCTGAAGGTTCGGCGATAACTGCATCCTGTCCCAGGAAACGATGTCCCCGTGTAACATTGCCCGCTCGGACACCCGTCACTTCAAGATCAATAATGTCGGTTCCGAACAGAGCCACGATCCAGCGGATCGGACGAACAAATTTGAAATCATAGGAAGCCCAGCGCATAAACTTAGGGAAGGTCATGGCATGCAGAATTTGCAGCAATCCGTCTCCAAGCACCTCTGTAGTAGGTACACCTACACTGCTCTTCGAGGCATAGATATATTCAACCCCACCCAGTTCACGGAACGTAAACTGCTCCGGATCAACGCCCTGGCTTCTAGCAAAACCAAGTGCTGCCTTGCTCCAGCCGCCTTGATCATCGAGGGCGATTTTGCGGGAAGGACCTTTCACTTCTTCTTGAACGTCTTCCTGCTTTTCAGCTACCTGCTCCACCAGCACCGTCAGGCGGCGTGGTGTTGCGAATGTCCTAACCTCACCGTGTGCGATTCTGGATTCATCCAGCCATTTGCTCAACCGGTCTTTGAGCTGGGTGATCGCTCCAGGTATAAAGCGCGCTGGCACTTCTTCCAGACCGATTTCGAACAAGAGATCCTTAGACATGCTCCGCACCTCCTTTTTTAATCAATGGGAAGCCGAGCTTCTCACGTTCCTCCAGATAAGTTGCAGCAACCTGGCGAGCCAGATTACGCACCCGGGTAATATAGCCTGTACGCTCCGTTACACTAATGGCCCCGCGTGCATCGAGAAGATTGAAGGTGTGGGAACATTTCAGCACGTAATCATAGGCCGGGAATACCAGATTTTGTGCCATGGCATTCTTAGCTTCTTCCTCATACATGTTGAACAGCGTGAACAGCATTTTGACATCGGAAACTTCGAACGTGTATTTGGAATGTTCAAATTCCGGCTGATGGAATACGTCTCCATAGGCAATGCCTTCGACCCATTCCAGTTCAAACACATTTTCTTTCTCCTGAATGTAGGAAGCAAGACGTTCCATACCATATGTGATTTCAACAGATACCGGACTCGCTTCAATACCGCCCACCTGCTGGAAATACGTAAACTGGGTAATCTCCATACCGTCCAGCCATACTTCCCAGCCAAGTCCTGCGCAGCCCAGCGAAGGATTTTCCCAGTTATCTTCAACAAAACGGATATCATGCTGAAGAGGATCGATACCCAAGCGCTTTAGGCTCTCTAGATAAATATCCTGAATGTTATCCGGAGAAGGCTTAATAATAACCTGGAATTGATGATGCTGGTACAGACGGTTCGGGTTCTCACCATACCGGCCGTCCGACGGTCTGCGGGAAGGCTCGACATAAGCCACTTTCCATGGCTCGGGCCCCAGTGAGCGCAGGAAGGTCATCGGGTTCATCGTACCTGCACCTTTTTCCGTGTCGTATGGCTGCACGATAATACAGTTCTGTTCCGCCCAAAACTGCTGCAGCGTCAGAATCATCTGCTGAAAATTCATCGGACTAGCTCCTTTTTAATCAAATGTAATACAAGGTTCTCGCTGGCAGCACGGCAAAAGACACAAAAAACCCTCGTCTCTACGCCTGCTGCACAGACATAGGGACGAGAGTTAATTCCCGCGGTTCCACCCTACTTGATTACTTCATCCATGATAGCGAAGCAATCCACTTTTCCGAGTCCAATTCATGCTCCCGAGTGCCGTTCACGAATAACCTTCCGCCAGGCTTCCACCTTCCCCGGCTCGCTAGATGTCAGGATCACTCCGCTACTGCTCGTTCAATGCATGTCTCATTACCAAAATGAGATATTTAATATGATTTTACACAGTCGCCGACCGAAAGTCAATACCTGACACCTGCTGCACAGCCCTCGCCATTCACTGCAGATTGTACCTGTCCAGCTGATCCAAAAAATGAAGCGACTTCAGATGGAGTCCAAGCTGCATATCCATAAACTGACGCATGATATGCTTGATCTCGCTCCGGGTAGCTTCACTTACCGTTACGTTACCCAGACGCTGAAGGTCAAGGCGTACGAACAAACGCAGCAGCTTCAAAGTACGTGCATCCACCTTAAGGGCCGGCGGATCGTGATGCTTGCAGTACCTGCACAGAATACCGCCCAACCGCGGGCTGATTCTGGCTTCTTCATCCAGCTCCTCGCGCCCGCAGGAGATACAGGCATCCAGCTGCGGCCCATAGCCGGCGCTTTGCAGTATTTTCATCTCATATAAATTAATGATAACTTGCGGGTCTTTGTCATTCTCCAGCGCTTCAAGGCAAGCCTGCAGCTGTCGAAACCAGAAGCCGCCTGTCTCCTCATCCTGCAGAACCCGGTCCAGCAGCTCACAGGCATAAGAGGAATAAGCAGCCTTCACAATATCCTCACGTAAAGAATGGTGAGATTGGATAATCTCACCGGAATTCAGCGTCCCCAGACCGCTGTTTCTGAAAAATACATATTCACCGTGGGTAAACGGCTGTGTCAGTGCAGCATGGCGGCTTTTAGGTTTCTTGGCCCCGCGGACCAGCACACCTACTTTGCTGCCGTTTTCGGTGCAAAGCGTAATGATTTTGTTCCCTTCGCCGTAATCCATGCTGCGGATGACAATCCCCTGCACCCTGTATAGCATGCTTCATCCCCCAAGCATTCCTGAACAAACCAATTACTCAGCGGTTTCTTCATCTTCGTTCCGCTCTCCTCCAGCAGCAATCTCCTCCTGAGCCTGTCCCACCGCTGCCTTGTACAGCATGTAAGCATCGACATCTCCAGTCAACGTAAAATACTTCCACGAAAAATCCCGCATTCGTATTCATCCTCTCTTTGGAAACGGCGTCTGCCTGTGAGATTAGGATGGAATTCAGCGGGAACATCTATGCGTTGTAATAACTGGCAGGAGACTTCACGGACGAGGGCGGACATCAATCCCTACCGACATTCCAGCCTAAGCGTCCCGGTGAAAGCCAAGGTCACGAAGGACGCGTTCCTGATTGCGCCAATCTTTCTTCACTTTAACCCACAGCTCCAGAAAAATCTTGGACCCGAGCAGATTCTGGATATCCTGGCGAGCCTGGCGACCTACTTCCTTAAGCATGGCGCCCTGCTTACCGATAATGATGCCCTTCTGGGAATCACGCTCCACAAAGATCACTGCCGAAATGTACACGGTGCCGTTCTCTTCCACACGCATATCCTCAATGGTTACTGCAATGGAGTGAGGCACCTCTTCCCTGGTCATATGCAGGATTTTCTCACGTACCAGTTCAGCACAGACAAACTGCTCAGGATGATCGGTAATCTGATCAGCCGGGTAATACTGCGGACCTTCAGGTAGATATTTCGCCAGCTGCTCCAGCAAGGTGTTCACATTGCTGCCCAGCTTGGCTGAAATCGGCACGATCTCTGCAAAGTCATGCAGCTTACGGTATCCCTCAATCAGCGGCAGCAGTGCTTCCGGTTCAATGAGATCAATTTTGTTCAAGACAAGTATGACTGGGGTTGAAACCTTCTTGAGCTGCTCTGCAATAAAGCGGTCACCGCCGCCCAGTCCCTCGGAAGCATCAATGAGAAACAAAGCCGCTTCGACTTCCTTCAGCGTGTTCAGAGCGGTGTTGTTCATGTAGTCACCCAGCTTGGACTGCCTTTTATGAATACCGGGTGTATCCAGGAATACGATCTGGGAATGATCCGTAGTATACACGCCATGAATTTTGTTGCGTGTCGTTTGCGGCTTGTCAGACATAATTGCTATTTTTTGTCCGATAACCTGATTCATTAATGTCGATTTGCCCACGTTAGGACGACCGACAATCGCCACAAAACCGGATTTGAATTTCTGTTCTGCCATCTATTAACCTCCGGGCATACGCCCAATTTATTTTTTTGCTTCGTCGAGATGTGCTGGGCCAAAAGCTCCCGGAAGGAGCTCAGCAACCGTCGTCACCTGGATATCCCCTTTGAGATTGCCAAGGATCACCTTCATATCCGGAGCACACAGCTCAACCATGACCTGGCGGCATACACCACATGGAGAAATGGGACCATCCGTAGCACCAATTACGGCAATAGCCTTAAAGCTGCCAGGCTTGTGACCGTCCGCCACGGCACGGAACATCGCCGTACGCTCAGCACAGTTGCTCGGTCCATAGGCCGCATTCTCAATATTGCAGCCATAGTGCACATGACCATCTGCATCCAAAAGAGCTGCGCCTACGTTAAAATGAGAGTAAGGTGTATACGCATTGGTGCTTGCCTTAATGGCTTCCTGAATCAAAAGTTCATCTTTCATCTTCATCTTTCCCTTCTCCACCCGTGTGTCATAAATACTGATGTATGATGATTATAACCACATTATGCATAAATTGCGAAGGGAACGTATGATAGGCGCATAAAAGATCAGAACACCTGTAATAACGGCAAAAACCGCAGCCAGCAGCACAGCTCCGGCAGCGGTATCCTTGGCAGCCTTGGCCAGGGGGTGGATTTGCGGTGAAGCCAGATCAACGACGGCCTCTATTGCAGTATTCAGCAGTTCGGAAATCATCACCAGCGCTATGGCGAGCAGCAGAAACAGCCATTCGGTCCGGGATATGCCGAAGAAGAAACCTGAGAATACCGCCAAAACAGCCGCCAGCGTATGCACACGCAGGTTGCGCTGTGTCTTCAATCCGTACACGAGTCCTTCAACCGCATTACGGAACGTCTCCCCCCATGACCGGACCTGCATTATCGGGTCAGCCCCACTTCCGCGAGGACAGCTTCCTGCTTGCCCATCATTTCCGCTTCACTGGCATCATCCTGATGATCATAGCCCAACAGATGCAGGAAGCCGTGAACAAAAAGAAAACCGATCTCGCGTTCGATGGAATGGCCGTACTCCTGGCTCTGTGCAATCGCAGTAGGGACAGAAATGATAATGTCACCCAGCACATCCGGCACGTCAGCCAGTTCTTCGCCTTCTTCCAGCTCATAGACAATATCAAGCTCTTCGTCCAGCGACTCATTCATTGCAAAGGATAACACATCTGTCGGACGGTCGATCCCGCGGTATTCCCGATTCAATTCATGAATCTGTTCATCATCCACAAAAGTGAGGGCTACCTCTCCGTCCGTGATCCCCTCGGATGCAGCTGCTTTCTGCAGCAGCTTCTCCAATTGGGAAATCAGAGCTTCCTTGATCTCCCATTCTTGTTGTTCATTCGTCCAAGCCAGTTGCAGGCTCATTCTGATTTCTCCTTTTGCGCGTTCGCAGGGACATCCTGCGCAGCCTTTGTTTTCTTGATTTCTTCCGGATACTCAATCCGTGAGTGGAATATTCCCATGACTGCTTCCTTAAGCGTCTGGGACACCACATCCAGTTCCCGCATGGTGAGATCACAGTCGTTAAATTGGTGATCATCAAGGCGGCCTTTGATAATTTTCTCAATCATTGATTCCACCTGATCCACAGTTGGCTGACGCAGTGAGCGGACTGCAGCCTCCACACTATCAGCAATACCGACAATCGCCGATTCCTTGGATTGCGCTTTGGGTCCAGGATAACGGAAATCATCCTCTGTAAAATCAGGTTCGACTCCCTGCTCTTCTGCCTGGCGCAGCGCCTTATGGTAGAAGAAATGCAGGAAAGTCGTACCGTGATGCTGCTCCGCGATATCCCGGATCGGTTTGGGAAGCTTGTATTCCTTCTGCATCTCCACCCCGTCTCGGGCATGAGCAATGATAATGGATTTGCTTATTTTCGGATCAATGGAATCATGAGGATTCTCGATATTGTTCTGATTCTCTATAAAGTAGGATGGCCGTTTGGTCTTGCCAATATCATGATAATAGGAACCCACCCGGCAAAGCAGTCCATTCGCACCGATCGCTTCAGCTGCCGCTTCCGACAGGTTGCCCACCATTACACTGTGATGGTACGTTCCCGGCGTCTCCGTCAACAGCTTGCGCAGCAGCGGATGATTCGGGTTGGACAGCTCAACAAGTTTCAGCGCAGACAGGATACCGAACGTCGCTTCAAAGAACGGCATCAGGCCGATGACCAGGATAGCTGTCAGTAAGCCGCCGACAAAGGCGAAGCCGACCGCATAAAGCGTCGTCATCTGCGTCCAATTGCCTTGATCAATCAGAGCCAGAGCGAACACAGCAAACGATCCGAATAAACATACCATGATTGCACCCTTAAACAGGGTTGACCTTTGACTTGCCCGATGAATCGAAAACATGGCCGCCAGAGACACAACCATGGTGAAAAAGCCAAAATGGAAATCAAATATTTGCCCCTGATGAACATTCAGTATAATGCTTGCCAATACGCTGAACACCATGGAGGATACCAGTGCGAGCGACATGTCCAGCAAAATGGTGATCAGCATACTGCCGATAGCGATCGGAGCCAAATACCCGAAATATGGCCGCTCTGCCGTCTGCAGAATTCCCACAAGATGAAGAATACCGATGGTAATTACAAAAACAAGCACCATCATTAACAGCTGGGCATTATTATACTTGAATTTGTGATTGTTGGATTGACGAATATACATAAGGAGTCCCAATGACAGCAGCGCAGAAAACATTACCAGTCCCAGCTGCGGCCAATAGTTGACTTCATTCTTCAGCAGCTTGTTCTCATCCAGCAGCTCATACGTTTCTTCCGTTATGATATCGCCTTTCTTGACCAACACGTCTCCCTGCTTGATGTAAACCTGCGGCGTGTTCTCACGTTCGCGGACCTTCGTCTCCTTGGTCAGGTCATCGTCGTAAAATTTATTGGCAGTGATGACCATTTTGACCAGCTCCTGCAATACTTCCCGCGCTGTCCGCTGACTAAGGGAACTGATGCTGACCATCTCAGCCACTTTGGCCCTCGCGGTCTGGGCATCTGCGATCTGGTCATTCATCAGCCGGGGAACGATATCACGGGCCACCAGTTTCATTTCAGATATATCTTCAGAACGCAGACGGGGAATCTTCAGGTAGGTCTCTTCGGGAATGCGGTAGGTCTGTTCCTGAATCGTCTTGCGCATCTC
Source organism: Paenibacillus lacisoli (assembly GCF_030580655.1). Classification (GTDB taxonomy): domain Bacteria; phylum Bacillota; class Bacilli; order Paenibacillales; family Paenibacillaceae; genus Paenibacillus; species Paenibacillus lacisoli. The sequence goes on from NZ_JAUQTB010000001.1 coordinate 704,920, forward strand.
TTCAAGCAGCTTCTCGCCATAGGCACCTGAAGCTTTACTGTTCGTTACAAAATTTTGAACATAATCCTGCATACGCTGCGGGATTTCATCCTTGTAAATGGCGGCTTTATCTTCCGATGATACCTGATCATCCTGATTCAGCCGTTCAATCCGATCCAGCATAGACAGCAGCAGACTGTCGTTCTTCATCAAAATAATACTGTACATCGGCTGAACCCGTTCGGCCGCTTGTTCCTGCGCTTTCAGCGTAGCCTTATTGTCCGGGATCTGCATCGGTGCCACGATGTCCTTCTCGCTGCGCATGCCAACCTTAATATCATACCGCTCTGGCAGCAGCTGCGGAGCCAGACTGACATAAAACAATATCGCTATAAACAAAAACAGAAGATAGCGTGTTGCCACGCTATACTTCCATCCACCATTTCTATACTGAAGCGCTTTGCCTTTCGATAATTCCTTGGAAGTCATCTAAGACAATCCCTCTCTATTCTTGATTTTCGGCTGCTTGGTCGTAGGCAACGATAATTTTCTGGACTAGGGAATGCCTTACTACATCCTGTTCCGCAAAGTATACGAAGCCGATCTCCTCAATACCGCTCAAGATCGCTTTGGCTTCCACCAGCCCTGACTTCTTGCCTCTTGGCAAGTCGATCTGCGTGACGTCACCCGTAATAACCATCTTCGATCCGAACCCGAGACGGGTCAGGAACATTTTCATCTGCTCTGGCGTCGTGTTCTGGGCTTCATCCAAAATAATGAACGAGTCGTCCAGCGTGCGACCGCGCATATAAGCCAATGGAGCAATCTCGATCAGGCCGCGTTCAAGCGCTTTTGCCGTCTGATCCGGCCCCATTACATCATAAAGCGCATCATATAACGGTCGCAAATAAGGATCAACCTTCTCCTGAAGATCGCCGGGCAGGAAGCCCAGATTCTCGCCAGCCTCTACAGCCGGACGTGTCAGCACGATGCGCTTGACGCTCCCTTCCTTCAGAGCTGCGACAGCGAGCACAACCGCAAGATAGGTCTTACCGGTACCTGCCGGCCCGATTCCAAATACAATATCCCTCTTCTTGATCGTCGTAACATAATGCTTCTGTCCAATCGTCTTGACCCGGATCGGCTTGCCGCGGAAGGTGGTCGTAATCTCCCCCTTATACAAATCAAGCAGCTGGTCTGCACGCAAATCCTTCGCAAGCTCAATCGCATAAAGCACGTCCCGTTCGGTCAAAATGTAACCATTGCGGATCAGCTGCAGCAGCACCTCGAACAGCTGCTCGAGGGATTCAACTTCTCGCGCGCTGCCGTGAATGCCGATTTCCGCTTCTCTGGATGCAATTTGCGCTCCCGGTAGTTCACGTTCGATCAGTTTAAGGAATAGATCCTGGGGTCCGAACAAGGATTGTCCTTCACCCGCATTATTTAGAGCAATTCGTATGCTGCGTTGTTGGTCTGCCAAATAGCCTCATTCTCCTTGGTTATGAACTAACGGAAGTTCTCCCGTAATATTTTGTTCAACTTCAAAAAGCACTTTCATATAAACTTTACCATTCTCTGTCTTCTCATGCAAAATTTTTTGACTCATTATTTTTGTGCCTTTGCCGTTTTTCGCCAAAATATCCGAGTGGGCAGCAGCTAGCGCCTCATTCTTGGCCTGCTGTGGGGTCAGCTTCTCTTCCAACGTGCTGTTCTCCATGACCTTCTCGGTCATCCAGCCGACCGGCAGCTTGTAAGACCGCCAGGTTAACGGATCAAGCTCGGTAACCACTTTAGAGGACTCATAGGGGTCCTTGCCATATCCCCATAGCTGAATGGCTCTGCTGCCGAGCACCAGATAGAGCTTTTCCTTACTTTCCCCTGTATACACCTGTGTGCGGTGCGTGAGAGGCACCTCTAGATTATATTCATGCCAGACAAGCCCTTTTACTTCTCCCTTGGCGACAACCGTCTGGCTGTTCTCCTCATCTCCCAGCGTACCTGAGATCAGGATTGCCCCTTTCTTCACACGCATATTCTGTGCTACGACAGGCCTGCCCTGTTCAGCGTAAATGTGAGTGACGACTGCATCCGCTGTGCTAATAAGATGCCTTGGATTAAGGAGCTCCGCTTTCTGCGGTTCCTTCGCTTCCACAATCTCGATCTTAACCGTGGTCCCTTCCTTGCTGACACCAATCCATGAGACGCCAGGAAGACGCAAAGCGAGCTGCTTCGCCAGCTTGTCCTGCGGGGCCAGCCGCCCTTCCCATTGAAAAGGGTAGATCCCCTCCGCGCGGGCTGCCCGCAGCACCTCATCTGTAGTAAGCCGACTGTTTCCTTCCACCTTCACATCCCATACCATAGAAGAGAGGAAATACAGCGTAACAAAAAAGATGAGAATGCCCGCTGTGAAAAAGCTTCGTTTTCGCAATCGCAGCCATACGAACGGCAGGCCATTCCGCTGGGATACCTTCATCCGGCAGCCTGTCCTGCGCAGAAGCGGACGCAGCCTGAAGAAATCCGACAGCAGCACCTGCATCTCGGCTTTCTGCGCGGCAAGCGCTCTGACATTCCAGATAACAATATGTTCGGCGGCCAGCAGATTCATCAGCTCCTCCACCCGCCCGCCAGTAACAACGATAACGACACTTCCTCTAACTGTGGACAAAGTCGGACTCTTCAATTGTTCTCCTCCGTTCCGTCCAGATGGATATCTATAATGGTGCCTTCAACGGCAACCTCCTCCGAGAGGATGGAGCGGATGACAAGTCCGCTGCCTTGAATGACCAGCCTTCCCCGGGACAGGGCCAGAATCAGCTGATCCGGCCGGAAATCCACGACCCCTCGATGGTTCTCAATGTACAGCTGTTTGCTTCCGATCAGGGTCACCCGCGGCAGATCAAAAAGAACGTCCTGCGGCAGATCCAGTGCTTCGCTGGTCCATCTGCGCAGCTTACGGCTTAAACGGCTCATGTAACGGTGATCCCCCTTCCTGTACTGTACACCATATGCAGCAGAAGGCTGGTTTATGAAGAAATAGATATTCCCGGCTTTACATAAATCCAGATGGCGGCTTTTTGTCAGCAGCTGCGGCTGCCCCTATGTCCGGATGAAAAAAAACCTAACCGGTTTCCGAAGAACCCGGTTAGGTTCAAGCATTAACGCTGCGTCCTTCTGGACGCCGCTAAAGATTGTTTGGCTCGCGGCGGGCCCAGAATCTCGGCCCATACGATTCCCCGGCGAAGGTCATCCGCCTGAATATTGTTGTCATTCTCTATGCTGGAAGAGGAGGAATCAGACAGTTCGGTAACCCCCGGCATATGGGAGGTAGAGACTGAGTCCAAATGTTTCTGAATACGGCGGCGTTCTGCCTCCATTTCCCGGATCCGGTCATCCAGCGTCGTATCCAGCTCCATCGTCTTCCCTTCACCATCATACTCCTTCTCAAACGTATTGTACGAAGGTCTGCGGGCAGCCGTATGGCTATCTGAGTACGGGCTGGATTCATCCGTGTCCTCATCCCAGTCATCATCCGAATCCGAGGAGTCCGAATTTCTTTGTGTCTCTGCCGATTCAGGCTTACCGCCAAAGGTCGGCATTCCGCCCTTGGTGGCGCCCTTTACTCCTTTGCTGAACATCGAGTACAAAGCAAACACCACTACAAACACAATATAGATATGATTGACGATCCAATCCACTAAGTTATCCATAACTCACCGCCATTCCCCGATTTCAGTTAGAGCGGTTTATTTGCCGTTCTTGGAATCATTCTGGCCGCTGTCACCTGATTTGCCAAGAGACCCGCGCATTTGAGTATCGGCTTCGATGTTCTTAAGGTTCATATAATCCATTACGCCCAGCTGACCACCGCGCAGTGCCTCTGCCATCGCAAGAGGTACTTCGGACTCGGATTCAACTACCCGCGCTCTCATCTCAACGACACGTGCCTTCATTTCCTGCTCTTGTGCTACCGCCATAGCGCGGCGTTCTTCCGCCTTCGCCTGAGCGATACGCTTGTCGGCTTCGGCTTGTTCTGTCTGCAGGAAGGCACCAATGTTCTTGCCTACATCCACATCCGCGATATCAATAGACAGGATCTCGAATGCTGTACCCGCGTCAAGACCCTTGGACAATACGGTACGTGAGATCAGATCCGGATTCTCCAGTACGTCTTTATGCGAGTTACTCGAACCTACCGTCGTTACAATCCCCTCACCAACACGTGCGATAATCGTCTCTTCGCCTGCGCCGCCGACCAGTCGGTCGATATTCGCGCGAACCGTAACCCGTGCTTTTACCTTCACTTCGATACCGTCTTTAGCAACGGCAGCGACGATCGGCGTCTCAATGACACGCGGGTTTACGCTCATCTGAACAGCCTGCAGCACGTCACGGCCAGCCAGGTCAATGGCAGCCGCCCGTTCAAATTCGAGCGGAATGTTTGCACGCTGGGCTGCAATCAATGCATTTACAACCCGGTCTACATTACCGCCAGCAAGAAAGTGACTCTCTAACTGATTAATGGTCAAACCGAGACCGGCCTTCGTCGCCTTGATCAACGGATTTACGATACGGCTCGGTGTTACCCGGCGCAAACGCATAGCTACCAGTGTGATAATACTGATCCGCACGCCTGAAGCAAGCGCCGAAATCCAGAGCATCACCGGGAAAAAGCTGAAAAACACGCTCAGTACGATGACAACAACGACCGCAATGAGTAGAAAAGTAATCAATCCTGGTTCCATACAACTATCATCCTCCATAATGTGAGATTATATCGAATCTCTTATCGTCGGCATTCATGAACAGGCTGAATGCCTATGTACAAGCAGCTAGGACTATGCCTGCTGCTGAACCACAATTCTGGATCCTTCCACCTTCTGGACAACCACCGGTGTATTGGCAGCGATAAACCCGCCCTCTGTGACAACATCGATCCGCTCTCCGTCAATTAGCACAGTTCCCGCAGGACGAAGCGGCGTAACACTGACACCCAATTGACCAACCAGCAAGCTGCGGTCACGGATCGAGGAATAACCCTTGTCAGAGGTCAGACTCTCACTCAGGATAAACCGGTTCCAGACCCCTCGCTCCTTGAACACAATGGCCACGATAACAACAACTACCAAAGCGGCGCCAAAGGCAATCCCCAATGACAGGAAAGCATGTGAAGTATCATAAGCTGCTCTGACGACTCCGGCAACCAGGCTGACCGATCCAAGGATGCCAAGGATACCAAAGCTAGGTACAAATAGTTCAAGCACCAGCAGCACAAGACCAATAATAAACAACAGCCAAGTCTCATTGCCGGCAAACCCTGCAACATAATTCCCGAAGAAATATAACGCGAAGGCCGTGATCCCCAGAATTCCCGGCACTCCGAAGCCAGGAACCAGAATTTCAATCACTACACCGGCTATGCCGAAAAACAGAAGTACAACCTGCACCACCGGGTTTGTCAGAAATGCCGCCAGACGTTCAGCAAAAGAATGCTCTACCTGAAAGACATCTGCTTTCGAATAGCCCATCCACTCGACAACCTCGTCTGTACTGGAAGCAATCTTATCCGCGTATCCAACTTTAAGCGCTTCCTCACTGGACAATGAAATAATTTGACCCTTCTCTTTCTCTTGGTCAAGACCAGGCAGCTCCACAACGATATTGGCATCCACCATACCTCGGGCAATATCGGCATTGCGCCCGCTGGACTCTGCAGCCGAAGCCATCTGGCTCTTCCAGGCAGCTACCAGCTTCGCATCCTCGATATGATTGCCATAGCTGTCAACCAGTGCGGCTGCACCAATATAACTGCCAGGCTCCATCGCGATCTTATCCGCATTTAGTGCCAGGTAGCTTCCAGCAGAAGCCGCTTTACCGCGGATGTAGGCCACCGTCGGAATCTCACTCTCCCGGATCAGCTTGCCCAGCGCATCGGCCGTATCCACTCTTCCCCCAGGCGTATCAATGTCCAGAACGATCAGCCGCGCTTTCATATCAGCAGCCTCCTTAAATCCCCGCTCCATGAATTGCTGGAGCCCCCGCTCAATTTCCTGATTCACAGGAATTACGTAAACAGGTCCCGCTTGGGCTGCAGCAGATACTGGCAGAGCAGCTCCCAACAGCGGCAGGAGTATGGCTAGAAACAGGAGCATCGTTCCGAAGGCTCCCAGATAGCGCCTTATATTCACAGCTTTCCCCTCACTTTCCAGTAACGGTCATGTCAAGCTTATGGTATTTATTACGAATCATGCAAGCATTACGTTTCAAAAATTTGTCGGAATTCGGAATTCTCCTGAAAATCCTTACAGATACAATATATCCAGCAGATTCCACAAATCGGTATCCAACTTATTTTATCGTCTCCAGCTGCTGCAGATCCTCTCCCATGCACATCAAAAATGAACATAGAAAAAACACCCCCTGTTAACAGGGGGTGTTCGGGCGCTTCATGTTTTATTGCAGAAATTGTTGAACCGCTTGGTTCACGAGTTTACCATCTGCACGGCCTTTTACCTTAGGCATCAGAGCCGCCATGACTTTCCCCATCTCGGCTTTTGAAGAAGCACCGGTTTCCTGGATGGTCTGCTGTACAATAACTTTAATTTCTTCTTCAGAAAGCTGTGCGGGAAGGTACTGAATGAGCAAATCAATTTCCGCTTGGGCATCTGCCGCCATTTCCTCGCGGCCAGCCTTACTAAATTCTTGGAGGGCATCTTTGCGCTGTTTGATTTCACGACTTAGGATATCAAGCACTTCGTTGTCATCCAAGTCTCGTTTCAAATCTATTTCAAGATTCTTGATCGTCGAACGAACCATCCGAATCGTTGAGAGTTTGAACTTGTCCTTGTCTCTCATCGCTTGCTTCATATCTTCGTTCAATCGTTCGCTAAGATTCATGCTAGTTCAAATCCTCCTAAAACTTTCTCTTACGAGCAGCCTCAGACTTTTTCTTGCGCTTTACGCTTGGCTTCTCATAATGCTTACGCTTCTTAACCTCAGCCAAAACGCCATCCTTAGCGATGGAACGTTTAAAGCGGCGAAGTGCAGCATCAATAGTCTCGTTTTTGCGAACTTTAGTTTCAGACACCAGTTTTCCCTCCCTCCGACCAGACCGTCCAAGAGCAATAACACGGTTCATCAAACTACATTATAGGTCAAGGATAGCATAGGTGTCAACCTAATACGAAATGTTATTTCAAGTATGAAGATTCTAATCAGGCATGAGAGCCGGAAATTCCCGTCAACGCTCCAAGTTTGGCGCCGCCCAGCAGGTGATAATGCAGATGATGCACTGCCTGTCCGCTGTCCGGACCACAGTTGTTAATTAGACGGTAGCCGGACTGGTCGACACCCAGTTTCCGTGCAGCCTGCTGAGCAGCCTGATGCATCTCACCGATTACACCGAGATCTTCTGCGGTCACGTCATTCATAGAAGCGATATGCTTCTTGGGAATGATCAGAACGTGCACCGGCGCTGCAGGTTGAATATCGTGGAACACAAGCACGTTATCTGTCTCCATGAGCACCTTAGCGGGAATGCTGCCCTCTACAATTTTGCAAAATAAACAGTCCATAAAAAGACCCCCCTCATTCATTGGTGTACGCCGCCTGCGCGGCCGTATCGCGCTGTATCTAATCATACCCGAAAGCGGAAAGAGCGTCCAATTGGGCAGCAGCGCGCATAAGAAAACGCCCATTCCGCGGAATGGACGTCCTTCTTAAATCAATAATAAGGCAGCAGACTGATTGCAGTGAGCGTCGCCAAAGGTAAAATCAAGGGATTGAAGCGCCGGCGAATATACGGGTAACCATAGGGCGGGTACACCGGATAGCTGGGATAAGCATTGATGTAGCCGCCCGGCGGGATCGGATAGCCTGGTACAAAAGCTCTTGGCTCTCCCTGCGGGAAACGGTCATCCATTTCTCCGCCTCCGACCGGAACAGCCAGATACAATTTCTCGTCATCCACATGATCGACGATTCCGTCGTACACCTTTCCTTCAACTGTCCATACGGCGACATAGCGATGAACATGCTGGCCGCATACCTCTTTGGTTTCATGACTCGACATACCGATTTCCTCCTCATTCACTGCCATTTTCTAATTGCATCTTATTCCAAAAATGGGCGAAAGGTGACAAGAAAACAGGCTTTTACCTGTTGACCTTCTGAATGGATTGTAAAAAAAAGAAGCACCCTGCAGACCTTAAGGTCTGCTGCACGCGGACGCATATCAGGGAATCAACTTCCTTCACATGCGCCCGCCGGGGTGCTTCCAAGTAAGATATCGGCTTAACTGTAGTATAACAGCCGTCTGAAACTGTCACTGTGACTCTTGTCACTCTGAACCTCTGTTTACAGGGATTCCATAACCACTTTGGAGCCTCCGCCTGCATGCCCTGCCGGTACGACCACCAGCTTGCGCGGCAGTCTGGCCCGCAGTTCCGGTACGTGACTGATGACACCAACCGAAAGCTTGTCATGATGGAGCTTCTCCAGGGATGTAATGACGGTATCGAGCAGTTCAGGATCCAGTGTTCCAAAACCTTCATCCAGGAAGAAGAACTGCAGCGGATACTGCCCCCGCAGCTGAATCTGTGCCGACAGCGCCAATGCCAATGATAACGAAGTCAGAAAGGTTTCGCCGCCCGACAGGGTCGATACCGGCCTTTTCATTCCCCCGTTTGCATCGTCACAGATCACAAACCCACCGCTTGAATCTACTTCCAGTGAGTAGCGCTGCTTGGTCAGAAAGCGCAGACGCTGGGATGCTGCCTGGCTGACCTGCATCAGCTGCTCCTCGGCAATATACTCTACGAAGGCGTTGCCCCGCAGACACGATTGCAGCTTGGACAGCTGATCCGCTTCCGCCTGCCGGCGCTTGCGCTGTTCCTCCAGAACGGTCCAACGTTCATGACGCTGCTGCAAATCTTCCAGATCCCGCAGCGCACGGGCCCGCTGCTGGAGCGCTTCTTCGTCCTGCTGCCGGCATGCCAGGAACCGCAGCCGCGCTTCCTGCCACTGCTCCTCACTTACCACCGTGCCGCCGAGCTGCTCCTCAACATGACGCAGCTGGGCATGCAGCTCCCGCTGACGCTCCCGGTAAAGACGGGTCTCTTCCCCAAAGCGCTGAATCACCGCCGGCTCCAGATCATTGGCCGTCACCTCCGCCTCATCGTCAAACGACGATGCCTGCAGGAGCTCCTCCCAGCGCTGTACGGCGGATTGCTGATATTCCCGAGCAGAATCCGCAGCCTGCCGCGCCATCACCGCCTGCTTGGCCAGCTCCTGGCGGGTCTCATCCGCCGCCCTATGCGCCTTGGCAGCCCGTTCGGCATCCGCCTTCAGCCCGCTTAGGCGCGACTGTGCCTCCTGCAGCAGAGACTCCACCTGCTGATCCCCGATCCAGGCCCGCAGCCTTTCTTCTTTCTCCCGCAGCAGGGCCTGCTTGCCTTCCAGGGACGCTGTGCCTGCGGCCAGCTGCTTGTCCAGCTCTGCCATCTCCTGGCGCAGCTGCTGAACCAGGCGCACCTTGTCCTCCAGAAAGGTGACGCTGATGTCCAGCTTGCCGCGAATTTCCTCGGCGCGGCTGTCCCGCTCCTGCATTGCTTCATACTGCGATGCCGCCGTTTCCGGCTGCAGGTCCGGCAGCCGCTGGGCCCATTCGCTGCGCATCGCCTCACAAGCGGAAGCTGCCGCTTCCCGCTTGCGGCGCACCTGCGCCAGCGCCTGCTCGGCCGCCTCCTGCTCGGCGGCCGCCTTCATGCGGGCCTGCCCGGCGGCGGATGCCGCCTCCCGCAGGCCCGCAGCTGCTGCGCGCAGCGGCGCTCCGGCAGCGGCCAGACCGGCCGCCTGCCGTGTAAGCCCGGCGCAGCGGGCGGGTCTGCCGGCGGCGTCGGACGCCGGCTTGGGCTGGGGCGAAGCCGCTGCTGCTGCGGCTTCGGGCTGGGCGGCGCCCAGCTGCTCCAGCAGGCTGCGGCGTTCGTGCAGCTGCTGGCGCAGGTTCAGGCGCAGCTCGTGCAGTTCGCTGCGCAGCTGCTGCAGCGCGGCCAGCGCCGCCTCGCCGGCGTGCGCCTCTTCATCGCCTGGCGCAGCAGGGGCGGGATGATGCATGCCCCCGCAGACGGGGCAGGGCTCACCGTCACGCAGCTCGGCCGCCAGGCTGAGCGACAGGCGCCGCAGTTCCCCTGCGCGGAGCTCTTGACGGAGCAGCACTTCGTCCGCATCAAGCCCGGCCAGCTCCGCAGTGCACGCGGCTTCCAGAACAAGCAGCTGCTCCAGCGCTTCTGCCGCCGAGTAAGCGAGCTGCTGCTGCTGTTGCTGCTGCTCGCATTCCAGCTTCCGTGTCTGCTCCAGCTCGAGAACGGACTGCTGCAGCCGCCCTTCCTGCAGCCGCTCCTCCTCAGACAGCTGACGCAGCTGATCTTCCTGCGAATTCAGCTGCTGCAGCAGCTGTATGGCTTCCTGAAGCTGCCGGCGTTCAGACGCCCGCACTTCATATTGCTTAAGCAGCTCCTGCAGTTCCTGCTGCTTCTTCTGTCCGCGCGTATGCAGCTCCTGTTCCTTCAGCAGCTGCTGCTCGATCCGGCTGCGCTTCTGATCATTCCCATCCTGACGTATGGCCAGCTGCTGAACTTCGCCCTCAAGCGTCCGGCTCTCAATCTGCAGCTGACGCGCCTGTTCCAGCTGGTCAAGCCGGAGCAGCAGCTTCGGTTCTTCTTCACTCAAGACCTGCCTCGCAGCCAAGTCTGCGCCAGCAGCCTCCCGAGCAGCGGTTTCGGCCTGTCCGGACTGCTGTTCAGCAGCGGCCGCAGCATGATGACGTCGTTCAGACTCCACAGCGGACGACTTCCGTTCCCGAAGGACAGGCATCATTCCATTAGCCTCAGCCGCCAGGCGAAGCTTGCGTTCCATCTCTGTCATGTCCTGCTCCCGGCTGGACAGTGTATCGAGCTCCTCCTGGCGCCGGGTCTGTTCCTGCTGCAGCTCACGCTGCTTGGACAGGGCTTCCGCCTCACGGCTGGCCGCATCCAGCAGTGCTCTTGCTTCTTCTGCCAGCCGTACGGCCGTCTCAACAGCCGTCTTGGCCTCTTCTACCGAAGAAGCATCCGCCTGTCCGAGACCCTGTTGTTCCGCTTCCAGCGCCTTCAAGGCACCATCCGTCTCCTTCACCCGGCGGCTCAGCTTGATCCCCAACTGATCCCCGTACCGTTCCAGATGAAATAATCGCTGCAGCATCTGTCTGCGCTCAGTTCCCTTGAGGGACAGAAACTCCGCAAATTTGCCCTGCGGCAGGACAACAGCGCGGGTGAAATCATCCATCTTCAGTCCAATCCGCTCTTCCACACAGCGTGTAACATCCGCTAGTTTATCAGCAAGAACCTGGTCACCATCCGGGGTAATTTCGATAAAACGGCTGACGGTGTTGCTGACCGAAATTTCATTATTCCGCTTGAACCGGCGTTCAACCCTGTAGCGCAGAGGACCATTCGCAGACATCAGTTCAAATGTAAAGGCTACGGCCAGACTGTCTTCGGAATGATTCATGATACCCTGCGTGCCGTTTACAGCACGTTCGACCTTACCATACATAGCCAGTGTGATCGCATCCAGGATGGTTGATTTCCCGCTGCCAGTCGGGCCAAAGATGCCAAAAAGGCCCGTTTCGGTCAATTTCTCAAAATGAATTTCCTGCGCTTCCCGATAACTCTGTAAACCGGCGATTTTTAAAAGGATCGGTTTCATAGCTCGTCCTCCTCCTGGCCAGTCAGGCTCCGTTCTTCTTCAACTAGCTCTAGGAACAGCTGAACAAGCCCCTCCTCCGGCTGGGCACCACCCGTATGCCGCTGATAGAATTTGCGGAATAATTCATGGACAGGCAGCCGGGACCGCTGCACGTCCAGTTCGGCCGCTTCCATCTCGGGGTAAACCGGACGAATATGAATAATACCTTCATGACGCTTGCGCAGAGCCTGAATCTCGCCGATGGACATCGCCTCGTCGAGCTGGATCTCCAGATCTACAAAAGCGTTAGCATCCTGACCCTCGTCCAGCCAGCGATAGACTTCCTGCAAGCCGCCTTTGGCTTTCCATCGTACGAGCGGCTTACCGCAGCCCAAATAAAGCTCTTCCATGACAGGTATGCCACCCGGGACTACATCAATCATCGTCACCGATTTGGCCTGCCCGGCTTCGGAGAAGCTGTAGGCCAGCGGTGAACCGCTGTAACGGATCATCCCTTCACCTTTGACAGCCTGAGGACGATGCAAGTGCCCTAAAGCTGTATATTGTGCCCCCGTATCCAATGCACGCGGGTCAACGGTGTAAGCGCCGCCGACCTGAATAGGCCGTTCCGAATCACTTTCTACACCGCCAAGCACATAAATATGACTCATAGCCAGGTTCACGGTATCCCTGCTAAAGTAACCGCCTAGCTGTCTCATGAGCCGTCCAACCCGCGCACTGTAGGCCTCCCTCAGTTCCTGTTCATCCCCGTCTCCGGTCAGCAGCTCGTTCAGCCGGGCTTCCGATGGATAGGGCAGCGCCGCGATTTGAGCCACTTCCCCTGTTCGGGCCGTACCGACTCTTATAATCTCCTGTGTCGGGAGGCCGACCAATGTAATTCCTCTTCCCTGAACCAGAGGAGTTACGGATGCCACACGTTCCGGTTGGTCATGGTTGCCTGCAATGACAACCATAGGTCTTCCACCTGCTGTCAAACAGGCTGCCGCCTCATAAAAAAGCTGCTCGGCAGCTGCTGGCGGGTTAACCGAATCATAGACATCGCCCGCCATCAGAATCAGGTCTGCCTGCTGATCGTCCGCCATAGCAGCCAGCTCATCAACAAAAGCCTCCTGTTCCTTCAGTCTGCTGCGCCCCTCCAGGGTACGACCGAAATGCCAGTCCCCCGTATGCAAAATCCGCATTTCCGCTTCTCCTCTCTGCACTGCAGCTTTCTCTATCTTTTATACCTTCTCCAGGCTGTGGTTTGGTTTGAATTTATTGTCCATCATCGTTGTTTGGCAAAATAAATCCTTCATACGGCTACAGTCTGACAGCAGCCGCCGCGTCAAAAAAGTACAACCACTTCTGGCTGACAGGTTTGCCCAAAATATCTTCAATGGCCTTCGCATAGAGATCCAGCTGAAAACGATAATGCTCCTTCAGCGTATCCGTGCCGCCTTGATGCTCTAACACCCGGTCTGTCTTGTAATCGAGCAGAATCCATTCACCATCAGCTTCGAACAAACAATCTATAATCCCCTGGATCAGGACCGTATCCCCGTCGAGCTGCTGCAGCCGCTGTCGTTCGTCGCTTTGTCCGTCCATGGAATCCCCTTCCGCTTCAGCAAGCAGAGCCGGGGTTACCACCGAGTCCCTGGCCGGCAGACCATAACTGAAGGGCAGCTCCCGCTGAACCGAAGCCGAGGCAGACAGCTTGCGGCCAACCTCGCTCTGGAAAAAGGATGCCACCTGTTCCGCTTCAACTGCTTCCGCCTGTTCGGTTGTAATAATCTGCAGCAATACCAGCTGATCGAGCGTTGCACGCACAACGGACGTATCCGTATCCAGTGCAAGCGGGATATGCTGCATAACCGTATGATAGACCGTACCGCGCTCGGCAGGGCTCAGCTTCTTCTGCTCCATGAACCGGGGACGGCGCAAATGAAGCCCTGCCTGCTCCCGGACAGGTCCGCCTTCGCCTTCCTGCCGCAGCAGCTGTTCTTCCAGCAGATCTACTGGCGGCTGATCCTGGTCAGCCAGTAAAGAGCGAATCTCGGTAACTGACGTCTTGGACGCCACTCTACCTGCCTCACGGTACCCATACGTCCATGACAAGAGCCGATCAACGGTATCGCTGCTTCCCGGCAGTTCGGACAGCTGAAGCTGGCGAAGGGACTGGAGCTGCTGCCTCCGTTCATCCGGCAGATCTTCCGTCATCTCCAGTCCTGCGGCAGCCTGTGCGATGCCATCTGACGAGAGCACAGCGATCTGCCATGCTCCCTCAAGAGGTGCAGCCTGGCTTTCAGGCTCTCCCGCCATCTCCCGCAGCAGACCGGCCGAGGGATGCCGAATCAGCGCAGGGCCAACCCAGTCCATATAAGACCGTGCCGAGGCCAGAAGGTCTTCTGGCAGCCGCTCGAGGGACACATCACGGGATTGCGCCCACGCCTGAGCCTTGGAATGGAGATCTTTCACCGTCCCGACCAGAATCATTTTTTCCTTCGGCCGGGTCAACGCTACGTACAGCACCCGCATTTCCTCAGCCAGCAGTTCCAGACGAGAGCGCCGGCGGATCGCCAGATTCGGCAGCGTCGGATAACTGACCCGCTTATCTTCATCTACAAATTTCGGCCCGAAACCAAGTTCCTTATGAATCAGGAAGGACGCATTCAGATCCTGCTGGTTGAACATCTTCGACATACCCGCGATAAATACGACGGGAAACTCCAGTCCTTTACTGCGATGGATCGTCATGATTCTTACCGCATTGTCCAGTTCAGCTGTACCACCTGCCGCACCAAGATCACCGCCATGCTCACGCAGACGCTTGACGAAGGTCAGGAAGCGGAACAGCCCTCGGTTAGACGTCGATTGCTCATACTGCCGGGCACGGTCATACAGTGCCCTCAGGTTGCCCTGCCGCTGGACTCCCCCCGGCAGGCCGCCAACCCAGTCCAGATAGCCGGTATCACGATACAAGCGCCAGATCAGCTCCGCTAGGCTGCCTTGACGCGCTTCATCACGCCAGCGGCTCAGCTGGACCAGGAATGACTGGAGCTTCCGGACCAGCGCAGCCTGCTCACCCTGCCTGTATGCTGCATCTTCAGGTTCAGCAGCACCCTCGGCCTCCGTTCCTGCAGCTGCTGTTACCGCATCATAGAAAGAGCTTCCCCCTCCCAGTACACGAATGTTGGCAAGCTCTTCATTGCTTAATCCGACAATCGGTGAGCGGAGGACGGATGCCAGCGGAATATCCTGCTGCGGATTATCAATAACCTGCAGCAGCGACAGCATGATCTCTACTTCCGTTGCCTGAAAATATCCTTTGTTCTGCTCCCCTGTCGCAGGAATCCCCTCCAGCCGGAGTTCCTCCACGATTAAAGGCGTCCACAATTGGGTGGAACGCAGCAGGATGACCATGTCACTGTATACGGCCGGCCGCATATCCTTCAGCACCTTGTCATATACCATCAGCGGATGCCCGGTCTCCCCGGTCATTTCGCGAATTCGTGCAGCAATTGCTCTTGCCTCCAGCTGGGCTGTCTCCAGTTCGGCCCATTCAGCGGGTGCCGAATCTACCATCTCCTCTTCCGAAGAGGCTGATGGTTCATCAGCGCCTTGCCCCGCCCGGTCAATCAGAATAAATTCCGGTTGATATGCGGATGGACCGTACTCCTCTCCTGCCGGAAAAGAAGCTCCGTAAACCAGCTCTGCACGATGATCGTAGGCAATTTCGCCGACACCCTCATTCATGATCTGCCGGAACAGCATATTAACAGCGGTGACTACTTCGGTCCTGCTGCGAAAATTACGTGCCAGATCAATCCGCATTCCTTCTCCGTCCGGGCGCTCGTCATAGCGGCGGTACTTGTCCAGAAACAAGCCAGGTTCTGCCAGCCGGAACCGATAAATGCTCTGCTTGACATCACCGACCATAAAACGGTTGCCGGGTGATTGCCGTGCAATCAGACGGACAATATCTTCCTGGACCGTATTTGTATCCTGATATTCATCTAACAGTACTTCATCGAACTGTGCCTGGTACTCCAAGGCGGCATCGGAAGGGAAAAGCTGTGCCGGAGTGGAGTCCGGGTGGCGCAGAATGCGCAGACAGTAGTGCTCAAGGTCACTGAAATCGACCATTCCCTTCGCTCGCTTCGCCTGTTCAAAGCGCCGGCCGAATTCTATGATTACAGCGGAGAGCTCGTTCATTAACGGTGCTGCCTCCTGCAATTCGCCAAGGAATACCTCTGCAGGTCTGCCGAACAGGGACTGCTTAACTTCACTGACCGCCTTCTTGGCTGATTCCCGCAGCGCCTTCACCCTATCCTGCAGCAGAGGATCGGTCTGATCCTTCTTGCAAGGCTTCAGCTTACCAAACGCTGCAGTCTGAAACACATCATACAGCTCCGACCACGGGCGCTGGGACAGCTGCAGCTCCAGCTCACGAATCATGTCCAGCTCTTCTGACAGCGTACTGGCATAAGGCACAGGCCCGCCCGGAAGTCCGGTGAGCTCAAGCGCCTGTATAAGCTGACTCGTTGCCCCTTGGAGCGTCAGTTCTGCATCCTGCAGGATACTGTGCACCCAGATCGAGCGCCCAAGACTAGCCGTATCCTCAACGTCAAAATTTTGAGCGGTCTCCATAAGCCAGTGATCCGGCCACGGATGACTGCGGGAGAAATCGTAGAGTCTCTGTACCAATCCGTACATCGCATCGTCACTTCGTTCCCCGCTGAACCAGTCCACCAGGCGGCGGAATATGCTATCCTCCGGCTCCTCGCCATACTTGTCTTCGAACAGCTCTTCAAGCAGCTCTTGTCTCATCAGCTCCGCCTCATGTTCATTCATGATGCGGAAGCCCGGATCCAGTGGAATCAGCTGATAATAACGCCGGATCACCTCCAGGCAGAAGGAGTGCAGCGTCGTAATCGATGCCCGTCCCAGCAGGGACAACTGACGGCGCAGATGATCGTTATCGGCATCCTCCTCGAGCGCCCTCTCCAGCGCCTCACGAATCCGCTGCTTCATCTCCGAGGCAGCGGCCTTGGTGAACGTAGCCACCAGCAGGCGGTCTACGCTGTATCCCAAAGACGGATCTGCAATTTTGCGTATAATCCGTTCAACCAATACAGCCGTTTTCCCGGAACCAGCTGCAGCAGCAACCAGCATATGACTGCCGGACTGAGAGATTGCTTTCCACTGATCGTCACTCCAGAAGCTTCCCTCGGGTTTCGGTATCTCGATCATTATTCCTCTCCTCCTTTACCTTTGGATGAATCCAGCAGTTCCCATACCTGCTGCTTGCCGGGCTTAGACCAGGTGTTATAGTCGTTGCCTTCGATTGTGTCGTCAAATTGGCATACCGGTTTGTAAGAGCAGAAGGCACATGCAGTCTCCTGCTGAATTTTGTAAGGCTTGATCTCCACGTCACCCTCCGTGATCCGGGTGCCGATCTGACGGATGCTGCTCCGTACGGAAGCCAGCAGCTGATCCCACTGCTCCCTTGTAGCCACGGAAGCGCTGCTGTAGAAGCTGCCGTCCGCTTTAACGGCAACAGGCAGAACCGAGGAATACCCCTTATCCAGACTGGTGTCCATCTGGCCAACCACTTCACGGTCAGCCAGTACCAGCCCCTTCATTTTGAACCTTTTCAGCAGCTCTTCTTCTGCTTTTTCCTTGCTCAATCCATTGGGTGCCTGAAGCAGCGGATTATGCACATGGAAATAGAGCGTTCCTGCCGGAAAAGCCGGTTCTCCCAGCCAATCCTCAGCCGAACTGAGCAGAACTTCGAGGTAGGTCAGCATCTGCAGCGCCAAGCCATAGTAAACTTCATGCAGCTTCAAATCTTTTTGGCTGGATTTGTAATCGATGACTCGCAGCAGCAGCCCCTGTTCGCCTTCCGCCACATCCACCCGGTCGATCCGCCCTACGACCTCCATGACACAGCCGTTCTCCAGTTCGAACACCAGGGGCGGCAGCGGCTTGTCCGGACCAAAATCGAGCTCCAGTCCCAGCGGCTCAAAACTGCCCCTGCGTGCATGTTCACCCAGAATCAGGGATGCGCGGCTGACGATACTCTTCAGCTTGCGGTAGATGTAGCCATAGCGCTTGGAGCTGAGCAATATCTCTCCCTGCAGCTGCGGGGCCAGACGATCCACCGTCTGTTCCGCTTCCTGCCGGCACTCTTCGCTGCTGAGGCTTCCCCAGCTCAGATTACGCTCCTTCAGGTTCATCGCCATCTGGCTCAGTGCTGCATGAAACAGCTGTCCGATATCAGGTGCCTGCAAACGATACAGCTGCCGTTCCTTCAAGCGCAAACCATGGGAGGCAAAATGAGAGAACGGACAAGCTACAAACCGTTCCATCCGTGAAACACTGGTCCGCAGTTTGCTGCCGTACAGCTGGCGGCTGGTCGACTCCCGCAGCGGTTCACCAGGGTTCTGATAAAAGAGCGAGCCCAGGCTACGCTCCAGCCGGCCGCGCCACTCCGGTTGACCGGCAAACCAGTTCAGCACATCCCACCATGGCTGCGGGATATCGATCCCGCGCTTCCACTGGCGAAGCTGAACGATCAGCTGCGCCAGCGCTTCTTCAGGGTGAGCCGCGTAAGCCGCGTGCTGTTCCCAGCCTTGACCCGGAAGCGGCTGCAGGCTGAGCTTTTCTTCCTGCAGAGCGAACATCTGCCGCAGATGGCGGATGTACTCCGAAGGCAGCAGCGGTTTCAGATCCTCGTCGGCAGCCGGATAACTGACCCACAGCTTATCGCTGGCCAGTGTCAGTGCCTGATACACCAGGAACCGCTCGTCCAGCGTACGCCGAGTGATATCCGGCGCCAGCTCGAAACCGCGCTCAGCCAGCAGCATCCGTTCCTGTTCAGTTAACACGCCTTCTTCCTGAATGACTGCGGGCACGACACCTTCATTAAAACCGAGTAGAAATGCATATTTCACCCCGACGGTGCGCGTCCGGTCCATCGTCCCGACAAGCACCTGATCCAGTGCAGGCGGTACAAGGGAGAGCTTCAGTTCAGACAATCCGGTTTCCATCATCCCGGCGAACAGCTCGGGCTCCAGCTTCTCGTCCCCCATCATTTCAGCGATCTGGTCCAGCAGTTCCAGCACTTTACCCCACAGCTGCCGGTGTTCCCGGCCTCGCTCCGGGTCACCCTGGTTCATCGCCTCTGCAGCCAAAGTTTCAAGCTTGTGCGCTGCTCCGCAATCCTCAAGCAGCAGGTACAGCGCCTCGCATTGTTCCCGGGCCGTCTTGGCTCTCGACAGCCGCTTCTCAAAAGCATACAGCGGCGTAACGATGGCTGTCCGGCAGGCCTCCATCTTATCCAACAGCTCTTGGCGGCTGCTCTGCAGCCCCTGTCCGTTGTCCTCCAGCGACAGACTCGGTACGGCCTGCCATGGACGACCGTCGGTCCAGCGATAGCCCTGGATCCCGCAGGCAAGCACGTAGTTCTCCAGCCGGTCCATATCCTGACGGGTCAGACTGCCGTCCAGCGGCAGCAGTATATCGGTCTTCACTGCCCTGAATACATCTTCGTAACGCCAGCGTCTCAGCACGATATCCAGCGATGCACGGAGAAGCTCAACAAGGGGATGATGCAGCTCGCTCCGCTTCTGGTCCAGGAAATAAGGAATATCAAAGTCCCGGAATACAGGCTCCACCAGCGGGGCGTAATCCTCCAGATTGCGTACCAGAATCGCCATATCGCGGAAGCGTGCTCCTTCTTCGCGGGCAAGTCTGAGCATTTCGCGCAGAGCCCCTTCAACTTCAGCTCTGCGGTTGGAGGCCGCGATCAATCTGATATCACTCTCTCTGCTCAGCAGGGGTGCCTCTGCGGCTTGGTTCAGCCGGTCCCAGCGGCGCCGCCGGTCAAAACCTTCCTCAAGATGAGCAAGCTGAGGACTGTTTCGAAAACGGGGCAGCGGACGTTCATTCATCCAACGGATCTGAATATCCAGTCCAAGGCTCTCAGCCATCCCGCGCAGCTGAACAAAGGTCGAAGCTGTCGGATGAAACAAGTCCAGTTCATGAGGCAGCTCACCTGGACTGTATTCCCGGTCAAGAGTAAGGGCAATGGTCATGGACCTCGACGCTGCCATCAGCCTCTCCAGCACCTGCAGCTCCTGAGGGGTAAACCCGCGAAATCCGTCCAGCCAGATGTCACAAGAAGAAGTATAGGAAGAACGCGGGATCGCCTCCTCGAGGCGTGCAAGCGTGTCTTCTTCGTCGACGTACAGCCTGGAGAGCTCGTGTTCAAAATCATGGTGAATCGTCATGATGTCCTGGAGCTTGTTCCGGAGCATGGGCGCGCTGCCGGCAGCAGCCTGCATACGGTCCATCTGTTCCTCCAGCTGCATCGGCTCTACACAATAACGTTTAAATTCGGTATACAGGTCGTTAAGGCGGCCGACAAAACCGAGCTGGTCTCCGGAATCACCGAACAGCTTCAGCTCTTCTTTACGGCGGCGAATGATCCGGTACAGCAGCATTTTCTTACCCTCTTCGCTAATCGGAGTGAGCGCGGCTCCGCCTGTCTCCTGCATCACCCGGTAGGCCAGCCGGCGGAAGCTGAGCACCTGGGCCCGCACACTGCCCTTTACGGTTCCCGAAGATACCAATGAGTGCTCTGCCTGGAAGGTCGCCTGCTCCGGTACCAGCAGCATCATCGGTGTTCCCTGGGGCTGATCCCGCAGTGAAGCTGTCATCTCCTCCATGATTTTCGTGCTCTTGCCGCTTCCGGCCCGTCCCAACAGAAATGTAACACTCACTGCCAATCCCTCCTCATTCGAACTAAACATAATGACTCCAATTATATCATAATGCCGCATCATGGAACATACGTTTGGATTGTTTCCAGCATTCTCTACTCCATGCCGAAAAGAAAGAGGTTATCCCGGTGCTCTTCGAGCAAAGGATAACCTCGTATACTTTTTTGACCGAATATTCGTTATATCGTGTATTCGTTATAAGGTAATTTCACATTCCGTTACAGACTGGTCTTGCTGCGAACCTCGAATACCGCGAACTTCAGGTAATGGCCTTCATCAACACCCAGAATCTGCGGATGATCTTTGCCAGCGGCTCTCCATTCAACCAGACGAAGCACTTTACCCGCGTCCATGGCAGCATCACGGATCGTCTCCAGGAACAAGTCCGGACGCATGTGGTAGGAACAGCTCGCCGTTACGAGATAGCCTCCTTCATTCACCAGCTTCATCCCGTGCAGGTTAATATCCTTATAGCCGCGGCAGGCACCTTTAACTGCACTTTTTGTTTTGGCAAAGGCTGGCGGGTCAAGGATAACAACATCAAATGTTTTCCCTCCACCTGCGGTCAGAGGCTGGGATGTATCCACTTTTCCGCCGTTCGCACGCGCTGTTCGTTCCTCCACCCCTTTAACCTGGGATCTCAGGTATTGAAAAGCATCGTCAACGACAAATTCTACACGGTCCTCAAAACCGTTCAGCCGGACATTCTCCCGCGCGCTCTCAATGGCATGCTCCGAAATGTCCAGGCAGGTCACCTTCTTGGCACCGTACTTGCAAGCATGAAGCGTAAAGCTTCCGGTATGAGAGAAGCATTCCAGCACCGTTGCGCCATCCCAGTATGGGAACGTAACGGTTTTGCCGCTTTTGTTCACGGGCAGGCGGCGGACCTCGCCTTCTTCCACCACATCCTGGAGTTGAATGCCGCTCTTCGCACCCCACCCTGTCATCAGCGGAGCAATGGATGCCCGATTTTCACGCTGGTCAAAGAAATATCCGGTCTTCTGGCCTTCCACGATGTCCACCTTGATCAGCAGCCCGTTCTCGGTTACCGTCACATGACGCGGACATTTCCCGTACAGTTCGCCTTTGACCTGCTCCAGACCTTCCAGCTCGCGCACCGGAACGTCACTGCGTTCATAGATGCCGGCTGGCTCCACCACCTGGATCAGTGCCTCCACAATCGCTTCACGGCACACGTCCATTCCCAGGGTCAGCAGCTGTACAACGAGTACGTCTCCGAAACGGTCTACAATCAGGCCCGGCAGAAAATCTGCTTCGCCATAGACCAGACGGTACGCGTCCCCTCCTGTAACAAAACGTTCCCGGTGTTTCAGACAATCCTCAAACCGACGGACAAAAAAGGCCGTATCCATCGCTTCCAGCGGCTGATGTGACACGACACGCACCGTAATTTGTGAATTGGCATTGTAGTACCCTGTCGCAAGATACCGTCCCTGATGGTTAAGCACTTCCACGAGAGTTCCGTTCCCGGGCTCACCGTTCACAGAAGCAATCTCGCTTTTATAGATCCACGGGTGGCTCTGTTCGAGTCTTTTTTTACGTCCCCGTTCCAATATGACTGACGGCAAATCTTTCACTTCCTTAATCAAGTTTTATCAAAACAATTCTTGCAGCCCCAGCTTCTGCTCTCTGCCACGCGGCCGTTTCGGCTGCTGCACAGTCATGGTGCCCGTCCATGGCTCATATATGTAAAACAAGCTGTACGAAGGGAGTACTTAAGCCATGATGAGAGAAGTCATAGTGCCTGTCGTTTACGGGCTGATCTTATTTTTTGCAGGGATGAAGCTGATGGAGAATGCACTGCACAAGCTTGCCGGTCCCCTGCTGATACAAGGCTTGAACCGGGCCACGTCATCCCCCTGGAAAGGCATGCTCTTCAGCACGGTCATCACGGCCCTGCTCCAGAGCAGCACCGCGGTCACCGTCTTGTCCATGGGACTTGTGAATGCCGGTCTGCTGAGCTTCGGTCAGACGCTGGGTATTATCCTTGGCTCCAATATCGGAACCTGCCTGACAACCGAGCTCATCAGCCTGCAGATCGGCCGGTTCGCCTGGCCGCTGCTCGCCGTCTGCCTTGCACTATGGGCCTTCACTGTCCTGCTGTACGAATTCGGCAGACCTTCGCACAGGCCCGGCCGCAGTCCGCTTCTGGCCTGGCAGTACGGCAGCCTTGCCGGCGCCGGCTTTGCACTGGTGCTGGGCGGCATCCGCACCATGCAGCTGACCGCTCCGTATCTGGAGCGGACCGGCGTCTTCAGCGCGTTTCTGGAGCAGGCGGCCCACAGCCCCTGGTGGGGCTTTGCCGCCGGCGCCTGTCTCACCGCGCTGATCCACAGCAGTGCCGCTGTCATCGGCATGGCCATCAGCATGGCAGGAGCGGGCATCCTGCCTGTCGAGATTGGCGTCACGATTGTGATCGGCGCCAATGTTGGAACCTGTGTGACCGCGCTGATGGCATCCGTCGGCGGTACCCGCGCCGCCGCCTTCGTCGCCTGGTCACACATTGCCCTGAACGCAGGCGGCGCCCTGCTGTTCATGCCGCTGGCCGGACTGCTGCAGGCCGTATCGGCCTGGCTGTCCGCCGATCCGGGAGCGCAGATCGCTCACGCGCAGACGCTGTTCAACATCGCCTGTTCCCTGCTGGCGCTCCCCCTCTGTTACCTTCCGGTGTGGAGGAAGGTTGACCGTAATCTCCATACAGCCTAAATCAAATTCTCACAGCATCCGGCTCAGCCTAGCTGGATGTCCAGAGACTGCAGCGCTTTGCGCAGAATGATATCGTTATTGTCGTAACCTTCATTTACCTGCTTGTCCCAGGCCTCCTGCGGAGTATACCAGGCGACCCCTTTAATCTCTTCTACCTGCGGCTGCATCTCACCGCCGAGTGCTTCAACAAGATAATAATGCACCTCTTTGTCGACCGTGCCATATTCCGGATGCTGATAAGTATAAGCAATCATGTCCACATGCTCGATGATTTTACCCTCAATGCCGGTCTCTTCGACAATCTCACGCAGTGCCGTTTGTTCTACCGTCTCGCCGGGCTCCATCTTGCCTTTGGCGAGGGATACCTTGCCGTAACGGTCCTGAATTAGCTGAACTTCCAGCTCCCCTCCAACATAACGATATACAACGCCGCCTGCGGAAATTTCCTTTCTTGCTGCCATGCTGCTTCCTCTCCCCTGTTCACAATTCGTAGACTCCATCTATAATCATGCCTGTAGAACAACAAGGATTTCACCCGATCAGCGAAATCCTTGTTGTTATTCCATATTATAGAGCTGCCTTCAGTTCCCCATCCAGCACACGCACCAGCTGGCCTTCACTTTCATTCACGCCGGCCCGGGTCAGTTTCACACGGCATACCTGTCCGACCATATCCGGGGTACCGTCGAACACAACCTGGATATAGTTGTCACTGTAACCGTGCAGCTTGCCGCTGCCTTCGCGGCCTTTGGCCTCACCTTCCGGAATAACATCGAGCACCTGGCCGACGAACTTCTCGGCGTAAGCCAGCTGCATCTGTTCGGAAAGATCAATCAGCTCATGAACGCGGGCATTTTTCACTTCCTCATCCACCTGATCCTCCATACGGGCAGCCGGTGTGCCGGTCCGCTTGGAGTAAGGGAAGACGTGCATTTCGGAGAAGCCGATTTTTTTCATCAGCTCATACCCGTTGCGGAACATTTCGTCCGTCTCGCCCGGGAATCCGACAATGACATCGGTCGTGATCGCCACGTCCGGCATGGCTTCACGAATGCGGAGCATCTTGTTGTAAAATTCTTGGGTTGTATATTTGCGGCGCATCCGCTTCAGTACCGTATCGTCGCCCGCCTGAAGCGGGATGTGGAAGTGGCGCACCAGCTTGTTTGAGCGGTTGATCACATCGAGCATGCGGTCATCGATCTGGCTCGCTTCAATGGAGCTGATCCGGATGCGTTCCAGACCTTCCACCTTATCCAGATCCCAGAGCAGGTCAGTCAGATCATAATTCTCCATATCGTCGCCGTAGCCGCCGGTATGAATGCCTGTCAGTACAATCTCCTTGTAGCCTGCCTGAACGAGCTGCTCGGCTTGGGCGATGATACTCTTCTGATCCCGGCTGCGGGACAGGCCGCGCGACCACGGGATAATACAGAACGTACAGAAGTTGTTACAGCCGTCCTGGATCTTCAGGAATGCTCGTGTGCGGTCTGCAAAATCCGGCACATCCATTTCTTCGAATACACGTGTCTTCATAATATTGCGCACCGCGTTGACCGGTTGGCGCGATTCCTGGATTTCCTTGACATAAGGCAAAATTTTATCCCGGTCCTGGGTACCAATCACAAGGTCGACACCCGGAATATCCAGAATCTCGGCAGGTGAAGTCTGCGCATAGCAGCCTGTCACCGCCACGATGGCATCCGGGTTACGGCGAATGGCACGGCGGATAATCTGCCGGCTCTTCTTGTCGCCTGTGTTCGTTACCGTACATGTATTAATGAGGTATACGTCAGCCGTTTGTTCATCAAAATCTACCTGCTCGTACCCTTCGTTCTTGAACAGCTGCCAAATGGCCTCCGTATCGTAAAAGTTGACTTTACAGCCCAAGGTGTAAAACGCCACGGATGGCATATCACATTCCTCCCATTTCTCCGGATTCATATAAAATACAAGTTAACGCTGCCATTCCAGCCGTCTCAGCGCGCAGAATACGCCGGCCGAGCCCTGTCGGGAAGGCCCCGGCCGCTTCTGCCGCCTGGCTCTCCTGCTCGGTAAAACCGCCTTCCGGCCCGACTACCACAAGCACCTTACCGCCATCAGGATGGTGCTCTACGAATGGCTTCACCATATCGCGCAGCTGGCGGCCGCTTTCTTTTTCATAACAATAGCACACGAGATCATATTCCTCAAAGGAAGTCAGGAGCGCTTTCCAGCCCAGCGGGCTATCCACCTC
Source organism: Paenibacillus lacisoli (assembly GCF_030580655.1). GTDB lineage: Bacteria > Bacillota > Bacilli > Paenibacillales > Paenibacillaceae > Paenibacillus > Paenibacillus lacisoli. The sequence continues at coordinate 730,363 of NZ_JAUQTB010000001.1, forward strand.
CGGAATACGGTTACGGTGGCACTGCTCTGCCGCCTCCTTGGCAATCTTGCGCCAGCGCTCGACACGTTTGCCTTCCTTTTTGCTGTCATACTGAACAATGGTCCGCTCCGAGAGGAACGGCACAAACCGGTCTGCCCCGATCTCGGTGCATTTTTGGATCACCAGCTCCATTTTGTCGCCTTTCGGCAGACTTTGTGCGATGGTAACCTTCACTTTAGGCTCTGCATTCATTTCCAGCCTGTCTATAATAGCAGCCGTTACCTCGCCCGCTTCCAGCGACGTCAGCTCGACCAGAGCCTCTCTCGAAGCACCATCGCTGACAATCACTTTATCGCCGGGCTTGCCGCGCATGACCCTGCTAATATGGCGGGCATCTTCGCCGGTTATGGTCACACTGTTCTCGCCGAACTGTTCCTGTGTAATGAAATAACGCTGCATGTCCCTTATTCACACCTGTCTCACCTGAATTGGATGCAGGGCGGGACAGGACGTGACGGGAAGCTTGGTCCGAACCCCACCTGCAAAAACACCAACAAACATCATACACCGTTTAGGCCTGAAAAACCAGCCTTTCCCCGTAAGTGGTCCTGGAAATCACAACCTGCACAACAAAAAAGGAGCCCTTAGGCCCCTTAGAATAAATGCAGAAATACCTGGCCAAAGCTCCGTACAAGGAAGTTGGCGAATTCATAAATTGGAACAATGGTTACATTGCGCAGTGCAGGGATGAACACAATCAGCAGGAAAATGAATAAAGACCATTGCTCGTAACGCTGCAGCGCCGGCAGTGCTGAACGGGGTGCCAAATCCTCTACGATCCGGTAGCCGTCCAGCGGCGGCAGCGGAATCAGGTTAAAGAGGAAGAGAAACATGTTCAGGGAAACAAGATAATTGAAGAAGTAATAGACCGCCATATACACACGCTGGTTCTCAATGCCTTCCAGTACACCGAAGTAGTTCAGAAGATGAAAAATGAACAATCCCACCACCGACAGCAGCAGGTTGCTGAGCGGACCGGCAACAGAGACGATCACACCCATGAGACGGGGTCGGGTAAAGTTGGCCCGGTTCACCGGAACCGGCTTCGCCCATCCAAAGCCTCCGATCAGCAGTAACAGCGTACCGAGAAAATCGATATGAACCGCAGGGTTTAAGGTCACCCGTCCCAGCAGCTTGGCTGTGGGGTCTCCGAACTTGTTGGCAAAGTAGGCGTGCGAGAATTCATGCACGGTGAAGGCAAAAATAAGCGCGAGAATATAAAACGGCAAATTGGCAAGAGGAACCTGAAGAAAACGATCCAGAAAATCCATCGTTATTTCTTCCTCGCGACAAAGGCGATCCAGTCTTCATCCCGTTTCTTGTCTTCAATCACAAATCCGGCTGCAGTCAGCGCCTGCTCCACAACTTCTTCCTTGTTCTTCCATATGCCTGAAGCGATGTAAACGCCATTAGACTCCAGTGCCTGATATACATCATCGATGAAGAGCAGAATAATCTCTGCCAAAATATTCGCAACAATGACCTTCACCGGCAGGGTTACACCCAGGCCCTGTTCATGGCTCCCGAGCAGCGAGAGAAGGTCGCTTTCCTTAACGGTAATACGGTCCTCCAATCCGTTCAGACGGGTATTCTCTTCCGCACTGGAGACAGCAACCGGATCGAGGTCCAGGGCAAGAACGTGTTTTGCCCCCAGCTTGATGGCACCGATAGCCAGGATGCCCGAGCCCGTGCCGACGTCAATGACTTCTTCCCCTCCCTGAATTACACCTTCCAATGTACGAAGGCAGAGGGAGGTCGTCGGATGGGTACCAGTTCCGAAGGCCATGCCCGGATCCAGCTCAATAATCTGCTCCTGCGGATCAGCGGGAGTGTAATCCTCCCAGGTCGGCTTAATGGTCAGCCGGTCAGACACTCGCAGCGGCTTGAAGTACTGCTTCCATGCCGTCGCCCAGTCATCTTCATTAACCGTACGCACCTCTGTAGTCCAGCTGCCCGCATCAATATCAAACTCTTGCAGCCCCTCAATACGCGGCTTCACTTCCGTCAGAACCTCATCCATATCAGTTGTTTCGGCAAAATAGCCTTTGATAACGGCCAAGCCCTCCGGGATATCGTTCAGAGGCAGTTCGTACCATTGTCCATAGGAAGTATCTCTCTCTTTATTTAATGTACCGGATTCCTCAATCGAGACGCCGCCTGCACCGGCTTCATGCAGGAAATTCGAGATCATCTCCACCGCTTCCTCCGTGGTATGTATCGTTAATTCGTGCCATAACATAAGTTATCTTTTCCTCCTCATTAGCATGCATGAGTCTTATTGTACTATACCTGATGGGCTGAATTCAAAAAAAGCGGCTGCGCTGATGAGCGCAGCCGCATCGGATCAAGATGGAATCCGAATGGGTAACCGGTTTACTTGTCGTCAAAAATAATACGCTCCTGCCGGCGTTCTGCTGCCTCGCTGCGCCGCAGAGCTTCCACATCGTCATGATCTGCCAGCGCGCCGGAGAATTCGACATCCTCATTTTTGGCTGCCTGAAGATCTCTCATCTTGTCCGTCTTCTTCAAAATTTTGCCGCGGCTGCTCTGAAATTCTGCCATAATCCCGCCTCCTTTTGATAATAGAACCCAGCCTTTTCCTAATTAAATCATCCCGCCGCATTGTTCAACAATTGCCAATGCGCGTTCATGCACGTCCTGGTTCACCACGACGGTCAACAAAATATCACGCCCCGTCGGACCTCCCTGGCCTCCGTCACTCATGCCGCTTGCCGCCGGATCTGCTGCAGCCAAAATACCATCTATGGCACTGCTGAAGGCGCCATTTTGCGTCAAAGCAGCCAGGCTGCTGATATTGCCGGATATGACCGGAATCCCATAGCTGATGCTGCCGCCGGGATACCGGCTGAACCGGTCGATCGACATATCAATCACCCGCAGTGCCTTCAGCTTCATCGCAGCCGCTTCAGCCTCTTCCGGTGATTTAAAATACGCCAGTATGTTCTTGTCACTCATTGAATTCCACCTGCCTTCCGCTGGTCCTTGTTCTAGAGTGCGTGAAAGCAGGCCGGTTTATTCTTAGGCTTCATTTATCCGTGCACAAAAAAAGAGGCTGTTCGCAGATGATAAACATCATCTGGAACGCCTCTTTTGATTATAATAGGTTGATCAGTCTCCGCGGAATGCCCGCTTCATCCGGTCGAAAAAGGACTGCTCCTGCTCATGGGTCTGCTCCCCGCTGAGGGAAGCAAAGCTGCGCAGCAGATCTTTCTGTTCATCGCTCAGCTTGCTTGGTGTCACCACAATCACTTTCACATGCTGATCGCCCTGGCCGACACCGCGTAGACGCGGCACGCCCTTGCCTTTGAGACGGAAATAGGTTCCGGTCTGTGTTCCGGCAGGGATCTTCAGTTTGACCTTCTCGGACAAGGTAGGAATCTCAATCTCATCGCCGAGTGCTGCCTGAGCGAAGGTCAGCGGCACTTCGCAGTAGATGTCGTCCCCTTCGCGTTCGAAGAAATCATGCGGCTTGACGCGAATGACAATGTACAGGTCGCCGGCAGGACCGCCACGCAGGCCGCCTTCCCCTTCACCGCTCATGCGCAGCTGCGCGCCGTCATCCACGCCTGCAGGAATGCGGACATGAATTTTACGCTGCTTGCGTACTTTGCCTGAGCCTTGGCAAGTTGTACATTTTTCCTTGATGATCTTGCCGGAACCGCTGCAGTTTGAGCAAGGACGACGGTTGACCATACGGCCAAACGGCGTGTTCTGAACCACTTCCTGCTGTCCGCTGCCATGACAGACGGAGCAGGTCTCTGGATGAGTACCCGGCTTGGCACCAGAACCATTACACGTATCGCAATTTTCGGTACGCGGGATCGTAATATCCGTTTCCTTGCCGAAGACCGCTTCCTTGAATTCAATGGTCATCGTATATTGCAGATCATTCCCCCGCTGCGGAGCATTTGGATCACGACGTCCGCCGCCTCCACCGCCGAAGAACATATCAAATATATCACCAAAGCCGCCGAAGTCCTGCCCGCCAAAGCCGCCGCCCATGCCCTGATTTGGATCAACATGTCCAAACTGGTCATATTGCGCTCGCTTCTGGCCGTCACTCAGTACATCATAAGCTTCTTTCATTTCCTTGAATTTTGCTTCTGCGTCCGGCTCCTTGTTCACGTCCGGATGATACTGGCGCGCCAGTTTACGGTATGCTTTCTTAATCTCGTCATCCGAAGCATTTTTGCCGAGTCCTAGCACCTCATAATAATCACGCTTTTCAGCCACTGCTCCACCCCCATGCCTATTCAGCTTCCCGCATCATGACAAAAGGAAAGCCAAAAACCGGATGCTTCCGGCTTTGACCTTCCCATTGCTGCTTGCATGCATGAATCTGTCTATTGCCAGATTAGTTTTGTTTCTTGTCTTCGTCAACGACTTCGTAGTCAGCGTCAACGACGTTGTCGCGACCTGCACCCTGCTGTCCTGCACCTTGAGCACCTTCAGCCGCTTGTTGTGCCTGTGCCGCCTGCTCATACAGTTTCACAGACAGCTGCTGTACGATTTCAGTCAGCTCTTCAGTAGCTGCCTTAATTTCGTCTACGTTATCGGATTCCAGCGTCTTTTGCAGTTTTTCCTTGGCTGCATTCGCTTTATCTACTTCGGCTGCATCAGCTTTGTCGCCAAGATCCTTAATCGTTTTGTCAACACTGTAGATCAGCTGGTCAGCCGAGTTTTTCACTTCAACGAGCTCTTTGCGTTTTTTATCTTCTTCCGCATGCAGCTCGGCGTCTTTCATCATACGTTCAACTTCCTCATCGCTCAGACCGCTGGAAGAAGTGATAGTAATTTTTTGGCTCTTGCCTGTGCCTTTGTCTGTAGCTGCAACGTTCACGATACCGTTCGCATCGATATCAAAAGTAACTTCGATTTGCGGTACACCGCGTGGTGCTGGCGGAATATCGCCCAGCATAAAGCGTCCCAGTGTTTTGTTGCCCGCAGCCATTTCGCGTTCACCTTGCAGTACGTGGATCTCAACGCTAGGCTGGTTGTCTGCATAAGTGGAGAAGACTTGGGATTTGCTTGTAGGGATCGTAGTGTTGCGCTCGATCATTTTGGTGAATACGCCGCCTGCTGTTTCGATACCCAGAGACAATGGGGTTACGTCGAGCAGAACCACGTCTTTGACGTCACCCGTCAGGACGCCTGCTTGAACAGCGGCACCGAGGGCTACCACTTCATCCGGGTTAACGCCTTTATGCGGATCTTTGCCTGTCAGCTTCTTGATTGCTTCCTGTACAGCAGGAATACGTGTGGAACCGCCGACAAGGACAATTTTATCAATGTCGTTGGCAGTCATTCCAGCATCGCTCAAAGCTTGACGAGTTGGCCCCAGCGTACGCTCTACCAGACCTGCGGACAGCTCTTCGAATTTTGCACGAGTCAGGCTCAGCTCCAAGTGCTGAGGAACACCGTCAACTACGGTAATGAACGGCAGCGAGATCGTGGATGTCATGACGCCGGACAGTTCCTTTTTCGCTTTCTCTGCTGCATCTTTCAGACGCTGTACAGCCGCTTTATCCTTGCTCAGGTCAATACCTTGGTCTTTTTTAAATTCGCTCACGAGATAGTCGATGATGACTTGGTCGAAGTCGTCACCGCCCAGGTGGTTGTCACCGCTGGTAGCTTTAACTTCGAAGAAGCCGTCGCCCAGTTCCAGAATCGAAACGTCGAACGTACCGCCGCCCAGGTCATAGACAAGGATCGTCTGATCTTCAGATTTCTCCATACCATATGCCAATGCAGCAGCAGTTGGTTCGTTGACAATACGCAGCACCTCGAGGCCTGCAATTTTGCCCGCATCCTTGGTTGCTTGACGCTGGCTGTCATTAAAGTAGGCAGGTACAGTGATAACCGCTTGGGTTACAGGCTGGCCCAGATAAGCCTCAGCATCAGACTTCAGCTTTTGCAGAATCATTGCAGAGATTTCCTGTGCCGAATATTCTTTGCCGTCGATGGTTTCCTTGTGGTTCGTACCCATGTGGCGTTTGATAGAAATGATCGTACGGTCAGGATTTGTAATCGCCTGGCGTTTTGCTGTTTCACCAACAACACGCTCTCCGTCTTTCTTGAAACCTACAACCGAAGGGGTTGTACGAGCGCCTTCCGGGTTAGGGATGACAACGGCCTCGCCGCCTTCCATTACAGCAACGCAAGAGTTGGTTGTTCCCAAGTCAATACCGATTACTTTACTCATCGAAAAGTTCCTCCTTCACATCGTCAAAGGCCGTTCCGGCCGTAAATGGTAGGCATGCCTGAGCATGCCGGATATGGATTTGTTTCTGGTTGGTTTGATAAACCATGTCAATCTATGTGAATGATTACATGCTCACTTTGACCATGGCTGGTCGCAGTACTTTATCCTTCAGCATATAACCTTTTTGTACTTCCTCAACGACGATGCCTTCCTCATACTCGTCGCTCTCCACCTGCATGATTGCCTGATGGAATTCAGGGTTGAACGGCTCGCCAACCGTCTCCATGGCCGTCAGGCCTTCAGCCTGCAGTACGCCCTCGAATTGACGGAAAATCATATGGATTCCCTTCGTGAACGACTCGGATTCAGGTGTCTGCGGAAGCGCAGCTACGGCACGCTCGAAGTTATCAATAACCGGCACAAGCTCATTGATCAGCTTCATGGAAGCATATTTAGCAAGGTCTTCTTTCTCCTTCGCCGTACGGCGGCGGAAATTATCGAAGTCGGCCTGTGTACGCAGGAAGCGCTGCTGACTTTCTTCGGCTTCTGCACGAAGGCGGGCAGCCTCATCATTCTCCTCCGCAGACTCTGTCTCGAGAGAAGCAGATTCGTTCACCACTTCCTCTACAGCCGGCTCATCACCTTGAGTGGTCTCTACCTCTACGACTTCCTCCTCAGCGGTTGGCTGCTGTTCTTCCCCTTGAAACGTTTGATCCTCTTTCAAGTTGTCTCACCTCCTTAAAATAGGCCTCAACACAAGGCACAACGTATAGGATACCGTCTTCCTGTCCATCAATCAAGGCGGCGCAGGAAGACCGTGCATTATTTATAACGGAGCGTCAGCATGGCGGACAGATCTTTCGATAATATACCCAAAATACTGATTACACGGGCATATTCCATGCGTGTCGGTCCCAAAATACCAATGGTTCCAAGCGCCTCGCCATCCACAGAATAAGTCGCGGTAACCAGACTGCAGTTGGCAAAAGCTTCATGGGCGTTCTCCTGCCCAATACGCACCTGGATGCCTGGAGCACCTGCTGAAGGGGCCATCAATTTTAACAGGGTAGACGTCTCTTCGAACAGATCCAGCACATGCTTCAGCTTATCTACATCCTTGAACTCCGGCTGAGACAGCATATGCGTCGTTCCGCTCAGGTACAGACGCTGATCTGTTTCGTTATCGAACGCGCGGTCGAGAACGTTCAGTACATCTTCATAATGAGCGATATGACGCTGCATCTCCTCGCCCAGCTCAGCATACAGACGCGATTTCAGCTTATAGATAGGCACGCCAACCAGCTTGCTGTTCAGAAGGTTCACGACCTTCTCCATCTCAGATACGGATACGCCCGGTGGAATATGAACCGTCTTGTTCTCCACCTGTCCGGTATTCGTCACAATGATGGCAACCGCCGTCGTCTCATTCAGCGGCAGGAGCTGGAAATGGCGTAATGAAGTATGAAAAACCTCCGGTCCCAGAAGGATGGAAGTGTAATTCGTCATATTGGACAAAATGTTGGAGGCATTCTGAATAGCCTGCTCCATCACATTCAGCTTCTCTGCGAAAAACGCCTTCAGTTCATTCATCTCAACCGGCTCCAGAAGGTGTGCGGGATTCAGATGGTCCACATAATAGCGGTAGCCCTTATTGGAAGGAATTCGTCCAGCTGAAGTATGCGGCTGTTCAAGAAAACCAAGCTCCTCCAGATCCGCCATCTCGTTGCGAATGGTCGCAGGACTGAAGCTTACGTCGTCCCGCTTCGATATACTGCGGGATCCCACAGGCTCAGCCGAACGAATATAGTCATCGATGATTGCATTCAAAATCAGCTTCTGGCGTTCGGTTAACATGGAAATCCCTCCTTGTTCGGTCTAACGATCCATTCGAATCACAGTGTTCGTTAGCACTCGAATCAGATGAGTGCTAATTGCTATTACAAAAATACCAAACCGACAGAAGCGTGTCAAGTCGGTTTGGCTATCAGGGCTGCTGGCACTTTATCTGACTCTCGGTCCGATCGCGTTCCAGCTGTACCGATATCCCCTCCCGGTCAACTTGAATCCAGGACTTAACGATCTTCCCTTCCTTAACAAGAACACGATAGACTGCATTTTTGATAAAAAGGATGATATACCAAAACACCCCGGGTTCATCAGGCTTAACCTGTTCCCGGAGTGTTTCTTCACTTAATTCTTACTTTAACATCTTCAGTACAGCAATTTCATCGCAGGCATGCTGCTTGCTGCAGTTCACGCAATCCGTCCACACTTTCTCAGGGAAAATCTCCTTATTAACGACGGTAAAGCCGTTCTTCTCGAAAAAGGCCACTTCATACGTCAAAGCCATGATCTTCGGAATATCCTGCCGCTTTGCTTCCTCGATCAGCAGCTTCACAATTTTGGAGCCAATGCCCAGCCCTTTATAGCCGTCTGAAATACCTAAAGAACGAATCTCCACAAGGTCGGCCCCCAGCCGGCACAGTGAACCGCAGCCAACCGGCTTGCCGTCCACCTCGGCTACTACAAACAAATCGAGCTGGCGCTCCAGCACCGCACGCGATCGCGGAAGCATGATCCCCTGCTGTGCATATCCTTGAATCATTTCATACAGCGGCTCCACATCCTCCTGAACCGCTTTACGGCAAACTACTTGTTTGCAGACCGTCGCCATGTGTCCTTTCCCCCTAACCGTGCTGTCCCATACAATATGAATAAATATACAACAACACGTATAGAAGTGCAAGCTAGTTATTGACCGTCAGGGAACCAATAAATTCAGCGAATACATCATTACCGAACAAAATACCCTGCTCGCTCAGGCGGTAATAGCCCTCACGTTTCTCGATCAGACCTGCATTGAGCATTTTATTCAGCGGCCGCGCAAAGGTGTCTTCCATGCTGACTCCGAACTGACGCTCGAAATCCTGTGCGGAAATACCATCCAGCATGCGCAGACCTACCATGAGGAAATCCTCCATCGCTTCTTCACGGGCAATCTCATAACTGTCCAGGCGCGGCAGTCCTTTCAGCGCAGCCTCCACATAAGGGGTAACCCCTTTAATATTCATATGACGTTGTCTCTTCACATAACCGTGTGCGCCAGCGCCTAGCCCGTAATAATCTTCATTGCGCCAGTAGGTCGTATTATGCCTGCTTTCCTTGCCCGGCTTGGCGAAGTTGCTGATCTCATACTGCTTGTAGCCCGCTTCCTTCATCCGGCGCATAAGCAGCAGGTACATCTCCAACTCTGCATCTTCATGCGGCAGCGGGAGCTGGTTTTTCTGATACAGTGTATGGAAAAGGGTGTTCTCTTCTACCTTTAAGCTGTAGATCGAATAATGGGGCAGCTCAAGCTCCAGCGCACGGCTGACACTCTCATCAAGCATCTCGACCGTCTGGTTGGGCAGGCCGAACATCAAATCGATGGACAGATTGTCCAGACCCGCCTTGCGGGCATTCTCCAGACTGCGGTAGACATCGTCCGTATTATGGATACGCCCGATACCTGTCAGGAGATCGTTCTGGAATGCCTGTACACCAAAGCTCACCCGGTTCACACCGCCGTCTTTCATGACCTTGAGCTTTTCCAAGTCCGTCGTACCCGGATTCGCTTCCATCGAGAATTCGATGTTATCTGACCAGTTTGGGAAATGCCGCTTCACGGAAGCGAGGAAATATTCCATCTCATCCGGCTTCAGTACGGTTGGTGTACCGCCACCGACAAAGATACTTTTAATTTCTCCCGGCGGATGCTCGGCAACTGTGTATTCCATCTCCTTTTCCAGCGCACGCAGATAGTCCATCACCGGCTGGTCTTTCAGGACATAGGAATTAAAATCGCAGTAAAAGCATTTGTTTGTGCAAAAAGGAATATGAATATAAACCGCTTCAGGAGCGGATGAATGTACGTGGTTAGTTACAGCTTCAGCTGCCATCGGGAATTCCCCCTGTTTCTTGTTCTATGGTTCATGTATATCTTAAAAGGGGAAACCCTGTCGGCTTCCCCTGGTAAGTACTGCTATGGAATGCTGCTGCCAGCATTTTAGTTGTCGTCGATTTTCAGGACGGCCATGAACGCTTCCTGCGGCACTTCGACGTTGCCGACCTGCTTCATGCGTTTCTTACCTTCTTTTTGCTTCTCCAGCAATTTACGTTTACGCGAGATGTCACCGCCGTAACACTTGGCCAGGACGTTTTTGCGCATCGCTTTTACCGTCTCACGTGCTACAACCTTGGTACCGACAGATGCCTGAATCGGCACCTCGAACATCTGGCGCGGAATCAGCTCACGCAGCTTCTCGCAGATGATCCGGCCCCGGTGGTAGGCTCTTTCTCTGTGAACGATGAAGGACAAAGCATCGACCTGCTCGCCGTTCAGCAGAATATCCATTTTGACCAGGTTGGACTGGCGGTAGCCGGAAATCTCGTAGTCAAAGGAAGCATATCCTTTCGTACTGGACTTCAGCTGATCGAAGAAGTCGTATACTATCTCGGACAACGGGATCTCATAAGTAATGGTAACCCGGGTCGTGTCCAAATATTCCATGTTTACATACTCGCCGCGCTTGGTCTGGCACAATTCCATGACGGTACCCACATAATCGTTCGGCACGATAATCGCTGCCTTGACATAAGGCTCTTCTACATGCTCGATCCGGCCTACCTCAGGGTAGTTGGACGGGTTGTCAATGGAGATCACTTCGCCATTCGTCAGCGTAACGCGATAGATAACACTTGGCGCTGTCGTAATAAGCGGAATATTAAATTCACGCTCAATCCGCTCCTGGATAACATCCATGTGCAGGAGCCCCAGGAAGCCGCAGCGGAAACCAAAGCCCAGGGCGCTGGAAGTCTCCGGTTCGAAGCTGAGGGATGCGTCATTCAACTGCAGCTTCTCCAGCGCTTCGCGCAGATCATTATAATCCGAAGTCTCAATCGGATACAGACCACAGTAGACCATCGGATTAATTTTACGGTAACCCGGCATCGGCTCCAGCGTCGGATTCTTGGCATCTGTCACCGTATCACCGACACGGGTATCGCCGACATGCTTGATGCCTGCCACGATGAAACCAACGTCGCCTACGTTCAGCTCGTCCACAATGCCCATGCGCGGCATAAAGGCTCCCACTTCAATAACCTCAAAGGTTTTCTCCGTTGCCATCATTTTAATTTTGGAACCGGCTTTAATTTTGCCGTCAACGACACGCACGTACACAATAACACCCTTGTAGGGGTCATAGTGGGAGTCAAAGATCAGCGCTTTCAAAGGCTGCTCCGGATCGCCTGTTGGTGCCGGAACCGACTTGACTACCTGCTCCAGAATCTCCTTGATCCCGATGCCTGCCTTGGCCGAAGCCAGGACCGCATCACTGGCATCCAGTCCAATCACATCTTCAATCTCCTGCTTCACCCGATCCGGATCTGCACTCGGCAGGTCGATCTTGTTGATGACAGGAAGAATCTCCAGATTGTTATCCAGCGCCAGATATACGTTCGCCAGCGTCTGTGCCTCAATACCCTGCGCAGCGTCGACGACCAGCAGCGCGCCTTCACAGGCTGCAAGACTGCGGGAGACCTCATACGTGAAGTCGACGTGTCCCGGTGTATCGATCAGGTTCAGAATATACTCTTCTCCATCATCCGCCTTGTACGTCAGACGCACAGCCTGCAGCTTAATCGTAATGCCGCGTTCGCGCTCCAGCTCCATCTGGTCCAGCACCTGATCCTGCATTTCACGCGAAGTCAGTGCGCCGGTGTACTCCAGAATCCGGTCAGCCAGCGTCGATTTGCCATGGTCTATATGTGCAATAATACTGAAATTACGAATTTTTCGTTGTCTTGCTACAATATCTGTCATGCCTTACCCCCACACACAGCCTAGTGTCAATCGCTTCATTATAACAGCTGGAGGGTATCGCAGCAATCCCATGTCCTGTCTTATTCCGGATCGCCGGTGAAAATGGACGCCACCCAGCGAATGCTCTTCTGGGACAGCTGCTGCAGCAGCCCTGCTGCTTTGTCGGCCAGATGGTCGACAGCAGGCGGGGCGGCCGCCGGAAGCGCAGCTTGACGGGGCAGCTCTTCGCTGGTGGCGGCCGAGGCTTTCAATGCAGAAGCTGCCGCCTCCGTCCTCTCCTCGTCTCTCTCAGGCTGCTCAGCCAACCCTCTTCCATCAACAGCATTTGATTCACGAATGAGGGTCTGACCGGTGACAGGATCGGGCGCAGATTCCTTGGTGATATACAGTCCCGGTCCGTACACCGCGTCCATACCGGAGCCTGCCAGCTGCATACCGAGCAGTACGCCGCCGACCATCAGAACGCCGAATGTGATTGCCTTTTTTCGAAAAGAAGCCATAAAAATCCCCCGCTCCGCCTATTTTGTACTGCCTGCATTTGTCTTGGCACTTGCATCTACCTTCTGCACCTTCTGATCTTTCCAATACAGGTCTGCAACAATATTGCCCAGCAGAGTCGCAGTTCGGCGAAGTTCTTCCTGGGTATTATCAATACCCCCGATTTCGATCAGAATGCTGTTCGGGGAGAGGGACTGATTGTATTCCCCGTTATTCCCGCCCCCGCCGTCCTTGCCCCACACGCCTCTGGAGATACCAGGGTAGGATTTCTCGAATTCCGCATGAATGCGTGCGGCGAATGCCTCGTTCTTCTTCCAGTTCTTATTCTCGTGACCGATGATAAAGTAAACCTTGGCGTATTTGACCCCATTGATCGTTGCTGTCGTCTTGTCATGCCGCTGGGAATCACGGTGGATGTCAATTAAATATTGAAGAGATTGGTGCTCTGCCAGAGCCGCCTGTACCGTGGCCCGTGAATATTTATAAGAAAAGTTCCAATTGTAGCCCTTAATCAGCGAAGCATAATCTTTTTTCTCATGGATCGTACCCACACCCTTTTTCTCCAGAGTGCTTGCAACGATATCCCCGACGTTCATAACGTTTTTGGCAGGAGAGGAGGAATTGGGGTTGTCACTTTCTTTGCCCGTCAGCGGATTATAGGCTTCCCGCGGGTGAGAATGATAGATAAGCACGCCGCTGCCGGCTGACTTGCTGCCTTTGGAAGGCGGATTGGCAGGAGTATCCTTCTTGCCCGCATCGTTCCCTCCGTTGACCGGAGGGGGGTTACTGCCAGATGCTCCCCCGCCATCTGGTGTCTGGCTGCTGTCCGGGGCTTGTCCACCGTGGCCATCGTTTCCGCCTGCAGGATCGTCAGTGCCTGCATCAGGCTGATAGTCCTCCGGAGCCTCAATATTCGCATTACCTGATCCCTTGCGCAGCACAACCGGACTATTCGTTGCCATTCCCGGAACACCGGCTGCGACCAGAGTTTTCGGATCCTGGGGGTTCACACCGGTTAGCAGCTGGAACATAAAAGTCGTCATTTCCTCACCCGTAGGGCTTGAGGATGTTTTGGCCTTCGCCAGATGAGGCATCTCCATGCCCAGCATGTCCATGAAGAAGCCGCTGGAGACCGAGGCGGCAAATCCCTTCATTGAAGAAACCGGAGAAGAGTTCAGCTTGTTTTTGGCCATTCCACCGAGTCCCAGCACGACAAAAAATACAACTGACAGCAGCATCAAAATGACGAGTGTCCGGCCCATGGCCAGCACACGGAGCGCGTTATCCTTCCATCTCCCTACATTCCAGGCATGGATGCTCTTCATCTGTCCATCCTCCTCGTTGGTCACTTTCAACTCTCTTATACTTCAACTCTATGAGGAGAAGGAGAATACTAGAACCAATAGATGGACAGAAATAATAGAAGCAGCATCAGGTGAGGCCCGTCCAGCCATGCTGCATTCTTTCCGTTCGGCAAGATCTTTACAAGTATGATTTGTTCATAACAAAAGAAGACTCCGATGGTATCGGAGTCTCCGGCTGTTAATGGGTATAGGCGGCAGCATTATCCGGATTAACAGCTTCGTGAAGAGCCGTGTTCAGACCGGTCGCGATAATGTTCGCAATATCTTCGATAAACTCATCAATCTCCTTGGGAGTCACGATGAGATCATGTCCGAGCGGCTGCAGTACTTCGCGGACAAGGCCTAACCGGTCCTGCTCCGAGATATCATCCAGCATGCCCATAATGTCCCTGGTGCTGTTCGTCTCCCGTCCAAAGTGCTTTTTCATCAGATCAAGAGCATCATTTACAATAGTGGAGGCGTAAGAGACAGTGGGCACACCAATCGCAATACACGGAACACCCATAATATCCCGGGTAATTCCTCTCCTCTTATTCCCGATCCCGGAACCGGGATGAATGCCGATATCCGCGATCTGGATCGTCGTGTTGATCCGCTCCAGTGAACGCGATGCCAGCGCATCAATCGCGATAATCAAATCCGGCTTGGTACGCTCCGCGATCCCCTGAACAATATCACTCGTCTCTATACCTGTCAGTCCGAGTACACCTGGAGCAACCGCGGATACCTCGCGATACCCGGGAGCCACCTGATCCGGCACCAACTCAAAATACTGGCGAGTCACCATCAGGTTCTCGACAACCAGCGGTCCGAGTGAATCCGGTGTGACGTTCCAGTTACCCAAACCGACAACAAGCACACGGCTCTTGGGCGTGATACCCAACTTGGCAATGAAGCGTTCGAACTCCCGGCAAAAAGCGTTAGCGACCCGGTCCTGGAGTCCAGTATCTCCTTCACGCAGCTGGGGAACCTCGAACGTAATATAATGCCCCTTCACTTTGCCGATGGCGCGCTCGCCTGCTTCATTGAGAACGTCCAGACGTGTAACCTTGATGCCATCGTGCTCCTCAACTTGTTCCTCCACTCCCGGGAACGGAGTCTGACCGCTGCGGGCAGCCAATTCCCTGGCCTCAATCGCCAAATCGGTACGTACCGCAAATTTCTCCAAATCCAGGCTCATCCTTCAATCTCCTCCTTTACCTTCGTGCCTCTGCATGATCCCCATAGTTCACTTACAAGCTCAGGGCTTGCTGGGATAGTTGCAAAATGCTGCGGTAACGATAGTGTGCAGGAGAGACCGCCGCTTTATTCAATAAACTCACTTCTTGCAATTTAAGAAGGAGCGTGCTAGAATATTTTAAGTTGTGAAACGTTTGTGTTCATAAGGAATGCCTTTACAGGAGGTGAATGTAATGCCAAACATCAAATCCGCTGTTAAACGCGTAAAAACTAGCGAAAAACGCCGTGCGCTGAACGCTTCCCAAAAATCCGCGCTTCGTACTGCAGTTAAAGCTGCTGACACTGCGCTGACTACTACAGAAGTTGAAGCTGCGAAAGCTGCTGTTCAAACTGCTTCCCAAAAGCTGGACAAAGCCGTAACTAAAGGCCTTGTTCACAAAAATGCTGCAGCCCGCAAGAAATCCCGCTTGGCGAAAAAATTGAACGCTCTTACTGCTCAAGCGTAAGAAGCGCTATTTTATACGACAATGGAAAAATCCTGATCCGTTCGACGGGTCAGGATTTTTTAGTAGATGATCTGCAGCAGACTCGTATAGTAAAAAGCCGGACCCATACTCATGTATGGAATCCGGCTTTTTTTCATTACATTCATGCACCAAGCCTTAACAGGAACAGCTCCAGACCAAGTACCTTATCAATTCGGCCTGTCTTCATCTGGTAGTCTAGGTCGCCAAGCTGATTTAGAATAAATTTCAGCTGATCCGGCGGAAATTTACGGGCCTGTTCGCCGGCAATTTTGACCGCATACGGATGCAAGCCCAACTGACCCGCAATCTGCTGCTGGGAATAGCTCTGCTGAGCCAGCTCCTTCACCTGCAGAATAATACGGAACTGCCGCGTGATGAGCGCTGCAATCTTGATCGGCTCCTCTCGCCGCTTCAACAATTCATAGAATATATTCAGCGCCTTCTCCATCCGGAGATTCGCAATGTCCTCCACCATGGCAAATACATTCTGCTCAGTACTTCTCGCCACAAGATGGTCAATGTCTTCCGAAGTAATTGTTCCACCGCTGCCGGCATACAGGCACAGCTTGTCAATCTCGGCCGACAAGGTCTGCAGGCTTGTACCCGCATTATTAACGAGCGCCGCCGCCGCCTCAGGTGCAAACGTGGAGCCCTGGCGTGTTCCCTGTTTGCTCACCCAGTCCAGCAGTTCTTCACCGCCAAGAGGCGTAAATGACAGCACCTGTGCCTTGCTCTTCATTGCTTTTACGATCTTCTTACGTTCATCCAGCTTCTCACTCTGGACCATAAAAACAACTACACTGTAGTCTGCCGGATTATCCAGGTAGTCCATCAGCGCATCAATCCGGTGTTCCAGCTTACCGCTGTCCTTCGCTGCTGTAAACAGCGATGCATCCCGGACGAGAATCAGCTTACGCGGCACGAGAAAGGGGACTGTCTCGGCTTCTTCCACGACTACTTCTACCGGCACCTCTCCCAGATCCAGAGACACGATGGCAAAGTCACGCTGGTCTTTCTCAATGACCTGCTCTGTCAGAAAATCTGTAAATTGACGCATTTGATATTTCTCTGTACCGTATAACAAATAGACTGGTGCTATTTCACCTTTGCGGATGGCTTTAACCGCCGCTTTCACATCCAATTCCGCACACCTCCATCCATCTATCCTAACAGAAAATGAAACGTGGGAACAGACGCGCATGCAAAAGGGACCGAGCCGCCATGCAGCCCCGTCCCTCTGTCCCAGCATCTATATAAACGCCTGCCCATGAAAGCTCTAGAAACTTTCGGACAAACGGTCATACCGACGGCCGGATCTTTCTTTCATTCTCCAACCCTTTACAATACTATATTCAGGTCCAAGTCAAAACGTGAAGAAATTCAAAAATTTAAGGAGTTTTATTCGGAGTCGGCACGGTATAGGTAAGTGTGCTCGTTACACCATCCTGCTGAATTTTGTAGGTGAACACCTTGCTGTCCTTCGACCAGGATCCCTCGCTCCACGTTCCAGCTAAGTCCCGGACCTCAATGGCTGTTCCCGCACCGGTATCGTCACTTGCCAACTGATACACCGTAAGTTTCCTGCCCTCCACCTTAACTACGTACTGTCCATCCGGCGATTTGAAAGGATCCTCCTCTGCCACCTTCAGCTTAGATTCACCTGCTGCAGCTGAATCCGTTGAAGGCGCTGTAATCCCTCGAGGAGGAACCAACTGCTGCTGGGCTGTCGGCACATCTGCCGACGGCTGCTGATTACCTTCCGGAGAAGACTGAATCGACATCTCCGGCAGGGCAGCCTGATCTGAATCGTCTGCCTTCGCTTGATCTTTCGTATCGGCAGCCCCTGTTTTAGGAGCCGCTTTCTCCGATTTGGACAGCTCGCCCGTAGAAGGAGTCGATTCTACCGTCTTCTTGTTCTCTGCTGACTGGCTCCGAGCGGGCTTGGGCGATTCCGCAGGCTCCGAAGAAGCTGAAGGCCTGTTTGAGCCGTCGGAAGACGCAGGCGCACTGCTGCTTGCCTTTGCACTGTCCTCACTAGGCTTGGATTCTTTGGTCACGTCTGGCTGGTCCTGAAGAACAGATTTTTTGGGTTCTGAATGATCAGGACTTTCCTTAGCATCAGACTCCTGGCCAGTTTGAACCGATGCAGGTTCTGAACTGTCCTTATCCTCCGGATCTGGCTCCACTGCCTTCATCGTAGCATTTCCGTCCGTGATCGAGCGATCAACCGAAGATCCGGCCGACCCCGTGCGGGCTGTATCTTGAGAGGCTGTATTTTGCTCCATCAAGGCCTCAGCATCCTGCACCGTGTGCGGTTCATAATTAAGTATAGCAATACCCAGAACCGCAGCCGCAGCCGCTGTACCGAGCACCGCCCGTCCAACCATGGAGTTGAACCAGGATGGCTTGCGGTCCCGGGCACGCGCTCCCAAATCTGTAACCGCAGCTACCGGCTTCATCTCCTGCAGAGCGCTTCCTTGTTCCCGCTTCGCTTCGTCTATAGCATCCAGCTGCGGCATAATCGCATCAACCAGACTGAATCGGGGCTTTACCTGTGGAAGGTCTTCCAGTTCCCGCGACAATGCGCGCAAGATCTGAAACTTCTCGGCGCAGGCCGGACATTCCGCCGTGTGGCGCAGAAGCTCGGCCGTCTCTTCCTGATTCAAATCATGATCCAGGTACCGGTTCATCCATTCCTCCATTTCCTGACATCTCATCCTGATACACCACCTTTCTGATAATCCTGAAGTAAGGTCTGCAGCTGCTGTCTCGCCCGGAATAAATACGATTTGACCGTATTCAGCGGCAGGTTCAGACAGTCTGCAATCTCGTTATACGAGAAGTCCTGCAAATATCTCAGCACGATCACGGTCCGGTGATGCTCCGGCAGCCGGTTGATCGCTTCCTGTACGTCTTGAGCCATATAGGCCGTTAGCACCTCATGCTCCACGTTCTGTGTGTCATGGAATACCATTTCATGCTCATCCATAGAAACCGATGGCTTGGTTCTTCTGAATTTATCGATGCAGATATTGGTTACGATCCGCTGCACCCAGGTCTTGAATTGAGCTTTCTCTTCATAAGAGTTGATTTTGGTATAGACCCGGATCAGTGCTTCCTGAGCTGCATCCAGAGCGTCATGCTCATTATTCAAAATATAGTATGCAGTTTTGTAGACATGATCCTCTATCTCTCTTAATAGGGTGATTAGAGCGTCGCGATCGCCCGATTGAGCCGCTCTAATGAGTCCCTGCTCCACCACAAAGGATCCCCCTCTCCCTGCAACCTAACAGACGTGATACCGGCTGTAATTGTTGCAACTTTTCATCAGAATTGCCCATTTTTTTATAATATCTTCAGGGACCCGGGAACTAGAAACAACGGATTCACGGAGCCCTCCTGCTATACACCTCATCCTGTGGGCGGAGTGCGTACAAATGCACCATTTTCCCTTACAATAACAGAAAAAGGTAATATCGTCATCTCTCCGCCTGTCTGTATGAGGACATGGTATATAAGACAAATATAACATATAATTCCTTTTGTGATTGTGAGATTTATGTCCGTTCCTGTGGCTGTATGGATGATATGGCTTGTCGGTTTTAAGAATCTTACATATAATGCTAGGTTTTTCCTATAAATTATGTTAAATTATTGAAATGATGTTAGGTGACTTGGCATAACTTGAACAGTACGGATTTTTTTGCAAAATGCCACCCCAGACCGATTGAAATGGATGCTTTTGTGTTTAATAGTAATTGAGGTATGCCGTTCATCACGCAGTGTTAACTCCTCATCCATTTCGTCGTTCCTGCACAGCAGGAAACATCGTTCTACCGTTAAGCAGAAATTATCTTTCGGAGGTATCTCACACATGAAAAAACAAAAATGGTTATCCCTGATTTTGGCAACCGCCATGTCCGCACTGATCGTGCTGCCTGCAGCCGCTTCCGCCGACACTTCCGTTCCAGGCACAACTTATTCAGCGACAGACAGCACGACCGCTCCACTAAGCCCGCTTGCACAGCAGCTGCAGGATTATACAGCCGCGCTTGAGCCGCTGGGCGTCTATGAAGATAAAGCGATCGATACATACCGTAACAATAATTATGTGAACGCCGCCAATCGCAAAACAACGTTCCTCGCTTTTAACAATATCATTGTGCCAAATTATACGAAGTTTGTGCAAGGCCTCAAAGCGATCCAAACGCCAAACAGCGACCTGAAATATCTGCACTACAAATATACAAGAGGCGCTTACCTGCAGCTGGAAGGTTTAATGCTGTTCAAGCAGTCCCTCTACTCTCAAAAAATTAACTACAAGCTGTTCAACCAGGCCAATGATAAGCTCGCAGCCGGCCGTAAACTGATCGACCAGTTTAATACAGAGTTTGAAGCATACGCTAATAAACTGGCTAAACAGCAATAGTCCCTTTTAACCTGCATAATATGATGAAACGGCAGAACCGGAAGCCGGGGAATCCCCTGCTTCCGGTTTATTTGTGCGTTATTCTAGAGCTGCTGTATGTGGCTGCTGTGGAAGTTAATCCAATTCCCTGATATGGATCGGAATCAGTACTTTTTCCAGCATGCTGCGGTGAGGTTCATATTGGGCAGGCAGCTTCAGCTGTTGGCCCATCGTTTCATAGGATTCATCATGGGCGAAGCCAGGAGGATCGGTCGCAATCTCGAACAGAATATTTCCGTGCTCCCTGAAGTAGATGGCGTTAAAATAGTTCCGGTCTCTTACAGCAGTCACCCCGTAACCCTGATCAGCGACGAACTCCTGCCACTCCAGCTGGTCACGGTCATCCTCGGCTCTCCAGGCAATGTGATGCACCGTCCCCACGCCCATGCTTCCCTCTCCGGACGACGACAGTTTCAGATCGATAACATTACCGATGTCTGCATAGGAACGATAGCGCGCGATATCTCCTTCCTGACCGATATATTCCAGTCCCATGACCTTCTCCAGCAGCTGCGCTGTCTGAGCGGGTTGTGAGGAGAGCAATGTGGCACCGCCAAACCCTTTAATCGCATACTCAGCAGTAATTCCGCCAAAGCTCCAGTCATTAGCTTCACCTTCTGCCCGTTCAACAAGATCCAGGTGGAGTCCGTGTGGATCATCAAATTCCAGGTATTGTTCGCCAAAACGTTCTATCCGGGTAAAAGCCACATTGAAGTGTGTCAGCCTCTGCTCCCAGAATGGCATTGCTCCTACAGGAATCATATAGGAAGTGACCCCAACCTGGCCATCACCGATTGTTCCGAGATACGCATCCGCCCATGGAAAGAAGGTTATGATCGTTCCCGGCTTACCACTATTATTGCCGAAATAAAGATGATAGGTGCCTGGATCGTCAAAGTTGACCGTTTGTTTTACCAGCCGAAGTCCCAGCACGCCTGCGTAGAAATCAACGTTCTCCTGCGGATGCCCTACAATCGCGGTAATATGATGAATGCCTGCTGTTCTTTTAGCCACCGTTATTCCTCCGTTCAATTGGATTCGATCAGATATGCGTTACAAATTCGTTTACAGGCTTGCGGTATCCGCGCGGTCTGCGGCTCTCTACCTTTTCTTTACCGATGGTAATCATAAGTACAACCTCATAGTGGTCGTCGATGTTCAGGATTTCCCGCACCGCTTCGGAATCAAAACCGATCATCGGACAGGTGTCCCAGCCCTTCTCCTTGGCAGCCATCATAAACAGCATCGCTGAGAGAGAGGCATTGCGGATCGCTTCATCCTTCTGGAAGACGGGGCCGCGGGTTTCGTAAAAAGAGACTGTATCCTGGACCATCTGGTCATATTCCTGTTTGTTCAGAACACCCAGCGTCTTTAATCCTTCATAGATCTCAGGCGCATGGTCATGTGCTCTTTTGTCACCCAGAACCAGGATGACCGCCGAAGAACTGCCTACTTTATACTGCCGGTAGGCAGCTTCTTTGAGCTGCTCCTTGACACTCGAATCACGAACAGCCACATATTGGGCATGCTGCAGGTTGAATGCCGAAGGTGCCAGCTTGACCAGTTCAAAAATTTCGTTAAGTTCCTGTTGTGAGATTGGATGGTCTGGAAGAAAGTTGCTGGCGGAGCGTCTGTTTTTGATCAATTCCATAAAGTCTGTCATATCGTTGTTCCTCCTAATATCATTTAAATGATCATCTTAAAACGTAATGTATAAGAGTATAATAGTATCCTTAATCTTGAATTTATCTTTACGTTAAGATATAAGTTTATTCATACCATATTCCCTTACTTCAACTTTATATGTTCTTTAATGAATCTACCGCTTGCTCTCACGGATCATTTCAAGAACTCCTCTCATATCACTTTTTATGTATGAAGTATTGCTCTGGTGTATTATTTTACTTTCAATTGACTTATCTCTAATTAAAGATTTATTGCTTGGTGTAAGCATATTACATAATAAGAATCGTGTCAACATTCTTCTCGTTAATGGCTCTTTCTGTATCTTGGCATGTCCCTGGAAGCACAAGATGATAATCTTGGTGCATGCAGATTTTATGTGAAACAAGGATACATACTGGGTGGAGTTGACACACTAGAGCAGTCATATAAGCCTGACATTGAAACCACTCTTTATTGGTATAAGTTATTTAAGTAACGTGGACTTTAGCAAAGTAATACAGTCTGTGCATAACAAAAAAGATAGCCCAAAACGAGAGCTGCACCACTCAGGATGAGGGACGTGAAGTATTCTAAGTGAACGGTGTCAGCTCTTAACTCCTCATACGAAGACAAAAAATCTACTTGTCCTGCAAGGCAAAAGCATCTCTTGCTGCTTCTATAAAAGATAATATAACTGGTGAAAGCCACTTATCTTTGTGCCATAACATCTGTGTATAGACATGCAGATCGGGAATCTGCCATGGCAGTGCAACAAGTTGTCCCCCTTTAACCTCGGCTTCCGTTACGATTTCAGGAAGAAAGGCAATTCCAATCTCCGAAATGGCACATTGTTTTATGGCTTCAGCACTTTGAAACTCCAAATATGTAATGCTATCTATGCCTTCTTTCTCAAATGACCGGTCAAACATCGTTCGATAGTGGCAACCCTTTTCGTGCATCGGCTGGTGACAGAGAAATTCGGCATTCAAAAAATTGCGCTCGTCGTTGGATGGTCAATGGGAGGCATCCAGGCATTTCAATGGGGTGCAAGCTACCCAGAGATGGTAGAGCGAATTGCCCCTTTCGCAGGAATTGCGAAACCTTGGCCCCATACCTTTGTGGTCCTGGACAGTCTAAAAGCTTCGCTGCTGGCTGCTGTTGGCTTCGATTCAAGCAAGCTAAGCGAGCTGACCTCCGCAGACATGCGCGCTGTTGGCCGGGTCTATGCAGGGTGGGGACTAACCCATGCATTTTATAGGGAGGAGCTTTACCGTGAAATGGGATTTAAATCCCTGGAGGATTTTGTAGCGGGCGTCTGGGAGAGCAGCTTTATGAATATGGACCCGCATAATGTGCTGGCCATGTTATGGACAGGCCAACATGCCGATATTAGCGCAAACCCATCCTATAACGGTGATTTTAACAAAGCACTCAGGAGCATCAAAGCACTTGCCTGTATCATGCCAGGGAGCACGGATCTCTTCTGCACAGCGGATGATAATGCATACGAAGCAAAGCTGATCCCTCGTGCTGAATTTAAACCGATCCCGTCGGTCTGGGGCCATTTTGCCGGTCGTGGAATCAACAGAGCCGATAATCAATTTATCGATAATAACCTGAAACAATTATTGGCACTCCGCACAAACGGGTAGATCGTTCGTTAGAATTACTCACTGTTCTGTAAGATGAGGCAGGATCAGCAGTTCACCATGGAGAACAGCAATTATTTATCACCGCTGTACATGGTCCGGACTTTTACTTTGCCGTCAATGGCCTGCATCTGGATCTCACCCATCGTATCCGTGCGGTACACTTGGCTGTGGGCTTCCCCCAGCCGTTTCAAGGCATCGGCATTCGGATGTCCGTATAAGTTATGCTTGCCTGCCGATATGACAGATGCCTTGGGGCGCCAGAATTCCAGCCAGTCTGCTGAGGTAGAGCTCTTGCTTCCATGATGCGCTACTTTGAGTACGTCTACAGGCGAATACATCAGCCGGGCTGACAGAGCGGTCGAGCTGTCCCCCGACTGATTTTTTTGCCCACTCGTACGGATATCACCCAGCAGCTGTGTCTCTGCGCCAATGTCCATGTCACCGGTAAACAGATACGACCCTCCTTCCATGTCGAGCCGGAATGCGAGTGACAGCGGATTTTGCTCCTTGACGATCGGCAAGACGGAGCTCTCGGAAGTTTGTTCTGAAACTCCAGGGAAAATAAATTCCAGGCGGGTGTTTTTATCGACGGTCAAGCCCATTCCCTGTTCTGCCTGGTACAACGGAATATGCTTATCCAGCGCCGTCTCGATTAACCGATCCAGCTTGTCCTTGCCTGTGAGGGTCCCGTTAAAGACAAGCTTCTTTACCGGCAGAGTATCAAGCACAGCCTGCAGCCCGCCAATATGGTCTGCATCCCCATGGGTCGCAATAACAGCATCCAGCTGATGGACACCGCGCTGCTGGAGCAGCGGCACTAGCGTTTTGGCCCCGACTTCATAAGGATCTCTTCGCTGACGCCATGTGTCCTTCGGTTTCCCGAAATCAATCGTACCGCCTCCGTCTACAAGCAGGTGCCTGCCTGCTGGTGTAGTGATGAGAATACTGTCACCCTGCCCGATATCAAGAAATTGAACGATTCCTCTTCCGCCATATGCACCGCTGCTTGAATAGGCACCGTTCAGCATTGCGAATAGAATGATAGCGGAGAGAACTAGGGCCAGCCCTTGATATAGTCCGAAACGGCGGCCTACAGCGGTCCCTGCTCCCGGCAGCCTGTCACGCCCACCTGTAATCGCGGACCATTCAGGAGAGCCTGCAGCAGCTGGATGTAAATCGGACGATCGGACACCAGGTCCTCGGGATATCTCTGTCCGGTTATCCGAATGGATAAGAGGAACCGTGTCCTCCTCGCTCCAGCGGCTTGTCGGCGGATTTCTGACTGCATGCCACTGCTGAAAGAGCTTGAAAAGCATATACAGCATGACGTAATACATGAAGATCCACAGCAGAGAAGGTGATGCCCACACGGTACGGAAAGACTCATAACCGTTCATCCACTGGACGACAGCAAAGGTCAGCGTATTCAGCCGTTCGGCCAGCCAAGCCATTCCACGCGCTCCGTCAAGCCAGACCCAGGAGACGAGCAGTGCAGCAGCACCCAGAGGGAGCACGAGGAAGGTGATAAACGGAACCAGTATAAAGTTAGCTGCAAGGGAGAGTATCGAAAACTGATTAAAGTAATAAATGGTTAAAGGAAAGGAAACCATCTGTGCCGCCACCGTAACAGCAATTGAACCCCGCAGTATGATCGGCAGGCGTGAAAGTAATGGCTGCAGCAGGGGCACATACACAATCAGACCAGCGGTAACGAGAAAAGACAGCTGAAAGCTCACATTCAACAAAAAGTAAGGCTCTATCAGCAGCATGATCAATGCAGCCGCGCTCAAAATATTCATCCCGTCACGCAGCACCCCCTTACGCAGCGCATATAAACCGATGATAGACATGATACCCGCACGGACAACAGAGGGCGAAGCGCCAGACAGCAGCACATAGACCGGTACAAGCAGCATGATCAGGAGCAGCGATCGTTCCCGGCTGAAGCGCAGCCATAAAAACAAGCGGTGAAGAACCGCTACATACACAGCTACATGCATACCGGATATGGCCAAAATATGGGTCAATCCGAGCAGGGTAAAATGCCGGTACTGTTCTGGATCATAATCATCCGTAATCCCTAATACCAGTCCTTTCATGTAACCGGCGTTCACTTTAGGCTCAAACAGACTGTTCATACTCTCGCTAAGACTAGCCCGGATCCCATCATTCAGCCGCAGCAGACTGTATCTGCTCCAGCTCGGGGACTTTAACATCTGCAGATTGGAGGCGCCCGCTCCTTTTAGCAGCCAGTGGATGCGCTGAGTTCGCAAATATTTGCGGTAATCAAAACCGCCGAAATTACCGGCACGTGCCGGCTGCTGCAGTTCACCAGTTAACCGCACGACATCTCCCCGCCGCCAGCTTTGTGCTAACTTCTGTTCCGGCTGAGCGTTTAACTTGATCTGGATCAGCACTAACTCTGAAGATTGGACTATCGGACCCTGCCGCAGCTGGATGTTCTGCAAGCGCAGCCGGAACTGGGCTTTGTCTCCATCCACCTCTACACCTGTTGCGAGAGCCCCTGTAACGTGTACCATCGATCCCTGAAGGCCCTCGGCGCTGATATTTAGCTGGCCGGGCAATTCACTGCTATTGCGGCTGTCCGTCCATTCCCAGTAGAGTGCAGACAGAGTCAAAGACAGCCAGCACATCAGCACAAGCCCCATCCTCTGAGCTGTGAGCCGCTGAAGCAGCGGCAGACATAACGAACATCCTGCCCATGCAGCCCAAAGGCTGATCCCTGACAGCAGACAGGCCAAGCTCGAGCCGAACACCCAGCACACCGTAAAAGCCAGCAGCGGTCTTACTCGCAATGCCGTCTCCCTCCTTCCCTGATGAAATACAAAAAGAACCTCTGCCTGATAAGCAGAGGTTCTTCCTCGTTTGACCGTTGAATCGCTATGAATCTAATTCGAGACCGTCATCATGGTCTCCTGCGGCGGTTGATAGTTTTCCAGGCAGCGAAACACAATGCCTTTCTTCTCCATCAGATCCGTCACTTTATGGGTATCCTTCGGATATGGACGATGATAAATAATTTCCACAAT
This sequence comes from Paenibacillus lacisoli, assembly GCF_030580655.1. Classification (GTDB taxonomy): domain Bacteria; phylum Bacillota; class Bacilli; order Paenibacillales; family Paenibacillaceae; genus Paenibacillus; species Paenibacillus lacisoli. Next base: position 756,891 of record NZ_JAUQTB010000001.1, read on the forward strand.
TCCGCTGTTAGCCAGCATGTTCGCACAGGTCCAGCACGGTTCATCTGTCACGTACACGGAGGAGCCTTCCCGGTCATTGCGGTCCGTAAACAGCAGCAAATTTTGCTCCGCATGGATGGTCCGGACACAGCGCTGCTTTTTTACCAGCTGCTCTATACCATTCTGTACGATAACCTCAACCTCTTCAGAAATCATGCAGCCTGCCTCAGAACAATCTGGAACTCCAGAAGGTGCTCCGTTATAAGCTGTTCCAAGCAGCTTTTTCCCCTGAACCAGTACGGCCCCCACATGACGGCGGGAACAGCGGGATCGTGTAGAAACCATGTAGGCAATATCCATAAAGTAGGTGTCCCAGTCTTTACGCAATGCTGTACTCATGTCGTTCGCTCCCAAGAAATTTATAGAACAATATAAGCTCTCATCTTCTCCAGCATTTTCTGGCCGATTCCCTTTACCTTGAGCAGTTCCTCCACGGATCGAAAAGGACCATGTTCATTCCTGTAGTTCAGAATAGCCTGAGCTTTCTTCTCCCCGATTCCAGGCAGCTCAGTCAGCTGAGTCTGGCTAGCAGTGTTAATGAACACCGCACCTTCAGGAATCGCCGGCTGAGTTGACGAGGCTGCAGCTGAAGATGAAGCAGGCACAGCGGCCTGTTCTCCGGACTCCACAGACTTAACAACAGATTCTGCTGAACCTGAAGAGTTATTCGCAGCTGGCAGTTCAGGCACAGCGGCAGCTGCCGTCTGGTTTTGGACTAAAGCGGATGATGAACCTGCTTTCGTATTAACCCCAGCACCTGTCTCTGTCTGCTGCTTAGGTGAGAATGAGGCCGCTTGTTTATCATTCTTGTCCTGCGTTCCTCGCGTATGCAAGGCTAGTTCAGCCGCTGCATTCAGCGGCTGCCAGCCTGCATCGACTTCTTCCTTATGCGTCCCTGACAGCAAAATGAATACGGCTCCAACCACTGCCAAAATAACAGCCGCTCCCGTCCAGCTTTTCTTCAATCCCTCTTCCTCCGTTCAATTCAAAGTCATGTCAAGTTCTTGGATGACGGTGATGTATTCCTGCGCCCTGAAGCTGATCTCCGTACAAGACCATGCAGCTTCAACAAAGTTCTCTGCCATGGGGTTCACATAATAATAGTCATGTCGGCCAAGACCGGGTGCATAACATATGAAGAAGAACTGCGTCAGTGCCGTACAGTAGGAAAGGAGGCTGATGAACGATGAAAGTAGGCTTCATCGGAACCGGTAACATGGGAAGTCTGTTAATTGATGCATTTATCGCCGCAGGCGCTCTTGAACCACATCAGATCACGGCAAGCAACCGTACCCGTACCAAAACAGAACAGCTGTCGGAGCGGTATCCCGGACTCAAGTCGGCTGCGAACAACCGGGAGACGGCTGCCTGCAGCCATATTTTGTTTCTATGTGTTAAACCGCTCGAATTCCATCATGTTCTGCAGGAAATTCAGGATGTCACTACCCCGGACCAGATTGCCGTATCCATTACCAGTCCGGTTCAGCTGCGTCATCTTGAATCCCGGCTCCCCTGCAAAATATCAAAGATCATCCCCAGTATCACCCACCTGGCCGGCAGCGGTGCTTCTCTTTGCATCCATGGAGACAGAATGCAGATGGAGGACAGGTCCCTGCTGGAGGAGCTATTTGCTTCCATCAGCCGGCCGCTGCAGGTGAGCGAAAATTTTACAAGGATCACATCCGATTTCTCCAGCTGCGGACCGGCGTTTCTGGCTTTTTTCCTGGACCAGTGGATTGCAGCCGCCGTTAAGCTGACGGGAATGGAACAGCAGGATCTAATCCGCCTGTCAGGAGAGATGCTGCTGGGTACAGGTAAACTGCTGACCGAGAGTGGTCTGACACCAGGTGAACTGCAGGCAAGAGTCAGTGTCCGCGGCGGTATTACCGCAGAGGCTCTTGCCGTGCTGGATGCTCACTTGAATAACGCTTTTGAGCAGCTGATCATGACCACCCAAGCCAAATACGACGAGGATGTTCATAAGCTGGATCGGCAGTTCGACATTTCAGAAGTTAACCGGCAACAATATTAACGAGCTTGCCCGGAACGGCGATAACCTTGCGAATCGTTTTGCCTTCCAGTGCCTGCTTCACATTCGGAAGCGACATACTGAACTCCTCCATCGCCTTCTGGTCAAGATCCTTGCCAATTTTGGCACGCTGAACGATTTTACCATTCACCTGAATGACAATCTCTACTTCGGCATCCACTGTCCACGCCTCATCAAAGGTCGGCCATGCCACGTAAGTAATGCCTCCTTCATGCCCCAGACGGTTCCACAGCTCTTCTGCAATGTGAGGTGCAAGAGGGGACAGCATTTGGACAAAATTCTCCATAGCTTCGCGAGGCAGGGAGTTCGCTTTGTACGCTTCATTAATGAAGATCATCAATTGGCTGATCACTGTGTTAAAGCGCAGATTCTCGTAATCATCAGTTACTTTCTTAATCGTCTTGTGCCATGTGCGCTTGAATTCGTCGCTGCCAGCATCATCCGAAATTTTGCTGTTCAGCGTACCGTCTTCATTAATGAAGAGACGCCATACACGGGCCAGGAAACGGTGCGAACCTTCTACACCATTGGTGTTCCAAGGCTTCGTCGCTTCCAGAGGTCCCATGAACATTTCGTACATACGCAGTGTGTCAGCCCCGAACTCGTTGACAATATCATCCGGGTTAATAACATTGCCGCGTGACTTGCTCATTTTCTCATTGTTGGTGCCCAGGATCATACCTTGGTTAACCAGCTTGTGGAATGGTTCCTTCGTCTCCACTACACCCAGATCATACAGCACTTTGTGCCAGAAACGGGCATACAGCAGATGCAGCACGGCGTGCTCAGCTCCCCCGATATACAGATCCACTGGCAGCCATTCGCGCTGCTTCTCTTTGGAGACAAGCTCCTTATCATTATGCGGATCAATAAACCGCAGGTAGTACCAGCAGCTGCCGGCCCATTGCGGCATGGTATTAGTCTCACGGCGGGCTTTCATTCCGGTCTCAGGATCAATCGTCTCCACCCAATCGGTAACGTTCGCCAGCGGTGACTCACCTGTTCCAGATGGCTTGATTTGGTCGACTTCCGGCAGTACCAGCGGCAGCTGGTCTTCCGGCACTGTCTTCATTGCTCCATCCTCCAGGTGCAGGATCGGAATCGGCTCACCCCAGTAGCGCTGACGGCTGAACAGCCAATCCCGCAGACGATAGGTAACTTTGCCTTGACCTTTACCCTGCTCTTCCAGCCAGGAAATGGCCTTGGCAATCGCTTCTTCCATGTCCAGTCCATTCAGGAAATCCGAATTCACGTGCGGACCTTCACCGGTATAAGCTTCTTCCTGGACATCCCCGCCAGCTACAACCTCAACGATCGGCAGATCGAATTTTTTGGCAAACTCCCAGTCACGTGTATCGTGTCCCGGTACTGCCATGATGGCTCCTGTGCCATAACCGGCCAGGACATAATCAGCGATCCAGATTGGCAGCTTCGCACCGTTTACAGGATTAATGGCATAAGCACCTGTAAATACTCCACTCTTGTCTTTGGCCAGATCCGTACGCTCCAGATCACTCTTATGGGACGCCTGCTCCTGGTATGCTTTGATTGCAGCCCTCTGCTCTTCTGTAGTAATGGCCTCCACCAGTTCATGCTCCGGTGCCAGTACCGCATAGGTCGCACCAAACAAGGTATCGGGGCGGGTTGTGAAAACGGTCAACTGTGCATCATGGCCTTCAATCGCAAATTTCACTTCGGCACCTGTCGATTTACCAATCCAGTTACGCTGCATATCTTTAATGCTTTCGGACCAGTCCAGCTCTTCCAGATCTTCCAAAAGACGCTCGGCATATTCAGTGATTTTCAGTACCCATTGGCGCATCGGTTTACGTACGACCGGGTGACCACCACGCTCACTTTTGCCGTCAATGACTTCTTCGTTCGCCAGTACCGTACCCAGTGCTTCACACCAGTTCACCGGAATCTCCGCAACATAAGCCAATCCCCGCTTGTACAACTGAATAAAGATCCACTGTGTCCATTTGTAATAGGACGGATCTGTTGTGCTGAACTCGCGTTCCCAGTCGTAGGAGAAACCCAATGACTTAATCTGACGGCGGAAGTTGTTGATGTTCTTCACTGTGATGTCGCGCGGATGTTCACCCGTATCAATGGCATGCTGCTCCGCTGGCAGACCGAACGCATCCCATCCCATCGGATGGAGAACGTTGTAACCCTGCATTCGCTTGTAACGGGATACAATATCTGTTGCTGTGTAGCCTTCCGGATGGCCTACATGCAGACCCGCTCCGGACGGGTATGGGAACATATCAAGAGCGTAGAATTTCGGTTTTCCCGCCTCTTCACCTGTACGGAAGGTTTTGTTCTCCTCCCAATATTTCTGCCACTTGCTCTCAATGGCCTGCGGCTGATAGCCGTGCTTCGGCTGTGTCGTGTCGCTCATTCCATTTCCTCCTCATGTCATCTGAACATAAAAAAACCTCGCATCCCGTAGCGTGTCAGCGCTAGGGACGAGAGGTCTGATTCCCGTGGTACCACCCTAGTTAGCGGAACGACGTGCTTCGTGTTCCACTCCCTTTACACCGGTAACGGCGGTGAGCCGACGCGTTTTAAAGTATGCCGCGAAACTGACAGCCAGTCAGCATATTCGTCAGCATCCGTTCGAACGCATATCTCCGAGGCGAGTTCATCTCACATAGGCAACCGGCTTGCAGCAACCGCCGGCTCTCTGTTATGCCACTGTAGAAATTACTGATCCTCTTCATGGATTGTAAAGTCATAAGAATGGAACCATTATAATTAAGAAAATTGGAAAAGTCAACGCCGGCTCGCCTGTAAGTCTTCTTACCTGTCCTAATACGCAGATTGCCCATTGGTTAATGCGGTACCTGTGAAGCAAAGTCCCCCCGGCTGGAATGATCCGCATGATAAAAAACAACGTCTCCGTCCAGCAAGTTGAACTTATTAAAGTAAGAATCCTGCACCTGAGACCTCCCCCCTTCGAGTCTCCACTGATTCATAAGGGCAGCATGGATGTACTGCAGATGCGGCTGACCAGCATTTCCCTCCCTAAGGGTCTCCAGATTGAAATTAACGATGATATAACCATCCCGTAGAAAAACAGGATTTCTTTCGTCTAGGGTGCCCATCCTGGAAAGCTTAGTCAGATCGGTCCCCTGCTTAACCGCATAGACATCGGCGGGCAGGCTGTATTCACCATACCAGCGCTGAATAGACGCATTAGCACGATCCACGTTAACTCCTTCCGGTAAGGATGTCTTTGGTCCAATCAGGGTTCGCAGCTGGGCTGGCAGCACAAGCCAGTCATATCGGCCAATCCAGATCTTCTGCTTGGCAAACCCGGATACATACTGCTCTACATACTGAGAGAGCGTCCATTTGCTCCTGTCCTGCTGGCTCAGCAGATGGTTGTAGGTATAATGGGCCGTATCCTTCATTTCTGCTGAAGGTACATTGCGCAGCCGGTCATTCAGGATTACGTATCTCTTCTCACGATCCTGTGCGGAACCGATTTTGATCAGATTCTTACTACTAACATGCGTGTACAGGTCAACCGGGACCCTCCCGCTTCCGTTCCTGGATACAAAATAAAACTGAGGAGTAATCCGGATCCCATCCTGTGTACCGAACATATTGCCTTTGGTCTTTAGATCAAATTTAAAATGATAACCTGTCTTAATAGATATGTTCTTAAATCCCTGCTGTGGATGGCTGCCTGGTAAGATCGGCAGCATGAACGGTTTGCTGTTGCCCCGCGCCTGCCCGTCGATAGCCTGAAGCCCTGTCCAATAGGATTGGCCTGTATGCAGGCTGATGCCCTTACTTGAACGAAATACCGTTTCCCAGTTGTAATCCGCAATATCAGTAATGTGAAAATCGTATAGCCTCCCAATTACATCCACGGCGATAACGTCGGTCGCTGTATGGTTGATGAAGTCTTTATTCGCCTGTGACTCGGTAGTAAAGCCCGTAGGGGCGTTCTCAGCAATCGTGCGGAAGAGAACATTATAATAACCTTCATCCACCCACACCGGCATAAAAAAGGTTGTGCTTTTTTGATCCACCGGAATGGTGATCCATGAATTTTTCGGGTAAAATCTGCTCTTGTCTCCGTTATAGACGTCAAAAGGGAACCACACCTGCTTCTCTCTTACGTATGCGGCATAATCCCGGTTACCATACCCGGGGATATTTCGATGTTGTCCATCGGTTGGCATATAGATGGTGAACGGCCGATCTAATATGGCCGCACTGCGGCTAGCAGCAGGATTCGTCTTCTGGTTGTGCTGCTGGTCATCGGAGATAGAAGCATAGATCACGACCGGAGTATGCACCGTAACCGTGTTCAGACCGTTGATCGTAAAAGACTTGTCGCTTCCGCCCTGGATACTGCCCGGCAGCAGATAATAATAAATGGTGCCGGAGCTTGCGGTATTCAGCTTGTTCGTCAAACTTTTGCTTATCGTGTAGCCTTTACCGTAGAGCACATCCTGTCCAATAAGTGAGGGCGCAGGGATGCTAACAGGGGATGGGGCAGTCTCTGCTGTCCAGCTCGGATTCATAATAACATTTCCGTTAAAGCTAACCATGTCGTTTTTCACCTGGTTTTTGCCGACTGCAGACTCGGCTTTGCTGGTAAAGAGGCTCGCATCGTTGGGAAGTGAAGGCCTGGAGTAGCCGCCGTCCTTAGTCTCGCTTCCTAAATCCTGTGCAGAGCAGCTGGCCGTCTGAACATGGTCCTTCACGCCATCACTGCTGCTGGAAAGAACTTCAGGAGCCGTGTAATTGGCAGGACGCAAGGTTACCCCTCCATTAGGCAGCGCGTAGTTAGATACAGCTGCTTTCCCTAATCGATACACCTCAAGATTATCCACTTTCCAGTATGAAAAGTTCCTTGTTATCTGTATTTTTTTCTCCACCACCTGTGTATCCTGCTGCGGGGTATCGGGTGTTCCTGGACTGGTGGCAGTGGGTGGTGTGCCTTTAATTTTCCAGGTGAGCACATAGGTTTTTTTGACTGGTACGGTGTATGTCACCTGACCTCTCATATTACCAAAACGGTGCTGAACCAGATAATTGAGCCCAAAGATATTAGCGTAGAGATTCTCGGAGGTCGGGATTCCTTTGAACACGTCAAACTGTTCGGCGCCTCTCTGATCCGCTTTGATTGCACCAGTTGCATTCGGATTCATAAAAGACACTTGATTCACTGCTCCCTGAACAGGTGAGCCTATCGTAATCGAACACGCATTATCTGGCCCTCCTGGTCCCCCGCCTCCGCCTCCTGTACAGTTGGCTGCGGTGTAAGTCTGAGTGTCTGACGAATCAATCGCCTGACTGGCATCTACGAAGCGCCCTGTAATCTCGGTAATCCCTGCCAGGCCGGCTGCAGTAATTTTACCATCTCGGCCAATGGACGCCACTGCCGGATTGGAGCTTGTCCACGTCAAGCTTGGATGAGCAGTGAGGGTAATCGTACTCTTATCCGGCTTGGTCAGTGTTGCAGAAGCCTGCTTTGGTGTCCTGTCTGAAGTGCAAGCATTGTCTGGGAGGTGTAATGCCAGACCCGGCTCGGCGGTTACCGTAATTTCTGCTGTGTCAGAGATCAGATAGGTTCCGTTGTTCCAAATGGCGCGTACGGTGACTTTACCGGGTTTCTGTGCAGTTACCAAGCCGGAGCTGCTGACTTTAGCAATGGTATCGTCTGACGACCACCATTTGGTTTCAGTCCTTGAACTCACATCAATTGGAGTCTCCCAGATTGAGGAGCCATAATTTTTCGTTTTGACTTTGGCCGTGAGCTGCTTCGTTGCATTAACCTTAATGGTTGCATCCGGGGCAACATCAATTTCTTTCTCCTCGGTTAGGTCTCCCTCCCAGATGATATCCATTGGTGTGTAGTAGACGACCTCATATTTAGGACATCCCGCGTCAGTCTTTCCTCCGTTTGCAAAAGGATCTGCAGTAGTATATGTGTTGTAGCCGCCCGTAATCGTTCTAATTGGAACAATAGTTGATGGAAAAGGAGGAGTTGGATCGTTTACACCTTGGTAAGAATCCTGTCTACTGCGCGGCTGATAATTCACATCGCTTATACGAATTGATGTAATAGTGTTTTTATCAACCATTTTTCCATTGTACTCTTTCCACCCTCGAGCGGGCCATCGACTAAAATCAACACTATCAGGTACTTCTGTGGCTGCGGGGTAGGGAGCAGTACATGATCCAGCATTATTTGCAAAAGTAGGACCACCAACATGATCAGCCTTAAATCTCCCGTTATCTTGTTGATACCAGTAGACTCCCGGGTTACCTATTTCAGGTTCTGATTTCACTATAATTTTGTTGGGATTCTCCATAGATTTGGGTCCATAAGGATTTGTTATTTCATTTTCAGCATTTACTATCTGTGGCAATGATGTGGCAAACGAAAAAAAAAACAAGACAATCACCAAAAATAAATTTCTCTTTTTTTTCATGTTCTGACACCGCCAGTCTATTACTAATTCTCAATCTCTAGAATGCCTTCAGTATCTGACTTTAAAGAATACAACCAGTTCACTTTACTCAAAGCGGTGGATATCCAAAAACGATTTTTTTGGCCTTTTCTGATAAATTGTTTAGAACTAGTAGGAATAGTTGGTATACCGTTAGCTTCAGCTGCTTGTATGTTCACTCGATTAAATGCTATAAGCCCACTGTTAACACCGCTATTAAAAGTGATTAAATCTGCCCTATCTAGGTTTGACGTAAATGAAATGTCTGCAAAAGTTTTGTAAGCCCCTGGGGCATACATCTTTGGCATAAACAACTGTGCATAAACCCCTTTAGGCTTACTGGTTGTCGCGTCCACAACAATATAGCGATGCAGCTGCAAAATTCCTGATTTATTTTTCAAGGTAATCGTGCTCTTGGCGATATCTGAAATTTTAGCAGAACCTGTTCTGTACTTATAATTACTAATTGTCATTAAATTGGTCCCTGTTGTTCCTACTTCCCGCAGTTCATTCAAAGCTTGATATGTACTTGCATCTTTACCTTCAGTATTCATGTATCTCAACAGGATGGATGCTACTTCAGCCCGCGTCGTTGTCGCATCTGGACGAATAGATCCGTCTTCAAAACCTCCAACTACATCAGTCCCTCGCACCACCGCGATATACGGGACTTTCTCAGCACTAATTTTCCCCTGCACACCTTCCGTCGTTGGCAGCAGTGTATCTTTTGTATCCTCATATGCCTGTTTAAAAGAGTCGCTCGAACGCATTAACCCGTTCGCCATCCACTTCATCATCTCGTAACGGGTCAGCTCTGTATTAGGATTAAACCCCTTGGAGTAGTCCTCAGGCTGGATCAGCCCCTGATACAAAAGCTGTGTCAATGCAGGTTCTGCCCAGTGTCCCTTCATATTTGCAAACGGCTGCTTTCTCTCATCCGCCTTCAAACGAGTCGTACGGCTCAGGATTGCCGCAAACTCAGCCCGGGTAACCTTGGCATTCGGCCGGAATGTCCCATCCTGATAACCAGAGATCAGCTTCAGACTATGCGCCTGCTGAATGGCAGCCTCTGCCCAATGTCCCCGGATATCCTTAAAGCCGGCAGGCAGGACCGTGCTCTGAACCGCCGCATTCGTAAATGGTAAAGATACATGGCCAGCAGCTTTAACGTTCTCTTGGACCGGTGCCCCCATCGTAAGCATCGTCAGTACGGTAGAAACAGCCAACACGGAATACAGCATTTTTGTCCTCATCAAATCCATCCTCTTCTCTTAAAGTAAATGAATAAGCACATTCTAGCTTTTTTATCTGATTTTTCCAATATGAAAATAAAAAAGCGGGCTGTTCCTCCTTATGGAAGAAATCAGCCCGCGTGCTTCGCGAGAAATCAATATCATTGAGCCCATCATATAATAGAATGGAAAATAATACAAGATCCTATTTTACCGCTACAAAAAAGAGACGCTGCGCATCCTCACCGGCTTCAACCCATTCAAAGTCCGCATAAACTTTAACATCGGTGAAGCCCGCCTTGACCAGTTCCACCTTCATCCAGTCCGGATCATAGGCCCGCTGATTATGGGTTTCCTCGAAACGCTGGTACATATCTCGTCCCGCCTCTTCCGATCTCGCAAAGATGCTGAGATGATGCTCAATCTCACGGCGTCCTGCATCATAGTCACAGGTCCAGATATAGGATACCGAGCGCTCATCAAGAACAAATGGCTGTTCTTCATCATAACGGACCAATGTATTCGGATGATGCACGTCAAAAAGGAACGTCCCTCCCGGTTTTAACCCTTTATAGGTCTGACGGAAGGTAGCGATAATATCGTCTTCATTGAGAAGATAATTAACGCAATCACAAAAAGAAATCACGCTGTCTACCATCTCAGGCAGACGCCATTCCCGCATATCCTGCTGCAGCCAGCGCACACTGCCTTCCCGGAACAGGCGATGCCCCTGCGGGGTCGCTTCCATTTTACGCCGGGCCACAGACAGCATATCAGCCGACAGATCGATCCCGCTGACCTCGAATCCCGAGTTTACCAACGGAATCGTGATGGAGCCTGTCCCGCAGCCGAGCTCGGCCACCGTTTTGGGCATACCATATTTCTCCCAGGCCGTACGTGCAAATCTCAGCCAATCGGGATAAGGCATGTCCTCCATCAACTCATCGTATACGTAAGCGAATCTCCGGTATGATGCCATGTTACACCGCACTTTCTAGAACCTGTTTCTCAGCTGTATCAGCCGGTAATTATTACTCGTTCGAAGACGATCCTGGAGCATCATTTGCCTGGCTGCGATCTGCCAGATACGTCCAGTTTTCCTTCTGGGTAACCTTGCCTTCCTTCATGAGCTTGCCTAGTGCTCTTTTGAACGCAGACTTACTGATGCCAAAACGCTGCTTGATAATATCCGGCGGGGTTGCATCAGAATACGGCATGCCGCCGCCCGGTCGTTCCTTAAGGAAATCGAGCAGACGATCTGCATCCTCTACGCGACCCACTTCCTTGCGCTCTGACATCCCCAGATTCACACGCCCATCCTCACGGACAAGAGTCACTCTGACGCGAACCTCTTCCCCAAGACGAAGCATCCGAGGACGTTCCGATGCGTGAATCATGCCGATCGCGCCAAAGCCCAGCACGCCCCCGTCAACAATGACGAAGGTTCCCATCTGCAATGGTCTGTACACCGTAGCCTGTACCCACTGGTTCAGCCACGAGGAGGGAGCGTGAAACGCCCGTGGCGCCAGTTCCTGCTCACCTGCGAGCTTTGCACGCAGACGTCCCTGTTTGTCATGCTCCATGATGACGAATACGTGGTCACCGACCTTCGGATGAAGTTCCTTGATCTCAGGCAGCTCCCGGATCGGCAGCAGCAGCTGACGCCCCAGTCCCATCTCGAGGAAGCAGCCCAGACGCGGATGCACATCTGCCACCTGCAGCTTAGCCAGCTCACCCAGTGACAGATAAGGACGTTTCATAGTTGCGGCCAGGCGGTCCTCTGTATCGTAGAAAATAAACACGTCCAGCTGCTCACCGATGGCGATTTTACGCGTCAATTCAGTATAATGCAGCAGCACATCCTGGTCCCCGGAAGACAGGAAGTAACCAAAAGGCGATACTTCGCGGGCAACAGGAAGCGTAACATAAGTACCAGCAATCAGACTCATACCGTCTCCACAACCTTGGCATCTGACCACAGACGCTCAATATTATAATATTCACGCTCATCGCGGTGGAAGACATGGACAACCACATCACCCAGATCCATCAGCACCCAGCGGGCAGAATCCAGACCTTCTACGCCGCGGACTACGCCGCCGGCCTCGTGGACACGTTTGCGGATTTCCGTCACGATGGATTGCACCTGTGTATCGGAATTACCGTGACAGATTACAAAATAATCAGCCACCATGGAAACGCCGCGCAGATCCAGTGCTACGATGTTCATTGCTTTTTTGTCATCAGCAGCCGTAACTGCCATATTCATCAATTCATTTGGTTTTAATGTCATTCATGAACCTCCAGTAGGTATCAAATGTTGGATCAAATCATTACGTGAAAGAACCGTCAATGGATAGATTACCCGCTGCTGCTGCAGCAGGAAGCTGATCGTCGAATCAAACCCCGCGATCAAAGCCTTTTCAAGGCTATGTTGAGCCAGTTCACGGATATTATTCACGCCAGGGAAATCCCGCCCTGGTTCTATGTAATCCGCAAGGCAGACTACTTTATCCAGAAGGCTCATCCCGACCCTTCCTGACGTATGCCAGCGAATGGCATCCAGTATATCCGGATCCTCAATTCCGTAATCACGGCGGGCTACAAGTGCGCCTACTTCCGAGTGCCATAGCTGCTTATCATGATTCAGCAGGTCCTGATTCAGCTCGGGATTGTCCCGGATGACCTGCTCCATATCCTTTACCGGCCAATATTTGGCCACATCATGCAGAATTGCCGCCAGATCGGCTTTTGCCGGATCTGCACCGAATCGTTCAGCCAGCTTGACAGCCGTCTCCATGACGCCCAGCGTATGCTTCCAGCGTTTCTCCGGCATTTGTCCGGATACGGCCGCCATCAACTCATCCCTGCTGTATCGCATAGATTCCGCTCCCTATAATGTATTCGTACACACGATCCGGGACAAGGTAACGGATGGACCGCCCCTCGGCCGCACGTTCGCGAATGGAAGTCGAGGATACGTCCATTTCAGGCATTTCAGCCAGATGGACCCTGTCCTGAAGATAGTCTGGAAGCGTCTGCAGCTGAAGCTTGTATCCAGGACGTTCGACGCCTATAAATTCAAGCCGCTGCGCCAGCTCTTCGATCTCTTCCCATTTCGGCAGATAATTCACCATGTCCGCTCCGATAATAAAATAAAAACGGATCTCCGGATACATCTGCTGTAGCTCGCGGATGGTGTTAATGGTGTATGAGACTCCACCACGCTTGATCTCGAGATCCAGAACCGAGAACTGAGGGTGACTATCGACCGCTGCATGCGTCATGTCCAGCCTCTGCTCTCCAGTAGCGCCTGCTTCATGCTTGTGCGGCGGAATATGAGAAGGCATAAACCAGACTTCATCCAGATCATGCGTATCCCTCGCTGATTCCGCTGCAAGCAGGTGCCCCATGTGAATAGGATCAAAAGTACCGCCCATCAGACCCACTTTCATCTCATCACCGCCTCTAATGTCTGCCGGGTCTTATGGCAGTTCGATCTGCTTGTGATCCCGTGACGGCTTGTACAGAATAATAACGCTGCCGATGACCTGTACAAGTTCGGAACCTGTCTGCTCCGCCAGCTCTGCCGCAATATCGTGTTTGTCCTCCAGGCAGTTGTTCAGAACAGAGACTTTCATCAGCTCGCGCTTCTCGATCGCATCATTAATGTGACGCATGAGATGCTCATTGGTTCCCCCTTTACCCACCTGAAAAATGGGGTCAAGATGGTGTGCGAGGGAACGTAAGTAACGCTTTTGCTTGCCGGTTAACATAAATATTCTTTAACTCCTTTATCGCTTCTGCCCGTCAGTATCAGCTGCAGGCAGTAACATTCTTCTTATTTGACAATCCGCTGCAGAAACTCTCCATACAGGAATCTGCTTATATATTGTACCATCGAACATGCAAAAATGAATGGCTCACAGAGCCATTCTGCAAAATTAATCCCTCTGGGGACATTAGCTTTCCTTATTCAGACTGGACAGCACGGTGGCTCTCATTGTCTCTACAGAAGGAGCAAACCCGAACCAGTATTCGAACGCGATGGCTCCTTGATTAATAAACATGCCGAGTCCACCATGAGTTGTACAGCCCAGACGAGCTGCTTCACGAAGAAGCTTCGTCTCCAGAGGATTATAAATCAGGTCGCTGACCACTGCAGAGGAACGCAGCCCTTCCAGCTGTAATGCCATTTGATCGGTATGCGGATGCATCCCTACAGAGGTCGTATTAATCAGAACATCGACAACAGGCAGCCAATGCACGGCATCCTCGTAGGTGCAGCTCGTCATCAAAGCCAGATCAGACCACTCCTGTACCAGCGCTTCTGCTTTGTCTCGTGTCCGGTTCACAATGATGATCTTCGCCGGCTTCTCCTGGGCCAGAGCATAGATGATTCCCCGTGCTGCACCACCAGCACCCAATACCATGAAGGTCTTGCCTGCCAGTACGGGAACGGCTTCATCCTTCAGGGAGCGGACGTATCCCCGTCCATCCGTATTATAGCCCTTTAGTGTACCATGATCATTCACAACCGTATTCACGGCTCCGATCCGGCGGGCCTCCTCATCAATCTCATCCAGATAGTCCATAACAGCAACTTTATGGGGGATTGTCACATTGACTCCGCGAAAATTGAGCGTCTTGACAGCAAGGAGAGCCGCCTCCAGACTGCTGTCAGTAACTTCAAGCGGCACGTAGGCACCGGTAATGCCTGCCTTCTGCAGCGCAGCCTGATGCATCGCCGGTGACTTGGAATGACCAATCGGGTCACCCATAACTCCCAGCAGCACTCTGCCTCCGTTATGAACCCCTTTACCCGGAGCTTGAACTATGGTCTGTTGATCCTTCGTGCTCATGTTTTACCCTCCTCAGCTTCCATTGACACCGATCAAATCAGCGAAGGGCGAACCAATACACGAATGCCTCGTGGAGCATGAACCGCGATCAGCGCACCGTTCGTCCCGTTAATCCGGATCCAGCCGAGCCCCGAAATAAATACATCCGACTGGGAATTACGCGAAATGCGGAATTCATGACGTGTCCATTCCGGCATCTCATCCAGTTCTTCCTTCGTAGGCGGCGACAGCAGTTCCCCAGCATGCTCTGCGAACAGCTGATCCGCACGTTCCAGCTTCGTACGGTGAATACCAAGACCGCTGCCAATGTAGCAGGTGAAGGACTGATGTTCCCCTTCTATAAAATCAAACCGGGCCATTGCGCCGAAAAACAGCGTCTGGCCAGCATTTAATTGATATACAGCCGGCTTCAGAGGTTTGTCCGGCATCAGAATTCCCAGGTTCCTGCGGGATACGATCTCACTGAAACGCCATGGATAAACGATCCCCGGCGTATCGATAATAGCCCGTCCGTCATCCAGCGGAATATTGACCATATCCAGTGTCGTTCCGGGATAACGTGAAGTCGTCAGCTCCTGCTCCAGATCACTGTAATCCCGGATCAGGCGGTTGATCAGTGTGGACTTGCCGACATTCGTTGCACCCACCACATACACGTCACGATCCCCGCGGTATTCGGCTACGGCCTCCAGCAGACGGTCAAATCCCTGATTTTTGCGGGCACTGCATAATACAATATCCACGGTCTTCAAGCCTTGTTCTTTGGCTTGATGCTGTACCCAGTTACGAATCTTGTTCCAATTGCTTACCTTCGGCAGCAGATCAATCTTGTTCACTACAAGCAGGACCGGATTGTTGCCTACAAACCGCTGCAGACCCGAGATCATGCTCCCTTCAAAATCAAACAAGTCTACGATATGAATGACTAGTGCATCCTTATCGCCGATCTTGCTTAGCAGCGCCAGGAATTCATCCTGATCCACTGTTACAGAAGAAGCTTCATTATAATTTTTGATGCGGAAACAGCGTTGGCAGATTACCGGTTCACGTTCGAGCGCCTTCTCCGGCAGATAGCCTGGCTGATCCGGGTTCTCTGTTTGGAGCGGAATCCCGCACCCACTGCATCTGACGGCAAGGCCGTCTAATCGTTCTGTCATTTCCTTTTTTCCTCCTCCATCCATAAACCCTTCTTGCGCAAGCGTGTTAAGGCAATCCGTTCAACCTGACGATTAATCCGTGTAAAAAAGCCCTCGTCCCCGATTGAGATCGGTAGTACCAGGACCGTATACAATCCGAGTCGGTTGCCGCCATACACGTCAGTCAGCATCTGGTCACCGACAACAACCGTCTGTTCCGGTGTCAGCTCCATCATCTTCATCGCCTTGCGGAACGGCGCATTGGAAGGCTTGCGTGCTTCATGCACATATTGAATGTCCAGCGGTGTCGCAAACAGCGATACGCGGTTCAATTTGTTGTTGGATACAATCACCAGCTGGAATCCGGCCTGCTTGACCTTCTCGAACCAGACGACCAGCTCCGGTGTCGCGTTGGGAGCTTTGGCTCCTACCAGCGTATTATCCAGGTCTGTAATAATACCGCGGTAGCCTTGCTTGTACAACGCTTCCAGATCGATATCAAAAACGGTATTTACCCGTAATTTAGGCATTAACATTTCAAACAAACTGGGTCACCTCGGTTTCATACGACAAACTATACCATAATCTTGGTAGTTAGTAAAAAGCCGTCCGCGGCTGCGGACGGCGGTCTGACACAGGTTACTGGGCTTATGCGCGCGCTGCTTTGAAGCTCTTGCGAAGCTGACCTGCATAGGCCTGTACTGTTCTCCATTCCTCATCGGTTACCGAGGCAGGACTGTACCTTGCTTTCTCGAAGAGAGACAGCAGCTGAGCCAAAATTCCACGCACCTCCGGAGAGGAATCGCCCCACCGCTGAACAGATTCACGCAATGTTTCGTGGGTTCCTCTTTGCAGACCTTTACGCCTCAGATACCGCATCCAGCGCTCGGTCTCCACGACAACCTTCTCATCCGCCGACAGCGGCTTGCCCTTACGGAACTGAAGCAGTGCGAAGTGAAGGGTCACACGGTTGCGCCAGACAATATATGCCCCCCATAGGATGAGCACAGCCACTGCTGCCCATACAACAATAGCCGTGTAAGGGGAAGACGGCTCATCCACCGCCGGCGTCTGTTCAGGCTGATCTGGTGTCGGCGTCTGCTCCTGCGGCTCGTCCTCGGGCTGATCCACAGGTGCAGACGAATCCTCCTGCTGAGTTAGCAGCGGCATATTGAAACCGGGTGTCGCTTCCACCGGAATCCAGCCGTACTGCTCGCCAAAATAAATCTCGGCCCAGGAGTGGGCATCTGCATTCGTTACCGTGTAGGTGGTACGGGCGTCCGAATCACCGTTATTATTCAACTCGTCTCCAAATGAAGCTTGCCCCGGAGCATACCCTTTTACCCATCGGGCCGGAATATCCAGCGAGCGGGCCATCATCACAAGAGCCGTGGAGTAATAATCACAATACCCCTCCTGAATCTCAAAAAGAAAGCTGTATACAAAATCCTGGCTTTTCTTGCGTGACAGATCCGGATTATTCGTATACGGGTATTTTTGCTGCAGGTACTGCTGAAGCAGCGCCACCTTTTCATAAGGCGTATTGGCCGAGGCTGTAATATCCTTCGCCAGCTGGGACACCTGCTCAGGGAAGTTACTAGGAACCTGCAAATAATCCTGATCCAGCGAACCATTGTACAGCTGCTCGTAAGTCCGCGTCCGAAGCTGCTGTTCCGGAATAATCGGAAGACGTGAAACCACGGTGTAGGATCTCGGATATCCAGGGTCCGACGAAGTGCTGTTCCAGTGAAGCTCAGCCTGCTGAGGCTTCCAGCGCATGGAGGATACCGGGAACTGGCTGTCGAGAGAGTCCACCTGACGGATGGCATAGGCGCCGAACATCACCGGATATACCTGATCATTCAGCATGGTTACCGTCTGTGTTACCTGCTTGCCGGGCAGCGAGGAGCCCTCGTTGTTCGTCAGCGTCTGCTCGGTTTCAACATCCTCGTAAGAACGGCGGCTGCCCGGCCGGTCCACCCAGCCGGAGCCAGAATACGTCATTCTCGTCTCGCCGCGCCAATAACTGCGGTCGGTTGATTGAATTTTCATCACAGGAGAGTAATCAAAATTAAACCCGCCCCCCAGGGAATCGTCATCCCGGCTGTAACCCGACTCGGTTGAGCCTTGTCCACCGCTCACGTTACCATTCAGAGATACGTTCGTCGTACCTGCCCCGTTAACATTAATAAATGCAGTATACGGATCGGTAAGAGTCGGGGGTACTTCAGGCATATTCACACCAGCGACAATGATGAGAGCAAAAATAATTGCGATATTAGAAGCAATTTTGAGCGGTGAACGGCGCAAATGCTTCCATCCCTGCGGATACCGCTGTTTGAATTGATAAAAATGCCGTGTAACGAGCCAGGCCATTCCGGCAAACACGGTCCAAGCTACCTCTTTCCAGAGCAGAACCGGAGTAAAGGAATCCAATACAGCAAAACCCGCCACGTTCAGACCAGTAAATGCCAGAATCCTTCCCTTTGTTGTTACCGACAGCATAACACCCTCCAGGAGAATCCAAGCAATCAGCGAGAACCAGATATAAGGAGTAAGCGATGAGACCAGTTCTTCAAGATTCTTAAGCGAATGCCCGCTGAATTCATAGATAGCATAAGTATGAAGGGTTCGGAACAACATATAAAAAACGGCAGCTGCCTTGAGAAGCAGCTTCCATATTGAACGAAATGGAATCAGAATCTCAATGACAGCCAGAACCGTTAATGTTCCCAATACAAGACTGGATGTTTCGTCATACCAGATGGATGACCCGAAGGAAATCCATTGGACGGCGATCACCATGATCCAAAGAACAGCAAATGCATGATGCCAGGATGAGCGCATGGCTCGGAGCCATTTCATGATATAGTTCCCCCTCCCATCACCGTAGGCAGCTCCTGCAGCTGATTCACTGAGAAGCTCTTAATGCCTCTCATCCGCAGCATCGCAGTCCACTCCGAATTCGTCTGCGATTCCGCTGTCTGAATGCCGATATGACAGGGTGTAAAACCGCGGGACTCTGCCCAGCGCAGCACCTGCAAGGCTCTATCCCCGGTCAATGGAGAAATGAGGACAAAGAAGGAACCCTGCGGGAACAGGCGCAGCTGATTCTCCAGCTGTTCCTGAAGCCCCCCGCCCTTCTGCATCGACAGATCGACCAGGTGATGAAGCATACGCTGTCGGTCGGACATCCCTTCAGAAGGCGCAAACAGGCTCGTCTTGTCTCCTGCTGTACAGAGTCCAACACCCAGACGTTCGCGTGTGCCGTAATCCAGCAGGGAGGCCGTAGTAGACACGGCGAGCTCAAACTGCTCTGCACGGGTATAATGTTCGGCGATCGTATCAAGGACGAGCATGATTTTGGGAATGGATTCATGTTCAAATTCCTTGGACTTCCAGGTGCCGGTCTTGGCCGTTGCATTCCAGTGAATGCGCGACAGCCTGTCTCCATATACATAATCGCGGACCCCGTTAATCTGTGTCGTCTCCCGTCTGGATTTGGTTAACGTCGTCTGCCGCCCGGATAACCGGGAATTGCGGTCAAACAGATGCCAGTAAGGAATGAAGACACTGCGGGGCAGCACACGAAATTCGCCGGGCGCAGCGAACCGGCCTTTATGTTCCATCAGTCCGAATATATCTTCCGTTACACTTTCCGTAGCTGCAAAATGATACAGCCCCCGCTCCAGCGGCGGCGTCTGAAAGGTCAGCTCACCTTTTCCCTTCATGTTCGGGATCACGCTCTCCTCAAACGACCAGGATTCGCCTGTATGGCGTTTCAGCACATCCCGGACAATCATATAAGGCAGCGGCATGAAGCCCGGGATCTGCATGTCCAGCTGAACATGCACCTGATCGCCGGCGTGCAGCAGATCGCTGTAGCCCGGACCGGAGACGAGATGCCTGCGGCCTCTGACGCGACGGACACCACTGAATGCTCCAAGCCACAAATAGACCCCGAACAGGGTTACCATGGACAGGAGCATGAATGACGTTTTCCCGCCCTGAAACAGGACATACAGCAGGCATACCAGCCAGACAGCCAGCAGCATCCAGATTTTAAATGAGGGCTTGCCGGTCCTGCCGGCAGTCCGTATTTTGCTCATAGATTAAATCCGCTCCATTTGCACAGGCACACTGACTCTCTGCAGAATGGTCTGCAGGACCGCAGCCGAATTGGCGTGATCCAGTCTTGCCTCCGGCCGAAGCAGAATACGGTGACCCAGCACATGCGGTGCCAGCGTCTTCACATCATCCGGAATGACATATTCACGGCCCTGCAGGAATGCAAACGCCTTGGCAGCCTGCATGAAAGCCAGTGAAGCCCGGGGACTTGCTCCGAGCAGCACCGACGGATGTTCACGGGTACTGCGGACGATATCCAGCAGATAGCTTGTAACCGCCTCATCCATAAACACAAGGCGAATCTCCTTCTGAATCGCTGAGATTTGATCCATATGCGTAACCGACTGCAGCTTGTCCACAGGCTGGCCCTGCTGATGGCGCATAAGCAGCTCCTTTTCCGTGGCAGCATCCGGATAACCCAGACTAATCTTCAGCATAAACCGGTCAAGCTGCGCTTCCGGCAGCATGTAAGTCCCTTCGAAATCAATCGGGTTCTGAGTTGCACACAGCATGAACGGATGCGGCAGCTCATAGGTCTCCCCGTCCACCGTCACATTACGCTCTTCCATAACTTCCAGCAGGGCCGATTGGGTTTTGGTCGTCGCACGGTTAATTTCGTCAGCCAGCAGAATGTTGGTCATGACCGGACCTGGCCGGAAGAAAAAGCGTTCCTCGCGGGGGTGAAATACGGAGACACCTGTGATATCACTCGGCAGAATATCTGGATTACACTGAACGCGGCGGTAATCACCGCGCATCGATTTGGCCAGCGCCTTAATCATTTGCGTTTTGCCCGTACCTGGAACATCCTCAATCAGAATATGTCCGCCGGCCAGCAATGCGGTAAGAAGAAGCTGTATTTCGAAGGATTTGCCTAGAATGGCAGATTCCAGATTGGAACGTACTGCTGATACGATTTGAATGGATTCTTTGCTTACGGGCATATATTCAGAAACCTCCTAAAAGTAAATAAAGACCCTGTAACGTACAAAATGTGAACCTCATTGTATAATATCTTATGAAAATAAGACAGGTTTTCCTATTATTGTACATGATGGCGGGTTCATAGTACACTTGCCGCGAGCCTTAAACCTCTTTTTATGACCAAATACCCGGTTATACCCATGACAAAACACCCTGAAACTTGTCTCAGGGTGTTCGAATCATTTGCTCATCTATGGTTCATAAACAAGAAAAATCCTTACCCCTTCGGCCTGGCCACAAGAGCTGCAATGAAGGAGAAAATGATAGCTGCTGAAATCCCTGCACTAGTCAGACTGAACATCCCGGTGATGACACCAATCCAGCCGTCCTTCTCCAGTTCCGTCAGCGCACCATGAACGAGGGAGTTGCCGAAATTGGTAATAGGAACCGAGGCACCCGCACCTGCAAATTTGACTAACGGATCATACCATCCCACGGCATCCGCCACGGCGCCAACAACGACAAGGGTACTCATCGTATGCGCAGGCGTTAACTTGAATACATCCATCATAAGCTGTCCCACGACACAGATCAGACCGCCGATAATAAAAGCCCATACAAAGATCATTCGCTGTTCCCTCCTTCCGCTTCGAGTGCCACGGCGTGGGCCACACATGGGATCGTTTCCCCCTGCTGATAAGAAAGCGGCGACAGCAGCGCACCGGTGGCCACAACTAATATTTTTTTAAGTTCTCCCTTATTCAGGCGCCGGACCAAATGACCATACGTAACTGCAGCAGAGCATCCGCAGCCGCTTCCTCCGGCAATGACATACTTTTGTTTCTCCCGGTCAAAGATCAGCAGCCCGCAGTCGCTGAATTCCGTCTGGTCCATGGCCACACCTTCGTTCTTGAGTAGCTCCTTGGCTATAGGCAATCCGACTGAAGCAAGGTCACCGGTAATAATAAGGTCATAATAACCTGGCACCAGTCCCGTATCTTTAAAATGGGTTTTGATTGTGTCTGCAGCCGCCGGCGCCATCGCAGCCCCCATATTGAACGGATCCTTGATCCCCATGTCCATCACCCTGCCTACCGTTGCCCGCTTGATCAGCGGCCCGTTCCCCTCGCGGGCTACAACGGCGCAGCCCGATGCGGTTACGGTATACTGCGCTGTCGGCGGCTTTTGGGCACCGTATTCTGTCGGGTAGCGGAACTGTTTCTCAACCGTACAGTTATGACTTGAGGTTCCGGCCAGAACATGGTCCGCACCGCCCGAATCCACAATCAACGCGGCGAGGGCTAGGCTTTCCATCGATGTGGAGCAGGCGCCGAAGACGCCCAGATAAGGCACCGCCAGTTTACGGGCAGCAAAGGAGCTGCTGATAATCTGGTTCATGAGGTCTCCGCCAATAAAAAACTGCAGATCTTCTTTCTGAATACCTGCTTTCACCAAGGCGAGCTCTCCTGCCTGTTCGAACAAGCGGCGTTCCGCTTTCTCCCAGGTGCTCTCATTGATCTTCAAGTTGTCATAAATGTAGTCAAAGTCCAGAGACAGCGGGCCTTGTCCTTCTTCAGGGCCGACCACGGTCGCACTGGCCATTATTCGTGTACCGGATTCAAACTCCCACGTATGCCCACCGACCCGCTTCATAGATGATTTCCCCCCACGCCAAGGACTGCATAAATAATGCCGATGATAAAAGCGGCGACAGCACCAAATACGATAACTGCGCCTGCTACTTTGAACATATTGCCGCCTACACCAAGCACCAGTCCTTCGGAACGGTGCTCCAGCGCCGCCGAACACATGGAGTTGGCAAAGCCTGTTACCGGCACAGAAGTACCCGCACCTGAGAATTGAGCCATCTTGTCATACACACCAAGCGAAGTGAGAATGACCGAGATCAGTACCAGAACGGCAACGGTAGGATTACTGGCTTCCTTGGCAGTCATGTCGAAGGCTGCTTTGAAAAATTCAATGATCGCCTGACCCAACACGCAAATCAATCCGCCGACGACAAAAGCCCGCAGGCAGTTCGCGAACGCTTTCCGCTTGGGCTCATGCTTTTTGGCAATGGACTTATATTCCTCCTGGCTCAGAGACAAAGCGGGACTCTCTTTGCGGATTCCACCGCCCTGCTGGGTTGTAGATGACATACTGCGCGCACCTCCATCTTGGTATTTGATGCTTACATTATTCGCTTAGATCCTGATTGTTATGATTGGAAAAAGATCGCTCATCTTGCTTGTCCAATCGGACCCAGGACAGGACACCAGGTCCTGCCGTGAAAAGCATACATAAACCCTGACCATTCCGGTGAGTATTAAAGGAAGAAAATCGCGATGACGAGCAGCAGAAACAGAACAAGAATAAGGATAACCTGTACAGCACGTTCTACCGTTAACATGGTCGAGGACTCCCTTCCGACAGCTGCTTCTGGCAGCCCGTTATACCGTATGTACCGGGTGCAGGTACCGTGCTTGTACCTTTCCCAAGTAATGGACAATACCGGCAGATGCCTTCATACTAGAATGGATAACCACTGGTTGATTAATTTGAAGGAGTGAATAGCGAGATGGAACAGCAAACGCTGGAATTGTTCAAAACCCTAACCGAATTCCCTTCGGTTCCGGGTCATGAGCGCGAGCTTCGCGCCTGGGTCAAAGAAAAGATGTCTGCATATACGGAGGAGTTTGTACAGGATCGGCTGGGCAGCCTTTTCGGGGTGCTGCGCGGTGAGGAGAACGGTCCCAAAGTAATGGTCGCGGGTCATTTTGACGAAGTAGGCTTCCTGGTTAACGGAATTACCGAGACGGGTATGATTACATTCCAGCCGCTCGGCGGCTGGTTCAGCCAGGTCGTTCTGGCTCAGCGCCTGCAGGTAATCACGCCAAATGGACCGGTTCTTGGAATTGTAGGCTCTACCCCAACCCATCTGCTGGATGATTCCCAGCGCAACCGTCCCGTTGATCTGAAATCGATGTACCTGGATATCGGCGTAGACAGCCGGAAGGAAGCGGAAGACCTGGGCATCGTGCCTGGCACAGCCATTGTCCCGGTATGTGACTTCACCCCGCTGGCGAATCCGAAGAAAATTATGGCCAAAGCCTGGGATAACCGTTACGGTGTCGGACTGGCTATCGAGCTGCTGGAAGCCCTGCATAAGACGAAGCTGCCGAACACGATCTACTCGGGCGCTACCGTTCAGGAGGAGCTGGGCCTGCGCGGTGCGCGTACGGCAGCGAATCTGATTCAGCCGGATATCTTCTTTGCCTTGGACTGCAGTGCGGCGAACGACATGACCGGGGACAAAAAAGCCTTCGGCCACCTGGGCCACGGCGCGCTCCTGCGTGTATTTGACCCGACCATGCTGACTCACCGCGGTGTTGTGGAATATGTAAAAGATATGGCTGACACGCACAAAATCAAATATCAATACTTCATTTCACCGGGGGGTACCGATGCAGGACAAGTTCATTTGAGCGGCATCGGGGTACCATCCACCGTAATCGGTGTTTGCGCCCGCTATATCCATACTTCATCCTCCATTCTGCATACCGACGATTATGATGCAGCGAAAGAGCTGCTGATCAAGCTCGTACAGAATCTGGATCGCACCACCTTGAACACCATTATTGAACAGGCATAAGCCTGAACGTTAATAAAAAGGCCTTTCATCCGCTGCCCGAGAGCAGCCATGAAAGGCCTTTTCTATTCCCAATAAGAGTTGAAGAACGGCTAGTTCCCCCATCCCCAGCCTGGTAAAAATACAAATCCAGTCAGCAGCAGGGTCAGCAAAATACACACATTCTCCACGATGGCACCATGTCTTGTACCGGTGCTCATCAGATTGAAGCGCAGGCGCCATTTGAACGGCGGCAGCGGCTTGATGCCGCGATTCGTTAAGGAATCTGCCAGCAAATGCAGCAAGTAGGCTATTCCGCCTGCCAGCCAAATGCTGTCACCGCTGTTCGATGTCGTTCCGTAAAGCAGTGCGGTCCATACAGCAAGACCATAGACAGTATGAGTCAGGCCCCTGTGCGGAAGCACCGTGCAGACGACAAGAAGGCACCCGGCAACCAGATTCCACGGAGTATAATCCCCGCCGTAGACGGCCAGCCCCACTCCGATGATCAGCATCAGCACTTTGCGGAGGGCACGGAAAGGCAGGAAGGATACAGCCGCGATGGCCAGCGATAAGACGATGTTCCACGGAGACTGTACTGCCCCGTCCACACACAGCCAGACTGCCAGAATGACCATGGCCAGCTGCAGAACACGGAGCATACCGTTCGGCATCGTGCGAGTCATCAGCAGTGAATTGGGCTCATCAATATCAGGCAGCAGCGATCCGACCAGAGCTGTTGCCGCCGCGCCCACAGTAACCGGAACTCCCTGCAGATGCAGCAGTGACAGGGACACCCCGGTGCCGATGACCAGATGAGCTCTTCCCATCATGATGTCAAATTTCCTTTCTGTATCGGGTTGTAGAACCGGTTCATCTTAACACGCTCGACTCACGGCCTCAATGGGCCAAAACAACTATTTTAAGAACATACATTCCCTTATTTCCGTTCAATCTATTAAAAAAAGAGAGCCTGCCAGCTACATCCGGCAAACTCTCTTTTTTCGGTACAGCTGAAGCTGTTAGGCAGTGATCAGCTGTTCAATGTGGAGATCAGGCTCTGCAGCTTCTTCTCCCCTTCGCTATCCGGGGCAAAGGCAATCACAGCGCGCAGAGGCATGTAGCGCATCATCGCTTCCATCATCTCCGGATTTCCGTCCTCGTCATCCTCAGATGCACTGAACAGTCCCATGGAAGACTGGACGTAATCCATGACATGCTTACGCTTCTCTTCGCTCAGGCGGCCTTCATGCAGCAGATCACCAACCAGGGAGTTACGTGTCACCGGGCGTTCCGGCTTTGCCGGAGCATTCACAGTCACCGACTTGGACAAGACAATCTCCTTTGAAGATTTGCCGACCAGGATAAAGAACTCGCCGCTCTCCACATGCCATTCCTGCAGGTCTGTATCATAATAGGCAAATGCACGGCGGTCGAGGGTTACTTCAACGGTACGCGATTCACCGGGCTGAAGCTCTACTTTGGCAAAACCCTTCAGTTCTTTTTGCGGACGGATCACTGTGCTCTGAACATCATTGACGTAGATTTGTACAATTTCTTTTCCTGTAACTGAACCCGTGTTGGTTACTGTGACACTTACTTTCAGCTTATCACTGTCGTTCAGCTGTTTGCGGTCAACCTGAAGATTCGAGTATTCAAACTCGGTATAGCTCAGGCCATAACCGAATGGGAAGAGCGGTTCGATCTCCTTGGCATCATAATAACGGTATCCGACGAATAGCCCCTCTTTGTATTCTACACGGTCCATTTCCCCAGGGAAGTTCAGGTGGGCCGGTGTATGGGCAAGCTTCTGCGGGAATGTCTCCGCCAGCTTACCGGAAGGACTCACCACGCCGAACAGAAGATCCGCAATCGCGCCGCCCAATGCCTGACCGCCCAAGTAGGCTTCCAGCACCCCTTTGACATCACCAAGCCACGGCATCTCAACGGCAGAGCCATTGCTTAATACAACGACAACATGGGATTGCACCGCTGTTACGGCTTCCAGCAGCTTTAACTGGCTGTCCGGCAGACGAAGATGCGTCCGGTCATAACCTTCAGATTCATAATTGTCCGGAAGACCGAGGAACAGAACCGCTGTATCTGCTGCAGCCGCCAGATCCGCTGCTTCCTGCAGAGATTCTGAAGTTGCTTCATCTTTATTCAGATCATAGCCTGCGGCATAAGTCACACTGGCTGATGCACCGGCTGCTCGAACTAGTTCATCGTAGATATGATCCAGACGGGTTGGCTTGATGTGTGAGCTGCCGCCGCCCTGATAGCGCGGTTTTTGGGCGAATTGACCGATAACCGCAATGCGGCTGTCCTTCTGCAGAGGCAGAATCGCGTCTTCGTTCTTGAGGAGCACCATGCTCTCACGGGCTACGACGCGGGCCAGCTCATGATGCTCATTCTGGTCATAGGCTGCATTTTCCTTTTTGTTGTCGACGGCCAGGAAGATTACATTCAACACCCGCTCTACTGCGCGGTCCAGCACTTCTTCTTCCAGCTCACCGCTGCGTACAGCTTCTACAATTTTGGCGTCACCTACTCCACTGCTGGAGGGCATTTCAAGCTCAAGTCCTGCTTTCAGCCCTTCGGCACGTTCATTGACAGCGCCCCAGTCAGAGACCACAAAACCTTCATGTCCCCACTGTTTTTTCAGAATATCGGTCAGGAGCATCTCATTCTCGGAAGCATATTCTCCATTCACCTGATTGTAGGAGCACATGACAGTCCATGGCTGTGCTTCTTTGACGGCTCCCTCAAAGCTTGCCAGGTAAATTTCACGCAAAGTACGTTCATCCACAACCGCATCCACCGACATCCGGCGATGCTCCTGGTTGTTCACAGCAAAATGCTTGAGGGATGTGCCGACACCCTGGCTCTGTACCCCGCGGATATGACTGGCCGCCAATTGGGAAGACAAATACGGATCTTCAGAAAAATACTCAAAGTTACGGCCGCACAGCGGAGAACGTTTGATGTTCGCACCTGGTCCGAGGAGAACGGCTACATCTTCAGCCTGGCACTCTTCGCCAAGGGCCTGCCCCATCTTCTCAATCAGATCACGGTCCCAGGAGCTGGCAATACCGGCTGCTGACGGGAAGCAGGTTGCGGGCACACTGTCGTGGAGACCCAGATGGTCCGCTGACTGTGCCTGCTTGCGCAGGCCGTGAGGCCCGTCGGTTACCATAATGGATGGGATCCCCAGTCGTTCTACACCTTTGAGATGCCAAAAATCCAGACCGGAACACATGCCGGCTTTCTCTTCTAATGTCATTTGTGAAATCAGCTGTTTAATGTCTCTTGCCATTTGTAACGCCCCGCCTTCTATATGGATAAATTCGAATTGTGATGCTTGCTGCAGCAGACACCTTCAAAAATTTCTTAGCGCTGCCTGATGGTTGTGTAAGAGCTTTCTTCATCATTGTAATCGCTTTTAAACAAAGCGTATGGTATTATTCGCATCTATATTGTATTTTTCGAATCAATTACAGCTGTTATTCTGTTGCTAAATCGAGAACAATGACTGTACGATAGGCGATAGGGTAATAAGAAAAGAAAGGATTGGCAGATGAATGAACAACGTGTACAGCTCGCTGGCAGAGATGGAATATGTGTGCAAACTGGCTTCAGAGAGCTACAAATTTCCGGTTGTCGTCGTGAACGAAAAGGGCGAACCGTCTATAGGGCTTGCTCCGCTAGCTGAAGCCGGCGAAGAAGCAGCCTATGAGGTACTGCATCATCTGCTGATGGATACGGAGTCCGAAGTGTATCAGTCGACCCTTCCTCTAATTCACCGTCTGGCTGGCGGGGAAAGCTTCCTAACGATCCGGCTGCAGAACGGCAGTGACTTCCTGGGTCACGTTATGATGGGACCGGTTCGGCTGCTTGAAGCGAACAACGAGTCTGATGGTGAGGCTGCGGTTCAGAACAGGAGCGCTTCTACTTCCGTAGTGGGTAAAACAAGTCTGCTGCAGGCCGGCATGCTGATCCATTACAGCATCTACCGCCAGCAGCTGGATATCGCCGACGTGCATCTGCAGAACATGAGAACGGAGATGATTCATACGGATGAGCAGCTGATCCGCAGCCTTGCTGTCAGCCGTCAAAATTTTGACCTGCATCATAATTACCGTTATGAGAAACAAATGCTCCAGTTCATTCGTGAAGGGCATGAGCATGAAATGCTGCATTGGGCCGAGGTTCAGCGCAGAGAAGCCAAATATGGTACCCTGTCACGCAAAAGCCCTCTTCGCAACCAGAAGAATCTGGGAATCTGTGGCATCACTCTATATACCCGGGCAGCGATCGAAGGGGGTATGGAAGAGGAGACTGCTTTTACACTCAGCGATCTCTACATTCAGCAGATTGAGGAACAGACGACCTCAGGCGAAGTGCAGAAGCTGCTCGATCATGCGATGATGGATTTCACCCGGCGTGTCCGGGAAAACCGGGAACTCCCCTTCTCCAAACCGGTTGTGGAGTGCCGACGCTATATTTTCAGCCATATTTACGATGACCTTTCCCTGCAAAAGCTTGGCGAAGCCACCGGGCTCCATCCCGGCTATCTTTCCAGACGGTTCAAGAAAGAAGTCGGCACCGGCCTGACCGATTATATCCGCCAGGAACGTGTGGAAGAGGCCAAGCGGCTCCTGAGGCTCTCGGATTATTCACTGTCTGATATTTGCAGTCTGCTGAACTTTAATGATCAGAGTTATTTTACGAAGGCGTTCAAGAAAGTAACCGGCATCACGCCCGGACAGTATCGCAGCGGCATGTCACCTTTGGCCCCATAATCTGCTGATCCAAAACAAAAATCATATGATAAATCACTTTTTGCTTATTCGTTGATCATGAAGGAGGAATTCCCCTATGACTTCCGCTAAAAACTATGAATTCATTAACTCTGTCCTGCCGCAGTGGCTGGAAACGAGCCGGCTTCAGACCGTGCATGGCAGTACAGCCGCCTATATCCCTGAGCTGGCCAAAGCTCCGCAAGAGGCATTGGGAATTCACATCATGTGCGGCAATGGCGAACATGTCTCTGCCGGCGACTGCGGTCATGTCTTCACCCTGCAGAGCATTTCTAAAGTGTTCACCCTCATTCTCGCTCTTATGGATCACGGGGAAGAAGCGATTTTTGCCAAGGTGGGCATGGAACCGACCGGAGATGATTTTAATTCTATGCTGAAGCTGGAGCTGGTGCGGCCGGGGATACCTTTTAACCCGTTCATTAATGCTGGTGCTATTACGATCTCCTCGCTGATCGTAGGTGACGGACCTGAAGAGAAATCTGCACGCATTCTGGAATTCTTCCGCCGGCTGGCCGGCAGCGATACACTGGACTACAATATGGACGTCTATCATTCCGAGTCGGAGACCGGACACCGCAACCGCTCCCTCGCCTATTTCCTGCTGGATAACGGAGTACTTGGCGGCAGCAGTGTCGAAGATGTGCTCGAAGTATATTTCCGTCACTGCGCTATTGAAGTGACCTGTGCCGATCTGGCCCGTATGGGTTTGATTCTGGCTTTTGACGGAAAGGATCCGCTGACCGGGGATACGCTCATTCCACGCCGGTACGTACAGATCGCCAAGACCTTTATGATTACCTGCGGGATGTACAATGCTTCCGGAGAGTTTGCCATCCAGGCGGGGCTGCCGGCGAAGAGCGGGGTATCCGGAGGGATTTTGACGCTGGTACCGGGACAATACGGCATCGGTGTCGTTGGGCCCGCCCTGAACAGCAAAGGCAACAGCATTGCGGGCGTGCACCTGCTCGAGCGTCTGTCCCAGGAGCTGGACTGGAGCATTTTCTAGGCAGCCATTGACCTTTCAGCGGACATTCAGCCAGGGCTCAACCCCTTTCAAGTTAGCGGGCCAAGGTGTACAGGTACCAACGTGAACGGGAGGAGCCCGGATAACCAAACCCTTTGCAAAGGCCCCATCTCTAAGTAAAGCAAAAAGACCTGCCGACATTTCGTGATCCGAAGTGTTAGGCAGGTCTTTCATTTCGTATTCTTATATTGTGGTCTTCGCTTCCAAACATCCTCCCCTTAGCCGGACACGCGTTCCAGATTAAGGATTTTTATCTCTTTGGGAGGAATATTCTCCTCTTCACTGATCTTGGTCTCTGCCTCATCCCGCACAGCATCAAAGTTAGAAAAGTCCGCTTCGATCTCCATCTGCATGGACTTATCTTCGCTCCAGATCACACGCTGGCTGCCGATCGCTTCGTTCACCTTATATCCTACTGTCACTGATTCCATACGAATTCTCTCCTTCGTAATAGATTGATATTCTTCTGTCTGCATGCTTGGCTCCGGCATGGCCGGACCCGTCTGCTAGTATCTATTACCTCTTCTGAAGCGAAGATAAACGAAAGCCTGCCTCTAATAAATTTTAAGGCAACAACCAGTGCTCCGGAATAGCAAATCCCTCCGGCAGGCGGGTTTCCCCGTCTCCCTTCGCTGCATTCAGCTGAGGCTGGGTCAGGAATAGGGTTTGCGACAAATCTGCTCCTCGGAGATCTGCGTCCCTCAGGTCGGCTCCAATCAGATCGGCCCCGCGCAGGTCAACTCCTCTCAGATCAGCAGCAATCAAATAGGCTCCACGCAGGTTCACAGCCCGGAGATCTGCCCCCTGCAGCTTGGCCCCAATCAGATCGGCCCCGCGGCCGGTCTTCCGGCGTTCCGGAGAAGGTTTGCCCGCAGGCTGTTCGGCCGATGACCTCATCTGCTCGCTGATCTCCAGCAGCAGAACGTTCACTTCAGCCCGCCAGACGGAGACACTGATCTTGAGTAAAGACTGCGGATCCAAATCACTCCGTCTGCAGGTCTCTTCCAAGGCTTCTCGGAGCTGAGTATGTAACGGGACTGGGGGCTCGTAAGACAATGCCTGTGTCAGATACCACTTTAATTCCTGCAGCTGCCACAATATCGGGAAGACTTCGAACATGAGATTTGCCGATGCCGGATTCTCCCTCCAGTCTCTCCCTGCAAAGGTCTGCTGCGACAGCTTCTGTCCTGCACCAAAGCAATCATACACCGTACAGCCGCGAAATCCTTTGGCTCTTAGAGAGCTGTGAATACCGCAGCGGTAATCTTTCTGCAAATGACGGCACGGCTGGCCAGCAGCTTTGTCCAAGGCAAAGTCACTTGAAGCGGCAAAAGGAAGTGCCGTGCAGCACAAGCCAAAGCATGATTCACAATCTGCCTGCAATGCTTTATTCAAGCCTGCCTGTCCGTCCGGATCATTGTTGTGCGCTTGTGGTTTACTGGAAAACAATGCTGTCCTCTCCTAACGATAACCATGATTCTATTAAATCGTCTACGGGATTGATTATAAGCAAGGATTCATTACCAGTAAACACCATTTACCAAATTGAAAAGCCCCCGCCTTATCACAAGCCAGATAAGCTTTTCTCATTAGGCAGTGGGTTGAATCTGTCTGCGCTGTACAACATATACGAACAGGGCACGAACCAGAGACTGCGATTGCTAGAAAAGATCCCCTTATGCTCTTCGGCACATCCCGTCTACACCCTCACTTCAAAAATAGAGTCTACAATGATTGGCAGGTTGTCACGAACCGATACAGCGCCCAGTACGGATCTGGCGTGGACCCCCTTTTCTCCGAATACATCCAGCATAAGGTCAGAACAGCCATCAAGCACTTTATGATGTTCCTCAAAATCCGGCGCAGCATTGACAAAGCCCTGAATTTTGACCACACGCCGCACATGATCCAGTGAACCCAGCGCATCTTTTAGCACAGCTAAGACTTCAATCCCTGCCAGTCGGGCAAAATACTGACCCTCGCTTGTTGTATATTCTTGTCCCAGCTTCCCTTTGGGGTGACCTGCCGGTCCCTTGCCTGACACGAACATGAGCCCGTTCACAATGACATAGTTCGTATAACTCGCTGCAGGATTGCCGGCTGTCGGCAGGACGATTCCGAGCTGCTTCAGACGCTCTTCCACACGATTTTCCATAATACCTGTCCCCCTACTACGATTAAGTTCCCTCTTCCTGCTCCACCTCGAACCGGTCGCCTCGCGTATTGGGATTGGAGATCACCAGGAACTCAACATCTTCGCCCGCACTGTTAAAAGCCCGATGACGCTGCCCGGCAATTACCTCAATGCCTTCTCCTTCACGAAGCTCGTTGATGCTCCCCTCGATCTCGATCTGCAGACAACCCGATAATACGAAGAAAAATTGCTTGGCCTGCAAATGATAATGCCGGGTCTCACTGGTATGCTGCGGCATACGCTCATGGATTATACTGCGCTCAGTCTCATCGACGAGCCGCCAACCGTCACAGTTCTCTCCCCAATTATAACGCTCTGCGTTCTCCTTGCTGCGTATCATCCGTCACCCTCCTAAGCCATAATGAAAAGAACCCCGCTGCAGTGACAGCCGGGTCAAGCGATATGTATACATTAAAAATATCCTAACACTATATTCCAATATTAGGTAGACTTTTTTTCCGTGTATCCGATCTTAATGGGAACTGCATAATCAGGTCGGTTGTTCGCCTCGCTTGCCGGCCCGCTTCATTCCAGTCATACTCAACTAAAATCTGCTCTATTCCAACCTCCTCGGGGCGATTGTCCAACCTACATGGCTGTGGCCGCAGAAAATATAATCTGCCTGAATATGCTGCAGCTCCTCAGCAAGCTGTTAAGGAGACCTGGATACTGCCCCGTCAGGAGTCACCTGTTCGGTCAGGTACGTATAATTGCTATCCGGTGTTCCATGACAGAACATCATATTTTCATAAATCCATTGGGGTTGGAAGGTCTTGATCCAGTGAAGGATGCCGTCATTGAACAGCGTTCGCATGAATATCAGATAGGGCTTCAATTTTATTGTATATTGATTTCATCTGTTTGATCTCCTTACCTGCGTGAGGCTTTAATTTGCTGGAATACAGTACGCGAGTATCTTTTAATCTTATAGTACAACATCTAATGTTTCTCTAAGTAATTTAGCGATGCTGCTCCAAATGCTGTTATACTGAACAGCCATGGAGCAGACTCTATCTCTCATTCCTGCTGAATAGATAGTGACGCCATGGCTTAGTAAAGTATGTATGCTAAAATGATAAAATACCAAACCCCTGCAACAAAGCCGCAGGGGTTTGGTATAAATTTTAATAATTGTTGTTTAATGCATCATAAGCGTTCACTTCAAAAGTAATGATCTTGTCAAAAATGATATAGTCTTTTCGATTTTTAAATGGTCCTTTGTTGTTGCTATGTTTATCGATTGCAAAAGTAATCCTTCCCGTTCCATCCGCTCGCTGTTCATACCAATTGATAAATGCGTTTACCTCTCCCATTGAAAGATCATATTCTTTCACTTCTCCAGTATTCAACATAATTGATAATATTGCGCGATCACCAGAGTTCTCGTCAACAGGTGGCGTAGTAGGATTATTAGGGTTCGGCTCTTCACCTGCACTAGCCTTTGGTGTAGCCGAAGCTTCATTGGAAGAAGCTAAAGTGCTGGTCCCGATAACAGCGGTAACGACGTAATAATAGGTCGTACCATTTGCTACAGAAAAATCTGTGTAGGTTGCAGTTGTACCCGATACTGCAGCGACTTCTTTGTATGGACCACCTACTGTTGTTCCACGTTTAATCACGTAATTAGAGGCTTGGGAAATCAGGTTCCAGTCCAAAATCACTTTCTGCTCGGATCCAGCCGCAGACAGCGTAAGCTCCTCGGTTGGTTGTTCTACTCCCGCACCAAATACATTCCATTCATACACTCTTCCAATACCCGTGCTTGATTTTAGCACCACCGTTTTTACATTCGCTACTGGTACAGGAAGAGTCTCTATTGAATCCAGAGTCATTGTAGTATAACGAAGTAAAAGTTCGTTTTTATCATCATAAAATTCTATTGTGGAATCTTGAGCTATGTTAGATTCAGCAGCAACAACACTAGTGATCTCTTTAGGAGAAGAAAAAGTGTACCATACCATAAAAGTCGGGCGAATCATGGCAGAGGTAGCAACACTGTTATCCGTTAGTTCTCGCACGGTTCCCGTAGCGTTCGGGTAGGCACTCCCTGACTGCAAAGTAAGCCCATCAAGCAATCCTCCCGTAAACTTTGTTGCGCTTGGCGCCATGCTTTTCTCTGCGGAATTCCCACTTTCCCCAGCCTCGTTCACTGAACTAACCACATAGTAATAAGTAGTACCGTTTACTACTTTCTTATCTTTATACTCTGTGCCGGTTACACCAGTCGCAATAGTAGCGTAGGGCCCTCCTGAAGACGAAGCTCGTTTGATGTTATAACTTTTAGCTCCTGTAGATTTCCATTCCAAATTAACAATTTTGTCCCCACCTTGAATCCAGCTGATCGCAGTTGTATTGGGCGGATTTGTTGAAGTTCCAAATAAGTTCCATTCGTAGACTTTAACTGATGATTGTGTTCTAAGAACAACGGTTGTTACATCTTTTACCTGTTGCGGCAGTGACTCTACCCCATCACTAGTTACCGTTGAATATGACATTAGTAGCAAGTCTTTTGCATTATAAAATTCGATGGTTGCATTATTTATACCGCTTTTATTGACAATGACGGATGATATGTTTTGTGGTTTCTCAAATTGATGCCAAACAATGTTATTATTATTACCAGCTACGATCAATAAACTACTAACCGAAGACACATCGTTATCAGTAAGTAACTTTGTTGAATCAGAACCATCTTTAATATTCTTGCCCACTTTTAGTGCAACAGCATCTAGCAATCCATTAGTATACTTAGTGGAACTAGGTTTTATGCTCTTCTCAGGCGAGTTAGCACTCTCCCCAAATTCGTTATTAGTACTCACAACATAGTAGTATGTAGTGCCGTTATTTACATTTGTATCTTGATAATTAACACTTGTAACTGAGGAAGCTATAACTGTGTAAGGTCCTCCAGAAGACACAGCTCTTTTCACAGTATAAGATTTCGCGGCAATCGTATTCCATTCCAGATTAACTACTTGGTCTCCTGCCTGAATCCAATTAATTGCTGTAGGGGATGGCGGAGCGGATGGCGTTGTGTATACATTCCACTCATAGACTCTGATTGAATTGCCTTTTAAGACGACCGTCGTCACATTATCTAAAGCTTGAGGAAGAGATTCCATCGTATCATTTCCTACCGGAGTATAGGATAACAGCAACGCATTGGTTGCATCATAGAATTCTATAGTTCCTACACCAGATTTTCTCAACATTACCGCTGATATTTTCTGAGGTGCAGAGAAGCTGTACCAAATGAAATTATTGGATTGCACAACTTCAGAAGTAGCGGCATCATCATCGGTCAGCAATGTAGTTCCCACAGCCGCGGGGCTGCCAATTGAGGTTCCCTTCTGCAAGGTCAAACCATCCAGAAGCCCTCCTTTATAGGTATTTGCTGCAAACGCTGAATGGCTTGGAGTAAGAATCCACAATAGAGCAAACGTAACAATTAATATGCCAATTTTTTTGCTTTTCATCTTTTTCCTCCTAAATAAATACTTAAAAGATACTTTTTACATCTTAATCGCGAATAGTCATAAAGTCTTCATTCCAAAGAACTAATTTATCTATATATAGTCTTTTATCATCATGTACTCAAATAGTTCATAATACCTAATTCAGTCATGTTTTCCTCAAAAAAACTCTACTATATAGACTGAAATAAAGAACTACTCTTTCTAAAATCGTTCACTCCTAAACAGGGTAATAAAGGGAACAACAAGCATTTAGGATGTGATCATATGACAATTACAGATTGAAAACATAGTATTGAACAAGCCCTCCGTGAAACTTCCGACAAGCGAATGTATGAGCGTTATTTAGCCGTTCTTCATCGTCTTGAAGGTCGTACGATTAAAGCGATCGCAAAGATGATTAAACGTACAGAGAAAACGACCGCTGGATACATTCATAGCTACGAGCGTGATGGAATTGAGGGTTTAGCACTTGGACATTCACCCGGTAAACCTCGCCGACTTACCGATGAGCAAGAACAGAACCTTGCCGACACGATGGCTAACAAGCGGCCAGTTGACGTGGGGATCGAGGCCAAGTATACCTGGACTCTAAAATTGGCCATGCTCTTCGTCGAGCGTAAATTTGGAGAACGCTACACGGAAAAAGGGATGTCGGTGCTGCTGCATCGACTGGGATTCAGCCATACCAAGGCGACCTATACGATGGAACTGGCCGACCCTGAAGAACAGGAGGCTTTTAAGTCGAATACCTTTCCATCTCTAAAAAAAGTTGATGAACCAAGAGATCGACCACTTACTGTTTGAGGATGAGTATATGATTCGGGCATATCAGTCACTGCAATATAACTGGTTTCCGGTAGGGCAACAGCGAAAAGTTCCTATGTATGGCCGTCATGAAGGCGCGAAACTGTTTGGCGTATTGAACTATGAGACGGGCTACGTGCTCTACCGCGATGGTGAGCGATAAGATACGCCAGCTTTTATTCACTTTCTGGACGCAGGTTGAAGAGTGATGTGGTCCATAACGTGTTTACAAGAAGTTTTACCACATTCGCATCAATGTCGCTGCCTTTATGAAACGGGTGAATTCCAGACCGGATGAAGTCATTGACCGACTGTGTATTCGCATTTAATTCAAAAGTTCAGTTTGTATAACAAAGCTGCAGAGTTTTTACGATTTTATCCTTGTTTCTTATCTTCTTAAAATACTACCTTTATCCAGGGTTAACCCATTCTGCAAATCTTAAATGACCTGCCTCTGAACAGAGCTTATACTATGTAATTCCACTTCGCCAAGATCCCTAAATACCAATTGAAGCGACTCATGGTGAATATCCTCGTATAGCAGCGATTGATTGTCAGTACTAAGCTTCCCTTGCAGATCATGGAGTGCTACGATAAAAATGCAGTCGATAAACACCCTCGTATGAAATAAAATGAAAACAAACGAGGGGACGAGTGA
>NZ_JAUQTB010000010.1 GCF_030580655.1 Paenibacillus lacisoli
AAACCCCGCTCGACTTGCATGTATTAGGCACGCCGCCAGCG
This sequence comes from Paenibacillus lacisoli, assembly GCF_030580655.1. Lineage (GTDB taxonomy): Bacteria > Bacillota > Bacilli > Paenibacillales > Paenibacillaceae > Paenibacillus > Paenibacillus lacisoli. The sequence continues at coordinate 42 of NZ_JAUQTB010000010.1, forward strand.
TTCGTCCTGAGCCAGGATCAAACTCTCCAATAAAGTATTGAAAAGAGCGATAAGCTCATTTTGAATCTGACGAGATATAAATCTCATGGTTTGCTGTTACTTGCGCAACAGCCATACTCACTCGTTGTTCAGTTTTCAAAGATCAAGCCATTCAGTTAGCATTGTTACTAAGTTTTTTAACTCAGCAGCAACTCTTATAATATATCATGCAACCGAGCGATTCGTCAAGCTTTATTTTTCGCAAATAATTCTCGACATCATTTGCTCGATTCCATCATTTCTCCCCTTCTAGGGGCGAGCTCTAATGTATCATGCTGCTGCCGGTTGAGTCAACCCTTTACTTAAACTCCCCAGGCACTCTGTGCTTTAGTCGCATTAATCCACGATATAGCATAACTCTCTTCCCTCATATGAAGACATCTTCCACCTTGGCAGCTCCTTCACCAGCGAACGATACACCAGTTTCCTTATAACCAGCGGCAGTCCTACACTTATATGCTGCAGTTCTGGGTGCATGGTCAACTCTTCAATACTCCAAGGCTCACGGCGACTGCGCAAAATCCGGAGCAAAAGCGCTGTGCACTCTCCCATTTTGGACATGACCGAAAACTCACAGGCTAAAAGGACAAGCTCCACACGCTGTGACAAAGTTTCTGTGCTGATCGTTAGTTCCTCATAAAGCTTGTAGACTCCGCGATTGAGCCCCCGCACTTGTGCCCACACCCCATCCTCTGGCCGGATGCCGCGTTCAATCAGTTCAATTTTGGCCCAGTGTCCCAGCGATTCAAGCACATTGTGGTAAGCATCTACTACATCCCCTTCTGCCAGGTAGCGTTTCCCTTCTACATAGTAATATAGAAAGCATGCAAATTCCTTCAGAAGCCGCTTCTCCTTCTGCTGATCCGTAAACACAGCAACCCGTTCCCGGATACGTTCGATCTGTTGATCTGCCTGCCACAAAATATCTCCTTCAGCAATATATCTAAAGAGAGAGTGACAACCGCCCTGAATCATTCCAGTCTCGATATAGGAGGTCGATACATACATAACCTGATAACGCTGTTCACCACAAATGGAATGCCGCACTTCGCACCAATCATCCTTACGCTCACACACGATAATCACCAGCATCTCAAAATCCTGCAGCAGCGATCCATAAAATGCCTGAACAGGCTGATGATAAGCAACGGCACCAACAGCATTGAACTCAATCGACTCTTTGGCTATTACAGATAGATTGGTCAATTCCACGTTCCCCTCCATACAATTCATAACGGTGTACCGCCATTGCAGTTATAACATATTTCTACAAAACCACTACTCATTCCTGCTATGAGATTCATTTAGCGCCTGCAACCAACGATGCATTTTATAAAAGAAAATCCATTTTTTCTGCTACTAATGTCTTAATAAAAAAGCCTCCGCACATGGCGGAGACCTGAACGTGTTGCCTCTTGTCGATAAATAAATAAAATGATGGCTGTTACATTTGTCAGTTTTGTTTTTGGAACGTCTTGAGAACATTCCATGCGTCAGAGCTTGCCAGACTGCGGGTCCACGTAGCGATGCCAGCCAATTTCAAAGATTCGGCCAGTTCTACCCTCCGGTTAAGGGATTCTTCATCCTCCAGCCAGATCCGTCGAAGCCCCTCCTTAGCCTGGTACTCCACATAGTTTTGGCCTATATCCTTCAAGAATTGAGGTTTAAGCTTTTGATCCTGCAAAATGTTCTGTGCGGATTCCATTCCGATTGCTTTGGAGCTTACTTTGGTCGTCCCATCGGTGTTCGCCGCCTCGGTCCATACCCTCGTGTACAAAGGGATTCCCAACACCAGCTTGCTGGCCGGTACCTTGTCTTCTTCGAGGATACGACGCATCGTTTTCTCAGCCCAAGGCAGTGAGGAGACCGAACCGGCTTCCGGACTTGAAGCCCAGTGCTCGTCATAGGCCATCACCATCATATAGTCAACCAGCCCTCCCAGCGTCTTGCGGTCCAGAAATTTGGACCACAGCTCACTGTTCGACTTGGGGGTCACATCTATAGATAATATCAAGCCATGCTGCCGCGCATACGGCCTCAGCTCTCTAACGAATTGGGTAACCTCATCCCCGTCCTCCGTCTTCACGCTCTCGAAATCAATATTAATGCCATCAATCTGGTAACGGGTCGTATAAGCGATGATCTGACTGATAATGCTCATACGGCTTTCATAGCTGGCAAGCGCTTTGGAGGTCAGTTCAGGTTCAAAGCTGTTGCTGAGCAGCGCCCATATCTCTATTCCCTGTCTGTGCGCCCAGTTCACATAGGCCGGATCAACCTTGCTCTCAACCTGGCCTTCTCCATTGACGATGCTGAACCAGGTAGGACTGATAACATTCACACCAGGAAGTCTGCCGATCTGATTGACGTCCGGCTTGCGGTCATATACTGCTTCCCAGGTTAGATTAACAGGTTTTTGTGCCCATTTTTGCTGTGCCGGTGTGTCCAGGAATACCTTGTCCTCTACCCGACGATCCTTAAACCCGCTCAGCTGTCCATGCTTCACATAACCCGTATAACCATTGTCCAGCTGGACCTCGTACCAGGAACCTTCATCTTTCCAGATCCGCACCCGTTCCCCCTGCACAGCTTCTGCATAGATAGCGGATACGGAGGATGGCTCCTTATGCAGAGCAATCGTATCCTTCGGGTCCGATTTTTTGGCTATATAAGCATATGTAACCTTCTCACCCGCACGAAGTAAAAGGACGGCACCCGTTGTTTCATCCTCTCTGACGGTGATTCCGTAGACCTCTTTGAGCGGCTGAATAGGCACGTAGACAACATCTCCTTCCTTTGAGGGCGGAGTCTTGAGTGCATACGCCTTGTTGTTCAAAGAGCTCTTACTGCTGTCTACATTCATCTTGAGCAGCTGATCCGGGGATGCCATAATAATCGTCTGCTTGTCTTCCTCATATCGAATACCGGGATCCACGGCCTCCTGCAGTACACGCAGCGGAAGCTTCAAATTTTCTCCTGAACCGGACGCCTCAGCATCCATGACCTGCCCATCTACAAAAATCGGCTTGTTCAGTTTGCGCCACTCCGGCTCTTCATGAAACGCATGCTCCGTCAGTTGATAAGTCAGCCAACCCGCTCCGCAGAGGATAATAATAATGCCTAATAAACGCTTAAAGCTCATGCCGGAATTACGTCTTCTTCGTCTTGATGTATAGCCTTTTCTTCTGCTCACCTTTACCTCCGTATAACTCTCAGATATCTATTGTTCTCATCTGTGCGCTCATGCTGTATGCCAAAAAACAAAAAAACGTGGAATTCAGAATGAATTCACACGTTCCATTTTACGGGATTAATGAACAGCACTGCAAGATTTGCAAACCCCATACAGTTCTAATCGGTGCCCATGCACCTGAAATCCGGTACTGTGCTGGGCTTGGCGCTCCACCTCAAGCAGGGAAGGATAGGAAAAATCCTCAATCTTGCCGCACTGCTTGCAGATGATATGATAGTGATCCGATATATTCGCATCAAAACGGCTGGAGTTATCTCCATAAGCCAGTTCTCTTACCATACCCGCTTCCATCAGCATTTTCAGGTTATTATATACAGTCGCAACACTCATGCTAGGAAATTGCGGCTCCAAAGCACGGTAGATTTCATCAGCTGTAGGATGTGCCATAGATTCCAGCAGGTAAGCCAGGATGGCATGTCGCTGGGGTGTAATGCGTACACCATTCATCTTCAATTGTTCCAATGCATGCTGGACGCGAGTTCCCATCTATGTCCACCACCTTTAACCTTATTACTTATCGTCTTTGAACTCTACGTCCATTGTAAGGTTACGGCAACTTTATTGTCAACGAGCCGGCTGGAGGATTTGCGGCGTCGTCGCGGGTACAGCCGGGGTAAAACCTGAATTGTTAACGATAAGATCACTGTTGCCCTCAACGCTGATGTCATATTCTCCGGTGCCGATCGTTCCGGTGATTGTCTTACCTTCAATGGTCAACGGCAGATTGGTTGAAATGGTACCATAACCGATGCTGCCATCCATTTTGAAATCACTGGTTCCCGGCAGCTCCAGCTTGATTTCCCCGACCGCGCTGTAGACATTCCAATCACCGCCTACGTAGGCTGTCGAGATACTGATTCCGCCATTCAATGATTGCGCATCCAGCGCCGCATCCGCGCCGTGGATACCAATATTACCGTTCTTCGTGTCGGCATGAATATCATACAGGCTTCTCGCAACAGCGATATTCCCGACCATGGTGGACAAGCTCACATTACCCCGTATGTCACCTACCTCCATGTTGCCGCGATTGGTTTTCATCTCAATATCTCCGGTCACCCGGTGAGCCTTCACATTACCGTTAAGCGTGGTTGCCGTAAGCTTCCCGATCGTATCCGTTACTGTCAAACCGCCATTGCCTGTCTCCAGCAGCAAACTGTCCGCCGCATCCACACGGTTAAGCACGATGCTGCCATTCGTTGTACGCACCTCGATGTTCAGCCGTTTGGACTTAGGCAGAGAGATCGTCAGGTTCATACGCGGTTGTCTCTTTCCGGACAAGCCGTAAGTCTGCCCCTTGGGCGTCAAGGTCATCGTCTTCCCCGTGGAAGCTGTCAGCTGGGATTCCTCCGCAATTTTGGCGGCTTCTGAAGCTGAAACCTCGTCTGCCCATAACTCCGTATGGACCTCTACATCATCCGATAGTCCACGCCGCAGCTCAATATCTCCATTAACGGATTCAACGACCAGCTTGGCCGTGTCCTCCTCTACTGGAATCAGCAGATCTCCTTTATCAACGGACTCTCCCTTGGCTTCGCTAAACTCCATCGAGGAAGCAGTCAGGTTCATACTTACCCGGTTCCAGAGATGTGCATAATGACTCTGTTCAATCACAATGAATACCGAGGCCGACAGCAGAAGGGAAAGAAACACTCCTTTGAAATCTGGACGAAACCGGATTTTTGTCTTGGCTGCACGCATGCGACGTATATGAAGCAGGAAAAAAAGGATATATTCCACGCCCCAGCAGATGAAGATCGCCGGCCACCATTTCAACAAACGAAACATGACGTCCGTATTCTGCAGTTTGTCCCACAGCAGCAGACCTCCCATTACAAGAAGAAGGAGGGATGCCGTATAACGTCCGACTCTAATTTTACGATTGGTCATCAAATCCTCCTCCCTGCTCTAGCCACGACGACGACGCCGACTGAAACTGATCTCTCTCAGGAAAAACAAACATCCCGCGATTACTAACAGGACTGCAAGCGTATATGTCCCATAACTAGCGAAGAAGGCAGCCAGCCACCTTGGCTTCTGATAAAAGAGGATCATCAGGCTCCCGCCGAGTACCAGCAGAATACCAAATGATACTCCCCGTTCACGCTGGAACAGCCGCATCTGTGTAGACGGTATATCAGGATCTGTCCCCTCGGCCTTCAGTCTGCGGCGGTAAAGAATTAAATCAGCGGATTGAAGCACATCATAGATATTATAAAAATACAAGCCGGGCACAAACAAACCCAGCAAAATAAGCAGTGGTATGTTGATCTGCATGCCAATCGATGATACGTACAACATGGCAGACAGATCCAGAAGCAGCAGCAGCATAAAGGTCAGCCCCTTGATAAACAGGCCCAAAAACAGGTGACCCAAACCGGGTATTAGAGCTGCCAGTAGGACAGCAAATCCCTTACGGGCCTGAAATCGCTGTTTGTTCCGACGTTTACCTGCGTTCGTTCTGCCATTCTCATTCATTCGACTTACCTCCCAACCATGAACAACATTAAAGGTCAATGGTTAGATACTACCCTATTCTGATCACGCAGTAACTGGAAAATATCTGGATATCATTCTTCCGCCTATTCAACTGAAACCGAAGTGACATCGTTCCGCTTCCGCAGCTCAGAAATCAGAACCATCGGACTGAACCCTCCGGAGGCCAGCACTTGAAGGGAAATTTCCAGGCTATCCTGCGCAGGATAAAGCTCCTTAAAAGGTGCATCATGGTGAACGTTCACCGTAACCTTGCGAATCTTAATCTTATGGTGTGTGAGCAGATCCGAGATCTCCTCCAGTAATTCCGGTGACGAGAAAGCATAAATCGTGATAACGTGCGCTTTGTGGCTTTTTAAATAACGTGACTCAATCTTGTTAAAAACCCACAGATTTAACAGTACGAGCACAGTAGAGACAATGGATGCAAAATAAAATCCCGCTCCTACCCCCAGACCAATCGCTGCTACAACCCAGATCGAGGCTGCTGTCGTCAGTCCTGTAATGGATTTTCCCGTGAACAGGATCGTACCCGCACCGAGAAAACCAACACCCGTAATGACTGCTGTAGCCAGACGGGCCGGATCAATTCGGACATTAACTTCCTTAACGAAATCAGAAAAACCGTATACGGATAACATCATGATCAGCGCGGATCCCAGACAGACCAGAATATGTGTCCGAAGACCCGCAGCATGGTTCGAACGTTCACGCTCGAAGCCTACCAGACCGCCCAGCAGCATCGCCAGCAGCAGTCTTAGAAAAATGTGTGTGTTGTCAATCAACCAGGGATTGTTCAATGATGTACCCCTCTCTCTCCTTGCATCCTTACTTCTAACTCCATTCTCCTATTGGTTTCCGCTGACGGATCCTTCCCTTGGTCCCTCCAGATGAAACAGCGTCAGCTCCACCCCGGGAGCCACATCAAAAGCAGATACAGGCTTAAAACCATGTTTCGTATACAGGGAAAACGCAGGAATATTGCGCGTGCCTGTCGAGACAATAAAACGGTGTACATCGGAATACGCATGGAGTACATAAGACAGCAGCGCATGGGCAATACCTTCGCGGAAATGGTCAGGGTGAACCATCATGCGGGTAACCGTCAGCGTACCTGGTTCCTCGGATTCCACAGCTACTGCGCCGATCAGCTCTCCAGCCTCTTCATTGATCCAACCATAAAAAGTCTCCTCGCATTGCTGCAGCGACTGAAAGGTATCCTGTAGAGGCGGAATTTGGGTGAAACCAATCAGCTCGGCCTCAATCCGGTACGCGATGTGCTGCAGCTGCCACAGCTGCTGCACGGTATCTTCATCCTGCAGGTCTAATCGGGTGATCATGATATGGCGCCTCCCTTATATAGTCTATGAATCAGCATATGCAAAAGGGCCTGTCCACCTGCGACAAGCCCTTTTGGTTCTATTCCGTTGTGGTTCTATCTCATGAACGGCCCAGCACTTCAACCAGCAATTTGTTGGCGAGACCTGGGTTGGCTTTTCCCTTACTCTCTTTCATGACTTGACCTACCAGGAAGCCGATGGCTTTCTGCTTGCCTGCCTTGTAATCCTCAACCGATTGAGGATTGGCCGCAACCACCTGCTCCACGATGGCAAGAATAGCACCTTCATCACTGATCTGGACCAGACCTTTCTCCTCCACGATCTGCTGCGGCAGCTTGCCGCTCTCCAGCATCTCTTTGAAGACGGTTTTGGCAATCTTGCTGCTGATGGTCCCCTTCTCGATGAGACCAATCATCTCGCCGAGTCCTTGGCCGGTCAAAGGCACCTGCGGCAGCTCCAGCCCTGCTGTGTTCAGATAACCTAGCAGGTCGCCCATGATCCAGTTGGATACCGACTTGGCATCCTTGGTGTAGTTCAGGCTGTCTTCAAACAGATCAGCAAGCGGCTTGGAGGAAGTAATCACTTCCGCGTCATAGCTCGGCAGACCGTACTCCGCCGTATACCGGGCTTTCCGCTGGTCCGGAAGCTCGGGAATACTCGCACGAATGCGTTCCTTCCATTCCTCGTCGATATGCAGGGTTACGAGATCCGGATCAGGGAAGTAACGGTAATCGTGTGCCTGTTCCTTACTGCGCATGGACAGTGTTTTGCCCTGGGCTTCATCCCAGCGTCTTGTCTCCTGTACGACCAGGCCGCCTTCATCCAGAATCTCAGCCTGACGGAACTGCTCATATTCAATCCCACGCTGAATGCCGCGGAAGGAGTTCATGTTCTTGAGCTCAGCCTTGGTTCCCAGCTCTGCCTGTCCAACGGGACGAAGACTGATATTGGCATCACAGCGCAGCGAGCCTTCTTCCATTTTCACATCGGATACTTCACAGTACTGCATAATGGCACGCAGCTTCTCCAGATAGGCTTTTGCTTCTTCTGCTGAAGAAATCTCCGGCTCGGATACAATCTCAACCAGCGGTGTGCCGACCCGGTTAAAGTCGACCAGAGATGCATATCCGCCATCAATATGTGTCAGCTTACCAGCATCTTCTTCCAGGTGAAGACGGGTAATGCCAATTCGTTTGGTTTCTCCGTTCACTTCAATATCGATCCAACCGTTCTCACCGATCGGCTGATCATACTGCGAGATCTGGTAGGCCTTGGGTGAATCGGGGTAAAAATAGTTTTTGCGGTCAAACTTGCTGACATCTCCGATCGTGCAGTTCAGGGCCATGGCAGCCTTCATCGCATAATCCACTGCCTGCCGGTTCAGGACCGGCAGTACCCCTGGATGACCAAGGCAGACCGGGCAGGTATGGGTGTTCGGCGGTGCTCCGAATTCAGTAGAGCAGCCGCAGAAAATTTTGGAATTGGTATGAAGCTCAACGTGAACTTCCAGACCGATTACCGTTTCATATTTCGATGTACTCATTTCAGGTTTCCCTCCTTCTCTGTCAACTTACAGCTCGGGCCGCTGTTTATGGAAATCGGTATTCTGTTCAAAGGCATGCGCCGTGCGCAGCACTGTGCTCTCATCAAAGGCCCTGCCGATAATCTGCAGTCCTACCGGCAGACCATCCGCGAATCCGGCATTGATACTGATCGCAGGAACACCGGCGAGGCTCACTGGAATGGTCAGAATATCGTTCAGGTACATCGTCAGCGGGTCCTCAACCTGCGAGCCCAGCTTAAACGCTGTTGTAGGTGCCGTCGGTCCAATGACGACATCATAGTTTTCAAAGACACGGTCGAAGTCCTGTTTGATCAGAGTACGTACCTTCTGCGCCTTCAAATAATAAGCATCGTAGTAACCGGAGCTGAGTGCATAGGTACCCAGCATAATCCGGCGTTTCACTTCCGGGCCGAAACCTTGGCTGCGGGATTGGTGATAGAGATCAATCAGGTTGTCCGGATTGTCTGCACGAACGCCATAACGAACGCCGTCAAACCGGGCCAGGTTGGAAGATGCTTCAGAGGAAGCCAGTAAATAATAGGTGGCAACGGCATATTCCGTATGCGGCAGGGATACTTCTTCCCATACAGCACCAAGGCTCTCCAGCTTACTCAGGGCAGACATGATAATGTCTTTGACCTGGGCATCCACACCTTCACCGAGGTATTCCTTAGGAACGGCAATACGCAGACCTTTAATATCTCCGGTTAACGCGCTTAGGTAATCCGGAACATCGACCTTCGCCGATGTAGAGTCTTTGGCATCATACCCGGCAATAGCCTGCATAACATAAGCGGAATCCTGAACATTCTTCGTAATTGGACCAATCTGATCCAGGGAAGAAGCAAAGGCCACGAGACCGAAGCGGGATACTAACCCATAAGTCGGCTTCAGTCCTACTACACCACAATAGGATGCCGGTTGACGGATGGAGCCGCCAGTATCAGAGCCAATGGTAAAATAGGCTTCCCCAGCGGCAACCGCTGCGGCAGAGCCACCGCTGGAGCCGCCCGGCACCCGCTCCAGATCCCATGGATTGCGAACCGGATAGAAGCTGGAGTTCTCATTGGAACCGCCCATTGCAAATTCATCCATGTTCATCTTGCCAAGCGTAACAGCGTCTGCCTGCCGCAATTTGGTCATGACGGTAGCGTCATAGATTGGATCATAATTGGACAGGAACTGACTCGCACACGTGGTGCGCAGTCCCTCCGTAACAATGTTGTCCTTAACCCCCATAGGCAGACCAAAGAGCAGTCCCCGTGCTTCTCCGGAAGCCAGCTTGTCATCCAGCTTGCGTGCTGTCTCACGCGCCCCTTCTTCGTCCAGCGTCAGATACGCCTTCACGCGCTCTTCACGTGCTCCGATATTTCGGAAGGCTTCCTCCGTCAGGTCGCTCACTGATACCTCTTTGGCATGCAGCTTGTTATGTATTTCCGGCAACGTGTAATCAAACAAACTCATGTTGCTTCTCCTCCTTTCAATAAGGTCTATTCCAGAACAGCCGGCACTTTAAATTGCCCGTCTTCTTCGTCAGGTGCATTCAGCATCACTTTCTCGATCGGCAGGCTGTCATGGGCCACGTCGTCACGCATCACATTGCTGACATGAAGCACATGGGTTGTCGGCTCTACATTCGTCGTATCCAGCTCATTCAGCTTCTCCGCATACTGCAATATGGCGTTTAGCTGTCCCGTCAGGGTCTGCTCTTCTTCTTCGCTCAGGTTCAAACGGGCCAAACGGGCCACGTGCTGAACATCATCCTTGGAAATACTCATTAAGGTCAGCTCCTCTCTGGAAAGTATCAGTCTATACCGTATTCACTTGATGAACAGGCATTCCCTATCAGCATTCCGCATAAATTGACAACCATTCTTTAATTCAAGAACGCAGCGCTTTATCCAAAATGCTTGTATATAAAGGGCGAACCCATGGATTCGCCGTTTAAAGGACTAAAGTTTCAAGATAACGAGTTTAATTATATTGTAGAAAGTTGGACAATTCAATCTTCAGTAAACAAAAAGAGCCGGCTTACGCCGACCCTTATATCCAAGCTCGCAGATTGACCTGTTTGATAAAATCAGCCTGTGACAGCGACTCTGCAGCGGGCTCTTCCTTAAGTTCCTCACTGCCCGACGGACCATTCATAACCTGCTTAAACAGCTCTTCGTTATGTGTAGCGAGTGCGAAATCAATCAACGCTTCCCGTTCCACCAACTCTGCTTCCCATCTCAGCAGATCTTCCTCGAGCTCAACATCGCCAGAAGGCACATAAAAGTTACGGTTTGCTTGTGGTACACGGATGACGTAGTCAAACGCATTGTCCGGGTTGCGATCATACGCAATGATGTAACCATATTCCCCCACAGGAAGATGCTGCTCAAAGGCGTCTGCAACGATGATAATTTTCTCCCCTAATTGATGCATCGTCTACCTCCTAGCTGTCTGTCCTTATCTATTCAGTCTACTAAAAAATCAAAGTGATGTCTATCTTAATCTAAGTCTGTTAGATGAAGAGAATGTGAAATTTTCCAGGGACCATACATACCGAAATGAAGACTACTCCTGTTCCCGCCATTCTCCCAGACGCCGATACCATGGCTGAGGAAGCACGCCTCCCTGCTTCACGACATGCTGCCATCCTGGCATTCGTAAATTCCTGGACCTTCCTCTGTGCGGCATTCCGGAAGCCTGCTGTTCCCGCCCCGGGCATGCACCGGAATCTATACGGTAGACGATATCCTTCTTCACACTTCTCCCCCTCAAGGTATAAAAAAAGAACGCAAACCGGGATTAATTCCACAGTCTGCGTGCTTCGCATGGTTAAACTTCATATGCTCTTCAAAAATTCATTAAAGTTATATTAGCAATCTATTGAAGCCTTGTCCAGACAAAATCTAACAATTTCCGTGATTATGCCGGCACATACGGGTTATTCGCCTTCTCATAGCCGATCGTTGTCTTCGGACCATGTCCCGGATATACTGTGACCTCATCGTTCAGGCGATACAGCTTGCTGCGAATGGAATCTATCAGATCGCGCTCCCGCCCGCCTGTCAGATCCGTACGTCCCACACCCTGACGGAACAGGACATCTCCCGAGAACAGATCGGTACCATTCAAAAAACTGACACTACCCGGGGAATGTCCCGGCGTATGGAATACGGTAAACGTATGCCCGATCAGCTCGAGCTTCTGGCCTTCAGCCAAATCGAATTCCGCCGGCTCTGTGGTCAGCGGACCGGTCACCTGCGGCCAATTGAGTGATCCGTTCAGCTTCGGTATTGTCAGCCAATCCTGTTCTAATGGATGCAGATAGACCGGGCAGTTTTTGCTGCGGCGGATTTCCTCGACTCCGCCCATATGATCAAAATGGGCATGGGTCAGCAGAATCGCCTCAATCTCCAAGTGCTCAATGGCCTTCACCAGCGGCTTGGGGTTCATGCCCGGGTCAATAATGACCGCACGTCCGGGATCTTCCCCTTGCAGCAGATAGGCGTTGGTCTGCAAGGGCCCCAGACTGAAACTTCTTATGTTCAGCATCACTTATAATCCCGAGATCAGTTCGCGTAATTCGCGAAGAATGACGGCATGAATCCCGGTTCCCTCCCCGTAACGTTCTTTCATTTCCTTGCGGGCCTCGAGCAGACGATCCTGGTAATCTGCTGCCTCACGGTCCGGATTGGCCTGCTTAAACGAAACCATGACTTCCTGCACCTGCTCCGGCCGAGGACCCCAGCGGCCCAGCACGTGACCACCGGTATCGGCAATAATCACCACAGGGATCGAGCGTCCACCCATTGTCAGGAAGTCATCCATCAGGGCCAGATGATTCTCCATAATCAGGACATCCATCGGCACACCGCCGTACTGCATGGCCCGGAATACGACCGGAACATTACGAACAACATCACCGCACCAATCTGCTGCAAGAATGACTACGCGCAGATCATCCCGATGATTCAGACTTTCGAAAAACTCGCGTTCTTCTTCATTCGGCCATTCAAACGAGTCATACCAGGACTGGAAAGCCTCCTGATTTTTCTCCATGCTGTCTATAAACTCCTGGGGGGAAAGACCTTTGCCAAAATAATGAGATACATTATGTTTGCTGCTCATTTCAAGCACTTCCCTTCTTCTTTTTGTTGGAGTTCCACTTCAGCAGGAAGTAGATCACAAGTACGGCAATCGCTACGAGGATAGCCGGTGTTGCATAAGGTGCAGCCTTCTCATGAATATTTTCCCATTGATCGCCCAGCACGCTTCCCAGATAAACAAATAGAAAAGACCATGGAATGGAAGCAAGCAGGGTTAAGATGGAAAAGCGCCAGAGTGACATCTTGGCAATCCCGGCCGGAATCGAAATGACCTGTCTCATGACAGGGACAAACCGGGCGGTAAAGACAATGCCCGATCCATATTTATTAAACCAATTTTCAGCAATATCCATATGGTGAGGCTTAATTTTGATATATTTGCCGAACTTGTTCAGAAAAGGGCGTCCGCCGAACCGTCCGATAAAATACAGAATCCACTGCTGCAGCAGTGCCCCTACCGTACCGAACAGAACAGCGAGATAAAAATTCAGATCGCCTTGATGCACAAGAAATCCGCCGTAGGCGAGAACGATCTCACTTGGTATGACTTCTACCGCCAAACCAAGCACAATCCCGAAATAACCGAGGCTTCGAAGCCATTCGAACAAATGTTGAATGATACCAGAAATAATATCCACTCTCGACCCTCTTCCTAATATGTATTTGTGCCAGCATCTAGTTGCTCCCTGCAGCAGCTTCCAGCCAGAAACCTGTGGAGTCCATAGGCCCACATCGATCCGGTTTATAATTCGCCCGCCCTTGTCAGAGAGTGCAAACCCATGCAGGATGCCTGAACAAAATTCCATCTTATTTTAGCATAGGCGATTCCCCCGGTGCTACTCGTCCAATCGCCCGCATGACGGGGCTTGAGGATGTATACCTATAGGTACATATCACTTCGTGTATGGCCTGCGATTCCGTGCACTTTGCGGATAGGCACCCCCTTCTGCTGTTTGCATAGGATACAGCATAAAGGAGGAATGAGTCCATGCCCCATACCCCACCGCCCAAGCACAGCAATCCCCAGCGGCAGCTCCCGTCCGCCCGCGGCATCCGGCGAGCCTGCAGCAAGGAACTGTATCGTACGCGCAAGAAGCTGAAAACTTATATATCACCTGATCTGGTAGAACAAGGTGACCATCTGTATGTACGCAAGGTCGCAGAAAACCTGCTGTGGATCCATGAGCATCACAGCAACCGCAAGCTGCTGTGCGACTGGTGGGACGAGAACGTCTGCAGCGAGCTCGCCGCACTGTGGAAGGTAGATGAAGCTGAGCTGGCAGCGGCTTTCCGAAGCTCTTTCGGCGGCTAGTGCTGCTGCTCAGCGCTTGATGGCTGCCGGTGAACTGGAGGCTGGACTGCAGCCCCAACGTGTTCTTATGGATGGTTCCTGGTTAAACTCTCTACCATGACAACCAGCTGTTCTCCCAGCTGCCTGCCCTCCTGACTGACCTTAAATCTGCGGTCATTCCGTACGCTGTTCTTCCCGGCCATTTCCGCCAGCTGTCTGTAGGTCTCGTAGACCTTCAGGCCGGCTTGCGCTGTCTTCCGCGCAGCTTCCTCTCGCCCCAGACGCAGCTGATGCTCCGCAGATGCCGCCAAAGCACGCAGCAGGGAATCGTAACTGTGCTGATTATAGCGATCCAAGCTGAGTGCCTGCTGAAAGTAGGAGGCCGCCTCTTCATGATGCCCCAGCTTTACCGCGAGCTGACCCAGTTCCATGAACAACGTACGCTGGGAAGGGACATACGGCCGGAATACAGACAAAACCTCTAGCGCAGCAGGAGCAGGCAGCTGCCGGCTCCACTCGATCCGCAGGTCCAGACGGTACGGGCTCCAGCGGGCCGCTTGCTGCAGCAGTGCGGTTCTGTTTTCTCCTATGCCCTCCTCTGAAGCCAGATGCATCAGCCGTTCGGACATGAATCCGTGCAGGCTGAGCAGCATGACCGTTCCGGCCAGCAGCAGATTGAAGATGCCTGTGAAGTGAACAAGGGATGCCGCCTGTTCTGCGTGCCGTTCATCCGCTGCCTCCGGCAGAATCACAGATACTCCGGCATCGCTGGTAGATTTTCGCTCCCCTGCCCGCTGGGGCACTCTCCCATCTGCCGAAGGACAAGCCCGAGCGTGCTCATCAGCAAAAGTAACCCCGTAATCATTCACCTCTTGCCTCTCCTCCTGCCTTCGTCCATAGGCCATAGCGCCCAGATTCAGCAGCAGCAGCCAGAACAGCCCATAGCTCCAATCGAAGTCGACTGCTCCATGCAGTACCCATACCAGCAGCGGGGGCAGCAGCTCCTGTGCATGTCTCCACATCACACCAGCGAGTCCCATCAGGCACAGCACTACCAGGACCAGCCCAACGGCACCGGTATCCAGCAGAATATCGAGGAAGCCGCTGTGGACCTCCGCGCCCGCGTAGGGCTGGGACTGGACGGCATGAAATCCCGTCCTCCAGGTGTCGCCGCCGCTGCCCAGCCAAGGCGACGCCTGCACCAGCTCGGCCGCATCCCGGTACATCAGCATCCGTGCAGATGCTGTCGATATGCGGCCGGCCAGCCGATCCTGCATCACCGGCAGGATCGCCCCGGCGGCGACAATCGCTGCCGCCGCCACAATCAGCAGCGCCGCAGCCGGCCGTGCTCGGCCTACCCGCCGCCGCAGGCGCTGCGCCGGCAGCAGTACGCCGAGCACGGCTGCTGCCCACAGCCCGACCGCCGCCAGCAGGCCGGGCCCCGATGACGCCAGCTGGGCTTCTGCCAGCTGTCGATAGATCAGCGCGCCGCCCGCCAGCGGCGCTGCGGCGCACAGCAGCAGCGGCCCGCGCAGACCGCGCCGCTGCAGGGCCAGGCCCGCGGCCGCGGCAAAGCCGGCCGCGAGCAGGGCGCCGCGCGACTCGCTGAGGAGGAGCACGGCGCAGGCTGGCGGGAGCGGCAGCACCGCACCCAGCAGGCGCGGCCCGGCTGCAGGCAGGGCCGCCCACACCCGAGCGGCGGCGAACAGCCGCTCGAGCCCGAACATCGCCGCGGCGGCGCCGAGGGCGTTGGGGTACTGCAGCAGACCGGCCAGCCGGGCCCCTGCTGCAGAGAGCTCCGGGTCCTGGCTGCGCAGGACGGCGTACGGCAGCGGAACGATGCCGTATGCCGCGAACAGCGCGGACAGGACCAGCAGCCAGCCGGCGGCCTGCCAGCCGGCATGAAGCCAGCGCCGCCCGGTGCCGGTGCGGGCCAGAGCGCAGGCTATGCCGGCAGCAGCGGTATACAGCAGCCAGCGCAGCAGCTCATCCAGGCTGGCCTGAAGATTACGGCTGACAGAGAAGAAGCCGATAGTATAACATGCTGCCATAGCTAGGGGCAGCAGCAGCAGAGGTCCTCCTTCCAGCATATGCACCGCGCCGCGGATCTTGTCCTGTGACGGAGCAGTATACCGATAGGCAGCAGACGGAATCATCAAGTGTCCCGCCCTACTTCTGCTCCATGAGCGCAAGAGCGGCAGCAGCAGAATCATCAACCAGGATATACTCCACGAGAATGATGAAATATAAATATGATGCGTAAAGAACAACCCGCAGCCTAGACAGGCGCCCGCCAGGCTCACCAGCCAGAGCGCACCGATCCAGTGGATTTCCTTCTGCAGCAATTACTCCATCCCCTTGCCCTGAGTGTACTTACCCATAATTGTTGCCGAGCCAACCCGGTGTAGACTCCGCTGTCGGTATTGACCCCCGCAGGAGAATAAATTTATTGGTTATCTACCTTGCCCGGTTGCTCTTCTTCTCAGGGTTGCCGAGACGGTCTGCTTTCAGTCGATCCCTGCCGGATTCAGCCAAAAATCAAAAAAAGGGATGTTATCTTCTCTTCACTTGATGAAGAAGCGATAACATCCCGGGAATTCCTTTTGCGCGGGGAGCACACTGCTGTGTACTGTCCCCATCCGTATTCCGGATAACATGGATTTGAATGCGTCTTACCTAATGAATCTGCGGACTTTCCTGTTCCCCATCGCCATGCGGTGCCGGCAGCAAATCACGGCAGGCCCGTTCCAGATAAGGATCAGCATGCAAAAAATCACGAAAAGCGATATATTCTCCCCACAGCTGTTCACGGCTGCCGGCTTGGCCTTTAACCGCCCGAATAAGAATATTCTTCGGCGTGTGCTCCATATCAATAAACTCCAGCAGTTGGGTCCGGTAGCCCATAATATCCAGCAGCTTCGCCCGGATGCCATCCGTCGCCAGCGCGGAGAATCGTTCCTTGAGAATACCATGGGACAGCAGCGGATCCAGCACCGGATTCTGAATCTGCGGGAACAGCTCATGCTGACAGCACGGCACCGACAGGATGACCGAGGCCCCCCAGCGGACAGCTTTCTCCAGCGCCGCATCGGTGGCGGTATCGCAGGCATGCAGTGTCACGACCATATCCACCTGCTTCAATTCATCGTAGTCGGCAATATCCCCAACCAGGAATCGCAGATCGGTGTAGTCCAGCTTTAAAGCAAGATTACTGCAGTGCTCAATGACATCGGCCTTGAGATCCAGGCCAACCACCTGCAGTTTGCGCCGCTGCTGAACCGCAAGGTAATGATAAAGTGCAAAGGTCAGATACGACTTGCCGCAGCCGAAATCTACAATGGTAATCGGTCGGCCCTCCGGCAGATTCGGCATGATGTCCTCGATCATTTCGAGGAAACGGTTAATCTGCTTGAACTTGTCATATTTTCTGGCCAGCACCTTGCCATCCTCATTCATAATGCCAAGTTCGACCAGGAAAGGAACGGGTACTCCTTCCTCCAGAACATACTGCTTCTTGCGGTTGTGTGACAGGTCAGCTGCCTGCTTGGAAGGGGTCTTGGTCAGGATGGACACCTTATATTTCTTGCTGACCAGGATTTGATAATCCGCCTCAACCGTACAGATCAGACCCTGGCGAAAGGTATCCTCGAATAAGGCAATAAACTGTGCCTCCGCCTCATCGGCTGTCAGGTTCTCATGGGTTACTTTGTTCGCCTGATAATAGGCGAACTGATAATACAAATTTTTCTTCAGAACGACCGGTTTGACCTGCACCTTTGTGTAGGACGCTCCTTCTCTTCGCCGCAGCTGACTTAGCGTAGCGGTAATAATCGTCTGCTCTTCGATAAGTTGTGTGATTAGTTTACGTAGTGAATCCAACGGGTACATCTCACTTTCACTGTTGATTTCATGCGCTATTCGACCGGCCCGCGCTGCAGCAGGCCGTTAAGCCCCTCCTGTACTTCGTCCAGCGGCAGACCGCCCGCTTCCAGCTCTTCAGGGTTACGGGTCAGCAGCCGCTCGTAAAAAGCAACCGCTTCAGAACGAAGCTCCGGCGTGTCCCGTACCAGGCGGTACCAGAGGTTCTCGGCTTCATCGAACTTCTGCTGTTCTTCATGGAACCGGGCCAGCAGCATACGGGTCTGCTGAGGCAGCTTATAATCCTTGACCGCCGCCAGGGTATCCCTGATGCGATCACCCAGCTGCTGCGGCTCACGGGCCGCACCGTTCAGATCGCTGTATATATATAAATGCAGGGATTTGATCAGACGTACGATTCCTTCGTCCTGTTCCCCCTGATCCAGCAGTACCCGGCCTTCTTCTTCAAGAATACGGGCAACCTGCTGTACCTTATCCACTTCTACACCGTCCCGCAAGCGGAACCATTCGATAATGTCCTCAGCGGACATGGAATTCAGCAGCCGCGAGTTAAGACGGAACTGTTTACGGAGAAGCTCATCCAGCTCTAGCAGGGCTTCGGTATGCTTCTTGTCCTGCTTCAATGTGAACACTCTTGCTACCACATCGGTCATTTCTTCAATCATTCGTACCAGATAATCACGTCTCAGCATTCCTCTTGCCGCCTTTCCCCTTTATCCTCTTGATTGTACGCTACTCCATCCCAAATGCCAAATGGATACGGCAAACAGGCCGGGACTGCCGCCCGGCCTGAATATACAGATAAAGATGGTAAACATATGATCAGGTATAATACTCTTACTTGACTGCAGTGCTGGCTGCTCCGATGAACTGAACGATAATTTCTGCCAGCTTCTGCGGAGCTTCGATCAGGCTCATATGACCCGCATCTGAAATGACAGCCTGGGTTACATTTTTTTTATCGACCGTGAAGGTACGTTCTGCAGGTACAATCTGATCCTTCTCACCAGCCACGAGCAGGACAGGAAGGGTTGTCGCAGAGAGAACGTCCCGGCGGTCCGGACGCTCGCGCATAGCCAGTGCTGTACCTACAGCTCCCTGCGGCGGTGTACGGTAACCAATCTCGCTGATTCTGGCCAGCCACTCCGGATGCGTCTCCACATGTTCGGGAGCAAACAAGCCTGGCGTCATACCATCAATGAAGTCGGTAATGCCTTGGGACTGAATGGTGGATACGGCCTTCAGTCTCTTTTCCTTTCCCTCTTCGGTATCGTCATGGGCGGTAGAATGGATCAGTCCGAAACGCTCCAGACGATGCGCATGACGCTGGGCTATCGACAGCGTAATATAGCCGCCCAGCGAATGACCTAATACCGTCGCCTTCTCAATCTTCAATTCATTCAGCAGGGAGATGACATCGTCAGCCATCTGCTCAATGGTATAAGCCCCCATTGGCGCATCAGACAACCCATGGCCGCGCAGATCCGGTACAATGCACCGATAGTGCTTGCTCAGATAAGGTACGACTTCTTCCCAGTAAGCGGAGCTTCCACAAAAACCATGAAGAAGGACTACGACGTCCCCTTTTCCCTGGTCAACGTAACAGAGATGCTGTCCATCGCACAAGATCTTTTCCATGCTAATACCTTCTTTCTATATATGTATACTTGCCGGCAGGCCGGCTTGGTCAAACCAATGTATATTATTAAGCAAAACTGGCTTATCTGAAACCATATTCAGCAGTTCCATGTTGTGGATGGAGTCCGAATCCTGCCGCTGCAGACTTGGCAATGATGGATGCCATACCAAGCACGTGGTGCAAAGATGTCATTTGCAGGGTTGCATAAGGACGGGGGCCCTGTTCATTCACAACAGCAGCTATACTGTAATGCCCAACCGCTGGCAGATCCAGTCCGATGGAAGCAGCCGGATATAAGGGCGAGTCAGCGGTCAAGAAACTTCCAACCGCACCAGGCTGGCCAAGGCAGGCATCAATGGCGATCACGATTCGTTGTTTTGGGACCTGCTGCAGTCTCCGGCTCAGATTGCTCGCATCACAGGGATTCACCATCGTTCCTATAACATCCTGAAAGCCCTGCTCCAGCAGCATAGTCCCTGTTAATGGACCTAATGCATCGCCGGTTGACCGGTCCGTTCCGATGCATAGGAATGTTATGTTTTCTAATGGATGAAGAGCGTGAATCCCTGCAAAAAAAGCTTGCAGTCCTCTGCCTTCTACCTTCGTGGGCCGGGCTGGCTGAGAATGCATTTCGGTTTTTCGGCGTCGGCTGCTCGCTTTACGGGTGTAAATGGACACGCTGCTGTCTCTCTCCTTTTAATCATAATGACAAACCTGCTTTTGCAGCTAACTGCAGTAATATCAATACATTTTAACACGAAACCAAAATCTTTAATGATGTATTAATTGTACTTCAAGCCTTGTGGATGGGCAAAAAAAATGGTAGACCGCTATCGGTCATGTTACAATACAGGCAACCTCTGTTTATGTTGAAAGGATGAGTACTGGAATGGATTTAACGCAACCGACACAGGCAAACATAGAATTCATGATTGAGGGTATCAAGACTAAGCTTCGGATGGCCAGCGGTGCTGCCATGCAGGCTTCGGCATTCTCTGTAGAACAGTATGAGGATATCCATGATGTCTATGATATGGTTATGAACAAGCCGAATCTGAGTATTTCTGAGGTCGAAGCGATTGTGTCCGAGCTGGGACGGCTTCGCAAGGCCTGATATCACTGTGAATGACAATGCGAACGAACAAAGCCACCCTTCTGCTGTGCCAACAGCCGGAGGGTGGCTTTATAATATACTTATATTGCAGCCTAATCATTAAGGCATATCGGTCAGCATCCATTCGGTCGGGCCTTGATGTCCTTGTGAAAGGATTTTTAGCTTACTGCTTGTCTGAATCCGGGCAGCGTCGCCCGTATTCAGCTGCAGGGTACCTTCCTCACAGGATATTTCAAGACTGCCTTCCAGCACAAACAGATGAAGGCGCCGCTGACCGCTGTGCCTGGACCTATACTCAAGCTGCTTATCTTCGTCCAGACGGGACACATAAAGATCTACCTCCTGATCCATGCGAAGACCCCCCTCCTGTACTCCCGCCCCTCCTGATAAGATGACAGGCAGCAGAACATTTAATCGTTCTTCCTCAGTAAAGGATCGATAATTGTACGCTGGCTCTGTATCGCGCGTTCTCGGCAAAAACCACATTTGAATATAGCGAACATCTTCCTGCTGGGAAGCATTGTATTCACGATGCCTGATACCTGAACCTGCCGTCAGTACCTGTACACTTCCAGGCTCCAGAATCTGAACATGACCCAGCGAATCATAATGCTGCAGCCTTCCTGAATATACATAGCTTACCAGTTCCAGATCGTGATGAAGCTGCTCTTCCTGCTCTTCTCCAGGGTTCATGATGTTATCGTTATGCAGCAGACAGCAGCCAAAATGTGCATTGTGGGGATCATCCAGATTCCCATATGAGAAACTGAGTTCACTGTGCATCCCGCGGCGCTCGTCGGTCTTTCGTTGTTCCGAAGTTATAACTTTAATCATGGCGGTCCACCTCCGTATAAAGTTAGGCCTTTGATTGTAAATCGTAAGATTTACGACTCCTTACCCGCAGGCTTCTGTGCCTAATCATGACTTTGGCGGCCTATCTGCAGTATCTACCCTCCTATGACTTCTCTTCTTTGTATTAGTCAAAGCAATCATATTGCCTATCTTCTAAAATTATTTGTAAAGTTCTTATTTCCAGCAATTATTGAATAAAAAATCATTTTTACTCTTCTATACTCATCTTTACTTCCAAATCCATGTAATCCCGTGTTTTTTTGTTTCAACCCCAGACAGCCAAGTTTATATATCGAGTAAGCAAAGCTGAACAGCTAACGAATAACGAAAAATTGGAGAAAGTGAGGCGGTCGAATATGTGGGGAATTATCATTAGTGTCATCATGGCTATCGTAATTGGATTAATCGGTGATGCCCTTGTGGGTCACGATATGCCGGGAGGTATCATCGGTTCCATGGTCGCCGGTTTTGTAGGCGCTTGGATTGGTGCATGGCTCTTCGGAAACTGGGGTCCTGATATTGCCGGTTTCGCGATTATCCCGGCCATTATCGGTACAGCCATTTTCGTCTTCCTACTGGGTCTGGTATCCAGATTGTTCCGACGTACCACCTAAGTACCGGAGTTCAGGTTGATCATTTGTACACTATAATTAAGGAGTGATTAGTTATGAATAAAGCAGAAACAGAATACCCTGTACAAAGCGGTTCTACGTTCTCGAAAGGCCTGATTATTGGCGGTCTGATCGGTGCAGCAGCAGCACTTTTATTCGCCCCTAAACCAGGACGTGAATTGCGCAGTGATTTGTCCGAAAAAGCTGTTACCGTAGGCGGCAAAACCCGCGATGTGGCGTCCGTTGTAGGCACCAAGGCATCCGAGCTGGCCAAAACGGTTTCTTCCAAGACTTCTGATCTTGCCAAAACGGTAGCCGACAGCAGCAGCAGCATTTTATCCTCCGTGAAAGGTGCTTCGGCTGAAGTCGCAGATCAAGCGGTTCAGGCGGATAAGGAAGTCATGGAAAGTGCCGCAGAAACAGCTAAAGAAGCTAAAAACGAGATCAGCAGCTCTACAACTTCCAGCTCTAAATCTACATCCGGTTCTTCCTACTAATCCAATATAAACTCTCTTGTGACCAGGAAGAGACCGTGAAATAGCCAGCTCGCTTGGAGCTGGCTATTGTTATTGTAACGAAATTTTGAATTATTATTATGTTCCAGAAAGGCGTGAGACCATGAGTAAAGCCAGTCCCTACCCACAGCGCGGCTCCCGGCCGTCAGATCAGAACACCCGCACCCTTAAGGCTGACCCTGCCTCAGCGCAAACCGATGACAAGAAGGCTTCCAAAGTTAACAGCTATGAGGTCGATGAACATCCATTCGAACTCCGCCATGAAGTTAAACGGCTGAATACCCGTCTGGATAAAATTGCGGACACCCTGGAGAAATCAGATTTCATGGATATGCTCCAAAATTACACGAGTCCCAAAAAGCGGATTATCAGTAACCTCACTGCAGGTATAGCCAGAGGATTAGGACTTTCCCTGGGCACAGTTGTCATTTTAGCTCTGCTTGTCTGGATTCTGACGCTTCTCGTCAATTTGAATCTGCCGATCGTGGGCGAATACATCGCCAATCTGCTGGACTTGATTCAGAGTTCACGGAGCACTTCTTAAACAAGCTTATACTTATACAAGAACCAACGTACAAGAACCCAAACTGCGGAGCAAACGATACGCAGACATGGGTTCTTTTGGTCTCTAGAGATTTTTACGTTTGCTGTTGTTCTTCAAGAGGTCTCCTGTCCAACCTTTCGCTCTCATCCAGCCATACATCCCCGCCATGCAGGATAAGGTAAACGTAATTGTAAAAGCAAATCCCCAGCCTGTCTTTATCCATGGCAGATTCTCGAAGTTCATCCCCCAGATGGCACCTACTACGGTAGCTGGAGTAAACACCGAGGTTACGATGGTCAGTGTCTTCATAATTTCGTTG
This sequence comes from Paenibacillus lacisoli, assembly GCF_030580655.1. Lineage (GTDB taxonomy): Bacteria > Bacillota > Bacilli > Paenibacillales > Paenibacillaceae > Paenibacillus > Paenibacillus lacisoli. The sequence continues at coordinate 23,595 of NZ_JAUQTB010000010.1, forward strand.
CCCCGAAAGGCAGACACGGCATCATCGATAGATATCAGCGTGCTGATTTCCTTCTCGTAATGGTTAATCAGCTGCTGCAGGCGCTCAACACGATGAAACAGGTGGGAGTAAAAACGGCTTTTATTTAGCTCTTCCTCCGTAAATGCCTCCTTGGAGGCAGTAATAAATTCGGCAAAAGGGATACACAGATTGCTCCAGAAGAGGAGTTCAAAGCGTGCATCCAAAATTCGGTCCATTAAGGTACGGGTATTCCTGTCATGCATTTCGTCTTCCAGCTCACGCAGATTAATCTCAAACCGGTCCATCCCCCGCTGGAAATAATGCAGGACGGTGCGTGCCAGCACAAACATACCGTCTACGGCATCCCCGCACTGGTGCAGCATAACCGTCCGGTCTTTATTTTTCATTGTTTCCCGGGTATGCTCATCCAGATTGACGGTAAACAAGCGATCACGAGAGACATAAAAGTGGAATACATTACAGCTTCGCCGTGAATCAATATGTTCCTTGACGGAGTATAATAAGGTTCCGAAAATAACGGGATGTATGCCATCCGGGAAGCGGACAGAGATATAATTGGTCTCATAGCGCTCGGTTAGCTTCAACCATTCTACAGTCTCCGGATGCTTGGACTTCAGCTCCTGAATCTGCTCCGCCTGCATATCTTCCCCTGCAATATCTACCCATTCCCATGAACCGGCAAAAGATAACACTGTGTAATGCGGCTGCAGATCAACCATTCGTAGCTCTCCTTTCTGTAGCTGATGTGAATATGCTTCAAAAAAGGACACGCTATACATCCCGCAGGATAATCGCGTGTCCTTTCACAATCTATGGAATTGATTATAGAAATGAGTACTTCCCATTAGAACGATGAGTTTGACATGATCTGCTTCAATTTCTCAGTAGCGCGCTTCTGAATGCGCGAGACACTCATCTGCGATACGCCAAGCTTTTGTGCTATAGCTCGCTGTGATTGCCCATCCTGGAAAGCCAGAAGCAATACCTTCTGTTCCTGTTCCTTGAGTTGGCTGAGTGCCTGCTGCAAATCCATCCGCTTCTCAACCGCATCAAAGTCGTTGACATCTGCGCTGATCAGCTCTCCCAGCGTCGCTGCACTTTCTTCCTGTGATAACGGTGAGTCCAGGGATACGTAATGGTAACATTCACGTCCCGCCAACACTTCAACCGTTTCCTCCACGGAAAGGTCTAGATATTCAGCGATTTCCTTAACATCCGGAGACCGCTCCAGCTTCACGGTTAATTCATCGATAGCATGCTGTACCAGTGCGCCCTTTTCCTTGATGCGCCGAGGTACCTGTATGTACCATGACTTATCCCGAAGGAAATTTTTCATATGTCCGATCATGGATTTCATAGCATAGGGCTCAAAAGGAATACCCAGATTAACATCATACTGCTGCAGAAGTCTTATAAGTGCCATTTGGCCGGTCTGATATAAATCCTCGTACAGATCGGGACGGTTTCGTGCGATTTTGCCCGCAGCCATCTTTACCATAGGCTCATATTTACGAATAAGGACTGTCGCAATTTCATTATCCTTCGTCTGCTGGTATTCCCAAATCAGCCCTACAGCTTCGTCCATGGACTCAGGGGGAGTCACATTTTCATTCATACTTTCTCCTCACTTCTTGTGAGACGCTTGTAGAGTACCACTTTGGTTCCCTTTCCAGCTTCATTTGTTACGCTGACATCATCCATAAGCGCCTGCATGAGATAGAATCCCAACCCGCCGATCTGAACATCGTGAATGTCCTTGTCATGCAGAGTTGTGCGATCTGCGGCATGTTCCACACGGTCAAAGCTTTCGCCTTCGTCTTTAACAATGATGGATAATGCTTCTTCGTCAAATTCAAAAGAAACTTCAACCATGCCATGCTCCTGTCCATACGCGTACAAAACCGAGTTGTTGCATGCTTCGGACACAGCTACCTTCATATCTTCAATATCTTCGTAAGAGAATCCCATTTTGGAAGCAATTCCGTACAAGTTGAGTCTTACAATATCCACAAATTCTGCGGTCGCCGGCAAATTGAGTACTACTTTTTGAATTTCAGCGTTCATTCCTTCTTCGATCCTTTCCTATTGGGAATTCTCCTGGGGGGCAAAGAACTTGGCAATCCCCGTCATATCGAACAGTTTTTGAATATGCGTCGGAACGTCCTGCACGATAAAGCGGGATTCCATCCCGTGTCGAGCTTTCAGAATAGACAATAGGATCCCAATTCCCGTACTATCGATATACTTGAGATCTTTCATGTTGATAACAAGATCTTGCTCGGAATTCCCCACCAGCGGTTCCATAACAAGACGAAAATCAGGAGCGACCGACAAATCCAGCTCTCCGCTTAAGAAAACAGTGGTAGCGCCATCCTGCGCCTGTGTTGTAGCGTTGAACTTATCATTTTTATTTGTATTCATAGACATTCTCTCCTGAACAATAGTTTCCTTACCTAATAACCCGTTTCAGGGCACTCTGAAACAAGATTCTATTAAACTAAGGTTGGTAATGTTTGTTATAGTAATATATTGTGGTTCACTACATCGGGATCAATTCCCGCAGAAGCAGCCTGCAGACGAACAAAATCTTCTCGTTCTACAGGCTGCCAAGGAGCTGTGGTTATTATACCCTCAGGCATGATTCATCTGATTTCGGTCCGGTCCGTAAAGTTCCCCATTCTCAGCATGACGCTGTATCACCTGCTTCACATTGCCGATCTTGACGGGCTTGCTAATATAATCGTTCATCCCTGCATCCTGACACCGGGCCTGTATTCCCTCCATCACGTTCGCTGTCATGGCAATAATTACAGGCTGCTTGCCGGTTTCTTCAGCATGCTGGCGTATCAGCCGCGTACACTCCAGACCGTCCATGACAGGCATCTGCAGATCCATGAAGATATAGTCATAGTTCTTGCGTTCCAGTACCAGGTTTAGAGCCTGGCGGCCATCGGCGGCAAAATCCGCTGTAAACCCCAGTTTGTTAACCATGCTGACCATCAGCTTCTGATTAATAGGATGATCGTCAACGACCAGCACATTCGGAACCTGCTCAGGCAGCCGCTGCTCGATTTGAACAGGGCTCCATTCCTCTGCACCTGTAATCAGCAAGTCTTCCTCTGCTTGCTGGGCAAAAGACACGGTAAACGTAAAACTCGCGCCTTCATTCTCCACCGAGTTTACACCGATATCGCCGCCCATCATCTGAACAAGCGTCTTGCAGATGGCAAGACCAAGACCGGTCCCTCCATATTTACGCGTCATGGATGAATCCAGCTGTGAGAACGGCTGGAACAGCTTGTCCTTCTTCTCCGCTGATATTCCGATTCCTGTATCCTTTACAGTAAACTCCAGCAGGATGCGTCCGCTGCCGTGATTCTTCAAGCCTACGTGCAGCAGCACCTGCCCCTGGTCCGTAAATTTGACTGCATTGGAGATCAGGTTGATCAAAACCTGCCGAAGGCGGGCCATATCCCCATACAGCAGACTAGGCACCTGAGGTTCCACCGTATAATTCAGCTCCAGATTTTTTCGGGTCACCTCCACCGTGAAGATGCTGAACACCTCCCTGATGCAATCAATCAGGTCAAACGGATGTTCTTCCAGCTCCATTTTGCCGGATTCCATCTTGGTGAAGTCGAGAATGTCATTAATGACCGCCACCAACGCATCTGCACTGCGGCGGATGATATCTGCATAATCCCGCTGCTCCCCTTGCAGATCTGTTTCCATCAGCAGGTCCGTCATACCAATGACCCCATTCATCGGTGTACGAATCTCATGACTCATCATAGCCAGGAACTCAGTCTTCGCATTCGCAGCAATTTCTGCCGCCTCCTTTGCCATCATGAGCTCCTGATTCATTTTCTCCAGCTCCTGGGTCTTGTGATGCAGCAGTATGGACTGGGTTTTCAAGCGCTTGTTGGTCAGGTACATATTCACAAAACCTTCGATTTTGGATTTCAAAATCTGGGGAATGAACGGTTTGACCATGTAATCAATGCCGCCGGCCGAATAACCTGCAAAAAGATGTTCCGCCTCCTTGCTGTTAGCGGAAATAAAGATAATGGGAATATCTTTGGTTTTATCTCTGGCTTTAATCAGCTTGGCGGTCTCAATTCCGTCCATTCCCGGCATTTGTACATCCAATACAATCACGGCAAACTCGTCTTTTAATAAGCATCTCAATGCTTCTTCGCCCGAGGTTGCTTTGACAAGATTATATTGTTCGCTCTCCAAGACTGCTTCCAGTGCCAGCAGATTCTCGGGGCGGTCATCTACCAAAAGTATATGAATCGGTTCATGAAACCCCATGGAGTCCTCCTATATTGCTATTTAATCTTCCTGTATACTTTTTCATTTCGATCAAGCGGTTCATAACAGTGACTGTAATCGGTAAACTGAATCGATTCCTTGGAGCCCAGCACCAGAACACCAAAATGGCTCAGACTCTCATGGAACAGGCCATGCACATGATTTCTAAGTTCATCGTTGAAATAAATCATAACATTCCGGCAAAAGATCACATTAAATTCATTAAAAGAACGGTCTGTAGCCAGATTGTGTTCGGCGAAGATTATATTTTTGCGCAGGAACGGATGGAACATGACCGAGTTATACCTGGCTGTATAATACTCCGAAAAGGATTGGGTTCCCCCTGCCTCCAAATAGTTCTTCGTGTACAGCTGCATTCGTTCGATGCCGTATACACCTTCCTTGGCCTGCTGCAGGGAACGATCATTCATATCCGTCGCATAAATCCGCGCCTTATCATATAATCCCTCTTCGTGCAGCATAATCGCCATGGAATAAACTTCTTCACCCGTAGAGCATCCTGCATGCCAGATGCGTATATAAGGGTATGTCCGGAGAATGGGAATTACCTTTTCCCGAAACATTTTGAACAAGCTTGGATCGCGAAACATTTCAGTCACGGGAATGGAGAGATTAAGGACCAGTCTGTCAAAGCAGGCCCGATCATGCAGCACTTTCTCCTGCAGGCCGGAGATTGTTTGCAAATTTTCAGCATGAATGTGGTGAAAAATGCGCCGTTTCAGGGAAGGAAGGGCATAATTTCTGAAATCATATCCGTATAGCCGGTGGATCCCTTCCAGTAACAGCTCAATCTCAATGGTTTCCCGCTCGTCATCATTAGCAGCAGGGACGATGCTGCCATCGCCCTCCACCCAGTCTTTCGGTGTCATAGTTACTCTCCAATTCCATAATTAAATTCTGTCAAAATATCTGAAAATACTGGTATACATTAGTAAAATCCTTTATTGAATATTCATTACCCCTATTAGCGGCCTACGAATACAACCAGACTCTCATTAACGATAAAAGTTGATCCGTTTGAATCGGCTTCTTCACATAATCCGAAGCTCCCGCCTCGATGCACTTCGAGCGGTCATCCTTCATGGCTTTGGCTGTAAGTGCAATAATCGGCAGCTTCTCGAACTGCGACATCTGGCGGATTCGGGTCATAGCCTCATAACCATCCATCTCCGGCATCATCATATCCATGAGAACAAGGTCGAAATCACCATGCTTCTCCAGCAGTTCGATGGCCTCTCTGCCATTCTCGGCAAAGGTAACATCCATCCGGTAGCCTTCTAGTACACTGGAAAGAGCGAATACATTGCGGATATCATCATCGACCAGCAATATTTTCTTCCCTTCAAACAGCATTTCTTTATTATACAGATTCTGCAGGATCCGCCGCTTATCCTCCGGCAGATTCGCCTCTACCCTGTGCAGGAACAGCGTAGTTTCATCCAGAAGCCGTTCCGGTGAGCGCACATCCTTAATGATGATGGATTCCGCATACTTGCGCAGCTCCATCTCTTCCTTACTGTCCAGTTCTTTACCTGTATAGATAATGATCGGAAGATCGTTCAGATTCTCGTCATCCCGAATCGTATCCAGCAGTTCGAATCCGGTCATATCCGTCAGCATCAGATCAAGGACCATGCAGTCATAACGCTGCTGCCTCAGCTCTTCCAGAGCCTCCCGCCCTGTAGGAACCGCTGTAATTGCAACATCATCATGATCAATCAGCTCAATAATGGAGCTTCGCTGAATATCATCATCCTCAACAATAAGCAGACGTTTAACCGTATTTTCCGTATAGGACTCGATGTGAGAGAACGCACGGTCCAGCGACTCCTTGGAGGACGGTTTCTTGAGATACGCAATGGCCCCCATCATGAGGCCCTGCTTCACATCATCGATCATGGATATGACATGCACCGGGATATGGCGGGTTGCTGAATCGCTCTTCAGTTCGCCCAGAATGGACCAGCCATCTATCACTGGCAGCTGAATATCCAGGATGATAGCATCGGGTAAATATGTTCTCGCCATCTCAAGCCCTGTATCCCCGCGCAGGGCAACCAATGTCTTAAAACCGCGGCTGCGGGACATCTCAAGCAGAATGGCTGCAAACTTGGCGTCGTCTTCGATGATCAGCAGGACTTTATCACCAGTTGCGATATTGTCTTTGTCATCCGCAATGGACTGGATATCAGGCAGTGAGGATTCCTGCTGATTTTCCTCAGTTGCCGCTTCACGTTCTTCCTTCTCCTTGACCGGCTTGCGGGCAGGCTGTTTCTCAGCTGCCGCGGCCGCTTCCACCAGCGCATCCTGCAGCTCATTCAGGCTGGATATCTGCTGGCCCTGCAAATCCTCTGAAGATTCAGCAAGCGGGAGATAAAGAGTAAAGGTGCTTCCTTTTCCCTCTTCGGATTCCAGCTCTATGCCGCCGCCAAGCAGGCGAGACAGCTCGCGGCTGATCGACAGTCCAAGACCCGTGCCTCCGTATTTACGGCTTGTGGTCCCGTCCACCTGCTGGAAAGCCTCGAAGATCAAATCTGTCTTATCTGGAGCGATCCCGATTCCGGTATCCTTAACAGAGAAGGCCACGTAGGCCTTATCTTTATCAAGATAAGAAGGTAATTTGGCCGGATCCGCCGGATCTGCCGTGAATGAAATGGAGCCTGAATTGGTGAATTTAAAAGCGTTAGACAGCAGATTCCGTAAAATTTGCTTCACCCGGTGGGCATCGCTGATAAACATCGGCGGCAGCTTGCCATCCACCTGATTCACCAGCTTTAATCCTTTTTTGGAAGCAACGGCAGCAAAGTTCTGCTGTACAAAGCTCTTGATCTCTTTCAGATAAATCTTTTCATGATTGATCTCCATTTTACCTGCATCTACTTTGGATAAATCAAGAATCTCATCAATCATTTTCAGCAGATCGGCACCCGACATATAGATCGTCTGGGCATATTCCCGCTGTTTCGGCTTCAGGTTGCCTTCCTTATTCTCAGCCAGCAGCTGGGACAGGATCAGCAGACTGTTCAATGGAGTGCGCAGCTCATGCGACATGTTGGCCAGGAATTCGGACTTGTACTTGCTGGTTACGGCAAGCTGCATGGCCTGCTGTTCCAGCTGAGCACGCGCCCGTTCGATTTCATCACTCTTCTCCTCAACCTCACGCACTTGCTCTTCGAGCGCTCTCGTTTTGGCCATCAGCTCGGTATTAAAATGCTCCAGTTCTTCCTGCTGGCGCTGCAGCAATTCTTCCGACCGTTTCAGAGCGTCCGTCTGCTCCTCCAGGTTCTCGTTGGAGCGTCTCAGCTCCTCCTGCTGGGTCTGCAGCTCTTCCGATTGGCACTGCAGCTCTTCCGTCAGCGCCTGGGATTCGCGCAGTAATTCTTCCACGCGCAGGCGGCGGTTAATATTATTAACGATGACACCCAGATTCCGGATCAGCTGTTCAAACAGCTGCTCCTGCAGATCGTTGAAGCGCTCAAAAGAGGCTACCTCAACGACACCCAAAAGCTCGTCCTCAAATACGATCGGGTATATCATAATGCTCGCAGGTTTGGCACTGCCCAGGGCGGAGCCAATGTTCAGGTAGCCGTCCGGCGACTCCGTAATCATAAGCGGTGTACGATCCAGTGCCACCTGTCCCAGAAGCCCTTCACCAACAGGGATGACCTGTTTGCGCGGAGCTGACATATCATCCATGGCATAAGAGCCTGTCAAAGTCAGCTGATCTGGCCCATGCTCTTCGTCCTGCAGGTATACCGCACCGTAATTTGCACCCAGAATGGGTGTGAATTCGCTAATAAACATCTGCGACAGCTGCCGGCGTGAATTCACACCGCGCAGCAGATCGGTAACTCGTGCCATATTGGAATTCAGCCAGCCCTGGTCCTTCTGCGTTTGCAGGAAAGCCTGTTCGAGCTTTTGCTTCTCTTCCAGGTCCTCGGCCATGTTTTGGAATACCCGGGCCACTTCACCAATCTCATCCTTGGATGTAACCTTAACCCTGCGGATTGCGCCAAACCTGCTATTGCCGAAGCCATTGATCATCATGGATACGGTATTCAGCCCGCGGGTGATGCTAGGCAGCACCCATAATATGATGCCCAATCCGAGCAGCAGACCTGCGGCCATAATGGCAACAGTGATCTGTACAGCCTGCTGGTATTCGGTATTTCCTTTCTCGATTTCAGCATCAACCTGACGATCCTGATAGACAGCCAGATCATTGATACTGGTAATGGCCCCATTCTGGGCGGAAAGCCCTGTGCTGTTACGGTATGCATTACCTTCCTCTATCCGGCCTTGCGCGAGCAGATTAATCTGACGCTGACTATAGGCCAGGAAGCTGTTCCAATTCTCAACGACCCGGTCGGTCATCTGCATTTCAACTGCTGAATCAGCGCTTTTCTGGATCGCTTCCAAGGATTTGGCCGCCTTGGCAGCAACCTGATCAATCTGTGCCTTTCCTTCACCAACCGACGATGTCGGGTTCAGCAGCAGGTTGGCTACGACTTTAGCAACATCGTTGACTTGACCCCGGATAGCAGTCGACTGCCTTACTTTCAAGTAACGGTCTTGATATACACTATTAAGCTGATCATTCAGATTATTCATGCGGTCATAGCTGATCATCGTCAAAACCAACAAAATCGCCATAAGCGAGCTGAATCCGATGATCAGTTTGTTTCTGATTTTCATACTCCCTGCTCCCCTTCTTTCAATGAGATCCAGACAAGACATTTGTCATCATCCCGCTCCGGATGGGGTTCCCCCGAGAAGAAGGCTTGACGCATGGCTGTTTCATCCCATTGATGGCTGCCCTGCAGAGAATCGATCAGCAAATCAAGCTGGCCGTCCTGATCTTCACTTTCAATAGCTTCCAGCAGACCGTCGGTATAAAGCGCGATATGGGCATCCCCCTCGTAATACAGTGTCTGGGGCTCTGCTTCAATTTTGTCGAACAAACCAACCGGGAAGCACACCCGGTCCAGCTTCGTGACCTGGCCGTTTCCGGTGAACACCAAGCCCGGCGGGTGGCCTGCATTCACATAATCTATTCGCTTCAGCCGTGTGTCAATGACAAGGTAAATGGCAGTAAAATAATACTGCACGAGCTGTTTGCCCAGATCCAGCTGATTAAATCTCCGGTTCAGCTCCTGGATCACCTTCTCGGGCTCTACATAAGTGGTCACTGTGTCCTTCAGTACAGAAGCGATGAACATGCAGAATAACGAGGACGAAATACCATGCCCCATCATGTCAAGCAGCACAACGCCGTAACGGCCATCTCCGAGCGGATACCAGGAATATAAATCTCCGGCCAACTCGAAAGATGGCTTATACAATGCATTCACATTCAGAAGCGTATCTTCAATCGGAGGGCTAAGGACAGCCTGCTGCACCATACCTGCGAGCTTCAATTCGTCCTGAATGCGCTGATCTCTCTCTTTATGCCAGTCCTTCTCCTGCTTCAACCGCAGTGCAAGCCGGATACGGGCCATCAGCTCCACCTTGTTAATTGGTTTTGTTACATAGTCCGACGCGCCTGCATCCAGGGCTTCTGCCAATTTCTTGGAGTCACCAACCGCAGTAACCATAATAATAGGAATATCCTTCAAATGCTCATATCGCTGCACAATGCTGCACGCCTCAATCCCGTCCATTTCAGGCATCATCATATCCAGCAGGATGAGATCAATATCCGAAGGTCTGGCGCGTAATTCAGCCATCTTGTCCCCTATGCCCAAATAATCCAGCATTTCTTTGGCAGAGCTGACCGTAATGACGTCACGGTAATCCTCTTTTTTCAGAATTTCACGAATAATAATGATGTTCGTCGGGTTGTCATCAACTATGAGAATTCTCATTGTTCTCTCCTTCGTGTAGGAATTTATCATATAAAACAAGTAAATGTGATGTAAAAAACAGGATCGCAGACGATTAGTTAAAAATACGTTCTAACTTATCATATAACTTTTGCTAGAGATAAGGCTATGCTAATTCACTCCAGCCCATCCAAAAAACATAGATAAGGAATGGGAGCTGTTCCTCCCATTCCTTATCTATGTTTTGGCTGATGAAACAGCACCGGAGCACGTTTCAGCCAGCTCTCTCAAATTATATGATGTGATATATCAATAGTCCGAGTTAGGTCAGTTTATTGGCAATCACGAGAATTTTGCCCTGGTCCAATTCCTTCTCATAGAAATCAGCTTCCGCTTCGGTGAAGCCCATGGATTGAATCTTTGCGCGGAGCTCATCTCCCCGTGAACGGAACAGATTAGCAAGAGAATCGAACATGCCCTCTTCCTTGCGCCCAATCTCCTTGGCGTCAGCTGTTTCAGCAATTTTGTCAGTACGGTCTGTACTGTGTGCCAATACATACACATCTTCATAGCTATAGCCGGTATTACGAAGTTCCTTCACCGCCTCTACGGCTTGTACCCCGTTCTCCACTACTTTAGCATAAGCTTTTGTATTTGCCGCCATTGTGATCATCCTCCTGTTTTGTAAGTAGATACCTGATAACCAGGGGTGTTTCACACTGTCTCAGGTCTTTTACCCTATTCAACCGGATTTGAAACGCTATTCATCACCAAATTCCAAAAAGAAATCTGCTCCGGTAATATGGCCGCTGGCCTGGTTCTGATAAATTTTGATCGCACGGTAGTCCCGGACATAACCGAAACCATCATCTGCTAAAAATTCCTCCTGGCCCATCATCAGCTTAATTTTCTGATCGTGAAAAGGAATCCAAGTATCGTTAAGCTTCATGCCACCCGCTGAATCCGGGATATGGACATAATCTACGATTCCTTCAAGAAATCCGACAGTCGTATCCTTATAATGGTATTCGGTGGTACCGAGCAGCTTGTCCTTGGTAACCGAGAGCGGCTGGCCCTTCTTCGTAATGACATCAGCCGGACGGTCATCCAGGCTGATCCCATTAACCGTTCTGAAGAATTGAGGTGATACCTGTGCTTCTTCCCGAACAGCAAGCACTGCCTGTTCCGGAGGCTGGTTCGTTGAAGCTGAAGCCGTATCATTCACCGTCAGGGGGGCAAGAATACCTGCCAGCAGTAATAGTAATTGGATCATAAACGCTTCACCCTTTCATTTCTGGTTTCCTTTTACGGTCAGCTTCAACATCTACCATGCGCAGACAGATTGGTTACATCATAAAATTAAGCCCGTTCCTTGGTATGACGGAATTTCTGCCAGAGACCGACAGCAACATCGACATATCCCAGCCAGTTGGCCGATCCCTTACCGGCTTTGCTCTTGTTGTATACAGCGTCATAACTTTGTACTGTGCGTTCAGCTGGTGTAGCAGGCGGCATGTGTACCGGCTTGCTGGCTTCTACGGCCTTGGCGGTCTGGCTTGATTTCTGAAAACGGCTCATTAATGTAGTCGATACCTGCTTAGCTGCCGATGTTACCTCATTTAGTACGTCACCCAGGTTTTTAACAGACTCCATAACCGGGTCGATTTTTTTCATCTTGTACTCCACATCTACTGTAATGTCATTCGCATGTCTCAGCATCTGCTTAACTTCATAACTGAGTTCATCCACTGTCTTCTGAACATCCTGAAGTGTCTGGGTTACCTTATCGAGGGAACCGGAAGCGGACTGCAGGGTTTTAATCAGGAAAAATACTAGCACAGCAAATGCAATAGCAATAACTGCAATACTAATCTGCCAAATCATGAACATAACCTCTCTTTCATGTCGCTATTTGAGCTTCGTTACAGCATAGTTACCCCCTCATTTCTGAGCCGAAACAAAGGATGAATCAGGGAAAACAACTTCTGCGGGCCAGATGTTTCAAGCCCTGGGGGTCCGGTTTAATGACACTACATCACGGTGCCAAGCCGGTTGCCAGCATCATGATTTTCTATTCTACATATGCCGGCATGGCCCGCCACATGACATTAATCTGGAAAGGAAAGGTGAACATCATGTTAAAATGGTCCGTTATCTTATTAATTATCGCGATCATCGCAGGGATCTTCGGATTCTTCGGGATCGTAGAGGCAGCAGCCTCAATTGCTAAGGTTCTCTTCTTTATCTTCCTGGTCCTGTTCGTCATCTCGCTGTTCTTCGGACGCGGTACACGAATACGTTAACCCGGCAGTATCATTCAGAAGAGTTGCGTCATTTCAAAAAACGGTGTATCCTCATGGATACGCCGTTTTTTTCTGCTTGTTTCCTTCTACTATTTATATGGTGAGGAAGTTTTCCCCATGGAACTGTCGACATATTCTAGAAATATTTGTGCGTAATGTGATTCATCTGCAGGGTCAATTGGTTATTTTTATGACATGATTGCAATCATACATAATCCAAATCCGAGGAGGACATTATTTTATGAAAAAATTCGTTTCGATTACAGCTGCATTCGGCCTGATGGCTGCGATGGCTACTGCGGTGGCAGCAGACCCTGCAACAACGACTTCAACTACTACTAATTCCCCTTCTGTAAGTAATGTTACTTACTCCGACTCATCTGTAACGAATTCTGTATATGCTCCTGCTGTCTCTGAACCGATCGTTAAACCTGATAACGTTGTCAATAACCCGACGATCCCTGTCGTTCTGACCAAAACAACCATGTTCTACTCCCAGCCGCACGGCATGATGCTGGGTGCTCTGGCTGCTCAGAAGCTGAACACCACTGGCGAAGAGTGGGGCGATCCTTCTACAGGTGAGAGATGGGTTGAAGTTTACACTTGGAAAGGTACTGCCTGGATCCGCATCCAGTAATTCAGCTAGATGTTCTCCATGGAGAAATAACAGCTGTAATCAGACGATCGGTGCACAGCTGAAGATGTGCACGATACCTCAAAAAACCTCCCGCTCTAAAGCGGGAGGTTTTTTGCTGTTTATTTTATAATAGAAAATTCCACTTTACTTCAGAACAGTACCGCCATACATGAACCGTAGCTGCCAGGAAGGACTGAAATCGGTCACTTTCACTCCCCCTGCTGCAACAGAATAGGTGTGCAGGAGCTTGTTATCGCCCAGGTACAGGGCCACATGCCCGATCGTCTGTTTGGTCTTATCCAGTGTCTTGTAGGCTTCTGTACTTGGCTGGTAGTTCATGAAAAAGACCAGATCACCACGCTTCAGGCTGCCCATATCGTAGACCGGCGTACTATTCTTCTTGATCCACTCCCCCTGTGAGCGGGAGTCTGCCGGCAGGGTAAGACTGGCTGCTTCCCTGAAAATCTGGCGTGTAAAGGCTGAACAGTCAAAGGTAGCTGTCGAGTTACGGTCTGAACCATATTCGTAGGGGGTGCCGATATAAGTCATTCCTGTGCTGATGACCTGTTCAATCAAGGCCTGTACATTACTTGGTGGAGCTGTCTCTTCTGCATCAGCTGCGGCTGTTAGCGAGTTGGTTAATCCATAGCTCGAAGGCGCACTGGCCTGAACCTGCTGCACGGGTGAAGCATTGGATGACGGTACTGCAGAACCCAGCTTCAAGTACTTCTCGGAAGCGCTGGTATAGCCCACTGCCCCGCTCGCCGTAGATACCTTGGTCCAGTAAGCGTTGGTTAACTCCAGAACCGTCACCTGGTCACCTGGATTCATATAGCCCAGGATCTCTCCTTCGTTAGAAGGCTTATCCCGCAAACGCACTGCAGACACAATCGTCCCCGTCGTTAATGAGCCTGAGGATGAGGTTAAGGATGAAGCGGACGTTGGCTTGGTCGCAGCAGCTGACGTCTTAGTTGCTGTATTCGTTGTACTCGGGGCGGAAGCGGACGTCACAGGTTTCGGGGTCGATGTACTGCTGCTGATCTGTATGTATTGATTTGACGTGCTGGTATATCCCTTAAGTCCGCTTGCCGTCTGTACCTTATACCAGCTTGCATTGGTTTTCTCCAGTACGGTGACCTGCTCCCCTTTCTTCATGTAACCGACAACCTCACCAGAAGTCGAAGGAAGCTGCCTCAATTTAACTGCCGATATAATGGTTGCCTTCTGCACCGTGCTTGCCGCTGCTGCCATCGCAGGCTCTCCGGGTGTGAGCCAGATTGTCGAGCTAATCACGGCTGACATACATATAAATCCCCATCTGCTGCTCTTCATTCTGTTCCTCCTGACTGCCAAAATATCTCTGATTTTCATCAGCAATTCTAGTTTATAAACCGCTTTATCCGCTTTGAAACACCTGATTTTTCATAGACATATAGCTTTGTTTCCATTATATCGGCTAAATGCGTCAAAATCTTCATCTTTTTGTAAAGCTTCTTCGTCTGCTTCAACTAACTTTTCATTACAGCCATTCACAACAAAAAAGGCAGCACCGCTGTGCTGCCTCTCATCCATCATAGGGCTCCTTCATTAAGCTTTGTCCTAAGACGGCTGATGCGGAAGATAACCCGGAGTCGGGTCTACCCCTTTGGGTTCCACATGCACATGGACATGCATAATGTTATGGACCTTTTTCATCCGTTCTTCAATCTTGTCACTAATCTGGTGACCTTCCACCAGTGTCAGCCCGGGATCTACCTCGATGATAACATCTACCAGCACATGATTTCCGTGCACTCTCGCTTTGACATCACGGATCCCTTCCACCCCTGGTGTTCTGGCGATCGTCGTACGGAGATCGTATAGCCGCTCTTCATCAAAACCGTCTGTCAGACTGTGAGTCGATTCCCGGAAGATCCCCCAAGCTGTATAGCAGATCAAGAAACCTACGAGAATCGCCGCTGCTTTATCCAGCCAGGGAAGTCCTAGCTGCGCACCCAGGATACCGACTGCTGCACCGATACTGACCATCGCATCCGACAGGTTGTCCTTTGCCGCAGCCATCAAGGCCTGGTTCTTGATCTGTTTGGCCAGCCTGCTGTTGAATAGGTAGACACCGCCCATTACAACTGCACTAATCAGCGCCACCCAAGCGGAACGGATATCGGGCTGGACGGTTTCTCCCGTGAACAAGGAGCGGACAGCCTCGACAAGCACCTGCAGTCCAACGGCTGCCATAATAAAAGAGGCAATCAAAGCCGCAATCGTCTCTGCACGAAAATGACCGTAAGCATGATCGGAGTCCGGCGGCTTGCGCGAAATTTTAAGTCCAATCAGCACCGCTATGGATGCGACAATGTCGGTTACGTTGTTAAATCCGTCCGCGGTCAGTGCACTGGAAGCGAACCAGATCCCGCATATCAGTTTAAAAGCGGACAGCACGATATAAGCGGCAATACTGATCCAGGCCCCCCGCTCCCCTTTGCGTATATCCCCGTATACATCTCCCAAAACAGCTACACTCCTTCAGTTCCATCTTTTGTATGCTTTTCTTGTTTCAATTTCATTATGGTACCAGACCCGTTTCGTGTGGGTCTAGAGAAACATAGTTGCCAACCGGCAGGGCTGTAGTGGCAGTGAAAAAGAGTTGAGCTCCTCCACTGCTGTAGGCTTTGAGAAAAAAAATTTCCCTGCTGCAAAAGAGAGCTAGTTACTATTTTAATTACTACCTGCAGCAGCTTCATCACAGCCTCCTCCGGTTGCCCTTGTCCCAGGCCTTAAAAACGTATAAAATGGGACCATCACACGGATTCACGGGAGGATCGTATATGAGCGAGAATCAAGAAGAAAAACGCAAAATCAGCTTGGCAGATGCCATGAAACAAAAGCTGGCACAGAAGAAGCAGCAGGCTTCAAACGGACCGCAGAACGGCTTCCAAAGCAACGCCACCAAGACACTTAGAACACAAAACAATAAAAAGCCGAACAACCAGCGCCGCCGCACCGGAGGATCCTAATATCCGAACGGCCGCCTGGCCGAGGCAGATCCAAAAAAAGGGGTATCCCACAGCCGTTTGACGGCTATGGGACACCCCTTTTCTATTCAATGCTATTAGTTGATTTCCACCGGATACATACGCTCACGCAGCTGCTTGATCTCTTCACTCTCAAGATACTCGTCGTAGCTCATGGAACGGTCGATCACACCATTAGGCGTAATTTCGATAATCCGGTTCGCAATCGTCTGGATAAACTGATGGTCATGTGAGGTGAACAGCAGCGTGCCGTCAAAATCAATCAGACCGTTATTCAGCGCTGTAATAGATTCCAGATCCAAGTGGTTCGTCGGCTCGTCGAAGATCAGCACGTTCGCGCCATTCAACATCATTTTGGCCAGCATACAGCGCACCTTCTCTCCCCCGGACAATACGCTTGCTTTCTTCAGGGCCTCTTCGCCGGAGAAGAGCATGCGGCCCAGGAAGCCGCGCAGGAATGTCTCATCCTGATCTTTGGAATACTGGCGCAGCCATTCAACCAGGTTCATCTCGACCCCGTCGAAGTATTCGGAGTTATCTTTCGGGAAATAGGCCTGGGAAGTCGTTACACCCCAAGTGTATTCACCGCCGTCAGCTTCAACCTCACCCATCAGGATCTGGAAGAGCAGTGATTTCGGCATGCCGTTAGGTCCAACAAAAGCAATCTTGTCTCCCTTATTCACGACAAAGCTGAGCTCATCCAGCATCTTCTCACCTTCCACAGACTTGCTGAGACGGTCAACGGTAAGCAGCTGCTTGCCAGCTTCACGCTCCGGCTTGAAGTTGAGAAACGGGTATTTACGGTTCGAAGGACGAAGATCGTCCAGCGTAATTTTATCCAGCTGCTTCTTACGGGAAGTCGCCTGCTTGGACTTGGAGGCATTGGCCGAGAAACGCTGGATAAAGGCCTGCAGTTCCTTGATCTTCTCTTCTTTTTTCTTATTCGATTCACGCTGCAGTGCAAGTGCCAGCTGGCTGGATTCATACCAGAAGTCATAGTTGCCGACATACAGCTGGATTTTGCCGAAGTCGATGTCCGCGATATGCGTACATACTTTGTTCAGGAAGTGACGGTCGTGAGACACCACGATAACTGTGCCTTCATAGTCCATCAGGAAGTTCTCCAGCCATTGAATGGATTCGAGATCCAAGTGGTTGGTAGGTTCGTCAAGCAGAAGGTTGTTCGGACGGCCGAACAGAGCCTGGGCCAGGAGTACACGGACCTTCTCGTTACCGCTCAGCTCCGCCATCTTCTTATCGTGGAGATCACGCGGAATACCCAAACCGATCAGGAGCGCTGCTGCATCCGGCTCGGCATCCCAGCCATTCAGCTCAGCAAATTCGCCTTCCAGCTCACCCGCACGCATACCGTCTTCTTCAGAGAAGTCAGCTTTGGCATAGAGAGCATCTTTTTCCTTCATGATTTTATACAGACGTTCATGGCCCATAATTACCGTTTCGAGGACCGCATACTCGTCATATTCGAAATGGTTCTGTTTCAGAATGGCCATACGTTCGCCCGGAGTCATATGAACCTCGCCGGAGTTTGCTTCAATCTCACCGGACAGGATTTTCAGAAAAGTGGACTTCCCTGCACCGTTAGCGCCAATAAGGCCGTAGCAGTTGCCTGGTGTGAACTTGATTGTGACGTCTTCGAAAAGAGCGCGCTTGCCATAGCGGAGCGTTACGCCGCTTGTACTGATCATATATGCATTACCATCCTTTATTTAATTTGGCACTCAGGCCAAGAGTTACTGACTGAAGTCATTCTCTCTATTATAGCACAAAAAAAGGGCCGTTTCGCAAAACAGCCCTTGTCCTGAATGATTATTTTACTTTTCGCGGCGGCCGGTTGTGTACAATCAGCGTCTCCCCGTGCCCCAGCACCTGGATCCGCTCCGCATCGATTCCCAGCCTTTCCCGTTCAGCCTCCAGCCGGTCAAGCGCTTCCCGTGCCGTATCATCCGCAAGCCGGAATGTTCCATAATGCATAGGGATCATCGTCTCCGAATTCGTATCGAGAAATCCCTGCAGCGCCTCTTCGGGGTTCACGTGCTGGGAGGTCATGAACCATTCCGGCTCGTAAGCGCCAATCGGCATGAGCGTAAGATGAATATCGAACCGTTCCCCGATGTCCTTGAAACCGCGGAAATAACCGGTATCCCCCACAAAATATAGCGTTGGCGGCTTAAGCTCCGTTTCCCCGGAAGCCTCCCCATTCTCCGCCTTCGGCGCTTCTGCCGGCTCAAGCTCCAGCTGCTCCGACTGGAGCACAAATCCGCCCCAATGTGAAGTATTGGTATCAAATGGTGTGCGGCGCGTCCAGTGCTGCGCCGGAACGAAGGTGATCTTAACCCCGCCAATGCTGATATGCTCCCACCATTTCATCTCGTGGCAGCGATGAAAGCCTTTACGCACCATCTTCTTCTTGAGTCCTTCCGGCACAACCAGCAGCGTACCTGCCCGGTACAGCTTGCGCAAGGAACCCAGATGCATATGGTCATAATGGGAATGCGAGAGCAGAATCACGTCCAGCGGCGGCACATCCTGGATGGCAATGCCCGGCGGTGCCAGACGGCGCTCGAAGCCCATCCGCTCCGCCCATACCGGATCTGTTACCATATTCAGACCCAGATACTGAATGAAGAAGGTGGAATGTCCCACCCACGTAATATTCGTATCCTCACGGTTGGCGTGAAGATATTCAATCTCGGCCTGGTGGCTGGGAACGACGAAGGAGTAATCCTTCTGCTTCTGCCGGCGGTCCTCCCGCCACTGTCTGAATTGTTTCAGGGTCTTGTCCGTGCTCACATTATCGATATTGTTGTATCGGAGTTTCGGCATGGGACAGACGCCTCCTTCCTGTGTCAGCCTTATCCCCAATTACCCGTTTCAACAAACAACGTATCAATTCAGAGAATCAGAGAAGGATCCTTATACATCGTATAAAATTTCATTGCTGCACTCTTCTTGTTTAATAGAAAGACGGTTTCCTCCGATAGAGTATATATATCAGCAGCTGTATGCTTAGGAGGATTCATTTTGAATGTATATTTCAGCATGACAATCAACACCAAATTCCGCACCACCACGCTCATCCTGCTTATTATCGTGCTCGCTCTCGCCGTCACCGTATGCCAGCCGCCCGGACGCGCCGATGCAGCCCCGACTTCGGTAGTGAATACAGCATCGGTGTATTCCTATACCGCCATGACGCGTGACATTCAGGAGCTCGCAGCGCGTTATCCCGAACTGGTGACTTACCATTCCATCGGCAAAACGGCTTACGGCCGTGAAATCTGGGCCGTCAAACTCGGTTACGGGGAAGCATCTGTCTTTATTAACGGTTCTCATCATGCGCGGGAATGGCTGACCAGTACACTGAATATGTACATGTTGGAGCAGTATGCCGCCGCTTATCAGGAGAACCGCAAGATTGGAACATATAACGTCAGGCAGATTCTGAACGAGACGTCGATCTGGTTCGTTCCGATGGTCAATCCGGATGGTGTTACCCTGCAGCAGTCGGGCCTGAAGGCTTTCCCGCAGACCGCCTGGAAAGCACTCGTACAGATGAATGGCGGAAGCCGCAGCTTCCTGCGCTGGAAGGCCAACGCCCAGGGAATTGATCCGAACCGGCAGTATCCTGCCGACTGGGCCCATATCTGGAATAGTCCGGGCTCTCCAAGCTGGATGAATTACAAAGGCAACAGGCCGCTTCAGACCGCCGAGAATCAAAGTCTGGTTCAGTTTACGTATCAGATCGATCCGGAAATCGCATTATCCTATCATTCAGCCGGACGTATTCTGTTCTGGAATTTTCACACCCTGCCGCAGAATCTGATGCGTGATAAGCGTTTGGCTGATATTGTAAGTGCTATTACCGGCTATACACAGGTCAAGCCGACGGCTAATCCTTCCGGAGGCGGGTATACGGACTGGTTTATCACGACATTCGGCCGTCCGGCGTTCACACCGGAGATCGGCGTGAAGCAGGGTGAAACTTCTCTGCCGCTGTCTGCCTTCCAGGCTGAATGGAGCCGCAATCGGACCCTCGGGCTTCGGATAGCTGATGAAGGATACCAGCTGTGGCTGAATAAACACCGGTATACCCGCGGCGCTAAGGCTCTTAGCGGACGGATTCAGCTTAACCAGCCGGCAGCCATGTATAACGAGAATAACTTCCGGTCAGCCAGCGGGGCCTCCGTACCTGCTCAAACCGTTCAGGTCCTTGCCCAGTCCGGCCAATGGTACAAAATTAACACCTGGCTTGGCGCCAAATGGATTTACCTCCCCGGCAAGGTCGAGCTAATGCAGGAGAACGAGAACACACCTGTCATAAGCGATACCGGTTCAACCAAATGAATACCCTGCCAGACAGCCAAAAGCCGGTGTCCCCCTGGACGCCGGCTTTCTGCATTAATCCTTCGGATTGCGGTATCTCGCCGCATAGATGAACAGAAACACTACGGCAGCCACTATAATCAGCGGCGATTCATACATGATGGTAAAATGCTCGAACGCAGCAGCCATCAGTGTTCACCTCCCTTTTTCCCGCGTACATATCCGGCATCAAAGAGAAATAGTCTCATCAGCAAAATCAGAGACGGAACCAGGACGAATAACCCGGCCACGAATGCAGTGATCAGCGCAACCGCCATCGTACTGTTGGTAAAGTTCTCATGAATGTTAATGTAGGGATAGAGAATGTAAGGCAGATGCGAACGTCCATATCCATACCAGGCGAAAGCGAACTGCAGGATAACCATCACAAAAGCGATGCCCAGCCTGCGCCGCCGCCAGACGAGAAAAACGGCGATCAGAAAGCATATAAACGAAGCAACAAACATCCAGGCCATGTCCAGCATGTTACGGAAATGCTCCGAGTTCTGGCGGTTAATGGTGAAGAAGGTTAAGACGCTGACCGCAATAGTAGGTGCACTCCAGAGCAGTGAATAGCCGCGCACCACTTCGAAGGCTGCGGAGTCGCCTGCCTTTTTCGCATAATACGTCAGGAACATCGCCGAGATGTACAGCACACTGACCAGTGCCAGCAGGACAACCGACCATGTGTAGGCATTTGAGAAAAAATAGCTCCACCGCACATGCACCCCGCTGCTGTCAGCTGCAATCACTCCACCTTCCGAGATGGCCAGAATCGTGGACAAAGCGGCCGGGATCAGCAGACCTGTCGCGCCGTAAAGAGCCATATAGAAGATACTGTTTTTGCCCAGGTTGCCATAGGTGTTATAGGCGTAGTAGACGCCCCGGATTGCAATCAGCACGATGGCCAGACTCCCGGGCACCAGCAGAGACGTTCCGTAAAAATAGGCAGCATCCGGGAAAAAGCCGACCAGACCGACAACGAAAAAAATCAGAAACACATTCGTCACTTCCCAAACTGGCGACAGGTACCGCTGAATGATGTTATGGATTTTGTTCTGATGCCCTGTCAGCACGCTGTAAAAGCTGAAGAAGCCTGCTCCAAAATCAATGGAAGCCACCAGCAGATAGCCGAACAGAAAGGTCCAGAGGACGGTGATACCGACAACCTCGTAGCTCACTGCGTCCCTCCTCCTTCCAGCCCCAGCTGGCGGAGCTCCTCAATTGCATCCTTGTTACGGAACAGCTTGCTCAGCACCTTGATGCAGGACAGGGACAGTATGATATACAGGCAGAGGAACAGAATCAGCATGTACCCCACATTCCGTGAGGTCGTCGCCGCCTCCGATACTTTCATGTAACCGCGCAGAATCCACGGCTGCCGCCCGACCTCAGCAAACATCCAGCCCAGCTCAATGGCCACCATAGCCATCGGGCCTACCAGTACGAGAGCCAGCAGCAGCGATTTCGGGTACGTCGTTTTGCCGGGCAGCCATCTGCGCAGCATATATACCAGCGGGATGACGAGAATCAGCACTCCGGTAGTTACTTTGAGGTCAAACATATAATGAATGGACAGCGGCGGCCGCTCATCCTCCGGGAATTCGTTCAGTCCGATGACTTCCGTACTTGGAAAATTACCCGCCAGAATACTGAGCGCATAGGGGATTTTTATGGCGTAGCGGACTTCGTTGTTATCGTCCAGGATGCCGCCATAAACCAGCGGTGCTTTCTTCATCGTCTCAAAATGCCATTCGGCGGCCGCCAGCTTCTCCGGCTGGTATTTGGCCAGAAATTTACCGGAGGCATCGCCGATCATGACGGTGCTGATGGCAAAGACAAAGGTGGCAACGGCCGTCAGCTTCAGCGCTTTTTTGAAATAGGGGTGGTTCCTCTTGCGCAGCAGACTAAAGGCCGCAATGCCGGCGAGCGTTCCAGCACTCATCGTATAGGAGGACGCCAACACATGGGATACCTTTGTCGGTGTCGCCGGATTCAGAATGGCTGCGATCGGATGGATATGGGTCATGATCCCGTTCTCCAGCGTAAATCCCTGCGGCTGGTTCATGAACGCATTTACCGTCGTAATAAAAATAGCGGATGCCGAAGAACCCAGCGCTACCGGGATAAGCAGGAGAAGATGGGTATATTTGCGCTTGAAGCGATCCCAGGTATACAGGTACATGCCCAGGAAAATGGCTTCCACGAAGAAAGCAAAGGTCTCCATAAACAGCGGCAGCGCAATCGCCTGCCCGGCCACCCGCATGAAGGTCGGCCAGAGCAGACTGAGCTGAAGACCAATCGAAGTACCGGTAACGACACCGACGGCTACAGAAATGACAAATCCGCGTGCCCAGCGGCGTGCCAGCAGCGTATAATGCGGATCACCGGTCCGGACTCCCCGCCATTCCGCCAGTGCGATCAGCATCGGCACTCCCACGCCAATCGACGCAAATACAATATGTACAAACAGTGTCAGTCCGGTCAGCATACGGCTTAACAGGACAGGATCCATGGAATACATCTCAGGTTCACTCCTCGTGATAGTAGACTGTGTGCAAACGGCTTTAATGCCGGGACGACATACGCATCATGCTCTCGACCAGTCCCCAGAGCATAATGGCAGCCACGATCACACAGACAAGAATCAGCCATCTCTCCTGCTTGCGGAACATTGCAAGTCCCTCCTTTAATACATCGCTCCGCTTAGTTTGTAACACGGCATGCTATTTTATCCATTTGCGTCTGCAAATGGCTGTACTCCCTCCCTTCACCTCCGCTTCATGTTAGGAGCGACAAAATAAGGTACAATAGAAGGAAGACAGTACGAATTTGAATGATTTTGATTTCAGGAGGTACGTTACTTGTATGAAAATTACATCCATTGAACCGACGCCAAGCCCGAACACGATGATGCTCCATCTGGATGAGAGCCTGCCGGCCGGAATTCGTAAAACATATGCGCTCGATAATGAGCGTTCCGCACCACCGTTCATTCGTCAAATGCTGCAGATTGAGGGCGTGAAGAGTGTTTTCCACACCGCGGATTTTGTTGCCCTTGACCGTAAAGGCAATGCGGACTGGTCTGCCATTCTGGGTGAGGTCCAGCACAAGCTGGGACAGGAAGGTCTGGAGCAGAGCTGGGTCGTGCCGGAAGACCCGACAGGCGAACATTTTGGCGAGGCAGAGGTATTCGTCCAGTTCTTCCGCGGCGTACCGATGCAGATTCGGGTAAAAGCCGGCACCAAGGAAGAACGGATCTCCCTCTCCGACCGCTTCGTCAAAGCGGTTACAGAGGTCGCGAGCGCTACGTTGATCAAGGAGCGCAAGCTGGTGGATTACGGTGTACGTTACGGCGAGCTGCCGGACATTGCACGTGAGGTCGAGCAGGAGCTGGAAGCCGCATTTCCGCAGGAGCGTCTGCAGGGCCTGATTCAACAGGCGATCGCGCACGGCGCCAATCAGGAGGAATTCGTGGAACAGCGCGGCGAGCTGACAGATACTCAAATTGAGGCTGCCCTCGACAATCCCGACTGGCGGACCCGTTATGCTGCTCTCGACCGGCTGGAGCCGTCGCCGGAGCGTCTGCCGTTGATCAGCAAAGCACTGGACGACGAGAAAATGCAGATCCGCCGTCTGGCTGTTGTGTACCTCGGCGATCTGAAGACACCGGAAGCGATGCAGCTCCTCTACAAAGCGATGGAGGATAAGTCAGCTGCCGTGCGCCGTACCGCAGGTGATACCCTCTCTGACATCGGGGATCCGGCAGGTACCGAGGTGATGCTGAAGGCGCTCTCCGACAGCAGCAAGCTGGTTCGTTGGCGTGCTGCGCGATTCATGTATGAGGTCGGTACCGAAGAGGCGCGCGAAGCCTTGAAGATCGCAGCGGAAGACCCTGAATTCGAAGTCAGCCTGCAGGCAAAGATGGCTCTGGAACGGATTGAATCCGGTGAACAGGCCGCGGGTACCGTGTGGCAGCAGATGGCGAAGCGTAATCAATAAAAAGCTCCGTGTGCTGATTAACTTTTAATGAAGGTTAAGGGAAACCCTGATTTTCCCATTGCCCTGTGCAGTAGAATTGAGTATACTGATGCCTGTATTACAACTTAACAATTCATGTCATGAACCTCATCATCCCAGATGAGGTAGAGGTCGCGGATGTGATGAGTAAGCCGGGGAAGGCGTAAGAGCCGCTGATGATCCCGTCTGAAAGGCACAGCCGCCGAAGCTGCGGAGACTGACTCTTGCAGGATGTATCTAGTCCTGTGTATGCCGCCTGCTGGGGCTGCTATCGAAAGGTGCAGAACTGTCACTGCCGTCCTGCCGGACGGCTGTGTTGAGCTATCTTGTGGAAGGTATGGTGCGGAATTATAGATGGGCCGCATTGTCGTTATGCGGCTCTTTTTGTTGTTCTCAGCCCTTCCTGAATGCTGCCTTTGTTACATGATCGTTAAAAAACAACTATAGGAGTGTTCATTCATGCAGCAAACTTCTTCACCCCCCCCTGCTTCCCTGCGCAAGGGCTTGAAATCGCGTCATATGACGATGATCGCCCTCGGCGGTTCGATCGGAACCGGACTATTCCTTGCCAGCGGCAGTGCCATTGCAGGTGCCGGACCGGGTGGTGCCCTGCTCGCTTATGCTACAATCGGCATCATGGTCTTTTTCCTGATGACCAGTCTGGGCGAGCTGGCAACCTTCATGCCGGAATCCGGCTCCTTCAGTACGTACGCCGGACGTTTCGTAGACCCTGCTCTTGGTTTCGCCATGGGATGGAATTTCTGGTACAACTGGGCGATTACCATCGCAGCCGAGCTGTCGGCCGCAACGGTTCTGATTAAATACTGGTTTCCGGAGACCAACTCGGCGCTTTGGAGTCTTCTGTTTCTGCTGCTGATTCTGGGACTGAACATTCTGTCTGTTAAAGGATATGGCGAGTCCGAATACTGGTTTGCCATCATCAAGGTGGTTACCGTCATTCTCTTCCTGATTGTCGGTGTGCTGATGATCTTCGGCATCCTTGGCGGGAAGGCCTACGGCTTCAGCAACTTTACAGCCGGTGATGCACCATTTCATGGCGGCTTCTGGGGTCTGCTCGGTGTCTTCATGGCCGCAGGCTTCTCCTTCCAGGGAACAGAGCTGATCGGGGTCGCTGCCGGCGAGAGTGAAAATCCGCGGCGAAATGTGCCGCGGGCCATCCGGCAGGTATTCTGGCGGATTCTGATCTTCTACATCCTTGCGATTCTGGTCATTGGATTAATTATTCCGTACACCAATCCGAACCTGCTGAAGAGTGAATTGAGCGACATCGCCGTAAGCCCGTTCACCCTCGTTTTCGAAAAGGCCGGTCTCGCGGTGGCCGCTTCTGTCATGAATGCCGTCATTCTCACGTCCGTACTGTCCGCCGGCAACTCCGGCATGTACGCTTCGACCCGTGTACTGTACGCGTTAGCCAAGGAAGGCAAGGCTCCGCGCTTCCTCGGAAGATTAAATGCACGCGGCATTCCAATGAATGCACTGCTCGTGACAGCGGCTGTCGGGATGCTCGCCTTCTTCGCCTCCCTGTTCGGTGACGGCGTGGTCTACACCTGGCTGCTGAATGCTTCAGGCATGTGCGGTTTTATTACCTGGCTAGGTATCGCCATCAGCCATTACCGCTTCCGCCGTGCATATGTTGCGCAGGGCAGGGACTTGAATGATCTGCCTTACAAGGCCCGCTGGTTCCCATTCGGCCCGCTGTTTGCATTCGTACTCTGTATCATCGTTGTGATCGGGCAGGATTACGGCTCCTTCACCAGCGGGGATATTGACTGGGCTGGCGCAGCTGCTACCTATATCAGCATTCCGCTGTTTCTCGTGATCTGGCTGGGATATAAGTTTATTCACAAAACCAAAGTTATCCCGCTTGACCAGTGTGACTTCGAATCCAAATCGGAATAACCAAATATAAAAGGTATACAAAAAAGCAGGCTCCCTTCCGGGAAGCCTGCTTTTTTGCATCTCTATCTTAGCTATTAACCTGTTCCAGGCTGCCTGCAGCCAGAGATTTGCGGAAGAGCAAACCCACCACCACCGCAACTCCGGTCATGGCCGCCGCGAACAGGTACAGATTCACGATTCCAAACCGGTCGGCAATCCAGCCCATCAAGATAAGGGATACGCAGAAAGCAAAATTGATTAACGTCGACTGCGCAGCCAGCACCTTGGGCAAATCCTGCGCGGATGCGCTCTGCTGCACCAAAGTACGGCGCGAGACCGCCGCCAGCTCCGCCGCCGGTCCCATCAGGAGGACAATGGCCAGCGTCAGGAACGGTTGTGCATTCACAGCGTACAGCGCAGTCAGTATACCGTAACCAGCCATACCGCCGATCATGGCGTAAGCCAGCCTCCCTTTAACCCGATCCACAATCGCATAGACAATGAGGCCGCCGCCAACGGCACCTGCGAAATAGGCGGCATTGATGAATCCCCACCATTCCTCGCCCCGGTGCAGTACCTGCTCCGCAAACGCCAGGGTAAAGGCACCGACCCATACCGAGCTGCCGAGCATATCAATCATATCCATAAAGACCAGGGAAACCAGCTTCGGCGTGGAGCCGATAATGCCCCAGCCTTCCCGCAGGATCTGCCATTTGGTTTTGCCGTCGGCTGCCGCCTCCCCTTCAGCAGAGGCTCGGGCTCCATGGTCCTGTTGTAGAGGAATTTCATCCTCAAGTGTGGTCAAATCCGCAACCCGGGTCCGTAGTGATACAAGATAATGTTCAGCCTCATGCGGATCGCGAATCAGACTGGTAAAAACCATGGCCAGCAGATACAGCAGGCCCGCCAGCAGCAGCGTCCGGTCACCGAGCATCGCTACCAAGACGCCGCTCAACCCCCAGCCGGCGAACTGAACAATCTGATCGCTGATCGATACCAGGCTGTTCGCCCGCATCAGCGCATCGCCAGAAGCAAGCCGCGGGATAAGCGCATTGCGCGCGGGGGTCGTCCAGCCGTCGAAGAAAGACATACCGGCAACCAGCCCAAAGACAAGCAGCCAGCTTGGATCACCGTCGACCAGGAGCAGGTACGAAGCCAGGACAAGAAACAGGATCAGCTGTCCAAGCTGGGAGATGAACAGAATCGCAGGAAGCTGATAGCGGACCATCAGCAGCGGGGCCAGAAATCCGCTGACCATCTGAACACCTACCCGGATCAGCGGAACCAGAATGGCCGATATAATGGAGTCCGTTCCCTTGAGCACCAGGGATACGAGTGCCATGATATAGATCACATCAGCCGCATTGGACATCGTCTGGGTTCCCAGCAGATATGTAAAAGAGCGTTTATGTAACATTTCAATTCCTTTCTATGCAGTCAGCAGAATTTAATGTAGTCCCATACAAACAGGGCCGCCTACTGGCAGCCCTGTTACCTGGCGATGCTGTCAGGTCCATTTAATACTGACCCGCAGATCGGACGTATTCTTGAATGGAATCACATGGTAAGAGATCGAATGAAGGCCCAATTGATACAGATCCTGCAGACGTGCTGCCAGCTGAGACTGGCTTCCCCGGAAGCGGATGACCATGGAAGACTGTCCGTCTGCCATCGCTGCCTGGGCCTTGGTCTTCAGCTTTGCAGACGTGCTCACAATTTCAGAAGCATCATAGAGACGATAATCCAGCTCATCATACATCTTTTTGTAGATGGAGGCCTTGGCCTTGTCACTTGCAATCAGCCCCGCGAGGGTCTGGCGGTAAGGGGTCACCGCATGCGGATAACTTTTGGTCCAGCTGTGATCCCGCCGGATTTCCGCATCCGTCAGCAGATAATAATTCCGGCTGATCTGCTTGCCCTGATCCGGCACAGGATCATCCCAGGTCGTGTCGAGATGATACCATACCCCGTTCAGCTGTACGAGATTCCAGGCATGCAGCTGCCCGCCCGCACGTCCCTCAACAATCCGGTTCGGTATACCTGCCTGCTTCAGCATTTTATATGCCAGCAGCGAATAACCCTGACATACGGTACTGCCTGTCTTGAGACCGTCATAGGCCGTATATTTCTGCAGTGTCGTATCATATTTCAAATGCGCTACAATCCAGTCATGGATGGCCTTGACCTTCTCATCACTCGACATGCCCGGCTTGACAATCTGCTTCAGCACAGAATGAACGATCTGGTCGACATAGGCTGTCTCGGCCTTCGTTTCACGGTATCGCAGCGTCACGCTTACATTCGCCGAGGTGGAGGTTCCTTTATAACTGAACGCATAACTCTTGATTGTATAATTTATATAGGGATCGCTCTCCATTGCCTGGGCAATGGCACGCTGCAGCTTTTCCTTCAGGCCGACAACCGGACCTTTATACGTAAAATTCAATTGCTCACTGCGTGAAGTCATGGCATTCAGCAGCTTCTGCTGCAAATCAGTAACCGACACTGTGGTGGAGGCCGACGTTCCCGCCGCATACGCCTCGCCAAACTGGACAGCCTGCGGTATGGATGCCATGAGCAGCGAGCAGGTTACGAGCACCTTGATCAGCCGAGTTCGCCCTTTGTTCACCTGCATCCCGCCCTCCTATTGCTTAGTTCTGCCTTCTAGAGTCTGGAAGTTAAAGGCACAGTTATTGTATCATAAAACCTCCGTTTTCAGACCTTCTACTTTTGTCGAGCCTCAACACAAAGAGCCTCCCGGTACCCGGGAAGCCCCTTGCTCCTGCTTCTTTCCTGCTCGTTCTCGTTGAAGCTAACTTTAACTCCTTGTGCTGCCTCTCTCTCGCATTGCTTCTGTCTCTTTCTTTCTACGATTACTTCTGGTTGAATCTTCTGACTGTTGTGCTACCGTGCCTGCTTCCCCTCTGTGAATGCCGCACCTGGATGAAACCTTGATCTTCCTACATCATAAGTCTGCATCGAACAAGCTGCTAACTGAACCATCTACGAATGAAAACAATAAAATCTACCAAGCAGGCTCGAAATCTGCAGATTCCAACATTATTCCTGAATATCCCACAGATTCCTACAATTCCATTATATCAATATCTCTCATTTCGGCTAGTATCTGTTTGGCCTTCCAGCTCAACAAGTTGAGTTAATACCTCCGCCGCCTGAGCCAGTGTCATCTTCTCCAGTGGTTTAAAGTTACCGCCCTCTGCAGACAGCAGATTTAAACGTAAGGAGAGCATGACCGCGCCTTTATTCTTGATCGAGGCAGCATCATTTACCTTTACATCCTGATCGGTATTAAAAAAAGCCGTCAGCTTATCATAATGCAGGTAACGAGCAAGCTCCAGAGCAAGCTCATCCCGGGTCAACGCAGCTTCCGGATGCAGCTGGGCTGCCGGATCGATCTTCAGATATTGATAGCTGACCAAGGAAGCAATGCTGTTGTAGTAAGGGCTATCCTGTTTAACGTCTGCAAACAGGGTCGGATTCGCCGAGCTGATGGTGTTCACCATATCCGGGTTCAAAGCCTTCGCTACCAGCGTGTACCAGTCACCGCGGGTCAGCGTATCGTCCGGATGAACGCTGCCGTCCTGATCCGGTGTAATGACCCTGTATTCCAGAAGCGTCTGCAGCGCTTTCTCTGCGGCATGTCCCTGGATATCCTTGGCCTGGCCCGCGGCCTTACGGTTGTCCATAGCATTGACAATATTACCTGCAGCGTCGCGCACCCCTGTATAATAACTCAGCGGTTGTTTGTCCCATTGAGGGATATAGGTCAATTTATTAGATTCAGGCAGATCTGCCCCTGATGCAGATGAAAATCCCCCTATGCGCGAGTAAGACAGCTGCATCGACAATTTCGAAATGAGTATGTCCTTGGCTTCGGCGGCCGAGCGCACCGGCTTGCTGGAGGCCGGAAATTCGGCTGCAGAAGCACCTGCACTGCTGTAGAAGCTCTGAACAGCACCATCCTTGGCCAGGGTTAGACTAACCGTGTCACCCACAACCAGCATTTCATTCACATAACGCTGGAAGTTGTAACGATATCCGCCGTCGGTACCTGTTGGCACAACCCCCTCCATCTTCCATTCTTTGGAGGCATTAGGCACAGTCTGATAGACCAGCTGAACGGCTTTCTGGTCAAGCTGCTGTGCAGGAAGCGCCTTCTTACCGGTTGGGCTGCCGGACTGGCTGGGCTGACTCCATGAATAGCTCATGATCTGACCATTACTCTCATCGACCATGACCCATATACTGTCAGGGAATCCTATAAAGCGGCTTTGTCCCTCTTGCGTAAAATTAACGCTCCACACGGTCCTCCCTTGCAGCCGGTCCTCATCTCTGGAAGCCCGCTCCAGTGACCATCCTTGCGGAATGCCGAAGGCTGCCTTCACCCGCTGCACGGCATCCTGTTCGCTTTGAATACGCTTCGCGGCAAATGCCTGCCCGCTGCCTTTTACTTCACGATGGAGAGGGCCTGCCAGCGCTGTCCCGCTCCCGGTATCAATCCATTTACCTGTAACGGCATCCAGCGGTCCCAGTGTCTCCGGCCGTGGTACATAACTAAGCGAGTAGGTTTTCTTCGTGCTGCCATACAGCTGATCGGGCAGATAAGCAGGAACAAGCTCCAGACGATGAACCAGCAATTCCTTGGCCTTATCGGCTGAGATAGCAGGTTCTGCTGACGGATAAGCCGCATGGCTCATCGATCGGCTGTAGCTGGTCACACTGCCTGTCTTGCTCACCATGATATTGATGGTCTCATTCGAAGACGGCAGCCCGTTAATCTTCACATCATAATTAAAATAATATTGCGACTTGCCAAGCAGAGCCGTGTTAGGTTGGATCTGGCCCTCGCTCTCCTGCAGCTGATCCCCGGTCATACCCGGGTTAGCCTTAAGGGCAAACTGCTGTGCCTTCTCGGCTGCTTCAGCCCGGGTCATGATTCTCTGGTTACCTGCCGGAACAATCTTGTCCGCAATCGGGTCCGGCAGATAAACATTGATGATGTCACCAGTCACTCCATCCACCTTGGCTCCGAAACCGTAGCTGGAGTTAACCTCCTCATACGCAAAAGAAATGTCCCAGTATTTTTCATATCCTGACGGATAACTGTGTGAATTGCCGTACTCCGCCTGATTCACCTTAACATTGCTCAAAGCCGGCATCAGATCCAGAATCTTTTGCAGTGCCTGCCTGGAAGACAGCTTGGCTCCCTTAGGGATACTATCGTTAACCTGAGCCAGGCTCATTCGGACAGCAGACTGGCTCTCCCCGGATTGGCTCTGGCTTCCTCCCGCCTCCGTCTGTCCTCCTGCTCCTGACGCTGCTTGAACTGTGCCGTTCAGCGGCGCCTGTGCATACAGCAGCATCGCAACCAACGCAGCCGCTGTTACCTTTGTATACATGGAATGCCGTCTTGTATTCAATTCTTCCCTCTCCCCTCAAACCGATTGTCGGCCTTACGTTATATAGAACAACAGAAGGGAACTGACAGTTGGGTATTTTTTCTAATAAAACAGATTTCCAACAAAAAAAGCAGCCTGCCTACTTTTGAAATAGGCGGCTGCTTGTGTAGATCAACGGATTAACGGAATTCAGCAAGACCTTCGCTGAGCCGGGACGTCTGAGGATAAACCTGCTGATACAAGCTGAACAGCTTCTCGTAGGCTGCTGCAGCTTCCGCGTTCGGTTCATAACGCTTCGCCGGACGGATAAATGCGGCTGAACAGTCCTGCAGGGAAGCAAACCAGCCGCAGCCATAGGCGGCCAGCATGGCAGCGCCCATCGCCGGTCCCTGTTCGCTCTCCAGCTTCACAATGGCTGCATTAAAAATATCGGCCTGCATCTGCAGCCAGGTCTCATTTTTGGTACCGCCGCCGATGGAGATGACCTCGTCGACCTTTTTGCCTGCATCGCGCAGGATATCAATAGATTCCCGCAGGGAGAAGGTAATCCCCTCCATAACCGCACGCGCAAAATGCGGCAGCTTATGCCCTGCATCCATGCCGATAAAGCTTCCGCGGATGTTCGCATCCGGATGTGGTGTACGTTCACCTACAATGTAGGGTGTGAACAGCAGACCGCCGCTGCCTGGCGGGATCTGGTCCACGCCGGCCAGCAGATGATCGAAGGACTGCTGCGGTGCAAATGTATCCTTGAACCATGTCAAGCTGTAGCCTGCAGCCAGGGTAACTCCCATAATATAGAAGGCATCCTTCTCGCCATGGTTGAAGAAATGCACTTTACCTTCAAAGTCCAAATTTTTGCGTTCTTCGTAGGAAAGAACAACACCGGAAGTACCAATACTGCACATCGTCTGTCCTTCACTCAGAATACCTGCACCGATGGCGCCGCACGCATTATCAGCTCCGCCCGCGAACACCTTGGTAGAAGCCAGGAGACCGGTCTGGTCAGCAATCTCAGGCAGCAGCGTGCCCACTTCATCGAATGATTCCACCAGCTTCGGACACAGAGAGGACTTCAGCTGGAACGCATTCAGAATATCTTCGCTCCATGTCTTGCCCGCCACATCCAGCAGCAGTGTGCCCGCCGCATCGGAATAGTCCATCGCATAGTCGCCGGTCAGCCGGTAGCGGACATAATCCTTTGGCAGCAGGAACAGGGAAGCCTGATCCAAAAGCTCAGGCTCATGCTCCTGCACCCACAGGATTTTGGGCAGTGTAAAGCCTTCCAGTGCACGGTTGCGTGCGATACTCAGCAGCTGTCCGCCGAGAGTCTCTTCGATTCGGCGGCACTGCGGTGTTGTGCGCGTGTCGTTCCAGAGGATCGCGTTACGCAGTACCTTGCCTTCCTGATTGACCAGAACCAGTCCATGCATCTGACCGGAGAAGCTTACGCCTTCAATCTCCGACGGCTGTACAGCTGAAATTTCCAGCAGCTTCTTCAGGGATACGATGGTTGCATCCACCCAATCCTCCGGCTTCTGCTCGCTGTAGCCAGCCTTCGGCTGAATCAGCGGATACGCCTCCGATACTTCGTAAGCAACCCGTCCGCTGCGGTCCACCAATACGGTTTTGACTGCACTGGTTCCCAAATCCACGCCAATAACATAACTCATGTTATTCATCTCCTCTTTATCATGACAAAGACCGCCGCCCGCGCTCCCAGGCATGGGAGGTCGGGCCCGGCGGTCCTTGTAATGCCTGCTATTATAATCCTTCTGCGGTTTAGTCAGCCAGGATGTATTGGTTCAACGTAGCTTTCAGCCATTCCTGACGGCCGGACTCGTTCTTGCGTGGTGTCTCGTTATTCAGAGCGTATTCTGCAAGGGAAGCCAGCGTTGCTTTACCGGAAACGACATCAGCACCGATGCCTTCCTTGAAGCTGCTGTAGCGTTTCTCGATGAAGTCATCGAATACGCGATCTTCGATCAGCTTCGCAGCTACCTTCAGACCTTTGGCATAGGTGTCCATACCTGCGATGTGCGCCAGGAACAGATCTTCCGGCTCGAAGGAAGCACGGCGTACTTTGGCATCGAAGTTGACGCCGCCTTTACCCAGACCGCCAGCTTTCAATACTTCGTACATCGTCAGCGTAGCGTCATAGATATCAACCGGGAACTCATCCGTATCCCAGCCGATCAGCATATCGCCTTGGTTAGCATCCAGGGATCCCAGCATACCGTTGATACGGGCAACGCGGATCTCGTGATCGAATGTATGGCCGGCCAGTGTCGCATGGTTCGCTTCCAGGTTCAACTTGAAGTGTTTGTCCAGACCGTACTTCTGCAGGAATGCAATCGTAGTAGCCGCATCGAAGTCGTACTGGTGCTTCGTTGGCTCCTTCGGTTTAGGCTCGATCAGGAATTGAGCATCGAAGCCGATTTCCTTCGCATAATCAACAGCCAGCTGGAACATACGGGCCATATTGTCCTGCTCCAGTTGAAGGTCGGTATTCAGCAGAGTCTCATAGCCTTCACGGCCGCCCCAGAACACATAGTTTTCTGCGCCCAGGCGTTTGCCGACTTCCAGACCCTTCTTGATCTGGGCTGCAGCGTGTGCGTATACATCAGCATTGCATGTGGATGCAGCGCCGTGCATGAAGCGCGGATTCGTAAACATGTTCGCGGTATTCCACAGCAGCTTCTTGCCTGTTGATTTCATGTGCTCTTCGATCGAGTCTACGATAGTGTCAATGTTGCTGTAGAACTCACGCAGCGAGCTGCCTTCCGGAGCGATGTCGACATCGTGGAATGCAAAGTACGGCAGGCTCAGCTTCTCCATGAATTCGAATGCCGCTTCCACACGGGCTTTGGCTTTATCAAGTCCAGAGAATTTATCCCAAGAACGAACCGCAGTGTCAGCACCAAACGGATCGGAACCGCCAGCCGTCAAAGTGTGCCAATAAGCCATACTGAAGCGGAAATGCTCTTCCATCGTTTTGCCGGCTACAACTTCTTCCGGATTATAGAATTTGAATGCGTAAGGGTTTTTGGATTGTTTGCCTTCATAAGCAACTTTATTAACAGATTCGAAATAGGCCATTAGGTAATGCCTCCTCTTGGGAAATCGTTTACAAGGCTATCCTAACACATCATTAAGACTTTGTCTATTGGTTAAACTAAGTTATTATTTGTGATAAAATAAACAGACAGCATAGGGGTGTTTGCGCTTTCAAGTACTTTAGGACGGCAGGTGCTTTTTCCCGCCGCGCTCCATTCTTCTTTACCCTCCGCCCTCCTGCCGGGTGGTTGCCAACACCAGAATTTCCGCCTACACTGGGATGACAATTTCCCTTTTGTATATGGGCTTGACCCATACGAATAATTGAAAAGGACCGATTACAGATGAATCGAATTACCGGAGACCAGGCACTGGTCAAAAAAATAAATAAATCGCTTGTACTGGATACGGTCCGTCGCAGCTCTCCTCTGTCACGGGCCAAGGTCTCGGAAATGACCGGACTAAATAAAGCCACGGTATCCAACCTCGTCGCTGAGCTGCTGGAGCAGGAGTTGGTGCTTGAACTTGGACCCGGTGAGTCCAGCGGAGGCCGCAAGCCCCTGCTGCTGCTGTTCAACAAAACGGCCGGATATGCCATTGGACTGGAGCTGAGCGTGACACATTTGAAGGGCGCCCTGACAGATCTGGAGGGCACGATTGTTACCGAGCGGAGCCAGCGGCTTGTACAGCACGATCTTTCTTCCGTTTTCGAAGCGATCTGCAGCATGACAGAACAATTGCGGCATGCCTGCCCGGAATCCGCCTACGGAGTCATTGGCATCGGTATCGGTGTCCCCGGGATGGTTGACGAAGAAGGCGCTATTCTCTATGCACCCAATCTGGGATGGGAGAAAGTGCCGCTGCGCGGCATGCTTGAGGAGCATTTTCAGCTGCCTGTTACCATTGACAATGAAGCAAATGCTGGAGCTCAGGGCGAACTTCATTTTGGTGCGGGGAATCTGGCGCGCAGCCTGATCTACATTAGTGCCGGCTCCGGCATCGGCTCAGGGATCATCATCGACGGACAGCTGTATAAAGGGGCTCGCGGTTATGCGGGTGAAACCGGGCATATGTCCATCGATTTCAGCGGGCGGCGCTGTTCCTGCGGTAATCGCGGCTGCTGGGAGCTGTATGCTTCGGAGAAAGCCTATGAAGATCCCCATCTGCAGCTGCCTTCCCGCAGCACAAGAGATCTTGTGCCTTTCGCCAGACATCAGGATGCTGTCGTAACAGGCCTCTTCCACCAGATTGGACATGCGCTGGGTATCGGGGTGACGAACATTGTCAACAGCTTTAATCCAGAGCAGATCATCATCGGCGGTCCCTTATCGGAGGCGCGGGAATGGATTGAACCAGCGCTGCAGCGGGAGGTTGCGGAACGGACTCTTCCCTATCACCGGCGGCAGCTGCAGGTCCAGTTCTCTGTTCTAGGCAGCCGTTCCACCCTGCTGGGCGCTTCTTATTCAGCCATCTCGCTATTTCTTGGCCGGGTGCGCGTATCGCATTAAAGCAGGCTCCCGGGAACACAGCAAAGCCCGGACGGTCTGACCGTCCGGGCTTTGCTGTAGTGGGTTCATGCACTTCATGCTGTGCAGTAGCTGATTATAAACAGTTACAGCTCTGGAGCTTACGCTTCAGGGCTCAGCGCTTTTTCGAATTTGGTTTTGTTCATGCCGGAAATTTTGTGCTCTCCGATCAGTGTCAGCGGAACTGCACGGATTCCCATATCCCATACTTCCTGTGCGAACGCATCATTCGTTTCGATGTTACGTTCTTCAAATTCTACGCCCTTCTCGGTCAGATAGCTTTTCACCTGACGGCAGTGCGGGCAGTTTGTCGATGTGTAAACGATGGCTTTTTCCATAGTAATCCACTCCTTTATTGAGTATAGCAGCGTCAGGCGCTGCTTTATTTTGTATTTTATTTTACAGGGTTACCGCGCTGTGTTCCAGGCTCTCGATATACTTCTCGGCATCGATCGCTGCCATGCAGCCGCTGCCTGCAGCCGTAATCGCTTGTTTGTAACGAGTATCCTGTACGTCACCGCAAGCGAAGACGCCCGGGATGTTCGTCTCGGAAGTTCCTGGCTGTGTGGCAATATAACCGTTCTCGTCCAGTGTGATCTGGCCCTGCAGGAAGCCGGTGTTCGGGTGATGACCGATCGCTACGAATACACCGCTCACTTCAATGATTTCCTCTTCCCCTGTCTCGTTATTCAGCACTTTCAATCCGGTTACTCCGTTATCGCCGGCAATAACCTCAACCGGTGTACGGTTAAGAGCCCAGGAGATTTTCTCATTGCTGCGGGCGCGATCCTGCATGATTTTGGAGGCGCGAAGCTCGTTGCGGCGGTGAACCAGAGTTACTTTGGATGCAAAACGGGTCAGGAAGCTTGCTTCTTCAAGGGCAGAGTCTCCGCCGCCGATCACGACGATTTCTTTGTTGCGGAAGAAAAATCCGTCGCAGGTGGCGCAGGTGCTGACACCACGGCCCACATTGTCCTCCTCGCCAGGGATGCCCAGATACTTGGCTGTAGCGCCTGTAGAGATGATCAGCGTTTCCGCTTCGAGCTCGCCAAGACCCTCTACGCTCAGTTTGAACGGACGGCTGCTTGTATCGACGTTGTTCACCCAGCCTGTCTTGAATTCCGCACCAAAACGCTCCGCCTGTGCACGCATGTTGTCCATCAGTTCAGGACCCATAATGCCTTCCGGGAAACCCGGGAAGTTCTCGACTTCTGTTGTTGTCGTCAATTGGCCGCCAGGCTGCGGGCCTTCAATAATAAGCGGCTTCATGTTGGCACGGGCCAGGTAGATCGCTGCAGTCAGGCCGGCAGGGCCTGTACCGATAATAATGGATTTGTACATCGTT
Organism: Paenibacillus lacisoli; assembly: GCF_030580655.1. Classification (GTDB taxonomy): domain Bacteria; phylum Bacillota; class Bacilli; order Paenibacillales; family Paenibacillaceae; genus Paenibacillus; species Paenibacillus lacisoli. The sequence continues at coordinate 61,395 of NZ_JAUQTB010000010.1, forward strand.
TCATTCCCCCATCAGATCAAATAATTATTAACGAAATCTTTTTCAATAAAATATAGCATCAGGACTTTGGAAGCCCTTCGTTAATCCGGTTATCAAAAGCAGGTAAGCGCGCATAAGCTAAAGCGATAAGCCCAGGTTTGCCCATCAGGCACACTTAATTTATAATCATTCTAAACTACTACTTATTATGATATCGCCCTTAGGAAGAGTCAAATGAAGTTTTTATGAAGCACAACAGGCTGACTGCAGGATGCTCCATGCCCGTTACCACGACCAAATTGGACTGACACTGGAGGAATGCTTCTCTCATGAATGATGTACTGATCGGCAGCTTCATCTCTGCCATGTCCACCGGCCTTGGGGCCGTACCGATTCTGTTCATGCGCAAAATGTCGCACAAGCTCCGGGATATTCTCCTCGCTTATGCGGCCGGCATCATGACTTCAGCATCCGTCTACAATCTGATTCCTGAAGCGCTCGGCCACTCCAACCTGCTCGTTCTGACCCTTGGCCTGCTGCTCGGCAGCATCGTCCTCCTCGTCATGGAAATGTATATCCCGCACACGGATATCGACAATTCCCATTTTCAGATTGAAGCGAAGGCCTTTCTCATCATCGCAGCGATCACCCTGCACAATCTGCCGGAGGGTCTGTCCGTCGGGGTCAGTTATGCGAGTGACACCCAGAACCTGGGCAATCTGATCGCCTTCTCGATCGGTCTGCAGAATGCCCCCGAGGGCTTCCTGGTTGCCCTCTTCCTGGTACATCAGAACATCGGCCGCTTCAAAGCGCTCGGTATCGCCACACTGACCGGAGCGGTTGAGATTGTAACAAGTCTTCTCGGCTACTATCTCAGCACCTGGGTCACCGGACTTGTCCCTTACGGTCTTGCCTTTGCAGCCGGTGCGATGATGTTCATCGTCTACAAGGAGCTGATTCCCGAGAGTCACGGGGATGGCAACCAGCGTGCCGCTACCTTCTCGTTCATTATGGGGCTGCTGACGATGATTGCGCTGACGGAGTGGTTCTAGTCCAGCATGCCAAAAAACAGCCGTCCCTTCTTCCAGGGACGGCTGTTTTTATCCTGTCTACTATTAAGAACGCAGCAGCCGCAGGCCGTTCAAGATTACCAATAGCGTGCTTCCTTCGTGGCCTACTACGCCAAGCGGCAGCGCCAGATTCTCGGCAAAGTTGCCGGCAATCAGCAGTACAATCACGCTCAGGGCAAAGACCATATTCTGTTTCACAATGGTACGGGCACGACGGGACAGCTTAACCGTGGAAGCAATCTCCTCAATGCCGTCATTCATCAGCACAACATCAGCGACTTCCAGAGCAGCACCGCTGCCGTTCATGCCCATTCCCATTCCTACCGTTGCGGCAGCAAGGGCGGGCGCATCATTGACACCATCACCGACCATCACGACATGGCCGTGCTGTTCACGCAGCTCGCGCACCCGCGTAACCTTATCCTGCGGCAGCAGCCCCGCGAATACATAGTCCACGCCTGCTTGCTTCGCAATCACTTCTGCCGTCTCGGCCCGGTCACCGGTCAGCATGGCTACTTTAATGCCCAGCTTCTGCAGTCGCTGTACCGCTTCACGCGCCTGCGGCCGCAGTTCATCCCGCATGCCGATCAGCGCCGCAATCCGGTCGCCCTCCAGCATGACCGAGACCGTCTTGCCTTCCTGCTCCAGGCGTGTGCGCTCGGATACCCAGAAGGCATCAGCCGGGCCGGCCTTATCAAGCATGTCACTGCGTCCGATCCGCCATAATACGCCGTCCACCTCGCCCTCCACGCCCCAGCCTGTAAGCGACTGAACCAGCTCGGCTTTCTTCTGGTCCACCCGCTCTGCCTCCGCCTTCTCGACAACAGCCCGGGCAAGCGGATGCATGGACAAGCCTTCAATACCCGCGGCGATCGCCAGCAGTTCCTGTGCATCTTCCCCATCGGCTGTAATCCAATCCGTAACCTTCGGCGCCCCTAGCGTCAATGTACCGGTTTTATCAAAAGCGACGACCGACGTCAGTGCCATATTCTCTACATGGGCTCCGCCCTTAAAGAGAATACCTCGGCGCGCCCGGTTGGAGATGGCGGACAGCATCGCCGGCATGATGGATGATACCAGTGCGCAAGGCGAAGCGACGACCAGGAATACCATAGCTTTATAGAATGAAGCCCCCCAGGTCCAGCCCATTACCAGCGGCAGGCCGAGAATCAGCACAGCCGTTACCCCTACGACAATACGGGCATACAGCGCTTCAAACCGTTTAATAAAACGCTGCGAGTCAGGCACTTCGTTCTGCGCTTCCTCGACCAGTTTGATAATTTTGGAGAACAATGTACCTTCGGAGGACTGCGTAACTTCGACATACAACACGCCTTCACCATTAATCGTACCTGCGAACACTTCATCGCCTGTCGTCTTGTCGATCGGCATGGACTCACCGGTAATGGACGCCTGGTTGACAGCCGAGCGTCCCTTGAACACACTCCCGTCGGCCGGGATAAGCTCGCCCGGTTTGACCAGCAGCAGATCCCCTGGACGCAGAACATCAATGCTTACCAGTGACATCTCTCCGTTCTCAAGCCGCATGGCTGTCTCCGGCTTCAATGCCATCAGCTCGGAAATATCCTTGCCGCTGCGCTCCGTCGTATAGCTCTCCAGCGCACCGCTGAGGGCAAAGATGAAGATCAGCATGGCCCCTTCATTCCAATAGCCGATTGCAGCAGCCCCCAGGGCAGCGGCGATCATCAGCAGGTTCACATCCAGATCCTTTTCCTTAACCAGTGTCTCGACACCTTCCTTGGCCTTGGACCAGCCGCCCAGCGCATAGGAGATCACATAAAGGGCAACGGACAACCAGGGCTGCCATGACGATACGCCCCACGCGGCCAGCATCAGGAGCCCGCTGCCGAGCGCCGACTGCATTTCCTTATTCTTCAGCATGGTCTTTAATTGGAATTGAGGCTTGCGTCCGGGTCCGGGTCTGCCGCTCTTTTGTTCTGCCGTCTGTGCATGCGGCATGGTTTTAGGAATAGCTTGCATTCTGATCACGTTCCTTTGTCAGATATTTGAGGTGCTCTTAATGATGCCTGTTGAATTCCAAATGAGAATGATATCCATTGTTAATGCCCTTAAAATGACTCATGCTGCTCCGGAAAATCCGGAGCAGCATGAGGGTATGGCCAAATGAGAATGATAATCATTTTTGTGCTTATACAATTATTTTTACTTCGTGCAACTTATAGTCATTATATACCCCGGTTTCCTTCATTGTAAACAGGCGATTTGGCTGAATTCGAGATCAGGATCTTTATTCGTTCTATATGTAAAAGATGCCTCCAGGCATGCTTGTCCTGCATGCCTCAAAAAGCAATTCCGCCAGTTCCCCGGCGGAATTGCAGGACTCTGCGGCCCCCCTTATGGGGTCGCATCCAGACCGCGGCTCTCCCCGCCGCGGAGCAGATCCCCTTGGGCGGCCGCCAGCCGGGCCGCCGCCACCTCCTCCGGCGGACAGGCGATTCCGTCCAGCCGCAGCCCGGGGGCCTCCGCGAGCAGACCTCTCGCGGCAGGCCCCGCGGCCCGCACCGGCAGGCCCGGCTTCAGCGCGCGCGCCGTCTGCAGCCGTTCCGCGAGTTCTGCGCGGAACGAGGGCTCCGCCGGCAGAGCTGCCGTGCCGCGGACCGTGCCGGATCTGGACCACGGACCCGTGTCCAGGACAAGCACGTCCGCGAGCCGGGCGATGCCGGCGACCGCCGCAGGCGGCATCGCGCCGGCCGGCAGGCGCGCGCCGACGCGGTAGTGCACGCTGCGCCGCTGCGCGCACAGCGTCTGTTCCGCGACTTCATCAATGAAGTCGCGGGCGGCCCCGAAGGCCGTGCCATCCTCGGGGCACGGTACAAGAATTTCAAGGCACACGTCGGTGCCTTGCGACTGCTGCGCGGCGCGGGCCGCGCGCAGCAGCGCTTCGAGCTGCACATCCTGCAGCTCGCCAAAGCCCTCGTCCGCCAGCGGGGCGTAGACGGTAATGGCGGCGGGCGCGCCGCGCAGCGCGAGCAGCAGGGTCTCGTACTCTGCGGACAGCAGACGCAGCAGTCGTTCGCCGAGCCGCGCCCGCAGCGGCTCCCGCGGGGCGGACGCCCGGAAGGCGTAGAGCAGGCTGTCAATGACCGCCGGCGTGCCGGACGGTTCCCGGTCATCTCCCAGCAGTTCAATGCCATCGGCCCCGTAAGCCAATGCACGCAGCGCATCCTGCGGCGTGTCCACAGCTGCGTAGACACGGGAGGTTCGGATGGTATCACACCAGACGAGCAGCTGCTCTTCCGGTGCAAGAGATGTATCAATTCCTCCGTCACCGGAAGAAAATGCCTCATTCATATTCCAGGTCCAGCCCGTAAGAAGTTCAGGGATTGCTTCCATAACTGCCTCTTCCCGAGTAAGAGCGCCGCTGCGGGCCAGCTGAACCAGCCAGGCAGCCTGACTCGGCTCCTCCATCGCTGCTGCCATCTGTCTGCAGGCGGCGAGACACTCAGCCTGAGCTTTAGTCACATCCTGCAGAGCCTCTTCTTCTGTCGGTTGTACAGAGCGGAAAGTCCCCTTGCCGCCGCAGCCCTTACAGGACTGACAGGCTTCTCCCGCCTCTTCCCCATAAAGGCTTGGCTTCATGGTCTCCGGTGATTCCTCCATATGCTGTCCATGCCGGTCATGCGGAAGCGGGTTGAAGCAGGGGACCCGGTCCGCCATCTGGATATCCGCCTTCTGCATCTTCATGTTCAACACCCTCTCCATCTCATTTCAGCCTGCATCCTCCCGCCGCATCGGTTCATGCGGGATATCATAAGCGTATTAGATGAATGCATAAAATAGACTGTATCCTCCCAAATCCGAGAAAGCATTTTCATTCCTGTCCTGTCAGGCCGAATGCACGGCGGAAGCAGCTGCATTTCTATAGATCATATATGAAGCTTATTGTACGACCAGGCCCTTTCATCAGACGCCTCTTATCAAGAAAATGCAGGAATACACATAAATTTAGTCAATCCTGCTGTTCTGGAAAGCGCTTACGTTTATAATGAAGAAAGTGAAGCTGAACCGCTATAGTCAGGAGGTATGTCATGAAAAATTTCAATGTGCGCACTAAAAGCAGACTGTACAGCAGGCTCTTGACCAGTCTGACTTTGAGCATTGTATTGACTTTGCTGGTATCTACTCTGCTCTACTACATTTATTACAGCAGAACCGCTCAGGAAGAGGCATTTCAGTCGAACCACGCAAATCTGACATTGACGAGCAAGGAGGTCATGAATATGACGTCCATTGCCCAGTCGCTCTCCTTCCAAATTTACCGCAACAGCATTCTGACCAAGCTTCTCTTTTACGCTGAGCCCAACGTGTATGACGTTACGGCTGCCATGTCCGAGATGAATAACTATCTCAGTTCCATGCCCTATATTGAATCCGTATATGTCTATAACCCGAAGAGCGGCAAGTTCTATATCGCTTCCTCCAGAGGACAGAGCGGGACCTATCGAGAGAACGAGCTGGCGGATCAGGACATTCTCCATATTCTTGACCACTATGGTGATTACAAGCCGTTTACACCGATCCCACGAAGCTATGCGATCGATGAAGATCCCGGCAGCAGCATCTCCGCCTATACGTATCTGTGCTATGATGCCATTGGCTGGAACCGTACGATCAATTCGGCTGTAATTGTCAACGTCTCTTCCGCCTGGATTAATCAGGAGATGGCGCAGCAGACCAGTTCACCGGGACAATCGTATATTCTGGATGATGCCGGACGGGTACTTTCTGCCTCCGACTTGAAGGAAGCCGAGCTGCCCGCTTCGGAGCAGCAGCTGATCTCCAGCAGGATTAAAGACCGGAGCTCGGATTATTTTACAGCCGATTTTTTGGGCAGTCGTTCTCTGATTTCATTTACCGCCCCTGACGAACTAAAATGGCAGTACATTCGGATCACTCCCTATGAAAGCGTTACCAAAAATGCGGCTGCCATTCGCAATGCTATGATGTGGCTCGCGGGCGCAATTCTGCTGGTCGGTTTAATCGTATCCTGGCTGCTCTCCCGAATCCTGTATACGCCGATCGGACAAATCGTCAGCCAGATGAATAATCTTGAAACGCAGCAGCGCAACGGCATGTTCACGATACGGCAAAATGCCCTGCGCAAGCTGGTTCTCGGGAGCTGGCCTCTACATTCGCGGGACCAGCTGGAGCAGCTTGAACAGCATGGTGTGCAGTTTGATTTCCAGCATGATTACAGGCTGGTTCTGCTGCGTATCGATGAATACGAGATGCTGCGCACCCGTAAAGGCCGCGACCTGCTCCCTTACAAATTCGCCATCATGAATATTGCAACCGAAGTGTGCAGCGCCACTTACCGTGTAGAATGTGTTGATCTGGACGGAGACAGTGTATTAGTCATTCTTGGTGTCGACCATGCAGAGGAGCAGAACAATGCTGAACTCATTGAAACACTGCTTCGTCAGATCATGGAAGCCTGCCGGGAATACCTAAAGCTCGGCCTGTCGCTGACCTACAGCCCGGTCGTGCGCCAGCCGGAGCTGCTGCATTCTTTGTTCAGGCAGGTCCAGCAAGCCTCATTGCACCGGCTCTATTACGGGCACGGCAGTATTATCGATGCAGCCGAAATCACCAAATTTGAATCCAAAGGATATGCGTATCCTGTGGATCTGGAGAAAAGGCTGGTCGATGCCATGATGTCCGGCCATGCCGAAGAAGCAAAGCTCCACTTTGCAGCTGTTGTCGAGTCCGCCCGGGACCATGCGTTTCCGGTGATTCAATTGGCGTTATCCCGGCTCAATATGACAGTACGAAGTGCGGCGGACACGCTGCGCAGACGTAACAGTCTTTCTGCAGAGACCCGCGAGATCTTCCCGGCACTGGACAGTATCGAGACATTTGCCGAGCTGGAGGCCGCCTTCAGCCGCTTGTTAGACAACATTCAGGAACAGCTGGATGAGAAACGAAATGCCAAACAGGAGCAGTGGGTACGCCGTATTGATGATTACATTGCTTCTTCTTATACCGACCCGGATCTGTGTCTTAACCGGATTGCAGATGAACTCGGCATGTCGCCGGTATATGTAAGCCGCTTGTATAAACAGCATACGATGCATACCATTATGGATGTTATTTTGGAAGCTCGTATGCGCAAAGCCTGTGAACTGCTGCTGAATACGAATGAGTCCGTAGCAACTATTGCCGAGAGCACTGGTTTTACCAGCAGTTCCTACTTCCACCGAATGTTCAAGCGCACCTTCGGCATAACGCCGGCCGAATATCGGCGGGCCGAAGTGAATGAAGCATAAATCATAAATCGCTGTACGGACCCCAGCTATCAAGGCACACGAAAAGGACTCTGCCGGTATTTACCGGCAGAGTCCTTGGATTGAGAGTCGAATCTCGGATTGGTTTAAGGCAGCGCTTTACTTCATCCCTGATCTTACTTAATCCCTTTTTTCTGGACGTATTCCTGCCACTGCTTGGTATACTCGCTTTGAATTTTGTCCAGTCCAGCCTGCTGTGCTTTCTGGAGGAACGTATCAAGACCTTGGTTCACATCGTCCACCAGCCCGGCCTGCAGCGGATAAAGATACTGCTTCTCGACCTGCTCCAGTGCGGCTTTCTCGGCCTGATACGATGTATAGTCTTCAGCAAACCCGGTGAACAGGTCCGGCTTCTGGATTTTATCCAGCTCTTCGAAGATTTCCTTCACGCCGTCAAACCCTTCGTCAAACAGCATATATTCCGGGTTGCGCCAAGCCCAGCCATTCATCGCTTCCCGCGGAAAGCCGTTGCTGGTCGCATCGCCGGCAAGCTTGTAGTAACCGTTCTCTACCGTATAGTTTTTGCCTTCAATACCATACTGGGTCAACAGGTTATATCGTTTATCGGTCACCAGCTTCTCGTAGAACTGCAGAGCACGTTCCGGATTTTTGCTGCTCTTCGGAATGGCGAATCCATTGTGGATCGGATGCACCGGTGTTGCAAAGCCGGTCGTCAGCGGGAACGGGTAGTACTCCAGCTTCCAGTCCGGATGGGTCGATGCAATTTTGATCTTCATATCGTTATAACGGGTCGGATTGTCGCCAAAGATACTTGCCGCCTTGCCTGAGGTTACCTGATCCTGCAGGGTATCCTTTACATTCAGCACGTTCTTCGGAATGAATCCTTTCTCAGACCAGCGTTTTAAGGTGTTCAGCTCTTCCTTCTGCTCATCGGATCCCCAATATTTGTAGACTTCCGTCGGTTTCTCATATTTGATGCCAATACCGTAAGGCAGGGCACCGATGCTTTTGGTTACGAGCTCTGTATACCGGTCATGCAGGTTGCCCTTTACATCGCTGTTCAGCGAAACCGGACGCATCTGCGGCTCGTGCTGTTTGATGCCATCCATATAAGCCTCGTAGCTGGCCAGGTCGGTTGGCTTCGGCAGATTGTATTTTTCGCGCAGATCTTCACGCCATACAAAGCCGTTGGTTACATACTCCTTGTACGTGGATGGTACGGTATAGATCTTTCCGTCAATTTTGACCGCCTCCCACATCTCCTGCGGCACAAATTTCTGCAATTCCGGCGCGGCCTTCGGCAGCAGATCATCCAGGGCAAGGAAAGCCCCCTTCTTCGCGTAAGCCTGATACTGCGTCCAGTCGGCGGTGAAGATCAGGTCGATGGATTGTCCCGAGGACAGCAGCAGCTTATATTTTTGATCCCAGTCCGTCCAGGTGGTGTAGTTAAATTTGACGTTGGCATTCAAGTCCTTCTCGGCCAGCTTGTTAACCTCTGCTTCGATCGTCGACAGATCCTTCGGTGCATCCCCCAGCATGTAAAACTGGAGCGTGACCTTCTTGGAGCTGCTCTGCCCTCCGGAAGCATCACTGCCGCCTGTTTCCGTTCCGGAACCCGAGCTGCCGCTGCAGCCTGCCAGCAGGGCCATCAGCAAAGTTACTGCAAGTGCAATTGAACCGCGTTTACGAGCTTTAGCTTTTTTGATCTGTTCCATGACAAGCCTCCCTGTTCTTATTGATTTGACAGGATTCCAAGCACAAGACAGCTGCATTGGAATGCTGCAAAACACTGGTTTTAATTAAATAAGTTAATGTAATCGCTTCCGATATTCTCATCCGCTTTTGCCTTTATTCCCGGGGCCCTGACGCTTAACCTTTGACCGCCCCGATGGTGAGCCCTTTTACGAAGAAACGCTGGATGAATGGATAGAGCAGCAGAATCGGACCGGTGACAACAATGGCCATGGCCATCTTGGTTGACTCTGTCGGCATATCCCCGCTCAGCGACACGCCGGTCCCGGCTCCCATCTGGGAAATAAACTGTGCGGAATTAATGACGTTATAGAGATAATACTGCAGCTGATATTTGTGCGGATCGTTGATGAACAAGGATGAGGAGAACCAGTCATTCCAGTAGGCCAGGGCGAGGAACAACCCCACCGTGGCGATACCCGGCATGGAGAGCTGCAGCACAATACGATAGTAGATTTTGAAATCCCCTGCACCGTCAATCTTGGCTGATTCGAACAGCTCCTCAGGCACATTGGAACGGATAAAGTTTTTCATCAGAATAATCAGGAATGGTGTCATGAGCCCCGGGAAAATCAGGACTGTATACGTATCCAGCAGGTTCAGATATTTGGTAAGCAAAATATACCACGGCACCAGCCCGCCCCCAAAGAGGGTTGTAAAGTAGATATAAAACGAGAATGCATTCCGGTACTTGAAATCCCGACGTGCCAGGACATAACCTGCCATTGTCATCATGAAGAGTCCGAGTGTTGTACCGACTACTGTCGTAAATACCGTAACTCCGTAGGCCCGCAGCACCTCCTCTGGGAAGGTAAAGACGGTACGATATCCCTCAAAGGAAAACTCCTTGGGGATAAAATGGTACCCGTCCCGGATGATCGACTCGTTGCTCGTCAGCGATGCCGAGATAATGAGCAGGAACGGCAGCAGACAGGCAAGCGATCCGATAATTGTAACGGTATATGCCAGCCATTGGAATAAACGGTTGTAGGAATCATCCCGAATTCGCATGCTCTCTCCTCCTCTCTAGAATAAGGCATAATCTTCATTCATCTTGCGGATGATGTAGTTCACCGTCATGATGAGCACGAAGCCGAACAAGGACTGGTATACCCCTGCCGCCGATGCCATACCGACATCAAAAGTGACTTTGAGTGAACGATATACGTACGTATCCAGAATGTCGGTGGTGTTATAGAGGACTCCATTGTTGCCGATCAGCTGGTAGAACAGGTCAAACTGGCCTTTCATTATGGAGCCCAATGCGAACAGCAGAAGAATCACAAAGGTCGATTTCAGCATCGGCACGGTGATATACCAGATCCGCTGAAAGATATTTGCTCCGTCAATCCGGGCCGCTTCATAATACTCATCGCTGATGCCCGTAATAGACGCCAGATAGATGACCATGCTGTAGCCGAGATTTTTCCACAGATAGAACAGGATAATCAGAAAAATCCAGGCCCACGGCTTGTTATACACATCGACCGGGTCCACGCCAAACTGGGCCAGCATCGTGTTCAAAAAGCCATTATCATAGTTGAAGATGTTATACACGATAACACTGAGAATAACGAAGGATACGAAATAAGGCAGGAACATGACCGACTGGGCCAGCTTCTTGAACCAGTGAATACGCAGCTCGCTCAGCAGGATTGCGCAGAAGATCGCCAGCAGGTTGCCGATAATAATAAAGGCTGCATTATAGCCGATGGTATTCAGCGTCAGCTTCATCAATGTGCCGGATTTCCATAGAAACTCGAAGTTCTGCAGTCCCACGAACGGTGCATCAAACAGGCTGGTGTTGAAGTCAAACTGGGTAAAAGCGTAATAGATACCGACCATGGGAATGTAGGAGTTAATGAAGAAGAAAACCAGGGTCGGCAGCAGCATGAGGAAGAGTATCCGGTTGCGGATCAGCTCATGCCAGAAGCCTTTTCTCTTTCCTGCCGAAAGCGGCCTGCCGTCCTTGTATAAATCGGCGGTGAGTGTGCGGGTTCCTTCCGGTGCAGGTTGGCTCAATGTAATCCCCCTCCTTTGACGGATAATGGACCATTCAGGATGCTCATAGGCTGTGCCTGAGCGGTTATGTATTCAGTATGTGTAAGCGCTTAACAAATGCCAAGTGAAGGTTTCCCACAACAGCGAACAATGCTGTAATCTGAGGAGTGAACAATATATACCCGGGTGTACAAAATTGCGGCAGATCGCCGTAAAAGGCCGATCTGCCGCGGTTTTTCCTTACAGTTTCCCTTCTTGAGTCAGGCATTCTCGTTCTTCGGGGAAGATCAAGTTTATGCTGTCTCTTCATGAACAGCGGTATCGCATGACGACTATTTAACCCGCAGCTTCACCTCTTTGCGGGTCACGTTGCCGGCCAGATCCACTGCAGAATAGGTTATCGTGTAAATACGTGTTTTGCCCCGTTCCGGTCGAACGGCCTTCAGGCTGAACTCTGTATCGCTCGTGCCGAACTCCGCTCCTTGGACATCCGCTGGATGGAGGCCCCCTTTCTCGTTTGTCGTGATAGAATCCAGCGTTATCCTTGCGATTCCTGAATGGCGGTCACTGGCCTGCACTTGAATAACGACTGGCACCATCTGTCCATTCGCCGGTCCCAGTACCGTCTTGTCCGCCGACACCTTCAGACTTGGCTTCGTCCGGTCAATCCGGACAGATAATGACTGCACTTCTTCCAGCAGCCCGTTCCCGTCTTTACTGCGGTAGAGCAGCGTATGCTCTCCTTCCTTCCCGATATGAAGCGGTTTGGTATACACCTTCCAGCCCTGTTGATCCAGATTGTATTCCGTCATTACAACCTTCGAGGTGTTATCGGCTGCTGTCAGGGTTACCTTGGCTTCAGCAGCATACCAGCCGTCCAGCGTTTGCGGCGCCCGCGATTCTACAGCAGCCTTCGTTGAGGGCGGCTGCTCATCTGTAATGATGATCCAGCTGATCTGCGGGTCTGAACTGCTGGCAGGTGCTCGGGCGGAACGATGAATCGTTACATCCAGGCTGCTATTCTGGATATTTACATCCGGATACTCCAGCACACTATATGCGTCCGTAAACACAAACCCTGATGTCTTGGTCTCACCATTCAGCATAATATCGGCAATCCGATTTCCTTTGGAGTATTGATACCATGGATCATAAAGACCGACATAAACCTTGTATTTGCCTGTGTTCAGATTAAATTTATAGGTCAAGTCGTTCCCTTTGCCTGCGAGCAAATACCGCAGCGAGGAGAACAGGTCTCCGTCCGCACCGCCAGAGCTGCTCGTTCCGTTCCCTACATAACCCCATGTCTGACCAACAGCAGGGTCATAGGCCTGATCGGGGATGTTGTAATTATGAAGAGAGTCTTTCATGACTTCGGACCACTTCTGGTAATCGCTTGTTTTGGCCCCTCCAGCATGAACAAAATAGACGGCCCGCTCCGGAATGACAGAGACCACTGTTCGGATTTCCTTGCTGCCGTACTGGGGCAGCGTTCCCTTGACCGTTACCGTTCCCGGCTTGGCGAAGTCCTCTGTCTTAATGTTCCATACAACCGGTGTATCCTGTGTCATACCATCTGATGCCGTTACATTGATGACCGGAGGGAGGGCCGGTATCTGTCCAGGCTTCACCTGATCCGGCAGCCGGGTATTCACCTGAATGCGTCCCATTCCATTCAGCAGATCCAGCTGCCAGCTGTCGTACCATTTCAGCATGATGCTGTCATCTGTACCGAACTCGATCGGCAGCCAGATGTAACGAGAGTCCTTCAGATTGCCCTCATTCCACCGGTCGCCCATATAGATGAATTTACCACGAGCGGCATCTACCGGGATGACATGCGTACTTTGAGAGTCAAATGTGGTTGAAGCCTTTGTTCCCATGGCAAAATCACGCATCGGCTTCCATTCGCCCAGAATATCATCTGCCACGGTATACCTGGACTTGTTGGGTGCCCAGCCGGTCGCCCCGGAGGTGATCAGATAATACTTGCCCTGATATTTGAAAACAGCCGGTGCCTCGCGCTGCGCTCCCGGGAAGACACGAATGTAGTCCTCGCCATATACAGCTTTGTAGGTGGTATCCCGCGCCGTCTGGCCGTCCCTGTGCCAGCCGGTCACATCGGTATAGCTGTCGTTCAGCTTGGAGATGTAGATCGTCATATTCTCTTCACTGGAATAAATGAGATAGGCTGTACCGTCATCATCTTTGAAGAGCGTCATATCCCGCGCCATCCCCGGCTGATTCGGCTGCCCGTTATACTCGGCGTCTTCCGGCGCCCGGTCCATCCGGTTGCTCTCCTGATACACGAAAGGGCCTGTCGGCGAGTCACTCAGGGCATATCCGGCCTCTGCCTTGGCATAGTTAGCATTCGAGGTTGCACTCGGTCCATCCGTATGCATCCACATTACGTATTTGCCCGTCTTGTCGTTATAGATGACTTTCGGACGCTCGATAATTCGCTGTGTGCCGATATCATTAAAGATGTCTCCACGGTCCGTCCGTCCTGCATAGAGGCGGGAGATTAGCGGATCCGTATCGAACTGGTCCATCGATTCTATGGCTGTCAGCGCCAGTCCTTCGTCCTTCCAGTTGTAGAGATCCTGTGAAGAATAAACTCGTACCCCCCGTGCGGGCAGGTAGCCGTTCGTTTTGTCCTCACCATACCAGTAATAGGTTGCCGTCTGTTCATCGTACATGATCCCTCCGCCATGGGCCTGGATCACCGCCCCATTCGTATCTCTCCAGACAGCTCCGGGTGTAAAAGAATCGTATGACGCCGCAGTCGTTAATCCTGCAACAGCCTGCTCCAGTGCTGCCAGTTGAACACGAATGGCATCCTGCAGTTCCTCGACAGGGATTCCGGCTTCCCTTACTTCCGTCAGCCAGGCCTGCGCCGCTGCTATTGCTTGCTGGACAACGGATACACTGTATTGCGTATAGCCAGGCTGAGCAGCGGCAGCAGAAGCCTCAGCGATCTTCGCCTCCACATCTGCCAGCGGCAGCGTGACACTCTGCCGGACAATCATATAGTTAACCAGCGGATCATTGTAATTGGTTAACGCCGCGGTGCTTGGTCCCTGGACCACAACCTGCAGCATACCATCGTCAACATGAACTCTCCGCTTGGTGAATTCCTTCTCCGCATTGTAGCTTCCAATATCGTAATCGCCGCCGGTTACGTTCGCGCCCTCCATGAGGATATTGACCGTGCGTCCGCTCCAGGGATTCTTAAATCCTACGGTCACGTCATAATCGCCTGCCGGCAGTTCAAATTGGTAGCCAAGCGACTTATCGCGGACTTGAGGACCGTTGTAATAACGAAGCGATCCGTTCTTGCTGGAGGTATCACTGACCTGGACATTAGAGGTGGTTGTCGTCAGTCCCCATTGTTTACCCGTAACTGGATCAGGCCCGTATACCTGCTCGGTTACACTGGTGTACAGGCCCATTTTATCGCTGCCTTCTACCGTTCCTGGTGTTGGGTCTCCCGCATTTACCATGTATAGAATATAGTCGTTATCCTTTAACTGCTGATCTGTGAACACTGCTTCTGCTGGCTCTGGCTGTATACTATCGGCATGAACCTGAAAGGAAAAAACGGACGAGAACGTAATGGCCAGACTAAGTAAAAGTGAATACCGGCGAATTCGCATGCTTCAACTCCCTCTCTCGGAATTAAAATGGTTAAGGCGATCATTCCGGGTGATAGGTTGGCTCTGATCCCTCCTCATGTATCAAACTAGGCACACTGCTGAGCGTTTAGTTCGAGTTCACACCCGATTTGGATACGCTTACCGCTTTGCCTGTCTGTAGTCTAAGCCATAAAGATAGAGTGATTTCAATTGAACAATTCATAGTTAAGTGTACATATCTAACAAAATCTTCAATTTCACACGTCTGAGCTGCAGGATAATGTTAATGGTTACATGGCAAAAAAACTCCCGCTGGCTATGGCAGCAGAAGTTTTAATAAGGGCTATAAGATAGCTCATGTATCATCTATTACGCCTCTACCCCAACGGCAAAAAGCTGCCGGACTAAGTCCTGACAGCTTGTATTGGTCTTATACAGTCGCTCCTACCGCTTTCTGGCTGGCTGCGATCGCCTGATCCAGATCCCGGATAATATCCTGAATGTTCTCCGTACCGATGGACAGACGCAGGAGTTCCGGACGAACACCTGCGGCAATCTGTTCATCCTCTGTGAGCTGCTGATGCGTTGTACTGGCCGGATGAATAATCAATGACTTGGAGTCACCCACATTCGCGAGGTGCGAGAACAGCTTCACATTCTCAATCACCTTGCGGCCTGCAGCCACACCGCCCTTGATCCCGAATGTCAGAATGGCACCCTGTCCATTCGGCAGGTATTTGCGCGCAAGCTCATAGGATGGATGGCTCGGGAGACCGGCATAGCTCACCCATTCGACATCCGGATGCTGTTCCAGATGCTGCGCGACGGCTAAAGCGTTGCTGCTGTGACGCTCCATCCGCAGATGGAGCGTCTCCAGGCCCTGCAGCAGCAGCCACGAGTTGAATGGGGAGATAGGTGCGCCTAGGTCGCGCATCAACTGAACCCGCGCCTTAATAATGTAGGCCAGCGGCCCAACCGCTTCCGTATATACAACACCATGATAACTTGGATCGGGCTGTGTCAGGCCAGGGAACTTGTCATTGGCTGTCCAGTCGAACTTACCGCCGTCCACAATCACGCCGCCGATGGAAGTGCCATGTCCGCCGATGAATTTGGTGGCTGAATGGACGACAATATCAGCACCATGCTCGATAGGACGAAGCAGGTATGGACTTGGGAACGTATTATCCACAATCAGCGGAATCCCATGTTCGTGGGCAATGGCCGCTACCGCTTCAATATCCAGTACGCCGCCGCTCGGGTTGCCGATCGTTTCAGCATACAGCGCCTTGGTTTTGTCTGTAATAGCTGCGCGGAACTGTTCCGGATCTTCCGAGTTCACAAACTTCACCTGGATACCCAGCTTCGGCAGCGTATTGGAGAACAGGTTGTATGTACCCCCATATAGACTCGCCGAGGATACGATCTCG
The DNA here is from genome assembly GCF_030580655.1 of Paenibacillus lacisoli. Classification (GTDB taxonomy): domain Bacteria; phylum Bacillota; class Bacilli; order Paenibacillales; family Paenibacillaceae; genus Paenibacillus; species Paenibacillus lacisoli. The sequence continues at coordinate 77,549 of NZ_JAUQTB010000010.1, forward strand.
TCACCTGCGCCTGCAATATTCAGGATTGAGAAGGTGATCGCTGCTTGTCCGGATGCAGTAGCCAGTGCCCCTGCCCCGCCTTCCAATGCAGCTACACGCTGCTCGAACACATCGGTAGTCGGATTCATAAGCCGGGTATAAATGTTACCGAATTCCTTCAGCGCGAACAGGTTGGCCGCGTGCTCGCTGTCCTTGAAACCGTACGATGAAGTCTGATACAGAGGCACCGCCCGTGACAGCGTTGTCGGATCAATCTCCTGGCCTGCATGGACAGCCAGACTTTCCAGACTTAGTGTAAATGGATCTCCCAGTCCTGCTTGTTTTTCTTCAGACATGCTAACGTCCTCCCCATAGTTAAAATACATATCAAGAAAAATGCATATCAAGTACAAGTTCCGCTGCCTTCATGGTGTCATGTTTTTTCATATTCTCTCATAAAGGGAAACAATTGAAAAGCGTTATTTCATACTAAACGGATAAGAATTATAATCCAGGCGAATCCGCATCCATAATCGAATATAACGATTCTTTCCGCTCTTCGCAGCTTGACTTGGATCCAAAGCTCCCGCTATATTAGGGGTAACCTTATTTGTTAAAGGAGAGCTCTTGATGTCGGTGAATGTTCTTAACTAATTAATTTCATATCGGTAGTGAAGATTGCCTGAAGCAAGGCCGCTGATCGGCCCTGTTTTTTTCATTGCGCCCTCTTTGCCCGAGTGAATAGTTAAGAACTTACGGATTTCAATTGAAGCCTGGGTAGTGTCCGGCGATCATCCGTGCTGAGTTCAGCACGGATTTTTTGTACCTTTTTGCGGTGTTTTACTTGTTAAAGCTTTCTAATGGAAACAGGCGGGATGGACCCTATAGGCGTCCTCTAACCTCTCCCGAGCTAATAGCAAGTATAAGACATCCAGAATACAGTACAGTCGGAGCATGGTCCCATTTCAGGGCGGAGAATGAACGTGATGTTCATTCTCCGCCCTTTTTGCTTTTCCTTTTTCAAAATTCAAATATCAAAGGAGAGATCCCCGTGAACGAAACCTATCTCGAACGACTCCAGTATCACCAAATCAAAAATCAGCTGACCCAATGCGCCGTCTCCTATCTGGGTAAACAACATATTCAGGAGCTGCGCCCGTTCACCGGACTGCGTCAGGTTGAGCAGCAGCTGCATGAAACCTCCGAAGCAATGGCCCTGCTGAAGCAGGGAGCGAGCGTCCCTATTCCTTCCCTGGAAGGCATTGAGTGGGTGCTCGGTATACTGGGCAGCGGTTATGTGCTGACGGAACAGGACTTCGGCCACATTCAGCAGTTTCTGCGCAGCTGTAGGCAGCTGATACGTTACATGGACGGGAAAAGCGCAATCGCTCCAACCATCAGCTCCTACACCTCAAGCATGCATGAGCTGGGCAGCCTGTTGAATGCGATTGAGGAATCTATCTACAGCGGACGCGTCACAGACACGGCCAGTAAAGAGCTGGCTCGGGTCCGGAAGAAGATCGCCGTCATGGAAGACCGGCTGAAACGCCGGCTGGATGCCCTCCTCATCAAGCACCGTGAAATCATGCAGGACGCGCTGATCTCTCAGCGTAACGGCCGTTATGTTCTCCCGGTCAAAAAAGAACACCGCCGTCTCGTCAGCGGCATGGTCGTCGATGAATCCGCCAGCGGCCAGACTGTGTTCATTGAACCGGCCGAAATTTCATCTCTCCAGATGGAACTCAGCTCCCTGCGCGCTGAGGAAGGGCGTGAAGAAACAAAGGTACTCAGTGCGCTGACTGAACAGGCTGAGCGGTATGCATACGAGCTTCAGCTGAATGCCGATACCGTCGGAGTCTATGACTACATCCTTGCCCGCGGCAAGCTGGGTCTGCGGATGAATGCCCGTACGGTGGAGGTCAATGAACAGGGGATCATTCAACTGCGGCAGGCACGTCATCCCCTGCTTGGTGATAGCATGGTGCCGCTCGATTTTGCTATGGGTCATGGTTATAAGACACTGATCATTACAGGCCCGAATACCGGCGGCAAGACCCTTTGTCTCAAAACGGTAGGCCTTCTCACCTTGATGGTACAGTCCGGACTGCTGGTCCCCGTCGGAGAAGGCAGCCAGTTCGCCATTTTCGATGAGGTGGCTGTTGATATTGGAGACGGTCAGAGTCTGGAACAGGCATTAAGCACCTTCTCAGCTCATATTCGCAACATGAATCAGATTCTTGCTGCTGCCAATCCCTCGACCCTTGTTCTTATTGATGAGATGGCCTCAGGGACTGACCCGGGCGAAGGCGTAGGTCTGTCTATCGCAATCCTCGAAGAGCTGTATCAGCGGGGAACGACCGTGGTGGTGACCACCCATTTTACCGAGATTAAATCCTTTGCTGCCGCGACTCCCGGCTTCCAGAATGCCCGCATGGAGTTCGATACCGAAACGCTGGAGCCGCTGTACCGCCTCACCATTGGTGAAGCCGGCCGCAGCTATGCCTTTGAGATTGCCTCAAAGCTGGGATTCCCGCCCGCTTTGCTGGCCCGCTCCCAGGAGATTACGCTGTCCGCCACGATAAGCAAACCGGTTATACCTAGGATGGAATCCCCGGTTTCTCACGAAGCCCCAGTGGAGACGGCTGTAGAGAAGAAGCCTGAAGCATCTCATACACTACCTGCCGGGCAGACCCGCCAGCCGCTGCAGATCGGGGATAGTGTCTACATCCATTACCTGCGCAGAACAGGCATCGTCTATGAAACGGAGGATACCCGTGGTCAGGTTGGCGTTATGATCCAGAAGCAAAAGTTAAAAATAAACCGCAAACGGCTCACGCTTCATATTCCCGGCAGCGAGCTGTATCCGGACCAATATGATCTTGATATCGTCCTGGACTCTAAGGAGAACCGCAAGAAACGGAAGCTGTTGTCTCGCAAGCACGTCGAGGGATTAACGATTGAGAAGCCATCTGATGAGAACTGGGGAAAGAAAGAATAGTCTGAACATCCGATTACGATATGAGCAGCAGCTCAGGATGACCAGACTGATTCTACTTCATTCAAGAAGCTTGATTCGGCATCAGGGAACACTGGCACAAATCAAGGTGGAACTCAGCCTGCAGGATGTAATTCCTGCATTCATAAGCCTGCTCTGACAATCATGCTCCCTTCATGCGGTATACTGTTCTTAATGAAGTACTCACGGACAAACAGGAGGATCAAAAGAGCCTATGCATCCCATCGAGCTATTCCCTTATCGTAATGATATTCGAACCGTCCTGCTTCCCTATCTTCAGCAGCTCCCTGAATCTAATTGGTTTCGGACACATTCTGATCACCCTAACTCTGTCGCCTGGATCATCCAGCATATCAGTGACAGTGAGGCATCCTGGCTGCATACGGCAGGACTTCATGCACACCTAGATCGCGATACAGCTGCAAGGAATCACCAAGCCTCACCTGCTGAGTTGATCGACCGCTACATCCGAATCCGTCTGAAGAGTGACCGCGTGCTGCGCGATCTTTCCATCACCGATCTGAAACGGCTGATCGAACTGCCTAAGTACAGTGACGGATGGACTCCACCCTCTCCGCCGACGCTTCGCTGGGTGTTCCACCATATCTATGAGCATGAAGCTTATCACGCCGGGCAGATTGGTGTTATCGCCCGTCTTAACGGCTTTGCTGTCCCACTTTTTTAGGAACATCGATCTCCGCAGAAGGAAATACACAAAGACCCGAATGTCGTTAGACATTCGGGTCTTTGGATTACCTTGTCATTAATAAGGGTCTGCTTCATGACCTTCCTGCTCGGCCTTGCGGGCAGCCGCATCTGCCGATGCTTTCCCTTGACCGTTCGCAGCCATTGACATGTCCGCTTCCTTGAGGGCTTCTGCCACCCGGCGGCCATAGTCCGTATCGGCTTCGGTAAAATAGCTGATCATCCGCTCACGGATATCATCCTTACACTGTACGAGAGCTGCCGCCAGGTTGGAGATCAGCTCGTCACGTTCCCAATCTTCGAAGGCACGATACGTATCGCCTGCCTGCTTGAAGTTGTTCTGGCGGTCGATCGGACTGCGTACGAGCTTGGCATTGTAATGGGGCTCATGATCCTTGCCCGTCTTCGACGCTTCCTTCAGCCCTCCCAAGGAGGAAGGTTCATAATTAACATGAGGGTTCTGTGCCGGCGCCCGGTCTGGCTCGATACGCATCTGACCTCCGCTCTGGTTCGTGGCAACCCGCTTCAACGGACGGTTAACCGGAACCTGCAGATAGTTGGCACCAACCCGGTGACGCTGGGTATCCGAATACGAGAAAGTTCGACCCTGCAGCAGTTTATCATCTGAAAAATCCAATCCATCGACCAGTACTCCTGTACCGAATGCAGCCTGCTCCACCTCCGTGAAGTAGTCTTCCGGGTTACGGTTGAGGGTCATTTTCCCCACCTTCAGGAATGGAAACTGGTCCTCCGGCCACAGCTTGGTAGGATCCAGCGGGTCAAAATCCAGCTCAGGATGCTCATCGTCGCTCATAATCTGCACACAGAGCTCCCATTCCGGATAATCTCCGCGTTCGATCGCTTCATACAAATCTACTGTCGCATGATTAAAGTTGATTCCCTGAATTTCATTAGCTTCCTGCTGGGTCAGGTTGCGGATCCCCTGTTTGAGCGGCTCCCAATGGTATTTAATCAGCACCCCTTCGCCCTCTTCATTTACCCATTTGTAGGTGTTCACTCCCGAGCCCTGCATCTGCCGGTAGTTCGCGGGAATCCCCCAAGGCGAGAACACGAAGGTAATCATGTGAGTGGCTTCAGGGCTCATGGAGACAAAATCAAAAAAGCGCTTCATATCCTGTGCATTGTATACGGGGTCAGGCTTGAAAGCATGCACCATGTCCGGGAATTTCAACGGATCGCGGATGAAGAAGATTTTCAGATTGTTCCCTACCAGGTCCCAGTTACCGTCCTCAGTATAGAATTTCACTGCAAAACCGCGCGGATCACGCAGTGTTTCCGGAGAGTGGCCGCCATGAATCACTGTGGAGAAGCGCACAAAGACCGGGGTCTGTTTACCAGGCTCCTGAAACAGCTTCGCACGGGTATATTTTGATACAGGCTCATCGCCTGCCTTGCCGTAAGCCTCAAAGATTCCATAGGCACCTGCACCACGAGCATGAACAACGCGCTCAGGAACACGTTCCCGGTCAAAATGCGAAATTTTTTCCAGAAAGTTATAGTTCTCCAGCGTTGTGGGTCCCCGGTTTCCGACCGTTCTAACATTCTGGTTGTCAGTTACCGGATGCCCTTGACGATTCGTCAGCGTTAATTCATCCTCGCGTTCACTTGGCTTGTTCTTCGATTCATGTTCGTTCATCGATTGGGCTTCCACCTTCCTGCTGATTTTAGACAGATGGGTACTCGTACCATTTTGCCCTGCAGGAAGTAACAATAATCACCCTTCAAGTTAACGGGCCATCCAGCCACCGTCAACATTCAGCACATGTCCGTTCAGATAATCAGAAGCATCTGAAGCCAGGAACACCACCGGGCCAGCCAGATCTTCCGGTGTACCCCAGCGGCCTGCAGGGATCCGGTTCGTAATATCCTGGTAACGGCCCTCATCCGCACGAATCTGCGTGGTATTATCCGTCACCATATATCCTGGTGCGATCGCGTTAATGTGCAGACCTTTAGATGCCCACTCATTGGCAAATGCTTTTGTTAACCCGGCAATTCCGTGCTTGCTCGCTGTATAGCCGGGTACATTGATGCCGCCCTGGTACGACAGCATGGAAGCGATGTTAATGATCTTCCCACTGCCGCGTTTCATCATATGGCGTCCTGCCAACTGGCTGAGAACAAAGGCTGTCGTCAGATTGAGGTCCATTACATCATGCCAGTCCTGCAGGGAATGCTCGGCAGCCGGCGTACGGCGGATAATACCCGCATTGTTAACCAGAATATCTACGTGGCCAAAGGCCTCGACGGCTCTCTGAAATATCGGCTCCAGCTCCCTCTCCTCACTCAGATCTGCTTTGATCCCGACAGCCTGGCGTCCCAGCGCCTTGATTTTGTCCACCGTCTCCTGTGGAAGAGAGTACGAGATGCACACCACATCTGCACCTGCCTCCGCCAGTCCCAGTGCCATGCCCTGTCCAAGACCGCCTGAGCTGCCTGTTACAACAGCCACTTTCCCTTCCAGATTGAATGCCTTCACACATTCTCCTCCTCCGCGATACCTTTTCACTTCGTCGTTTGCCCATAGTCCATCCGCAATCCTGCCTGCTCATAGATCTCCGCCGTTTCCCTGTCGAGTCCGCTGTCACTAATCATACCGTCCAGCTCGTCGCAGCGCGCGAACGTCCGAAGCGCAAAATGGCCGAACTTGTAATGATCCACCATCCCGTACACCTGCTGGGCTGCATGCATGAGTGCTTTCTTATAAGCCGTCAGCTCTCCCGTATAAATGGACAAGCCGAACTCGGGATGAACGGCCGTGGCCGATACAAATGCCTTATGGATATTGAGCTGCCGCACATACTGTACCGATTCTTCCCCTGTCAACACATTGCGGACTCTGGCACCGCCGGGAACGATCAGACGAATCTGATCGCGCCGCACCAGCTCGGAGATAATAAACAGATCATTCGTTATCACCGTCAGCTCCTGATTAGGAAGCCGTCTGGCCAGTTCCAGGATAGTGCTTCCTCCATCCAGTGCGATAATCTCACCGGCCTGGATATACGTTAGCGCCCTCTCGGCAATTTCAGCCTTCTCTGCATTGTGCTTACCGCTGGCCCCCTGGCTGGACAGAATTCCGTACTGGTCACCCTGCGCCAGAATAGCTCCGCCATGGACACGCACGAGCAGCCCCATCTGCTCCAGCTTGTCCAGATCCTCCCGGACTGTTTTACCGGTCACATCCAACAGCTCGCTCAGCTCCTGGACGGTTATTTCCTGTCTGGCAATGAGCGCTTCCATGATTTTCTCGTGTCTTTTTAATGGATTCATAGCTTCTCTCTTCTTCTGCAAAATAATAGACTACTTCAAAGCCTTCATGGCCACTCCATCCATATCATCAAAGGTCTGATTCTCACCGGCCATCGCCCAGCAGAACGTATAATTGCTTGTTCCGACACCACTGTGAATCGACCAGCTCGGCGAGATTACAGCCTGCTCATTGCGTACAACCAGATGACGGGTTTCGTCCGGTTCGCCCATCATATGAAAGACTACTGCGTCCTCAGGCATATTGAAATACAGGTATACTTCCGAGCGGCGGTTATGCGTGTGTGCAGGCATGGTGTTCCACATATTCCCTGGGTCCAGTTCTGTTATTCCCATAACGAGCTGACAGCTCTGAATGCCATCCTGATGGATGTATTTGTAGATCGTGCGCTCATTCGAGCTGCTTATGCTGCCCAGATGGCTCGGTGTGGCCTGTTCCTGTGCAGCTTTGACTGTAGGATATTTATGATGGGCAGGCGTCGAGACAAAATAAAAGCGTGGACTTTCTTCTCCGGCTCGGTGGCGGAATACAACTTCCTTAACTCCAAGTCCGATATACAAGCATTCTTTGGCAGCAATCTCGTAGCTCTCTCCGTCTGCTGTGATAACGCCGGGGCCTCCGGTATTAATAATGCCGATCTCGCGCCGCTCCAAGAAATAACCTGCGCCGATATCTTGGAGCGGCACCTCCAGCACAAGGTCCTTGCTGACAGGAACAGCGGAACCCACAATATACCGGTCAACGTGACTGTAAACGGTTACTAATGCATCTGCCGCAAAAAGATCTTCAATCAGGAACTCCCTGCGCAGCTTCTCTGTATTAAATGTTCGAACAGCCTCAGGATGGGATGCATACCGGTTTTCCATCTTAATCAATCCTCTCATCTGTAGTTAACTACTGTCTATCGTTTATATAAGTTCATATTAGTTCATTTATGTTCATTTTACCAGTCCTATTTTGAAGAATTTTACACCATTCAAATTCCTGAACAACAAAAAAACGACACTGCCTAAGGCAGTGCCGTTTAATTAAGATTCTCTCTTACAAGAGAAACCCCATTCTTATTAATGGGCTACCATGTTGTTCATCATGATCCATACGGAACCGCCAACAATCGTCAGCAGGATTACGATACCCAGAACCAGGGTCATGACATTGTAACGAGGACCGTTACCGTCACGGATGTGCATGAAGAAGAACAACTGGATGATAAACTGCAGCACCGCTGCAGCCAGGATCAGAACCAGCGTACCCGTCTCACCCATCATGTGATTCATGACAACAACCAGTGGGATAATGGTGAGTACGATGGAAAGAATAAAACCGATCACGTACGATTTTACGGAACCATGGCTTTCATGACCGTGTCCGTGCGAGTCGTGAGCTTGATGCTGTGCCATCTTACATCACCCCCATCAGGTAGACGACCGTAAGCAGGAAAATCCATACGGCGTCCAAAAAGTGCCAGTACAAGCTGAATACTGTGATTTTGCCGCGGGTTACATCGGTGATGCCGCGCTGCTTCAATTGAATCAGCAGGCCGATCAGCCAACCAAGACCAATCGAAACGTGGACACCGTGTGTGCCGACCAGCGTGAAGAACGCTGACAGGAACGCACTTGTTGTATACGTTGCACCTTCGTTAACCATTTCGATAAACTCGGATACCTCGAGCCCGATAAACCCAAGACCCAGTATACCAGTGATAATCAGCCAAGCCATCATTTGTTTCAGCTTACCTGCATTCATGGCCAGTACTGCGATACCACTAGTAAAGGAACTTGTCAGGAGCAGGAATGTTTCGATAATGACGCCTGTCATATTGAACAATTCTGCTCCATCAGGTCCGCCAGCGGTGTTGTTGCGAAGAACAACAAATGTTGCGAACAAGGTGCTGAACAAGATAACGTCCGTCACCAGGAAAATCCAGAAACCGAGCAGCTTCAGATCCTGAGGATCATGGTGCCCGTCATCATGGCCGTGGCCGTGATGTGCTGCTGCGTGTGACATTATACCGACCCCCTTAAAGCCGCTTCCGTGCGTTCAACTTCTTCTTTAGGGATGTAATAATCCGTATCATACGTGAAGGAACGGCAGATCATGCAGATCGCGACGCCGATCAGACCCGGAATTGCCATCCAGAGCCAGTTGAACACGAAACCAAAGCCGGCGATGAACCAGAAGACCGACATAATGATCGGAATTGCAGAGTTCTTCGGCATATGGATCGGCTGAACCGGTTTAGCTTCAGGCAGAATTCCATTCTTGCGGCGTTCTTTCTCTTCCCACCACTCGTCTTGCGAGCTTACATGCGGGATTGTTGCAAAGTTATATTCAGGTGCAGGAGATGGAATCGACCATTCCAGGCCGCGTGCATCCCACGGATCACCAGAAGCTTTCAGCTGTTTGTGACGACGAATACCTTCTGCAATCTGCCAAACCTGGAACAGGAAGCCCAGACCCATCAGAATGGCACCAATGGTGGATACCATGTTCAGCGGAGCCCAGCCGCGATCCCAGCCGTAAGTGCTCATACGACGAGTCATACCCATCAGACCGAGCGCGTACTGCGGCATGAAGCAGACATAGAAACCAATGTTCCAGAGCCAGAATGCCCAGTGTCCCAATTTCTCAGGAAGCATGAAGCCGAACATTTTTGGCCACCAGTAGTACATACCTGCGAAGTAACCGAACACCACACCACCGATCAACACTTGGTGGAAGTGAGCGATCAGGAAGTAACTGTTATGGAACTGGAAGTCAGCAGGTGCTACGGCCAGCATAACGCCTGTCATACCACCGAGTACAAAACATGGAATGAAGGCTACCGTCCACATCATCGGCTGTGTGAAGCGAATACGGCCGCGGAACATGGTGAACAGCCAGTTAAATACTTTAACACCTGTAGGAATGGCAATAGCCATCGTTGTAATCGCGAAGAAGACGTTGACGTCTGCCCCTGATCCCATCGTGAAGAAGTGATGGACCCAAGTGAAGAAGGACAGGACACTGATGATCAGCATCGCGAATACCATCGATTTGTATCCAAACAGTTTCTTTCTGGAGAAGGTTGCCACGACTTCGGAGAAGATACCGAAAGCTGGCAGAACCACGATATACACTTCGGGGTGACCCCACATCCAGATTAAGTTGATATACATCATCGGGTTACCGCCCATATCCAGTGTGAAGAAGTGGGCGCCGCCAAAGCGGTCGAGGAACAGAAGTGCCAGAGTAATCGTCAGAATCGGGAATGCAAAGATAATGATGATACATGTTGCAAATACGGACCAGGTGAACATTGGCATTTTCATCCAAGTCATCCCTGGAGCGCGCATCTTGATAATGGTAACCAAGAAGTTGATACCTGTTGCCAGGGAACCGATACCGGAGATCTGAATACCCCAGATATAGAAGTTCTGCCCGACACCTGGGCTAAACTGCAGCTCTGACAGAGGCGGATAACTCAGCCAGCCAGCGTCCGGTGAACCACCGATAACGAAGGACAGGTTGAACAGCATCGCACCCATGAAGAACAGCCAGAAGCTGAGTGCATTCAGGAATGGAAACGCAACGTCACGCGCTCCAATCTGAAGAGGTACCGCAATATTAAAGAGACCGAACATCAGCGGCATCGCCATGAAGAGGATCATGATCGTACCGTGAGTCGTAAATACCTGGTTATAGTGTTCCGGCTGCAGGAATTGCATGTCCGGCATCGAAATCTGTGCTCTCATCATCAGACCGTCCACGCCGCCGCGGAACATCATCAGAATAGCTGCCAGGATGTACATAATACCGACTTTTTTATGGTCAACGGTTGTTAACCAGTTTTTCCAGAGCCAGCCCCATTTTTTGAAATAAGTGAGTCCCGCCACAATTGCAATTGTGAAGATCGCAATCGATACGTCCGCACCGTAGATCAATGGATCGCCGGTTACGAAGAAATTGGACGCGAACTCTTTGATGTTGTCTAACATTGGGGGCCTCCTTTCCCGTGATTAATGTGAATCGCTAGAATGGTCTCCGTCTTCAAGGTCACTCGTTTTGTCTCCACCGTTCTCAACTTCCGTACCTGTGGATTCGCCATGCTCGTGACCCTTCTCGGAGGCTTTAACTACATATTTAGTAACAATATCCTTGAAGAGTCCTTCAGGGAAAGAAGAATATTTCTCAGGCTGTGATGGGCTTGGCTGAGCCAAAGCTTCATAACCTTCCTTGGTCAGCGGGTTGTTGCCATTCTTGACATCCGCTACCCATGCTTCGTAATCTTGCTGGCTTTTCGCGTCTACAGTGAATCGCATTTGTGCAAAATGCTCTCCGCTGAAGTTGGCTCCTGAACCGTAATAAGTGCCCACTTTATCGGCTTGCAGATACAGCTGCATCGCCATGCCCGACATCGTGTACACCTGACCGCCAAGCTCCGGCACCCAGAAAGAGTTCATCGGTGCATCGGATGTCAGTTCAAAATGAACCGGCACGCCCTCAGGAATCACGATCTGATTCACAGTGGCAATACCCTCATCCGGATACATAAACAGCCATTTCCAGTCCAGGGAAGTAACCTGGATGTTAATCGGCTTCTGCTGTGCTTTCTCGCTGGATGAAGTAGAAGCTGCCTTGGCAACCGATTGCGAATTGGAAGGCTCCAGCGCGTACGTATAGTTTGCTGTTACTACAGCGATGACAATGATAACTACGATCGGAATACCCCACCAGATCGTCTCAAGCTTGTTGCTGTGCTCCCACTTTGGCTGATAGCCTGCCTTACTGTCCGGACGATCACGGTAGCGCCATACGATAACGCCAGTCAGAATCAGAACCGGTACAATGATAATGGCACACAGAAGTGTCGTAATAATAATCAGATCGCTCTGCGCTTTTGCCACAGGCCCTGACGTATCAAATACGACATATCGTGCATCCGTAAAGAAGCAGGTCCAAATCAAAAGACCAACTGTCAGCACGGTCAAAACCAAAGCAAGCAGCATCTTGGTTTTTTTGTTCATGTTGTTCCCCTCTCTTCAATGCTTTAAAAGCTACGAAAAGCCATTTGTTAAGTCCTTATATAGGATACTACAAATCCGTAGATTTTTTAGCGTTGTTAACAAATTTGTCGATATTTCTTTTGATAAATGTGAATTATTTCTCACTTTCCCGGAACATCATCATAATAAATCTAAAAAAAACCCTTCGCCGACGGCTAATACCTTACCGTATGCAAAGGGTTTGTGTCATGCTGTACCGGTTCATAGCCGGGCCTCCAAAGAATACTCGTACGGTTAGAATCCGCCGCCGCCGTCATCCTCTTCCCTCCGGGACTGAATAGAGCCCGCCCATTTGCCAATGGAATAGACGAAAATACTGCCGACGATGAAGCCGATCCCGAGCATCAGGCCCAGGTTGCGGTCACTGAAATGATTCAGGTTAACAAGAACCATAATAATACCAACAACAGCTGCGATCACCGAGATGATCGTAAAAACGGAAACCATGCCCCGCATGTTCTTATCCTTCCGGTTATCGTTTCTGGATGGAGCAGTTGAATTTGTAGCCATGATCTTCACCCCTTCAAAGAGTATAAAACTCTCAGTTATAGTATTGCTGGTATATGCCCATTTTATTCATTTGCCTGGAGCCTGCCTCTTGCGGCATCCCCTTGATACAGCAGGTTTATATCTTTTATTAACCAAAAAAGGGATACTCTCTAACAGCCGGGCTGAAGAGAGTATCCCTTTCTCGTATCTATTTTATTAGTAAGGCATATCCGTGCGTGTCTCAATCCAGTTGTTCTTGATGACGTTCTGGTACCAGTAAAAGCTTTCTTTTGGTGTGCGTACAAGTGAACGATAGTCAACATGCACGAGGCCAAAACGCATCCGGTAACCTTCTGCCCATTCAAAATTATCCATTAATGACCAGGCCATATACCCTTTGAGGTTGATGCCATCGTTAATCGCACGGTGAACTTGAATCATATGCTGCTGCAGATAAGAAATACGCCGGTAGTCGGCTACGGTATCTTTCTCGATACCATCATTAATGCAGGCCCCATTCTCGGTAATATAGATTGGAACGTTACCGTACTTCTGCAGGTAGTGCAGAACTTCATACAGTCCTCTGGACTCGACAGGCCAGCCGATATCTGTCACGGGCAAGCCCATGTTCAGCTCTTCCGACTGCAGGACACCCGCCTCCGGATTGTAGCGGTTAACACCCATTGTATAGTAGTTAATCCCAAGCAGATCAATCGGCTGGGAGATGATCTCCATATCGCCTTCCTGAATCGGTACGGTTGCACCTGCCTGCTCGAACCACTCCACCATAAACTGAGGATAATGGCCTTTATAGATCGGATCCAGGAACCAGTCCGTATTTAGCGCAATCGTACGATCGCAGGCCTCCTGATCTTCTCTGGATTTGCTGTACGGAACGGCCCATGCCATATTCGGCGCGATACCAATCTCTCCTGTTGTTCCAAGCTCGCGAAATTTTTTGACCGCTTTACCGTGAGCGACCAGCAAACCGTGCGCCACATTAATGGACGTCTGCAGATCCTGGTTACCCGGTGCATGAACGCCCAGAAGGTTGGACAGGAATGCAATACACCATGGCTCATTAAACGTCAGCCAGTAATTAATTTTGCCGCTGAATTCCTTGAAAATCACTTCCGCATATTTGACAAACGCCTCAACCGTTCTGCGGTTCTCCCAGCCCCCTTCATCCTGAAGCGTCTGTGGCAGATCCCAGTGGTACAGCGTACAGAACGGCTCAATGCCGGCTTCGAGCAGTTTGTCTACAAAACGATGATAAAAATCCAGTCCCTCGCGGTTGATCTCACCGTCACCGTCTGGAATAATGCGAGGCCATGCAATCGAGAACCGGTATGTGTTGATACCGAGTTTTTTCATCAATTCAATATCTTCTTCATAGCGGTGGTAGCTGTCACACGCGATATCTCCATTATCACCGTTAAATACTTTGCCCGGTGTGCGGGAGAAGGTGTCCCAGATGGACATCCCACGTCCGCCTTCATTATAAGCGCCTTCGATCTGATACGATGCTGTTGCAGTGCCCCATTTAAAGTCTTTCGGAAAATGAAAAAAAGTCATCGTTCTTCGCTCCTAACTCTTCATATTAATTGTTAATTGCGTGATATTTAATGCTGCTGCTCAGTCAGCTCAGGCTTTGGCATGAAGCACCGCTGTCTGGCCTGCCTCAAGCTGCAGATTCAGCACATAGCCGCCCAGCACCTCGTCTACTTGAGATGAGGAGATCCCCTCTGCTGTCATCCGGTCAGACGTACGAATCTGAATCATCCCTGCCCGGTCAACCCGTACAGCAGCCTGTACCAGCCGGCCCTCCTGCCACTGCATATCCACGGAGCAGCCTCCGCGGGCACGCAGTCCGCGCACACGGCCGCTGTTCCATGCATCCGGCAGGGCGGGCAGCAGATGCAATTCATCCAGATGACTCTGCAGCAGCATCTCGGCCATACCGGCTGTACCGCCAAAGTTACCATCGATCTGGAACGGTGGATGCGCGTCAAACAGATTCGGGTACGTTGACTTGGCGAGCAGCGTCCGTACAAACCTGTATGCGGTCTCGGCATCCAGCAGTCGGGCGTACAAGTTGATCAGCCACGCGCAGCTCCAGCCTGTGTGACCTCCCCCATGCCGGATCCGCCGTTCCAGACTGACCCGCGCGGCTTCCAGCAGCTCGGGCGTATCGCGACGGTTGATGCGGGACCCGGGATAGAGGCTGAACAGATGCGAAACATGACGATGCCCCGGCTCACTCTCATCGAAGTCGGTGAACCATTCCTGCAGCTGTCCGTGCCGTCCGACCTGCAGCGGGCTCAGGCGCTCCAATGCCGACTTGAGCTCATCCGCAAATTCATGATCTGTACCGGCAATAATGGCAGCCTCTATCGTCTGATGGAACAGCTCGGTAATCAGAGAAATATCCATCGTTGAGGCCATCGAGACGCTGCAAACTTCGCCTTCAGCGGTAAGAAATTTGTTCTCCGGTGACGTGGACGGGGCAGTGACCAGATAACCCTCCGGGCCTTCTACCAGCCAATCGAGTGCAAATGCTGCTGCCCCTTTGAGAACCGGGTAAGCCCTCTCGATCAGAAACTCCCGGTCATGCGTAAACTGATAATGCTCCCACAGATGCGTTGCAAGCCAGATACCACCCATCGGCCAGAATGCCCAGCTTGCATCTCCGCCGCTAGGTCCGGCTGCCCGCCAGATGTCAACATTATGGTGGGCAGTCCAGCCTTTGGCCTGATAGAGAAGATTAGCAGCCCGACGACCTGTATGAGATAGGTCTTCAACCAGCTGTATCAGAGGCTCATGAAGCTCGGATAGGTTGCATACCTCTGCCGGCCAGTAATTCATCTGGGTATTGATGTTCGTAGTAAAATCGCTGTACCAGGGCGGCTCCACAAGGTTGTTCCAGATTCCCTGCAGATTAGCAGCCTGAGTGCCCGGTCTTGAACTGCCCATGAGCAGGTAACGTCCATAATGGAAGTAAAGTGCCTCCAGAGACGGGTCCTCTGCTCCATTCTGGTAGGTTGCCAGGCGTTCATCTGTTGGCTGGGTGGTGATCTCACTGCTATTGAGCGAGAACTCAACCCGGTTAAACAGCTCGCGGTGGTCGGCATAATGGCGTTCACGGATCTTGCTCTCCTCCTGTCTGCGGAGCGTATCCAGACGGAGACGGCACTCATCCGGCAGGGAACGGATCTGGCTTCCCGGCTGACGGTCATACCCTTCATAATCCGTCACAGCAACCAAAATCATGGTTACGGCGTCGGCACCCGTAATCATGATCCTTCCATCCTGCCGTTCCATCGTGCCTCCAGAGGTTTGAACAGATAGCGCCATCGCAAAACCGACACCTAATCCTTCTTCATACAGAACGGACTGCGGATGGTCGCGGAAGTAGTTGGTTTCAATATGCGTGGGTCCGCGCCCCTGCAGTGTAATCACCCCTTGCTCGGAAACAGACGTTTGATAGGGATGCGGACTGTCCAGCCAGATTGTCGTGCTAATGCTGGCAGGCTGGTCTGCCGTCCAGGTTGTGACCATTGCATGATCAGGCGTACTGATATAAGTCTGCCGGCTGTAGTTCACCCCTGCACTGCTGTAGTTCACGGTGTTCAAACCGTCATTCAACAGCAGTTCGCGCTGATAAGCGGTCACCTCACCCAGACCGTCATGACGGATCAGTACATCACCCATCGGCTGATAAGCCTCTACATCCCGGCCCAGCATACGACGGTTAATGGTGGTCTCTGCTTCCTTGTATTTACCTTCAAAAATCAGTTCCCGCGCTGCTTTCAAATACCGCAGGCTGTCATAGTTGACGGTATCCCGCGGAAATCCAGACCACAGCGTATCTTCATTCATCTGTATAAGCTCGGTATCCGGTCTGCCGAACACCATCGCTCCCAGCCTGCCATTCCCCAGCGGCAGCGCTTCTTCCCACACTGCAGCAGGCTGGCGGTACCACAGCTTCCAATCTGGTTGCGGCTGATGGCCGCTCATCCAATTCTTCATTGCTAAAGGCTCCATTCTTCAGGCTGCATTATCATTCAAGAAAAGACCTAAATCGTTTTCGTAAAAACATAAAATGAATGCTCCCTGTTGGCGGAGCATGATGTAAACGTGCTTGTAAGTGCTTTCAGATTAAATTATAGTTCAGGCCTTTTCATTCGTCAATTGGTTTGCTGCGCTTTGACTGCTCCGTTACATAATAAAAAAGAAGAAGCCCTGCTAAGGGCTTCTTCTGGCCTTCTGCTTCTTATTTACTTTCCCACAATTCTACTCTGTCTTTAACAAGCTGGGTAAACTCCTGCTCCATCTTCACAGCGCCGGCTTTATCCAGTTCCGCCAGCATGTTGTCATAGATTGAGTCGAATTTATCCGGGCTTGCGAGAATAGCCTCAGGAATCCGTTTGCGTACGATATCCTGTGTTTTTTGGAACGTTACTTCATAGTCGGTTCCGCTAGGAGCTGGCAGGTTGTAAGCTGCGCCCCATCTTTTCAGCGGGAAGTCTTTTTCACTAGGGAACAGGTCTTTCCAAGTTGTTGCACCATAGCCTTTCAGGGATTCCTTCTCAGCTGCAGTGTAGGAGTTTGTAATCTGTTCCGGGAAGTTCGTTGTGTAATAGTTGCCTGTTGCATCTTTCACGCCATCGCCATAGTGTGCACTGAAGGTCGTGTACAGCCCGATTCCTGATTCTTTGGTGAAGTTGGAACTATCGTTGGTCTTGCGTTCTTGTACATCAGCCGGAATGACACGTTTGCCGTTCTCCACTTTGTACTGCTTGCCTTCGATACCCCAGTTCAGCAGCACTTGGCCTTCATCCGATGCCATCCAGTCGAGGAACTTGATGATCCGGACCGGGTCCTTGGCAGAAGTGGTGATTCCGATACCATAGCCGTCAAGGCCAGCGGCTTGAAGGGAATGATCTTTGGTATCTTTGGTCAGCTGTACAGGGAAATGAGCGTAAGTATCTTCGTCTTTCCCGGCCGCCTTCAAGGCGTTCTCACCATCCTGGTAATCCCATTCCTGATCGATCAGGCCCACGACACGGCCGCTTGCGATTTTAGATTTATATTGGTCGTCTTTTTGTACAAAAGTATCTTTATCCAGCAGACCTTCATTATACATGTGGTTCAGCCAGCGGAAATATTCTTTCTCTTCCGGACGCTTGTAGTGAAGCTGCGCTTCCATCGTCTCTGGATCAATATAGTATTCACCGTCATCCGGAGCACCTGTGGACAGGAAGGCCGGATTCGTTACAGTGATCATGATTTTCCAGTCATCTGCGTTCAGTGTCAATGGAATGGTTGGTTTTCCATCCGTTGTAGGATGTTTCGCTACATACTGCTTGAGGACATTCTCGAAATCCTGCACTGTTTCTACTTTCGGGTAACCCAGTTCTTTCAGGACCTTGTGCTGAATTTCAAAACCGCCTGTAGCGTCAAAGACCTGTGCCCCTACTCCAACGTTGGTTGGAATCGCATAGATCGCCGGATCTTCCTTGCTGTATTTGAGACGGTTCATCTGGTCACCGTACACTTTTTTCAGGTTAGGCGCGTATTTGTCGATAAGTTCGGTCATATCGATCATTGCACCTGCATCTACCAGTTTGGACAGATTGCCTTTGGCATAGATCAGATCAGGATAGTCACCGCTTGCCGCCATCAGGGAAATTTTATCCTGACCGCCGCCGCTGCCTACATCAAATTGAGCTTCGATGGTAACGCCGGTCTTTTTTGTAATCTCTTGACCCACGTCATCCTTCATATTGTTCCAGTTCGGGCTCGCATCGGCGCCGAAGAACGAAATCGTAATCGGGCTTGTATCATTACCGTCCTTGGCGGCCGGTGTGCTGCCAGCATCCTCTTTTCCAGAGTTGGAGCAGCCTGCCGATACGAGCATTGCACTCGCCAGCAGCAGCATGGCAAACGTCTTAGGTGTTCTTCCTTTCATCTGTGAATCCCCCTTAAAAGTGTTAATTCAAATGACCCTTGCACAAAAAGAAGTATCCTGAAAAACTTCTGAAGGCACCCGGGAATGAATTTCTTTTACTTCACACTGAAGCTGGGAGAATTCGTTTCAGACCGTTACTAAAGCGTTTTCCAAACCAACTGCAGCTCTTATTCAAATAGCTACCATCGGTTCGTCTAACAATCTGTTAAAACGTTTTCGAAAGTGCTTAGTAAAAGAATTGGGATAATGTAAGTGCTTTCATAATGGAATTGTAAGCGATTTATTTATGGGTGTCAAGCCATTTCTGGAATGTTTTTCTCCTTAAAATTTATCCAGATAAACGGTAAAAAAGAAGGCTGTTCCGAAGAACAGCCTTCCCTTCTAATTCCCTTATTTTACTTCTTTGCCACTCCACAGAGATACTCTGTTTTTAACCAGCTCAGTGTATTGCTTTTCCATCTCAACAGCGCCCGCTGCATCCAGTTCTTTGATCATGTTATCATAAACACCATCAAATTTATCTGGGGAAGTCAGCACCGCTTCTGGAATACGTTTGCGGATAATATCTTGTGTTTTTTGGAATGTAACTGCATAGTTAGAGTCGTTTTCTACTGTAATGTTGTAAGCAGCACCCCAAGGTTTAACAGGGAATTCATCATCACTTGGCCACAGATCTTTCCAGGTTGTTGCGCCGTAAGCCTTCAAGGTTTCTTTTTCAGGTTCGGAATAACCTGCTACGATTTGCTCAGGGAAGTTCGTTGTGTAGTAGTTGCCAGTGCTGTCTTTCACACCGTCACCATAATGGCCGCTCAACAGCGAGTACAGACCGATACCTGTTTCTTTTTGGAAATTAGCATTGTCATTGGATTTCTTGTCTTGAACCTCTTGCGGGATAACACGTTTACCGTTCTCCACGTTGTACTGCTTGCCTTCAATTCCCCAGTTGGTCAGGACTTGACCTTCATCAGAAGCAAGGAAATCAAGGAATTTGATTGCACGAACTGGATCTTTACAAGCTGTAGTAATGCCTACGCCATATCCGGACATGAAACCGGTATCCTGGAAGTCATGGTTTTTGTATTGATCGGATAATGTAACCGGGAAGTGTGCATAGCTGTTTTCCGGTTTACCGGCAGCTTTCAGTGCATTCTCAGCATCCTGATAGCCCCACTCCTGGTCAATCAGACCGAGTACACGACCGCTTGCAATTTTAGCTTTATATTGGTCTGTTTTCTGTACGAAGGTATCTTTATCAAGCAGGCCTTCATTGTACATTTTGTTCAACCAGCGGAAGTATTCTTTTTCTTCAGGGCGTCTGTAGTGAAGCTGTGCTTCAAATGTCTCCGGATTAATGTAATATTCGCCGTCATCCGGTGCACCTGTAGTCTGGAATGCAGGGTTTGTGACCGTGATCATGATTCTCCAGTCATCTGCGTCCAGTGTCAGCGGGATCGTTGGCTTTCCGTCAATCGTTGGATGTTTTGCTACATACTGTTTAAGAACGTTCTCATAGTCTTCCAGTGTTTTCACTTCTGGATAACCAAGCTCTTTCAGCACTTTATGCTGAATTTCAAAACCGCCGCCGGATTCAAAATACTTCTGGTCCACAGCGTTATAGCTTGGAATTACATAAATGGCTTGATCATCGTTGCTGTATTTCAGACGGTTCATCTGATCTCCATACAGCTTCTTAAGATTAGGAGCATATTGATTGATCAAATCGGTCAGGTCGATCATCGCTCCAGCGTCAACCAGCTTGGATACGTCCGCTTTGGCAGATACAAGATCCGGATAGTCACCACTGGCAGCCATCAGGGACAACTTGTCCTGCCCGCCGCCTGTTACGGCAAATTCACCATTCAGGGTTACACCTGTTTTTTTGATAATTTCCTGTCCAACTTCGTCCTTCATCTGATTCCAGTTTGGACTTGGATCCGCGCTGAAGAACGAGAACGTAATTGGTGAAGTGTCCTTGCTAGTGTCCTTCATATCTGCTGTATCCCCGCTGTTGCTGCCGCCGCCGCAGCCTGCAACGCCTACCAGCGAAGCGGCCAACACCGGAATCAATGCATATTTGGTAGCTTTTTTAGCCATTGTCTTACTTCCTCCCCTAAGTGTAAAGCGAATAGTATTGTAATTTTCTCTATTGTGAATAACAGAGCCTCCGGAGAGGCTCCGGTATTACCTGAATTAAGCTTTAACCGCACCCAATGTCATGCCGCCGACAAAGTATCTTTGCAGGAACGGATACACGAGCAGGATCGGTACCGTTACGACAATTGTAATCGCCATCTTGATCGATTCAGGCGAAATTTGCGCCATCTGCTGTGCCATATCGTTCGCATTCCGTGAAGCACCCGAGCCCTGCTGGGTACTTTGCAGCACCTTCATTAGCTCGTACTGCAGTGTAGTCAGATTCGCTTTGGAACCGTTATACAGGTAAGTTGAGAACCACTCATTCCACTGTCCTACCGCCAGGAACAAGGCAATGGTTGCCAGTACCGGCTTACAGAGCGGCAGGATGATTCTCCAATAGATGGTGAAATCATTCGCGCCATCCAGCTTTGCCGATTCCTGAAGGGCATATGGAAGGCCGTCAATAAAGGAACGGACGACGAATACGTTAAAGGCACTTACCAGACCCGGCAGGATGTATACCCAGAACGTACCGATCAGGTTCAGGTCACGCATCAGGATGTAAGTCGGGATCAAACCGCCCGAGAAGTACATCGTCAATGCCAGGAATGTGGAGACGAATTTCTTTGCTCTAAAGTCCGGGCGGCTTAGTGTGTACGCAATCATCGACGCACTGAGCAGACCCAGCAGTGTACCTGAAACGGTTCTCAGAATGGAAATCTTCAAACCGGTCAGCAGACCGCTGTATTGGAAAATTGTTTTGTAATTCTCCAGTGTCAGCTCCCGCGGCCAGATATAAATACCACCTCTGACCGTATCCGTCGAATCATTCAGCGAGATGGCGAGTACGTTCAGGAACGGATACAGTGTGACAATCACGACAAGAGACATGAACACAATATTTAATATATCAAATAGTCTTTCGGATTTTGTTGCGTTAAATGCTTTATTCGCAGCCATGATATCTTCCCCCTTCCTACATGATGCTTTCTTTGGTCACTTTCTTGAAGATGCCGTTCGCCGTAAACAACAGGATAATGCTGACTACCGAGTTGAATATACCGATCGCCGTACCGTATGAGAACCGGCCCATGTTTAAACCGTAGTTCAAGGCATACAGATCGAGTACTTCGGAGTAGTCGGTTACCAGGCTGTTGCCAAGGAGGAACTGCTTCTCGAAGCCGATACTGATCAGGTGACCAATCGACATGATGAACAGAACGGAAATGGTGGAACGAATACCTGGCAGCGTAATATGCCACATCTGTCTCCAGCGGCTTGCACCGTCCACGCGGGAAGCTTCATACAGCTCCTGGTCGATCCCCGTGATGGCAGCCAGATAAATGATTGTATTCCAGCCTGTCTCTTTCCATAGATCTGAAGCGGTTACAATGTACCAGAACCAGCTGCCCTTGGCCATAAACTGTATCGGCTGGTCTGTAATATGCAGCCACATCAGGAGATCGTTGACGATACCGCCGTCAATAGACAGCATTTTCGTTACGATACCTGCTACTACGACCCATGATACAAAGTGAGGCAGATACGAAACCGTTTGCACAAAGCGTTTAAAGATCATGCCGCGCAGCTCATTCAGCAGGATGGCGAAGAAAATCGGAATAATAAACCCGAGCACGATGCCCATCAAGCTCATCGCAAGCGTGTTTCTCAATACGAGATAAAATCGCTCATCACTAAACAGTTCTTTGAAATGATCGAATCCCACCCATTTTTGGTCACCGAACGAACGGGCCGGCTTGTAGTTCTGAAAAGCCATCGTCCATCCCCACAAAGGCAGATAGCTGAAGACGAATACCCAGATGACAAAGGGCAGCGACATCAGGTACAGATATTTTTGCTGCTTCAGGCTTTCCACAAACCCTCCGCGTTTCCCCCTGGGAGACTTCAGTTTCCCTTTCTTTTTGGAGGAAGCGGTTTCAGTTAGCGTTTCCATTTCTGGACCCCTCCTTGTTTCTTATGACAATATCATACTCCACGGGGCCGCTACCGAGTACCCAAGGTTTTGTACCTAAAATCATATAAAAATTAGATATTCCCCCTCCGGACAGCAGAAAACGCCGTTCCCGGTGAACAGCGTTTTCGCTTTCTCTAATTATATAGGGTTTTAACTGGAGGCCTGCCCCCTATCCCCTGCCATGATCCCGGTAAGAGGACGGTGAGGAGCCTACATATCTTTTGAATTTGCTGTGAAAATAATCGACATTGCCGTATCCGACCCGTTCCGCTACCTGATGCACCTTCAGGCCCTGGGACAGCAGCTCTTTGGCGTTCTCGATCCTTACCTTGTCCAGAAAAGCATTGAAGCTCTCCCCGGTATGGCTTTTAAACAGTTTGCCCAGATACCCGCTGTTGTAATTGAAAATCTCCGCCAGCAGCTCAAGCTTCAGATTCTCGCTGTAATTGCGGCGAATGAAGTCTACCATCTGCTTCAGCACGATATCCTTGCTGCTTCCACCCAGGTGACTGATCAGCTGGCTGAGCTGCTCTTCCGCCCGCAGCACGAGGCAATCCAGCGTGGGCTGACGGTACACCTCGGATAGCAATGCCGTAGTATCCTGCAGCGTATCCAGTCGTCCGCTCTGGCTGGCCGACAGCTTGTTCATAGCAAGCGAGAAGACTTGGGCAAAGCCGTTCTTCAGGGACTGCTCCGTCCTGTAGTATCTCGGCAGGACATCCTTCATCTCGGCAAGCACCCGCTTGACTGCCTCAAGGCTGACGATATCGAGTGCGTAATACAGCTTCTCGGCATAATGAACCGGATCCTGATCGCTATCCTCATCCCCAGCCCGTTCCTCTGCCGCTACGGAAGATTCCAGTACACTCAGATCCTGTGGCAGCATCAACCGCTGCTCACGATATAGAAAACGGAAACTCAGCAATCGGGATGCCACGGCGTAGGAAGCTGTAAGCTCATGCAGATCCGTGACTGACTCGCCCGCCGCTCCGAAAATACGATAACCCCATGTGCTTGCAGCTTCTGTCAGCTCCTCGCTCAGCAGCCGGGCTGCTTCGGTTCCATAGACTGGCTCTCGCAGCAGAATACCGACATGATAACCCGCTGAAAACAGAATGCCCCGGTCCCGCAAATCGAACAGCTCACTGATCCGCCGCTTCACAGCAGCTTCTGCCAGTGAGTCACTGCCGTTCTCATTCAGCAGTTCCAGCAAAATAACCTGATAGGAAGGCCAGTTCAGGTTCAATTGAACAGCGGGATCACGGTCTCCGGATAAGGATTCGCTGCTGAACAGGAGCGCCTCCACCAGGTGATCCCGGTATATCATCTCTTCCTGCACCTGCCGCGGTCCGTTGTTTTGCTCCCGGACCAGCATAGTGTGAATGCGCAGCAGCTCCTCTTTCATTTCATCCTCATCGACCGGCTTCAGCAAGTAGCTGTTGACACCCATCGTGATGGCTTCCTTAGCGTAATCAAAATCCGCATAACCGCTTAATATGATGAAATGCACACTCGCTCCCGACTGCCTCAGCTCACGAATAACTTCAAGACCTGTCATACCGGGCATACGGATATCAATAATGATAAGATCAGGCTGCACCTCCTGGTACTTCTGCAAAGCTTCCCGTCCATTTGCTGCCGTAGCGGCAACGCTGTATCCCAGCTCCTCCCACTCCATGATCGAGGCCAGACCTTCACGAATCATGGGTTCATCATCTGCTATTAATACTTTGAACATACGGCTCTCCTTCCCTCGGTACAGCAAAACTGATCTCCGTGCCTTCCTCAGGCACGCTCCGGATCACTAGACCATATTCCTCCCCATAAAAGAGAGTCAGGCGCTGATGTACATTACGAAGTCCGATCCGGCTCTTCTCTTCCTCTTCCTCGCTCGTTACAAATGCGATAACTTCCTCACGCCGCTCTGGTGTCATGCCGCGCCCATTGTCCGACACCCGGACCGCAATCCGGTCGTGTTCCATGCGGATCATAATTTCAATGTACACGCCGCCCTCCTTATTCTCCAGGCCATGAACAATCGAATTTTCAACCAGAGGCTGGATAATCAGCGGCGGAATCAGCACACCCATGACCTCGGGATCCATATGAATATCATAACGCAGCCGGTCATCATAGCGAAATTTCTGAATCTCCAGGTAGGACCGGACCAGCTCCATCTCCTGTTTAATGGTCGTCTTCCCGCTGCCGATCTCCAAGTTTCCGCGCATCAGCTTGCCAAGCAGACGTACGATATTGGCAATCTCCTTTTCTCCCTTCATATGCGCCTTCATACGGATTGACTCCAGCGCATTAAACAGGAAATGCGGATTGATCTGGCTTGCCATCATTTTGAGCGTAATTTCCTTTTGGGCTAATTCGAGCTTGCTATTTTTTTCGCTAGTCTCATAAACCTGATTCATCAGCTGATTAATGCTAGCGACCATATAGTTGAACTGCCTGGACAGCTGGCCGATCTCATCATTGCCATCAATCCGCGCAACAATATTGAAGTTGCCCCTGGCGACCTTGTTCAGATGACGGCTCAGCCTCAGCAGCCGTTTGGTGATCAGATAGGATACCATCTGGACCAGCACAAGACCGATGATCAGAATGGTCAAAATCATCAGTAGACCGATCAGGCTTACCCGGTTAGCATCTTTGACGATGCTCTCTGTAGAAAATACCGAAATAATTTTGAGTCCTGACATACTTGAAACAGGCATCAGCTCATCCACAACGATGTTGGAGGGCACCCCTCCGACTTTGGCCTTAAATGTTTTATCCTTGATAGTACTCAGGTTAAATCCCAAATTCAGCTCTTTGAGCGTCTTGCCGACCATGGAAGGGTTCTTGGCAGCTACCACATAACCAAGCTGGTCTGCAATCAGCGTCTCGAACGGCTCCTGGCTTAGCATGCTGTTCAGCTCGCTCTGGTTAATTCCGATCATTAGCACACCGCTGGTCCGGTACTCAGGGAAGGTAATCTTGCGGACAAGACTGAGGCGGTTCATGGGATTATCCTCCGGATCGTGTACATAAAACCAGCCGATGGCGCTTGTTTTGCGGGTAGCCTTGAACCACTCCTCGCTCTCTGTCTGTGAATTAATAGGGATGAATTCCAGGTTATTCACAAGTGTATCGTTAAAGGAATAGAACCGGATATTCGCGACTTCCCTGTATTGGCGTGTATATTCTTCAAAACGGTGAAATCCCAAGTACGCATTCGTCAGCTCGACCATATTTTTATAGCGCTTGTTAACGATTTCCTTGAGCTCTGAGTCAAACATGAACAGATTGGAGATATCTGTCGGCACCCGGAGCAGATTCGCGGCTTGGCTTTTAATTTTATCCACGTTATTCGTAGTCTGGGCCACAGCACTATCCAGCGCCTGCTGGCGCATATAGGCCACAACTCCGCCGCCGATCACAAGAACGGGAATCATAACAATAAAGATAAAAGCGAGCAGCAGCTTGTGCCTCATCCTCATGTCATTGGTCAGGCGTACCAGCTTCTGAAACATTCAGGGTCACTTCCTCATTAGGTTCAGGCACTTTCGTACATTTTCAATTATTTGCAAAACTGGATGCTAAGCGCTTTCAACATTCATCATCGATTATATCGGGTTTGTTCAAAAGGTGTCAAAGACGTTTTCGACAAAAAAGGACCCTCTTTTTCAAGATGATCCCTTTTATTTAGTAAGTATAGGTAATCCATAGCGTATCAGAATTCCAAGAACAGCGTTGCATTCACATAACGTCTCGCCATAGACAGGAAATAAGAGGTCTGCACAGATACCGCTGCGATCAGCAGCACATTTCCGACCGCCTTCCTCTGCCCTGGAAGCAGGTGGTGAAGTCTGCCTGCATAACGGTCAGACGCAGTCCGGATCACGCTTTCCGTCAGGCTGTCCTGACGATGACCGCCTGCCGTATGTCCGGCAATATCGAGCATCTGGTCGTTATTGGCATCCAGCTCCTCGAACATGGTAGAGTATGCTGCATACAGCTCTACAGGCTCAATCCAGTCATCTGCATCTTCTGTCGGCTCTTGAAACAAAATATGAAAAAGCCTGCGTATGGATTCAAAATCCAGACTCGCCTTTAGATCCTCCACGATCAGGAGCAGGGCTGCCTGGTTAATGGAATATTTTTTGCCGATCTTCGGGGATCCCAGGAACTCCTTGAAGTCACGCTTGACCCAATTCTGCATGGAGGTCAGGGAAGCCTGGCTGTACTCAATCAGCTGACCGAGTGCAGCAATCTCCTGCAAGGAAAAGGAATTTCCTTGACGGCCTTTTATCATTTTATCCAGTACGGGGGGAACAGCTGTATCCAGAAAGGCAGGCATCCACTGCTCCTGCTCTTGATCAATCGGATGATTTCTCTTCCAGGCACACTGCAATACGGACAGCGGCTGCAAATCCTCTCTTCGTCCATCCAGCGCAAGCAGCAGCTGTGCAACGTCTTTCCGGGTAAGGGTAAAAGACTCCAATATGATACCTCCTTACACGTATTTCAAGTTCATGCGAACTCATCATACGCCTTCAAAATCATGATGTAAAGAGACGAAATCGTGAGTGTTGAGCCTGTTTACACGCTAAATCGGTCCTGAAGGAGGTCTGACGTGCCGCTGGCCCTTTTTCAGGTATTTGATATTCCGCTTAAAAGTTCTTACAATAAGTTCATATGAACTTAAAATTATTAGATAAGGGATGAGTGAACATTAATTATGGGTATAGGACTTAGTCTGGTTTTGTTTGCATTGTTGATCATTTTGAGCGCTTTTTTTGTAGCAACTGAATTTGCTATTATCCGCATGCGTTCCAGTCGGGTCAATCAGCTGGTGGTAGAAGGGCACAAGAATGCGATTGCACTGCAGCGCGTAACCAGCAATCTGGACGGCTACCTGTCCGCGTGTCAGCTGGGGATAACCATTACAGCTCTGGGCCTCGGCTGGCTGGGTGAACCGACGGTAGCGAAGTTGTTTGAGCCTTTGTTCAAAATGATGCACATCGAAGGAAACCTAAATCATGTACTCGCGTTTATTATTTCCTTTATAGTGGTTACTTATATCCATGTGGTTGTTGGTGAGCTTGCCCCAAAAACATTGGCGATCCGCAAATCCGAAGGCGTCAGCCTGTTTACCTCAAAGCCGATCATCATGTTCAACCGGATCATGTATCCATTCATCTGGCTCCTGAACGGTTCCGCGAACGGCTTGGTTCGTCTCTTCGGACTTCAGCCTGCCAGCGAACATGAAGAAGCACATAGTCAGGAAGAGATTCAGATTATTCTCTCCGAAAGTGTGCAGAGCGGTAAAATCAATAATACGGAATACGGCTACGTGAACCGGATTTTCGCTTTCGACGAGACGGTAGCCAAAGAAATTATGGTCCCCCGAACAGATATGGTATGCTTATACACGAATCATTC
Source organism: Paenibacillus lacisoli (assembly GCF_030580655.1). Taxonomy (GTDB): domain Bacteria; phylum Bacillota; class Bacilli; order Paenibacillales; family Paenibacillaceae; genus Paenibacillus; species Paenibacillus lacisoli. The sequence goes on from NZ_JAUQTB010000010.1 coordinate 105,593, forward strand.
CCTTCAGGAGAATATGCAGACCATTCATCAGGAGCAGTATACAAGGTTTCCGGTATCGACAGACAGCAAGGATCATATTATAGGTATGATTAACACGAAACAGCTGTTTCTGGAATATGACCGCAACCCTGAGCTTGACTTCCGGACGCTGGTTCATCCGATTTTGACGGTGCCTGAGGTTATGCCTGTCAGCGTTCTGCTGAAGCGTATGCAGCTGGAACGGGTCCACATGGCCCTGCTGGTTGATGAATATGGAGGTACTTCCGGCCTGATTACCATCGAAGACATTTTGGAAGAGATTGTCGGCGAAATCCGCGACGAGTTCGACGCCGATGAACGGAAGGAAATCGAAAAACTGTCGGAGAATAGTTATCTGGTAGACGGTAAAGTGCTGATTTCGGAACTGAGTGATCTCACCGGCTTGTCACTGGACAACGAAGAGGTCGATACGGTCGGGGGGTGGGTATTCAGCCGGGTAGCCGAACCAAGAACGGGCAAGCAGTTCGTCGAAGAGAACGTGACCATCACCATTCGTGAGATGGGCAAGAACCGGATCCGCCGGGTTGAGGTAACCATAGACCAGCCTGACGGCAAAGGTGAAGAAGCCGATCTCCCAGCCAACAACTAAAAAGAGAACATGGCAGCAGCCATCGGGCTGCCCCGGGACAGATTAGAGCCGTTCCGGGAATTACAGGGCATACGGCACTTCAGCCGGTGCCCTGTAAGCATGCAGTGGAAGGAGACAAGACATTGGATTTTTTATCATCAATTATTATGGGTATTATTGAAGGTCTGACCGAGTTCCTTCCGGTATCCTCGACAGGCCACATGATTCTGACGGCCCATCTGCTGGGCCTGAACACGGACAGTGATTCTGTCAAAACTTTCGAGGTTGTCGTACAGCTTGGTGCGGTACTGGCTGTCGTTGTTCTGTACTTCAAGAAGTTCCTCAGCTTGTTTGATTTTCGCAAACAGACACGCCTCTCCCTTCGTCCCCGCCTGAATCTGTTACATATCATTCTGGCCATGATCCCGGCAGGCATCCTGGGCGTGCTGCTCCGTGACGTCATTAAGGACGACCTGTTTGGTCCCCAGACGGTCGTATACAGCCTGGTCATCGGCGGTATCCTGATGATCGTTGCCGAGAAGTTTCACCCGCGTACAACGGCTGAAACGGTGGACGACATTACATACAAGCAGGCATTTATCGTCGGTCTGTTCCAGATCCTTGCGCTATGGCCTGGCTTCTCCCGCTCCGGTTCCACGATCTCTGGCGGTCTCTTCGCCAGAATCAGCGCCACAGCCGCAGCCGAATTTACATTCCTGGTATCGGTCCCGATCATGCTCGGCGCAACAGGCGTTGACCTGATCAAAAGTGCAGGTCATCTGAACACCAGCGATTTCCCGGTGTTCGCAGCCGGTTTCATCGCAGCTTTCATCGTTGGTATGCTGGCCATCAAGACGTTCTTGGGTCTCCTGAAACGTCTGAGCCTGACCACCTTTGCCATTTACCGTTTTATCGTAGCCATTATCTTCTTCATTATCTTGTTCTAACAAACCAAAAGGCACACCGGTTCCATGGGACGTATCCCGCAGCCGGTGTGCCTTTTTGCTGATGCAAGATTACTGCTTGGATTCCAGTGTCTGGAGATACTCTGATACCTGCGAAGGCGTCTTCGCATATTTGCTGTGCAGATGGGCAATCTTCTCCCCATTCTTGAACACCAGCAGGCTCGGAATACCGCGCACCTGATTGGCCTCAGCCAGCGGCTGGAACTGCTCTGCATCCATGGCCAGGAACTGCTTGTCCGGATTCTGCTCGATAATGCCGCCCATAAATTTGTCCAATGTCTTGCAGTCCGGGCACCACGTGGCATCAAATTTGATGACGGTCAGCTGGTCACCCTGGATCGCGTCTTGATACTGCTGTTCGGATTGTATACGTTCCATGGCGGAATTCCCCCTAATTTAAAATCATGATCCATTCCATTGTAGCTCTTCCAGATGGAATTGCAACTATGACAGATACAGCCGCTTAACGGTGCTGCTGATACGTATTGGCCCGGCTGGCTGAAGTGATCAGCCTGATCTCGTCTTCCGTTAATTGCGGGGCATCAGCAGCTTCAATATTGTGAATCAGCTGTGCAGACGAGCTTGCACCGGGTATAACCACGGCCACAGATGGCTGGGCCAGGCTGAAACGAATGGCCGTCTGACTCATGCTGCGTGTCGGACCCGTCAGTGTGTGCAGCTTCTCCCGAAGTGCCAGCAGCTCTTCCTGCTGATAATCCAGGTAACCTTTTGCCGTTTTGGCAGCTCCCGACTCAGCCAGGACCCCGCTGGCTACAGGGCCGCGGGCAATCGCACTAATCCCTTTATTCTGAAGCAGAGGAAGTACCTCCTCCTCTGCCCGGCGGTCGACAATGCTGTATTGATTCATAACACTGACGATGCCGGAGCGCTTTACATATTCCCGAATGACATTTGGACGGATTGAAGAGATGCCGTAATAACGGATGACTCCCTCCCTTTTCAATTGTTCAAAGGCTTCAATCGTCTCGTCGATCGGATCATCCAATGTCCCGCCATGCAGCTGATAAAGATCAATGTAATCCGTACCGAGGCGGCGAAGGCTTTCCTTTACCGCAGACAGGATATAGGCCTTGGACGCATCCCATACCCAGCCTTCCTGGCCTGGTATGCGGCGGTTACCCACTTTGGTAGCGAGAATGACATCCTCCCTGCGTCCTTTGATTGCTTTGCCAACCAGTTCCTCATTGCGGCCTGCATCATACAGATCCGAAGTGTCCAGGAAATTGACGCCGCGCTCCAGTGCCTCATGGATCAGCGTGACCGCATGGGCTTCCTCCGTCCCCAGTGACATGCAGCCCAGGCCAATTTCTCCGGCATACAGCTCAGATTGTCCTATCCGGTTTTTTTTCATGCACCTCATCCTCTCCTGAATTCATATCCAATCTCACTTCACGGAATCCCTTCAAATTTAATCCCTTTTCAACAGCAGTATAAACGGTTCCGGCTATCCAAGTCCAAAAACCACGATGATACACAGCAAAAAGCAGACCCGAATTACTGATTCAAGGTCTGCTTCCCGCACTGCTGTTAGTTGAATGCAGCACTTACTTCTTTAATCATTTCACTCACTGATATTAACCCGCCGCCGGAGAGATACCAGTAATTAGGGTCCAGATAAACGATGTGGTTATTTTTAAAGGCATTCGTATTCTTCACCAGATCATTCTCTACAGCCTGTTTAGCAGTTACCTGTTCCTTGCCCTCCTCCTTCACCACGGCTCCGCGGTCTATGACGAAGAGATAATCCGGATTTTTCTGCGCCACGTATTCAAAAGACACCTTCTGGCCATGCGTGGATACTTCAATATGGCTGTCCACCGGCGTCACGCCAAACACATCATGAATGATACCGAATCTGGATTTTGTACCATAAGCACTGAGACTGCCTTCATTCGCCAGTACAATCAGCCCTTTCGCTTGGCTTGCTGCCGCCTTGTCATGCAGATCCGTAACCGAACTGTCAATTACAGCCAAAGCCTGCTTGGCTTCCTCCTCCTTGCCGAAAATCTGGGCCAGCTTGTTCACATTCTCTTGGAATGACTCCATATAATGTTCGGTATCTACTGCCATATAGATCGTAGGCGCAATCTTGGAGAGCTCTTCGTATGCGTCCGATTGGCGGCCGCCAATAATGATCAACTCTGGAGAAAGCTCATTAATCTTCTCGAAATTGGGCTCAAACAGTGTCCCTACATCAGCGTATTTACGATCCTTGTATTGATCCAGATACGATGGCAGATTGCTGACTGGCACGCCCGCTACATCAACTCCCAGCTTACGAAGCGTATCCAGGGAGCCGAAGTCGAAGACAACTACGTTTTTCGGATTGATTTTCACAGTGGCCTCGCCCAGCTTATCTTTAAACGTTAGCTCCTTAACAGATGACTCATTTCCATTGTTAGATGAATTACTGCTTGAGGATTCGGTTTGATTTCCGCAGGCCGATAAAATCACAACCAGCACCAGTACTGCAGCCATCAGCCATTTTTTGTTCGTTGTCATTGTTATTCACTCCTATATTTATTAGTAGGTTCAGGTATAGTAGACACAAATCTGGTGTCCGTTGATCTGTTCAATTTGGATATCCATATCGTACAGGCTCTGGAGGATGGAAGTGTCTATAATCTCCTTGGCTGGTCCTTCCTGCAGCACCCGTCCATCCTTCATTGCGACAATATAGTCAGAATAGACTGAAGCAAAATTAATGTCGTGAAGTACAATCAAGATCGTCTTGCCGAGTTCATCCACCAGACGGCGGAGCACCTTCATAATCTGCACAGAATGCTTCATGTCCAGGTTGTTTAACGGCTCGTCCAGCAGAATATAATCGGTATTCTGGGCGAGTACCAAAGCAATAAATGCCCGCTGGCGCTGACCTCCGCTCAGGTGATCCAGATACTTGTCCTGCATTTCGGTCAGGCCCATATAGTCAATCGCTTCATTCACATATTGCTGATCCTCCCGGTTTAACCGTCCCTGCGAGTAAGGAAATCGCCCAAAATTGACCAACTCCCTTACGGTAAGCCGAATATGAACATCGTTGGACTGCTTGAGTATGGATATCGTGCGGGCCAGCTCCTGACTTTTAACCTGGCGGATCTCCTGTCCGTTGATGCGGATTTCACCGGAATCCTGACAGATCAGCCTGCTCATCATGGATAACAAAGTGCTTTTCCCCGCGCCGTTGGGCCCGATGAAGGAGGTAATGCTGCCTTTGTTCACCGATAGCGAGACATGGTCGACGACGGTTTTCCCGCCGTATTGTTTGGTTACATTGTGGACTTCTACCATGACCGATTCTCCCTTAGCAGCAGATACAGGAAATACACGCCGCCGATAAAATTAATAATGACACTAATCGTAGTCGTTAATTCGAATACCCGCTCTGCCAGCAGCTGACTGCCCACCAGAGCAATCATGCTGATCAGAATGGAAGCAGTGATAAGATAACGATGCCGGTAGGTCTTCATAAATTCATAAGTAACATTTGCCACCAGCAGCCCCAGGAATGTGATCGGGCCTACCAGGGCGGTCGAGATGGAAATCAGAATGGACACCGCGATGAGGAGTTTTTTGACTACAGTATCGTAAGGGACGCCCAGGTTCACTGCATGCTCTTTCCCCAGGGACAACACATCCATATATTTGGCATAACGCAGATAATACAAGGCCACGGCACTTACTCCGGCAAAAGAAATCACCAGCAGTTCCGTATTCACATTATTAAAGCTGGCAAAGCTCTTGTCCTGGATGACGGCGAATTCGTTCGGATCGATCAGCACCTCCATAAAGGTAGACAGACTTGAGAATAACGTGCCGCACACCAAGCCGATCAGCAGCAGAAAATAAATGTTTCTTCCCTCTCTGCGGAATATAATACGGTACAAAACACCGGCAAATAAGACCATGAAACCAACGGAAATGATAAAGTTCAGCTGCTTATTCAGCATCACAATATGGACAGAACCAAATACGAATACAACAAAGGTCTGGACTAGCATGTACAAGGAATCCAGCCCGATGATGCTCGGTGTCAGGATCCGGTTATTGGTAATGGTCTGAAAAAGGACTGTCGCAAAAGCAATCGCTGCTCCCGTCAGGGCAATAGCCAGAACCTTCTTGGTTCTGCGCGGCAGCGCATACTGCCAGTTGCCCGGCAGGTCGAGAAACAGGAATGTAATCATCAGCAGGACGGCGATAACGGCAAGCAGGCTGATCTTGGTTCTATAGCTCATAACTTTTTCTCCTCAGCAGCATGTACAGGAACATCGAACTGCCGATCACGCCTACGGTGAGTCCAATCGGGATCTCATAGGGATAAATCACGACACGCCCCGTAATATCACAGGCCAGGACGAACACCGAGCCCAGCACAGCCGTATGGGCCAAATTTTTCTTCAGGTTGTCTCCCATATACATGCTCACGATGTTAGGGACGACCAGCCCCAGAAATGGAATGGTGCCCACAGTCAGAATCACGGCCGACGAAGACAGAGCCACAATACCTAATCCGATGTTAACGACGACTTTGTAATTCAGCCCCAGGTTAACCGCAAATTCCTCACCCAGCCCGGCAATCGTGAACCGGTTCGCAAACATATAGGCCAGTGCTACCAGCGGCACGCTGATATACAACATCTCATAACGTCCCGCCATAACCAGGGAGAAATCACCCTGCAGCCACGAGGACATACTCTGGATCAGATCCAGCTTATAAGCAAAAAATGTTGTAACTGAACTGATAATGCTGCCGAACATCAAGCCGACGAGCGGTATAAATACGGGATCCTTGAACTGAATGCGGTCCAGTAACTTCATGAAGATTAGGGTGCCTGCCAGTGCAAATACAAAAGCAACCGCCATTTTTACAATGGGTGCTGCTGTGCCGAACAGCATGATCGCGACGAGAATTCCGAGCCTTGCGGCATCCATCGTTCCCGCCGTTGTCGGCGACACGAATTTGTTCCGGCTCAGCTGCTGCATGATCAAGCCGCACACACTCATACTGATTCCGGCAATAATAATACTGATAAGCCGGGGAATCCGGCTGAGGAGCAGTGTCTGGGACTGGATGCCCGACAGCTGCAGCAAATCCAGCGGTGACAGGTCCGCAGCCCCGATGAAGACGGAGCAAAGAGATAGTATAACGAGTAATAACAGTAAATATCGTAGTTTCATGACAGCTATGTATCCTTTACTTCGGATTAGAGACAGACAAGAACGCAGTAAAACATTCCTTGTCCGAAAATAATAACTCTCCCCTTCCTAATTGAGAATGAATATCATTATTAATTAACTTGGTTTATTATATCATTTGCTTCTTTTCTGTCAAACCCTTAGTACATGAAATGCTTGACAGCAGCACAAATATTTATTATCTTAATATTAAGAAGTTTAATAAAAGGTATAATTAATTCACTGACTATACATTTCCCCTTAGGAGGTTCTCATTATGAAAATTCTTGGACTGCACCACGTATCTGCCCTTACTGCCAATGCTGCTAAAAACTATGATTTTTATACCCGCATCCTTGGACTCCGTCTGATCAAAAAAACCGTCAATCAAGACGACGTAAGTGTGTATCACCTCTTCTATGGTGACGAGCAGGGGACTGCAGGTACCGAGCTCACCTTCTTTGAGATTCCTATGGCAGGCCGCAACCGTAACGGAAACAATAGTATTTCCGCCCTGTCTCTCCGGGTGCCCAGCGATGCAGCGCTCCATTACTGGAAAGACCGTTTGGATCAGCATGAAGTCCCCCATGGGGAGCTTGAAGATCAGACCGGCCGTTTGACCTTGTCTTTCGAGGATTTTGAAGGACAGCGTCTGATTCTGGTCTCGGATGAACACAATTCCGGTATTCGCGGAGGGGTACATTGGGACCGCAGCCCGGTTCCAGCTGAATTCGGCATTATCGGTCTAGGTCCCGCCAGACTTACCGTTCCGGTCGCTGAGCATACTGTATTGATTCTGGAGAAGGTGCTTGGCTTCCGTTACAGAACGTCCTATCCTTCCCCTGTCCAAGGTCAGCCGGATGTCCTTGTCTATGAAGTCGGCGAAGGCGGAACCGGCGGAGAGGTTCATGTAGAGGAGCGCACGGACCTGCCCGCAGAGCGGCTGGGCAGAGGCGGTGTCCATCATGTTGCCTTCCGGGTGGAAACGGAGGCGGAGCTCCGGGAATGGGTAGAGAAAATTCGCTCGCTCCAGATGCACAATTCGGGATTCGTGGACCGCTATTACTTCCGGTCTCTTTATTTCCGGGAACCCAACGGCATTCTGTTCGAACTAGCCACGGATGGTCCTGGCTTTGCGACTGACGAAGATTTGGAGCATCTGGGCGAGTCACTGGCACTCCCTCCGTTCCTCGAACCCCGGCGGGAAGCCATTGAAGCCCATCTGAAACCGCTGGATACGCAGCTGTAATCTTCTGCTGCCCCTTCGTCTGCCCTTCCCGGCAGCTGTTCATAAGGAAAACCCCCTTCACCCAAGTGAAGGGGGTTTTGTGCTGTTCGTATCAGGAGCTGCTGTTCATTCGTTCCCAGGCCTGCCGGGCCATTTCATTGAGCTCTTCCCGGGTTGATTTAAGCCGTTCTTCCGTGCCGCCGTATCCAATCTCCAGCTTGTCTGTGCCCAGGTCTGCAAACACCGAATCTGCAAAGTCATTGAGAGGTGCACCAAATGTATGCAGACCTACACCACCCAGATCCGTATTTACCGCCGGCGGGAATACTTCGATCACTTCAATCGGTGTGGAAGACAGCTGAATCCGAAGACTGATCGTAAAGGAGTGCAGAGCAGCCTTGGTTGCGCTGTACACAGGCACCCAGACTCCAGGCATAATAGCCAGTCCGGAGGAAACATTAATAATCGCCGCACGCGGCTTCTGGGCCAGGTGAGGAGCCAGCAGCATGGATAGATGCATTGGAGCATCCACATTCGATTCAATTTCCTTACGGAATCTGCTCCAGTCCTCAGCAGGACCCAGCAGATTGGCACGCTGCTGCATGCCGGCATTATTGACCAGAACATTCAGATCCGGAAAGGTCCCCGTAACTTCATCCACCAATGCGATTCGCTGCTCAGGATCAGAAACATCGCATACCCGGGTGTGCAAGGCCGGAACTGCTTCCTTCGCCTCCTGCAGCTTCGCTTCCCTGCGTCCGCAAATAATCACGGTGCTCCCCTCGTTCACAAACCGCTCAGCCAGAGCCAGTCCAATGCCTGATGCTCCGCCCGTGATCAATACCGTATTGCCAGATACCTGCATGCTTATCCCTCCTTCAAGTTGTCTCCCATATTGTATCTATAGTATATCCCTTAATTGGAACATACCAAAAGATAACCAAAAAGCTGCACCCCGATACCATATCGGGAATGCAGCTTTGCCTTGTTTGGTATTAGTTCTGAACCGATTTATACCACTCGTTCACCTCGGTCGTGATTTGCTCGCCGCCCATGGACGTCCACTTCTCCACGAACTTGTCGAATTCATCCAGCGGCAGCTGGCCGTACACAATTTTACTGAACGTATCCTTCTCCATCTTGTCGAGCGCATCCTTCTTCATTTTCATCGTATCCGTTGGCGCGCCGGTAAATTCATTTTTGATGGCATCACCCTTATGGTCTACTACAACCTGTGCCGCCGGGAACACCTCCGGCTTGTTTGAGATTTTAATGTTTTTCTCAAACGGAGTTTTCGGTTCTTGTCCTGAAGCCAGCTTCGACAGCGTCTCCATCAACAGGTCCGGAATACGGGCCCCATCATACGTGAGCGTATATTTTACTGGAGCTACGCCGTCCTTGACCTCTGCTTCTCCCAAAACCTTACCGTCCACGATATCGTAGTCGTAACCTTTTGCAAAGCCGTTCTCAAATTCGCTGCCTACCGCGGGGTTAGCGAAATTATCGAACAGATAGTTCTGGTAGGTGAAGAAAATTTCCGGATTTTTCATGTCCTTATTGATTAGAATTACACCATTGCTGGCACCGGAGCCATGGTGATGGCTCTCACCAGTCGGACCTTTTGGCAGTGCAATCGCTTTGTACGACGCCCCTTTTACATTCTTCTTCACATCGTCAATCGGCCAGTTCGGCATCCAGTGCGGGCCGACGATCATACCGGCTTTGCCTGCCGTGAACAGCTCGGCTGCTTTCGTCTCATCGTATACACCGGCTTCCTTCGGAAGATAACCCTTATCGAGCCAATCCTTCAGGGTACCCAGACCTTCTTTGATTCCCGGTTGAATGGAGCCGTACTCCAGCGTGTTGTCGGCTGCCTTGTTCCACTGTCCAGGCATCGTGTCGAACATCCCGAACACCCAGCCTGTCTCAGACATCCAGGTATTAAAGTTGTTCTTCCATCCTGCTGTCATCCCGTAGGTGTCTTTCTTCCCGTTGCCGTCCGGATCCTGATTGGTAAAGGCATCCATTACCTTCTCCAATTCATCGATGTTCGTCGGCTCCTTCAAATTCAGCTTCTTCAGCCAATCCTCACGGATAAACAGGACCGGATCACTGTTGTAGGCATAGTCATAGACCGGAATCCCCATCCGTTTACCCTCGAACATATACGGGTACCATTCGGTCGGAGCAGAATCAGCCGCTTCTTTCCAAGTCTTCGAGGCATATTGGTCGAACAGCGCACCTGCATCGGCAAATTTGCCGGATTCAATCAGCTCACGAACCAGATTGTAGTCCCCGCGGATGACGACGACATCCGGCAGCTCCTCATTCGCTGAGAGCGACAGACGCAGCTTTGTGTAGAACGCATCGTTCGTATGTGCCGCCGTCCATGGTGTAGTCAGCTCAATGCCCAGACGTTCTTTGGCCCATTTGGTATGGACATTGTCCTGCGGGGTTTCCCCATTTCTGAACCGGGTATCGTCATTCCAGGAACGCAGATAGCTCATCTGCACCGGCGGATCATACTTGCCGTCCTTTAATTCAATAGGTGCTGCTGTCTCTACTGCCTCTTCTTTGTCCCCGCCCGAGCCGCACGCGGTCACAAATACAAAAGTGCACGCCAGCAGCAATGTCATCATCTTTCTGTACACACAAACCCCTCCCTAATTGCTTTTGTATGCCCTTTCATGAGTCATCATAATGCAGCCGGGAGTTCAGTCATATATCACTATTTCAATTTTCATATCAACTTCTTAGGCTCCTCCCTTGCCTGCATTTTAATTAACCATTGCGGTAATCCTGCGGCGTCAGGCCGTGGTGCTTGCGGAACACCTGGATAAAGTAAGGCGTACTGCCGTAACCGACCTCTTCGCCGATCTCGTATATTTTCAGATTGCTGTGCTTCAGCAGATGAACCGCACGCTCCATCCGGATCCGTACGACATAATCACTGAGCCCCTCTCCGGTCCACTGCTTGTACATTTTGGACAGGTAGACTGGATGAAGGTTCACGATACCTGCAATCGCCTGCAAAGAGACATCCCCGTTCAGATGCTGATCGATCCACTGACGTACCTGGCGAATGACGGCCGAGCCTGCTTCTCCACCCTGCTGTTCCCGCTGCTCCGCGAGCCGGCTGATTACACGGCGGCTCCAGGCAGATAATCCTCGCATGGATACCCGGTAACCGTCCTTCAGCAGCTGCTGGTATTCTTCACCCAGCACGTCGGAGATCGGCTGTCCCTCACTGTGCGCCATTTCAGAGAAAGAAGCCGCAAAATAGTGGAATGCCGCATATACATGTTCCGGAAACACACTGTCCGACAGCTCTTCCAGAATCTGCTCGACCTTGTTTCGCGCATCGTTCCATCTGCCTGCCTTCATCAGCGTAGGCAGGGTCGGCGGCTCATGCATGGCGGGCAGTGATTGAAGCCGGATTCCCTGAGGCATCTCCTCCGTACTGATATGAAGTGTGCTGGCACTGGCAGCCGGACTGCGGAATGCCCTCATAGCCTGCTGATACAGCTGTGGCAGCTGATCCGGGAATCGTCCCGTACGGCTGAAGGAGAGCGAGATAGCAGCACGAAGATACTGCCGGACATTGCTCAGGAGCCGCTCACCCAGCCGGACAAGCAGGGGTTCCATCTCTTGTACGGAAGACCGGGGACTGAGCAGGAAGACCAGACAGTCATGCGCGTCATGAGTAGGGTACAAGTAAAAGGATGGACTTAATATTTCCTCGGCCACATTGGTGATGGCATACTTCATAAGCTCAAAGGCCGATGGATTCTCCTGATAGTCCTCGTAACGGACGAGGAGCACATGGGTTTTCGCGCCCGGCGAGATCTCCATCTCCAACTGCTCGAGCCTCCGCCCGAGTATACGTTCATCATAGCGATGGCCGAGCAGCATATCCTGCAGCAGTTCACCGCGCTGCTCCTGCATGCTGGATTTCATAGCATACATCGCCTGGTGGTGCTTCATTACCTGTTCGGTTTCAGAGGCAATGATTTCACCTGCAGCCTGTACGGCCGCAATCAGCTCCTCATCACTGACAGGCTTCAGCAGATAGTGGATCGTCCCGTGCTGGAGCGCCTGCTTCGCATAGTCAAAGCTCGCATGCCCTGATAAAATAATGCATTTGGTCTGCTTCCAGCGCTGCTGGATGGTTCGCGCCAGGTCCAGGCCGGACAAGCCGGGCATCCGGATATCCGTGATCACAATATGAACGCTGTGCATGGACATCAGCTGGATCGCTTCCTTGGCTGAATAGGCTTTGTATACATCTCTCACTCCGCAGCTTTCCCACGGAATAGAGGTGGATAATGACTCCACCACGGAATGTTCATCATCCACAATCATTAAATTGACCATGCTGCTCCTCCTCTTCCTCCACCCATCGAATTTCTACACTCAGCCCCCCGCAGGGGATATTCTCCAGGTATAACCCGGCAGGACGTCCGTACCGGGTTACCAGCCTCTGGTGGACATTCCACGTACCGGTTCCGATCTCATGACCCATCGGTTCCTCCAGCGCATCCTGCAGCCGCTGCAGTTCCCACTCCCCAAGAGAGACCCCGTCATTCTGCACAAGTATGCTGTACACCGTCACCGGACGTCCACGTCCTTCACGGACTCCATGATTCACTGTGCCGGTCACAATGATATGCCCGCTGTCCTCAAAAGGCTCTACACCATGGATGACTGCATTCTCAACAATAGGCTGAATCAGCAGCCTTGGAATGCTGAGGTGCAGCATCTCCTCCGGCACCGAAATTTCATAAGACAGGCGATGTGTGCGCAGCTGCTGAATCGTCAGATAGTTCTCCAGCAGCCGGATCTCTTCCTCTACGGTGGTCGTGTCCTTTTCCGAGCGGGTGATATACCTGTAGTACTCGCCAAGATTCAGCGTCATTGCGACGACGGCATCCTTGTTGCCGAGCATCGTCATATTTTTGATATAGAACAGGCAGTTGTAGAGAAAATGCGGATTAATCTGGGACTGCAGATGCTTCAGTGTTGCTTCCCGGGAACGGATGCGCTCCACGTATACATTCTCTACAAGCTCCTGAATCTGTTCGGCCATATGGTTAAAGCTCTGGGAAACGTAAGCAAACTCGTCCCTCACATGGTCTACCGGGATGCGAGCCGAAAAATTCCCCTTGCGTATACTTGTCAGCCCCTGCATCAGTCTCGATATCGGAATTTGCACCTTGCGGTATAGGAGCAGCGCAGCTCCGATACTTAATCCGAGCAGCAGCAGCGTGGAAATCACGAACATATTACGGCTCTTGTCGAGCGGGTCCAGAAGGCGATCCAGCAGCACCGGATTGATGTAATATCCGTCCATCTGGGCGGAATGCACATAGCTGACCAGATACTGCCGGCCCTTCACCTCCATTGTCCGGTTGCCCTCGGCCTTCGTTTTCCCCCTATCTGCAGGCAAACCATGAAGCTGTTCAATCACTGCTTCCGCCAGCTCGTCATCTGCGCTCCGGTTCAGCAAGGTCGTCATGGAAGCGCTATAGAAAAAGGGGTCGCCGCCCTGCGTCTCTTTGTAATCATCGAGCATCTGTACCACATTGCTGGTATTGAAGTTAACCTCCATGATGTACTTGCTGTCTGCCTCGATGGTTACCGGGCCTGAAAGGTAATTATCCGTAAATACATATGTAAACCGGCCGTTTACCAGACTCCATCTTCCGGCCGGCGGCAGCCTCAAAAGCTTCTCGTCATACACCGTCCGGTTGGATATGGTCGAGAGCACCAGCTCCGGCTGCGGAAAATAAATCGTAATATCGTTCATCCACTGATTGGTAGACTGGTATAACGCGAGCTTATCCAGAATATCAAGGTAAATCGTATTTTTGTCATATTGAGTGGTCGTATCATTGATATTACGGTAGTGCAGAATGCTCGGATCCCGCAGCAGCGTCAAACCATAGAGGGACAGCTGCTCAATATTTTTGTCTACCTGTGAGCTGAAATAGTGAAACTGATTCAGACTCGATTGCTTCTTCTCCTCCACAATCATATCGACACTGGTCCGGTTTGCATAGCTGTACAGCAGCAGAATCGGTACCAGCAGCAGTACGAGCAGGATCACCGTTTTCGTAAATACGGTCAGCCTCATTTCCTCACCTGTCCTGTTTCTAGAATGAATTCCAGCATTTAAGTTAAGAAAACAACATACGGATTGAAATCTTATTCTATAGACAGCCCATCCCCGTTGCTATAATTCAAATTGCTTCAGCATTGTTCATAAATCCTTAGCGATTTTATTACATGATGCAGATGCTCGCTTCAAACGAAAGTTGAAATTCAAAAGGGAGGGACATTCCTATGGAACAACCTGTAAGCACTTCCATTCCCGCTACGCAGACCATACCAAAAAAGCGTACGAAATGGAACCTCAAACGGACCTGGCCCATGCATCTCATGCTGCTGCCGGCTATCGTTGTAACGATCATTTTTGCCTATATTCCAATGGGCGGTATTGTCATCGCCTTTCAGGACTACAAGCCTTGGCTTGGTCTGACCGGCTCCCGCTGGGTCGGCTGGGACAACTTCCGCTTCATGTTCGAATATCCGGACAGCCTGCAGGTTATCTGGAACACCGTCATTATTGCCGCTATGAAAATTGTGGCTGGACTGGTGGCACCGATCGTATTTGCCATTCTGCTGAATGAGGTGCGGCATACGACGTTCAAGCGCTTCTCACAGACGCTTGTGTATCTGCCCCACTTCCTGTCTTGGGTCGTGCTCGGCGGCATCCTGCTTGATATGCTGTCCCCTGAGGGAGGTCTGGTCAATCGGGCTCTGGGATGGTTTGGTGTAGAACCCATCTTCTTTCTGGGAGACGGGAACTGGTTCCGGGTGACGGTCGTTGTCAGCGATATATGGAAGGAGTTTGGCTTTGGAACGATTGTCTTTCTGGCCGCGCTTTCAGGAATCAACCCTGCGCTGTATGAAGCAGCAGAGGTCGATGGTGCAACCCGCCTCAAGCAGACGCTGCACATCACCCTGCCTGCTCTGATCCCGATGATTATTGTGGTGGGTACACTGTCCCTGGGCAATATTCTGAATGCAGGCTTTGATCAGATCTTTAACCTGTACAATCCGCTTGTCTATGAAAAAGGCGATATTATCGATACCTTTGTATACCGGAT
This sequence comes from Paenibacillus lacisoli, assembly GCF_030580655.1. Taxonomy (GTDB): domain Bacteria; phylum Bacillota; class Bacilli; order Paenibacillales; family Paenibacillaceae; genus Paenibacillus; species Paenibacillus lacisoli. The sequence goes on from NZ_JAUQTB010000010.1 coordinate 120,758, forward strand.
GGGCATTCTGAATGGGAAAATGAGCTTCGCTACCGCTGTCGGCCTGTTCAAGTCCTTTGTCGCCATGTTCCTGATTATCAGTGCCTATCGTCTGGCCTATAAAACAGCCAATTATCGCATTTTCTAAGGAGGTCCCGTCCATGTATCATAAAACGGCCGGCTACCGCATCTTCAGTGCCGCTAACTATACCTTCATTGCGCTGCTGTCCATTCTGTGCGTCGTGCCGCTGATTCATATCCTCGCGGTATCCTTCAGCGGCAAGGCTGCTGCTTCTGCCAATCTGGTGAGCCTGTGGCCTATCGACTTCACCGTGGATGCCTATGCCAAAACATTCAGCAACAGCAACTTTCTCGGAGCATTCTGGATCTCGATTCAACGTACGGTCCTGGGTACCCTGCTCAGCATGGTGCTGGTTGTACTCACCGCTTACCCTTTGTCCAAGGAAAGCAGCCATTTCAAGGGGCGTTCGCTTTACGCCTGGTTCTTCATTTTTACGATGCTGTTCAGCGGCGGACTGATCCCGTCCTACATTCTCGTGCAGAAGCTGGGCCTGATGAATACGCTGTGGGCCCTGATCCTGCCAGGCGTACTTGCCGTCTATAATCTGATCCTGATGATGAATTTCTTCCGCAATGTGCCAAAAGAGCTGGAGGAAGCTGCATTTATTGACGGGGCCGGACATATGACCACCCTGTGGCGTATTTTCCTCCCCGTCTCCATGCCCGCGATTGCTACGCTGTCGCTCTTCACGATGGTCGGGCACTGGAACTCCTGGTTTGACGGCTTGATCTATATGAAAACAGCGGACCATTATCCGCTGGCCACCCTGATGCAGACGATCATCGTCCAGCAGGATTTCTCCAATATGAATGTCGATGCCACGCAATTGCAGAATATGTCCCAGCGGACGGTGAATGCGGCACAGATCTTTATCAGTGCCCTGCCGATTCTGCTCGTCTATCCGTTCCTGCAGCGTTTTTTTGTCAAAGGGATTGTACTTGGAGCCGTTAAGGAATAGAAAAAAGCACCTGGAATCCAAGCCTGGCTGGATTTTGGGTGCTTTTCATTAGGAATCGGATTTGGAAACGAAATCAGAGGTTTGGTCTGGGCTCGAACCCGTCACAGCTCCTGACATTGAGGCAAAAAAATCAACCTCGGTTATGCCTTCCTGGCTTCTCTTCTGCTCGTAAGGCTTCAGAAGCTCACGGATGTCACGGAGAAGCTGAATCGCCTCGTCATGCGTCACATGTATAGTCTTGCTCGTGGTGTTAGCAATCGGTTCACTCTCAGCTGTCATGACCTGAAGAAACTTCTGCTTGTACTGATCGAACATGCTGTTAATGAGCTTCTGGGTCTCCGAGAGCATCATTTGTTTAACGGGACCGGACACTTCCTTATGGTTAATATGAATATCGCCCTCAAATGCCTGATAATACTTGGCGATAATCCCGTTAATCTCGCGGGTGGACACCAGCTCCACCAGACCGATCTTGTCCAGCTTCTTCACATGATAGTAGACCTTGGCAGGTACCTCGCCCATCGTATCGGCGACCTCTTTGACCGTAGCTGGACGGCCTAGCTTATAAAATGTATTCATGATCTGTATGCGGTATGGATCGGAATAGACCTTGATCTCTTCCAGAGTGGATAACACTTTTACTTTCTTCTGCACGCAGCTGCACCTCGATTGGATGTCTATAGCGGCTGGCCCCAGCCAGCCTCTTAGTAAGCGTAACATTTAGGTCATCTTTTTGCACCCTTATATTAATACAAAAAAAGCAAAAAAGGGCCACCGGAGGTGGTCCTTCACAGGTCTGGCTGTAATGTTCTTATCATTTAGGCAAAACCAGTTACGGTATGCGGCACATAAGGTGCTTCCAGCGCCTGAACTTCCGCTTCCGTTAGCTGAATATGGAGTGCAGCCACTGCATCATCCAGATGGTGCTCCTTGGTAGCACCAATAATCGGGGAAGTGATTGGCTGCTTCTGCAGCACCCAGGCCAAAGCAATCTGCGCGCGCGGAACACCGCGTTCTGCTGCAATCGCTGCAACAGCTTCAACTACCTGACGGTCGGCATCGGCGGTTTTGGCATACAGTGTTTTGCCGAATTCATCGGTCTCGGAACGGGCACTTGTCGTATCCCAATCCCTTGTCAGACGACCGCGCGCCAGCGGACTCCATGGAATGACGCCGATGCCTTCCGACGCGCATAGCGGCAGCATCTCGCGCTCTTCTTCACGGTAGAGCAGGTTAACGTAGTTCTGCATGCTGACAAAACGGGTCCAGCCATGGCTATCTGCGACATGCAGCGATTTCAGGAACTGCCAGGCATACATGGAAGACGCGCCGATATAACGGGCTTTCCCTGCCTTCACAACATCATGCAGCGCCTCCATCGTCTCTTCAATCGGAGTCTCGTAGTCCCAGCGGTGAATCTGATACAGGTCGACATAGTCTGTCCCCAGACGGCGCAGACTGTGGTCAATCTCAGTCATGATCGCTTTGCGGGACAAGCCTCCGCCATTGGGACCCTTGCGCATCGTACCGTGTACCTTGGTAGCAATAACGACCTCATCCCGGCTGGCAAAATCACGGAGCGCGCGCCCCACAATCTCTTCGCTGGTTCCGTCAGAATAGACGTTGGCGGTATCGAAGAAGTTAATGCCCAGGTCCAGCGCCTTGCGAATGAATGGCCGGCTCTCTTCCTCGCCCAGCGTCCAGCTGTGATTGCCGCGTTCGGGCTCTCCGTAGCTCATACAGCCTAGACAGAGCCTGGACACTTCCAGGCCGGTGCGGCCTAATTTAACATATTCCATACCGTAATCCTTCCCTTCTGCTCAGAAATAAAGGCTTATCTCCCGCTTCTTCATAATAAATTATCACCGTGTTAAAACAAAATTCTTTCAACCATACCTCCGGGAAGGGACAGCCAGCTCTATCTATCTGTCATATTCATCAAAAAAGCCGACACCTCAGCAGGTGTCAGCTTCTTCTCTGTTTGATCGCAAGCAGTTCAAGTTCGTTTATAATGCAGCTTCCCTAACGGGACATCCTTTCAATCTGACTCTCCAGCAACTGGGCAATATGGCCGGTTCCCCGGCGCAGATCCCCATCGTTCAACTGGATCCACGCATGGCGTTCGTCCATATCAAAGGCGCGCTCCAGCCAGCCCCCGAGCCCGCTGCCCCGTCGATCCACCTCAACCAGCACGGACAGACCATCATGTTCGAGTCTTACAATCAGTTCCAGCTCCGTCATCCTTCCGGCGAATCGGCCTCCAGGGTAAAATTCAATCTCCTGGACGAACGGCACGCCGCGTCCCAGGCGCTTGTGATACTCGCACGTTGACGACCTATAGGTGAATCCCAACTGCTCGACGGCTTCCAATACAGCAGTCTGATCCGGATGAGGCACAACCTCAATATAATCCTGATCCTTCGGATCGAAGGCGTTGTCAATGTCAAGTCCGGTGCGCAGCCATACCGGCTGACGGGACAAGGTAAGCGGCGTTTCCAGCGGCAGCGGGAAGGCAAAAGGGATCTCCAGCTTCTCCCCCGCCTGAACGGTCAGCCGGTCGGAGACGGTAATTCGGGCCATACAGCAGGTCTCGATCACTTTCCTGTCATCATGCTCAAGGATATACTCTGTCATGACCTGAACATAGATGCGGTCGACCTGCTGTTCCGTACTGCCTCCATAAATATGAATAACACCATGCACATCCTCACCGGGATGGTAGGAAGGCTTATCCAGCAGCGTATCGATCCTCGCGGCCCCGATTCCGAAGCTGGCCAGCATTTTATTAAAAAAAGACATTCTTCATCCCCTCTTCCATTCGTATTACCGCACTATACGAACACCGGGGAAAGATGTTTCAGGATTGCACAGCATGATGGAACCGAACCGAATGGGAACCCAGCCTCGCACACTGTTAATAAGCCAGATTTTCTCTGCCTTCAGAAGATCACTCCGGTATAAGACACGCTCGGTGATCCGGCCGCTCTCCAGCAGACTCCGCCGCAGCGTACCTCCCAGCAGTCCCGATACCACAGGCGGTGTGTACAAGCGCCCGTTCATCTCCAGCACCAGATTACCAATAACAAACTCGGTCAGTTCACCGCGCTCATTCCACAGCAGCGTCTCATCCCAGCCTTCTGCTTTGCGCTCATTGTAAACCTCGCGGTGGGTTGTCTTATGATACAGGAACAGGTTGCTCGAGTTTACCGGCTCCGAGCTGAGTACGGCCTGCATCTCGCTGTGATCACCAGACGGAAGCGCTGAAGCCTCAGCTTGGATCGTACCGTCCTTCGCAAGCAGCAGCCTGACACGATAGGCAGTTCGTGCTTCAGGAAGATGGTTTACCAGCGAACGCAATTCATGCAGCACTTTGGCTTCATCATAAGGGTATTGAAAGAAGGCTGCTGACGCCGCCATCCGTTCGAGATGGCAGGACAGCAAGTCGTATTCGCCACGCTCCAGCCGCAGCGTTTCAAGCAGTTGGAATCCCGGCGCCTTTCGCGTCAGTACCGCCGCTTTGTTATATACCTCCTGGTATTCCCCTTCTGCAGAAGAATCCCAGGTAATGCCGCCGCCGGCGCCATAGGACGCCTTGCCTGCCTGCTTGTCCAGCTGAACCGTCCGAATCGCTACATTGAAGATGGAATGGCCGCCCGGAAGCAGCAATCCGATAGATCCGCAGTAGACACCGCGAGGCTCACGTTCAATCTCCGTGATGATCTCCATCGTGCTGACCTTGGGCGCGCCGGTTATTGAACCACAGGGGAACAGCGCCGAGAAGATCTCTGATAGTCCACACTTCGTCTGCGCCCATACCTCGGAGGTCATTTGGAATACGGTTGGATAGAGCTCGATCTTGAACAGCTTGTCCACCCGGACTGTTCCCGTCTCAGCAATCCGGCTAAGATCGTTACGCAGCAGGTCTACGATCATCACATTCTCGGCTCGGTCCTTGTCCGAATGCCTCAGCTGCTCCCGCAGCCTGTCGTCTTCTTCCTTCCATCTCCCCCGGGGAGCTGTCCCTTTCATCGGCCGGGTCAGAATCTCCCCATCCTCCACTTCGAAGAACAGTTCAGGCGACACAGACAGCACCCGGCAGTCTCCCAAGTGAATATAGGCACTGTAAGCAGCCTGCTGGTTCTGACACAGCTGACGGTAAAAGGCGTAATCATCTCCCGCAAAATCGGAATTCATCCGAATCGTGTAATTCGTCTGATACGTCTCTCCCTCGGCGATATGGTGTTTGATACGCTGAATGATTTCACTGTATTCGTCCTGCAGCGTATTCGCAGACCAGCCGCCGAGCGAAAATTCAGCTTCCTCGGATATAGAGGCAGCTTCTGCTTCTGCGGCAGGCACTGCCTGAGCGTATACGGCAAACCAGGCCAGCGGTCCAGCACCTGGCTGCCGGGTAACCAACCGGCGGTCAAAGGCGCCTGCCGCCTCATAAGCCACATACCCCACGACATACCGGCCCTGCAGGGCCGCGCGCTCTGCTGCCTTCAAGACAGCGTTTATGCAGTCCAGGTGATCCGCCTGGTAAATCTCCAGCGGCTTCTGGAATATGTAATTATGAACCGTGCCATGACGGTCACGAAAATGGACGTGGGAATCTCCCTTATTAAACTTCATCTTTCCGACTCCTTACCTGCCTTTAAGCATAAATAAACTGCCACAGCTCCCAGTATAGCAGTCCCGCGCCCGGAAGAAACCAGGCTCCTCAAAAAAGAAGCTAAATCTCCAGAGAATGCTGTAATAAACACAACGAAACAAGGCAGCTGTCTGCACAGCTGCCTTGCTCAAGATCCCCTGATTCCATTATGCAAGGGTTACATCTTGCACATTTATTTCTTCAATACCTTCACGTCAAAGGCACCCAGCTTCAGCTCTCCCTGTACTGTCTCACCGGACAGCAGCTCCTCATACGACGAGCCGTCCAGCTTCAAGGTCTGAGGCTGATCCACGAAGTTCATCACGAATACGAATTCGTGTTTCCCATTTACACGAACCGATGCCTGTACGCCATGCGGCAGCTCTACATCAAGCGCTTTTCGAACGCCAGCCTGAAGTACGATTTCACGGTAGAAGTCCGTATGGAACGAGCCCTGATTGCGCGAAGCAATATAGTACGCTTTACCTCGACCCAGCGAGTTTACGGTCAGTGCCGGGCGACCTTGATAGAAGTCAGAACCATATACAGCCAGCGCCTCGGCACCTTCCAGATGGATCAGGTCGCACAGCTCTACGGCTTCATAGTCAGACTGCAGTCCCAGCATATTACCATCCAGCGGCTTAACACTGTTGCGGTCATGGTCATGCAGGCCGTCCAGCTCTTCAGACCAGATACCGAGCGTCTTGCGCAGTGGTCCCGGGAAGCCGGTCAGGAAGGTCAGATCATGCTCATCCGCAATACCGGACCAGTAGGTAGCTACGAACGTACCGCCATTCTCTACGAAAGCCTGAATCCGCTCTCCAACGCCGGGGCGGACCATATACAGCATCGGAGCAACCAGCAGCTTGTAAGGCGTGAAGTCCTGTTCCATATCGATCACATCGACCGGAACTCCCTGCTCCCATAGAGCCTGGTAGTGAGCCTGTACGGTCTCTTCGTATTTGACTCCCTTGTTGCGCGGTCCCTGGGCATCGTTCACCGCCCAGCGGTTCTCCCAGTCAAAGATCACGGCAGCTTCAGCAGGAACGGTCGAGCCGATAACCTCCTGCAGCTTCTCCAGACTGTCACCAACCTGGGTGACATCACCGAACACCCGTGTATGCTCGTGTCCGACGTGATCCACGACAGCCCCGTGCAGCTTCTCGCTGGAACCACGGCTTTTTCGCCATTGGAAGTATTGAACGGTGTCGGAACCATGAGCTACCGCCTGCAGCGAGGACAGCAGGTGCATGCCCGGGCGCTTCAGCTTGCTCACATCCTGCCAGTTGGTCAGGCTTGGCGTGCTCTCCATAAGCATCCAAGGCTTGCCGCCCTTGATGGAACGGACGATGTCATGCATCATGGCGATTTTACCCGCCTGCTTGCTGTCATCTCCGCCCTGGTCATGCCAGGTTGGATAGCTGTCCCATGAGGCGACGTCGAGTAAATCGGCGAATTTCCAGTAGTTCAATCCTTCGAAGAACTCCATCAGGTTGGTCGTCACCGGAAGCTCTGGATTGCGCTCCCGCAGCGGCTGAATCTCATGTTTGATGAAATCTCCAGTCTGATGCGTAACGAAACGTCTCCAATCCAGGTTCATCCCGTGGACCTGGGTCTCGCCATGCGGCGCTGGCGATTCGACCTGACTCCAATCTGTATACGTATGGCTCCAGAAGGTTGTCCACCAGGCGTGGTTCAGCTCGTCCAGCGTGCCGTACTTCTCCTTAACCCAGACGCGGTATGCATCCTGGCAGTAATCACAGTGGCAGTCACCGCCGTACTCATTGGAAATATGCCAGCCAATCACCGCAGGATGATCGGAATACCGCTCAGCCAGCTTGGTGTTCATGATCGTTACCTTCTCCCGGTATACAGGTGAAGTATAGCAGTGATTGTGACGGAAACCGTGAAGATTGCGTACACGGCGTTCATTAACTCTCAGCACTTCCGGATACTTGGCAGACATCCATGCCGGACGTGCACCGCTCGGTGTAGCGAGGAAAGCATAAATGCCGTTCTCAGCAAAGGAATCCAGTACCCGGTCCAGCCATTCGAAAGTGAATACGCCCTCCTCCGGCTCCAGGGATACCCAGGAGAAAATACCGACAGACATCACGTTACATTTGGCCAGCTTCATCAGCCGGATGTCTTCAGCCAGTACCTCGGGATAACGCTGCCACTGCTCCGGATTGTAATCTGCACCGTGCAGCATATGCGGCACGCGTGGGCTGATGGGTGGATATTGAAGCGGTCTAGTCATTATATCTACTCTCCTATTCTTTAACTGAACCAAGCGTCATGCCTTTGACAAAATATTTTTGCAGGAATGGATACACGATCAGGATCGGCGCAGCGCCGATAAAGATCTGTGCTGCATTTACCGTCGTCTGGGACAGCAGCTCCATCTCTTTGGGGCTCATGCTCATAGAGCTCATGTCGCGCTGAATGATAACGGTCTGCAGGAACGTTGCCAATGGGAATTGACTGTTGTTGTTCAAATACAGCAAACCGTCAAACCAGGAGTTCCAGTGGTAGACCATGCTGAACAAGCCAATAGTTGCAATGGATGGCAGCGAGATCGGAAGGAAGATCCGGAACAAGGTCGTGAAATGTCCGGCACCGTCGATCAGGGAAGCTTCCTCCAGCTCCTTCGGAATCCCGCGGAAGAAGTTCAGCATCAGAATGATCAGGAAGGTGTTCACGGCACTCGGCAGTACAAGCACCCAGAAGGAATCAATCAGACCCAGTTTCTGAATCACAATGTAGAATGGCACCAGGCCGCCGGTAAACACCATACTGAATACGAACAGCCAGGAATAAATGTTGCGGCTGCGGAAGACGGAGGTCTCCTTGGACAGCGGGTAGGCTGCCAGGAAAGTCACCAGCAAGGTCAGCGCTGTACCCAGAATAGTCCGTTTGACCGATACCCAGATCGAGTGCAGGAACAGCGGATTGTCGATCGTTTTCTTGTAGGCTTCCAGTGTAAACTGCTGCGGCCACAGGCCGACCAGGTTCGCATCCGCCGCAGATTTGGAGCTGAAGGATACCGCCAGTACGTGAATGAGCGGAACGATACACATAACAGCCAGAAAAATTAGAAAGCAAGTATTGATAACCGTGAAAATCCGATAGGGCATCGTTTTGTGATGCATAACTCTCCCTCTTTCATTGTCCTAGAATATGCGGTAACCTGCCCACTTGTAGGCCATCCGGTAAGAAATAGCGATCAGAACCATACTGATTACAGACTTGAAGAGTCCAATGGCTGTACCAAAGCCCATCTCGCCGTTCAGGATTGCTGTCCGGTACGCGAAGGTATCGATGATATCGCCCTTCTGATAAACCAGCGGGTTATACAGGTTGAAGATTTGGTCGAAGCCGGCATTTAATACATTGCCCAGTGCCAGAGTTCCAACAACAACCACCATTGGCATCAGGGAAGGAACCGTAATATGCATCGTTTGCTTCCAGCGGCTGGCGCCGTCCATTTCGGCCGCTTCATACAGGGAAGGGTTGATACCGGCAAGAGCTGCCAGGAAAATGATCGTGTTATAGCCAAATTCCTTCCATACATCCGACGCGATAACCGTAAAGCGGAACCAGTTATTATCCCCCAGGAAGAAGATAGGCCCGGCTCCGAACCAGCCGAGAATCCGGTTGGCAAAGCCGTCGGTTGCGAGAAGGTCAATCAGAATGCCCCCCAGGATAACCCAGGACAGAAAGTGCGGCAGATATACGAGTGTCTGAATCGAACGCTGCAGGGCCACTTTACGGACCTCATTCAGCAGGATGGCGAACACCAGCGGGATCAGCAGGTTGAAGATCATTTTGAGAATAGCGATCACCAGGGTGTTCCATATTACTTGTACACTGTCATTTCTCTCGAACAGATAACGAAAATTATCAAGGCCTACCCATTCGGAACCACTGATTCCGAGGTAAGGCTTATAATTCTGAAATGCCATAACGATACCGCCCATAGGTACATAACTAAAGATAATTAAAAAGATAACTGCAGGCAGCAGCATGACGTGAAACGGCCAGGTCCGTCTCAATCCTTTCATCGTAATCCCCCATTTGCATTGATTTCTTATACTTCAATTATAAATCCGCTTACATAGGACCAGTAGGTCATTAAGCCAACATAAATGGCACTATAGCAATCAATCCCCTGACGATGCAGACAGCAAAAGACAGCCCTCCGGAGAGGGCTGTCTGCGTGTTACTGCTTATTTTTTTACACTGTCATACCACGTGTTGACTTCTGTCGTAATCTGATCGCCGCCACCGGACTTCCAGGATTTCACGAAGCTGTCGAACGCATCGATCGGCTGTTTGCCATAGATGATTTCATTGATGGTCTGGTTCTCGATTTTGAGCAGGTAATCCCATTTGGATTTCATTGTTTCCGTAGTCGGGCCTGTGAACATATCTTTGTAAGAAATATCCTTCTGCTCCAGCAGCACTTTCGCTGCCTGTGGAGTATCTTTACCATAGTTCACCGCCACGTCTTTCTCCAGACGGGTTTCCGGCTCTTTGCCGTCGGCCAGCTTCAGCAGAGCTTTCATTTGTTCGTCTGGAATACGTGCACCGTCACGCACCAGCAGGTAGCGAACGACGTTAACGTAACCGCCAGGAATCTTGTCATTCGGCAGCATTTTGCCGTTAGCATCCAGATCGTAGTCATACCCTTTAAACATACCGTTGGCAAATTCGCCGTCAGCGCTTGCTTTTGCAAAATGATCATACAGGTAATTCTCGTAAGTGAAGAAAGCTTCCGGATGCTCCATATCGGTCTTGATCAGGGTTACACCATTGGTGTACTGAGTACCGTGACGCATCGCTTTGCCATCCGGACCAGTAGGAATCGTAATTGGCTCCCACTCTGCTCCCGGTACGTTCTTCGCTGTATCCTGCAGAGGCCAGCCGCTCATCCAGTAAGGGCCTGGAATAATACCCGCAGTACCTGCTACAGCAGGCTCGGACGTCTTGTTCTCGTCCCACAGTGCTGCTTCCTGAGGAATGTAGCCTTTAGCCATCCAGTCCTTCAGCTTCTGCAGACCCTGCTTCATCGCCGGATTCACAGAACCGTATTCCAGCTTGCCGTCAGCCCCAACATTCCACTGCTGCGGCAGTGTGCCGTAAGCGCCGAAGATCCAGGACGGGTCACCCATCCAGGTGTTCAGTGCCGTTTTGAAGCCGATGCTCAGCGGAACGACTTTGTCAGGAGCCAGTCCGTCCGGGTTTTTGTTTTTGAAGGCTTCCATCACTTGCTCGAGCTCTTCCATCGTTTTTGGTTCTTTCAGACCCAGCTTATCGAGCCAGTCTTTGCGGATCCACAGTACATAATCGTGGTTGTAAGCAAAATCGAGTACCGGGATACCCATTTTTTTGCCGTCACGTGTATATTGGTTCCATACGTTCGTATCCTGGTCCATGGCCTGTTTCCATGTATCAGATGCGTATTTGTCGAACAGCGGCCCTACTTCTCCGTATATCCCGGAGTCAATCAGGTCCTGTGCCAGCTGGGAATTCTCTGCACCCAGAGTCAGCACGTCCGGCATTTCCTGACCGGAGGACATGTTCATGCGCAGCTTGGTTGCCAGCGCTCCGTTGGTGTCGGTAACCGACCACAGGGATTTGATATTGATACCGAATTTGTCTTTTGCCCATTTGGTAGCGACGTTGTTCTCAATCGTTTCCCCATTCTTGAATTTCAGTGCCGGGTCAACGCCCCATACCGTGGAGATGGTTACTTCCGGATCATACTTCTCTTTGTATACGTTTTCAGTTTTGACCGTTGCAGTCTTTGATTCCCCACTGCCGCCTGAGCACCCTGCCAGACTGCCGGTTAATACGACCGACAATGCGAGCATGGACAGCCAACCCTTTTTAGAACTAAGTTTCATCGTGCTCCCCCTCAATCATTGTATTTACATTTTCATTATAAAGAAGAGGGTTTGGTCATCCTATGTCACAAAACGAAGATTTCTGCACCTTTGCCAACCTGAATGGACAGGTGATGAACCTGTCCTAGGATTGCTCCCTGAATTCATGCGGCGTCATTCCGTAATGTTTTCTGAACATTTTACTGAAATACTGCGGGTTCTGGTATCCCAGCTCGGATGTTATCTCATAGATCTTCTTGTTGCTGTTCTTTAACAGATAGAGGGCCGTCTCCATCCGCTTGCGGATCAGGTAGTCTCCAAGGCCTTCGCCGGTCTCCGCCTTGTAAATCTTCGACAGATAGACCGGATGGAGGAATACCTGGTCGGCAATAATTTTTACTGAAAGCTCGTACCCATTGTCTGCAGCGATCATCTGCTGCACCTGCTTCACAATGTGGCTGCGTGCGCCTCCCTCTTCACCCTGCGAACCCTGAGGCAGCTTCTGCAGCATGGACATCGTCCATTCCCTCAGGCTGCGCACGGACTGTACCACATGCTGTGCATTCAGGGGATCCGTCGCAGCCGGGTCGAGATCGGCAATATTCAATCCACGGTGGTGGGCAATGTAAATGAAAGCATTCGTGATCGCCAGAAAGGTCTGATACAGATGCTCCCGCGACAGCCGCTGTTCGATGATGTCATCGAATACCTGATTCAGCTTCTCCCCTGCCGTCTGCCACTGCTGGGACTCCAGCAAATGGATCAGGGTAGGCGGCTTATAGAGCGCATCCAGCGGCTTGGCTGCCGCTTGGGCCGGACGTGGTTCATCTTCCATGAAGTAAAGGGTTCCTGCCCCTTCATGATCCGGCAGGTACAGATGGCCTAATGCTGCGCGGTAGGCCTCGGCCAAACCGTCCGGGAACAGAAAGGGCTTGGAAATAATCAGCGAAATCTCTCCCTTGAGATAGCTGTTAACCTGCTGCTGGAACTGCTCAATCATGGGCTCAAGCTTCGCACGTCCAGGCACCCGGCCGCCGCTGTCCTCTAGGGAGCTAATAACCGCACCCTGCTGTGACTGGGACAGCAGGACCAGGCAGTCATGGGGTGCCTTGGCGCTCCAGATGCGCAGCTGCGGCTGAAAGAACTCTTCGGCGATATTACCGATGGCATATTCCATCAGACTGACCGAATGGGCGTCCATGGCTGTAAAGGAGCGGCCCAGCTGAATCAGGGTCAGCACGGTGGGCCTATCTGTCTGCAGGTTCACTTCATATTCTTGCAGCTTCTCACTGATCCGGGCTGTGCTCCACTGCCGGCCCAGCAGCAGATCTCTCATAAAATTGGAATGCAGAATGGCCAGATCAGACCGGCGGCTGTACCTGAGCTGATTAAACTTCTCTTCCTGCTCGCGCTCAGCCTGCAGGGATTCTATGGCCATGCCGACGCTTTTCGCAAATTCCTCGTCATCCACCGGCTTCAAGATATAATCATGCGCCTGCAGTTGAATCGCCTTCTGGGCATATTGGAAATCCGAATAACCGGTCAGGAGCAGGCACTTCACGCCAGGCCAGCGTCCGGATACAATTTCAATCAGCTCAAGCCCTGTCATCTCCGGCATACGAATATCAGTCACGATAATATCAATTTCATTCTCTTCCAGTACGTCCAGTGCCTCGAGGGCTGACTTGGCCTGGTACACTTCCTGGATTTGCAGCTGCTCCCAGTCCATCGTCAGCTTCAGACTCTCTGTTACATAGCTCTCATCATCAACCAGCAGTATTGAATACATGGTGTATCACTTCCCCTTTGTACTTGCAGTTACAGTTGTTTACGTTTCTTCCGGCAGGGTCCAGACCAGCTGCGCCCGCAGGCCGCCCAGCTCTGAACGCGAGAAGAAAATACCTGCTGTGTCGCCAAAACGAAGGCGAAGCCGCTGCTGCACATTCCATAGACCGCAGCCCATATGTTCATCCATCGGTTCATTTAGACGTGTCTCCAGCCGCAGCAGATCTTCCTTATCCATCCCGCCACCATTATCCTCAACGATGACACGGATACAATCCCCATCCCGGCTGACCAGAATTCTGACAATTCCCTCTTCTGCATGCGGTTCAATTCCATGCAGAATTGCATTCTCGATCAGCGGCTGGATCAGCAGCGGCGGAATCTGCAGCTTACGGCAGTTCTCCGGCACATACATATCATAGGTCAGCCTGTTCATCCGCATCGTCTGTATTTCGAGGTAATGCTTTACAAATTCCATTTCCTCTTCGAGCGGCACTAGATCCCGCTCTTGTCTGGTTGTATATCGGTAATAACGGGACAGACTGTGAGACATGGCGACGACGGCCTCGTGCTTGCGCAGCTTGGCCATACTGGTAATAAAAGAGAAGCAATTATAAAAAAAATGCGGATTAATCTGCGACTGCAGCTGCTTGAGCCGAGCCTCACGCACATGAATTTTCTCCAGATAAACTTTCTCGAACAGCTCCTGAATCTGCTCTACCATCGAATTGAAACGGGATGATAAAAAGCTGAACTCGTTGTTGCCCTCCACATGCATCCGGTAGCTGTAATCCGCTCCAGTCACGCGATGAAAGCCATAAATCAGCTGCCGCAGGGGCACCTGAACATGCGAGTAGAGCAGGTAAGCGGCCAGAATGCTCATCAGCAGCAGGATGCCTACCGAGAAATAAAAGAGCCGGTTGGAGCTGGCGATCGGCTTCATGATCTCGGATAAAGGCAAATAATCGATCATGTACCAGCCTGTCACCTGGGACCGAACCAGACTGACGGTATAGCTCTGCCCATCCATTTCAACAGTCCGGTTCTCCATCTTCTTCAACGGGGATCCCTTCAACTGAGCAACCAGATCACGGATAAAAGGACGATCAGCACTGTGATTGTAAATGATGCCTTGATCCTGCCTGTAATAGAACGGATCACGGCGGCCGTCACTCTTGAACCGGTCCAGCATTTCCTGAATGTTGCTGCTGTCAAACTCTACCTTGATAATCGTATTGGCCGCTTTGGGATCAACATGATTGGTAAACGGTGCCGCTGTGTACCAGCTGAACAGATAAGCGGTATCCCCGCTGCTCTCGTAGCGTTGAACCTGCCAGCCCGCACGGGCAGATGGCTGCAGCTCTTTCGCGCTATAGCTCCTGGCATCCTGTTCAGTGACTACCCGCTGAAGTGAGGGGGAATACACGGACAGGTTCCCTCTCCAATTGGACGAGCTCTGCTGCAAGCTGATTTTATCCTGGATCCGCTTGATCAGATTAATCCCGTCCAGGTTCAGATGCTCGTTGTTCAGGTAGATCTCCTGAAAGCTTTTTACATCCGGATCATGGATCAACAAATTAGGCCAGGAGGCCAAAATATCAATATTGGAATTCACCTGGTTCTGAAAGAAAACAAGCTGATTCATATTAGACTCGTTCAATTCCTTACGCACCACATCCGATGCGGTATGATTGGAATAGAAATACAGTCCAATAATGGGAATCAGCATGACGACAATTAATAATACAATTTTTCGGTATAGATTGGACTTCACGGCTTCTCCTTACCACCCTGCTGTAGTTCTTCACCCTTAAGCGCTTACAAGACTAATGCTTATTATACCCCTAAGCTCCAGCCCAAGGAAGTACCTCTAACTCTCACATAATGCCCAATTCGATATGAAGCCCTTCGACTCTTGCTTTGGCGTATGCTGCTGCGCCCTTAACCCCCGCCTGATTGCCCCATTGTGCCGTAAGCACCTGACAGGCCTGACACGGCAATGCGAGTGCATGTTCATTGATGGCCGTGCGTACGCTGTGCAGCAGCCGTTCTCCTGCCGCTGCCATTCCCCCGCCGATCAGAATCCGTTCGGGATTCAGCAGATTGATCGCATTCGCGAGCCCGTATCCCAACAGTTCTCCGGTCTCGTGCATCACTTCTACTGCAAGAGGATCGCCGAGATCATAAGCCTGTGAGATCATTTCTGCCGTAATATCCGCTTTCCAGCCGTGTACCCAATCGGAAATAACGCTCTGCCGTCCCTGTTCCAGCTTCTCGGTCAGCGTATGCACCATACCCACAGCCGATACGTAACGCCCCAGGCAACCTGTGCTTCCGCAGCGGCAGGGTCTTCCTATCCGATACATGTTCATATGACCGATCTCTCCTGCACTGGCTGTTGCACCATAGACCATTCTTCCGTTAGCCACAACTGCGGATCCCAGTCCTGTCCCCAGTGTAATCAGAAGCAGATTCTGACAACCGATCCCTGCCCCATGCAGCCATTCTCCGTACATATGAACTCGGACATCATTATCAATATAAGAAGGAAAAGCGAATACCCGGTTCATCTCCTCAACGACAGGGACATGTTCCCACTCTGGAAAGTTTGGTGAAAATATCGATATTCCCTCTACCGGATCCAGCAGACCCGGAATTCCGAGGCCCATCCCTAACACAGCATCAGAAGATATTCTCTCGGCAGTCAGCATGTCCTCCACCACGTCACGAATGTTGCTTAGCACATGCTGTGAACCTTGAGCCGCTCCGGTTGGTACTTTCCGCTCACATATCGGTTCCAGCATAGAGTTCAGCACTGCAGCCTTGATATTCGTCCCCCCAAGATCAACCCCAATGATAAATGGCTTCATCTACAGTCCCCCGTATCCAAATTGTTCATTGTACTCTCTTTGTCCCTCACCTGTATTCTAGATAGCTTAAAATCGGCTTGCCAAGGGTATTAACCCAACATTTATGGCGTTATTGCAGTCTTTTCCCGCTGACCCAAACCGATTTTGTTATCGCAGAATGGGGTAATAATCCAATCAGAGGTAATTAAGTACGTTACCTACCTTAAGTTAGAAAAATAGATAAATCAAGCTTGAAGGAGGAAGAAGGATGGAGAAAGCCAATTGGAAGGAAAGCGTGGTGTACGAAATTTATCCGCGCAGCTTCATGGACAGCAACGGAGACGGCATCGGTGATATCCGCGGGATCATTTCCCAAATTGATTATCTGCAGGAGCTTGGCATCGATACTGTATGGCTCGCACCCATCTATCAATCCCCTAACATTGATTACGGATACGATATTACGGATTACCGGAGCATCCAGCCGGAGTACGGGACGATGGAGGATTGGCAGCTGCTGCTTAACGAACTGCATCGCCGGGGCATCCGCCTGTTGATGGATCTGGTTCTGAACCATACCTCGGACGAGCATCCCTGGTTTCAGAACGCGCGCTCATCGCGGGACAGCCGCTTCCGTGATTACTACATATGGCGTCCTGCCCAAGCGGATGGCGGGCCGCCGAATAACTGGACCTCCTTCCTGGGAGAACCGGCCTGGACGCTTGACGAGACAACCGGTGAATATTATCTGCATCTATACCATGCCAAGCAGCCGGATCTGAATTGGGACAATCCGGAGCTGCGACACGAAATGTATGACATGATGTGCTTTTGGCTCGATCAAGGCATCGATGGCTTCCGACTTGATTCCGTCAACTCTCTCTCCAAGGACCAGAACTTCCCTGATACCGACAAGGACAAAATTCAGGACAGCGGCGAAGACTTTACACGGAATGGCCCGTACATCCACGAATATCTGCATGAAATGCATGAACAGGTATTCTCACGCTACAACGTTTTCACTGCTGGCGAGACATCCAAGGTCACAGATAGTGATGTGCTGAAATATACCCACCCCGACCGTAAGGAGCTGTCTATGGTTATTTCACCGGAAGCCTCTTCCCTCGGCGACCAGCCTCATGACCAGTGGCAAAACAAGGCATGGTCTTTGGCTGATCTGCGCAAGATTATCTGGATGTGTCAAAAGGACATCGGCGATGCCGGCGGCTGGTTCGGGCTTTATTTCAGCAATCATGACCAGCCGCGCATGGTCTCCACCTTCGGCGATCAGGGAACCTACCGGACAGAGTCGGCCAAAATGATGGCCACCTTCCTGCATACGCTTCGCGGGACCCCGTTTTTCCTCCAGGGTGAAGAGCTTGGTATGACCAACCACCCGCTGCTGACTTCCATTAAAGACTTTAAGGAACAGCAGGCCCTCCATTATTATGACGTGATGGTTCATGATAAAGGCGAAGATCCGGAGACCATCCTGGAACGGATCAAGGCCAAGTCACGTGATCATGCCCGCAACCCGATGCAGTGGAATGACACGATACAGGCCGGCTTCACATCCGGGACCCCTTGGATGCCGGTGCATCCGGATTATAAGGAGGTTAACGTGCTGAAGGAACGGGCAGATCCTCATTCTGTTCTTAACTACTATAAGAAGCTGATCAGTCTGCGCAAAGAGCACCCGATTATGGTCTACGGTGACTTTCGGTTTATATTAGAGGATCACCAGCAGATCTTCAGTTATCTGCGCAGCATGGACGGAGAAAACTGGCTCGTCCTGCTGAACTTCTCCGGCGAGGAGGCCAGCTATACGATGTCTGATGAAGAAGCTGGACTGATCCGCGGCGGGAACCGTCTCATCGGCAACTACCCGGAGCCGCAGCACGCTGAAGACATGGTATCCGGTACGCTCCGTCCTTATGAGGCCGTGGTGTACCGCTGTCAGGGATAAGCGGCGTCATAATAAAAAAGCTGGTACCAGCCTGCAGGCTGGACCAGCTTTTTATTATGATCATTATATAGAAGAAATCTTAAACCCTTCTACTTAAATCCATCTAAATGTTCTTTTGGTCAGGTAAAAAAAGATCGCACAGAGGGCCACCACGATCAAAATATCTCCTATCGCCGAGACCTTTCCATCAAACCCGAAGAGCAGCTGATGGTATAAGTCTGTAAGATAGGTAAAGGGAATGACATAAGATAGATACTGTAGAAATTCAGGCAGAATGTATGAAGGTAACATGGCACCGCTCAACAAAAGCAGTGGAATCATACCAAAGCTCAGTACGCCGGATGCCAGCTCGGTATTATTAAATAGTCCTCCTAATAAAAAACCCAAGGTCAGAATCATTCCCATTCCCAGCAGCGATATTAGAATAAACGGAATCAGCTCTCTCAGCTCAATTACACCCATAAACAACCCCAGCAACCCGAAAAAAAGAATCTGAAGGACGGAAAGAATGAGACGGACAATGATCTGGGAAAACACAAAAACAGACTCTTTAAGCGGAGTTGTTCTGAACGTCTTTAATATCCCTTTTTGTCTCATTTCGATGATGGGGACCGATGTACCAAGAAAACCTATAGAAATCAAAGCGAATATTAATATTCCAGGGAACAAGTACTCAATGAATGATAACCCCGTGCTAGCAGAGGGATCAATAATGGAACTCATTCCGTAGAACATAATTAGAAAAAAGAAAGGGAAAAATATAGAGAAGAACAACGTTTTGGGTTCTCTGATGATTTCCTTGAGGCCCGCATTGACAAGCCTCTTCAGAGCCAGATTATTCTGCATATTCAATATTAATCAACCTCTCTTCTTAACGATGTCCCTGTCAGGTGTAAAAATACATCCTCCAATGAGTCCGTAAATTTCTCCCTATGTTCCGTAATAATCTCATGACAGCTCCCATGAACGATGATCTTTTTGTCATGGAGAATAGAAATACGATCACAAAGCTTCTCGGCTTCGTCCATGTAATGGGTTGATAATAAGATCGAGCATCCTTTTTCTTTCATTGACCTCAGAACTCTCCAGATTAACTGTCTGATCTGAGGATCTATTCCTGTTGTAGGCTCATCCAATATAATCAAAGCCGGATTACCAACCATAGCAAGGGCTACCAGGAGTCTCTGTTTTTGACCGACAGACAGATTTTTAACCCTTTTTGACTCGATCTGGTCCAACTCCATCATCTGCATAAGCTCTTTGGGATCCATGGATTCCTTATAGAAACTTGTAAATAAATGAATGGTCTCCGATACACTTTGTCTAGGGAGCAAATTTGCCTCCTGCGGCTGGATACCGACCGCCTCCATAATTTCATAGCGGCTGCTTTTAATGTCTTCACCTAAAATATTTACCGTCCCCGCATCAATTTCCTTAAGACCAATGATGCTCTCAATCAGAGTAGTCTTTCCTACCCCGTTCCTTCCGATAATCCCGTGAATTTCTCCTTGGTAGATGCTCATCGAAAGATTCTCGAGAACCGACTCATTATTGAATTTCTTCGTCAGATTGTTCACAGTTAGGCAAGATGGCTGGTGGTCCCCGTGTATACTTCGCTCAAATGCAGGCTGATTAATCATAGATACCTCCATGCTACAGTTTATGTTGAAGCATTAATGCTGAAAGGTATGCTTCTTCAATGGGCCAGATTCCCAATCTGTTATTCATCATATGGGAATAATGAAACAACAGGTGCCTTAATGCGGAACGACCATATTCTTTTTCCGCCTCTTTCAAGATGCTGACCGTTTGGGTCACGTAGGCGTCCTCGCCCTGGATACTGTCTGTTCGCTCCACTTGCTGCGGATTCATCATTGAGTCAATGACATCCCTTTTATGATAAGCAGCCTCTCTGAGACGGGAAGACATGCTTGGTGATCCACTCCAATAATCGAGATTTGTCTGGTGAAAAGACGTAATTTCTTCTCGCTCCAAGGCCAATCCCATTAAGATTCGCTCTGTCAGTATTAGCGACCACTCATACCTGTTTATGTCCTTGCTATTAATCTTTTTCATTAACATGCACACCAGTTCACTCGAACTGCAAAACAGATTCTCCGATAGTGACAGATATTTATCATTAATATATTTCGTTAACTCTGGCTCATAAATATTACGTGTATATTTCGGTATATTCTCCCTTGCATCATAGCGGTAAGGAATTAATCGCTGATGATTCAGCGGCTTCTCCGATTCGATCATTGCCAGATGACTCGAAATTCCCGATTCTGCAGAGGACAGAAATTCTTTTAGCTCACGCTGCTTTACCTGAAACCTAAGTTTTAAGTGGGCGCCGGACCTATCAAAATATCTTATGAAAAACCACTGCTTCACAGCGTATTGATCCTGAAGGAGCTTAACTACAGGTGCGATTACGCTCTCTACGCCGTTATCCAACTTAACGAGAGACCCGGGATATACGTGATAATGAACCCAATCCAATGGCAGCATGTGACTTCGGTACCTCCAACTCTATTGTGATAGATAGGTTAGCGACATGAACTCGGTAGCATAGGTCTCCCGGTCAGGACTGAACCATTGCTGCTGTAAGGAAGGCAGTGCTTCCGTAAAAATGATTTGTTTATACTTGTTGGAAAGTGACTTGAATAGCTGGTCTACACTCATGATGCTCCTGAAATGGAACCAGAATGGCTTGGAACTCTCCATAAATTGGTCGGATTGGAGGGTGATATATACTTCTTCAGGAATGTCATTGCTATGTCTCCATTTATTCAATTCAATAAACCGTTCACTTTTTTGATATTCCAGCTCTATGGCTTGGAGCTCCTCGATCGGTACGATCCACTTCTCCCGTTCGAATACAATTCTTCCTTCCTGGACCCTTGGGATTCGAGTTATACCCTCCAACGTATTCATATTGTTTAGAGGATGGGACCCAAAAGGAATTCGGAGAAACCATGGTTTGATAATCGTTATGAACAATTTTGACAGATCGACAGCCAAATGCTCCGGCACCGAGCCCAGATACACCGGTTTTATTCTTTCGCCTTCTGGATTTAATAATATGAGACGTCCATCACGAAGGGTTCCTCTTAAATCAGAAACACATAGGATATGGTCGGGGTCTTGATCCGGCAGTTCCCCAATCCACTTCAACTGATGATCTAGAATACGAAAAGACTCCTGCAATGTTGTCCAGTCACCACCTACAGTGAATTCATAACCTAAAGATGTCTCATTCACAGAAGATGACCATTCTTTTAATTTATTTTTATACGAATCTTCACTGAACAGCTGATTAAAACGGGCAAAAATAGCCCCAGAACCATCCGTTATTTTATTGAGGACCAGCAGGTAATTCCCTTTCATTATCTCTTCATGAGATTCGCTGACGATTTGATAGTAGGTTGTAATGGAAATATTATCCTTATTATATCCCCCGTTTCGTTTATTTGTAACATTCATAATGTCTTCCTGACGTGAATTTTTCAATAATTGTGAGTATTGGGCTTCAGATTCCATCACCTCACTTAGAAACGCTAGAATATTGACTGGGTTGCCCTCTCCGTATTTTTGTTTGAATAAATCCGTCAGTCTTGAGTACAATGAATGCTGGTAGACATAAGGTTTTAGGTAACCCTCAAGTTTTAATAAATCTTCTTGAACTGCTGAGCCCAGAGGAGGTATTCCGACATTGCATCTCACATCTTCATAGACTACAGGATTATGCTCAAGCCAATCCGGAAACGGAATATGTACGGATTCGTATATCGAACGCAAGCAGGTTTTCATTTCAGCAAGAAGAGTATCTCTTTCTGTTTTTAATGTTTCTTTACACAGCCTGCCTTTGAGCAGCTCTATATGCTCCAGCAAAATGCATATCTCCGAATGGGCCGCTTCTCTAAAGCCAATATGACTCTTAATGTGCTCAGACAATAAAGAAAATGGTGTGACAGCTGAATGAGGAAATGGCAGAACAGGACGAATCAGCCTCTGCTTGATTAGAAAATCAGCAATCACCTCTGGATAAGAATGGTCGATACACCTCAGCAGCTCTGAGTATGTTACTGCTCTGTTCTCCAAGGTATTCAGAATTGCCAGGTACTGACTATGTTTTAAAATGTCTTCGCTTTTGGAGAAAATATTATCCTCTGTTGAATAAGTGCCTCTAAAGTAGGTCTTAACTCCGTCTTGGGATACGATCGAGTCTGTTGCCCTGAATACAAATAATTCTGCATATTCACGATCATTGGCTAATGACTCGAACAAGTGAGTCACTAAGGCTTTAGACCATTTGAGCGTACTCCGCTCCTGATCTCCCTCATGAATGGCGCCGCCCTGAAAATTAGTTAGCGTTAGCTGTGTAAACGTACTAAGAGGGCTCGTCTTTACCGTCCCCCTTATTAAGTAGGAGTAGGCTGTTTTCACCAGATTGGATCCTATACGAAAATGTTCTCTTTGTCTTGTATTCAAGTACTCCGAGAAGCGGCTGTTCACAATAGGCAATCCTCTGACAAATTCATTATCTGTTTGAAAGAAGTCGTACAACGCCTTCTCATTCTTCATTTCCTCTTCCCTGTACAGATTTAGAAAGTCATCTTTCATACCTTGATAACTTTGTTCCGCTTCAATCCAGTCCTCCAGCTGGCTCTTCTCTTTCACGTCCATATCAATGGCTTTCAGCATGGGTTTGACAGCCGCAAAATCCACTTTTTTATGATTATGAATCTTCCTTTTCAATGAGAGCAGCTTACCTGATATTTTTTTATCCATTTGAGGGATGACTTGATACAGTGCATTTACAGCAGCCTCTCTCAGATCTTCCAGCTTAGCCTCCAAATCCTTCAATTCTGCCAGATACATTCGGGATTGATCAAAAATATAGGCGTTAAGCTGATTGGCACTATTCACCGAAACTCTTCCCAGTACCAATTCCGAGACCTGATTTAACTTAACAGTCATTAGGACCAGCTCCTTTCGTCAATCACTTATAAAAAATACCTGAGCGTGAACAGAAAAATAGTCAGCAGATAGCCTACCGAAAACAAAGAATATGCTAGATAAAATATTTTATGCCCCTTGCGGACAGCTGGATTTTTCTCTTCGCTCGTTCTCTTTGTAAGCAGGTTCTTCAGATAAGTAAAGCTCTTTCTTCTAATATTGTATTGACCAGATAAGCTCTCCAAAAATCTGAATAAATCACTTGGTAAAAGCACATTCATATTAAACAGCTGCATCGAAATGATGACTAATATAAGAGGAAAGGTATAACGCGTAAGATGAGGTTGTGTCTCCATAATCAACAGCAGTACATTCAAGATGGTAATATCGGAGACAGGACCTGCAATCGCAATTCGCGCTCTTGCTGCCTTCGTTAACCGATAAGTGTCTTTATAAGTAACAAAAGCTACCGGTATAAAATAATATAACAGTCCAACACCTATTTCTTTAATTTGTCCGCCCATTCTTTTACAGGCTATAATGTGCGACAGTTCATGGATGATGACAACCAACATAAAGAAGGGAATTACTCTAAGGAAATTCAAGTGAAACATCATGGCCGGAACATCTTTTAGCACGTACATGCAAAAGAACAGAGACAGTAAAAAATAACAAGCAACGATCAGAGTCAGACCTTTTCGGTCGGTTGTCTTGTTATTCGTTTTCTTCACCTTCAGGAAGGGTAGGCTGGTCTTTAAAGTATATTTCAGCATAGGCTGTACGGCTTTTTTTCTAATATTTTCTTCCATAGGAGAGTCACTGGAGTTCTCACGGACGAGAATGCCATCTTCAATAAATTTCTCTATGACGGCTTGAATGCTCGATATGTTAATCGAGTTATAATGACTATACTTATTTTTTAGATAAAGAATGATCTCTTGCAGTTCCAATGCGTTATCTCTCAGGCTGTTGAGCAGTGCAGCAGTGATCTCATTGACTCTAAACTGCCTGTTTTGTTCTTTT
The DNA here is from genome assembly GCF_030580655.1 of Paenibacillus lacisoli. Lineage (GTDB taxonomy): Bacteria > Bacillota > Bacilli > Paenibacillales > Paenibacillaceae > Paenibacillus > Paenibacillus lacisoli. The sequence continues at coordinate 144,901 of NZ_JAUQTB010000010.1, forward strand.
AGAAAAATAAAATACTCCCGGTCATCGTTCACAACAATATCAACCATAGGGCTCAAAGAAACTTTGGAAGATATATTCTCCATGGGGCTTCCTTTCATAAAAAGGAGTGGAAAATAACAAATTCCACCCCATTTTACATTTGAAATAAGTTAATTAGGCCTAAATATGTGTTCAAAGATCTTTCGTTATGTGGCTATCCGCCTGTGGCACTTGATAATGAAGTCGTCGTTGAGAGGCATCCTCCGGGACATGAAAAACATGCATACGACGAACCGCTGGCTACGCAGTTAGCCATAACTGAACTGAAATTCCCTTCTTCCTCAAGGATCTCCTCAACATACAAGTCAAATTCCATATTTGAATTCAACAATATCCCTCCCTCATGTTCACCGTGGATAACTGATTAGCAGCCGCATGCACCTGTTGAACCTGTACCGGCAGAAGAAGTGCCAGAAGAGGAGAAACACGCAAATGTCCCCCAGCAGCAGGAAAAATTGGTCTCCAGATCTTCTTCAATAATTTCCTCTGCATACAGCTCAAGCTCTAGTTCCAATTTGGTTTTTAGAATCATTTCTCAATGACCTCCTTCATTCGAACTGTTACCAACTAAGCGAACTTGCAGTTGTATAAGTACTGGCAGAACTTGTAGGGCAGGAAGCTGACAGAACTGAGCTTTCCGTACTCATTGTGGAGGTACCCGCAGTGGTAACGGTAAACTCCGTAATTTCCGTTAGCTCTTCAGCATACAATTCCAGCACCATTTCCTCTTTTCTCTCCATTAGTCTCACCTCCTTTCCATGCTATTTATGGACTAACCAAATGCGTAAGAAAAGACCTGACTCTTGTTGTAACCATCTATGTCTGTAAATTCCCTTAAGCTTTTTTGCAAGAACCCGGCAAACACGGTTCCCTCATAGCCGAATGCCAGTGATTGGAGCCAGGTATAATGACCTAATGCACCGATATTTTGAATGACCTCTTTATAACCTCTCTCGCCATATCGTTCTGTCACTTCCCTCAAAGCCATAACGAAAATGACAATAGCTCCTGCGTGAGCAAACTCCTCCTGGATCACAATGTCTTTTTTATCCCGGTAATCTGGTAAAAGATATTTTTCTTCGAGCAGTTGAAGTTCCGGTTTATACGAATAAAAAGCTCTCGTATTCTTTGCCCCCTCGACCCGCTCCATAATAACCATTTGTTCAACAGGAATCTGATTCAGGACAGGAAACTGTTTGCTAAATTGATAGTTGTATTGCAATATATTTAGCAGATCATTGTATTGAATAGTGTTGGAGGAATCGTAATCTTTGACCGACTCCCTAATCTCAAAAATATGGCGGGTATCTACTAGCTTCTGATTCCATTCCATATGGCGGAAATCGGGGACCTCAGCCGGGTTCATTGTCAAATCAGCATTTGTTGACTTCTCGATCATTTGCTCCAAAATGTAGTAACTATCAACAAATTGGCTCATTGAATACCTCCCTCCCTAAGTTCCAGGACCATCGTAATTATTTCTCCCATATCGTGGATACCTAAGAGAGCATGAAGAAGCTCTTCATTGGACTCTATGAGTTTCTCTACCTCCAAACCTTCCTGCAGAGCAGCAACCTGGCACTGTGCCATAGCTACTCCGGCATCCAGATTTGCCAGTTTGAACGATAGTTGGTTGTATTTCTTGGCCAGCCTCTCAATGGATCCCGTTAAGATCAAATAGCCCAGAGGATCCCCTTCTCTGCCCTTCAGTAAAGTTGTCATTTGATGATCCTCAATAGGACCGGTAACCTGCTGGATCTCGTCCTCGAATGGCTGCAAATAATATATTGCACGTTCGAGGCCCGCGACGCGGCGATTCATGAAATACAGATTTACCGATCCCAGATTCCCCCCTGTCGGACACCAGCGCTTAACCTTGTAAGACAATTGTTCTTTGATTCCGGCCGTATACCGCATTATCCTGATCATTTTGTTCAAGGATGCATCATTCCGGCTTTCCAGATCACGCAAGGGCCTGGAAGGAGAGTTCATATAGTTTTTGCTTTTGGAAGCAAGATTAATGTTCTTCGACTTATAATGATTTTGATGTTCTTTTAAACTTAAGTATTTACGTGAAGGGAACTCTATGATTGATTCATACTGCGAGACTAAAGTGTGTTCTTGCTCATCCTCAGATGGATATGGACTGCAGGTTTTGCATCCCGGAATCCTAGTGAAAGTCACATTGGTCTTGCTTAGGCTTCTGAGGTCGTAAACCTCCAGTGTGTTTTGACTCAAAGGAGAAATATGAATTCCTGACAAAATATTTGTAATACCAGGAATGATTAGAGATATTCCTAATTGGGCAGCCTTCAGATTACTCTCTGCAGCCTGTAGGTGGGTATCCTCCAAATCCAGGCGCTCCAACTGACGGGTAAAACAGTCAAAGCAAATCGTTTCATTGCGGTCTACCAAAGGGCCAAATACGATCTGGTCTCCCTGCATAGAGATGAAAAGAAACTCATAATGATTTTTGTACAATTCCCGGGCAAAAGGCTCCCAGCAGACAATCTCTTCGTTGTCCGTACATACGCCAATAAAAAAAGAATTACGTTGTAAATCATCATGGTGCTCCCATTGATCTATACTGACAATCTCCGTGTCCAGGCCGCTGAACTTTAATTGCTTTTGCAGTTCATCTACTACAGCCCTTTCCACATCCGTTCTAAAACCCAAAACAATATTTCTTGACAGGACTCTCTCGACGGCTTGACCCACACTCTTGTTAATTCTTGTGCCGTCAACTAACCGATCGTAATATTTATATAAAGGGTGTCCAGCCAGATCTGCCGCATGATGGTCATTTTCTTGAAGCAACCCTCGCGTATACAGCAAAGATATAACCTGAAACATATGCTGCTCCGGGTACTCACCCAGTTTAATCAGCTCACTGATATGTCTGGTACCGTCGCATTTATCAATAACATACGGAAGAATATTATTGATGGATTGGCCTCTGAACAGCTGCTTCTCCGTACCGCCGTCGACAACAAGTCTGTCTTCATCCAGCTTAATAAATGTAAAACCAGTTGAAATTCTAGGGTACTCCGGGATTTTAAACTGAGGGTCATTGAGGACAGCCAATGCCATTCGTTCACTGCTCATATGCTCCAGCACCTTCATTCTGCAAATACCCCCTCGTTCAAGTACTTCAACATATGGATGTAAGATCTGCTTTCAGGCTCTATAGGTTCTCCGCATAATTTGCAGCCGTGTACACCGATAACCTTTGAATTCACAAAAGTTCTATTATATAAATTTATCCGGCTTATCTTTCCCCTGAACTGTTCCATCGCCGTCTGCGGATTCTCTCTGAGAAGCTCAATCCAGTTCATAATCAGCAGATTATCTGCAGGATGAATTTCCACCGGACCTCGGTTAGAACCCTCTTCGTAATGCTTGTACACTCCCTGTGTCAGTTTTACATTAGGGTCATGCTGAAACAGCCTGTCCATGTAGCAATGAAAGCAGCCCTCAGATCCTTGCATGGATAAAGGACCTATCGTTAAAAACGGATAGTCGACCATAATCGGGATGAACACCCTTCCGTATTGCAGGACAGCAGTTTCGATTTCTTTGGCGGTACGAATCAAAGGGACGTCCGAAACTAGAATGTGAAATTCCTCCTTGGGGTTCACTCTTTCACCAATCGGATTCGCTTCCTCCAAATCTGTAAAACAGATGTCTTCCTCTTCACTCCAAAATTTCCGTAACCAAGCGCCTGTAGAGCCATAAGTATAAACCTGCATTTTTCTCCCCCCTAATCATGCAAATGGTTGAGGTTTTTGATTTAATTGCTCTTCTGTCTTCCGTGCATACCCCATCTTTTCCGGCCCATCATAGAGTCGCGTGCTCCCCTTAAATTGAGCTCTGTAAAAGAAGGATAAGGGCTGCAGCGTAGGAATAATTACTCTAACCGCACTCATACCAGCTCTTTTAGCTTCATCAGAGGTAATATCCACAGCAAAGATTTCATGTCCTTTCTCTTGAAGGATTTGAATAAGATTATTCAGATCCTCCTTGTCCGATCCGGTACTAAGATTTCTCATATCCGTAAGACTCTTCTCATCTTTTGTGTTTCTCAGGAAGTTAAACGAATCCAGCTGTGAGGGATGTCCCATGTACAGAGCCCCGTCAGTCACTTCATGAAATTGGTCCAGAACCGTTTTGTCCGGTTGGCGGTTCTGCAAGGCAATTCTCAATGAGGCGGCTTCACGTGTTATCTTTGAAAAGGCAATGAGCGGGTCTAATTCTGTAGTACACATAACCATTGCGGCAACTTTCCTGTTGTGCTCGGATATTTGCAGGCTGTATATGCTCGGAATACCAAGGTCGGTCGTTGCATCAAAATAATAGGTTTGGATAAAAGGGTTATTGGCCGTACGATTGTAGTAATCAAGACACCACTCAGGGAGAGCATCGGTTCTGATTTCTAGTTTCCGGAGCGGCAGTTCATTTAACCAGGTGAGTGAGATAGCGTCCCTTTCAACAACCTCATTGATTCCATTAATCAGGGCTTTTTCAAAGTTCATATGTATAGCACAGCCCGTAGAGATGGGCAGCCAGAAGCGTTCGCTGTTATTCATATAAGGGATATGTAAATAGGTCATAATTGCAGGAATATACAACGGCTTCTGACTGGTAAGGGAGATTCCCTTTACCCATCTGATTTTTTGACTTTTATCAGGCCTGATTAACGGGCAATTCGGATATGCGTACTCCTGGTCAGATAATACAGGGATACTCTCCAGATCCAAGGCATCAGATCCCAGTTCGTCGGCAGAGGCCACAATGAACTGATCTGCTGTATATGTACATGAACAATACCTTTCCAGAGTCTCTGCAATCGCTTTAGTTTTGGCTAACCCTGACTTTGTATCTCCTCCTGCCCCGTCCAGTTTCATAGATAAACCGGAGTTCCTGTTGTTAAATAACGCAACGTTGTTCAGATCTCCCAGTCCACAGCTGAATATATTGTACTGGGGGTCTCCTGCACATTGAGGAAGTTTTGAAGGGTACGTCATTAATCCGCCTAAAGGCTGATAAAGCATTTCCAGAGTACTATTCATATAACCATCCTTAAATGTTTAATTTTGTATAACAATAAAACATTCAACTATATTCTGTAAACAAAATAACGGATTTTTTTGAAATAATTAGTATTTTAGTATTATTTATATAAAAAATACGCTACTTTTTTACCAAATATTTTCTAACATTTGACATGTATTTACTTTCATATCCATAATAATAGGGTGAATGGGTGGTATTTATTTGGAGAGGAGGGATTAATATTACAAAATTAAATATTATATTTACCTCATTCATTTTTATTTTTATCCTCTTCTTTTCTATACTTCTGAATGATTGGCGTATTTCGTATATTGGTCTGCCCCTTTTATTGGTCGGCTTTTTAGTCACAGCCAACAACAAGAAAAAATAGCAAAATAAAAAAAGAGGCGTGAGATCTGAAAATCTCACGCCTCTTTTAAACTTTTGCTTATCCTTCGTTCGTTACTTGTCTTGACCGTTAACCTTCAGCACCCGCATTGCGTTCAGCACGGCCAGAACGGTTACGCCCACATCAGAGAACACAGCCTCCCACATCGTGGCGATCCCGAAAGCACCCAGAATCAGAAATACGGCCTTGACCCCAAATGCGAATGCGATATTCTGCCACACGATAGCCCGGGTACGTCTGGCAATCCGGATAGCCGCTGCCACCCGTGAAGGTTCATCGGTCATGATGACGATATCCGCCGCTTCAATAGCCGCATCCGAGCCCAGACCACCCATGGCAATGCCAACATCTGCCCGGGCAAGCACAGGAGTATCATTAATACCGTCGCCCACGAAGATGATTTTCTCCTTCGACGATTTCTTGGCATCCAGCTTCTCGATTTCTTCCACCTTATTTCCCGGCAGCAGTTCTGCATGGACTTCGTCAACGCCGAGCTGACGGCCGACCGCATCGCCAACAGCCTTGGCATCACCAGTCAGCATGACGGTTTTACGAATACCCAACTCCTTCAGTGAGGTAATCGCCTTGGCGGCATCCTCTTTGATCTCATCCGAGATCACCAGGTAACCCGCGTATTGGCCGTCTGCCGCCAGATGGACGATAGTGCCAGTCTCCTGCGGATTTTCATACGCTATATTGAACTTCTTCATGAGTTTGGCGTTACCGGCCAGAATGGCTCTGCCGTCTACCTGAGCCTCTGTACCATGGCCCGAAATTTCGTTATATTCCCCTACCCGCGAGCCGTCAATACTGCCGTTAAAAGCCATCCGGATCGATTCGGCAATCGGGTGAGTCGAATGCAGTTCGGCATGTGCCGCAAGGTTCAGCAGCTGTCCGGATTCGAACCCTGCAGCCGGATAGCTGCCTGTCACCCGGAATGTACCTTTCGTGAGGGTGCCGGTTTTGTCGAACACCACATATTTCACATCATTTAAAGCCTCCAGATAGTTACTGCCCTTCACCAGGATGCCATTACGTGAAGCCGCACCGATCCCTCCGAAGAAACCAAGCGGAATGGAGACAACCAGGGCACAAGGACAAGAAATGACGAGAAAGACAAGTGCACGATAGATCCAGTCACTGAAAGTGGCGCCATTAATAACGAGCGGCGGAACCACCGCCAGCAGCAGCGCTGCAATGACTACCGCAGGTGTATAATAACGGGCAAACTTCGTGATGAAGTTCTCGGTCTGAGCCTTGCGGCTGCTCGCATTCTGGACTAACTCAAGAATTCTGGACACTGAGGATTCCCCGAAAATTTTGGTAACCCGAACGGTTAATACCCCATTCTTGTTAATAAATCCGCCTAGAACCTCGGCATCCCTGCCTACTTCTCTAGGTACCGATTCACCTGTCAGCGCAGATGTATCGACCATGGAGGTGCCTTCAACAATGATACCGTCCAGCGGCACCTTCTCCCCCGGTTTCACCACAATGAGGTCTCCAACCGCAACCTCTTCCGGCTGTACCACTATCACTTCCGTCCCTTTCTTCAGGTTGGCATAATCCGGCCTGATATTCATCAGCGAGGTAATGGATTTACGTGACCGGTTGACTGCCATCCCCTGGAATAGCTCCCCGATTTGGTAGAACAGCATAACGGCTACCCCTTCAGGATATTGTCCGATAGCAAACGCACCCACCGTCGCAAGCGACATCAGGAAATATTCATCAAACACCTGCCCGCGTACAATATTTTTGACTGCCTGGAGAACAATCTCTCCGCCCACGATCAGGTAAGCGGCCAGGAAAACAACCAGTTCTGCCCATCCCTGCAGCGGTGACAGCAAGCCTATAGCTGCTAACACTGCGCCGGTGACCAATCGAATGATCATCATCCGGGTCTCGCCCGCTCCATGGTCATGGCTGTGGGAATGTCCTTCGTGTCCCGCATGATCATGGTTATGATCGTGACGGTGACCTTCATGCGCGTTTGCGGCATCGCTGTGTCCTTCGTGTGAATGTACACCTCTGCCGCTGCGGCCTGCAGCTCCCGGAGCTCCAGCGGATTTCTCACTGACCCGTATCTTCGGCTCCAGCTTCTTCACCGTACGCTTGGTCTGCGACAGCACCTCTTCTTCAAGGTCAGAACGGGTCTCAAGCTTCAGCGTCTGGGTCGCAAAATTCACAGAACACGCTGTGACACCCTGGACCTTCTTCACTCCGTTCTCGATCTTCATCGCACAGCTGGCACAGTCGAGCCCGTTCAGCAGCAGTTCGCGTCTTACTGTAGTCTCTTCCGTATGATTGGTATTGGATTGATTGGTTTGCTCCATTGAATTCAGGTTTCCCATCGTTCCCACTCACATCCTTTTCTTAACAAAACTTACCCGTTTTGCGCCTTCTAATAACATATGAGCATGTATTCATATATAGAGTATATGCTCCTTCTTCATGAGCGTCAACAACATTACAGCCAAAATCGGCCCAAAATCATGTTATTCTTAAGGAGCAAGTGCGATATAATAGACCCTAGTATGGGAACAGGCAGGTGAGTCAATTGGAAAATTTGGATATCAAGCAGAAGACTGCAGAAGATTGTGATTCAACCTGCTTTGGCACAGAGGAGGATTTGCAGGCCATCCGGTCCTCCATGCTGGAAATAAACTCGGTCATTCAAATGGCAGACTGGTTCAAGGCATTTAGTGACCCTACCCGGGTCCGTATTATAGATGCTCTTATGAAAAAAGAACTTTGCGTGCATGACCTTACTGTCATCCTGGACATGGGTCAGTCGGCGGTATCCCATCAGCTTCGTTTTCTGCGTAACCTGAGAATCGTCAAGCGCAGAAAAGAAGGCAAAACCGTCTTCTATTCGCTCGATGATACACACATTGAGCAGATTTTTCTGCAGACCCTGCAGCATCTTGGTCACCAATAAATCACAGCGCTTCTCTCCAGTGGAGCAGCAGAAAACCCGGACCTTCGTCCGGGTTTTTGTTCCATCAGGTTGTTGGATCCTGCAGGTCATACATAACTAAATTCATACCATTTGATAAGGAGGCTCTTACCCTTGAGTACAAACTCCCAGGCTAAAACCCAGCTGTCGGCCTCGATCACCCTGCTGCTCGCGGCGGCATGCGGTATCATTGTAGCTAATCTTTATTATGCTCAGCCGCTCGTCGAACTCATCCGCTCCTCGATAGGTTTATCAGCCGGTGCTGCAGGCCTCATCGTTACCTTAACCCAGATCGGCTACGGACTGGGACTGCTGTTTATCGTTCCGCTCGGCGATATTCTGGAGAACCGCCGCCTGATCGTCACGTCGCTGACCCTGGCGGTCGCGGCTTTGATCATGACCGCCCTTGCCGGCAATGCCGCCATTTTCCTGATCGCTTCCTTTCTCATCGGACTGGGCTCGGTATCTGCCCAGATTCTCGTGCCGTTCGCAGCACATCTCGCTCCGGAAGCCACCCGTGGACGGGCGGTAGGCAATGTGATGAGCGGCCTGCTGCTCGGCATTATGCTGGCACGGCCTGTGGCCAGTCTTGTCACCGATCTGCTGGGCTGGCAGGCCATTTTCTGGATTTCAGCAGGATTCATCCTGATTTTGATGCTTGTCCTTGCCAAGCTGCTGCCCCACCGCCAGCCTACGGCCAGCATTGCATACCGAAGTCTTCTATCCTCGATGAGAAAACTCGCGGTCCATACACCGATCCTTCGCAGGCGCGCACTCTATCATGCGTGTGTATTCGCGGCCTTCAGCCTGTTCTGGACCACGGTACCCATGATCCTCAACAGCCGTTTCCACCTGTCCCAGACCGGCATTGCAATTTATGCACTGGTTGGCGTCTTTGGCGCCATTGCCTCCCCTATTGCCGGCCGTATTGCAGACCGCGGCTGGGTTAAGGCCGGCACGGCCGCTGCGCTGGCTCTCGTGATCGTGTCGCTGCTGCTGTCTGTCATCGTGCAGGGTAGTTCCATTCTCTCGCTGCTCGTTCTGGTAGTGGCAGCCGTCCTGCTGGATATGGGTGTATCCGCCAATCTAGTACTGGGTCAACGCTCCATCTTCTCGCTCGGGGATGAGCTGCGCAGTCGTCTGAACGGTATCTATATGGCAACCTTCTTCCTCGGCGGTGCAGTAGGTTCCGCTGTGGGCGGCTGGGCTTATGCCCATGGAGGCTGGAGCCTGGCCTGCTGGATCGGCGTCGCTTTCCCTTGTGCAGCACTATTGTATTTCATGACCGAACGCAAGCAAGCCCATTAAGTCTCTCTCAGCTTCACACGCTCTGCCTGTTCCTTTCTTTTATATTGGGTCGGAGATTCGCCCATCGTCTTGGTAAACAGGATCGTAAAATAATTTGCATTCTGATATCCAAGAACATGGGCGATATCCGCTACTTTCATATCCGTATCCGTCAACAGCCGCTTGGCTTCCCCCATCCGCCTCAGCAGAATGTAATGAATAGGCGAATCATCATACTGACGCTTGAACACATGGGACAGATAATACGGGTTCATATGAAATTCGGCCGCAATATCCCTCAGTTTCAGGTGCTTGAGGTAGTGCTGATCGAGGTACTCCTTGATGCGCACCGCCAGGTGTTCAGAGTCATGCTCCCGGGAATGATCAGGCTGAACAAGCCGCTGAATGAGCGCGATCAGTGCACGCAGCAGCCCTTCACAAATCTCCTCGTAACCTGGCTGGGGTTCACTAGACTCTTCATAAAGAAAACCCAGGAGCTCATTAGGTCGTGTCTGAAAACTCTTCATTGAGTCAATTTGAAAATGGCAGCCACGTATACAAACGCCAAGAATGACTTAG
>NZ_JAUQTB010000011.1 GCF_030580655.1 Paenibacillus lacisoli
TCCACCGACGGAAAAGCCCATGTCCAGCCTACACCGAGATTGGATGTCTGCTCGTTATACGTATAGTACTCGGTTTCGTTTTTGATGATAGGATCACCGAGCGCCGTCTTATCCGCTTCAGCCTTCGGTTCATATACATAAGCAGTGCTGCCCTGATAGAGACGGGACAGTACCACATTAAGACCATTACGGCCAGACAGGGTGAAATCAGTCTCAATCCGTCGCAGCGTCCCCGTCGCATCCGAAATCTGCTCCCCTTCTCCGGTACTGGAATACGGTGTATTAGCAGCCATTTCATATTCCGCATACGGTGTATCCTGTTGGTTCAATGCGGCTTCGCGATCTTCGGCCTCGGCAGCATTGGCTGCCGGCGGCATAAACGAGATTACCAAACTGATAATCATAAATATATTGAACAGCTTGCTCATATACTTTTTCACGAACGTTTCTCCTCATTTCAGCTATGATATGGACTTTCGTTTGCTCCTTCTTAATTGCTGATGTATTCCCGTTTCACTACATTGCCCGCCTTGTCATAAGTGAACCGAATCAGCTCACCCGTCGGGAACGCAATGGTCTGCAGACGGCTCTGTTCATCGTAATCATAGCTGAACCGGATCGAAGCCTGGGCCAGACTTCTCAGCTGTTTTCCATCCGTTTGATAAGTCACATACAGCCGGGGGTTGGCAGCTGCCCGTTCGTTCTCCGAAGAATTTAAAGTGATTAATTCGTTGTTAGACGATTCATAGTTCAATTGCATCCCGTAATTCGGTTTTTTCCGGGCTACCCAATCAGCGATCATCGACTCATCCAGACGAATGGACGGCTTCCCGTTTCCCTTCAACTCCAGCTGTCCGAGACGTTGTGCCTGATCAGAGAAATCGGTTACCGGCTTGTTCTCCCACTGAAGCTGCTCTGTCCGCCAGGCCTCCTTGTTCGCCAGCACCTTAAGGGTTCCCTCCAGGCCGTGTGAACCAGCTGAACTTAACTGAAGACGCGCATCCAAAATCTCGGATTTGGGAGGGATCATAGACAGATCAAATTGTAGGAAGGATTGAAATGCTGTCTCCCCCTGGGTGCCTGCAAGCAGTTCCTCTTGAATCGTGCTTCTGGCTGCGGGTGCCGCACTGGAGACTGTACCCGCCTGTGATAAACCGTTGTTATTCAGTCCGGTCAAGGCATGAAGGCTTACCGGGTACTGCAGACTTTTGGAATCCAGACTCACCTCAAGGTAAGCTCCCTCATCCTGTTGTCTAACCGTCTGCCTAATCTCATGCTTCACACCAGCTGCATCTTCAGCCCACATCGGAAAGATGGATAGGGCTCCGGCTTTTCCATCCTCTTGCAATCCTCCTTCAACTCTATAGGTGAAGGTAGACGGTGACGAAGGTGACTTCAACAGGATCGTCTGATCAATCCCTTTCTCTGTCAGCCGCAGCTGCACATCCGTAGACCTCCAGGCATCGGCGTAGGACAATACCCCGTCCGCTATTCTTGAAGTATCCGCTGTGGCTGCATTCGATTCTAACGGCAGTAACAGAAGGGAATCTCCTTGTGACAAGGCGAAGCCCTGTTCAAAATGAGTATGTAGGATAGGCACATAAGGAACTGTGTGGGAGGAATACGTCACATCCGTCACCGTTGGTCCTGGCTTATCAACCTCAGGGGATTCGTCAGGCAACGTTTCCTGCTCTCCTGATATAGGTTCTTTAGTCTCGTCGTTCTTTGGATCTGGAATAAGTTCTTCATGCGAAACTTGATTACTGTCCCGGTCTCGGATCTCATTCTTCGTCACCGATTCCTCTGCCGCAATCGACACTCTGCTGGCTTCCGAGCCGCTGGCCTCAGAAGAACCAACCGCCGACTGCACCGCTTCCAGCTTCAGTTGAATATCCTGGTAACTTCCTGTCGGATCCAGATAGTGAAGCGGAATCAGCGAAACCACAGCCTCATAACTGCCATCATCCATTAGGTACTGCTTGCTGTACATGGTTCTTAACTTCGGCAATTCTTCTACAACCTGTAGTACTTTCTGATCGGCCAGTTTATCGCTCACTGGGGCAGCATCAGGCGATCTCTGGTCGCTCTTCAGCTTGACGACGCTGGCTGCTGATGCGGGAGCTGCGAATGGCAGCACGGAAGCTCCCATAGCGGATAATAGAAGCGTCGACACGATCCATTTCTTGTTAGCAGACATGCATTTAACTCCTCCATTTCAATTCAGTAACTTATGACCAGGACTAAAGGCTTAACTAAATACCATGTTCAGGGTACATTTGCTTATGTAAACAGGATTTTACAATTTGAAACAGGAATTAGGAGTAGAATACTGAATCTGGATATTAGTTCTTACAGACTAATCCATCGGGATTATGAAGTTTAGAGGAGTTACTCTGCTCGACATATATATGGATATTAACCACAAAAAACCGCTAATCTTATCGCTCAAGATCAACGGCTTATGCAGCTCAAATATTCGATTATGTAAGCTTACAAGTCTCTTATTTACAGGTTGAACATCAAAATAGCTGCTGATTGGCGCTAGTATCCACGTCGTACCCTCTACTCACTGCGGCATACACGAAACCCTTGATCTGGTCCAAATCCGTTAGCATCAAATTTACCCTGAAAAGAGACTTCGGTATTGCTGACATCGCCGATCCAGCCACCGCCTTTTACCACACGATAAGCACCGCTGCGCCCTTCTGAATCACGGTACCAGTCCCAGCACCATTCCCTAACATTGCCTGACATATCGTAAAGTCCCAGCTCGTTAGGTTTCTTGCTTCCAACCTCGTGGGTCTGATTTCGATTATTCTCAATCGCAGGCCAGATCCAATCCCCGGACAAATAGTCAAGGCCCGAGTTCCTCCAGTACCAGGCAACATCATCCGCCGTATGACTTCCACTGTAAATGTAACCTTTGCTCATCGAACCGCCGCCTGCAGCATATTCCCACTCCGCTTCTGTAGGTAAACGGTAACCAATAGCTCCTTCATGAATCGTTACCGTCCATTTCATATGATCGTTATCATTCGTATTATCAGGGTCCGGATTATTCTTATCGATGTCATAATACGGTGTTAAGCCCTCATTAATGCTGCGCTTGTTGCAATACTCAATCGCATCGTACCAGCTCACCATCTCGACGGGGTGGTTATCACCTTTGAAAGCTGAAGGATTACTGCCCATTACCGCTGCCCACTCATGTTGAGTGATCTCATATTTGCTGATATAGAAATCGGCGATGCTCTCATTTTTCCCACCTGGAGCAGACTTGAGAGTTCCGCCTTGGACAAATACGAGTGAAGCACTAACCTTGGACTCGGCATTTGCTGCCGAGGATGAAGACGAACAACCACTGACCATAACGGTTATTGCGGTTACAAGTAGAAGGAACAGCTGTCTCATCCATCAATCTCCTTTCCAAGGGGATAGTCAACAGGCTATCATGCTTGTGAGATTGTCTGGCGCAATCGCAGGAAGCAATGAGGCTGCGAACTGTGTTGCACCGGATTCTCATATAAACAACGAAGCGGCTTTACCAGACGGTTACATTCGAGCTGCCGCTGCTCTGATAACCTTCCGTTGCCAGTACCTGATAAGACCAGCTGCTGCCCAGATTCATTCCTTTGCTCTTCCATGCATTCACATGATTGCTGAAGGTTATCGCTGCATTGCTGCCGGTTGCTCTCTTGGACTGACGGACACTCCAGTACTGGGCGAACGTCTGTGTCCCGTCAATGGAAGGAGCATTGTACCGCATTGTGGTATAAATGTCATACGTTCCGCCGTCGCTTGTCACAGTCCCTTTATATGTCCCTGTTGGCCGGTAGGTCCCCCAGCTGTCGACGACATAATATTCAATCAGTGAGTTTCTCGTCCATCCATAAAGGTTCAGATACCCGTTACCTTGAGGAGCCCACACCCCTGCATTATAGTTAATCGTTCGGTTGGGAGTGCCGGTCGTCCAGCCTTTGCCTACGACAAAATTACCGGTATTGGACCAGTACACTGTAATTGCCTCCTGATCCGTTCACTGCATTCACGGTGCCCCCGCCGTCAGTCCAATTCTGCCAATAGTCTGTCGCTGCATTTGAGGTTGACGCCAACAATCCGAAACTCATCGCAGCTGCCAGCAGTGATGTCAGGATTTTCTTTTTAAATTTGACCATCATCAATTCCCTCCCAGATTGGTATACATAACGACTTTTCCTCTTAGGGCCTTTCATCAGCCTTTCTTTCATGTTGCCCACCTCTGGCAATCTCCTGCGCTCACCTCCCCTTTGAATCAATCATAAAATGTAGGCTTATACACAACAACCTAACAAATTATAGCTTTTCCCCTGGAATTTTTACATAAATAGACGAATTAGGATATTCCCTGTATAAAATGACAAAAAACCGCCCTGAAAAGGCGGTTCCTCACATCATCATTTACTCAGTCATTGGGTCAATCCTTAGCATATTCCAGAATAGCAGCGGCAGCACGTATTCGATGATCTGGATCATCACTGCGGAGCGCCTGCCTCAGGACATGCAGCGCTTCTTCAACTGTTGCCGCATCGACCCTGACAGACTGTCCCGTTGTCTGTTCTGGCGCAGATGCTTGCGAGAACCAGCGATCGAGCTGCGCTTCATGAAACGGATAGTCGAACCGGGCCAATAATTCAGGCTGATTAAGAAATGCACGGACTTTATCGTTCAGTTCCTCGAGGGGGATTCTTCCTAACCAGGTAACTCCCCGCCGATGGCAGATCATGTCCTCGCGGTTACCTGCGGAATCGTCGTAATAATAGTCACCCAGATCCCCGACAACCACGCCGCGATCATCCTTAATCAGAACGAAGTCTCCATCCTGCATGATCCTCACAAACATATGTAATGACTCTATGATGTCAGCCGCTTCATTATGACCCATGTCGTAGGACTGCATGAACCGCTGCGCGAAGTCATTAGGGGCGGTATACTCCAGATCCCCTATAGCCGGCCAGGCCAAGCCGATATAATTATCCTCCAAAAAGGAGTTCATTCGATCTATTCCATTCCACATGGTTTGAATAAGATATAGCTGCATGCTGTTCCTCTATTCCTTGAAATGTTCGATTACAATCTCACGGAATGCCGCAGCAGCCCGAGAAATATACCGGTTCATGTTTCTTAGCAAAGCGATATCCCTAACCAAATTGCAATCTTCTATAGCAATGTATCGAATTTTCTCAAGTGGGTTTCGAGCTGAGCTTGGCATAAATGCAATTCCAATTTCTGCTTCCACAAGAGCACTCAGTCTGGCGGGTTCATCTCCCTCATACACGTATTGAGCCGCAAATCCGAATGCTTCGCATACAGAGTCTGTTAAATCCCGAGTACCGTAACCTTTCTTGACACCAACAAACCAATCATTCTTAAGTTCGACTAAAGATATAGTTTTACGATCGGCATAACGATGCCCTTGAGGAACGGCGACGAGAATCGGATCTGAATATACAATTTCACATTCAATATCGTCCCCTTGGATCGGTGGGGAGGACAAACAGAAATCGACATCGCCTTTCAGAAGAAGGGATGACATTTCCTGTGTGCTTAACATTCTTACATGGAAATGGACATCAGGCATTCTTTTTCGAAATTCCCGAAGGATGTTAGGCAGTATACTTGCGGTGGTGACAGCCAATGTAAGCGTACAGGGCTCCAAATTTGCTAAATCCCGGATTTCCTGCTTTCCCTGTTCTAATTCTAGAAGTGATCTCTCAACTCGACGAAGGAACCTGCTGCCAAATTCATTCAACCGCAGGTTTCTTCCGGTTCGATCGAATAGCGCTACTCCCAAATCTTCTTCCAGCCGTTGAATGGTTCGGCTTAGTGAAGATTGGGTCACGTGCAAACAGTGTGCGGCCTCCGTCATATGTTCCAGACGAGCTACAGTGATAAAATACTGCAATTGAAGAAGCTCCATTTATTCACCTCATCCATTCTTTCCAGTCAATCGAATCATAACATAAAATGAATTGGAGTAAATGTAAAGCGTTTAGTACGATATTCATAAATACTAAAGGGGGCAAAAAATGAGAAAAATCAGTTGGTGGTTGACGGTATCGGTTGGACTTGGAATATTATTAAACCCATTAAATTCTTCTATGATATCTGTTGCTATCCCAAGGTTACAGGATGTATTTCACATTAACTTTACCAAAGTTTCGTGGGTTATTTTTTCTTTTTATATTGCTAGTGCGGTTGCACAACCGGTTATGGGTAAAGCAAGCGATTTGTTCGGGCGTAAAAAAATCTTCCTTACCGGGCTGCTGGTGTCCTTTGTCGTATCGTTAGCAGCACCTCTATCATCCAGTTTTGAGTGGTTAATTGTATTTCGAATACTACAATCCATAGGTACGAGCATGATGATTGCGGTTGGCATGGCTATTGTACGGGTGCAAATTTCGGACAAACAAGGGGCTGCATTATCGCTTTTATCCATCTTTCTGTCAGGAGCTGCAGCAGTGGGCCCTTTTATAGGAGGTATCCTCATATACTGGTGGAATTGGCAGGCGATTTTTTTGATTAATTGTCCTATTGTGGTGGTTAGCTTTCTGCTCTCATGGAGGTTAATACCTGCAGATGAGTCATCAGCTTCTTCGGGCAGCAGGTTGTCCGTTCCGCAATGGCTTAGAATGATAGATGTACCGGGCATTTTGTTGTTTGCTTTCGGTCTGGTGACGATACTTGTTGGATGGCTGTCATTCAAATCGAACGGTCACTTCTCGTGGATCCATGCTCTTGGTATACTTACAGTCCTCATGCTTCTTTTGGTTTTTATCCGACATGAGCTTCGTACACCATCTCCATTCATTCCTCTGCGAACCTTCGCGAACTATCCAGCAATGAAATGGATTCATATCGGATTCATGCTCGTGAATATTCTTTATTACTCCCTCTTTTTCGGGCTTCCATCTTACCTCCAAATGGTGCGTCATGTTAGTGAAGTTGATACCGGCATGCTTATGCTCTCGCTGGGAATAAGCTCACTGCTGACCTCACCACTGGCAGGATATTGGATTGATCGATCAGGACCACGACCTGTATTATTCCTATCCTCCGTCTTCATGACTATCGGTTCTGTGTACATTACTACCTTACATTCTTCTTCGTCCCTAGTAAGTGTGTGCGTTCCTCTAATCGCTTATGGGATGAGTAACGGATTGAATAGTGTTGGAATGCAGGCGGCACTTTTCCAAAGTTCGCCGAAACAATTGATTGGAGTCGCTTCAGGATTATTTAATTCATCAAGATACCTGGGAACCATCCTTTCCTCGCTATTAATCAGCATAGTTATGGGAAGGGAGTTCAACATTGAGGGGTTTCGGATTCTTGGAATCATCCTTACGATGATTTCAATTATGCTGGTCGTCATAAGCCGCTATGGCATACGGCTAGACGTCTCCCAAGAGAATTAGGCTCCTGTTAAGGTTTTAAGCCCGTTGAAGGCTGTTTAATTTAAATGTAGGAATGATAACAGGATTATTGAAAATGACAGTGAATATAACATGAATAGTGGGAGTATGATACTTGAGAAACTTCCTTTCCTCCCCACTGTACCCTTACTAAGGAGTGATCCATGATGATGAGACCCATTCAGGTTAAAAATGTCAATGATATTGAGAAAATCAATCAAATTGTCTCCAACTATACGTACGATATCTGGATCCACAGCAAAAGCGGGATGGCTGATGCAAAGTCTATTCTCGGCATGTATGTTCTTAAACTTGATGAGCCGCTGACTCTGGTGGTTCCAGATAACGTCAATCCAAAGAAGCTATTCAAAGAGCTTAGTGAATTCATCCAGTTTGATAACGATGTTGAACTCGACTAAAAAATAGGAACAAATCAAAGGCCTGTTTAACAGGTCTTTTTTAATTGCTCTCAACTTACTTCCCTCTCAAGCTTTCCATAAAAAACCGCAGTGCATTCGATACCCACTTCTTGGGATGAAGGACAAGCTGGATATCCAGCTTAAGTGCGGCATGTTCAAAAGGCAAAACTTTTAATTCTCCGCGCTCGATCTCTTCAATGGCCGCCATTTGGGGAAGAATCGATATTCCTTCACCTGTTTTGATGCTCCTTTTAATCGCCTCGGGATTCCCCAGCTCCAGACCAATTCGATAGGCAATTCCATTGGCACGCAGCAATCGCTCCAACAGCTGTCTGTAATTGCAGGTATGCTCAGGCATGATCCATTCTGCATCCGTCAGATCGCTCAGCCCGATTCGCTTCTTCTCCAGCAGCGGGTGGTTGGGATGAACCAGAAGAACAAGCGGTTCTTCCCGTATCTTCACCCATTGCAGAGCCGAATCATTAGCATCTTCTGCGAGAATAAGCCCTACGTCTGCTTCTCCTTCCTTCACCTGATGCAGAACCAACTCTTCACGGTCCGTATGAAGCCGAATGTTCAGATCAGGGAATTCGTGCCGGGTTACCTGGATATGAGAAGCCAAAAAATAAGAAGCGATGGAATCCATCGTACCGATCGTTATAGAGCCTCCACCCTGGGCGGCCAATTTTTCCTTGGACTGCTCGAATAACTCCAGCATTTGTCCTGCGAGCTTGAATAGTTCTTCACCTGCTGAAGTGAGGCGGATCTTGTTATTACTGTAGCGTTCAAACAATTTGACATTATACGCCTTCTCCAGCTTCTGAATCTGGGTCGTGACGCTGGATTGCGCATATCCGAGCACTTCAGCAGCTCTTGTGAAGCTGTGGCGGATCGCCACTTCGCGAAAAGTTTGAAGATAGGTGAGGTCCATAAGGTACTCCTTATCAAAAATAATGATGCTCATTATCGTTTATTATAGATAACTATGATACTTCTAGCTATGCTACATTATTTTCAAACCTACGGAAAGGAATTGTTAAAGATGATCAATGAACATCATATTCAAGGAATTTTCATACCGGTCATAACACCTTTTACCCGTGATAATCAATTAGATCTAGACTCTTACCGCAGCTACATCACGCATCTGGCCAGCTATGACATTCAAGGTCTCGTTATTAACGGTACGACCGGCGAATGCCCCACGACTTCGTGGGATGAAGTGAAGCAGATGATACAGATCACACAGGACATTGTGAATCGTATGAACCTCACCATACCGATTGTCGTAGGTACAGGAACGAATGATACGTATTCTACGGTTCGCCGGACCGAACTGGCTGCAGGATTAGGTGCAGATGCAGCGCTGGTCGTCACTCCCTACTACAACAGACCGACACAGGAAGGGATTCTGGAACATTTTCGCATGGTATCCCAAACGGGTCTGCCTGTGATTGCGTATGAGATTCCGGCGCGCACGGGCAGCAGAATTCATATTGATACGATGAGACGGATCATGGATCTGGATGGTGTGATCGGGTTAAAAGACAGCTCCGGCAGTCTGGACCTCCTTTCAGCCCTCGTACAGTCAGATTCAAAGCCTGTATTATGCGGTGAGGATGTTCTTTTCCACGATATGCTGTGTCAGGGGGCTGCAGGCGGCATGATGGCCTCGGCTAACATTCAAACTCAGCTGTTTGTTGATATTTATCAGCATTATGCAGCGGGTAATATTCAGGAATCCAGAGAGGATTTCAACCTGCTCAAACCGTTGATTCAGCATTTGTTCGAAGAGCCTGCTCCCGCCGCGCTCAAATGGCTGCTTAGCCGCCAAGAGATCATAGCAACAGATCAACTGCGTCTGCCGCTCATGCCTTTATCCGCCAAGGTTCGAGAGCGTCTGCTCGAGACATGGCCCCTCAACGAAAAACACATTCTACTTTCTCATTAAAAGTCCGATTCTTCTTTTGTAAACCAGCAAAGCCGCCGGCAGAGACCGGCAGCTTTTTTCATATTATTGATAGGTTTAATAGAAAAAACATAGGTAAAACGACATAGAAAACAGGCTAATACTTAAAGACTATACTCTTATACATGAATTTCAAGTATCCTATTTACATCATCCATCCTAAATCTTTCCAAATTTCGTTTCGAGGAGAGTTTCTATGAAGAAAAAATGGATTGCCGCCGGAGCTGCTGCTTTAACACTTTTAAGCACCAGTGCAGGAGTCTATGCCGGCAGTAGTTTGCAGCAGATCAAAGCTTTTCTGGATCCTACTATGAAATTTCAAGTGAATGGTCAGCCTTTTCAGCCGCAGAATGACAAGGGTGCTGTTCTGGTCCCAATTACTTATCAAGGAACAACCTATTTGCCTGTACGTGCGATATCCAAGGCTCTTGGTGTGAATGTTGATTTTAACAATAAGACGAATACAGTATTCCTTGGTGAGAAAGGTGACGGTGTCTCAATTGCTGGCAGTATTAACGGTGATTTCCGGACAAAAGATCCTCAGTTGACTACATATAATGGCAAGGATTTTAAAGATGTTTTCTTTAACAATGCTTCCGGGCGGCGGTCCAGCGGGTTTATGCTTTACCCTAAGGGTAAATATCAAACATTGTATCTGCAGGTGGCGGCAGTAGGTAAGGATATAGAGAACATTTTTGTGCAGGATTCCGATACAGATGTGAAGTTGAAGATAGGAACTGTGGACGTGGCAGAAGGGTTGAAGACATTTGAGGTTGACATCAGTGGAGTTCAATCCCTTTATATTCATGCGGACCTTCAGGATCACGGCAGCTTGTTTGTTCCGTTAACGACTTCTTATTATAAATAATCATTTCGCACAAAAGGGTTATGCACGGCTTCGTGCATAACCCTTTTGTGCGAGGTTTGCTTTGACAAGATGCCTACAGATCATCGGTATCCGGTTGCCCTAGCTTCCCTTTACGTTTAACCTTATACATCGCCGAGTCAGCAATCATCATTAACGTTGTCACATCCGCTGCGTCTCTGGAAATACACTCACTCCCGCAGAGAATGAGACTGGAATTTCAACATTCATATAATTGAATGAAGTGTTATTCAGCTGTGAGAGTCTCTGCTGAACCATTTGAGGTATATCGATATTCTCGGAACAGGCAAGAACAAGAACAAACTCGTCTCCCCCTATTCGGCCAATGAGATCCCCGGGCTGCGCATAACTTTTGAAAACGTGTGCAATATGCTTTAAATAATAGTCACCTACAAGATGACCATAATTATCGTTAACCGGCTTGAAATTATCAAGATCGATAAGAATGAAAGCAAACCAATCGCTGCCAGCCACCTTTTGTTCCAGCTGCTCTTGAATCGCTGCCCGATTATACAGATCCGTTAATGAGTCATGATGCGCGATATGCTTGTAGCTTTGCTCCGATACCATTAGCCGGCGTTCCGTTTCCTTCAGAGCAGTGACATCCGTCAGATGTATGACAAACAGGTCTTCGTTCGTCCCCTCAATGACATCAATCCCTGCCATAAAATCCATAAGCCCTGAAGTAGGTGAAGCCATTTGGATCTCCCAATGCGCTGCGCTTCCTTGATATTGATGCCGGGCCACCTCCGATAACAGCCCGTCAAATGTCGTCTCCTTCTTCATAAAGAGATGCCTTGAGAGATCATCCACTGATATTCCTTCAAACCACGATACGGCCCGGGGATTCATTTCTATGATGCTCCCTTTCTTGTCCACAAGCAGTATTCCGGTAGGCGCGGATTTAAAGAGAACATGAAAGAGCTTGCGATAATCCGGCATGATGTCGTGTTTACCGATCAAATGACGAAGCTCGATGGCCCACAATAAATAACCAATAAAATATAGGATCATCGCATTTCGAGTTGTTAACAAGCCCGTTTGCAGGAGCAAGGTAATTAGAACAAACCACGCGAACAGCGCAAATAAGCTGAACAGAAGGGAACGCAGGATTTTTTTAGGTTTTGCTTCCGTTGTGCGATACCAGAAAACCGCGAGAAGCAGAACCGAGAGCAAAATATATCCGGCTACAAAAGTAATAGTAAGCTGCAAAAAAAGCGGATCCAACGGGCTTCGGCCATCCGTAATGTGAATGTTATACAGTTCGTGATGATCCTTGGTCATTAAGAACACCAGCCATAATCCAAAAGGAGCCGCGTAGATGAAGGGTAACCATTTCTTATAAGCTAATGTGACCGGATTCCCCATAAGAATACATAGGTGTACTAAGAAACAAATAATGAACAGCAGCATCGGGGCACTACCGTACAATACGATCTGCATCTGGAACTGCGGAAGCAAAGACGTCTTCATATATTCACTGAGAAAATAAAACAGAAAAGCCAGCATCAAAAATGCCGCTACTCGGTTTAACACACTTTTTTTGTTACGGTAAATCAATGTAATGGACATATAGAAAAAGAAATATGTAGGGAGTAAGATGGTCAGGAAGTCCATAAAATGCTCGTTCATTTCGGTATACCCTTTCCTTTGTTTCCCTTTGCTTACTAAAGTTGTATCAAGCTATTCTGACTCTATTAAGCATCAAAAAAAGCCGCGTACTACGCGGCTCCCAGCGAATCATTATGAGGAATAAGGGGCTCCAAATTCAATAATGTTCCGGTCTGGGTCTAGCAAAAAGATCTGGGCAAAGCCAGCGACACTATCGGGTCTCGCTTCATAGGGGATTCCCTGCTGGTCCAGCCACTGAATGGTTTCGTTATAGCTTCTGACCCAAATGGCAAAATGCCCGTCTGTGGTATCAACATCCTTGGTCCGCAGCGTTTCACCCTGTGGATGCTCCAGCAGGTGGAGCTGCTGGTTACCAATTGCGTACCAAATCCCTCTGGAACGGAACGGCGGCCGCTCGATCTCCTGCAGCTGTAATTGATCTGTATAAAAAGATCTGGCAGCAGCCAGGTCTCTCACTGCCAGACTGACGTGGTGAATGTGTTCAAATTCAATCATGGAGATGCCTCCTGGATTCCTACTTCACACGAATAAGATCGTGTATGGAAGTATCAAATTTATCCCTCGGTTAAGTCCGCTCTCAGCTCACTGGCAACCTCGATCATTTTGGGGATGACGGCCTCATTAGATATGGCCACATAGAGATCACCATCAAAATGGCGGAAAGGAATCTTTGTATCCTCATGGCTCCACATAAAAAAGTCCCCATCGATGGTCATAGTGCTTGTAGGCCCGGTTACCGTATAGGATGGCGCATATTCAAAATCAGGCTTGGAAGCAAAGTAATGCTTACACTCTTCCAATGTGATCGCTTGCTCGGTTGTGCTCTCTTGCATCGTTCTGGTAATACGATAACGCTGACTCATTCGTCTTGCCTCCAGACAGTCAATATAGTTGATGTACTCGCATAAATACGCTGCTTATACATTATAGGGAAGCGGGCGTGAAGTCAATTTCCTGCTGAACGTTTGAAAGCCCAAGGCTGGGTTGTCGTTGTCACCTGCTCCCCGGACTCTATGGCTGCCTGCATCATCATGGAAAGGTAATGATCCTGCAGCGCTTCCTCCAGATCATAACAGGACGGGCCGCCTTGAACGTATTCTCCCATCTTGATCAAGCTGGTGGCAATGGCGATCTCATCATCAGCAAGACGTCCTGGAACACATGGGTTATTGTAGAGCCATTCATCATTAGCCATAATTCCCCGATGATAGTAACCTTCAAGATTGCCGTTGTGCCCGGTATCAACTCTCCGAAGTTCACCATATACCGGTGTCTGGAAATCCTGCAGATACCGGTAGCTTTCATCCGTCACCTCTCCGCGGCTGCCTCGGATCAGGACCCGGTTCTTGCGAATCCAGGAATGATATTGATCACCGGTAAAATCGTACAAAGCCAGCTTGTCGCCGAACTGAAGAGTAACGATATCCTGAGTGGAGACACCCATTTCCTCAGCATCAGAAAGTCCGTTCCGTCCCGGACCCTTCACTATGGCGGAAGTAAAGCGCTGTCCGCGGATCACGGCATTCTCGAACCGGATGCCCAGCAAATGACGAATCAAGCTGATGCCGTGATAGCCGTGAGCAGCGGATACCTGAACCTGGCTGACATCACCGAGTTTTCCTGAGTCCGCCAGGGCAATGCGTGCAGCGTGCATCGGCTGATAGATATATTGCTCTGCAACCTGTACACGTCCCTTCCGCTTGGTGACGGCGTCGTACAGCTGAATCATCCCTGGCACATCAGGTGCGGGAGGAGTCTCTGTAAGAACCGGTATATTCTTTTCTGAAAGGTCTAATATACATCCTGGAGCAGCTTCCCAAGGTACGGAAACGACCACAAATGCATACGGCCCGCCTGAAACGAAAGAATCCATGTCCCGGTATGTGGGAACTCCCCACTCCTTCTCAATCTCGTTCCCCTTTTCTTCACTGCGGACGAGCATGGCTCGGACACGGAATCGTTCTGGCAGCGCTCTAGCAATCCGCAAATAAAATTCTGACCTCCAGCCTGCACCAACAATACCGAACTCCAATCGGGTCATACATCATGCCTCCTTGATGATCAAAAACCAATTCTATTTGTTCATCTTAACATGTTAGACTTCAGAACTGAATTTTAATAGGGTTAAGAGGCTCTCTGTTGTTCTGTTGTTCTGAACTTTTTTCTTTACAGCTTCTATATAACTTGTTAGCATGGTTAACATATAGTAATCCTTTACACTTTGTTAACTAAGGAGAAGCTCATGAAACGATTGACTGGCTCAGCCCGCTTTCCGCTCTTCATTCTAATGCTTAATCTATTTATCGCCCTGTTAGGTCAAGGGATGGTCATCCCCATCCTCCCCGACTACCTAAAGCAGTTTAATGCAGCCGGTACCGCAGCCGGCTATCTTGTCGCGGCATTCGGAGCGGCACAATTCCTTTTCTCGCCGATTGGCGGACAGCTCTCCGATCGTTGGGGACGCAAAAAGCTGATGATGTCCGGTCTCTTCTTAACGGTACTCTCTGATCTTATGTTTGCCGTGTCAACAACGCTCCCCCTGCTGTACATTGCCCGTTTTATCGGCGGAATCGGCCTTGGTCTGATGGTGCCTGCCAATATGGCTTACGTTGCTGACATCACAACACCGGACACCAGAGCAAAAGGGATGGGCTACCTTGGTGCTGCCATGAATCTCGGAATGGTCCTGGGACCGGGACTAGGTGGACTTATTGCCGAGCTGGGCATTCGTGTACCTTATTATTTTGCTTCAGGACTGGGATTCGCTGCCGTGCTGCTGACCTTCCTGATGCCTGAGACATTGCAGCGAGGGCAGCATCCAGCTGCAGATCAGCGCCGTGGACGGAAACCGCTGCTGAAGAAGCTCACCCATTCCTTCCGCCTTCCTTATGTCCGCTACCTCCTGCTTGTCCTGGTTATGACATTTGGTCTGGTTAATTATGAAACGGTTTATGCCCTTTTCGTTCAACAGAAATACGGTTTTAAGGCTGCACAAATATCAATTATTATTACCGTAGGTGCACTGATTGGCATTATGATTCAGCTCTGGCTTCTGGACCGGATTATTAAGCGGATTGGAGAAACCCGGCTCATCCGTCTGTCTTTGGTGCTTACCGCCGCAGCTTTGCTTCTGATGCTGATCAAAGTAAACTTTATCTATTTGTTAAGTGTTTCTGCGCTGTTTTTTGCTTTTAATGCTTTTTTAAGGCCGACCGTCAGCTCTCTGATTGCCAATGCATCTGGAGACCGGCAGGGATATGCAGCTGGGCTGAATACCACATACACCAGCCTCGGCAGTATTCTTGGTCCGCTGCTGGCCGGTAATCTGTTTGACAAACAGATTCACCTGCCGTATATTTTGGGCGCAGTAATATTATTGTCTGCCCTCACTTTAACCTGGAACACCTCACATTCTGACCAAGAACGGATGACTGCACATGAACGATAGCTGGCACCAGAAAATGAAGAATAAACATCGGGATGAACTAATGTCTGCAGGTAAAGAGCTGTTCATGAGGCAAAGCTTTCTCACCGTCAACATCAAGGATGTATGTGAGACCGCTGGCATCAGCAGGGTTACCTTCTACAAACATTTTCAATCTCTGGACGAGCTGATTCTGGAAGTACAGATGGATCTGCTGAGAAGGATGACCGCCTATGTTGAACAAAGTGCGCCTATAGAGGGCCGTGGAAAAGAACGTCTGGAATCTATGCTGAATGGCTGGATCAATTTTGCCCTTGATCACCCTGGATACATCCGGTTTATTCTATTATTCGATCTGCATTACGAGGCTTATATTTCGAACAGGGATCTCCACGAACGTTATCAACGTTTTATCCGTGAGGAGAAAGAGAACGTATTTCTCATCGATGTTCTGCATGCAGGCGTCAGCGACGGTTCACTCCAATCCGGAATAAACGTGCTGGAAACGGCTTATTTTATCTTTACATCCATGATGGGGATTCTCCAGAAAATGAGTCTGAACCGTATGGATCACATCGAGGAAAAGCTGGAGCATGCACGGATGCCTCAGCTGCTGGTTACCATGCTGATGCAATACTTGAGTCATTAATTAGGGGGAAAACATTAAGAAGGGAGTGCCGTGGGCACTCCCTTCTTGTATATGCGGGGCAGCAATTTTACTTTTTCTTCGCGTCTTGGATGATGACGGAGCTGTACGCCGGAATTGTGATGTTCCCCTTCTTCACCTGCAAGGATTTCGAACTGGAATAGATTACTTTCTGCTTGCCTTTCTCCAGTCCTTTAAGCTGAAGCGTCACAGCCGATCCGGACAGATTGTGATAGACAACAAGGGTCTCTGTCCCTCCCGTGCGCTTATAGGCGCTGATGCTGGATGAAGAGGTCTGGATTGGTTCCAGATGACTGCTGCGCAGAGCTTCATGTTCTTCTCTTAACCGGATCAGCGTCCGGTACGTGTTCAGCAGGGAGTTCGAGTCGTTCAACTGCGCTTCCACAGAGACTTGACCCGTATTAAATTTCGGCTCTTCCCAGGTGGCTTGGCCTGGGCCGGCTCCCGGGTACCAGCGCATAGGCTCACGCAGATACTCGTCCGGCTTCTCTCCCATCATGCCAATTTCTTCCCCATAATATAGGAATGGTTGTCCGGGCATCGTTAACAGAATCGAAGCAGCAAGTTTAGCCTGCTGCACATTTCCTCCAAGTTCGCTCATAACTCTTGTCTGATCGTGATTGCTCAGGAAGGGTGCATCCAGGGCCGCAGGATTGTAGGATTTATACAGTTTCAGCGTTTTGTCAGCGAATGCCGCGATCCCCTGATCCTTGCCTTGTTTGACCGAGTTCAGAATCGTACCGCCCAGATCAAAGTTAAACAATGAATTCAGCGGTCCAAAATACGGAGCAATCGTCTCCGGCTTATCCCAAACCTCGCCTGCAAGATAGACATTCGGATTCACTTTCTTCATCTGGGAGCGAAATTCATTCCACCAGACCAGGTTTTTAGCTGCACCTTCCTTGGTTTGTCCCGGGTAAATATGCATAGCCGCATCAAGACGGAACCCGTCTACCCCCTGCTGAAGCCAGTACTTACCGACCTTGAGCATCTCCTGACGGACATTCGGGTTATCAAAATTAAGATCCGGCATCCCCGACCAGAATGTACTGTAGAAGTAACCCTCCCCATTCGGATTCTTATACCATACCTGCTGTCCCCAGGAGCCCTTCTCATTCAGATCTGTGTGCTCATCCGCCCAGACATAATAATCGTGATACTTGCTGTTCGGATTGGTGCTTGCTTCCTTGAACCACGGATGTTCACTGCTGGAATGATTGATAACAAGGTCCATGATCACTTTAACGCCTTTCTTGTGGGCCTCTTTCATCAGCGAGCGGAAATCATCCATGGTTCCGTATTGCGGATCCACCTGATAATAATCCGTTACATCATATTTATGATAGCTTGGAGAGGGGTTCAAAGGCATCAGCCACAAACCGCTTACCTCCAGATCCCTGCCAGAACGAGGTTTTCCGTCATTCAGATAATTCAGCTTTTGCGAAATTCCTTTGAGATCACCATGGCCGTCTCCATTCGAATCATAAAAAGAATTGATATAGATCTCGTAAAACACACCGCTTCCAGCCGACTTTGGAGGCGTATGTACCTTCATATCCTCCTTGGCCAATGCACTTGATGCGAACATGGTGAGCATGGGCACCGTTAACATGGCTGCGGACCATCTTTTCAAGCGTTGGTTATTCTTCAAACTATCAGCTCCCTCGATTTAATGGATGCGCTTTCATTATAAAGAAATTTCATCCGTAAAAAGGGGAGATTATTATCTATAAAGGTGGAAAATATCGATCTGTTTCGTCTGCTTTCCCGCTGCCTATCCCTTCATCATGTCGCTCAAGTTCACTCTGCGTCCGGTTCTGGCGCTTTCGATTGCACCCAATACCATTGCCATACTTCTGGAATTATCCTCGCAATGAGTCTCCGCAGCCCGGCTCTCCTTTAAGGAATTGAACATCTCATCCAGACAACCGTTATGAAAAGTATGATCCATAAAAACCTCAGGAGCCGCTATCCGTGTGGATTTCCGCAGAAAACCGCCATCTTCCCCATCTCTGCCTACGACCTCTGCGTAAGGCTCGTCGGTTCCATCCCACATAGCCGTACCGTATTCACCGGTGATTCTCCAGGATGCCTCCCAGCTGGTCGGGGCTCCTTCTGCACACCATAATCCCCTGTAATTGAACACAGACCCGTCTGACATCGTAAAAATACACACGGCTCCGGCTTGACCTGCGTACCAAGAACCGGGAGGATTAAATTCCTCACAGTACACAGTAACGGCATCAGCTCCCATAATAAAACGGGCCTGATCAAAGGTATGAATCGCCATATCCATCAGCAGCGGGCTGTCCATGCTGTCACGAAAGCCTCCGAAGTGCGGCCCGATAAAAAAGTCAGCACCTATAAAGCCTGGCTTCCCGATCGTTCCATCCTCAATCAGTCTGCGCAGGGAGCGTATGCGGGGATCAAAGCGGCGATTCTGCATAACGGCGTGAGACCTGCCTGTCGATTGGGAAAGTCTGACCACCTGCAGGCAATCCTTCATGCTCTCCGCCAGCGGCTTCTCAGCAAATACATGACAGCCTGATTGCAGACCGACAGCAGCTACCTCAAAATGACTTGAAGGGACCGTTACATCAAAAACCAGGTTGGCATCCTGCTCTTGGATGGCTTGAGCAAGTTCTGTGTATACACCAGCCTTGAGCTGATGTTTGACAGCCATTCTCTGAGCAGCATCCCGATGAAGATCAACGAGTGCCACAATCTCTGTGTCCTCTCTTGATTTGGCGTATTCGATCCAGGTATTAGCCATTTGACCACACCCCGCGACGGCAACTCTGTACAACTGGCTCATAGGCATCCTCCTTGTAAAAGCAGCGTTTTAGATGAAGCAGCCTCAGTATAAGCAAATGTAAACAAAACTTCTCCTACAATTTTGTGCACTTGTATCTCTATTTTGCCGGGGAAAGCAAAAAGACGAGCTTCAGCTCGTCCCGATTGCCTGCAGCACATTATAATCCCGGATATCCAGATCAGGTTCCATTCCAAGTGCAAGCTTGGCCAGCTGACTCCCGATCCACGGGCCCATCGTCAGACCTGAAGCACCGAGGCCATTAGCTGTTATAAGTCCATCCCAGCCGGGAATCGTCCCCATCACCGGCAGAAAACCTGGAGTGAAGGGACGAAATCCTACCCGCACTTCCTGGAAGGTACTGTCTTTTAGTTCAGGTGCAAGCTCAAGTCCTTTGTTCAGAACTTCCTGCATCCCACCAGCAGTGATCCTGGTATCATAATCATGGATATCATTCTCATGCGTTGCTCCAATGACAATCTTCTGTCCGGGAAATGCCAGAAGATATTGGTCGGAAGGCGGCATGATTACAGGCCAGTGCCCTGTATCCCCTTGCTGCTTCGTATGCACATGCATTATCTGGGCTTTTTGATACCGGACATCAAATCGGATGCCCAGGGGATCGAACAATTCTTTAGCCCACGCTCCCGCACATACGATTACTTCGTCTGCAGGATACAAAATGTCATTCACCCGAGCGCCGACAACCCGGTTCCCCTGATGCTCAAGGAGAGCATTCCCCTGAATGGATTCAGCCCCGTTACGCAGCGCAGACCGAATCAGTGCATCACGCAGAGCACGGCCATCCACACGGGCAGCACCGCTGATATGAACGGCTTGATAACCATCCGCCAGCAGCGGAAACAGACTGCGGGTCTGTTGAGCATCCAGCATGGTGATCTCTCCAATCTCGGGAGCATCCTCTTTACGGAGAAGCGCTCGCCCCTCCATTTGTTGAAGCTTATCCACGTCTTTATGTACATTTAACGCACCTACCTGCGCATAGCCCGTGTCCGTCTCCCCTTCGGCTTCCAGCTCCCGGATCAGTTCCGGATAGAAACGGGCACCTGCTTTGGCTAATCGATACCACGCCTGGTTGCGCCGCTGGGAAACCCACGGGCAGATAATGCCTGCGGCCGCATCCGTTGCTTGTCCCGGTTCCTGACGGTCTATGATGAGAACTTCAGCTCCCATCTTCGCCAGCTGATAAGCCGTAGACGCGCCGAGTATACCGGATCCAATGACGATAACCTTCTTCATGACTCCAACCCTTTCATTTGTACCTAATCCCTTATTATAGCTTAATATGTTCCACTCTGCTTGCCCCGACCTGCAGTACTCTTAACAGGAAGATATGGCTTACCCGATGTAAAAAAGCAGAGAATACCGTTCAATCCGGTATTTCATCTGCTTCATTTTTGCAGTGATTATTTATGACAAATATAATTATTTTGAAGTGATGCTGACAGTCTGTGCTTGTTTCTCCCAAGTCAATCTTAGTCCCAAACCCTCGGATAAGAAGCGGACAGGAACATAAATACGATTATTCTTGAGTATGGCCGCAGTTCCGCTGACAGGGATCTCAACGGTATGTCCGAATGCGACGGCCGTCACCGTCTTGGAGGTGTTATTCCAAGTCGTCTTAGGCCAGCCAGGCCAGAGATCCGAGTCTGAATTCCTTCCATGTGATCCACCAGCTGATTCACATCGTCCAAATATTTGGCTTTATATTCGGGAACCGCCAGCAGGTTTGCAATCAGGGGCAAATTATCCATGCTTACGCCTAGTACCGGTTCGTCAATGGAAGCTGTTTATTCTGCTGCAGCATTCACCGACGGCAGGCTGACTGTCCATTCAAGGCCTGTCATGGCTAGAACCAGGGACAACATGGATACCGCCAGTCTTATTTTCGTATTCTTCACTACTAACTCCTCCTCCTGTCTCTGCAATAAGCGAAATGCTTATACAGCAACATTAGCAGGCGAAGCTTTAGTGCACCTTAAAAGACATCTAACCAAGATTGCTGATAGACTCACCGCTGAAGCAGGTCACTGACGGTAACCAGCTCATAACCCCGGCTGATTAGCTCCGGCACCAGCACTCGAACAGCTTCTACAGTCTGTGAACGGTCTCCTCCGCTGTCGTGTAGAAGAAGAATACTTCCGTTCTCTACCCCGTTTAGCGAGTACTTTATAATATGTTCCACCCCGGGCTCTGCCCAGTCATCCGTTCCTGTATTGGAAGCTCCGATGATCTTATAACCCATCTCACACGCTACCTGATGAACCTGTGGATCCATGGCCAAATAAGGAGCCCGGAAGCTGGTTGGACATTTGCCTGTTATCGCTGAAATTTGATCTTCCGTTGAGCGGATCTCCGCCCGGCAGGCGGCAGCATCGAGTTCTGTCATATTCGGATGGGTAAAGGTATGGTTCCCCAGCTCGTGTTCTTCCAAGTGAAGAGACTCGGCAATAGCGGCGTACGCCTCCAATCTCTCACCTATAACAAAGAAGGTGGCTTTCGCTTGATGAGCGGCCAGAATGTGCTGGATTTGCGGGGTATAGACCGGGTCCGGTCCATCATCGAATGTTAAAGCAATAGCTTTCCGCGAAGTAGAAACGTTATTTGTGATCAAGGTGTGATTATCCATACATACCTTCCCTCCCGGCTCAAATGATCGTTAGCGTTTACTTATGCATAATCAGCTGCTGGTTAAAGAATTCCCTCTGAGCATAACAGAAAAAGAACCCTATTGTCAGGGTTCTGCATACCTTTCATATTGCTCATTCCCAATTTATTACTCAGCACGTACAGCAGCATTTTAGGGAAGCCGGCTGCTCGCCGGGCTGACCGGTACGGCTGCATTGAACATTTTGATTAAAAGTATAACTTTTTGCGGTTCCTCTGACAGCTGACAGATGCTGAAAGCCCCGCTTCCGCAGCATCCGTGCCGCCCGTTTTGCCCCAAAGCTGTGGTTGGCAAAAATCAGCACTCGTTCATTCGCTGACAGATATTTGTCCCATGTATAGGGCAGCCGTCCAATAGATATATTAATGGCTCCCGGGATCGGATGATCTTGTGCCTCGGAAGCGTCTCTGACATCCAGCCATGTCGTCTCCGGGCATAACAGACCCTCCGCTGCAGCTTCTTCACCACTGACAAAATTCAGATAATGAAGCGGCCAGAGCTGGCGAAGCAGCCAGAGAAATCCCCACCCGGTTAACAGATAGATCAGCAGCACTTCTGCATCTCCCTTATTGTAGTATTGTATATGTTATACACTCTATTGATTTCATGATATTATGTTTCACGGGTAAGTTGACCTGTCCATGCGCTTAATCCGCCTTCCATATTCACAACCCTGTACCCGCGCTCATGCAGGAGCTCGCAGGCAAGACCGCTTCGGCTGCCGCTTCTGCACATCACAATGATTTCACGCTGAGGATCAAGCTCCTGATGACGTTCTGAAAGGGCACCTAGAGGAATATGAAGGGCACCGGGTACATGTCCTTCCATCCATTCCACGGGTTCCCGGACATCGAGCATCAGAAGTTTTTCACCTTGTTTCAATCGTGAATCAAGCTCTTGAGGTGTCATTTCTTTGGGAATTTTAAAAGCCATTTCGTTCCTCCTGATCTTTTGAATATATTTATCGACTTTTCACCAGCAGCTTCACGGCTTCCTCGACCAGTCTCTCTGTATCCGGATCGCCCGCAGCCTGCTCGGTTTGGATACAATGCAGTAAATTTTCGGCAACAATCTGAGCAATCGCTTTATCGGCAGCATTTCGGATTGCTGACAATTGAGCTACTACATCCTTACACGGTTGTTGTTCTTCCATGAGCCGCAGAACTCCTCTCGCTTGCCCTTCAATCCGCTTAAGCCGCGATTTGATATTATCGGGATACTGATAATCCAACAGGCAATCCCCCTTCAGGATACGATATTTATCATTATACCCCTAGGGGTATTATATTCGTTTTAAATGTAAATATACAATTCATCTTTTTTTCAGCCGATCTGCTAATTTTACAAGTTGGATACATGTCTGAATTTATTCAGACACAACGATTACAGCATTGATACATTTTCCCTCCGGACGTACGCTTTGTTTTTAATGAAAAAATAGAGAAACGCATGATGCGTCAGAATGCCGCACGGGCGGAAGCTGTGCGGCAACCGGCTGCTTTGGCGGAACGCCTGAAGCAGGCTGGCTGGCAGCCCACGCCTATGAATACGGCTTTATTATCTGTTATCCTCAGGGAACACAGCGTATAACAGGGTACATGTACGAGCCGTGGCATTTGCTTTATGTCGGAAAGCAAGCAGCGACAGCGATGCACAAGCATGATCAGACCTTGGAGGAATTCATCAGCATCCAGTCATCCATCTGAACATAATGAAGAGACCTTCTTGAAGCATGAGCAGGAAAAAGCTTGAATATCACATTCAAGCCTGTCTCATTTTGACAGAGCTTCATCTCGGGATACCCGGACACGGTCGCTGGGGTACCACTTCTCGAAATATTTCTCAACCTTCAGATGCAAATTAGGTTCATACCATTTCTCGAAACCATGCTCTGCAAATCGTCCGGGCATGCCGAGACGGGCTGAGCGCCGTCCCATGGAGCCATCGCCAATAATCAGTGTATCAATCCAGATGTAATCCGCTGCTCCGATAAGACTCTGCGGGAAATCAGGGGTAAACGGGAGAACAGGTGAAATGGAAGCCTGTGTTGTAATACCGGCCTCATGAAGCTTCTTCAGCGCCTCTATGCGCTGCTTAATCCCTGGTGCATAGGGAGCAAACAGTCTCCTGACTTCATCCCGGTCTGTCTCGATGGTCATAGATATGAGAACTTCACACTTGTTTTGCAGCTGCTGCAGTATATCGATATCTCTTGTAACCCAGGGACTACGGGTCTGAATTTGCACCATGTCCGGAGGCTGCTCGAGCATAGCCTCCAGGATCGCCCGGGTTATTCCGGCTTTCTGTTCGAGCGGCTGATAAGGGTCTGTTGCAGAAGACATGAACAGCCTGACAGGTTTTTTTTTCTTCCGCAGCTTCTGCATCTCATTCCTGTAATTGTCAGCGGCATTCAACTTAATATCGACCCATTGTCCCCAGGGAACGTCTCTGAATTTTTGAATCGGCATTTCGCGCACATAACAGTAGCTGCAGGCGAATGCACAGCCGCTGTACGCATTCAAAGAGTGAGTATAGCCTACATCCAGATAACCGCTGGCCTCGGTCAGTATTTTCTTTGCAAAAATTTCCTTTATCTCGATCATGATGCGCTCCCCTCCTACTTGGATCATTAAGATTTCTTCTGGGCTTTATAAGCCGCATCCCGATTTTTTTCACCTTACAGGGGTAATAAATTATAGAGTATGAACTCATTATAACCTGCAGGAGGGATGGACATGGCAAACACAAGAGGCGAAAATCCGGAACGCGACCAATATTTTGAAAAACGTGCCGGCACCGACGAAGCCCGCTATCACGTTGTACCCCATGATGACAAAGGTTGGGCTGTCAAGGAAGAAGGCAAGGATGAACCTCTTCTGACAACCGGGGACCGGAAAGAGGCCATGGATGAGGCCAAAAGACGTGCTGAAGAAGCAGGCACGATGGCCATTATTCATAACGAGCATGGACGCATTGAAGATCAGATTAATTATCAGGATAACCAATAGAGGAACAGGTTGTTTACTAAACGAAGAGCCCGGCAGGAGGATGAATACCCCCGGCCGGGCTTTGCTGTACTTGAAGGCCCGCAGGCTTAGTTTTGTGGAGCATGTCAGGGATTTAGGCTGCCATATCCCCAGCCACCCAATCATTTGAGCTCCAACTCCCATAAGCTACAGTAATCTGCAGCAAAGGGGGTTTGACAAATGAGTGAAGTTGGATACGGCCGCGGCGGTGCTTTCACCTCCACTGCAGCCATCCTGGTGCTCTTTATTCTGTTGGTCATCATCACACGTTCATTCCTGATCTAACCTGGAAGATGTCTGCCCGAAGGACCCCTGGTGATTCTGGCGGGTCCTTTGGAAAGATCAGCTTCTGAAGCTTTTCAAAACCTGGCCCAAAATCTCAACACCTCTTTCAATCTGCTCATCCGAAGGTGTAGAAAAGTTCAGCCTGATAGCATGACATGCATCTGTTTCTTCAACGAGAAACGCGGTACCCGGCACGACAGCAACACCCTCGGCCGCGGCCGCTTTGGCATAATCCAGCATGGGTATGTGAGCAGGAAGATCACACCACAGGAATAAACCGCCGTCAGGATAGGTGAATGTTATCGTCTGGCCCAAATGTTCCTGCAGACCGGCAATCATCAAGGATGATTTTCTGCGGTAAATGTTACGGATTTTGCTGATATGCCCTGCATAATCATAATCAGTCATGAATCGGTAAGCCAGAATCTGCGGCAGCATGGCAGTATGCACGTCCTCTCCCTGCTTGGCCACAACCATTTTCTGCACAACCTCCTGCGGGGCAAGAACATAACCCACTCTTAGACCTGCAGACAATATTTTGGAGAAAGAGCCTACATAAATGACCATTCCCTCATCGTCCATGGACTTGATTGTCGGTACATCCTCCCCTTGAAAGCGAAGCTCACCATATGGATTGTCTTCCAATATCATGACGCCATACTGCTTAGCCAAGGCATAAATCGCCTTACGTTTCTCCAGACTGGTCGTGAGTCCCGTCGGATTCTGAAAGCTTGGAATAAGATAGATCAATTTGACATTCGGCTCGGTTCGAAGCGCATGCTCCAGCCTGCTGATGTCGATCCCATCGGCTTCTATAGGTACACCTACAAGCCTGGCACCGGCAGAGCGGAAAGAATTGAGTGACCCGATAAAGCTGGGACTCTCACAAATAATGGTATCTCCTTCGTTGCAGAATACCTTGCAAGCCAGCTCAATCCCCTGCTGGGCGCCGGAGACAATAAACAAATCATCCTCTTCAGATCCTGTCGCAAATCCGGTCTTCAGGTGACGGAGCAGCGTCTCGCGAAGAGGAGCATACCCTTCTGTTATTCCATACTGGAGTGCGGCTACAGGCTCGTTTTCAAGAATGGATTGGGTGAACGTCCGGATGGCTTCAACCGGAAACGTCTCGGGTGCCGGGTTGCCTGCAGAGAAAGGAATCACATTTTGGCCGGAGCTGGCCTTCAGAATCTCGCGAATAATCGATGGCTGCAGTGCAGTCATCCGATTGGAAAAAGAATATTTCATCAGATTATGTACCCTCCTTCTTTATTTCATACTTCGTTTATCGATCTATACTAGGTTCTATTATACGGCGGTTTCATCCAAATCCCAAAGCTTCTTCATGGATACACAGTCAAATATAAATCCAACTCAAAAAGGCCGGATGCCCGGCCTCTGCGATGAGTTTATTCTAGACTCTGGGGACTGTCTTCATTTCTGACAGCCTCGTCGCCTTGACCACATATTGAGCCAACCCGGGAACGAGACGTGCAAGTCCGGGATAGAAACGATTGGTTCTGGCAAAAGCCAGCTTCTGGAACCGCCTTGCCCGCCGCAGCAGCTGCGTAAACTCCTGATTCGCTTCTAGCTCGTAGCCTCTCTGCCAATCTTCATAGCGAATCTCACCGCTTAAGTAATGCTCTGTCCATCGTGCGCCAAGCAGGGAAGAACGCAGAGCGATCGACATTCCGTCACCGCACAGAGGAGGAATCATTAACAAGGCATCGCCAATATGAGGGTACTGGGACCAGGGCTCGGGTACATTCGATAAATGAAGCGGAGCAATGGACACCTGCGTATCCGGGACAGGAGCTCCTTCAGCCAGCCGCGAGGCCAACTTGGGGTTCGTCCTTGCTGCTGCCTGCAGAATATCCGGTACGGAAGTCCCGCTCCCCTGCACCGTCTCCAATGTCAGAAGCGCAGCAATGTTAGCCTTGCCGTGCTCGATCGGGGAAATACCAACATAACCACCTTCACAGAAATACAGCTCCACACGGGATGGTACCTCTATCCCGCTGAAATGGGATTTGACTCCAACATAGACCTGATCATCTCGCATGCCAGGCATAGTCGGGGTTCCGCGCGGCTTTTTGGTTCCAAAAGCACCGATGACTGTCCGTGTGTGATAGCGTATCTTCTCCCCGCTCTGAAGGGTATCCACTTCATAACTACGATCCTTCAGCTGCCGGATCCCTGTTACAACAGTACGGGTGGCCAATTCAGTACCAGCAGCAACTGCTTTGGCATGCAGGAGACGATCCAGCTCATAGCGGCTGATTCCCCGCGCCTGTCCTGGCAGCCCGGCTTCGATCTCTCCGCCCTGCGGCATGATAATTCTGGCACGATCCATCATACTGGGCTTGATTCCCTGATCTTCCAGCTGAATTCCAAGCAGCTCCAGCATCTCCCGGGACTCTGGAGACATGAACTCTCCACAGGTCTTGTGGCGGGGAAACTCCTGACGATCGAGAAGAAGGGTGCGGTAGCCATGGCCGGCCAGCTGCAGTGCACAGGTACTGCCGGCAATACCCGCACCAATAACCACGACGTCATATTGAGGTATTCGTACTGAGGGTCGTGACATGATCAACTCACCTTCCTGTCTATCGAGCATTAGGCTGTCCGCCGTTCGGGATAATGACGGAATAGCGAAACATCGGCTTCCATTCATACGTCATCGTGTCATGGTTCAGCTTCTCCTTCAGCTCTCTCCAGTCTTCCCCAGTAAACCCTTTCGCTACGGACAACGGACCGTCATGCCGGATATAACGATTGCGTGAGATCATGCGCGTCGTCAGCCATACCGCGGTATAGGATATAGGATGACGATGGATATCGTTAATCACTACTCCGTATCGGGATGCTCTCAGCATATGAGATACAATGTCCACCAGCTGCTGTCCGTCAAAATGATGCACGAATTGTGAACCTGTCACAATGTCTGCCGCAGCACTCTTCAGTTCTCTCACATCAGCACGTTGAACCTGAATACGGGGTTCATTCCGGAAGAGCTGTCTCGCTTCTTCGCAGGCTTCTTCTGTGAGGTCAATCAGCATAATGGACAGCTCAACCCCCTTCTGGTCGGCCCACTCCAGCAGCTTCTGGTTAACGTCCCCCGAACCTGCTCCAACATCCAGAACCGATAGCTGGCCAGGACTTCCCATCGCCCTCCACAGCTTCTCGACACCTGCTCGCGTGGGCCCGGGAGCTGCAAATATTTTATTCAATCTCCGCAAATGCTTAAGAGCTTCACTTAATTCTTCTCCGCCCATAGAGAAATCATCCATCAGCTCATCCTCTTGAGCCCGCATCGACAATGTTCTAAAGAAAGACATGACGTTCTTGCTCCTTGACGTTCGCGGAATGTTCCGGTACATAAGTAAAGCGCATCAGCTCTGCTGTCAGCCCTGGTCCGAAAGCCATAGCAACCCCCGATGTGTTCATCCGGTCGTTGACTTTCATGTCCTGTCGCATGGCATCGAGTACATATAAGATCGTGTTCGATGACAGGTTGCCTACGGTCCGCAAAATATCCCTGCTGTACCGGGTTTGTTCATCCGTAAGCTTCATCACGTCCTGAACCGAATCGACAATCCCCCGGCCGCCCGGATGAATGGCCCACAATTCAGGGAGCTGATCCCCCTGAAGCAGCAAACGCAGTTCTTCTTCCAGATGAGCGCCAAGCAGCTTCGGAATACGCGGGGAAAGGTAAAGGTCAAAACCGTGATTGCCTACCTCCCATGTCATATCCTCTGTAGAGTCCGGAAGCAGTACAGAATACCCTGTGCCCAATTTCAAATAATTACGATGCCGCTGTTCCGGTGTACCGATCACACATGCTGAAGCACCATCACCGAAGAAGGAAGCCGCGAACAGGGCCTCACGCTCCTTAACCGGCTGGAAGTGCAGTGTACACAGCTCTACACAGACGACAAGCACCTGGGCCCCAGGAGAACCCTGAACAACGTCCCTGGCCATCTGAATAGCCTTAAGACCCGCAGCGCATCCCTGGAAAATCAACGGCAGGCGGTTGACACGCAGCGACAAACCAAGCTTGCGGATCAGCATAACGTCCAGTCCTGGCAGATACTGACCAGTACAACTCACAGTAATGAGATGTGTAATTCTTTCCGGTGATACACCCGCATCCTGCAGAGCCTTTTCTGCAGCTTCAGATCCTAACGGAAGTGCTTCCTGCTGGTATGTATTCATGCGTTCTTCTGTCGAAGGAATGTCAGAATGGTTGTGGGAAGGGAGGTAGCGGCAGTCTTCCAGAGATCCCAAATAGCTGGGTTCAACCGTGTACCGTGTCTCTACACCACAGGATCGGAATATTCGTCTCGCAAAACGGGCCAAATCGGGAGCGTCATGCAGTGACGAAGCAATTAGTTCGGCAATGTCGGATTGTGCCACCGCGTTAACAGGTAATGCACTGCCCATCCCGAGAATGGCTGCATCAGAACGGCTTGTTGTTTGATTCATTAACGGACCTCCTTGGGTGAAATTCATCATAGTATTTAAGGCAATTAACAACCCTTACCCTTAACCGCTAGTTTGTAATCTTGAAGACACTTGTATTTAAGCTGGAGCGCCGTCAAATATTTGAATGTATGATTAACATAACCTGTTTCTCTAAGCCTATAACCAGCGGCCGCCACAGGTAATACTTCCCATTAATTTCGTTTAAAAAACAAAAAAACCGCGTGATCCGCGGTTTTGATGTACACAGCTGGCATATATAACTGGAAAGGCCATTATGGCCGCTATATTACTGTCTATTGATAGAAGTTGCGGATCCAACGGTGTTTTTTGAGAAGCTTCACCTGCTCCTCCGGAAGGCCTTTTCCATCGCCGATTTGCATATTGCGCTCGACATTACGAACGGAACGCATCCCTGGAATAACGGTCGAGACTGCCGGATGGCTGAGTACATAACGAAGAGCTGTTTCAGCCATTTGATCTGTCGATATGTGAAGCTCAGAAGCGATGCTCTGAACCCGGTCATACACTTCCTGCTTGCGGCTTCCTCCGAAATAATGATTGCGGAAGTCCCCTTCTGAGAATTGAGTATCTGGTGTTATATTACCGGTCAACCCGCCTTCATCCAGAGCCACTCTGACGATGACACCGACATTATGTGCCTGGCAGGCTGGCAGCAGGGCATCCTCGGGACTTTGGTCAAAGAGGTTGTAGATCACTTGTACCGTATCAACAAGACCACTCTCAATCAGCTTGATGGCATTGTTAGGCTGGTGGTCGTTAATGGAGACACCGAAGAAGCGGATTTTTCCTTGCTCCTTTAATTTCTGCACACCTTCCAGCCAATCTCCCTGCTGAACCCACTCATCAGACCATACATGGAACTGCTGAACGTCTATTGTCTCCATTCCGAGATTCCGCAGGCTTTGTTCGGTTGAGGCAATAACATGCTCGGCAGTAAATGTATCTCTGGAAGGCACACCATCACGCGCCGGCCATTGTCCGTTTTTTGGCGGAATCTTGGAAGCGACATATACCTGCTCGGATCTGTCGCGAATGACCTGCCCGACCAGCTTCTCACTATGTCCGTCACCATATCCGAGGGCAGTATCAATGAAATTAAGCCCCAAGTCAATGGAACGGTTAAGCGCCTTTACTGATTCATCGTCCTCAGCTCCGAGCCATGCTGTCTTGCCGATTCCCCAAGCGCCATATCCGATCTCGGATACCATTAGACCCGTCTTGCCAAGGCTTCTATAGTTCATAAGTTTGATTACCTCCTGTAGATGTGATGATTTTACGTTCAGCCTGGTGCTTGAAGCCGATTAGTCCAAAATGTTCTCGATCTGTTCCAGTACATCAGAGCTAAGTTCAATGCCGGAAGCTTTGGCATTCTCTGTAACCTGCTCCGGACGGCTGGCACCCACCAGGGCGCTGGCTACGTTCTCGTTACGCAGAATCCAGGCCAACGCAAGGTTCCCGACCGAAATGCCCAGTTCCGCAGCAATACCTTCCAGCTGTTTCACCTTGTTGATTTTCTCTTCGGTGACTCCTTTACGCATCCATTCCAGCTTTGCTGCACGGCTGTCCTGTGGAATGTCGCTTGCCGACGTATATTTCCCGGTCAGTAACCCTTGCGCCAGTGGTGAGAACACGACCTGACCGATGCCGGACCTTTCGCTAAGAGGCATAACTTCTTTTTCGATATAGCGTTCAAACATGTTGTAAATAGGCTGGTTCACAACGATTCGGTCGAGCAGATAGCGGTCGGCTACCGCAAGCGCTTCCGCAATTTGCGATGCCTGCCACTCACTTACACCGACATACAGGACTTTCCCTTGACGCACGAGGTCATCAATGGCACGAAGTGTTTCCTGAATCGGTGTTTCCGGGTCATGACGATGGCAGTAAAAGATATCAATATAGTCATGTCCAAGACGCTTCAAGCTCGCATGCGCCTGCTCCATAATGTGCTTGCGGGACAGTCCTTTATCATTTGGCCCTTCACCCATCGGCCAGAATGCTTTGGTAGCCAGAACATAGGATTCACGCGGATATTCGCGCAGCGCCCTGCCTACCAGCTCCTCAGCTGCACCTTTTTCATATACATTAGCTGTATCAAAAAAATTAATACCCAGGTCGTATGCTGTCTTAATAGAATTTACTGCGTTTTCACGTTCAACATATCCACCATATGTAAGCCAGCTGCCCAAGCTGATTTCACTTACTTTCAGTCCGCTTCCACCTAATCTGCGATATTTCATTGTGTGAGCCTCCTTGAATTGTAATGATACCCTTTTCATTCTAAAGAAGTTCATATAAGATTTGAAGAAGTGAAATGTTATTCACTTAATTATAGGGAAGATAGATACTATACTTTAGTATAGTGGAATATATGCTAGGAGGATGTCTATGAAAACCGTGAAAAAAGCCAGCAGCTATATCCCTAAAAATCCGGAGCATATCGAGTGTAACATCGAGAAGACGCTCGACGTTCTTGGTGGAAAATGGGCATTTCTGGTTATCCGCGAACTGTTCTGCGGCAAACTGCGTTTCGGTGAACTGCAGCGTAGAATTCCCAACGTGAGTCCACGCGCGCTTACAAGCACCTTGCGTCATCTGGAGGAGCAAGGTGTGCTGGAACGGGAAGCTTTTCCAACGGTGCCGGTGACGGTTGAGTACTCCCTTACACCCAAGGGTCATGATCTACATGTCATCTGTCATGAAATGAAGCTCTGGGCTGCCCGCTGGACCTGAAAATCCGCATGTACATCATCCATTCAGGCATTCATGAGCAAAACTTCATGTTCCTAAGGATATCAAACTTCTACAGGCGAGCAGCCCGTTCTTTTGACATCATTTTTCCTAAGAAAACCTCATACGAAGTCCGTGACATAGAAAAGGCTG
This sequence comes from Paenibacillus lacisoli, assembly GCF_030580655.1. Taxonomy (GTDB): domain Bacteria; phylum Bacillota; class Bacilli; order Paenibacillales; family Paenibacillaceae; genus Paenibacillus; species Paenibacillus lacisoli. Next base: position 32,647 of record NZ_JAUQTB010000011.1, read on the forward strand.
CCGGCAGAACCTTGCCGACAGCCTTTCCTCATGCTTTATATCGAAGTAAACTCCGCATCATACTCACTGGATAACTCCTTCAGTGATTTGATTTTACCATGGGGATGCTGATCTTGCTTACGTGACTTCCAGGCAGCTTCTTTCCTTCTCTTCTGCTGAGCCATGACAAGAGACCTCCTCTGGATAGCGGAATATACGACCATGTTAGTTTGTGGAGTCAGAAAGTTTTTCATACATGCTTGTATTCATGCTGTCTTGATTTATTCGCTTTAATGCATTAAAGTGTACATGTGTGAAAGATACGTTTGGGTTTCGCTGGTGCTTTATACTATCTTATCGGATATCCCCTCTGCTTTCCACCCTTATACCTCTACTAAATTCATTCTATTGACTTCTTCTAGTAATGTTCTTATAATCAACTAAAGTTACTCAATGTGTAAGGAGACCTGACATGGTTATCATCGATGAAGTCTATCGGAACGTCATTTTTGATCTGCCGGAGCACGAATTAACCCGTTTAGTTGAATGTATTAAATCTGCTAAAGAAGAAGATATTGAAACTTTGAAAAACAAAATTAACCGTTACGAGCAGAAACGGCGTGCAGAAGAAGCGCTGTACCAGTCCATGTCTCCATTCCGGCGCCTGTTTGCAGGCCGCCCTGCCAGTCATCATCAGGCTGTAGAATATATGGTACATGTAAAAGAACGATTCAAGAAAATCGACAAGATTAAAAGTCGGATTCGTGAACTGGATCACATTCTTGACCTTCTTCGCACGAAGGATCACCCCAACCGCGAACTGCTCCTGTCACCAGAGCTGATCCGTGAAATCCGGCTGCTCCGGGAAAGAGAGGCGTTGTCACCATGAATTCATCCATTCAGACGCTGGTCACCGGGATGGATACCGTCTGGGTCGTACTCAGCGCTGCCATGATTCTGCTGATGGAGGGCGGTTTTGCCCTACTAGAGGCAGGTTTTGTTCGTTATAAGAATAGTGTGAATATCATCATGAAGGTATTCGCCGATATCACGATTGGGACGCTTGTATTCTACATTCTTGGATTCGGTCTGATGTACGGCAAAGACACAGCAGGCCTGATTGGCACCAGCGGATTTTTCCTTGGTGGCAATTTAAGCCATCTGAATTTACCAGTCTCGCTGGATACATATTGGCTTTTCCAGGCCGCCTTCACAATCGCAGTCATCTCAATTGTTTCAGGTGCTGTGGCTGAGCGTATTAACTTCCGTGCATATCTTCTGTACATTCTGCTCATGACCGGGCTTATTTACCCGATTGGCGGTCACTGGGCATGGGGAGGCGGCTGGCTTACCCAGCTAGGACTGCAGGATTTTGCCGGATCAGCCGTCATCCACGCCCTCGGAGGATTCTCCGCGCTGGCCGCTGCCCTGGTCGTCGGACCGCGCAAAGGTAAATTTAATGAATCGGGCGAAAGTACGGTTGCCCTGCCAAGCAATTTGCCGCTGGCCTCTGTGGGTGCATTCCTGCTATGGTTCGGATGGTTCGGGTTTAATGCAGGCAGTACACTGAGTGCAACCGATGTGCGGATCGGCCATATTGCGCTAACGACTATGCTCTCTGCCGCTTCAGGCGGTGCAGTGACCTTAATTTATACGCTGTTCCGTTATCAGCGCTCTGATGCCCCTTCTGTCATTAACGGATCACTTGCAGGATTGGTTGGGATCACCGCAGGATGTGCTTTTGTCAGTGACGCTGCAGCTATTCTCATCGGCGCGGTGTCAGGCATGTTGATGATGACAGCTACCCGGTGGCTTGAAGAACGAAGAATTGACGACCCGGTAGGTGCCTTCCCGGTACATGCGGTTTCGGGTGCCTGGGGAACGATCGCAGTCGGCTTATTCGCAACGGATAAAGGCCTGTTCTATGGGGGAGGCTTCCGCCTTCTGGGTGTACAAGTCCTAGGGCTCATCGCTCTGGCTGCATGGGGTTTTGCAATAACCTGGATTGGCTTGAAAGCGATCGGAAAGCTCGTCAGCGTCCGCTCCACCGAAGAAGAAGAAGAAATAGGACTGGATATCAGTTACCACGGGATCATGGCAGCGGACCGCTCTCATGAATTCATTGACCAGCTTGAGCATCTGCTAGCAGAAGACATTGTCGAACTGCGAAAAAAGGAATAGAATCTGATATTAGAAGAGCCTCCAATAAATGGAGGCTCTTTGCTATCTTTAGTTTCGCCAATGATAATAATCTTTGATGACCTGCTGAAGGGCATCATGCTGAATCGGTTTACTAAGATAAGCGTTCATTCCCGCATTCAGACATTTTTCCTTGTCTCCTCGCAGCGCATTGGCCGTCACAGCGACGATAAACGGAACTCGTTCTGAATCTGAGAGCTGCTGAATTTCTTTTGTAGCCTCAAACCCGTCCAGTACCGGCATATGAACATCCATGAAGACGATATCATAGGATCGCTGCTGGACAGCCTGTATGGCTTCACGACCATTGATCACCGTTTCAACCAGATGCCCTTGTCTCTCCAGCAGTTTGCGCAGAACAATCTGGTTCACCTCATTATCTTCAGCGACAAGAATGCGCAGCCTTTGGGACTCGGTGCTTTTCACATGTTCGCGGCATCTTCTGATCTCTTCGGTGCTGGCTGTTTGCAGCCAGGCTGTGAAGACAAATACCGTTCCTGGCTCACGCTTATCTTCCACCCAGATATCGCCACGCATCAACTGAACCAGTTTTTTGCTGATCGCAAGCCCCAGTCCCGTCCCTTGCGATTTACGAGTCATAAAATTATCAAGCTGATAAAATGGCTCAAAGAGATTTTCGCGCTTCTCACTAGGAATGCCGACACCCGAGTCATTCACGCGAAATGTAAATTGCGCCTCGGTATGACTCCGGTCCGTGACCAGAACCTCCACCTGTATACTGCCTTCGGCGGTGAACTTGACAGCATTGCCTATTACGTTGGTCAGTACCTGCTTCAACCGGTAGGCATCTCCATACACCAGGCTTGGAATATCATGACCCATAGTTACTTTGACCTCCAGGTCTTTCAGAAGAACGTTTGGCTTAATGATATCAATGGTAGCGTTTACCACCTCTCTCAAATCAAAGGGCTCCACCGCCAGTTCTGTCTTGCCGGACTCGATCTTGGAGAAATCCAGAATATCATTAATAATTGCCAGCAGTGAATCACCGCTTCGCTTAATAATCTCTATATATTCAATCTGCTCCTCACTTAATCCCTCTGTACCGAGCAATAAATCTGTCATCCCGATCACGCCATTCATCGGAGTACGGATTTCGTGGCTCATCATGGCCAGAAACTCGCTTTTGGCCTTATTCATGCGCTCTGCGGTTTCTTTGGCAATCAGCAGCTTCTTCTGCTCTGTAATATCCTTGGCAATCAAGTAGAAGCCTACATTCCTTTTATTAATAATAATAGGAGCCAGGGTAGCCAATACCTCCGTCTCATGGCCGCTTCGATGACGAATGGTACTGATTTCTTTCTCAGCTACATTATACCGGCCGTTAACAATATGTCCGTAATTCTGCTCGCCTATAAATCTCGATATGCTTGTTCCCACCATCTCTGCCACCGGACAGCCCGTGATATCAACGGCAACCGGATTGGCATTCATGATATGACCGTTCATGTCAAAAGAGATAATCGCATCATGATTATATTTTTTTAGAGAAGTGTAACGTTCTACCGACTCCTGAAGTTTGAATTCCACCAGCTTGCGCTCCGTAATATCCTGAAGTGTACCATTAAATCGCAAAGGACGTTCCCGTTCATCAAAAGCGACAATTCCCCTTAGATGCAGGTATCGCTCGGTTCCGTCTGCCAAGGTATGCCGATACTCAAAGTCCAGCGGCTCCCCCTTTTTCGCCCATCCGACGTGCTCCATCAATCTGTCTTTCTCCTGCGGATTCATCAAACGGAAAATGTCTTTGGCATTAAATTGTCTGGGCCCCACCTGCAGTCCCACAATTTCCTTCACCTGTTCAGAAATCGAAACCATGCCGGATTCCATATCCCACTCCCAGCTCCCGATCGATGCTATACGCTCGGCTTCTGCACTGATATCCTCATGCTTCTTGCGTTCCGATATCTCACGGCCTATAGCCAGAATTTGTATCTCTTCTTCGGGATTACCGATAATCCGATACGTTGTCTCAAACCAAAGGTACTGGCCGGATTTGTTGCGAAGCCTTAATCGAAGGATATTCCCTCCTGTGAAGTCCATCTGCGTTATTCGCTCCAAGTCTTCAGGATGAAAATATTCAAAGTTGGTTCGGCCCCTAACCTCTGCTGGCGTATAACCCAACAGGCTTGTAACCGCAGGTGAACAGAATTGGCAGGTGCCGTCAGCAGAAGCAATGTAGATAATTTCTTGAGCATGATCTGAGATCAATTTGAACATCTCTTCACTGCGCAGCAGTTTCTGCTCATAGGCTTTCCTGTCGGAAATATCCATAACATGGCATAAAAAATATAACGGCTCGCTCGTTGCGCCATCTCTGACCAGCGATACATTCAGGGATACCCACAGCAGACTGCCGTCTTTTTTCATATATCGTTTCTCATATTGATAAGCTTTCACGTTACACTCTTCCATTTTGTTTAAATACATCTGATCCAGACTGTAATCTTCCAGACAGGTAATCTGCTGATAGGTTAACTGCAAAAGCTCTTGATCAGAATACCCCAGCATATCACAGAATGCCGGATTTACCTTAGTCCATTGTCCCGTTGGAGCTGCAAGAGCAATTCCAATCGGAGCCTGAGTGTATATTTGTTCAAACAGCTCGTGATGATCGACTCTTTGAATTCGCATCTGATGTTCTCCTTTGCTGTAGCTGATGAAACATAGTTAAAAGAGTACAAGTTTTGACCTGAACAGGCCAGTCCTTGTTTGAAGAGACTGCCTTTTGGTTAATACCCATTTATCTAAAATTTGAATCATTATAAATAATACAATTTCAGCTCATACAATGTAACTGGAAAAAGGCTGCAGATGCAGTTGCATCAGCAGCCTTGCAATCAAGCTCGCTCTTTTAATTCCTGTCTAGCCTGATCGAACTCATCCAGTACTTGCTGTTGAGGTGCTGAAGTAAGCAGACTGACCACCACAATGGCTAACAGACTCGCGCAAAACGCTGGAATCATCTCATAAAGCATGTCAGATAATCCAAGAGCTACCCAGACAATGACCCCAACGGCACCTGACACGATTCCCGCAATGGCACCCCAGCTGGTCATCCGTTTCCAGAACAGACTAAGCAGAACAGCCGGACCAAATGAAGAACCAAAACCGGCCCAAGCATATCCGACCAAATTCAGAATAGTATCATTAGGCGTGTACGACATGATCAATGCAATCACGGCGATTAGCAGCACGGAGAGGCGGCCGATCAGCACCAGCTCGCGGTTCGAAGCACCCCGGCGAAGAAAGGTCCGGTAGAAGTCTTCCGTCAAAGCGCTGGCCGTGACGAGCAGCTGGGACGAAATGGTACTCATGACCGCAGCGAGCAGAGCTGCCAGCAGAATACCTGTTATATAGGGATTAAACAGAATATTAGCAAACAGGATAAATATTGTTTCTGGATCTGACAGCTCCAGTAGATTGACATTCACATAAGCATATCCCGCAAGTCCGATCAAGGATGCGCCCAGCAGGCCAATGACCATCCAGCTGATCCCGATCCGACGGGCGGTTTTGAGCTCACGAGCGGAGGTAATGGACATAAAGCGGACCAGAATATGCGGTTGTCCAAAGTATCCAAGACCCCATGCCAGAAGTGACAGGATTCCTGCTGTCTGCACACCCTGAAAGAGGTTGAAATGCGCCGGGTCTAATTGATTCACAATGTCAAACGATGCTTTGAACCCGCCTAAATGATAGATTGCGACTGAAGGAATCGCAACTAAGGCGGCGAACATGATGAGCCCCTGGACCGAGTCGGTCAAACTGACTGCCAGATATCCCCCGAACAAGGTATATGCAATGACGATGGAGGTCACCAGGAAGAGCCCGAACCGGTAATCCATGCCAAACGCAGATTCAAAAAAACGTCCGCCTGATACCATGCCAGAAGAGGTATAGAACGTAAAAAAGATCAGAATAACTGCCGCCGAAATCAGCTTCAGTAGTCTCGACCGGTCCATGAAGCGGTTTTCAAAGAAATCAGGAATCGTGATGGCATCCTGTGCAATCTTAGTGTAAATACGCAAACGCGGTGCGACATACACATAGTTGAGATAAGCGCCCAGACTAAGTCCTACGACAATCCACATTCCGGAAATGCCCTTCACAAATACCGAGCCTGGAAGCCCCATCAGCATCCAGCCGCTCATATCGGCTGCTCCAGCTGACAGAGCCGTGACAAACGGACCTACACCGCGGCCTCCCAGCATGTATCCTTCCAGGTCGCCTGTCGATTTGCGGAACGCATACCAGCCAATGACCAGCATGCCGATAAAATAAATTCCCAAAGTTAAATAGGTTCCAAACGGTTGATTCAAATTGTTCCCCCCTGATGCTTGTCTGCTGTTCTAAATATTTATTCATTTTACTTTCAACCGTGTGAACTGTAAACAATATGATTACTTTCATTATTATTTGCAATATATGGATCGTTGAAACCGGTCTGTGAACAGGCACTTGCTTTCGCCATGCCATAAAGCCTCCAACATCCCTAGGGGGGATCGGAGGCTATACAGACTTAGATGAAGCGGAAACGATCAAAAATTAATTAACCAGTGAGGAAGGCCATGTTCCATACCAGGCATACCCGGTTCTCCGCTCCTGTTCAATTTCACTCAGCTTATATCGAACGATACCGTCACGTCCTACAAAGATGGACTTGTTCGTACCCAGTTCATAAAAGCGTGTCCAGATTGGTGTGGTTGCACTTGGATCGCTAACAACGATAACATCATCACTGGTTTTCACCACTTTGATGCCTGTAATTTTCACAGCTTTGAACCAATCTTCGGCAGCTTTGATGGAGGCTGTAATCTGCGAGGTAGCGGATCTCGTTTTAAGGAACTTCACGATGTTGACACTCTCACTGGAGCAAAGGGAAGGCACTTCGTATGCTCTCGCACCGGCAGGCTTTAATGTTACAGAATCATGCTGCTGTCCCCATACGGTAAGCTTGCCATTCGCAGTTACCTGTGTCTTCAGAATACACTCTACACCCTTCGCAACGGCCTGTTTGCTGCGGTCTGCCAGAGCACTATCAATAAAAGCAAAGTCACCCTTTCTCGCTGCCACCTCATCCAGCAGAATCATGACGCTGATCATCGCGTTATCATTATAAGTAATGTGCTGGTGATAACCCGAGCTCTGGTAGACCTGAGGCCAGCCCCCGTTAGCGTATTGCATGTTCAGGAGAAAGTTAATTCCTTTAATCGCTGCAGCCGAATATTTACTGTCTTTTGTTTTTGAATACTCACTTGCCAGCCTGCGAATTTCGGTATATGTCGCTTTATTATCGATGGTTGACTTGGACCATTCTCCACTCGTCTCTGAATAATCTTTTCTCCACCCGCCATCAGACCGCTGATTCTTCAGAATATCCGACATGCTCGCTGTTGTTCCGGAAGCGTCAGCTGCAAAAGCGGTTGTAAAGGGCTGCAGCAGGAAACTGGACAAGGCCAGCACTAGTGTCAGAGACAATAGGATAGAAGCTGGTTTCATGTTCATCTTTGATTTCATTTAACATTCTCCCTCTCATACTAAATGGTTTGGTGTACAAATAAGAGAATCCACCACCTCCTCTCAGAACCCAAATATGTATGCGCTTTCATAGTTCGTTATTATTCTACTCAAACCTGCATTATATGTCAATCATTCCCTTTTTTATTGCGTTGAATAGAATGCACAAAAAAACCTTCGATACCTTAAGGTATCGAAGGCTGCAGCATTGCATTAGGAAACAGTTTTCATCATATCCGAGCAGGCCGTCTGGCAGGATTGATTCAGTGAGCAGGCCGCGCATTTGCCTTGTCTTGTTTTGCGCACGTAACGGGAAAGTGTCCAGCCTGCGTAACCAAAAATTCCAGCACTCGCTATAATCGTAAAGATCATCTCATCTCACCCTTTAACTTTTTACTAGAATCCAAGCAGAAGTCCCACACGGTAAATTACGAAAGAAATCAGATAAGCCACCACAAGCGCATAACCAACGGAAAACCAGGTCCATTTGGCCGAGGAGGTTTCTTTGCGTATGACCCCTACCGTTGCCAGACAGGGCACATACAGAAGAATGAACACCATAAAGCTGTATGATTGCAGCGGCGTAAAAAAATGGGTCAGCTCCCCCTGTAAACCTGCGACACTCGGAGCTGCATAAATTATATTCATCGTAGATACAACTACTTCTTTCGCGAGGAAACCGGTTAGAAGGGCTGCAGCAGCCTGCCAGTCTCCAAAACCAAGCGGAGACAGCACAGGGGCTATGATACTGCCGATATTTTTCAGGAAGCTCTCATTAATAGGTACATTCCAGCCATGCAAGCCTGTGTAGCTGAGCAGCCAAATGACGACAGAGCCTCCAAAGATAAACGTTCCCGCTTTGCGCACAAACCCTTTCCCTTTTTCCCATGTACTGCGAGCAAGTGTCTTCCACTGCGGAATCCGATAAGGCGGCAGTTCAACCACAAAGAAGGACTCTTCTTCCTTGGACAGGGTAGTAGAGAAGAGCTTGGCAAGCACCAGAGCGACGACCACCCCAAGCACATAGAGCGAGAGTACGATCAGTGCCTGATTGGACTGGAAGAACGTCCCGACAAACAAGCTGTATACAGATAAGCGGGCAGAACAGGACATTAGCGGTGTAAGCAGAATCGTAAGCAGGCGCTCCTTGGGCTGTTCGATCGTTCTCGCTGCCATAATCCCGGGGACATTACAGCCAAATCCGATAATCATAGGAATAAAAGCTTTGCCGTTCAGCCCGACGCCTTCCATCAATCGATCCATAACCGTCGCAATCCGGGCCATGTAACCTGAATCCTCAATGAATGAAATGATAAGAAACAGCATGAATATTTGTGGAACAAATACTAGGACACCGCCTACCCCTGCTACAATTCCGTTCAGGATGACATCCTTAATAAAGGAGGCCGCATTCACCGCATCCAGCAGGCGGGTAAGTCCGCTGCTGAGAGGTCCGTTCAAGAATGAGTCCAGCAGATCAGATACAGGGGTACCCACCCAATCAAACGTCAGCTTGAAGGTCAAATACATAAAGAGCAAAAAGATCGGTATCCCCAAATATTTATTCGTTACAACCTGATCCAGTCTCACAGATACATTGGAGCCGGCCGGAGCCGTATTCTGAAGACTGCCAGCAATCAGCTGTTTGATCACTTCAGACCGCTGAAGGCGGATGTACTGGCGCAGACTCTTAATCCCTGTCTTTTCCTGAAGCTGCTGTTCTGCTGTGCTAATCCAATTGTCAATCCGGGACGCATCCGTAACTCTGCCGACATAATCATATACAGGCTGGTTCCCTTCCATCAGCTGAATGGCGAGCCAGCGTCTGGATAGAGTTCCATCCGGAAGAAGCTGCATCAAGCCGGCGATCCACTCTTCCAAGACCGAATCATATCGTGGGCCTTGTTTCTGCTGATTCAATTGTACCGACGTAAGCTGCTCTAGCAGCTTCTTACAGCCCTGCTCCGAGCGAGCCACAACAGGAATAACCGCAGCCCCTAGCTGTTCTGCCAGCTGGCTCTCATCAATCCGAATCCCCCGTCTTGCGGCAACATCCGTCATGTTAAGAGCAATGAATACGGGCTGACCGTATTCCAGAAGCTGCAGTGTGAGATGGAGATTCCGTTCCAGCTGGGATGCATCTACGACATTCAGAAGCAAATCCGGACGGTCCTGCAGAAGATAATGCGTAGTTACACTCTCATCCCTGGATAAGGGGCTCAGAGAGTAGACACCGGGCAGATCAATCAGCTCTCCATAATGATTAGAGAGTGTACCCACCTTTTTCTCTACCGTCACGCCTGCCCAGTTACCTACATATTCATAGGAGCTGGTTAGCGCATTAAATAAAGAAGTCTTGCCTGTATTGGGATTTCCGATTAGTGCGATGTTCGTCATACGGCCTCGACCTGTATGCCTTGTGCTTCCTTATGCCTTATCGCAATCCACTGACCATTGGTTTCGATCGTGCAGGGTCCGCCGAATGGAAGCTTCTTGCGGAGGCAAATCATTGTACCTTCCATAATTCCCATATCGTAAAGTCTATGCCGAACAAGGTCATTCACCCGTTCCAAATCCATGACTTTAACTGCTTGTTCTATACTCGTATCCGTCAGTCTCATCCGTCGTCATCCTTCAATATTCATTGTGATAATGATTATCAGTATCTGTGTCTATTGTAGGCGATGAGACATCAAAGTGCAAAAGTTTTTTTTACTCGGCAAGCCGAATAAAATTGGATGAATACATGATCAATACCTGAATCAAAACAGCGGATAAATCAAATAGGACTGCCATGAGATATGGCAGTCCTATTCAGGGTTCGGGTCTCATCCCGCTCACTTATTTAGGTTGAATGTAGCCCTCGGCCTTCAACAGTTCAGCGATTAATACAGCACCGCCGGCAGCACCACGCAGGGTATTGTGGGATAACCCGACAAATTTATAATCATACAGGGAATCCTCACGCAGTCTGCCTGTTGACACACCCATGCCACCCTCAATGTCGCGATCCAGTTTCGTCTGAGGTCTGTTCTCCTCTTCGAAGTACGTAATGAACTGCTTCGGCGCGCTCGGCAGGTTCAATTCCTGTGGACGGCCCTTGAACTCGGCCCAGCACTTCAGAATTTCTTCCTTGGAAGGCTTGTTCTCAAAATTCACGAATACAGCAGCCATATGACCATCTGTTACCGGAACACGAATGCATTGTGTCGTGATCAGCGGCGCACTTGATTTAACAATCTCACCGTTCTCTACCGCACCCCAGATCCGCAGTGGTTCCATCTCGCTCTTCTCTTCTTCCCCGCCGATGTAAGGAATCACATTATCCAGCATTTCAGGCCAGTCTTTAAAGTTCTTGCCTGCGCCTGAGATCGCTTGATAGGTAGTAGCAACCACTTCTCTTGGTCCGAACGCTTTGAGTGCGTGCAAAGCAGGTACATAGCTTTGGATCGAGCAGTTCGGCTTCACGGCAATGAAGCCGGTTGTTGTGCCGAGACGCTGACGCTGTGCTTCAATCACTTCCAGATGGGCTGGATTGATTTCAGGAATGACCATCGGAACGTCCGGAGTCCAGCGGTGAGCCGAGTTATTGGAAATGACCGGTGTGCCCGTTTTGGCATAAGCTTCTTCCAGTGCTTTGATCTCATCCTTCTTCATATCTACTGCACAGAATACAAAATCCACCTCAGAAGCAAAGGTTTCAACCTCGGCTGCATTCTGAACCACAATATTTTTCACGTTCTCAGGCATCGGTGTCGACAATTTCCATCTGCTCTTTACCGACTCTTCATAGGTTTTGCCCGCAGAGCTTGCGCTCGCCGCAATTGCGGTTACTTCGAACCATGGATGCTGATCAAGCAGCTCCACGAAACGCTGTCCAACCATTCCCGTACCACCAACAATACCAACCCGCAGTTTGTTTGACATAACTGAATCCAATCCTTTCGCAATGGCTTCTTCAATAGATGTATGCAGCAGATGTTCGATCTTCTTCTAAATTACTATTCAGACGGATCGAATCTGTGAGCCCCTTTGATGGCAAGTTTCAGACAAAATAAAAAATCCCACCTCCAAGACGTAAGTCTTAGGGACGAGATCTGGACTCGTGGTACCACCCATATTCGCGGACATGTCGCCATATCTGCCTCTTCGAGTACAGCATGCCAAAGCTGCTTGATACTCCGGCTCTGTAACAGGAGCTCCTGTCACACCACCCCTTCGCTTTGAAGTTCCGGTGTGCTGCTCAGAGTCTTTGTTCAATAAATCATCTCTTGCCCCTTTTCAGCCGCCGGAGCTCTCTGTTGAAGAAATGGATTTATCTACTCGTCTCTTCATCGCATTTCGTGTAGCGCAATCTGCAGATGCAGTTGCTATATTGCGATCATGATATCAAAGTTAGTAGGAAGAAGTAAACTGTTTTTTTCGGCGAAGTCCAATTATCGCTCCCGATGGATCAAATAATGAAGCAGGTTCTGCAGAAACGCGCTGTTTCCGGAGATGTTTTTTAGTGCATCTTCAGCGTCACAGTAATGCTCCCACATCGCCCGCTTTGCCCCTTCATTACCCAAAATGGTAACAAAAGTAGAACGGTTATTGCTGATGTCCTGACCAACCGGCTTACCCAGCTGCTGGGATTCTCCCTCTTCATCAAGCAGGTCATCCTTGATCTGAAAGGCAATCCCTGCATGATAGGCATATCTCCTCAAGGCTTCCATCTCCTGATCGCTGACCTGAGCCAGAATGGCCGGCATGACAAGAGAGGCTTCAAAAGCAATCCCTGTCTTGTAATAACACAATTGATTCAGCTCTTCCAGTCTAAGCGCTCTGCCTTTGGATTCCAGATCCATCGCCTGGCCTAGACACATATCGCCTGCACGCCTGGAACAATAACCAATCAGCTTCAATACGGTATCCGGCGCAAAAGACTTCAGGGAAGACTGCTCTTCGATAGACTTCTGTATAAGAAAAAGTCCGGTCAGCTCAGCAGTCGCACTGTTATGAACCTGATGCAGGGTAGGACGTCCCCGTCGGCTTGCTGCATTATCCTGAGAAGGCAGGTCATCGAAGATCAGTGACGCGGTATGCATGTATTCTAATGAACGAAGCAGCGGCATGATGGCAGCAGGGTCCAGACCATATCGCTTGACACCCATATACCACGCCATTACAGGACGCAGTCTTTTACCGTCCCCGTTCAGGCTGTAATTCGCAGCTTCTACCAGCGGTGAATCCAGTGAAACGGGGCTGCTGCTGTCCTGAATCTTGAGTTGTTCGTTAATCTGTATACGTATGTCGTCTACCGTCTGCTTGAACTGCTCTCTCTCCTGCTTGTTATTGCGCAGACCCTGAACGAACTGGTCACGCAGCAGCTTGTCAAAGAAATCCACGTCACCGGCTTTGCGGACATAATACTGGATTGTTTCGTTCAATTCAGGAATCCCGTAGGTCAGCTCTGCCATTAACTCCTCATACCGGGACACGCCCAGACGCTGTCGGCAGCGTTTGAGTCCGTTAACAGCACGGTCAAGTATGACCTCCCGGGTTGCCGGATCGCTGTGATACACATGATGAATCAGGTGAGAGATGACCGTCCAATAGAGTTCGAACGGGTTGATCAAGTCCGGCCTTTGCCGCCGGTGTGTCAGATAATAAGTGTAAGGAGTAACTGCACCCTCCTGCAGATCGTCGAACATATCGGTAAAATCGTCAGCCAGCTGATTATAGATACCATAATAAAACATATTAGCCTCATAATTTGCATCTTCCGGCGATGCCAGAACCGACCGGACGATGATTCGGGAGGCTGCCGACTTAAGAATAATAGGAACATACAGCTCTTCATTCGAGTAACCGGCGAACATCAGTACCTTGTTCCGGTCCTCCTCCTGAGAACGAAAAAAGATATAGGACTGCTCGAAGAAGGCTTTCTGTGTTTCCTGACGCTGCAGGTTTCGAATGTACTCAAAGGCTTCACGCAGCTCGGAATGGATGTACACCAGCATCCGGCGGTTTACTCTGGCCCACTTGCCGAGCGGAGGAACGACACCGGTAAGCAGCGCAGAACGGATCATGGAGGTGTACTGTATTTTCTCATCTGCAGTCAGCACCTGGGAGTCAAGCAGGTCGTCGATGAATGGATAGGTTAAACCGTAGGAGTAGCCCACTCGTATTGCTTCATCGAGCCTGCGGGTCCGCTCAGCTGTGGGAGTATCTTCTCCAAGCTCTTCATAGACATGCATCACGACGCCTACCACAAGCTTAATCAGTTTGCGCTGAGCCTGCTCCGCATCCATACCTTCGGGTATGTTACCGGCTACTTGCTTCAGCTTATCCATCAGCCAGATGACCGCAGATTCGATGCCTTCCTTTTGCCCCCAGCGGTACAGGCCTGCCAGGCTGATCATTTCTTCGGAACCTCGGACGTGACCTGATTCGGTATGGACCAGCTGCTGTTTGACATCGTTGACGACTTGACGCACCCTCTGCTGTGTCTGCTGGGAATTCAGTGATTTGCCGAGATCCCTCATATAGATGTAAGAGATACTCCTTTCGAGATAGGCATCCAGCTTGCCGGTGAATTCCAGCCATTGAATGTAGCGCTGATAATCTTTGGGATCAGGCTGCTGTCTGCGGCGGAACAAAAACGAGGGCCAGGATCGTGAAGAGACGTGATGCCTGCCCCATTGTTCAAATGAGCTCATTAATTCGGAGATAAACGTTCTCTCACGTGCCAGCTGTTCCAGCCTGGCAAAATACGCACCGGCTTGCTGCTCAGCCTGCTGGTAGCTGCTGCAGGCATGCTCTTCTGATTTCCAACTTTGATTCCAATTTATACTCATAGGCGGATAACCTCTACTTTTGTACTGTAGATTTGTGGGGAGCTGTTCCTAGCTTATACGCAGAACCTATGGCACCGGTTACGCAAAATATGCGAAGGCCCGAAAAACATGCTGTTTCGAACCTTGAAAATAAAATCTGAATTGGCAAATACTTTCGAAACAAAAATGTTGACTAACCTGATGAAGTGTCTTAGCATTATCAGGTGAACCATTCTGGCAATTTTTTTGTTCTCGAGATAATGAGGTAAGGAGCATTCAACATGGAAAATAACAGTTCATTTCGAATTTTGCTTTATTATAAATATGTTCATATCGATAATTACGAAGCGTTCGCTTCCGAGCACCTTGCCTTCTGTAAAGAGCTTGGCGTAAAGGGCCGGATTCTGATCGCTGAAGAAGGGATTAACGGTACCTTATCCGGTACGATGGAGCAGACTAAAGCATACATGGAATACATGCATAAACATCCCCTTTTCTCTGATATGGTCTTTAAGATCGACGAGTCAGAGACGCATGCTTTCAAGAAGCTTTTTGTCCGTCCCAAGAAAGAGCTGGTTACACTCCGTTATGAAACACCTCTTGATCCAAATGTGATCAGCGGCGAGCGTCTGGCGCCCAAGGAATTTTTTGAAAAGCTGCAGAGTGAAGATGTGATCGTTCTGGACGGGCGCAACGATTATGAATACGACCTCGGTCATTTCCGTAACGCCATCCGCCCGAATGTGGAATCGTTTCGTGAGTTCCCGGAATGGATCCGGGAGAATCTGCAGGACGTAAAGGACAAGCAGATCCTGACTTACTGCACCGGTGGTATCCGCTGTGAGAAGCTGACCGGTGTGCTTCTGAATGAGGGCTTCACGAATGTCGCCCAGCTTGACGGCGGAATTGCCACTTATGGCAAGGACCCGGAAGTACAAGGCCGTCTGTTCGATGGTAAAATGTACGTCTTTGACGAGCGGATCTCGGTGCGGATCAATCAGACCGATGAGGACGTAGTGATCGGCAAATGCCACCACTGCGGAAGCCCGACGGACCATTACATCAATTGTGCTGATGATCTGTGCCACAAGCAGCATCTGGTATGTGAGGACTGTCTGGAAGAACATGAAGGCTACTGCTCGGACGAATGCAAGGATAATGATGCTGAACGACATGCTGTATAACCTGTTTCACCTTTATATAAAAGCAGGAGCCCCAATTACCAAGGGCTCCTGCTTTTTTTGCTGTGATGAATTACATTTCTTCCTCAATAATTACAAAGCCCCAGCGATCCAGCCGTATACTCTGGCCTTGCTCAACGGCTTCACCCGTCAGCAGCTCGGTGCCTGACGCATGGACATGCTTCCACTCAACCGCTTCATCCGAGTAGTTAAAAATGTACCGGATCATCCGGCCAGCTTCATTGAGACCCGACTTAGTGATCAAAGGAAAAGCCAGCTCCTGATCCGGGCCCCATAACCCCGCCTGCCTCACAGCCTCCTCCAGAATGGCGTGCATGACCGCTGAACTTACCATACAGCCGATGTAGGTTGCGATGCCTTTGCCGTAGGAATTCCGCGTAATCGCGGCATATTGTCCCCAATGCGGATGATCATAGGAAGCCAGTACTTCAGCAGAGTCTGGTGTAATAAGCTCCATCCAGGTGTGCACCTGATTATCAGCTTCTGACACCCTGTACGGGTTATTTTTCAGACTAACCTGCTTGGGTTCAACGAACAATTGATAGGAGATTCCACAGGCTTCGCTGATAATCCCGGGCTGAGGTATCGTCCTCACCTTCACATGCTCATCCGTGAATCCGCTCTTAAACGTATATATCACGTGTCCTCCCTGCTCTACATATTGGTTCAGACGCTTCAACAAACGGTCCGAAGCGGTGTATAGGGCAGGAACTACAATAAGATCATATGAATCGATTTCCTCCACAGAAGGATCGATGAGATCGCAGCCTATGTTCATTTTGTACAGCTCATCATAGACGAGACGAACGACATCGTTATAATTTTTACTGCTCTGGAAACTGAACTTAAACCAATCTATTGAAGTCAACGACTCATTGCTAAAGAGAATGGCCGCCTTGTTGTTCTTCTTGAGATTCACCAGTTTATCCGACAGTCTGGCAAAGTCGCGGCCGATAGTTATTGCTTCATTGTAGACCGGGTTTGGCTGCAAATCATGACTGAGCAATCCTTTCCAATACGTCTCGAACGAATTATGGATCGAATGCCAATGCCAGTAGGCCACCATGTTGGCACCAGAGGCCAGATGACTGAAAGCCTGCAGCCGCAGTTGGCCTGGATATGGAACCCAGTTCACGAAAGCTTGAGCTTCTGTCTCCAGCACCAGATAATTGCTGTTCTTAGTGGACCTGGCCATATCACCGCCAAATGAAATTTCAATACCGGTCAGATCATCCTGCGAGGGGTGATAAATATCGACTCCGGTAATGTCAAACGGCTTGGAAGCTGCAAAATGATCCACATCCGGCTGCACGCCATAAGAATGTCCGCGCCATTCGAAATCAAAGTTTTGAGTGACAAACTGATGCGGCTGCTTATATTCATTGACAAGGGAAACCTGCCAGCCCAGGAAATCTGTAACCAGCTGCCGCTGAAACTTGGAGAATTCGGCCCCTAGACTGCCATTAATCGTCCCGATGACCGACGGAAAGTCTTCCCAGCTGTTAATACGGTTGCTCCAATAATCAAGACCAAAAGCATCATTTACAGCGTCCAGTGTCTTGAATTTTTCTCTTATATATTTAACGAACTGAAGCTGCACATTCGGCCCTGCTGTGTTGTAATGTTTCGTCTCATTATCTGTCTGATAGCCGATCACAGCAGGATGCTTTGCCACACGGGAGATCATTTTTCTGATGATACGCTCCGCGTAGAAGAGATACGCAGGATGAGTAATGTCCATAATCTGTCTTGCTCCATACTTGCCGGGTCCCTGGGCTGTTGTCGCCAGGATATCCGGATGCTGTTTTACCATCCACGTCGGCACAGCGTACGTCGGGGTACCGACAATCACCTGAATACCTGCCTTATGCATGGCATCCAGCACCCGGTCCACTGAGCTAAAATCAAAGACACCGTTCTGCGGCTCATGTGTACTCCAAGTGGATTCTGCAATACGGACGACATTGATCCCTGCCTCTTTCATCAGCTCGATGTCTTCCTGCAGCCTGTCATATGGCATATATTCATCATAATAAGCAACGCCGTAGAGTAATTTCTCCATCTTGAAAGCCTCCTCAATAAGTCAGTTTGGGATTATCATTCGTTCCGGTTACTTCCTTGGGTACCGGTCTCAATTCGTGATGACCAGACATGTTACGGTCCTGCAGTTCCTTAAGAATAACGGGATACTCACGGTCCAGCTTATAGAAAATCAGAATCACGATCATCAGAATATTAAAAATTAGCGGGATATAGATAAACAGTGCCTGAAGAGAGATAAGAGCCGTTGAGGTTTGTTGTGCCTGTTCGGCAACATATCCTCCCCACGCCAAGATCCAGCCGATCAGAGCCGCGCCAAGACCGGAGCCTACCTTGGTACCAAAGCTGCCTGCACTATAGACGAGGCCTTCATTGCGAATCCCTGTTTTCCATTCCCCGTATTCAACCGTGTCCGCCAGCATCGCCCACATGGAGCCAGCCATTGGCGCCATTCCAAGGCTCTTGACTACCAGTCCAACCATGACCAGCAAAATGGAAGTGGGATGGATCATCATTAGAATTAATCCTGCACTGCTGATCATGGAGCCAGCGATCATGGCGTTACGCTTGCCTGTACGCTTGACTAATGGAGCAACCAGGAACATGCCCAGCAGCATGGGTACCAACGAACATATCGTGATCATTCCCATCAAGCCTTCGTCCCCCAGTACATAACGGGCAAAATAAACATTAGCGCCTCCCAAGCCATTGGTAATGTAAGCGATCACCATAAAGACCAGCATCATAACCCAATACTTGTTTTTGAACAATGCAGCTACCCCTTTTTTGACAGGTACATGCTGCATGGCTTCGGTCGTCGTTGCAGAAGGAGTTACCCGTTCTTTGGTTGTCAGGAACGTTACAATAAACAATACAATCGACAGCACGCCGAATATCGCGAAGGTGATCGACCAGGCTGCTCTTCCGCCGCCCATCGTATTTACAATCGGGAGTACATATACGCCCATCATCACAGAGCAGACCGTGGAGAGAAACATGCGGAAAATATTAAGCACGGTACGCTGATACTGGTCCTGTGAAATAAGTGTCCCCAGCACACCATATGGGATGTTAATAGCTGAGAAAATGATGTTAACTAGCAAATACGTGACGACCACGTAGATCAACTTGCCCGTGCTGCCGATATCCGGTACGGAGAACAGCAGGAATGCAACGATTCCGAACGGTACGCACATCCATAACAGCCAGGGCCGCGCTTTACCATGCTTGGACCTTGTCTTGTCTACGAGTATCCCTACGCCAACATCGACGAAAGCATCAAACACGCGGGTTAAGAACATAATGGTCCCGATAATACCACTGGCCAGACCGGCTACATCGGTGTAATAAAACAACAAAAACGACGTGATCGCCGCATAGATCAAATTACTGGCAAAGTCACCAATCCCATATCCCAAACGCTCCACAAAGCGGATTTTACTGCCTGCAGTATTCATGATGCTTCCTCCGTATCATCTTGTGTAAAATATGGTACCGTTTTCAAACGTAAGCGCATGCTGCACTTCACTTAAGTGAAGCGTCAGCATACTTACTTTTTTGATGTTTATGACCGGATTACAATCGTATTAAACGATTCTTCCTTCAATTCAAATTGCAGTGTCTGATTCTGATAGGATAGATTCAAATGCCGCATATCCTTGAAGGGGTTGTTCACAACGATAACGATACTGCCATCAGGATTGCAGAAGGCTGAAGACTTGCCATTCCAGGGTCCCTGCAAACCGATGCGGCGTGCGCCCGGAACTACATAGCGTGCAAAATGCTTCATCACATAGAATTCCGGATTATAAACCGTGTTTTTATGCTCCGGCTCAACGGTAATCATGGAATTTTGCTCCCAGCCCCAGGTGCTCCGACCTTTTGGCTCCAGAATCATGTTCCAGTAAATATAGGCATTTACGCCATTCGTAAAATAGTGCTGGTAGAGGTTGTAAACATATCGGGCGTAATCCCAGCTGTTCAATCCATCCCCGCATTCATTCTCGGTCTGCATATAACGGAGCTCTGGATAACTGGCAGCTGTGCGCTGGATGGCATTTTTACCGGCCCATTGGTAACCTACTCCTTTAATGTATTTATAAGCCTCAGGATCACTCAGAACGACAGCCGCATAGTTATCAAAATCAGTTGATTTCTTCTTGATCAGCTCTTCCCAGGGATCGGGTGCATTGATGGTTCCCAGCCAAATCTCAGTATCAAGCCCGTGCTGTTCAAAGGCAGGGCCAAGATAATCCGATATAAATTCACGAAGCTGTTCCCCTGTCCACACACAGGAAGGAAACTTTTGGTCGGCGATAACCTCATTCTGAACATGAACCTGATGGATAGTAATGCCTGCTTCCTGATAGGCCTGCACAAATTTAACAAAATAAAGTGCATACGCTTCCAGAATTCCCTTCTCCCATCGAAGCGTGCCGGAATTATAGGCCTTAGGGAACTTCATCCAGGTCGGCGGGCTCCATGGAGAAGCAAACAACTTGAGATTCGGGTTATATGCCAGCGCCTCCTTGATATAAGGAATCAAATACTTGAAATCCCGTTCAATCGAAAAATGCTCCATCTCCAGATCGCCATCCACTTCATTATGGCTGTACCACGATTCAGCATAATCACTTGCCCCAATCGGGAGTCTGCAGATGCTAAATCGGTGCTCACCTTCCGGATGAAAAAGAGCGTAGAAAATTTCTTGACGCTGCTCTTCACTAAGATGCTGAAGCGCAATATATCCAAGCTCGTTAAAGCAGCCTCCAAAGCCTTCTACAATCTGAAATTCCTGGCCTGTAAAAGACAAATTGGCTCGTTCTGATGTAACCTTGTGAGCCAGTTCATGCCAGCTGCGGCCCGGCGTCGTTGAATAGTGCTGAATAGCTGGATTCATTATGAAGATGTCCTCCCCGCTTGATTAAAGTGGCCTACGTGCGTTAGAGTCATTATAGCAATCGCTTTCACAAAAAGAGATACGCTAAACCAAGTTAAATTTGCCCAAATCCAAGGTGGTATATATAAGTGATCATTCCAGAACAATTCCGTTCTTATCTATTCCCTAATTCCCGCTGGCTCCCTGCCATCGACTGGAACATCAAACTGTTCGGCGCCCATACTCAGGAAGTTCCAAAAGGGTGGGCCGTTCCGGAAGAGGCACATATCGCTTTCGAAATTATGCTGATACTAAAAGGCTCACAGCGAACCGTGCTTGAAAATATCGTTTATGATCTTCATCAAGGTGATATTCTTCTCATTCCTCCGGGTACCCGCCATATCGTTGAGTGTGTGGTTGACCAAGGACTCAGCTATTTCAGCTCCCACTTCAATCTGGACGACCCGATGTTCAGACAGGAGATGAGCCGGTCCGGTCAAATTTTCTTCCCTGCTGGAAGCGAAGACAATCAACGGCTAAGAGAAGCTATGATGCGATGGGTCAATCTAATCCAGGGAGATGAACAATATACAACCGCAGATCTGTTCCGTATCCAGTCTGGTCTGTTCGAGATTCTGAATATTTTGGCTCAGCATGTGACTGCCAAGGCAGAAACCGCCGTCTCTCCTACAGTCGTCCATTATGCCACCTTGATTGCCCAGTCCATCAAGTCCCAATTTAACTCTGACGTGATTCAGAAGGAACTCCTCCGAGAGAAAGAGATTCGAATTGAGGATATTGCTGTCAAACTCAAAATCAGCCCAGGATACGCCCTGGAAGTATTCCAGAAGGTATACGGAATTTCCCCGCGCAAATATCTCTCCGAGCTGAAACTGCATGAAGCCAAACAGCTAATCCAGCAGCCTGATCTGGATTTGACGCGGATTGCTTCTATGCTGGGATATTCCAGTCTTGCTCACTTCAGCAGACAGTTCAAACGCTGGACCGGAATGAGCCCACGTGAATATCGTCAGACATTGGGCAGCATTCGATTCTTTTAACAAAGAGAACACGAATGAAATGGCTTGTCATGCATCCGAACAGCCGCTTCCTTGTATTCCAGGAGGGGCTGTTTGTGCTTGGGTTAACCCGGGGACAATGTTGCGAATGCAATGATGATTTGACTGAAAGTGAAGTGTTTCTTCCGATGCTTATCTCTGCTTCATCTAATCCTCTTCCCTGCCTCTTCTAAACCTGGACTCGTGCTACAATCCCGTTGAGACTCTGAATGAAAAGGAGCTGGTGAACTTTATGAGGTTGTCTGTATTTACGGTGTGCACGCCGGACTTATTACCGGCAGAACTGATCTCTGCTGCCGCTTCTGCCGGAATTCATGGTATTGAGTGGCGTTATGCTGCAATTCCTGCAGACGCACAGCAGGAGCCTGCCTCCTATTGGCGGCATAACAGGTGCTCCATTGACCCTGAGCATGCGGCCGAGACGATTCCACCGATAGTGGAATCGATGCAGCGGCAAGGACTTACAGCAGCTGCGCTCGTTCCTTATCTCCAATGCGGGGATCTTGCGGCAGCCGAGCAGGCCTTCACTTCAGCCCGTCAGCTGGAAAGTGCGATGATAAGAGTCGGGATCCCGCGTTATGACCGCACGAGGTATTTTCGGGACTTGGAGCGGGAAGCCGTGACCTATTTAAGTGCCGTCCAGGAAATGGCCCAGCAATACCAGGTCAAAGCACTCGTCGAAACTCACCACGAGACGATTACCCCAAGCGCTTCACTAGCCCTGCGCCTGATTCAGCATCTGAATCCCGATCTGATCGGCGTGCTGTATGATCCCGGGAATATGGTGCATGAAGGATATGAAAATTACCGGATGGGCCTTGAGCTGCTGGGACCTTACCTCGCGCACGTTCATGTTAAGAATGCAGGATGGTATCGGTCTGATCATCAATGGAGATGCCGCTGGGAGCCCCTGTTCTCCGGAATGGTCCCCTGGGAGCAGCTGATCGGCGACCTTCAGCATGTGCAGTATTCAGGTTACCTGGGCGTAGAGGACTTTAGCGGGCAGTCCTCAAGTGCTGATATGCTCCAGTATTTTGCGCAGTGGTTCACAGAACGTATCTAAACTATGTATGAACAAAGTCTGTACAAATGTTTATTCTGGAAACTTAAATATGGAGTAACGGAGGCTGAATGCGAATGAACAATATTCGGGTAGGGGTTATAGGGATCGGAAACATGGGCAGCGCTCATGCTCGGACGCTCTCCTCCGGTGCGATTCCGGGAGCTGTATTGACTGCCGTCTGTGATGCAAGAGAACAAATGCGCAGCTGGACTCAGGAGCATCTCTCTGCTGAAGTTCCTTTCTGGAACGATTCAGATGAACTCATCCGATCTGGCACGATTGATGCGGTCCTGCTCGCCACTCCTCATTACGATCATGCGAGACTGGCAGTGTTGGCATTCGATCAGGGGCTGCATGTGCTTGTAGAGAAACCGGCTGGGGTTACCACCTCCCAGGTACGCCGGATGAATGAAGCAGCGGCCAAAGCGGAAGGCTCTGTATTCGCCATCATGTACAATCAGCGGACCAATCCGCTCTATATCAAGCTGAAGGATTTGATCCAGTCCGGCGAGCTTGGTGAGATCCGGCGTCTGAACTGGATCATCACGAACTGGTACCGCTCTCAGAGCTATTACGATTCCAGCAGCTGGCGGGCAACATGGAGCGGGGAAGGCGGCGGTGTGCTTGTTAATCAGTGTCCTCACCAGCTGGATCTTCTGCAATGGACAACCGGTATGATGCCGAAACGGATCAGGGCCTTTTGCCAGTTCGGCAAGTACCGCGACATTGAAGTAGAAGATGATGTGACTGCCTATGCGGAGTATGAGAATGGGGCTACGGCTGTATTCATCACGACGACCGGGGAAGCTCCGGGCACGAACCGTTTTGAAGTGACAGGAGACCGCGGCAAGATCGTTATCGAAAATAATCAATTGAGCTTCTGGCGGCTTCGTGAACCGGAACCTGCTTTTAATGCACGCTTTCAAGGCGGCTTCGGTCAACCCGAGTGCTGGCGCTGTGATGTCCCTGTCGAAGGGGAAGAAACAGGTCATCCCGGTATCATCGCCAATTGGATTGCCGCCATTCGCGAGGATGTTCCGTTAATTGCTCCAGGAAACGAGGGTATCCGCGGGCTCACCCTGTCCAATGCAATGCTGCTCTCCACATGGACTGACGGCTGGGTTGACCTGCCGTTCGATGAATCCCAATTTGATGCGGAGCTTCAGCAGCGTGTCCAGCATTCTAATTCAGTTAAGAAGTCCTCAAATGCGGATCAAGCTCCTGCCGATATCCAGAAATCTTTCAAATAAATATTAAGGAGTGAGTGTAAATTGAAGAGTTCAACAGGTCATAAGGATGGAATGTTCTATACGCCAACGACCTCCTACGAAACCGGACCAGTCTGCGGCCATGGGGAGTTCCCGATCGCAGCT
Source organism: Paenibacillus lacisoli (assembly GCF_030580655.1). Classification (GTDB taxonomy): domain Bacteria; phylum Bacillota; class Bacilli; order Paenibacillales; family Paenibacillaceae; genus Paenibacillus; species Paenibacillus lacisoli. The sequence continues at coordinate 56,819 of NZ_JAUQTB010000011.1, forward strand.
GTCTGTCTCGACCACGGACATATCTATGGAATGTGTAACGGACTGGTCTCCGCAGGTGCCAATGTCAAATGGGTATACGATACGGATCCGCAGAGAATAAAGGCATTTCAGGAGAAGTTCCCTAAGGCGCAGGCCGCTCCTTCCCTGGAAGCTGTGCTGGAGGATGAATCTATCAGGCTGGTAGCAGCGGCTGCGATCCCCAATGAGCGAGGTCCGCTGGGCATTCGGGTTATGCTGGCAGGCAAGGATTATTTTACAGATAAAGCGCCTTTCACTTCGCTCGCCCAGCTAAAAGAAGCCGAGCATACAGCTGCACAAACCGGTTGTAAATACATGGTGTATTACAGTGAACGTCTGCATGTGGAGAGTGCCGTTTATGCGGGGCAGCTGATTGAACAGGGTGCGATCGGGCGAGTGGTTCAGGTCATGGGCACCGGCCCGCACCGGCTGAATGCCAAGAACAGGCCGGAGTGGTTCTTTCGCAGAGCGCAATACGGGGGCATTTTGTGTGATATCGGAAGCCATCAGATCGAGCAATTCCTTACCTTTTCTTCTTCCGAGGATGCGGTCCTCAATTTCAGCCGGGTCGGCAATTTCAGTCATCCCGAATATCCGGAGCTTGAAGATTTCGGTGAGGTGTCCCTGACAGGCAGCAGCGGGGCTTCCGGTTATATGCGGGTCGACTGGTTCACTCCGGATGGGCTGGGTACCTGGGGAGATGGCCGCACCTTGATTCTTGGAACAGACGGTTATATCGAACTGCGCAAATACATCGATGTGGGCCGGGAAACCCGTGGTAATCAGGTATACTTGGTTAATCATGAAGGAGAATATCATTTTAACACTTCGGGTAAGGTCGGACATCCATTCTTCGGGTTGTTGATTCAGGATGTGCTGCAGCGTACTGAAGTCGCTATGACCCAGTCTCACGCCTTTAAAGCCGCAGAATTGTGTCTCATCGCTCAGCAGGAAGCATGGAATCGCCCTAATGCCTTAACCGGCTTTGTGGGGCATCTGACTACAAACTAAACGTTCAATATTCCGGCTGATGTGCTCCCCTCTCTCCCTAGAACATGATACAATAGCACCCTCAGGTGTATTGAAAGCGTTCTATTCAGATTATGGAGGGTTGTGGAGCATGCCGGATTTAATGAGATTCGATCCCCCCGTTATTTATAACTATCGTTCCTCTCAGCCTTTGACTGCCAGCTCCCAGGACGGTTTCCATTCGCATGTACAATATGAAGTGTATTATTTTCATGAAGGCTCCTGCCGTTACATTATTGGTGAACAGCTGCATCATCTGCGGCCGGGTGATGTACTCCTGATGCATGGCCGGACGCTCCACCGGGCTTATCCCGAGAATGGCCTGCCCTATGTGCGGTCGACCCTTCATTTTGACCCTGATCTGCTGCGGAATTATATCCAGGAGCACTACTGCCGTGAAATCTTGATGCCTTTTGAACAGCTTGGGAATTGCAGAGTGTCTTTTCTCCCCGAAGAACGTGCCGGCCTTGAGAGTATGCTAAGTGAACTTGCTGCATGGAAAGCAGAAAGTCAGGCCCGTGTACCGCTGCGATTTATCCTTCAAATCTGCGATCTGCTGGCCATGCTGGCAGATCGCTGTCTTCAGGACGATCGTGCTGAACGAAAAACCGTAAAGGAGCAGTACGTGCAGTATATTCTGGACTATATTGAGCAGCATTTCATGGAGGATATCGTTCTTGATGACATCGCGGAGCATCTGCACCTCTCCAAGTCTTATCTGGTCTCCATATTCAAGGAAAGAACAGGAACCACGGTCTTTAAGTACCTGTATCACCGGCGAATCAACCAGGCAAAATTGATCCTTCAGTTCCAGCCCGAGCTGACCATTACCGAAGTGAGCCAATTGGCGGGTTTCAAACAGCTGGCGCATTTCAGCCGAATGTTCAAACAGGCCACCGGATCTTCACCCGAAGCTTACCGGCAGCTTCGCAGTTCGTCGTCCTGGTGACCTGAATCGTATCTTATCTCTTTTTTGTCCGATGGGTTTCCGTAAATACTTCAAAAAAGGGTGTCGTGTCCCGCTCGGCCATCGTCGTCTCCACATTGCGGCCCCAGCCTATCTCTGCCCTCCAGCTACCCAGAAGCCCTTGCTGAATGAGAGCCTTCTCATTGACTTTTACAGCAGCTTCCGCAAAAGGAGAAACATAGAGTGCATCAACAGGACAGTAGGCTTCACACATAAAGCAGGTCTGGCAGTCCTCCTGTCTGGCGATGACAGGTACCTCGCCTGCCATATCGAAAACATTCGTTGGACAGACCTTCACACACAGGGAACAGCCGATACACCGATCTTGGCTCACCAGCTCGATCATGAGGATGATCCCTCCTTAGTCAGTACAGACAGCTCGGAAGCATGAGGGACTTTCTCTGCTGCGGTCTGGATTCTTTCGATACCTGATACAAGCAGTCTGTGGGTCTGACGCGGGTCAAGATCAGGATATTCTGCCAAGGCATGCAGCCCGCGGCTCTCCTTTCTCGCCAGTGCTGCCGTATAGATCCATCTGGCCACAGCGACCATTCCCGCTGTTTCACGCGCACGTACCCGCTCCTTCACATCATCAGCTGCCACATGATGATGCAAATCAGGCAGCAGATGATGCAGCCGATCTAACGCTCCGCGCACCACCGGTTCGCTGCGGAAGAAATTGATAGGAATCGGCAGAATTTCACGCTGGACAGCGGTAGTGATCTCCCGGCTGTTAAGCGGAGACGCAGTGTTAGAAGTATGTACCAGGCCATATCGTCCCGCTGGCTGGAGTATACGGTGCCCTGCGTCTGCTGCGTGAGACAGCGCATATTCAGCCGCACCGCTGCCGGCCCAGTTCCCGCTGCAAATCGCCCATGAAGCATTATAGGCGCCGCCGCCGGAGATAGCGCCTGTCACCTTCTCGCGCGAAGCAGCATCCCCTGCCGCGAATAACCCGGGCACCCGTGTTCGGCAATCTGTACCTGTCAGCCGCAACCCGCCTGTTCCTCTCATGGTGCCTTCATAGCGCAGCGTAAGCGGGAATTTATCGCGGAACGGATCAATTCCTGCCCTCTCCAGCGGCATGAAGAAAATCGGATGCGCATGCCTTAGAAACTGGCGCTTCTCTTCTGTGTCAGCCAGATTAATGGAGCAATAGACGGGCCCCTTCATCAGCTGATGCTGCAGACTGCCAAAGGTACGGTCCCCCCGGTTGATTTCGTTACCCTGCTGATCATACAATGTCGACCAGGCCAGCATACGGCCCCGTGTCACACTGCCAAACCCGGCACTAGGGGCGTACTGCCGGCTGAATTCCATCCCGGACAGGTCTGCTCCCGTTTCCGCAGCCATTAATAATCCTTCTCCGGTTAGCACATTGCAGCCCAGCCCTTTGCTAAGAAAGGTGCAGCCCCCCGTAGCCATTACAACTGCATGAGCACGAACCTCCCACTCCTCACCAGTAAGCCGATTCACCCCACGGGCACCGCCTACACCGTGTTCATCCTGAAGCAGCTCTAATGCTGGTGACTGATCCAGAATCCGGACACCTGCCTTTCGCACCGCTCTGCGCATTAGCTTCATATATTCCGGTCCATGGAGATGGGTGCGCAGCGTACGTCCTTCCTGATCCCTGGGAAAAGGATAACCCCATGCTTCCACCTTCTCCAGGTAGCCTTCCACCTCGTCCAGTACACGGTGAATCCAGGCATTCTCGGATAAATATCCACCGGCCCGGAGTCTTGCCTGCACAGCCTCCTCCCGCAGCTGCCGGATCGGCGGAATCACCAGCAGGGTTGTTCCTCCAGGTGCTGTGGCACCACTCGTCCCCAGGTAGCCTTTGTCTGCCAGAACGACGTTTGCCCCTTGGGAGGCCGCACGCCATGCGGCCCATGCTCCCGCCGGCCCACCGCCAAGAACGAGTACGTCTGCTGTAATTTTGTTATTAAGGCTGGCTGCCATAATCATTCCTCCAGTCTGTCCCGTCCCGTGTTATTTCAGCACCCAATCATTGATATTAAAGTCCTTCTTCGCCAGCTTCTCTTCCACGAGAAAGTTCTTGGTGCCTTCAATCAGTTTCAGTCCCTCATCTGTAAACGGCGTATCTTTAATTTGGCTGATCGGACTGATCTTTTTAATGACATCCGGCGTCGTACCCTGCGCATCTGCAGCAAATTGGTAGTACTCATCCTCATGCTGCTTCAGGTCATCCAGCGCTTTCAGACGAGCTTCATTCCATACTTTGGGGAAATCAGGGAATTTAGCGAGAAAAGCTTCGGACGCGACGGTGGCACCGGTTCCGATCAGATCAGGATGCTTGGTCGCATCATCCAGCAGTGGGTAACCTTCATTTATCTGCTTCAGCGCCTGTACGCCATTATTGGTCATAGCATCCACGTCTCCTCTGGCCAAAGCGGCGGATGCGTCAGGGATAAGCATATGAACCAGCTTGTAATCACTCACGCCTTCCTTTTTCAGCAGTCCCACCACATATCTATGCATGAAGGATCCTTTCTGGATAGCAATAGTCTTGCCCTGCAGATCTTTCACTGACGCTGCGCCGCCCTTCTTGGCAATCAAATATCCGATCGAATTTGTGGCCGGCTGTGCGATCAGGCGTGTTTTGGCTCCCGAAGCATATGCGATAATGGCAGGAGTGTCTCCGAGACTTCCAGCATCAAGCCGCCCGCTAACCAAGGATTCAGTCTGGTCGGGTCCGTTAGGGAATGCGGTCAGATTCACCTGGGTAATGCCGTGCTTCTTCAGCTCCTCCTGGATAATTCCTTTGTAGAACCCCCAGCCCTCGGCCCCGCTGGAAGGAACATTCAGCTTGTTAATCCCGATATAACCATAGTTGAAAACGGTCGGTTTCTCCGAATCAGCAGATGCCGCCTCATTTGCTCCTTTAGAAGAAGAGCAGCCCTGGACCAGCATGACGGCGAGCAGGCTGCTAACGATAAAGGCGGCCTTCCAGTAATTTTTTCGTTTTTTATTGGTTTTACTGTGAAAGATAGACATCGATGACTCCCCCTAATTGCATTAAAATTTATATTCCGGTGCGTCTTGCCAGCTGTATCATATATTCATGACTCGCTACCGGCTTGCGGCCTTTACCCCAGCCTACTTTGGCTCGGTAACCGCCCATGAAGCCCTGCTCTTCCAGTTCCTTCTCATTCACACCAATGACGGCCTCGGATTCCGGTGCCACATACAGGGCATCCACCGGGCAGTAGAGCTCACACATAAAGCAGGTCTGGCAGTCACTCTGTCTTGCGATAACAGGGATGCCGTCCTCCACCCGATCAAACACGTTGGTCGGGCAGACGGACACGCATTGATTGCATTCGATGCATTTATCAGCGCTGATAATCTCAATCAATGAACAACGACCTCCTTGTGAACCTGTTCCGGACGAACCCACAGCTGATCCAAACCGCCGGTAATGAGACGGTAGTGCTGGTTTTCATCTATTCCTTTATAATCGCTACGCTTGTGCATTCCTCTGCTCTCGGTCCGGGCAAGTGCGGAGGTATACATCCAGCGGGCCGTTGCCGTCATCGCAGCCGCTTCACGCGCCTTTACCCCGGCTGCAGTCTGCTCGACAGCCTGCCCCCGCTGGGACTGCCACAATTGATCCAGCCTGTTCAATGACTGGCTCATAACTTCACCGCTCCGGAACAGATTGCGGTCATACGGCTTCACTTCTTCCTGTACGGCTTGTACCCATTCCTCAGTACGGCTCGCATTGACACTGCCCTTGCCTTCCGCCACGATCGGGTTCGTTGATCGGCCTGTCAATTGACGAGAAGCTGCATGCACTCCCAACGCCTTGGCATAGTCTGCGGCCCCTTCTCCGGCAAAAGAGCCGGAAGACATTGCCCATGCCGCATTGTGGCTGCCTCCGCCAGTAAATCCGCCGCAGATCAGCTCACGGGTAGCGGCATCCCCGGCCGCATAAAGACCCGGAACTTTGGTCTCGCAGTTCTCGCTTGTGATCCGTATGCCGCCGGTGCCCCTTACAGTCCCCTCCAGCCGGAGAGTTACCGGGAATGGATCGGTGAATGGGTCAATGCCCCGGCGGTCAAACGGCAGGAAGAAGTTCGTCTGGCCGACACGGAGCAGCGGCTTCAAATGCTCGGGGGCCTGGTCCAGAATGGCATATACCTGCCTGCCCTCCATCAGATTACGTGCTATGACTGAGCGGCCGCGCTTGGATCCGGCGCCTTCCACAACCGTGCCGTCCTCATAATAGAAGCTGGCGTAACTGTAATAGGCGGTTTTGGTTACCGAAGAGAACGTCGGGCATATGGCATAGGCATTCGAGAACTCCATTCCCGACAGATTGGCCCCTGCCTCTGCTGCCATCAGATAGCCATCGCCAGTCAGAACGTTGCAGCCCAGTGCTTTGCTGAGGAACGCGCATCCCCCTGTAGCAATGACGACTGCCCCTGCTTCCACTACCCACGGGGTTCCTGTCTGGGTATGAACACCTGCAGCGCCGCCCACACCATGCTCATCGGCTAGCAGCTCCAATGCCGGACTATGATCGAGTATTTTGACACCAGCCTTCTTGACAACTCTGCGCATCAAGCGCATATACTCCGGACCTTGCAGACTTCGGCGGTGCTGGTTGCCGTATTCATCCAGCGGGAAGGGGTATCCCCAGGCTCCAAGCTGATTCATATTGACATAAGTCCGGTCGAGGACCCGGTTCATCCAGCGGTGTTCTGCCAGACGGCCGCCCATATCGTACCTGCTTGCCTTCGCTTCCTCCCGAAGCTGCTGATCCGGCTGCACATACCATACACCTGTGCCAGAAGGAGCTGTTGCTCCGCTTGAGCCGCAGTAGCCTTTATCAGCCAGCACCACTCTGGCCCCTTTGGCGGCTGCTGTTACGGCTGCCCATGTGCCTGCAGGTCCTCCTCCGATCACCAGTACGTCTGTAGTCAAATGCAAGGCACGATCCTGATTCGCCATTTCACAAGCCCCCTGATCTCATAATTTAAAGCATGTATACTTCATCCCTGGTAGCTGTCGCGCCAATGCAGCCATCTGCGCTCGAACAGTCTTACAAGGGAGTCAATAACCTTACCAACGACTGCAAATATCAGAATACCGACGAAAATAACCGGCGTATCCGAATTTTGCTTCGCTTCATTAATCAAAAATCCTACACCTGCTGTTGATCCTACCAGCTCCGCAACAACCAGACTGATCCAGGATACAGCGAGCGAAAGTCTGAGCCCCAGCAGTATGCTCGGCAGTGCTCCAGGAATCAGCAGCCGACTGAACCTTTGATAAGCGTTGAACTCCAGCACCCTGCCCACCTCAAACCACTTGCTGTCCACCTGACGAATGCCCATAAATGTATTGATATAGAGAGGAAAAAACGAACCCGTCAGAATGATTGCAATTTTCGATACCTCTCCAAAGCCAAACCATAGAATAATAAGCGGCGCAATGGCTAAATGGGGAACGAGACGTAATACTTGAATGCTGGGATCCAGCAAATACTCTGCCCGGCGAAACAACCCGGTGATACAGCCGAGCAGCAAGCCGAGGAACCCTCCTATGACAAATCCGGTTAATGCCCGCTCCAGACTGACACCAACATGATAGGCCAGCTGTCCAGATATCATCAGGTTTATGAAAGACTCCAAGATAATCCGAGGCGTTGGCAAAAATTCATCGGATACCCATCCCGCACTCCCGGCAAGCTGCCATAGAAGAATGACACCCACCGGAATGATGGAACCATAGCCCAAATCCCTCCACCAATCATGGATCTTCCTGTTCCTTGGAGCTAGCTCGGCTTCGTAATCGTACACTATAGGATCGGCTGTATCTGTTTCAGGGTCCCGGCTTTTCTGCGTAAAGGAGACAGTGGTGTCGCGTTCACTTGTTAACGTCGTCTTGGGGACCGGAATTTCTCTCTGCAAGCTCATTTCTCATCCTCCTATCCTCTGTACTGATCTTTCCATACCAGGAGCCGGCGTTCGATAAGACGAATGATATAATCTGTGGTAAGACCTGCAGCGGCGAAAATCAGAATACCTACAAAAACGACTGGCGTATCCGCAAACTGTCTGGCATCAGACATCATATAGCCGATCCCGGAAGTGGAAGCGATCAGCTCCGCAACGACCAGTCCCAGCCAGGATAATCCGATGGACAGCCGGGTACCGAGCAGAATGTTCGGCAGTGCCGCAGGGATAACCAGCTTGCGGATCTGCTTGCTGCGGCTGTAGCCCAGTACACGTGTTACTTCGAAGAACTTGTTATCGACATTGCGGATGCCAAGGTACGTATTGATATAGAGCGGGAAAAAGGCACCTTTTGCGATTAACAGAATCTTCGATTCTTCACCGATCCCAAACCAGAGAATGAACAGCGGTACAACCGCCAGGCTCGGTACCATACGAATCATTTGCAGGGTGGGGTCAAGCAGCTTTTCCATCCGTGAAAATAATCCAACGAGGATACCGAGCAGCAAACCGAGGCCGCCGCCTAAAGCGAATCCGGTCAGTGCGCGAATGGCACTGATCCTGAAGTTTGACCATAAGTCACCGGTCTGCGCCAACGTCACCAAAGCATCCGCAATCGTTAAAGGTGCTGGAAACAACAGCTCTGAGATATAACCCTGCTGCCCCAAAATCTGCCACAACACGAGTACACTGACTGGAACAATCAAGCCTAACCCCAGCAGACTCCATTTGCCTGGTCCTGCTCTTCGTGTCTGTACGGCTTCTCCTGAAGGTAAACTGCTCATATCTGCCACCCGCTTTCCTTTTCTATAAAACTTGACTAAATGCCGGCCCCATCCGTTAATTCCAGTTCATCCATGCTGTCCAGCAGCTTCAGCACCCGCAGCCGGAGCTCCTGAAATGAGGTTGTCGTCTTCTTGCGCGGATAAGGAAGATCCACCGGCACGATATGCTTGATCTCACCCGGACGCGGCTTCAGGATCACAACGCGGTTGGCCAGGAAGACAGCTTCATCAATATCATGGGTAACAAAAATCATGGTCGTCTTATTCGTCCGCCAAATGTCCAGCAGGACATCCTGCATATGAGCCCGCGTAAAGGCATCCAGTGCACCGAAGGGTTCATCCAGCAGAAGAACACGAGGGTTGCGCAGCAGGGCCCGGGCAATCGCTACCCGCTGCGCCATTCCCCCGGACAGCTCCTTAGGATAAGCCTTGGCGAACCCCTCAAGCTTCACCAGTTCAATAAGCTCATTCACTCTTCGTCTTACTTCGGGATCCCGCAGTGACAGATCGGCAGCTATGTTCTTCTCCACGGTCAGCCAAGGAAACAGCCGGTGCTCCTGGAAGATGAATCCTTTATCAATCCCCGGTCCTTCAATCTCCTGATCGCCAAGCCGGACATGGCCAGAATATTGCACGTCCAGTCCGGCTATAATCCGCAGCAGTGTACTTTTTCCGCAGCCGCTCGGTCCGATGACTGTAATAAACTCGCCTTCCTTAATCCGCAACTCAACTTGATGAAGAGCCTTGACACGGCCTTTTGCCGTATCAAATTGCTTGCTCAGTCCTGTAATATTCAATAACAGTTGTGCCATTTTCTGATTGCCCCCTTGGTGCAGGATGATTACACATTGAATTTTGTTATTTCCCATCTGTATACTAGGACTTATTGTTAAGGACTTTAGCACTCCTGACTCGCCCGAACAATAGGGTATAGGAAAGTTCAATAAGTCTATTGAGATTCTTTATTAAACTAATTCCTTACTGAAGGGTTGTACGGACGACAGCAAAAAGACTGCCGCATCTTTGCGACAGCCTTGGTCAGCTCTATTCTGTTCTTATACCTGAATCCACACCGCGTCTTCCTCAACTTTGACTGGGTAGGTTTTAACTTTACCCTCGTCCGGTGCCTGAACTTCTCCGGTAGACATATCAATTTTCCAGTCATAGAGCGGATCATAGATATAATGCCCGGATACAATGGCCTCTGCGAGCGGCCCGCCCTTCGGATGAGGACTGCGGTTCGCCATCGCGTAAAAATGATGATCCGAGGTGCGGAAGATCGCGATGTCTTCCCCTTCAACCTTTACCGCACGGCCAAGCAGCGTGAAGAACTGGTCCAGTCCGCCGATCCGCTGATAAACACCCGTCTGATTCATTACTCTCCCAACCTTTCTTATGACAGCTTTTTATGTGAACAGCTTGCTGCGGGTTTCTTCATCGTTCAGGACCTTGCTCCATGGCTCCTCAACCTGCTCCAATGCGAACTCGATCCGTTGTACCAATGCAAGACGCTCTGTCAGATTATCTACGACGGTCCGGCGGATATCCTCCAGTCCCAGACGCTCGACCCACTCCGACGTCCGTTCCAGATATTTACCAGTCTCCCGGTAGTACTGCATGATGGCTGCGCAGATCTCTACCAGCTCCGTATCTGTCTTCACTTTGCACAGGGAGTCCGCAATCCGCGGCTTGATCCCGCCGTTTCCTCCAACGAAAATTTCCCATCCCCCGTCGTTCCCTACGATTCCGATATCCTTCGTGCACGATTCAGCGCAATTCCGCGGACAGCCATTAACAGCCATTTTGAATTTGGCAGGGAAATCGAGACGTTCAAATTTGCGCTCCAGCAGAGCTCCCATACCCATGGAATCCTGGGTGCCAAAGCGGCAGAACTGTGCACCTACACAGGTTTTGACGGTACGAAGCGATTTGGCATAGGCATAGCCGGACGGCATATTCAGCTCCTCCCAAACCTGCGGAAGATCTGCCTTCTTGACACCAATCAGATCCAGGCGCTGTCCGCCGGTTACCTTGACCACCTTAACGTCATACTTCAGAGAGACATCCGCAATCCGCTTCAGCTCTTCCGGCGTTGTGACGCCGCCGTACATTCTTGGAACGACGGTATAGGTGCCGTCTTTCTGAATGTTGGCACTCATCCGCTCGTTGACGAAACGGGATTCCTTCTCATCCTGGTGTGTTTCCGGATAGATCATACCCAGATAATAGTTGATGGCTGGACGGCACTTCGAGCAGCCCTCAGGCTGGGACCAGCCCAATACGTTCATCACTTCCCGTGTGGTTTGCAGGCCTTTTGCCTTGATCTCCGCTACCACTTCATCCCGGCTCAGAGAGGTGCAGCCGCAAATTCCGGCTTTGGCCGTCTGTTCAAAGCCATCTCCCAGGACGTACTGCAGAATCTGCTCAACCATCGGTTTACAGCCCCCGCAAGAGCGGGTAGCACCTGTGCAGGCTTTGATTTGTTCTACGGTCGTCATTCCTTGATCTGTAATGGCGCTGACAATCGCCTGCTTGGTCACCCCATTACACCCGCAGACGATCTCATCGTCCGCCATAGAGGCCACCGATGCAGCTGCATTTTTATGGCCGGCACATCCGGTTCCCATGAGCGAGGCGTACAGATCTTCCGTCATTTCAGCCTGTTCGCGCACCAGCTTTTGAAGCGAAGCCGACTCCGTAACATCACCGAACAGTACAGCACCGACGAGCCGATTATCCTTCAACAGCAATTTCTTGTATGTTTTCTTCCAGTCATCCTTGCTGACAATCACCGAATGTTCGGCCTGCTCGATAAATTCACCGGCTGAGAATACATCAACTCCGGAAATTTTCAGCTTGGTGGATACCACAGAGCCTTCATACGGATTGACGGCGGTGCCGCTGAGATGCTTAGCCAGTACCGCCCCCTGCTCAAACAGCGGAGCCACCAGGCCATAGCATACACCACGATGCTCCGTACACTCTCCTACCGCATAAATGTCCGGCGCTGATGTGCGCAGATAATCATCAACCAGGATACCCCGGTTCGTATCAATGCCGCTTGCCTGAGCGACGTCTTTATTAGGTACAATACCGACAGCCATAACGACAAAGTCTGCTTCCAGCCGGCTTCCGTCTTTAAACACGAGGCCTGTCACCCGGGTATCTCCTATGAGTTCAACAGTCTGCTGTCCCATAGCAAAAGAGATTCCCTGGCTTTCCAGCTCATTCTTCAGCATAAGCGCAGCCTGATGATCGAGCTGGCGCTCCATCAGGTCCTCCATCAGATGGACAACGGTAACTTCCATACCGAGGTTAACCAGACCTTTAGCCGCCTCAAGTCCCAATAGACCGCCGCCGATCACTGCTGCTTTGCGATACATACGGGAAGCTTCAATCATCTGGTTACAGTCAGCGATGTCTCTGAATCCGACGACGCCTTCAAGCCCATGACCCGGTACAGGAAGGATGAATGGTTTCGAGCCGGTTGCGATGATGATTTTGTCATAAGGTACCGTAAGGCCATTCTCCGCGATCACCATCTTATTCGCTGTATCAATCCGGGTTACTGCAGTGCCGGTATGAAGAGTAATCTCGTTCTCTTTGTACCAGTCCCAGCTGTTCAGAACGATATCCTCTACAGTTTTGCTGCCTTCAAGCACATAAGACAACATGATCCGGTTATAGTTAGGGTGCGGCTCGCTGCCAAACACCGTTATATTAAAAGATCTGCCAAGTTTCAAAATTTGTTCCAACGTACCAATTCCAGCCATACCGTTACCGATGACGACCAGATTCTCCAGTTGTTTTGCCATGGATACGTCCCCCCGATTACAGGCTTTGTTAACATCACCTGTTAGCTAATGAGGTAAGTATATACGTTCAGCAGGACTAGGGGTTGTGACATTCCTCACAAAGACTTTATTTATTTAAGATTTGAAATGAAAGCTTATTTGTTTAATAAAACAAAACGACAAAAAAGCCCGCATCCATCCCAAGTTGCCGGCTTTTTTGCAGCATCAGGTTCCGCAATAGGTCCTGTATGGACCGCATACCGAAGGCACAGAACGATAATCAAGCTGTTCCGGCAAATGGGCATACGGCTGCGACAGTACGTTCAGCAGTTTCTTCAGCACCGAATAATCGCCTTTGTCTACGGCCGATTGAAGCGCTTCTTCCACACGGTGATTGCGGGGAATGACGGCGGGATTGTGCTGTTTCATCCATTCCCTGGACTGCTCGCGGTCTGCGGTCTCCCGCTCCAGTCTCATCTCCCAACGTTCTCTCCATTGCTGGAATTCCACAGACTGGACCAAGGCAGCATCAGGATCCAGCGTATCAAAAGTCAAATCCAGAAATGTATTGGTATAATCGGCCTCGTGACGCTGCATAAGGGTCAGCAGATCATAAATCAGGGGCAGATCCTCTTCTTCTTCCTCCCGCATACCCAGCTTCGCTCTCATACCTGCATGCCAATACTGATGGAATTTCTCGGCAAAACCAGCGATTACATCCTCGGCGAGTGATACCGCTTCGTCCTCGTTCTCGTGAATTAACGGGAGCAGGGATTCAGCCAATCTGGACAAATTCCATGCAGCGATCTGGGGCTGGCTGCCATAAGCATAACGTCCTTCTGCATCGATCGAGCTGAAAACCGTACCAGGATGATAGATGTCCATAAATGCACAAGGCCCATAATCGATGGTCTCTCCGCTGATCGTCGTATTATCCGTGTTCATTACCCCGTGAATAAATCCGACGAGCTGCCATTGTGCCAGCAGCTTGGCCTGACGATCGCAGACTTCCTGAAGGAATTTCAGATAGCGCTCCGTGTTTCCCAGAAGCTGCGGATCATGGCGCTCAATAGCATAATCGGCAAGCGCCTGCAGATCCTCCTGGCCGCCAAAATGGGCTGCATACTGGAATGTTCCCACCCGAAGATGACTGGCCGCCGTGCGGGTCAGTATGGCGCCGGGCAGAGAGGTCTCACGCATAATGGATTCTCCGGTGGAGACGACAGCCAGACTGCGGGTGGTAGGGATCCCAAGCGCGTGCATAGCCTCACTTATAATGTATTCTCTAAGCATAGGGCCAAGAGCGGCACGGCCGTCTCCCCCGCGGGAATAAGGCGTTCTGCCGGAACCTTTTAACTGAATGTCAATCCGGTCACCCGCTGGCGTAATCTGTTCACCGATCAATACGGCACGGCCGTCACCGAGCCGGTTAAAATACGCAAACTGATGTCCCGCATACGCCTGGGCGAGCGGCCGGCTCCCTTCCGGGAAGGTGTTCCCTGCTAAGATTGAGACACTCTTTGGCTGTCTAAGAGCCTCTGGATTTAACCCCATCTTTTCCGCCACAATCTCATTAAGAAGAACCAGTCTCGGCTCACGGACCGGATTCGGCTTCATATCAGTATAGAACAACTCGGGGAGTTCCCCGTAGGTCGCTTCCAGATTCCATCCTGCTTGCTCGGGATGGTCTGCTTCATTATGATGTGTTGAGCTGTTATTGTTCATGACGGCTCCTTTCCTGTAACAGGTGTTTTTGTATTCTTCTCTTTCATTGCTTCAGATTATTATACCCCTTTCTCCGGTTCATGCCTTGATAAAAATGGAGTATAACCTGCTGAATGACCGGGACGGGCCCAAACCATACTTATAGATGTGCACTTGTCCCCTAATTCCCGTAACGAGGAGGGTTAATGATGAACAAGAAGAAGAGTCTCAATCAAAAAATGCAGTCCATGGCTGATAAATCCGGCAATATGGAAGGCGGCAAGGAACATCCGACAACCAATACCAATATGGGCAAATTCCACATTCCGAACCGTCCATCCGTGTAATTGATACGTTGTCCTCAGCCACCCTTGAAGCCCGTCCGGGCCGGGGTGGTTTTTAACAGGGACACCCGCCCTTTTTGAGGCTGCATGCTGCGGAACCAAGCACACCCTGCCGCCGGATTTCGTACCTTATGACATATGCCTTACAGACAGAGGCGAGTTCCTTGAATGAGGTGGCGGTTATGGGAGTCAAGAACAGTAAGGAATATATTGAGCGGATCAACCGGCAGCGTATGAAGATCTGGTATCAGGGAAAACAGGTGCATGGCCTTCTCTCTGAGCATCCTGCCTTCAGTGGACTGCTCCATACCCAGTCAGAGATGTATGATCTGCAGCACCTCCCCGAAACATCAGAACAGATGACTTATCAGGAATCCTTGAGTGGAGATAACTTTGGGTTGTCATTCCTGGCGCCCAGACACAGGAACGATTTGGTGCGGAGAAGAAAAATGATGGAGCTGTGGGCGTCTCATCATCACGGATTCCTCGGCAGATCACCGGATTATATGAATACAACATTGATGTCCCTTTATACTGCTGCCGATATGCTCGCCGAATATGATAAAGGGCATGCGGACAATTTGCGAAGCTATTATGAATACTGCCGCTCCAATGATATTACTCTTTCCCACGCGTTTATTCAGCCGTTGGCCAGCCGCTGGTCAGAGCAGGTAGATGATGTCACCGATTCCATAGCAGCCAAAGTAATAGATATTCAGGCGGATGGCATCGTAGTCAGCGGAGCTTTCATGATGGCAACCCAGGCCGCAACCTGTGATGAAATGCTCGTTTTCCCTTCCCCCTTACCCTCTTTGCTGGAAAATGATAATCCTTATGCTTTTGCTTTTGCGGTACCTAATGATCTGGAAGGCATTACGTTTATCTGCCGTGACAGCTGCGCCGGTATCTCTTCCTTTGATTACCCGCTCAGCAGCCGTTACGAAGAAATGGATGCTATGGTCATCTTCGACCACGTTTTTGTTCCTAAAGACCGGATATTCTATTTAGGCAAAGAAGAGATCGGCTATAGGCTGTTCAGCGAAGGACAGTTTCATACGCATACCGGACATCAGGTCGTTACACGCTACATCGCCAAAACCGAATTTTTCCTCGGTCTGATCGCCCGCCTGGCCGATGAACAGAATGCAGGTCTGGAACCTATAAACATGGATCGGGTAGCACGCCTGCTGACCATACTGGAGAACCTGAAAGCGCTGAGACTAAGTGCAGAGATCCTCGCAGAACCGGACCATTACGGTTACTATGTCCCAGCCAAAAGGCCTCTGATTGCTGCGACCCTTCAGTTTCCAGCCTTTCATCAGGAGATGCTCGGTATGCTTCAGGAGCTGAGCTCCAGCAATTTAATTATGAATCCTTCAGCATCTGATTTGAATTCAGATGCTGGCAGCTATATTCATACCTACCTTAAAGGTGCCGGTACAACGGCGAGAGACCGGATTGCGCTCTTCCGTCTGGCCTGGGAGCTTGGCGCCGGCCCCTTCGGCGGGAGACAGAGCCAATTCGAGAAATTCTTCTTTGGTAATACGAGAACCATCTCTTCCCGGATGTTTAACAGTATTCAACTAAGCAGTTATAAAAAAATGATAGAAGATTTCCTCCATATTACTTCCTGATTCAAATACAGAAAATCCATATGGCCTTTAACTTTTTTTGAGATAAGGTCATATGGATTTTTAATGTATGTAACGGCTGTCCACTTCAAGTAAACTGTTTTTTTCACTTTTTAATAAATGTTCAGCTCATCACCCGTACATATACGAATGGATTTTACGTCAGATAACAACAAGCCGATATAATTATTTATAACAATATATATTTCTGATAAAATGCCAAGGTACATATGAAAATCGCGAGAAACTTCATGTGAAAACAAGAACAAAACTTAATCTTTTATATCCTCGACCACCTAAGGTGAATAACTAACTTAAAGTTACCTGATTGAAACGAAATTTCGTATTTAGAAAGAAGGCCGTACCTAATGAACACAATTATTCCTGAACGTGAAGGAACCATGACGACACCCCTGAAAGGTAAGGACATTCTGTCCAATCCCATTCTTAATAAGGGGGTCGCTTTTACCGTTGAGGAGCGCAAAGAGCTGAATCTGAACGGAATCCTCCCTCCCATGGTGTTAAGCATTGAAGAACAAGCCCGCAGAGCTTACCTGGAAATCACCAAGGAACCGAGCAATTTGCGTAAAAACATTATGCTCAACGATCTGTACAACCGCAACGTAGTCCTGTACTACCGCGTGCTGACAGATCATCTTAGCGAGCTGCTCCCGATTTTCTATACACCAACGGTAGGACAAGCTATTCAGGAGTACAGCCATCACTATCATAAACCGGGCGGTATCTACCTCTCTATTGATCATATTGAAGGCATTGAAGAGGCTTTCCTAAACAGCGGTGTCGGTCCTGGCGATATCGATCTGATTGTCGCGACGGATTCCGAGAGCATTCTCGGGATTGGTGACTGGGGCGTCGGCGGCATCAACATTGCCATTGGTAAACTGGCGGTCTACACCGCCGCTGCAGGTATCGATCCCAGCCGTGTACTGCCGGTCATCCTGGATGCCGGTACGA
Organism: Paenibacillus lacisoli; assembly: GCF_030580655.1. Lineage (GTDB taxonomy): Bacteria > Bacillota > Bacilli > Paenibacillales > Paenibacillaceae > Paenibacillus > Paenibacillus lacisoli. The sequence continues at coordinate 74,050 of NZ_JAUQTB010000011.1, forward strand.
ATAACCGGAAGCTGCTTGAAGATCCCTTCTATATCGGTACCCGGCATGAGCGTGTCCGCGGTGAGCAGTATGATCGCTTCATCGATGCTTATGTCACAACGGCTCAGAAGCTTTTCCCTAACGTTCTGCTGCATTGGGAAGACTTTGGCAATGTGAACGCCAGAAATATTATCAATAAGTACGGTAATCAAGCACTGACTTTCAATGACGATATCCAAGGTACCGGCGCGGTTACACTGGCAGCCATCATGTCAGGTGTCAAAGTCAGCGGCATGCCCCTTCGTGACCATCGGGTTCTCGTATTTGGTCCCGGGGCTGCAGGTATCGGTAATGCAGATCAGATTAAGGATGCCATGATGAATGAAGGCCTGTCCGAGCAGGAAGCAGAAAGTCGTTACTGGGCTTACGACTATCGTGGCCTGCTCACCGAGACGACAGAAGGTGTTCTGGACTTCCAGAAGCCTTATGTTCGCAGTGAGGCAGAGATCCAACATTGGGATAAAGATGAGGAAAGCAATGTGAGCCTGCTGGAAGTGATCAGACAGGTGAGACCAACGATAATGATCGGAACGTCCGGGGTTTCCGGCGCTTTCAGCGAAGAGATTGTCCGCGAGATGGCCAAATACGTTGACCGTCCGATTATTATGCCGATGTCCAACCCTACCGTACTGGCAGAGGCTCTTCCGGCAGACCTTCTTCACTGGACGGACGGAAAAGCACTGATTGCAACTGGAAGTCCGTTCGAGCCTGTTGAATACAACGGAGTCACTTACGAAATCGGACAGTCCAACAATGCGTTTGTCTTCCCGGGCCTGGGTCTGGGTGCAATCGTAGTTAAAGCCAGCGTCTTTACCAAAGGCATGTTCACGGCAGCAGCCAACGCAGTTGCCGATGCTGTGGATTCTTCCCAGCCGGGTTCACCGCTTCTCCCGCGTGTTCGAGATCTGCGGTCTGTTTCCCTCAGCGTCGCGGTTGCCGTGGCTCAAGCTGCAATTGCAGACGGTGCTGCCAACGAGACGCCGGCCGATGTGGAACAGGCTGTAAGGGACGCTATGTGGCATCCGGTATATAAAACGTTGAGAGCAATGTCATAAGTACCCGCTCTCTTACTCTCTAATGGATTTGAATCATAAGTAAGGTAAGGCTGCCCGGCTGATGATCAGCCCGGTTTCCTTCCCTTCCCTATGAGGCTCATTCACTGGATTAGATCGGGGATATCACCTCAGGTGCCGCCCTGTTCGCTATCGGTGTAACCATCGGACTTAATCAAATTAACTTCAGCAAACAAACTATTAGCATCGCTATATTAAAGGTTGTCGCCATGCCTGCGTTAACGTATGTATTTGCAATCGTGATGGGGCTTTCCACTAAAGATACGACGATCCACAGTTTGTAACACATTTTCTCACCCTTAACAGTAAAGCCGACAAGCCAAATCCGTAACTGAACGGACTTGGTTTGCCGGCTTTTGTAATGCTGCTATAGACAGACTGCAGCCAAACCAGCAGAAGTATACAGCTGATGAGCAATACCGCCTCAAGCAGCGAATCTGCTTCACTAAGGCTTTCCCCCCTGCATATAGAATCGCTTCGGCAACCGCTTCAGGAGGATAGATCATTCCCTCGTGCGCAGGCTTTTTTGCAAGATTACCAGCCCCGCAGATGACGAAGGTTTACAATATGTGCCGTATGATGGCGGGAATGCCAGGAGTACATCCGCAGCGCTTCTGCTAATGACATAGTTTGCCCGGAGCCAGGATGATAGAAGGTCTTCTGCCAATCTTCGGCATTCAGTGAATTCAGCAGGATGAACCATCTTGCGTGCAGACCTTCAAGGATATGTAAAGATAATTCTATTGGTGCTTCGATGGTATCCGGCTGTTCGGCCCATAAATGCTCCTCATAGGGCTTGATCGTAGGATTAGCCTCCGTCAGGGCTAGCTTGAAACGGGTAAAGCTGTTCATATGACTGTCCGCCAGGTGATGGACGACCTGCCTGATCGTCCACCCTTCCGGCCGGTAAGGTGTATCCAACTGTTCTGCAGACAGCCCGCTGACCGCTTCAGTAAGCTTTTGCGGCAGATCTCGGATATCCTGCTTCCACACTGCCATATTTTCCTCTTGGATCGTTTCGGTTGAGGGCTGCCCGATCGGGTAACTTAAATTTGTTGTCATTACCAATTCTCCTCTCTGTTTCACTCCTATTTCCTTATAGTTTATTTTGCTTCAGGCGAAAAATGATCTGACTGATTCAGTAACAGCATACGCCTTTCCTTTGGTTTTTCCAAGATGGCGGCCGATACAATAACATCTATTTTGGCTTAAGGCACTTTCCTGCTTCATAGATTCGCGAATGAATGGATTCATGAATCCATGCTGAGTGGCAGTTGAATCAGATCAGTCCTCCTGATCAGATTGGATTTCGACCACCTTACTTCAGGCTCAGTCTATAAAATTTCTTGTCCACCTCCATCACCGGAAAATGGACAGGCAGCTGTTCTTTCGTAATCTCTACGAAATGATTCTTCTCATAAAAACGGTGTGCAGCCGTAAACTGCGGCGTCGTGCCCAAGAGAATCGCAGACAGATCATGCTCCCTGGCCCACAGGATGGCCTGGTTAAGCAGCTGCGTGGAAGCTCCCCATGATCCGCCCCGATACGCCTTGCTAACGAACATTTTACGCAGCGCAGCCTGCTGCTCCTGAATATCCAGCAATCCAACGGTTCCAATCACTTGATCATCATACAGGGCTACCCAGAAATTGCCGGACCCTGTCCGATAGAAACTCTCGATCTTCATCAAATCAGGCTGATCTTCCTGCGTAATCGAAATCTGATATTCCTTCTGCTGGATGTCAAGAATCAGATCCAGCACTTCATCCTGATCGCTGCTATCATATTCTTTGATTATGATAGTATGATTCACCTTCGCCCTCTCCTCCGAACTGTTTTCTATACAGCCTACCAGATTGGTGCAGATCCGGCATCCATGAGAAAAAGGGATGACAGGTCATCCCTTCAACTTAGCATGATTATGATTTGACGAACGTAAATTCAATTCTGGATTCCGGCGTCTGCCAGTAGGCCTGATCAACCCCAAGCTCTTCTCTCGAAGCTTTGGAAACATAACGAGTGTCCAGAGCGAATTGAGCGGATTCTTCAAATGGAAAAAGATCGATCAGGATTTCACGCTCATTGATCCACTTTGCCTTGTATGTATCCCTTCCGACTGGCGAGTTCGTCCCTTTTTTGAACCAGGTCTGATTCACATTTTGTTCGGGACGGCTGTCTACCATACAGACATACAGCGACAGTCCGTCACAGAACTGCAGCAGTTGAAAATGGCGGTGAACGACTTCTTCATTCAACGGTGGCAGCTGGGCTCTCAGCTTCGCCTGTCTGCTCAGCTCGTGCTGGATATAGGCCGCACATTCCGGATGACTGGATTCCCGAATCTGGGTAAAAGAGCAATAATGAAGACTGCAGACCAAGGCAGCATAAGGACTCATTTCTTCCACTTCATCAATCCCTCTGATATACGCAGGCAGCTTCGGAAACAGGGGATACTCCGAGAAGGAGAACGGAACATGGCTGCGGTCATCCCAGATCGGATTCTCATCCAGCCCCAGCCATCCCCGATCATGCTGGGTGATAGCGAGCAGAACATCATCACGGTAAGCCGTATCAATAAACAGCTCGGGTCTGAACTGTTTGGCCATTTCACCTGACAAAATGGCGTGGTCATGCTGACTCGTCATCACAAATTCTTTTTGAGTTTCACGTGCAATCATCGTCTTGCCCCCTTGTTGAATGGATAGAGCCTGCTAACCCAGGATCAATGTCCTTGAGCGACTCTATATATTCTATACCCTTTTCCGGCTGCTTCGGCTTATCTAAAAATCAGCCATTAAACGCGCATTTCCACTTTTAAAAAAATGATTAATGTCCGAAATTTCATTCACATATCCCTTGATTTCAATCTCCGGGTTTTCCAGCTCCCATTGATCTGTACCTTGTAATATTGCTTTGGGGACCCAAGCCATCAGACGTACTTCTTCGCCAGGCTGAATATTAACTTTATTATTTCTCGCCTCAATCTTGAACGGATTACTTCGGCTGTCCTTCTCTATCTTGACCGGAAAACTTACATATACATTATTCTGAATGATCGTCTCATCAGAGTTGTTGGCAATCTTTAATGTATATCCGGTTCCGTTGTAGTCCTTATGCTCTTCTACCAAGGTGAGTTTAATATTATCAATCACTTGCCCCGGATCCACCTTCTTTTCTTCGCTGCTGCACGCAGCCATCATGAATAGATTCAGAATGGCAAGGAGCGCACAGACTCTCTTTTGTATACTCAAATCCAGCCTCCTCTCCCCTCAAGCGTAACTAATTTGGATGTATTTGTAAAATGGGAAATAAAAAGCAGCCTGGTTAACCAGACTGCTTCTGATAATACAATTCAACTTCAGGCGCGGACAGCCGCTTTGGCTTGGGTGTAACGATTCTCCGGGATTGGCAGGCCCAGATTCCCCCGCAGGGTATCGCTCTCATACTCCGTACGGAAGATGCCGCGCTCCTGCAGAATCGGTACCACATACTCTACGAAATCCTCCAACCCGCTCGGTACGGCCGACGCCAGGATGAAGCCATCGGCGGCGCCCGCATCAAACCATTCCTGAACCCGGTCTGCTACCTGTTCCGGTGTACCAATGAAGCTGGTGCGCGGTGTTGCGGACTGGAGAGCAACCTGCCGGAGCGTTAGGCCTCTCTCTTTGGCATCTTTTTTCATCTTATCCGTACCGCTCTGGAAGCTGTTCTTCCCTAAATCCCCTACATCGGGGAACGGCTCATCCAGCGGGTATTGCGAGAAATCATGATGCTCAAAGAAGCGTCCGAGGTAATTCAGCGCATTTTCAATGGTCACGAGCCCCGCAACCTCCTGGTATTTGCGCTCCGCTTCCTCTGGCGTACTGCCGATAATTGGACCGATGCCCGGGAAAATCAAAACGTCATCCGGATTACGCCCAAATGAAGCCGCACGGGATTTCACATCCTGATAGAAGGTCTGCGCCTCTTCCAGAGTTTCATGACCGGTGAAGACAGCATCTGCCTGCTTGGAAGCATAGTTCTTACCTACCTCTGAGGCGCCTGCCTGAAAAATCACCGGCTGTCCCTGCTTGGACCTCGCAATATTCAGCGGCCCCTGCACCGAGAAAAATTCCCCGTGATGATTCAGCGTGTGCATTTTTTCCGGATCAAAAAACTGCCCGGTCTCCTTATTACGGACAAATGCATCATCTTCCCAGGAATCCCACAGCCCTCGTGTTACCTCCAAATATTCAGTGGCAATACGGTAACGTTGATCGTGTTCGGGATGTTCTTTTTTGCTGTAATTCAGCGCTGAGCCTTCGAGCGGAGAAGTTACCACATTCCAGCCTGCACGGCCGCCGCTAATCATATCCAGGGAACCAAATTGACGGGCCACGGTAAAGGGTTCACTGTAGGATGTCGAGAGCGTGCCTACCAGGCCAATATTCCGGCTTACAGAAGCTAAGGCGCTAAGAATCGTAATAGGTTCGAACCGATTCAGAAAATGGGGAATGGATTTCTCGTTAATATAAAGTCCGTCTGCAATAAATACCAGGTCCAGCTTGCCTTCCTCTGCCTTCTGAACCCACTGCTTGTATAATTCAAAATTAACACTCGCATCCGGCTGGGCATCAGGGTGCCTCCACATCGATGTTCCGCCTCCTACCCCGTGCAGGATTGCGCCCAATTTGAGTTGTCTTGTTTTCGCCATTTTCCGTCCTCCTTATGATGAGTCGCTGTCGCTTTCAAGTTCTACACGAGGGCTGCGGCCTGCTTGATTCGCTGGATCTGCCCCAGATGATTCTGAACATGGCGTGTGAATGCGGCCACAATATCGGATACACTCACTCGCTCGCCTTTGCTGTTCACGCCTGTCTTCGCCAGATCCTCATCGTTAAGCCGCTCCAGCAGTAAACGGTTGTAGTGAAGGATTGCACGAAAGGCGTTCAGTATTTCGTTGGCATTTCCCTCGTTTGAATACTGACCGCTCACCCAGGCGTCCTGAGCAAAGACCGGAAGAACAGCCTGTGTACCGGCCAGAATGTCCCTGATTCGAAACGAAATGACCAGGCTGTGATCAACCAGATGAGACAGCACCTCCTGTATACTCCAGATCTCAGAGGACTGCTTCCATTTAAGTTCAGCATCACCGAGATCCCGGACTGCTTCCCGCAGCTGGGTATACGTATATACAAAGGACTCTATCGTTATTTGACTCATCCGACGCATCTCCTTTCCATTGGATAACCTCAAAACTATAGGATTGAACTCGAGTCGGCAAAACGATGCAATGAAAACGGGCTCAGATCCACATCAGACTGACCTGTGAGAGCTAGATCAGCCAATATCGTTCCAATGACACTCGCAAACTTGAAACCATGCCCCGAGAAACCGCCCGCAATCCAAATGGAATCGTGCTGCGGATGACGGTCGATGATAAAATCTTCGTCTGGTGTCATTTCGTATTTACAGACAGACCCTATATTCAGCTTGCCTGCAGCAGCAGGGATATACCGTTCAAGTATTTCTCGCAAATCTCTTTCATCTTCTGGCCAGGCTCCGAATGACAGCAGCGGCTCCCCAGGTACCCAGGGCACCCCTGTATCATGCCGGCCAATTTTCAATCCTGCACCGGTCGTATCCGGGAAACCGTAATACATTCCTTCCTTGGTGTGCAGGGTGAATCCCGGGAATCGTCCTGCTTTTACATCGGGTGATGCACTGTTGAACCAGCCCACCGTCTTACGGACCGCACGGATCGGCAGATCGAGCATATCGGAAATTGCCCCGTACCAGGCACCGGCTGTCACAACGATGCGGGCTGCGTAGAACGTGCCCTGGCTGGTCAGAACGGCAGAACCTTTCGCTCCTGGGCATATCCTCTCCACCCTAGTATGTGTCAGCAGATCGGCTCCCCGTGCCAGAGCCAATTCCCGCAAAGAGCGAAGGCACTTCTCGCTGTAGAGAATACCCGCAGCTGGCTCGTACATGCCTTCGAATGAATCCGGAATCTGCCAAGCGGGCCATCTCCTGCGGATTTCATCCGCATTCAGCCTTTGAGCGTTCATACCATTAGCCTGGGCCTGTGTAATGCGATCCTCGAATGAGCTGATATTCCGGTCAGCAATATTCAATACACCGCACGGATACAACAGTGTACTCTCTGTTAAATCTTCGATCTCGGTCCAGAGACGATGTGCCAGAGCGGCCAGCCGGCTATACACCGGATCACCGCTGTAGGCATGGCGGATCAATCGTGTCTCCCCATGGTGGCTGCCTTCGGTATGAGGAGGACCAAAGGCGTCGATTAGCAGTATCTTGACGCCCCGCTTCGCCAGCTCGTAACCTGCACTCATCCCCATTGAACCCGCACCCACCACAATGACATCATAGGTGCTGCCTGCTATAAGGAAGCACCTCCTTCTTCTGCAGTTGTGCCAGCGCGAGTTCCGCCAGCTGCTCAAAAAAATGAATACTCACTTCGATAGCCCGCTCGTCGATGTTAAAGGCAGGGTGATGCCATTCCTGCGGGCCATCCGTACCCATAAAGACGAACAGCCCGGGCACGTGACGCTGATATACTGCAAAATCTTCACCTGCCGGGGAAGGTGCCGCTTCGATATGACGGTAGCCGGTTAATTCAGCTGCACGTCTTCCAAGCGCCGCAAGCGCCGCATCGTTCTGGACCGATGGTGGTCCTTCGATCCACCGCACAGCTGCCTTGACTCCCAGGGCAGCTGCGACCCCCTCAGCAACCTGCCGGAACCGGTTAAGGATGGTAACGCGAACATCATCGTCTAAGGTCCGGATGGTTCCTTCAAGCTGGGCCGAATCAGGAATCACATTCCATGTTGTGCCGCTAAGCAGCTTGGTCACACTGATGACAGCACTGTCCAGCGAACCGACATTGCGGCTGACCACGGTCTGCAGTGCGGTAATGATATGAGCGGCTGCAACCACAGGATCAGCTCCCGCCTCCGGTACAGCTGCATGTGTCCCCCTGCCTTGGACATCGACTATAAATCCATCTGCAGCCGCCATCAATGGCCCTTCCTTAATGCCTATCGTTCCTACCGGCAGATCAGGCTTGTTGTGCATACCGAAAATGGCAGTTACCCCTTCTAACGCTCCGCTTTCAATGACCGCTTTAGCACCTTCCGCCTTCTCTTCAGCAGGCTGGAAGATAAACCGGATGGTTCCTTTCAGATTTCGCTCCTTGGCTTTGAGCGCATATGCCGTGCCAATAAGGGAGGCTGTGTGAAAGTCATGTCCGCAGGCATGCATTTGTCCTGGCAATCTGGATGCATACGGCAATCCGGTCTCTTCCTGAATGGGCAGCGCATCAATATCAGCCCGGATCGCAATAACGGGTCCGTCAAGGAACCCCCCAACCTCAGCAACCACCCCTGTGTGAAGGGGGTAGTGAACGAGACGGATTTCTGCCTCCTCCAGCCAGCGGCGGATCCGGCCGGTTGTCTCCAGCTCTTCATGAGACAGCTCCGGATATTGATGAAGCTCCCTTCGCATTTCTACGAATCGTGTAAACTCTGACATATCTGCCTCCATTCTCCCGGATTAACAGCCGGTTTAAGCCTCAGCTGGTATCTCTGATAAAGCTTCGTTCAATAATTCATAGGAGCGGACCCGCTGACTGAAGGAGGCAATATTGCTAGTGACAATAAATTCATGGATGCCCGAGCGTTCATGCAACTGCAGCAGCTTGGCGCGAACGCGCTCTTTGGTCCCTTTGATGACATACGGCTCCTGCTCCTCGATCCGGTAATCCTCACCGGACTGTCTGCCGTATTCCTCTGCGGATTCAATTGATCCCAGAGTAACCGACCGGCCGCTGGCCAGATGAACCTTGATGATCTTATTGCTTCCTCCCAGCTGCTCTGCCTCTTCCTTCGTCTCACCAACAAAGACGGATAACGCAAGAATAACTTCCGGTTCTCTGCCTCGAGAGCGGTCAAAACGTTCTCGATAAGCTTCTATCGCTTCAAGTGCAGCCTCTTCATCCCCGTTAATGAATAAGGAGAATACATAAGGGATGGCAAGCCTGGCTGCAGTCTCTGCGCTGTCCCTGCTGGCGCCAAGCAGATACAGCTGCGGGGGAACAACAGGAAGAGGGGCTGCCCGCAGGCCATACAGCGGGTCTGTATCTTCAAGTGAATCCTCAAGATATTGACTCAGCTCGATAAGCTTATCATCCAGCGCCGCCCCATCTGTACGTCCTCGCTGCAGCGCTTGCGTACTGCGCGGCAGCCCGCCGGGCGCCCGCCCGATCCCGAGATCCACACGTCCAGGCGCCAGATTTGCCAATACATGAAAATTCTCCGCAACTTTATATGGACTGTAATGCTGGAGCATGACGCCTCCGGATCCGATACGTATGCGGTTAGTTTGGGCCAGCAGATAGGAGATCAGTACCTCCGGTGAGGATCCCGCAAGCTGGTCAGAATCGTGATGCTCGGATACCCAGAAACGTCGAAATCCCAATTCCTCTGCCTTCTGGACGAGCTGAACGGTATGTGCCAAAGCCTCTGCTGGACTTTCTCCAGGATAAATCGGGCTTTGATCGAGAATGCTGATCGTGATTCCCATAACGGTTAACCTCCTATATGCTGTAATTCAGCTCAGGTGTAATGCGTTTCAGAAACTGGCGGGTTCGCTCTTCACGCGGATGGTTGAACAGCTGGGCTGGCGGACCTTCCTCCACTACGATGCCGCCGTCCATGAACACCACATGATTTGCAACATCCCGGGCAAAACCCATTTCATGGGTAACTACAATCATCGTAATACCTTCCTTGGCGATCTTACGGATCACTTCCAGCACCTCCCCTACTAATTCAGGGTCCAGTGCAGATGTCGGTTCATCAAACAAAATCACTTCCGGTTCCATGGCGAGCGCCCGTGCGATCCCCACCCGCTGCTGCTGACCACCTGACAGCTGGCTGGGATAGACATCAAGCTTACTCCCCAAACCCACTTTCTCCAGGAGTGCCGCCCCTTTACTACGGGCCTCGTCCTTGGGCAGCTTCTTGACTACCAGCAGTCCTTCAATGACATTCTCCAGGGCGGTCTTATGACGGAACAAATTATACTGCTGGAAAACCATTGCTGACTTTTGCCGCAGTTCATATACCTGCTTCTTGCCAGCATGTTTGCAATCCAGCTTGTAGTCACCAATGGTGATTTCACCGTCATTTGGCTTTTCCAGATAGTTGACACAGCGCAGCAGGGTCGTTTTGCCTGATCCGCTGGGGCCTAATATGACAACAACTTCACCCTTATTCACCGTAAGATCAATCGACTTCAGAACCTGTACCCTGCCAAAAGATTTGGAGATTCCGCTTAATTTAATCATGCCACTCCACCCCGGTTGTACAGATTTATACGTTTCTCCAGCAAGGCTGTAATCCGTTCAATGAATAGCGTCAGCCCCCAGAAAATAACAGCAGCTGCCAGATAGGCTTCGAAAAATTTCCAATTGGTTGATGCGACGATCTGTGCCTTGGCGTTGATATCTACCACCGATACGGTAAAAGCAAGCGTAGACCCGTGCAGCATGCCGATGACGGAATTGGACAGATTGGGCAGACTGACCGCAAGCGCCTGTGGAAATACAATGCGTCTTAACGCCTGCCAGGATGTCATGCCTAACGCCTGTGCTGCCTCCATTTGCCCTCGATCAACGGCTAATAGACCGGATCGGATGACCTCTGACATATAAGCTCCCGCCGTGATGGAGAAGGAGATAAAAGCAAAGGTGATCATTGGAATAGAAGCAGACCGGAAACCCCAATGAAACTGGGCCGATAACGCATCTATAATTAAGGGGAGTCCAAAGTAAATTAACAGCAAATGTGTCAGCATGGGCGTTCCGCGGATGAAGGTCACATAGGCGGAAGCAATCTGGCTCAGCACAGGAATCCGGTGCATTCGAATGAGTGCAACGATCAGTCCGATCATGAAACCTGCAGCCACCGACACTGCTGTAATCATCAGAGTGGTAGGTATCGCAGATAATAAGGACACGAAGGCGGTCCAGATGAATGATGGATCGATTTTCACAGTTCGGCCCCTCCCTTATCAGCTCTGACGCCGGCAAGCAGACGGCGATACGAGGTTTTTTTATTCAACAAAAAAGTGCGTTTAACCGTTGTTTGACGTAATTCATGTTTCAGGAGCCGCCGCTCTGCCACAAGCATAAGCTTCTCCAGTGCAAAGCTGACTGCCAGATAAATGAATGCGAGCGCAAGATAAGCTTCTATAAAATGCTGGGTAATCCCACCGAGTGTCTGAGCTTTGCCGGTCAACTCCATTACACCGAGTGTAAATGCGAGAGACGTATCCTTCAGCAGCGCAATGACCATGTTGGATACAACGGGTACGGCAATCGCCAGTGCTTGCGGAAGTACAATCCTGCTGAAAGCCTGGTAACCCTTCATGCCCATGGCATAAGCCGCCTCCACTTGTCCGCGATCCACCGCTGCGACCGAGGAGCGGATCGTCTCCGACATAAACGCCCCCGTATTGAGTCCATACGTCAAAATAACGAAGAACAGGACCGATGCTTTGGAGATATCCAAGCCGAATGTGTTGAGGATTTCCGGCAGACCATAGTAGAACAAGAACAGCTGAATCAGAATCGGCGTTCCCCGGAAGAAAGATACATAAACACTGGATAAGGTATTTAACACCGGGATTTTATACAGACGGGGTAGCGCAATTAGAAAGCCGGCGGCGATGCCCAGCAGTAAGGAACCGGCAACAATACCGAGCGTTGTACCCAGCGTGGACAGCAGCTTGGGCAGAAAACGGAGCAGTTCCGAGAAATCAAAGGGTGCGCCCATCAGCTCTTTCTCCTTTCCAGATGTAAATGGTTCTACTTGCTGGATTCAGTGAAATCATCTCCCAGCCATTCCTTGCTCAGCTTGGCTAAAGTACCGTCTTTCTTAAGTTCCTGGAGAGCACCGTCTACGGCATCAGCCAGTTTCTGTTCTTCCGGATCATTCTTGCGGAGCACGAACAGGATATCGGCCTCAGACAGTGCATCACCGGTCGTTTTCAGTTTTCCCTGCGGGTCAATAAGCGAAAGGGTGAAGTCTGCGCCCAGGGTAGCGTCTACCCGTCCGCTGGTAATCTGGCTGACCGTGTCGTTAGCCGCTCCGTTCTGATAGACGATCTGAATGGCATTTCCGTTCTCTTTGTTGTAGTTCTCCAGGATTTGTGCCTGAGCACTCGTGGCGCTGGTGAGCACTTTTTTACCCTTCAGATCATCCAATGACTGGATAGAGTTGTTGTCCTTGGCCACAATAATTTTGTTTTTCCAATGGGCGTAAGGTTCTTTATTAAACAAGTATTTCTCCGTTCGCTCCGGATTTTTCTCCATTTCGTGAGCCACCAGATCAATTTTCTTCGTCTCCAGGCTCAGCAGCAGATTGGAGAACTCCTGTGTCTGAATGTCAAACTCATACTGTGGAAGCCGGTTATCGATCTCCTTAATAAGTTCTACATCGAAGCCCGTCAGCTTTCCGTTCTCATCAATGAAGCAGACCTTCGGAAAGCTGGTTCCTGTTCCAATAACCACCTTCTGTACTTTACTGCTATCTGCATTCGCTGTTGAACTGCCGGATGCTGTGGTTTTCTGGTCCGATCCGCAGCCAGCAATGATCCCTGCCAACAATATAACAGCCAAACTCCATGTTTTTTTCATCACGAACTCCCCTTTCTCTTCTCCAACCTTAATTTTATAATTCCCATCCATTTAGTGAGGATTATGTTGAGATTTACTTTACCGCGAAATGAGCCGAGCGTCTAATAGAGTTTTTCTATTTGAGATTGGTTTATTTCAATGGGATTAGCTTTTATAGAGCCTGCGATATCCGGTTTAATGCTGAAGCTGCATCCCGAGATCAAGCAGGGCTGTCAAGTAATCCGCGTTCTCTCCCCGCAGGGATATTAAGCTGCTCTGCAGAGAGATACCGGCGGTTTCAATAATATCTACAGGAACGAGTCTCCCCTGCTCAACTTCCTCTCTGACACTGAGTCCCGGCAAAAAGCAGATACCTGCCCGGCCCAATACAAGCTTCTTCGCAGTTTCCGCATTATCAACGTGATACACGATATGGGGCGGCATATCCAGACTCTCAAACACCCGGTGAATCCTCAGCCAATCCAGAGATCCGCATTCAAAAAAGACCAGATTCTCGTTACGTAATTCCCTGATGGATGCTCTGCCTTGCCCGGCCAGAGGGTGATCCTGATAGACATACAAGCGAATGGGGTCTTCATAAAAGGGATAAGACTGAAAAGATGGATGAATCAGTTTGCGTACAAAAGCCAATTCGATTTCCTTCGCATTGAGCATCCGGGCAATCTCATCTGTAGGAGCAGTCGTTAATTTGAACTTGATGTTCGGATACTTCTGGTTCAGTCTTACCAGTAGTTCCGGCATCAGGTAGTTAGATACGGATACCGTACTCCCAATTCGCAGCACTTGGGCAACTGCTTTTTTGGAATGGAGATGCAGTTTCCCTTTCTGGTAGGTCTGGAGGATCTGCTGGGCATACGGCAGGAATTGTCTTCCCTTCTCCGTGAGGTCAATCTGTTTACCCAAACGGTCGAATAATCGGCAGTCCAGCTCCCGTTCCAAAGACTGAATTCTCGCTGTCACGGTAGGCTGGGTCAGGAATAAGACGTCGGCTGCCTTGTTAAAGCTGCCATAATGGTTAATGTAGACAAATGCCTCAATATTCTGGATGTTCACAGGGCCACCTCCGTATGTAATCTATATAATTCCTATGAATTTAGATGGTTTTATTGGCGCGGCATGTCTCTAAATTATATCCATCTTAGTTACGAAGCCGTTTTCTTGTCAATTTAAATTATGCAGAGCCACTTATAGATTTTCTTAATACTTCAATTATTTTTTTAATTTCCCATGTGTTTAGTTGGTATTTGATGATATACTGACCAGCATGAAGATCCCGTATAGGAGGAATAAAAGATGGAGAACCCACCCATTGTGCATATCAGAGATGCTGTAGAAGAAGAACGGGAGACGATCGCTGATATGATGGTTGAAGCTTATCAGCAGTATGCGGATGTCCTGCCCGTAGAAGCTTGGAATGCATACCGTGATTCGATTCGCCAATCTGCCTTCAGCAGTCTTCCTTATGCCCGTATCGTTGCCGAATTGAATGGTACAATCGTAGGGACTGTACAACTCTACCTGTCTTCGGAGACGGCTTACGGAAAGCCGGAGATGGGGATTCATTCCCCCATCATTCGACTGCTGGCGGTCTCCCCAGCTGCTCGCGGCCTTGGAATCGCCAAGCTGTTAATCCAGGAGGCGGCTCAGCGTTCCATAGAACTTGGTGCAACCACCTTGAACCTCCATACCTCGGACATGATGGCAGATGCCGTAAGGCTCTATGAAAAGCTTGGCTTCCAGCGGGACTACCCTACGGATACGACGAACGGATTAACGTTAGTGAAGGGCTATCGACTGGATCTGCCAGGATCAGCCTTACTTACTCGTGCGATCTCATGAAGCAGTAGGCACAAACAGGAGGCACACCATGGTGTGCCTCCTGTTTGTGCCTACCTTTTTCTTACCGTATTCCGATTATTTCTTCTTCCCGCTTCGGCGTGCATCCAGATTTAAAATGTAATTGTATTTGTTTGCATGCTTCAGTTCGTCGGTCAGAATCTCGAAAACCATATCCCGATGGTAACGGTCCGGCAGCCCCGCCCGAATATCACGGTAACGCTCCACCGCGCCCAGTTCACCAAATAAGGCTTTGCGGATTCCCTCGTAATAGGATTTAGGCTTCTCGAATTCCACATTTTGCGGAGTCTCAATCGTTTGACCGGTTAACTCCTGATAAATCTGGCGGAACATCCGATTGTGCTTGCGTTCATCATTTCGAATGGTCTCGATAATCTCTTTCTCTTCCGTAGTTGGAGCTTCGGATATCAGATAATCGTAAAAAAGCTCATCCTCTCGTTCTCCAGATACCGCCTTTTTGATCAATTCCAATGCTTCCTGCAGCGTTTTGTATGATTTCTGCTCCTGCCGGCTGTGGTTGTAGTAGTGCTGCCATCCCGGATTATAGGCCCAGTAGGGGCTAGGCATTGGGTAAGTGTTTAGATACACGATGGTCACCCTCCATTTCATGTCGCTCACTTCAACAACATATTAGAAACTAGGCGAATGTGTACCTTGTACAGTTTTTTTCAGGTTGTGATTGTATTAAATGACCGCAGCAAAAACTGCTTAAACATCTCGGTGCTCTCCTTCGGTTGAGCTGATTGTCTTCCGATGATTCCGTGATGAATAAGTACGGGTTTTCCAAGATCGAAGATATGCAATTGTTCTGTTTGTAACTCATGCTCAACGGAGCATCTTGGAACCAAAGCTATACCTGCCCCGCTAATCACCGTCTGCTTAATCATTTCCAAGCTGGCATATGCGATGTTCCGGTAATCTATTTTCCCGTAATCAACCAGCATCTCATTGGCTACAGTTTGATATATACAATTGTTGCCAAACCCGATGACTCGAACCTCAGCTTGCATCAGCTTTTCTTGGGTGATCCGACTAGAGTGAACAAAAACAAACTCCTCCTCTAAAATCGGGGTGTACTCCAGTTTACTGCTCTGGGGGTCAAAGGGGATGATTCCCAGATCAACCCTTTGATTCAGCACATCATCGATCACATTCTGATGAAACCCCGTCGTCAATTCAATTTCGATGGTTGGATATTGTTCAATAAATTGAATAATCGGACTTGAAAAATGGGTTACACAAAACGATTCCAACGCTTTCACTTTAACCGTGCCACGAAAATCGTGGATTTCGTCATTTAATTTCTTGGAGAGGCTGTAAAATTGATACGCATATTCAGCAAAGGTTTCGCCTTTTTCCGTGGGTCGTACACCATGAATGGTTCGGTCGAACAACTTAGCCCCTATAACCTGCTCAAGAATTTGAATATGGTTTGTGATCGTAGATTGGGAAAACCCTAATAGGAGTGAAGCCTTGCTGATATTTCGCAATTCATAAACCTTCAGAAATGTATATATATACTTGCCGTCTAATTGATTAAGCACCCTGTACACCATCCATCTATTTGGTCGATATCACTCATTAGTATTATCGATTATACAGATGTCCAGGATTTCTGTACACTGTGAACAGAATTGATTAAGAAAGATGGTGCATCTTACACAATGAAATATATAAAAAGATACCTGGGGAAATTTGCTTCTAGCGCCCGTTCCCCACTTAAACAGAATTTCGTACATGCATTGTGGGCTTTTCTGGGAGGCAGCATCACTGCATTTGTACTAGCAAGCTTCTCCAGCCCGACGGGGCTGCCCTTGTTGATGGCCCCATTTGGAGCCAGTTGTGTTCTAGCCTTTGGAATTCCCGATGCTCCCCTTTCACAACCACGGAATATCATTGGCGGACACTTCCTCACTACTTTGTGCGGATTGATGGTGCTTCATCTGGCGGGCAGCGGAGTTTGGGCCTTGTCGCTTGGCGTAGGGCTGGGTATTGCTGCCATGTTACTGACCAAAACAACGCACCCGCCAGCCGGAGCTAATCCTATTATTGTCATCACATCAGCAAGTACATGGTCTTTTCTGGTCACTCCTGTCCTCACAGGCTCCATTATGATCGTGTGTGTGGCTTTGTTGTATAATAATTTATTCAAAAACCGAAAGTACCCGACATTCTGGATATAAGCTAACCCTGCAGCGCCTTGCGCACACTCAGAATATACTTTGATTGATCCAGCGGATTAACGCCCCTCCGGGTACGCTCCGCGTGAACGTCTTCCGGACAGGGCTCATAGCCTGCAAAAAAGGTAGCCATCGTCCCCCGGCCTTTTGTTAACGACCTCAGTGTGACAGGGTATTCCATTGAGGTTGCCAGCGGCACCCTGCCTTGAAGAATCACCCGGTCCCCTTGGAGCTCCGGCGCGTCAAAGCTTCCCCGCATCTGAACTATATCGTTCATTACCCGGCCCCCGTTCTCTTCGGGGACCGTGATCCGGTACTGCAGAATCGGCTCCAGCAGGCTTGTTCCAACCGAAGCCAGACCATTCATAATTCCCATAGGTGTAGCTACAGCAAAATCTAGCGGATGGGTATGCCACACATGATGTTCTCCCTCAATCAGAGTGACTTTGAGATCAACGACCTCCCAACCATAAAGTCCCTGCTGCAGCGCCTCCGGAACTCTGCGGGCAACTTCATTCTGATACTGCGGCAGCAGGTCTTCCGAACGTACCTGCGCGCTGTACTGCAGCCCGCTGCCTTTTGCTCCGGGCTCAATAGCGAAGCGCAATATGGCCCAGCATGGCTTCGGCATCGTATAGGCAATATAACCTTCTCCCGCCTGGCGGGGTGTTTCTCTATAAATGACCGATGGCTGATCAAAAGAAACGACAAGACCGTATCTGCTTAGGAGAGTACTCGTCAGCATCTCCAGCTGGATCGGCCCCATGACTTTCACATGCAGCTCGCGCTCGTCCTGCATCCACTGCACATCCAGCAGCGGATCTTCGTCGGATAATTCCTGCAGTGCCTGAACCGTCCGGGGATAGTCCGCTTCATTCGCCCAGTGAGCCTGAACCGTTAGCAAAGGTACCGCCAGTCTGGCTTCTTCCGGAATACCGGAGGGATCGCCCAGCACGTCACCGATTCTTACATTCGGCATCCCGCACACAGCTGCAATGTCGCCCGCCTGAAGCAGGCCCGCGTCTTCCGAGCGTCCGCCATCCACTTTGCGGATCTGGGTCACCTTCTCCTCAATCTGCTGGGAATGGTTAAATAGGTTGTCCCGGTTACGGATGGCCCCTTGATAAAGGCGCACAAAAGCCATTCGGCCCATCGTCTTGTCCCGTTCTATCTTGAACACGATGCCGGATACCGGGGCTTCCGGGTCTCCGGAAGGACCCGGCAGATAGTCAATCAGAGCATCCATCAGCTGATGAATACCAATCCCTCGGCTGGATGCACCATACAGCAGCGGAAACCATGCCCCACGCTGCGCCGCCTGGGTGGCAGCCTGCCTCCATTCTGGAAGCAGAAGCGTCTCTCCCTCCAGATACCTTTCCAGCAATGCCTCATCCTGCTCGGCCAAGCTTTCGTATACCGTATGACGGTCCTCCTCATTCACAAGCTCGGACCATAAATCCACGGATTCCGAGTATTCCTGTTCGCGCCCGACTGGCCGCTGCACAGGTGTAACTGAAGGTGATAAATAACGATGAATGTCGCTCAGCACCTGGTCCGGGTCAGCTCCAATGCGATCCATTTTGTTAACGTAAATTACAGTCGGGATTCGAAGCTTGCGCAGAGCGCTCCAGATCAGTTCGGTTTGAGCCTGGACACCTTCAGCGGCGGACACAATCAGAACGGCTCCATCCATGACACGCATGGATCGTTCGACTTCGGAAAGAAAATCAACATGCCCCGGGGTGTCAACCAGATTAATATAGGTATCCTTCCAGACCAGCGAGGTCGTTGCAGCCCGAACCGAAATGCCGCGCTCCTTCTCAATATCTAACCAGTCGGTTACGGCCGTTCCCGAATCCACACTTCCTAAGGAGCGCGTGCGTCCGCTCTCATATAAAATGTGTTCTGTTGTTGTCGTCTTGCCCGCATCTACGTGGGCGAATATACCGATATTTCTTCTTGGATGAATCGTTAGGCTGCTCATGATTGTCTTCTCCTGTACTCTATGAAAAGGTTTTCTATATTTAATTGTAAGTCAAAGCTCTATGGAAAGAAAGATCGTTATAAGCTCCGGCAGCTGCGTGTGAATTGAAGCAAGATATCTTCACCGCACATAGCAAAAAAGCCGTGCATGTGCACGGCTGCCGAAACGGTTGGCTAAACTTCAATAATAATAGGCAGAATCATCGGACGGCGCTGGGTCTGATTATAAATTAGCTTGCCAAGATGATCCTTCAGCTTCTGTTTGATCAATCCCCAGTTCGATGCACCGCTTTCCGTCAGCTCTTCCATCGTGGTCTCGGCCTGCTCATAAATCTGCCGCATCAGCTGCTCAGAATCACGGACATAGACGAATCCCCGTGAAATAACTTCAGGTGGTGCCAGCATTCGGCCTTCCGATTTGCTGAGGGTTGTGACGACAATCAACATGCCGTCCGAGGACAGCTGCTTGCGGTCCCTAAGCACAATATTGCCTACGTCACCAATTCCCAGACCGTCCACCAAGGTATGTCCGGAAGGAATACGATCACCCAAGGACATTTGGCCATTTTTTAATTCTACGGTATCTCCATTGCGGATAATATAAACGTTGTCATTGGGAATACCGACCGCTTCAGCCAACAACCGGTGTTCGTACAGCATACGGAATTCACCGTGAACCGGAATGAGATACTCCGGTTTCATAAGCGTAAGCATCAGCTTCAGCTCTTCCTGACTGCCGTGTCCGGATACATGCATACCGGATGTTGTACCTGAACCGTAGATCACCTTGGCGCCTAACACATAAAGATTGTCAATAATCTGCGCAAGATTGCGTTCATTACCGGGAATAGCACCGGCCGCAATAATAACGGTATCTCCAGGCAAAATTTCAATCTGCCTATGAGAGGAGCTTGCCAGACGGGCAAGAGCTGCCATGGGTTCGCCTTGACTGCCAGTGCATAACACAGCTATTTTCTCCGGCGGATACTTTTCCGTGTCTCCGGCATCGATCAGGAGGTCTTCAGGCATCGTCAAATAGCCGAGCTCACGGGCGATGCTCACTACATTAATCATACTGCGTCCGAGTAGAACGAGTTTGCGTCCTGTCTGCACAGCCGCATCAACAATTTGCTGAACCCGGTTCACATTAGACGCAAAAGTTGAGATGAACACTTGCTGTCTGGCCTTGCTGAATCCTTCAAGAATATGATCCCCTACAGATCGTTCTGAAGGCGTAAAGCCCGGGCGTCCTGCGTTGGTACTTTCGGAGAGGAGAACCTTAACCCCCTGCTTACCGATTTCAGCCATGCGGTGCAGATCCGGATACGGTCCGACCACGGGAGACATATCGAATTTGAAGTCACCTGTATGAACAACTCGGCCTTCGGGTGTCTCGAACACAATACCAAGGCAATCCGGGATCGAATGACTGGTGGCAAAAAAAGAAGCCTGAATCGAACCCGCATCTACTGTGGACTCGGCGTTGATCACATGAAGCTCGGTCCGGTCTTTCAGCCCATGCTCGCGCAGTTTCCCCTCGATGAGACCTATAGTCAGTCTGGCTCCATAGACAGGCACATTTAACTGTTTAAGCAAATATGGGATTCCGCCAATATGATCTTCATGACCGTGAGTTACGATTAATGCCCGTACCTTTTCCTGATTCTCGAGCAGATAGGACACATCAGGAACAATTAGATCAATTCCAGGCAGATTTTCATCTGGAAACTTAGAACCGCAATCGATAACGACGATATCCTCGTCATATTGAAGGAGGTACATATTTTTCCCAATTTCATTCACACCTCCAAGGGCGGAGATCAGCAGTTTGCTGTTGGTTGGTTTCAAGGTTTGCCCCACCTTTTTCCGGTTTTTGATTATTATCTGGTATGCTGCGAGAACTTATTCATGGTGTGATAGAGGTATGTATGGTGGTTTGTATTTAAGTTGTTATTGTGAATTTTTCATATTATGAAATTAGTTTTATTTTAGTGCACAGTTACTATCTTAAATTTCCTGTTTTTTTAGCTCAGCGAACGGGAAGATTGCTGGCGTTGATGGCTGTTTCATGCTTAATCGGCCATTCAAATCCAATTTCATATTAAAAGGAGAACTGATCGTGGGAATTCTAAGCGGAAATCCGAAAGATGAGCCTATGCATTATGGGGAAATTTACAATGTCTGGATGGCCTCAATGATGGCTAAGGGAGCCCTGTCCTCCTATCAAGCCTATCTCAATCACGCGGGCGACAAGGATCTGAAAAAAGTGATTGACGATTTAATCGATCAAGCCAAGCTAGAAATCAAGGAGTGTGACGAACTGCTGACGGATAACGGCTTGGTGCCTGCACCTCTTCTTCCCGAAAGACCGCCGGTACGGCTTGAAGATATTCCTGTGGGTGCCCGTTTCTCTGATCAGGAGATCGGCGCAATGATTGCTGCGGGAACTTCCGCTGGAATGGTCGCCTGCAGCACGGTGATGGGACAATCTATCCGGGAAGATATCGGAGCATTATTCGCCAAATATCATGCTACCAAAGCTGCTATCGGCCTTCGCATTCTGAAAATGAGTAAGGAAAAAGGCTGGCTGATCCCTCCGCCACTCCAAATGAAGCGTCTGGAAGAAGTTAGCGTATAGGCTTATCCGGGATAACACAACAGCTGGCCTAACTAAGCCAGCTGTTGTGCTTATTAGCTTGAGAATGGTTTGCTTGTGTAAACCCTTGGCTTGCTGCTCTATTTCATTCTCGTTTTTCAATAAATCCTCAATTATCTATTTTGAATTTTTCATATAATGAATTATGCTAAATTTTATTTTATAAGCCTAAACAGACCAAAAAAAGACCATGAACCGCACGTAAGCGGTTCATGGTCTCGCTAGAACAAACAATGTTATCCTTTAACAGCCCCAGATGTCATCCCTTCTACAAAATAACGCTGCAGAAAGACGAACAGGATTGCAATTGGCAGAGCAGCCGCAACGACGCCGGCAAGCAGTGTCGTATAGCTCGTTACATATTCTCCCCTGAACTGCATAAGCGCCAGCGGAAGGGTCAGCTTCTCGTTACTGTTAATCATAAGCATCGGAATGAGCAGATCATTCCACACCATGACAAACAGGAACGTCGAGCATGCTGCCAGAGATGGTGCCGACAGTGGTAATGCCATCCGCCAGTAAAGGGTCCACTCTCCTCCTCCATCTATACTGGATGCCTCCAGAATTTCCCGGTTCAGCATCCGCATAAAGCCGGTCAGCATGAATACTGTCAACGGCAGCAGCATGGCAATCGACACAACAACGAGACCGCTCAGATGATTGGACCAGCCCAATTTTCGGACAAGTGAATAAATTGGCAGCATATTCACCTGGGATGGAACAATCAGTCCTGCTACATAAAGTGCAAACAGGATCCGGCCGCTGTACCCTCCCAGCCGAACAATCGCATAAGCGACCAGACTGCCCAGCAGCAGAACAAGCAGGACCGTAGAGAGCGTAACGACAATACTATTGCCAAAATACTTCAGCATCGGCTGCTGGTCAAACAGCGCCTGGAAATTGCTGAGCGTCAGTGGCTTGGGCCAGCCCAGCGGATGTGCAAAGAAAGCGTTCGAATCTTTGAAAGCCGATATCAGAACAAAGTACAGCGGAGCCGCAATAAGAAATGCGTACATCAGCAGGATGAGACGGCTGATCCATTTATAAGGTTTCATCGGTGCCTCTCCCTCCTTAGTACGAAATGCGGTCGGCCCGCAGTGCTTTGAATTGGATATAGGTCAAGACAGCCAGCACCACCAGGAAGATCATCGATCCGGCAGAAGCAAGACCAAATTTGTAACTGGAGAAGGCCGTATGGTAAATAAAGGTTGACAGGATCTCTGTCGCATA
This sequence comes from Paenibacillus lacisoli, assembly GCF_030580655.1. Taxonomy (GTDB): domain Bacteria; phylum Bacillota; class Bacilli; order Paenibacillales; family Paenibacillaceae; genus Paenibacillus; species Paenibacillus lacisoli. The sequence goes on from NZ_JAUQTB010000011.1 coordinate 96,772, forward strand.
GTTCGGTCCACCATCGGTCATAACGAAGATCAGGTCAAATGCCTTGAACGACTGGATGGTCGTATACGCCACTACAATAGTTGCAGACGGCGCGAGCAGCGGCCATGTCACCGAGCGGAACAGCTGCCAGCGGCTGCCGCCATCGATACGGGCTGACTCGTACAGCTCCTTCGGAATCGACTGCAGACCTGCGATGAAGACGATCATCATCTGGCCGGCGTGGGCCCATACCTGAACAAACGCAATGGAATATATCGCAATCTTCTTATCACCAATCCAGTTATTGGCCAGCGATCCCAAGTGAGCCGCATCCAGCCCGAGATTGAGCATGCCAATCGTGGGATCATAGATGAAGGACCAGATCAGGCCTACCGATACAGACGACAGAATAGCTGGAAAAAAATACAGCGCGCGCAAAAACACGCGCGTTTTTGTATTTTTGGCCAGCAGCATGGCAAGCACCAAGGAAACGATCGTCTGTATGATAACCACACTGATCATAAATTTCACATTGTTCAGCACGGTTTTCTGAAAGACGATGCTTTGAAAACTGTCCTTATAGTTATCCAATCCTACCATTTTGTAAGACTCAGATACGCCATCCCAATCGGTGAAGGAGTAAAAGAAGCCCGCAAGCGTTGGATAGACGAACAGGAACAGATAGAGCAGTGTTCCTGGCAGCAGGAACAACCAGAGCACCTTGCGGTTTCGCATAGCTACCTCCCATATCAGCATAGCCTCGGAATTCCAGCGGGCAGAATCTACTCAGCAGCCTATAGAGCAAAGGTTTCACCTCGCCTATAAGCTGCATATTGAGCAAAGCCATGGAATTGGGGCCATATACTTAGTTCGAACAATTTTATTTCGATACGTTCTGATCAACAATCGATTGAGCTTCCTTGGCTGCATCTTCCGGAGAAGAACCGCCAAGTACGGCCTGAATGGAATTGGTTACAGCCTTTTGATTATCAGCGTTAATGATGGAAAAGCGCGGTTGGAACAAGGTTTTTTTGCTAGTCCAGCTCTCTACGACTTTCATCACATCGCTGGAGTAGCTCACATCCTTGACGGTCACGTTCTGACCAGTTGCATTCGCATACTCCGTAGCGACATCCGGCTGACTCAGATAAGCCAGGAATTTCTTCGCTTCTTCCTGATGCTTGGATTTGCTGTTCACGGCCAGCATAAAGGTTGTTGTGTGCACCCCTTCGTATTTAGCCTGGTCAGCACCTACTGTAATCGGGGCCAACAGACCCTGCTCCAGATCCGGATTGGCGGCCTTGTTCTGCGCGAGCTGGTAGGAACCGCTTGCCAGGATAGCTGCTTTCTCTTGAATGAACAGGGCACCGGCTGCCGCATCTTTTGTCCCAAGCGCATTCGCCTGGAAGTAACCTTTATCGTTAAGCTCTTTAATTTGGCTGAGCGTTTTCACCCACCACTCATCTGTCAATTTCGCATCGCCTGCTTCCACTTTGGTGAAGATATCTTCGCTCGGCTCGTTATTCATGACCATGGTATTCATAAATTGACCCGGACCGATGTCAGCACCTGCAAAAGCGATCGGTGTTACCCCATTATCCTTCAACGTTTGGCACATAGCCAAAAAATCATCCCAATTCGTTGGAGCCTTGATATTATATTTCTCCAGCATTTTGACATTGTAAATCGGAATGTTATATACAAGCTGATAAGGAACTGCGAGCTGTTTGCCGTCCTTTGCACCGGCTTTGATCAGATCACTATTATAGTTGTTCAGGAAATCAGAACCTGTCAAATCCGCAAACTGCCCTGCCTTATTCAAGGCTTCGAACTGGGAACCCGGAAAGGAAGCAAATACATCTCCCACCGAGCCATCCGAGAGCTTGGCTTGGGCTGTAGATTGATATTGGTCTGAAGGCATCGTCTGCATTTCAACTTTAATGTTGGGATTGTCAGCCTCGAATTTGTCGATTATGGTATCCAGCGCTTTAACATCTTCACCACGCCAGTGGAGGAAACTCAAAGTTACTTTTCCGTCAGAAGATGAACCACCGTCGGAGGAACTGCTGCCGCAGGCAGACAGCACCGTAGTCAGTGTTAGTACGCCTGCCAGCAATATCGATTTTATCTTGAATGATTTCATAGAATGACCTCCCAGATTATTGACCAATTGTTATAGCTGTGTTCTTGCGGGCCCACTTCTGATGGAACAGCTCCATAGCTTCCCGGCCGAAAATTTCGGCTTCTTCCAGGTGTGGATAACCTGACAGGATAAATGTTGAAACCCCGAGCTCTGCGTATTCAATTAACCGGTCTGTGACCTGATCAGCGGTTCCTACAATGAGAATGGCTCCGCCGGAGCGTACGAGCGACAAGCCAGTCCACAGGTTAGGACCTACGACAAACTTGTTCTCCTTGGACTGTTCACGAAGCTCGTTCTGGCGGCGCTGGTTGGTTGCATCCGTTTTGGCAAACTGCTTCTCTGCCTGCTCGATGGCTTCCGGAGAAACCTTGCTGATGAGATCCCAAGCTGCTGCCCAGGCCTCTTCTTCGGTATCACGGATCAGCACCTGTGCTCGCATTCCGTAGTTCAGCTGCTTGTTCAGACCGTTCTCCTCATTGTAACTTTTACGAACCCGCTCAACGTCTTCAATCTGCTCCTTGATCCAGGCATGCGGCTCACCCCACAGCAGGAATGTGTCTGCGTATTTCACACCGATTTTCTTCGCCATCTCCGAGCTTCCGCCCAGGTAGAACGGAGGATGCGGCTTCTGGATGGTCTCGGGTGCATTAACAGGACGGGTGAATTGATAGTATTTACCCTGGAATGGTTCGGGCAGTGCTTCCCCACCTTCTCCTCCGTCACTGAATTCGGATGAAGCCATGCCCTTGGACTGGGTCCAGGCCTGCTGCATCACTTCCAGATATTCACCCGCTCGGTCATATCGCTCATCATGCGCATGAGCCAGCGGATCGCCAAGCTCCTCCAGATCCTGCACCGAGCTGCCGGTCACGACATTAATCATGGCGCGCCCATTGGACAGCACATCCAGCGCTCCGCCCATACGTGCGGACAGCACAGGCGCCGTCAGACCTGGACGAACAGCTACTAATGGACGAAGGGTTGTCGTATGACTCATCACTGCCGAACCTACTACCCATGCATCGAGGCAGGCACCACCTGTCGGAATGAGCACGAATTCGAAGCCGGCATTCTCGGCTGTCTGGGCAACATGAATAAGATAATCCAAAGAAGCTGTACGTTCAGGCTGAACGCCAACATATTTGCCGTCGCCGGCTGTAGGCAGAAACCATCCGAAAGAGATTTTTTTGTTAGTCATAATCAGGTTCCCTTCTTTACAAGAAAGTTTAATTTTTATCAATTCAATGGTACACTCAAAATAATTCTCATATTCCCAACCACAATAGTGGGGTATTTGTGATTTAAATCATAGCAATCCAGTCGAGTTTAGTAAATGTCAATTTGTGCCTATCATTTCTTGTCATTTTGTGTGTGGAGGTAACGATGCGGAATAATGTGCAGGAAGACCATCATGAGGAACTTGAACTTTACCTGTTTACCCCTGGCGAGCTTGAAGCAGCCAGTCCAGCTCATCCGCTGAGAATCGGGCATAACCGGGCGAAGCCGAATTATCATATCGGGCCTCGAACGACGATCTATTACTATTTGATGTTTGTTATTGAAGGCCGCGGACGGTTTGAACAAAATGGGGGGACCTATGATTTGAGGGCGAATGATATATTCTGCTTATTTCCAGGCATGACCCATGAATATGCAACGGATCCGGAACACCGGCTTCAGAAGCTATTTATTGCTTTCGACGGGCCTATGGCTGCCCAACTGCTGCAGCGAATCGGGCTTACCGCCGAACAGCCCCATCAATCCGGCGTTCTGAATGACCAGCTCGTCCGCCGGATGTGGAACATCCTGAACGCGGCGTCCAGCCCTGAGCCCGGATCCGCGGAGCTTGGCAGACTGGCCGGTTTTCTGCAGCTGTTTCACGAACTGGAACGGATCACGACGACAGCCCCGGGTATTGACCAGCCGTTTATTCAGGATTGGCTGGAGCAGGGAATGCATTTTATGAAAGTACATTATACCGAAGGCATAACCGTCGCACAGGCAGCAGAACATGCCGGGGTAGAACGGACTCATTTTACGAGACGTTTTCATCAGACCTACGGTATAACACCGATTCAATATCTACAGCAGCTCAAAATTGATAAAGCCAAGGAGCTCCTGAGGGACACCAGCTACACCTTAACTGAAATAGCACAGACTGTCGGTTATCCGGATATGTTCACCTTCTCCAAAGCCTTCAAGAAGCTGACAGAAACGACACCCAAGCAGTACCGGCTAAGACAGCAAACAGCCCCCTCTCAGGAATGAAGAAGGGGCTGTTCTAAATATTCATTATGCTTAAAAAAGCAGATACTTCTCTTCAAATTTTCTTGTAGTAGATGATGGTGGCATCCAGCTGTCCATTCTCTGATATTGCATAATCAGGAATTCTGCCGGCCTGTATATAACCCTCAGACTGGTAAAGGAGGTTGGAAGGATCACCCTCACGGGTATCCAGTACCAGCAGTGAACGCCCTCCCTCCTGTGCGCGCTGTTCCACGGTACGCAGCAGTGCACGCGCAGCTCCGTTTCTACGGTAATCCGGATGTGTCATCAGCTTCGCCACCTCCGCCCGGTGCGCCCCGTTGGGCTTGCCGCACAGCTGAAGCTGGACAGCCGCAATGACCTTCCCACTCTCTCTGGCCGTATACAGGATCACGCCCGGTTCCAGCACCTGATCCCAATAGGTCATCGCTTCATTACTGGAGAGCGGCGGCAGAAAGCCGATGGATGCCCCATCTGCAACAACGCGGATTAGAAGGTCTGATAATATTTCCCGATCGCTTTCAATTGCAGTAATCTCTTCTATGACAAAGTTTCCTGCCATTATTTTAACCCCCATTCGATTTCTTCACCTGAAACTGAGAAACTGGTTGTCCGCTCACTTCAATCATAAGAGCTCCAGCCGTATATAAAAAGGGGAATCTCCCTTTCGGAGTTTCCCCTTTTATCCGCTGCTCTCCATTTCGATGGCAGGATCATACCAAAGCTCTTTGAAATCCACCCATCCTCTGGGATGAAGACGTACATGATGCAGGTAAGGCGAAGAAGAGCAGCAGATTATTTTGTTTGCCAGGAAAAGGACAGCTGACTCTTCACGCAGAACAGCCTCTATTCCAGCCAGCAGCTCTTCTGCCCCTGCCATATGTCCTTGCTCCCATGATCTTATCAGGCCGCTTATCCTGGAAATCTGCTCTGCCTGAAGGTGATCCCTTATAAAATGGGACTTAACACTTTCAATCAGCCGAATGATGCCTTCTCCAATCAGCAATTCATACAGAATCAGATCCGCTTCCTTCCTGACCGAAGACTGAAGCAGTTCTTCCCAAGCCACCACCCTGACGTCAAGCGTAATTCCATAACTTTCGAATTCACGGCTCAACCATCTGGCATCGGATTCATGCCTTCCGTAGGTAAGAAGCTGCAACCGCAGCTTACCGGACGGCAGGCCTGACTGCTCCAGCAGCTCCCTTCCATAGACAGGATTAAAGTCCGCCGGCTGTTGCCCGGCATGTTCTAAGTTGAAGCCTTGCGATGTTGAATGCCGGGACCTGCCCAGCTCTGCCACCATTCTCGAACGATCGATAAGCTGGTTCAAAGCTTCACGCAGAGGCTGCAGAGTCAGAAGCTTATCCTTTTGGGATTGGTTCAGCGTCAGCACTGTACAGCCTGTTAATTTCTTATGCTGTGTCCAGTCCGGAACCGAGCGGCTGGACTCGGGGTGGAGTTCGTCCGTATGGACTCGTAAAAGCGAGTGTCTCTCATCCAGCCGGGTGCCTTCATGCTCCGGAATGGAGTACAATTCCACCCGGTCCAGTAAAGTGCGGTGCCCGCTGTAATGATCAAATGCCTCAAGCCTGCACAAATTCGCTGTATGATAAGCTAATCGAAAGGGCCCTGTGCCCACCAGCTTACCGCTACGATTGAACTCATTACGCGACACGATCGATGCAGGCGGATAACTTAAATAGGATAAGAGCCGAAAGTTTGGCTGCTTTAGAATCAGCTCAAGCTTGTATTTCCCTAAAATATGTATAGATTTAATATTTTCAACCAGCCAGCATTGCAGATGGGCCGGATCCATGAGCCGCTCCAGACTGAATTGTACGTCCTCGGCTTCCAGCTCCCGGCCCTGATGAAAGAAGATACCTTTACGCAGATCAAACCGCCAACGGGTTCCCTCTGTGCTGCAGCTCCAGTGATGGGCCAGCCTGCCAACAAATTCTCCTTCGTCTTCACCCTGAACGACCAATGTCTCGAACACCTGGCTCACAATATGGATGTCCAGACCATAAAATGCCTGAGCAGGGTCAGCCGTCAGCATCTTACGGTAGAGCGGCAGGCGGAGTACCTCCAGGGCATCCTCATCCGAATGCTTCAGGGGAGTGCCAAAGTAGGCATTCAGCCACTCTATAAATGAGCCAAGGTTAAAAGAAGTGCCGTGTCCATGTCGTTCTACCAATCTAAATGCTTCTTCCACGCGCCCGCTTTGAACGAGCTCGCCGGCCGCTTGCTTCAGTGCCGCTTCATATTCAAGCAGAAAAATAATCGTAGACCTGTGCCCCCGACCGCCTCCCGCTGTGTAAACGATCCATTCTCGGTCAGACATCTTATGCAGGATATGCCGCACATTCCGTTTGGTACAGTACAGAATACCTTCAAGCTCGGAACTGCCCGCTTTTACGGGGACAGATAAGGAAGCTCCTAATCTGTGGTACATTTCAAGATAGTAATGGAGCAGATGCATAACAGACGCCTCCCGCATTCGAAATCACGAATATATTGCCTACAGCAGCAGGCCTTGTTCGTGCAGTTGCTCCATGACCAGCTGGCTGACTGAAGATACTCTTTCCCGATCTTTATAGCTCAGCCAGGCGATCTCGGCGATCTCGGCGGCTGCATGGAGTGTCCCTTCATACTTGGCCAAATAACAAGCCATGACCACCTTTATCCCCTCTGCTTTCCCGTCAGCTTGTGCTTCAAAAGTTCCACAAGACTGAATCGTCTCCTGCTGAATCTGCACGGACAGCTCTTCCTTGACTTCCCGGATCAGCGCTTCGTGATCATTTTCCCCCGTCTCCCGCTTGCCCCCCGGAATATAATAGTGTTCCTTCCCATGCGATCGGGCAGCCAGCAGGCGGCCTTCTGAAAGGTGAATCCAGGCAATTTTATCAATGTTATTCATCATCCATGCTCCTTTATGCTTATGCAATATAATGTCACACCATCAGTATCCTTCATGCTGCGAGACTTGTGTTTTCTTCCACTTCCATTTGCTTCGAAGGCTGCCGCCAAACTTGAACACGAACACCCCGGCCAGCAGGATAAGTACACCCGTCAGCTTCTGCCAGGTAAACGGCACCTTCTCAAGACCAAGCAGACCGAGTGAATCCCACAGCAGTGCAAAACCTAACTGGGACGTTAATACTACGGAGATCGCAAACGTGGGACCGAGCAAGCGTACACCTTTGACGAGAGACATCACGACACCAATTCCGATCACACCGCTGATCCAGTACCATGGCTTAACATGGTTTAGCTGAAAAGCCTTTGGTCCCTCAACCAGCAGGCTGATGATCAGTGATGCAGCAAACCCTAATCCCAATACCAGCGTCGTTGTCGTCCACGAACCCGTCTTCTCATTGACTTTGCTGTTAAAAATATTCTGCAGGCTGACCAGCGAACCTGCAATCACCGCCAGTATGGCACCCATCCACATCTAAATTCCCCCATCATTCTGTATTCTGTGCTGTTATTCATACAAGTTACGGTTAGCTACCGCTGTCAGCGCTTGCCGGTCCTTCACCAGCAGATAACCCCGGCTGCGCTCGACCATCCCTTCCTCACACATTTTTTGGATAACCCGGTTCAGGTGGCGGTAGCTCGTCCCGATCAGATTGGCTGCATCCCGCAGACTGGATGTCTTGAGTTTACCTTTGAACATGGCATTGGATTCGTCAAAGGAGACCGACAGCAGATAGCTGGCCAGCCGGACCTCCACCGGATACATTAGGTTAAAGCTGAGAAAGTTGGACTTCAAGTAAAATTTATGGGTCACAATATTCAATAAAAAATTAAGCAGCGGTGCATGATCCTGTCCGTACTTCATCAGCCAGCGGCGCTGAATGCCCATCATCGTAACCGGAGATACCGCTTCAACGGTATTAATGATCGGGATACTGCGGACATACTCGATATCACCGATAATCTCCAGCGGCGTCTTGAACGACAGGATCAGTGTCTTGCCTTCCGCTGAAGTAGTATAAATTTTGACCTTGCCTTTGACCAGAACATAGAGATGATCAGCGGCCTCTCCCTGGGAACAGATCAGCTCCCCCTCATCAAAGGTATAAAGAGATAAATGGTTCATCATGGGTCCATTAAACACGTCTTCAATCCCGTGAGCCTGCAGGTAGTGCTTCAGCTGTGTCTGATCTTGAATCATTTTCATACCAGGCTTCACCTCTTCATTTCATGACGTTATGCCTTTATTATACATGTCATACGATTACAGTTTCATAATCAGCACTCCGGCAATCATCAGGCCGATGCCAATAAACTGCGGCAGCTTCATCTTCTGCTTCATCACCTCAAACCAGCCGTTGCTGTCAATGAGGAAGGTGAGCAGCAGCTGGGCTATGAGCAGAATAGATATCGTTAAGGTAACCCCCATTTTGTGTATCGCTGTCACTTCACTGAAAATAATGACTGCCCCAAAAGCCCCGCTGATCAGATACAGCGGCCTTACCTGTCGGAGTCCCTTGGGGGCGGCATCACGGACGAACATCAGAATGATCAAAGATATAATGAAACCGGTCAATTGTGTAATCGTGGCCGCCTGCCATGTTCCGATATCTTCGCTGATTCTTGCGTTGGCTACGCCCTGCAGCGTAATACAGGCTCCCCCAATCAATGCGTACAGTATTCCCTTCATGCTGTTCTCTCCTTCGCAAAAATCTACCTCTCTCATTAAAGAACATCCGCCGCCCCGCGTGAAGGACATATGTCCCTAATTTTGAAATTAGAAAAGAAACACAACAAAACCCTCTCAGGGCTTCATATACATGAGCCGAAAGAGGGTAATTGTATACTGCTTGAATCTTTTAAAAAATACCTGCCTTCACCGAAGTTTGTTTAATTCCGTTCGTTCCGTTAACCACCGTATTGCCAAAGCTGGTCAAGCTTCCATTCGGACCTGTCGCCATATCGAGATAGCTGAGGTCTGAGCTGTTGCCGTACCAGGACCAGGCCAGCCAGCCTACGCCTTTCTCCTTGCCGTATTTCATGATCGCCGCTTCGTCTACATCGCCATTAATATGCTGTCCGCCAAATTCTCCGATTATCAGGGCCAGTCCTTTATTCAGCACATTTTCCATATTAGCCTTGACGGTCGCGTCGTCCTTGCCGGCGTATTCATACATATGAATGGAGAACATAGTGTTTTTTAACGAATCTGCCGCCAGCACAGACTGACCATAGTCGACGATGGATTGAGGATATTGCCCCCACCCTGCTGCATCTACGATTAGTGTATTTTTGATACCAGCATTTCTGAGTTTCGGTATGGCCTTCTTGTATCCGTCGGCCCAGACGCTTCCATTCCAGGTCCCGTACCATTCATTCGCAATATTGACGATAACACGGTCCTCCTTGCCGATCAGGGCATCCTTGATGCTGATCCAGTAATTCACGGCATTATCCAGTGAGGTATAATCGTCTTTTCCTGTCGCGTCATGAACTTCCAGAACGGCAATCATCTTATATTGATTTACAAGCGCAATGATATTCTTTACGGAAGCCAGATCATCTTTGGTATATTGAGTTCCATTCGAGAGCACGATGCGCACGGTGTTTGAGCCTGTAGCTGCGATAGCCGGGATGGCTTTGCTGAGATCATTTTTGTACCAGGAATGAGGGTCGTTAACCCCCCGCATGACAAAAGCTTTACCGGTGGAGTCGTATAACTTGGTGCCGCTTACATAAAAACCTGAAGCTGCAGCCGCTTTGGGCGCTTGATGCCCCCATCCCGCTATTACAAGTAAAGCGGCCATAAGGGTGATCCAAAATTTTTGCTTTTTGACCATGCTTGTACCTCCTGAAATGATTTTTTTATTTTAACTCCAGGCCATCAAGGCGCCATAGAGGCCCAGAGTCAAAACCAGCAATGCTGATGCCAAAAGGTATTATATATTAACTTATCGTTAAGGTTATTTCTTGCTAACATCATAAAATGGAAACGTTTACAAGTCAAGCTTGAATATGTAATTCCTAACCCGCTTCGTAAACCAGGTAAAAAAACGCCCTGCCAGGAATACCTGGCAGGGCGTAAAAGATGTAAAATAAAAACTTTATTTATCCGTTCAGCAAGTTAAGTTTTTTCTCGGCTGCGGCTTTGCCAAGCGCCAATGCACCGCTCAAGCCGGCATTATCTCCAAGCCCAGGAGTCACAATGTACTCGTCAATACGGCCCTTCAGCTCATCTGCAACCACGTAGCCGTTCAGGGCACGCTGAACCTCAGCTCTAATCAATGGAAGCAGCTGTTCCTGATGCATCACGCCTCCGCCCAGAATAACTTTTTTGGGACTCAGCATCAGAATGGTTCCGGCAATGGCTTGGCCTAGATAAAATGCCTCCATCTCCCATGCTTCGTGATCTGCCGGCAGTTCATGACCTTTGACACCCCAGCGCTTCTCAATAGCGGGGCCTGCAGCCATCCCTTCCAGACAATCGTTGTGGAAAGGGCAGTTACCTTCGAAATGATCGTGCGGATGACGACGGGTCATAATATGGCCGCCTTCCGGATGAACTAAACCGTGAACCAGTTTGCCTTCGGTATATACTCCGACTCCGACACCTGTTCCAATCGTGTAATATACACAGCTGTCCAGCCCTTGAGCGGCACCCCATACAGCCTCGCCATATGCTGCTGCATTAACATCTGTGTCCCAGCCAAAAGGAACGTTAAATGCCTTTTGCAGTGTAGGCAGGAAAGGAAAACCTGACCACCCCGGCTTTGGTGTGCTGGTCACACAGCCGTACATTTCACTTTCGGGATTCAGATCAATTGGACCAAATGTCCCGATACCGATCGCTTCCACACCTTTACCCTCGAAGTAAGAAATGACCTCACTCATATTTTTTTCAGGCCGATCTGTGGGAAAGCTGATTCGGTCTTCGATCTCTCCATGTTCATTGCCGATCCCGCATACAAATTTGGTTCCCCCGGCTTCAATAGCTCCAATACGCATTTTAAATCTCCCCTAACCCATGATGCAGTTATTTAACAGTCCACATATTCTCGATATCTTCCAGTGATTTCCCTTTCGTCTCCGGCAGCGCACGCCATACAAACAGAACGCAGAGCAGTGCCATAAACGCGAACAGCCAGAATGTTGGTGCTCCTCCCAGCGAGCGCAGCATTGGCGGGAAGGATTGGGAAACAACATAGTCGCCAATCCAATGTGTCATCGTACCGATCGCAACCGCTTTGCCGCGGATACTGCTTGGGAAAATCTCGGACAAGACTACCCATAGTACCGCTCCCAACGATACGGCGAACGATGCAACATACAGAAGAACAAAAACGAGCAGCAGCGGACCTGATGTATGACCGGTATAGAATGCGAAACCGATAACAGTCAGACAAACCATCATGGCCGCAGAACCGGTAATGAGCAGTGCTTTACGTCCCACTTTGTCAACCAGCCACAAGGACAGAATTGTAAAGACCAGATTGACAAAACCGACCGCAATCGTCTGTACCAATGAAGCATTGGCTCCCATGCCAGCCTGTTTGAAGATTTCCGGTGCATAATACATGATTGCGTTAATGCCTGTAATTTGCTGGAACGCGGCCAGCAGCACACCGATCAGAAGCGCCCAGCGCAGGCCGGGTTTGAACAGATCGCGGAATGAACCGCCCTTTTCTTCTTCTTTGAATGTTTCCTTGATCGTAAGCACTTCTTCCCTTGCGAGCGTTTCACCGTTCACACGGATGAGAATCGGCAGCGCCTCGGCAGGGCGTCCCTGCTTAATCAGCCATCTTGGGCTTTCCGGTACGAAGAACAGCAGGATGACGAAGAGCAGGCCCGGAATAACACCAACCCCAAACATCCAGCGCCATGCCATAGTTACATCCCAGTAATCGTTACCACTGCTAACAATCCAGAGGTTCACGAAATAGACAAGAAAAATACCGGTTACAATGGCCAGCTGATTAAGAGCAACCAGACGTCCACGATATTTGGCCGGCGCAATCTCGGCATTGTAAAGAGGACATAGTGCAGATGTAAAACCGATACCTACACCGCCAATGATACGGGAAACAATATACATCGAAAAGGTTGTCGGCAAGGCAGTCCCGATCGTACCTACAATAAATATCAATCCCGCGGCAATCAGCATCTTTTTGCGCCCAAAACGGTCACTAAACATCCCTGATGTCGCTGCGCCGACAATGGCACCCAGAATAATACTTGAAACAGCAAAACCCTGCTGTAGATCACTCAAGTGAAAATTTTGCGTCAGAAAACCAAGCGCCCCCGACACGACCGCAGTATCGAAACCAAACAGCAGTCCGCCAAGCGCAGCTACAATGGATACCAGCGTAACGAACACCATGTTGGGCTTATCTTCGTTTCCTTGCGGATGAGTCTCCATATTCACTTGTTGCTTACGATCTTCCACAGTTACGGATGACATATGGAATCTCCCCTTTCTCTTTCCTGTAACAATCCAGGTCAAATTATATCATTGCCTGTTAGGGGTGCAGGTTATTATCTCCAGCACTTTTCTGCTCTCTTCCTGCACATCCTTAAGTTCGTGAACATCCTGCCGTTTTATTCGTTCAAACTAGCATTATTTTGTGCAGGGAAGCACAAAAAAGTCCATGTCTCACGGACATGGACTGAAAATGAATAAATATTTGTTCATTCAGGCTGAACTTCCCCGCTCCAACAGCTACCTCAACTGATTGCGATACTCTGTCGGTGTCATACCTGTCACCCTTTTAAATACCCGGCTGAAATAATTAGGGTCCTTGTAGCCAACCTCGAAGCAGACCTCCTTTAGACTCAACTGCTCGGAGGACATGATTTCTTTGGCCTTTTCAATGCGCAGCCGGGTCAGCAGATCGATAAAACTTTCTCCAAACTGCTGTTTCATAATTTTGCTCAGATAGTAGGGATTCAGGTGAACATGTTCCGCCACATCCTCGAGTGACAGCTCTTCTGTGTAGCGCTGCAGAATGTACTGTCTGGCTCTGTCTAGTACAGTGATGGTCTCCTGTTCCCTTTCTTCCCGGCTTCGCTGAAGCGCGGTGGCGACATAAGATCGGTGCAGCCGGTGCTGCCCGTCCGAAAGGGAAGAGACCTTGTAGGCTTCCCCTTCGCCATTGCGGAGATCATCGAACCGGCATACCTTGCCCCCCTGCTCATAATAAGCGGAAGCAAAGACGGCTTCAAAATAAGATTGATGCAATCCGTCCGCTCCCTCGCACAGTGATCCCACTCCAACCGAGATTGACGTTGACCATTCCACCTGCCGTTCGACTCGCAGGCAGAGATCTTCACCAAACCGCTTAACCTCATCCATCCAGCCGGCATGCTGATCCGGATTTCGGGGAGCCGTCAGGAAAATGGCAATATGCTGGTCAATCAGCGAACTGAGAATGCATTCCATGCCGCTGCTTTTGGTGTAACTGCGAATGAAGTCGTACAGCCTCTTCTCATCCAGCTGTGTGGGACTTTCTGCAAGAGCGGCGACCATCGAACATCCGGTACCCAGCGGAAAATCGAGCCATTCCGCCAATTGGGCTGCATCACTGTCTCCTGTCTGGTGCACCATAATCATGAGGGCCAGTTCATTCTCAGCCAGCGGTACCAGCTGGGATACTTTGTTCTTCAGCTCCAGATGTTCCTGTCGTCTGCGTTTTTCCTCGTCCAGTTCCTGAACGAGCTGCTGCAGAATTTCGACAACTTCGTTCCTTTTCGCCGGCTTAACAATGTATTCCTTAACTCCCAAGGACAGTGCCTCTTTAGCATACGCAAAATAATCATAGGCGGTAACGAGAACAAACTTCGTATCCGGCAGGCTTTCCTTGATCTCCCGAATTGCATCAAGGCCGCGGATACCTGGCATATTCACATCCATCAAGACGATATGCGGATGCTCTTCCTCTGCCAATTCAATAGCCCTGCGGCCATTCTCCGCATGAATGATACGGAAATTCTCTTTCAGCATATGATCGATAATCCACTCCAGACCTTCCCGTTCGAGTGCTTCATCGTCAGCTATTAATATTTTGTACATAAATGCCCCCCTCCTCTGTCAGCGGAATTCTAAATCTGATCTCGGTTCCCTTTCCCGGTTCGCTGCTGATCTCGACCAGATCATCTTTTCCGTAGAACAGGGCCAGGCGCTTGAATACATTGCGGGTACCAATGCCGGTAGAGGTACGGCTGATCTCTTTGTCTTTGAGCTCCAGCAGAGATTTTCTTGTTTCCTCTTCCATCCCTGCTCCATTATCAGCAATAGAAATCAGGACCTCCTGACCTAGGCGCCTGATGGCGAGCCTGATCACTCCTCCCTGTTCCATGTGATCGATACCATGCATAAAGGCATTCTCGATGATCGGCTGAATCGTCAAGGACGGAACCAGGATCTGCAGGACAGACTTATCAATATCGGTCTCAAATTGAACACGGTCCCGGAAACGGGCTTTCTGTATCGCGATATATTCATCCACATGTTTCAGCTCATTCTCCAGAGTGACCGGCTGATCAAGGCTCCGCAGATTATACCTGAGCAGATTGGACATGGATACAATCAGATCACTGGTCTGCTCAGCTCCCTCCAACAGGGCCAGCTTCGAAAGAACATTCAAGGTATTGAACAGAAAGTGCGGATTAATCTGGCTCTGCAGCGCCTGCAGCTCGAGCTCCT
Organism: Paenibacillus lacisoli; assembly: GCF_030580655.1. GTDB lineage: Bacteria > Bacillota > Bacilli > Paenibacillales > Paenibacillaceae > Paenibacillus > Paenibacillus lacisoli. The sequence continues at coordinate 111,837 of NZ_JAUQTB010000011.1, forward strand.
TCACCAGCCTGTCTTTCTCCAGGCTTTCTTTCTCTTTTTCCATCATCACCAGCAGATCAGCGGCCATTTGGTCAACTGCATCCGACAAAATCCCCAGTTCATCATCTGTATTCGGCTCGGGCACCGGCTTGAGGTCCAGCTTGCCCTCCGCCACTTCTTGTGCTCTGGCTACCAGCCTCGAGACGGGAACGGTGATACTGCGCGAAATCCAGATAGCAATCACAACACTTAACAGCGCGTTCACGGTAAAAAGTGCTGCGCCGAGCGTGTGGATCTTCCGGGTCTCCAACTGAATTTGCCGGTAAAGCGGCTGGTAATAATCCAGCTCTTCATTGACGAGGGAAATTCCTTCTTCCCGGATAAAAGCCATGGTCTGTTCGGCTTCTTCATAATCTGACAGCGCCGCTGACAAAGAATCGGTGGACGCTGCCTGCAGGGCAGATTGCTCTTGGGACAAATAAGTGCTCCATGTATTTAAATATCCTTCAACAGAAGAGGCCTGTGGTGAAGCAGCTTCCAATTGAGCAATGTCTGCTTTCATCTGCTGCATGCTTGAACGGGAATGTTCCAGATCAGTCTTCGTTCGTTCATCCGGGTTAAGCAGATACGTATACAAGCGCTGAAGGTGATCCTCCGCGGTCTGGACCGACTGCTTATATAACAGAATACGGACCATCATCCTGTCATAGCTGTCCTGAACCCCCTTGCCGCTCTCGAAGAAGAAGAAGGTCACCAGATTCACCAGCAGTACAAGCAGCGGAATAAAAACCAGCAGCTTTCGGCGTATCGTCATGGCGTCTTCCCTTCCGCCTTCATAAAGGAAGGACTGGCCATAACCGAAATTTCTGTATATTTTTTGCCTGGCGAAGCTTTTCCGCTCAAATAATCCCGAATCATTGTGACCCCATCATATCCCATACGGTATGGCTGCTGAATCAAAGTCAAGTCGATGCGGTTCTCACGGACTGCCTGCAGCGTCTCATCCAGATCATCAAAGGCAAATATGCCTGCAGATGATCCGGTCCGCTCGGCGGCCTCCAAAATACCAAGCCCATCCAGCGAGCTGAAGCCTACCAGACTTTCCGGATGAGGATCTTTTTTCAACAGCTCTTCACTTCGCTGGGCAGCCTGCAGACGTGAATTTTCTGAAGAGGTTACTTCTAATATTCGCATATGCGGATATTCGGCAATGACCGACCGGAAACCCTTCAGTCTCAGCTGCTGACTGTACGATTGGAAATTCGATACCATTACGCCAATGCTTCCCCGGCCGCTGCTGTACTTGGCAATATACTGCCCCATCTTACGGCCGGCTTCATAGTTATCAGTTCCTATATAGGCAAGACGGCGGCTACCCGGTTCATCCGCATCCAGTGTAATGACCGGAATCCCGAGTGCAGCCGCTTTATCGATCCATGCTTTCTGCTCCGGCTGATGAATCCCCTGTACCATAATAGCAGCAGGCCGGGATGCAACCGCCTTCGCAAGCAGGCTGACCTGTTCCTCCGGGTTAATCCGCAGCGGCCCGGTGTACTCCAAAGTGATATGCTGTTGATTCGCCGCCTCGGCTGCCCCCTGCTCGACCTTTCTCCAGTACGGATTATCCAGCTCCTGGCCGATGAGCACAACACGGGGTTGGGTAGCGCTCCCTGCAGCAGCAGGCTGAACCAGCTCATGCAGATGTACGTTTGCCAGGAGAAACGGGATGAGCAGCCCGGTGAAGCAAGCGAACAAGATAATTATTCCAACCCCCCATGTACGGGGAATGTTAACGCGGGACATAGCAGCGGCTCCTTCTTGATCATGAATGCAGACTTATTGGCTGCCTTCTTCATAGTTGCTGTAAAAAAATTAAGTATACCCTATTATACAGAAAATGTGCAGGAGCCTAAATGGATATCGATCACTTTAAATGCTGAACGTGAAAACCACGAAGGCCTTTATCCGTCAATGACGGATAAAGGCCCCGGTTAACTTCCTATAGGATGGCGAATAGTCCTGCACTTGCCTTATTTCAGTGTACCCAACTCATCCCGGGTGAACGGAACGATTTCGTCAATCTGTCCTTTACGGAGCTTGTTCGGCCATGCCGGATCACTGAGCAGTGCACGCCCGATCGCGATGAGATCATAATCCCCGCGTTCCATCTGCGCGGCCAGTGGTTCAACATGCGCATCCGGTCTTGCCGCTGTCTCTTCGCCGCGGCTGGTAAATTCCGCATCCAGTCCAACCGATCCTACCGAAATGGCTGGCTTACCCGTCAGCTTTTGCGTCCATCCAGCCAGATTTAATTCAGACCCTTCGAATTCAGGCAGCCAGAAACGGCGGGTAGAGCAGTGGAAAATATCTACGCCGGCCTGTACGAGCGGTGCCAGAAAACGTCCCAGTTCATCGGGATTCTGTACCAGCTTGGCATTATAGTCATACATTTTCCACTGCGAGAATCGAAATACCATAGGAAAATCTGGTCCTACGGCGCGGCGGCAGGCCTCAACGACTTCTGCCGCAAAGCGGGTCCGGCCGACCAAGTCACCACCGTAGCGATCTGTGCGTTTGTTGGTCTCTTCCCAGAAAAACTGGTCGATCAGATAACCATGTGCACCGTGAATTTCAATGCCGTCAAAGCCGATGGCTTTCGCATCGGCTGCAGCCTTAGCAAATGCAGCAACAACGCCGGCAATCTCTGCCTCGGTCATCGGATCGCCGACCTGTTCACCCTGGCCATTCAGGCCAGAAGGCCCGATAGGAAGAGCATCAGCATTCGGAAGATCTCCGGCCTTACGGGCCATACCGACATGCCACAGCTGCGGCATAATGGCTCCCCCTTCACTGTGAACAGCCTCCACCACCTTACGCCAGCCAGCGAGGGATTCCTCACCGTGGAACAGCGGAATGCTGTCACCGCTGACAGCGGCCGGATGATCTACGCCTGTACCTTCTGTAATAATGAGTCCTACGCCGCCAGCAGCACGGCGGCGGTAATATTCAGCTACCTCCTGGCCAGGGACACCGCCAGGCGAAAACCCGCGTGTCATGGGAGCCATGACGATCCGGTTAGGCAAAGACAGATTCGCTGTTTTGAAAGGCTGGAACAAAATTTCCATACTCATTGTTATTTCCTCCCCAGAACGGTGATTTATCAAACCGATTTATATCATTTTAATTGCGTAAAACTTACCAGAACCAGAATAACAGATTCCGAGGGGATGATTCAAATTTCTGAAGAATGGAATTCGCAGTTCCATTCATGCTCTAATCATAGGGAACGTTCTGCTTAATTCAAAGTTACCGCTGATCCGCATGGAAACTGTAACCATTATCAGTTATGCTGAAACTACCATTTGGTATATTAAACCATTATTGGGGCTTTTCCTGTTTCCGGACAGGATTGGATCCCTTGGTGATCATAGGAGGATGAGGCATGACGTCACATTTGGATGAAGCGGTTCAGAAAAGCTTTACAATTGTAGAATACGAAGCGAAGTATGCAAAATCCTTGGCAGACATGTGGAACCTCAGCAGCGACAGCTGGGGGGGAGATCATGTGCTTCAGACAGAGGAAGGCATCATGGAAGAAATGGAGAACAGCCCGAACCTGAAAACTTTTCTGGCTGTGCAGCAGGACGAGGTTATCGGCTTTTGCAGCTTCTCTTATTACCAAGAAGACCGCGGGGCGTTGTACATCCCTCTCTTGAACGTACGTCCCGACTTTCATGGACGCAAGGTCGGCAAGGCTCTGGTGCTGAATGCCGTACAGCAGACGATCGATATGGGCTGGCCAAGACTGGACTTGTACACATGGGCAGGGAATACCAAAGCAGTCCCCACCTACAAAAAATGTGGTTTCTTCTGGGAACGACGTGACGAAACCACGCACCTGATGAATTTCATTCCGGCCGTTCTTCAGACCGAAGCCCTTCTGCCCTTTTTCGAGCAGGCTGACTGGTATGAAGATGGCAAACGTGATCTCAGTGTAACGCCGGATGGCAGCGGAGAGAACGGCTTTGATTATTTTACATATGAATGGGAACGCGACGGCCGTTATCTCTCTGTAGAATTCGAGCGTACGGGCAGAGGCATCCGCTTCATTGAGACAGATACGTACAGAATCGCTGCCGAGATTTCCAAACACCGCCTTCCTTTTGGCAAGAGGTATGAGATTAGTTATGACATCATCAGCAAAGACGGCCAGCCGCTGACCGTTGAGATTGAAGGTGTCAGTAATGAAAGTATTGATTTTAATATACATGAACACATCGAAACGACAGGCACATCCCAAGTGCAGGCGTTCTTCAAGGTGAATGAAATATCAGAGGAACCGAACAAATGGCGTACCCATCCGGTAGTGGAAGCCCGCTTGACCATCAATGGAAGGCGTGCGGATTTCAGGACAGGGGTGTATCCGGCATTTCCCGTGACCCTGAAGCTGAACTCAGAGCTGTCCGACTTTGTGACTGGACAGACCGCAGCCTTCGAGCTCAATGTGGAAAATCATTATGATGAAGAAACCCGGTTCGTATTCACTCTTCCGGAGGGCGGGCTGCTGGAATGGAAACAACCGGAACAGGATATGATCCTTCCACCGCAGGGTCGTGCAGTCATTCCGATTGAAGCCAAAGTCCTTGCGACCGGTCTATATGCTGAGCAGGTCCGCATCCAGGCATACAGCGGCGGTGAAGTTATGGACTTGACCTGCGAAGTGAGCAAGCTGGTTCAGGGCCACACCGGCTTATTTGACGGAGAAACCCTGGATGAGTGGATCATCGGCAGCGGTGCCTATACCGCCCATTTGCATAAACATAACCTGACCCTGACACTTAAGACCATCGGAATGCGTTATGGCAGAACCACTTTGTATTTCCCTAAGTTCGGTCCCCCGTTCCGTAATGAGTTCATGGATCAGCGGCCTTTTCAGATTGAACATGAATACGGCGCTGAATCTGTCACTCTTAAAGCATCCTACCGTATGAAGCAGCTTCAAGATCGTACACTTGTCCTGACTGCCAAGCTATACAGCAGCGGGCTTCTGGAAAGGTATTTTCTTATTTCTAAACCTCAGGACGGGGATGCTTCCGGTGAATTAAGTATGCGTGAACTGTTCCATACGAGCATGGAGTGTGGTGTAATTCCCTACAATCAGGGCTTTTATGACTTGTCCCCAGGTGCCGCTGCGATCAATGCAGAATACTGGAAAACTGAGAACATCCATGAAAACTGGTTCTTCATGCGGGACAATAAACAATCTCATGGTCTGTGCTGGCCAGCTTCTGCCCGCCTGATCAAGGAAGGTTACCGGTTTGCTGTAGAACAGACGCTGGAAGGTTCCCCCGCAGACCCGTTGATCCGGACAGCTTCGGTCTATATAAGCCTGAACACGTTCGGGAGCTGGCAGGAATTAAGATCTTTTGCCCGTGGATCCTCGTCACCGCTCTCATCCAAACTGAACGATCACCTGGACATTTTGCTGAACGGTGGAAACCCTTTTGTTAAGGGTACCTTTAATATCGAGATCGTGGAGCACAAAAATGTCAATCTCGATGGCTCGGTCTCGGCTGTATCTGATAAAGGAAGCTTTGCACCGATACAGCAGGTCCTGTCCGGAGGGAGTTCGCCTTCTCATTCTTCTATGCCGGTAGAGTTGACCACAGCAGCCGAAGTGGACCAGGCTATCATCGGGCTGGATCTGGATGTCTATACAACAAGCAGACCACGTATATTTTTCCCGCTCGGACAAGTACCCGTACAGCTGGAAACTACCCGGGCGCATGATCTCGAAGTGATTAGCGCAGATAATGGAAGTGTTCGTATCAGCGCGGCAGCAGCTTATGCTCCGTCACTCTATTCCATTTCCTATCACGGCAAAGAATGGCTGGAATCCTCATTCCCGCAGGTTCATGCCAAAGCATGGTGGAATCCATGGCTTGGGGGAATCGCCTCCCGATTCGATGATGTGTCCTTCCGCTCCATGATGGAAGAGCCCCGCAGCGCTTCGTTTGCGGAACTCCAGGACCAGCATGGAAACCATTGGTCCGGCATCCGTGTATCCGTGAGTTTTGATAAACACAAGCAGTACACAGGGCTTCGGTTTCACCAGTACTATCTCCTGCTGCCAGGTGCTCCTGTCGTAGCTTATGCCGTCCATGTAGAGTTTCCGGAGGATAAGACGCTTGAACATTTTGATCTGAGTACGTGGGTGAACTATGGGCCAGGAGATGAGCTTCGCCGCAGCGGGGTCAAGGTACGTGAAGCTTCAGGAGAGGAATTTGCCTATAAAGCAGGCCTCTTTGATAATGAGCAGAAAGTTAACGGTGCAGCTCACTTTTACTCCACAGAAGTGAAGGAGCAGCTTACGCTGATTGCTGACCCGCGGCAGGGCCATCATTATTTCTATATGGATAACCAGGTTTTGTCTTCCATCATCCAGGACAGCTATTATGGGTCTCATAACGATTCCCTGATCACGAATCCGCTCTTCTTCATTATCAGTGAGACAACCGCTCAGAACGCAGCTTATGATGATCTTCGCCAGCTGCGCTTCCTGCTCCCTGCCAAATAAATGACATCGATGGAAAGGAGTCAACGATCATGCGAATGATTGATGCCCATATTCACTACTCAGAAATTGAGAGCTTTTACGAGACAGCCCGTGACCTCGCCAAGGTCGACTATACAGCTGCAGGCCTGGCCGCCGAGTTCAAGCGATCAGGTATCATCGCTGGAGTCGGAATGGGCGTAACCGAGGTGGAACCCGGTGGATTTCCCGACGATAGCTCTGCGAATCCGATGGAACTGGACCTGCGAGGAGGCCTGCCGGAATCTATTTTCACCTGTGTTGGCATTAACCCGCTAACCCTGCAATCGGATGGGCAATTGAGCGCACTTGAGAATGCTCTTCAACGGGATGATGTAGTAGGAATCAAGCTGTATGCCGGTTATTATCATTTCTCTGTTAGTGATGCAGTCTATGATCCGGTCTATGAGCTGGCCGCTGCATATCACCTGCCGGTAGTGATTCACGGAGGCCTGACCTATTCCGACCGCGGCTTGCTCAAGTATTCCCATCCGCTGTCTATGGAAGAGGCCATTATGAAGCACCGGGATATTAACTTCATGATCTGTCATCTTGGAGATCCTTGGGTGATGGACACAGCCGCCATGCTGGAGAAGAATCCAAACCTGTATACGGATCTGTCAGGCTGGATCGTTGGCGACAATGCCAAGGTGAACCGGTTAATGAAGGAACAAACCTATACGGACCATTTTCGCAGAGCCATTGTGTTCGCAGAGAAATATGACCGTCTTGTCTTCGGAACCGACTGGCCTCTGGTACCCATTCATTCTTATATTCGTTTCGTGAAGAACCTGATACCCGATGAACATTGGGAACTTGTCTTCTATCACAATGCACTGCGGCTGTTCCCAAAACTGGATCAAGGATTGAAGCGGCTTGGATTGATTTAAAAAAGGGGAGAAGCGCATATATACCGCTTCTCCCCTTCTTCTGTTCGGCTCATGAATTATTGTTCATTCTGGGTGTCTAGCTCATGCAATGCTCTTAAAGATCTCAGCACATAATCCAGCAGTTCCGCAAGATCATCCATTTGTTCTTCCCCTATTTTGCGGTCAAAGGTTACGTCGATTCTGTTGAGATACCCTTCGGTTCCAAAAGTGTATGTGAGGTGCTGTGCGATCCGGGGCTCCGGACCCCAGATGCCGGATAGTACGGATGAGATCTGCGCGCAGACAGCCTCCGGTTCACGGAGCTTCATACGAAAGCGGATATCCAGTCTGCAGCCGATCGGTTCCGTCCCGGCCAGCTGCAGCAGTTCACCTGCCAGATCATGAAGAGATGATGATAATTCCACTTCCGCAGTAATACCGAAATGCTGCGGAAGTGCGAATGCCAGCATAAACCTGCGGGACAGGACAGCCAGATCCATCAGATCCTGACGTCCCTGAATAACAACAGCCTGGCTTAGATTATCCAAATCGTAAATTTCATTCTCCAAAGCCACCTTCACGTTCTCAAATATGGTCGGATCATACAGCATGTTGACATCTCCTTATCAGTAACAGTTTTGATCTGTTTGGATGGTAATGATGTTCGCAGTCAGCCATCGTCTCCCGGTAGTTCGTCCATTTCAAGGCAGAAAAGGAACGCCGCTTCCTTGCTGACATATGATAGAGGGAACACATCATGGATGGAATGAGTGAACGAATATGAACCAAGACGAGAAAGAGCGGCTGATCACGCTCATTGTGTTGATTGTGGTGATTGTATCCTTTGCGCTGGGGCTCGGTGAGAATGAAGATGGCAGCAGCGGCGGGAATACACCTACAGTAATAGTCTGAACTGGATGGTGACGTTATGGCGGGAAACGGGAATGGCAGTTCTCAAAACAGCAAAAAAGCTCAATCCCTGAGTCCGCAGCAAATTGCCGTCATCGTGGGCCTGCTGGCCAATGTGCTGGACGTCGATTCCATCCTGCTTGATCGTAATCAGCAAATCCAGATCGTATTGACCGGATCGATCCGCAAGAAAAATAAAGCTGACCGGATCGCGGAGGAACTTGACAATATTAGCGTTGCCGAGCTGATTAATGCTTTTTTGCGAAAATAACCAACATAAACGAAGAAAAGCCTCCTCAGCCAGCTTCCTGGCCTGACGGGGCTTCTTGGTGTTCTTGTAATAAATCAGATACCGTGAGACTTAGATCATCCAACCTCAGGCAGATGTTCGCGGCAGTAGGCCTCGAGCGCCTGCTCTTCCTCTTCTTCGAGATCAAAATCAAGGTAGGTGCCGGTCGTCTTCTCATTCAGATCGTATTTAACCAGACCTTCCCGGTCGGTATCTACGACATAAATGGCACGGACAACAATGCCGTTGTCGTTAAACAATTCATCGTCTTCTTCTACTTCAGTCTGAATAATAAATTCATAGCGTTGTCCACTCAGAATCCCGAAGGCATCCCGGACAAGCTCGACTTCACAGGTGGTAAAGCTGATCATGACTCCATCCCTTTCATTTTAGAACCGTACCGGTGGATATGAGGCTTCATATGCAGGGTACTTCTATTTTCATGTACAATCTACAAAATTATACGTCATTATTGTCCGGCTGCCTAGCAGATCATGGCGAAAGGTATTAAACAATCAAGCGCAAAAGCTAAAAGGATGCCTCCTCAGAGACACCCTTATAAACAAGTATATTGCTGGCAAAAGAACTACACATCATATTCTAACTGTTTTTTGGCCTGAACGATCAGATCCATCGGTGTTGGCATATGTTCTGCCTCATATTGAACTGCACCAATCTTCAGATTCAATTCAACCTCGTATTTCCGCGAACGATCCGACTGGTTCAATTCCTGCATCTTTAAACGCAGACGGTCGACGACCACATTGGCTCCAGGGCGGTCTGTGAACAGCAGCAACCCCCAAGTCGGATGATCCTCAGTTCCCAGCATATATAGCGAATCGTTGGAACGGATGCTGGTCTGACTCAGCTGGGAAACCTGATAGATCGTCTCGGTTACCTGTTCAGCACTGATCATGCGCTTAAGCTCATCCCAATATTTCACGTTAAGCACCATCAACGTTAAAGGAATTTCATACCGCTTAGAGAGTGCCATAAACACAGTGGCATCCTTTTGAAACGAGCGGCTGTTCTTCAGATTGGTATGCTCGTCCATCGTCGCCAGTGTACTGTTCGTCCGCTGCAGCTGGTTATTCTGTTCCTGCAGCTGCCGGATTCCCTGGGTCAGCATCCAGGTTACCACCGTAAAAGCCGGCGTCATGATCAGCCAAAAGTAATTTTGCATCCCCACACTATCGCCCCGCACAACCGTTTGATACAAGGTAAACGTGCCATATCCGAAGATGAATACAATATTCAGAATTAGTCCTGTCGTAAGGCTCGTGAAATACGTAATAATCGCGATTAGAAAAGCCGCATTGAGAAAGACAATATTCTGAAAATACAAATTGGGATCCTGCGCCGTAAAGACAACGGCAATAAAGCAAAGAATAAACAGCAGCAGAAGAGCTCCGTCTGACATCAGGTAGCTGCTGCGTCTCATGGCTCTTCCCTCCGTCTCTTACGGTATTTGCGAATCATGAAGATCAGGGATACCAGCACGAGTACAAGCAGCATAACCGCGACCGCTGTAAAAGAGAGCACGTCTGTACGCTGCAGCAGCCGTGTACCGATAGCATCCGAGCTGGAACCGGCTTCTTTCTTGAAACGAAAAGCTTGAATGACGCCATCCTTGTCTGTAATGACGGCATCCCCGAACACTTTATATCTGGCCGTATCACTGGCAATCAGCTTGGAGGCAAGATAAACGGATTCAGAGGAAGCTCCCGTCACAGCCAGCAACCCATTCCCATCCGAGTAAGGCGAAGAGATCAGCTGCAAGGCTCCTATACGCTGCCCATAATCAGGATCCAGGCTCATTTTCTCATTGGATACAAACGCCGCCCCTTTCGAATCATACCGGAAATACAGGTGGTCATTGTTTTCACGGATCAGCTTGTTGCTGGTATAACCGCCAATAGCAATAATCTGTGCATTTCCCAGTTCGGCATCGCTGACATTGTCGCTGTAGACCCGGACGTCTCCTGCATTGCTCTGCATATATTGTCCAAGCAGATTGAATACATTAGATAGGGCACGGATCGTATATTCATCAGGATCAGCCGGCAGAACAACGGCAATCTTATTATAGGCACCATCCCGAAGGAACGGATACGGATAGTCGTTGAAGAGCAGTTCATTCCGGTCTTTTGTATTTAGCTGCAGCAGAGAGTCCGGAGAAATAAAGGCCCATGGCTGTTCGCTTGAGCGTACGGTGCAGGGTGCATCTGTCATCTCCAGATCAAATGCAGCCGTTACCGTGAAGTTGCCGCTGACATTCAGGTTCTCTGGCAGTGTTAATGTCAGGGTATCTCCGTCAGCCATCTGGGAGGACAGCTTCTTGCTTCCAATAGGCGTGCCATTGACCAGGAGGGTTACCATAGACCGCTGAAAATCAAGGTTCTGTGCGTATCGAAAATTCATTGATATTTTACTTCCGGAAGCAAGGGAGCGATTGGCTGGCAAGGAAATAAAGAAGGCCTGCTCCTGATGCCCTTCCCCGGTCAGCTTGCTGCCATTCTCGGTCAGGCTGATCCGGCTGCTGATCGGCACGGCCGGCGAGGCCGTATCGGTATTGGCTTGAATAAATTTCGAGCTCCCCTTCACCTGCCGGACAAGCTGTGCATTCGCCAGCCACTTGCCCGCCTTGCGAAGCAAATCATCATTGTCTGAAGTGACGACCATGACAGTCTGTCCTGCATAATGCATGACTTTAATAAGGGCTGCTTGTCCCAAATCTGTCCCCTTCAGATCGGCGCTGCTCAGGCTGGACTGAATTTCGGCAGGAAGGTGAGAAGGTTTGGCGACCATGATGACGGTCTTTTTCACTTTCAAGCCGGCCGTATCCATGGGTACCAGCGGAATATTTTTATCTTTTAACGGGTTCTGACTGGCATATCCAGATAATGCATAGATACCGGCTTCCAGCTCGGCCGGATCCGCCTTGGCTGGTACCGACACTGCATTCCAGGCATTCTGCATCGTGTCCCGTCCAACGAAATGGCGGCTGAAGTCCGCAATGCTGTCTGTCGTCGTCAGCGACTGGTAAGACACAACAACAGCAGAAGTGTCATACAGCTGAAACCAGCTGTCCAGGCTATCCTGCGGCGGACAGACATTCTCACTTAATGTACTCTCCATCCGTCCTTGCAGGGTCAGCGTATTGCTGCCCTTGACCAGCCAGGCCTTAGGCAGCGTTACGGTCAGGTGCTGACTCGCCTGATCATTGGTGACCGGTCGGAATGAATAAAAATTTTTGCCGTTTAGGAGCATGGTTATGCTGGACTGGGTACCCTGGGTCAGCTGCGATGCCTTGTAGTCCAGATTGATTTGAACCTGGCTCACATTCCAGTAATCCTCGATTTGGAAATACTCCTGTTTCACAGAGGTCGTTCCGGAGAAAGCCCGGTCTGTATCTGTAAATGGAACCTCATATTGGGCTGTCGTCTGGGCAGCCCCATAGGTTACAGGCACTGCTGTCAGCCAGCCTGCAATCAGAACCAGAGCCACCATCCAGCCCAAGCGGCTGTTAAAGCTCATACTAATCTTCTCTATCCTTGAAGCCTGCCATCGTTGTCTAGAATCGTTCGGTTTTATACCATTTCGCCTCCCTTTTAAATAACAAGTCTTTCATATAGTTGTACAGGCCGTACGCAGCTACTACCATCCACATTTGACAATAGGATACATACATCAAAAGAATAATCCAGATATTGGAGATCCGCATTTCGCCTTTCTCTGTAACCAGCGTAATGAAGGTTCCTACTACAAACAATATGATGGCCAGCAGCCACAAAAAGGAGCTGAATCCGGCAATCGTTGTCGTTACATACCCCATCGCATGCAGGATCAGCAGCAGATCGGACATAATTAATGATGTCAGCAGCAGAAAATAAATGGATAAGAAATATAAAATATCGAACCGGATATTGCGGGCCGAACGGTTGAAGAGCAGCCGCGTATTTTTGACAATCACGTAGATATTCCCCTTTGCCCAGCGGGTCCGCTGCTTGAACCACACCCTGACCGTCTGCGGCTCCTGCTCCCAGGTCACCGCCTTGGGCTGGAACTTGATCCGGTAGCCCATCATATAGATTCGGAAGCTGATTTCTGTATCTTCCGCGATGGCCTTGACATCCCAACCGCCAATCTCCTCAACAATATGACGCCTCATAATGAAGTTCGTGCCTGGAATGGTGCAGAGCTTGAACAATTTCCAGCGGCCGGCCTGCGCCATCCATTGGAAAGACAAGGTCTCTACGTTAATAAATCGGGTCAGCAGATTCGTATTCCGGTTGCGGGTACGGAATTTGCCGATGACAGCGCCCAGCTTCGGGTCGTTCATGATCTCTCCGACCAAATAACGCAATGCCGTCCGCTCGGGTGTATTGTCGGCATCATAGATGGCGATCAGTTCGCCTTTACTCTGTGCAAAACCGATATTCAGCGCATTAGATTTCCCTTTTCCGCCGGTTACCGCATCTGTGTTAATAATGATCAGATTCCGTCCCGGATAACGGTCCTTAAGCTGCGCCAGCAGTACACTGCTGTTGTCTGAAGAATTATCGTTAATCACAATGATCTCATAGCGATCATGCGGATAATCGAGACCCAGCAGTGACTCTACGGTCTTCGTAATGACAATTCCTTCGTTATGGGCGGGCACCATGATGGTGACAAACGGAGCTTCGCCTTCGATCGCAGGGACGTCTTCCTTCTCAATCTGCATGTAATAAAAATAGCCGCCGATGATCAAAACGACATTTACCAGAAGCAGCGACCAAATACAGAATACAGCCACCAGCATCAGAATGTCGGCAATCGTCACAGATACCGCCTCTTTCTATCCGTTCAGTGTGAACTTATTTGTAATATTTTCGCTTGTACAGGCGGTATCCAATAATTAGAAATAAACCAAAGACTAATAGCGTAACCCCGATGATGGCAACAAAAATATTATTCTGAACCCGGAATAATCCGCTAAGACTCTGCCGGGCCTGCTTCGTGTAGGCATAATCCGCCTCTGCAGCACCTGACGTTCCTGACAGCAGTGTGGAATTCTGAGTCAGACTCTGTCCATTCATCTTCAGAATTCCTCCACGAGACTGAAGGAGAACGTGGTCGTTCTTTACCTGATGCTCCTCCTGCTTATAATCAGCAAACACCAGCCACTGTGCTTCCAGCCACGCTACCTCTTCATCTAAATGTACGGAATCTGCCTCAAAGTTAAGTGTGACTGCCAGATCCACCGGCAAAGTATCGGCAGTCTTTTTGTGGCGAACGTACTCCTGCAGCTGCCGGATCGTCACTGTGAATGGCGAAGAGACGAATACTTTGGATTGCGGGCTTCTGTCTCGGTACATGATCTTTTCATTCGGATAAAGAAGGCTTGAATCAAAAAATGCCATGCCCTCTGCTGAATACAGATGATCATAGGACCAATACAGCTCGGCTCCAATCCCCAGTGGCACGATCTTATGCTGAGCCAGCACGTCGATGAATGAAGACATCTCTCTTTTCAAGACGGTCTTGTCCTGACTGATCGTATCCGCAACCACCGGCGTATTGATAACGATGCTGCCATTCCGGGCCTGCACATACTGCATGGCCTGCAGGTAACGAAGCATCGCCGGGTAATCAGTATGCTCGAAGACGGGCTGAACACTGACGACAAAGGGTATTCCCGCGCCATACAGACGGTCTGCCAGGGCTTTCAGCTTCTCAAGATCCGAGAACGGATAGATCCCCCTGATGACCAGATATAGATTCCCCGGCTTCTGAACACCAAGCCAATCTTTCAGCAGTGAGGACAATGCCAGCTCACTTGCATTTCCTTTTACGTAATAAGGAACATATCCCTGGCGGCCGTGGATCACCCCGAACGGTGCTGCATGTGATCCATGGTACAGCTGAACCGCTCCGTATGGCTGCCCTTGATAGCTGGTAATCACGGGCAGACTGGGAACTCGGGTTGGAGCCGAAGACCAAGCGTCAGCCGTTATGGTCACTGCCGCGTCCGGGATTACAGCTGTAACGGTATGCAGCTGCTGCTGAACGCGTTCAGGGAGGTGGGTACCTATATGCAGATAATCACCTGTATAAGCCGCCATGTCTTTCAGAAAATCCTTGTTAATATCATATAAATCCGGAGCATTCTTGACATAAATGACCCGGTCGTATCCGCTAAGCGTATCTGCTGTATAATGATCTAAATTCATCACTGTCACCTGTGCCCCAAAAGCAGCCAGCAGCCGCTGAAGCTCCTCTACATTTCCCTCCTTCGGCGTATCCACGGCAAGACTGTCGTAGAGCAGCAGAGTCTTTGTATCCGGCTGCGCCTGAACAGCGGCCGGACCGGATAAACTCCCGCAGAGGCAGGTTATCAGAAGGATCACAGCGAGCCAGCAGCGTCGTTTCATGATGCATCCACCTCCTCTGGCTGCCATATGGAACCCCGGATCAGGTCTGACACGAGAGCCAAAGTGACCAGGTCAAACGCGGCCGTGAACATAAATTCATGCTTCGCCAGATCCGCATCCCCAGCTCCGATAATCGAGACTGCAATCCCGCTGAGTCCCATAGCAATCATCATCAACAGCAGCGGCAGCCGGATTAGACCCCTTCGATGTTTGCTGCGCAGTTCCGCAAGGAATGAGGGCGTATACATGCCGAGGATGACGATCATCCAGATGAGAATAAACCCGAATGTTTTGGGAGTCATTGCTGCCTTCAGCAAGCTGTATCCGGAGAAAAAGCGGGTCTGTTCCCCGAAAGGTTTCCCTGCCATTTTCTCATAGTTTCCCATCGCCGCGGGCCGGATGATAAAGGCATCCCGTGCAGCTAGATTCAGCATGCTTCCTGCCTGGCCCGGATGGGTAAGATAATATTTCAAAATGGAGCCGAAGCCGTAATGGTTATAAAACCGCTGTTCCAGCAGAGGAGAGTTCACATCTACTGTCGTATAGGGCTCATAATAAATGCTTCCGCTCAGAATGGCGTACTGTCTGTCTATGCCCAGCGATTGCAAGGTTTCTTCCGGTTCGGCTGCCCCATTGAGCACACCGCGTGTCATGGCATGATATTTGTTGATATTAACAAACTCCTTGGGGATCAGCACATAGGAAGCTGCGCCGGCAGCCACAATGAGAACCAGTGAACCGGCCGCAAGCACCTGAAAACCTCGCTTATTCCGAACCCATAGCAAGCCGATGCCCATGACTCCGATGATAATGCCGACCGGAGCATTCTGCTGCTTGCTGGTCGTCAGAAGAAGAGCGCTTATCGCGAATATGCCGAGCAGCACATAATCGTTATACCTTCGTCTATAGAGCAGAAGCCCTGAGGCGAACAGGTAAATCATCATAATCCAGACGATACTCTCACTGTAAAAAGAATTGAAATACGCAGTATACGCAGTATCGCCGAAGACCAGGACAGCCATGAACGCGATGATATAACCTTTCCCTGCCGTCATTCGTGAGGTCAATCCTTCTACAAGCAGATAGACCCCTCCTATATAAAGGATCGTGAACAAAGCTGCCTGTACACGTACGTCAAAGTGCTGAGAATCAATCAGAAGCTTATTCAGCCAGATGGACATTTTGATAAAAAGAGACTGGGATGAAGTCAGGGTCGTTCCATTTTCATTAAAATACTGCAGAATGCCAAAATCCTTGACGAAGTACCCTAAATATTGGCTGTTATAATCCGGGGCATTGAAGTATAGTCCGTTGCTGTACAAAATACGAAAAAAGTCACCATTATCGGCCATACCGATATAGGGTCTTGTAAACAGCGCAATCACGGTAACCAGCAAAACGCCCACAGCCGCGAGCCCCGAGGGGGGCAAATAACGGCTCAAGACGGGCAGCCACCGCTGCAGCCATGCCGAAGCTTTATTCACTGTTGGGAAAAATCTCCTTTCCTAATAACAAAAAAAGGTCTTGCCTTCAATACGCGTAGGCCAGCAGTGCCATCAGATTATCAAACGAATAGGCCTGCTGGGAGGCTTGATCTGCAAAACCGCCATTCAGCATGCTCGAGGAATCCCAAACCTGATAAGCCTGCATCCTCTTGATACTGTCCCTGTACAGATCCTGATCCGAAATCCGGGAACCAATTATGGCACAGATGGCATAAATGGCCGTTGACTGAACCTCATTGCGGGGTTGTCCTGATCGACTGTAAGAACCGTACAGGGTGCCTGACTGCACTTTATCCTTGATAAAGGCGATGCTCTCCGGTTTCTGCAGACCCGCCTCCGCAAGTGCAAGAATGGTCAGCAGTGACTCTACTGTGTTAATAGAATCCGATGATTCATAGCTGCCGGTACTATAGTTATAGCGGGTCTGATAGAACGGAAAATCATTTGACAGGTACCCGTTCGTGACGATGGTTCTCATATTCTTCAGCAGTTCTTTCTTCGCGCCAGCCTCAGCCGGGATTTGTTCCAAAACAGACAAGTTCACGTAGCAGAGTGTAATAAACGAATTGACCGTCTTCAGATTTTCGTCGTAAAAGTCGTAGAGGTAGCCGTCCTTCACGTTATACTGGTACAGACGCTGTCCCTTGACGTCAGCCTCCTTGCGGTATGCTTCCTCCTTGAAGGTGTTGGCCGCCTCATACATAGCCTGAATAATTCGCAGATCATCAATGGCAGCGTTCACCGGATAACGTTGATCAAGCTTGGGACTGTAACGGTAGCTGAAGCCGGAAGACTGATCAAAGGTCTTGGTCGCGAGCGCCAATGTCTGATCAAATGGGCCGCGTTCTCCTCTCCGCACCTCATAACGCAGCAGAAGACCGGCAGATTCACTGAGCACTTCATGACCCGTAGCGGCTTCAGCATTCTGTTCGCTATCCAAATAATTGGTATAAATCCCGTAAGGGCCTGTCATGCGCTGCTCCATAAACTTCTCAAGCAGGTCTCTGCGGTCCTGCAGCTTCATTGCCTCTGCATAATGATTCATCTTCGTCTTCTGTTCGGATGCAGCGGCTGGCTCCTCATTACTGCCGCAAGCACTAAACAAGAAGACCGTCAAGGCCAGGATCAGGCCGCCTTGTATACTTCGTTTGAACATGACCATAACGAATGCTCCCTCACCTGCAGAATACACAAAAATATAACCGATTTTGTCGAAATATACTATATATAACATAATGATAAATAGACGGATTCGCAATAGCGAAATCCGTCTTCATTAACATACTTCATTATATAAACGCTCTGTATGCCGTTGAACTTGTATTAACGTGCCAGTTCAGCCTGATACTTCGGTCTGGCAAGCTCTGCAGCCTGGGTCATATTCCGCAGAGAGGCAAGTGTTTCTTCTGCCCTGCGTGTCTTCAACCCGCAATCCGGATTAATCCAGAACTGTGCAGGGTCCAGCACACGCAGCGCACGGTCAATCATCTGACCGATTTCCTCAACCGATGGTACACGCGGACTGTGGATGTCGAAGACACCGAGGCCGATTCCTTTGTCGTACGTGAATTGTTCAAAGCTCTCTACCAGCTCTCCATGAGAGCGGGAGCTCTCGATCGATATGACATCAGCATCCAGGCCGCTGATAGATTCCATAATATCTTCAAAATCGCAATAGCACATGTGAGTATGAATCTGTGTCTCATCCCGGACACCGGCTGTCGCATAACGGAAAGCACGCACCGCCCACTCCAGGTAAGCTTCCCAATGCTCCCGCTTGAGCGGAAGCCCCTCGCGCAGTGCAGGCTCATCCACCTGGATCATGCCAACTCCTGCAGCTTCCAGCTCAGCAACCTCTTGCCGGAGCGCCAAGGCAATTTGGTTCGCCACGGTCTCCCGGGTTACATCATCACGCACGAACGACCAGTTCAGAATGGTGATAGGGCCTGTCAGCATCCCTTTCACTGGTTTTGATGTCAGTGACTGGGCGAAGACGGTCTCGCGTACGGTCATCGGTACAACAAAGTCGACATCCCCGTAAATAATCGGCGGCTTCACACACCGAGAGCCGTAGGATTGAACCCACCCGAAGGAGGTAAAAGCAAACCCCGCCAGCTTCTCGCCAAAAAATTCAACCATATCGGTCCGTTCAAATTCACCGTGAACCAGTACATCCAGCCCCAGCTGCTCCTGCAAACCTATCCACAGCTTGATCTGTTCGTCAATGAAAGCTGAATACTGGTCTTCGCTCCATTCCTTCCGGCGCCACTTCTGGCGTGCAGCACGAATTTCGGCTGTTTGCGGAAAGCTCCCGATTGTAGTTGTTGGCAGGAGCGGCAGTTGAAAGCGTTCCTTCTGAATGACGCTTCGCTCACGGACAGGCTTGGATCTCTGAGCTTGCTGTTCCGTCAGCTCGGCTGCAGCCGCCTGGACCCGAGCCGCATTGCGCGATGAAGACTGCTGCAGCGCGTAACGACCGGCTGAAGCCGAAGCGAGAGCGTGGTCTGGATTTTCCAGCAGCCCGTTCCCCGCTTGGGTCAACAGGACAATTTCACGTAATTTCTCATCTGCAAAAGCGAGTGCATTCTTCAGAACGGGCTCCAATGCCTGTTCGGATTCAGCAGTAACCGGTACATGCAGCAGACTGCTGGAAGGCTGAACAAGCAGACGCTCAGACGCAATAATTTGAGATAATTGGTTCAGAACAGCATACGTTTGGTTCAGATCCGCACGCCAGATGCCTCTGCCGTCAATCACACCGGCCCCCAGCACTTTCTTTTCAGGAAACCCGTGCTGAATCAGGGCTTTCAGATTCTCTCCGCGATCATGGACAAAATCCAGACCTATGCCTGCGACCGGGAGATGGATAATCTGTTCGTAGTCATCTACCGAATCAAAATATGTCTGCAGCATTAGCTTCAACCCTGGGACCTGCTGCGCAATATATTCATAGATTCTCTTCACGTTCTGAAGATCTTCCTGGTACAGTGTAGTATTCAGTATTGGCTCGTCCATCTGAATCCACACCACTCCTTCTGCCTTCAGCTCCTGCAGAACCTGAACATAAAGAGGCAGCAGCTTATCAACCCATGAAGAGCACTCATCTTCTGCATATCCCTTCGACAGCTTGACGAGTGTATACAACCCGAGGATAACGGGACGTCCTTCAATTCCCAGCTCCCGTTTGGCTTCACGATAAGCCTGCAGCGGCTTGTTCTCAGTCAACTCCGGTACACGCCCTGCAAATTCGGGCACGATATAATGGTAGTTGGTGTTAAACCATTTCGTCATTTCACAGGCGGCTGCCTTCTGGCTGCCGCGTGCCATAGCATAGTAGACATCCAGTTCGACCGGGCCCCCGCTGTAGTCAAACCGTTCCGGTACAAGGCCGAACATGGCTGCTGTGTCGAGGACATGGTCATAATATGTAAAGTCATTTACCGGAATTATTTCAACTCCAAGTTCCAGCTGCCTGCGCAAATGCCCAAGGCGAATTTCCTTTAGCTGCTGAACCAAATCGGCTTCCGCCAGTTGGCCGGCCCAATATTGCTCCAGCGCTTTTTTCCATTCTCTTCGTCCCCCGATTCGCGGATATCCCAGGTTAGCACTCTTCATATATCATCTCTCCAGTCTGTTGTTAGCTGTTTTGTTTACTCAAAAACCGCTTCATACTTTTCAGCTCTTTCTGTCGTACACCCAAGATAGCACAGCAGACAGACCCACCGATAACTCCGAATAACTATAGCCAGCTATAGCCAAAAGCAAACAGAGCAGCCATCCCTTTAAACTACCGGGACAGCTGCTCTTCATCATGCGGATCATACAGGATATCCTGCTTTATCAGGAAAGGAGCGAAATGATTCAGGGCCTTGCACTTATCAAGCAGGAACCCGAAAGCTAGCAGGGTTCAACTGAATTAAACCAAACCCGCATCTCTCCAACTCCACGATTGGCCCAGGAGAAATAAGGAATAAACCGGAGCTCTGTCTCCTTCCACTCTTCCGCCGCGGCCGGCCGGTATAGTTTGCTGCTCCAGCCGGTCTCCATCAACCGCTGGCCGGCGGCGCTGATTACGGTCATGCCTTCCATCAGGCTGTTCTCCTGGTGCAATCCGAAGGAGGGGATCTGCAGCAGGCGAAGCTCATGAAGACGAGGTCCGTTGTCTGCTTCCTCCAGGCAGTAAACAAGCGGTCCGCGCTGCAGTGCGACCCTGCCGGCTGTATCGCGTATATGAGGATGTCCTTTCATTACTGTAACCGGCATCGTCAGCTGCAGCTCAATCCGGTCCCCCTGCTTCCACTCCCTATTCAGGACGGCGTATCCCTGCTCTATTATTCCATCCAGGGGCTGCGCTTCTCCATTCACTTTTATGGTGGCACACGGACACCAGTCCGGTATTCTCAGCGCGATCCCGAACGGCTCGCTGACAGCCTCGTCTACCGTCAGAGTCACTTCCCCGTTCCACGGATAGTTGGACTCCTGCCGCAGCACCACATTCCCATGCCCCAGCTCAAAGCACGCTTCCCCTCCCACATAAAGGTGGGTATAAATTGTGTGATTGTAAATGCTGTATACATATTGACCCAGTGAAGCCAGAAGCCTCGCAATATTCGGCGGACAGCAGGCACAGCCAAACCATTCCTGCCTTACGGGCTTCACATGCTGGTACGTATGGTTGCCGGCAATCACCCCCGGGTCCACCTCAAGCGGATTGACGTAGAAGAAGCTGCGGCCGTCCCGTGACATTCCTCCGAGCACCGTATTGTACAGTGCTCGCTCCATTACATCAGCATACTGACTATCCGGCTCGAGCATTAACATACGGCGAGCCCAGAAGATGATGCCGCAGGAAGCGCAGGTCTCTGCATAAGCCGTATCCCCCGGAAGATCATAATCAACGGTGAAAGCCTCCCCGCTCGCCTGTGAACCGATGGCTCCGGTAATATACATACGTTTGTTCACCATGTTGTCCCATAATCGCCTGCAGGCTGCTTTGAGCTCCTGGTCTCCGGTAACGGCAGCCAGATGTGCCATCCCTGTACACATATACACGAATCTTACGGCGTGACCTACCGCATCATGCTGTTCAGTGACAGGGGCATGCGCCTGGCTGTAGGCATAATTATCAGTTTTGAAAATCCCGCCCCAGTGGGAAGTATAATTACGTTTGGCCGCCTCCTGTTCGTAAAAATGCGGCTGTCTGCCTCTCTCCTGAACAAAGAAGTTGCATAGGTCCACATACTTCATATCACCTGTCACTTCATACAGCTTCATCAGTGCAAGCTCAATCTCCTGGTGGCCGTCATAGCCTCGAATCTGTCCAGGGTTCGGACCAAATACGTCATGAAGGTGATCCGCCAGCCGGGTCACCACATCCAGGATTTTGCGTTTCCCAGTAGCCTGGTAATATGCTGCCCCTGCTTCAATTAGATGTCCGGCGCAATATAACTCATGACATTCCGCCAGATCGGTATAACGGCCGCCAGGCTCTTTAACCGTATAATACGTATTAACATAGCCGTCAGGCTGCTGGGCTCTGGCAATCAGATCAATGACTCCGTCTGCGATTTTCTCCAGTTCGGGATCTCTCTCTGTCGAACATAAATAAGCTGCTGCTTCAAGCCATTTGGCTACATCGCTATCCTGAAATACCATGCCATAAAATTCGCCTTCCGCTTCACCGGCTGCGATCCGGAAATTCCGGATTGCACGGCTGGGTTCTGCCTGTTCAACCCGGTCGTTTAGAGCCTCCCACTGATATGGAACGACCACATCTCTAACCAGTTCCAGATATTTGGACCAGAACGTGTCCTTAATGTCGACTTTCTGGACACTTCCTGCTGCCGTATGACTCATATTTGCCATCATTATATTCCTCCCTTGTCTGTTACACTGACATGAACAATCAAATTGTAATCGCATTCATCGGAGAATAACAGATCAAAACACAACCTGAATTTTAATATTACAACCTGCCTTTTTGTTGAAACAAAGCCCTTTTCATCGGTCTACAAAGTGATTTATGATATCTATAACTAAAAAACAAATTTTATTTTAATTTTACATGCAGGTTGGTGAAGCTTTTGATGGATGGGAGTGTCATTCGTTTTACTTATCCGCCGCTCCCCTTCTCCTTGGAGTGCGGACATCATCACTATCAGATCGGTGAACGTCACGTCACCCGTTATAAACTTGGTGTCTTTGTACTGCTGGTTGTTCGGAAAGGGAGGCTGTGGATCGGGGAAGAGAGTCAGACCTGGGAGCTGCAGGAAAATGACGGCCTGATCCTTCAGCCGGATCTGTTCCACTATGGAGCAGCAGATTGCATTGGAGAGACCGACATTTCCTGGATTCATTTCTCGACAACCGGTCCGTGGCAGTCTTCCTCTGGGCAGGACGATGCTGGCGAGAGGAAGCTTCGGCTGCTGACTAGCCAGTCGCTCGTGCCGATGAGCCAGATGGATACGATCACTCTATTCAAGCAGCCGCGTTTGTCAGAGCCTGCATTCCAGTACATGGATGAAATTGCTGCGCTGCAGAAAAGCGGTCCCGGAATCGCATTATGGAATCAACAAATGCTTTTCCACCAGCTGCTTCATCATCTGAACGCGGAGGTACAGCCAGGCCGGGAGCGTCCTGAGGCCAAGCTTGCCGAACAGATTGAACAATATCTCCGCACAAATTATAATCAGCGGGTTACGAACCAAACGCTTCAGCAGCATTTTAATTATCATCCGAATTATCTGTCTAAATGCATGCGCAGGGTGTACGGAAGAACCCCTCTGGAATATTTGAAGGAATTACGGCTGGATCAGGCACGAAAAAGGTTGATTCAGACCGATGACCCTATCACTGTGATTGCTGAGGAAGTGGGCATGCAGCTGTCCAGCTTTTCTATCGCCTTTACTAAGAAGGAAGGTCTGTCACCCTATCACTTCCGGAGCCGCTATACGAGAAGGGAAACGGGCGAGGACAGTTCTGATATAAAATAAAAAGAGCCCTGGTCATGAACCAGCGCTCTCTTGGGCTTTCAACGGAATCGCGGAGCCTTTGCTGCGGAATGAGGCCATGGCCATTCCGCCAAAAATTAAAATAATCCCGAAAATCTGCAGCGGTTCGGGGCGAAATCCGGTCAATGCAGTATCCAGCAGGATGGCTACAGCCGGATCCAGAAAAACAATAACAGAGACAAATGCGGTCGAGAGACTTCGAATACTGCCAAAAAACAGCAGATAAACCACACCCGTATGAATCACTCCTGTTATCAAAATAACGACCCAGTTACCGGTGTCCGGAACCTCGAAAGCATCAAAACGAACCATAGGCAGCAGCATAAATACGCCTAGAGCGGTCTGTATCAAAGTTGTCGCCATGGGACTTAAGCGGGTAATCGATTTGCCGGCCAGAGTGGTCAGCGCATAGAACAGTGCTGCACATGCTGCCCATACGACACCTCCGGACAAAAGGCTGCCGATGGAACTGGTGCCCATTCCCGAAATCAGTAAGGTGCCTGCGAAGCAGATCGCAATGGCTATGACGGAAATGAACGTCAGCTTTTCTTTAAAGATAACACGGCCCAGCAGCAGTACCAGCACGGGCGCCAAATGATAGACAGATATCGCGACGGTAACCGACGTTTCTTCAAAGGCTTTAAACAGGAATACCCAGTTCATGACCAGAAACACCCCGCATAATAACGCCTGCAGAATTTCTCTTGTGCTCCATCGTTCATGCCGGTGTTTGCCCATTGCAAACCAGCACACGCCCAGAAACAGAGTTGCACTCAGGCACCGGACAAAGACCAGTTCTAGAGCCGGAAGACCCGTATGTCCGCCGATATAGCCGATTGAGCCGAAAATAATCATGGAGACGATCATCTGGAGTGATGCGAAGGAGCGGGCTCCTCCGACGAAAAGGTTGCTAAATTTCATAAATCGATGACTCCCTTACATTGGCAAACTTTGCTATAGCAGATCAGCATTTGTTATAATTAACCAATAGTTCGATTATCGAATTATTGGATTTATTCGTTTGATTTATGCACAGCTTTGTCTATTTTATCTTATTTTCGAGAGGAGATCATTCTATTGAGTTCATCCCATTCCGTGAGTCAAGAGCTCTTCAGCAAGGAATTTACTCAAGATCCTTATCCGGTCTATGAAAAGTTAAGACAAAGCGAGCCTGTGCTGAAGGTCATGCTTCCCGGCGGTCAGTTCACCTGGCTTATCACAACCTATGAAGATGCAGTTACTGTGCTCAAGGACCAGCGCTTTATTAAGGATATGACCAAAATTTACGGCAGCCGTGACAGTCATATCAACGCCTCCAATCTGTTAACGACCAATATGCTGTTCTCGGATCCGCCGGATCACAAACGTCTGCGGGGACTGGTTCAGAAGGCCTTCACGCCGCAGCTGATTCATGGTATGCGAGACCGTATTCAGGACATTGCTAATGAACTGCTGGATGAGATCGGTTCCCGCCCAACGATGAACCTGATTGATGAATACGCCTTCCCGCTTCCAATTATTGTTATATGCGAAATTCTCGGCGTTCCCTCAGAAGACCGTGAGAAATTCCGTTTATGGTCTAATACCATTATCGATGCCTCCAACGAAGAAACAGGTAAATACTTTGAGCAGCATGCCAATGAATTTCTGCAGTATCTGCGCGACTGGTTTGAGCATGTCCGTGAGGAACCCGGCACGGATCTCATTAGTCAGCTGGTAGCTGCTGAAGAACAGGGAGACAAACTGACAGAGCAGGAGCTGTTCAGCGTCGTGGCCTTGCTAATTATTGCAGGACACGAAACGACCGTCAACTTGATCGGTAACGGTATGCTGGCCCTGCTCGAGCATCCTGAACAGCGCAAGCTTCTGCTGGAGCAGCCCGATCTGATTCAGCAGGCTATTGAAGAGATGCTGCGCTATAATGGTCCGGTTGAGTTCAGCACTACCCGCTGGGCCGGTGAAGACCTTGTCTTCAAAGGCCACACCTTCGCCAAAGGTGATATGGTCATCGTAGCCTTGGATGCTGCAGACCGGGATCCGGCACAGTTTAAGGATGCAGATCTGTTCGATATTACCCGCGAGAAAAGTCCGCATCTCGCCTTCGGCAAAGGAATTCATCTTTGTCTTGGCGCACCGCTCGCCAGACTTGAGGGCGAGATTGCTGTGACGACCCTGTTGAACCGTTATCCCGATCTGCAGCTGTCACAGGAAGTCAAAGACCTGGAATGGCGGTCCGGCATGATCGTTCGCGGGGTCAAAGAAATCCCTTTGACACTCTTACCCTGATCTCATATAAAGTTCTGTAATCTACAAAAACCCCGCTCAGCCTTACGGCCGAACGGGGCTTTCTCTTTCTAATTCTATTTACTTCACCCATTGGATGACATCATCTTCGCTTCTTCTTGCTTTGGGACGCGGATCTTGAACACGATAACCAAAAGCGGCCATTACGCTTACTCCATAGGTTCCGTTCTCCAGCAGTCCTTCCTTCTCCAGCAGTTCATCCATGGCAGCCTGATCGTACCCTTCAATCGGGCACGAATCAATACCGAGCAGCGCAGCTGTGGTCATCATATTGCCAAGAGCAATATAAGTCTGCTTGGATGCCCAGTCGAACAAGGCCCGATCGGACTCAAACAGCTTGAAGTCTTCACCCTGGAAAGAGGCATATCGATCCATCATTTTGCGGACGGTTTCTTCCGGAATTTTCTTAACCCGGGTCATCTGGTTCCAGAAGTATTCCGTATCATAACGGCCATTCTTCCGGGCAAGAAGGATAACATAGTGGCTTGCTGTCGGCAGCTGCCCTTGAGCCCCCCAGGAGATGGCTTTCATCTTCTCACGAAGTTCAGTATTCTGGATAACGAGAAACTTCCATGGCTCAAGCCCTACGGAGCTAGGGGATAAACGTGCAGCTTCCAGAATGGTATGAAAATCTTCATCCGACACTTTACGGTCAGGGTCGAAACTTTTGGTAGCATGTCTAAATTCAAAAGCATCCAGTAGTTCCTGGCGCTTGGCTTGTTGATTCATCTGTATTCCTCCTCAGTCCATTCAGGTGATAAACTGCCCATAAAAATGTACGCAGCTATCGTTATATTTACAGGTTACTTTTACTCACCTGAATATATTAGACTTCTTCATATCAAATGTCAATTGTGTCTGTTCCTTATTCCGTGATGGAGCCGTAGCCTTCCAGGTTCAGTTTAAAATCGTAAGTGATTCTCGCTTCGGCAAACGTTTCATCCCAGTTATCCTTCAGCTTTTTCCACTGCCGCGGGTATTTGATTCGCACTTGATCTCCAAAACCAACCACATCTGCTCGAATCTCTTTTTGCAGTTTCTGAATCACTTCATTAATCTGCTTGTCTGCCTCTTCTTCAAACCACTGCTGCAAATGCTTCATGTTTTTTTCGGTAGGTTTATTATCCGCAATACTCCAATCCTCCATGAATTGCCCACCTGTCTTCATTTTGACATGGAAGGATACCTCGCCGTTCCGGATCGTCGGAATAATTTTGCTCTCTGAGGAATGGATCTCGTATACGATCGTTTGACCGGTGCGGGGGTCATAGGTTTTCAGCGGTCCGGCACGGGCGGTCCCCGTGATCCAGGAAATCCCTTCAAGATCGGTCTGATTCAACGTACCTATCAGCTTCTTGGTTTTACCGTTAAATACACCCGCTCCAGATAATTTGTGTTCGCTGTCTGAGGTCAGCACATTCTGGAGCATGAAGCTGGAGTTTGACTGCATTTTGGCGTCCAGCTTGGCTAATGACATGGGCTTCAGAATTTTATTCGTCCTGTACGAATTCTGCATCAGCCCGCGAAGATAGAAGGCCGGCACCTCAGACGGGTCCTTCGAACTTAAAGTTTGATTTGCTTTACCATGACTGACCACAATAAGTGTGCTTGGGCGTATATCGTTATCTCTCAAAATGAAATCCAGAAGCTGATCCATTCCATACTTCCGGGCCAGCTGATCTGAAACGACGATAACTTTCAGATGGTGTCCGATCAGCGGACGGCTGCGGCGAACCGCAAACTGCCTGAATATTTGAAACAGGGAGTCGCCGGTCAGCTGTTCATTCAAAAAAGTCTGCCCCGACGGGGCTGAACTCCCGCTCTCCTTCTTGGTAGATCCGCCGCTGCCCGGAACAATCTGCACAGTTGCGGTAACCAAGTTTTTTTTCGGATAATGCCCTCCCTGCGCATCAATGCTTTGCTCAAACTCATTTCTCTCCGCGACGTCAAGACCCACGCCGACATAGACACTCAAGTTCTCGATCTCCTTGCTGCTCCAGCAGCCGGTCTGAAGCAGCAGTATTGCTGCTGCCCCCCAGGCGAGAATAACTCTACGCGCTAACATTATGAGCTTGACCTCCTCATCCTTGAACGGAGCATATCAATGAGCAGTATCAGCAGCGGGACAACCCCGAACAGGATAATCGATACATTCCCTAACAGTTCGCCCATGGCGAAAGCTTCTTTTTCATTTTTCGGGGCCAAGGCAGCAATATACACTAGCGGAAGCCCTGCCAGCAGAAACGGCATGATTTTTTTCTTCATCATCTGCGAAGCTCCGAGGGAAGCAGCGTACATGGTGATGGTATGTGTAGAGAAAATCTGCATGATCCAAATCACCAGAAGAAGCGACTCGAATCGTTCAAAGATTAACCCTTCGATCTCAAAACTCCGCATCAGGTCCAAGGTAGGAAACGTCTTGTTCTTAACACCTTCTACAGACAGTCCGCCTACTACCATAACAAAGGTGATCAGGTAGATTACCATTGGAGTGAGAACGCCACCCGCAATGGCCCGAATCCCTTTATCCGGCTTCTTCATGAAAGCCATGGCAACGAACATAATTTCATATCCCGTGTAGGCGAGGAAGGTCGATTTCAGCCCATAAAACACTGGTTTGATCCCTTGACCAAGCACCGGTCTCAGATTATTAATATCAAATATTTTAATACTTAAAAGCATGGCAAGCACAAAGAAGATCAGCGTAACGGGCAAAATCAACTCATACAGGCGTGCAATCGCACCGATGCCTCCGGCAATCAGGTACAAACCAATCCAGACAAATACCATTACGATAGCCCAGGTCGGTGTACCCTCAAGCAAATAAAGACCCGTTACTTCTGCCATAATGCGAATTTCAAAAGCGGAAATCATGAGAAAATACAAAATAAAAATGAAGCTCAGCCCATTACCCAGAAAGGGTCCAAGGATGGCGGGTGCATATTCAAACACCGTTTTACCGGGATACCGCCTGCACAGCACAACCACAATGATTCCTGCTACTAGAATCAGCATTCCGGACAGCAAAATGGATATCCACACATCAGGCGTTCCCACCGCCTCGGTTGTTGTCCGCGGGAGGGTAAGAATGCCGGCTCCCAGCATATAGTTGATGACAATGGCTGCCGTTTGGGCCGTCGATATTTGCTCTTTGCTGCTTGCTGCCGGGTCGCTCATTCTTAACCTCCTTTCAATTGACTATAGAAACTGTTTTACCTCCGGTCCTTGTCTTTGGGATTCAGCATCACAGGACGCTTGCGCATATATTTGAGGGGCAGCCGAATCAAAAAATCCTTCCAGTCGCTGACCTGATAAGGAGCTGCGGGACTGACATAGGGCACACCGAAACTTTTTAAGCGGACCAGGTGAATGCCGATTAGCAGTACGAACATGACCAGCCCGTAAAGGCCGAATACGGCAGCACTGAACATGGCGGCAAACCGTAAAATCCGCAGTGTAATTCCTGCGGTATATACAGGAATGGCAAAGGAACTGATCGCAGTCACGGCCACGACGATCACCAGAAACTGGCTGACGATACCGGCTTGTACCGCTGCCTGGCCGATAATCAGACCTCCGACGATCCCCATCGCCGGACCGATCGGCCTGGGCAGCCGGATCCCCGCTTCACGCAGAATTTCAATAGAAATCTCCATAATAAGCGCTTCTATAATGGATGGGAACGGTACGCCCTGCCGGGTCTCAATGATGGTGAGAGCGAGCTTCGTTGGAATGAGACCCGGCAGGAAGGATATGAACGATATGTAAATGGCCGGTGCCAGCAGGGCGAGCATCGCTGCAAGGAAGCGAAGTAATCGCAGGAAAGAGCCCGGTATCCACCGTTCATAATAATCCTCCGGAGACTGCAGCAGCATCGTGAAGGTGACCGGCATGACAAGTGCAAACGGCGAACCACTCAGCAGCACGGCCACCCGACCTTCTAATAGGGCACTGATGACCCTGTCGGGACGTTCTGTGTTATGCATCTGCTGAAAGGGGCTGACGACATCATCTTCAATAAGCTGCTCAATATAACCGGAGTCCAGAGCAGCATCAATATGAATCTTCTTGATCCGACTGTCTACTTCCCGGACCAGTTCTGGATCCGCCACATCCTTCAGGTAGGCTAGGACCATTTTTCTCTTTAACCTTGATCCCACTTCATATTCAGTAAAAACCATACTTTCATTCACGCCCTGCATCCGCAGGAGTCCCATATTATCACTTAAGCTTTCATTAAAACCGACACGCGGACCCCGCAGGAGAGACTCCGAGACCGGTTCTTCCACACCGCGGGTTTTGCCATTCGGCGATCCAACCAGGAAGGCACCCTGCATTCCCTCCATCAGCATGACAGCAATTCCGGTAAGGATATTGTCTTCAATGATTGAAAAAGACTCGGTCTCACTGATCTGCGTTACCGGTAGAACTGTATTCCGGATCAGATTTTTCATCTGCTCGGGATCCTGCAGCGGCTCTCCGTTTTTTTCACATTCCAGACCATACCTCATCAGTGGCGTCAGCAAATGCGTATCGATCAGATCACTGCCAAACAGACCGGAGACCGTAAAGATACAGATCCTCAAGTCGGTTCCCTTGAGCAGGAGCTCCCGGGTTTTGAAATCTGCATTCATTCCCAGGCGTTTTTTAATGATCTTCACGTTATCATCATAGCTCTCAGAGAGCATACCGCTTTGTGCATCTTTATTTCTTTCGTCTGGTGGATCGGGATCCTGTGCCTGCAGACCGCTGTTTAACATGTTCCTGCACCATTGTGCCAACCAGAACAGAAGAATAGGTACGATTAACAGGATGAAGGATTGCACAAATACCGAAGCATCCGGAATATGACTGATCCATTTTTTCCACATGACCTTCCCTCCGCTTTCTGGCCTGATTGCCGGGTCATTCCATAATTTAATCCAACAGTAGGGTAACCCAAAATTGGTCTAATCATCCTTAATTCCCTCCCCGAATATAACAAAAAAAACAGCCGCCTCCGCCTGGAGTGCAGCTGGTCTATTCAAGATTCCAATTCGGTCACGTTCCTGATCTCGTTCGTGTTGAACATTCTGATCATGATTAGTCCTCCTGTGTGATGTCCTTTTTCTCAGGCATTATACCGCAGCTGCAGAGAAAGCACACCGCACTCTCTTGATATCCCGAAAAGCATTTTTAATCTCTATTATTTGTATGATTTTCCCATTAATTTGTTGGGTAGCCAGACAGAAATAGCTGGGATATATTACTAAAGGAAGCGCTTCCATATCCTTTCGCGCCGCTTCTCCAAGTTGTTTTGCAAGGAGGTGATAGACTCTTTTCTCTTGGTAAGATGCTTCGTTCTAACCAACGTTCCAGCATGCAGCTCTTCCAAAAACATAGGTAAAGGAGATCATTATGACCAAACGTAAACCTAAATCATTTCTGTCTCTCGCATTGATAACTACGCTGCTGTTGTCCGTGTTCTCGGGTACAGCCTCAGCATCTTCTTCCTCTACGTCATCCGTAAGCGCTGCTGCAGCAACCGGGCAAGCTTATGTTGATGCCATGCAGCCTGGCTGGAATCTGGGCAATACTCTGGATGCAGTCGGTGCCGATGAAACAGCTTGGGGAAATCCAAAAGTAACGAAGGAGTTCATTCAACAGCTTGCAGCCCAAGGCTATAAAAGTATTCGTATTCCGGTAACCTGGGATTCGCATGTTGGTGCAGCTCCAGGCTATACCATTGATCCGACCTACCTGAATCGAGTCAAAGAAGTCGTAGGCTGGGCTATGGACTCCAATCTGTATGTCATGATTAACGTGCATCATGATTCCTGGCTCTGGATCAGCAAGATGGAAAGCCAGCACGATCAAGTCCTGGCACGTTATAACGCAATCTGGACACAAATTGCGGCTGTTTTCAAAGACAAGTCCAACAAGCTTATGTTTGAAAGTGTCAACGAGCCCCGCTTTACTGACGGTGGAACAACGGATGAAACGAAGCAGCAGCAGATGCTGGATGAGTTGAACAAATCGTTCTACAAGATCGTCCGCAGTTCCGGGGGACAGAATGCAGCTCGCCCGCTCGTGCTGTCCACATTGGAGGCTTCCCCTTCCCAGACCCGGATGGATGCTTTGTACAAAACGATAACAAGCTTCAATGACAGCAACCTCATTGCAACCGTACACTACTACGGCTTTTGGCCATTCAGCGTAAATATCGCAGGCTATACCAAGTTTGATGCGGATACGCAAAAGGATCTCACGACTACTTTTGATAATGTTTACAACACATTCACTGCCAAAGGTATTCCGGTCATCCTTGGGGAATACGGACTGCTTGGATTTGATAAGAACACAGGTGTTATTGAGCAGGGTGAAAAACTGAAATTCTTTGAATTCCTTGCCTATTATCTGAAGCAAAAAGGAATTGCACCGATGCTGTGGGATAACGGACAGCATTTCAACCGGACGACCTACAAGTGGTCTGACCCAGATCTCTTCAGCGTCATGAAAGCTGGCTGGACCGGCCGCTCAGCTAGCGCTGAAAGCGATCTGATTAATATCAAGAAGGGTACAGCTGTTAAAGATATGAACGTGAATCTTAATCTGAACGGCAATACGCTTTCTTCACTCAGTGTTAACGGATCTGCATTGGTTAAAGGTACGGACTATACGCTGAACAGCAATGTTCTTACGCTTAAAGCGAGCTTGATTACAAAGCTGATCTCCTCCGGTAAGCTGGGTGTGAATGCTGTGATTACAGCCAAGTTCAATAAGGGCGCGGACTGGAAGTTTAATGTAACCGTCTACAATACACCTGTATTGAGCAGCACTTCGGGGACAACATCCAGCTTCAGCATCCCGACACAGTTTAACGGCACAACACTTGCAACGATGGAAGCCGTCTATACAACAGGAGGCAATGCGGGTCCGCAGAACTGGACGCCTTACAAAGAGTTTGAGACAACCTTCAGCCCATCCTACAGCACGAACACCATCAAACTTCAACCTGACTTTTTCAAGGATGTAAACGACGGTACCGTAACTCTGAAGTTCCACTTCTGGAGCGGCGATGTCGTGAACTACACCATTACGAAGAGCGGAACGACCGTAACAGGAAAAGCTTCTTAAGATTAGTAACACAAGCAAAAAGCGTACAAATCCTTGATAACAAGGTTGTACGCTTTTTGCAATTTTATTTTTAGCTTATGATGTCAGCCCGTTAGGGAGCAAAGCCTGCTCAAAAGCGCGCAAGCTGGATTGGCGGGGCGACTTATCCAGCACCGCGAATACAATATGCTCAAACAGCTGCCTGTATCCTTCCTCTAACAAAACCTTACGGAAGGATGCAGCCATCTCATGAGGGTCATTTTTGAATACGCCGCACCCGAATGCTCCTAGAATGAGCGAGGTCGCTCCCTCATCAGCTGCAGCAGCGAGCAGATAACGAATCCGCTGCTCGTTGACCTGAGCGATTAATGGAATCTTGTCCGGTTCCTTTTGCTTGATCACGCCAGCATTAACTGCAGGTGCCGTAATCATAGAGATCTGATAAGGACGGCGCAGCAGGCTGCCCTGATCGTTTCGGAAGACCGGAACACCCGGCGAATAGATCATATAGTCGGAGTAGAAGGCGGTTCGCTGCTGCTTGTTATAGCTGTACATCTCTTCCATCTGAACGATACAAGGATATAATCCCGAAGAACGGGCCAGACTCTCCTCTTGCGCCTGGCTGCCGCCGAGGAAGCCGCCGCCCGGATTTTTGGCCGAAGCAAAATTCAGACAAGCAGCGTCAGTTATCCCCCTTCTCTACGACCAGCCGGTAAGCAGCCTCCAGTGTAGTTTCGTTCGTGACTTCCATATGAGCTGCAGCAGCATCGCCTGCAGCTATCCGTTTCTCAACTCGATGCTGAACAGCTGGCAGTTGTACAGGCCGGTAAAGTCGGGATGCCTGAATGGCGTCCTCGAGTTCCCTGGCTATTGAAACAGCCTGACCTTCCACGCTGTAACTTCCAAGCTCAATAATCTGTAAGGTCTCCTGCGCAAGCTTGGACCGGGCTTCCCGGCTGCTGCTTCTGGTGTTCTGCCTCATTTATCATTCACTCCTGTCTATGAACGGTATCGGTATAATCTGGAAGGCCGGTGTCCGGCTTCCTTGGTGTATTCGTCTGTCGGCTCAACCAGGTCGGTGACCTTGCGCCGAAAAGCCGCAGCCAGCAAATCACGGCCCAGAATAATCTCATAGACCTGCTGCAATTCCGATAAAGTAAACCGTTCTGCCATCAAATTAAATGCAATATCGGTATATTCGATCTTGTTCTGGAGCCGTTCTAACCCGTACTGGATCATCCTTGCATGGTCAAAAGCAAGCCCCGAACTGTCCATAACTTCTCTTGTAATTCGAGTGTTACGCCCTTTGGTGATATTCGTAATTTTGATCACTGCGTTCAGCATCATATCATTATGCTGCAGGCGCAGTTCGATCGTTGTCTCTTTTTCATGACCATCGTTGCGGTTGACTTTCTTCTCCTCCAGTACCTGGTAGGTAAGATCAAACCACGCTGCTTCATCAGCATCCTCGCCCGCCTGAACCAATAAAGAATGGCTGTCCACTAAAGCCATGTAGGAACAGCTGATTACCCGGGTCCTCGGATCGCGCTGAACGTCTCCCCATGTATAGAGCTGCTCCATGTAAATCTGATCAATATTAGTCTCACTCCGCAGCTCCCTTGCAGCGGCTTCATCAAGACTTTCATTCATTTGAACGAAGCCGCCTGGTAGCGCCCAATGTCCGAGATAAGGATGTTCGCCGCGCTTGATGAGAAGAAGCTGCAATGTTTTTGGGGGGAGCTTTCTATAATTATTCTCCACCTGATTAGCAACTGTAAAAATCAGCATATCAACAGTCACTGATGGCCGATCAAATTGACTTGCGTCATACTGCTCAAGAAATTGCCGCTCCGTGAATCCGTTCGTATCCAACTGGTCCGACATTAGGACAAACACCTCTTTTTTATCTACTGTTATTATCTAATTATTATTATCATTTCGTATATTTAACCATATGTATTCTTCTGTTGTCAAATTTAAAAAGGCGGCTGAAAAGGAACAAGACCCTTACGGGTCTCGTCAAGGCGGTCGATATTGAATTGTTACCGAAAAATCGGTACACACAGCTCACACTCATGTTGGCGTAACATCGCCCCGGTATATCTTTCAAACACAGGGCGGGAATCTACATAATGCCCACATCTTATAGCCTCTGCCATTATTTCGTTCCAGGCTTGCTGGATGTCCTGGGCGGTATGCGGGACTTTGCATATCAGATACTTCCCTCCGCTTAGTACGTCTAAGTTGACGTGCACATCCACCTGTAGCTTCTCCGGGATGACAAGCCCGCAGTCATATCGGCACAGCTCTGCGGCGGTTACGGCTGGATCGTCGCGGGTGATTCCAAGAATAATAGAAGTATCTGTGAGCAGCTGGTGCTCTTCTGCCCAGATTTTTAATTGGTCCATGAGTTCAGCATTCCCCGGTCCGTAAGGACCAACCCGGCGCATATAGGCGATACGATATTCCGGCATAGTTTGAACCTGGAATTTCATGTAGAACCTCCTTCTTCATTTTTTGTGTACCTTTTAGGCACAAGAAGAAGATATCATATTATAAAATTGTAATCATCTGGATTTTAAAAATTAAATTACTATCAAAATAATCACAAAGCGCGCTTCTCATGACAAGAAGCGCGCCTTCCGAACAACTATTCTAAATTACAACCATCTTGCAAAACGCCTTTTCACCAGCTTCACTCGGTGCTCCCGGCACCAATTATGCAGCTGGGATACAGGGTCTTGAGATCTATCAACATACCGGTAACAGAGGTTAAGCGGCGGCAGCATCGTTCCCTTCGGCCTGATGCCTACCAAAGGATCTATATCTCCAAGCGAAAGATAAATACAGCGGATGTCTGATGCTTGAATTTGTTTTCCCTTCACTTCGATCAGGCCGGGAGACAATTTCACAGAAAAGGGCTTTAGACGGGTGCGAATGAAGGCAGTAGCCGCAATTAATAAACAAGCGGTGGATATTACAATTTGAGAAATATAAAGAATTGGTTGATCAAAATTCGGTCTTAGGAGATTTGGCAATTGAATTCCGCAAACAAAAAGCATACATACAGTAAGCTGATAGCCTGATGGATTTTTTGACTTGTAGATCATGTCGATATCTCCTTTACGGGCCTGCTCCCCATATTATAAATCAAATTCCCAGCATCTGGTACACAAAAAAAGCATAGTGTCGCAAGGACACCATGCTTCCTGTTTTGTCATCCTAAACATTTTTATTGCGGATTCTTGCAATCATGACCCAGTAACATAGTAATGCCGCAATATCGGCACATGCGATAACGATACCCATGGGAAGCGCGGTACCGCTTCCCCCGATACCCACCAACGGAGCAACCAGCCCACCGCCGAGCATAGACATTAACCCCTGCAGAGCCGAAGCGCTCCCAGCCACCGCACCCTGCTTCTCCATTGCCAGCGAAAAAGCGCTAGCACTTACAATACCGACACTGGATACAATGACAAAGAGCGGAATCAGTATGGCAATTAGACCCTGCCCAGTCCAGATCATGGTCAGCAGCAGTAATCCACCGATTGCAGCATAGATCAGTCCGAACTGCAGCAGCTTCGTTTCACTGATTCGACCAGCCAGGCGCCCGGTAACCTGACCGGCAATAATAATGCCTAGACCGTTGATGGCGAAGATGAGACTAAACGTTTGTGCCGAAGCTCCGAACAGATCCTGAATGACAAACGGTGAACCCGAAATGTAGGCGAACATGCCTGCGGAGATCAGACCCTGTGACAGAGCGTAACCCATAAAGCTCCGATCTCTGATCAGTTTGCCAAAGGTCATCAAGGTCTGGCGCAGCCCTCCCTGGGAACGACGCTCCGCCGGGAGGGTTTCCCGCAGACCAGCGATCACTGATAGAAGCATAATTACTCCGATCAGGCCCAACACCAGAAATACACCCGGCCATGAGGTATATTTGAGCAGTTGTCCTCCAGCAATCGGCGCAAGGATCGGTGCAGCACCGTTGACCAGCATAAGCATGGCAAAAAATTTGGTTAACTCGGTCCCCGAATACATGTCCCGCACCATAGCTCGTGCAATGACGATGCCAGCAGCACCACCGAGTCCCTGAATAAACCGAAGCAGAATCAAGGCCTCAATCGATGAGCTGATCGAACACAGGAATGAAGTGACTGCATATAAAATTAATCCAATCAGCAGCGGTCTTTTCCGTCCATGGACGTCACTGATCGGCCCGGCAACCAGCTGACCGACAGCGAGTCCGATCAGACAAGCTGTCAGACTGAGCTGTGCCATAGACGTTGTGGTATGAAGATCCTGCGACAGCTTCGGGAGAGCAGGCAGGTACATATCTAATGAGAGCGGACCAAAAGCCGTAAGCGCCCCCAGTATTGTCACTGTCCTCAGTCTCGCAGTCGCCGGCTCAGACAGATGCTTCGGTGTTGAAGTTTTTTGAATTCCCATAGTAAATAATCTTTCACTCCTCTCCTGATATTCTTAATAGGGCTTCTTGTTTAATCACTTGAAATAAGCCCGTATCTTTTGCTCCATACTTTCTCTTGCTTCAGCAAACTGCTTCCATCGATGACCATTCGCTCCCGAAGGATGCGGAAAGCCCCACACACACTGTGAAGGATCGATCTGTCCAGCCTCAGCCATTCTGTGCAGCTCCTGTTCCACCATTCTGCCAAGCGGAACAACCAGCGGAGAATCAAGCATGCCGAGCTGACGGGAAAAGGATTCAGCTGCTTGCTGCCGCAGCAGAGGTGACCGGTGAATCGGCGGGCGATGGCCTGTATAATTGCGCTTGTTCACCATAACCGGATCCGGCAGCAGCGAAGTCGTGTGCAGCCTGTGCTCCTGCGGGCTGAATAAATCCTCAATTCGGGACAATCCCAGGTATGCATGCAGCTGCAGCTCCTCCAGCATATCCAGCAAATGGTTACGCATACTGCCTGCGAAACGTGCGTTCATTTTGGCTTCTCGGCATGCTTCCTCCATACTTGAACCCGCACGAAGCATCCGGCCGGCGGTCTGCAGTGCAATCACCATCTGCCGGAAACCAGGGGTGATTCCCACAATAACCAGTTCCGCACGCCGGTCTATGTAGTCATTATGAGGAGCATAAAATATCTCGATCGCTCCTTCTGTGTGCAGCAGGAGCTCAGGTATCAACACATCAGAAGCAGTCCATTGATTTGCAGCTGACATTTGCATCAGTATCTCTTTATAATGCACCATTCGATCGGTCAGCAGCATTGGTGATCTCCTATCATGTCAAAACCGCCCCCGAGTAAATCCGGAAGCGGTCATACCGTCTCTTTTTATTTCGTCAGCATTCTAGGAATAGACATCCTGTCAAGCTTGTTGAAAATAATACTGCACCAGGACCTGAGTTCCCTTCTCATCGTAGCCCATTTCGGACATCTTTTCATATAACGATTCAGCGAGACTCAGCCCCGGCACGTTCAGGCCCATGTCCTTGGCTGATTCCAGCGCGATCCGCATATCTTTGATAAAATGCTTCACATAAAATCCTGGCTCAAAGTCCCCTTTGATCATGCGGGGCGCCAGATTACTCAGCGACCAGCTGCCGGCCGCACCTGTCGAAATACTTTTGAGCACATTCTCCGGATTAAGACCAGAAGTTTTCGCATAAGCAACCGCTTCGCATACACCCATCATATTGGAGGCAATTGCGATCTGATTGCACATTTTCGTGTGCTGTCCGGCTCCGGCCGAGCCCTGGTGCACAATATTTGTCCCCATCAATTCAAACAGCGGCTTGACTGCTTCAAAATCGGCAGCATCACCGCCAACCATGATCGACAGCTTGGCATCTCTTGCACCGATATCTCCTCCGGACACAGGCGCATCCATCGCATGCAGGCCTTCAGCCGCAGCCGCCTCATAAATTCGCTGGGCCAACTGCGGACTGGAAGTCGTCATATCGACCAGGTATGTATCTTGAGCTGCAGATCGGACCAGCCCATTTTCCCCCAGATACACTTCCTCTACATCGCTTGGATAACCAACCATCGTAAAAATAACCTGGCACGCTTGAGCAAGCTTGCCAGGTGTATCATGCCAGATCGCTCCCTGGTCCATTAATTCCTGAGCCTTGGCGGCGGTTCGCGTATAAATGTGCAGCGTATAGCCTGCTTTCTGAAGATGTCCCGCCATGCTTTTCCCCATGACGCCTGTTCCGATGAAGCCTACTGCTGTGTTCTCAGCTGATAATGCCACAATTCATACCTCCTTAAGTTATGCTGTTGTATACATACATTTAATAGTTTCTATGGAACGGGCCGATTTGTCCAGTCGGCATTCCGGAACAGACAGCACACAAGCGCGGATGAATAGTCAAAAGCCATGTAAGATACACTGTTAAGGTGCCTAATTCAGGCATGCCCATTCACAGATCAAGGAGGTGCAGAACATATGGCAAAACCGGATAACCGTCAAGATAATGTCGCCCACCTGCAGAAAAGTATTCAGAATACGATTCACAATCTGAATGAAGCTGAAGCTTACCTGGACGAGCACGCCGACGAGATCTCTGCTCAGGAGCGCTCCCAGATCGAAGCTAAAAATGAACGCCGTCAGGACAGCATCCGCGGCTTCCGCAGCGAAGTTAAGGACGAAGCCGAGCATCAGCAATAACATCGTTAACCAGATCAGAAGCTCCGGGGTCAGGCATGCTGAGGTTAATTGGTTTGCCCCTACCAGGAGCTTCTCTCATGCGTTATCACACTGTTAGTGAGAAATAAAGCGCTAACTTCCGCCAGAATGGTTAATATACATCATAACACCCTTTATACCCACAACACCTGAGCCGGAGGTACATGATGCTGACCTATTCCTACAATTCTAACATGCTGAAGATTAAAGAGGAGAAGCAGGATACGGATATCCACTTTCAAATCCAGATTAAAGACGACCGTTATCTTGAACAGTTCAAGCTGGTTCTTCAGTTTTTCGATGACAATAAAGTATACACCGATGTCCTGTCCTATCCCTACGAAAATCATGAATACCGGGTTATTGTCCGGGAGGACTATTATAACGATTTTCTTGCGGAGATGTTAAAAGCACGGCTTCTGCAAAGCTTGAAATGGAACGATCTTGTTCTGTGAACTATAAATATAAAGGCGTACTATACCTCAGAAGCAAGGTTACAGTACGCCGTTTTTACTATACCTGCTAGATCTGCGCTTCCTGAGCCGGCGGAGTAAGGCAGGCTTCCCTGCGGGGAGTCAAGTTAAAGAAGACGTTCAGAAGTATAGCCGCCAGACTGCCTGTAATAATGCCATCCCCGACAATAACACGGATGCTTTGGGGAAGCTGGGCAAACAGATCCGGCACCGCAGTAACACCCAGCCCCAGTGATACTGAACAAGCTACAATAAGCAGGTTATACTGGTTGCTGAAATCGACGTTTTGCAGCATTTTGATACCGGATGAAATCACCATACCAAACAGAACAATCGTTGCCCCGCCCAGTACCGAGTTAGGAATTACCGTTGCGAGTGCGGCGATTTTGGGAATCAGACCGAGGAACACGAGAATCCCTCCAGCCGCCACAACCACATTGGTCGTTTTAACTCTCGACAGCTGTACCAGACCTACATTTTGGGCAAAGGTACTATAAGGGAAGGCATTCAGAATTCCTCCCAGGACAAAAGCGAGCCCCTCCGAACGATATCCCCGGACCAGATCCTTCTCATCCAGAGGCTGATCGCAGATTTTACTAAGCGCGAAAAACACCCCTGTTGACTCAATCATGATGACAATTCCAACAATCATCATCGTAACAATCGGACCTATTTCAAAGGTCGGTGTACCGAAATAAAAAGGCTGCGGCAAATGAAACCAGGAAGCATCCTTTACAGCGGTAAAATTAATCTTCCCCATCAATCCGGCGATAAGTGTCCCGGCAATAATTCCGATCAGTACAGACAGTGAACGGACAAAACCTTTGGTAAACCGGTTAAGAACAAGGATCAGGAGACAGACACCAAACGCAAGTGCCAGGTTCTCCGGGCTGCCGAAATCCTTGCTTCCGCTGCCGCCGGCCATATTTTTAATTCCGGTTGGAACCAGGGAAATACCAATAATTGTAACAACTGAACCGATAACGACAGGCGGAAAAAGCTTTATAATTTTGCTGAAAAACACCGCAGACAGAATGATAAAAATACCGGCGACGATGATGGACCCGTAAATGGCTGGAATTCCATACTGCGGTCCAATTGCCATCATCGGCGTCACCGCAACAAAAGAGGTGCCCAGCACCGCCGGCAGGCCGATACCAAAGTGCTTGCCCCTGCGTGCCTGCAGCCAGGTCGCAATACCGCAGGTTAGAAGATCAATCGATACAAGATAGGCGAGCTGCTCTGCGCTCAAATTAAGCGCCCTTCCTACCAGCAGCGGAACCAGGATGGCACCCGCGTACATCGCCAAGACATGCTGCAGGCCAAGCGAAAAAACTTTTAATCCCTTCGTTTCGTTCATGTTCCATCTGCCCCCCGTCGAATAAGTTCACCTTCAAACCTCCAATCGATGTTAATTTAATTCACATTATATAAATGTTCTTCGGAATTACCATCAGAAATCTAATATATTTGTCAGATCAAATAAAATCAATGAACTAAATCAGGCATTTCGAACAAAACATTTGTTGACGAATCCTAGTTTATGTTAACTTAACTGTCATTGGAAGAGTGAAATAAAAACACCCGCAATCACGGTATACCCGTTCACAGCAGGTTTAACCACGCTAACCCTCCGTTTGTTTTTTTATCCCTTTTTTTCCTGATTTGGTCTCCATCATTCCAGAGAACAAAAAAACTCACGGCAGCACAGAAATATCTGCGCTGCCGTGAGTTTTAGAGTAACAACATACAATAAATAATTATACGGCCTACAAAAGTTCACTTAAGCACGAAAATATTTTAATCTCGTTGTTTAGAATAAAAGAATATAACCATTGATATCAAAGAGACTGTGATCAAAACTTTAACTAGGATGTGTCTGAAAACTAAATATTATGGTAAGATTTGAGAAAAACGAATGGAGTAGCAAACATGAGTCAAAGACG
>NZ_JAUQTB010000012.1 GCF_030580655.1 Paenibacillus lacisoli
TGTGGTGTAGAGGCCTAACATGCCTGCCTGTCACGCAGGAGACCGCGGGTTCGAATCCCGTCAGTTCCGCCATTTTTTATTGCTTCAGGGATGCAAATCCATGAGCCATTAGCTCAGTTGGTAGAGCACCTGACTTTTAATCAGGGTGTCGAAGGTTCGAGTCCTTCATGGCTCACCATTTACACTCAACAATTTCATTGTTTTTGCGGACGTGGCTCAGCGGTAGAGCATCGCCTTGCCAAGGCGAGGGTCGCGGGTTCGATTCCCGTCGTCCGCTCCATATGTCCCCTTAGCTCAGCTGGATAGAGCGTTTGACTACGAATCAAAAGGCCGGGAGTTCGAATCTCTCAGGGGACGTTTAATTACAAGCCGGTGTGGCGGAATTGGCAGACGCGCGCGACTCAAAATCGTGAGGGAAACCGTGGGGGTTCGAGTCCCTTCACCGGCATTATAGCGGGATGTAGCTCAGCTTGGTAGAGCACCTGGTTTGGGACCAGGGGGTCGCATGTTCAAATCGTGTCATCCCGATCTCAAGAAGACCACTGATTAATCTTAATTAGTGGTCTTCTTATTTGTATAGTCTATCTCTTCCCGGGTCACACTATGGTAAAACCAGTGGGATTGAAGGGATAAGCATGATTGGATCTAAACTGAAAAAGCAGCTGCTGAGACGATGGCGTAAACGTCGTAA
The DNA here is from genome assembly GCF_030580655.1 of Paenibacillus lacisoli. Lineage (GTDB taxonomy): Bacteria > Bacillota > Bacilli > Paenibacillales > Paenibacillaceae > Paenibacillus > Paenibacillus lacisoli. The sequence continues at coordinate 692 of NZ_JAUQTB010000012.1, forward strand.
ATCCGTCTGGACTGGTCTCGCTTGCGGTATTATGGCTGTACTGTTGTGGACGGGCATGCATATGTCGGGAAATCTTCGTGAATTAATGAGCATGCCATTGTCAGAGCCGGCAGCAACGGCGGCCATGGCATCTATATCTGAAATGGCAGCAGAAATAAATGCAGGGCGTGAAGAGACAGAGCTAACGCTTCGGGCTTCAGACCAGGCAAGAGAAGTGTACCGGATTCGTCATTATATTTGCGGCTCGGAAACTGAGAAGCTGGGTACACATACGTCAGCCGAAGCTGTAGCACTGGTTGAGCAGCATCTGGAGTGGAAAAGCCGCATCGATCAGCAGGGGGCACTTGTGCTGGAGATGGAGATCGCAGATCTGTCGCCCAAATGCAAGCAGGCGGGTTATATGAGTCTCGATTCCGGAGGCAAGCTCGCCTTGTTCGAGGGGCCTCCCAAGAAGGAAAAAGTGATCCGGACATTTTTTCAGCTGGATTTGGGTTCGATGGAGACTTCCTTACCAGAAGGGGTACTCAAGCAGCTGCAGCAGGGTATCCGCATCCAGGATGTGGATGAATATAATAGTGTCATTTCCACATTCAGCGACTATGCCTTGAAGGAAACCAAACGTGTGATGAAGCCGCTGCCCAATGATGAAAAACAATAATGCTCAGGATGCCTGAAAGGCATCCTTTTTTTGCGTGTCCACATGAATAGAATCTGTTAAACTTTTTGGTCTAATCAATAGGAAGTTTGCTATAATACCAATAGTGATACATATGTTCGCTTTTAGGATAAGGGAGAGATGTTTTTGCGTTTTCTAGGAATTGACCCGGGCATTGCTATTGTCGGTTTTGGTATAGTAGATAAAGAGGGCAGCAGAATAACACCGGTACAATACGGGTCTATTCAGACTGAAGCCCATACACCCGAAGGAGACCGGCTGGAGCACGTTTATGAAGGCATGCTTCAGCTGATTGATCGATATAAGCCGGATACGGTAGCTTTTGAGAAACTGTTCTTCAACCGCAATGTCACCACAGCCATGTCTGTCAGCCAGGCCAGAGGGGTACTGGTATTGGCTGCGGTACAGCGCGGACTCCCGATTGGCGAGTATACACCGATGCAGGTGAAACAGGCGATTGTGGGCTACGGTAAGGCGGAGAAGAAGCAGGTACAGGAGATGGTCAAAATGTATCTGCGCCTTCAGACGGTACCCAAGCCCGATGATGTGGCCGATGCTCTGGCAGTAGCCATTTGTCATGCGCATTCTTATAATTTAAATTCCAAGTTAAATGAGGTATTACGGAAATGATCGATTTTTTACGGGGACCTGTGGTCCATTTGGAGAATGAATATGTCGTGCTGGATGTACAGGGAATCGGGTACCGTGTGTTTTGTCCCAATCCCTTTGTTTTTGCCAAAAGTGAAGGCCCGGTAACGATCTATATCCATCACCATGTAAGGGAAGATGCAATTCTATTATTTGGCTTTCCCACCCGGGAGGAGCAGCAGCTGTTTCGCAAGCTGATTGAAGTATCAGGGATTGGACCGCGTGTAGCGCTTGGTATTTTGACAGGCGGGAGTCCAGACAGCCTCGTTACAGCTATATACCAGGAGAACATAACATTCCTGACCAAGCTGCCGGGAATCGGCAAGAAGACGGCACAGCGCATGATTCTGGACCTGAAGGACAAGCTGGACGGCTTTGGAGCTGCGGCTTTTGCAACCGGATTGTTTGCGGTGCCGGTGGTGGAAGAAGGGGATGGATCATCCTGGTCGGAAGCTCGCGAGGGGTTGAAGGCATTGGGTTACACCGATACCGAGCTGGATAAGGTATGGCTGAAGCTGAAAAAAGACATCTCGCCGGACGATTCGGTGGATGTGATGATGAAGCGCGCGCTGCAGATGTTATTTGCGGGATAGGCGTCAGGCAAGACAACAGAGGAGCGATGAGTAATGGAAGACCGGCTGATTTCCGCTAATCTAATGATGGAAGATCAGGCCGTGGAGCTGAGTTTGCGGCCGCGGTATTTGAATGAATATATTGGCCAAAATCAGGTCAAGGAAAATTTAAAGGTATATATTGAAGCAGCCAAGATGCGCAAAGAAGCATTGGATCATGTACTGCTGTACGGGCCGCCAGGTCTCGGCAAAACAACGTTAGCGAACATTATCGCCAATGAGCTGGGTGTAAATCTGCGCACTACCTCCGGTCCCGCGATTGAACGGCCTGGTGACCTGGCTGCACTGCTGACCAACCTGCAGGAAGGCGACGTTCTGTTTATTGACGAGATTCACCGGCTCCATCGTACGGTGGAGGAGGTCATGTACCCGGCTATGGAAGACTTTGCCCTGGACATCATGATTGGCAAAGGGCCCAGCGCACGTTCCGTCCGTCTGGACCTGCCCCCGTTCACTCTGATAGGTGCAACTACGCGTGCCGGTCTGCTGTCAGCGCCGCTGCGGGACCGCTTTGGTGTGATCAGCCGGCTGGAATTCTATAATACAGACGAGCTGGCATACATCGTATCACGTGCGGCCGACATTCTGGGCATTGAAATTTTGGGAGACGCCGCAGAAGAAATCGCGCTGCGTTCCAGAGGAACCCCGCGAATCGCAAACCGCCTGTTGAAACGGGTGCGGGATTTTGCACAGGTTCGAGGTGACGGTATCATCAGTCCGGAGCTTGCATCTGAAGCACTCAAGCGGCTTCAGGTCGATCCAAGAGGACTGGATGAAATCGACCATAAAATGCTGCGAACAATGATCCAGAGCTTCCGCGGAGGACCTGTAGGCCTGGATACCATTGCAGCTACCATTGGCGAAGAGAGTCAGACCATTGAAGATGTCTATGAACCTTATCTGCTGCAGATCGGATTTCTGCAGAGGACACCAAGAGGCCGGGTTGCGACCCCTGCTGCTTATACCCATTTGGGACTGCCTCTGCCGATGGACAAAAGAGACTAACTGCACCATAACGAGCGCAGCTCCGTAACGGACAGGAGGAATTACTAGTGAGTACGATGAAGTTGAGCCGCAGGTGGAGGAAACGCATCGGAATGACAGCTGCCGCCAGTGTACTGGCGGCAGCCATGCTGATGCCAATGGCTGCCCCCGCGGATGCGGAGGGCACGGCTTCTACGATCCGGGTTGCAATGTTCGCAGATCTGGGCAGCAAATATAAATCGACGACCCCTTATGTGACTATGTCGTCTGGTGGAAGCTGGTCGCTGGGACAGCAGGGAACTTCGGGATTTCAATCCTGGGTTGACCTGCCGAGTGACAAGCAGGTGCGTTTTAGTATAGATAGCTATAAAGTAAAAGTACTGGAAACGGCGGATTTCAAGACGGCTGCTGCAGCGGCTAAGGCACTGCAGGCTGGAAGCGACAAACCCTTCCTTTTCTCTGCATCAAAGAATGGTGCCGCTGTCTATCAGCTGTACGCCGGGCCTTATACATCCGAGGCGCTGGCTAATACGGCTGCAGCCCGTACCGCCAAGACAGTCTCTGCCCAGCTGAACGGTCAGCAGCCAGCAGCGGTAGGCAGTTATCATCTGACGGCGGGCGTCTTCGCCAACCAGACAGCAGCTAATAGCGTCAAGTCACAGCTGAATAATGCCGGATTTGATGCAGATACCGTTATTGTAAACAGCAGCGGCAAGGCGAGCTATGAGGTGTGGACTGGAGAAGCGCTGAATACGGCGGGGCTTAGTTCACTCAAAAGCGCGATCGCCGCAAGGCTGCCCCAGCTGCCCCTGAATACCGTAAGCTCAACCGCTGTCGGTGCCATCATCCGGACGGATGCGGGTCTGAACCTGACCACCCTGCAGACGTCGCCTCATTATCTGCTGAGCATTCCGGCTAATGCCAAGATGACCATTCACGGCGGGGATGAAGGAATCCAGCTGGTTGAGCGCTCTAAGCGCACCTATCGCGGTGACCTGGAACTCAGCATTTTATCCGGCCAGTTGGCTGTCGTTAATGAGCTTCCGATCGAGCAATATTTGTACTCCGTGGTTGGAGCCGAGGTGTATTCCTCCTGGCCGGCAGAATCACTGAAGGCTCAGGCCGTAGCTGCGCGCAGCTATGCCCTTGCCCAGGGGATGAAATTTACGATCGCGAACGTCGTAGATACAACCTTAAGCCAAGCCTATAACGGCATGAGTTCAGAGAATGCGGCTGTATCCAAGGCGGTGGATGCTACAGAGGGTGAAGTGCTCATCAATAACGGCAAGGTAGTGGAGGCTGTTTTCTCCTCTAACGCCGGAGGGGTGACAGCAGATACCTCAGAAGTGTGGAACGGCGGCGGGAATGTGTTCAAGAGTGTGGACAGCAGCAGCGATATTGCCGCTGCCAAAGACCAGAAAAGCTGGTATCATGTCCTGCTGAAGAGCGGTAAGACAGGTTATATCCGTGAGGATAACGTTAAAGAGCTGGAGGGTGTGACCGAAGCCGGCCTTGGCAAAGTGACTGTAACCGCGCAGAATACAAATGTGCGTCCTCTTCCGCTCATTCAGAGCGGCGTGAACCCGGTGGCCCAACTTAGTCCGGGCGAGGAGGCCATTGTGCTCGAAGAAGTAACGGAATCCGGCAGTTATGCCTGGATACGGGGTCCATATACGGGTGCTGAAATACTGAAGTTTATGCAGGGGAAAACGACAGGGTCGCTTCCTTCATCCATTAACCAGCTTGAGGTGACCCAGCGTGGACCTTCCGGCAGGGTGACCATGATTCAGGTGAACGGACAGAATGCAGCAGTCAAAACGCCGGATACCTACCGTTCTGCAATGGGAAGTGTACCCAGTACTTTATTTGAAATTACAGGGACCGGAAGTTATACTGTATTAGGCGCTGACGGTACACGCGGCACGATGTCTGCCGGGCAGTCGTCTTCCGTATTGTCTGCTTCTGGCAAAACCTCGGTTGCGAACGCCGGCACTGTCATTATGGATGGCAGCGGAGACGCACGTGTGGTTGACAGCAGCCAGAAGTATCTGATTACCGGCTACGGTAACGGTCATGGCCTGGGCCTGTCCCAGTGGGGGGCCAAAGGGTTGGCGGATCAAGGGTATGATTACCAGGCGATCCTGAAACACTATTATCAGAATGTAACTATTACTAAGGAATGAACACGATATGAACGTAGACTTGTATGATTTTGATTTACCTGAAGAACTAATTGCACAGACACCGCTTCTGGAACGCAGTTCCTCCAGACTGCTGACGCTGGATAAACAGACTGGAAAGGTCGGACACCGGACCTTTAAGGATATTGCGGAGCTGCTTCAGCCCGGGGATACTCTCGTACTGAACGACACCCGCGTTATACCGGCCCGATTGTTCGGCTTGAAGCAGGATACGGGCGCCAAAGCTGAAGTGCTGCTGCTGAAGAACCTGGAGGGAGACCGCTGGGAGGCGCTTGTTAAACCAGGCAAGAAGCTGAAGAAGGGCGCGGTCATCACCTTCGGCGACGAATTGACAGCAACGATTGAAGATGAAGGGGAGATGGGCGGCCGGACACTGCGTTTCAGTTACCAAGGGATTTTTCAAGAGATTCTGGACCGTCTTGGCTCGATGCCGCTCCCTCCGTACATCAAAGAAACACTGGATGACAAGGAACGCTACCAGACTGTATATGCGAAGCATGAAGGGTCGGCGGCAGCTCCTACGGCAGGGCTTCATTTCACGGAGGAACTGCTGGACCAGCTGCGCGCCAAGGGAGTACAGATCGCGTTTATCACGCTCCATGTCGGTCTGGGTACATTCCGCCCCATGTCTGTAGATGTCGTGGAAGAGCATGTCATGCATGAGGAGTATTACTCCATTACGCAGGAGACGGCAGATTTGTTGAACGAGACCAAAGAACGCGGCGGCAAAGTTGTCGCTGTAGGCACCACAAGCTGTCGTACACTGGAAACGGTGGGCAGCAAGTTCGAAGGCGGCAAGCTGCAGGCGAGCAGCGGATGGACCTCGATTTTTATTTATCCGGGTTACACCTTCAAGGTAGTTGATGGATTGATTACGAATTTTCATCTCCCTAAATCCACACTGGTCATGCTGGTCAGCGCGCTGGCAGGCCGAGAACATATCATGGAGGCGTACAAGCAGGCGGTGGATCTGAAATACAGATTCTTCAGCTTTGGGGACGCCATGTACATTTATTAGAATAAAGAGGACGGTAAAACAATGGCAGCAGCGATAACATACGAACATATTAAGACCTGTAAGCAATCCGGTGCACGATTGGGCCGAGTGCATACGCCGCACGGCATTATTGAGACGCCGACCTTTATGCCGGTGGGTACGCAGGCAACCGTGAAGACGATGAGCCCGGAGGAATTGAAGGAGATGAACGCCCAGATTATTCTGAGCAATACCTATCATCTGTTCCTTCGCCCAGGACATGAGATCGTCCGCCAGGCAGGCGGACTGCACAAGTTCATGAACTGGGACCGGCCGATCCTTACGGACAGCGGCGGTTTTCAGGTGTTCTCCTTAAGCGAGATGCGCAAAATCACTGAAGAAGGCGTGCACTTCCGCTCCCATCTGAATGGGGATAAGAAGTTCTTGTCGCCTGAGGTTGCAATGGAAATCCAGAATGCACTGGGTTCCGATATTATGATGGCGTTTGATGAATGTCCTCCTTTTCCGGCGGAATATGATTATGTCAAACGTTCGCTTGAGCGGACAAGCCGCTGGGCGGAGAGATGCTTAGAGAGTCATGCAAGACCACAGGACCAAGGCCTTTTCGCTATTGTTCAGGGGGGCATGCATGAAGATCTGCGCAGACAAAGCGCGGCTGATTTGACTTCCATGGATTTCCCGGGGTATGCTATTGGTGGACTGAGTGTGGGCGAGCCTAAGCACTTGATGTATGAGGTGCTCGACTATACGGTTCCTTTGCTGCCTTCGAACAAACCGCGCTACCTGATGGGAGTAGGTTCTCCTGATGCCCTGATCGAGGGTTCGATCCGCGGTATTGATATGTTTGACTGTGTGCTGCCGACCCGTATTGCGAGAAACGGAACGACGATGACAAGCCAGGGAAGACTGGTTGTACGGAATGCGAAGTTTGCTGAGGACTTTGGACCATTGGATCCGGAGTGCAGCTGCTACACCTGCCGTAATTATTCCCGTGCTTATCTTCGTCACCTGATCAAGGCGGACGAGACATTTGGATTGCGTCTGACCACTTACCACAACCTGCACTTCCTGCTGGACTTGATGCGCAAGGTTCGTGAAGCCATTATGGAGGACAGACTGCTGGATTTCCGTGATGAGTTCTTCGAGCAATACGGTCTGCATGAAAACGATAAAGGTTTTTAAGCTCTGACAGAATGATTGATGTACCGGGTGTAGTCCATGAAAGGGGGGAAAACTTAACATGTATCAATTTGCAACAGCTGCAGCTAGCGGCGGGGCAGGATCGATCGTCCAGCTGATCTGGCCGTTCGTTCTGATGTTTGCCATCTTTTATTTCCTGCTAATCCGTCCTCAGCAAAAGAAACAAAAACAGCGTGCCAGCATGCTGAACGCTATGAAAAAAGGCGATAAAGCGGTAACAATCGGGGGTCTTCACGGGACGATTGTTGAGATTACCGACGATATTGTTGTGCTTCGTGTAAACGATGTCACCAAACTGACATTCGATCGGAGTGCAATCAGTACGTCGATTTCTCACAGCACAGAATCTGCAGAGTAAGGGATTCAACTGGTGTGATTCCAGAATGTTACCAAAAGAGTTCATGAACAGATTTTGTTCATGGACTCTTTTTTTGTAGGAGCGGACAGCAAAAAAGCCCGAAAAAAGTTTTCGGGCTTTCTCCGTTTTAGTACCTGTTAAGACCTGATCGCATGGTATCCACATAACGATGGTCATTCCGCAGTGTCCGTCTGGCAAGCCGGAGTCCGAGGGTGGATGCCGTCAAGCCAAGCACCAGCCCGGCCAGCATGTCGCTGAGCCAGTGTACGCCCAGATAGAAAATGCTGAACACGATAATGACGCCGCAGATCGGTGCGATGATGGACCAGCTCTTGACTCCAGAGCGTATGGCCAACGCGGATACCGTGACCGAAATGGCCGTATGCAGGCTTGGAAAACAGTTGTTCAAGCCGGAGAGAGGACGGTAGATCTCCTCAAAGGCTGGAAACGCGTCAAGCATATGAAAGGTGACCTGCGCGGGTGCATAGTGCCACACTTCATTGACGGGGAAGAACAGGTAGAACGGGATGGCTACCAGGTAATTAATAATAACGGCATAACAGGTGCCATACATCCATACCCAATTTTTCTTGGCGGCATAGATGCCCACCGAGCTGATAAGAATAGTCTGAAAGACAACGATGTAGAAGAAGACCAGAATAGGTGTCAGCCAAGGAGTATAGAACAGCTGCTGAAAATGATGGACAAAACGGCCTTCTAAACCGAAGATGTCAGGTGTGAAATCTCCTGAAAATTTCATGGCATTCTCGAACTGCAGCTCGTATTTGTTCATGAGCAGAACACAGACCATGGCCGCGAACAGAATAAGGAATTTTCTGGAGAAGATCAGCTCCTTCACAAAGATCCATGCTGCTTTGAATGGATTCTGCATTGAGCCGAGCCAGAGCAGTAGAACAACCACCAGGCTTGTATAAATAGAGATATATGTCATTGACTGGTACAACGGGTAGCCTCCCCTTTTCTGACAGAACTTTTCCCAGTTTAACATAATCGAATTCCGAATACTTTACATTTTATTTACGGATTTGTACACCGACCATACCGCCAATTGCTGCAATGACGAAGGAGGCGAGGAGATGGACAGCATCGGTAAGCCCGACTGCTGAATCCAGCGCGAGAAATCCAATCAGGATGACAGCGAGTCCGTACAGTACCCCGGTCAAACCGCCGTAATACCAGCCTTTGCTGCCGGATCTTTTACCGGCTGTAAAACCTCCGGCAGCTAGTGCAATGCCGTGAACCAGATTCGTGTACGAATTCAGATCCTTCTCACTCATGCCGCTTGTCCACAGCAGCAGCGACAAAACGAATGCCCCAAGCATCATCCATAGAAATGCATACATCATTCCGGACAACATGGGGTTCGCGATCCGAAATGAAGACAGTCTGCGGATCATTTCCATTCAGGCAACCTCCCTCGTTTATATCAGCATTTATCCTACTACATTGTATGGTCAAGCCCTCGGGCATAGTACGGAATGAAAGGGTTTCTGTGGTTTCTTTTTTCAGTTTCCATTAATTAAAGAGCATTCATCTGCATGAGTCCGTCTTATCCCGGTCAGAATACCAATACGTTGACAAACCGGTCCATTACAGGAAGGGTAGATGAAGAGATGCAGGATACCTTTGATCATTTATGGCGGACGCTTCTCATGTATGTGCTGGTTTATCTGGTCATGCGGATGATGGGGAAGAGGGAGATTGGCAAACTCTCCGTATTTGACCTTGTCATCTCCATCATGATCGCTGAAATTGCAGTCTTTGCACTGGAGGATATTCAAAGACCGATCTTCCATTCCATCTTCATGCTCGTCATTCTGCTGGTACTGCAGATCTTCACCGCCTGGCTTAGTCTAAAGAGCCGCAAAGCGAGACTGCTGTTTGACGGCAAACCGAGCGTACTGATCTCCAAAGGAAAAATTAATAGAAAAGAAATGGGCAAGCAGCGCTACAACCTCGATGATCTGATGCTGCAGCTTCGCGAGCAAAATGTGGACAGCATCAGCAATGTGGAATTTGCTATTCTCGAGACAACGGGCAAGCTGACAGTGATACCTAAGGATGAGTCTGCAGATCAAAAGGATCCTGCCAAAGGGCAGTCCAACTCGCTGTCGAGACCCAACAATGCATTCAAGCAGGAGCGTGCCGCTTTTTTAGGCAATTTCAAATATGAAGGACTGCCGATTCCACTGATTATGGATGGCAAGGTCCAGGATAAAAATCTTGAAGTTATCGATAAAACCCGTTTTTGGCTGAAAAGTCAGATTCAAAAGCAGGGTATTCGCGACTTCAAGGATGTATTTCTCTGTTCCATGGACCATACGGGTAAAATCTATATCAATAAAAAGGAAAAGAGTTAGCGGAACCATCTTCCTAGCCCGGGAACGCGCACCAGATCATGCCGGTCAATCATACGGGAGATCACCATAATGAAAAGATACACGATCAGTCCCGCCAGCGAGGCGCTGATACATTTCATCCATACGGCTTCCATGAAGGTGAGCTTGGTATAGGTGAAGAGGACAGACGCAGCCATAATGAGCATGCCGGCTCCGATTTTCCAGAAATCCTGAAGAGGAAACCGGAAGGCGAGCAGCCGCCCTACACTAAAGCCATGGCAGAGGGCCACAATCACATTATTCAGACAAATGGCAAAGACGGCTCCGTAGATACCGTATTCCGGACGGGAGGCCAGCAGCAGAATCAATCCAATCTTGATTACGGCGCCTAGCAAAGTGTTAAACAGGGCAGTGCCCGGACGTTCCAGAGCCTGGAGTGCTGCCTGAAGCGGAGGCTGGATATACATGAACAGCGCGAAGGGCGCCATAATTTTGAGCATGCCGGCGATGGAGGCATCATTATACAGCATCAGGCATAAAGGCTCGGGCAGCACATACATGATGACTGCGAATGGAGCTCCAGTAACAAGCGCAAGCCGGACGGATTGGTGCAATCTTTTATGAATCATCGCTGTATCCCCCCGCGCTGCTGCTTCCGACAGGGAGGGCACGAGTGAAATGGCAAGTGATGTGGTTAAGGCGCCAGGCAGCAAAAGAATGGGGATAATCATTCCCTGCAAAGCGCCGTATTGCGCCGTAGCCGCAGCAGTGGCAATCCCGGCGATAGCCAGGCTTCGCATGGATATGATGGATTCGAGCAAATACGAGAATGAACCGATAAGCCGGCCTGCAGTGACTGGAACGGAGATCGACAGGAGGCGGCGGAGAACGATCCGTTTGCCGGGAGCGGACGCAGGTCCGCTGTTTGGCATGCCAAGAGGTTCAAAGCTATAACGGCGGCGGTTCCACAGCAGTACCATCATACCGATAAATTCCCCTGCTAATGCCCCCAGCATGGCTCCTGCCGCTGCGTATTCAATTCCTCTTGGCAGCAGCAGATACGAGAACCAGATCACACAGACGATTCGCATCAGCGTCTCGGCGATAGACGAAGCAGCGGAAGGAATCATATTCTGCATGCCTTGAAAATACCCCCGGTAAACCGCGGATACAGCCACGATGATAATCATGGGACTCATACTGATGAATGCCTGATAGACTCTCGGGTCTGTCAGGACGTGCTGGGTAATCCACGGTGCAAAAAGAATGTAGACCCCTGTGAAAAATATCCCTAATGTCAGGGTGAATGCGAGGCTTGTCCGCAAAATGCGTCGTGAAGCTGCCTGAGACCCCGATATTTCCGCTTCAGCGACCATTTTGGCAACTGCGAGCGGAATTCCCCCGGTTATTAATGTCACCAGTACAATGAAAAAAGGATAGGCCTGCTGGAACAGTCCCACACCTTCGGCCCCGATGACACGCGGCAGCACGATTCGCGGTATGAAGCCAAGCATCCGGTTCGCGATCCCGGCAGCGAGAAGGATCATCGTTCCTTGTATAAATGTTTGTTTTTTCAATCCGCGTCGCCTTCTTCCCCCAATAAAATGATGCGCTGTACTCACACAGCTGTTTGCTATAAGGTTATGCCGCTCCTGGCCGCTCTCATGCCAAAGTTTTGTCCAAATCCTGACGATGACATAAAGAACCAGACGCAAAAATAAAGGAAAGCCTTCTATAGAAGGCGAATTCAAGGTATGATGGATATATTATTGCTATCAGTAGAGCTGAAAGGGCAGTCAGAGGAGAGGGGGCAGTGTCATGACCGCGGATTTGGAGTATGAATATTGGGACGAAGATATTGAGACTCTCTGTCAGAGCAAAGCGGAAGAGCTGCGACTTGTCGGCTATGAATATGTAACGAGCAAGGATGTATGGGAATGTATCAGCCATAAGTACGAGAAGGACGGAATCCCGCCGCTTCATCGTCTCGTGAACGATATCCTGTCGCTGAAGGCCACTGGTTTCATGAACTATATGACCCTGTCCGCACTTCGTGGATCCACTTTCGAATAGAAAGGGGTCTTTTTTGTGTTCAAATTGACTGGCTTTTGAGGGGTGGCTATAATAGGAATATTGAGAATGAAAGGGGAACAAGGGTCGGCATGAAAAGAATTGTCAGTTTCATCGTGGTCGTGCTTATTTCTGTGGGAATCATGGCCTGGTCAAGCCCGGGGCTGCTGAATAACCTGAAGTTGGGCCTTGATCTAAAGGGAGGCTTCGAGATCCTCTATCAAGCACAGCCGCTGGAAAAAGGACAAAAAGTGAGCAAGGAATCTTTAGTCCAGACTGCGCGGAGTCTTGAAAGCCGTATCAATGCACTGGGTACCTCCGAGCCGGAAGTAACTACAGAAGGCACAGATCGAATCCGTGTGCGGCTAGCAGGCGTCAAGAATGAGGCAGAGGTTCGTGCCCAGTTGAAGAAACCGGCTGTATTGACGTTCCGCAGCGCCACCGATAAGGACAAGGAAGGAACCTACAGCAAAATTGAACTGCGCGGGAATGAGTTTGTAGAGAATGGGGCCAAGGTGTCCTTTAATCAGCTGAATCAGCCGATGATTGATATCAAAGTGAAGGACAAGGCCAAATTTGCAGAAATCACGAAACGGTTGATTGGCAAACCGCTGGCCATTTACCTGGATGAGGAATTGCTGTCTGCTCCTACGGTACAACAGGAACTTACAGACGGTTCAGCTCAAATCACAGGCAGCTATACGCTGGACGAAGCGAACAAGCTGAGAGACACCATTAACCTGGGCGCACTTCCTTTGAACCTGACTGAGAAGTATACACAGAGTGTTGGAGCCTCTTTGGGACAGATGTCCCTGAATCAGACGATCCAGGCCGGTCTGGTCGGCTCTGTCATTATTTTGCTCTTTATGATCTTTATGTATCGTGTACCTGGTCTGATCGCCAGCTTCTGTCTGATCGTTCATACCTGGGCCGTACTTCTGATTTTCTACTGGGGACATTTTGTACTTACACTGCCTGGTATCGCAGCATTCGTGCTCGGGATCGGGATGGCTGTCGATGCCAATATCATTACGTATGAACGTATCAAGGAAGAGATCCGTACCGGCAAATCAATCCGTTCTGCGGTTATCGCGGGCAGCAAGAGCTCCTTCCGGACGGTCATGGATGCCAATATCACAACAATCATCGCAGCAGCAGTCATGTTTGCATTGGGTACAGGTGCGGTTAGAGGCTTTGCGCTTGTGCTGATGGTGGATATCGTAGTCAGCATCATTACGAACATCTTCTTCTCCCGGTTCTTGCTGAATCTGCTGGTTAAAGGCGATGCTGTCAAGAAGCCAAGAGCTTTTGGAGTGAAGGAGGGTGAAATCAGTGAGCTCTAAGAAAGAAAAATGGAATTATGATTTCATCAAGGCAAGCAAGTTCTTTTACACATTTTCTATTATTATTACCCTGCTGGGAATTATTTGCCTCGCGGTCTTCGGATTGAATTATGGGGTGGACTTCCGCTCCGGTTCGAACGTGGACATCTCGCTGAGCAAAAATATTACCGCTGCGCAAATTCAGCCGATTCTTAAACAGGTCGGTGTGGACGACCATGCGGAGATTACGGTCAGCAATGACCGGGCAAATATCCGTTTTGCCAAAGTATTGTCCGAAACACAGGAAAATCAGCTTAAGACCACCATTACCAAGGATCTCGACTCTAAAGCTTCCTTCGAAGTGAATACAGTGGATACGGAAATGGCGAAGGAGCTGGAGCGCAACGCGCTGTACGCAGTGCTAATTGCGAGTGTAGCGATCATGGCCTATGTCGCTGTCCGCTTCGAATGGCGTTTTGCTGTTGCGGCTGTAGTATCTCTGCTGCATGATGCGTTCCTTGTTATCAGCATCTTCTCCATCTTCCGCCTGGAAGTGGATTTGACCTTTATTACAGCGATTCTGACGATTGTTGGGTTCTCCATCAATGACACAATCGTTATCTTTGACCGGATTCGTGAAAATCTCCGCTTCTCCAAGCAGAAGACCAAGGATGATTTGAAGACGATCGTCAACAAAAGTATTTCGCAGACGATGTCCCGCTCGCTCGGGACCGTGTTCACGGTATTTATTGCCGCATTCTGTCTGTTCGTGCTCGGCGGCGAATCCATCCGCATGTTCTCGCTTGCGATGGTTATCGGCCTTGTGTTCGGTGCTTATTCATCGATCTTCATCGCAAGCCCGCTGTGGTTTGCTCTGAAAGGCAAGCAAAAGAACAAGCCGGCACCCGCCAAAGCCAAAACGGCAAAAGAATAAGTCCAGGATCTGCCAAGCCGCGTCCGCGTCTGAAGGGACGCGGTTTTATCATTGACAGCAGTACATGATCATCGTCAGCACAAGTATGAGGGGGAATTCTTGTGAAGAGCGTACGCAGCCATTCATCGGAAGCCGCCGCATGGACAGGCATTATCAGTCATCTGGGAATTGCTGTATTGAAGGTCGTTGTCGGATTCGCCAGCGGAAGCAAGGCTCTGATTGCCGGCGCCATGTATGATGCTTCAGATGCCGCTGCAGCTGCAGCGGAACGTCTGCCGCAGCGGCGTACTGGTAAGAGACGTAAACCAAGGGATGCACAGGGGAGCAGTTCCAATCCGGTTGTGTCCGTGACTTTATCAGTCCTGCTGTTAATGGCAGGTCTGCAGACCGCCTTTTCTTCTATTCGGGATCTGGCGGAGTCTGAACCGGCAGCGCCAGGCATATACAGTCTGATCGCCGCAGTGGTGGCGCTTGGACTAATGGAGGCCATTTTCCAATTCCAGTATCGCAGTGCGCGCAAACACAACCGGTCTGAGGCAGCTAGATATGCCTATGATCATAAATTTTCGCTGTATGCCGCACTAGCATCACTCGTTGGCATCAGCGGCTCGATGGCAGGAGAAGCTTCGGATTTGCAGTTTCTGCTCTATATGGATCCTGTTGCTTCTATAGTCATTTCATGTCTTGTTCTGTACCGCGCTTATCGTATGATCGTTGAATCGGTGTACGGCTCATTAGTAGAAGAGCTGCAGCACGAGGATTCCGGCGATTTCATGGATACTGTTCAGCGTGTTCATGGCGTCGTAACGGTAGAACAGCTCACAGCCAAGGAGGTTCGGCATAGTGTCACCATTGACCTGGTGATCAGTGTCAATCCACGTATTACCGTTGCGGAGGCACAGGAGATATCGGATATGGTAAAAGCGTTGCTGCTGGGCCGTTTCGCTCAGGTAGCTGAAGTTCATATCCAGGCGGTGCCCTATCAGGCCGCCTACCCGTATAAATCAAATCATGAATTACCGGATAACGATGCGTCGACACTGGTGCAGTAAACCGGCTATCGATCCAAACAGAAAGAGGTGAGACCTTTTGCTACATTCACAGTACCGCTGGGACCTTCCGGGTACCGATCCGGCGGCTGCCGAAACGCTTGCACAGCAGTTGAACGTGTCTAAGCTGCTGGCTTCGCTGCTGATGAACCGCGGGATCACGACCGTAGATGCGGCAAAAGCGTTTCTGTACAGCACACATGAACAAATGCATGATCCTTTTTTGCTGCGGGGAATGAAAGAGGCCGTTGATCGTATCCGGCTGGCCCTGGAGCGTGAAGAACATATTCTGATCTACGGTGACTATGATGCGGATGGTGTCTCCAGTACGGCCTTGATGATTTATCTTATGAGGCATCTGGGAGCCTCCTTCGACATCTATATTCCTCACCGTTCCAATGAAGGCTATGGCCTCCATAACCATGCCCTTGATTGGGCCATGCAGCAGGGTGTCTCATTAGTGGTCACCGTGGATACGGGGATTAGTGCTGTCGAGCAGATTGCCTATGCCAATTCGCTGGGGATTGACGTCGTGGTAACGGATCATCACGAGCCGCCAGAGATTCTGCCGGAAGCTTATACGCTTGTAAACCCGAAGCTGCCGGATTGTCCATATCCGTTTAAGGGGCTGGCTGGCGTCGGAGTGGCATTGAAGCTGGCACAGGCGATGCTCGGTGAGGTTCCCGAAGCATGGTATGAGATAGCGTCCATCGGTACGATTGCGGATCTGATGCCGCTGCAGGGAGAGAACCGTTATATCGTCAAGACGGGTCTGGAATCCATGCGGCGAACTTCATTTCCAGGGATTGCAGCTTTATTGTCTGTGGGTGGCATTGAGATTGGCGCAGTAACTTCAGTGAATGTCGCCTTTGCCATGGCACCGCGGATCAATGCCAGCGGCAGATTGGACCATGCCGGACGTGCCGTATCGCTGCTGACGACAGAACACCAGGATGAGGCGGAACGGCTGGCCTCAGAGCTGGACCTGCTTAACAAGGAGAGACAGCGCGTCGTTCAGGAGATTGTGGACGAAGCCATAAACCGCGTAGAACAGCGAGTCCAGGCAGAGGGATTGCCGGATGTGATCGTGGTGGCGGGCGAAGGCTGGAATGTGGGTGTCGTCGGAATCGTCGCATCCAAGCTGCTGGAGCGGTATTACCGTGCTACCATCATTCTAGGCATAGATGCGTCTACCGGCATGTGTAAAGGATCTGCCCGGTCCATACCGGGGCTCGATATCTACGAAGCACTCAGCTCCTGCAAAGATTTGATGGAGCACTTTGGCGGTCATCCGGCTGCCGCAGGTATGGCTCTGCACAGTGACCAACTTTCCGCGTTTGATACGGCATTGAACCAGTTTGCCGCTGTTCATTTAAAGCCGGAGCATTATGTTCCGGTCATGGAGGTGGATGGAGTGCTGCAGCTGGAGGAGACGCCGCTGGCAGCGGTTGAGGAACTTGAGCTGCTGCAGCCTTTCGGCATGGACAACCCGACACCCCGGTTTTTACTCCAGGGAGCGGCTGTTCAAGAAACTCGTAGAATGGGTCGGGAGCGCAACCATCTGAAGCTCCAGCTTAATCAAAAAGGCAGGCAGCTGGATGTGGTCGCATTTGGCCGGGGAGCTCTTGCCGATTACCTCGAGCCGAAGACGGCCCTGGATGTAGTAGGTGAGCTGACAATCAATGAATGGAATGGAAACCGCAAGCTGCAGCTGATGCTGCAGGATCTGCGAATGCCGGAGATGCAGGTATTTGATCTGCGGGACTCGCGTGATCCTGCCGGTGAGGTGCAGCGCTGTCTGCAAGAACTGAAACCGTATATGGGCAGAGAGCATACCTGGGCGGGTGTCGTCCGGGAAGGTTCCTATCTGCTGAATCAGGGAAATTCATTGAATGAGCAGCAGCTTTGGGTATATGATAAGCATGTTGGCGTTCGGCCTCTAAACCCGGAGGCATCGAGGGAGTCCTTATCCAGCGTACAGACCTTGTTCGTGCTCGAGCTGCCGGAGACGATGGAACAGCTTCTTGCCCTGCTGTCTGACTGCAGTGCAGTGGAGAACCTGTTCCTGCTCTACTCAAGGCAAGATGCCGCTGCCGGTCGGCTCGAGAAGCCTTCGCGTGAGAGCTTTAAGCGGGTCTATATTCTGCTCTCCAAGCTGGGACCCAACCCGGTGAGTGAACGGGATATTCTTCCCGCCCTGAGCCGGCAGTGTTCGCTATCTGTGCGAATGCTGTCCAAGGCCCTTGATGTATTCGCTGAATTGGGATTCGTGGAGCGGAATGGCGGGCAAATATCCTTTGTCTCCAATCCGCCGAAGCGTGATCTCGAAGACTCTCGTCATTATCAGGAGCTTGGACATCTGGCAGAGATGGAGCAGTATCTGCTTCACGAGAATGCCTCAAATCTGACCCGCTGGATGATGGAGAGGACACAAGGGGTTTCCTGATTCTTTCGTACGCAAGAGGCTGGATAACCAGTATTGAGTTATAGAGCATTGGGTTTCAAAGGATTATTGATGAATTTGTATATTTTGGAGGAGATTTAGTTGGATTATAAAGAATATATTCGGGTGATTCCTGATTTTCCACAGCCGGGAATCAGCTTTAAGGACATTACAACACTTCTGAAGAACGGGGAAATGTACCGGGAAGCGATTAACGACCTGAAAAAGCTCGTAGCCGATCTTAAAATTGATGTCATTGCAGGCCCGGAAGCACGCGGATTTGTGGTTGGTGCTCCACTGGCTTATGCTCTGGGAGTCGGTTTTGCGCCGATCCGCAAGAGCGGCAAGCTGCCAGGCGAGACGATTGAAGTCGGCTATGACCTCGAATATGGCAAGGATACACTTGCAATGCATACAGATGCGATTGTAAAGGATCAGAACGTTCTGATTGCAGATGACCTGCTGGCAACAGGGGGCACGATTGCGACTTCCGTTAATCTGGTACGCCAACTGGGCGGCAATGTAGTTGGTGCAGCCTTCCTGATTGAACTGGAAGAGCTGAACGGCCGGGCGAAGCTGCCGGATATTGATGTGTTTACTTTGGTGACATATTCCGTCTAACTCCGATATTTTCCCGGGAAATAAAAAAGCCTTAACTCCTTCACGAAGGGGTTAAGGCTTTTTATATTTCGTTCATGTACTTCTAAGGCGGCAGTGATCAATCAGGTGTTTTCTCCACTAATTCATTGTCTTTGCCTTCGTTGGACCAGCCGAGGACCTCGAACAGCTTGAACAGCAGGCTCAGCAGAATGCCGACAATCGTTGCGAGCGCCATGCCTTTCAGTTCAAAGTGTCCATAGGAATAATTGATAGTAAGCTTGGTACCGCTGATCCCGATGACCAGTACAACCGTAGCGAGCAGCATATTGGAGGCCTTGGCAAAGTTAACCTTCTGCTCGACAAAGATCCGCAGGCCGGATGCTGCAATCACTCCGAAGAGGAGCAGGGACACACCGCCCATAACCGGTGAAGGGATGTTGGCAATCACGGCAGAAAAAGTACCGGAGAAGGAGAGCAGGACGGCGATGACGGCTGCCCCGCCAATGACCCAGACAGAATAGACACGGGTCAAAGCCATTACGCCGATGTTCTCACCGTAGGTTGTGTTCGGTGTAGAACCAACAAAGCCGGAGAAAATGGTGGATATACCGTTACCGAGCAGGGAGCGATGCAGACCAGGGTCCTTGGACAGGTCCTTGCCGACGATGTTACTCGTGACGAGCAAATGACCGATGTGCTCTACAATGACAACCAGGGCGACAGGCAGAATGGTCAGAATTGCAGACATATCCCACACGGGAGTTGTCAAGGTGGGCAGGGAGAGAAAGGAGGACTGATCAATAGCGCCCGTATTTACCATGCCCATACTCCAAGCCAATACATAACCAACCACGATGCCGATCAGGATATGAATGATTTTGGGAAAGCCGCGGAAGAGCACAGCACCCAGTACGGTGACTCCAAGTGTAACAAGTGACAAGAATATGGTTTGTGGATCAGGTGTCCAGGACTTGGTCGGATCAGGGTTAATCAACCCGGCCATGCCTGCTGCGACAGGAACCAGCTCCAGACCGATCAGGGCGACGATAGAGCCCATGACAGCTGGAGGGAATACGACATTAATCCAGCGTGTACCAGCATACTTGACGATCAAAGCGATTACGCAGAATACAACCCCAGTTACGATAAAAGCGCTAAGCGCCTTGGCATAGCCATGATCCGGGTCATTAGTAAGCACCAGAGTCACCGGCGAGATGAAGGCAAAGCTGGAACCGAGATAGGCCGGGATTTTGCCGCGGCAGATCGCGATGTACAGCAGGGTGCCGATGCCGTTCATCAGCAGGATCATGCTGGGATCGACATGAAAGAGGTTAGGCACAAGCACGGTGCTGCCGAACATGGCAAACAGATGCTGCAGGCTCAGCAGGAAGCCGGGCCCTAATGGAAGTTTTTGATTCACTTGAATTTCACGCTGCAACGATATTCACTCCTAAATGGTATTCTTTTCGATCTGCTTGAGATTATCCTTAATAGATTATAGAGGTTCACGTATTTTGGCAACCTATTTTATGACAATATGCACGGGTTTCTTAACATTTATTGTCGAGTTTCCGCGCAAAGGCATGATGGTTGACGTAGGACACACGAAGCGTCATAATTATAGGAAATCACTTTACGGAACCCTCGGTTATGGACTGTTTGGAGGGCTCCTTCGTATAGAAAGGACACGGAAAAGCTAGAATGGGCATAGAGCGATTACTTGAAAAGGCCGGGGCCTATATCAAAGAACAGGATCTGATTCGCATTCAGGAAGCCTACGAGTTTGCGGATCAGGCACACCATGGGCAGGTCCGTAAATCAGGCGAGCCTTATATTCTGCATCCACTGGCGGTTGCGGATATTGTCGTTAATATGCAGATGGACACCATCTCCATTATTGCTGCGCTTCTTCACGATGTTGTTGAAGATACGACAGTTTCTTTGGCAGAGATTCGTGAAGCCTTTGGTGATACGTGCGCCATGCTGGTGGACGGCTTGACGAAGCTTGAACGGATTCAGTTCCGGTCCAAGGAAGAGCAGCAGAACGAGAATTACCGCAAAATGTTTATCGCCATGGCCCAGGACATTCGCGTGATTGTCATTAAGCTGGCAGACCGTCTTCATAATATGCGGACGCTGAAGTACCAATCGGAAGAGAGTCAGCGCCGTATTGCATACGAAACGCTCGAAATTTTCTGTCCGATTGCGAATCGGCTCGGGATCTCGGCGATTAAATGGGAAATGGAGGACATTGCCCTCCGTTATTTAAATCCGCAGCAGTACTACCGGATTGCCAATCTGATGCATAAAAAACGGGCTGAGCGTGAGGAATTTATCGATAATGTCATCCATCGCATCCGCGAGAAGCTGGAAGAGATGGGTGTTCAGGCAGATTTATCAGGCCGGCCCAAGCATATATACAGCGTTTTTAAGAAAATGACTACCAAAAACAAGCAGTTTAATGAGATTTATGATCTGCTTGCTATTCGTATTATCGTGGATAATATCAAGGACTGTTATGCAACGCTGGGTATTATTCACACACTATGGAAGCCGATGCCGGGCCGGTTCAAGGACTATATTGCCATGCCAAAGGCCAACATGTACCAATCCCTGCACACGACGGTGGTTGGACCGAACGGTGAGCCGACGGAAGTGCAGATTCGTACCTGGGACATGCACCGGACGGCTGAATTCGGTATTGCGGCCCACTGGGCCTACAAGGAGAATAACGGCTCGAGCGCAGGTCAGCTGGAAGACAAGATTACGTTCTTCCGTGAAATCCTTGAGCTGCAGAACGAGACGAAGGATGCATCCGAGTTCGTAGAGTCGCTCAAGATGGACTTTTTCTCTGACCTGGTATTTGTATTTACGCCAAAAGGGGAAGTCATCGAGCTGCCCGCAGGCTCGGTTCCGCTTGATTTTGCTTACAGGATTCATACCGAGGTCGGCAATCGTACGATTGGCGCGAAGGTTAACGGCCGTATTGTGCCGCTGGACTATCAGCTGAAGACCGGTGATATCGTCGAGATTCTTACCTCCAAGCACTCCTACGGACCAAGTCAGGACTGGCTTAAGATCGCCCAGTCCTCGCATGCCCGCAGCAAGATCAAGCAGTGGTTCAAGAAGGAGAAGCGCGAGGAGAACATTGAGAAGGGCCGCGAGAATCTGGAGCGTGAGTTGAAGCGTCTGGGACTGGAGCCTTCCGCATGGTTGAGTGATGACAAACTGCAGGAGGTCGCAGGCAAGTTTGCCTTCAACGATATTGAGGACATGCTGTCAGCGATCGGTTTTGGCGGAATTACAGCTGCACAGGTATGTACACGCCTGACCGAGAAGCTGCGCAAGGAGCAGGAAGAAGCGAAGCTGCTGGAGCTCAGCACAGAAGTTAAGGAAATCAAGCCGGCAGGAGACCGCAGCAAACGTCCGACGAACGGCGTGCGCGTGGAAGGCGTCGACAATCTGCTGGTCCGCTTTGCCCGCTGCTGTAACCCTGTACCGGGGGACGATATTGTCGGTTATGTTACACGCGGACGGGGTGTGTCTGTTCACCGCAGTGACTGTCCGAACATCCCGGACGGTGAAGGCGAAGACCAGGCACGTGTAATCGATGTTCAATGGGAAGAAGAGATTGAAACGATCTACAGCGTCGATATCGAGATTACCGGTCACGACCGCAATGGTTTGCTGAATGAGGTGCTTCAGGCCGTTTCCGAGAGCAAGACGAATATGTCTGCTGTAACCGGACGTTCAGACAAGAACAAGATGGCTTTGATTCATATGACGATACTGATCCGCAATACCGATCATTTACAGTCGGTTGTAGACCGGATCAAACGGGTGAAGGACGTATATACCGTACACCGTATTATGCAATAAACGGCAGGTGTCCTGCCGGAGTAAGGAGTTTGGAACAACAATGAGAGTAGTCATTCAGCGCTGCAAGGAAGCCCGTGTAACGGTAAACGGCAGCATTACGGGGCAGATTCAGGCAGGACTAATGCTGCTGGTCGGCGTAACTCATGAAGATACAGAGCAGGATGCCGCATACTTGGCTGACAAGGTAGCAGGTCTGCGTATTTTTGAAGATGAGCAGGAGAAAATGAATTTCAGTGTCCAGGATGTCGGCGGATCGATTTTATCGGTATCCCAATTCACCCTGTATGGAGATGCCCGCAAGGGCAGAAGACCGAACTTCATGGCTGCTGCCAAGCCGGATGCCGCATTGGAATTGTATAACCACTTCAATGATCTGCTGCGAGGTAAAGGATTGGTCGTAGAGACCGGGCAGTTCGGTGCTATGATGGATGTTTCTCTGGTTAACTGGGGGCCTGTTACACTGATTCTGGACAGCAGAGGCTGATCAGAGATCCATTCAATCCAATTAGCATAAAACGATATTCTTGCACAGAAAGCCGGTTCTAAGGAACCGGCTTTTTTCTTTGCCTGCTGCCTGCAGCACACATATTGCCAAACTTATTTGCTCAACCTGTTACTGTATGCAAAAACAAGCATCTGTCAGGAGGCAGGAGTCATGAGACAATCGGATCAGCTGCAGGGCTGCAGGATCTCCATCCATATTCCATGCGGAAGTTTAGCTGAGATGCAGTTATTGCGAAGGGAGGACAGCCGTTCAGATCATATATGGGAGATAGATCCAAAGGCGTACGGGAACAATAAGAGGCTTCCCCGGCTATAAACCAGCGGCATGAATTAAAGCTGACTGTGTAAAAGATGTTAGAAACAGGCGTTCTGCGGGTAATAACAAACCGAGGTCGACGAAGAAAGCGATAGAGAAGGGAGATTGGATTGCATATGAGTAAAGTAGCGTTTTTGCTGGCAGACCAATTTGAAGATTCCGAAATGCAGGTGCCCTATGATGAGGTAAAAAAAGCAGGGCATGATGTAGACATTATCGGACTGAACAAAGGCGACACTGTAAAAGGCAAACAAGGCAAAGCTGAATATACAATCGAGAAATCCATCACCGACGTATCCGCAAGTGAATACGATGCTATCGTTATTCCGGGAGGCTCTTCCCCTGAAAATCTGAGATTGGATGCGAATATCCTCAAGTTTGTCACTGAGGTCAACAGTGCGAAAAAGCCGATCGCAGCCATCTGCCATGGACCGCAAATCCTGGCCAGTGCAGACCTGCTGAAAGGACGCAAAATCACATCCTATCCGCCGCTTAAGGACGATATGATTAATGCGGGCGCCGAGTTTGAGGATCAGGAAGCTGTCGTGGACGGCAACTTTATCACGTCACGTACACCGAAGGATGAGCCGGCATTTGTCCGTGAAATCCTGAATGTGTTGTAATTGTTGAATCATTATTAATCATGAGGAGGGATTAGCATGGCTAAGCAGATTCAAGCGTATTTCAAAACAGAGGATCAGGCTGAAGGGGCAAGAACATCGCTTCAGGCTTACCGTACGGAGCACCTGGAGGTCGGGAAGCTGGACAGCGCGATCGGAAGGGACCGGCGGCTGATTATTCCGCTTGTGCCTTACAACAACTCGGGTTCCATGAATACAGCGGGAGCTGTAGGATTTACAGGGGCAGCCGGCGCAGGAAGTTATGCGAATAATGTTGTGCCTGTCGTTGCCGAGAATGATCGCGATATCTCGCGTGAGGATGCGCCGAATTCGGATGCGCCGCCGTCCGATGATAATCTGCTGGGTGCCGGCGAAGTCGATCCTGATGATTATAATGATCTGACCTATGTGCTGTCCGCTAAGGTAAGCGATGAAGACTATGAAGCGATCGTGCAGAAGCTGCGCCAGAACAATGCTTATGTGGAGAGCTTTGATTAAAGAAACTAGGCCCTCTTTCTTGCGAAAGAGGGTCTTTTGCTGAGACAATAAACTCTTAATATAGATAGCGCTTTCAGTCTTGTAATACAAATGTAATATTAGTTCAATAAAGCTTTAACATTGTCTGTTTATAATAACAGCATGACCCCCTTTTTTAATATATCCTTTGAACCTGCAGACCGTTCTGCAGGTTTTTTTCTTGCAATCTGTAACTTGTAGGACTAGAGGAAACTGTCGCATCATGTTATTTTATCTTGACTTTAATGTGGCAGTTCATTACAATCTAAAAATAATTGAAAAACGATTTGATGACGGGACCAAGTAATCCGTATCCCACATGTCAGAGAGGAATCCCCTGGGCTGGAAGGATTCTCATGATGAACGGATGAATGACTTCCCCGAGAACGAACGGCGAACCTGTTTACCTGTCAGCAGGCAAACTTTAGTAGCCGGATCGCGCGAGCGGGCGTTAACGTATGAGCGGATGCAGTTTCCTTGAGAACTGGAGGCAGGGCCATTGGAAGGTCTTGCTGCGGTGATATAACCGGTCCGGAATGTGGGTGGTACCACGGGTGATTTATGTACACAATCTCTCGTCCCTGTTAACAATGATTAACAGGGCGAGAGTTTTTTTTATCTAGAACAGCATTTGGAGGGATGAAGGATGGCATTTCAAAAGCCAACCGGAACGCAGGATTTGCTGCCAGGCGTTGTAGAAAAGTGGCAGTTCGTAGAAGATAAAATCCGTGATTTGTGCAGACGTTTTAATTACCGTGAAGTGCGCACCCCGATTTTTGAACAGACGGATCTGTTCGTACGGGGGATTGGTGACACTACGGACGTCGTTGAAAAAGAAATGTACACATTCAAGGACAAAGGAGACCGCAGCCTGACGCTCCGTCCCGAAGGTACGGCCGGTGTAGTTCGCGCCTATGTGGAGAACAAGCTGTACGGCGAGCCTGACGTTACCAAGGTGTATTACATGGGGCCGATGTTCCGTTATGAACGTCCGCAAGCTGGACGGCAGCGCCAATTTCACCAGTTCGGGGTAGAAGCCTTCGGCGCAACCCATCCTGCCATAGATGCAGAAGTGATCGCCATGGGATACCAATTCTGCCGCGAGCTTGGGCTCAAGGGAGTAGGCGTTGAGATCAACTCGGTCGGTAATCCGGAGAGCCGTGCGGCATACCGTGAGAAACTGCTGGGCTTCCTGAGACCGATGAAGGATACACTCTGCAAGGACTGCCAGTCCCGGATGGAACGCAATCCCCTGCGTGTGCTTGACTGCAAGGTCGATCAGGATAAATTCACAGGCGCTCCGTCCATTCTGGATAGTTTGGATGAGGAATGCCGAGTTCACTTTGCAAGTGTTCAGGAGTACCTGGACCTGATGGATGTGGAGTATACAATCAACTCGCGTCTCGTACGCGGACTGGATTACTATACACAGACAGCCTTTGAGTTTAAGGCACAGGGGATCGGTGCTATTGATACGGTTGGCGGCGGTGGACGCTACAATGGTCTGGTAGGGGAAATAGGCGGCCCAGACCAGCCGGGAATCGGTTTCGGCATCGGCCTGGAGCGTATTCAGCTGATTCTGGAGCACCAGCAGGTGGAACTGGATGCGGTCAAACCGCTGGATGTGTACCTGGTTGCGCTGGGAGAATCCGCTGAGAAGGAAGTGGCGAAGCAGCTGTTCAAGCTGCGTCTGGCCGGCTTTGCAGCCGAACGGGACTATCTTGACCGCAAGATGAAGGCACAGATGAAATCGGCTGATCGCTTCAAGGCGCGTTATACCGCCATTCTGGGCGAAGATGAGCTGGAGCGCGGAGAGATTGCCCTGAAGGTCATGGAGACTGGAGAGCAGCGGACGGTCAAGCTGGATGAGCTTGTTCAGGCTATTCTTTAAGTGAACGCAGCATCAAGAAATGCTGAATATTGAGATTTCTAAATTTTATATATGGTTAAAGGAGATGGACTGACAATGCAAAGAAGTCATCATTGTGGGGCTTTGACAACAGCTAATATCGGAGAGACGGTCACGCTGAACGGATGGGTACAGACCCGCCGCGACCTGGGAGGCGTACTCTTCATTGATCTTCGTGACCGCAGCGGTATCGTACAGGTCGTTTTCAACCCGGCATACTCTGGTGAAGCACTGCAGACCGCAGACCGCGTGCGCAGTGAATACGTCATTGCCGTAACGGGGAAAGTGGTTCAGCGTGATGCCGAGACGATTAACCCAAACCTGCCTACAGGTCAAATCGAGGTTCAAATTACCGAAATCGAAGTGCTGAACGCAGCGAAAACTCCTCCATTCTTCATTGAAGACGGTGTGGAGGTGGATGAGTCCCTGCGCCTGAAACACCGTTATCTGGACCTGCGCCGTCCGGAAATGCACCGTACCCTGAAGCTGCGCTCCAAAGCGGCGAAAGTATTCCGTGACTTCCTGGATGGAGAAGACTTCGTTGAAGTGGAAACACCGATCCTGACGAAAAGCTCCCCGGAAGGCGCCCGTGACTACCTGGTGCCAAGCCGTGTTCACGAAGGCGAGTTCTTTGCCCTGCCGCAATCCCCGCAGATTTATAAGCAGCTGCTGATGGTCGGCGGCCTGGAGCGTTACTACCAGATTGCCCGCTGCTTCCGTGATGAAGACCTTCGTGCAGACCGCCAGCCGGAGTTCACACAGGTCGACATCGAGACCTCCTTCCTGCAGCAGGATGACCTGCTCGGCATGATGGAACGTCTGATGGTCAAGCTGTTCCGTGAAACGATCGGTGTAGAGATTCCGACGCCATTCCAGCGTATCACCCATGCAGAAGCCATGGGCAAATACGGCTCGGACAAGCCGGATCTCCGTTTCGGCCTCGAACTGGTTGAGATGAACGACATCGTTGCGAACAGCGGTGTGAAGGTATTCGCGTCCGTGATTGAAAAAGGCGGCGAGGTTAAAGTGCTGAACGCCAAAGGCTGCGGCACATGGACACGCAAAGAGATTGACGACCTCGGACCGTATGCTGCCCGTTATGGTGCCAAAGGGTTGGCATGGATTCAAATTAAAGAAGGCGAGTTCAAGGGTCCGATCGTTAAATTCATGACACCGGAGGAGATCGAAGCCATCCGCGAACGTACAGGGGCTGAAGAGGGTGACCTGCTGCTCTTCTCTGCGGACACCAAAAAGGTGGTTGCTGATGTTCTGGGTGCAATTCGTCTGAAAATCGGACGCCAGCTGGGCCTGATCGACGATAACGTGTTCAAGTTCGTCTGGGTTACAGACTTCCCGCTGCTCGGTTACGATGAAGAGCAGAAGCGTTATGTGGCAGAGCATCATCCGTTCACACGCCCGAACGAAGAAGATCTGCATCTGTTTGATACCGATCCTGGTAAAATCCGTGCGCAGGCTTATGACATCGTCCTGAACGGTTATGAAGTAGGCGGCGGTTCCATGCGGATTTACAAGCGTGATGTGCAGGAGAAAATGTTCAACGCTATCGGCTTGTCCCCGGAAGAGGCGAAGGATAAATTCGGTTACCTCCTGGAAGCGTTCGAATACGGAACTCCTCCACACGGCGGTATTGCCTTCGGCTTCGACCGTCTGGTGATGCTGCTGACAGGACGTACAAACCTGCGTGAGACGATTGCTTTCCCGAAAACAGCAAGCGCAACAGATCTGCTGATGAACGCGCCATCCGGTGTCGACCAGGCACAGCTGGAGCAGCTGCATATCCGTCTGGCGCCAAAGCCGGCTAGCACCAAAGCTTAATTACATTGGAAGGACAGGCTGCAAGGCCTGTCCTCATTGATCGAAGGAGGCCTCACAAGTTATGCTCCATCAATTCTCAAGGACAGAACTGGCCATCGGACCTGAAGGTCTGGAAGTGATGAAGAACAGCACGGTAGCCGTGCTGGGGATCGGCGGTGTCGGGTCTATGGCGGTTGAAGCCCTGGCCCGCACCGGTGTCGGCCGCATCATTCTGATTGACAAGGACGTCGTGGATATTACGAATGTGAACCGTCAGATTCATGCGCTGACGACCACGGTCGGCCAGAAAAAAGCTGACCTGATGGTGGACCGGATCAAGCTGATCAATCCGGAATGTGAAGCTATTGCCCTGAACATGTTCTATACGGAAGAGACCTACGAGGAATTGTTCAAGTATGAGCTGGATTATGTACTGGATGCTTCAGATACGATTTCTTACAAAATCCATCTCATCAAAGAATGCCTGAACCGCAAAATTCCGATGATCTCCTGCATGGGCGCAGCGAACAAAATGGATCCGAGCCAGTTCAAGGTGGCTGATATCTCTCAGACATCCATGGATCCGATGGCCCGTGTGATCCGCACGAAGCTGCGTAAGGAAGGGATCAAGAAAGGCGTCAAGGTGGTGTTCTCCACAGAGCAGCCGATGAAGCCGCGCGTTGATGTGACCGAGAAGATTGTGCCTGAGAATGCGCCGAACTTCCGTAAAGCCAAACAGCCGCCTGCGAGCAATGCCTTTGTGCCGCCGGTGGCAGGTCTGATTATGGTTAGTGTGTGTGTCAGAGAACTGCTGGAGACAGCAGGGGTATAAGCTGAAAATAAATTGCACAGGCTGGGTGATGACGACAGCCTGTGACCGGGAATCTGCAGACGGTATGCCATAGGCATATCTGCTGCAGATTTTTTTGTTGCAGCTGAATCACTAATTACGAGCTCGGATACTCATTCAAAACTTTGCGGGGAAAATACACTTGCAGGGCGGCAAGCGTCGGTGTATGATGTTTGTTGCTGTGTGATTAACATTACATAATATGTAACTTGTTGGGGGTACCGTCATTTATGAAAAACGGACTAATGTCCAGAGCATTTGGCTTGCTGCCAGAGCATCAATGGAAAAAGGAAATCGCAGCCGGACTCATATCCTATGTATCCGTCGTCTATATTGTTATGGTCAATGCAACCATTCTGGCAGATGCAGGAATGCCGCTGCAGGCGGGGATGGTAGCCACGCTGTTAACTTCTATTGCAGGCTGTCTGCTGATGGCCTTTGCCGGTAAGTCGCCGATTGTGGTGGTACCGGGGATGGGGATCAATGCTTTTTTTACCTATACCTTGGTCCACTCCATGAAGCTGAGCTGGCAGGAGGCTCTGGCTGTCGTATCGATGGCCGGCATCCTGTTTGCTATTGTTGCTTTCACTTCACTCTACCGTGTGCTCAGCCAGGCGATTCCGGGCAATCTGCAGCATGCCATTACCGTCGGGATCGGGCTCTTCCTGACTTTTATCGGTCTGCAGAAAAGCGGTATCGTAATTGCACATCAGACGACTTTTGTAACGATCGGCCATTTTAGCGATCCGGGTGTGATTACGGCTTGTGTTACACTCGTGCTTGCCCTCATTCTCTTCATTCGGAATGTTCAGGGTGGACTGTTGATCAGTATACTGGTAGGGACAGGCCTGGCTTATGCGCTGGGCGCGGTACATGCAGGCAGCCGGGTCGAGACAGGGAACACCTGGGAAAAATATGGCCAGGTGTTCAGTCACCTGACCTTTGCCAAACTGGGCACCATTGCCTTCTGGATCGCGGTGTTCCTGCTGCTGTTGATTATCGTATTTGAAAATATAGGGCTCATTACGTCCCAGACGAATATGATCGGTCGCCCGGAGCGCTTCAAAGGCAGTTTGCGTGCGCTTTCGATCGGTAACATATTCGCCGGTATCTTCGGCAGCAGTCCGGTTGTCGCGGCCGCCGAGTCAACCGCAGGTATCGCTGCGGGCGGCCGTTCCGGTCTGACACCTTTTATCTCGGCTGTTATGTTTGGAGCGACCTTCTTCTTCATCCCGCTGCTGACCTACATCCCGGACAGCGCGATTGCTCCGGTACTGATCATTATTGGCGGGCTTATGGTACAGAGCGTCAGGGAAATCGATTTTTCCGATTTTACCGAAGCCTTCCCCGCCTTTCTCGTTATGGTCATGATTCCTTTTACCTACAGTATTGTGGATGGAATGGCCTTTGGCTTCATCGCCTATCCGGTTGCGAAGCTGGCGGTTGGACGCGGACGTGAAGTATCGAAAGTACTGTATGTCATTTCCGTACTGTTCCTGGCCAACTTTGTGCTTCATGCGATGTTATAATACCGATCATTTAGGAAAAGATCCGTCGTACGGCGGGTCTTTTTTGTGTCCGGTTTGCTGTTTGCGGAAGCGGTGTTTTAGAATTGGGGGAGATAGGTGTGACAGAGAGGGAAGGGGGAAGCATATTGAGTACCGAGGAACATGGAAAAGCAGTGAAAGAGCAGCCTGTGATTGGCAAAAAGGGGCTGGTAGCCTTCGCTCGCCTGATCACGGACAGCAAGCCGCCTAGGGTTATCCTTACGATCGCGCTGCTGTTAACCCTGGTACAGACCATTGCCGGTCTGATTGTGCCGCTGATTACCAAAGGTTTGATTGATGGGCTGACCCAATCCGCATTAAATCGAACGGTGATCATCGGCTTGATCGGTGCCTTTGTACTGCAGGCGATTGCATCCGGGATATCGATCTACCTGCTGAATTATGCAGGCCAACGAATTGTGGCCAATCTGCGCAGCCGGCTGTGGCGCAAAGTGCTGGCGCTGCCGGTGCCTTATTTTGACCGGAACCGTTCCGGAGATACGATGAGCCGCATTACTAACGATACCAGTCTGATTATGGGGCTTATTACAGAAAATCTGGTATCACTCATCTCCAATGTGATTGCGATTGTGGGCGGGATTGCCTTGCTGCTCTATCTGGACTGGGTTATGACGCTGATTATTTTGGCGGTGGTGCCGGTAACTGCGCTGATTCTGATGCCGGTTGGCCGCAAGATGTACCGCATATCGAGAAAGCAGCAGGATGAAATGGCTGAGCTGACCTCGGATCTCAATCAGGTGATCAGTGAGATTCGTCTGGTGAAGGCTTACGGTACAGAGGAACGGGAAGCAGGTGAAGGAGAGCGTAGAATCCGCCGCATGTTCGGATTCGGTCTGCAGGAAGCACGCATACTGGCACTGATTGGGCCGCTGTCTACTTTTGTGCTGACCGCAGTTCTGGTTATCATCCTGGGGGTCGGCGGGGTGCGTGTAGCATCCGGCCTGCTGACAGCCGGTGATCTCGTGGCCTTCATTCTCCTGCTGTTTCAGGTCATTACACCGATGGCCCAGTTTACAACTTTATATTCCCGGCTGCAAAAGGTAGTTGGAGCAACAGAACGAATTCAGCTGATCCTCGCTCATGAAGAAGAGCCGCTTCATCTGCAGCAGCTTGCTGCACCTGGCAGTGAGCCGATCACCCTGAAGCATGTCTCCTTCGCCTATGTGCCTGGCGAAGAGGTGCTGCATCAGGTGGATTTAACGCTTCCGGCCCGCAAGGTGACCGCGATTGTAGGTCCGAGCGGCAGTGGCAAGTCCACAATTTTCTCGCTGCTGGAACGCTTCTACGTGCCGGCGGAGGGGGAGCTGCTCTACGGAGCGGAAGCTGTAGCCGACTATACCTTATCCTCCTGGCGGGGGAAGATCGGTTATGTCTCGCAGGAGAGCCCGCTTATGGCCGGTACGATTCGTGACAATATCACTTATGGTCTGAACCGGGTGCCCAGCATGGATGAAGTGGCACAGGCGGCCCAGATGGCCTACGCGGATCATTTCATCCGCCAGCTGCCGCAGGGCTACGAAACTGAGGTTGGCGAGCGGGGGATCAAGCTGTCCGGCGGTCAGCGGCAGCGGATTGCTATTGCCCGCGCACTGCTGCGCAGCCCGGATATTCTCATGCTGGATGAGGCTACCTCCAGCCTGGACAGTACGTCGGAGCACGAGGTGCAGAAGGCGCTGGCCAATTTGATGGAGGGACGCACCACCATCGTCATTGCGCACAGGCTGTCCACCGTAGTAAACGCTGATCAGATTGTTGTGCTGGACCGGGGACGCGTTACCGGCCGCGGAACCCACCAGGAGCTGGTGGCCTCTCATGAAGTGTACCGCGAGCTCGCCATGAAGCAGTTTGTGGAAGCTGACGCGGGAACGGCCACCTGATGCCATACACAGAAATACGTGGCTTTACCGGGCAAATTGTGGTATATTTGTACTCCTTTTGCTGCGGGCAGCTGACCGCAGCAGAACAGATTAAGCGGACCCCATGCAGGAAGCGGCCGCAGACTTTTTAGGAGGTAACTGAAATTGGAAGACAACTTTCAAAGTGCCTATCAAGAAGAACAACATAGGCTGACACTTGCAATGGAAGAGATTGACCGCAGGCTGGAGAAGCTGCGGGCTGCGCCGGTATATACCGGCCATGATTTTACGGAACAGGCGCTGGAAGCAGCGCGCGAGAGCAAGCGCCAGTCGTTGGCGAAGAGCACGCAGGAGCCTTACTTTGGCAGACTGGACTTCGAGACGGCAGGGGGGAAAAGAACCCCGCTCTATATCGGCAAAGTCGGTGTGGAGAAAGAAGAAGTGACCGAGCAGCCGCTGGTGATAGACTGGCGTGCACCGGTGGCGAGCCTATTTTACTCTTTTACAGGAGGAGAAGAGGCAGCCTCCTATGATGCGCCTGAAGGTACCATTGAAGGGCTGGTCTATCTCAAACGGAATATTGTGATCCGTCAGAGAATCCTGGAGCGTGTAGCTGACACGTATGACCGGAACAATGAGCAGCCGGCTGTTTCGGATGAATTCCTTGTTTACCGGCTTGGTGAGAACAAGGATAACCGTCTGCGTGACATCGTATCAACGATCCAGGCGGAGCAGGATCAGATTATCCGGGCTGTACGCAACACGGCATTGATTATTCAGGGTGTTGCCGGCAGTGGTAAAACAACAGTTGCCCTGCACAGGCTGGCATTTCTGCTGTATCAATACAAGGAGCAGGTATCGGCAGGCAAGATGGTTATATTTGCCCCTAACCATATGTTTCTGGATTACATCTCCGATGTGCTGCCAGAGCTGGGCGTCGGAGATATTCAGCAGCTTACCTTTCAGGACTGGGCACTGACGCTGCTGAATCAGGACGTGCGGCTTGCAGACCCTTCGGAGACACTGTCATATTGGTTTGAGAGAACGGACGGTCTGCCTGAGCTGAGCAATGAGGTACCAGGACGGTACAAAGGCTCGTTGACCTTCATGAAGCTGCTGGAAGATATGCTTGCAGGGATGGAGACGCTCTCGGTACCTGAAGGTGACTTCTCTCCATGGGACGGCAAGGTGCTGCCGCGTTCGGAAATTCTGAACTGGTTCGAGCAGGAATATAAGCCATATCCATTGGCCAAGCGCAAGGAGCGGGTGATGGCCAGAATTCATCGCTGGGTGGAGATGGAGCTGAAGAAAGCGCCGTCGGCAGCTATGCAGAAGGAATGGAAAAAGCGTGCATCCCAGCGCGAAAAGTCGTATGCCAACAAATGGCCGAAGTTTGACGCTCTGCTCATCTACAAGCAGCTGTTCCAGGCTGTCAAAGGAAGCAGTACGGGTTCTGTTGTGGGGGCCAGGGCGAAGCTGCCTGGTGTTGTTCTGAAGCAGACAGCGGCAGACCTGAAACAGGGTGTGGTCCGGGAAGAGGATCTGCCTGCACTGGTGTATCTGCATATCCTGCTGAATGATCTGGACGGGAACCAGCGTTTTGACCATGTTGTCATCGATGAAGCTCAGGATTTCTCACCGTTTCATGTCGCTCTGCTGGACCGGTTTGTCCGGGGGCACTCTTTTACCATTCTGGGTGATTTGTCTCAGGGTATTCATGCCTACCGCGGCGTACATACCTGGGAAGAGATGAGCTCGCTGTTTAATGCAGAGGATACGGCTTATTTTGCGCTGACTCGCAGCTACCGGTCGACGATGGAGATTATCGAGTATGCGAACACGATTCTGGAGAAAGGGGTCCAGGGCGGCATCACCGCCGTACCTGTCTTCCGCAGCGGCAACCCGGTACGAATGATTGCTTATGAGCCGTCCCAGCGGACGGAACAGATCGGACGGGCGCTGGAGCGGCTGACCCATCAGGAATACCGGACGGTGGCCGTTCTGACACGGACGCTTGCTGAAGCCAGGGAACTTCATGAGACTCTGGCAGGCAGGGGGCTGGGCGTCAATCTGATTGACGGAAGCATGCAGCAGTATCAGGGCGGCGTGTCCATTCTCCCAGTATACCTGTCCAAAGGTCTGGAGTTTGATGCCGTGTTAGTCGCTGATGCGGACGAGCAGCACTATCATTCTTCGGCATGGGACGCCAAATTGCTGTATGTAGGATGTACCCGTGCCCTGCACGAGCTGTGGCTGATGCACGGTGCACCGCTGCCTCATTACGCAGTGCCTGAGAACAATGAAGGTTACATGACCGGCTGGCCGGAATAGACACAATAAAAGCCCGATATGCGTTCGTTCGCATTCGGGCTTTTTGCATTTGGATGGTGCGCCATAACTCTTAAGATCCGCAGGGAATGGGCCGCCTGGCAGGTTCAGGAGCATGCGCCATATGTAAAGGAGCGGCTCCGCTTCTAGGCATTTCATCAGCTGTGCTGCTTCGCAGCAACACTGCGGGCTTTGACGACGATTTTACGGATGCTGTCCGTGGACAGATGATATTCGGCTGCCAGTTCGGCCATCGTTGTACCCTTGCAGTAGGATTCGTAGATTTGTTCATTTCGTCTGGCATTCAGCATCCGGGTGCCGCTGAGTTCTCCCCAGAGGGCTCGCTGCTGTTCCGGCTTGGGCACATAGATTAATTCACCCTGTGCGTAATGCTGCAGTTCCTTCAGCAGTCTAGGGGGAAGCACATCCTTCCCATTTTTGTAATTCACGATTGAATTCCTCCTTGTGCAGCTCTGCTAATACAATGCGACCGGCTTCAACGGCGTAGACCATATTCGTGAATCCTCCTTTCGTTCGTTTAGATTATGTTTAGTATAGCCTATTTGGCTATCAAGTGGGAATAACTCCCTTTTATTCAGTGGGATACGGTGGGTTATTGAAGTGAAAAAGGAGGCCATACGGCCTCCCCGATGGTCGATCCCCGCTTACGCGGAGATCACCTCTTCATATGCTGTAATCAAATTCATCAGCCTCCTTTCCAAGCATATCGTCGGCCCGACATCTATATTAACGCATGGAACCCGGGGTAGCAGCAAGAGAAAGAACAGTTATAGGCAAGCTTTACGGTTTGGTCTGTCTTTAGTATCGGCCGGGGAAAGGGTGCGCGGCAGCAGAGTATGATATGATAGAAGGAGTGCCAACAGGCTCAAAGCAACGGCCTCAGACGGAGTGAGAGAGGCTGAATGAGTAAGGATGTGACGATATGGACTTATTTTCTTTTTCACAGGATGCGGTGCCGGCTTCCCGTTTGCTGGCTGACCGCATGCGTCCTGTGAAGCTGGATGAATATATAGGACAGGAACATATTGTGGGCCCTGGCAAGCTGCTGCGCCGAGCCATTGAAGCGGATCAGGTGTCATCAATCCTGCTGTACGGTCCGCCAGGATGCGGCAAGACGACGCTCGCCCATATTATTTCCCAGCATACGAATGGCGAATTTGTCAGGCTGAATGCGGTGGACGCTTCAGTCAAGGATGTCCGTGAAGTCATTGAACGGGCCCAGAATAACAAATCGATGTACGGTACTAAGACCATTCTGTTTCTCGATGAGGTGCATCGGTTCAACAGTTCGCGCCAGGATGCCCTTCTGCCGGCGGTGGAGAAAGGGACGATCGTCTTCATCGGTGCGACGACAGAAAATCCCTTTCATTATGTCAACGGGGCCCTGATGAGCCGCTCCACGCTGTTTCAGCTGGAGCCGCTTACGCAGGAGCACTCGCTGACCGCCATGCACCGCGCGCTGGCAGACGCGGAGAGAGGCCTCGGCTTCATGGATCTGAAGGCCGATGAAGAGGCCCTGCGCCATATCGCTTCCATGGCGAATGGCGATATCCGACGTGCACTGAACGCCCTTGAGCTGGCGGCTCTGACCACGCCGCCGCTGCAGGACGGAACCGTGCACGTGACACTGGAGGTGGCGGAAGAATCCATCCGCCGTCCCATTGTGAAGGCGGATGAGTCTACGCAGTATGACGTGCTGTCCGCCTTCCACAAGAGCATCCGCGGCTCCAGTGACGCCGCGCTGTTCTGGTTCCTCTATGCGGTCGAGAAGCTTGGCATGGACCCGATGGTATTCCTGCGCCGACTGATTGCGGCGAGCAGTGAGGACATCGGTCTGGCCAACCCGCAGGCGATGGTACAGGCGGTGAGCGCGCTCGAAGCCTACCGGAATAACGGCTGGCCTGAGGCGAAACTGAATATTGCACAGGCTATTCTGTTTGCGGTAGAGAGTCCCAAGTCCAACGCGGTGTACACAGCCATTTCCCGAGCGATGGGAGCGATGGAGCAGATCCGGTCGGCGGAGGTGCCGCTGCATCTAAGGGATGCCCACTATAAGGGAGCGGAGAAGCTGGGGCATGTCGGTTATCAATACCCGCATAACTTCCCTGGACATTATGTGAAGCAGCAGTACCTGCCGGATGCCCTGGAAGGTCAGGTCTTCTATAAGGCGACAGAACAGGGGAATGAAGCCAAAATCCATCTCAACCAGCAGCGCAGGCGCGGTCAGGGGGAGCCTTCATGATAACGCCGCAGGACAAGCCGCCCACTGCAGCGCCTTCATCCCGCCGGGCCCAGCTGTCCGGGCTGTTATGCCTTGGCTTGGGCGGCATTCTCGGAGCGTGGAGCCGGTATGGGCTGCAGATGATCATTCCGGCCGGGAACCATGAATTTCCGTTGAGCGTAATGCTGATTAACTGGATAGGCTGTCTGTTTCTGGGATGGTTCTTCACCCTGACGCCGCTGTATTGGCGTATTTCGCCACCACTACGGCTGGGGATCGGAACAGGCTTTACCGGAGCATTCACCACGTTCTCCACCTTTAGTGTCGATATCGTGCATCTGATGGATCTTGGATATGGGGGTACAGCGCTGCTGTATATGACGGCCAGTGTAGGAGGCGGATTGCTGTTATCGTGGGCAGGTGTGCAGCTTGGCATGATAACAGGCCGCCAATGGCGGTCACCCGGCAGAGACAAGGAGGGCCGGGTATGATATGGATGGTCGCTATTGGCGGAGCAGCGGGTGCCTTGAGTCGTTATGGACTGGGAGGCTGGATCAGCCGGCGGACAACTGCCTGGATTCCATGGGGAACCTGGATCATTAACCTGACGGGTTCGCTGCTGCTGGGCCTGCTGTACAGCTGGCACCGTTCAGGCGCACTGCCGGATTGGGGTTGGGGGCTGGTCGGAGTTGGCTTTTGCGGCGCGTATACGACCTTTTCCACCTTCGGGTATGAGACGATTCAGCTGCTGGAAGGACGGCGGATTATACGCGCAGCGGTATATGTCGCCAGCTCGGTCGTGCTCGGGACTGCAGCAGCCTGGCTTGGCATGGAAATAGGATGAATGGATGCTGGTAATGGAGCCGTTCAATAGAAAAAGCGGGCCATTGGCCCGCTTTTTATTTGGATGAATCACGCTCCTCGTACAGCTGCGGGAGCAGGGATTGAAGAGAAGGGTTGGGTTCCGGCTCTGACAGGTCCAGCTTCTCCAGCGTGTCAACGACAATTTTTAATACGGCATAGTCCCGATGCCAGCGATGATCCGCCGGGACAATATACCATGGAGCGTCCTCTGAGCTGCAATGCTTGAAAATATCCTCATAGTATTCCTGGTAACGATCCCAGGACTTCCGCTCAATCAGATCATTTTCGTCAAATTTCCAGTTCTTGTGCGGCTTCTCGATCCGGTCGATCAGCTTGTTCAGTTGGAAATCCTTGGAGATGTGCAGGAATATCTTGACCACTTTCACCTTATTATCGGCGAGCAGCGACTCAAAATGATTGATATGCTTGAAGTTCCGCTTTGCCATCTCATCATTCACGGAGCCATGCACACGGGTGACCAGCACAT
Source organism: Paenibacillus lacisoli (assembly GCF_030580655.1). Taxonomy (GTDB): domain Bacteria; phylum Bacillota; class Bacilli; order Paenibacillales; family Paenibacillaceae; genus Paenibacillus; species Paenibacillus lacisoli. The sequence continues at coordinate 38,920 of NZ_JAUQTB010000012.1, forward strand.
CTTCATAATAAGATCGGTTAAACGCCGCCATATATCCCAAGCCGGGAACGTGCCGGTGAGCACGCCACAGAAAGTCGTGGCTGGCTTCCTCAGCCGTGGGTGCCTTGAAGCTGTGCGTCTGAACCCCCTGCGGATTGACCTCGGTGAAGACATTTTTGATCACGCCATCCTTGCCGCTGCAATCCATTCCCTGAAACACGAATAATACAGCATGCTCTTTACTGGCGAACAGCTTGCTCTGCAGCTTGTTTAGCTTCTCACGCAGCGGCTGCATCGCCTTCTCTGCATCCTTGCTGTTCTTGAGGGAACCTGTATCACGAGGATCAATATGCTTTAATTTAATTTTCTCGTCCGGTGCTGCCAACCAATCATGCTTGGACATATTTTCAACTTCTCCCTTCAAATGGCGAAATGACTATAACTTTATGTAAGTTCTTACCCACTTAGACGGCCAGCGAAAAAACAGCCCTGCAGTTCAAGCTGCAGGGCTGTCCAGGTTATTCATATTAGAAATTACAGGGAAGGCTGGGCTTCCAGTTTCTCAACTTTGTCAATGGTTCCGCCGCCCAGGCAGACCTCGCCGTCGTAGAAGACGACAGCCTGTCCTGGAGTGATGGCTTTCTGACGTTCATCGAACACCAAGTGAACGGTGCCGTCCTCATTCCAGTTCAGTGTTACACCCTGATCCGGCTGACGATAACGGAATTTCGCCGTGCAGTGGAACGACTGCCCCGGAATATGTGCGTCTCCGGCAATCCAGTTCACACCCGTCGCGGTCAAACCTGTGGAATACAAGCTGTGGTGGCGGTCGCCTTGTACGACATACAGTTCATTTTTGTCCAAATCCTTGTCTGCTACGAACCAGGGCTCACCTGAACCGGAGCCGCCAATACCCAGGCCTTGACGCTGTCCAAGCGTATAATACATCAATCCGTCATGCCGGCCTTTGACTTCGCCTGTCACGATATCTACCATATTGCCCGGTTTGGCAGGCAGATAGTTGCTCAGGAACTCCTTGAAGTTGCGCTCGCCAATGAAGCAGACGCCCGTGCTGTCTTTCTTCTTGGCTGTATAAAGACCTGCTTCTTCAGCGATACGTCTGACTTCCGGCTTCGGCAGATGGCCGATTGGGAACATCGCTTTAGACAGCTGAAACTGGTTCAGCGCGTTCAGGAAGTAGGTCTGATCCTTGTTGTTGTCCACACCGCGCAGCAGAGAGTAAACGCCGTTCTCCTCCACGACACGGGCATAGTGGCCGGTAGCTACATAATCTGCACCAAGATCCAGCGCCTTGTTCAGGAATTCACCGAATTTAATCTCACGGTTGCACATGACATCCGGATTCGGCGTTCGCCCTGCCTTATATTCGTCCAGGAAATAGGAGAAAACCTTGTCGAAGTATTCCTTCTCGAAGTTAACTGTATAGTAAGGGATATCAAGCTGTTCGCAGACACGGCGCACATCCTCCGCATCATCCTCTGCAGTACAGTGGCCGAACTCGTCTGTATCGTCCCAGTTTTTCATGAAAATGCCGATTACCTCGTAACCTTGCTGTTTCAGCAGAAGCGCTGTAACCGAGGAGTCGACGCCCCCGGACATACCGACGACGACCCGTGTATCTTGAATGGCTTTAGCCATGGTCATCACCAAATCTTTCATTGTAGGATAAAATACGGACTTTATTTTAACACAAAGCTGTTCAACTTACGACTAATCCCGCAAGAAGTCGGAAATTAATTGTCTGCAATGAAATTGGTCCAAAATTCACACCATTTGTTCTTGTAAAAGAAACAAATTGGCAATACTTCTCGTACAAGATTATGTTAACATAAACTAGAGCTATTATCGGAATAGAGTGTTATAACGATAATTTATCGGCAATAGTATGATTAAATGGAATATTTGCGTACATTGCCGTTATGACTTTTCCAATATTGAAAGAGGTGGCACCCTTGAAAATTTCGACCAAAGGACGTTACGGTCTGACCATTATGATGGAGCTGGCTTCCCGTTTCGGTGAAGGTCCGACTTCCCTTAAGAGCATCGCTGAGAAGAATAACCTCTCCGAGCACTATCTGGAGCAGCTGATTGCGCCGCTGCGCAACGCTGGTCTGGTGAAGAGTATCCGCGGAGCTTACGGCGGTTATATTTTATCTAATGATCCTGAGCATACAACGGCAGGCGATATTATCCGTGTGCTGGAGGGACCGATCTCGCCGGTGGATTTTACGGAAGAGGACGATCCGGCCAAGCGCAACCTGTGGCTGCGCATTCGGGACAGCATCGCCGACGTGCTGGATTCCACAACATTGAAGGATCTCATAACCTACAATGATGCGGAGCAGGCTAACGATTATATGTTTTACATTTAATAGCTGCAGCATGCAGACCAAAGGACCAAAGGCATACCCCTCGGGTAGTGCCTTTTTGGTTTTGCCAAACGCTGAGGGTCTTCTTTATCATTAAAGCTGTTGTCCCGAATGTACTGACATCTTCATCAGGAATGTTTCGGGTCTTTGACATTTTCCATCGTACTGTGATCCTTGTCATTGGACGTTGTAATGACCGAGACCGTTCCGTCGCTCTCCAAAACCACAGCCTCCACCTGATGCATCGAGGAGACTCCCTGATTTCTAGCCGCCTGCCAAATCTCTTTTTCCTCAATACGTTCTTTTTTCATTGCCGCATGCAGGAATTCATTATTATAAAAAAGCAGCACAGGGCTGGACTTAATGATATTGCTTATGATCTCGGAGCGTACCGCTGTCCACGCTACTGCATACTGAAGCACAATCAGGACAGCGATCGCGGTGAACCCTTCCGCGAGAGCGACGTTTTTATTCAAAAGGATCGTGGCCAGAATAGAACCGAGGGCAACCGTAACAACAAGATCGAATGCATTCATTTTGGACAGCGTGCGCTTACCGAACATACGAAGGATTAGAATCAGCAGCACATAACTGAGGATGCCAATGATGATTGTGCGGTAAATATTTTCCCATCCGTTAAAAAACATTTGAGTTATCATTCTCCTTTCAGTAGTCATGCTGTTCTTTACCTGATCTGGCTGTACTGAAACACTTGCAGGAGAAACGTAAAGGTGAATTTTGGAGATGAAATACGAACATAACGTTCTGGAACAATTCCTTGACAGCTGGTATAATAGTAAAATTGGCCACTATAACAAAAATCAAGGTAATGACAAGAAATTAAAGATAAAATCATATCGCGGCTTGAGCGGTCGTTCATAGATGTACGAAAATTCTATATTTGAATTTGAGGTGGTAAAGGATGAAGCATCTGTATTTGGACCATGCTGCATCGACCCCGGTCCATCCCGAGGTTGCCAAGGTAATGATGGAAGTGATGACCGGGCAGTACGGCAATGCATCCAGTGTGCACGCCTTCGGCCGGGCTGCCAAGCGCACGGTAAGCGGTGCAAGGGATCGAATCGCGGCTTCTTTGGGCTGTCTGCCTGACGAGCTGGTATTCACCGGCGGAGGGACAGAGAGTGATAATCTGGCGCTGTTCGGCATCGCTGCCGGTCGTGCGGGCCAGGGCGGACATATCATAACGACGGCTGTGGAGCATCATGCCGTCCTCCACGCCTGTGAGGAGCTGGAATGCCAGGGCTTCCGGGTCACTTATCTCCCCGTTGACTCTCATGGACGGATCCGTATACAGGATCTTGAAGAGGCCATTACCCCGGATACATTTCTGATCAGTGTTATGTATGGTAATAACGAGGTGGGGACGCTTCAGCCCATTGAAGAGATTGGAACACTGGCGCGTGAGCATGGCATTGTGTTTCATGTGGATGCCGTTCAGGTTCTTGGTTCGGTACCCATTTCCTGCAAGGAACTCCCGGTGGATCTGATGAGCTTTTCCTCCCACAAAATTAACGGACCACAGGGTGTGGGTGCTCTATATGTACGCAAAGGGGTCGCCCTCCAGCCAAGAGCTTTCGGTGGACTGCAGGAGAAGAAACGCCGCGCAGGCACCGAAAATATGGCGGGAATTGCCGGATTCGCCAAGGCGATGGAGATCGCTGCTGCATCGATAGAGGAACGCCGTGCCCATGACCTGGAGCTACGGAAAGTTTTCCTGGACCGGCTGGAAGCTTGCGCGGGCGCAGCCCATTTTGTCGTAAACGGGGATCCCGAGCATTTTCTGCCCCATATTGTGAATATAAGCTTTCCTGAGACGGACACAGAGACGCTGCTCATGAACCTTGATATGGAAGGGATCGCGGCTGCAAGCGGATCAGCCTGCACATCCGGTTCGCTGGAAATATCACATGTTCTGCAAGCTATGAAACTTTCAGAAGATGTTTTGCGTTCTGCGGTTCGTTTTAGCTTCGGTTTGGGTAATACTACGGAAGAAATGGAATATACGGCCGATAAAATTGGAACCATTCTTGGACGGCTGCGTAATAGACATTAGGGTGTCTCTATGCAATGGACAAGGAGGGCAGGTGTTTTCCATTTCATCTTGAAGATGAGGAGGGTTACCCGCCATGAAACTGCAGGAAATGATTGGACTTGCTGTATTTGATGTGGAGGATGGCAAGCAGATTGGCAAAGTCCACGATTTTGTTCTGACAGCTGACTGGAAGATTGAAGCCATTGAACTGGAAGGCAAAGGACTCTTTTCCGCGCAGGTGAAGATTGTGCGGTGGGAGGACATCGTTGCCTACGGCGAAGATGCCGTAATGATTCGCAACCAACAGGCTGTCCGCAAGGCGGGCGCCGACGATATACAATACACATACATGCTTGGCAGCAGTAAGCTGAAGGATTTGTCCGTCCTGACGGAAGAAGGGGTCAACCTGGGTCACGTCAGTGATGTTTATTTTGAACAGGAAATGGGAAACCAGATATTAGGTCTGGAAATTAGTGATGGTTTTGTATCGGATTTGATCGACGGGCGCCGCTGGCTGTCCTGTACCAGTGACATGGTGATTGGGGAGAATGCTGTTATGGTGCCACCCCTCAGCGAGCAGCGTCTGGAAAAAGCCATACATTCTATGAATGGATAGGTGATTTTTATAATGAAGTGTCCAAATTGCAGTTCCAAAGATATCGGGAAAATCGGTTCCCATCAATTCTACTGCTGGGGCTGTTTTATCGAACTGAACGTAAGCGGAGACAAAATGTCTGTATATCAGGTAGAGGAAGATGGAACGCTCAGTTCGCTGGATGATTTGTTCTTCGGCGAAGAGCTTCCGCAGGACCTTCCTCATCTGCATGCGTCATCCTGATTGAAGCAACAGCTTCATCTAGAAGCGGTTTTCCGCGTCTGAGATGAGGGTGTAGGAGATATGCTTGCTTTACATATTTTTGAGAACCGGACTCCTTGGAGTCCGGTTTTTTCGTGCCCGCTAATATTATCACTTTCCGGTACATATAATGAACACCAGAAAGCTAGTCCGGAGGGTGGGAGAAAGGTGGAGCATCTGACCAAAAACAAAATATTCCGCTACGGTGTTGTGCTGCTGCTGGCACTGATCATCCTGTATTTTCTCTGGCAGCTCCGTCCGCTGTTTTGGGGAATCATTGCTTTCATCAAGACGATTTTCGCTCCTTTCGCTATTGCATTGATTATCTCCTATGTGCTGAATCCGGTCGTTAGCATGCTGGGCAGCCGAAAAGTTCCGCGCAGCGTGGCCGTACTTTTGATCTATGCTGTATTTCTTACATCAGTAGGTGTCATCCTCATGAACCTGATTCCGATGCTGATTGAGCAGCTGACTGAACTGAATGAACATCTGCCGGAGTTAACGATGCATGCACAGGGTCTGATGACGAATCTGGATTCCGGCTTGCTGCCTCCAGGCGTGCGCACAGGGATGAATAACTGGTTTTTCCAGATGGAAAATCGTCTGGCGGCAGGAATATCCACCTTTATGGATAATATCGGCGGTTTAATTAATACGCTGTTCAGCGTGTTTATCGTGCCGTTTCTGATCTTCTATATGCTAAAAGATTTCGATGTGTTTGAGCGGATGGTGGTTTCCTATCTTCCCCGTTCGCGGCGGAAGTCCATCGTCGTGCTGCTAAAGGAAATAGATCATGCGCTGGGCAATTATATCCGGGGGCAGCTGCTGGTCTGTGTTATTATCGGTGTGTTTGCTTATATCGGCTACGCGCTGATTGGCATGCCCTATGCGCTGCTGCTTGCAAGTGTCGTGGCCGTATTCAATATTGTGCCTTATCTTGGCCCCTTTCTGGGAGCTGCACCGGCGGTAGTGATGGCTTCCACAATCTCGCTTCGGATGGTTCTGTTCGTGGTCGTCGTTAATACCGTGTGCCAAATCCTGGAGAGCAATGTGATCTCGCCGCAGGTGGTGGGACGCAGGCTGCATCTGCACCCGTTATTTATCATTTTTGCCCTCCTCGTCGGCGGAGAAGTGGCAGGGGTACCGGGCCTGATTCTGGCTGTACCCGTGTTCGCGGTGCTGAAGGTCATTGTTCAGCATATCTTCGCCTATTATGTGAAACGCAGGCCGGTATGAGCGCCGTTGACAGCGGCCTGGTACACGCATATACTAACTGTATATGTCTGTTCAAATCTCAAAGCTGAGATGAAATGGAGTACGCCGGGGTTCCTTCCCCAGAGAGCCGGTTCCCTACCCTGTGGTAGTGGCTGCAAGAACCGGTGAAGTTGAAACGGCGGAAAGCTGATTTCGGAGTGCGGGTCAAGCCCGCCGGGTGGCACCCGTTATTCAGCCGCAATAAGGCGATCTCCCGATGGGCTCATGTGGACCATAAGTGCGGAGATAACCAGGGTGGTACCGCGACACAATCGTCCCTGAATTTATTCAGGGGCGTTTTTTTGTTGTCAGGAGATCACGATCGTTAATTCAATGAGAATATGGAGGCAAATCCAATGAAAGCTAGTGAAATTCGTTCGAAGTGGCTTGATTTTTTCGCTGAGAAAGGTCATAAAATTGAGCCGAGTGCTTCGCTTGTACCGCACAATGACCCGTCCCTGCTGTGGATCAATGCGGGTATGGCACCGCTGAAAAAGTATTTTGACGGCCGTGTCGTGCCTGAGAATCCGCGTATTGCCAACTCACAGAAATGTATCCGTACCAATGATATTGAGAATGTCGGTAAAACCCGCCGTCACCATACGTTCTTTGAGATGATGGGGAACTTTTCGATCGGGGACTACTTCAAGGAAGAAGTAATTACCTGGGCATGGGAATTCCTCACAGATAAGAAGTGGATCGGATTTGATCCGGAGCGTCTGTCCGTCACCGTCTATCCGGAGGATGGAGAAGCATTCAAGCTGTGGAATGAGAAGATCGGTCTGCCTGCAGAACGCATCATCAAGCTGGAAGATAACTTCTGGGATATCGGTGAAGGCCCTTGCGGACCGTGTACTGAGATTTTCTATGACCGCGGGGAAGCCTACGGCAGCGATATGTCTGATCCGGAAATGTACCCGGGCGGCGAGAACGAGCGTTACCTCGAGGTATGGAACCTCGTGTTCTCCCAGTTCAACCATAACAAGGACGGCAGCTACACACCGCTTCCTAATAAGAACATTGATACCGGTGCGGGCCTGGAACGTTTTGCATCCATTCTGCAGAACGTCGATTCCAACTTTGACACCGACTTGTTCCAGCCTTTCATTCAGAGAACAGCCGGGATGGCCGGCATCAAGTACAATGACAGCGTGGAAGGCGATATCGCCTTAAAGGTCATCGCAGACCACGTGCGTACAGTAGCCTTCGCCGTTGGTGATGGTGTGATGCCTTCCAACGAAGGTCGCGGTTATGTTATCCGCCGCCTGCTGCGCCGTGCGGTCCGCTACGGTAAAGTGATCGGTCTGGACCGTCCGTTCCTGTACGAATTGACCGAAACGGTAGCTGAAGTGATGGGTGTATATTATCCGGAAGTAGTCGAAAAGCGTGAATTTATCGCCAAGGTTATCAAAACCGAGGAGGAACGCTTCCACGAGACATTGAGTGACGGCCTGGCTATCCTGTCGGATATCAGCGGACAGATCAAATCCCAGGGCGGAACGATGATCAGCGGCAAGGATGCTTTCAAGCTGTATGATACGTACGGATTCCCGTTTGACCTGACTGAAGACTATGCGATGGAGCAGGGTTTGACTGTAGACCGGGAAGGCTTCGACGCTGCCATGCAGGAGCAGCGTGACCGTGCGCGTGCTGCACGCCAGGAGAGCGAAAGCATGAAGGTGCAGGGCGGCGCGTTGTCCGATTTGACGGTTAAAAGTGAATTTGTTGGATATAATGACCTCGTGACCGAGTCCACGATCGTAGCCATTGTTGTGAATGATGAAGCTGCGGATTCGGCTGGAGAGGGCCAATCCTGTCAGATCGTACTGGACAAGACTCCATTCTATTCCGAGAGCGGCGGCCAGGTAAGTGACCAGGGGCTTCTGCGCAGCGGATCAGTGACAGCTAAAGTGACGGGCATGTTCAAAGCACCGCTGGGACAACCGGTTCATGTAGTTACCATTGAAGCCGGTGAACTCAAGGTAGGCGACGTCGTGAAGGCAGAAGTGGATGCGGCTGAACGCAGTGACATCGTCAAGAACCACACGGCTACCCATCTGCTGCACCGTGCACTGAAGGATGTGCTGGGTGAGCATGTGAATCAGGCGGGTTCCCTGGTGGAGCCGCAGCGCCTGCGTTTTGACTTCTCTCATTTCGGCAGCATTACACCGGAAGAGCTGGCTGAAGTGGAACGCCGTGTAAACCGTGAAATCTGGAATAACATTGATGTCAATATTGAACATAAAGGCATCGACGAAGCGAAAGCGATGGGTGCCATGGCGTTGTTCGGCGAGAAGTATGGCGATATCGTCCGTGTGGTTCAGGTTGGCAATTACAGTATCGAGCTGTGCGGCGGCTGCCATGTGCGCAACACATCCGAGATCGGATTGTTCAAGCTGGTCAGCGAGAGCGGCATCGGTTCGGGGGTACGCCGTATTGAGGCGGTAACCGGACGTTTTGCTTATGAGTACCTAGAAGGACAGCTTGAGATCCTGAAGCTCTCTGCCGGAATGCTGAAGTCCAATCTGACCGAGGTGCCAAAGCGGATCGAAGCGCTGCAGCAGCAGGTGAAAGATCTGGGCCGCGAGAATGAGTCCCTGCAAGGAAAGCTGAGCGCGATCGAAGCGGGTCAGCTGACGGATCAGGTTGTTGATGTGAATGGTGTTCAGCTGCTGGCTGCCAAAGTGCAGGCTTCCGGCATGGATACGCTTCGTACAATTGCTGATGAGCTGAAAGGCAAGCTGCCTTCGGCAGTGCTGGTGCTTGGAGCGGCTGCGGACGAGAAAGTGAACTTCGTGGTAGCTGTACCTGCAGAGCTGGTAAAATCCGGGCTTCATGCCGGAAAGCTGGTCAAAGAGATTGCAGCGGTATGCGGCGGCGGCGGTGGCGGACGTCCGGATATGGCACAAGCCGGTGGTAAGGACGCTTCCAAGCTGGACGAAGCGCTTGATCTCGCCAAAGAACTGGTAGGACGCGGCTAACTTGGACTGAGTAATGAAGTCCGGCAGTTCGCGAGCCATTTGAATAAGCAAAAAAAATGGGATCTGTAAAGCCTTTGTTTCCTTCCAAGCATGTGATTATGGTATGATGGAGGGGAATAGACTGGCATGATCCCATGTTTTTGCGGAAGCGAGGTGTCATCAATGGACTCCATGGATAAGACAGTCAAGTTTAATGTCAGGGGCGATGAGAAAGAGGCCTCCCCCAAGGAAATACTGCTGACGGTATACGATTCGCTAGTGGAGAAGGAGTACAATCCGATCAATCAGATTGTCGGCTATTTGTTATCCGGAGACCCGGCGTATATCCCGCGGCACAATAATGCCAGAAGCCTGGTCCGCAAGAAGGAACGTGACGAGCTGATTGAAGAGTTGGTTCGTTCTTATCTTGCCCAGCACCGGTAACCCTGTGGATTGTTCTTGGTAAGGAGCAGGGCTGCCGGTCAGGTTCTGCAGGTTGTTTTTAGGCGGGCAGAGCCGGGCATGAGGCTTGATTAGCTTTGCAGTCAGGGCTGTCCCTGACGGAATGGAGAATTATTGCATGAGGAAGTTGGGTTTGGACTACGGTGACCGCCGGATCGGTGTAGCCGTTAGTGATGCCTTCGGCTGGACGGCCCAAGGATTGGAAGTCATTGAAAGACGCAGTGATGAAAGTGAACTCGGCAGGATTGCGGAACTGGTCCGCGATCATGAGATCAGCGAGATTGTGGTTGGTCTGCCGAAGAACATGAATGGCAGCGTAGGTCCGCGCGGCGAAATCTGCATACAATTTGCAGGCAGGCTGCAGGAGCAACTGAACATTCCCGTACACCTTTGGGATGAGCGGCTTACGACAGTATCTGCAGAACGGGCACTGCTCGAAGCAGACGTAAGCCGGAAGAAGCGCAAGCAAGTGGTAGACAAATTGGCTGCCAGCTTGATATTACAAAACTATTTAGATGCACATAGTACAAGGTGAGGGGGATTTCACAATGGCTGAGAATCACGTGGGTATGCAAGAGGAACCAGAAATCATTTACATTCCTGATGATGAAGGCAACGAGGAAGAGTTCGAAGTCATCATGAAATTCGAGGTAGACGGATCTGACTCGAAGTATATGATGGTTGCTCCGGTCGACGGTGACGACGACGAAAGTGAAGTTTACGCTTTCCGCTACGAAGAGGATGGCGACGACATAAAACTCTACGTCATTGAAGATGATGCGGAGTGGGATATTGTAGAAGAGACGTTCAATACGTTCCTGGTGGACGAAGATGAGGAAGAGAGCAAATGAGTTCATTCTCCAAAGAAGATGTGAAGTGGACTTCGGTGATCCGGGATTCGATGGGAACCGAGGTTGAGCTTCAGGATGAGCAGGGTAAGGCAGTCCTGTATACTTTGAAGGCTGAATTTCAGCTGGGCGGTCAGGGTTATGCGGTGCTGGGTCAGCCGAATGGTGAAGATGAGGTATTCCGCATTGTGGTTTCTTCTGACGGTGAGGTTGAATTAGCCGACATTGAGGACGACGAGGAGTGGGAAGACGTCTCCGAGCTGTACGATGAACTGACGTTCCCTGAAGAGTAAAATCAGGTCAAGACCGGAAGGGCGGAGATCGTGTCCGCTCTTTTTGGCTGTGAAGGAAGGATGGATGGTTGTTTGAGATCAAGCTCTGTACGCACAAAAAGAACTCGTATCGGCACATTCCTTCTAATTCTTGTGATTGTCATTGCAGCAGGCGGGGGCGCGTTCGTCTGGAATGCAATGCAGCCCGTATCCAGACAGGAGCAGGCGGTTGATTTCACTATTGACAAAGGAATGGGAACGGCGGCAATTGCTGACCGTCTGCAGGAGAAGGGGCTGATCAAGAATGCCCTCGTCTTCAAAGCCTATCTGAAATGGAAGCAGGCAGGAGGCAATTTCCAGGCTGGCACCTATGCTGTACAGCCCGGAGCCACATTCACAGAAATTATTAATAAACTATCAGCCGGGGATGTAGTAAAGCCGGATATGATCAAATTTACCATTCCTGAAGGCTACACGATAGTTCAGATCGCAGACAAGCTGCAGGCTGAAGGGATTGCAGACAAGCAAACTTTCCTGAAGCTGGCCAATGATCCGGCATCTTTCCATTCACCGCTGCTGGCCGGTATTCCCGCAGATGCGAAGCTGCGGTATAAGCTCGAAGGTTATCTGTTTCCTGAGACTTATGAGCTTCCTAAAGGCAGCACGGTGCAGGAGATTATTCAGCGTATGCTGGATCAGCTGCAGAAGGAGCTGGACCCTATTCCGGATCTGCAGGCCCTTCTGGATCAACGTGAGCTGACAATGCACCAGGCACTGACGATGGCTTCTCTTGTAGAACGGGAGGTTGTTGCAGATAAGGAACGTCCGCTCGTCGCAGGCGTGATTAATAACCGCCTCCAGCGGGGGATGAAGCTTGAAATTGATGCAACGGTCCAATACCTGCTGTACAAGCAGAAGGAACGCCTTTTATACAGGGATCTGGAGGTCGAGAGTCCGTACAATACGTACAAGTATAAAGGACTTCCGCCTGGTCCCATTGCAAACCCGAGCCTGGAATCTGTCAAGGCGGTGCTGGATCCGGAGAAAAGCGATTATTTGTTTTATGTCACCAAAAAAGACGGCTCACAGGAGCACCTGTTTGCCAAAACCTATCAGGAACATTTGAAAAATATTGAGAAAAGCAAGCAAATGTCAAAATGATGCTGCATGCTGAACTCCAGGAGGTGAGCGGCGTTATGGCTTATACACCCGAATTGCAGGCGACAGCGGCCAGTGTATCCGAAGCGCTTGAGATGATGGATGCTGGTGCCACTGCACTGCTGATCGGTGATGACCGGTTTGGCATGCGTCTGGCAGGTCATTTTACGCTGGAAGAAATACAAGAGACGACGAAGGCAGCCCATGCACGCGGCGTGAAGGTCATCGTGTCCATGAATAATTTGATGTCTAATGAACTGCTCAGAGAGCTGCCGGATTTTGTTGCTGCATTGGGAGAGATCAGTGTGGATGCTGTAGAATTTAACGATCCTTCCGTACTGGCAGCGGTCAAGGAGCATGCACCGAAAATTGCGCTGCATTGGAACGCAGAGATGACGTCCACGAACTATGCAACGGCTAACTATTGGGGACGCAAAGGGGCATCCCGTGTCGTATTGGCGCGTGAGCTGAACATGGACGAAATTACAGAGATGATTCCTCATCTGGATATCGAGGCCCAGGTCCAGGTTCACGGGATGACAAACATTTATCATTCGAAGCGTCAGCTGGTGGCAAGCTACATGACTCATCAGGGACGGCAGGTAGAAGGTAACCTCGGCAAGGAGCGTGGTTTGTTCCTGATCGAAGCTGAGCGCCGGGATGAGAAATTTCCGATCTACGAAGATAGGAATGGAACCCACATTATGAGCTCGGATGACATTTGTATTATTGAGGACCTTCATATCATGCTGAATGCAGGTGTACAGAGTTTCAAGATTGAGGGGCTGCTGAAGCCGGCAGCCTACAATGCTGCAGTTGTACGCGCATATCGTCAGGCTATTGATACCTATTTACAAGATCCTGAAGGTTATGCTTATGATGAGAGCTGGCTGGATGAGGTAAGGCAGCTGCAAGATCCTGAGCGGGAGCTATCGTTTGGCTTTTTCTACAAAGAGCAGGTTTATTAAGTAAGGGGTGAACATCTTATGCAAACCGTTGCAAAACGGAAATATACAGGTAAACGAAACCGTTTGGCCAAGCCTGAACTGCTTGCTCCTGCAGGCAATCTGGAAAAACTGAAATTCGCCGTTCACTATGGAGCTGATGCGGTCTACATCGGCGGGCAGAAGTATGGTCTGCGTTCGAATGCTGATAATTTCAGCTTTGAAGAAATGAAGGAAGGCGTAGAGTTTGCCAAAAAATACGGTGCAAAGGTATTTGTGGCTACAAACATTTATGCCCACAACGAGGATCTGCCAGGGATTGAAGAATATTTGAACAATCTCTATAATGCAGGAATTACTGCAGTCATCGTGGCCGATCCGGCAATCATTGAAGTCGCTGCGCGTGCGGTGCCCGGGTTGGAGGTTCATTTGAGTACACAGCAGTCCACCGTCAACTGGCAGGCCGTCAAGTTCTGGAAGGAAGAGGGGCTGCCGCGTGTAGTGCTTGGACGTGAGACAAGTATGGAAGAGATTGAAGAGATTAAGAAGCATGTGGATATTGAGATCGAAGCCTTTATTCATGGTGCAATGTGCTCTTCGTATTCCGGACGCTGTGTACTGTCCAACCATTTTACCGACCGTGATTCTAACCGCGGTGGCTGCTGCCAGTCCTGCCGCTGGAAATACGATTTGTTTGAGGATGCCCGTGATCAAGTATGGGTATCGGAGGAAGAGGCACAGGACAGCCGTGTTCTGCAGCAGTTCCGTCTCGGCGTTAATCAGCTGCCGCTCTATGAGGAGCAGGATAATGCCTTCACGATGGGATCCAAGGATCTCTGCATGATCGGCAGCATTCCGGATCTGATCGATGTAGGAATTGACAGCTTCAAAATCGAAGGACGCATGAAATCCATTCACTATGTAGCGACTGTCGTTAACGTGTACCGTCAAGCGATTGACAGCTATATGGCTGACCCGGAGAACTACGTGCTGAAGCCGGAATGGGTAGATGAGATCAACAAGGCGGCCAATCGTCCGCTGAATACAGGTTTCTTCTACGATACTCCGGATCATGAGGATCATATTTATGAAGCCGAAGATAAAGCGGCACCATATGACTTTGCGGGGCTCGTAGTGGATTACAATGCCGAGACGGGCATGGCGACCATCCAGCAGCGCAATCACTTCAAGCCCGGTCAGGAGGTCGAGTTTTTCGGCCCTAACGGGACGTTCTTCAAGCAGCCGGTTGGCACGATCTATGATGAGGAAGGTCAGGAACTGGATGCCGCCCGCCACCCGCTGCAGCGGATTGTAATGAAGGTGGATCAGCCGGTTTCCTATTTTGACATGATGCGCAAGAAAAAATAAGAACAGGCATTTGCTTATTCAGTAATTCAAAGGCCCCCTATATCGGCATAGGAGGGCCTATTTTTTATAGTTTTTTAGGAAAAAAGATTCATTTTATTTGCTTGTTTTGAAGAGGAAAACTAAGAAACCTGTCGAATTACCATTTTAGACCACATCACATGGTGATGGGAAATAACAGTGGTAGGTGACAGACAAATGGGGAGTATGAGACAGGAAGATACACTGCAGGGGGAGCAACAAGGAACACAGTCGGAGAAGTCCAATAATAAGAGCGGATTTAGCCTCAAATCGCTTCGTAAGAAGCAGCCGAAGGCAATGAAGGATAACGGAGCTGCGGAAGCAGGCAAGCAGGCAGACCAGCCATCTGCCAATAAAATCAAAAATTTGTTAAAAATTAAAACGAAAGCGGTATCAAAGGAAGGTGCAGAAGGAGAATCAAAACGCTTCCGGCTGCAGCTAAATCATTGGGGCCCGGCCTTACGCAATCTCAAAAATCTGGAGGCCCAAAATTTTCACCCTGGTAAATCGGTCGGAATCCGGTTATTTTTGATTTTCTTCGTGTCCATTCTGCTGTTCGTCGTTGGGCTGGGCGTCATGTCCTACAACATGGCCAAGAATACCATTGAGAACAATGCTGCAAGCGCTTATCAGGAAACGCTGAGTCAGACAGCATCCAAGCTCAGTCTGATTTTGGGACGTTTTGAAGATATCTCGACACAGACTTTGTTTGATGATGAGTTATCGACTCAAATGACCCAATTGACGAATAACACAAATTTAAGCGCTTACGACTCCTTCTCAATTATTGCTGACATCAACAAGAGACTTCAGAATATCGCATTTACGAACAAATCCATTGAATCGATCTATCTGGTGTCGTCAGATGCGGAGAAACCAATTTTAGGTTCCGGCAGTGTAACAGGCGCTGAAGGGATCCGTGATCAGGCATGGTTCAGCGAGCTCGTGGGGAAGAACGGGATTCAATGGATTCCAACGGCAGCAGATCAGAAAACGGATCCGACTTTCAAGCTCGCCCGTTCTATGAATACAGTAACAGGTAAGAAGACAGGATACGTTATGATTTTCAACTTGAAGTTAAGTGTACTGGAAGAGCAGTTAAGCGGCATTGATCTTGGCGAAGGAAGCATGCTGAACGTTATAACCCGGGAAGGCGGCATTGTTGCATCCAATACACCGGGTACTGCAGGCAAGAACAACAAAGAGATTCCAGTTCAGACAATGACAGAAGAAAAAGGGAATTCCAAGCTTACCGCTGATGTTGGTTCCGGCAGCAATGAATATCTTTCTGTCTACAATCAGATGGGTACGTCGCCATGGATTGTAACAGGCCTGGTGGCTACTTCCGAGCTGACCAAAGATGTTAAAGGCATCTTGTGGACAACCTGGATTGCTGTTGGGGTAGCAATTGTTCTGGCCGTTCTAATCGGGTTGTGGATGGTTCGCATGATTGCCAAACCTCTGGTTGTCTTGAAAGATCTGATGATGCAGGGAGCCAAAGGTAATTTGAACGTTCGTACTTCACATAACTCCTCGGATGAGATCGGGTTGTTATCGGCCAGCTTTAATGAAATGATGGAACAGATTACAGAGCTGGTGAAGCAGACGAACAGCTCGGCCCAGGAGGTACTGGATACAGCTAATGAGCTTGGGGATGCCTCCAAGAAGACGGCAATCTCAGCCCGTGAAATTGCTGTAGCCACAGAGGAAATTGCCAACGGAGCAAGCAGCCTGGCTATGGAGGCGGAGAAGGGCAGCAGCTACACGGACAGCATCGCCCGTCAGGTTCAGAATGTTGTGACATCTAATGAAGAAATGGGACAGGCTGCCCGTAACGTGGAACAGGTCAGCGAGAACGGTGCCCGCCAATTGGTTGAGCTGATGGGACAGACTCAGGAAACCGAGAATATGACACGCAATCTGGTCCGTAAGGTCGATTCGCTGAAAGAGACAACCTCTTCGGTGTTCCGGGTGCTGGAGGTACTGCAGAACATTACAAAACAAACCAACATCCTGTCTCTGAACGCCACAATCGAAGCGGCACGTGCAGGACAAGCAGGTAAAGGCTTTATGGTCGTAGCCGATGAAATCCGCCAGCTGGCTGACCAGTCCCGCCAGTCCATTCTCATGGTAGGCAGTATTACAGATAACATCATTAGCGAAATGAATGAAACGGTGGATGTGCTGTCCGAAGCATACCCTTTGTTCCAGAAGCAGATCCATTCTGTGAACAGCACCGGTGAAATCTTCCAATCGGTTCAGGAGCAGATGCGTGATTTTGTCGGACGTCTGGATTCTGTAACCGAATCGATCCGCGAACTGGACGAGTCGCAGGTGACGCTGTCGGAAGCTATGACGAATGTAAGCGCGGTGGCTGAGGAATCCTCTGCAACTTCACAGGAAGTGGCATCGCTCAGTAATGAACAGCAGCATGTCGGCAACCAGCTAGTACAGCTGTCTGACAAGCTGCAGAATGTATCCAACGGATTGCGCGAAACATTGACCCGTTTTACCCTCTAGGGAATAATTCCATACGCTGGAAAAGAGCCATTCAAAGCCTCTGCTTTGAATGGCTCTTTTTAGCTCATTGAACGGAACAGAACCGTTTGAATAAACAGGCAGAAGGACAAAATGATGCTAAAGCGGCAGGTAAGCACTCATCGCGGAAAGAGGGACAGCATGAAAAGACTGCATATGCGGCGGCTCAAACAAACGGCAGTATTCCTGACCATTGTATTCATCATCCTTATCCTACGATTAGGCTGGATCCAGTTCATCGCCGGACATCAGTCCGTTCCCGCCGGAGGGGTTGTCTCCAGGACATTGAATGATACGGCAAAGCTGCAGCAGGAGGAGGCGGTGCTGCTGGACCCAGGCCGGGGACAAGTGCTTGACCGGTTCGGGCAGAAGCTGACAGGAAGGGAGCTGCAAACAGTCGTTCTGTTTCCGCTGGGTTCCCGGAAACCGGATCTCCAGGAGGTTCAGAAGCTGGCGCCTCTCCTGCATACGAACCCCCAGCATCTGCTGGAGGTATGGACCCGCGCGATTCATCCGGTTATATGGAGAGAGGAGTCGGGGATGCCATTACAGTTGGAACCCGCCAGCATTTCTAAGGTCCGGCAGCTTCAGCTGGACCGGGTCGAGGTCCTTCCCTTCGTTCAGCGTTATGATCCGGTTCCCAGCGGCAGGCAGTGGCTTGGTTACCTGTACGAGCCTGCTAACGGCCGTTACGGTGTCCGTACAGGAGCCGCAGGTATGGAGAAGCTGCTGGAACCGCTGCTGAAAAGCAGCGGCGGAACCTACGCGCTTCATTATGTCAGTGCACAGCGGGAACGCCTTCAAGGTCAGCCAACCCAGATTGTAAGGCCGGACAATCCGTTTTATCCCCTGCAGATCCAGACAACCATTGATCTTGGCATACAGAAGCGGATTGAGCAGCTCACGGAGAAGGAGGGACTGCAGGAAGGGGCGATCGTCGTATTGGATGCGGCTACAGCAGATGTAGTGGCCATGGTATCGCGTCCGTTTTATCGACCATACCAGGTGGAACCGGCACGGGGAGATTGGGAGAATGCCGCCGTGAAAGCTTACGCCCCTGGATCCATTTACAAGATTGTGACTGCTGCAGCTGCGCTGGAAGCGGGCGTAACCCGGCCGCAGGAGCAGTTTGAATGCAAGGGAGAGTTTGGTAAATATGGTCTGTCCTGCTGGAAAAAAGAAGGGCATGGCATTATTTCCCTGGAGGAAGGGTTTGCCGAGTCCTGTAATGTAGTCTTTGCAGGGCTCTCAGAGCGCTTGAGCGGGCGTCAGCTCGAAGAGGCAGCCGAATCGCTTGGTCTAAACCGGCAGGTCGGATGGAAGGGAAGCGAAATCAGCGGACTGCATGTAATGTCTCATTTTGACCATGAGGAAAAGGGCAGAACATTCGAAGGAGAGCCTGTTGACGATGGCGGTATTCTCGCCCAGAGCAGCATTGGCCAGCGGGACACCGCCATGACGCCGCTCCAGGCTGCCAATCTGGTAGTGACCCTGCTTCATGGAGGGCAGATCCAGGCGCCGCGTCTGGTAGAGCGGATTTTATACAAGGACGGGAGTACGATGGAGAAGCTGCCGCGCCACGGATATCCTTCCCCGCATGGACGCATTTCACCATCCACCGCACAGACGATTCTGGGGTGGATGAATAAAGTAGTGAGCGAAGGTACGGGGAGGTCCCTGCAGCACACCCGGTGGAAGGTCGCCGGCAAATCAGGGACTGCTCAGGTACAACAAAAGGGCCGCTCCCGGACGAATCAATGGTTTATTGGTTACGGTCCGGTAGAGGCCCCCCGTTACGCTGCAGCCGTGCTCGTTCACAATGCCGATCCGGACACGGTGAACCAGGCAACGGCACTGTTCGGTCAGGTGATGGATTTATTAGCATCTTCTCCATCTTCATCGGTCCCATTAGACCGCAAGGTATCTTCGGGTACAAGACTTTCCTCTGCTGCCGGTCCGCGCTGATAACCCAGGATGAAGGGAGATTCATTAAATTCGTCACGGGGCAGCCGGATCCATTTTTGCAGGAAGCCCTGTTGAAGAAGCTCTTTGAGGGTGATCAACAGGATGGGTGACAGCACCAGTCCCGCGACACCAAAGATCGAGAGCGAGATCATCGCAAAAGACAGCATCAGATACGCTGACGTGACACCGATGGAGTTCCCGGTTATTTTCGGCTCCGCAAGCTGACGAACGAGCATCGTCACTGCCAGCAGTACGAGCAGCCCGATAGCAAGACCTGTTTTGCCAACGATGAACAGATAGATTGCCCATGGCAGCAGGATCGCCGGAACACCGAGCAGCGGAAGAATATCAAAGACAGCACTGACCAGTGCAACCGAGAATGCGTTGCCAGTACGCAGAATGAGCAGGCCGACAAATACGATAACGAACGTGATCGAGACGAGGATCATTTGTGCCTTGATGTAAGACCAGATGGCTTTCAGGACATGATTTTTAACAAAATAGAATACACTCTTGAGCGTCTTTGGTGTCTTCTCGCGGGCCAGACGTTTCCACAGCTCAATCTCCATACTCAGGAAAAAGGCCAGGATGATGGCGATCCCGAAATTTGTAATGAAGGATGAGAAGGAGCCAAGCAGACCCATGATGTACTTGAGGGCACCTGTAGCCCATGTGGATGCATAGTTGGTCGCAAGGGCAAAATATTCATTCAGTTTATCCGTCACATCCGGCGGAAGGCTCGACATGCGGTCCCGCAGGAAGGCAGTCAGGGAGGTGAACTCCTTCTGAATAATGTGAGTGTATTCGGGCAGACTGTCCGAGAGCTGCGCAAACTGCGAGATAATGATCAGACCTAAACCCGATATCAGTCCCAGGATAATCAGGACAAAGAGCAGGACAGATATGGCGGAAGCAAATGGCTTGGCCATTCCTTTCCGGTGAAGCAGCCGAGCGAGAGGCTCAATGCAAATAAAGACAAGAAAAGAAAGAAACACGGGCGCCGCAACCTGATATAATTTACTGAAGACGAACATGGTCAGATATACCGTTAATACAATTAAAGCAATATCAAATACGGTTCTCCAATATTTTTTGTAGAGTGGAAGCATAGTATAAACAACGACCCTTTCCTTCAGAGTAGGCATTTAGTGTCAGTAGATTATGATGGGAATCTAAATGCGGAGTGTTTTTCTTATTGTACATGACGGCTTTGTTTTTTTGAAAGATCACCCCAATTTTTTGGTCGGTTGTGTTAAAATAAGAGAGTTAGTGTATTTTTCATAGTACATTGGCAAGCCAAAGTCATGAAAGAAAAGTGGGGAATTAGACATGCAGACTTTGCTGCTATGGTTGTTTTATATTTCTTCTTTTTATGCTTTTATTCCTGGAATAATAAGCAGGTTATTCGGATTCAGGGTATTCCGCAAGGGCAAGAGTGACACCGAATTTTCCCTGACCTTCGATGATGGTCCCGACCCTACTTATACGCCTCAACTGCTTGACCTGTTGCAAAAATATAATGCAAAGGCCACTTTTTTTGTTGTGGGCGCCAATGCGGAGAAGTCTCCCGAACTCTTGAAAAGGATGTATGACGAGGGACATCTGATTGGAATTCACAATTATGTGCACCGGACGAATTGGCTGATGCGCCCCGGAACGGTGAAAAAGCAGATTGCCCGTACAGACCAGATTATTTACGATGTGACCAAGCATCATACGTCGTTCTATCGCCCGCCATGGGGAATCGTCAATTTCTTTGATGTAGCCAAGCGCAGCAACCGCCGCATTATTTTATGGTCTGCCATGTTCGGTGACTGGCGCGAGAAAATTGGTGCAGACCGGCTGACAGAACGGATGCTGAAGAAGCTTCGCGGCGGGGAAGTTATGCTGCTGCACGATTGCGGATCTACGCTGGGTGCGAATGAAGGTGCCCCGCAGCAGATGTTGATCGCGCTGGAGCGTGTGCTGATTGAGGCTGAGAAGAGAGGTCTGCGCAGCGTGACGGTAGACCAGCTGGCCGGCATCGTACCGGAAAGGGCAGCTTCCAGAGTATCGCCGGCCAAACGGGCACTGGTTCAGCTGTGGCTGCAGTATGAAAAGGTGTTTCATTATGTATTTCATCTGAAGGCAGCCAGCCCAGTGGATCCCATTCTTCATTACCGTCTGCGTGCCTATCATGGAGCCAGCGTTGACTTGGAGGATGGTACCCTTCTTGAGGATGGGGATCCGGTTATTGAGCTGCATTTTGACAACAAGAAGTTGTTTGAGATTGGTACAGCCTCCAAGACAGCGATGCATTTGGCGATTAAAATGATTCGTCAGGTTGAGAAGCAGCTGCCCGAACTGGCCGAGGCTGTATATCATGATCCTGAGCTGCGTCAGGCCAAGGCATTATACGGGGTCAGTATGATTAACCGGGGACCTGAACAATTTGGTTTTATGATCCGTGATCTGCCTCCCGGTATTTTTGCTGCCTCAACCAAAATGTACCTTAAAGTGCTGATGAGTGTCATTCACCCGGCAGGCCAAGAGCGCCTGAAGCAGCGTTCCCAGGAGCTGGTGCCCAAGATGATGCTGATGCCGAATTCTGTATTGATGTATCGATTTCTTAAATCCGGGTTTCAGGAAGAACCCATGTTAGCTTCTGATGGTGCACTGGAGCTGGCTGCAGGCCAGGAGCTGAGTGGTTCAGGTTCTGCCGTATAACCAACAGAGAAACCTTCAATTCTCTCCAATGGAGAGGGTTGAAGGTTTTTTTATGGAGATTATTAGGTTTGTATTTATAATTTAGGTATTTTTACCGATATAAAGGGTAGCAGTTATTCAAAACTAAGACTAAAGGATGAGGAAATATGAACCGTAACGATCAAATTATTCTACAAAGGAATAAGCTCATCAGCTATATGTTATGGGCCATTACGGCTATCAGCTGTGCGATTACTCTGATTGTGCCGAGCTTATTAATCTCCTCGACGATCTCCGTTATTTTCTCAGCAGCTGTAACTATCATGAACTTACGTAAAAAGTTCATACATAGCGTTCCATGGATTGTACTGACGGGTACTATTGTGAGTGGTGTTTATGTGAGCTGGGGATCCATCAGTACTGTACAGGGCATTTTGATCATCGCCCCGCTGCTTCTGTACCCCAACACCAAGTATTACACCATCGGTTTCTCAGCCCTGCTGCTCTTCTTCCTGGGCGAATTGGTGGTTGTCTCCTCCAAGTCGGTAGATCTGCTGTTCTCTGATCTGATCAATGTAGCGATGTTTATCGTTACCGGCATTATCCTGATCACAGTCTCCCGTCTGAACAAGAAGCTGTTTACGGATAGTGAAAGCCGTCGCGAAGAAGTGGAGATATCCAGAGTACGCGTAGAAAGTGTATTGGAGCGTGTCAAAGAAGCGGTCTCCGGCTTGTCCGTATTTACGGACCAGCTGAAACAGAAAGTTGACGATACCGGTTCCATTACGAAAGAAGTTACGGTGGGCTTTGCTGAGGTAGCCAAAGGGGTCGAGTTCCAGGCAAGCAGTGTTGCAGAAATTTCCGAATCCCTGACGTTATCCGATCAGCATATTACGGAAGTGGCCTCCCACTCCCAACAAATGAAAGAGCTGTCCGCGCAGATGGCCTCCATTACTAAAGAGGGCAGTGCGAAGATGGATCATTTGAATGGTCAAATGCAGGAAGTATATGACGTGGTAAGCCGGACAGCCGTTGATATGAAGGAATTTAATGCAGAGAGTGAGTCCATGTCAGCTATGCTGGATGGAATCTCAGAGATTGCCAATCAGACGAACCTTCTCGCGCTGAATGCAGCCATTGAAGCTGCGCGCGCCGGGGAACACGGCCGCGGATTTGCGGTCGTATCCGGCGAGGTTCGCAAGCTGGCAGAACATTCCGGTCAATCGGCTACGGATATTTCCGGAATTCTGCATCGCTTGAAAGGCCGGATTGAAGTGCTGACTGAGCGGTTCAACACGATCAGCATTTCACTGGAGCAGGGAAAGAATACGGTTCAGGCGGCTGATGAAGTGTTCCGTACCATTAACAGCAATTCGCAGCAGGTGCTGAATCAGGCCCAGGATATTGAGAGCAGTTCCACAACGATGAAGGAATCTTCGACCAAGGTCGTTAACGAAGTATCCGAAATTTCAAGTGTAACCGAGCAGTCGAGTGCTGCCGCAGAACAAATCCTGGCTAGTGTGGAAGAACAGCGTAATCTGACTCAGCGCATGGTGGACAGCTTCGAAGAGCTGGAACAGCTGATTGTAGGACTTCGTGAACTTGTGTCGGAAGGCGAAGAGCAGGCGGCGGTTCAGCAGCCGGGTGCCGGCACGAAGACAGCGCCTAAGTTATCGGGTGCAGCGGTTCCCGTAGAAGCATTGTCAGCATAAATAGCAGGGGAAGGCAGCAGGGGGACCTGAGGCTTTCCCCTTTTGTTATGCTTAGATTGAACATACGAATAACGCCCCAGGCCATGCCCGGGGCGTTATTCGTATGTTCAATCTATTGTATTCTCTGCTTGATTAGATTTTCATGACGCCGCCAGAGCTGGCATTCGTAACAAGCTTGGAGTAACGGGCCAGGTAGCCTTTTTTGACCTTCGGTTCGAACTCTTTCCAGTTGGCACGGCGGCGGTCAAATTCCTCGTCGCTGATCTCCAGCTGGATAGTACGGTTGTTGAGATCAAGTTCGATGATATCACCGTCTTCAACGAATGCGATTGGTCCGCCTTCTGCGGCCTCCGGAGAGATATGTCCAATCGAGATTCCGCGGGAAGCACCGGAGAAACGTCCATCCGTAATCAGACCAACCTTGGCTCCAAGTCCCATACCCACGATCTGGGAAGTTGGCGCGAGCATTTCTGGCATGCCCGGACCGCCTTTAGGACCTTCATAACGGATCACGACAACGTGTCCTTCCTGAATCTTACCGTTCGCAATTCCAGCCAGTGCGTCTTCCTGCGAGTCAAAGCAGATCGCAGGACCACGGTGGTACCCGCCGACAGATGAATCAACGGCACCCACTTTGATGATGGAGCCCTGTGGTGCCAGGTTACCGAACAGAACAGCCAGGCCGCCGCGCTCGGAATGCGGATTGTCCAGTCTGTGAATGACTTCGGTATTAAGAATTTCCTGTCCTTCCAC
This sequence comes from Paenibacillus lacisoli, assembly GCF_030580655.1. Classification (GTDB taxonomy): domain Bacteria; phylum Bacillota; class Bacilli; order Paenibacillales; family Paenibacillaceae; genus Paenibacillus; species Paenibacillus lacisoli. Next base: position 63,135 of record NZ_JAUQTB010000012.1, read on the forward strand.
GTTCTCACGGAGCGTTTTGCCGCTTACTGTGATGCAGTCCGGATGCAGAGCGCCAGGTTTCTTCAGCAGCTCGTTCAGTACGGCGCTCACGCCGCCTGCATTATGCACGTCCTCGATATGCCAGTCTGATGCAGGAGCCAGTTTCGCCAGATGAGGAACACGGTTAGCCACTTCATTGATACGCTCGATTGGATAGTCGATCTCAGCCTCATGAGCAAGAGCCAGCGTATGAAGCACTGTGTTAGTAGAGCCTCCCATAGCCATATCCAGGGCAAATGCGTTATCGATCGCTTCTTTGGTCACGATATCGCGCGGCTTCAGGTCCAGCTTGATCAGTTCCATCAGCTGCTTCGCAGACTGGCGGACAAAATCCTTGCGCTCTTCCGCGACAGCGAGAATGGTTCCGTTGCCCGGGAGAGCAAGGCCAAGTGCTTCAGCCAGGCAGTTCATGGAGTTCGCCGTGAACATGCCGGAACAGGAGCCGCAGGTTGGACAGCCGTACTGTTCCAGTTCAAGCAGGCTTTGATCATCGATCTTACCAGCCTGGTAGGCACCAACGCCTTCGAAGACAGAGGTCAGGGAGATGGAACGGCCGTTCTTGTCCTTGCCGGCTTTCATCGGTCCGCCGCTGACAAAGATGGTCGGGATGTCTACACGCAGGGCGCCCATCAGCATGCCCGGTGTAATTTTGTCACAGTTGGGAATACAGACCATACCGTCAAACCAGTGGGCCGAGACGACCGTTTCCAGGGAATCGGCGATAATCTCACGGCTTGGCAGGGAATAACGCATTCCGATATGTCCCATCGCAATTCCGTCGTCGACACCGATCGTATTAAACTCAAAAGGAACCCCGCCGGCTTCACGGATCGCTTCTTTTACGATTTTACCAAACTCTTGAAGATGAACATGGCCGGGCACGATATCAATGTAGGAGTTGCAGACCGCGATGAACGGCTTGCCGAAATCCTCTTCTTTGACACCGGCAGCGCGCAGCAGACTGCGGTGTGGTGCACGGTCAAAACCTTTTTTTATCATGTCGGAGCGCATTTTTTTTGGTGCTGTCATGATTTCGTTCCCCCTCGATCGGTGTGTTGGTGTAACGCTTTAAACGACTATAATCCAACAGTTATTTTCTAAAGAGTCTATCATAACTGGGAAGGTTTTTCTAGCAATATCGACAATTTCAGTGTTTTGCTTAAAACGCATACACGGGCTTCTGATCGAAGCAGCTCCAGAAGGCCGGATTAGAAAGAAAGCCCGGACATTAAAAAGAGCCTGCAGCAGCGGTTTCGCTGCTGCAGGCTCTCCTGCGCCAATGGCAAGGGATTAGTTTTGTCCGCCCTTACGGCCAATTTCCCTGTAAAAGTCTTTGTCATGGGAATCAGCTGTAGACTCTCCGCCTTTTCTGCCAATCTCCTGATAGAATTCCTTGTCATGAGACTCAGAAGTGGCTTCGCCGCCCTTTCTGCCGATTTCCTGGTAAAATTCCTTATCATGCTTTTTGGAAGTGGCCTCGCCGCCCATCCGACCTGCTTCTTCACGACTCATTTTACCGTTGTTATTACGTGCCATAACAAATCACTCCTTATAGATTAAGTTGTTTTTTGTAGCGCGCATCTTTTATTTACCACGGTTGGATAAAATGAATCAAAGCGCATAAGGAAACAATTTGCTTCATGACCTCCTTGACCTTGGGACAGGCAGCTGAAACGGACAGCGCGGACCCAAGGTCTACGAGGCGGAGTGCCGTGCAGGAATTCGAATCCAGCCAGCGAGTCGTCCAACCTCCGGTTCGATCACCAGATGCACCGCTCTGCGTACAGGCCGCTGTGTGAGCAGCAGGGTCATCAGCACCGCTCCCGCTATTACCGCAGCCGCCCCGGCAGCCGTATAAATCGAATTGTACATACCGCTGGCCGCTGCCGCCCGGATAATCAGGCCGTGCAGCAGAAAGACATACAGCGTCCGGCGGCCCATTTCGGTAACGGCTCCTGCGGCGAGCGGGACCAAGCCGATAAAAGCGATACTGCACCCGGCCTGCAGCCCGTAGACACCAATCCGATAGACGCCGGCAAACCATTCATGATGGCCCAGCTGTCCAAACGTCATGCTGCCATAGAGCCAGCCGGCAGGGATTTTACTGAACAGCAGTCCGCTGAACAGCAGCAGCGCTGCTGAGGTACTTCCGGCCGCAAGGCGACGCCCCGGTGTAAGCCAGCGGGCTATTTTCGCATAGGAGAGATGATAACCCAGCATAAAAAAGGGCAGAAAGACGAATGTCCGGCTGACACTGAGCCATATCCCTTCTACCGGCAGATATCCGACCAGGACGCCTAATAGTGCCGACACAGCGATCTGTACAGCAGGCACCAGACCGAGACGCTGCATGCCTAACAGTAGAAGACGCCAGCAAAAGTGACTCGCCAGGAACCAGAGCAGCAGGTAAGGTGCGAAGAAAGAGCGGTGAATGTGCGGAACCTGGAAGACAAGCTGATCCAGTATGGAATACACCGATTGAAAAATGACATACTGCACAGCAATCTGGAGGAGAACCTGCTTTCCTTTGCCTCCTGACAGACTGCTTTTGGCAAAATAACCTGTAACCCATACAAACAAAGGCATATGAAATGTAAAAATCCACTGGTACAGCTGCTGCATGGGCGCTACCTGTGTCAGCAGCGGCTCAATCGCATTCCCTACAAATACACATAAAATCAACAGAAAACGCAGGTTCAGAAAAAAGGTTTCCCCCTGGTCATGCTGCCTGCTGTTCATGATACATTCCCCCCAAAGAGATTCCGGCGTCGAGCCGCCGGCTCTATATCTCTACCTGTTCGTTTTATATCCGCATAGAGAGACTTAATGAAATCCTCAGTACCAAGGTACACCTGGCTGACATATATAATTGTGATTTCTATCACAACCGTAAACGTTCTCATATCCTGTGTTTTCGTCAAAATGTTGAACAATCCACATGAATTGACTTTATTTGGGTTGACAACGTTTCCGATGGATAAGAAAATGGGAGTAAATGTGCTGGACAAAGGGGAATGCCAATGAGTGTGAAGCATGAAGCGGCGCCGGAGGTTGTCACGTTCGGGGAGAGTATGGGCCTGCTAACCGCGCAGGATTCCAGAGGGTTGGAGTACGCCTCCAATCTGGTTAAATCGTTCGGAGGAGCCGAGAGTAATGTGGCGATCGGAATCGCACGTCTCGGACACCGGAGCGGCTGGTTCGGCAGGCTGGGTGCAGATCCTGTAGGTTCGATGATCCTGAAGGGCATCCGCGGCGAAGGTGTGGATGTATCAAGAGCCGGACAGGATGACCACAGTCCTACGGGGCTGATGCTGCGTGAGCAGACAGCGGGCAGGTCATCGGTCTATTATTACCGTACTGGTTCTGCAGCCAGCCGTATGCTGCCTGAACAGCTGGATGCTGCCTATATTGAGAGCGCTAAAATTCTGCATGTCACCGGTATTACAGCGGCAATCAGTCCGACTTCGCTTGCTTCTGTGGAGCTTGCGATTAAGATCGCCAGGCAGTCGGGCGTACGGGTCAGCTTTGATCCGAACCTGCGCCTGAAGCTGTGGAGTATCGAGCAGGCACGTCCGGTCGTGCTGCGGCTGGCGGAGCAGGCCGATTATTTTCTGCCAGGCATGGATGAAATGAAATTACTATATGATGTGGATCAGGATACGGAGGTATTGGGCCGGCTGGTGGAACAGGACCGCGTCTCGATTGTCAAGGGCGGTCCCGGGCTAACCTATGTGGTAGCCAATGGCCAAGTCACGGAGGTTCCCTATTATAAAGCCGAGCATGTCGTCGATACGGTTGGAGCAGGAGATGCTTTCTGTGCAGGCTTTTTGACCGGTTTGCTGAAAGGATATGATCCTGTCGAGGCGACTCGCCTGGGCAATCTGGCAGGCTCACTGGTTATTCAGGCGCACGGTGATTGGGAAGCGCTTCCTACAGAGGCCCAGCTGGATGCCTACCTGAATGGAGCAGTGCACGTAGAGCGCTGATAAGCGGCCTGAGGTCTGCAGTACCATCATGTTAACCAATGCGGAGGAGAGAGCGTAATGAATAAGCTTAAGCTGCTGCAAAAGATTGAAGAGCTGGGCATGGTAGCCGTCCTGCGGGCGAATACGTCTGACGATGTAGTAGAAATGGCGGAGCAGGCCATCGAGGGCGGGATCCGGGTTATAGAAATTACGATGACTGTGCCGGGTGCGCTGCAGGCAATCGAGAAACTGAGACGAGTATATCACTGGGACAGCAGCGAACCTGAGCGTTTCGCCATTATCGGGGCCGGAACTGTGCTCGAACCCGTCACTGCGCGGGCAGCAATTATGGCAGGCGCTGAATTTGTGGTCAGTCCGTCGCTGAACCCGGAGACCGTTCGCATGTGTAACCTCTATCGTATACCGATTATGCCAGGGGTTGTAACACCGGCTGAAATCCAGGAAGCCCTGGAGCTGGGCGTGGATATTATGAAGCTGTTCCCAGGCAGTATGTTCGCCCCGTCTATGATCAAGACACTGAAAGGGCCGCTGCCGCAGGCTAATTTTATGCCGACCGGCGGGGTATCTCTATCCAATATGAAGGAATGGGTGGCAGCCGGAGCGGTAGCAGTTGGTGTCGGATCCGAGCTGACGGCCGATGCTGTCCGGACAGGCAACATGGAGAGTATCCGTGAACAGGCCCAGAAATATGTGGAAGCTTACCGTAAAGCGAAAACTTCTCCAGCCTGATGCCCTGCGGACAGGGACAGCTCAATCAAGCGCTGGGATTCCAGAACCAAGCAGATTCCTGATATAATGTTAAGCAGCTCGCCATACAGGGAGCTGCTTTATTTTATGGAAAGGGGAAGCCTATGCGTAGAAAAAACAAGTATAAGCTGTCCTTTGGCAGTCGTAAGAAAAAAAGATGGCCCAAAATCGTATTAAGTGTCATCCTGCTGATTGTTCTCGCCGGAGGTGTTGCCGTCTGGCGTTATCTGATTCCGTATGAGCCGCAGCAGGAGGCCGCAGCTGCTATGAGCGCCAGCACGACAGCTCCTGTCGTGAAGGTCACGAAGGAGTGGATTGATTTTGTGCCTGAGCAGATTCAGGGCCCTGGCGTTATTTTTTATCCAGGTGCACTTGTCAAACCGGAAAGCTATGCGCCCATGGCGCGGGATCTCGCACTGCAGGGACATCATGTCGTTATCGTCAAAATGCCGCTGAACCTCGCCGTTCTGGGCTCCAAGCGGGCAGATGATGTATTAAAAGCTTATCCGAACGAGACCTTTGTGATCGGGGGCCATTCCCTTGGCGGGGCCATGGCAGCGCGTTACACAGCCGGTCATGCAAGCCAGTTGAAAGGTGTTTTCTTTCTGGGGGCATACCCCGATGAAAAAGGAAGCTTGAAAAGCAGCGGACTTCCCGCACTGTCCATTCTTGGCTCGAAGGATGAAGTGGTGGATACCGCCAAATATAAACAGGGGCACTCCTATCTGCCTGAGGATGCGGTATACAAGCTGATTGAGGGCGGCAATCATGCACAGTTTGGCGATTACGGCATTCAGAAGGGCGACGGAAAACCGGGGATCAGCGAAGATGAGCAGCGCAAACAAACTGTACAGAGTCTCCTGAATTGGTTAAAGAATATTAAAGGCTGACGTTATGAAACGTAAACGACCTGAAAACGGAGGAAGCCATGGCTGTAATTCAGATCGGAGAACGGACTGCTGAATGCAACGGTATTTTGTTCGATAAGGACGGCACTCTGCTTGATTTCATGCAGCTGTGGGGGCCGTGGGCCACGACCATTTTGAACCTGACGGAGCAGAGGCTGTCTGAGCTTGGTACGGGATTTAGCGGAGCAAGAGAGCAGGTACTGGGAACACGGCATGACCATGAAGGTAGGGTTATTGCCTATAATCCGGAGGGGCCGCTGGCTATGGGAACGGCTGAGGATACGATCGCTATTCTGGCATGGCAGCTCTATACGGCCGGGTTGCCATGGAATGAGGCAATGACACAGGTTCGCGGACTGGCTGATCAGGCGATGCAGGAGCTGCGACAGAGCCGGCCGGTGCAGGCTCTTCCCGGGCTTCAGTCCTTTCTGGAGGACTGTGTGAGGGTGGGCGTGAAGCTCGCCGTTGTCACTTCAGACGGCACCAGGGAAGCGGAGGAGCAGCTGGAATGGGCTGGACTTCGTGAATATTTCGACCTGATTCTTGGATATGATCAGGTTACCTGGGGCAAGCCGCATCCCGAATTAGCCATTACCGCTTCACGGACACTGGGACTCCATCCGGAAGATACCATTCTGATTGGTGACAGCAACGGGGATATGCAGATGGGCAGGCAGGCCGGTGTCCGTCTGGCTGTAGGGCTGTCTCCGGATTCCGGGAGCTCATCCCATCTTGCGGATGCAGATGTGATCATTCGGGACTATCACGGTATACAAGTGAAGGAATGAGATACAGGAGGCGGGATTAATCGTGAACAGCAGCGAAGCAACATTATTGTCCTGGATTCAGAACAGCTCATCCATCGTCTTCTTCGGAGGTGCAGGAACTTCAACTGAGAGCGGAATTCCTGATTTCCGGTCAGCGGCCGGTCTGTATCAGACCGAAGTTCATTCACCGTATCCGCCGGAGGTGATGCTGAGCCGTTCCTTTTTTACAGAGCATCCTGAAGTGTTCTATGACTTCTACAAAAGTAAGATGCTTCACCCAGATGCTCAGCCTAATGGTTGTCATCGTCTGCTGGTACGGTTGGAACGTGAAGGCAGGCTGAAGGCAGTGATCACACAGAATATTGATGGTCTTCATCAGGCTGCAGGCAGCCGTCATGTACTGGAGCTGCACGGCTCGGTTCACCGTAATTACTGCATGAGCTGTTCCCGCAATTACAGCCTGCAGGAAGTGATGAACAGCCCTGAACTCGTACCCCGCTGCAGCGTTTGCGGTGGCATGATCCGCCCGGATGTGGTTCTGTATGAGGAAGAGTTGGATCAGCACACGCTGTACTCTTCCATCGATGCGATCACGAAGGCTGACCTTCTGCTGGTGGGCGGAACATCTCTGACGGTGTATCCGGCGGCTCAATTGATTACATATTTTCAGGGCAGTCATACTGTACTTCTGAATGCAGCTCCTACCGCTTATGACCGCATGGCAGATCTGCTGATTACCGAACCAATCGGTCAGGTCATGGAACGGCTGGATAAGGCTGCCGGAGAGTAAACTGCAGGAAATGATAGAGTTTGAAATCGGTTTCTTGTAACGGCTCTGCAAAAGGGATATGATATTCTCTGGATCAGGCCTGAGACAAAAGTACCCGGGTCTGCTGCCAGTTCGGCATGTGCATCATCAAATGTCTTGCGGAAACATCATGCAATTTAATGAAACATATACATTCGAGCGAGAGGCAGGGATTGGTATGGTTTATTTGGCAAGCGAGGACCGATATGAAGGAATGAAATATAACCGGTGTGGTCGCACCGGCTTGAAGCTGCCGGCCATCTCACTCGGTTTGTGGCATAATTTTGGAGGCACGAGCAATGCGGAGAACGGCCGTAATATGGTGACCCGCGCGTTCGATCTGGGAATTACCCATTTTGATCTGGCCAATAACTACGGACCGCCTCCCGGCTCTGCGGAGCAGTTCTTCGGACAGGTGCTGGCGAATGATCTTAAGCCCTACCGGGATGAGCTGATTATCTCGACCAAGGCGGGTTATCATATGTGGCCGGGTCCTTACGGGGAATGGGGGTCGCGCAAATCCCTGATCTCCAGTCTGGATCAGAGCCTGAAGCGGATGGGACTGGATTATGTTGATATTTTCTATTCCCACCGTTTTGACCCGGATACCCCGCTGGAAGAAACGATGCAGGCACTTGATCATATCGTGCGTTCAGGTAAAGCACTGTATGTCGGTGTCTCCAATTATACTGCGGAGAAGACAGCCGAGGCGGTCCGGATCCTCAAGGATTTGGGGACACCGATGCTTATCCACCAGCCTCGTTATTCCATGCTGGACCGCTGGATTGAGAATGGACTGCAGGATGTGCTGGAGGAGAACGGCATCGGAAGCATCGCTTTTTGTCCGCTGGAGCAGGGGATGCTGACGAACAAATACCTGAACGGAGTACCTGAAGATTCCCGTGCGGCCAGCGCTTCCGTGTTCCTAAACGAGAACAATATTACTCCTGAAGCGCTGCGTAAAATTCGTGCGTTGAACCAGATGGCTGCGGCCCGCGGACAGAGTCTGGCTCAGTTCGCCTTGGCCTGGGTGCTGCGGGGCGGACGGGTAACCTCGGCACTGATCGGTGCAAGCCGTCCTTCCCAGATCGAGGAGAATGTCGCTGCGCTGAACAATTTGGAATTTTCCTCCGAAGAGCTGGAGCGGATCGAATCAATCCTGCGCAGTACGGACCAGGAGCAGAAACCCGTTCAGCAGTAAATTTGCCGTAGGGGCATCGTACATTGTAATCTTATAGCTAATGCAATAGCGGCCCGCTTTTGGTTGATCCAAAAGTCGGGCCGCTGCTGTATGCCGCCATGCTGATGAAGTAGGCTGATAGAGTACATAGTGTTATTGATTCTCGGAAGGCTTCCGGCTGACCTTGGTCCGATAGACGCTCGGAGCCATATGGTAGAAGCGGCTGAACTGGCGTGAGAAATAAAGGGCATCCGAGAGGCCCACCGAGGCTGACACCTGCTCAATCGACAGTTCCGGCCGTTCCCGCAGCAGCTGTCTGGATTTATCGATTCGCAGCTTAAGAAGATAGGTAACGGGGGTGAGGCCGGTTTCTTTCTTGAAAATACGTGACAAATACGCCCGGTTATATCCCAGACTGGCACACATCTGTTCAATAGATACCGGGTGCGCATATTGGGTGGACATATACTGGATCATTTGTTTGACGATCCGTCCGACTTGGTTATCCGTACTGTCCATCTGGCTCAATACGGATGCACCTGCCCGGAGCTCGCCTGCCACCAGATAGAGGTTGCCCAAGGCAGTTAGGTGAGCATGGTCCTGACGGCTGTAGAAGGCCTGCTGCATCTCGCTGATCTGGTGCGGAACCTGACTATCCGGACCAAGGTGCAAAATAGGTCTCTCGTTCAGGAAGCCTGCTTCCTGAACGAGACGCTCGGCATCGCGGCCTGCAAAGGCTGCCCAGCGGTAGCGCCAGGGCTTCTCCGAGTCAGAAGCATATCGAATCAGCTGTCCGGGATAGATGAGGAAGCAGTCGCCTTGACTGAGCTCGAAGGCATGCTCCTCCGTGTGGAAGGTGCCCCGGCCTGCTTCGATATAGTGAAACAGATAATAGTCATATAACTTCGGGCCGAGAGCATGACCCGGCTTGGTCTGACTCTCACCTGCAAAAAGCACGCGCAGCTCGTTCTCCGGAAGTGTAAGCGGGTTCGAAGCCACAGAATACGTAGATGTTGGAAGCATACTCCAAATCTCCTTTTCATTAGAAGATGGCTGGATGTGACGAGGGTCAGTTCTAATTGTAAACGGTAAGGTCACATTTATCCATATTCAAAACACATGGTTACATTACAAAACCCGTTCCGCTGATTTATACTGAGAACATAAGAAATGATTATATTAATCCTTCAAATGAGGTGACCTGTGAAATGAACACAGCTGAACTGAAGCAGAAATTTATAGACAAATACGGAGACAGCTCCGCAGAGGTACGTGTATTCCATGCTCCGGGACGCGTGAATCTGATTGGTGAACATATTGATTACAATGGAGGTTATGTGCTTCCGGCTGCACTGGAATTCGGCACGACGCTGATCATCCGTGAACGTGATGACGATCAAATCCGCCTGGCTTCCACGAATATGCCTTATGAAGGCCAGACCTCGATCCGCGATTTCGGGCAGAACAAGACAGAAGAATGGGTGGATTATCCGATTGGCGTATTGACAGAATTGCAAAAGATCGGCGTGGTTCCGACCAAGGGTTACGATCTGCTGTTCCACGGCGAGATTCCGAACGGCTCCGGCCTCTCTTCCTCCGCTTCCCTGGAAGTAGTAACCGGCTACGCCTTCCTCTCGCTGGAGAATGGTCCGCTGGATACAGTTCAGCTTGCCGTCATGTCCCAAAAGGCAGAGAACAATTATGTTGGCGTCAACTGCGGCATTATGGATCAGTTCGCGGTGGCCAACGGCGCACAGGATCATGCCATCCTGCTGATGTGCGATACGCTGGAGTACAAGAAAGTTCCTTTCGTAACAGGCAGCTACAAGCTGGTTATCGGCAATACGAACAAACGCCGCGGCCTAGTGGACTCCGCCTACAATGAGCGCCGCAGTCAATGCGAAGAGGCGCTGTCGATCCTGAAGCAGCAGCGTCCGGAATTAAACTATCTGGCACAGCTTACGCCAGAGCAGTTTGAGGGACTGCAGGGATCCATTCAAGACGAGACGGTCCGCCGCCGCGCGAAGCATGTGGTGGAAGAGAATGCGCGTGTACTCGCTTCGGTCGACGCGCTCAGCAGCAACGATCTTGTCCAGTTCGGCCAATTGATGAATCAGTCACATGATTCGCTGCGTGATCTCTATGAAGTCAGCTGCCTTGAGCTGGATGTCATGGTGGAGGAAGCCCGCCAGATTACAGGTACACTAGGTGCGCGTATGACGGGAGCCGGCTTCGGCGGATGTACCGTATCTCTGGTTCATGAAGACTCAGTAGACCAGTTCCTGAAGCAGGTGGGTACGAACTACAAAGAACGTACCGGTCTGGAAGCTGCTTTCTATGTATGTAATGTAGGAGATGGAGTTAAAGAACTGAAGGGGGACAACTAACATGGCAATTCTCGTAACCGGCGGAGCAGGGTATATTGGATCACATACGGTAGCAGCACTGCTTGAGAAAGGTGAAGAGGTTGTTGTCATCGACAACCTGCAGACCGGCCATCGGGAGGCACTCCTTGGCGGCAAACTGTATGAAGGTGATCTGCGTGACAAGGAATTGCTGGCAAAGCTGTTCGCCGAGAACAGCATCGATGCGGTCATCCATTTTGCAGCTAACTCCCTGGTTGGTGAGAGCATGCAGAATCCGGGCAAATATTATGACAATAACGTATTCGGAACCCTGTGTCTGCTCGAAGCCATGAAGGATGCGGGTGTCAGCAAAATTGTCTTCTCCTCTACCGCCGCTACTTACGGTGAGCCGGAGAAAACGCCAATCGTGGAGACCGACCGCACCGAACCAACCAATGTCTACGGCGAAACCAAGCTGATGATGGAACGCATGATGTCCTGGTTTGACCGAGTTATCGGTATCAAATACGTGGCACTCCGCTACTTCAACGCAGCGGGCTCCCATCACAGCGGCAAGATCGGTGAAGACCACCGTCCGGAGAGCCACCTGATTCCGCTGGTGCTTCAGACGGCGCTGCAGCAGCGCTCTCACATCGCTGTCTTTGGCGAAGATTACCCGACACCGGATGGCAGCTGCATCCGTGATTACATTCATGTCAGCGATTTGGCTGATGCCCACCTGCGCGCCGTTGACTACTTGCGCCGTGGTGAAGACAGCAATGTATTTAATCTCGGAATCGGACTCGGTTTTTCCGTGAAGGAAGTCATTGAGACGGCACGCCAGGTAACCGGCCGCGAAATTCCGGTCGTTGTTGAACCGCGCCGTGCGGGCGACCCGGCCATTCTGGTTGCATCGTCGGATAAAGCGCGCTCGGTCCTGGGCTGGGAACCGAAGCGCACCAAGCTAGAAGATATTATCCAGGATGCCTGGAGCTGGCACAGCTCGCATCCGAACGGATACGGAGAATAAGCGGGAGAACAGCGAGGAGAGATTAATGATGCAGCAGCCTCACACAATAGTTACAGAAGCGGCACATTCACAGGATGACGTGCTTCATGCTATAGAACGCCTGGTGCTGTACGCCCTGCAGACCGGGCTGATCGAAGAACCGGACCGGGACTATGCACGCAACCTGCTGCTGGAGCAGTTCGGGTTCAGCGAACCTTATCTCGGGGAGCCGCTGCCGGCCCCTCAGGATGGACCGCAGCAGCTGCTGGATATGCTGATTGATTACGGCTATGCCATCGGACTGATTCCAGACAACTCGGATACTTACCGTGACCTACTGGACGCCAAAATCATGGGCCAACTGATGGCCAGACCGTCTGAAGTAGTGGCTCAATTCCGCAGAACAGCGGATGAGCAGGGAATTGAAGCGGCTACGAATCACTTTTATAAATTATCAATTGATTCCAACTACATCCGAATGGACCGGATCTCCAAAAATGTGTATTGGAAACAGGCCAGTGAATACGGCGATATCGAGATGACCATCAATCTGTCGAAGCCGGAGAAGAACCCGGCTGAGATTGCAGCAGCCAAGCTTCTGCCGCCGCCGGTCTATCCGAAATGCCAGCTGTGCCGGGAGAATGTCGGTTACGCCGGACGCATCAATCACCCGGCCCGTCAGAACCTGCGGATTATTCCGCTGGAGCTGAACGACGAGCCGTGGTTCCTGCAGTACTCGCCATATGTTTACTATAACGAGCACTGTATTGTATTCCATCATGATCACGTACCGATGAAGCTGACGAAGCAGACGCTTGCCCGTCTGCTCGCTTTCACCGAATCATTCCCTCATTACTTCATCGGTTCTAATGCAGATCTGCCCATCGTAGGCGGCTCAATTCTGACGCATGACCATTTCCAGGGTGGACGGCATACCTTCCCGATTCAAAATGCCCCTGCAGAGGCTGTATTCGGGCATGCCCAGCATGCTTCGGTCACAGCGAGTATTGTGAAATGGCCGATGACGGTCATCCGTCTGGCTTCGCATGATCGCAGAGAGCTGCTCGAGGCGGGTAACGACATCTACGAAGCCTGGAAGGCTTACAGTGATCCTGCGGCCGGTATTGCAGCATTTACGGAGGATAACGGAAATCGGGTTCCGCACAATACAGTGACTCCTATCGTCCGCCGCCGCAGCGATGGTGCATTTGAGATGGATTTGGTTCTGCGCAACAACCGGACCAGCGACGAGCATCCGGAAGGCATTTTCCATCCTCACCGTGAAATGCATCATATCAAACGCGAGAACATCGGGCTGATTGAAGTGATGGGGCTTGCAATTTTACCCGGACGCCTGAAAGAGGAGTTTGATGCTATTGCAGATACCCTTTCGGGAGATGAAGTTCTCTATGAGGCTGTTCAGACCCAGCCAGAGCATCCGCTGCGCCAGCATGCAGAATGGATGAAGCAGCTGGCAGCCAAGCACGGGCAGAATCTGGAGAAAATGAAGGCCGTCGAGCTGATTCAGCATGAGGCCGGGGAGAAATTTGTTGAGATTCTTGAACAGGCCGGTGTGTACAAGCGCGATGAGGCTGGACAGCAGGCATTCCGCCGTTTCCTCAGCAGTGCGGGTTATACAGAACAAGGATAAATCTGCCTGCGGATAGTTCAATAAGATCTGGTTAAGCTATATCCGCTGCCCCATGCGGGCAGCGGATATTTTTGTGTCAAAAATGGGCTGAGTTGTTTCGATGTACACTCTAAAGGGTATAAGCTTACGATTTGTATCTTGCTTAACAGAGATATATAATAGGTGAGCGTCAGCATTCTGCATCGGTTCGACGGATTGCTTCAATCGAACGGTGTATGATATCCAACTTAACTATCAGGAGGCGACTTTTTGCGATGAGAGCATTTGAATTCTATAATCCTACCCGTCTGATTTTCGGCCGGGGACAACTTGAAGCTTTGAAGCGGGAGGTGCCGAAATACGGTAAACGTGTCCTGCTCGTATATGGCGGCGGCAGCATTAAGCGCAGCGGTCTTTATGATAAAGTGATTGGCATTCTTCGTGAAATCGGAACTGAAGTTACAGAGCTCAGCGGTGTTGAGCCGAATCCGCGTCTGTCCACGGTACATAAGGGCGTTGATCTGTGCAAAACAAACCACATCGATCTGATTCTTGCTGTAGGCGGCGGAAGTGTACTTGACTGTGCCAAAGCGATTGCAGTTGGTGCCAAATATGATGGCGACATGTGGGATTTTGCAGAACGCAAAGCCGTTGCTCAGGATGCACTGCCCTTGGGAACTATCCTGACTATGGCAGCGACAGGTTCTGAAATGAACAGCGGCTCCGTCATTACCAATGAGAAAACGCAAGAGAAGCTGGGCTGGGGCAGTGTACATGCATTCCCTGCTTTCTCTATTCTGGATCCGGAGAATACGTACTCTTTGCCAAAAGATCAGACTGTCTACGGTATGGTAGACATGATGTCCCACGTGCTGGAGCACTATTTCCACCTGGATACCAACACGCCTGTACAGCTGGGCTGGTGTGAGACCGTGCTGCGTACTGTTATCGAAACAGCTCCGCGCCTGATTGAGGATCTGGAAAACTACGAGCTCCGTGAGACGATCATGTTCTGCGGAACGATGGCATTGAATGGCATTCTTAACATGGGTCTTGCCGGCGACTGGGCAACGCATAACATTGAGCATGCGGTATCCGCAGTATATGATATTCCGCACGGCGGCGGTCTGGCTATTATTTTCCCGAATTGGATGAAGCATAATCTGCAGCAGGACGTCAGCCGTTTCAAGCGTCTCGCCGTGAATGTGTTCCATATTGATCCGGCAGGCAAGACGGACGAAGAGACTGCACTGGAAGGTATTCAGGCTCTGCGTGACTTCTGGACATCGATCGGTGCCCCAAGCACGTTGAAGGACTACGACATCGATGCAAGCCAAATTGGTGTAATGGCGGATAAGGCTGTTAAATTCGGCCCGTTCGGCAATTTTGCCAAACTGCAGCGTGAAGATGTGGTGGCTATCTACGAGGCTTCCCTGTAATTTATTTTGCTTGTATATTAGCAGCAAGTTTCCCTGTTTGGGGAGGCTTGCTGTTTTTTTGTAGGTTTATATGACAAAAAGGAAAATATTGAAACTATTTCCGTTTATATACGTAGTTATTGATATAGGGGCCACTAGGCGGCAGGATCTACCTTTAGCCGCTGCCCCCTCGAACATGCCGGCCGGCTGGAAAGGGGGAAAGTGTTTATGGAAGCGATTTACTGGTGTTTTCTGGTTGGAGGGGTCCTGCTCGCTGCAGTCAGTGTCATTGTGGGAGATTTGCTGGGCGGGTTGCTGGACGGTTTTGAACTGCCGGGTGCAGATTTATTTAAGCCGGTGTCACTTTGCGGAGCTGCGGCGGCTTTTGGCGGTACCGGTGTGCTGCTGGCCAAATATACATCGCTCGCTTCAGCAATGATTCTGGTCTGCTCTCTGCTTGCAGCAGCTGTAGCTGTACTCATCATCTTCTTCGGTTATATCCGGCCTTCGCGCAACAGTGAGATGTCGATCGGATATTCCATGGCAGAACTTTCGGGACGCATTGGAGAAGTAACGGTACCGATTCCGGCTGCAGGATACGGAGAAGTCATGGTCAGACTGGGTCCGGGCAATACGATACATACGGCTGTCAGCTTTGACCGCTGTCTGCTGGCCGCAGGAACAAGGGTTGTCGTCGTAGAGCTGCAGGACGGGGTGCTGAGCGTATCCAAGCTGGAAACGTAAGGGTTGGTTAAGGCAGCCGGGTTAGCTGAACGTATCAAGTATCTATTTGTAAGGGGGAACTTCAATGGATCTGAATTGGGATGTACTGCTTATTCCTGTGATCGTTGTTGCTGTTATCGTTGTACTGGGGATCGCTTTCTGGGCTCGTTACAAAACGGTGGGCCCGGATGAAGCGATGATCGTGACCGGTTCTTTTCTGGGGAATAAGAATATTTCGGAGGATGAATCCGGACGGAAAATAAAAATAGTTCGCGGCGGCGGTGCATTTATACTGCCGGTATTCCAGCAGTCTGAATTTATCTCGCTGCTGTCGCACAAGCTGGATGTTTCCACACCTGAGGTTTATACGGAGCAGGGTGTGCCGGTCATCGCCGACGGCGTAGCCATCATCAAGGTTGGAAGCTCGATTGAAGATGTCGCTACAGCGGCAGAGCAGTTCATCGGCAAGCCGATCGAATCGCTCAAAGGGGAAGCGCAGGAAGTGCTGGAAGGCCATCTTCGTGCCATCCTGGGTTCAATGACCGTAGAGGAAGTATACCGGAATCGTGACCGTTTCGCCCAGGAGGTACAAGGAGTAGCGGCACGTGACCTCAAAAAAATGGGTCTGCAGATTGTATCTTTTACCATTAAAGATGTTCGGGATAAGCACGGGTACCTGGATGCACTGGGTAAGCCGCGAATCGCTGCCGTTAAACGGGATGCCGATATTGCTGAAGCGGAAGCGATGCGGGATGCTCGGATTCAGAAGGCAAACGCCGAAGAACAAGGCCAAAAAGCCGAGCTGCTGCGTGATACGAACATCGCTGAAGCAGCCAAAGCCAAAGAACTCAAAATAGCCTCCTTTAAGAAGGAACAGGATACCGCCAAGGCGGAAGCCGATCAGGCTTACCATATTCAGGAGGCACGTGCGAAGCAGACGATGGTGGAAGAGCAGATGAAGGTAGAGCTCGTCCGCAAGGAACGGGAGATCGACCTGCAGGAAAAAGAAATTACAGTACGCGAGAAGCAGTATGATGCTGAAGTGAAGAAGAAAGCGGAGGCTGACCGTTATGCGGTGGAGCAGGCAGCCGAGGCAGACAAGGCGCGTAAGATGAGAGAAGCGGATGCCGTTCAGTATTCTATCGAAACCCAGGCAAAAGCGACTGCCGAGCAGCGCAGGCTCGAGGGCCAGGCGATTGCGGATGCAGAACGTGCCAAAGGTACGGCCGATGCAGAGGTTATTCGTCTGCGCGGTCTGGCTGAAGCGGAAGCCAAAGAAAAGCTGGCGGAAGCCTTCCAGAAATTCGGCGAAGCGGCCGTACTCGATATTATCGTGAAAATGCTGCCTGAGCTGGCTGGGAAAATTGCGGAACCTATTTCGTCGATTGATAAGCTGACGGTGGTGGACACTGGCAAAGGCGAAGGTGCTGCGCGAGTGAGCAACTATGTGACCGAGCTGATGTCAACGGCCCCCGAAATGCTGAAAAGCGTCTCGGGTATTGATGTGGAGCAGTTGATTAAAGGTTTGACCAAGGGCCGCGACAGCCAGGAGGCAGTTCCTGCGATGAACCTGCAGTCCGGAATCAAGGAATATGCGGGAATGGAAACTGCGGTGGGCCGAGACCCTGAACTGAAATAAAGCTTGCTGAAGAGCATGAAGATAAAAAACGCCGGTTTATCCGGCGTTTTTTATCTGTTTAAACAGCGTGAACCGGCTGGATGTAAGGGCTTTTTTCTATTGACCACAGGCAGATAATTTGTTAACGTAAGCGAGTATTCCTAATGCCAGCTGAAGGGCTCAATAAAAAGAGGTGCAAGCGTGAGCAGCGTACATGTATCGAAGATACTTAATAATAATGTCATTATCGCCAACCACCCTGACAATGGTGAGGTTGTTGTCATTGGGAAGGGGATCGGCTTTAACCGCAGAACGAATGACCTCATCCCGCTGCAATCGGTGGAGAAGATGTTTATCCTCCGCAACCAGGAAGAGCAGGAGCAGTACAAACAGCTGCTGCCGCAGGTGGATGAAAAGCTGATTGAAGTCATCGGTGAAGTGATTCATTATATCCAGCAGCATGTTGATATTCCGCTGAATGAGCATATTCATATTGCGCTGACAGATCACGTCTCCTTTGCTTTGAAGCGCAAAGAACAGGGGATCATTATTCATAATCCTTTCCTCTATGAGACCAAGGAGATTTATCCGGAAGAATACCGGATGGCATCCTACGCCGTCCAGCTGATCAAGGAGAGGCTCGGGGTCGATCTGGGACAAGATGAAATTGGATTTATTGCACTTCATATTTACAGTGCTATGAGCAATCAGCATATTTCCAAAGTCCGGGAGCATACACAGCTGATTAATGACCTGATCGATGTCATTGAGAAGGAGATGGAGTATACGATTCCGCAGGAATCTCTGGATTACTCCCGCCTCTTAACCCACTTGAGATTCGCCATTGAACGGATCCGGCGCGGAGAGAAAGTGCAGGAGATGCACAAGCTGGATAAGCTGCTGAATCAGGAGTATCCCGAAATGTATATGCTGGCCTGGAAGTTGACAAAGGTCATGGAGAACCGGCTGCATCAGAAGGTGTATCCTGCAGAAGTAGGGTATCTGACGGTTCATCTGCAGCGACTGAATCAGCGTAAAGAACAGGAAGAACAAGGGTTTGAATAGAGTTTTTAAAAAATATTTGTAAAGGCTTGCATATCCTTTTGAACGGTGCTACAATGATCCTCGTAATCCAACAAAACAACATCAAAACTTAATTTCAACGTGTTACTGATTCGATCAGGCATGAGTTGATTAAAGTATGATTGGTGCTCCACACTTCGGGGTAAGCTATACCCGAAGATTGTACACCGTATACTTTACTCTCTCATGCCTTTTTTGCTGTTGTTTTGTGTCAAATAAATTAATGTAAAGGGAAGTGGCTTGCATGTTCAAGAAGCTTTTCGGCGTACTCCAACGTGTCGGTAAAGCTCTGATGCTTCCAGTAGCGATCCTTCCGGCAGCCGGTTTGCTGCTTGGTATCGGTAACGCTCTGGTCAATCCGGATCTGATTGACTATCTGCCGTTCCTTGGGAACGGCGTAGTTAACTCCATCGCCACCATTATGATGAATGCGGGTCAAATTGTCTTTGACAACCTGGCTCTGCTGTTCGCTGTAGGTGTAGCGGTAGGTCTTGCGAATGGTGAAGGAGTTGCGGGTCTCGCAGCTATCATTGGCTACCTGGTTATGAACGTAACCCTTGGAACCGCGGTAGGGGTAACACCTGGCCTGATCGCACAGCAAATTCCTGGATATGCCAGTGTTCTTGGTATTCCAACGCTGTCAACGGGTGTGTTCGGCGGTATCATCATAGGTATACTGGCCGCATCGATGTATAACAGGTTCTTCAAAATCGAGCTGCCTTCCTACCTCGGCTTCTTTGCAGGGAAGCGGTTCGTACCAATCATTACTTCTTTGGGCGCATTGATCATCGGTCTGATCCTTGTGATCATCTGGCCTCCAATCCAGCACGGTCTGAATGCGGTATCGCATTTCATGGTTGATTCCAATCCGACGCTGGCTGCCTTTATCTTCGGGGTCATTGAACGTTCTCTGATTCCTTTTGGTCTGCATCACATTTTCTACTCTCCATTCTGGTTCGAGTTCGGTGAGTATGTGAACAAAGCCGGGCAAGTCATTCGTGGTGACCAGCATATCTTTATGGCTCAGCTGCGTGACGGTGTGCCGTTCACAGCCGGTACATTCCAGGTTGGTAAGTTCCCGTTCATGATGTTCGGTCTTCCGGCTGCCGCATTGGCGATGTACCATGAAGCTAGACCGGAGCATAAGAAATATGTAGCCGGCATTATGGGTTCGGCTGCCCTGACTACGTTCCTGACAGGGATTACCGAGCCGCTGGAGTTCTCGTTCCTGTTCGTAGCTCCACTGCTGTTCGCAGTCCACGCTGTATTCGCAGGTCTGTCCTTTATGACCATGCAAATTCTGGGCGTCAAAATCGGTATGACCTTCTCCGGCGGTTTCATTGACTTCCTGATCTTCGGGATTCTGCCGAACCGTACGCCATGGTGGTGGGTCATTATCGTAGGTCTTGTTCTGGCGGTTATCTACTACTTCGGCTTCCGCTTCATTATCCGCAAGTTCAACCTGAAAACACCAGGTCGTGAAGAAGCTTCGGAAGATACACCCGCAGCCGGTTCCGGCGCAGGCAGCACCGACGATCTTCCGCACAACATTCTGGCTGCATTCGGCGGTCCGAGCAACATCAAGCATCTGGATGCTTGTATTACGCGCCTGCGGATCGAGGTTAATGAGAAGTCGAACGTAAGCAAAGACCGTCTGAAGCAGCTGGGCGCATCCGGTGTGCTTGAAGTTGGTAACAACGTTCAGGCGATCTTCGGTACCCGTTCAGATACGATCAAGTCCCAAATGCAGGATATCATTGCGGGCCGTACACCGGCTCCGGCAGCACCAGCGCCAGCACCAGAAGCTGAGAAGGAAGCGGGCGAAACGGGCAGCGCCATTGTTGCTGAAGATATCGTGATGCCGGTGAACGGTGAACTGGTGGATATCTCGAACGTACCTGATCCTGTATTTGCAGAGCGCATGACCGGCGACGGCTTTGGTGTCATCCCGCATGATGGCAAAATTGTTTCTCCGGTCTATGGTAAAGTCTTCAACGTATTCCCGAGCAAACATGCGGTCGGCATTATGTCGGACGGCGGTAAAGAAGTACTGGTGCACATCGGTGTGAATACGGTGAAGCTGAAAGGCCAAGGCTTCACGGTTCTCGTTCAGGAAGGTGATCTGGTAGCAGCCGGTCAGCCAATTATGGAAGTGGATCTGGAATATGTCAAAGCAAATGCCAAGTCCATTATCTCTCCAATCATCTTCTCCAACCTGCCTGCAGGTGCTGCAGTTACGCTTGAGAAAACAGGCGTGCTGAAAGCGGGCGAAGATAAAATTATCACCATTAAATAAGCAGCAGTGTCAGCATCAAAGGTTCCGCCTGTCAGTAATCGACCCGCTTTTGGGTAAGAATACGATAGGCGGAGCAAAATTGCTTTTGTTGAACTGATTTCTTAATATGTAAACTATACTCAAATGAAAGTAGGATGATGATTATGCAACAAACATTCAGAATTACAGACGAAGACGGTATCCATGCACGTCCAGCGACAGCGCTGGTAAACACAGCGAACAAGTTCAGCGGTGTAGAATCTTTTGCAGAAGCTAACGGTAAAAAAGTAACCCTGAAATCCATTCTGGGCGTATTGTCCCTGGGTCTGGAGCAAGGTGACACAATTAGTATCATCTGCGAGGGCGGTAATGAGTCCGAAGCACTTCAGGCACTGCAGGACGTGATGATTAACGAAGGGTTGGGCGAGCTGAATGCTTAAAATCTCCGGGATTGCGGCCTCGGCAGGCATTGCCATTGCTCGGGCGTTTATCTTGGAGCACCCTGATTACTCTGTAGAGAAACGCTCGGTTGAAGATACCCAGGCGGAAGTTTCCAAGCTCGACGCTGCACTGGCCCAGTCGCAGTCAGAGCTGGAGGCGATTAAGGAGCGTACGCTCCAGGAGCTGGGTGAGAAGAAGGCGGAAATTTTCGCTTCCCACCTGCTGATCCTGAACGACCCTGAATTGATCGATCCGGTTAAAGCCATGATCACGAACGAGAAGGTGAATGCGGAGTTCGCACTCAATGAGACGGCTAACCAGTTCATCTCCATGTTCGAGAACATGAAAAGTGCTTATCTGCAGGAACGCGCAGCGGATATGCGTGACGTAACCAAACGGATTCTTAACCATCTGCTTGGCTTGAAATTTATGAGCCCTGCCGAGATCAGTGAAGAAACGATCGTACTTGCGGAAGATCTGACACCATCCGATACTGCACAGCTGAACCGCCAATACGTTAAAGGCTTCGCCACCAATATTGGCGGGCGTACATCCCACTCTGCTATCATGGCCCGTTCTCTTGAAATTCCTGCTGTAGTAGGAACCAAAGAGGTACTGTCTCAAGCCAAGAGCGGCGATCTTATTATCGTGGACGGCTTGGACGGGAACGTATTCATTAACCCTTCGGATGACATTGTGGCTGAATACCGCAAGAAGCAGGAAGCCTACGATCTTCAAATTGCGGAGTGGAGAAAGCTTCGTGATGAAGAGACGGTATCCAAAGACGGCGTTCACGTTGAACTGGCGGCTAACATTGGTACGCCAAATGATGTGGCGGGTGTCCTGGACAACGGCGGCGAAGGGGTAGGCCTCTACCGGACCGAGTTCCTGTACATGGGGCGCGACAAGCTTCCTTCCGAAGATGTGCAGTACAATGCGTACAAAACCGTTCTTGAGAAAATGGAAGGCAAGCCAGTCGTTGTCCGCACCTTGGATATCGGCGGTGACAAGGAGCTGTCTTACCTGCAGCTGCCCAAAGAGATGAATCCGTTCCTCGGATTCCGGGCCGTGCGTCTATGCCTGGACCGCCAGGATATTTTCCGGACACAGCTGCGTGCTTTGCTCCGTGCCAGCGTGCACGGCAACCTGCGTATCATGTTCCCGATGATCGCCACACTGGGTGAGTTCCGTGAAGCCAAAGCGCTCTTGCTCGAAGAGAAAGAGAAGCTGGCAGCAGAAGGAACTCCGGTGTCGGAGGATATCCAGCTCGGCATTATGGTGGAGATTCCATCCACGGCTGTGCTGGCAGACCAGTTTGCCAAAGAAGTGGACTTCTTCAGTATCGGCACCAACGATCTGATCCAGTACACGATGGCAGCTGACCGTATGAATGAGCGTGTGTCTTATCTGTATCAGCCATACAACCCGGCGATTCTGCGTCTGGTCAAAATGGTCATTGATGCAGCGCACCGTGAAGGCCGCTGGGTCGGCATGTGTGGGGAGATGGCAGGCGATCAGACAGCGATTCCGCTGCTGCTCGGTCTGGGACTTGATGAATTCAGCATGAGTGCTACCTCTATTCTTCCTGCACGCAGCCTGATCTCCAAGCTGTCCCGTACAGATATGGAGTCTCTGGCGGCGAAAGCGCTGGAGATGCAAACGGCTGAACAGGTGGTTGAGCTCGTTCAGAGCATCGAAGCTTAACGGGATTTTTTCATCGGGTTTGACTTTGATTTTTCAAGGCGAGTTTTTCTTTTTCCAACAACAACGTATGGCAGCCTGGTGCTGCGTGGGACTGTGCTGTTGACCGCTTCGGCGGCTGACAGGCAGTCCTTTTTTTGTTCTTTTTTGACCCTTGGCCCGCGCCAAAAGACCTGTTCTTACGCAGCAGATTCGCTGCAGAGAACAGGTCTTTTCGGGGACTAGAAGTTGGCTTTAGCTGCAGGCACAGTTTAATACCGGCTTACGTGCAGCAGTGGTTTCATCCAGACGGGTAACGGGGGTGGTGTACGGCGCATTGAGCAGAAGCTCCGGATTTTCCTTCGCTTCGTGTACGATGGCAATCATCGTATCGATGAAGCCGTCCAGCGTCTCTTTGCTCTCGGTCTCCGTAGGCTCAATCATGATACATTCTTCTACGTTCAGCGGGAAATAAATGGTTGGCGGGTGATAGCCGAAATCGAGCAGCCTTTTGGCTACGTCTAAGGTGCGGATGCCGTACTGCTTCAAGCTGCTGCCGGACATGACAAATTCGTGCTTGCAGACTTTCTTGAAGGGCACCTCATAGTAAGGAGCAAGACGGGCCATCATGTAGTTCGCATTCAGCACCGCGCATTCGGATACCCGGCGCAGGCCTTCCGGTCCGTAAGTGCGCATATAAGCATAAGCACGAACAAGGATGCCAAAGTTGCCGTAATACGCTTTGACCCGGCCAATCGATTCTTCCCCTTCGCGGTCCCAGGTGTAGCTGCCATCTGGATTGCGGACTACCATTGGCTTAGGCAGATATGGGATCAGCTTGTTCTTCACGCCAACCGGTCCGGAACCAGGACCGCCGCCTCCATGCGGTGTGCTCATCGTTTTATGCAGATTGAGATGCACCACGTCGAAGCCCATATCGCCAGGGCGCGTAATACCCATGATGGCATTGGAGTTGGCGCCGTCATAATAGAGCAGTCCGCCTGCCTCATGGACAATGGCTGCAATATCCACGATCTGCTCCTCGAACAGACCCAGTGTATTTGGGTTCGTCAGCATCAGGGCTGCGGTCTCGCTGCTAACTGCACCGCGCAGGGCATCCAGATCCACCAGGCCTTCGGGAGTGGAAGGAATGGTGATTGTCTCGAATCCTGCCACCGTTGCACTCGCCGGGTTTGTTCCGTGCGAGGAATCTGGGACAATAACCTTGGTCCGTCGTTCACCGCGGTTCTCGTGATAGGCACGAATCATCATCAGGCCGGTCCATTCTCCATGGGCTCCAGCAGCAGGCTGCAGGGTGACAGCGTCCATGCCGGTTAAGCCTGCGAGGTCCTGCTGCAGGGTATATAGCATTTCCATAGCGCCCTGGATGCTTGCTTCCGGCTGGTACGGATGGATTTTGGCTAGTCCTGCATAGCGGGCCACATCTTCATTAACTTTTGGGTTATATTTCATCGTACAGGAGCCGAGCGGGTAGAAGCCGTTATCGACACCGAAGTTGCGGCGGGACAGGCTGGTATAGTGTCGGATGACATCGACTTCATAAACTTCTGGCAGTGCGGGCGCCTCCGGACGAAGGAATTCGGCTGGAATCAGTTCAGCAGATGGTGTTACCGGCACATCACATTCAGGAAGGGAGTAGCCGACACGACCTTCACGGCTCAATTCAAAAATAAGTGCTTGATCATGCTTCTCCTGTGTCACAGCGATTCCCCCATTACTTGAGCAAATTGGTCGATCTCCTCTTTGGTTCTCCGTTCGGTTACGGCAATCAGCATATGATTCTTCAGCTCCGGGTACTCTTCTCCCAGATCATAACCGCCGATAAATCCGGCTTCGAGCAGCTTGCTCTGGAGCGTCATCATGTCAACGGACTCCGGCAGTTGAACGACAAATTCATTAAAGGTTGGTGCATTAAAGGCGGATTCAATACCAGAAAGAGCGGTAACCTGCTGCAGGGCATAGCGGGATTTGTTCAGGTTCAGTTCGGCTACTTCAAGCATGCCTTGTTTGCCGAGCAGGGACAGGTATACAGAAGCAGACAGGGCCAGCAGTGCCTGGTTGGAGCAGATATTCGAGGTCGCTTTCTCGCGGCGGATATGCTGTTCACGGGCCTGCAGTGTCAAAACGAAGCCTCGTTTGCCGTTGCGGTCGACCGTCTGGCCTACAATTCGTCCCGGCATTCGTCTCATATGAGCACTGGATACGGCGAAAAATCCGCAGGTTGGACCGCCAAGCGAAGAGGCGATGCCCAGCGGCTGCGCGTCACCCACTACGATATCAGCGCCAAGCTTGCCCGGAGGCTGCAGCAGACCGAGGGAGATGGGATTGGAACTGACGACAAGGAGTCCGCCATGCTCATGCGTAAAGCTGCTGCAGCTCTGCACATCTTCAACAGCTCCGAAAAAGTTAGGATTCTGAATAAGCACTGCGGCTGTCTGGTCGTTTACCGCTGCTTGAAGGGCCTCATAGTCGGTAACACCGTCTTTATAATCGATCTCAATGACTTCCAGATTCAGACCGTGTGCGTAAGTGGCGAGCACCTGTCTTGCTTCCGGATGAACCGTTCTTGATACAAGAATTTGCTTGCGGCGTGTTGCTGCGGCAGCAAGATTTGCGGCTTCTGCCAAGGCGGTCGCGCCATCGTACATGCTGGCATTCGCTACGGCCATACCGGTCAGCTCGCAAATATAGGATTGGAATTCGAAGATGGCCTGCAGTTCGCCCTGACTGATCTCTGGCTGATAGGGAGTGTAGGCTGTATAAAATTCCGAACGGGAAATGACATGGTTAATGACAGATGGAATATGATGGTCATAAATGCCTGCACCCAGGAAGCTTGCATGGGTGTCGGTGCTGGCGTTCAGCGAAGCGAGCTTCGCCATATGGCGGGTCAGCGCCGATTCATCCAGGCGGGAGGAGACCGGCAGTTCACCGCGGAAGCGGATGTTCTCCGGAATATCCTGGAACAGTTCCTCGACGGAGTCTGCCCCTATGGCAGCGAGCATTTCAGCCTGGTCCTGTTCGGTCATTGGCAGATAACGATGGTTCTTCATGAAGGGTTAACTCCTTTCGACGGCGCCTGTTTTTTGTAGAATGGAGCTTTGACAACCTCAGCCTTAAGCTTCTTGCCGCGTATTTCCACTTCCAGCGGTGTTCCAATGGCTGTGTACTTGCTGTCGATCAGAGCAAGCCCGAGGTTACGCTTCAGAGTTGGGGACTGTGTGCCTGTAGTAATCTCGCCAATCAACACACCGTCTGCGTGAACCGGGTAATGAGGACGGGGGATGCCGCGTTCAATCACTTCAATGCCAACGAGCTTGCGTGGAACTCCGTTCTGTTTTTGTTCCTCCAGTGCAGTGCGTCCGATAAAGTCGCCTTTATCCCATTTCACGAAGAAGCCAACGCCCGCTTCGAGCGGACTGATCGTTGGGGACAACTCCTGGCCATAGAGCGGAAGTTTTGCTTCGAAACGAAGGGTATCCCGTGCGCCGAGTCCTGCGGGCACCAACCCATGTGGTTGGCCTGCTTCCAGGAGAGCCTTCCATACGGCCGGGGCATCAGCCGAATTCAGGTACAGTTCAAATCCGTCTTCACCGGTATAGCCGGTACGTGAGATCAGAGCATAGACACCAGCTACCGGCACTTGCTGAAGAAAACGATAGGTGCCGAGCGCTGTCACGTCCGCATCCGTCAAGCACGACAGAATCCGCTCGGCTTCCGGTCCCTGGAGTGCCAGCAGGGCAGTCACATCGGACTGGTTCTCCATCATCACGCCGCCGGTCAGGTGCTGCTGCAGCCATTCCCAGTCCTTCGTGATATTTGAGGCGTTAACGACCAGCATGTATTGCTCTTCAGCCAGCTTATAGACCAGCAGATCATCCACGACGCCGCCGTCCGGATAACACATGAGGGTGTATTGTGCCTGACCAGGCTCAAGTTTGGATACATCATTCGTGAGCATGCCCTGCAGAAAGGCTTCCGCTTGTTCACCATGAACCAGAAATTCTCCCATATGGGACACATCGAATAAGCCGGCTTGGGTACGGACTGCTTCGTGTTCCTTTTGAATTCCGATGAACTGCACCGGCAGCTCCCATCCGCCAAAGTCAATGCAGCGTACGCCTGGCTGCTTACTGTAGAGCGGGTATAACGGTGTTCTTAACAATTCGCTCAAGCCATTCACCCCGTTTGTTGGATTTAGACAGTATGCTGTTGAAAATAGAAAAGGACAGGTCAAGGAATAAGCATACGCCAGCAGCGCATACATTCCATGACTCTGTCCTTGATACCTGAGAGTTACCCCGCATGTTTCTTGTCGTCCTTGCAGGTTTCCCCTTGGGTGATCCGCCGGGCGGATTCTCTCCAGAGGTGCGTCCGGTAAAAGTCCTTTTGCCTGAGAGATTCACCGCGTTACGGCTTACTCCTTCGGCGTCGCCTGCCTCACAGCTCCTCATTCTGCCGGGCTGCGGCGGCAATCTCTCCCTTTACGTTCATCCGCTTTTTCGTTTGTCTATTACCATTAATACGTGAATTTGAACGATGTGTCAACAAATTTATACACAAAAGACGAATATTCAAATTATAAATATTTGATAATGTTCGACAAATAAATTTCCGCCAGCATGATTGACATTTGCGGTGAGCGTGACTTAATCTTATCCTGTGCAACTGAAGCGGAGAAATCGGGAAGCGGGGTTATGAACATGAGTGAAATCAAAGAAGGATATCGTTATAGCGAAGAGCATGAATGGGTAAAGGTCACGGAGACAGGGACTCTCCTTGTCGGAATTTCGGATTTTGCGCAGCATCAGCTGGGAGATATCGTCTTTGTGGAGCTGCCTGAAGAAGGTGCCAAGGTAGAGGCCGGGGCAGGCATCGGAACGATTGAATCCGTTAAAACCGTATCCGACCTGTTTGCACCGCTCAGCGGCAAAGTCATCCGGGTGAACAGCGGACTGCAGGATGAACCGCAGCTGGTTAACGAATCACCCTATGAAGAGGGCTGGATGATCGAGCTCGAAGTGAGCGGGGATCCGGAGGAACTGCTGGCCGGACTGCTGTCACCAGATGCTTATAAGGCACTTATAGACTAAGAGTTTAGACTAGTATGAATGAATAAGCGCACAATAGCCTTACCCGATAGGGGTAGGGCTATTTTTCGTATTTGTGTTTTGGAAAACACCCTGCGGGTAACAGAGACTAAAGACTTTGTTTTAATGTTGTCATGAACCTTGATGACTAAAGTGTGTTTTCATTTCGTTGCTGAAGATACCGTTTTCATTTACGATAAATCCATAAGAAAGCGCTACTATTTTTGCTGATGTTTTGCTGCGACATAAAGGCAGATGGAAGCAGAATACAATTCTAATATTTCAAATTTTAAGGGAGGAATTTAAGATGAGTACCCTGGATCAGAAATCCGCCAAAGGGGGAGGTCTTCGTGTCGGTGTGCAGCGTTTCGGTCGTTTTCTGAGCGGAATGGTTATGCCGAACATGGGGGCGTTCATCGCTTGGGGTATTATTACGGCTTTGTTTATTCCAACAGGCTGGATCCCCAATGAGAAGTTCAATGAAATTGTAGGACCAATGATTACCTATCTGCTGCCGCTTTTGATTGCGTACACAGGCGGTACTATGGTCCACAAGACACGCGGTGGTGTCATCGGTGCAGCAGCAACGATGGGCGTTATCGTGGGTTCCGATATTACGATGTTCCTGGGCGCTATGGTCATGGGTCCATTGGCAGCCTGGCTGTTGAAGCAGTTTGATAAATCGGTTGAGGGTAAAATTAAATCCGGTTTCGAGATGCTGGTCAACAACTTTTCACTCGGTATTCTCGGTGCCATTCTTGCTATTCTGGGCAATGTTGCGATCGGCCCGTTCGTTGAAACGATCAGCGGATGGCTGTCAAATGGTGTTGAATTCCTTCTGGGAGCCGGCTTGCTGCCGCTTGTCAACATCCTGATCGAGCCTGCAAAGGTGCTGTTCCTGAACAATGCAATCAACCATGGTGTTCTTACACCGCTGGCGCTTGAAGAGGCCTCAAAAGCAGGCAAGTCGATTCTGTTTATGCTTGAATCCAATCCGGGTCCAGGTCTTGGTGTACTGCTGGCCTACTGCTTCTTCGGCCGCGGATCTGCGAAGCAATCGGCTCCAGGTGCGGCAATTATCCACTTCTTCGGTGGTATCCATGAGATTTACTTCCCTTATATTCTGATGAACCCGCGTCTGATCCTGGCTACCATTGCAGGTGGTGTGGTTGGTACATTCACTTTTGTTCTGACTGGTGCCGGTCTGATTGCAGCACCGTCTCCAGGTAGTATTATCGCCTATCTGGCGATGACACCTAAAGGCGAATATCTGCATGTTCTTCCAGGTGTCCTGACTGCAACGATCGCTTCCTTTGTCGTAGGTGCACTGCTGCTCAAGACAACCAAAGCTTCGGAAGAGGATCTGGAAGGGGCAGCAGCAAGAATGAAAGATATGAAGAATCAAGGTAAGCTGTCCAATGAAAATCCAATCATAGCAGCTGATAATGCTGCAGGCGACCAGGCAGTTGTATATGCAGCCCATGAGACTGCCGCATCAGGCAAGAAGTCCAAGGAAGAGATCCAGAAGATTATTTTCGCTTGTGATGCGGGGATGGGCTCCAGCGCAATGGGGGCTTCGATTCTGCGGAAGAAAGCGAAAGCTGCAGGCATTGATGTCAGTATCAGTAATACGGCAATCAGCGATCTCCCTTCCGATGCAGATGTGGTCATTACCCAAAAAACCTTGACAGATCGTGCTAAAACCATTGCTCCTAACGCCGAGCATATTTCTATCGATAACTTCCTCAAAGCGCCGGAATATGACGCGCTGGTCGATCGACTGAAATAAGAATAAGGAATTAGGATAATCTATTAGAAACATCTGGTTTGGGGTAATAAACTGCGTACCTTCATGAGGCAGAAAATCTGCCGGCTGCAGCAAGAAGAAGGAGCGGTCCAATGAATATATCCAAGAGGCAAAGAGATATTCTTGAGTTTCTGCTCCGCCAGTCCCATGAAATTACAGCGGGTGACATTGCCGAGGAAATTAAGGTAAGCACCCGGACTGTACACAGGGAATTGAGCGCAGTTGAGAAGTGGCTGGCGTATTATGACGCCAGACTTGAGAAAAAATCCGGGATCGGCATCTTTATTGATGCCGGTCCCAATCGGCGTAGTTCGCTGATTGAACAACTGCACGCGGCCGAACAGGTGAATTATTCGGCTGAAGAACGAAAGATTTACAGCTTGTGTGTACTGCTTGAGGATGAGGAGCCGATCAAGCTGCTGGCCTTAGCTGCTGATATGAAGGTTACCGTTGCTACCGTCAGCAGTGATCTGGATGATCTTGAATCCTGGATTGAGCAGCGGGGGCTTCAGCTGGTTCGCAGGCGGGGGTACGGTGTGCAGATTACAGGGGAAGAGATCGACAAGCGCAGAGCTATGGCGGAACTGGTGCTTGAGCATCTGGACGAATCCGATTTGTTCGGACAGGAATGGGCGAAGAACACAGGAGCAGGCGGAACCCGTAAACTGATGGAGCTTATGGGGAGATCCCATATTCTAGTCATTGAAGGCGCCTTATGGCAGCCGAATGAGAAATGGCTCGAGGATTTGGTCGAGAGCAAATATATGGAGCTGTTGATCCAATTATGTATTACCGTTCATCGGATTCTGGGTGGGTCTTTCGTTAAGCGAAGCGGTATATGGGGAAAGGATGCCATGAGCGGCTCACGTGAACTGATGGTACAACGACTGTGTGCCGAATTAGAGGAAGCTCTGACGTTCACAATACCAGATGAAGAGAAGCACTACATTGCTGAACTGTTCCGGGCTGCTGAGGACGAATCGACCCGGCTTTTGCCGCTGCAGGACTGGGTAACCCTGGAGACCGTCCGTGAGCTGATTCGGCGGGTAGAGATCCGTTCTAGCTATCAGTTTGAGGATGACCGCCTGCTGCGGGAGGGCTTGATTGATCATGTTCAGGCAGCACTGCACCGTCTGAATGAAGGACGTTCGATCCGGAACCCGCTCCTGCAGCAGATCCGCAGGGATTACGAGAGGTTGTTCCAGGATGTTAAAGCTGCTGTGGAAGAGATGTCCAGCACCCCTGGCATTCATACGCTGGACGTTCCGGATGAGGAGATTGGTTTCCTTGTCATGCATTTCGGAGCATCCATAGAGCGGATGAGACAGCTGCGGCGCGAAGTGCGCGCTATGGTTGTCTGCACGAGCGGCATCGGATCTTCCAGACTGCTGGCGACCCGGCTGGCCAAGGAGCTGCCCCAGATCCAGATCGTGGATCGGGTCTCCTGGTATGAGGCAGCCCGCATACCTGATGAGAGCTATGATCTGATCATTTCAACGGTAGATCTTCCTCTGCCGATAGACCGTTATCTCAAGATCAGTCCGCTGCTCACGCAGGAGGAGAGTGACCGCCTGCGCCATTTTATACAAAATATTACGTTAAAGAAAGAACGGGCCGGAGCTGCCGACCATATGGGCGGCCGGCGTGAAGAAGTACAGTGGCTGTCTCTGCTGCGGGATGTCCTGGATGAGATGGTCCGGCTGCTGGAGGGATTTGAGGTGTTCCAGCTGGGTAATCTGCAGTTGAATCTTCTGGAGACGCTGCAGGCCGTATGCGAGAGAGAAGCCAGTCTCGGAACGACCGAGCGCCCGCAGATCATCGCTGACCTGCTGGTTGAACGTGAACGAAGCGGCACACAGCTGCTGCCAGACACAGCGGTTGCCCTGTTCCACACCCGCAGTCCGTATATCAGCCGGGCATCCCTAAGGCTGTACCGTCTGGAAGAGCCGCTGCTGCTGGAGACCGACGCTTCTTCCGGAAAGGTCCGCCACATCCTGCTGATGCTGGGTCCAAGAGAGCTGTCGAAGGGCAGTCTTGAGGTACTGAGCGAGATCAGCGCACTTCTGCTGCATGAAGAAATGATCCGGCTGCTGGAGACAGGAACGAGGGAAGACATCATTGCTTATATGTCTGAACAGCTGTCTGAATATTTTCGCAGCAAAATTGAATTAGGGAGGAAATGACAATGAGTATTATGTCTGTAGATAAAGTCAAGATGAATCAAACTGCCAAGGATAAATATGAAGCCATCCGCGCTGCCGGAGAGATTCTGAAGGACGCAGGCCATATCAGCCAGGAGTACATTGAGAAAATGCTGGAGCGTGAAGAGATCGTCTCCACTTATGTTGGTAATGGCCTGGCAATCCCTCACGGGACTAAGGAATCCAAGCAGTTCATCAACTCCACAGGGATTTCCATCATCCAGTATCCGGAGGGTGTCGACTTTAACGGGGAAAAAGCGTATCTGGTTGTAGGGATTGCCGCACAAGGCGGAGATCATATGGGAATCCTGACCAGCATCGCGGTGGTCTGCTCTGATGATGACAACATGGAAGCCCTGCGTCAGGCTTCCACGGCTGAAGAGATTATTACCATTTTCGAAAGCGAAATGGAAGAATGAAGGCCGTACATTTTGGGGCAGGCAATATTGGACGCGGATTTATCGGATTGCTGCTGTCCCGCGCAGGTTATCAGGTTATATTCTCGGATGTGAACGATGTACTAGTCAATGAATTGCAGAATCGCGGCGAATACACCGTAGAACTCGCGAATGAAGCGAAGGATCAAGAGGTCGTACACAACGTTACAGCTATTGACGGGAAAAATGTAGAGACGGTAGCTCAAGCTGTCGCTGAAGCGGATCTCGTCACGACTGCCGTTGGAGTGAATATTCTGAAGCATATTGCGCCAGGGATCGCTAAAGGGATTGAGCTGCGGCTTAAGAATGGGGCGAATCCACTTCACGTCATTGCCTGTGAGAATGCGATCGGAGGCAGTGCACAGCTGAAAGAGCATGTTATGAATCTGCTGGATGATTCTCTACATGATGCTGCTGCGGCATCCGTGTACTTCCCCAATGCTGCGGTCGACCGGATTGTACCGATTCAGCACCATGATGACCCGTTGTATGTGCAGGTAGAACCTTTTTACGAGTGGGTTGTAGACCGTTCCCAGATGGCGCCGAATTTCCAAGAGGTGGAAGGTGTCCATTATGTCGATAACCTGGAACCTTATATTGAACGTAAGCTGTTCACAGTAAATACAGGACACTGCGTAGCTGCTTACCTCGGGTATAAGGCTGGCTTTGCAACGATTCAGGAAGCGATTGTGGACGAAGAGATTGCCGCTTGTGTACGGGGGGCATTAGAAGAGACCGGCGCTGTATTGGTCAAACGCTTTGGCTTCGATGAGTCCGAGCATGCCAAGTATATCGATAAAATTCTCTCCCGCTTCGTTAATCCTAATTTGACCGATGAAGTCACAAGAGTGGGGCGTTCCCCGCTGCGGAAGCTGTCACCGAATGACCGTCTGGTGCGCCCTGCGCTCCAGGCTTATGAATATGGGATCGAACCGGACCATCTGGCGTTAGGGATGGCTGCTGCCTGCAAGTTTGATATTCAGGAAGATCCTGAAGCAGTTGAACTGCAAAAAGCGATAGCGGAAGAAGGATTAAGCACTGCATTCGCACGTTACACCTCTATCCCTGCCGAGCATCCGCTGCACAAGCTGGTGCTGGAGCAATATGAGGCGCTCGTATAGATCAGCTTGATTGAAAGTATATGCAAAAGGCGGGCAGTTCGGTAACCGGACTGCCCGCCTTTTGTATGTTTGTGTAATGTCGTTATACCTGGAACCGGCTCACTTCGTTCTGAAGCTCCTGGGCAAGACCGCTTAACGTGCCGGATGCATTAGCAATTTCCTCCATGGTGGCCAGCTGCTCCTGTGAACCGGAAGAAGCTTGGTGGGCGCTTGCCGAGATGGATTGGGACAATGCGGTCAGCTGCTCTTCGGAGACGACAATCTGGCGTGTACCTGCGGATATCTGTTCGGCAGCAGCAGATACCTCCTGCACCTGCTCTGCGACATCCTTAATTGCCTCGCGGATGGAATGAAAGATCTCGCCAGTTTCCTTGACGATCTCGGTTCCGGATACGACCTCTGCCGCTCCTGTGGCCATAGAAGCAATCGCAGTCTCTACATTGCTCACCATATCCTCAATCAGTGAAGCAATTTGCTGGGAGGCCTGGCTGGAATGTTCGGACAGCTTCTTCACTTCGCCTGCTACTACGGCAAAGCCCTTGCCCTGCTCACCTGCACGTGCAGCTTCAATAGATGCGTTCAGGGCCAGAAGATTGGTCTGTCCGGCAATCCCGCGAATGAGCTCTGTAATGCTGGCAATCTGTTTGGACTGCTCCCCAAGAGAGTTCACAATAAGAGATGTCCGCTGTACAGATTGATGAATACTTTTCATTTGACTGGCTGTACGATCGATATAGCTGACACCCTGCTGTGCTTCCTGAAGGGCCTGCTCCGAATTCACTGAAACGTTCGATGCCGACTCGGCAATGCGTTGGATACTGGCTGCATTCTCATCGAGGGAGATCTTATTCTCGTACATGGATTGAGCCTGCTGTTCAGCAGCTCCGGAAATCTGCAGAATCGTCTCTGCCATTTGATGGGATACTTCTACAGCTTGCTCCGAGCCGGCATACAGCTCCTGCGAAGCAGCAGACACCTGCTCGGCACTGGAGTTGATCTTCAGCAGCAGTCCATGCAGATTATGCTTCATCTCATTAAAAGCGGCTGCCATCTGTCCGATTTCGTCCTTATTGCGGACATCCGTGTCCGGAATGGTCAGATCACCAGCGGCAATTTGCTGTGCAGATTTTGCCAGCTTGGTTACCGGCTTCGACACCATTCTGGAGATAATCAGAGCCATCAGACAGCCGAGCAGTACGGCAATAACGGTTACGATGATGATCATCTTCTTGACCTTTTGTACTGTTGCTGTTGTGTCTGCGCTGCTGAGATCGAGCTGCTTTTTCTGGAAGGTCTGCAGCTCTGTTGCTTTATTCTCCATGGCCAGTGCGGACGGCACGCATCGTTCTTCAACAAGGCGGATCACGGTGGCCATATCATTTTGTTTTTTGTAAGAAGCAATATTGGTAACTACCTGATTATAATTCTGTTCCAGCTCGATGAGCTCATTCAGAAGCTGCTTCGATTCCGGGAGGATAAAACGCTGCTGCAATGAGGAGGACATTTCGGCAAATGTAGTTCTTCCAGTCTCGTAAGCGTCCATTTGGCTCTGGCTGCCTGTGATCAGGTACCCGCGTACATCCTTGGTCTGCCTGGTCACAATAAAACGAAGATTGTCGGTCGCCATAATCTTGTCCATCCGGTCGTTAACCAGGACAGAATAGGACTTGTCCGTTTCATTGATTTCATAGTAGCTGAAGGATCCTAGCAGAAGAGTAATGAGGATGACGGCGGCAAATGCAGTGAATAGTTTTTGGCTGATATTCATCTTATGTACACATTCCTTTGCTTGTGGTTTGAGCGATAGCTGTACGGGCAGCCATGAGGCGGACGGGGAAGCTATGCTTATGGATAAAAGGGGAAATTTAGTTCCTATGACTTACTTATAAACATGAAGCAGGACGTTAGAATCATATCTAACAGAAAAATTTGGCGAAAATATATGGCTGGTTATCTAATTGCCTCCCAATTAAATCACTTAGGTGAATAAGTCGCTTGAATGGTACGTAAAAAAAGGACCTTTGGATCATTTTTTTTTGAAAAAAAGGGTAGAAAAAAACCAACCTGCTGCAACAGCGGAAGCCTCAGGTTGGTTTGCTTGTGTTGTGATGTGTTAAACGGCGGAGCGTATAAATGATCCAATAATAAAGAGGGACAGCTTCAAGTAAAAGCGAAGCGAGCGAGGTGGAGGGGGCATATAAATTTTGAGTGAACCGGCTGAGATCCTTGGAATACTGGTAGGCATACATACAGACCATTCCGGTCAGCCGTTGTTCCAGTCGACTGAGTATGATAGCTCCAATAATTGAAATCGTCTGGCCGACCGGCTTTTGAATCCGGGTTCCGGCTTACGCTCACCGTATCACTCCTTAGCCGTCCGGATTACTCTCTAGCTTGTGGAAGCTGCCGGGAAATTATGCAGCCGGTTCCTGTTTGGTTCGGCTGGGTTTGGAGGTTAGAGGTGAAATAGAATAGGGTAAAAGGAGAGAGAATAAGCGGGATGAACCGTTAATCAGGGAGTGAGCCGCATGAAAACAACCAACTCAATTCAGTATGAGCATTCGTCGTTACGCCTCTCTGAGCGCAAATTGGGCGTGCAATATACAAATGAAGCCAGTGTGTTCAGCGTCTGGTCGCCGCCGGCGGTCGGGATGGAGGTCCTGCTGTTCGAGCAGGGACAAGAGCATCCAAGCGTGTATAGGATGATCAAGGATAAAGATGATGTATGGAGCACAACGATAGAAGGGAATCAGGCCGGAAAGGGTTATCTGCTGCGGGTGCATCATGCAGGCGGGATCATTCATGATGTGGTGGATCCATATGCCACAGCTGTGGAGGTCAACGGTACACGAGGAGCCATTATCGATCTTAGTGCGACCCATCCCGAAGATTGGCACAATGATCAAAGGCCGGCATTGGAACATCCGCTTGATGCTGTGATCTATGAACTGCATGTCCGTGATTTTTCCATAGACCCGGACTCGGGTATAGTAAACCGCGGCGGGTACAAGGCGTTTACCGAGAGCGGATGCCGGGACCGGCAGGGAAACCCGGTAGGGATCGACCATCTTCAGGAGCTGGGGGTGACTCATGTTCACCTGATGCCGATTTATGATTTTTCTACGGTGGATGAGTCGGGAGATCAGAGAACGTTTGGTTCCCTCAAAGCCTACAATTGGGGATATGATCCGCTGAACTATAATGCGCCCGAAGGCTCCTACGCCAGCGATCCGACCCATCCGGCAGTGCGAATTACAGAACTGAAGGAAATGGTTGCCTCCCTGCATCGTCAAGGTATGCGCGTCATTATGGATGTGGTTTACAATCATGTAGTGGATGCGGGCAGCAGCGCGTTCGAGAAGCTGGTTCCCGGATATTATTTTCGTCTGGACGAGCAGGGGAATTACAGCAATGGTTCAGGAACAGGGAACGAGATGGCTACGGAGAAACCGATGGTCCGCAAATTCATTATCGATTCCGTGATGCACTGGGCAAAAGAATATCATCTTGACGGGTTCCGTTTCGATCTGATGGGTCTTGTGGATACGACCACGATCCGTCTGCTTACGGAGCAGCTGCGGCAGGAGATAGATCCACATATACTGGTTTATGGGGAGCCCTGGACGGCGATGGATACCCCGCTCACCGAGCAGACATTGAAGGGGAGTCAGAAGGGCATGGGGTTTGCAGTATTTAATGATACTCTCCGTGATGCGATCAAAGGGGATACGGATGGAACCGGTAAAGGATATGCCACAGGCGAGCGGGGCGTGGAAGGCGAAATTGCTGAAGGAATGATGGGATCCATCCATTCGTTTACAGACGGTCCGGAGGAAACGATCAACTATACAACCGTACATGACAATTTGAATTTGTGGGATAAGGTGACTCGTACGATGGGGATTTGGGATGCCCTGGGTTTCCCTGAGTTTGACCACAGCCAGCCGCTGAAGGAGGACTGGGTGGAGAAGGCTGTCAAGGCGGCAGATCCATACAGGCTTATGGACAGCTGGCAGCTGTTGGATAATGAAGCGGTCAGACGATGTCTGCTGGCGAATGGCATTGTACTGTTGTCTCAGGGTATTCCTTTGATCCAGGCTGGAGATGAACTGCTCCGGTCCAAGTTTGGTGACCATAACAGCTATCACAGCGGGGACTGGGTCAACGCGATCCGGTGGGAGAACAAGGCTCGTTTCCGCCAGGTATTCGATTATTACCGCGGACTGATTTCGCTGCGGCGCAGCCACCCGGCTTTCCGATTGCGAAGCCGTGAAGATATTGAGCGGCATATGACACTACTGCAGGGCAGCCAGGAAGTTGTTGCTTTTCTCCTGAAAGAGCACGCGGGCGGAGATGATTGGGCACAGATCGCTATTATTAGTAACGGGAGCCCAAGCGAGCAAGAAGTGACGCTGCCCCAGCCGCATGGCGAGTGGAGAGTTGTTGTCAAAGATGGCGTCGCGGGTACAGCTATACTGGAGCAGCTGACCGGCCATCAGATTTCAGTGCCTCATCTCTCTATGATGGTGCTGTATGACAGCGGCTTAACCTGCGGTTAAATAGGACAAATAGGATAATAGGGTAAAAAAGCTGAAGCTTCCGTCAGGCGCAGACCCAGGGTCTGTGCCTTTTTTTCATAGGCGGAACTCTCGCGCTTTCTGCATCTGCCGTCACCGTTTTTTTCTTTTCAGCATATACTGTACCATTTAATGAAAGCGGTTACTAAAGCAATGGGGCTCTTAAACCGATATAATATTAAGGAAGTTGGCAAGCAGTATCAAGACTGTTCACCAACTGAATTGACAAAAGCAGGTCTGTGTCGGTGCATGGAGTGGCAAGAATAATGAGAGATAGGTTAGAGCATCAATAGGATAGACCCACTTGGTTGAAGAGCGCTGCACCGTAAGCCTATCGACTATAGTGAACAGGCGGTGAAAGATGATGAATAGGAATTGGGATTTGGAAGATTACAGTAACCTTTACAGTGATGATCATGATTTTGGTCTGACATACAGCAGGGAAGGCAGTGCGTTCAAAATATGGGCCCCGACGGCGTCATCTGTCTCGGTATGCCTATACCTTGGTGGTGGTAACGGGCAGGAGCTTCAGGATCCGGGGACTGATCATCAGCAGGATTGCGAGCAGGAGCTGGCCATGCAGCGCCGGGAAGACGGCGTGTGGACACTGTTCGCTCAAGGAGACTGGAAAGGTTATTATTATCTATTTTTAATCAGGCATGGAGATGCTGTCCGTTATGCGGTTGACCCTTATGCCAAAGCAGTATCGGCAAACGGGGTCCGTGCAGCGATCGTAGACCTGAAAGACAGTGACCCGGAAGGCTGGAACAGGGATACAAAGCCGGCCTTTGTTAGATCTACAGACGCCATTATTTATGAGCTGCACGTACGGGATTTTTCATCCGATCCGGAGGCGGGATATGTCTGCAAGGGGAAATTTGCTGCTTTTACAGAACGGGGACTGAAGGACCATCAAGGAAATGCGATCGGGATCGACCATCTCCAGGAGCTGGGCATTACTCACATTCATCTGCTGCCGGTATATGATTTCAAGACGGTAGACGAGCTGGATCACCTGAATTCTGGCAATTCTGCCGGCTATAACTGGGGTTATGATCCGCAGAATTACAATGTGCCGGAAGGGTCTTATGCGTCAGATCCGTCAGACCCGCTGTCACGAATCCGTGAATTCAAAATGCTGGTGCAGGCACTGCATAGCGCCGGAATTCGGGTGGTGCTGGATGTGGTCTACAATCATACCTATGAGGTGGAAAAGGGCCCCTTCGAGGCCGTGGTGCCCGGATATTATTACCGCACGGACAGCGGGGGCCGGTTAAGCAACGGGTCAGGCGTAGGGAATGAGCTGGCTACGGAGCGGCCAATGGTCCGCAAGTTTATCAAAGACTCCGTGCGTTATTGGGCAGAGGAATATCATGTGGACGGCTTCCGTTTTGACCTGATGGGACTGATTGATAACCGTACGATGAGAGAGCTGGCCGATGAGCTCCGCCGGGAGGTAGACAGCGGTATGCTGATCTACGGGGAACCGTGGACAGGCGGTGAATCCCCCCTGTGGGACAAAACATTAAAAGGAACCCAGCAGAACGGCGGTTTTGCCGTCTTCAACGACCACTACCGCTCCGCTATTAAAGGGGACAGTGACGGCGGTCACGGCGGATTCGCCACCGGTATGTGGGGAACCGAGGGAGGCGTCGTGACCGGATTGACAGGGGCGCTGCATGATTTTGCAGCTTCGCCGGAAGAAACGGTCAATTACGTTACAGCTCATGACAATCTGAATTTGTGGGACAAAATTGCCGCTGTACACGGGCTGTCCGGAGAACTCGGTTTTCCGCATTGGGATAACGGCCGCCCGCTGGGTCATGATTCTGCAGATGATGCCATCCGTCAGGCCGACCCTTACCGTTATGTGAATGCCGCGAATCCGCTGGCCATCGACATGGTCCGCAGATCGATTCTGGCGAACGGGATGGTGCTTACCTCGCAGGGCATCGCTTTTCTTCATGCGGGTGATGAACTGCTCCGCTCCAAATTCGGCGATCATAACAGCTATCGCAGCGGAGATGCGGTTAATGCGATCCGGTGGTCGAATAAGGCCCGGTTCCGTCCGGTATTTGATTATTACCGCGGTTTGATCGAGCTCCGCCGCCGCCATACCGCTTTCCGGCTGGACAGCCGGGAGCTGGTAGAGCAGCACATGCGGATTACCCGCTGCGGGGACCAGATCATCATGTACACGCTGACGGGGGCGGCGGGTCACGATGATTGGAATGATATCATCGTGATCTATAATGGCAGTGAGCATGACCAGCAGGTTCAGCTGCCGGATACGTCACCTGTATGGCATGTAGTTGTGGATGAGTACCGTGCAGGCACGGAAGTGCTCTCCGTCATCCAGGAGGGAATGGTGAATGTACCCCGGCTGTCGATGATGGTGCTGTATGACCGGGAGACTGCAGAACAGCGGAACACGCTGCCAGCCCGGATTGTTGAGATTCAGTATGACCGTGCTGACAGACAGTATGACGGCTGGAACGTATGGGTCTGGGGAACCGGCTTGCGGGACGGTTCGGTTTCCCTCGTGCCGGGCGAGGATGGCCGGGCACATGCCACGGTGAAGGTTGCGCCGGACGTCCGGCAGATTGGCTATATTATCAGGCTGAATCATTGGGAAGCGAAGGATGGAGAGACGGACCGCTTCATCGAGCTGCACCCGGATGAGACTGCTGTACGTGTCATGATCCGCAGCGGAGAAGGAGATATGGTGATCGTACATGGGTCGGGCAAGGAGAAGGGCCATCGGACATCAGCATAAATGGACTATCCGGGGGACATAACTTTCATACAAGAGCACAGGCGCAGGGCGCCTGTACTCTTGTTTTTTTTGGCATCGGTAAGAAGCAGAGAATACCGATCCAACATGGATCAAGGGTCAAATCGGCTTATAACGGGTAATAACTAGCATGGCTGTTCCAATGTGCTTGCTGTCTTGCTATTCAGCAGGGCGGAAGCGGAACAGACTCCGAAAGACGCAGCACAATCCAAACCTTGAAATGAAACCTTAAGGAGGTTGTATAAGATGTCAAACGGACAAAGTATTCAACTCGCTGCCAAACCGAGAACAGAGAGGAAGGGAACCGCTCTGCGCGAGCTTCGTTCCAGCGGCCGTATCCCTGCCGTTGTCTATGGAGCCGGACAGGAAGGAATCCCGGTTCATGTGGATGCCAAGGAAATTTCCCGTCTGGGTGCCTCGGATATGATTGATCTGAAGATTGAAGGCGGTGAGACTGCCACAGTTATGGTCAAGGATCATCAACAGCGTAACGGCCGACTGATCCATGCAGACTTTATGCGAATCTCCCAAAATAAACCGATCCGCCTGCAGGTTCCACTTGATTTTCAGGGAACAGCAGCCGGTACTAAAACAGGCGGTGTCCTGCAGACGCAGGAGACGACCATTGAGGTGGAGGCTCTGCCTGCGGATCTGCCGAATACCATTGAGGTCGATATCTCCGGACTTGAAGTTGGCGACAAGCTGGTAGCCGGTGATGTGAAGCTGCCGAATGGCGTACAGCTGATTGCCGCTGAGGACGAGCTGCTGGCCTCTATCATTCTGCCGCGTGCGGCTGAACTGGCAACAGATACGGATTCCGGCAGTGCAGAGGAAGAAGCCGCTCCGGCTGCGGAAGAGGCAGATTCCGAGTAAACCGGCATCTCGAATATCATTACCATATTTAAGCACTCCAGCTCTTGCAGCTGGAGTGCTTTTTTTTCAGGTTTGAGATCTGCCTTTTGTTAACATAATTGTCCGACTTGAACAGGCCTTTCTTTGATAAAATAGACTGAACGGTTTCATAAATACCTTATAAAATGCACCTGATGGAGGAACGGCTTTGAGTGATTTTTTTAGCATGCTGCTGCAGCTGTTTGAACGTGCAGCCCTGCTGCTGATCTGTTTGTTTTTCCTGACCCGTATTCCAAGATTCAGGCAGATTCTGCAGAAGGGGCATTATTCGCCGTGGGAGATCGGCCTGGTTACTGCCATTTTCTGCTTATTCGCTGTATTCGGCACTTATTCGGGCATTCACGTGGAGGGCTCTCTCGTTAATGTCCGCATTATTGCAATCATATCGGGAGGGCTCCTGTTCGGGCCCTGGGTCGGTATTGTGACTGGGCTGGTCTCAGGAATTCACCGCTACCTGATTGATATGAACGGCATCACCTCTATGCCTTGTCTCATCACCAGCATGATTGCGGGGATCACCTCGGGATTGATTCATCACCGCACCCCCCAACGGCTCCGCTGGATCGCCGGGATCATCGCTGGTATGGTCTGTGAGGCGCTGACGATGCTTCTGATTCTCGTCATGGCCGAGCCTTACTCGCTGGGTCTCGATATTGTGTCCCGGATTGCCCTGCCGATGATACTCGGAGAAGTCAGTATTGGTCTCATTGTGCTGCTGGTGCAGAGCGTGGAGGATGAGAAAGAATTGATTGCGGCCAGACAGGCCAAACTGGCGCTGGATATTGCGAATAAGACGCTGCCGTATTTTCGTTCAATTAATGCTGAATCCCTTCATACGATTTGTTCCGTGATCCGGGAGGATATTCAGGCTGATGCCGTAGCCATTACGGATCGGAAGAACATCCTGGCCTATGTCGGCTTCGGCGAAGAACGGTATCACATCGGCCACGAAATTATCAGCGATGCTACGAAGAAGACGATCCAGAGTGGTCAGATTACGATTCAGAATCATGCGGAGGATGAGAAGACGCCCAATATCCATTCACTGCTGATTATCCCGCTGCAGGAACGGGGGGAAGTAACAGGCAGCCTGAAGATTTATTATACGAAGGCTTACAAAATAACTTACCCGCTGCAGGCTCTGGCCGTCGGTCTGTCGCAGATGATCTCTACGCTGATGGAAGTATCCCGTATTGAACAGATCAAGGAAGAGGCCAACCGGGCTGAGCTGAAGGCGCTCCAGACCAAGATTAACCCGCACTTTCTGTTTAATGCCCTGAATGCGATTGCTTCATCCATCCGCACGAAGCCGGACAAGGCGCGGGAGCTGATCATCAATCTGTCGAGCTATATGAGATACAACCTGGAGCTGAACGATGAGATGATCCATATTAGCAAGGAGCTGGGACAGGTTCAGGATTACGTGGAGATTGAGAAAGCTCGTTTCGGCAGCCGTCTGCAGGTCGAATACGATATCGATAATGTGAATATGGTTATACCAAGCCTGATTATCCAGCCTCTTGTAGAGAATGCAATTATCCACGGAATTCTGAAAATGAAGGGACCCGGAACCGTTCGTATTTTCGTTAAGGACTGCGGGGATTATGTGCAGATCGGTGTGAGTGATACTGGACCGGGCATTGCAGACGATGTGATCGCCAACATGGCCCACGATACTGTACCTTCCAACAAAATCGGACTGTACAATGTGCACCGCAGGGTCAAATTGATTTATGGCGAAGGTCTGCATATCACGCGATTGGACAAGGGGACGGAAATTACTTTTAACGTGAAGAAGGAGAACGCATGAAAGCAATCATCGTAGAGGACGAATTTCTGGCGAGGGAGGAACTGGAGTATTTGATCAGGGCGCACAGCAGTCTTGACCTTGTAGGACGCTTCGAAGACGGTCTGGATGTGCTTAAATTTCTGCAGGAGCAGCAGGTGGATGTTATCTTTCTTGATATTAACATTCCATCGCTGGACGGCATGCTGCTCGCGCGTAATATCAGCCAGTTCGCCCGCAAGCCGTATATTATTTTTACGACCGCTTATAAAGAGCATGCCGCTCAGGCTTTTGAGCTGGAGGCCTTTGATTATATTCTGAAGCCCTATGACGAAAGGCGGATAGCTGCTATGCTGCAGCGGCTGGAGTCGGTCTCCGCAAGAGAGGCAGCTATCATGGCGGCAGGAGCACCCGTTCCGGCTGCTGAGCCAGCCGCTGCTCCTGCCCCGGCTGCCGGTGAGGGAGCGGGCAGGATTAATTTATGGAAGGATGACAAAATCATTGTCACCGATGCAGATGACATCTATTATGCGGAGGCCCGTGAGAAGGTAACCGTGGTCTATACCCGCAAGGAGCAGTACAGTATGCCGATGAGCATCACGGAATTTCACAGCCGCCTGCCGCAGGAGCAATTTTTCCGCTGTCATCGTTCGTATACCGTCAATCTGCGCAAAATACACGAGATCGTTCCATGGTTTAACAACACGTACATTCTCCGTCTTCTTGATTTGAAAGGGGAAATTCCGGTAAGCCGCAGCAGGAGCAAGGAGTTTCGGCAGATTATGAGGCTGTAAAGGCCATTCATTCCCGGACCGAGGCATTTCATTCCGATTTCGGCTAATTCAAGCCTGTCAGGGGTACAATCATACATGTAGGAAGCCTGAGTAGAACGCCCTTTAGCAAGTGAGTTCTACCGGGAATGATCCGCAAAATGATAACGCATTCATGATACTCTAACTGTCCAATGAAAGAGGAGATCGTTATGAAGACAACTGCTTCTTCCACCCCTGCTACTGCTATTAATCGCTGGTTCATTGTTCTAGGCACCATCATTGTCCAGATGGGACTTGGAACCATTTATACCTGGAGCCTGTTTAACCAGCCGTTGAAGGATAAGTTCGGCTGGGATCTGAGCTCCATTGCTATTACGTTTTCGATTACAAGTTTTGCGCTTGCTATTGCTACCCTGTTCGCAGGTAAACTGCAGGATCGCTGGGGACTGCGCCGACTTATTATGGTAGCCGGTATCGTGCTGGGGGCCGGGCTGATGCTGAGCTCGCAGGTTTCCTCGCTGACACTCCTATATGTACTGGCCGGTGTGGTTGTCGGTTTTGCCGACGGTACGGCTTATATTACATCGCTGTCAAACCTTATCAAATGGTTCCCTGAACGTAAGGGATTAATCTCCGGTGTCTCTGTTGGTGCATACGGTACAGGCAGTCTGTTATTCAAATATGTCAACGGCCATTTCATTGACGCTGCCGGTGTATCCCA
Organism: Paenibacillus lacisoli; assembly: GCF_030580655.1. Taxonomy (GTDB): domain Bacteria; phylum Bacillota; class Bacilli; order Paenibacillales; family Paenibacillaceae; genus Paenibacillus; species Paenibacillus lacisoli. The sequence goes on from NZ_JAUQTB010000012.1 coordinate 108,032, forward strand.
GGCCTTTCTGTATTGGGGCATGATCGTACTGGCCATGGTGGTTGCCGGTTCGTTCCTCGTCCGTGAAGCCGTCGTACAGCCGCAGACTACAGCGGTGGCTGGCGGTGCACAGCACAATTATACAGTTAAAGAAATGCTGCGGACGAAGCAGGCTTACCTGCTCTTCATCATGTTCTTCACGGCCTGCATGAGCGGTTTGTATCTGATTGGCGTCGTAAAAGATATCGGCGTGGTCATGGCGGGACTCAGCCTGACTACAGCAGCCAATGCCGTGGCGATGGTCGCCATCTTCAATACGGCCGGCCGTATCATTCTCGGGGCGCTGTCGGATAAGGTGGGCCGGTTAAAAGTTGTAGCAGGAGCCCTTCTGGTTACGGCTGCTGCCGTAACGGTTCTCAGCCTGGTGCCATTGAACTTCGGTATTTTCTTTGCCTGCGTGGCGGCTATTGCCTTCTGCTTCGGCGGCAATATTACGGTCTTCCCGGCGATTGTTGCAGATTTCTTCGGGCTGAAGAATCAAAGCAAAAACTATGGGATCGTGTACCAGGGATTTGGACTGGGTGCCCTGTCCGGTGCCTTCATCGGCGCCTTCCTCGGCGGGTTCAAGCCGACCTTCTCAGTCATCGCTGTACTGTGTGTCGTATCTTTCCTGATCGCGGTCATGGTGAAGCCTCCCGGTCAGCGTACAGGAAGACGCAGCACCCGCAAGCAGGGCCCTGTCCGCTACAGAACCGAGTCTAAAATTGGATAATGATTCGCCCTGCATAACAAAGGCCTTTCATCGTGCATTCAGCATGATGGAAGGCCTTTGCTAATTTAGCTCTGCAATCCGAATACCTCAGACAGCAGGCGATAGGAGTGAAGACGTCGTTCCAGGTCATGGATCGAAGAGACAACGAGCAGCTCGTCGGTACGGTATTCCTCGGCAAGCTTCAGCAGCTGCTCCTTTACCTGGGACGGGGTCCCGACAACGCGTCGCCGGCGCATCTGCTCCAGGCGTTCAAGCTCCCACGGGGTATACGGATAATTCTTGGCTGTCTCCACGGAAGGCAGAAAGGCCAGTTCCCGGCCTTGTTCAATATTCAGGAAGAACAAGGCGCTGCTCGAAGCAAGCTGTTCGGCTTCCTCCTCTGTATCCGCACAGGTTACAGTGACGGCTGCCAGTGAACGCGGATGATCCTCCAATACGGAGGGTTCAAAGTGGTCATGATAATAAGCGGTAGCCTGCACGCCGCCTGGTGTTCCGAAGAACTGGGCGAACGCATACGAAGCTCCGATCATGGCGGCAAGTCTTGCACTTTCACCGCTGGACGACAGCATCCACAGCTCAGGCGAGGTTGGAATCGAGGGTGAAGCCTTCAGCCCGGCGAAACGGTGCTTCTCAGGCAGGGCATCCTGCAGGTAACCGATCAGGTCGAGCACCTGCTGCGGGTACCGGTCGGCCGTCTGATATCGGTCTTCCTGCAGGGCTCGTGTAGCCAGGGGCAGACCGCCCGGCGCACGCCCGATACCAAGATCGATACGTCCCGGATAGAGTGCTTCCAGGAGCCGGAAATTCTCGGCGACTTTATAAGCGCTGTAATGCGGCAGCATGATTCCGCCGGAGCCTACACGGATGCGGGATGTATGGGATGCCAGATGAGCAATCAGCACTTCCGGGCTGGAGTGGGCCAGCGCCTTGGAAGCATGATGCTCGGATACCCAGTAACGGGTATAGCCCAGCTTGTCGGCCTCTTCCGCCAGACGGGTCGTATGATGAAGGGCATCATAAGCGGTGCCCCCCTCGGGTATATGGGATTGGTCAAGAATACCAAGCTTTAACATGTTCATTCACCTCATGTACAACTGTATCAGACACAATTGAAAAGGTCAAAATAGAACAGGATCCTGTTTTTTGCGGCAAATCCAGATATTTAGAGCAGCCCTCTTTCGTGTATGGTGAAACCGGGTATGTATTGAAAGAATCCATTTACCATTGAAGGAGGAGTGTGCGTGCAGCGGACCTATTGGAAGGAGAATGTGATATACCAGGTGTATCCGCCGAGCTTTAAGGACAGCAACGGGGATGGTTGGGGTGATCTGAGAGGCATCATCTCCAAACTCGATTATTTGCAGGAGCTTGGCGTAGGTATTGTGTGGCTGGGACCGGTATATCAGTCACCTTTTGCTGATAACGGTTATGACATCAGTGATTATTATGAGGTCCACAAGGATTACGGAACGATGCAGGATCTGGAGGATCTGATTGCTGGATTGCATGAACGCGGAATCAAGCTCATTATGGACCTGGTGATTAACCACACCTCGGATGAACATCCCTGGTTTCAGCAATCCCGTACTTCCAAGGACAGTCCGTTTCGTGATTATTACATATGGAAGCCGCCGGGTCCGGATGGGAAGGAGCCGAACAACTGGCGGTCCTTCTCGAATGAATCTGCTTGGCAGTGGGATGATCAGACGGGTGAATATTATCTTCGCTTATTTGACCGGAAGCAGCCTGACCTGAACTGGGAGCATGCACCGATGCGTGAGGAAATCTACTCGATGATTGCTTTCTGGCTGGATAAAGGCATCGACGGCTTTCGGCTGGATGCGATTAATATGATCTCGAAGGACCCGGATTTTCCGGATGCGCCGGAGGATGCCCGCCATCCGCGCGGTCAGGAGTTCTATAAAAACGGTCCACGGATTCATGAGTTCCTTCACGAAATGTATACCCGGGTCCTGGCTGAATACCCGGAAATTATGACGGTTGGGGAAGCGCCGACAGTAACCATGGAACAGGTTAAGGAGTATACCTCACCGGACCGGCAGGAGCTGAATATGGTGCTGTTAATGGAGCTGATGAGCATCGGGAAGACACCGAAGGATCCTTGGGGGGTTCAGCCATGGACGCTGAAGGAACTGAAGGACAAGATTGTTAAATGGTATAAGGGAGCCTTCAGTGAGGGCTGGTATGGCGTTTATATGAGCACCCATGACCATCCCCGTATGATCCCTCATCTGTTCGGCAGCGGTGAGCACCGGGAGGCAGCGGCCCAAATGATCGGCACCTTCCTTCATACCATCCCGGGTACTCCGTTCGTGTATCAGGGAGAGGAGCTGGGCATGTCCAATACGCATTATGGCTCCATTGAAGACTATCACGATGCAGGAACTATTGGCTTCTATCGACGGGAGATTGAGAAAGGGACTGATGGCCGGAAAGTGCTGGAGCAGATTCATCATCGAAGCAGAGACGGCGCCAGATCACCTATGCAGTGGAGCGGAGAAGCTCAAGGCGGCTTTAGTACCGGCAAGCCATGGATTCCGGTTAATGAAAATTACAACGAGGTTAACGCAGAGCAGCAGATGCAGGATCCGGACTCCGTCTTCTCTCACTACAAAAAGCTGATTGCCCTGCGCAAGGAGTTTCCGGTCATGGTCTATGGAGATTTCAGGCTGCTGCTGACCGATCATGACCAGCTGTTCGTCTATACACGCAGCCTGGGAGATGAGCGCTGGCTGATCGTCATCAATTTTGCGCATCAGGAAATCAGCGTGCCGTGGGAACAGCTGGAGAACGAACTGCAGGCAGACGGTTTTCACAGCGAACGGCAGAGACTGCTGGGCGGGCGCAGCGGGAAAGAGAGCCTATGGCAACCTTATGAGGCATGTATCTTCAGATTGGTCTGATTTCTGCCGTACTCACTGCTGTATTTTTGTGACGATCAGGACAAATATCATTGGAGAAGCCCGCGTTATTCGTTATAATACATATCATTGCTGATCAGCATGCTGTATATAGAATATGCAATGTGCTGACATAGGAGGATATGACATTATGCTAAAAACTCCGTTGGGCCGGTTCCGGCTGACGGCCTGGGTTCAGGGCGTCACGTATCTGATATTGCTGTTTGTTGCCATGCCGCTGCGAGATAAACTCGAAATGCCCGAACTGGTGACGATTTTCGGCAATCTGTACGGTATCTTTTTCCTGCTGTACCTGCTGGTAATGATTTATGCCCGGTCGGCATTGGGCTGGTCCATGCTCCGTCCGATCGCCGCATTCTTCGCATCCTTTGTCCCGTTCGGGAATTTTGTTATGGACCGGTTGTGGTTTCGCAAGTGGGGAGACAGCGGGCAGACAGTCCGTACGCAGCAGGCGAAATAGGATGGATATCTGTGAGTATCTGTACAACCTCATATCTAAGTAGAAAAAACCCTCTGCCATTCTGGTCAAGACCCCATTTAGTAGACATTGAAAAAACACCTAGGCAGCAAACTGGCGTCGGTAGTCTACCGGCGTCAGT
>NZ_JAUQTB010000013.1 GCF_030580655.1 Paenibacillus lacisoli
TGGAACTGTGGTGTAGAGGCCTAACATGCCTGCCTGTCACGCAGGAGACCGCGGGTTCGAATCCCGTCAGTTCCGCCATTTATATCATGCAATTAGGCTCGGTAGCTCAGTCGGTAGAGCAGAGGACTGAAAATCCTCGTGTCGGCGGTTCGATTCCGTCCCGAGCCACTTTTCTATCTTTTGTCCAGTTTGTGCGGATTGAAAGTGCAATCTGATGAATATAGATCATGAGAGCCATTAGCTCAGTTGGTAGAGCACCTGACTTTTAATCAGGGTGTCGAAGGTTCGAGTCCTTCATGGCTCACTTTATTTCTTTAAGTAGTATGCGCGTGTGGCGGAATTGGCAGACGCACTAGACTTAGGATCTAGCGTCTTTGACGTGGGGGTTCAAGTCCCTCCACGCGCACCACTTATGCGGACGTGGCTCAGCGGTAGAGCATCGCCTTGCCAAGGCGAGGGTCGCGGGTTCGATTCCCGTCGTCCGCTTCTGTACGAAAGGCATTCGGCTTTTAGCCGGATGCCTTTTTTTGTTTTGATTTTTCTCGGGTCATCGCAAATTGTTTATTACAGATTGGGAACTTCTATTGACAGAACGAACAGCCAGCAGGATACTGTAACAGGTTAATTAAAATGTAGGCAGCTCTTATTCATTGTCGTTAGGCGTAAGTAAGCAAATTTGATATAAAGAATGTGATGATGTGAGTCAACCCGCTTTAGGTGTTCAGAAGTCAAAAACGTCCTTTCTGGATAAGTATTTCTCGGGGGAATCTGTTCAATATCAGCAGATCATTGCGCTATTCATTCCCCTATTGATTGACCAGGCTTTTCTGATCGGGCTTAGCCTCGTGAATACGGCCATGATCAGCTCTGCCGGTATGGATGCGATCAGTGCCGTGAATATGATCGATTCTCTCAACAACTTCCTGGTCAGCGTGTTCCTCGCCGTGGCTACGGGGGGGACAGTCGTTGTCGCCCAATACAAAGGGAATGGCAATCCCCTTATGGTCTCGCGTGCTGCGGCAGGTACGGTATCTTCCGTCTCTCTGTTTGCGCTGGCGATTAGTGCGCTGATGATTTTATTTTACAGTCCGATTCTGAACATGCTGTTCGGAACCGCCTCACCGGACGTCATGTCAAACGGGAAAATCTATCTGCTGGGCAGCTGTATCTCTTATGTCGGTATTGCCATGATTGAAGCGGTCTGCGGTGCCCTGCGGGGAATCGGCAAAACTCGAGCTTCACTCGGGCTATCCTTGGTAATGCATCTGTCCTATGTGGTACTCAATGCCGTGTTTATCTATCTGCTCCATATGGGTGTATTGGGGATGTCGATCGCCTTGAATATTTCCCGGTACGCGGGAGCGATTGTCGCTGTGATCTATCTCATTCGGGTCGATGATGAGCTGCGGTTCCAGCTGCGTGATTTGTTCCAGGTGCAGTGGTCGATGTTCAAGAAGATTATGTTTATCGGGCTGCCCTTTGCGGCGGAGCAGATGTTCTTTAATGGGGGAAAAATCGTTACCCAAATCTTCATCGTCAGTCTGGGCACGTATGCGATTGCGACCAATGCGATCGGAGGCACCCTCGCAGGGCTGACCCAGATTCCTGCCCAGGCCTTGTCACTGACGCTGGTGACGGTGGTGGGCCAATGTATTGGCCGCGGTAATGTGAAGGATGCACGGAAACTGACACGTTCCTTCCTGTGGCTGTCCTCCTTCATCTTTGTACTGACAGGTCTTGTGACGATGCTGCTGTTCTATCCACTGGTCAGCCTGTTCAGTCCGCCGCAGGAGATTGTGGACGATATATTCTTGGTTATTCTGATTAACTGTATCGCTCAGATTCCGCTCTGGTCGATTGCTTTCCTGGCTCCTTCCGCACTGCGGGCGGCCGGGGATTCCAAGTTTACATCCATGACATCTATGCTGTCGATGTGGCTGTTCCGGATTGTCCTGGGCTATATTCTAGGCATTGTCTTCAAAATGGGAATTATCGGCGTATGGCTGGCCATGGATATCGAGTGGGGCGTGAGGGGGATCGTCTTCTGGTGGCGGCTGCGCGGCAAGAAGTGGTATCAGCATCGCTTGATTGATTGAGCGTGGGAATGGATACGCGGATGGACAGCATGAGGGGCACCGAGAGGTGCCTTTTTTGTTAGGAGGAGAAAGTATGAAACTGGAAAGAATATTAGCTATCTTGGTTCTGCTGCTGCATCGGGGAAAGGTGACGGCCCAGGAAATGTGCGATCAATTCGAGGTGAGCCGCAGAACGATCTACCGGGACATGGAAGTCCTGTCGGCAGCGGGCTTTCCGATTGTGTCTTATGCCGGCAAGGACGGCGGGTTTGCCCTCCTGGATACCTATAAGTTGGACCGTTTCACCTTCAGCACGGAGGAGCGCCAGCAGCTGACCGTTAGTCTACAGGCGGTTCAGGAACTGCTGGGAGAGAAAGAGACGGCACTTGTGAAGGCTAAGCTTGAGCTGCTGGAGCGGCCGGAGCCGGAGGGGAAGTTACCCATCTTCTCCTTATCCGAGGCCACGCTGCATCGTTCAGCTATTGAACAGGAGACAAGGCATAAATTGGACAGGATCAGAGGGATATTGCAGCAGGCAGCCGGACTGGAGTTCGACTATATCGCGGCCAGCGGAGATCGGACCAAGCGGAAGGTGCAGCCGCTGCAGCTTCAGTTAAAGAACGGCAGCTGGTATCTGGAGGCCTGGTGTTCCACCCGCAGAGATACCCGAAGCTTTAAGCTGACCCGGATGGCAAGGCTGGATATCATAGACCGGGAACAGCTGAAGAGCTTGAGCTGGATGGAAGGGCAGCAGCCCATCGCAGAGCGCAAGAGCCAGAGCTCCAAGCAGCAGAGCCAAAAACCTGATGATCTGCTGGGGGAGCAGGTGCGACTGGTATTTGCCCGGAGCCAGTTGGGCAAGCTGGTAGATTTTTTCCTGGAGCAGGAGCTTCAGGAACAGGAGAACGGTGAAATTGAGGTAACCCTGGAGCATGATCATCCCGGCAGCCTGATTCCTTTTCTGCTGATGTTCGGAAGTCATGTAAGAGTGAAGGCACCAAAGTGGCTGCAGGAACGTTATCATGCGGAAGTAGCAGCAATGTATACAGCCGTAATCGCAAAGAAAACTCAATAAATGTAGACAGACAGTTGTCATCATTAGCCTGCTAGAATGAGGGTATTCAAGTTAAGGGAGTGTTGATGAAGGATGACAACAATTACTGCGGCAAAAACAATTACAGGTCAGAAGGTTCGTACCAGCAATCAGCATGTAGAGGCCATCGCAGGGCTGTGGCAGGACGTGCTGCAGTGGAAGCTGCAGGGCGAGCTGTTTGCGGTGTATACGAATTATGAAAGTGATTATACCGGGGAATATGATCTGATCGTCGGTGGCGAAGGCGAGATCCCGCAGGGTCAGGTACAAGTGCTCATTCCGGAAGGCTCCTATCACGTGGTCGAAGTGGAAACGGCGGACCCGCAGGGGGTCTTCAAGGCGTGGCAGCAGATCTGGAGCAGTGGCATTCCAAGAGCGTATACTACGGACTTCGAGCACTACGCCGCAGACGGAAGCATCCGGATTTATCTGTCGGTATAGCGCATGATGAAGCAGGTAAAAGCACCCAGGAGAATGATGATCTCTTGGGTGCTTTTGTTATGGTTGCTGAACCATTAAAAAGAGTTAACGTAGAATCGTAGTTGCCTGATTACCGGTATAATCCTCAATCACAAGCTTCAGTGAGCTCGTGCTGGAGTTGGCTGTAAAAGTAAGATCACTCAGCTTGGTTCTTCCCCGGACAATATACGGGAATTTGCGCTGCACATAAGTGACTCCGAATTCCTTGGGCACACCGTCTTCATAGACGTAAATATAATGCCAATCCTTCATGGTCGGAAGAGCGAGGGTGTACGTATTCCCATTCACCGACACATTCTCCTTCGCGTAAGGTTCGATCTCGTAATCCGCCAGCTTGCCTCTATAGGTCACAGGCTGTCCGTCTCCTATGGAGATATCCAGGCTGTAGGTATCACCGTTAAGAGGCAGACCGGTCAGTTGTGCGGATTGGCTTTTCCCCTTGACGGTCCAGCTCTTGGTGAACGGCTGGTCCGTATATTCAGTCTTCAGGGTCAGCTTGATATCGCCGGCTGCATCCTTCGGCTGTACCCAGGTCACGAACGCATGTCCGTTCTTCTTGGTCTCTACCGAAATATTGCTGACACCGGCATCCAGATTATAGGAGACCTTGGCTGGTGCACTTTCGGTGCCATCAGCACCGACGGCGGTGAGGCTCAGTTCGCCTTTACGCTGGGTCAGCTTCTTGATATAGTAGGCCGAATCATAGATGCCGCCGACATAGACACCATTTTCGTACAAATTATACTGCTTCACCTGCTTGTAATCGGCCAGATTCCAGGCGACATACATTTCATTCGTTCCGGTCAGCGCCTTGGTCACATGGAACCCGGTAGGCGCTGACGGCGCAGAAGTCGTGCCGTCTGTAATCCGCAGCTGTCCGATATTCACTTGATAGTTGGAAATGGAATGCCCGCCGTTCGCAAATTTCAGGCCTATTGAAGCGAGCTCCCGCCCTTGGTAAGCACCCAGATCCAGCTCGCGGGTTGCCCAGCCTGAGGTCTGCTTGCCGGTATCCGGAACCGGTACATATACAATCTGATTCGGCTGATCCTTGAAAATGAGTCCCACGCTCACAGCCGAACTGTCGTCAGCAGATGGCTTGTTATAAGTGAGAGACAGTTTGGAGCCCGATTTCACGGCCAGATCTGTTTTGTACAGATGGAGGAAGTTATCGGCATCCAGCTTGCCGTTCACAACCAGCGAGTTCCCGCCGTTGTATGCACCTATGGATTGGTACGTATAGCGTGGACCGGCTGTATACTGAGGACCATAATCAAAGTCTACGTTCAGCTTGCTGCCCTTAGTCTCCAGCCACCACTGCCAGGTCACCGGAATGTCCTGAATATTGATGTTCGACCATTCCTTAGGATTAGAGACAGCTCCTTTTACATAATACTGCATGCCATGCCCAGTATTGAATGAGGTAGAGAAGCTGGAGCCGTTAATAACTGAGCGCTCTGCAATATAGGCAGCCATGCCGTCCCAGTTGGCGCCGGAAGCCTTCACATCGGCCAGATCAGCATCTGCATTTCGCTCTGCATGAGACGGATCGAGGTTCGGACCAGACCACCAAGCCCGGTCACGGACAAAGGTCATCCACTGATAGTCATCATTGGCGCGCAGGTTGCGGTCCTCTCCGCCCAGCTCTTCGTCCAGCGCATTGTGGGTGAAGTCCGCACCGAGTGTAGCAATGCTGTTCATCGGCTGGCCCTGGTCATCCAGGTTCAGGCGCAGATCATATTTCTGCTTCCAGCGGCCGAAATCGCCGTTTCCGCCCTCAATGCCGGCGAATACAGTCTGCAGCGGATCAAGCCCCAGATTTTTGGCATGTTCGCTGGATTTCTTCAGCTTCTCCTTGTCCCACCAATAGTTCAGGAAGATCGAATCCGAGATCTGGCCGTACTGGCTGTCCTTGACAAACGGGCTGTTGACGGCGTTAAATTCATTCTGGTAGTCGATGGCTCCGGTATCGTTAACGGTAGAGTCATACCACTGGACATACATGCCCTGGTCTTTTAAGTATTTGAGGAATTGCTTATAGAGAGGAATATCCGCTGGCGCTACGCCTTTGGAAGCCTCCTCCTGATTGATAAAGTATCCGTCATAGCCGTAATAATGGGCCATTTCTACAAGCTTCTTGGCCACCGGGAAATCCCCGTTCTCATCCTGGACCAGCATTTGTTTATACGTCTGCGGGCCGCGGTCATTGTCCGAGAAGAAGATACAGGCAATGGAACGCACACCATTCTTGTGTGCCGCATTCGTGTATGCAGGATTAGGGATATTCAGGATGCCGAATTCGAACCATTTTTCAGTCCAGTCCTTGTTAGGATCATACATCTCCCGCGGCACGCCGGCGGTAGGCATCCCGTGCCAATACCCGTAGAAGTCGGTGTACTGCCAATAGTTAAAGAGGTACTCGCTGAATTCATTCGTGTAGGAGTAGCTATCGAAAAAGGAGTTGCCATAGTCCCCGCTCAACGTGAAATTCTGCGTATTCGGGTTCAGCTTGGGGTTAGCCTGGGTAGGTGCAAAAGCCTGGTTGCGCTGCTGCAGCGGAACCCGGGCACGAAGCAGATCACTATAAGGATCGCTTTGCGGTGTCCAGTCTAGAATGTGTGAGCTGGCATATCCATGCTGGTAAGGCTGATTCGTCCCCTTGGCGCTTTCCCCCGTATAGGGCAGGGTGTCACCGGCATGGGCGAATGAAGTGAAGGTGAGACTGAACATGGCCGATGTTAATGCAAGAGCCGTTATCTTTGAAGCGAAAGACTTGCGAGCCGTTTTGCTTGTCATGAATAATCGAAACTCCCTTTCTCATGTTGGTATAGGCCTTCTTCACGTGCCCTCCCTTCTGATCGGATCCTGTCGATACCCGGCAATCGGCTGCCGCTTCCAACAGTTAGCAATACCATAGCGGAAGAAAGCGTTTTAATATAGGGCGAAATCCAAGATATTGTGTTCGAAATAAAGAAAATGATCAATTGGAAGGGACTGGCAGGGCAGTTATACAGGATGTCGTGCTATAATTTAGTCCAATTAACTGAGGATCCAACATGCAGCAAGCTCAACTTGTACAGGAGGGGCGAAAATGAAACTTGGTAGCGTTTACAAAGGGTATTTGAAAAACAACATGTTCATGAAGCTGCTGCTGGTTTTTGCACTCATCGCTGTACTGGCAATCATCGTGGTATCCTACGTCATTTATATATCCATCTCCCAGGCCAACATTCGGCGTGAGCTGGATATCCAGAAATCCGCTATGGAGAGTGTGGACCGCTACATTCATCAGCGTTATGACGAGGTACAGGGAATCGTAAGAGATATGTACTGGAGTGAATCGCTGTCCTCCAATCTGTCTTTTTTTCTGAACCACCCGTACTCGGAGTATGTACAGCAGCGGATGGACCAGTTCTTCAGTGACAGCGGCGGGTATCCGACGGATGTGCTGCGGTATTTTCAAAATGTGATCGATACGAACAGCGATATGCGCAATCTGATGCTTTATAGTGCGAACCGCCAGATCCTGTCCAGCCTGAATATGTACAAGCAGTTCAAGCAGCAGTCGGTCAATGCAATCCATTCGTATATACCGGATGTCATGGCACTGGATAGTAAGTATATTGCCGCGCCCAACATCTGGCTACGCAAGGCAGTCGGCCAGGAGGACCCGGCCCTTTACAGTATTCGGGCGCCCATTAATAATAAACAGACACTGAAAAATGACGGGCAGCTGGTCATTTTTCTCGACTCCAGGAACATTGCTAATGCGCTGACCGGTTACATCAGCACCCTGAAGGGAGAGATTGCTGTGCTGTCGGCGGACGGGACGGTTATTTTTGATTCGAAAAACCGGTATTATGGGAAAACGTATCCCTACTTCGACGGAACCAAAATCCTGAATGACAATAGTCCGGGCTTTAGTCTGCTGGGTGTCTCCCCGGCTATGTACATCAATAAACTCGCTTCTGCCGATGGAGGTTATGTCATTATCGGCGCAGCTCCGCATGCAGAGATCGCCCAATCGTATCAGGGAATCCGCAGTACCATTATCACGATCAGCATAATCTGTATTCTGATTGCCGTATTGGTGCCGGCCTTGTTCGTCATGAATATCGCCAAACGCACAAACCGGATTATCCGCTTTACCCATAAGGTGCGGGGGGGAGATTTTGCTGCCCGGATCGAAGACCGGCGTGAGGACGAGCTGGGTCAGATTTCCAGAAGCTTTAACGCCATGCTGGATGAGCTGGAGCAGTACATTGAACGGGTGTATAAGGCAGAGATCAAGCAGAAGGAGACGGAGATGATTGCGCTGCAGGCCCGGATCAGTCCGCACTTTCTGTACAACACACTGGAAGTGATCCGCATGCGTGCCATCTCGCAGGGAGCCAGGGATGTGGGAGAGATGATCTACAGCCTGTCCGTTCTGTTCAAAAGTCTGGTGCAGCAAAAAAAGCATTATACGCTGCGGGACGAGCTGGAGATGTGCCGGCTGTACCTGGAATTGTTCCGCATCCGCTACAAAGATAAGTTCAACTATACGATCGACGCCGATCCCGCACTGCTGAACCGGAGCATTATGCGGTTATCGCTGCAGCCTGTAGTAGAGAATTATATCGTCCATGGCATCCGGACCAACAGTACAGATAACGAACTGACCCTGCAAGTGCGAGAGCAGGGGCACCGGCTTTGTGTTGAAGTGAGCGATAACGGCGGGGGAATTGCACCCGAGCGGCTGGCCGAGATCCGGATGGAGCTGGCCAAGCAGGAGGAGAGCGGGCAGATGTTCGGGCTGCGCAGTGTGCATACCCGTCTGCGGCTGCTGCACGGGTCAGATTATGGAGTTGCGCTGCAGAGCAAAGAGGGCGAGGGCGCAGTGATTACGGTATGTTATCCGAACCAGGAAGAAAGGGGCGACTGAGATGTACAGAGTATTTATTGTCGATGACGAGCCATTTATTCTTGAGGGGTTATGCGAAATTATTGACTGGTCCGAGCTGGGCTTTGAAATCGTGGGACAGGCAGAGAACGGGCGGCTGGCGCTTGAAGCGCTGGAGAGCAGGAAGGTAGATGTGCTGATGACGGACATCTCCATGCCGGTGATGAACGGACTGGAGCTGATCCGGGAAGCACGCAAGCTGCATCAGGAGCTAAAAGTTCTAATCCTGAGCGGCTTCAACGAATTTGATTACCTGAAGGAAGCCATGAAGCTGGGGATCGAGAATTATCTGCTCAAGCCGATCAATGTGGACGAGCTGGAGTCAACGCTGCGCAATACGGCAGCGAAGCTGGATCGCCAGCGTGCCGATGAGAAGAAACCGGCCTTCGATAAGCAAATCCTGCTGGATAACACGGTCTACCGCTGGTTGAATGGAACGATCGCCCTGCCTGAGCTGCAGGAACGTGGAGAGCTGCTGGGGATCCGGCTGGATCAGCCTTTTGTGGCCGTTGCTGTCATTAGGGCGTGTTATGGCTTCGACAGCTTCGTGCTGTTATCCGCACAGCTGCAGGAGGAACCGGGATGGATTCGGGTGCGGGACATGAACGGCGATACCGTGCTGATCGCTGTCATGGACGATGAAGCGGCAGGGAAAGAGCGGCTGCATGTGGTGCTGGAGCGGCTGTGTTCCGCCGTCCCCGCCAGGGAGAGCGGCCTGCATGTGGGGGTTGGAAGCGTACGCCGCCTGCCGGAGGAAGCTCCGGTCAGTTATCAGGAGGCCCGGAAGGCGCTGGAGTACGTGATCGTCTACCCCGAGCGGAGAGTCATGGAGCATGAACAGCTGGAGACAGACAGAGGCCAGGTGCAGGAAGCACCTGTCGATTGGAGCCGTTACGTAAAACGGATTATGGCGAGGGATGCGGACGGGCTGGCAGATGCGATTCAGGAGGATCTGAAGCAGTACAGAGATTGCGGTGCTATACGTCCGGAGGATCTTCAGCATATGGCGCTGGAGCTGGTCATCCGGTTCAAAATGGAGCTGGAGAGCATCCGGCACGCAGATGATGAGCCGGCCATGTACCAGGCGGCGCTGGGCCGGATCAGAGAGAGCAGCACCTTCGACGAGCTGCTGGGTGTACTGCAGGAGGTGGGGCGCAGGACCGTACAGACGCTGCTGCAGGATATGAAGAATCCGATCATCAGCCAGGTTCTGAACCATATCAAGCTCCATTTCGCTGATGAGATGTCATTAAAGACGCTGGGCAGCCAGTATCACCTCCATCCGGTTTATCTCGGGCAGCTGTTTCACAAGGAGACCGGAGAAACCTTTGCAGAGTATATCAATAAATACCGGATCGAGAAAGCCAAGGAAATGCTGCGCAGCAGCAACCGGAAGGTACAGGATATCGCCAGACAGGTCGGATATTGGGAGACCGGGTACTTCTACAAGCAGTTCAAGAAATACGTAGGCATATCTCCGACCGACTATAAGGGACTCGGCTGACCTGGACAGGAAGGCAGAAAGACGAAGCTAGCTGACAAATCATGTAAGCGTTTTAGAAATTGAGGTACAGATTTAAGGAACTCGGGAGCGTGTTCTTTAATTTGTACCTCAATTTATTAAGTTTTTCTTCTTTTTGAAAGCGGTAACATCCGGTAAGGTTAAAGCAGTTACTCCGTCAGACCAACGAGAAGGATCATCAAGGGTCCGGACAGCGGCGGCTGCATGATCGACAGACAGAGAGTCCAATTTCATATCTGAAAGGGTGGATCACTTCATGAGTAAAGGCAAAAAACGCTTCTCCTTCATGCTTGCAACTTTAATGGCTGTAGCGCTTGTTCTTAGTGCCTGCGGGAGCAGCAGCTCCTCAGAGGGAGGATCAGGCGACGGCGACCAGCCGGTCGAATTAATCTGGTACACTATCGGTACGCCGCAAAAGGATGTAGACCGTGTCATGGAAGAGGTCAGCAAGTACACCAAAGAGAAAATCAATGCCACAATCAAGATGAAAATGGTCGACTGGGGGGATTACCCGCAGAAGATGCAGGTTAACGTAGCTTCCGGTGAGCCGATGGATATTATTTTCACCGCTGCAGGCGGCTTTGACTATGTACAGAATGCACGTAAAGGAGCCTTCCTAGAGCTGGACGATCTGCTTGATCAATACGGCAAGGAACTGAAAGATACAATTGATCCGGCGTTCCTGAGCGGTTCCAAGGTAGACGGTCATAACTATGCGATCCCGGCCAACAAGGAACTTCCGCAGCAGGAAGTATGGCGTTTCAATAAAAACCTGCTCGACAAATATAAGCTGGATATCTCCAGTGTCCGTTCGCTCGACAGCCTGGAGCCGCTGCTGCAGAAGATCAAAGCCAGTGAGCCGGGTGTCACACCGTTCGGCATGGATAAGAACTATGTCCCTTATGTGCCCTATGACTATGTGATTCAGGGGCTGCCGATGGCCGTGAAGCTGGACACCAAGGACTTTAAAATCGTCAACATTCTGGAAACGCCGGAGATGAAAGAGGCGCTGACTACGATGCATAAATACTATAAAGCCGGTTATGTATCACCGGAGGCCGCTACAACCGGCTCCACCAATGACTTGACCACCTCGGGCAACTGGTTCCTCGACCGTGCCCAGACGCAGCCGCTCGCAGACAATCTCTGGTCTGCCAGCTACGGCTACCCGGTGGTGTCGACACCGGCAAGTGATGCGATCATTACCAACACTTCTGTACAAGGCTCTATGATGGCGATCTCGGCTAACTCGGAGCATCCCGAGAAGGCGATGGAGTTCCTGAATCTGCTGAATACGGACGCGACGCTGCGCAACATGGTGGACTCTGGTATTGAAGGGGTGCATTACAAGAAAACTGATGATAATCACATCGAGAATCTGCCGGAAGCGAAGAACTATGATATGCCTTCGTACTCTCTGGGGAACAACATGCTGCTCTACCTGAATCAGAACGACCCGGACAACAAGTGGGATGAGTTCAAGAAGTTTAATGCCGATGGCCAGAACTCGCCGATCCTGAGCTTTAACTTCGACAGCACCAAGGTATCGACCGAGATGGCTGCGGTCCAGAACGTGAAGGAGCAGTTCTGGTCGGCTCTAATGACAGGAACCCTCGATCCGGAGACCAATCTGCCGAAAGCGATTGAGAAATTCAAGCAGGCGGGTCTCGACAAGGTCATGGCTGAAGCGCAGACCCAGCTGGATGCATGGAAAACGGAAAACGCAAAGTAAGAAGTGGGCAATGAACGGGATCGGGCGGGTGTAGCAGCGCCTGGTCCCTTTTTTAATACGATATCGGGAGGGAACGTGCATGGCTGCATTCTTGAAAAATCTGATGAGAAACAAAATCATGCTGCTGATGGTGCTTCCTGGAGCAATCTGGTTTCTTCTCTTCTCCTATCTGCCGCTGGTCGGCACCATCGTCGCCTTCAAGCAGTACCGCTTCAGCCGGGAGGGCTTCTGGGCGAGTATATTCAACAGCAAATGGGTAGGCTGGGACAATTTTAAGTTCCTGTTCAGCAATGATGACGCTTATGTGATTACACGCAACACGCTGCTGTATAATCTTGCTTTTATCATCCTGGGTCTGGTGCTGTCCGTGGCGATGGCGATTCTGCTCTCGGAGCTGATTAATAAAAGGCTGGCGAAGCTGTACCAGACGGGGATGTTCCTGCCGTATTTCCTGTCCTGGGTCATCGTCGGCTATTTTGCGTTCAGCTTTCTGAGTCTTGACCGGGGCATGCTGAATCAGATTATCGGCTGGTTTGGCGGGGAACCGATTCAGTGGTACTCCGAGGCCAAGTATTGGCCGTATATTCTGATCCTTGTCAGCCTGTGGAAGGCGATCGGCTATAACAGTGTCGTCTACCTGGCTTCTATTCTGGGTATCGACAAATCGCTCTATGAGGCAGCTATGATTGACGGCGCCAGCAAGTGGCAGCAGATCCGCAACATTACGGTTCCGCTTCTCTCACCGATCATTATTATCATGACTCTGCTGGCGGTCGGCCGGATTTTCTATGCGGATTTCGGCTTATTCTACCAGGTGCCGCGTGACTCAGGCACGCTCTACTCCGTCACGAATGTTATTGATACCTATGTGTACCGCGGCCTGAAGACGACAGGTGAGATCGGGATGAGTACCGCAGCCGGGCTCTATCAGTCGGTGGTTGGCTTCGTGCTCGTCATCATCTCCAACTATATTGTCCGCCGTGTCGATAAGGACAGTGCGCTGTTCTAGAATCCCCATGCGAGAGGAGTGTGCAGCGTATGTCTGCTGAAAATATATCCAAGAAACGCGATGTCCATCATGTGTCCCGCGGCTGGAACCTCATTCTGAATCTGATCGCGGGGATCTTCGCTTTCCTGTGCGTGTTCCCTTTTATCTTCGTTGTCATTATCTCGTTGACCGATGAGAAGACACTGGCCCGGGATGGATACCGGATTCTGCCGGCGCAGTGGAGCCTGGAAGCCTACCGGTTCGTCATGCAGTCCGGGGACACGCTGCTGCGTTCCTATGGCGTCACAATACTCGTTACTGTACTCGGTACCATCATCAGTCTGATCATGATCTCGCTCTATGCCTATGCCATCTCCAGAAAGAGCTTCCGCTACCGGAGATTCTTCTCCATTTTCGCTATTCTAACGATGCTGTTCAACGGCGGAATTATCCCGACCTATATGGTTGTGACGCAGCTGCTGGACCTGAAGGATACGATCTGGGCAATGATTCTGCCGCTGGCGATGAACGCCTTCTATATCATGATTCTGCGTACGTTTTACATTACGAGTGTGCCTGATGCCATTATTGAATCCGGCAAAATCGACGGAGCCGGCGAATTCTACGCTTTCCTGCGAATCGTGCTTCCGCTGTCACTGCCGGGACTTGCTACTATTGGTCTCTTCAGTACACTCGGCTATTGGAATGACTGGTTTAACGCCCTGCTCTATATCGATAATCCGAATCTGGTACCGCTGCAATCCATGCTGATGCGAATCGAATCCAGCATTCAGTTCATCCAGCAGAATTCCCAGAACAGTGCGGTCAGCATGGCTGCCCTGCAGTCGATACCGCAGGATACATCACGGATGGCGATGGTCGTTCTGGCGACGTTGCCGATCATCTTCGCGTATCCGTTCTTCCAGCGTTATTTCGTGCAGGGACTGACCGTAGGCGGTGTGAAGGAGTAAGGACAGGCGAAGTTGATGAGAAGTTGCAATGAAGAAAGGAGCTCAACATGACGAGATATAAGGATCGCAGCAGGCCGATTGCCGAACGGGCCGAGCATCTCCTCAGTCTGATGACGATAGAGGAAAAGGTCGGCCAGCTGGTACAGCCGTTCGGCTGGCAGACCTATGAGCATAAGGACGGCAAGGTCACGTTGAAGGAGTCGTTCAAGCAGCAGATCACAGAGGGCGGCATCGGATCCCTGTATGGCGTGCTGCGCGCCGATCCGTGGACCGGTGTGACACTGGAGAATGGGCTCTCAGCAAGGGAAGGGGCCGAAGCCGTAAATCAGATCCAGCGCTATGCGGTAGAGCATTCGCGCCTGGGCATTCCGATCCTGATCGGAGAGGAATGCTCTCACGGGCACATGGCGATAGACGGTACCGTCTATCCCGTTCCACTGCTGCTCGGCAGCACGTGGAACGTGGAGCTGTACCGGGCCATGTGCCGCGCGGTCGCGGCTGAGACCCGCGCGCAGGGCGGCACCGTGACCTATTCACCGGTGCTGGATGTGGTCCGCGATCCCCGCTGGGGGCGGACAGAAGAGTGCTTCGGCGAGGACCCGTACCTGATCGGCGAGTTTGCCGCCGCTGCCGTAGAGGGTCTTCAGGGCGAAGCACTGGATGACAGCGGGAGCATAGCGGCGACGCTGAAGCATTTTGTAGGCTACGGCAGCTCGGAGGGCGGGCGCAATGCCGGCCCGGTACATATGGGAATGCGGGAGCTGCTGGAGGTAGATCTGTATCCGTTCCGCAAGGCGGTGGAAGCCGGTGCACAGTCCATTATGCCGGCCTATAACGAGATCGATGGCATTCCCTGCACCGTTCATACCGGGCTGCTGGAGGACGTGCTGCGGAGGGAATGGGGCTTTGACGGTATGGTGATCACCGACTGCGGAGCGATTGATATGCTCGCCGGCGGACATGATGTGGCCGAAGATGGCCTGGATGCTGCTGTGCAGGCACTGCGCGCCGGGATAGATATGGAGATGTCGGGTGAAATGTTCGGCAAATATCTCCAAGAGGCGCTGCTCACAGGCAAGCTGGACATGGAGACCGTGAACACCGCAGTGCGCCGGGTTCTCATGCTCAAATTCAGACTGGGTCTGTTCGAGAACCCTTACGGTGACCCGGAGCGTGCCGAGGAGCTGATTGGCTGTGAGGCACATACCGTGCTGGCACGGCAGCTGGCTGCCGAAGGTATTGTGCTGCTGAAGAATGAGGACGGTCTGCTGCCGTTGGAACGGCAGGACGTTGGAACGGTTGCTGTGATTGGACCCAATGCTCATCATGCCTACAATCAGCTGGGCGATTATACTTCACCACAGTCCAAATCCAGAGTGGCTACGGTGCTGGATGGCATTGTGGGCAAGCTGGATGGCGGTACAGAGCGGGTGCTGTATGCACCTGGCTGCCGCATTCGCGGAGAGTCGCGTGAAGGCTTCGAGCATGCACTGGCCTGTGCAGCCGAGGCCGATACGGTCGTGATGGTGATGGGAGGTTCGAGCGCCCGGGATTTCGGTGAAGGCACGATTGATCTGAAGACTGGAGCTTCGAAGGTGAGCGACAGTGCCTGGAACGATATGGACTGCGGCGAAGGCATTGATCGCACAAGCTTGGGACTGTCCGGCGTTCAGCTGGAGCTGATTCAGGCGGTTCATGCGCTCGGCAAGCCGATAGTGGTGGTCTACATCAACGGCCGTCCGGTCGCCGAGCCATGGGTGGATGAGCATGTGCCTGCCATTCTTGAAGCATGGTATCCGGGACAGGAGGGCGGTCATGCGATTGCAGATGTCCTGTTCGGGGACGTGAACCCGTCCGGACGGCTGACCCTGTCTTTGCCAAAATCGGTGGGACAGCTGCCGGTCTACTACAACGGCAAGCGTTCGCGCGGCAAGCGGTACCTGGAGGAGGATGTGAAGCCCCGGTATCCGTTCGGCTATGGCCTGAGCTATACCGCGTTCAGCTATGACATGATGAGGCTGAGCACAGAATCAATCTGCCGCGGAGAGCAGATGACGGTCTCGGTGAATGTGACGAACACCGGCGACCGGCAGGGACAGGAGGTTGTACAGTTGTATATTACGGATGCTGTCAGCACAGTTACCCGTCCGCTAGTGGAGCTGAAAGGCTTCCGCAAAATATCTCTTCAGCCCGGTGAGACCCGGACCGTCACCTTCACCATTGGCGATGAACAGCTGCAGTATATCGGCACTGATTTGAAGCCGATCGTGGAGCCGGGATGGTTCCGCATACAGGTGGGCCGGCATGTGATGGATACACTAAGTGCCGATCTCATGGTAAAGGAGGAGGCGTAATGGAACGAATCAGACGTTTGATCCGCGAGCTGTCCGAATGCCAGTGGCTGGAGCAGCAGGAGCTGAGCAGCTGGAGCATCACCCGGTCGGACTATATCCTGCCGGGTCAATATGAAGGGTTGGCCCCCTATACTGAGGGAGCGGGATTAAGCTCCTTCCCGAGCAGACAGGGGACGACTTACTTCTTCAGGACGACGATCCAGCTGGAGGGATCATGGCTGGAAGGGTCGTTCGGGCTGGTATTTGACTCGGGCGGCGAAGGCCTGCTGCGTGTGAACGGCCGTTCCTATCAGGGGCTGGATCGCAATCATACTTACGTGACGCTGGATCCGTCCGTGATTGGAGCGGTACCGGAACTGGAGATCGAGCTGTTCGATCCGATTCCCGAACCCGTGGATCCGCTGAATCAGCAGGCGGTGATTCAGCCGCCGATCACCTCTATTGTAAGCCAGCTGGTCCGGCCGAATGAGGCGGTACGGAGTCTGATGTATACGGTGACAGTGGTGCGAGACTCCCTGCAGCTGCTGCCCGCAGAGGATTTTCGCCGGGTCCGGCTGATGGAGGCTTTATATCGGGTGATGGACCGGTTTGTGAACCTCGCAGAGGCAGAAATCCGTGCTGGAGTGGAGCTTGGCCGTATTGAGGCTGATCTGAAAGCGGATGTGCAGAAGGTTGGCGGCAACGCAGAAGGGTTAGAGCATATGGTTGGGCAATCGCATATCGATATCGCCTGGCTGTGGCCGGTGCGGGAGACGGTGCGCAAAACAAGCCGGACATTCTCGACGGTCGACCGGCTGATGGATGAATATCCGGATTACCGGTATGCCCAGAGCCAGCCGCTGCTGTTTGCTTTTCTGAAGGAGCATGATCCCGAGCTGTATGAGCGGGTGAAGCAGCGGGTCGCCGAAGGACGCTGGGAGCTGGTTGGCGGCATGTGGGTGGAGCCGGATCTGAACATTCCGAGCGGAGAATCGCTGATGCGGCAGATGCTGTACGGGCAGCGGTTTTACCTGCAGGAATTCGGGAAAACCTCGAGCATCGAATGGCTGCCCGATACATTTGGTTATTGTGCTTCGCTGCCGCAGATTCTGCAGCACGGCGGGATTGAATACTTTATGACGACCAAGCTGGGCTGGAATGACACGAACGTCTTCCCGTACGACCTCTTTCAATGGGTGGGGATTGATGGAACAGCGATGCTGTCTTATCTCAATCATGGCGTGAATGAGCATACGCTGCCAAAGGATATTCATGAACACTGGCAATCGTACCGAGAGAAGGCGATACACCCTGAACAGATGCTGCTTTATGGCCACGGCGATGGCGGCGGCGGGGTGACGCGCGAGATGCTGGAATACATCGACCGCAGTGAGCTGATGACCGGCCAGCCTGCCAGCCGCTATAGTACAGCAGCCGAATTCTTCGCCGGTATATCGGCTGCGGCCCCGCAGCTGCCTGCCTGGCACGGCGATCTGTACTTGGAGCTGCATCGCGGCACCTACACGACGCATGCGCGCAACAAGCGCAGCAACCGGCAGGCCGAGGTACTGTACCGGGAAGCCGAGCTCTGGCAGGTGCTGGCCGGACCGGAGCTGGCGGCCCAGGAGCAGCAGAGCGCACGGGAGGCGCTGCATGAGGGCTGGAAGCTGATTCTGCTGAATCAGTTCCACGATATTATTCCCGGATCGGCTATTCCGGAGTCTTATGTCACGTCAGAGAAGGAATACCGGCAGGTGGTTCAGCTCGGGCAGCAGGCCTTAGCGCCTGCGGTAGAGTCACTGGTTCGCAGAATTCAAACGGACGGCCCGCAGACCGGTATACCTCATATCATTTTCAACAGTCTCGGCTGGACCCGCAGTGTGGTGCACTCGCTGGAAGGATCGTTTGCCTCAGGGCTGACCGTACGGGATGAAGACGGCATTCCTATGGAGGTCGATGTAGAGCCGGATGGAGCCTCTATTTATGTCCCGGATGTTCCGGCCTTCGGGTACAAAACGGTATGGCTGACGCCGGGGGTGCGGATAGAAGGTACACAGGACGCGATGAAGCAGGACGTTCTGAGAGAAGGTGGGCCTGATCAGGATATAAGCAGTAATTCTTCACCTCAGCCGGTCTTTGACGGCCAATGGGAGACTCCCTTCTATAGAGTCAGTTTCAATACAAGCGGGGAAATGACGAGCCTGTACGACAAAAGTGCACGCCGTGAGGTCATTCCGTCCGGGGAGCGGGCCAATCATTTGCAGCTGTTCCACGACCGTCCGACCTTGTGGGATGCCTGGGATATTGACCCGCGCTACGAGGAGCAGCCGGCCGGCGAGGCGGAGCTGCTGGAGCAGCAGGTGGTGCTGGCCGGAAAAACCAAGGACGTGCTGCGCTTCCGCTGGCGGATTCATGAGTCGGAGATCACGCAGGACATCGTATTCTATCATCACAGCCGTCGTATCGATTTCATCAGCCATGTCTCCTGGAAGGAAACACATAAGCTGCTGAAAGTAGCTTTTCCCATCGATGTGGTTACAGACCGGGCGGTATACGAGATTCCGTTCGGGACCCTGGAGCGGCCGACCCATCGCAATACGAGCTGGGAGCAGGCACAGTATGAGGTTTGCGGTCATCGTTTTGCCGATGTATCCGAGCATGGTTATGGTGCCAGTCTGCTGAATGACTGCAAATACGGCTATGACATCCAAGGCAGTGTCATTCGTCTGTCTCTGCTGCGTGCTCCACGCTGGCCGGACAATACGGCTGATCAGGGTGAGCATCAGTTTACCTATTCGCTGTATCCGCATGAAGGCGATTGGCGCTCCGCACATACGCTGCGGCATGCGGCTGAGCTTAACCATGGCATCCAGTTCGTTGAGGCGCTTCGCGCGCCGGGAAGTCTGCCGCACACCGGGTCGCTGATTCAGCTGGATAGCCAGCATGTCGTGCTGGACACCGTGAAACCTGCTGAAGACGGCGGGGGGATCGTACTGCGTCTGTATGAATCAGCGGGAGGAAGGGAAACGGTGGCCATCCATTGGCCATTCCCAATAGAGAGCGCACATCTCTCGGACGCTCTGGAAGTCCCGGGCGAGCCCGTGGACCATCAGGACGGTGTGTTCGAGCTGAACTTCAAGCCGTACGAGATCAAAACGATTCTGCTCACCACCGGGAAGACGGATTAGAATCTTCGCTGGCAGCAAAGGTGGCATGTATTTCGGAAGCATAAGCTGCTTCAGAAGGGCGGCTCGAGTGATGGAATGCGCATAATGACAGATTTGATAGAACAACCCACCCAATTAGAGGAGTGACTTCACGTGGAACAATTCAGACTTCCCCAAATACCGATGCCGCCGCTCGAACTGCCGGCAGCTGTACAAGCAGTGCTAGAGGAGGCGGAGCATAAGCTGGCCCACCGGCCGAAGCTGCTGCAGCTGTTCAAGAACTGTTTTCCCAATACGCTCGAAACGACAACAAAGCTGATGGATGACGGTACGACCTTTGTGATCACCGGCGATATTCCAGCCTCCTGGCTGCGGGACTCTGTCGAGCAGGTCATTCACTACGTTCCGCTGGCCAAGGACGATGCCGATCTGCAGCGGATCATCCGCGGGCTGATTCAGCGGCATATCCAGTATGTGCTCATTGATCCGTATGCGAACGCATTTAACGAATCAGCCAATGACTGGCACTGGAACACGACTGACGAGACGAAGATGTCTCCCTGGGTGTGGGAGCGCAAGTTTGAGATCGATTCGCTCTGCTTCGTGGTGCGCCTGGCCTTCACTTATTGGAAGGAGACCGGACTGACCGACATCTTCGATGCCAGCTTCAAATCAGCAATGCTGCGGATTCTGGATGTATTCCGAATAGAGCAGCATCATGCCGACAAGTCTTCCTACCGCTTCATGCGCAGGAACGGGATCCTGCATGATTCCCTGCGCAATGAAGGCAAAGGCATGCCGGTGAACTATACCGGTATGATCTGGTCAGGCTTCCGCTCCAGTGATGACGCCTGTGATTTTCACTACAACATTCCCGGCAATATGTTCGCG
Organism: Paenibacillus lacisoli; assembly: GCF_030580655.1. Taxonomy (GTDB): domain Bacteria; phylum Bacillota; class Bacilli; order Paenibacillales; family Paenibacillaceae; genus Paenibacillus; species Paenibacillus lacisoli. The sequence goes on from NZ_JAUQTB010000013.1 coordinate 20,195, forward strand.
GTAGTGGCACTGCGCCAGATGCAGGAATTCGCGGAGTGGGTGTTCCGGGATATGGCCCTGCTGGAGGAGCTTCAAGAGCTGGAGCTGGAGGTGAATCGCGGCATTCAGCTGTACGGGATTTACCGCCACCCGCAGTTTGGCCCGATCTATGCTTATGAGACAGATGGATTCGGGAACTACTGCCTGATGGATGATGCCGGGACACCCGGACTGATGTCGATCCCTTATCTGGGCTATACGACGGCCGATGATCCGATCTACCAGAACACTCGCCGCTTTGCGCTCAGCAAGGAGAACCCATTCTATTACGAGGGTACAGCAGCCAAAGGGATTGGCAGCCCGCACACACCGCCTGACTACATCTGGCATATGGCGCTCTCCATGCAGGGGCTGACAGCACAGAGCGCGGAAGAGAAGCTTGAGATGATCAACATGCTGGAGGCGACCGACGCGGACACTGGCTATATGCATGAGGGATTCCATGCAGATGATCCGACTGTATTTACACGCAAATGGTTCGCCTGGTCCAACAGTCTCTTCTCGCAGCTTGTCTATCAAGCGATGAAGGAGGGTCTGCTATGAGTCTTAAGGTGATCGTTCTATGCGACCCGTCCTTCCCAGCGGCAGCTGCACTTCCAGCTCCTGATCTCCTGCTGCAACAGGGCGGAGAAGTGCTGTTCGTTAAGGCCCATGAACTGGCCGGGGCGCTGCAGCAGGCGGAAGGCGGGTGCTTCGTTAACCTGCATGCGCCGTTCTTCCCGAAATCGGCTTGGGCTGCCATTGCCGCTTACCTGCGTCAAGGCGGCGGGTGGATGAATGTGGGCGGAGCGCCTTTCAAAATTCCGGTCCGCTGGGAGGAAGGAAGCTGGAAGCCGGAGGCCGAGCAGACTGCGTATCATCAGGAACTGTATATTCATGAGACCCTGCCGGTGGATGCAGCCAAAGTCATTTCTTACACGGCTTCCGATACCCTTCCACTGCTGGAGGGATATGAAGAGCTGTTCCCGCTGGCCGGTACATGGAATCTCGTTCCGCATACGACCCGGAACAGCGACCTTCCGCATCAGATGGGTTCAGCCGGCAGCATGAGTACGCAGATTTATCCTCTGCTGAAAGGGGTCAGTGCAGCAGGACGTGAAATCGCTGCACCGGTTGTCCTGTGGGAGAACTCGCGGGGGACATATTCCGGTTCCCGCTGGCTGTTCATCCATCTGCCGCTGACGGCAGCCTTTTGGGAGCAGAGTGGCATGGAGCAGATGCTGAACTGGGCCGCGTACTGTGCCAGAGGTGTGACAGAGCTGTCGATCCGGCCGAACTATGCTTCGTATGAAGCAGGTGAACAGGCTATACTGACCCTTCAGACCCAGCGTCTGCAGCGGGCTAGGTTGCCAGCGAAGGCTAATGCGGCGGAGAGATGGTCCTTTGAGATCAAAGTGACTTCACCTGAACGATCGGGATCACTGCCAATTGACCAACGGGCAAGCCAACTTGCGGATAGCTGGGAATACAGCCTGAAGACCGAAGTCACGCATGAACAGAAGCACATCCGGATTCCGGTTAAGCTGCCCCTTGGCATCGGTCTTCACCGGATTGTATGCCGGGCCGTAGCGCCGGACGGTGAGGTTCGTATTCTGCGCCAGGGCTACTGGCGGCGGGACGAGGAGCTGTTGGCTGCCGGGCAGCCCATCGCACGCAGCCGGGATTATTTTATCAAGGAAGGACGTCCGCTCCCGGTGGTTGGGATGACGTATATGACCTCGGATGTAGCCCGCAAATTCCTGTTCCTGCCTAACGCGGATGTATGGGACCGGGATATGGCCCAGATGGCCAAGGCAGGCATCAACTGGATCCGGACGGGCGTATGGACGGCTTACCGCAACATCATGCAGGTGGACGGCTACGTCTCCGAAGAGGTGCTGCGCGCGGTGGATGCGTTCTTCCTGACGGCCAAGCGGCATGGGCTGCAGGTGACTTTTACGTTCTTCTCCTTTACGCCGGAGACCTGGGAGGGAGTCAATCCGTATCTGGATCCACAGAGTGTAGAGGCACAGAAGCGGTTCATCCGCAGCATCGTCAGCCGCCACACGGCATCTACACATATCGATTGGGATTTGATCAATGAGCCATCTATGTTCGATCCGGCTCGCATATTTGCGGAGGGTCCACGCTCTGCCAGAGATCCCTATGAGCAGAAAGCGTTCATCCAATGGCTGATTCAGCGTCACGGCAGTATTGAACAGCTGCAGGAACGCTGGAACATGTCGCCGGAGCAGCTGCCGGACTTTTGTGCAGCGGTGATTCCGGAGCCGGAGGATATCAATTTTGACGTACAGGACATGCACCGGGCCAAAAAGGGAACCCGCTGGCTGGACTACTGCCTGTTCTCCATGGACATGCACAATCGTTGGGCGCGGGAGCTGCGCGATACGATCAAGCAACTGGTACCGAATCACCTGGTTACCATCGGCCAAGACGAGGCACTGGGAGCCCAGCGTCCATCCCCGTTCTTCTATGAAGAAGCGGTTGACTATACAACGGTCCATTCCTGGTGGTTCAATGACTTCCTGGTATGGGACGGTATCTTTGCCAAGACACCGGATAAGCCCAATCTGATTCAGGAAACCGGCGTAATGTACGTGGAGACCCCGGATGGACGGGCGAAGCGGACGGAATCCGAGCTGCGGAACCTGCTTGAACGCAAATATGCTTATGCTTTCTCCACCGGCGGAGCCGGGGCTATTCACTGGATCTGGAATACCAATTTTTATATGGACAATGCCAATGAATCGCATATCGGTGCACTGCGTGCAGACGGGACCGAGAAACCGGAAGCCGATGTGTCTTATGATTTTGGCCGTTTTATGAACGGAATCCGGGATTTGTTCCAGGATCGTCAACTGGAGGATATCGCTGTTGTATTCCCTTATTCCAATGACTTCTCGAACCGTCCGCTGGCCTTCGATGCGACAACGAGACTGACACGCGTGCTGGCCTATGATCTGAAGCTGCCGTTTCGCGCGGTCTCAGAATACCATCTGGACTCGCTGGATACGAACATGCCGAAGCTGCTTATCCTGCCAAGTGCACACAACTTCGAGGATAAAGCCTTGGCCAGACTGCTTGAGCTGGTTGAAACCGCAGGCTCGACGCTGCTGGTCACAGGTTCCCTTGGCATTGATGCGTACTGGCACACGAGCGGCCGGGCCGATGAACTGGTGGGAGCACGCAGACTCGGTAATGTACAGCGGGAGGAGATGCTGCGACTCGACGGCAGAGCCTTTCCGGTATCGTACGGCCACCGCCGGATCGCGGAGGTAGCTAAGGAAGAGCGGATGGAGAGCAGGCCGAGCGCATCTGGCGCGGTGCCGTCCGGAGGAACGGACGATGTCGTGGAAGTGCCTCTTGGCAAGGGGCAGTTGATCTGGTGCCCGCTTCCGTTGGAACTGAACGACCGGGATGAGCCCATCCAAGCCTTGTATCGTTATGCGGCCGGGAAGGCGGGGATCACAGCTGAATTAGAATGGTTATCCGGCGGTGAGCTGCCTGGCGTGTATGGCCGGAAGCTGGCATTTCATGGAGGTAGTCTGTATGTCTTCGTGTCAGAGTATGCCTGGAATGCAGATGTTCGTGTCCGAGATGCAGGGACAGGAAATACGTACGCTTTTGAACTGGAGAAAGGGCGCTCTGTTCTGTTCGCCACCGATCGGAAGGGACAACTGCTGGGTGTGTATCGTCCTGAAGAAGTGAAGATTGAACTTGAGGAGGGGGGCGCTGAGCGATGAACAGACACACAACGGCACATGTCATTTCGCATACCCACTGGGATCGGGAATGGTATCTGCCCTATGAGAAGCATCACATGCGGCTGGTTTCCCTCATGGATACTTTGCTGGACACGCTGGAGCGGGATCAGGATTACCGGAGCTTCTATCTGGATGGGCAGACGATTATTCTGGAGGATTATCTGCAGGTCCGGCCGGACCAGCAGAAACGATTGGAGCAGTATATCCGTGAGGGGAGGATTATCATCGGACCGTGGTATATCTTGCAGGATGCCTTTCTGACCAGCGGTGAAGCCAACATCCGGAATATGCAGATCGGGCACCGGGATGCGGCCCGCTATGGAATACCGGCGAAAATCGGTTACTTTCCGGATACCTTCGGCCTCGTGGGTCAGATTCCGCAGCTGATGGTACAATCGGGAATTAATAATGTATTCTTCGGACGCGGGGTTAAACCAACGGGGTTCAACAACACGGTTGCCGACGGCGGCTATGAATCTTCCTTCTCCGAAATGATCTGGCGGGGACCGGACGGCTCGGAAGTGCTGGGCATTTTGTTCGCCAACTGGTACTCCAACGGGAATGAGGTGCCGGTCGAGGAGCAGGAGGCACGGAGCTTCTGGGACCGCAAGCTGAGCGATGCAGAGAAGTATGCGGCTACCAATGAGCTGCTGTACATGAATGGCTGCGATCATCAGCCCATTCAGCGGGATCTGGCAGAAGCGCTGCGTACAGCCGGAAAGCTTCACCCGGAAGTCCAATTCATTCACTCGAATTTTCCGGATTATCTGGAGGCACTTGCCCAGCAGCTGCAGGGCAAAGAACTGTCTTCTGTGCAGGGAGAGCTGCGCAGCCAGCGTACCGATGGATGGGGAACCCTGGTGAATACAGCGTCTGCGCGCGTCTATCTGAAGCAGATGAATCAGCGCGGGCAGGCTCTTCTAGAGAAGGTGGCAGAGCCGCTGGCTGCTGCCGCCCATCTGCTCGGGCAGCGTTACCCGCATCATTTGTTCACCTATGCATGGAAAACACTCATGCAGAACCACCCGCATGACAGCATTTGCGGATGCAGCGTGGATGAGGTGCACCGGGAGATGGTGACCCGCTTTGATAAGAGCAGACATGTAGCGGAGACTCTAGTGGAGGAGAGCTCAAGGGCTATCGCAGACGCGGTGGATACATCAGTATTTGCTGGATATGGGGAGGAGGCCCTCCCTGTCATCGTGTTCAACACAACAGGCTGGGTACGCAGCGGCACCGTGTCGATCGATATTGATGTCGAGCGCCATTACTTCCGTGACGGCAGGCCTTTGGATGAGATTGCAGGTCTCGTGGAAGCAGTTGATGTGTCCGGTCGTATACTGGTTGACTCTGATGGACGCCGGCTGGCCTGCGGCGTAGAGGATCTGGGAACACAGTTCGGGTATGACCTGCCGGATGACCGATTCCGTCAGCCATATATGTGCCGCCGGGTCCGGCTTACCTTTGAAGTCGAGCAGATTCCGGCACTTGGAATGGCTCTCTATGCCTGGGTGCGGGAGAAACACGGGAAGCCCCAGGCTTTACCGGCAGCGGCTGCAGGGTCTTTGCTCAAAAATCAGCGGACGCTGGAGAATGAATGGCTGCAGATTGAGGTAGCAGACGATGGTTCGTTCACTCTGCTGGATAAAAAAACAGGGCAGCTGTATCGGGATCTGGGCATCTATGAGGATACGGGCGACATCGGCAATGAATATATGTACCGCCAGCCGGATGGAGAGCAGGCCTTAACAACCCGCGGGCTGGCCGCAGAGATTCAGGTGCTGGAGGCAACTCCATACCGGGCCGCGCTGCAGATCAAACACCGCTGGGAGGTCCCTTGTTCCGCTGATGAGGTGCTGGAGCGTGAACAGCGGGAGCTGGTCTGGTATCCGCACCGTAAGGCGCAGCGCTCCAATGAGCTGGTGACACTGGATATTACAACCGTGATATCGTTAAGCCGCAGCAGCGCCGGTGTGGAACTCGACATTACGATGAACAACACGGCGAAGGATCACCGGCTGCGGGTACTGTTCCCGACAGATCTGGAAGCAGATGTACATCAGGCGGATTCGATGTTCGAGATTGTCGACCGGGATCAGACGCCTGCACCGGAGTGGGAGAACCCGAGCAATACCCAGCATCAGCAGGCTTTTGTGGATGTGAGCGGGGCAAATGCCGGACTGACGGTAGCCAATCGGGGTCTGCAGGAATACGAAATTTTGCGGGATGGACGCAATACCGTGGCGGTAACATTACTGCGCTCCGTCGGTGAGCTGGGCGACTGGGGCTGGTTCCCGACACCGGAGGCGCAGTGTCTGGGCCGGCAGACAGCAAATCTGAAGCTGATTCCGCACAGCGGCGACGGCATCGCTTCCGGTTCGTACGCCGATGCCTATCAGTATCAGGTTCCATGGACGGTCCGTCAGACCGATGTGCACAGCGGTTCCGTGCAGCCGAACTACATACCGCTGCAGTGGGAAGCACCGGGCTTGGCCTTCTCCTCGCTGAAAGTGAACGAGAAAACAGGGGATCTGATGATACGCTGGTTTAACATGACCCGGGAGCAGACCCTTCTGAAGCTGGTTTCTGAACGGCCTGTCGAGCAGGTATACCGGAGCACTATTTTGGAGGAGCGGGGTCAGGAAACAGAGCGGCAGAGCAGGGATAACGGCTCAACAGAAGTTAGGCAGCCGGTTGGACCTTGCGAGATTGTAACGTTAGGGTTGAAGCTGGAGAATTAATTCCCTTGCAGGAGGGGATCGGGGCAAGAGGGTATCGGGCAGCCAACCGTGTTGGCTGTCCGATACCTTTTTCATATGGCGAAGGGAAGAAGAGATTACAAAATAAAAAATAGCCATCCATCATGGATGACTATCAATAGCTTCTATTAAGCTTCGCCCCAGGTCCGGTCACCGGTCAAATATTTCTCGGTCAGCACGGCCAGCAGTTGGATGCCCACTTCATTCTGCCCGCCCTCAGGGATGATCAGATCGGCGTATTTTTTGGAAGGCTCAATAAATGCCTCGTGCATTGGCTTGACTGTTGCCATGTATTGTTGGTGGATCGATTGGATTGTCCGTCCGCGTTCCTCAATATCCCGCAGCACCCGGCGCAGAATGCGCACATCCGGATCCGTGTCCACGAACACCTTGATGTCGAGCAGGCCGCGCAGCTTCTCATCCGAGAGGACGTGCAGCCCCTCGATGATCACAATGTTGTTCGGCAGCAGTTCTACCGTCTCCACAGCCGAGCGGGCGTGAGCCGCAAAATTGTACACCGGAGCAAACGCAGACTGGCCGTCTTTCAACTGCTCCAAGTGCTCAATCAACAGCTCATTGTCGAATGCAAACGGGTGATCATAATTGATCAGTTCACGTTCTGAGAGACTGAGATGGGCGTGATCCTTATAATAATTATCCTGAGATATAAATGTAACTTTACCTGAACCCAAACGATCTATAACTGAACGGGCAACCGTCGTCTTTCCCGAACCGGTTCCGCCGGCAATACCTATCGTAAGCATGCGATTTACTAAACCTCCCTGAGATGTTGGCCTTAACAATCCTAGTATTGTAGCATAGTACGCGCTTTTTTTCACCTGAAAATGAACGCAAAGGGTTGGCAATTTTTACGGTCGTCCGACTTCTGGCAGATCTTCGTGTATAATGGAGGGGTTCTTTATTTAAAATATCCATTTATAACCATGAATACGCATCATGAATGATCACCTTTTAACGGGTACCATATAAATCATATATGAAAGGAGGCTGGTTATGCAGAGCGGCATGCTGGAGGTTAATGGCACGAAGCTGTGGCATCTCATGAACGGGCAGGGACTGCCGGTCGTGCTGCTGCACGGTGGACCGGGTTCTTATGATTACATGGAGCCGGTCGCAGAGATGCTTACACGGGACTACCAGGTGATCCGATATGATCAGCGCGGAAGCTTCCGGTCTGCCAAAAAAGGTCCTTACCATACAGCCATCATGATTAAGGACCTGGAGCAGCTGCGGATGTCACTGGGTATCGAACGCTGGGTCGTCTGCGGCCATTCCTGGGGTGCTTTTCTTGCACTCGCCTACACAGCCTGTTATGAAGAGCGCGTAGAGGCTCTGATCTATATGTCAGGAACGGGCATAGACCCGGACTGGCATCAGGATTACCGCGTAAACCGGCTGAAACTTATGCAGGCTGCGGACCGGGAAGAATATACATATCTACGCTCGACTGTGGAACAATTAAGCGGCAAGGAGCAGGAAAACGCGCTGAATCGCATCCGTTATCTGAGCGCAGGGACGGATTTGTTTTATCCGGAACGCCGGCACCTGCTGCCCAAAACCGAGAGTCCCTATCTTAACGCGGAAGTGAATGCATCGGTGAACAGCGATACTGCCAATTGGATGGTCAAGAACGATTTCCGGCTGCAAGTCAGAAAGATCCGGGTGCCGAGTTTGTTCGTCCATGGAGCTGCGGATCCGCGTCCGGCCGGTTATGCGGCCAGGCTTTCACAGCTCCTGTCCAACAGCAGGATGAAGGTTCTGCCGCAGGCCGGACACTACCCGTGGATTGACCAGCCGGCATTATTGTGTCAGACGCTGCGCGATTTTTTGAACAACTACAACTTAGAAAAGAGCTGAATAACCTATGCATGATGTTTTTCTGATCCTGGTCGGGCTGTTTGCATCCCTGTGCGGGACCGTGGTTGGATTAGGCGGCGGATTTATTATGGTGCCATTCCTCGCCCTCGTTTATCCAATGCCGGTCTATCAAATTGTCGGAACGTCCATGGCCGTGCTTGCCATCAGTTCTATATCCAGTACAGCGGCATTTATCAAGCAGAAAAGGATTGATTACAAAAGCGGTGTCGCTTTTGCACTGGCGATGGTGCCGGGCTCAGTGCTGGGAGCCATCACGTCGAGCGGCATCAGCAGCCGCGGCTTCTTCATTGCCCTGGGAATCTTCCTCTTCCTTATGGCCCTCTTCCTGCTCATGAAACCGAAGGAAGGTGCCAAAGGCGGCCTGCTGCGCCCTACCGTTACCCGAACTCTGGTGGATGCTGCCGGTCAGAGGTTCACGTATTCGTTCAACATCCAGACCGGGATCGGCATCGGCCTGATTGTCGGATTTATCTCCAGTCTGTTCGGTATTGGCGGAGGTTCCATTATGGTGCCGACGATGGTGATGCTGCTGTCCTTCCCTCCGCATATTGCGGTGGCGACATCCGCACTGTCCATCCTGATTTCGGCTCTGGCGGGAACCATTTCCCATGCCTGGCTGGGGCATATCGACTGGATCAAGGTGCTCTGGCTGGCCATCGGTGCGCTGATCGGAAGCCAGCTGGGCGCCAAGGTGGCATCGAGGCTGCCGGCCAAGATCATTTTGCGTGCCTTATCGGTATGTTTGATTATTGTAGCTGTGCGGTTAATGTTTAAAGGTTGATCTTCATTGACATTCAATTTTGGTTTATGTTATATAAAAGTTAGTGTTAGCACTCTGATCATTAGAGTGCTAAACGTGCGTTATCCATATGAATTGTGATTAACCATACTTAAGGTTTGAAAGGGGAATAACACGCATGGCGACCAAGCAGTTTAAGGCCGAATCGAAGCGTCTGCTCGAAATGATGATTAACTCCATTTATACACAGCGGGAAATCTTCCTGCGGGAGCTGATCTCCAACGCCAGTGATGCCATCGACAAGATCTACTACAAGGCACTGACGGACGACTCCCTGGTATTCAACAAAGAAGACTATTACATTAAATTATCTGTGAATAAAGAAGGGCGTACGCTCACCATCTCGGACACAGGAATCGGGATGACCGAAGAGGACCTGGAGAATAATCTGGGTGTCATCGCGAAGAGCGGTTCGCTGGCGTTCAAGAATGAGAACGAGCTGCAGGATGGTCACAACATCATCGGTCAATTCGGCGTCGGCTTCTACTCTGCCTTCATGGTTGCCGACCGGGTAACCGTAATCAGTAAGGCGCTGGGCAGTGATACCGCGTTCGAATGGACGTCTGAAGGTGCTGAAGGCTATACCATCCAGCCGGCTGTGAAAGACAGCGTGGGTACGGATATTATCCTGCATATCAAAGAGAATACGGAAGAAGATTCCTATGATGAGTATCTGGAAGAGTACCGCTTGAAGGCTATTATCAAAAAATATTCGGACTTCATCCGTTATCCGATCAAAATGGACATCATGTCCAACAAGCTGAAGGAAGGAACGGAGAGCGAATATGAGGAGGTCCGCGAAGAGCAGACCGTCAACAGCATGGTCCCGATCTGGCGGAAGAACAAAAGTGAACTGACGGATGAAGACTACAACAATTTCTACGCCGAAAAGCGTTATGGCTTTGACCAGCCGCTCAAGCATATTCATATCAGTGCGGACGGCGCTGTAGTCTATAACGCCATCCTGTATATTCCGGAGAAAACGCCGTTTGATTATTACACGAAGGAATATGAGAAAGGGCTGGAGCTCTACTCCAACGGCGTTCTGATTATGGAGAAATGCGGCGATCTTCTGCCCGATTACTTCAGCTTCGTCAAAGGGATGGTGGATTCCGAGGACCTGTCTCTGAACATCTCCCGTGAAATGCTGCAGCATGACCGTCAGCTGACGCTGATTGCGAAGAATATCAAGAACAAGATCAAGAGCCAGCTGCAGAGCATGCTGAAGGATGAACGCGAGCAGTACGAGCAGTTCTACAGCTCCTTTGCCCGCCAGCTCAAGTTCGGTATCTATAACGACTATGGCATGAACAAGGATATGCTGCAGGATCTGCTTATGTTCTACTCCTCCAAGGAGCAGAAGCTGGTTACCCTGGATGAGTATGTATCCCGCATGCCGGAAGACCAAAAGTATATCTACTACGCCGCCGGTGGATCGGTAGAGCGGATCAATAAGCTGCCGCAGACGGAGATGGTGAAGGACAAGGGCTACGAGATCCTGTACTTTACCGATGACGTGGATGAGTTCGCGATCAAAATGCTGATGAGCTACAAGGAGAAAGAATTTAAATCTGTATCCAGCGGCGACCTCGGCATCGAGAACGAAGCAGACCAGGTATCCGAAGAGGAAGAGAACGAGAACAAGGCACTGTTCGAGGCCATGCAGGAATTGCTTGGCGGCAAAGTGAAGAGCGTCAGAGCTTCCAAGCGTCTGAAAAGCCATCCGGTGTGCCTGACAGCCGAAGGTGATCTGACGATCGAGATGGAGAAAATTCTGCAGCAGATGCCGGATAATCCGGGTGTTCAAGCTGACAAGGTGCTGGAGATTAACCTGCAGCATGAAGTGTTCCAGTCTCTGAAAAAAGCTTACGAGCAGGATCGTGAGAAGCTGCAGCTCTATACGGGTCTTCTGTACAACCAGTCCTTGCTCATTGAAGGTTTGCCGATTCAGGATCCGGTGGAATTCACGAACAGCATCTGCAAGGTTATGGTCTAAACGAAATAAGGATTTCTTCAAAAAGGGTGTTCCGCAGCCGCAATGGCAGCAGGAACACCCTTTTTGCTGTTACATAATTTTATTCCCAATTTCGCCGCAGCGTGATCAGGTCCTTCAAGTCCTCCGTGGACAGCTCGGTAATCCAGCCTTCGGTACTGGAGATGATGTTATCGCTCAGCTGCTGTTTGTTCTCCAGCATTTCATCAATCCGTTCCTCGAGCGTGCCGAGCGCAATGAATTTGTGCACCTGCACGTCCTTCGTCTGTCCCATCCGGTATGCGCGGTCGGTTGCCTGGTTCTCTACCGCCGGATTCCACCAGCGGTCAAAGTGGAAGACATGATTCGCCGCCGTCAGGTTGAGGCCGACTCCGCCTGCCTTGATGGACAGGATGAAGATGGACGGCTGCTCTGCGGCAGGCAGGGTCTGAGACTGGAACTGCTCAATCATGCGGTCCCGTGCGGACTTGGAGATGCCGCCGTGCAGGTAGAGCACCGGCTCTCCCAGCTCCTGGCTGAGCACCTCCTGGAGCATCTCGCCCATCCCGATATATTGGGTGAAGATCAGGCAGCGCTCGCCCTCTTCGCGCAGCTCGCGTACCATGGCGAGCAGCCGTTCCAGCTTGGACGAACGGCCGACGAGCGAGCGGTTCACGGCCTGCAGCTCCTCATCCGTTTCCGGCACATCCGCAGATTCCTTGGTCAGCAGCACCGGGTGATCACACAGCTGCTTCAGCTTGGTCAGCGCGGAGAGGATCGCGCCTTTGCGCTGCATCCCCTGCAGCTCCTTCACCTGGGTCATCAGCTCCTGTACCGTCTGATCATACAGGGCGCTCTGCTCCGGTGTCAGGCTGACATAGGTTTTCATCTCGTTCTTCTCCGGCAGGTCGAGCTGAATGTTCGGATCCTTCTTCTTGCGCCGCAGCATGAACGGCTGAACCAGCTTCTGCAGATCCCGGATCCGCTGCTCATCGCGCTCCTGTTCAATAGCGGTGCCGAAGCGATTCTGGAAGGCCCGCATACTTCCGAGATAGCCGGGGTTCATAAAGTCATACAACGACCACAGCTCGGCCAGCCGGTTCTCGATCGGTGTACCGGTCAGAGCGATCCGGTGCACAGTCGGCAGGCTGCGGACCGCCATCGACTGCTTGGTCTGGGCGTTCTTGATATTCTGGGCTTCATCGAGGCAGATGGCCGTCCATTCATACAGGGCCAGCTCCTCCAAATCCAGGGTAGCGGTAGCATAGGAGGTCAGAATGACATCCACTTCTTCTGTAAACTGCCGGAACGCCTCGCCATGATGACGGCGGCTGCCGTAATGCAGACCTACCCGCAGGGTAGGGGCAAAGCGGTTCATCTCCTTCTGCCAGTTGCCGAGCACCGAGGTCGGGCAGATGAGCAGTGCGGGCATCCGGGAACCGGCCTCGCTGTGCTCCGATCCCTGAACATGCAGCAGATACGTAATAAATTGAATCGTCTTGCCAAGCCCCATATCATCGGCAAGACAGGCGCCGAGCCCAAAGCGGCGCATGAAGGCCAGCCAGGTGAATCCTTCCTGCTGATAACTGCGCAGGGTGGCATGAAGCTCTTCCGGCACCTGCAGCGGGGGCAGATCCTTCTGCTGACGCAGCTTGCCGATCAGCGCCAGCAGGTGTTCGTTCAGCTCGACCTCGAGCTGGACCTGATCGCGTTCGTCTTCTTCTTCCTCATCGACTTCGCCATCTTCGGCTTCGTCCCGCGCCTTCAGCAGATGCAGATGCAGCACGTCCTGGAAGGACAGTCCCTTGCTGCGGTCTACCCCGTCCATGGCGCGGCGGATCTGCGCCAGCAGCACCGGATCCAGCGGAATCCATTGACCGCGGAAGCGAACGAGCCGCTCGTTGCGGTCCACGAGCGCCAGGAACTCCTCCTCGCTCAGGTCGACATCGCCGATGGCAATCCGCCAGTCGAAGGCAATGAGCGAGTTCAGCCCGAACAGCGATTCTCCGCTCTGCTGCTGTTCGGCGGCTTCCTCTGCCTGCACTTTGGCACGCAGGCGGGGTTTCTTGCGGCTGGCGGATTCCCACCAGGCTGGCAGCAGCACCTGCCAGCCCAGGTCCAGCAGCCGCCGGCTGTCGGATGTAAGGAACTGCCAGGCCGCTTCATGATCCAGCGGCCGCGATAGGACATCCTCCTGCAGCCCGGCCCAGCGCTCGCGCGGCAGGCCGGCTCGCAGCCGCTCCAGCCAGCCGCTGGAGCGCTCCACAATCGAGGCCGACCAGCTGTCCGGCCACGATCCGGCGGCTTCGCCGCTGGCCGCCAGGTGCACCGGGACCAGATGGACAGGGTCCAGCTTGTCCTGGAGCACCAGCTGCAGGCGCCAGGCGGGCTCTTCCTCGCCCGGCTCGAGCAGCTGGAGCAGCGGCCGGAACGGCGCGGTGTCGGCTTTCCAGCCCAGCTCGACGAGCCAGGTCTTCGCGTCCAGCCCGGCCAGACGCGGGTTGCGGCCTGCGAATAGCTGCGGATATTCGCGCCGCAGGTCGGCAGCTTCGGCCTCGGTACCGTAATGGCGCTGGAAGACCGCGGCGGAATACGCTGCGGTCAGGCCGGCCATCAGGTCGATATCCTCGCTCAGCTGCCGAAGCTGGCTCTTGACCGGCCAATCGAGCCGGTCTTCATCCCAGAGCCACTGCAGCTTGCCTTCACGGAAGGCCTTGAAGCTGGGGATGTAGTGGCGCTGGTTGATGCTCTCTGCCAGGGGCGGAGCGGCAGCGAGCAGAGGCTCAGTGGCCTCATCCCAAGTCCAGGACAAGTGCGCGAGTAAGGCCGGTTCAGCAAGGAACGGGATCACCTGCTCGGCAGGAAGAACGGCCAGCTCCATCTCCTCTACCTGCTGCAGCTCCAGCTCGGTGCCATAAAAGGAAGGCGCATGCCAGGCAAACAGCCGCTGTTTGAGCTGCAGGCCGGGCACAGGCCGTCCGTCCGGCAGCGACCCGTAAACCAGGGCATCCCCGTAAGATGTCAGGAACAGGCCGATCGTAATATCGTTAACATATGGATTCATGACAGCAGCTTCCCTTTCCGAATTTCCTCCTGCAGTGCGCGCAGACGGCTGTGGCGAACAGCAAAGCCTTCTATATAGGCGTCCCAGCGCTCCTGCTGCTTGAGCTTCTTGTACAGCTTGGCCAGCCGCTTTAGCAGCTTGACCGCCGATTTGTAGCTGCTGCGGTTCTTCTGCAGGACATATCGTTCCACAGCTTGATGATAAAAGGGCAGCAGCAGTTCAGGGGCTTCTTTCTCCAGCGGCTGCAGCTCCGTTACACGGTATTCCAGCGGTTCCTTGCCCGCGCTCAGCTGGTAATCCATCCATTCCCGCCAGCGCCCTCGAGCCAGGAGCAGCTCCTGGTAGATGGTGGCGGTGGACGGCAGCATGCCGCGCAGCGCCGACCACATTAAAGCTTCAGCGCCGGGAACCTGCTCGGCGCAGATCAGCCATTGTGCGGTATATTCCTTCAGCTGTCCGGACCGTACGCCGGACAGGAGCGGCGCAATTCCTTCCAGCCAAGCGGGCAGGCGGGACCAAGCCTGATTCTCAGCCAGCCTGCGGGTGAACGGGAGCAGCTGCTCCGGTGGAAACCGGAGGGAGTGGGTGCGGTCAGCAGTCTGCAGCTCGGCCAGCGCCAAATCATCCTCGTCAAGGTAGAAATGCATCCAGGCAGCAGCCAGGTGCAGCGGCAGACGGGCTGAAGCGGGCACTTCTTCGAGAGAAGATCCGGCCTGCTGCAGCTTGTCCAGCTCCTCCCGGTACAGCGGTTTCCCATGAACGCGCGGTGAAATCCAGAACTGCCAGATTCCATAGTAAATGGACGGGTAGTACTCGAGCTGACGGTACTGGGACAGCATCTGATCGCGGAGATCGTCCAGCGTTTCCTGAATGCGGGCCCCGACCAGAGAGCTGTTATTGGTCACAGGACTTTCCGCTTCGGCAACCGGGTGCTTCAGGGCCGCTTCCATATCTACGGCAGCATCCAATCCTTCCTGGAGCAGGCCGTCAATGGCTGTCTTGATCTCGTCAGCCGCCATCTGGGTATGGTACCCCATATAGGTGCTGCCGGGCGTTCCCGCGGGACGCTGCCGGGGGACCAGCCGGCCCAGCAGAAACAGCCGGATGTGCAGCTGGTACAGCTGCTCCATCCCGCCGGAGAGCGGGGGTTTGATCGCCATCAGCGAGTTCAGTGCACTCTCGGTGAAATAAGTATTGCTGCTGCCGACCCCGGCTGCGTCAATGCAGCGCTGGAACAGCTCGTGCCAGGCAGCAATCGGCCGCTCCGGGAGGGACTCGGCCAGCACTTTAAACTGCACGAATAGGGCCGCCTTGCTGTGCAGAGCGGACACCGGTGCTTGGGAGCCGGCGCCAGTTCCTGCAGCAGGAGCGGCTTTGCCTGCAGTCATTCCGCTTCGTGCAGCCAAGCCTGGTTTGCCGGCGGATTGGAACAGCGCTGTTGAATTCACATTGACGATGGAAGTCACGGGGCGGTTCTGCCGGTCGGCGTATTCCATCAGAACAGCCGCTATATGCTTGCAGTTCTGTTGAATCGGACAAGCGCAGCGGCTTTCGGGCAGCTCATCCAGATTCAGCACCACGTTATAATCCTCGCTGCCTTGCACAACAGCCTGAATTTGGCCGGCATCAGGCATGGAGAACTGCCGGACCCGGCCCTGTTTGAAATATTGAAACCCCCGTTTTATAGTAAGGTCATTGATCGCGGCGGCGGTATCCTGCAGCAGGGCACGCCACTGCGAATCATCCATCATATAGATTGGCAGCATGAATGTCATCGTCTCCTGACCTGATTGGTAAATCTGATTAGATGGAACTTTATTAATGAGTTTATTATAACAAATATACGAATGTATGTTGGTATTTTGGTCTATCCAGCATGAACAGGGGGGAAACGATGAACACCGAAGATCATGCAGTACTGCAGCCGAAGCTGGCCGTGTTCGGTATGGGCTGCTTCTGGGGACCAGAGGCCCGGTTCGGAGCACTGCCCGGCGTCATAGGCACGAAGACAGGGTATGCCGGTGGAACGGCCCCCGCTCCCCGATACCGCTGTCTGGGCGATCATTCGGAATGTGTCAGGGTCGAATATGACCCTCAGCGGCTAAGCTATGAGGAACTGCTGGAGCTGTTCTGGAACCATCACCAGCCTGCTGTGATTAACAATTATAAAGGAAGACAGTACCGGTCGCTGATCCTGTGTTTTGATGAAGAGCAGCGGTGTACCGCTATGGAGGCTGCCCGGAGGCATCATAGCGGTACAGACCGCAGTGCCACAGAGATTGCGATGCTTACCGAGTTTTATCCCGCTGAAGAACGCCATCAGAAATATTATCTGCAGCGGCGGCCGGAGTATCTGCGCAAGCTTCAATCGGTCGTACCGCCGTCCTGTGACTGGTGGGACAATACGCTGGCCGCCCGGCTCAATGCAGCTGCCAGAGGACATATTGAATTTCCCGCCTATGGGCCGGATTCAGTCTTCATATCATCATGATGAACTACTGAAGAAGGGAGACTAACCACATGAGAAGATAAAGGGGTGGACAGGGCTGCGAAGCAAAAAAGGTTAGAATTATAAAATTAGAAAATGCAGATTGGTTGGGAGGAGCATAAGAGATTAGCTGCAGCTTTGTACGCTCTTGTTAGCAGACAGGGAGGTCCAGGCAGATTCATTGAATCCTTTGATAAGGAGCCATACGGCCAGAATCATTTCATTAGCGGCAACAGGCAGCGCAAGAATTCCTCCCCAGAATGAAACCTGCTTAATTACACCGAACATGACCAGCAAGGCACAGATGAAAACTAGCACTGCCCCTGACATGCCCAGAATAGGGATAAATCTCGGTAACAATCTGGATTTATAAAAAATATAGCTGTACATCATGGTGTTAATTCCGAGCATGAACAAGGGGCCAAGCATAAAGGTCCAGTCGTGAATGGCTTTTAATACAATTCCCGAAGCTTGAAAAGAGGTTGTGTCCAAGACGCCCGCCGCTGTAAATTCACGGCTCAGGGTAACCAGAGACAGTACGCTGATGAGACCTATCGTTATGACAACTGCTTCAAGAAAACGAAAGCAGACGTGCCAGAGTGCGATCGTTTCATTATATTTTTTGAGGACCGGGAACATGGTTGTTGCAGTACCCACAGCAGAGATGACAAGAAGTAACTCCATAAGCGCTCCTAATATGACCTGGTTGGCATGTTCAGCACCTTGAACCAGATAACCGGGATCCTTTAGAACAGGATCATACAGAACAAGCCCCCCCACGACGGCTGTAACAACTGCAAGAATAAAGAAAAAACCCACCAATCTGCCTGCAGTCCTCAAACTCATTTAACATCCCCACTTTCAATAAATTCACAAGCTGTGAAACGAAAGCACTAATTTTCCTGGGACTTGGTCTCTGTCTCTGTCTCATAAAAGAATACTTCTTCCAGAGGTAAATGAAAGGCCAGAGCAATGCGGAAAGCCAATTCGAGAGAAGGCGAATAATTCCCTTTTTCGAGAGCTACGATGGTCTGTCTGGTTACAAAGGCCTTGTCAGGCCCTGGTCTATGACCAGTACGGATCACCCGAGGTCCTGCGGATTGAAGAGGTGGACATTCCCGCAGTGAAGGAGTATGAAGTATTAATTGAAGTTCATGCGGCTTCGGTAAACTCATGGGACTGGGATTTGCTGCGAGGCAAGCCCTTCGTGAACCGCATGGGCGGACTGCGCAAGCCCCGTTACCGTATACTTGGGGCAGATATCGCAGGCAGGGTCGTTGCTGCTGGTGCTGGTGTCCAGCGGTTCCGGCCGGGGGACGAGGTGTTCGGCGATATTTCCGGATCAGGCTGGGGCGGATTCGCAGAATATGTCAGTGTGCAGGAAAAGGCCCTGACTGCCAAGCCGGCCGGGCTGAGTTTCGAGCAGGCGGCCGCCATTCCCCAGGCCGCGGTTCTTGCACTGCAGGGTATGCGCGATAAGGGTAAGCTTCAGCAAGGCCAGAAGGTTTTGATCAATGGGGCGGGGGGCGGCGTTGGTACGTTCGGAATCCAATATGCCAAATACCTTGGAGCAGAAGTGAGCGGTGTAGACTGTGCCGATAAGCTGGAGGTCATGCGTCAGGCTGGAGCAGATCATGTCCTGGATTATGCTGCAGAGGACTTCACAGCCAACAAGCTGCACTATGATCTGATCATGGATGTGGTTGGAACCCGTTCGTTAGCCTCCATCAAGCGCGCGCTTAAGCCAGGAGGGAGCTATGTTATGATCGGCGGTACCATGTCCAGCATCTTTAAAACAATAATTGCGGCGCCGCTGACCTCCAGATTTGAGGATAAGCATCTCGCGCTTCTGATTCATCGCCCAAATCACGAAGATCAACAGGTATGGAAGGAGCTGGCCGAGGCGGGCTATATTTCTCCTGTTGTAGACCGCTGTTATTCACTGGACGATGCGGCCCAGGCGATTCGTGATCTTGGAGAAGGCCGGGTTAAAGGGAAAGCCGTCATAAAAATTAAAGCCTAACGGCTTCTTGAAGCACCCCAGGCTCAGGGGTGCTTGTTTCTTTTTACCGTACACCGAATTCGGCAGATGAATGTTCAAGGAGTATACTGTTAATAACGATATATCAAAAATACATCAAGCGAAGGTGACATCATGAAACTGTTAACGCTCAACACCCACTCCTGGATGGAGACTGAACAGCTGGATAAAATCCGGCAGCTGGCCGATTTCATTAATGAACAGAAGTACGATGTCATCGCACTTCAGGAAGTGAACCAGCAGCAGAACAGCCGGGCCGTTGAAATATCTGCGTTGGCGGGCTATCACGCATCGGATCCGGAAACGGTCATCCGCGAAGATAACTTTGCCTATCTGCTTCGCGAGCAGCTGGATCAGCCTTATTCCTGGACTTGGGTAACGACCCACAAGACGTTTTCCGTATATGATGAAGGCCTCGCCCTGCTGTCCCGGAAGCCGATCACCGGTACGATGCACGATTATGTCTCCCAGTTGAAAGATCATAACAATTACCGCACACGCAAAATTGCAGGGATTGAAACGGAAGTGCTCGGACAGGCTGTCTGGTTCTTCAGCGCCCATTACGGCTGGTGGAATGATGAAGAATCCTTCCGCGGGCAGTGGGATCGTACAGAGGATTTGCTTCAGTCTTACCGTTCACGTCAAATGTATATAATGGGCGATTTTAATAATGTCGCGGAGGTCCGTGACGAAGGATACGACTATGTCGTCTCCCGTGGTTGGCATGATCTCTATCATGCAGCAGCACAGCGGGATGATGGAGCCACGGTGACTAAAGCTATTGCCGGCTGGAAAAACAATGAGGCCAAGCTTCGAATTGATTACATCTTCTCTTCACAGCCTGTGAAGGCGCTTCGCTCTCAGGTCGTGTTGAACGGTACGAACGGACCGGTGGTCTCCGATCATTACGGAGTGGCCGTTGAATTATAAACAGGCAAGCAGATCAAGGAATCGGAGGGAATAGAATGACTAAAGAAACAACATTGGCGGATTCGTATAATGCGGCTGAATACAAAATTGCCGGGCATGGCCCGCGCAGCGTTCAGGTGCTGAAGGATGTATTCGATTCTTTGGATGGCAGTCTGCTGAGCGATATGTACGGTAAAGGGGAAGTCATTGAGGAATTTCAGCAGCGAATGGCAGATCTGCTGGGCAAGGAGCGTGCTGTTTTCTTTCCGAGCGGAACGATGGCCCAGCAGATTGCACTGCGGATCTGGTGTGAAGAGAAAGGCTTGAAGAGAGTCGCTTACCATCCGCTCTGCCATTTGGAAATCCACGAAGAGAACGGGCTGAAGGAGCTTCATCATATCGAGTCTGTGCTGCTGGCGGATCCGGAGCGGTTAATCACGCTTGAGGATGTGAAAGGGCTGCAGGAGGATATTTCCTGTCTGCTGCTGGAGCTGCCTCAGCGGGAGATTGGCGGGCAGCTGCCTGCTTATGAAGAGCTGGAGGCGATTTCACGTTATTGCCGTGAGCAGGGAATAAGGCTTCACCTCGATGGTGCACGCCTGCTTGAGATTCTGCCTTATTATCAGAGAACAGCAGCCGAGGTGTGCAGCCTGTTCGACAGTGTCTATCTTTCCGTCTACAAGGGAATCGGCGGTATTGCAGGGGCCGTGCTTGCAGGAGAGCGCTCATTTACGGAAGCTTCAAAAGTATGGAAAAGACGTCACGGCGGCGATCTCATCAGCCTCTATCCTTATATCATCACTGCAGACCATTATCTGCGGCAGCGGCAGGATAAGATGGGCCAGTATTATGAAGAAGCCAAGGAGCTGGCGGCCCAGCTGAATGCATGCAGGCAGGTTTCCACCCTGCCGCAGACACCTGTCAGCAGCATGTTTCATGTTTATTTCAACGTGCCGCGGGCCCAGCTGGAGCCTATCCTGATTCAGGTACAGGAGACAACCGGTGTCGGCTTGATTGCCTATTTGAACGAGACAGGGCCATCAACCTGCTACAGTGAAATCAGTCTGGGCGACCGTTATGCCGGTCTGCCGAAGGAACGACTGCGTCACAGTCTTCAGGAGCTGGACCGGCTGCTCGGGGAGTTCTGATTCATGAGCAGTTCCATCTATGAATTGATTGTCACGGATGAATGCGTTCCTTTTGACGTCTCGCTGCACAGTGTGAACTATGTACCAAGCCATTGGCACAACAGCATGGAGATCATTTTTGTGCTGCGGGGCAATCTGGAGGCCTCCGTCGGCAGCCTCAAGTACAGCCTTAGTGAAGGAGATGTGCTGCTGATCAACCACTCGCTCGTTCATGAAGTGATCGGACTTGATCTGAATATCATCGCTACCTTTCAGATCCCGCTGAACTATATGAAGGCTAATCTGGCGGGCGGTGAGCACATACAGTTCGACTGTCATGCCGGTACGGCCCCGCCTGAGAAGAAGTCTGCACTGGACCAGATCCGCCAGCTGCTGGCCGAGATGGTCCACCTGACCTATAAGAAGGGGGAAGCCTACGAGCTGGAGATGCAGTCCCGTATGCTCGGAGTGCTCTCCGTACTGGTCAAGCAGTTTAAATCCAGCGTTACCGCCGGGGGAGCCAATGAGAAGTACATGGAACGGATGCTCCGGATTATTACTTATATTGAGGACCACTATAAGGAGCCGGTAACCCTGCAATCGATTGCGGAGCGCGAGTTTCTGTCAGTACCGTATCTGTCCAAGTTTTTTAGTGAACACATGGGCCTTAATTTTCAGAACTATCTGACCAGCATCCGGCTTAAGAACGCGGTGGAGGAATTGCTGCGTCATGAAGAGCTTCCCATTGCAGAGCTGTCAGAAAACCATGGCTTTCCGAACGTTAAGTCCTTCTACGCAGCCTTCAAGAATCGCTATCACATAACGCCAAATGAATACCGCAAGCAGTACAGGCCGGATCTCCGGGAAGGCAAGCAGGAACGTCCCTCATCCAATTACCTGACCTTTAATCAATCCAGCGCGCTCGGGATCATTAACCAGTATCTCCAGCGGAGAGTGACCTATCATGAGGAGCATCTTCATTCCATTCAGTTGGTGAGAAGATCAATTGAGGTTGGGGGAGCGGGAGACCCGCTCCGTCATACGTGGAGAAATGTGATCACGATCGGTAAAGCCCAGGAAGGACTTCTTGGTGATATTCAGGAGCAGCTGAGATATGTGCAGCGTACCGTTCCATTCCGTTACCTGCGCTTTCATGGTATCTTCGATGACGGGATGTCGGTCTACCGTGAGGACTCCTCCGGCCAGCCTGTGCTGAGCTTCCGATTGACCGACCAGCTGTTTGATTTTCTGCTGTCGATCGGGCTGAAGCCTTTCATCGAGCTGGGCTTTATGCCTTCGGCGATGGCTGCGGACCCGGACAAAACGGTCTTTTACCGTAAAAGCTATACGAGTCCGCCGGCTTCGCTCGACCGCTGGTGCGGCATGGTTGACGCCTTTATCCGGCATAATATGAACCGTTATGGTGCAGCCGAGGTGGAGAGCTGGATGTTTGAGTTCTGGAACGAGCCGGAATTCCCGATCTTCTGGCCGTCCACGCTGGATGAGTTTAATGAAATGTATGCCCGTACGTATGAGACGGTCAAAACGATTTCCCCGCGACTGCAGATTGGCGGGCCGGGGCGAATCATTACGATTCACTCCAATGAGCTGAATGAGCGATTTTTCGCCTTCTGCCGGGAGAGAGATTGTATTCCGGATTTTGTCCCGGTGCATTTCTATCCGCACGAGGGCATGGACCAGATTGTTGAATCAGACGAGCTCGACGTCCCCCTCGCCTACCGCAAGCTGCTGGAGGAATTCAAGGGCATCTCCGCCAATCCGGATTTTTTGCGGGATATGCTGATCCGTGAGCAGCAGCTGCTGCAGGATCTGGGACTGTCACAGCTTCCCCTGTATCTGACAGAGTGGAATTCGACCGCGTATCACCGGGATCTGACTAACGATACGCTGTACAAGGCGGCTTATATTGTGAAGAATATCGTGGAGAATCTGGATCGCATCGAAAGCTTCGGTTATTGGGTATTAAGTGACAATCACGAGGAATATCCCGCTGCAGCAGAGCTGTTTCATGGCGGGCTTGGACTGTTGACGCAGTATGGTATTCCGAAACCCGGAATGTATGCGTTTCAGCTGCTGTCCAGATTGGGAAGCACACGGATCGCCCGTGAGGAAGGCAGCATCGTGACAGCCGGTAACGGCGGGTATCAGATCATGACCTACAACTATGCTCACTTCGATGACCTCTATGCTATGGGAGATACGTCTTTTATCCATGCCACTAATCGTTATAACGGCTTCAAAGAGGAGAAGACCCTTCGGCAGGAGATTGAGCTGAAAGGGATTCCGGAGGGTCTATACCAAGTCGTTACCCATACGATTGACCGGCTGCATGGAAGCAGCTATGACAAGTGGGTGGAGATGGGGGCCCCTTCGGTACTGAGGACGGAGGACCTGAGCTATCTGCAGGACAGCTCGGTACCACGGCGTCATGTGCAGCAGCTGGAGATTCAAGACAGCTGGACCTGTGTTTCCGTGCTGGAGCCGCACGCTGTGCAGCTGGTCGAGATCATTCCCGTGCTGTAGTGATTATGTCAATTTTTAATGAAGCGACCTGTCATGAAATGAAGCGGTTACACTAAACTGATTAAAAATTAACCTAAATCTATATAAAACGCTATCTCTCATAGAGATAGCGTTTTCATTTACAATGAAATTGTAATCGTTTCCAAGTAGATAAAGGGGGTAACCACAATGGCTGGTTCCGTTATAAAAGGTCAGGCGATCACACCATTTCGCCGGCTCACATTCGGTATCATACTCGGCTATGGCCTGATGATGCTAGCACTTATGACTCCTGCAACGCTTTTGCTGACATTTAAGATGATTGAAATTGATCCCAACGGCTATACCTCTTCTTACGGTCTGGTAGCCGGGATCGGGGCTTTCTTTGCCCTGCTGGGCAACCCGATCGGCGGGGCGATCAGTGACCGTACGAATATCTCCTTCGGCCGCCGGCGTACATGGATTCTGATAGGGCCTCTGGTCGGCTGTGCCGCATTGCTGGTTGTTGGTTTTGCTTCGCAAACCTGGCAGATTATCCTGGGCTGGGCTGTAGCTCAATTGTTCTTTAACTTTGGAATGGCATCCTATACAGCCCTGATTCCGGATCAGGTTGATTCCAAGCGGCAGGGCACCCTTTCCGGTATTATGGGTCTCGGTATCCCGGCTTCGATTGCGATCGGTATGCTGCTGATGAATGTGATGGGGGATGCCTCCACCGGCGTGAAGTGGTCGGTTATGGCTGCACTGGGTATCGTAGGACCGCTTATCAGCTTGTTCCTGATTCGTGATGGTAAAGTCGATGTTGTCAAAAAGCCTCAAACCAAGGCTTCGCTGAGCGAGAGAATTAGCAAGGTGTACCCGAGTCCGCGCAAATACCCGCACTTTACGTGGGCTGTAGCATTAAAATTTCTGATGATGATGGGGTACTGCAGCAGCTTGTACCTGACTGTCATGCTCGTAAACCGTATGGGCTTGTCTGAAAGCGCTGCAACAGCAAGCGTAGCCACCATTAACATTATTGCGATGATCGGTACGGCGATTACCAGTGTGCTGGGCGGAATCTGGTCCGATAAAGTAGGGAAACAAAAGCCGTTCCTTTATGTAACCGTTATCGTCATTGCCGCAGGGATTTTCCTGTATGCGTTTGTGCCAACGATGATGTCCTACACACTCGCTTCGCTGCTGATTGGTATCGGTTACGGCTGCTTCTCGGCCGTTGATATGGCGCTGGTGTCCCGCATTCTTCCTAATAAGGAGGATGCGGCCAAAGACTTTGGCATCATGAACGTGGCCAATGCGCTTCCGCAATCTATTGTTCCGGCCATTGCTCCACTCCTGCTCGGCGTCGGCGGCTGGTCCTTCTTTTATATTGCGCTGGCCGTGTGCACCGTATTGTCAGTCATAGCACTTAAGCCAATTCCGGAAGTGGGACAGAATCCGCAGGTGGATGGTCCCAAGAGTACAGAAGCCAGTCCTATCGTAGGCGGAAGTCAGCACCAGGCACTGTAACGGATTGCATCATGCTAAGGATAGGAATCTGAACAGGGAGGAGCCGGAGACAGAGATATCCCCGGCTCTTTCTTGTTTATCTGAAATCAATAAAACACCTGCATTTAGGGGATGGAGGATCATTATTATGAGTCAAACTACAGCTGTACCCAACGAACAAACGATTCAATACGTTCATAATCCGAATGGCCCCGTATTGGGTTATTCGCCCGCATCCGGCGTCAAGATTATCGAACGAGACGGACTGTATTTTAAGGACCTCAGCAAAGACGGAGAACTCGACATTTACGAAGACTGGCGTCTGCCCGCGGAACAGCGTGCGAAAGATCTGGCTTCCAAAATGTCTGTCGAGCAAATCGCAGGGCTTATGCTGTACAGCCGCCATCAATCGATTCCGGCTGAAAGCAAAGGCTGGTTTGCCAGTACCTACGGCGGTAAAACCTATGAAGAGAGCGGTGCTAAACCATGGGAGTTAACGGATGAGCAGCTTCACTTCCTGGCGAAAGATCATTTGAGGCATATTCTGGTGACTACCGTAGAGAGTCCTGCGATTGCCGCCCGCTGGAACAACAAGGTTCAGGCGTTCGCAGAGGGAACCGGCCACGGCATCCCGGCCAACAACAGCTCAGACCCTCGCCATGCTTCAGATTCCAGTTCTGAATTCAATGCAGGCTCAGGCGGTAAAATTTCCATGTGGCCTGAGTCATTAGGTCTTGCCGCAACCTTCGATCCGGAAGTGACGCGCAAATTCGGCCAGGTAGCGGCAAAAGAATACCGTGCACTTGGTCTTAGCACAGCACTGTCCCCTCAGATTGATATTGCGACTGAACCGCGCTGGTTCCGTTTTAACGGTACGTTCGGCGAGGACTCCGGGCTGACCACAGCTATGGCGGAAGCTTATGTTGACGGCTTCCAGAATTCTGGATCGGAACGTGAGATTATGGACGGCTGGGGATACGACAGTGTCAATGCAATGGTGAAGCACTGGCCAGGCGGCGGTTCCGGGGAAGCTGGCCGCGATGCCCATTACGGCTGCGGCAAGTATGCGGTGTATCCGGGAGATAACTTTGAAGAGCATTTGCTGCCATTCGTGAACGGTGCATTCAAGCTGTCAGGCAAGACGGGGACGGCTTCTGCGGTTATGCCGTATTATACGGTGTCCGTCGACCAGGCCACCAGCGAGAACGTGGGTAATTCCTACAGTACTTATATTATTAAAGATCTGCTTCGTGAGAAATATGGATACGACGGTGTTGTCTGCACGGACTGGCTGATTACCGCAGATGAGACGGCCAGAGATTCATTCCTGAGCGGCAAGCCATGGGGAGTGGAGAAGCTTAGTGTGGCCGAGCGGCACTACAAGCTGCTGATGGCAGGCGTTGACCAGTTCGGCGGCAACAATGAGATTGAACCGGTATTGGAAGCTTACCGGATGGGGGTCGCTGAACACGGTGAGGAGGCAATGCGCAGCCGCTTCGAACGCTCTGCGGTTCGACTGCTGAAGAACATCTTCCGTCTAGGTCTGTTCGAGAATCCATACCTTGATCCGGAGGAGAGCGAGCGGGTGGTCGGCAATGCAGCGTTCATGAGAGAGGGCTACGAAGCCCAGCTCAAGTCGATTGTTCTGCTGAAGAACCATGACGGGGTGCTGCCGCTGCAGCAGAAGAGCACCGTTTACATTCCAAAACGCTCCCTTCCTGAAGGTAAAGACTGGTTCGGAAACCCGACGCCCCCGTCTTATGAATATCCGGTGAATCTGAATGTGGTGTCCAAGTACTTCAATGTAACCGACAAGCCGGAAGAAGCTGACTTTGGACTCGTGTTTATCCATTCACCGAAATCCGGCACAGGGTACAGCCAGGAGGATGTTGAGCAGGGAGGCAATGGTTATGTGCCGCTGAGTCTGCAGTATGGGACTTATACCGCTGAGCATGCACGTGAAGTGAGCTTGGCCGGTGACAGCCGTGAGGGGGATGTGTTGAACCGTTCTTATAAGGGTAAAAGTGTCACACCGCACAATACTGCGGACCTTGACGCCGTGCTTGATACCAAGCGGCAGATGAACGGCAAGCCGGTCATCGTCTCCATGCTGCTGTCCAACCCGGCGGTTGTGGAAGAATTTGAGGCCGAGGTCGATGCGATTGTTGCTAACTTTGGGGTACAGGACCAGGCACTTATGGAAGTGTTGAGCGGTGCCGTAGAGCCTTCAGGTCTGCTGCCCATGCAGATGCCTGCGAACATGAAGACGGTGGAAGAGCAGCTGGAGGATGTACCGCATGATATGGACTGCCATGTGGATACGGAGGGCCATGTCTATGATTTTGCATTTGGAATGAACTGGGGCGGTGTCATCTCCGATGAGCGTACCCGCAAGTATGCGAGAGCATGATTCGGAGTCCGGCATGTCCGTTAATACGTTTTTCAATAGTAATAGATAGGATAGGGATGACCGGCAGCTGCCGGCGTCCCTTTTTTGATGATTGGCAAGCAAATGGAATGAAAATAGGCACAGGTTACAATTATTTCGTTTTTTTGCAATCTTTACGCAGAAGCGATAGCATGGAGGAGAACCCTTTTATTGGGTGCTTGGAAGAGGCAGAGCCTTTTCGCTCCGACCGGGTCGGGGTATATTAGAAGCGTATCGTGCTGCGCGCGGCTGTTAGCTGCTGTACGTACGGATACACTACTTGTGTTAGGAGACCTTTCATGCAGCAGCCGCATCAACCGGACAATAACAAGCGTTCTGTACTTAAAACCATTCTTTCTACCATACAAAAATTCAAAATCCTTCAGATACTGATCCCGGTGATCGTGATTTCACTGATTTATATGCAGGGTCGCAAGGAAATTCACCGGATCCACTGGAGAGCGACTTTTCATCATTTGCATGAAATGAGACCTGGCGTCATCGCCGGGCTGCTCGGTTTTGCCCTGTTCTCGGTAGCTTCCCTGAGCCTGTATGACATCATTTTGCGCCGGCATTTCCGCATGCCCATCAGTCTATGGCAGACCTTCCGATATTCGTGGATCGCGAACACCTGTAACAGCGTTATCGGCTTCGCCGGAATTGCAGGTGTGGGACTGAGAACCTGGCTATACCGCAGTCAGGGTGTTCCGGTACGCGTCGTTACAGCGATTGTAGCTTTTCTGTCCATGACCACGGTCATCGGATTATCTGTGCTCGCCTGGCTTGGGGTGGCCGGTATTTTCCCTATTCATCCCGAGATCATGTCGTACGCCTGGATATCCTATGCGGTATGGGGGATGGCATTGTTTCTGCCGTTGTATTTAATCATCGTACGTTCCGGACTGTATGCCAAATGGGTAAACCGTGATTCAGGCCTGATGAACGGGTGGACGATTACGTTCTCGGTAGCTGCTTCTGCCCTGGAGTGGATGCTGGCCGGTCTCTGTTTCTGGCTGATTGCGGTGCAGCTGCTGCCCGGGCTGTCACCCTACTACACTATAGGCATCTATATAGCGGCTGCTATTACAGGGCTGCTGAGCATGACACCAGGCGGTATGGGGGGGTTCGACCTGACCGTACTTATTGCCCTGCAGGCAACCGGCTATCCTCCGGATCGTACAGCTGCGGTTCTGGTCCTTTTCCGTCTATTTTATTATTTGATTCCATGTTTAATGGGACTGGTGCTGGCACTCATTGAACTGGTGATGGGCAACAGGCGGAAGCGAAAACGCCGCGGCGGTATCGTCAGCAGTTAACCTGTTGAAGGATTCAAGCGAAATTTGTCAGGCTTCATTATTTTTCAATACCTTATTTTATAGAAAAATAAAAAAGGTATACTTAAAATTAACGAGAACGAATACGAATGCGACGAATTGAGGAGGACAACGATATGCTGAAAACCAAGATTGTATGTACTATGGGACCTGCCTGTGACTCCATCTCCCTGTTGAAAAGTATGATTCAGTCCGGTATGACGGTGGCAAGGCTGAATATGGCACACGGTGAACCGGAGGATCATCTGAAACGGATCAACAATGTTCGCCAGGCGGCCGCTGAGCTGAACACCATCGTGCCGATCATGATGGATATCAAGGGTCCGGAAGTCCGGATTGGCAAGCTTCGTGAAGACTCCGTGATGATTAAGCCTGGGCAGATACTTACGCTCACAACCGAAGAGATTCTTGGAGATGCCGAGCGCATCGCGGTTAACTATCCGGATATGCCGAAGGTGGTGAAGACGGGAGACCGGATTCTCATCGATGATGGTCTGGTGGATCTGCGGGTGAAATCGGTGGAAAGCACCGAAATGCACTGTGAGATTATCAGCGGCGGTATCCTGAAGCCAAGAAAAGGGGTCAACCTCCCTGGGATCAAAACGACGCTTCCAGGTGTAACCGAGCGGGATGTAAAGCACATTATGTTCGGACTGGAGCATAACATTGAGATTATTGCCGCTTCCTTTGTCCGCAAAGGTGATGACATCCGCGAAATCCGCAGTATTCTGGAGAAGCACGGTGCCGGACATGTGCAGATTATTTCAAAGATTGAGAACGAAGAAGGCATGACCAACCTGGATGATATTATTGAAGCTTCCGATGGCATTATGGTGGCACGCGGGGATCTGGGCGTTGAGGTGCCGGTGCAGGAAGTACCTGTGATGCAAAAAGAAATGATTGATAAATGTAACCTGGCAGGCAAACCGGTTATCGTAGCAACACATATGCTGGAATCGATGCAGGTGAATCCTCGTCCGACAAGAGCGGAAGTCAGTGACGTATTTAATGCTGTTATCCAGGGGGCTGACGCCGTGATGCTGTCCGGTGAATCGGCTGCCGGCAAATATCCGCTGGAATCGGTACAGACGATGGCCGCCGTAGCCCTGCGGGCCGAGCACCAGATTGATTACCGTGTCCAGTTTGACAGCAAGCGCAGTCAGCATGCGAACAACATTACAGAGACCATTAGCCAGGGTGCTGTCAATTCATCGCTGGAGCTGGACGCCAGTGCGATTATTACATCTACCGAGAGTGGCTTTACCGCACGGATGATTTCCAAGTATCGCCCGGCTGCGCCTATTATTGCAGTCACCCAGCACGAAGAGGTGCTTCCGCAGATGTGTCTGCTGTCCGGGGTCATTCCGGTCAAAGGGGTTAAGGTATCATCCACGGATGAAATGTTCGAATCGGCTACGCACCATGCCCTGCGTTCCGGACACATCAAGAAAGGCGACATTATTGTCCTGTCAGCGGGCGTACCGATCGGACAGACAGGCAATACGAACCTGATCAAGGTGCAGCAGGTTTAGAACGGGTGCAGCGTGCTCGTTACAGTAAACCCGGCATGTACAAAAGCACGGAACCCCTTCTTTAGGGGTCCCGTGCTTTTTTTGACCAGCATCCTTCGTCTAACGGCCGTATACGCTGTCTGTAATCATGGAGGTCAGTTCACGTTTCTGTTCCTTATACTGGCCTTCTGTCAAGCTGCCTGCAGCGAGCCGTTGGTCAAGCTGGGCTCCCAGCTCCTGGACTTGCAGGTTGATGACCTTCTCGACATTCACGTTCTGGGACTGGGCGATTTCTGCCAGAGACTGGCCGTTATACAGCGCATCATGAAGCTGCTCCTCGGAGTTCAGCTTCAGCAGGGAGAGGAGGTCCTCCTGCTCTGCAGCGGGTATGGCTCGGGTCAATGTTTTCGTCGCAGACGCGGCATCGGCCCGGACTGCGGTTTTACCCCAGGCAGCATTGCTGACCGTCATGGCGACAACGACCGTCCCAACGATAATAATATGTCTTGGTTTCATAGGTTCATCCTCTTTTCCTTCATAAAGTATGGCACTCATGTACGATGCATGGGCTTCTATGTAATTTCAATCAGCTTCATTTTCTCTGGCTCAATGATGTATAACGGATAAGTAGCCGCAGCCGTTCAGGCAGGTAACGCCGGTGGTCGACTCTGAACTTTATTATAGACGATGAACCTTAAGCTGACCTTAATAGGAGTTATCCTGGATAAATGACCACCAACAGCCCCTTTATATTACGCAGAAACCCTCGGGAAAGATTCAGCCAAATGCCGTTTGGGCGATTGGCCTACGGAATGGGGGGTAAACATAAATCAGAGGCTTGAACAGAAGGAGGACCTGCAATGACAATACAATCACACCATAAGGACGCACTTCATCCTGACATTCCATCTCTGGTGCTGCATGACGGTACCGAGCTGCCCCGGCTGGGTCAGGGTACCTGGCATATCGGCGATAACCCGGACCAGCGGCAGGAGGAGATTGAGACGTTAAGGCTGGGTGTAGAGCTGGGGATGAGAGTGATCGACACGGCGGAAATGTACGGAGAAGGCCGGTCTGAGGAGCTGGTAGGAGAGGCTATACGGGGAATTCGCGATCAGGTTTTTCTCGTATCCAAGGTATATCCACACAATGCCGGGCTGAATCGGATTGCCAAGAGCTGTGAAGCTAGCCTGAAGCGTCTGGGAACCGATCATCTAGACTTATATTTGCTGCACTGGATGGGGAATATCCCCTTGGAAGAGACGGTGGAAGGGATGGAGCGCCTGGTTACTGAAGGGAAAATACGACGCTGGGGTGTATCCAATCTCGACACCAGTGAGATGAAAAAGCTCACCAGCCTGGAGCGAGGCGGTCACTGTGCCGTCAATCAGGTGCTGTATCATCTCGGTTCCCGCGGAATTGAGTATGATCTGCTGCCGTGGCAGCGGGCGAACGGTATGCCAGTGATGGCTTACTGTCCGATTGCCCAGGCCGGCTCCCTGCGATCCGAGCTGGTCCATGATCCGTCAGTTAAAGCCGTAGCGGAACGTCACGGGATTACACCGTATCAGCTCCTGCTGGCATGGTGCATACGTCACCCGGATGTGATGGCTATACCAAAGACTTCTTCGCCCGAGCATGTTCGGGATAATGCTGCGGCCGCCCGGGTACAGCTGACAGAGGAAGATTTGAATCTGCTGGATCAGGCCTTTCCTGCACCGGGCCACAAAGTTCCATTGGATATTGTATAGGTTAAAAAGATTCCTGATTCCATAGCGCATAACGAAAAGCCTGCAGCCGTCCATCTGGACGACTGCAGGCTTTTTGTCATAGAGAGAGTAAAATTTAAAGTGATACTGTAAAACGAGCTTACTGCCCGATCATACCGCCATCCACGGTGTACAGAGAACCTGTTACATAAGAAGCTTCCTCGGAGAGCAAGAAGTTCATAACTGAAGCAACCTCTTCCGGTTCGCCGTAGCGGCCCATTGGAATGGTAGACTCAATACTGTCCTTATACTGATCAGAGTTGCCGGAATTCTGTTCAATCTGACGCATCATGCGTGTGTTAATAGAGCCTGGCAGGACGGCATTCACCCTGATATTAAAGGAAGCCAGCTCGTTCGCCGCCACGCGGGTCAGACCGACAACCGCATGTTTGGACATAATATAAGGAGATACGGTAGGGCCGCCCATCAATCCCGCTAGCGAGGATGTATTCAGGATCGCGCCGTACCCCTGTTTTTTCATCACAGGAATCACTTTCTGAAGGCCGAGGAAAACCCCGCGAACGTTAACATGGTATACGAGATCAAGAGCTTTGACACTTATATCCTCGATTAGGGCCGAAGGGCCTTCGATACCGGCATTGTTGGCAAAATAGTCAATCGTTCCGAAACGTGTTACAGCCTGATTTACGTAGTTCTCAACATCTTCTTCTTTGGATACATCAGCTGTTACAATTAACGAATTAGAGTCATCCAGTTTCAGATCGGTGACTACCTGCTTCAAGGCATCTTCATTCAGGTCCACCAGTACAAGATTGACTTGACGTTGGGCCAGACGTTGGGCCAGCTCCTTACCGATACCGCCTGCGGCGCCTGTAATGACAGCTGTTTTCGTTTGACTCATATGAATCCGCTCCTTAGCGTTATAGAATAGAGAATCGTCAATAGGATGTGCACTTGGATATATGCCATCTTATTGAACGTTACAATTCAAGTATACGCCTTCTAATTGTTATAACAATAATCACAAATTAAGATAACGTCGCCTAATCGACATGAGCGATCATCATGGTGATAAAAATAGCGATAATCGACATTGGAGGAGGAATTGTTCATGAAAGAACAGCAAGAAATGGACCGCAGAATCCGCAGAACCCGGGAAGCTTTAAAGTCAGCTTTCATCACTCTCATCCTGGAGCAGGGATATGATCCGATTACGGTACAAGAGATTGCACATCGTGCTGACTATAACCGTACTACTTTTTACAAGCACTACTTGGGCAAGCAGGAACTGTTGCAGGAGATCGGTGATGACTTTATGAATGGGATGCGCAAGGCCTATGCGGACCCTTACCGGGAATTTGATACGTTCGAGCTGAACCAGCTGCTGCCCTCAACGACAAAGGTCTTTCATTATGTAGATCAGAATAAACCGCTCTTTAAAGCGCTCCATTCGATGTACAGGGACCTGCCGAACCAGCTTTGTGATATGTTTCGCTCTTACCTTACGGGCGATTTTCGCCTGATTACGGAGCCTAGTGATATACCTATCAATTATGAAATCATGTTGAGTTACCAGATTTCCGCTACGGTAGGCGTAATTATGTACTGGGCAGAGAGCAACTTTATCTATTCAGCCGATTATATGTGTGAACAGCTGACCGCACTGATTAATGTGAAGCCGACGCAGCTTGTATTTAACCACTCCCGTCAGGATTGACAAAGCAGGCCGAAAGGGATGTCAACTGCACAATCAACGAGTTACAGCCGATATAAACCTTAATAGGCATCTTATAACGGAGCATGAGGTGCATAACTCGTATTAAAAGGGGAGTTCGTTTATGTCTGATATCGTAAGTTCTGTGATTGCCGCGATGCCGTTGATTCGGGAAGTAGTTCGGGAGGATGCGTCGTTGTCCGTTCTGGATCATGAGAAATTTTTGTATTATTCACCGATCCCCGGGATGGAAATGGGCTTTGAGGTGGGCAGCCCGCTGATGGAAGCTGATCGGGATTTTAAAAATCTGAAGAATGGCCGGGAGAAGAATCTCGTTCATTTTCCTGAAGATATGTTCGGCACACCCTTTGATTGTTTATTTATCCCTATCAAGAATGAAGAGGACCAGGTCGTTGCATCTCTATGTGTCATGTACAGTATGAAGAACCAGAACATGCTCAGCCGGCTGATGGTCAATGCTAAAGAAATTACAGCCGAACTGCTCGACGGCATTCAGCATGTAGCCGCCCATTCTGAAGAGCTCAGCTCGACTACCGAGGGAATCCTCGTGAATACGCGTCAAGCGGTGGATAACTCCAAAAGCGTGACCCAGGTTGCAGCATTGATTCGTGAAATCTCGGATCAGACCAATCTGTTGGGATTGAATGCAGCTATTGAAGCGGCAAGGGTAGGGGAAGCCGGTGCCGGCTTTGACGTAGTAGCCAAAGAAGTGCGCAAGCTATCGGTGGATACCAAAAAGGCCACAGCTACCATTGAGGAGTCACTGCATAGTGTGCAGGATTCCATCCGAGCGCTGGAGCTTGAAATTGGAGAGATCGCGACGTTCTCCCACGAGCAGGCTCAGCTGGTGAGTCAGTTTATGGAGGCTATTGAGCGGTTGAACAAGACCAATCAGACGATGGCAGATTTCATCAAAAAAGTGATTACATACGAAGCGTAAAATCGGATAAATCTCTTGTTGAAGAAAATATAAAGGCTCTGGTCCTCGGACCAGAGCCTTTTATGAATGAATAAGTTCGGGTATTACTTGTTCACTTTCGTAATACGATCTTCGGTTTTAGCCGTGATGCTGCTGCTTGCGAATTTCGTTTTAACATAGCTGATGAATGCATCCAGATCGACAGGACCTGCTTCACGGTTGGTTCCTTTCGTCAGTGCCGTGTAGCCGTCACCACCGGTAGACATGAAGTCATTTACTACAATCGTGTAGGAAGCTTTATCATCCAGTTTGGTACCGTCAGCTTTCTTGATCTCCACGATCCGGGAGCCGACAGGTTTGCTGTCGTCATAGCTGTACGTAAAGCCGGATACTTGGCCGATCTTCGTACCTGTTGCTGTCCATTGCTGTTCCAGCAGCTCTTTCATTTGGGCGCCAGTCAGAGTCAGCTTGATCAGGACATTACCGAACGGGTTGATGCTGAACATATTGCCATAAGTGACAGTACCTTGCGGCAGATCATTACGGATACCGCCGGAGTTCATAAAGGCAAAATCGGATTTCATCGTTTCACGCATACCGTCAGCAATCAGGTTACCCAGAGCGCTCTCGCCGGCAGGTGTTGTAGTACGTGTGATGGCTGCATCGGTTTTGCCTACCGGAGCATTCAGAACTGGTGCATTTTGCTGCTGGTAGTTCTCCAGCATTTTTTTGATCTCAGGGTCAGGTGTAATTCCTTCCTGTTTCACATCAACAACATCCGCTTTTTTCTCGATAATGTTCTGAGTCGCGCGGTCGATCGTCAGAGTCATATCCGAGAAGGCTGTACCATAGGAATTGGACTCAACGATCAGCTTGCCGTTCACGATCGTATTCAGACGGCCATGGTCATGACCGGACAGAATAACGTCAACTTCCGGATCCACATGGTTAGCCAGATCGACAACTTCACCTGTTGGTGCTGTAGTGCTGCCGGAGAACGGGTCGTGGGCCAGGATAACGATGGATTTAACACCTTTTGCTTTCAGTTCAGCTACGGCTTTGTTGACAGCAGCGGCTTGATCTGTAAAGGTCAGGCCCTTAACGCCTGCAGGACTAACGATTGTTGGTGT
The DNA here is from genome assembly GCF_030580655.1 of Paenibacillus lacisoli. GTDB lineage: Bacteria > Bacillota > Bacilli > Paenibacillales > Paenibacillaceae > Paenibacillus > Paenibacillus lacisoli. The sequence continues at coordinate 55,854 of NZ_JAUQTB010000013.1, forward strand.
GATGTTGGTGATTACACCGATGAAGCCGATTTTAGCGCCGCCCACTTCTTTGATCACATAAGGATCAAGGAACGGTTTGCCGTCCAGCAGGACATTAGCTACAACATAAGGAAAATCAGCGCCGCCAAAGTCCTTGCCTGTCTTCGGATTCACACCGCCGTTAATCAGGCGGAGAGCTTCCTGAGGACCTTTATCGAACTCGTGGTTGCCTACTGTACCTACATCGAATCCAAGGCGGTTCAGGATATCGATGGTTGGCTCGTCCTGCATCAGTGCAGATACTGGTGCGCTCGCCCCTACCGCGTCACCTGCATGAACCAGCAGGGTATTCGGGTTGGCAGCTTCACGCTGCTTCAGATAAGCAGCCAGATATTCGACGCCGCCAAGCGTTGATGTTACTTTGCCGCTGGCGTCTTTTACTTCTTTTTTGTAATCGAGCTGGCCGTGAAAGTCATTAATGCTGAGCAGTTGGACTTCAATGTTGCTGAGCAGTGTAGCCACAACCTTCGCAGCTTCAGCACGGGTAGCCGTTGCTTTCGGTACGAACAGGTTTGCACCGCGTCCGCCGATTACGCCGCGGTCTACAGCTACGTTCAGATCGGACTGAGCCCAAGCGCTGATTTTGGAAGCATCAGCAAAGCTGTTGGTCGAGCTGGCTTTGATGGTTTCGCCGGCTTTTACGTCCAGAGCATGTTTAGCAATCACAGCCATTTGCTCACGAGTCACAGGCTGATTCGGTGCGAAGCTGTTTTTGGTTACACCGGAGATCAGGCCGTTCTCATAAGCTGCTGCTACAGCACTGCTGTACCAGCTGGAAGCCGCAACGTCTTTGAACGGAGCTTTGCCTTTGGCTTTCAGCTCCAGTGCGTTCACAAGCAAGGAAGCAAATTCAGCACGCGTAACATTCGCATTTGGTGCGAACGCGTCTGCAGTTTTACCGGATACCAGCTTCTTGGCAGCCAGATCACTGATGTAGCTGAATGCCCAATGGTCCTCTGGCACATCCTTGAACGAACCGGTAGTTGGTGCCGGTGTTGACGGTGTAGTCGGCACAGAGGGCGCTGCTGCCTTGCTCAGATCCAAAGAGAAGACGCCGAAGCCTTTATCATCCGTTTTGTTCAAATATTTAATGTCCTTGGAGTTCTTGGCATACGTCTCGGCCTTAGGAGAAGAAGTGAATGTTACTTTCACGTTACCGGAGATTGGCGCGATCGACCAATTGTTGTCAGCCGTCGGGTTGATTTCCTTGTTCTTCGTGATGTAGTCCATCAGGATTTGACGGTTTTCATCAGGGCTGTCGATGATGTACTTGCTGCCCTTCACACCAGGGAAGTTGCCGCCGCCGCTTGCACGGTAGTTATTCGTGGCTACGATGAACTCCTGATTAGGATCAATTGGCTTCCCTTGGAATTGCAGGTTAACGATCCGGTTGGAGTTGGCATCGTTGACTTTGCCGTCAGGTGTATATTTCGCAGGCTTCGTTACATCCACCTGATAGGTTACACCGTCAATCACGTCAAAGTTGTAAACCGCAAAAGAATCATTCAGAAGCGGCTGCTCTTCCGTTTTGTTCGGATCAATCTGGTTGAACTTGCCCGCAGACATTTCGAGCCATTCCTTGATAACAGAACCTTTCACCAGAATAGCTTTCAGCGTGTTGTCGTACAGGTACAGGTCACCGGCACTCTTGATAGCCAGAGAACCTTTAGCGATATCCGTATACTCCTCAGGACCGTTGCGTCCGGCTTTGAATGGAGCGCCTACAGACAGAACTGGAGTTTTGGCATACTGAGGCAGATTTTTCTTAACATAGTCTTCTACATACTCTTTCTGGGCATTGGTTACGATCTGAACGGACGGATCATCCTTCACCAGTGCAAAGTAGCTGTAGATTGGAGCGGTTGTTGTACCGATCGGGCTGTTCGTGTACTTTATGGTGGCTTCATGCTCTGCCTTAACGGCATCTACAATGGCCTGATCCGGCTCAGCCAGGGACTTCTTCGCTGCCGTATCATAAATAGCTTTGGTGGAGGACTGGGAAGAAGCTACAGTCCATTTGCCATCCTGCTTTTCCAGCGTCAGGTCGATTAGACCCAGGTTGCTGCCGCCGTATCCTGCCTGCACTGCAGGAACACCGTTAATGGTTCCCTTCGCGTTATCTACACCAGGAAGGAGGTTGCCGGAAGCGTCCTTGAACAGGGCATCCAGAGACTTGTCGTCCTTGGCAGGGAAAACTTTATGGGTGTGAGAGAAGGTAATTGCATCGATGCCTTTTACCTTGCTGAGCGGATAGATGGCATCTTCAGCCAATACATTGGCTTGAGCGCTTCCGTTAAATCCAGTGTGTGCAGATGCGATAATAATGTCTGCACCTTCGGCTCTCATTTTAGGTATGAATTTCTCAGCCGTAGCGACGATGTCCTTGGTTATCACTTTACCTTCCAGGTTCGCTTTATCCCATTCGGTAATTTGTGGTGTAACGAGACCAAGCACGCCGATCTTGACCGTCTGTTCCTGACCGGATTCATCTTTGAATGTCTTGGAAATAATCTTGTAAGGGGTGAATGTGTTTACGTCGTTATCAGGATTGTTGTCTTTGTCATCGTTGTAGACGTTGGCGTTCACATAAGGGAAATTGGCACCTTTGATAGCCACGTTCAGAAAATCAAGTCCATAGTTGAACTCATGGTTACCAAAAGTAGCGATGTCGTAGCCCATGAGATTCATGGCCTTATAGACAGCGTGCACTTCGCCTGCTTTAACAGGATCAACCAGTGCCTCGTAAGTTCCCAGCGGTGTACCCTGGATCAGATCGCCATTATCGATCAGGAACGTATTCGCGTTCTCCTTACGTGCCTCTTTGACGAGAGTTGCTGTACGTGCCAGACCTACGGTTGGTGCATCAGCACTCTTGTAATAGTCGTAGGACATGAGGTTGGTATGTACATCAGTCGTCTCCATAACACGCAGCTTCACAGTAGAAGTGGCCGGTGCTGCAGAAACGAAGACACCGCTGAGCGGCACGGAAAGCAATCCAATCGTTAGAGAGGAGGCTACAACTTTACTAACTTTATTCCTGAAACCTTGTTTCACGAAATGTTTCATCCCTTTCGATGTAAGTATATTTAACTCGTCTACTAAACTATTTTATTATAATAGATATTACAGAAAATTCATATCTCTATTTCGATAAAATTTTTCGTTAACATAGAATTAATATTGCGTTTACATTGTTGTGAATACGAATGTATGGATTATAAATGTCGAATATTGTACGGAATTAGCCTTGAATGTCGATGTTAATCTGATAATGTGAGTAAATATTACATAATACTAAAAAGCGTTCAAGCTTTAAAGAGACATAGTGAAGCAGGCTAGGTAAAATCGGTTAGTATTCAAGTAGAAATAAGCCGCGGATTGCTAAGAGGGAAGGTGCTGCGAGGGAATTGAAGGTAAACCTTTAATATTTGCTTTCAATTCTTTTTCTGCACCTCAATATATTGTATGATATTCAGGGGTGCCGGACTGCCCATAGGGTTTCTATATGGTTGCCCTTTGAGAGACTTGTCCCAAGTAGGTATCTGGCTGCTGTGAAAGCCGCAAAATTTATCGAATAAGAGAGAGTTGATTATAGATGAATCCACAAGCTCTACAATATACAATGCCTGCGGAATGGGAGAAGCATGAGCGTACCTTTCTCTCCTGGCCTGTTCAGGACTCCATGGTATATCCGGATGATTATGAAGACGTATGTCAGGGGTATACCGAACTGGTCAGCGCCATTGCCGAATTTGAGCCGGTTACGCTGGTCGTTAATCCTTCCGATCTGGAGAAGGTACGTCCCTTGTTCAAGGGTCAACATGTTGAATTGCTGCCGCTGGAGCATAACGATGCCTGGCTGCGTGACAACGGACCGACATTCGTGGTGAATGCAGAAGGTGAACGTGCAGGTATTAACTGGCGCTTCAACGCCTGGGGCGGCAAATATGAGCCATGGGATCTGGATGATGCTGTAGCACCTTATATTCTTGAAAAGCTGAACATCCGCCGCTTTGATGCGCCGCTGGTGATGGAGGGCGGCTCCATCCATGTAGATGGGGAAGGAACTCTTCTTACGACAGAGGAGTGCCTGCTCAACCCGAACCGCAACCCGGACCTGACACGTGAGCAGATTGAAGAACAGGTGAAGATGCATCTGAATGTCAGCCAGATCATCTGGCTGAAGCGCGGATTGAGCGGGGACGAGACCGACGGCCATGTCGATAATGTTGCGTGCTTCGCTGCACCGGGTAAGATCATTATGCAGGTATGCAATGATCCTGCTGATGAGAACTATAAGATTACACAGGAGAATCTGAAAATTCTCCGTGAGAGCAAGGATGCCCGGGGCCGTGCGCTTGAAGTGATTGAGATCGAACAGCCGCCGCTAGCCATGCACGAAGAGAGCCGGCTGACGCTGAGCTATTTGAACTTTTATTTTGTTAACGGCGGCCTCATTCTGCCTGTTTTCGGCGGAGCCGCTGAAGAGACAGACCGCAAAGCGGCTGAAGTGCTGCAGAACCTGTACCCGGAACGCAGGATCCGTACGATTAACGGTATGGCGATCATCCGTGAAGGCGGGAATGTACACTGTACAACCCAGCAGCTGCCTGCGGGTAAATAAAGAAGATCAGCGGGGCAGAGTGCACCGCTTGCTATATTAAAGAAATTCAATATTGAAAGTGAGGACAACTTTTAATGAGAAATGTTAAAGTAGCGGCAACCCAAATGAGCTGCTCGTGGGATATTGACGATAATATCCGCAAAGCGGATGCCCTGGTCAGACAAGCAGCAGCCGAAGGCGCACAGATTATTCTGCTGCAGGAGCTGTTTGAAACACCTTACTTCTGTCAGAAGGAGAAGGCGGACTACTACCAGTATGCAACGGAGCTGGAGAGCAACAAGGCGATTCAGCATTTTAAACAGGTGGCCAAAGAGTTAAAAGTAGTTCTGCCGATCAGCTTTTACGAGAAAAAAAACTATGCGAGATACAACTCGCTTGCGGTGATTGACGCCGATGGCGAGGTTCTGGGCCACTACCGTAAGAGTCATATCCCGGATGGCCCGGGCTATGAAGAGAAGTTTTATTTTAATCCGGGAGATACCGGCTTTAAAGTATGGAAAACACGTTATGCCAAAATTGGCATCGGCATTTGCTGGGATCAATGGTACCCCGAAGCGGCCCGCTGTATGGCATTGATGGGAGCGGAGCTCCTCTTTTACCCGACGGCAATCGGTTCTGAGCCGCAGGACGGTTCCATCGATTCCAAGGATCACTGGCAGGCCTGCATGCTGGGTCACGCCGGCTCTAATCTCATGCCGGTTATTGCTTCCAACCGTATTGGCTTTGAAGAAGACGAGGATTCCCAGATTACATTCTATGGTTCTTCCTTCATCGCAGGGCCGCAGGGCAACAAGGTTGCTGAAGCAGGGCGTGCGGAAGAATCGGTGCTGGTTGCTGAGTTTGATCTGGACGCGCTGGAGACACAGCGTATCGAATGGGGTGTCTTCCGCGACCGTCGACCGGATCTGTACAAAATGATTACATCCTATGACGGTGAAACTCTCGTCTGAGAAGGGGCCGCCGTCCAGCCCCGCCGCTGCTGAAGCAGCGGGGCTTTTTTTATATTCTGTTTTACTAAAATCAGTAGTTTTTAGGGAATGCGGATACCTAAGGAACTGGGTAATATTACTCCATGCATGTGTATTGTTAAGGAGGCAAGTTGAAGATGAATTCACCGGCAGACAAATTGGCTATGCTCGAACATATCTTGGATCAAGCGCCGATCGGCATTGCCGTGATTGATGCAGACAGCGGGAGCTGGCTGCGGTTCAATAAAGCTTTTTACTGCCTGCTGGGCTATGAGGAGGGGGAGCTGAGAAATCTGTCCTTCGCTGAATTGGCTGCCGGAGATGAACCGGACTATGCCCGGCTGGTGGAGAACCTGATCCAGTCACCGGAAGCGGTACAGACTATCGATAAACGATATATTCATCGGAATGGTCGTGAAGTATGGGTACGGCTGCAGCTGTCCCTTTTGGTTGCGGAATGGCCGGAAGAGCATACAGGCCGGCTGCTCGCCGCGTATGCCCACGATATCAGCAATGTAAATACAGCGCCTTCTGAGGATAATCTCGAACGCGATATCTATATGATGTTCCTGAAGGATGACAAGGATATTATTACGGTCAGCGGTCCGGATGGAATTATCCGTTATGCTTCACCCTCTGTCAAACATTTGCTGGGTTACGAGCCTTCCGAGATGGTGGGAACACATCGATCGCTGTATTACCATCAAACCGATTCGCGGGAGATGGGGCAGCCCGGCAAGTTATATTCGGAGAGTGACATTTTCACACGGCGAGTTCGTCACAAGGACGGTCATTATTTGTGGTTTGAGACATCGTTTCATGTGGAGTACAGGCCGGATGGCGAGGTAGACCGTATTGTTGCCATGGGACGTAATATCACGGAACGCAAAAAATATGAAAATCAGCTCAACCAGGCGCAGCGTGTAGCCCAGGTCGGTTCCTGGCGGTATGATCTGATCCGGAACGAGGCGACATTCTCTGCAGAGCTGCAGCGGTTATTTTCGGGACAGTTGGCCGGGTTTTACAGTGACCTAAGCGGATTTTTCAATGTTGTTCACCCTGAGGACCGGGACTGGATCACACAACGGGTGGAGGAAGTCATCCGAAATGGAGATGCGGGTGAATTTACCTTCCGGGTACTGGTGCCGGAACAAGATCAGCTGTATATCCATTCCCAATGGGAAGTTGCACGTGATGAGCATGGGCATGCCATCGAGATGGTCGGCATGATGCAGAACATTACGGACCGGGTACTGCTGGAGAAGCAGCTTAGAGAGAGTGAACGCAACTACAGGCTGATCTCGGAAAATTCGATGGACTTCCTGAACAGGACGTCGATTGAAACCCATACTTACCTCTATTGCTCCCCTGCTTGTGAAGCCATTTTAGGCTACAAGCCGGAGGAAATGGTGGGCACCCATTCACTAAGTTACGTACATCCGGATGACCTTGATGACCTTGTGGAGTATGTTAATCGGATTGAGCAGCAGGAGACTCAGGCCCCGGTAGCATACCGGTATCGTCACAAGGACGGCCATTATGTATGGCTGGAATCGAACAGCCGTTACATTTACGATGAAGACGGCCGTCCGCTGGAGATTATTTCGGTAGCCAGGGATATTACGGAGCACAAGCAGTTCGAATTCAGGCTGCAGGAGAGTGAACAGCGCTATAAATCACTGTTTGAATATAATCCGCTTGCGGTTTACTCTATGAACCTAGATGGAGATTACCTGACGGCAAATGCTAACCTGGAGCGGCTGCTGGGGTACTCCCTGGAAGAACTGATCGGTATGTATTATGGCCTGGTGGTTGCCGAAAAGGATATCGAGAGAACTAATTATCATTTTACCCAGGCTACTCTCGGATATCCTCAGAATTATGATCTGACGATCCTTCATAAAGACGGTTACCCCGTTGAGATTAACACCATCAACATTCCTATTAAAGTAAACAATGAGGTTGTTGGTGTGTACGGCATCTCCATGGACATCACGGAGCGCATCCGTTACATCGAGCAGATTGAGAAGTTGAGCAATGAGTATACGCTGATTCTGAATTCAGTTTCGGAAGGGATTTTTGGACTGGATCTCGAGGGGAATGCCACCTTTATCAATCCTGCCGGATCCGCCATGCTAGGTCTGGGCCCGGATGAGCTGCTTCATGATCCTTCCTACCTGCAGCGGATTCAACAGACACGTCTGGACGGAAGTTCCTACATTGTGGACGAAAGTCCGCTGCTGTCCGCTCTGCGGGACGGTTATGCTTACTCCAGCAAGGAGGCCGTATTCTGGCGTAAGGACGGCTCCAGTTTTCTGGCGGATTTCCAGGTTACCCCGCTCTATGATAAGGGGGAACGTAAAGGGGCTGTCGTGGTCTTCCGCGATGTCACTGGTGAGAAGGAGATTATCCGCGCCAAAGAACTGGCCGAACAAGCTGACCGTGCCAAGTCGGAGTTCCTGGCGATCATGAGCCATGAGCTTCGTACACCGATGAATGGTGTAATTGGTATGACCAGTCTGCTGCTGGATACCGAGCTGTCTGAAGAGCAGCAGGGGTATGCACGGATTATTAATGAGAGCAGTGAGGCCCTGCTCCATATTCTCAATGAAATTTTGGATTTCAGTAAAATTGAAGCAGGCAAAATGACGCTGGAACAGGAACCGATTGATTTGCTGCACCTCCTGGAGACAACTCTGGAGTTATTCGCACCTAAGGCTGCGGAGAAAGGGATTGGGCTGTCTCTTGATTATGGCAATGATGTGCCGGAAGCCATTACGGGAGACAGCACACGCCTTCGCCAGGTACTTGTTAATCTCATTGGTAATGCGGTGAAGTTCACAGATGAAGGTAGGGTGCAGGTAGCCGTTGAATCCCTGAGACCAGCAGATGGCAGCTGCTCTAACCTGCGGTTCAGCGTTCATGACACAGGGATCGGTATTGCTGCCAACCGCCAGAACATGCTATTCCAGTCCTTCTCGCAGCTGCACCCTACGATTAATCGGAAATATGGGGGGACCGGGCTAGGTCTTGCCATCAGCAAGCAGCTGGTAGAACTCATGGGCGGGGTCATTGGTGTGGAGAGTACGGAGAACGTCGGCTCTACCTTCTATTTTACGCTGCCGCTTTCCGGTTTTGCATCTGAAGAGGAAGAGGGAGCACCCCTGGCTGATTTCACAAGTGAACGAGCCGATGCCGAAGGTATCGATGAAGGGAAAAAGAGAGAATCTTCACTCTATGGACCGCTCCGAATATTAATAGTCGATGATCATCCGGTGAACCGGAAATTACTGCAAACGCTGCTGCAAAAACGCGGATATACCCCGGATTCGGTAGAGAATGGAGAAGAGGCTGTTCAGGCGGTGTTAAACGGCACGTATGATCTGGTACTGATGGATGTGCAGATGCCTGTCATGGATGGTCTGATGGCGGCCAAAAGGATCTGTGAAAAGCTTCCTGCAGAACAGCGCCCCTTCATTGCAGCTGTCACGGCTTTTGCCAGGGTTGAAGATCGGCTGCAGTGTGCAGAGGCCGGTATGGATGATTTTATCAGCAAGCCGATCCATGCTGCAGAGATTAACCGTGTGCTGCTGAAGGCGGCCAGCCGTATAGTTCAGTGATGACGGACATATTGTGGTAGAGTAAGGTTAACCTCGCTTCAAGGAGACATAGTCAATCGAGGTTGTATATCATAAATAAGCAAAAGAACGCAGTCCTCATAAGGGCTGCGTTCTTTTGTCTGGTCTGTTTATTTAGAGCGGGTGCCGATTGTAAAAGTAACAGGAACAAGTTCGTATTTAGAAGGATTGGCTTTGGATGTAATTTTAACCGTTAAGGTGACATTCACTGCTTTGGTTTTTGGGATTTTTTTGAGTATACCTTTACTGTCTACATAGGAACGTTCACTGCTCTTTGTGACTTCATACTTGACTCCATCCGTTTTGGGTAATGTAAGTACCTGGCGTCCAATGACGCTAGTGTTGGTTATTTTCGGGTCAAAAGCAGCCGCGGCTTTGTCAACCAGCTCGGATTCCAGGTCTGCGACACGGAGGGAAGCAAAGGCGATATAACCCTCGCCGGAAGATTCACCGGTAGCCTTATCAACATATTGAGCCTGAATCATCAGCTGATATTGACCTTCAGGCAGAGATTTAACGATATCTTTACCTTTTCGGTCTTTCTCGCCGTCTATATACGAAGTATCTACTTTCTTAAAAGTGTACTCACCCGGCTTGAGCAGGGACAGATCCTTCTTCGAGATGGAATCCATAACGCCAACCACTTCATCATCCAGGTTCAGTACCAACAGATCAATGACATTAACATCTTCAGCAGTCAGACGGAAGGAGACATTAGTTGTCTTTTGATCACTCTTAGGGTCTGTTGAGATTAGGTTGTGAGTCAGTTCTACATCTTGTACGCCGAGTCCGTTGTCAGGAAGCTCGTTGCCGACATGAACAACGAATGGCAGATGGAGTGTCGGATACCCGGCACTTTCAAGTACAACTTCACCTTCGTACACGCCTTTAGCTGCACCGGACTTCGGAGAGACAGCCAGGTAGAACGGCGTCTGCTCGTTAGGACCAGCTGTGATGGTGCTGTCGGCATTCAGACCGTTTAATTGAACGTTAATGTTACGAACATCGGGTGTTGCCACAGGATCGTATGGATTCGACGTTACTTGATTGTGCAGATCAATATGTGCCTTGTACTGCACGCTTTGACCACTTTTGTTGCTTAGCTGCAGCTGCTTCTTAGCCGTGCTTCCTGCCTTGAGAACCCCAAAGCTGATAGAGGAACTGTAATTGGTAATATCCTGAGGATTCAGGTCTTTGTCCAGGATAGTGATCGGATCGACGGCTTCCAGCAGGGCAGGGGTCTCAATGGCGTTCGCAATATCGACACGTCCCGCTCCTTGAGAATAGACATCATACAAGGTTCCTGTGGCATCATGGATGGTATCCGATGTGTTGGCCAAGGCAGCTCGGATATCCATCGGCGTCCAGTCCGGATGCTGCTGCTTCAGCAGCACGGCCAGGCCGGCCACATGCGGTGTTGCCATACTGGTTCCGCTGATGCGGTTGTAGGCGGTATCGTACGATATACCTGGATTCTGTTTGCCATAAGCAGGCCAAGTAGACAAGATGTTTACACCAGGTGCACTGACATCCGGTTTAATGCCGAGGCTGCCGTCCGAGTTTGGCCCTCGGGAGCTGAAGGATGCCATTTGATCACCCGGGTCTTGTGTCAGTGGATAGTCACTGCTGAAAGCCAGGCGGAAATGAATATCCGAATTATTCAGCAGACGCTTGGCGAGTGCACGGCCTTCAGAGCCTTTCATATCAAAAGCAGGGATAAAGTCGAAGCTGTCACCCAGATAAGCAGTGGATCCGATAAATCCGTCACGTCCGCTTACCGAGCTGCTCAGATCGGCTTGTGATGGATTGGAGGCGGAAGCATTCCCGTTAAAAATAACAGCTGCAACCGCTCCATGTTCTTTGGCGATCGCTAATTTATCAACGAATGCCAGTGTACCGCGGGATACCAGTACCACTTTTCCTTCCACATCCTTGCCGGCATAATCCTCCTCTTGTCCAAGATTAACGTAGACCGAATCCAAGGGATTTGTACCCAGAACCGATGCGAAATTTTCTTTGCCAGTCTCCCATCCCATAACATTGAGGTCATAAGTAGCCTGGGTAGCTGTTGGAGGGGCTTCAGGTTCATAAGTGGCAGTCGCGACAGATGTACTGTCGGCATACGTATCCGCAGTTACAGAGGACGCCGGCGATTCCACATAAGAAACGTCGCTGACCTGCGCTGTGTAATGATTGCTAGGACTTGTTACAGCACCGACGGAAATAGCGAGCTGTGAGGAGGCTGGTGCGCCCATCGTGTAGTAATATTGCGGCGGGGCTTCATCCGCTGCGTTGCCGTTGGCTACAACGGCTACAACACCGCTAAGTACCGCATTATTGATGGCAATGGAATCGGGTGAGTTAGGGTCCTTCACAGAATCCGATCCCAGCGACAGGTTGATGACCTGCATACCATCCTTGACAGCACGTTCGATCCCGTCGATCACCTGAGCTGAGGATCCCGAGGAACGGCCTGTCACATCGTTACGTCCGAGTACTTTATAGACGTGGAGTTCGGATTCGTACGCGACGCCTTTTTGTACAATACCGGAAGAAGGATTCGTTCCACGGCCGGCAATAGTGCCGGAGACGTGAGTCCCGTGATAGGTACCGGCGAAGCCTTCTTCAGGAACGGGTGGTTCCTCGTATGGATCGTTATCTTTATAAAAGGAATCATAGCCATAATCGCCGTTCTTGAAGGCCCCTTTTAAATCTGGGTGCTCGTAGTCTACACCTGTATCGATGACACCGACTTTGATGCCTTTGCCAGTCAATCCCTTGGACCAGGCAGCATCTACACCGATTTGTTTGAGCGGAGCGATGTCAAAGTTAGGCTGATCACTGCCATTATTCAATTCGCCGATTACCGGAATGGAGTAATAGACGGCATTTTCGTACACCGATTTGACGCCCGGCAGCTTGGCAAGCTCCGGAATTTTATTGGCTGGCACGGTTACCTCTACACCATTAAGAACAGTATTGAATTGATAGTTGATTTTCAGTGGTATGCCTTGGGCTGCTGCTCGGCTCATGAAGGTGCTCTGTTCGGATTGAATAGCTGTCGCTGTGGATTCTGCTGCAAAAGAAGTAATGCCCATTCTGGCGGCATATTTGCCGACAGCCACCGGCTGGTTGCTGAGCTGGACAATCACGCGTACTTCTTTGCTAATCGTTGTATTGAGCTTGGGTGAGATGAAGGCTGCGCTGTGAGCTGGAACTGAAGCATCGGCTGTGGTAGACCCGGTTCTGTTTAGCGCGCTGGTAAGCCTCTCACTTGATATGTCGGCAGCTGCATACGAGCTTGGAAAAACGGGTGCCGCAAGGAGAGCCAGTGCTGCGGATGCAGCAGTGATTTTTCGGAATAAATGGAATCTTCTCAAATGGTTACCCTCTCTTCTTTTAGAATTTAGTTGCGACAGCAAGTATAAATATCGCTTATTTACGATTTGAGGGATATATTACCATCCGTTTATATGAATGACTATAACTAGTTTTAAAGAGATAGAATGTGATATAACATCAATCTGCCATATGCTTGAGAGTCCATAGTCAGAGGCCGGGAGGGAAGTTTCAAAAGTCTCTTTTTTAAAACTTACACGACTAGGCTGAACAGCCCGCTTCTAAAGAATAAGAAGCATCGAATTAAACGGGACCCAAAATTGAAACTGTTTCGCAAGTCCTTTTTTTGGCAGAAAGGCGGTTAGAATAGTCGCTTTCTTCGCCAGAACAATGTCGATGGATGAAAAGCGAATGTTGGTATCCCTAGAATATGAATAGTGCTAAAGAAGGATCTTTTATTTATACACTAATATATTCCATTTTTATGATAGAAAAGCTTATTATTTCAAAACGGAGTTAACATGACACAAATAGTAGGCAGTTATAATAGGAGATAGCATTTAAATAATTGTTATCCCAGGAGGGATTGGCCATGAACAGAGTGGTTAACTTTGCCCACAGAGGAGCATCTGGTTATTGCCCGGAAAATACTATGGAAGCTTTTGAGCATGCTCTGCAGCTGGGAGCCACCGGTATTGAAACGGATGTGCAGCTGACTAAGGATGGAAAGCTGGTACTGATCCATGATGAAAATCTGAAAAGAACGGCAGGCAGTGACAGGATGGTACAGGAGTTGACGGCTAAAGAGCTGCGTCAACTTGATGCTGGATCTTGGTTTGGAGAAGAATTCCAGGGTGCACATATTCCCCTTCTGGAAGAACTGCTGGACCTTGCTTCGCAAAACAGCGTGATCCTTAATCTTGAGCTGAAGAACAGCATGATTCCTTATGACGGAATGGAGGAATTAGTAATTGAAGCGGTCCGCAGCCGCGGTCTTGAGGAACAGGTTGTTATTTCGAGCTTTAATCATTACTCGCTCGTGCGTTGTCATCAGCTGGCGCCTGAGATCCGGACCGGTATTTTATATATAGAAGGTTTGTACCGTCCCTGGGATTACGCCCTGTCATTGGGAGCCACAGCACTGCATGCTTACAGCAAAGCGGTTCAGCCTGAATGGGTACGGGAAGCGGCAGTATCAGGCTTGGTTTACCATCCGTGGACAGTCAATCAGGAAGAGGAAATGAAAAGTCTGCTGCAGGCCGGGGTAGCGGGGATTATTACAGATTATCCTGATAAGCTTGCACGCCTGCAGGGAATTCACCAGGTGTAATGGATTGGATCAGAGAGCATCTGCTTTATGCAGATGTTCTTTTTAGTTTTTATTTGCTGCAAACATACTTAAGCTCCGATTCCACGCCTGTACAATTAATGTTATAATCGCTATGGGTTTAATCGAGAATACGGGATTGATAGAATCACAAAATTCTATTGGTCCCTGACTACTACTACTAAGATGAAAAAGGAGCCGAAGAAATGGGAAAAACTTTGATTTTCGGACACAAAAATCCGGATACAGACACGATTACCTCTGCAATCGCTTATGCTGTGCTCAAACAAAAACTTGGCGTTGATGCAGAAGCGGTACGCCTGGGCGAAGTAAACGGCGAAACCCAGTACGCCCTGGATTACTTCAAGGTGGCTGCGCCACGTCTGGTGCAGAACGTATCGGAAGAGACCGACACGGTGATCCTGGTGGACCACAATGAACGCCAGCAAAGCGCAGACGATATCGATCAGGTGCGTGTAACTGAAGTTATCGACCATCACCGCATCGCGAACTTTGAAACGGCCCATCCGCTGTACTATCGTGCCGAGCCAGTCGGATGCACGGCTACGATTTTGAATAAATTGTATAAAGAGAACGGCGTAGAAATTCCGAAGGAAATCGCGGGTCTAATGCTGTCTGCGATTGTGTCGGACTCCCTGCTGTTCAAATCCCCGACCTGCACAGAGCAGGATGTGGCTGCGGCCCGAGAGCTGGCTGAGATTGCTGGTGTCGATGCGGACAAGTACGGCTTCGATATGCTGAAGGCAGGCGCTGACCTGAGCCAACATTCCATTGAACAGCTGATTACACTGGATGCCAAAGAATTCTCCCTGAACGGGCACAAAGTTGAGATTGCTCAGGTTAACGCGGTCGATACCAATGATGTGCTGTCCCGTCAGGCTGAACTGGAAGATGCTTTGTCCAAGGTGGTGGCGGAGAAAAACCTGGATCTGTTCCTGTTTGTAGTCACAGACATTGTGAACAGCAGCTCCATCGGTCTTGCTCTGGGTTCCCAGGCTGCCGTAGTAGAACAAGCATACAATGTACAGCTGACAGACAACAAAGTGGAGCTGAAGGGTGTTGTATCCCGTAAGTCCCAAATCGTTCCTGTCCTGACTGAAGCATTCAACAAGCTATAAGTATAGGATATGTAACCACAAGGACTGCCGCGAATGCCGTTAAGGTGTTCGAGGCAGTCTTTTTCTATATAATAGCTGATTTATTTTTCCTTTATTTGGATTGAGGTGTCCGTTAGGATGAGTTATTCTGTTAAAGATTGTAAACAGCATTAAGGGAAGGTTGGTTAGATGGTTCAGGATCAGGATCGTAGTAGATTACAAAACGAGATTAGAAGTTTCTATTATTATGTACGAATGAACATTTGGACCGTCGGATTACTGGTATTCGCAGTCTTGTTCGCGTATGGTTTTGCAATGACGCACTACACCTTGTCAATTGATGAAGAAGTTGCCCTGGAATTGGGCTCGCAGTACAGCTGGAGCGGACAAGGGCGCTTTGGGATTACGTTACTGAAGGATATTTTTAATTTTTGGAACACCAATTCCGTAACAAGCACACTGTTGGCTGTAACTTTGCTCTCCATATCGGGCCTTGTGTGGGGATACAGCTTCCATACGACAAGAAGTTATAGGGATGATCAACGAATGGATGCTGCAGGTTTAATAGCTGTGCTTTTATTTGTGACATTCCCTGTTCATGCTGAGAATGTCGGTTTTTCTATGATGAGTTTTGAGCTGGGTATTGGCTGGGTCGCTGCAGCCCTGGCTGTTCTGTTTACTTTTAGATGGGCGGTACGGCAAGCGGGCTGGGGTTATTTTTACTCAGGGCTTCTTCTAGCCGCATTGGCAACGTCAGTATATCAAGCTTTTCTGCCAGCATTCGTCATGGGATTAATCATTCATATGATCCTGTACCTTATGAAACAAGATCAACAAAAGAAAGCAATGGGTTATAAGCAATTTTTACATATGGTGATAAGGAATGCAGCAGCTGCCGGAGGGAGTCTGATAATATACAAAGCAGCTGATTATACCATCCAATGGTTTGTCCCGGCTTCTGGCTACATTGAGAACTTTATGGCATGGGGTAAAGAAGATCCCAGCGTGATCATTCATCGCTTAATTACATACTTTACAAGTTTATTCACAGGGAAAGTGATTTATGGGAGTTTTCTGCTGCTGCCAAGTATTCTGGCGAGTGCAGCACTCTTGATCTATTACATATGGAGACTTATAAGTGGCCGTAACGAAGGGAATGCCGGACTGCTGGCGGTATGTCTTACAGCATTTATACTGATGCCTTTTGTGCTGTACATTTTATTGGGAACGGTTGTGCCGATACGTGGTAATTTTGTGTGGTCGCTTCTCGTAGCGTCGGTTTGGATCATGGTGTACTCAATTATTCGGCTTCCATTCCTCCACAGGATAATACTGACGTTGGCTGCATTCGCTGTATTTCACCAGTCCAATGCAGTAGCCCAATTGTTCTACGGTGACTATAACCGCTATCAGGAGGATGTGAGCCTGGCCCGCCAGATCAGTTCGAAAGTGAACAATCTTAATCTTGGTGAAGTTCCACAGGAACCGGTAGTTTACGTGGGTAGTCACATTCAAGCTGAACATCATGGAATTAAAAAACAGGAAGTGTTGGGATATTCATTTTTTGAATGGGATGGGGGGAGTCAGCTTCGAATACAGGATTTCATGCATGCACTTGGATATTCCTTTAACGTTCCTACAGAGGAACAGAAGGCCGAGGGTACGGCGCTCGCTGCCAATTTGCCGGTATGGCCGGAAGAGGGGGCTGTTGCCAAGATGCATGATCTGATTATTGTTCATCTTTCTGCATCTCCGGACTGGACAGGAATTCGACTTATGGATAACCCGCCCAAAGAGACACTTCAAGCTGCAGCTGACATACCATTTGGTTCTGACAACGTAACTTATTCGAAAGATTTGAATGGGGAAAAGGGATTAACCACGAGTTGGAGCTCCTAACTGGGCGAGGGGACCCGGGTATTGCTTTTCCAGTGCCCGCCGCACTTCAGCGATCGCATTACAAATATATAAGGATTGATTTGAAATCAAGTCATACAGGTCAGGTTCAAGTTTACGTGATGCCGCCAAATGAAGGATACAGTGAGAAGTGGAGTGCAGCCATACCGGTCCAGGAAGGAGAAGTGCAGTTGTTCCTCTGCATCCCGGATCAACTTGCGCGAATTGACGGCATACGTATTGACCCTCCGGAAGCAGCCGAAGTTAAATTAAAAAGGCTCACCCTAATGGGCGAATAGCAATAATTATTTGATCCCGAGCCTCATCCGGTAGCTGAATAGGATATCCAGCGTGCGTTCCTGGAAGGCTTGTTCAACCAGTCCACGAAAATACTGCAGATCCTCATCAAGCGCCTGGGTGCCCAGCTTCAGCGCACTTTGCAGCCCGCCTTGGCTGAGCAGAATTCCGATATACCGTTCTGCGTTACAAGGCTCTGTATTATGAAAGACGATTTCCCGGCAGTATCGGAATAAACCGCTCTCCTGAATATGAAGAAGGTGCTGTTCCTTATCCCGTTTGCTCGCACGGGCGGAAGGCTCTGCGAGCTCGGCTGCCAGCCTGTCGGCCTTCTGGATCAGCTGGCTGTAAGCAGCTTCGACATCCCATTGCAGCACCGGAGGCCAGTCACAGTCATAGGCGGCGAAGATGCCGCCTTCACGCAGGACCCGTGCGGCTTCGTTCAGCGTAGACTGCGGCTCCATCCAGTGAAAGGACTGGGAGCAGGTGATGATATCTGCTGAACCTGCCGGCAAATCGAGCTGATGCGAGTAGCCTTGAACAAAGGTAATCTGTGACCCGGCATAGTCCAGCAGTTTTGTTCTCGCCTTACCGATCATGTCGCTGCTGGGTTCCACGCCGATAATACGGTCTGCCTTTCCTTGCCAGGCAAATGTAGATAACCCGGTCCCGCAGCCGATATCAACGACCAGGCTGGGGCGGCCTCCTGTATAATTGGACAGTAGCTGAGTGACAAGCAGAGGTGCTTTAGGGCGATTGCGGTCATATTCATCCTGAAATCCGAGAAAGCGGTCAACATTTGCCTGATTATACTCATGGGACATTATCATTCGACCTCCTGGGAATAAGAAAAATACATATATCTTCCTGAGTTATTGTATCAGAGTCTTGAGGGAATTCTTATATTTGGGACGGATGCGTTTATTCTTTTTTGTTCAAGTTTTGTGTGTTGTGCAGACGGATTCACGCAGATGCTGTCTTTTGGGATATTAGTGCTATAATAATGAGCAGGGTCTTAATCCCGTTAAATGATTCACCCTTCGGGTGTGACGTTGATATAGGAGGAATGAAGATGCAGCTGATCATGCCAAGTGAAATACAAAGGATGCTGGACCTACTCAAGGACCAGGACATCTATCTTCATCTTGAATTGACTTCGGGCGCCTATGCTGCCCATACGGATGTGCAGCGTCACGCTGCCTCCACATTCATTAGCAACGGAAAAATCAGATATTCCCACGGTGCCATCTCCGGCCGCGGTCCCTACCGGGTTGGATTGAAGATGGAGGAAGGCTGGGTCTTCTCCGAAGGCTTGACGCATTGGGAAGATCAGGATCAGGAGCGCCTGATTCTTGCAGGTCATGACCAGGACGGTAAGCTGGTCGTTTCTCTGCAGCTGAGCCGTGAGCCATTCCAATACGGCAAGGAGGAACTGTGATATGGACAAACATAGACATATACTGGTCGTGCTCCCTCACCCGGATGACGAGTGCCACAGCATGTCCGGTTCACTCGCTAAATTTATCTCGGAAGGTGTACCGGTTACCTATGCCTGCCTGACCTTGGGACAGATGGCGCGCAATATGGGCAGACCGCTGTTCGCCAATCGGATTACCCTTCCTGGTATACGTAAGCTGGAGCTGCTTGAGTCCTGCCGTTCCATCGGTATTACAGACCTGCGATTGCTCGGTTTTCATGACAAAATGGTTGAGTTTGAGAAAGATGAGGACGTGGAGGCTCCGATTCTGGCGCTCATTGAAGAACTGAAGCCTTCACTTATCATGACTTTCTATCCAGGATACAGCGTACATCCGGATCATGATGCTACAGGTGCGGCCGTCGTCCGTGCCGTGGCCAAGCTTCCTGTTGATGAGAGACCGGAAGTGCATGGAGTTGCCTTCTCGAAAGGCTGCGAGGATATTCTGGGCAAGCCGGATGTGGTGCGTGATGTTCGAGCTTTTGTCAAACAAAAGATCGGCTCTATCCAAGCTCACCGCTCTCAGTGGCAGCTGGATCTGGGCAAGAAAACAGCAAATGACCGTGAAGTACAGGAAAGATTCGGAACAGAACGGTTCTGGACATACCGATTTGGTTGAACTGAAGAAATTGTTGTTGCGAACCGCAGCCCCAGGCTGCGGTTTTTTTTTTTTTTTTGCATAAAAATGCAAATAACAAGAAGTTCGTTATATGTAATGAATCTCTTGTCAGCTATAAACAAAAGTCATATTTGTTACGATATAATGATCAACACTCCAAATGTCGAATGCTGTCATTCGATTGAAGTGATGGTCATTGCATCCCCTTGATACTCCGTATGAAGAGCAGGCGGCGTGCAGGACTGTTTGAGTGTAAGCTGAACAGAAAGGAAACCTACAGCTCGGACGCAAGCGGGGAAACGGAGTGACAACGGTATGATAAGCATCAAGGGGGAAATATGATTATGCAGGAAAATCAACCAAACCAGAGAAAAGAAGCAGAGAAATCAACAAAACCAAAACGGCATGGCTTTAAAATCACAACCAGTGTCATCACGATGATCAGTATAAGTCTGGCGGTATTGATCCTCGTATCCGGAATTGGTATTTTTGGCTTTCAGACTGCTATTGAGCGACAAGGCAGTCTTTATACTGACCGCTTTCTTCACCAGACGAACATTCTCGATCTGAAGGCCAACTTCTACAATATGAGAGCCAATTACACCAAAATTTTAGATTCTGCCCAATATACAGACAAGCAGTATCAGCAGGTACAAAAAGGAAAAGGGCTTGTTACAAAAGGTCTTGATAATTTCGCTCAGAGAAAGCTGGATGCCAGCGAGCAGGCGATGTTCGCGGATCTGGAGTCCAAGATGGGTACATATTATCAGGATATTGAAGCTATCATGGCCGTCAAGAAGGATACAGGCCAATATGATAATGATGAGCGCGGAAGAATTAACAAAGAAAGCACGGCTATCGTTGAACAAATCACTAAAATATCTGAGTACAACAATAAACTATCTTCCGATTTGTATTATGACACCCAGACAGACCTTCAACTGAAGAAAACGATCCTGATGATAGCTTCGGCTGCCTGTATTTTGGCGCTGCTGGTATTATCGTTCATGACGATCCGCAACCTTCGCAGCAGAATGAAGATGGTTATGCTGTACAGTGAGCACATGACCAATGGGGATCTGACCGCCGAGCTCGACCCGCGGATTCAGCAGGATAATAACGAAATTTCACAGATCGGCCGCTCTATTCAACAAATGGGAGTTGCGACCAAAGAAATTATCAGCGGTATTGTTAAAGAATCAGGACAGATTCACCTGCTGAGTGACAAGAGCAATAACAATATGATTGCACTGGATGAAAAGGTCCGGGAGGTATCGGCAACGGTGGAAGAACTGTCGGCTGCCATGGAAGAGACCTCGGCATATACCGATGAGATGAAGCGATCAGCCTCAGAAATTCAACAGGCGATCACTATGGTCTCCGCTGAAGCTAAGTCCGGTTCGGAAGCGGCTTATACCTCTAGTCAAAAAGCACAAATCCTGAAGCAGGAAGCTGTTTCCTCACGCCAAACGGCCGCACAGATCTACCAGGAGAACAAAGTACATTTGACCGAAGCGCTCGAACAGTCCAAGGCCGTGGAACAAATTGGCGTCCTCTCCCAGTCTATTATGGAAATCACGGAGCAGACAAATCTGCTTGCCCTGAATGCCTCCATTGAAGCTGCACGCGCAGGAGAATCAGGAAGAGGCTTTGCCGTAGTTGCCGATGAAATCCGGAAGCTGGCAGATGGGTCCCAGAATGCAGTAGCTGAAATTCAGGGAGTTACGCTGACCGTTATCGATTCTGTAGCCAAGCTATCCGCCAGCTCACAAGAGCTCCTCCGATTTCTGGAGACGCAGGTTCGTGAGGATTATCAGCGGCTGGAGCAGACGGCAGAGCAGTATTATAGTGATACCACTTCGTTTACACAGCTGTCGAACAGTCTGGAAGCTACGCTGCGAGAGGTAGATGCCTCCGTGCAGAACGTAGCCAGAGCGGCTAATGAGATTGCGACAGCCAGTGTGGAATCGGCAGTCTCGACACAGCATATTGCAGAGAATATGCTGGCTTCTGCAGACCAGTCCTCTGAGGTAACGAAGCAATCTGTTCAGGTGAAGGAAAGTGTGAATCGTCTTAATGATACGGTAAAAGGATTCAAAATTTAATGAGTGACACAGACTGGTGGCTTGCATGCAGAAGAGCATGCAAGCCACCAGTCTGTTTCTTATTTCAGATTACTTAGGCAATCGAGAACGGCAGTCTTGAATCACACCGGTGATCTTCTGTTCCCAGACATGTACTTTCTGCTGGCTGGCTGCCACCTGCTGCAGCAGAGTGTACGAACGAGTGAGCTGTGCGAGTGCAGTTATGGCATCCCCCCGTTTTACGGCCTGATTGAAAACTTTGGTCCCGGCGGTGATGCTTTTTTTATATCCTGATATGTGCTTTTTCTCAGTCTGTATATCTTTACGGATGGTTGTAATAGTACTGAGCATCGTCTGGATCGGCTTGGCCTGAGCCGCTGCTGTATTCTTGGCTGCAGTCAAAGCTGCACGTCTATTCCTGATCTCTAGCCGGGCCGCATCAACGGAGGGCTTTATACTGTTAATCTGCAGCGACAATGTCGTAACGCTCTTCTTGTCCTTGCGTGCTCGTGCCTCCTTCAACTGTTTCTGCAGAGCTGCATATTGGGACAGAAGCGGGGCATAGCGGGCCTGCGCCTGCTTCCAGCTGTTCTCCAGCTGTTTGATCTGCACGGCGCCAATCTGCTTGACGGCTTCGCGCACCGACTTGGCAGATTGATCATTACTGCGGCGAAGCTCAACGGTTCGCTGATTCTGGATTTTGTTGGCGATCTCCAGCGCTTGGAGGCTGTCGAACAGCTTATCCATGCTGCTTAGAGAGCTGTCGCGCTCCGCGGCATCAGCTGGCGGCGAAGCTGTGAATATACCGCCTGCCATCAGGATAAAGCAGGTGAAGATGATCATCCATTTTGACTTTCTCATAAAATCCTCTCCCTTAGTTCTTTTTGGAAAATAGTCTGACCCTATGTCCCTATCAATGGAAAATAAAAAAGCACCACACAGCGAGAGCCTGGGCTCTTCTGTGAGGTGCTTCCTCCACAATAAGATACATGTCAAATCTCAATTTCAGTTTTTACTCTACCGAATCTGGAATCTATTGTCAAGATAAAGCGAACACTTGTTTTATTTTATATTTTGGTATAATAGGGAAAATAGAAACATTATCCATAAAGATTTAAATCAGGAGGTATTAGGCCGCTATGAACGAGAAGCTGAGGGAGCAATTCACGAAGTGGTATGAAGAGGACGACCATCAGCAAATTATTGACACCATTCTGGCAATGCCGGAGGCAGAACAGGATTATGAGGTTGTCAGTGAGCTGGGCCGTGCTTACAACAATGTGGGGCAATATGAAGAAGCTGTGGTGCAGCTGGACCGTGTATCCAGGGAAGGAGAAGGGGATGCCAAATGGCATTACCGCAGGGGCTATGGACTTTATTATCTGAAAAGGTATGAGGAAGCAATACAGGCCTTCAGCAAAGCGAATCTCCTTGAGCCTGGGGATGAGACTGTCGAGGAACTGCTGGAGTGGAGCCGGAGCGGAGCTGATAAGCAGCATAGAGAGGCAGCGAGAAGAGCGGCCAGACAAGCAGCTTCCCGGGAGAATTCTTCTGCAGAGCGAGAGCCTCTGGCGGGTATGGATCTCTCGGATTTCTGGGAGGACAGTGAATATGCCGGAAAGGCTTATGAATCGGAACCTCTCACCGATGCAATGATTGCCTCGGTTGAAGAAGAGCTGGGATATAAGCTTCCGGCCTCTTACATTGCCTTGATGAAGCAGCGGAACGGAGGGATACCTAAGGCGACCTGCTTTCCAACCGAAGAGGCGACTTCCTGGGCAGAGGATCATATTGCAATCTCAGGTATGCTGGGCATCGGGCGGGATAAAAGCTACTCGCTCTGCGGAGATATGGGCAGCCGCTTTATGATCGAGGATTGGGGATACCCGGATATCGGTGTCATGATCTGTGACTGCCCTTCGGCTGGCCACGATATTGTAATGCTTGACTACCGTGCATGCGGCAGGGAAGGTGAGCCGGAGGTCATTCATGTTGATCAGGAAGCGGGTTATGAGATTACGTTTCTGGCCGGGAACTTCGAAGAATTCATCCGCGGACTGGTTACAGAAGAAGCGTACGATACATCTGAAGAAGATAAGAAAGAGGATCTGCGCAGGGTGAACGAAGGACAATTTTCGCCGCTGCTCACCGAGCTGTGCGAATCCGTGACGGAGATCGACCAGATTGAAGCCCGAATTCGCCGGATTTGTAGACAGGTCGTAGAGGAGAAGGGACACTTTTCTTTTCATGCGGATGAGCTTTCCTGTCTAATGTATGATGTGCAGTTCTGGCTGTACACCAGATCTTACCCTGATACAAGCCGCCAGCACTATCTGGATATCTACTCCAAAATGATTGCCTTCGGCGGAGGATTCGGTCAGGGCGGATATGCTCCGGCTTGGATCACTGACTGGCTGGATCAGCGCATCCGGGAGGGGCGGATTGTACAGGAATGCGGGAAGCTTCGGTTCACGGATCAGGCTGCGGCGGATCTGATTCAGAAACTGAAGGCATTCGGGTCCGATTGACCCCAAAAAAGTTATATCGACAAACGATACGAAAAGGCACCTTGCCCTGAGACCGTAATGCGATCTCGGACAAGGTGCTTTTGCGTTCGTACTAAACCTGGTCGATTCGGCAATCCTGCGGCTTAACATGCGGAGAGAGACTTTCCAGCCCCGGGTGCCGCATGGTACCGCCGGGTGTCCACTCCAGATAGCTGACCTTCACACTTATCTCCGGCTTCAGCCAGACAGCGTCTTTGCTGCGTTCCGGAATATTGCTGAAAGGGCGGTGCGGGGTCTTCATGAGTTCGACCATTTCGGTCAGATTACGCCAATCGCGAACGGTGAACCGTCCTGCACCGGCATGCCCGATATAGATAAGCTGATCCTCATCGCCGTAGAGACCGAGCAGCAGAGCGTTCACCATCCCGTCCCGGTAGGTGACTCCGCCAATGACGGCATACAGATCGCGGCTGATCTTCTTTTTCTGCCATCGCTTGTCTTTACCGCTAAGCACATAGGGACTGTCCAGCCTTTTGCAGATGACACCTTCCATTCCCTGCTGCTCGATGGCTTTGAACAAGGATTCTCCATCCGGAAAATCGTGTACGAGTTGTACCTGACTCTGCGGACGAATGATCTGCTGCAGCAGCTGCTGGCGCTCGGACAGCGGACGCTCCATGACCCAATTTCCGTTCAGATACAGGAGATCAAAGACCATATAAGTGACCGGCACACGGGGGACGGCAGCCATAATGCTTTGCGATTTGCGCAGGCTGTCTCTCTTCATGATTTCATGAAAGGAGGGCTTGCCTTCCTGCCACGCAACCAGCTCTCCGTCCAGAATGAAAGAGGAGGCGAGACAGTAGTCAGCAGGATTCAGCAGCTCTGGATACTGTAAGGTCCGCTCGTTATGCTTGCGGTTTATCAGACGTACCTGTTGTCCATCGCTATAGATAAGCATGCGAACACCATCCCATTTGACCTGGGCAGTCCATTCCGGCCCTTGTGGCAGAACAGCTGTGCTCACAGGCTCAAATGGCGTGACGGGATTCATTTCCACAGGGAACTCCCCCGTTCTGTACAGATTTCCATACAGAATCAGGTTCCCCTTATTTAAAAGGCAAAATACGCCTGGGCATAGTCAAACAATATAGAGCGCTCAAGAGAATGGGCTGCCGGCATACGCTCGGCAGGAGTCTGGGCGCGGGCCGCCAGATCGGCCAGGGCAGACTGCACCAGTGAGGTGCGAACCTCTCCCCATGCTTCCTGCTTGCAATCAATCCATTTAGCGGCTTCCGCCATCGTTTTTCCTTTGAGCTTACGGAATACAGATCCCCAAGTAATAAGATCAAAATGTTTCTGGCCATCCGGTATATGATACTCAGCCCAACCCACGATGCCATGACTTGTGATTTTGAGCAGTCCGCAGTTGCAATAGGAATCAAACTCAGGGTAGCGGTGCGCAATTTTCTTGCAGTCATAACGGTATAATTCCATGGCGTCGATTGTCAGAAGCGAAAGGTCGGTTCCGCGCAGGGCGGGCGAGAGATGCAATACATTCAAGGGAAATCAGTCTCCTTACCTGTGAGTTGTTTAATTTTGTAATTTGTTGAAATATAACGGAAAGGCCGGCTGCAACGCAGCAAGCACAGCATAAGAACAAGCCCTGGGAGCACGGGTGGTCTCCATTCAGGGCTGTAAGGACAATTCAGGACAACGATCACATGCACTGTAATGTGTCTATGACATCATACGCCGGAGGGGTTGGATTGTAAACGGAAATTTCAGCATTTTCTAGGTCTTATCGGTCAAATACAGACAATTTCAAGAACTAAATCGGGGGTAATCTTTTATTATCTTAGATTATCTCTATTTATCTTTGAATATTTCATTATTCAAGAAAATGAAAGATATTACAAGCTTGATGCAGAAAATTGCAGAACTGAATTACATTCCAGCATGAAAATGGCTGAAAACCTCCTTTTCCGGCTTTACATTCCATTTACAGGCGATCACACCGGAAGTATGATTCATCTGCATCCCTTACCGGCAGGCCGCCGAATCAGGTGATGCAGTGCTTAATCCCTTAATAGCAAGGGAGCGGGGGAACCAAAGGGGTACATTCTACCCAGGGGTGAATCACCGGTGTCAGCTCGTCAGGTGTGAGTGGCATTGGTGTAGGGCAGCTCTCAAGCCCGAATCCGGCAGCTAACCTCGTCAGCGCATATTGGGAGAGGCAGCATTCTGTAGTGACACTGCAAGCGGCCCGGCCGCGATCAGGAAGCCACGGGAAGGGACCTCTTTTCCGCTGGCTTCTTTGTGCTGTTCACATACAGAAGGCTTCTCCCAGCTCGAGAGAAGGAGGAACTATCATTTTTGATCAAATAAGGCTGACATGAAAAGGGGTTGAAGTACAAATGGATGTATGGATGGCAGCTGTTATGCTGGGGTTGTTTCTTTTGATGCTGGGACTGATCCGGTGGTCTGAATATGTCATTGAGGAAGGAGGGCGTGAGTGATGACTTGGTTCCTGATGAGCGTCGTGGCTGTATTATTTGTGTACCTGGTCTATGTCCTGCTGAATCCCGAGAAATTCTAAGTGTTCATTAATAAAAAAAATTCATTAGCCTGCTAGGAGGTTGTTATAAACATGTTTGCTGTTCTGTCCATTGCAGTTACGCTGGGAATTGTGCTGCTGCTGGCACGTCCAATGGGGCTGTACATTGCCAAAGTGTTTGATTATGAAAAGACAGCGCTTGACCGTTGGTTTGGCTGGCTGGAGAAACCGATCTATGCAATCAGTGGTATTCGCCGCCAGAATCAGAGCTGGAAGCAGTATGCGACAGCACTGCTGGTAAGCAATGCTGTGATGATCCTCCTGGTGTACCTGATCTTCCGGCTGCAGGGATGGCTCCCGCTGAATCCGAACGGTATAGGAGCTATGGATGCACATACTGCTTTTAATACTGCGATCAGTTTTATGACAAATACTGACCTTCAGCATTACAGCGGGGAGAGCGGTTTATCTTATTTCTCACAGATGGTGGCCATCGTCTTTATGCTGTTCGCTTCACCAGCTACAGGGCTGGCGGTTGCCCTCGCTTTTATCCGCGCGTTAACGGGCAGACCTTTGGGCAACTTCTTTGTGGATTGGGTGCGGAGTATTACCCGTATCCTTCTCCCCATCGCGCTGGCTGGTGCGCTAATATTCATTGCACTTGGAGTTCCACAGACGCTCGAACCGACGGAGGTTGCCCATACCATTGGAGGAGGTGTGCAGGAAATTGCGCGTGGACCGGTGGGTTCATTTCTTTCGATCAAGGAGCTGGGCAATAACGGCGGAGGGTTCTTTGGGGCCAATTCGGCTCATCCGTTTGAGAACCCGAACGCGATCAGTAATATGCTGCAGATCCTTCTGATGCTGCTGGTGACAACGGCTCTGCCGTTTACCTATGGCAAAATGTCCGGCAGCGCAAAACAGGGGCGGGTGCTGTTCGTCTCTATGGCGGTGCTGTTTATCATCATGATAAGCATATCTCTAACCGCTGAATATTCAGGTAACAAGGCGTTAAATACACTAAGTATAGAACATCAGCAGGGCAGTATGGAAGGGAAAGAGGTTCGTTTTGGCACCGCCCAATCCTCGTTGTACTCGGTCGTAACAACAGCTTCCGAGACGGGAGCCGTGAATACGATGCATGATACGCTGACTCCCATCGGGGGCATGGTGCCTCTGGCGAATATGATGCTCAATACCGTTTTCGGCGGCATAGGGGTAGGTTTTCTCAATGTCCTGATGTACGCCATCATCGCGGTATTCCTGTCCGGGTTGATGGTTGGACGAACGCCTGAATTTCTGGGTAGAAAAATTGAAGGCCGTGAAATGAAGCTGATTGCAGTCCTGCTCGTTATTCAGCCGCTGCTAATCCTGGTTCCGACTGCCGCTGCTCTGTTCACACATGCCAATACCATATCCAATCCGGGCTACCATGGCCTGACTCAGGTCCTGTATGAGTACACGTCTTCTGCGGCCAATAACGGCTCGGGTTTTGAAGGTCTGGGCGACGCCAATCTCTTCTGGAATATGACAACAGGTATTGTCATGTTCCTCGGCCGCTATATCTCGATGGTCCTGCTTCTTGCTGCAGCCGGGTCCCTGGCCGCGAAGAAGGCTGTGCCTGAGACAAGCGGGACGTTTCGCACGGACAGCGGCTTATTCGGAATTGTGTTTGCGGGTACGGTGTTAATCGTGGGGGCGCTGACTTTCTTCCCTTCTGTCGTACTTGGCCCTGTGGCAGAGCAGCTGACGCTGCTGCCCTAAAGACTCAAGACGTGCAATTACTATGGATGAACAAATAAAGGATGAACAAATGAACGACTACTATTGGAGGAACGAACACGATGAGTGAGAAGAAATGGACGCTGGATGCCGGACTGGTCCGCAAGGCGGTGAAGGAGTCCTTCTATAAGCTGGATCCCCGCGTGATGGTGCGCAATCCGATTATGTTTGTTGTCGAGGTATGCATGATCATTACGTTCTTTTTAATTTTCTTGCCCAATGCTTTAGGAGCAGGCGGATCAGCAGGTTTCAATACTGCTGTTACGGTTATTCTGCTGATCACCGTCCTGTTCGCGAATTTCGCCGAGGCTCTGGCGGAGGGGCGCGGCAAGGCACAGGCCGATACGCTCAAGAAGACAAAGCAGGAAATCAAGGCTAGGAAGCTTGCCGGAGGACAGATCAAGGAGGTGCTGTCCGTAGATCTGCGCAAGGGCGATATCGTTGTGGTGACGCAGGGAGAACTCATTCCTGGCGATGGGGAAGTCATCGACGGCCTTGCCTCGGTTGATGAATCTGCGATTACCGGTGAATCCGCGCCGGTCATCAAGGAAGCAGGAGGCGACTTCAGTTCTGTCACCGGCGGTACACGTGTGATCAGTGATGAGATTCAGGTGCGAATCACGAGCGATCCGGGTGAATCCTTTCTGGATCGTATGATCTCGCTGGTGGAAGGAGCCAAGCGGCAGAAGACACCGAATGAGATTGCCCTCAACACGGTCCTGACCAGCCTGACGCTGATTTTTATGGTCGTCGTGGTCACGCTCCCTTTCCTGTCGAGCTATCTGAACATCCAGCTTCAGGTGCCGATCCTGATCGCGCTGCTGGTTTGCCTGATTCCTACCACGATTGGCGGTCTGCTGTCTGCGATCGGGATTGCCGGCATGGACCGGGTTACCCGTTTCAATGTTGTTGCCATGTCGGGAAAAGCCGTTGAAGCTTCCGGTGATATCAATACGATTATCCTCGACAAAACGGGTACCATCACTTTCGGGAACCGTATGGCTAGCGAGATCATCCCCGTTGGCGGATACAGCCGTGCGGAGGCAGCGCGGTGGGCGGCGGTCAGCTCGCTTCAGGATGAGACACCGGAAGGGCGTTCGGTACTGGAGTGGATGCGGAAGGAACAGATGGTGTATGACACCGCGCTATCGGAAGGTGCAAGCTTCATCGAGTTTCGGGCGGAGACACGCATGAGCGGTCTGGATCTCGCGAACGGCCAACAGGTACGCAAGGGGGCGGTTGATGCGGTCAAAAGGTGGGTTCAATCCCAGGGCGGCGAGCTTCCCCCCGACCTGGACAGCAGCAGCGATGCAATAGCCTCCGCTGGGGGGACACCGCTCGCCGTCGCTGTCGACCGTACCATCTATGGTGTGATTTATCTAAAGGATACGGTAAAGCCGGGGATGCGCGAGCGCTTCGAGCTGCTGCGTCAGATGGGGATTCGTACCGTGATGTGTACGGGAGATAATCCGCTGACGGCAGCCACGATTGCAAGGGAAGCGGGTGTGGATGACTTTATCGCCGAGAGCACGCCGGAGGATAAGATCGCTGTGATCCGGAGCGAACAGGCTTCCGGCAAGCTGGTCGCCATGACCGGTGACGGCACCAACGATGCGCCTGCTCTGGCGCAGGCAGATGTGGGCATCGCCATGAACAGCGGCACAGTGGCTGCGAAGGAGGCAGCCAACATGGTCGACCTCGACTCGGATCCATCGAAAATTATTGATGTAGTTGCCATAGGCAAGCAGCTGCTCATGACCAGAGGGGCACTGACGACGTTCAGTATTGCGAACGATGTGGCCAAATATTTTGCGATCATTCCTGCCATGTTCATGGTTGCTATTCCGCAGATGGAGCTGCTGAATGTGATGAAGCTGGGATCGCCGACGTCAGCCATTCTGTCCGCTCTGATCTTCAATGCGGTGATTATACCGCTCCTGATTCCGCTTGCGATGAAGGGTGTGGCCTACAAGCCGATGAGCTCATCACGGCTGCTGTCCCGCAACCTGCTGATCTATGGTCTCGGGGGTGTAGCAGCGCCATTCGTAGGCATTAAGCTGCTGGATATGCTTGTACATTTATGGGTGTAACGAAGAGGAGAGGATGTAAACATGCTCATGCGATATGTTATGAGTTCACTGCGAATAAGTCTGCTGATGATGATTGTGCTGGGGCTCGGCTATAACCTGCTGGTTACGGGTTTCGCCCAGACTGTGATGCCGGAGCGGGCGAACGGGAGCCTGATTCTCAACGACCAAGCAGAAGTCGTCGGATCGAGATTGATTGGACAGGAGAACAGGGATCAGGCTTTTTTTCAGAACAGGGTCTCAAGTATTGAATATAACGGGGCTTCCGGTTCACCCAACTATGCGCCTTCCAATCCGGATATGCTGAAGCGGACATCCGACGCAGTCAAGGAGTGGCACACTCAGAACCCTGACGTGCAGATCGGAAGCCTGCCGCTGGATCTAATCACCAACTCCGGCTCAGGCCTGGATCCCCACATCAGCCCTGCTGCTGCAGAGGTGCAGATTCCACGGATCAGTAAACTAACCGGCATTTCTCCCTCTAAATTGAAGCTGCTGGTGAACAAGCATACCGAAGGAAGAGAGCTGGGTTTTCTGGGTGAACCGGCGGTGAATGTACTGGAATTAAATCTGGAATTGAAATCGCTGATGCCGGAATAAAGAGAGGGAGAGGCCCCGGAGATGGACACATTCAGACGCAAGACACCGGAGGAGCTGCTGAAGATGATCTCCAGTCTGGGACGGGGACGGCTGGACATTCTGATCGGCGCTGTCAGCGGCTCAGGCAAGACCTATCATATGTTATTCGAGGGTTTGCAGTTGAAGAAGCAGGGCGTGGATGTCGTGATTTGCGCAGTGACGACATCCAGGCGCCCGGAAACGGTGGAGCTTAGTCTTGGACTGGAGCGGATACCAAGTATTCATTGGGAGAAGAACGGCCTGGAGCGCAAAGACCTTAATCTTCCCGCGCTGCTTCAGCGCAATCCCGAGGTCGTTCTAGTAGATGGGCTTGCTCACCACAATCGGCCTGGTGCTGAGTTTACGACCCGGCTGGACGATATCCAATATCTGAGACAGCATGGAATTAGCGTTATAACAACAGTGAATGTTTATGAGCTGGAAGGAGTACGGCATATTGCTTCCCGGCTGACCGGGGTTGAGGTGGAGGAAAGTGTGCCTTCAGACACGCTGACGCTAGCGGATGATGTCAGGCTGATTGATGTTACACCTGAGCAGCTGCTGGGACGGATTGAAAAGGAGAACCTGTTGGTGAACCAGCGTATGGATATCATGACACTCAGCAACGTTGGAGTGCTGCGTGAGCTGGCGCTGCGCTTGGTTGCGGAGGGAGTCAATGGCTCACTGGAGAAGCACTGGGAGGAGAACGATACGGTGGGTCCCAATGGGGCGAGCGAGCGTATACTGGTAGCGGCCCAATATCATTGGAATGGTTCAATCTATATCCGGCGCGGCCAGCAGATTGCCCGCCGTCTGAACGGTGATCTGCAGGTCGTTACACTAGTACGGCAAGAAAAGAAGCTCGGCAAGGAAGAGCTTGTGTTCAAGAAGGCGATGCTGAAGCTTGCGGCAAAGGTTGGAGCAGATATGGAGGAGCTTCCTTTTAGCAGCCACCGTCTGCTCCCTCGCAAGCTGGTGGACTATGCGCTGCAGAATTATACGACGAGGATGGTTATAGGCCACTCCAGGCAATCCAAGTGGCAGGAGCTGTGGCACGGCTCTGTGATTCACGGTCTGCTGCGTATGATTCATCAGATGGACATCTTCGTCGTTGCTGATCGTACAGAGCGGGAGGGTGAACGGATTTTGCCGGCCAAAACGATGCCAGCTCTGCCGCCCCCAACCTATCGGCGTCTTGGGCGGGAAGAGATCCAGGAGCAGATCAGCCACATTAAACGAGGACGGTTTAAAATATACATCGGTGCCGCTCCGGGCGTAGGCAAGACTTACACCATGCTGCGCGAAGGTAATGATCTGCAGCGGAGCGGTATCCGTGTCATGATCGGTCTGCTGGAGACGCACGGAAGGCAGGAAACGGAGGCCCAGGCAGGAGCTCTTGATGTCGTACCAAGGCGTGTGCTGGATTACCGCGGAGCCCGGCTGGAAGAGATGGATACTGAAGCTGTGATCGCTCTGGCTCCAGAGGTTGTCCTTATCGATGAACTCGCGCATACGAATATCCCCGGCAGCCGCAACCGTAAAAGATACGAAGATGTATTAGAGATTCTTCATGCAGGCATCTCGGTCATCTCGACGATGAATGTTCAGCACCTGGAGAGCCTGAACGATGCGGTGGAACAGATTACGGGAGTTGTCATGCGTGAGACGGTGCCTGATCATATTCTGCGTATGGCTGATGAAGTCCAGCTGATTGATGTATCCCCGCGGGTACTCCGCAAACGGCTGGAGGAAGGCAGGATCTATGCCATGTACAAGGTTCCGCAGGCCTTGAGCCATTTCTTCAAGACGGGCAACCTAATCGCGCTCCGTGAACTGGCGCTGCGGGAGATCGCCGATGATGTTGATGAGCGTCTCGAGGCCTGGGAGCGAACATCTTCCCTGCGTGGACCTTGGCGGCGCCAGGAAGTGATCTGTGTCTGCGTCAATCTAAGTAATGAAGCGGAACGATTAATTCGGCGCGGCTTTCGCATCGCCTATCGCCTGAAGGCCTCGTGGCATGCCGCCTATGTACAGATTGGAGCGACAGAACTGTCCTCAGCGGCCCGTCTTCTGCTGGAGGAACTGCAGCGCTTGACGGAACGGCTGGGCGGGACTTTTCTCATCTATAAAAGTAGAGACCGCCGTCAGCTGCCGCGGGTTCTGGTCATGGAGGCCGATCGCCGCAAGGTAACACAGATGATTATAGGACAGTCTCGGTTATCCCGGGCAGCAGAGCTTTGGCGGGGTTCGGTTGTGAATCAGGTGCTTCGCCAGGCGCGTCATATGGATATTCTGGTCGCTGCCCGCAGGACATAACGCGGACAAACAATTGTTAAAATTTCTGCACCACCCTTCTTATGTATGATCTGTCCCTGTACCGCATAGGTACGGGGATTCTGTGCGCTTTTGAACTGCCGGGGTTCTCATTTCCTATGGTCTGTAGATGTGAGAATTGTCACATGATAGAGACTAAATATGGAATTATAATTTGTTGAAAGTTCTATATGTTGTGTTTGCGAAGAATTACTAGTACTCGCGTCCTGAAAAATACAAGCGCATAGCATGGAGGTTGATCAGATGAATATCCAAGCGGGATTCGCTCCCGGGCTTGCTGAGGAAGAACGTCTGTGTGAACGGAGCCGTTGGCATGACACGACGTGCCGCACGACCGGCAGAGGTGAACGTCAGGAACAGGGCCAATCGGGGCGAAAAGGAGCTGTTCTTACAGAGACAGCTTATTTTGACAGCATGATCTCCGGCATTATCGGTTCACGGGACCGGGATCTGCTGCGCGAGAACGCCAACATGAACGGCGACTCTTTCAGCGGTAAAATGAGTAAAATCGGCTCCGAAAGCGCCAAATGGTATGCGCATCATGCCGTGCTTCCGAAAGAACTGTCTGCCGCCATCGAGGCCGGCTCGATCTATGTTCATGATCTTGATCAGTATGCACTCGGAACCACCAACTGTATCTTTATCCCGTTCGACCGTTTGCTGGCCAAAGGCTTTAACACCGGTAACGGCTCTGTCCGCACTCCACAGGGGATTATGTCGGCGGTGGCACTGGTGGCTATTATCTTTCAGTCCCAGCAGAACAGTCAGTATGGCGGCGTATCGGCGAATAAGATGGACTGGGATCTGGCTCCTTATGTCAAACGCTCCTTTCTCAAGCATTACCGCAAAGGACAGCGGCTGTTTGGCGAAGTATCCCCGGAGCTGGATGATCAGGACATAGGACTTGGAAGCATCCTGGCTGAAGCTGCTTGTCCGCGGGCCTATTCGTTCGCCGTAGATGAGACGGTGCAGGAGACAAGGCAGGCGGCCGAATCTCTGATACATAATCTGAACACGATGAGCAGTCGTGCAGGTGGGCAGATTCCTTTTACCTCGCTTAACTACGGACTCTGCACCTCAGAAGAAGGAAGGCTGGTATCGCATTCACTCCTGGAGGCTGCTGTTGCAGGATTGGGACACGGAGAAACGCCGATTTTTCCGCAGCATATTTTCCAATGTAAGCAGGGAGTGAATCAGCAGGAGGACGATCCGAATTATGATTTGTTCCTTAAGGCCATAGACTGCTCCAGCCGGCGTATGTATCCGAATTTTGTAAATGTGGATGCCTCCTTCAATCTGCCTTACTATCGTGAGGATGACCCGGATACCATTATTGCCACCATGGGCTGCCGCACCCGTACGATTGCGGACCGGTTCGGGCGTAACCGCCAGAGCGGTAAGGGTAACCTGTCATTCAACACAGTGAACTTGGTAAAGCTGGGTATCGATTACGGCATTTGTCAGGGACAGCGGGAGCAGGCCGATCTGGAAGGGTTTTATAATGAGCTTCAAAGCGTACTGGACATTGCTGCCCGTGGTCTTATTCACCGCTATCGAATTCAGTCGGCGCAGCCAGCCAAAGCTTTTGATTTCATGATGCGTGAAGGTGTATGGGAAGGCGGGGAACAGCTGGAAGGAGATGAGCCGGTGGCATCCTTGCTGAAGCATGGCACGCTGGCTATAGGCTTTATCGGCCTTGCGGAATGTATGGTTGGGCTGTTCGGACGGCATCATGGAGGAGATGAAGATATATACCGCGAAGCCTACCGGGTCATTGAGTACATGCGCCGTTACTGTGATGAGATGAGCGAGATTCATAACCTGAATATAACGCTGTTCGCGACACCGGCCGAGGGCTTGTCTGGCAAATTCACAGCGATTGACAGGGCGCGTTATGGGCTGATTCCGGGAGTGAACGACCGTGAATATTATACCAATTCGTTTCATATCCCGGTCTATCACCAGCTTCCTGCCGCCCGCAAAATCCAGCTGGAAGCTCCATTTCACAAATTGTGCAACGCAGGCGCTATCTCCTATATTGAGATGGACGGCAATGCCCGCAGCAACCCAGAGGCGTTTCGGCGGATCGTACAGTATGCGCTTAGCCAGGACATCGGCTACTTCTCGATTAATCACCCGATCGACCGCTGTACCGGCTGCGGATATGAAGGAATCATTGGCAGCTGCTGCCCGCAGTGCGGAGCGGATGAGGAACAGGTTCACATCCAGCGGCTGCGCCGGGTGACCGGCTACCTGACAGGCGATTACAAGGTCAGATTCAATAATGCCAAGCAGGCCGAGGTCCGCGACCGGGTCAAACACCGATGAATATATGCGGGTATATCCGGGAGTCAGTCAATGAAGGAACAGGGCTGCGCGCCGTCGTCTTCATCAGCGGCTGCCGGCACGGCTGTCCGGGCTGTTTTAACACGGAATCCTGGAGCTTCTCGGCAGGTGAAGTGTTCACTCCAGAACGGCAGGAAGAAGTCATTCGGGAAGCTGCAGATAACCCGCTTTTGGAAGGGCTGACCCTATGCGGCGGGGATCCTTTCTTCTCAGCTGGAGAGTGTATTCCCTTTGTCCAGCGTTACCGGGAGACCTGCCCGGGCCACACGGTGTGGGCATATACAGGTTATGAATTTGAGGCATTGCTGAAACGCTCGGCGATGAGAAGGCTGGCGGAGCTGTGCGATGTTATCGTGGACGGGTCCTTTGTGGAGCGAGAGAAAGACGTGTCTCTTCGTTTCCGCGGGAGCCGTAATCAGCGGCTGATTGACGTTCAGGCCAGTCTGCAGTCGGGAGTAACGGTATGTATGGATATGATTTGAAGAGGAGCTCTTTCCTACATGGAAGGAGCTTTTTGCTTTGGCCGCGGTACAGCCTTCCCTGATGAGCAGGCATCCTCTTCTGCATGTATCCTCTCATGCTGCAGCTAATGCTATAATAGAAGGAAAATGATTTTACGGCTGAAAGGAGGGTCCTTATGGACACACCTGCACAGGAGCTGGAGATCCTCAAAACGATTGCCCAGACGCTGAACGAGTGCGGTGACCCTGATCACATGTTGTCTGAGGTGCTGCATAAGCTGCTCGAGCTTACCGGATTGACTGCGGGGTGGATATTTCTTCTCGAAGATACCGATTCCCCCCAGGAGCTGAAGGCGGCATGCGGAATGCCCCCGGCTTTATGTAAGGACGGCATGCAGCCGATGTGCTCTCCGGCATGCTGGTGCCTGAACCGTTATCGTGACGGCCGGCTGCAGGATGCGGTGAATATCCTGAACTGCAAGAGGCTGGAAGACGCCGTCGACTACAAATGGGGAGATACCTGCGGGATTACCCATCATGCGACCATTCCATTAGTGTCAGGGACGCGGCGTTTTGGTCTGATGAACGTTGCCGCACCTGGCAAGGAGCATTTTACAGACCGGGAGCTCGCGCTGCTCCAGTCTGTAGCTTACCAGATCGGCGGGACACTCGAGCGTATCCGCTTGTGGCAGGCAGAGCAGCACAGGGGGGACTTGTTCGCCAGATTGGGTGAATTCAGCCGTGCACTGGACCGGACAGTGGCGGATACAGGCAGTAGAACGAGGCTGGAGGACGAGAGTATCCGGCTGCTGCAGAAACATTTTCATTTGCCTTTGACAGCGCTCTATCGGGTGGAGAGCGGTCTGAGCTACATATCGGGAGCCGCGGGCCGCTCGAATTGCCCTATCGTCCATACGACGGCTGTATCTGGGGCTGCTCGTCTGCTCACTACCCGTGTAGGAGAACGGAGATATGCGGCAGCCGAGCAGGCTGAGATGGCGGAATGGACGCATCTTTGCCGGTCACACGGCAGCGAGTCTGAACTTTCACATGTGCTGGCCGTACCTCTCCCGCTGAGCGGAAACCGGGCGCAGCTGTTCCTGCTGGCCGCTTATCCGTCTGACAGACATACCGAGGAAGTGGATGCTGAGGTGCTGGAGGCTGCGGCGGAACATATAGCTATTGCTCTGGAACATCTGCAGCTTGAGGAGAACCGCCGGAAGCTCGCCCGGCTCGAGGAACGCAACCGTCTGGCACGGGATCTGCATGACTCGGTCAGCCAGATGCTGTTCTCCCTCTCGCTGACGGCGCGGGGAGTAGAGAGCATGCTTGGCGGAAGTGAGCAGGAGCACCAGCTGCTGGAAGCTGTATCTGACATGCGTACTTTGTCCCAAGCTGCTCTCAAAGAAATGCGCAGCCTGATTACACAGCTGCGGCCTGCCGGCCTCGAAGAGGGACTGACCCCAGCGCTGCAGAACTATGCCCGGCAGCTCGGCCTCCGTGTCCATCTGGAAGTAAACGGCATTGCCGAGCTGCCCTCTACCATGGAGGAAGCGCTCTGGCGGATCGGGCAGGAAGCGCTCAACAATATCAGCAAGCATGCCGGTACGAGGAGCGCCGAGATCAGGTTAAGCGCTCGTGACGACGCGGTTACATTCCATGTAGCGGATCAGGGGCGGGGCGGTGCTGCCACGAACAGACCCAGAGAGGCGGGAGCATCCTACGGTTTGACCATGATGAAAGAGCGGGCTGAAGCGCTGGGAGGACGGCTTGTGCTTTACAGTGTTACAGGAAAAGGCACGACGGTTGAAGTCCGTTTGCCAATAGAGAAATATATAGGAGAAGAGGGGGATTCAAGATGAGTATCAGACTGCTGCTGGCCGACGATCACGCTATGGTGCGCCGGGGCATGCAGGTGTTCCTGTCCACTCAGCAGGATATCGTTCTTGTTGGGGAGGCTTCGGACGGCCGGGAAGCATTGGAGCAGGTGGCTGAGCTGCAGCCGGATATTATACTGATGGATTTGAATATGCCGGTATTGGATGGAATTCAGGCGGCACAGGCGATAACCGCTTCCTATCCGGAGGTGAAGGTGATCGTTATGACGTCCTTTTGCGATCCGTCCCATGTTCTGCCTGCGGTCCAAGCCGGCGTAAAAGGCTACCTGCTCAAGGATATTGAACCAGAGGAACTGGCTGAAGCCATCCGCAGTGTATACCAGGGCAGGGTGGAGCTGCATCCGGATGCAGCCGGCCAGCTCATGCAGCACGTGGCGGCTGGTTCATCCTCATTGATGGAGACGAAAGGGATATCCGGCACAACGGTTGCGGCTGATTCGATAGATAACCCTGATCGGCTGACGCCGCGGGAGCGAGAGGTGCTGGCGCTTATTGCCTGCGGAAAGAGCAACAAAGCGATTGCGGAAGAGCTGGTCATCACGGAGAAGACTGTCAAAACACATGTCAGTCATCTGCTCGATAAGCTGGGTCTGACAGACCGTACCCAGGCAGCAATCTATGCAGTGAAGAAAGGTTATTAACCTGAACGATCACGATGAGAGGTTTTTGTTGGTCTCAGTTCCTTGCGATATACTTAATGGCATCCTAAAACATAAAGTGAGCGATGGTGAAAATGAAACGTATTTTGGTTGTTGATGATGATGAGCATATCCGGACGCTGCTGCGGTATGTCCTGACCAAAGAGGGATACCGTTTATTGGAAGCGGGGGATGGATTGGAAGCTGTTCAGTATCTGGAGGCCGAAGCCGTAGACTTAACCATTATTGATGTCATGATGCCCCATATGGGCGGGCTTGAACTGTGCGAGCATATTAGAGAGCACTATGATATTCCCATCATCATGCTGACAGCCAAAGACCAGCTGACAGACAAAGAGCAGGGCTACCTCCGGGGGACGGATGATTATGTCACTAAGCCTTTTGAGCCTGAGGAGCTTGTTTTCCGGGTGAAAGCCTTGTTCCGCCGTTATCACAGGACGTCCAGTGATGTAATCCGTCTGAACCGGATTGTGATTAATCGGAATAACGTAGAAGTCTCGGACGGAGAGTCTACCTTCATTCTTCCTATGAAGGAGTTTGAGCTGCTGACCCAGCTCGCGCAATATCCGGGACGTCTCTTCTCTAGGGATGAGCTGATCTCTTTGGTTTGGGGAGCGGACTATGAAGGGGACGAGCGGACGGTTGATGTGCACATTAAGCGTTTGCGCCAGCGGTTTGCAGACTACTCGGATGACTTCAGCATCCAGACCGTTCGGGGCATCGGTTACAAGATCGAGGTGGGGCGGCGTTGAAGACCTTGTATTCCCGTGTTTTTCTATTTACATTACTGGTCATTATCGTCAGCAGTATGCTGGGGTTCCTTTCCTCCAATATCTATTATCATCTCAAATTAAAACCTTACAATGACAATAAACTAATGCATACGGCAGTAGAGATTGAACGATATATTGAAGATTCTGCAGAAAATATGGACCGTTACCTGGATCATGCCGCTGCACTGGGATATCAAATTTATCTGACCGACGGGCAAGGGGATGAACAGTACTACGGCCGCAGCTTCCGGGAAAAAAATTTGAGCCGATTGGCTCGTGACCGGGTGCTGAAAGGGGAGCGGTATCACGGCATTGCTGAATTTCCCAACAAGCCGTTTATAACCGGTTTTTTTGAGAATACATTGAGCAACACAGTAGGCACTCCGATTCAATATA
The DNA here is from genome assembly GCF_030580655.1 of Paenibacillus lacisoli. GTDB lineage: Bacteria > Bacillota > Bacilli > Paenibacillales > Paenibacillaceae > Paenibacillus > Paenibacillus lacisoli. Next base: position 95,698 of record NZ_JAUQTB010000013.1, read on the forward strand.
AAGGCCATACTTATGCTTTATTCATACGACCTGATGTTATACAGCAGTTTGGCGAGCTGCGTGTCTTTTTTGCCCTGATTATCCTGTGCACGGTCGTTATCAGCATTCTGCTGTTTCTTGTCAGTACCCGTTATTTGGTCAAACCGATTTCCCGGCTGTCCGAAGCCACAAAGCGAATTGCTCAGGGCGACTACCGGCTGAAGCTGCCGATCCGGAGAAGGGATGAAATCGGCCAGCTGGCCGGACATTTTACAACTATGAGCCAGGCCTTAGAGCGGGCAGATCAATCGCGCCAGCAGTTCGTGTCCAATGTATCCCATGAGATCCAGTCCCCGCTGACATCCATCCAGGGATTTGCCAAAGTGTTGGCGGAGAATGAGCTGTCGAAGGGGGAGAGCCGGCAGTATGCGGAGATTATTGAAAAGGAAAGCCGTCATCTTGCCCAGCTGAGCAAACAGCTGCTCCTGCTGTCCTCGCTGGAACAGGGAGAAGAAACGCTGACGATGAAAACTTTCGGGCTTCGTGTTCAATTGCTTCAAGTAATTCAGGTGCTCCAATGGCAGTTGGAGGAGAAAGGATTGCTGCTTAAGCTGTCGATCCCGGAGTCTATTCATATACGAGGAGATGAAGTGCTGCTGATGCAGGTATGGATGAATATCCTGAGCAACGCGATCAGGTACATTCCTCAAGGCAGATCCATCTCCATACATGCAAAACCGTCCAGATCTGCAATGACCGTGTCCATTCAGGATACAGGGGACGGCATCCCGGAAGAGCATCTTCCTTTTGTCTTTGACCGCTTCTACCGGGTGGATCATGCCCGCGAGCGATCAGCTGGCGGGACTGGACTCGGATTAGCTATCGTACAGAAAATCATCCAGCTGCACAGCGGCATAATTACGGTATCCAGCTCCCCGGAAGGTACCTGCTTTACAATCCGGCTTCCGGAGTAACAACTGTAATCTGTTATTCATACTCCGTTCATGTTGGCTCCCTATACTGGGGCTACACAGAGGGGGGGAGCTTGAATGTACTTAGCTTTACGTGAAATGAGATTTTCCAAGGGCAGGTATATCCTGATAGGCGTTATTATGCTGCTGGTCGGGTTTCTGGTCATGTTCGTTACAGGACTTGCACAGGGGCTGGCTTACGATAATGCGGCATCTGTCCAGAATATGTCTGCGACGCATTTTATATTGGAACAGGGAGCAGAGCATCGGTTGACGAGGTCTGAACTGTCCCCGCAGAAGCTGGACGAAGTGAGGGAAACTGCCGGTGCAGGGCAAGCTGAGCCGCTTGGGGTTAAAATGACCACCGTCGTACAGGATGGAGAGCCAGGGAAAGTGGACGTCACGCTGCTGGCTGTGGATACACATGGGTGGCTGATGCCGCGATTGACGGAAGGATCCGGCCTGCCGGGGACAGGACAGGTCGTGGTAGACGAGAGTCTTATGGAGCAGGGCGTTAAGTTGGGGAGCAGACTTGTGGATCAAGCTTCAGGGTCCGAGTGGATCGTTGCCGGATTTGTGCAAAATGAGTCCTTCAGCCATACGCCGGTAATATTGATGAATATGTCAACGTGGGCTCTTCTTGAATCACAATCCCGCAGCCAGGCTGCCGGCAGCCCGTCGGTAACAGATGGCTCCGCCTTTAATGCGATTGCCATCAAGGCTGTTGATTCGGAAGCCGAATCGATACAAGCCCAAGTGCCGGGCACAGAAGTGTTGACGAAGTCACAAGCGGTATCGGCTATTCCTGGTTATAAGGAGGAGCAGGGCTCTCTGCTCATGATGATTGTCTTTTTATTTGTAATCTCTGCTTTTGTGTTGGCCGTATTCTTCTATGTCATGACGATTCAAAAAACAAGCCAATACGGCGTATTAAAAGCAATGGGTGCCCGTACAGCTTATCTGGCCGGGAGCGCCGCAGCGCAGGTGTTGATCCTCTCGGCGGTCAGCCTTGTTGTCAGTATCGTTCTCGTCAAGGGATTTGAAGCCATGCTGCCGGCATCCATGCCGTTCCGGCTACATTTGCCTGTACTGCTGCTGACTTGCCTAGCCTTTATTCTGATGTCCTTGGCAGGCTCCTTGTTTTCGGTATGGAAAATAGCCAGAATCAACGCACTTGAAGCTATTGGGAGGGCTGCAGCATGAACAACCGACTGATACTCCGCAACATTACACGTACCTTTAGAGATGGGACTGCGAACCGCACGGTACTCGATCAATTGAACCTGGAGGTAGCTGCAGGGGAATTGGTAGCGGTAATGGGACCGTCTGGTTCAGGTAAAAGCACGTTCCTGTCCATAGCAGGTGCGCTGCTGGAGCCGTCTAGCGGTCAAGTCGAGATTGACGGAGAATCCATTCTTGGCAAGTCTCCTGATACGCTGTCGAAACTTCGGCTCCATAAGATCGGCTTTATTTTTCAGAACGCCAATCTGATTCCCTATCTTAAGGTTGAAGAACAGCTGCGGCTGGTGGCCAGCCTGGCCGGTATCCATAAGGCGGACGCAGCCTACAGGGCACGGCAATTGATTGAGCAGATGGGCTTGAGCCATCGAAGCAGTGCTTATCCGGATAAGCTGTCGGGGGGAGAGCGTCAGCGCGTAGCGGTGGCACGCGCGCTCATGAATGACCCGGCGGTGCTTTATGCCGATGAGCCTACAGCCAGCCTGGACTCAGCGAGGGGTCAGGATGTAGTGAGTCTGATCGCACAGCAGGTCAAAGCGGAAGGGACAAGTGCGGTGATGGTCACGCATGATGAACGGATACTGTCTTTGTGTGACAGGGTACTGCTGCTGAAAGACGGGAGACTGAAAGAACATCCTTAATCCCGCGTATTCATCAGCCGGTACATCGGAGGTCGTACAGCTCAGCCTTAGGGCTGGCTTTTTATTTGGAAGAAGATCGTTCTGTCTGCTGACGCCGGCCTCCTGGATTCCTTTTAGAATAGAACTATCTTAAAGGAATGAAGGGACGAAGGGATATGAATATTGTTGTTTTGGCTGGAAGCAATCGTAAGGGTGCAACGAGTACACGTCTGGCAGCTTATGCTGCTAATCTGATGCAGAGAAAAGGGCATCATGTACAGATCATTGATTTATTTAAACACCCCTTGCCGTTCTACTCGGCAGATATTGAAGGAATGGACACGAATGTTCAGGTTCTGCAGTCCGCTTTTGCCGGTACCGATGCTATTGTTCTTGCAACACCTGAATATCATGGGAGCATTAGTGGGGTATTGAAGAACGCCTTGGATTACCTGGGGCAAAGTTATTTCAGCGGTAAAGCGGTACTAAGCGTATGCTCGGCTGGAGGTGCAGTTGGGGTTAGTTCGCTTCAGCATCTTCAGGCGATTATACGTAATCTCCATGGCATTAACTGTCCCGAGTGGATTTCCATCGGCGGTTCACAGCGAATGCAATTTGAACAGGAGTATGAAGATTATGAAGGCAGTCTGGAGATGGATGATCGGGTCTACAAGGTTACTGAAACTTTTCTTCATCTGACCCAGCAGCTGAAGCGAGGTGAGGAACGGCTGCTCGGTGCAGCGAAGGGGGACTGATACAATGATAAAAGGATTGTACGAAGCGCATCTCCCTGTCCGTAACCTGAAGACTGCAGAAGCATTCTATACCAAGCTAGGATTGGAATTAGCGTGGCGTGATGATGAGACTTTATTTTACTGGCTGGAGAAAGGGAAAAGCTGGCTCGGTCTGTGGGAAGGGAAAGAAGTCGACACTCCTTATCATCCGTCCCTGCGGCATATTGCCTTCAGGGTAAGTTACAGCAGTCTGGCAGAGGCTGAACAGTGGCTTGGGTCGATTGGAGTGAAGGCAGTCCCCTTTGGCGGCAGAACTTCGGTAGCACCATTCATTCGACCTTATCAGGGTAATGGTTCTATCTATTTTAAAGACCCAGACGGTAACAGCCTGGAATTGATGTGTACAGTAGAGGTGCCTGAGCAGCTGAAGGAAGTCACTGAAAAATTTTCGATTATGGAATGGGAAGCTCATTTAAGGGAAATATAAAGACAGTTGTCTACACGACCTGCACATGAGAAAAGCAAATTGCAGGTCGTATGCATTGGAATATTTTACATGTAGCAATTGATTTACAGGCATGGTATATTCTAATTCCGGTCGAGAAAAGGACCGCTAAGCAAAAAAGCGACTTAAAAGTTTTGAAAAAAATAAGTTGCAAAGAAGAAATTAGTGTGATATACTCTAATTCCGGTCAACAAATGACCGAACGAAATGCTTGATCTTTGAAAACTGAACAACGAGTGAGTATCGCTGTTATGTAAATAACAGCAAACAATGAGATTTATATCTCGTCAGATTAAAAATGAGCTTATCGCTCTTTTCAATAACTTTATTGGAGAGTTTGATCCTGGCTCAGGACGAACGCTGGCGGCGTGCCTAATACATGCAAGTCGAGCGGGGTTT
>NZ_JAUQTB010000014.1 GCF_030580655.1 Paenibacillus lacisoli
AAACCCCGCTCGACTTGCATGTATTAGGCACGCCGCCAGCGTTCGTCCTGAGCCAGGATCAAACTCTCCAATAAAGTATTGAAAAGAGCGATAAGCTCATTTTGAATCTGACGAGATATAATTCTCATGGTTTGCCGTTACTTTCGTAACAGCGATACTCACTCGTTGTTCAGTTTTCAAAGATCAAGCATTTCACTTCATCGCTTCAGTTTGTCGCATCAGCAACTTTTATATCTTATCACAGCCACTTATTAAATGCAAGCTTTTTTTAAACTTTCTTTTCGCTTGCTACCCAGCTATGAACCAGCTCAATTGGCCGGAATAAGAATATACCACATAACCAAGTTAGTTAGCAAGTGTTTATTTAAATTAATTTTATTATTAGTTCCTCATAATTAATCTCTACATATTATACACAAAAAAAGCGTCCCTCCATTTTGGAGAGACGCTGCTCACTTTATTACCCTTGGCTGCCCACCAGTACATAACGAAGGATAACCAGCACGGCCAATACCCACATCATCCAGTGAATATGATATTTCTTCCCTGTCTTATTCGCAGCCAGGTTAGCCACCACGGCCAAGATCACATACGTGACGATCCCGAAGGAGATCCCGTTAGCGATATTGTAAGTGAACGGCATGATCACGAAAGTCAGGAATGCCGGAATCGCAATAACCATATCCTGAAAATCAATATTACGAATCGACTGCGCCATCAGCACGCCTACAATAATTAAAGCTGCAGCCGTAGCTGAACCTGGAATCAATGCGGCAATGGGTGCAAGGAACAATGCAAGCAGGAAGCATACGCCTGTCGTCACAGCTGTCAGACCTGTACGTCCGCCTTCAGCCACCCCCGCTGCACTTTCAACATACGCTGTCGTTGTGGAAGTCCCCATCATGGCACCACCGGCAACTGCTACAGCATCTACGAACATGGCTTTGCCAACACGTTTGCGTCCTTCTTCTTCATTATCCATGATGCCTGCGCGCTGCGCTGTACCTACGAGCGTACCGAAGGTATCAAACAGCTCTACAAAAGTAAAAGTAGCAATAGCCGAAATAATTCCTGTGTGCAGGATACCTTCCCAGTCAAAGGACATAAAGTTCAATTGGCTGAAATCAGGCGTCCAATGAGCATCCTTACCGGAGAGCGTACTGAAATCTACAGCGCCCATCAGCATGGCTACAACCGTTGTACCCAGGATACCAAACAGGATAGCCCCTTTCACACGCAGAACCATCAGAATAGCAATCAGGATCAGACCAATCAGGGCGAGCTGCACATTGGTGTTCTCCAGGCTGCCCAAGTGAATTACCGTTTCAAATGAAAGGACATCAGTCAGCTTGTGAGCCGGAATATCGCTTCCCGCTTCAACGCCAATCGTCATCAATCCACTGTTTTTCAGACCAATAATCGTAATAAACAAGCCAATACCTACTGTAATCGCATGTTTAAGGCCATCAGGTACAGCGACAAGAAGGATTTGTCGAACCTTGGTTACCGTCAGCAGAATAAAAATCAAACCGGAGATAAATACCGCCGTTAAGCCCATCTGCCAGGTAAACGGGTGATCCGAAGTGGCCGATGCAAGAATAACCGATGCAAAATAAGCGTTAAGTCCCATGCCTGGCGCCAATGCCACAGGGAAGTTAATGAACAATCCCATTGCAATAGTGAAAATACCTGCTGCAAGCGCAGTTGCCAGGAAAACCGAGTACCAACCCATCTCGATCTGGCCAAAAGCAGTCAGCGTGTTCGGATTGACCGAGAGTATGTAAGCCATCGCCATGAACGTGGTAAGGCCCGCCATAATTTCGGTGCGTACGGTAGTTCCGTTTGCCTTGAGTTTAAAAAACCGCTCCAAAAAAGATTCCCCCTAATAAGATTCTGTTCTGTCAAACCAAAAATAGCCGGAACCTGAGCAGGCACCGACGTTAAAAAAGATATATCCACTAACGAAAGGAACAATACCTCTCCCGTTACTGGATTCTCTCTCACATCGTAGCCAGGTCATTACGGTGACCGTGTAGAAACTCCCGGGCCAATTCCCGGGATTATACGAAGAAAATATGCTTGATTGCTTTTTCATTTTAGGGCGGCACCTATGAATTTGTCAACATAAAAACGAACATTGTATGTAATATCCATGAAATCGTTCGCATATGAGCTATAAAAAACACTTTTTCGCTCTTTTTGCCCACCCAATCCGTGTATGATCAACTTAATTTTCCCAAATCCTCTGTGCTTTAGCTATCTAAAATGCTCTTATGCTATTATGGCCTGCTCCCGCAAACTCCATGCTATACAAAAAAAACCCCGTCCAAAATGGACGGGGGTTTTTCAGCAGAAAACAAGGGGATTACTCCCACTCAATCGTTGCAGGCGGTTTGGATGTCACATCATAGACGATCCGGTTAACGTTGTCGACTTCGTTGACAATGCGAACCGAGATTTTCTCCAGCACATCCCAAGGGATACGTGCCCAGTCTGCAGTCATGCCGTCGATGGAGGTTACAGCACGGATACCTACCGTATAGGAATACGTACGTGCATCACCCATAACGCCGACACTCTTCATGTTAGGCAGCGCCGTAAAGTACTGCCAGATTTCACGATCCAGGCCCGCCTTCGCGATTTCTTCACGCAAGATGTAGTCAGAATCCCGAACAATTTGCAGTTTCTCTTCCGTCACTTCTCCAAGCACACGGATAGCCAGACCTGGACCTGGGAAAGGCTGACGCCACACGATTTCTTCAGGCAGACCGCACTCCTCGCCCACTTTACGGACCTCGTCCTTAAACAGCGCGCTCAGCGGCTCAATCAGCTTGAACTTCATATCTTCAGGCAGACCGCCTACGTTATGATGCGATTTGATCGTGTGTGCCGTAGCTGTACCGCTCTCTACGATGTCCGTGTACAGAGTACCCTGTGCCAGGAATGCAAAGTCGTCAAACTTGGCAGACTCTTCCTCAAACACATAGATGAACTCGTTACCGATAATTTTACGCTTCTGCTCCGGATCGTCGACACCGGCCAGCTTGGACATAAAGCGCTCGCGTGCGTCAATTTTGACCACTTTCATATCGAATTTGCCGACAAACGTCTCCATTACGCTCTCAGCTTCTCCCTTGCGCAGCAGGCCGTGATCGATGAACATACAGGTCAATTGGTCGCCGATGGCTTTATGAATAAGCATAGCTACCACGGAAGAATCCACACCGCCGCTCAGTGCGCACAGTACCTTCTGGTCGCCCACTTTCTCGCGGATCTCACGAATCTGGTCCTCGATGAATGATTCCATGGTCCAGTTTCCTTCACAACCGCAGACTTCGTACAGGAAGTTACGAATCATCTCGTTGCCCTGCACAGAGTGACGAACCTCAGGATGGAACTGTACCGCATACAGACGGCGTTCCTCGTCGCTCATGGCTGCTACAGGCGCGCTCTCTGTACCTGCATCCAGTTTGAACCCTTCCGGCAGGCCTGTAACATGGTCACCATGGCTCATCCATACCGTTTGACGGGCTTCCAGACCTTTGGCCAGAGCTGCTCCTTCATTAAATACTACATCCGCTTTACCATACTCACGCTTGTCCGCCCGTTCTACCTTGCCGTTCAACTGTTGTGCCATCAGCTGCATGCCGTAGCAGATTCCGAAAATCGGAACGCCCAGATCGTACACCGCTGTGTCTACATGAGGTGCATTCTCCGCGTATACACTGGATGGTCCTCCAGAGAAGACGATGCCTTTCGGCTGCAGTTCGCGGATTTTGTCAGCCGGTGTATTGTACGGCAGCAGTTCGCTGTATACTCCCAAATCCCGGATTCTTCTTGCTATTAACTGGTTGTATTGTCCTCCGAAATCCAGAACAACAACAATTTCATTTGGCTTATTCATTACCGTGCCTCCCTCAATTATTGGATTCATTATACGAAACGACAATTCGTAACGTCAAGGAAGGGAAGGACCTGGCATTCATGACAACCGAGCTTGGGCAATTCATCCATCCTGGCAATTACCATTATCAACCCCACAGATCGGAATAGTGTTATTTCCAGAAATGAAAGCTCGGATGATCGCCGCTCTACGTCTCAGAACAAGCGGCTCGCCAGACGCAGACACAGGCGCAGAAATGCCTGTGTCTCCATGCGCCCGGGATGCTCGGGCGCATAAGCCAGCCGCTCCCACGCCTCGGCGAAGCGGCTGATGTCGCCCGCATGCTCCGGCCTGCGGGCAGCCAGCACCGCCGCGTACTCCCGCGGCGTCTGGCCCGGTGCCCTTGCCCCGCAGCGGCGCGCAAGGGCAGCCCAGACCGTGACGGCGGCGCGCAGCAGCCGTTCACGGTCTGGAAAGCGGCTGCGCGGCCATGCCAGCAGCAGCCCAAGCTGCATGGCGGTGCGCAGCCGCCATGCGTAAGCGCCCGCAGCAGCGGCGAGCAGCAGCCCCGCCATGGCGGCGGCTGCCTGCAGCGGGCGCTCGGCGGCGGCAGTGCCCAGCTGCCGCAGCATATGCAGCGGCGCGGCGGCCCATGCCGCGCCTGCGCGGGGCTGCAGCGGCTTGCTCGCAGCCTGGCCAGCAACCGCCCCCGACAGAGCAGGCTGCGCCTGCGTTGCGGCGGCAAAACCGGGCGTGGCTTCGAAGGGAAGCCAGCCTACGCCCGGAAAGTACACCTCTGCCCACGAATGGGCATCCGCGGTTGTCACCTGATAATGACCCGGCTGCTGCGGGTCAGGTGTCCCCGGCGCGAACCCCTTGGCCCAGCGGGCCGGGATGCCCTGACTCCGCAGCAGCACGACGAGGGCCGTGGAGAAGTGATTACAGTATCCTTTCTTCGAAACGAACAGGAAATCATCAACAAAATCACGGCCGGTCGGCGGCTGTTCCGTATTTAGGGTGTAAGAATAATGTTCGTCAAGATAGGACACTGTCGCTTGGACCGCATCATAACGGCTGCCCGCTCCCTGCATAATCCGGTGTCCCAGCTCCCCGATCCGACCAGGCAGGCTGGCTGGTAGCTGGGTGTACTTGGCCAGGATAGACGGCGGATCATCCCCTGCAGCATGACGAAGCCGTTCTGCACTGCGGTCAGGCACCAGCACATCCATCCGGTAGCTCCGGATATCCGGGGGAAGCAGCTCGTCCCCCAGACGGACCAGTCCAGAGGAGAGGTTCTGCTCAAGCGCGGGGTTCACGGACTGTTCACCTGATGTTCCGGCCTGTCCGGTTTTTTCGGGTGACGGAATTTCCGGGTTCTTCTGGCTTGCCGGGAGCCACTGCATGGAAACAGGTACTCCCCCTATGAATAAGGGTTCGTGAGGCAGCGGCTGGCGATGAAACGTGATGGTCTGGCTTACCGTGTGCCAGAGGCGGCTGTCCATAATCGCTGTGTCCTCCGGTATTGCACTGCCCGGCTGAATCGTCTGGTAGTTTTCTCCCTGCGAATTCCATTGTCTCCCGTCATACCAGCTCCGATACTCTCCGCGCCAATAAGCGGGCAGAGGGCTGACCGCTTCAAACAGAGGCCGATCTTCCTGCATCAGCGGCGCCCCCAGCGGAGTGTCCTCACTGCCATAGCCGGTGACAGCCGCCGGCTGTGATGGCTCGAAATCAAGATCTGTCCAGCTGCTAACACGGGACCAGACACGTTCAAGGGACAAGTTGCCCGCCGATTGATGAGGCAGAATGCCAACCGCGGCGGTCCCCAGCAGCAGGAGCAGGACAGCAGAAACAGCAGTCCCCGCTGACCAGCGCACAAACGACGCGCGGTCCTCATAAGAGGGGTCTGCAGAGTCTGCTGCGAGCCATAGAATGTTCCTCCTCAAGATTCCCTGCAGCAGAATTCCCCAGAGCACGACTCTGCCCACAGGCCAGAACATGTCAGGTCCCGAGAGGGCCTCCAGCAGGAGCAGGTAAGCCACTGTAGCTCCAGTGAATAAGAACAGTGTCAGACGATACAGCATGAGCCGCTGCACCGAGGCGACCATCAGGCCCCAACCTGTCAGCATGACCAGCAGTCTCGTCTGGCTGCTGAACCTCATATGCGGGTCTGCTGCAAGCCAAGAGAGCAAATCGCTCCATAAAGCCTGACCCTGGTCATGCAGCCAAGCGGCAGGACTTCCGCTGCCAGTCATGACATACAGTGCAGCTGTCAGAATAGCCACCCTCAACATAGCCCCTGTCTTCGCAGGTACAGGCAGGAATCCAATAGCAAGGAGAAGGACCGTCAGCAGGATCCAGCAGGCTTTCAGCCATGTCTGTTCTCCCCCCGTCATCACTCGCCCTGTCATTGCCTGCAAGGGCTGGAGCCATTCCAGGCAAATTCCCATCAACAATAAGCTCCACGTGATTTTGAGGATCAGCGGGTCGCTTTTAGTGGAAGTAGGTTCCTGCATGAGAATTCACCTCCGTCCACAAATCAGCCAGTCTTCCATTCGAGCGAGAGGCATTCTGCAGAGAAGGCGGAAGGACAGGCTGCGGCGGCAGCTCCCTTACCGCTACACCTGCGGCTGACAGCTGTTCCATGCGCTCCTTTGCAGAGGAAGTGTCCTTATTTTCCGGAAGGGGGAGTCTGTATATAGCGGTTACGATGCCTGATGCCGCCAGCCTCATGGCTGTGTCGGCCGTCGCCGTATCCAGGCTGCCTGTCAAGATGACCGTACTCCTTGACTGCGTCGGAAAGCCCCGGGATGCCTCATACCATTCATGATTTGTCATGCAGACGTCCCCCGGCTGAATGACGGCCAGCTGCTGCTGAATATCTCCAAGCGTCTCTCCACGCCGGAATACGGGCTTTAGAAAGGGCTGCCCGATGGCGTCCTCCATGTCCCTGGAGGGCCACATCTGCTCAAGAGAGAGCGCAATTCCTGCAGCTTCCGCCTGGACAGCCCAGCCGGCGGCGGCGGAGACAACGGCTTCAAATCCGGGATGGAGCATACCTTTGCGGTATCCCGGATAAGCGGCGGGATCCAGATTCAACAGAATCTGCAGCTCCTGGCCCTGTTCAGGCTCCGGAAGCCGTGTATGCAGACTTCCCCTGCGTGCGCTGCCTTTCCAATCGAGCCGGTTCAGCGGATCTCCCGATACATATGTACGGACTTGTCCTTCATACTGGCTGCCTTTCCATCTCGGCTCCGCCGTTATGATCCCTTCCGGAGCGCGAGCTCCAGCCAGACCAAGGCTCTGCTCCCCGCCAAAGCTTGGCGTTGGCAGAACGGTAAACGAAACCTCGACGGGCAGCGTACGCTTATGCATAAATCCTCCGAGGTATCCGCCCCAGTACAGCTCCGTCATCCGAATAGTGTGCACACCGCGCTGCATGGACGTCAGCGTGTACTCGTAAGTGAATTGCCGCCTCCAGCCGGGCAGCAGCAGGTGACGATGGAAATCCTCGTCCAGGACATCCTCAACGATCAGCCACGGCAGCGGCAGCCAGGAGCGAAAGTTCAATTGCACCTGCACCCTGTGTGCAGGTTCTGTCTGGCTTCCCGCAGGATGGATCAGATGCTTGAGCTGAACTGTGCGCGGCCCCCCCGTCCACGAAATCATACCGCCGGCGATCAGCAGACAGGACAGCACCGTGAGAAGCAGCAAAGCTGCTCCGCCGTGCCAGAGGTAAAATCCGTACAGACCTGCCGCCAAGCATAACGCCAGCAGCCACCGCCAAGCCCCGATCATGCCTTCGCCCCTCTTCCGCCATAGCCGGTTAAAGGCATCCGGACCGACGAAATAAGTTCTTCCACTAATTCTGCGCCCCGGCTCGGCCCAGGATGAATGCCATTAAACTGCAGACGGTGGACCAGAACCGGCTCCGCCATGTCTTTCACATCGTCTGGTGTCACATAGTGGCGTCCCTGCATGTAGGCTGCCGCCTGGGAGGCACGCTGCCAGGCCAGTGTGCCGCGCGGACTGAGTCCAAGTGCGATAGCCGGATGCGTGCGTGACAGGACTGCGGCTTCAACGAGCGCACGCTTGATGGAATCATCCACGTGCACCGTCATCACCTGACGCTGCATGACCGCAAGCTCCTCTGCCAGTATGACCGGTTTAATGCGCTCAAGTGCCTCTTCACCGTGTAGCCGGCCCAGCATGTCGAATTCCTGCTCCGGATCAGGATATCCCATGGCAATCTTAATCAGGAACCGGTCCATCTGCGCCTCAGGCAGACGGCAGGTCCCTTCGAACTGCAGAGGATTCTGAGTAGCAATCAGGGTAAACGGTCTGGGCAGTTGATAAGTCGTGCCGTCCACCGTCACACGCCGCTCCTCCATTGCCTCCAGCAGAGCCGACTGTGTTCGGGCTGATGCCCGGTTCAGCTCATCACCCAACACCAGGTTTGCCCACAGCGGGCCGCGGCGGAATTCGAAATCACCGGTCTTTGGATGGTACACCGAACATCCCGTAATATCTGCGGGCATCAAATCCGACGTAAATTGAATCCGGCCGAAGCTGCAGCCGAGGGCTGCTGACATTGTTCGTACCAGCATGGATTTGCCGACTCCAGGCACATCCTCTAGCAGCACATGGCCCCCAGCCAGCATCGCAATTAATGTCAGCCGGATCTCGCGCCTTTTGCCGACAATCACCCTCTCCACCCGATTCAAAATCTGCTCCAGCAGCTCCGGTGCGTTCCGGTAATCAAAAGAATTGGCTGCATTCATTCTGCTTGCCCCTCCCTATCCGTTATCCATCCGCCTTACAGTGTTGCTGCTTGGCAGAAATCTAGTAGCAGTGTTGCCGGATAAGAGAGTAAATAGACATAGACCTGCTTAGAAAATAGAGATTTCCTGTGCCTTAACCCGGCGCGCCTCCGGACCGCTGTAGATTCCGGTAATCTGGTAGCCGCTCTTCTCCAGCAGCTCGCGCAGCGGAAACCAGACAGTTTCCCCAATAAGAATCGAATGACGAAGCGAAGCGGGGGCTCCCTCTCCCGCCGCCCTCACTAGGGATGCCGTCGGGTCATAGGCCGCCCGCATGGCATCCGACTCCAGTACGGTAAAACGCGGGGTGCCAACAGGGATGATCAAACGAGCATGGCCAAGCCGGGTCTCTACCTCCTGCCCCGAACGGTTCCATGTAACGGTTCCTCCCAGCCGTTCGACGGTCTTGCGCAGCGGCACGACATACTGTCCCCGTTCAATCCTGTACTCACCGGGCTGTAATTCAGTAGTGACCGCGCCGGCTTCGATCGTCAGACCTGGACCCCTTGCGAACAGCTCTGCATTGGCCTCCACGTTCGCTTTCACCCAGCCGGCATCAGGCGGTAGCCGCTTGTAGGGCAAGGAAGCTGCCACCCGGAACTGTACCGGCTCCTGTTCTTCGCTTAATATACCGAACTGATATCCGGCAGAACGGTAATGCTCGATAATCGCAGGCAGTGCCTTCACCGTCTCCCTGTGAGCCCCGCCGTCGTGCATCAGCAGAATGACATCCCCCCGGACTGCAGATGACAGGGTTGCATGACTCTTGATCTCTGCTGCCGGTACGTTCCGCCGAGCCGAATCCCCGCTGTCCACATTCCAGTCGAACACCTGGTAACCGCCTTGCTTCAGCAAATTGAAATAGGTATGATCGAAATGGCCATAGGTCCCGCCAGGCGCACGCACCAGGCTGGGCCGGCTGCCTGTAATGGATGTAAGTATTTCTTCTGTCTGCTTGATCTGTTTCCAGAAATGAACGAATGAGTCGTACATCTCACTGTATCTATGATTATAGGAATGATTTCCTATAGCATGTCCTTCTTCATACACCCGCCGCACGAGCTCGGGATAACGTTTGGCCTCCTGTCCAACCATGAAGAAGGTCGCTTTTACCTGATAGGTATGTAAAATATCAAGAACTTCTCCTGTATACTTGCCGGGACCGTCATCGAAGGTAAGGTACACGATTTTGCCTGTTGCAGTTGACCGGTTTCCCGCCTCAGACGCTTCAGCCGCCTGCAGCGGGAACGTTCCCATAATCATCAGAAGCAGCATACACCAGATTGCTGTGCGTTTGCCTATTTGGTTCCGATTTGCGGCCATGATTCTCTACCTCCAACATTTCGATAAGTTCCGTTTTCTGCTAGAATAAGGATTTGTTAGGCCTTTAGCGAAAACGAATTTAATAGATTATATGGAGGGCCTTCCGTAAAAAGACTATAGTAACGCGCTCTACCTTAATAATATTTCTATTGAATGCAACCATCCTATCGGTTGTTATAAGCCTGCCTCCGGTATTATTAGGTCAGGACTAAGCAGGTCATCAGGAGTGTGAACGTTGTGGAATTGCTGAAGTGGATGGAGCAATTATTTTATAATTACGGTTACGGTGTGCTGTTCTTCGGCCTACTGCTCGAGTTCATTGCACTGCCCTTTCCGGGAGAAACAACGATGGCTTACGCCGGATATCTCTCTTATAAAGGTTCGCTGGAATTTATGCAGCTGATCGGTGTCGCTTTTCTCGGGACAACTATCGGCATGACCATTACCTATTTTATTGGAAAAAAGGCCGGTCTCCCTTTCATCGAGCGTTTCGGCAAGTGGGTGTTTCTTAATCCAAGCAAGCTGGAGAAAACACAGCTGTGGTTCCGAAAATACGGTTACGGTCTGATTTTCATCGGCTATTTTATACCGGGTGTCCGCCACTTTACAGGCTACTTTGCCGGCATTATAGCCCTTCCTTTCAGAAAGTTCATGCTATACGCTTACAGTGGTGCATTGCTCTGGGTCATCCTGTTCATCAGCATCGGCAAAGTATTCGGCCCCCAATGGAGCGCTGTATTCCAGCTCGTTGAGCATTTCTCCGTGCGTGCTGCAGCTGTTCTGGGCATCCTTATTGTCCTGATCCTCCTGTACAAGTACCGCAAGCCTCTGTTCTCCCGGCGTAAGGGGAAGACCCGTCAACGTTCAAACTGACACACCTTATACAGGAAAAGCAGTCCCTGAAGCGGGACTGCTTTTCTGCATCAAGTGCATATTTCGGTTTACTCTGCTGCCTGTTCCAGCTGCTGCACGGTCGCGAGCGCTTCCTCAATGTGGCCTTTGACCCGGACGCCGCGCCACTCCCGAATCAGTTTACCTTCCTCATCAATCAGAAAAGTCGAGCGGACGATGCCCATATAGGTTTTGCCATACATCTGCTTCTGCTGCCAAACGCCATAGGTCTCGGACACACGATGATCCTCATCCGACAGCAGGTCGAACGGAAGCCCGTATTTCTCGATAAACTTATGGTGACGGCTGACCGGATCCGGGCTGACACCCAGAATAACGGTATTCAGATCACGAAACTCCAATTCCCGATCCCGGAAATCACAAGCCTGTGTAGAACAGGTTGAAGTGAGATCTTTGGGGTAAAAATATAAGAGAATCTTTTTCCCCCTGTATTGGGACAGCTGTACGTCATCCCCGCTGCTGGAAGGCAGCGTAAAATCCGGTGCCAGTTGACCGAGAGTTAATACCATATCTACTTCTCTCCCCTTCTATGACCCATAAGCTGCCGAGATTCCGGCAAAAGTCGAAAATTGATTGTATTACGAAAAGAAATTATAATGGAGTCTATTGAAAAGCTACAATAGCTTGTTCCCAAATGATATGGATGCCGTCTCTTTATACCAGCATTTTGTAATGGAAAGGAAGAACACCGGATGACGAGAAAGACCAAGAGAACCCTATGGACGGTTCTTGGCGTGGTGGTTTTGGGTATTATTATTTTTGCGGTTTATTACTTTGGCTCGATCTATAATCAGCTTCAAGGTCTTCAAAAAACAGGCGAGGATTCCCCTTTCCATAGTATTGAACAGGTTGAACAGGTTAAAACCCCTGATCCTCCAAAGTGGGAAGGCACGGAAGTTGTCAATGTTCTGTTGATGGGTGTCGATGCACGCGGCTTCAGCGAGGGAGAAATCCCGCGTTCCGACAGCATGATGGTTGTTTCCCTGGACCCGGTGAAGAAGAAGATCCATCTCTTTTCCATTCTGCGCGATACGTATACCGACATTCCGGGACATAACAAGGACCGGATCAACACCGCAATCACACATGGCCCGAATACGGCAATGAAAGCGGTAGGCGATCTGCTGGGACTGAACATTCAGTACTATGTCTACACCGACTTCCAGGGCTTTATTAAATTGGTGGACTCGGTCGGCGGCGTCGATTTTTACGTGGAGAAGGACATGAAATACCTTAGTAACGCTGACAATCACGAGTATGACATTAACCTGAAGGAAGGCATGCAGCACCTGGACGGAACAACCGCCCTGCAGTATGTTCGTTTCCGCCACGATGCTTTGTCCGATTTCTCTCGGACCGAGCGCCAGCGTGATTTCCTGAAGGCCGTAGGGGATAAATTGCAGTCAACGACCTCCATTGCGAAACTTCCCACGATCCTGGAAGCGGTCAGTCCTTACATTGACACCAACCTGGATGTATCGGATATGTGGAAACTGGCGAATGTGGCTTATCAGAGCAGTATGAGCAGCAGCGAACAGATTCCACCGATGAACCAGCTCGTGGAGGAGAAGATTGGCGGCGCACAGGTCATTACCGTCAAGAACCCCGAATCGCTCAAGCGGTACATCAAAAAGCTGTATCAGACTCAGGATCCGGTTCATGTCTCCAGCGATGGCAGCAGCAGTACGGTTGCCGGTGAAGATGGCAGTACCTCTGAGAGCAGTGCTTCAACCTCATCCAAAAATGATAATTAATTCAAACAGGCAGCCTGCGGGCTGCCTGTTTTTGATTCGATTTAACGATCAGCCCTGCCGGTTGGTCTAAAATTGTAACAGAGCTGGTCGTCCGCTCAGGCGGAAACGTGTATACTGGTACATGGTGCAAACGATGCTCTGAAAGCTGGTATCGTTCATGATCAGGATGAATTCGGCCATCAGGCAGATGCCGCATTCCATAAACGAAAGGATGTAAAATTATGAATCGCAAACAGTCTTCGCTGTTATATACAGAAGCCTTGGAGCATATTGTCGGCGGCGTGAACAGCCCTTCCCGTTCATTCAAAGCGGTCGGCGGCGGGGCTCCGGTATTTATGAAGAGAGCTCAGGGAGCTCACTTCTGGGATGTAGACGATAATCGCTATATTGATTATCTCGCAGCATATGGACCGATCATTACCGGCCATGCTCACCCTCACATTACCGAGGCTATTACGAGAGCTGTTTCCAACGGTGCCCTGTACGGAACGCCAACCGAGTTGGAAATTCAGCTGGCACGCATGTTGAAGGAAGCCATCCCTTCCATGGATAAGGTCCGCTTCGTAAACTCGGGCACTGAAGCTGTCATGACTACCATTCGGGTGGCTCGTGCTTATACCAAACGCAATAAAATCATCAAATTTGCCGGCTGCTATCACGGACATTCGGATCTTGTACTGGTAGCTGCTGGCTCAGGGCCGTCCACGCTGGGCATCCCGGACAGTGCAGGTATTCCGACCAGCATCGCAAACGAAGTCATCACCGTTCCATTCAACGACCTGGACGGGCTGCGTCAGGCTCTGGAGCATTGGGGAGATGACGTAGCTGCAGTTATGGTTGAGCCGATTGTCGGCAACTTCGGTATGGTGATGCCGAAACCAGGCTTCCTGGAAGGTCTGTGCCGGATGGCACATGACAACGGATCACTCGTGATCTATGACGAAGTCATCACTGCTTTTCGTTTCCATTATGGCTCCACACAGACCTATGCCGGCCTGGAGAATCACGATGCGATCCAGCCGGACCTGACGGCGCTGGGCAAGATCATTGGCGGCGGCCTGCCGATCGGTGCCTATGGCGGCACCAAACAGGTCATGGAACAGGTCGCACCGCTGGGACCCGCCTATCAAGCCGGTACCATGGCAGGCAACCCAGCCTCCATCTCAGCCGGTATCGCCTGCCTCGAAGTTCTGCAGGGCGAGCGAGTATATGAAGAGATGGAACGTCTCGCTATTACGCTGACAGAAGGTCTTCAATCTTCAGCAGATGTGCATGGAGTTCCTCTGACCATCAACCGGATCCGAGGTGCCTTCTCCACCCACTTCTGCGATCATCCGGTCACGAATTATGACGAGGCACAGGATACGGACGGTGAAGCATTTGGCGAGTTCTTCCGCCACATGCTGGACCGCGGCATTAATCTGGCGCCTTCCAAATACGAGGCCTGGTTCCTGACAACAGCTCATACCGATGCGGATATCGAAGCTACACTTACAGCAGCTGATGAAGCATTCCGTCTGATGGCTCAAGGTAAATAAGAAGCAATACATCCGCTGCCGGATATATACGCCTGCAGCGGATGTTTTTTTATTTGACAAAGAAAATGATAATCATTATCATTATACTGTCTGTACACCATGAACATACTTACACTCAACGATATGCCCTTCCGACAAGCGCGAAGTGCAGAAAACATACATAGGGGGATTCCTTCATGAAACGTAAGCATAATATAAAACTGATTGTCCTCAGCCTGACACTCATGGCCCTGCTGCTTGCCGCTTGCGGCAGCCAGAGCACCGGCACGTCAGATCCCGGCAGCAGCACTGGCACTGGTACCGTGTCACAAGATACGCCTGATGCTGCAGAGCAGACTGTCAAGGATGCCATGGGACATGAGGTGAAGATTCCCGCCCATCCGCAAAAAGTGCTGGCTGCCTATCTGGAAGATCACCTGGTTGCGATCGGGGTCAAACCCGTGGCACAGTGGGCTATCGGAACGACAGTCCAGAAATACCTGACCAGCGAGCTGAATGTTGTGCCCACCATCGAATGGAATTTGCCGCCTGAAGCAGTAGCCGCTGCAGCGCCGGATCTCATCATCGTCGGCTCACAGGCCAGTGTACAGAAAGGCTTGTACGAGCAATACAGCAAAATTGCCCCGACTTACGTACTGGGAGATGAGATCTTAGCCGACTGGCGTAAGGCACTCACTACAATTGGCGAACTGCTGAACAAATCCGATGAAGCCGCCAAAGCCATCCAGGATTATGATCAGAAGGCCGCCGATGCCAAAGAGAAGATTCACCAGGCAATCGGTGACCAATCGGCTGCGATCCTCTGGCAAATCCAACAGCAGCTGTACATCGTGGAACCGACACGCACCAGCGGCAACGTGCTGTATGGTGATCTGGGCGTAAAAGTTCCAGCTTTGGTGGCCTCCCTGCCCGCCCCGGGCGCGACCTGGGAAGCTATTTCGCTGGAAAAGCTCGCGGATCTGGATGCAGACCATATCTTCCTGATTAATGCTGACGGTGTCGGGCAAGCCGCCAAAGGCACCGAAACGGCCCTCTGGAAAAACCTGAAGGCTGTCAAGGAAGGCCATGTACATGAACTGGCGGATCAAGGCAACTGGACGGTATCCGGTCTGGTCGCCGGTGAGAAGACCATGGAAGAAATTGTGGGCGCACTCACGAAATAAACCGCTGCTTCCCTAAGCAGGCATCTGACTTTGTGCAGATGCCTGCTTTTTTTGACTGCTGCCTGTCTCCTTCTCTTCGGACAAGTGCTACAATGTGTAAATTTATGCGATGATGAAGAAGAGTACGTGCAGCAGAGGAACGCAGAGAGCCAGGGGATGGTGCAAGTAGTATTACTTGAAGACAGCTGTTTAAAAGTGATTCAAAATAAGAACCCCTCCTCAGCCATTGCTGGCTGCAGGAGGGGTTCTTGTTACAAGTTCTATTCGTATTAAGGATTGATAAATACCGTTTTGAGCTTGGCATCATACTGCACGTCGAGTCCCAGGCCCACGGCCAGAACTTTCAGCGGAACATAGGTTTTGTCCTCCTTGCCCACCTTATTAAGGAACGCCGGACTGCTGACAGCCACCTTCTGGCCGTTCACCTGCACGGTTGGCGCGCCCATCTTCACCACAACCTGATCGCTGCCGTAGGTGATGGTTGCGCTCGCTGTTTTGTTATCCCATTTGGTGGTTGCCCCGATCGCATTCACAATGTCCTGAATCGCTACATAGTTCTCATTTTTGCGCAGAACAGGCTTGTAGGGCGTCTGCAGCATGTTGCCTTTGACGATAATGTTCATCGGCTGGCCCGTATCAGGCGCTGTCAGCTTCCGGTATTCTCCCCAGATAGTCTCAGAGAACACCTTGGCAATGGCATCGTATCCCAGCTGGTTCGGGTGAATATCACTTGACAGAATGTGGGTCATCGTGAGCTCGCCGCCAACAAATTCCTTGGCCACATGGGCAATTTTCACGTTAACACCCTGCTGAACGGCATCCGCAGCGATTTGATCTGCAGCCCGCGTGAGCAAGCCTGCTGCCTGCTGCAGCGTATCATACAGCGCCTTGCCTGCAATGGCGGGAACCGGCTGATATTGATCAGCCAGCACAATTTCCGCGTCTGGATTGAGCTGATGCAGTGTGCCGATGACGGAAGATACATTAGCTGAATAAGTGCTCAGCAGTTCCTCAACCTTGGCCCCGACCGCAGCGCTGTCCATGCCGGAAGCAGACTGGGTCAAGCTGCTGACATCATTGCCCCCGATGGTCAGTACGATTAAATCCGCTTCAGCCAGCTTGGTTTTGGCTTCCGGAGCTAAGGCACCTACGCTGTTGGCCCGGGGATCTGGCAAAGCCGGCTGGATCGCTTCACTAGATATAACCTGTCCGGATGCGATTGCCTGTACATAGTTCTTGAGGCCATCCGTCTTCAGACCAGCAATAGCGTAGTTGGCTGTACGGGTACGTCCGTGGAGCAGCCCCTGCTCCTGCAGACGGTCCACATAGCCGTAAGGCACGCTTTTGCCCGTCTCCTGGCCGAGCCCCGGCTCAAATCCTACGGTAATGGAGTCTCCCAGTGCGACAATATGATATACATCGGCTTTGGCTGCCGCCGCCGACGCCTGCCCTGTGAATGCGCTGCCTCCCAGTGTACCGAACAGCACCGTGCTGAGTACAGCAGCTCCAGTCCAGGCTTTTAATCTATGTTTCCAGTTTACGTTCATGATGAACTCCCTTCTGCTTGGCATCATTTTCAGCAATCAAATCTTACCATTTTCTGCTTACCCAGCATAGAGGAGCATGAAGACTCATATCAAAAAAACCCCTGAATGTTCATTCAGGGGCCTCAGGTTTATTCACTGCATTACATATACAGTTGTGCCGGCTATTTGGAATCCGGTCCGGACCTATGCTGCTCACCAGGTTCTTGGGAAGAATCATATTTGTCGTACCGGTTATCCAATTCCTTGGCTATACTGCGATACCTGCGGGTCTCTTCCGCAATGGGATCCAGCTGGGTCTGAATGCGAATCTCGTACCGGGGAGGCAGCTCTTCCCGCTGGCGCTCTTTCACGTCTTCCTGCTCCATCTCACCTTCTGTCAGCAAATCATGAAGCTTGCGCTCGAGTTCTTCCGGATGACTCATATTCATTCACTCCTTGTCCATAGAATCGGATTAGTAGATGTACTCCTGCTAACTACTCGATGCCGGTAGTTCCCTCTTGCTTCAATATCGCGGCCAGCTCATCATGAATTGCGCCATTGGAAGCTAGCACGTGACGGACCGACAGCTCGTAAGGCTGTCCCGCAGTATCCGTGATGGTTCCTCCCGACTCCTGAACCATAATGGCACCAGCTGCGATATCCCAGGCATTGAGGCCCACTTCACAGTAAGCGCTCAGTCGTCCCGCTGCAATATAAGCCAAATGCAGTGCCGCAGAACCGCCTGCGCGCAGGCTTCGCACCTGAGGGATCAAGGCCTGGGCGGTCTTCATATTCAGCGGCATGGCAAAATTGCGATCCGGCGGGAAGCCGGTAGCCACCAGACTCTCGGCCAGGGTTTTCTCGCCGGAGACCGCCATCCGGTTGCCATGGACATAAGCGCCCTTGCCCTTCTCCGCGACAAACATTTCATCCCGTGACGGGTCATAGATTACACCGATAATGACTTCTCCCTTATGGGCCAGCGCAATAGACACGCAGAAGAACGGAAAACCGTGAACAAAGTTGGTCGTACCGTCAACCGGATCAATAATCCAAAGGTATTCCTCCTCGCGGGCAGCCTCCAGCGCTCTGGACGATGCGTCCGCCCCAGGCTCGACGCCTTCTTCCCCCAGAATGGCATGGTCCGGAAAATAGGTCATAATCAAACGGCGGATCATCTGCTCGGCTCCCTTGTCCACTTCGGTGACAAGGTCCTGCGGGGATTGCTTGGTCGACAGCTCTTTCACCGTGCCAAGCTTGCTCTTGATCCACTCACCCGCTTTGGAGGCAGCATTGATCGCTACCGCGGTATAGCTTTTGCCAGATACGACATATGGAACCTTTTCATCGTTTGCCAAAGCATTCACTCTACTTTCTGTATCATGTTTCAGCATTGTATATAATGCCTGCTAGAACTAGCATTTCTTACTGTTTAGTATACACCTGAAATGCAAGATTTGGCTCTCTTAATCCCCCCAAATCCTGACGTGAAAGGCCCTTTTTCACGGCTGGATCTCGATACTGGCTCCATCCAGCACCTTCACGCCGTCACCTGCCAAGCCTTTGAACTGCTCCATCAAACCGAACAGGGCCTCATCCTTCCGTTTGGCCTCAATCATGACATCAAGCCGGGGTGTATAACCCGATATTTTGCGCAGAAAAGTGAGAAGCGGCTCCAGGGATACTCCGTCCGCATGACCGCGGGGATCCTTCTCGCTCTTGGGGCTGGAGACATGGATTTTGGGCGGGAGCGGCTGATCCGGACTTGAATCGGCTTGCGCAAGCGGAGACTGCCAGGTTTCGAGGACACCAGGCCAAAGCTCCCAGGGCTGCTCGCCCTCGTTGTTCACCCATTGATGATGGATATCCAGCACCATAGGCAGCCCTGTATGGCGGCTGACCTCCAGGGTCTCCACCGCATTAAATGTCTTATCGTCGTTCTCCAGTGTCAGCCGTTCCTGTATGGAACGGTCCAGTCCCGCGAAGTTCTCCTCGAACCGGCCGGCAGAAACAGGCTTATTCCCGTAAGCCCCACCAATGTGAATGTTGTTCTTGGATGATGCATTCAGCCCCATAGCGTCCAGCATTCGAACATGATGTTTCAGGTCTCGAATCGAACTCTCCAGTACCTCCGGGCGCGGCGTGCTCAATACCGTAAAATGATCCGGGTGAAAGGAAACCCGCATCTGATGCTTCCGTACGAAGTCCCCTACTTCCGCAAATGAAGGCTGCAGCGCCTGAAACGGGTCCCAATCCTGCAGATCCCCATGTGTAGCAAGCGGGATAAGCTTGGATGAAAAGCGGTATACCTGAATATCGCTGGCCAAATTGTGACGAAGCAGGCGAAGTGTATTGTGCAGGTTATCCGCCGCAATCCGTTCCAGCTTGCGGATCGCCGCTTCACGATCACCAATCTTGTTAAAGCTTGCCATAGTCATCGTTTTGGAGGGCGAAGCATTCTCGACGATGACGGACATGGCAACATAACCGAATCTTACAATCATGCCGTTCATTCCTTTCCTGCGCTGATGTCAATTATCTATGAACTGTATGTACCCGGATGGGGGCATTTTACACATTAGAGGATTGGAAAGGTTGTCCGGGATCATGCCAAACACCGGGTATACAAAAAGGGGAGTTATCCTCCCCTTCGTCATCCGAACTTATACGCCGTTCTCGTAAGTCAATGCAGCCCGCGCTGTATAACGCTCCAATGCAAGCTCAATCATACGGTCAAGCAGTGCTGCATACGATAACCCTGTCTCTCTCCAGAGAAGCGGGTACATGCTGTAAGGCGTAAAGCCAGGCATCGTATTCACTTCATTAATCAAAATGCTTCCATCCGACTTGCGCACGAAAAAATCGGCGCGTGTAATGCCGCTGCCCTCAATCGCCCGAAAAGCATGAAGAGCATATTCCCTCAATTGATCGGCCACTTCTTCATCAAGCGGGGCAGGAATCAGCATCTGGGATTTGCCGTCCGTATATTTGGCAGCGTAGTCATAGTATTCCCCGGAAGAGACAATTTCACCCGGAACAGAAGCGATAGGCTCATCATTACCTAAGACACTGACCTCCACTTCGCGGGCTTCAATAAATTCTTCAACCACGATCTTCAGATCAAAGCCGAGCGCGTAGTCCACGGCCTTGTTCAGCTCTTCGCGGTTGTTCGCTTTGGAGATTCCGACGCTGGATCCCAGATTCGCCGGCTTCACAAAGCACGGATAGCCGAGCTCCCCTTCGATCTGCTGCAGCATCTCGCCGTGATTCTGCTTCCACTGTGTAGAGTTGAAATAGCAGTACTTCCCTTGGGGGATGCCCGCTTGGGCAAACAGCTTCTTCATAACCCCTTTATCCATGCCTGCGGCGGATGCCAGAACACCAGCTCCCACGTAGGGAAGGTCCGCCATCTCGAACATGCCCTGAATCGTACCGTCTTCACCAAAGGTACCGTGCAGGAGCGGGAACATAACATCGATGACCTGATTCTGACTGCCGTACAGCTTGGCAAAAATCGTATTCAGCGCTTCCTGGGTACCGGATGCCTGTTCCAGCTTCAGCTGGTCCACTGTCTTGAAAGCTGCATGGAGTACACTGCCCTTGCGCCATTCTCCCTGCTTCGTGATATAAAAAGGAATAATCTCGTATTTCGTAAAATCAAATGCATTCATTACCGCGTATGCGGTCTGCAGTGATACTTCATGTTCACCTGATTTGCCCCCGTAGACAAGACCTACGGTCAATTTCTGCTGTTCCATGCCTAACCTCCGCTTTCTGTCTGATACTGCTGCTGCCGGCTCTGTAACGATTTCGTCCAGGGATACCAGCGCCGCCTCAAATTTGGCTTCGTGCCGCCCTAAAACTGATCTGCTATATGGTAGAAGCGATAGACCGTGGCGTCATTCCAGGCGTAGGAGTCCTTATAGTCCCAATAGCGATGGCGGCTGCTGACTGTGTGGGCATTGACCAGGGGCATTCCCCCTGCATCAAAAGCCGTAACGATCGTACTGTGCTGAAAGGTGCCGTCTCCATCCCAATCGTAAAAAATAACATCACCCAAAGCCAGCTGCTCCGGGCGCTCCACCTGCTCGGCACGAAGACCCCATGTACTGCTGTCCAGATATCGCTGCAGGCTGTTCGATACCGCCCAGCTGTAGCTCCAAAGCTCGCGTCCGGCGGCCAAGCCTTTATACCACCAGCCCGATTCTCTTCTACCAGTATAGTGGATTGGCCCACCCCCTGCAAAGAGGCATTGGGAGATGTAATTGGTGCAGTCGACTTCAAAGGCTTCGAACTCGGGGTTGCTCGAATTCCACCAGCGGTCTGCATAATCAACAGCTTCTTCACGACGATAACGCGCATTCCGCGAACGGCTTGCGGGCCCCGTCACTTTACGGTTCAGGAGTGGAAGATTATGAGCATGAACGGTCTCCGCAGGCTCAAACGGATAAGCACCGGCGGAAAGCCCCCGCTCCGGAACAGAACGTTCAATCCGGGTGACTGCCCACTGACCCCCATCTCTGGTAAAAGTAAGCCGTTCCTGCTCCATTCGTTCCTCCCGGTGATTCATGCCCCTTTTCTCGTAAAACAGCCGGATATAGAGACTTACATCTACACAGGCCTCCTCTGGCGTATCCAGGACCAGCTTGGATAACCGGGCCCGGGTCTCACAGCGCAGTGGTACAGCTTCACGCTCCCGGTACCACTGCTGCAGCCGCTCCATGCGGCTTCCCCGCTCCAGCAGAACATCCAGATCCGCGATGACACTCTCCTTGGCCTGGGGCCGAAAATCGATCTCGCACTGATTATATTGGTTTACGTAGGCAAACAAGGTGTTTTTCCATTCCTTTTCCATCCTTTTTCCCCCCTATTCACTACAGAAAGCTTCCTATCATTAATATATGAAGGCTTTGGCCAGGTATGTTTCACTGGAAACAGTCAGGATGCAGCACCTGAAGAATGGGTACAAAAGACCCGAAAGAGGTCGAAAAAGCCCTTTACGCACAACGATGAAAACGGTATACTTGAGATAAAGACATTTTATGAAATGTTGTTTCACCAAGTGAAACGGGAGATTCCCGAATGCTCTTCTTTTTTCTGAACTTCTCATCATCGTAACCCCAGTATTTTGTCTATGGGCCGTTCTATGGACGATTCCCAACCCACATCCAAGGAGGTACATGTATGTCAGGAAAGGATCAATTCTCTACCGCGCAAAGCCTGGAAGTCGGCGGCAAGAGCTACCGTTATTACAGTCTGCCTGCCATGGCAGAACAGCAGGGGCATGAGAATATCTCCAAGCTCCCTTTTTCTATCAAGGTGCTGCTTGAAGCAGCAGTGAGACAGTTTGATGGACGCGCAATTACCGACGAGCACGTGAAGCAGATCGCAGGTTGGGGCGTATCCAGCGATCATAATAAGGAAATTCCTTTTATTCCTGCCCGTATCGTTCTGCAGGACTTTACCGGCGTTCCGGTTGTTGTTGACCTGGCCGCCATGCGCGATACCGTTAAGAAAGCCGGCGGCGATCCGAAGCGGATTAATCCGCTTGTACCGGTAGACCTCGTTATTGACCACTCCGTCATGGTCGATGCCTTCGGTACGAAGGACGCACTGGATTATAATATTAATGTTGAATTTGAACGGAACGAGGAACGCTACCGTTTCCTGCGCTGGGCACAGACCGCCTTCAACAATTTCCGTGCGGTTCCGCCTTCCACAGGCATCGTTCACCAGGTTAACCTGGAGTACCTCGCTTCTGTAGCTGCTACTAAGACGATTGAAGGGGAAACTTATGTGTTCCCGGATTCTCTGGTAGGCACAGACTCCCACACAACCATGATCAATGGTCTTGGTGTTGTAGGCTGGGGCGTTGGCGGTATCGAAGCAGAAGCCGGCATGCTGGGCCAGCCGCTGTATTTTGTGACTCCAGATGTCATCGGCTTCAAGCTGACTGGCAGTCTGACTGAAGGCGCAACAGCGACCGACCTGGCGCTGACGGTTACACAAATGCTCCGCAAGAAGGGCGTCGTCGGCAAGTTCGTGGAATTCTACGGACCGGGCCTGGCGAACATCAGCTTGGCTGACCGTGCAACGGTTGCCAACATGGCTCCGGAATACGGCGCAACGATCGGTTTCTTCCCTGTCGATGCGGAGACGCTGAACTATCTGCGCAGCACCGGACGTGACGAAGAACAGGTCGAACTGGTTGAAGCTTATTACAAAGCTCAGGGCATGTTCCGTACCGCAGACACGGAGGATCCGGTATTCACGGATACGATTGAGCTGGATCTGGCGTCTGTTGTACCGAGTTTGGCAGGTCCGAAACGCCCGCAGGACCGTATCGAGCTGCGCAACATGAAGGAAGAATTTGAGGGTATCATCCGCACACCGATCGACAAAGGCGGTTATGGTCTGAGCGATGAGAAAATCGAGCAAAAGGTTCCGGTCACGCACAAGGACGGCTCTACCAGTGAACTGGGAACCGGTGCTGTCGTGATCGCAGCCATCACCAGCTGTACGAACACCTCTAACCCTAGTGTTATGCTGGGTGCCGGTCTGCTGGCCAAGAAGGCTGTTGCACGCGGCCTGACCAAACCGGGTTACGTGAAGAGCAGCTTGACACCAGGTTCGCTTGTTGTTACCGAATACCTGGAGAAGGCTGGACTGATTGCACCACTTGAAGCGCTTGGCTTCCACGTTGCGGGCTACGGCTGTGCGACATGTATCGGTAACTCTGGTCCTCTGCCGGATGAAGTTAGCCAGGCTATCGCAGACAACGATATGACGGTAGCTGCCGTCCTGTCCGGTAACCGTAACTTCGAAGGCCGTGTCCATGCCCAGGTCAAAGCGAACTACCTGGCATCTCCACCGCTTGTTGTTGCCTATGCACTGGCAGGAACGGTGAATATTGACCTGCAGAACGATCCAATCGGCTACGATCAGGAGAACCAGCCGGTCTATCTGAAGGATATCTGGCCTTCCTCAGAGGAGATCAAGGAAGCTATCAGCCTGTCCCTCAGTCCGGATATGTTCCGCCGCAAATACGAGAACGTCTTTACAGCGAACGAGAAGTGGAACTCCATTCCTGTTCCTGAAGGCGAACTGTATGAATGGGATGAGAAATCCACTTACATTCAGAATCCGCCATTCTTCGAGAATATTCAGGATGGAATGAACGATATTCAGGATGTGAAGAATGCACGTGTACTGGCTCTGCTGGGTGACTCCGTGACCACGGACCATATCTCCCCGGCCGGTAACATTGCTCCTTCCAGCCCTGCAGGTGAATACCTGAAGGAACATGGCGTAGAGCGCAAAGACTTCAACTCCTACGGCTCCCGCCGTGGTAATCACGAAGTTATGATGCGCGGTACGTTCGCCAACATCCGTATCCGCAACAATGTAGCTCCTGGTACAGAAGGCGGCGTAACGAAGCACCTCCCTACCGATGAAGTCATGTCCATCTATGACGCTTCCATGAAGTATCAGGCTGGCGGACAGAATCTTGTCGTGATCGCTGGCAAAGAGTATGGTACCGGTTCTTCCCGTGACTGGGCTGCCAAAGGGACATTCCTGCTCGGCGTCAAGGCGGTTATCGCCGAGAGCTTCGAACGGATTCACCGCAGTAATCTGGTAGGTATGGGTGTACTGCCGCTGCAATTCCAGGAAGGATATGGCTGGTCCAGCCTTGGACTGGATGGAAACGAGACCTTCGACATCCTCGGTCTGAGCAACGAAGTAACACCAGGCCAGCTGCTGACCGTAGTGGCCAAGCGTGAGGACGGAACGAAATTTGAGTTCCCGGTAACTGCCCGTCTGGACAGCATGGTCGACATTGACTATTATCATAACGGCGGTATCCTGCAAACGGTGCTGCGTCAAATGATTCAAAACGGTTAAGCCATTATATTTGTCCTTGATCAAAAAGGGTGCTTCCGCCATTCAACGGCGGAAGCACCCTTTTGTATATAAAGCAGTCTCAATTCTTGAAACCATAAATTAGTGAGAAGATCATCATTACCAAAAAAATGGCTATTGCCATAACCCAGGATAGCTCTCCCGGGAGCAGGGCTGCCAACATGGTCAGGAGGCCGCCAATCATAAATACTCTGCCGCCGCGGCGCTGGGCTTTGAACCACGCGGCGTCATCCTTCATCGTGACGGGTGTCCGGATTCCAGCCCAAGCGTTGCGGCGGAGTTTCGGCATATAGTTCCCAGTCAGCATGAAAATCAGACCCAGCAGCAGGATGACAAAGTGTATCACCCCTTCCGCTCCCCAGCTCACTTGCTCCATACCCTCCATCAGGGCAAACACACCAATTCCACTAAAAAGAACCGTCGTCAAAAGCAGGCTTTGATCAAACAGCTTGATTGCGGCAGAAGCATGACTCTTCTTCGCCGCCATTACGCTGCGAATCGCCATCA
Organism: Paenibacillus lacisoli; assembly: GCF_030580655.1. Lineage (GTDB taxonomy): Bacteria > Bacillota > Bacilli > Paenibacillales > Paenibacillaceae > Paenibacillus > Paenibacillus lacisoli. Next base: position 25,348 of record NZ_JAUQTB010000014.1, read on the forward strand.
TAATCCCAAAGCCTATGACTCCCAGTGCACACAGCATCCAGACATCCGGGCTGGATTTGCTGACAAAGCGGTCTGCTTCTCCATGACCATTGAAATGAATAGGCAGGGTCTCTCCCAAATCCGGATACACATAACTATAGAATGCAAAGGGCACCAAGGCTGCTGCAGCAGCCAGCACAATCCATACATTTATTTTACGCATGATCAGAATCCCCCTTTAAATCCATCATCCATGCCATGACATCGTCCATGACGGTCGTGTTCAGCTCGTAAATAATATATTTGCCCTGGCGTTCTGTCCGTACCAGATCAGCCTCCTTCAGGATCGATAAATGATGGGATACCGTGGCCTGGCTCATAGCGAAAGAAGAAGAAATTTCACCTGCAGACATTCTGCCCTGCTTGAGCATCTCCAGAATCCGCCGGCGCTCCTCGTCGGCCAAAGCTTTAAATGTATGCTTGATCCCCACAATAAGCCCCCCTCACGTCCTTCACTTTATTGATGAACTTAGCCTAGTTGAATCGCTTGATTTATACATTTCGAAAAAAATCTAAATGTATCTTATTTTTATTTTAATCAGACCTTTTCTCTAGGTCAACCACTGATATTTAATACTACTGTCCCAGTCGGAAATTAGGAAATAACTCTTACTTCAGCAAACAGTGCCCGGTCGAATCTTGACGGACGCAGGACGTATCTCCTGTTTTGGTACTATTCTGTTTAAGTGTATTGGCGGAGGGGTAATTGAGAGAAACTCAAAATTTTAAACGATGTGAACAGGTCCTGCATAGGATATCAGATATAAATCATCGTAATCATCAAGGAGGAGTTTAACTATGAATATCATGAATATGACCGTACATAATATGATGCCCTTCCATCATCAGTACCCCAAAGCCCAGCAGATCAATACAGAGAAAAAGTCATCCGGTAATGATCCGAAGGTAAGCTTCCAGGATATTCTGAATGCGAAAATGGCATCCCGCTAATCTTCACGACATCCCCCTTACATATAAAATTGAATCCAGAATAAAGGGTGACCTAAGCCGGCAGCGGCTAAGTCACCCTTATTTAACGTGATCAAGAAATCTCTAAGGCCGAGATTAAACGGTTAACATGACGGCTTCGCCCGGTACTCTGCCGCTTTCTCCCTCATACCTGCCTCGATCCACGCCTGACTGGCCTGGCCGATCTCTTCAGCCTGACTGCGGATGTCCTGACTGATACGCATACTGCAGAACTTCGGTCCGCACATAGAGCAGAAATGCGCCTGCTTGGCCCCTTCCGTGGGAAGTGTCTCATCATGATAGGATAAGGCCCGCTCCGGGTCCAGCGAGAGATTGAACTGATCCCGCCAGCGGAATTCAAATCTTGCCTTAGACAAGGCATCGTCCCGCTTCTGAGCCCGCGGATGGCCTTTAGCCAGATCGGCCGCATGCGCTGCAATTTTATAAGCAATGACCCCTTCGCGTACATCCTCCTTATTGGGCAGGCCCAGATGTTCTTTAGGCGTGACATAGCATAGCATGGACGTGCCAAACCAGCCGATCATTGCGGCTCCGATTGCAGACGTAATATGGTCATATCCCGGTGCTATATCGGTTGTCAGTGGTCCCAGCGTGTAGAACGGCGCCTCTTGGCAGATTTCCATCTGAAGATCGACATTCTCCTTGATTTTGTGCATCGGCACATGGCCGGGTCCTTCAATCATCACTTGAACATCGTGCTTCCATGCCATCTGCGTCAGTTCTCCCAGTGTCGCAAGCTCTGCCATCTGAGCTTCATCGTTCGCATCGTATACACTGCCAGGACGCAGGCCGTCTCCCAGGGAGAATGCAATATCGTAGGCCTTCATAATCTCGCAGATTTCTTCAAAATGGGTATATAAAAAGTTCTCCTGGTGATGAGCAAGACACCATGCCGCCATAATCGACCCGCCCCGGGATACAATTCCAGTCATCCGCTTAGCCGTCATCGGAATGTAGCGCAGCAGCACGCCTGCATGGATCGTAAAATAATCAACTCCCTGCTCTGCCTGCTCGATCAATGTATCCCGGTATACCTCCCAGTTCAAAGCCTCTGCCTGACCGTTCACTTTCTCCAAAGCCTGATACAGCGGAACCGTACCCACGGGCACAGGTGAGTTACGAATGATCCATTCCCGCGTCGCGTGTATATTACGACCTGTGGACAGGTCCATAATCGTGTCCGCTCCCCAGCGCACCGCCCAGGTCATCTTCTCCACCTCTTCCTCAATGGATGAGGTTACAGCAGAGTTGCCGATATTGGCATTGATCTTGACATGAAAATGGCGCCCGATCACCATCGGCTCACTCTCCGGATGATTGACATTCGAAGGCAGTATAGCGCGGCCAGCAGCCAGCTCCTGCCGTACAAACCCCGGCTCCACACCTTCCCGGATCGCCGCAAATTCCATCTCTGGTGTAATCATGCCGCGGCGTGCATAATACATCTGTGTTAGATTCCGGCCAGCCGCAGCCCGTAAAGGGCGATGCTTCTCTACTGCCCCTGGAAAAATCTCAGCCTGGTCTTCGCTGCGGCGCAGCACACCGTCATCCTCCAGCTTGGCCTCGCGCCCTGGATAGAATTCGGCATCTCCCCGCTCCAGCACCCAGCTGCGGCGCAGAGCGGGTAATCCACTTCGAATGTCGGCTTGGTATTCCGGGTCAGTCATCGGACCGCTCGTGTCATACACCCGGAATGGTGCATTGTACTCCACTCCTTGTGGCGTCTGGGTGGCATGCAGAACGATCTCCCGTTCAGGGACAACGATATCCGGCCGTGATCCCGTGATATACACTTTTCGGCTTGCCGGAAATGGCTGGCATACTGTCTGACCCGCCCTTTCTTCACTGCTGCTCATATCCATCTGCTTGCTCATCAACTCACGCCTCCTCTTGGAATATCCTGACTGGTCCATTGCCTCCAGGTCAGATCGGCCGGCACGAGAATCCCGTCATTCTGCTCGTTAGAAGAGCATCCGTGACATTGATTCAGCTGTAAGCAGCGGCTGCGTCCGGTTCAGCTGCAGCCCCCGTCCTACAGGAGCACAGAAAAAGCCGGCTCCCGCAGGAACCGGCTGGCTTTCACTGCCCCAATGTCTTCACGGCGTCAAGCCATGACGAATAGACATCAGACCACCTCTTCATCCAGTATGACCGATTACTTCCCTACGCTGGTATGATCCAGATCAGGTAATAAGGGTCCGGAATCTTCTGCAATTCCGTCTCAGCCCGGACATTTCGGGCTCCCCCAGTAACATGTATCGCGGCGATGGACACCACCGCTGCAGCACAGAACAGACTGGCTGTCTGTGATACTTCTCCCAGATTAGCTCAATTCCCTTTAAATGACAACCCGTAGATCAGGACAACAGCAGTCCCATCTCATGGGCAGCTTCCATCAGAACAGGAGCAAACTCCTCCAGCTTATCCGGTGACAACCGGCTCACCGGCCCGGATACCGACAAGGCTGCGGCCACACCGCCCTTGCGGTTGAAAATCGGAGCAGATACCGCCGCTGCGCCGGGCTCCCGCTCCTCATAGCTGGTGGCGTATCCGCACAGGCGGATCTGCTCCAGCTGCTGGCGGTAGGCTGTCCGGTCGAGACCGGCAGGCCAATCCGGATCCGCCATCAGCTTCTCTGCATCATCACCGTCCGCGAAAGCCACCAGCACCTTGCTCGAGGCTCCGACAAACAGCGGCAGCCTCGCCCCAACCGTAGCAACCCGGCGGATCGCCTGGTTGCTCTGAACGGCCTGGATGCGAATCCGTTCCGCGCCATCCCGCAGGTACAAGCTGACCGTCTCGCCCAGCCGGTCCCGCAGACGTTCCATAGCCGGCAGCAGGATAACAGCCGGATCATCCCCATGTGGCATATGCGTCGACAGCTCCCAGATCCGGATGCCCAGCCGGTATTTCTCGGTAGCGGTATTGCGAATCACAAAACCGCGATCCTCCAGTGTCGTCAGCAGCCGATGTACCGTACTTTTGTGCAGCCCAATCATCCCGGCTATTTCCGATAAACCCAGCTCCTGATCCCGGGTAAAACACATTAATATATCAAGCGCTCTCTCAACAGCGCGAACCGTCAGCTTGCGATCTTCCACCAGCAGCCACCGTCCTTTTCTGTTTCATCAAGTGAAACATGGTTACATAAATTATATGCAAAATCAGGAGTAGTGTAAACTACCGTTTACCGTCAACATACCCGTCAGATAAGACAGCTAACAAATGTTTACACGCGATTGACATTACTTCTTACCCATCATACGATAAATAAAATAGGTTTTAATAATGAAAGAAGCTAGGAGGGGCTATGATGACAACATCCCAGCATAACGCCTCGCCCCAGTCTCCGGTTCATGAGCTGCCGGGAGAATTGTCTCCCCGCATGCTGCGGTTGAAGCATGTGATCGTGGCATTGCTCATGTCGGTGGTGTTCTTCCTTTTGTTCTGTTTTATCGCACTGCATGCCTATATCGCATGGGTGCTGTCGAATCCGACAGTTGCCCCGCTTTTCTCTAATCCGATGCAGGCTAAATCAATGCCTTACGAGGAAGTCACTTTTCCGGCCAAGGACGGAAGCCGAATGATGCAGGGCTGGTATATCCCGGCGAGCAACTCGTCCAAAACGATTATTTTCAGCCATGGCTATGGTGCGAACCGTGAAGAAACCTGGATTCCTATGTATGATCTCGCGCATTTTGCGCATTCTTTAAATTTCAATGTCATTATGTTTGACTATGGTTTTGCCTCCCAGAACAGCAAGGCGGTCGCTACCGGCGGCAAGGTTGAATCTCAGCAGCTGCTCGGGGCCATCCAGCTGGCCAAGCAGCGCGGCTCGCAGGAGATTGTCGTCTGGGGCTTCTCGATGGGAGCCGGTACAGCTCTGCAGGCAGGACTGGTGAGCAAGGATATCAGCGCTATGATTCTCGACAGCACCTTCCTGCTGGAGCCGGATACGTTGTATCATAATATTCACAATCAGATCGATTTGCCGCGGCATCCATCGCTTGAGATTCTGGAATTCCTGTTCCCCGTTCTAAACGGTACGAGCCTGCACCAGATTCCCTATCGCGAGGTGAAGAACAAGGATTATCCGTTCCCCATTTACTTCATCCACGGGACGGAGGACGAAAAGGCACCTTATCCTATCGCCGAGCTGCTGGCGTCCCACCAGACTAATCCGAACTCCGGCGTCTGGATTGTGGATGGAGCCCAGCATGAGCTGATCTTCCGCGAACACCCGCGGGAGTATCTGCGCAGGGTATCCAGCTTCCTCGGAAATATTCAGCTGGCCAGCAGCAGCACTGCGGCGCAATGACAAGCGAATGAGCAAAGGCCTATAACCCGCGGTCCCTTACAAGGGACCGCGGGTTATTCAGCATACAAGAATAGACCCTCTAAATGATTGACATAAGCTGCAGCGTGAACCAATAGGATGTACAGATGCCGTTCATCCCAAGCAGTCCTGGCGATGAACGGCCCAACGAACAGGAGGTACCTGTCATGTTATATGTATACGGTCCCCTGCTGCCGCTGCGCATTCTGGAAGAGATCCGCTTCTGGAAGCAGCAGGAAAGCGAGCATACGGATGTGATCAAGGCCATCGTGCCCAATCTGGAACCCGTGTATGTTCAGCTGCTCGATCAATGGAAGGTGCTGTTTGAAGAAACAGAGCAGGCCGCACAGCGGCTGCTGAATCAGGTCCTGCCCGGTACACACCAGGCCGATCCCTACGTGCTGGCCCAGCTGGAGCAGCTGCTGGACGTTTCCTGCAGGCAGTCCAGAGAGTTTATACGTCAGCTCTATCAGCTGATCGAGAAGAGCAGTGCCGTTAAGACGGTGCCCCTTGCTCCGGTGGTCCTGCTGCATATCATCAGGGAATCCGAGTACTTCCTCGGTGTACTGGAGACGCTCAGCAAGCCGGGCTCCATTGCCGAGAGTGTGCAGCATCCGCCGATGCTGGATCCGCATGAGCCGCAGCCTTTCCGCATTTCTGAACCATCTGTCCGGCAGGATGAACCGTCCGCCGGGGCATCGCAGGCCAATACATCGGCCTTGACAGGGCAGCCGCAGGCACAGCAGGACCGACCGGTGCCTATCGGAGGCCACACGCTGCCGCCACTGCCTTACCCTTACAACGCATTGGAGCCTTATATTGATGAGAAGACGATGCGCATCCATCACGATATTCATCACAAAAGCTATGTAGACGGCCTGAACAAAGCCGAGAAAAAACTGGAGGAAGCCCGGCGGAAGAACGACTTCGAGCTGGTGAAGCATTGGGAACGGGAGCTGGCCTTCAATGGCGCCGGGCATTACCTGCATACGATCTTCTGGACGATCATGAGTCCACAAGGGGGAGGCAGACCAACCGGGGCACTCGCCAATCAGATTACCAAGGACTTTGGCAGCTTTGAGGCATTTAAGAAGCACTTCTCGGAAGCGGCCGAGAAGGTCGAAGGCGGAGGCTGGGCAATCCTTGTCTGGAGTCCGCGTGCCCAGCGGCTTGAAATTCTGCAGGCGGAGAAGCACCAGAATCTCTCACAATGGGATGTCATCCCGCTGCTGACACTGGATGTATGGGAGCATGCCTACTATCTGAAGCATCAGAGCAACCGCAAAAAGTACATCGAAGACTGGTGGAATGTCGTCAACTGGCCTGCAGCTGCCGAGCGTTACGAGCAAGCCCACAAGCTCAAATGGGAGCCATTCTGATTCTCTTCATTCCATCCAGAACAGCCGTCTTTCGCGCAGTGCGCTCGACGGCTGTAGCTGTTTTTTAAAAAAACTTCCAGTAAACTAAACGTCGTAACGCAGCCTGAGCTTCTCCGTCATTACCTGTACTTCGTCTATAGGTACAGACGGCTCCTGCAGCAGCAGCCGGGCTCCGGCTTCTTCCTGAAGAAGCCGGAACAGGGACGCCTGATATGCCCGAACTGAGCTGACACCTGCAAGCTCCTGCAGGCTGGCCATGGTGCCAGACCTGACATCCGGATAGCCCTCTGCACCCCCCGCCGAAGCCTCATCATAGAAACCGCGGACCTGATCCGCCAGGGCATCTCCCGAACCCTCAACAATAATAAAAGCACTAACAATCAGGGCTTTCGCTTGCCTGCGCTGGGCAATCCCGCAAAATTTGCGTCCTTCAATGCTGACATCGTAGTCACCGGGACAGAAAGCCCCTGCAATCTCACCAGCCCGGGCCGCCTCGGACCACGGAGCCAGCGAACGGCTGATCAGATCCACCATCAGCCGGAAATCCTCATGGATATCCAGTCTTCCCGGAGGGTTGGGTATGATTAATGAGACATTAAGGACTCCAGGGTTCAGGGGTACAGCTGCTCCCCCTGATGGACGGACACAGACCGACGTACCGCCAGATCGAATCCGCTGCATGGCTGTTTCCGCCTGTGGAAGTCTGCGGTCTCTCAGACCTACAACAAAGGCATCCGGGTGCCTCCATAGATGGACAACCGGTGGATGACCTTGTCCGACCCTACGGCACAGCACCTCTTCCCAGGCAAAATAGGCCGTCACATCATCGTGGGCGTCTTCCATCGCCGACTCCCACAGCTGTATACCCTGCAAAAGACTTAACCCTGTTCTCTCCACCCTGTTCTCACTCCTTTAGCCATAGATCCTCTTCCTCGACACTTCTAAATACAGCAAAAAAGGCCTCCCTTGCGGGTCAGGCCTTTTAATTTCAGCTTCAGTCCTTCACCAGGGACAGGAATTCTGCCCGCTGGGCGGCATTGGAACGGAAGGACCCACGCACAGCAGACGTTACCGTCTTGCTGCCAGGCTTCTTCACACCCCTGGCACACATGCACAGATGCTCGCCTTCCACGACAACCATCACACCATGCGGCTCAACCGTTTCATTCAGGATATCTGCAATCTGTGACGTAATCCGTTCCTGCACCTGCAGACGGCGCGTCACGGCTTCCACAAGACGTGCAAGCTTGCTCAGGCCGACTATTTTGCCGCTGGGCACATAGCCGATATGCACTTTGCCGAAGAAGGGTGCCATATGATGCTCACATTGACTGTAGTATACAATATCTTTGACAATAACCAGCTCTTCATGGTTCTCGTCAAAGGTTACGCCAAGCACTTCTCTGGGATCTACGGAATAACCGGCGAAAATCTCTTCATACATGCGGGTGACACGCTCAGGCGTTTCCACCAATCCTTCACGCTCCGGGTCTTCCCCAATCAGCTTCAGGATCTGGCTCACATGATATTCGATCTTCTCTCTGTTCTCTTCGACCTGGTGATTGGTATAGTCCTTAACTCCCGACATAACCTTCCTCCTTCCGCCGTATCCAAGATGCTCTTGGGGTCAGGTTCTATTTCCGGCGTCCCGGTTTTCTTGCTCCGGGCTGATTACGCACACCCGGCTGATTCTTCATCATCTGCTGAGCCTTTTGCATCTGTTTGCCGTTCAGATTATATCCCATCTGTTTAGCCATCTTTTGCAGCATTTCAGGATCGCTCTGCATCTTCTCAAGCTGCTTGCGCAGGTAAAATGCCCCGATGAAGAAGCCGCCGACCAGGCCAACGATCAATGTTATAATCGGAATGATAATATCCCACATGTTATGTCTTCACCCCTGTATTTATGATCTCATGCGACGGCTTGTCCGTTCACACACGAACATATCATAGCATTAACTACAGGAACGGGCAAACGGCATTTTCAGGCCAAAACAGCCTCTATAAACACCGTCGTATGCACAGCCAGATCCACTTCCTGAACCTCCATGTCATCTCCTGATCCATGGATGACCCGAACGACAGGACGGCCGGGAAGTCCGCGGTGCTGACGCACGACCACGCCCGTCTCCCGGGTGGACAAGCGAACGCTCGTACCATTCGGATACACCGAGATAATCCGGTTGAACTGGATCAGCACATCCCGGTCCAGCTGCTTCTCGGACATGGCCATCATCTCTTCGCAGGCTTCATGCGGGAGTAAACCCTTGCCGTTCCTGCCTGTGATCAGGTTATCAAAGGTATCCGCTACAGCTACAATTCGTGCAAACTGATGAATCTCATGCGCATCCAGCGCACGCGGCAAGCCTTTGCCGTCCAACCGCTCGTGATGCTGCAGCGCAACATGCGCAATCAGCAGATTGAATTCCCGCTTGGACTTCAGCACTTCAAACCCACGCCAGGTGTGATGCCCCTTCAGGCCGCCCAGTGCCTCATCGAGTGAATCCAGCCCCACCTTGCCGACATCATGAAGCATGGCTCCAATGGCCAGATCTTTCAGCTGGAACATGTTCAATCCCATATTCATCCCGATCAGTATCGAAATGAGACAGACATTCGTGGCATGTACATACTGCTGATTATCTGCGGTGCGGATATCTGTCAGCTGCACGAGCAGCTCCGGATTGGCCAGCACATCACTCAGAATGCGGTCCGCACTCACACTAATCTTCTTGGTGCTCCAGTCTTTCCCGGAGCGGACAGCCTCAAAGGTGTCATTCATTTCCTTAAAAACAGCCTGTTTCGTAGCTTCATCAAGAATGTCAGTGGTATCTACGTCTGCGAAATCCGGGTCTTTGATGTACAGCATCGTGACCCCGATCCGGTTCAGCGTATTGATCATGAACACGGTCAGCTGTACGCCTTCGGACAGCAGTACAGTTCCGTTGCTCGAGTAGACGCTTTTACCGAGGTGCTGCCCCGGCTCTACATTATCCACGCTTATATATTTCATCCTGCCGCTCCCCCGATACCCTGCATCTCATGTGTAATTTCTCCGGGAAGACTCCGCTCAAGCTGCGGTTTAAGCCTCCGGAGCAGGGGCTGTCTGTTCAAGCGATAACAGGTGAGCTTTCACCTGAAGTCCGCCTGCATAACCCCCCGGGCCTCCGTCCGCTCCGGTGACCCGGTGGCATGGAATGACAATCGGCAGCGGATTTTTGTTATTCGCACCGCCAACAGCCCGGACAGCCTTCGGGCGTCCAATTTTCTCGGCTATCGCTTTATAGGAGACAACCTCCCCATAAGGTATATCGGCAAGAGCCTCCCATACTTGCAGTTGGAACGGTGTGCCGCGCTGATCAAGCTTCAGATCAAACTCACGGCGCTGCCCGGCAAAATACTGGCGCATCTGGGAAGAAGCCTCCTGCAGCTTCTCAGGACTGCGTACATAGACATAGTCTCCGATCCAGGTACGTGCCCACTGCTGAAGGTATGCCTCCTGCACATGGAAGGCCCCGAATTCGATATGGCATAGTCCCTGATCGGTGGCACACAGGGTCAGGGGACCAATTGGTGATAGCAGTTCATCATAATAAACCGGTGTGCCTTCCCCTTCATGACCGGTCACGATCGTGAATGTACCGCTGGCAGTCTCCTTAACCTGCGGTTGGAATTCGTTCCCCTTGAAGTCGGCCGAAGCCGACATTTCATTCTTTGGTTCCGCTTGATTACCAGCTTCACTTAGCTTCTCTTCCGCTTGTCTGATCATCTGTTGTACCTGCTCATGCTGTTCGCCTGAAGCAGCTTCCTGAATGGCTTTCATCGCGTTCTCTCCTCCAATTCGGCTTAGCGCCCAGGCTGCAGTTCCCCGCAGTTCCGGACGCGGGTCCTTCAGCAGCACTTCGGTGAGCTTCGGCACGGCCGTAATGTCCTTGAAATTGCCGAGGGCAATCACCGCGTTGCGCTGAATCGGTTTCTTGCCGCGCCAGGCTGCGGCGCTCTCCCCGAAACGTTCTTTAAACTCCTTGTTGCTCAGATCCAGCAGCGGCAGCAGGAGCGGTTTGACAATCTCCGGGTCCGGCGTGAATTCGGGATGATGATCCCAGTTCTTGCCCCGGTTCTTCGGACATACGATCTGGCAGGTATCGCATCCGTAGAGCCGGTTGCCGATCTTAAGCATAAATTCTTCATCGAGAAATCCCTTCGTTTGTGTCAAAAAAGAAATACAGCGCTGGGCATTCAATTGTCCCGGTCCCACCAGCGCCCCTGTCGGGCATGCATCAATGCACTTCGTGCACTCTCCGCAGTCCTCCGTCACAGGAGTATCCGGAGGAAACGGAATATTCGTCACCAGTTCGCCCAGGAAAATCCATGATCCGTATTCCGGAGAAATAATGGAACAGTTTTTGGCACTGAAGCCAATGCCTGCGCGCTCTGAGACAGCACGGTCGACGAGCTCGCCTGTATCCACCATGCTCTGAATAACAGCTTCAGGCACCCGCTCCAGAATAAAAGCCCTCAGCTTCTCCATGGCTGCCCGCAGCACCTGATGGTAGTCCTTCCCCCAGGCTGAGCGGGCGATAATTCCTCTGTACCTGCCCGGTTCTGACTTGGGCGGGTCCTTCATCTTCGAAGGATAAGCCACCGCAATAGAAATGAGCGATGACGGCTTGCTGCCGTCCAGTGCCGGATGTATACGTTTATCGATATCAGGTTCTTCGAACCCGGATTCGTATCCCTTGGCCCGGTGCTGCTCCAGAATGGATTTCAATGACACAAAAGGATCGGCGGAAGCGAAGCCGATAGAGTCAATCCCCAGATCACGTGCAGCCGCCTTAATCTCCTGTTTCAATCGATCCCAGCCAACAACCTGGTCTTGTGTGGTAGTCCCTGCGCTCGTCATCCTTGATCCCTCCTTCCGGTTTAACTGCAGCATTCTCCTGCACAGGAGAAACGGCGCCTATTTTCCCGGAACATTCCGGAACAGGCGCCATTCAGACATATATATTTAAAATCATAATTTATAGAGACTGAGCCATAATAATAGAAAAGCATATCTCCAGACCATTTGCAACGGCTTGGAAGATATGCCCATATTGTGATTACATCCGCATTTTGCATAACTCTTGCGTAGGTTTATGTAAAACGCTTAATTAAATTCATATATATAATTGCAAAATCACGACGATGGACCTGGGTCTTCGTTCTTAGTGTGGCGCCAGAATGCTCAGCTTCTGGAAAGCCTGCAGGATTTGGCTTGCGCCATAACCGAGGGCTTCATACAGCGGCATGGCCGCCTGATTGTGCTCATCTCCAGCCACCCAAATACGGCTGACCTTACGCTGCTGGAAGCGAAGCTCCATACTGGACACAAGTGCCTTACCCACGCCCTGACGGCGGTAATCCGGGTGAACGGCAATTCTGTAATAGCAGCCGTGATTGTTATCGATCGTACCGATCAATACACCAACGATCTCGCTATTCTCTTCCGCAACCATAATCAGATCGGAATCCCAGGATAACTGACGAGCAAAAGCACCCATCGTATTCTCGTAGCAGTCTTCGGACAAAGCCGTTTGAAGCAGCTCGGTAACCGGATTCACATCACTCAACTGAAAGGAACGAACTTCCATAACATAATCTCCCTTTTCGTAAGCATAATAAGGCCTTTATGCAAAAATAAGTGCATTTTTACATAAAAACCGAAGTCAGATAGCATGACGATAACATCACCATCATAAGATGAGAATAAAGCCGCAGTGACACAAATCAAGCAGCCGTTGATCCTGCTTATGAAGGATATGCTAACAACCTGCAGGCGACAAAAAAATCCGAAAATGTTGCTTCCTTGACCATTAAACCACACTTTTCTCTGTATTTCATCCATTTTCTTCTGTAAGCGCTTTATATAAAGCGTTTACATTTTTAGAGCTGCCAACTCTTCCTTTAAATGGCCTGAACGCACGGTTTCATCCCCTTTTACTCGCTTTTTTTGAAGTATTTTATTCCTGCGGAGGGACAAGCTATGAGAGGAAGCTGCTATCCAAGGATATCCGACTTTACCAACATTGATGTTGATAAAATCAGCAGGATGCGGTTTAATATTACTGTCGAGGGTATTATTACATAGGTTAGCCTCTCATCCGAGCCGGCTGCCCACCCCAATCCAATTTCAGGAGGTAATTTCATTATGGCACATCAACTACCAGCTTTGCCTTATCCGAACAATGCACTGGAACCGCACATTGACGCTCAAACGATGGAAATCCACCATGACCGTCACCATAACACATACGTAACCAACCTGAATGCTGCTCTGGAGAACGCACCTGAACTGCAGGATAAATCTCTTGAGGATCTGATCTCCAACCTGGACAGCGTACCTGAAAGCATCCGTACTGCCGTTCGCAACAACGGCGGCGGTCATCATAACCACAGCCTGTTCTGGGAAATTATTGGTCCTAACGGCGGCGGCGCTCCTACGGGTCCAATCGCAGAAGCGATCGACAGCGAGCTCGGCGGCTTTGACAAATTCAAAGAAGACTTCGCCAAAGCGGCTACTACCCGTTTCGGCAGCGGCTGGGCATGGCTCGTTGTCGGCAAAGACGGCAAACTGGCTATTACCAGCACACCGAACCAGGACAGCCCTGTATTCGAAGGTCTGACTCCAGTTCTGGGTCTGGACGTATGGGAGCATGCGTACTACCTGAAATATCAAAACAAACGCCCTGATTACATCTCCGCATTCTGGAATGTCATCAACTGGGACGAAGTGAACAAACGCTATACTGCAGCCAAGAACTAATAGGCTGTGCTCATAGAAAAGGACCTCCGTTGGAGGTCCTTTTTTTGTGTTGGTCTAAGAACCGCCGGCTCTACTGCTCATCCTGCGCGCTGAAATAATTGCGCAGGATCTTGAGGAACACGTTGGGGAACGCCAACGTGTCCATGTCGGCCGCCGTAATCCAGCGGTAGGCGACCGGCTCCGGCGGCGCGGCATCGAGAGCTCCGCTCTCCGCGTAGGCCGCCGCCGCTTCCGCCACCTGCGCAGCAGCGGCGGCGTGCCCGGGCTCCGGCAGCGCGGCCGGAGCCTCCTCACACTGGAACACCTGCAGGTTCCAGTGGATGTGGCTGAACGTATGCTCCGCGTTCAGCAGATGGCGGACCGGCGCGACGCCTACGCCCTCCTCCCGGAGGGCGCCGGCAAGCCGGTCCATGGCGCCGTCACCCGCAGGGGCGGTGCCGGCAGAGGCTGCCGCGAGTACATGCGGCAGCTCCCACATGCGCGCCAGCAGGCCCTTGGCCGGGCGCTGGCGCACCAGCACGCGGCCGCTGCGGCTGCCGCGGCCTTCGACGAGGGCGACCAGCCGCTCCTCCGGACGCGGGGGTTTCGCCTTCGTCTTCACGGGCAGCGTCTCCTCGACCCCCGCCAGCCGTCCGGCGCAGTGCTCCATCACCGGACAGGTCAAACAATGCGGCGATTTGGGCGTGCAGACCAGCGCCCCCAGCTCCATCATCGCCTGGGTGAAGTGGGAGGCCTGTCCTTCCGGAAACAGCTCCCGCACCAGCGCTTCCATCTGCTTGCGTGTCCCCTGCTTCATAATATCGTCCTCGATGAGGAAATACCGGGACAGCACCCGCATCACGTTACCGTCGACGGCCGGTACCGGACGGTTGAAGGCGATGCTCATAATCGCGCCTGTCGTATAAGGGCCGACGCCCTTCAGACCGGCGACAGCCTCGACATCGTCCGGCATCCGGCCATCGTACAGCTCCATGATCTGCCGGGCCGCCAGCTGCAGGTTACGGGCTCTGGAATAATAACCGAGCCCCTCCCAATGCTTCAGCACATCTTCTTCCGGTGCTTCCGCCAAAGCCTGAATGGTCGGGAAGCGCTCCGTAAAGCGTTGGAAATACGGAATTACCGTATCGACCCGCGTCTGCTGCAGCATAATCTCTGAGATCCAGATCATATAGGGGTCCCGGTGTCTGCGCCAAGGCAGATCCCGTTTGCTGACCATATACCAGTTCAGCAGCTCCGTACTGAAGGTGGACTTGTGTTCTGTATTGTTCATGATTCTGTATATTCTCTCCTGTGCAGTCCTGGCTGCGCTTGTATTCGCTCAGCGGGCCTCTACCACGGCAAAAGCCGAAGCCAGACCCGGCTGGTGCGTAATGCTCAAATGGATAACATGCTCCGCGGCAGACAGCCCCAGACGCTCCCACGCTGCCGTGTTCAATTGAACAAGAGGCTTGCCCTTCTCATCCGGCACGATGTTCAGATCGCTGAAGCCGATTACGCCGCCAATGCCGCAGCCAAATGCTTTGGTGATGGCCTCTTTGGCCGCAAAACGGCCGCCGATGAACTCGGCAGACTGGCCGCGCTCCCTTGCGAGCGCCTGCTCCTGCGGGGTCAGCACCCGTTCGATAAAGGGGGTGCCGTGCCTTCCGTCCAGGAGGCGCTGCAGACGGGGAATTTCCAGTACGTCGTGTCCTATCCCGTAGATCAAGAATTCATCCCCCTTTGTTCTCTGCCCTATATTGTAACAGCCCCGGACTTTCATGAACAGGCTGAAGCCTATTCCAGCCGTAAACAGCAAGAAGGCGAGTCCGCTCCCGCAGCAGGAGCAGCTCGCCTTCCTAGTTAGTCCCGATTGTGACCAATCAGATCCCCGGAATCGCATTACGTTTGTGATGTGTTCGCTTGTAGAAGGCTTCCAGTCGTTCCTGAACTTCAGGGTTAATCTGCTTGCCTTCGAGGTAGTCACTATTATCCTCATAGCTGATACCCAGTTCCTTCTCATCGGTCTGTCCTTCCCAGAGACCAGCACTTGGCGCCTTCTCCAGTATTTCCTTCGGCACACCCAGGTGAGCCGCAAGCTGGCGTACCTGGCGTTTATTCAGGCTGCCCAGCGGTGTGATATCTACCGCGCCGTCACCCCATTTGGTGTAAAAGCCGGTGATGGCCTCTGAAGCATGATCGGTACCGACGACGAGCAGATTCTGCTCAAAAGCCAGTGCGTACTGCATGACCATGCGGGTTCTCGCTTTGACATTCCCTTTGCCCTGCGGCGTCATCGTGGTTTTTTCCAGCCCCATCTTCACCATGCCGCGCTCTACTTCTTCGGCGATCTGGTTCACGGAAGCTTCAATATTGGTTTCAACCGTATACTTCAGTTCAAAGGCTTTCGCTGTCGCGTAGCTGTGGTCGATATCTTCCTGTTTCCCGTAAGGCTGAAATACGCCCAGCGTTCGGTATTCCTCTCCGCTTTCCTCGGTCAGCTCGTCCGTCGCACGTTTGCACAGGCCTGTGGCTACGGCACTGTCAATCCCGCCGCTGATGGCAATCAGAAGCCCTTTCGTACCTGACTGCTTCACATAACTTTTCAGAAAATCCACACGTTTGCGGACTTCGGCTTCGACGTTAATGGTTGGTGATACGTTAAGCTCCTTAATGATCTGTTGCTGCAGCGTCATTGAATATGCACCTCGTTTTTGAAATTTTGGGAAAGGCCGTCTAAAACCAAATAAACGCCCCAGCCGGATTCGAAACCGAACACGGCGGGGCGCTGCTGGACTGACTTAGCGGCAGTAACGGTCAAATGCGCTCTTCAGATCCGCCGCAATCTCATCAGCCGAACGGTCTTCAACCTGATGACGTTCGATGAAATGCACCAGTTCTCCGTCCTTCATCAGGGCGATGGAAGGGGAAGACGGCGGGTATGGAGCGAAGTATTCGCGTGCCTTGGCAGTGGCTTCTTTATCCTGACCGGCGAATACGGTGTACAGGTGATCCGGAGTAATATCATGCTCCAGCGCCTTGGCTACACCCGGACGGCATTGGCCTGCGGCGCAGCCGCACACCGAGTTAACGACAACCAGGGTCGTTCCCTTGGCATCCGGGAGAGCGTTCTCCACAGCTTCCGGATCTTTCAGTTCCTGGATACCCAGACGAGTTAACTCATCACGCATCGGCTGAACCATATCTCTCATATATTGGTCAAAAGACATTGACATCTGCTTTCACTCCTTTGGAATAGCTGAACCTTGCTTGAAGGCAGCCCGATCTGTATTCATTCACTTTATCTGAGGCACTTATGTAAAATGCCTGACTACTCCTTTATTATACATTCCGGTATGTTGAAATCAAGAACGCAGCATTGGACGCTCCATTCGAAAGGCCACCCTGAAGGCCGTGCCCTTCCCTTCTTCGGAATCCACTGTAATGGTACCATTATGCCTCTCTACGATACTCAGACAGAGCGCAAGACCCAGACCTGTGCCGGTTGACTTTGTCGTGAAGAAAGGCTCGAAGAGCTTATCCAGCTTGTTCTTAGGAATGCCCGGACCCGTATCATGCACCTCGAAGAGAACCTGTTCTCCGCTGCTGGCCGTCTTTAGGGTAAGCACCCCTTTATCGTCCATCGCTTCCATCGCATTGCGGGACAGATTCAGAATCAGCTGCTTCATTTCCTTCGGATTCAAATTGAGCTTGGGCAGGTCCTCATCCAGTTTCAGTTCAATGCTCTGCCCACGCAGGTTGGCGTCCGCCCAGAGCAGCGGCGTAAGCTCATAGATGATATCATGGAGATGATGTTCTTCCTTCTCGACGATCCGGTTCTGCGCCAGGGACAGGAAATCACTGATTATGCTGTTGGCACGGTCCAGCTCCTCCATGACGATCCGGTAGTAATGATCCAGCGAGCCTGGACTTTTCTCCCGCATCAGCTGCAGGAAGCCCCGGACCACGGCCATCGGATTACGGATCTCATGTGTAATACTGGCAGCCATCTGCCCCACAAGGCTAAGGCGTTCCACATTGCCGAGCTCACTGCGCAGCATTTCAATTTCTGTCATATCCTGCGAGATCACAAGCACGCCAACAATCTCCTCCTTATATGTGTCACGTATCGGGGAAATGTGGGAATAAAATATGTAGGGACCTGAATGGACGGATTCCTGGCTGGCCTGGCCGTCCAGCGCCATCTCAATCCGTTCCCTGAAGCGTTTAACCAGATTGGGAGCTATGAAATTTTCAATTCCTTCACCAACGACGTCCTTAAACGACAAGAAGGGAGAGCTCTTACGGAAAAACTGCAGCATGACTTCATTGATCAGAACAATTTCAAGGCGGGTATCAAGCGTCAGGACATGCAGGGGCACGTTGTCCAGGAACTGGCGGAATTTATCCCGTTCCAATTCGTACTTCCTGCTCATGATGCGGGCTTGTTCACGGTCTCTGATGTGGTCGTGGGTCGTTTCGATGTGCAGCAGCAGCAGGCTGCCGGCAGCAAGGCCTGCAATGACATAAACCAAACTAAAGACCGGCTTATGGGGAGTATCGGGAATGGTATTCCACCCGGAAAAGGTGGAAAATAAGACGTCCAATACGCAAAATACGAGCACAAAAAGATTAAATATTCTGAGCTTGCGCTGGACCCCACTCCGCTTGAAGCAGCCAGCGGCCCAGAATATAAAAGGATAGAGTATAACCCCTGTTTGCAGAAGAAGCTGCGAAAAATCCAGCTGGTATCTAAATATGCCGTGTATCAACAGGGCCGCAGCAGCGATGATTATACCAGTTCTTAATCTGCCGTATAATATACCGATCAGCAGAGGCAGCGCACCCAGATCAAAAATCAACCCGTCCCGGTAGCCGGATTGGAACAGATGGCACAGCAGAATACTTAGAATACAGCACACAGCGAGTATGGTATTATAGGAATTCCGGAATAGTACCGGCTTTCCTGATTCGTCAGCGGTATAGCGAACAGCGTAGGGAAAAAGAATGAGTCCGAATCCGGCTAAAAAAACTTGGAGCAGAATATGTTCGACAGCATTCACTGTGGGCCT
Organism: Paenibacillus lacisoli; assembly: GCF_030580655.1. Lineage (GTDB taxonomy): Bacteria > Bacillota > Bacilli > Paenibacillales > Paenibacillaceae > Paenibacillus > Paenibacillus lacisoli. Next base: position 43,945 of record NZ_JAUQTB010000014.1, read on the forward strand.
TCCTCCCTTGCGAACTAAGCATCGGTTATTTCGATTAAAACATAGGCGACACTATATTACAATATATGTGTAAAGTCATGTGTAAAAGATAATAAAGTCAACGTTTCTGTACGAATTAATCCCTTTCTAAGAATGAAAAGGATCGAATTAGGCAGCATATCCTATTTGAACGGTGTTCTAAAATTTCGACAATGAGGGATTTTTATGACCTATGATGTAATTGTAATCGGTGGCGGCCCTTCCGGCCTAATGGCCTGTGTCGCTGCCGCAGAACACGGGGCTTCTGTCCTGCTGATCGATAAGGGCGACAAGCTGGGCCGCAAACTGGGTATTTCGGGCGGCGGCCGCTGTAATGTGACTAATGCCAAGGAGATTGATGAACTGATCCGCTATATTCCCGGTAACGGACGTTTCCTGTACAGTGCATTTCAGCATCTGGATAACCGCGGTATCATGCAGTTCTTTGAAGGATTGGGTATCGCGCTGAAGGAAGAAGACAACGGCCGCATGTTTCCCGTGTCAGACCGGGCAAAGAGCGTAGTGGATGCCTTGGTCGGCAAGGTCAGGTCCCTTGGTGTCCATATGACAACCAACAGCCCTGTTGCTGAAGTTCTTTATCATGGCAATGCCGTTCAGGGCGTCAGACTGAAGAATGGCAAGTCTGTTGCGAGCCGTGCGGTCATCATCGCAACCGGAGGCAAGTCTGTTCCACAGACCGGTTCAACCGGGGACGGGTATGCATGGGCTGAGGCCGCAGGCCATACCATTACCGAGCTGTACCCAACGGAAGTTCCGATCACCTCCCAGGAAAAATGGATTTCCAACCGGGAACTGCAAGGCTTGTCCCTGCGGGATGTCGAGCTTTCCGTTACTAACCCCAAGGGCAAAACCGTCATCGCTCACCGCGGGGATATGATTTTCACTCATTTCGGCGTGTCCGGGCCAATTGCCCTTCGCTGCAGTCAATTTATTCGGCAGGTGCAGAAAAAATTCGATATCCGCCTGGTGACGATGTCCATTGATCTGTTTCCGGACAAGCCGCTGAAGGTATTAGAGCAAGAGCTGCATTCCAAGCTGGAGCTGGAACCAAAGAAAGCGCTCAAAAATGCACTTAAGGGTATTCTCCCGGAACGGATGATTCCCCTGCTTTTGTCCAAAGCCGGTTTGCCGGAAGAAGTGACGTATCATCACCTGCCGAAGGAACCTTGGCAGCTGCTGCTTCAGCTGCTCAAAGGGTTTGAGTTCCAGGCCAACGGTACCCGCTCTCTGGAAGAAGCCTTTGTAACCGGCGGTGGTGTTCATTTGAAGGAAATATACCCCAAAACGATGCAGTCCAAGCTGATGCCGGGATTATTCTTTTGCGGAGAAGTTCTGGACATTCACGGCTATACCGGAGGCTATAATATTACGGCTGCCTTTGCGACCGGCTATACTGCAGGCAAAGGTGCTGCACTGCAGCTGGAATAGAGGTACTCCAACCTATAGACGGATTACAGAAATAACCCCCAGACTCATGTCTGGGGGTTATGCTCATTACAGGAACCCGGGCAGTGCTATGCCCGAATACTTCCCGAGAAGCCTCCATCCGGCGCTTCCCTGCTCCCGTCATCATTATTGTTATGCAGGCCTCTGCTGTCCTGGTCCGTCTGGGGAAAGGTATGGGATCCATTCATATATTCCTCTGACCAGTCCTCATTAATCGTATGGGCAGGAATCTGGATCTCTTCCAGATCATAGGCGGACTGCAGCAATTGAAGCTCCGAAGCATGATCCTGCTCCTGCAGCTGTCCTCCATAAGACTGGCAGATTTCAAGTGCAGACGTCAAATCCTGATGGTCCACATGGACTTGAATACTCGCGTGACCTGCCAGAGAAGCATCGTACCCCAGCTCGGCCAGGGTATCCTGTGCCTGGAGAGCCTGCTCCTCCTGATGAAACCGGAATAGTAAAGCTTGTTCCTTCATAATATCGTCCTCCTGAAGTGAATACGGTCCTGCCAGCAGGAATGCTTGACCAGCCGGATATAGATTACCCAGAAGATTCCGTGATTATCAATGCGCTGTGTCATGCCAATCCAGATCAGTCCCCGCTCCGGCCGAGCTGATACCATTGCAGAAGCCCTGATATGATCCAGCCCAGGACGGGTGCTAACAGGATTGACAGCAGCCACCAGCCTCCTCCGCCGCGAATAGCAACAGCCGCACCAAGAATGACCGCTGGCGGAGCCAGCAGCAAAGACACAGCAAAGCTGCCTCGGGATCGTGTCCGGTGAGAATCTGCTCCAAGGAGCTGATAAAATCCGGAAGCGGTAAATGCCCCCCATACTCCGTACAGCCAATAAGCCTGCAGGAGCAGCATCACAAAACCGATGATTACACCAATCCAAGCAGGCGGCAGCAGCACAGCCACAGCCCCAAACCCGATGAGCTGCAGATAGAGCAGCCGCTGCGACCCGTCACGCAGCATGGATTTTAAACATAAATCTACAATACGTCCGCGTTCACTACGCACCGGCAGCAGCCTGCGCGACCCTTTAAATAGAAAGGACCTGCGCGGGACACGTTTGGGCTTATCCACTGCCTGACTCAACAATATTGAAGTCAGGCGCATACGGTGGTGCAGGTCCTCCCTGACCTCACCGTCCCAGGCCGAATGGCGAAGCCTCCACCTGGCGAACAGCGGAAGCAGACTAAAGCCGGCAGCCGTACATAGTGCAATCAGCCAGGGATGCCGGGATTGAACAGCAATACCAACATACAACAGGCTCAATCCGCTGCGGGCTGACAAGAGGGCCAGCTTCGTTCTCCAGCCCTGGCCTGACACCCGGACGGCATGGGTGACCAGCATCTGAATGCTGGTCACTGCCACTGTCCAGCCTGCCAGCAGCAGCATGCCCGCCGCCGTCAGACGAATCCCCCGCACCAGCAGCGGAGACAACAGCCCCAGCGCAAAGAGAATAACCGCATTCCAGCTGATCAGGCTCCACCGCATTCCGAAGCGCTTGATCGTCAGCACCCATGAGGAATGCTGGCGGATGAAGAGGCTGTCTGCCTCTTCCAGATAATAATGTACCGTGCCTGCCAGCATCAGGATCTGGAGCAGCACCAATTCAATGGTAAAGGGAAGCTGGAGGGCCCATGCCGGCAGGGGTTCTCTCCACAATGCCGAATAGGCAAATCCTCCATATAATAAGGCAGGAATTATGATATACAGCAGGACTGTCCAATCCGCAGCCAGCCGAAGCACACGAAACTGGCTTGTCATATATTCCTTGAAGCGCCGCCGAAACAGCTGCTCCGCTCCAGTCTTCCGGCCAGTCAGGGATGCCGCCCGCTCTGCTTCAAGTCGGTTCATAGTCATCCCCCTCAGGTCAAAATATCAAAGCATTCAAATAGTGCTGCCTCCGGCTTCCCGCTGGCCTGCCGGATATCGGCAAGGGTTCCAGAGGCAACAGCCGCACCGCCGGAGATCAGGATAAACCGGTCACAAATCCGTTCTGCCGTGTCCAGTACGTGGGTAGACATCAGCACTCCGGCTCCCCGGCTTCGCTCCTCTTCCAGCAGAATCAGAAAGTCTTTGGTCGCTCGCGGGTCCAGCCCTATAAACGGCTCATCCACAATATACATGTCCGGTTCGGCAATGAAGCCGACCAGCAGCATCATTTTCTGACGCATGCCTTTCGAGAAGCTGCCCGGCAGATCATGACGCACATCCCACATACCAAAACGTCTAAGCAGAGCCTCGGCGCGCTGCCGGAAAGACTCATATTCCAGCTCGTAGACTGCAGCGGCCAGATCCAGATGCTCCCACAGTGTGAGGTAATCATAGTGCACCGGATGCTCTGGAATATACGCATACCTGCTGTTGCCCCCAATGTGGACATGATAGTTGGCATACTGCATTTGACCCAGCAGCGTCTTAATGCTGGTACTCTTGCCCGCTCCATTAGGCCCGATCAGACCGACCAGTTCTCCTGGCTGCACCTGAATGGTAATATTGCGGATCGTGCCTGCAGATGCCTCATAACCGGCTTCCACGATATGAGCATCCAGCATAAATCCTTGCACTGCTTCTTTCTGATAGACTTGTCCCGGTTGTCGTCGTTCGTTTTCTTGTCTGTGCATGATTCCCCTCTCCATTCTCTTTTGTCTCTCTTAACTATACGTCAAAAGATGCGACGTCAAAAGCCGCGGTTCGTCCCGCGGCTTACCTGTGTTCAAGGATGAAAGCACGACTTATTTCTTTCAGGATACCGCCTGCTCAACCTCTGCAGTCTTCTGCACTTGAAATCCAGCGTCTTTGCGTTCGATGCCAGCCCGTGTCATAAGAACCACTACGCTAAGCACGAACAGGGCAGCCCCTGTTATAGCAAAAGCATATGCTGTTCCGTAGGCCGTTACGAACAAACCTCCCAATACCGGTCCGATAATGGAACTGGCTGATGTCAGACTGTTGACCGTGCCGAACACCCTGCCTGTCATATGGACAGGCGTACGTTCTTGAAGAATAACCTGGAAAGGAATAAAGGAGAACCCGCCTCCCATCCCCGCCAGCAGAAATCCGAGGATCATCATAACCGTTGTGCCCGTTCCCGCTGTGACCGTAGTGGATATAGGTCCGATCAGCCCGAAAATCAGACCCATAAGAGCAGCGCCGATCCCCATCTTGCCCAGATGGGATATTCCCTTCCACCTGCCGGTTAAAGCAGCCGCCATCAGGGTGCCTACTCCGCTGGCCGTAATGCACCAGCCGAGCAGATCTTCACGGATGCCCGGGATGTCCCGAAAAAGAACAATGGTCTGGGAATCCGCCAGCTGCAGCACCAGCAGCACGATGGACAGCAGCAGTGTACCATAGCCGAGCAGCGGGATCTGGATCAAATATCGTATTCCTGCACCGGTCTCTGCCAGGAAGGAGCGCTCGCGCTCGGGGCGCCCCCGATTCTGCGAAGATTCCGCAGCTCCGGCGCCTGCTGTCACTTTTCCCCCGGGAATTCCGAACAGCAGCAGCCCGGAGATGACAAAGGTAACGGCATTAAAGATAAAGCATCCTTGAATCCCCATGAGTCCGACCAATACGCCTCCAATCGCAGGACCTGCAATTTTGGCCCCCTGCTCAATAAATGAACTGATCGACACCGCCTGCTGAATTTGCTCATCCGGCACCACTTCCTTCAGCTTACCGCTCTTCGCAGGTGAAAACAGGATATCGAACACACCCTTCACGATCAGGATCAGATAGACCTGCCATAAATGCACTGCAAATACCAGTCCAATCACCAGCACAGCGCGAACCGCATCAGACCCGATCATCAGCTTTTTGCGGTCCATCCGGTCAGCCAGCGCCCCGGCAAACGGTCCGCCCACCAGAAAAGGCAGCGCGGAGCACAGCGTCACCATGGTGATCTCCCAAGGCGTCGCCTGCCACCTTATTCCAAGTAAGGTCAGCAGGGCCAGCAGATAGAGCCACCCTCCGATATTGGAAGTCATTTGGGCCAGCATCAGTGATACAAAAGCCCGATTACGCAGCAGGGAACCTCCTGGGGTTCTTTCTTCTGCGGCTGCTTTACGTTCCATCATCATCTCACATCTCCCTGTTCGCGATCTTTGACACATTACCATATATTTCTTATGCCTTTAATCTTATCGAAAGAAATGTAAGGTCTCCTCCGTCCGGAGGATGAACCTTCACCAACCCGAAGATGGAATTATGACTTTGAGCGGCAGGGCGAGAGGCTGACGATTTAGGAAGAATTTAATTTATTTAAAATCCATTTAATGTGATATTTATCATGTCGCCATCTGATGCCCCCTCCTATAATGAAGGAACCAATCAGAAAAGGCGGGATGATGATGTACCAACCCAACCTGCTGCAGGAGCAATCCGACGCGCAAATGGAGCAGTCCATGCACTTGTTTCGCGTTTTTGCCAAGTCATTCAAAAGTGTATCCGAGCATTCCGTAGCCAGCAGCAAAAACGGAGGATTCAATCCTACGGCTTTTGCCGTGATGGAAGTGATCTATCGCAAAGGGCCCCAGCCCATTCAACAAATCGGCTCGAAGCTGCTGCTGCAGAGCGGCAACGTGACCTATGTCATTGATAAATTGGAGGAGCGGGGGTTTCTGCACCGCAGGCCTTGTCCGCAGGATCGGCGTATTATTTTTGCCGAATTAACCAGCAGGGGCCAACAGATGATGGACGAGATTTACCCCTGTCATACCCAGCGCATTCATCTAGCCATGAATGCCTTGGATGAGAGCGAGAAGGAACAGCTGATTCACCTGCTGAAGAAGATGGGTATGGGCGCTGACAGCGCTGCTGCCTCCATCCATAAATCGTGATACGCCATGCCAAAAAGCCCGGGAAACTTAACGTTTCCCGGGCTTTAACATTCGTTGTTCCGATCAGGCACGCCGGCCTGCAGGCACCTGGGTGCCTGATGCCGTCTGCTCTTCTGCTGAGGGCGGCTGATCCCGAAACCGGGTTACGGCCAGCCAGCCTATCACAGCAATAACGGCCATGATAATAAACAGGGTATGAAGACTGTTCTCCAGTACATGTTTCAGCAGGACGGAAGCCTGTCCGGCCAGCGTACGCTGCGTCTCGGGGGACAGCAGATTGTTAATGTCCTCCTGGGTTACCCCCTGCCCTATCAAGTTCTGCTCCGCGCTCTGCCGGGCAATTCTGAAATTCAGCCAGGCTCCGAACACGGCCACTCCAATCGTCTGACCCAGCGTACGCAGAAACGTATTCAGCGCGGTAGACGCTCCGCGGAGGTTAAAGCCGACCGAAGATTGGGCAATGATCGTAAACACGGTCATGGAATAACCGAAGCCCAGACCATACAGCAGTGTACAGATCAGCAGCAGCCATTGCGATGTACCTGCGGTTAACAGCGTCATCCCGCCTGCACCCAGCACAATAAAGCTGAGTCCGATCAGGGAAGTCCGGCGGGATCCAAGTGTAATCAGCAGGCGGCCGCCCGTTACCGACCCCACCAGCCAGCCGGCCGTCATCGGCGCAAGTGCCAGTCCGGATGAGGTGGCATCCCCGCCGCGCACCCCCTGAATCCACAGCGGCAAATAACTGGTCAAGCCAATCAGCAGCGAACTGACGAAGAACGCCGCTGCACTGGCTACCGCAATGTCACGGATACGGAACAGCTTCAGCGGCACCATCGGCTCTTGTGCTTTCCGCTCGATCAGGAAGAAGGCAATGAGCAGTACAACTGCAAGCAGAGCCAGCAGCAGCAGACCCGGCGAATTCCAGGCCAGCGACTGTCCGCCTGTAGCGAGGACCAGCAGCAGGGCGGTCATGCCGATGGCAAAGGTCGCTGCCCCCGCCACATCAATGCGTGCCGTCCGTTTGGCAATCTCCTCCTTCAAATACCGGGCGATGAAGAACATCGCCAGCAGACCAAAGGGAACATTAAATCCGAAGATCCATTCCCATCCAAAGTGATCGGCTACATAGCCGCCAAGCAGCGGACCGATCAGAGAGGATATCCCCCAGACCGAGCTGATCATCCCCTGAATTTTGGGGCGTTCCTCCATTGTATAGATATCGCCGATAATCGTGAACGTCACCGGAATGACGGCACCTGCTCCAATCCCCTGAATGGCACGGAACAGGATCAGCATCGACATACTCCCTGATAAGCCGCACAGCAGCGAGCCTCCAATGAACAAAGAAACCCCGATCAGAAAAATCGGTTTGCGGCCAAACAAGTCACTCAGCTTGCCGAAGATCGGTGTCGTCACAGCCATCGTTAACAGGTAAGAAGTAAAAATCCAGCTCAGCAGCTGCACGCTGCCCAGTTCACTTACAATCGTCGGGCCTGCAGGCCCGATGACCGTACCCTCAATTGCTGCAAGGAATGTGGCCAGCAGCACACCGGCCAGCACTAATTTTCGCCTCGGCTTTACCGCAGCATTCATATTCACCCTTCTCTCTTTACAGACCGTTATCTGCTATATATTCCCCCATTCTCCAGAATACGACTCACTCCGGGCGGACAGCCTGTACACCTCAAAAAAGGCGGCTGCTGCCGCAGCGTGACCGCCGTCTTCATGCAAGAGAAGCCTGGGATCAGGTGAAATTTACGGATTCGGTCATGTTCTCTGAACCGGTAAACCGGTATCACGCAGTTGGAAGATTCCTCCTCCACTTCTGCCGGACCCGTTTATCTTGCTTGTCCAGAAGCCTCTTGTCAAGAGAGAGCGGATCTAATCACCCAGCCGCCGGACAAGCATGTTCCCCTGCTCCAGCTGACAGCAGAGATCTGCATCCTCTTCCATCCACTGCGGATCATGCGTGATCACCAGCAGGGCTGCTCCAGCCGCAGCCTGCTGCCGGCAGAGCTCAAGGAGGATCTGGATTCCACGGTAATCGGTTCCCGCGGTGGGTTCATCCAGAATGTAGAGTGATTTGGGCAGTATGAATTGGGCAATCACGCTGAGCAGCCGTTTCTCGCCGCCGCTCAGGAGATAGGGGGAATCTTCCCGCTTGTCCCACAGGCCAGCCTGCAGCAGCAGGGCCTCCGCCCGTTCCCGCTCTGCCCGGGGGATCTCCTGGCCTGCTCGCAAGTTCAGCTGGGCGCGGACACCGAAGAGACATTCCTCCCAGACGCTAGAAGCTACCATCTGATGCTCCGGCTGCTGAAATACGTAGCCGATCTCCCGGGCCAGCTGCTCCACCGGGGTGCGGAAGAGATCCCGCCCTCTCCAGAACAGCCGTCCGCGCGGCAGCGGCTGCAACCCCATCAGCAGCTGGCTGAGCGTCGTCTTGCCGGAGCCGTTGCTCCCGACCAGCAGCGCCCATTCGCCCGGCTGCAGGGACAGGCTGACATCCGCCAGTGCCGGGCGGACGGCGCCGGGATAGGTGAAGGTAAGCCCCTTCACCTCCAGCAGCGGGCCGGCCTCGCGCTGCGCGGCCCGTGCCCGCCGGGCTGCGGCTGCTCCTGCCTGCAGGTCTGCAGGGAGCAGGCCCAGCCCGGCCAGCTGCGCGCCATGATCGCGCAGCAGCTCTGCCGGCGGACCGTCGAACAGCACGGTGCCGCCGGCCAGAACGAGGACGCGCTGCGCCGCCTGCGCCGTCTCATCCAGACGGCCGGACGCGGTAATGACCGTCCGGCCGTCCTGGTGCAGCCGCCGGCACAGCGAGGTGTACTCGCGCTGGGCCGGCGGGTCGAGGCTCGCCGCTGCATCGTCGAGCACGACGAGCGGCGGGACCAGTGCCAGCACCGCGGCGATAGCGGTGCGCTGGCGCTGGCCGCCCGAGAGACGGCGCACGAAGGAGCGCCGCTCGGCGGCCAGCCCGACCGCATCCAGCGCAGCGGTGATGCGGCGGCCGATCTCGGCCGGAGGCTGGCACAGATTCTCCGGCCCGAAGGCCACCTCGTCCTCCACAACCGCTTGGACGAGCTGGGCATCGGTGTCCTGATAGACCAGGCCCACCGCGCCCGCCAGCCCGGCGATCTCCGCCTCCGCCGGATCCATCCCCATTACCGCCACCGTACCGGTGCGCTGGCCGCCGCCGGCTCTCGGCAGATAGCCGTTCAGCAGCTGGCACAGCGTCGATTTCCCGCTGCCGCTCGCACCCACAATTGCTACCCATTCACCTGATGAAATGGCCAGAGACAGACCCAGCAGCACCGGATCTGTCTCATTCTCATACGTATAGGTTACCTCATGCAGTTGGACCGCCACAGCCGCTGGCGTGACAGAAAGGGCTTTGTCATGCATACGTTCAGGCACGCCCCTGTGTGCTGGCTGCGAAGCGGCGCAGCAGACCGGTCTTCACCAGAGCATCACCGAGCAGCTTGCTGACCAGACCGCATAGAACGGCTCCGCTGACAATCCGGACAGCAAGGGCGATCAGCAGTACATTCCAGCCCCATTCCATATAGCCGAACAGACGGGCAGCAATCAGGAACCAGATGGGTACCAGCGCAGCACCAGCAATCATCATAATAAATCTGTTCCATACCCGGTAACGCAGCAGGGCAAAGACCAGCTCAGCCACAACCATGTAGCAGGCTGCGGCTGCAATTACGGAGGTAATGCCGTAAGCCGTACCGATAAAGCTCTGAACGACAGCGCCCAGCGCATAGGTGATCACAGCGGTTCCCGGTTTACGGATAATGTAGTAAGCCAGCAGCCCATAAACCATATACAAACCGGTAATAGTTGAGGTGGCAATCGGACCGCCAAGGCTGTTCAGTGCCTTATTCACGACGGACAGATAGAAGGTCATTGCACCGTTGGCGGTGGCCAGCATAGCCATCAGCACAATATCCAGGGTGGTGAAGGCCTGAAAAATCCCTTGTTTTTTCATGTTCATTGGTGTCCCTCCGGATTATCAATATGTATTATGCCTTTTACAGGAAGCTCCTCACCCGAGGATGAAGGAAGCCTACAAGTAAATGTAAAGACCTGCTCCGTAATTGTCAACCAATATTTATTAATCTAAGTTGACAATTGTAGTGCAAGCTGCCTGCACCGCAGTATCGGCAGGCTGGATTATCTGAACATACTGCCCGGAGCCTGCTTAACCAGACCCTGCTCAATCAGAACAACTCTATCGTTATTCTGCTTTCAGTGCCACAGCAGCAGCAGTACAGCTGTTATAACCCCCAGCCCGGCCATCCACGGCCCCGCGGGGCTGCCTTGAAGCGGATGAAGATACGTCCGGTCGGGATAAGCCCCAAACCCCTTTCCTTCCATCGCTCCTGCCGTCATCTGCACCCTGCGTACCGCATTCACCAGCACAGCCGTGAGGAAGCTGCCCCACCAGCGGAGCCGTGATCTCCAACCGCGCGGCGGTCTTTGTCCCCTGACACGCTGGGCAGCCGAAATCGTGCGGCCTTCCTCTTCGAGCAGCGGCAGGAATGACAGTGCTAACGATATCCCGAACGCAAACCGATAAGGCACCTTCAGCCTCCGGTGAAGTGCCTGTACAATCTGCTGCGGGTCTGTCGTTATGATAAAGGTCAGTGAGGATAGGAACAGAATGAACATACGCAGCGTCATGGCACCGGCAGCATTCAGTCCTTCGGAAGTGATATGCAGCAGCCCCCATGACCACAGAACATGTTCCCCGTTCACCGCAAGGGCAGTCAGCACAAAATACGGTACCGCCAATGCCAGCAGAAAAGACATCGTCCGCTGCATCCGGCCAAAGCCCATCCCTCCGGCCAGACGGGCGGCTGCAACGACGAACACCAGCAGGCCGAGCTCCCATCCGGCTGTATTCCAGCCCATAGCAAGCGCCGACACACAGAGCAGCAGAATAAATTTGCTGCCAGGCCCCAGTTTGTGAAGCAGGGAACGGCCCCGATCATATTGGAGCAGCATGATTTTTATCCCCTTTCTGCCATTCTTCATAGAGAAGTGAATACATTTGCATGTCCTTAAAACCTGACGCCGTGTGCTGTACCTGGCGCAGCAGCCCTTCCCTGGTGAAGCCGAGACTGGCCAGCAGTGCTGAGGAGCCGTCATTCCGGTGATCGACCAGACCTTCGATCCGGTTCAGTCTCATGGTCTCGAATCCGAACGTTAGAATCGCCTTTAGCGCCTCTGTCATATAGCCCTTACGCCAATAGGGTTTATGAATTTCATAACCGATCTCACCGCGGTAAGAACCCTTAATCTGCCAGCTGTTATATCCGCAGCTGCCCATCAGCCGCCCGGTGCTTTTATCCACGATCCCCCACCGGATCGCATCGTCTATCTCCGCCATATCGTTCAGAAAACCGATCATCTCTTCGGCTTCCTCTACACTGGTCATGGGAGAAATATTCATAAAGCGGGTCACTTCCCGGTCAGACCAGCATCTGTAGATTTCCGGAGCATCCTGCCGTGTCATCCTGCGGAGCTTCAGCCGGGGTGTCTCCAGTTCAGGGATATATCCTTTGCATGTATACACATTGCTTCCTCCTTTGCTGCACAATAAAAAAACGGTCAACCGTTGATCAATAAGACTCCATATGCCATCTAATCATAGGTCGCTTCCGAAGACAACCTTCTTTCCTGAATTTCTGTCCGTCTGCTCCAGCTTGGTTCGCAGCACGGATGAGCTGGCAAATTTGGGGTAATGATACTTAGAACGTTCAGGAGCCTGCCCGAAAGGGTAAGGCAAAATGGCATGGAAAGAAGGAGATGAACCTTGCTGTATTGGATCACCGCCGCTGTCCTCTGTTTTCCCCTTCTGGTTATCGCGAGCATTACCGGTATAGCCTTCCGGCTGATGGTCCAGATGAAGGTGCAGACCGAAGACCGCATCTTCCGCGTTGTGGAACAGCAGGGACAATACAGGCGCCGCCAGTATACCGAACTGCACAAGAAGAGTGTCAGCGTAACAAGCAGGGATGGCTTGAAGCTGCACGGTGTGCTCGTTGAACCTTTTCCCGGCTCAGGGAGATGGATGATTATCGTACACGGATATACCGCTTCTCACGCTGCCTCTGCCCAATTTGCTGACATGTTTATCGAAAAGGGATTTAATATACTTCTGATTGACCAGCGCCGTCATGGTAAAAGTGAGGGCCGCTTCACGACGTATGGTTTTCATGAAAAATATGACGTCGACGCATGGGTACACTGGCTGCTCGGCAGCCGGGGATCCGCGATAGATATCGGCCTGCACGGCCTATCTCTCGGCGGGGGCACTGTTCTCGAATATTTGGCCATTGCCCACCCTTCAGTTCGATTTGTCATTGCAGATTGCCCATACTCGGATCTGACCGAGCTGATGGCATACCAGATGACGGTTCTTAATCATATCCCTGCCCGACCTTTTCTGCAGCTGGTGAATGCACGGATATATCGCCGTGCCGGATTCAGACTGGAGGATGTCAGCCCGATCCGGGCAGTCCGATCCAGCCGTCTGCCTGTCCTGTTCATTCACGGCACGGCGGATACCTATGTCCCGACCTGGATGAGTGAGGCCATGTATGAGGTCAAACCGGAGCCCAAGCGTCTGTTCCTAGTCGAAGGCGGTTTGCACGCCAATGCTTACACGGCCGCTCCCGTTCCCTATCGGCTGGAGGTCCAGTCTTTTGTGGATCAGGTTATGACGATGGACCGGCCGGAGTCAGCATCGGAATCACGTCAACCTCAAGAATCCATGAACCGGATGAAAAATGCCCTGCTCCCGGCCGCTGCCTCGCTGCCGGATGCTTGAAGCCCAATCCAAGCTCCCTATTCCTAATGAACTCAAAACAACCCGCTTCCTTTGCGGAAGCGGGTTGTACGTATACAGATCATATTCTATAGGGGTCTTCTGTACTAAGAGGTTGCCCCCGACATCTGTTTCGCTCGGGATGGTTCTACGACCTCGCCGCACAAGCTGCTGAGCATGGCCTGAATCTCCTTGAACTCTTCAATTCCGGTTCCGGTTACGCTGAACTGATCATCATGAGCAGTCAGGAAATTTTCCTGTGTGAGATGTTCCAGCTCCTGCTTGACTTCTCGTTCACCGACACGGTATCCCCGGCTTTCCAGCGCGGGCAGGACATCACGTACCGTCAGGTCCTCCTGCTGAGCAAGATAAAGCATATGAATGCGGATAAACAAGTTCTGTACCTCTGCGTGCATGAATGCTCTCCTTCCCGGCGCTTGCGCCACGGTTGTATATCAACTACTTACCCGTGAACACCACCGGGGAATCAGAATTTATACCCATTTCATACCGGATCAGGCCAAAGATGAGATTCTCGGCATACTGGTGATGGATTTAGGCTGGTCGGCTTATGATAAAAACTTCTTATGGAAAAGTATTGACTACATCCCGCCAAAAAGCTATCCTATTTTAATTAACCGATGGTAGATAGGAGTGTGAGGTCCATGTTTCAAGCCGCTCCCTATGAAGGCGCGCGACATGAGCAGTTCTCTTCCGTGCTGGGCCAGCTTAAAGCGCTCATTCACGATGAGCCCAGCGCTGTAGCCAATATGGCGAATGCAGCAGCGCTGCTGAATCATTTTCTGGAAGATATCAACTGGGTGGGCTTCTACCTGTATGACGGCAAAGAGCTTGTACTTGGACCGTTCCAGGGCCTTCCAGCCTGTATTCGTATTCCGCTGGGCCGCGGTGTGTGCGGCACGTCGGCTTCCGAGCGCAAAACACTGGTTGTGGAGGACGTACACGCGTTCCCCGGTCATATCGCCTGTGATGCTGCCAGCAATAGCGAGATCGTTGTTCCCCTGGTCAAGGATGGCGAAATCTATGGTGTGCTGGATATCGACAGCCCCCTGAAAGGCCGCTTTGATGCCGAGGATCAGAGATTCTTGGAGGAATTCGTCTCTATTCTGGTTACGCAGCTGTAACAGGAGAAACCCGCAGATTTCAGGCAGCAAAAAGAGATTTCTCGAACAGTACACTGTACTGTAGGGGAAATCTCTTTTTTTGCATACCTGATTTCATATATATCGCGGCGGGTTCTGCAATCGGTAAACCCAATCAAAATGATGCGTATAAATCACCAGGTCTCCCGCCACAATAACTTGGGGCTTGATCCCAATTCACGAAGGAGGTTCATCCATGAACTATAACAACAGCGTAAGCCAGCAAATCCAGCAGTGCGAGCAAATCATGCAGCAGCTGATTCAGCAAACCCAGCAGGCGTCCTCTATGTATCAGCAAATGCTGCAGCAGGAACAGCAAAATGCTGCCCGTCTGGAAGAGCTTGCCCAACGTGAGCGCCAGGCTGCTCATATGATCCAAACAGCTTTGCAGGGCCACCAGACTGCGGTTCAGCAGTACCATCAGGTTACACAGCTGTGCAAGCAGCTGGAGAGCTCTATTCAGGCCTCCGCCCAGATGGTCCAGCCGCAGTTCGGCCGGGTTCAGGGCACAGCCCAGACCAGCAGCTTCGGCACTTCTTCAATAGAAAGCTTCGGCCATAACCCGGTGTCCTTCTCCGCGATTGGCAGCCACAACCCGCAGAACCGGACTGGCTTCAGCAACCACTAACTCGCAAAAAGGGGTGTGTCCGGCCTAACAACTGGAGACACCCCTTTGTGATAACCGCTCTGCGGCCAAGAAAATTCAAACTCTTACTGAAGCTCACGTTCGGCCAGTACCTTCATGGCATCACGGAGATACTCGGCAAGGCCCGGGCAATAGCTGTCATACAGCTTGCGGAAACTGTCCTGCTCCACATATAGCTCCCCAAGACCCTTATAGATCTCGGCGGTAGGCACGTAAAACTGCCGGACCCAATCCAGATGCTCGCGAACCAGCTCCTGAACCTTCTCAGCTTGCGGCTGGAGTCCTTCTTTCAGCAGACTGGCCAGCTTGCGGATAATGATGTCGAGCTCCGCCTGGGAGTCCAGATACTGCTCCTTGCTAGGCAGCTGGAACTCTGTGTCTGTGCCCGGATCCGCTTCATTGTAAGCAAGGGCAGGCGCATTCTGCTCCAGCAGGCCTGGATCAAACCCTGCAAACCATTCTTCCGGGTCCATCTTATGTTTTCCCTGGCAGCTTGCAACCGTTTTATCAATGGTCTGAGCCAGGGTGTACAGGCGGCTGGCTTGCTTCAGAAGCTTCTGCCTGAATTGGATCATGTCATTGACGATCCGGTTCTGATTTTGCTGGACCAGGAAATCTAGATCGGACAGCGGATACCCGCATTCCCGGTAAAACATGATATGCTGCAGCCGCTGAAGCTCCTCCTCCCCATACGGCTTTTCTCCATCAAGTCTGTTCGCCGTCTGCACGGCCTCATGATGCTCTTCCCCATAACCGGTTTTGAGAAGGCCGATCTCCTCATAAAAACTTAATGCCGGCTTGCTAAGACCCGATAACTGGGATAAATCCTCCATACTGTAAGCCAACCCCTCACCCCCTTGACCCCACTGGTTATTTTGACATCCTGCTGCCCGGCTGCTCCTTCTTAAGAAGGATACAAATTACTTTTGCCAAATCATTCTTATCATTTTATACCCTGCTGTATAAAGTTGAACCCTTTATTTGCCCTTGGCTGCCCGGCGGTAGCGCATGACCTTTCGGTACATGGACTTGTCTTTCAGCTGATTGAATATATAAGGATCCGGGTTCGTGTTGACCTCAATAATCCACGGAGTCATTCCGGCGTCCAAACCAACATCCACACCAATCTGCCGGATATTTGGATAGGTCTTGTTCATCTGACGAGCAATCCGCACACCCAGGGCATACAGTTCCTCCGTCAGCCTGGTCTGCTGCGCTGTGCCAAGATGTGATTGCAGCAGTGTGCCAATGGCAAGCGGGCGCCCGCCGCTGTGATAGTTCGTCACGATTTTCCCCTTTTGGCCGAGCCGGCCAATAATACCGGTAGCCTCCCAAACACCCTGCGGGCTGTTCTGCACCATTACACGAATATCGAATCTTCGTCCGCTGTGCTTCAGAAGCCGTATCCCTTTCTGGATCAGATAGCTGCGTTTGCCCACGGTCCGTGACAGACTTTGATAGAAAGCCGGAAAACTGTCAAAGTTGTGTACCTTTTCCTTGAGCTGATACTTGTAACTCCCCTCCTTATGCTCGGCCCGGATCACGCCGTTTCCATAGGTTCCCCGTTCCGGTTTGATATAAATCATCTTGTAATCCCGGATCATTTGCTTCAGATTAGCTTCGTTCCATCTGCGGGTATCCGGGATGAACGGCTTGATGCTGCTGTTCTGCAGCAGAATTTTGGTCTTGATCCACTTGCTCTGCACCTTGGCCGCCTGCTTTACCTTCAATGTCCTCTCCCCTCTCTGCCGCGCATGTGTCGAAGATGTCCCGACTGCTCGGTCCATGCATCCTATGCCTTGGTATAAAGGTTTGAATGAAACATCCGCCTGCTGAACACAAACAATGTGTGAACAGCCCGTACGTCTCTCAACCGGCGGACATAGAATACCGCATAACGCTCTCGGCGCTAATCTAAAAATCTATGACGGAAAGAGATGATCATGTGTCTGCTTCTCCCGCAAGGCTGCACCGCCCAGAGAAGATTGATATTCTGATTCCTGCCATCGAAAAAGATCTATCCACGCTACCCTATGTCATAGACGGTCTCCGCCAGCATGTCCGGCATCCCATCGGCTCCATCTATATCGTATCTCCCCAGAGCCCGGCCATCCGCAGGCTGTGCTCGCGCAAGCAATGCACATTTGTCGATGAACGAACCGTACTCCCGCTGACCAAAAAAGACATTGTCTACCGCTCAAAAAAGTGGGACCGTTCCGGCTGGCTCTATCAGCAGCTGCTGAAGCTGAATGGCGACCAGATTGCCAAAGCCGCTTTTTATCTGGTTGTAGATGCTGATACCGTCTTCATTCGTCCACACACATTCCGCCGGCAGGACAAGACCGTTTTCTATACCCGGAACTGGAGTCAGCCTGAATATTTCCGGACGTACCGGAAGCTGATGGGTCATCAGGCGCCTTCACCGCGTTCTTTTGTCACCCACTATATGCTCTTCGAGAAGGCCCGTGTCCGTGAACTGAAGAAGGATATCGAAACCCGTCACGGCACCGTCTGGTACCGCGCTATTCTTCGCAGCATTGACCGGACCAAGCAGTTCGGCTTCTCGGAGTTCGAGACCTACGCGAATTATATGTACACCCGCAATCCCAATCAGATGATGCTGAAGCCGTCCCTGAACAAGGCGCTGCACACATCTGCCAAAATGCTGACCGGTGAACGGCGGACACAGCTGGCCCGTAAATATCGTTCCCTGTCTTTTCACGAACGCAAAATATACCGCAGAACCCCGTAAAAGGAGGAGATAGGCTTGCATATCGTTCTGTTATGCGGCGGCTCCGGCAAGCGGCTGTGGCCGCTCTCGAATGAAATCCGCTCCAAGCTGTTTCTGGAAGTGCTTCCGGCTCCGGGCGGAGGTTATGAATGTATGCTCAGCCGGGTGCTCCGGCAGCTGGAAAGCGCCGGGCTGCTGAACTCTACCCTGCTGGTGACACACAGCGATCAGGCCGCCCTTGCATCAGCATATGCGGGTAACCGGGCCGCTGTGCTGGCGGAGCCGCACAAACGGGGTACGTTTACAGCGACGGTACTGGCCGCGCTGGCCCTTGAGGAGCGCGAAGAACCGGAAGACGGCCTGATGTGCGTCGTTCCGGCAGATACGTATGCGGATGACCGGTTCTGGCAGCTGCTCGGCCAGCTCCCTAAGGTACTGGAAACCTCGGGTGCGGATATAGCGCTCCTCGGGACGGAGCCCACGCAGGTCTCCAGTCAGTTCGGTTATATTGTTCCGGAAGCCCGGGAAAATGAACGTGCTGCTGACTATAAAAAGGTTGCCCGCTTTGCCGAGAAGCCTTCCCCTGAAGAAGCCGCACGTCTGATTAACGAAGGAGCCTTGTGGAACTGCGGCGTCTTCGTCTTCCGCCGCCGCAGTCTCGGCGAGTATATACAGCGTGCAGGACTGCCGCTTCATGCGCAAGAGCTGTTGGAGCAGTATGAGAAGCTGCCCGTCCGGAGCTTCGACCAGGAGGTGGTCGAACGCAGCCGGCAGATCGCGGTTGTACGCTATGCAGGAGAATGGCAGGACCTTGGCAGCTGGAGCGCTCTGACGGCCAAGCTGGCGGAGCCTGTGACCGGAAAAGGCTTGATCAGCGGAAGCTCCCCGAACAGCCACATTGTGAATGAGCTGCCTTTTCCACTGCATATTATCAACGTACCGGACATTATCGCAGCCGCCAGCCGCGATGGTATCCTGATCGCAGCCAAGGAAGAAGCGAACCGGATCAAGGATTTGCTCGGACAAGAGCAGCAGGATATGCTGTTCCGCTCCGCTTGTCCACCGCCAAGGCCGGGGAATGTCGAGACTTCCCACCTGTTCCTCCGCCCGGGCCAGAACCTGACGTTGGGCGCCGGTCGCACAGGCTCATGCTGGTGGCTGATCCTCAAAGGAGCCGGCACCGCAGGGTCGGCAGAAGGCGGAAGCCGGCCATTTGCACCAGGACAAGTATTGCGTTCCGAAGTTCATCCTTTTCAGCTGTCGGCCTTACAGGATACCGAGCTGCTGGAAATCCGCTTTTCCCCTGAACTATGAAATCTGCAGGCATAACAAAAAAGGAGGGTTTCCCCTCCTTTTATCTGTGTAACCGGTCATTCCAGTGTGCGATTGAACACAACGAGCTTCATTTCCAGCATTTCTTCCATCGCATATTTAACACCTTCACGTCCCACACCGCTCTGTTTCACACCACCGTAAGGCATATGGTCTACACGGAATGTAGGAATATCATTGATCATAACCCCGCCAACGTGCAGACGTTCCGAGGCATCCAGCGCTGCACGGAGATCTTGAGTAAAGATACCGGCCTGCAGGCCATAATCCGAGTGGTTGACATGCTCGATGGCTTCCTCCAGTGAATGAACCGGATTAATCATGACGATCGGTGCGAACACCTCGTGACTGGAAACCTTTGCCTCCGGATTTACGTTCAGCAGCACGGTTGGCTGCAGCACCTGACCTTCTGCCTGACCGCCCAGCATGAGCTCTGCCCCGCCTTCGCGTGCTTCACGAATCCAGTCCAGTGTCCGCTGCACATCCTTCGCCGATATTAGCGCCGATACATCGGTCTCTTCCGAGAACGGGTCCCCTGTCTTCAAGGTCTTCGCCGCTTCCACAAATTTCGTGACGAACTCGTCATAACGCTCCTGGAGCACATAGATGCGCTGGAGCGAAATACATACCTGCCCCTGATACCCGAACGCCCCGCTCACACAGCGTGCGGCAATCTTGTCAATTTCGGTGTCCCGGTCAATGATGACTGCGGAATTCGAACCAAGCTCCAGCATGACCTTCTTCAGGCCTGCCTTGGAGCGGATCTCCGTGCCCACTCTCGGGCTGCCGGTGAAAGTAATATAGTTCACCCTCGGATCAGTCACAAGCCGGTCTCCGACCGTTTTGCCATCACCGCTGATCACATTCAAAGCGCCCGCCGGCAGTCCGGCTTCATGCAGGAGGCCTGCGATGAAGTAGGAGGAGAGCGGCGTCTGTTCTGCAGGCTTCAGCACGACCGTATTGCCTGCGGCCAGTGCAGGACCGACCTTATGGGCGACCAGGTTCATCGGAAAATTGAACGGCGTAATTGCCCCAACCACACCGACCGGGTATTTCACGGTGTAGGCCAGGCGCCCTTCTCCTCCGGGCGCAGCGTCCAGGGGCACCGTCTCCCCATGAATTCGCTTGGCCTCTTCGGCCGCGAATTTGTAGGTCTGGACGGTGCGGTCGACCTCGGCCAACGCCGTCTTGACCGGCTTGGCCGCTTCGGCGGCGATCAGACGCGCCGCCTCCTCCCTGCGGGCGTGCAGCTTCGCCGCCAGCTGCTCCAGAATGTCTGCCCGCTGATGGGCAGGCATGGCACGCATCTTCCCGGCAGCTCGGGCCGCGGCTGTGATTGCTGCGTCCACTTCCGCAGCCCCTGCTTCGGCAACTTCCGCTACCAGCTCGCCGGAATACGGGGAACGCAGCTCGGTATATGCTGCAGCCTCGTGCTCCTGTCCGCCAATCCATAAATGCTGTTTATTCATCCTACTTCACCGTCAGCACAGGACAGGGAGCGTGGGCGATAACGCTGTGGCTTACACTGCCGAGCAGCATTTCCTTCACCAGGCTGTGTCCTCGTGTCCCCATAATGATCAGGTCGGCGTTCTTTTCCCGCGCTGCCTGGCAGATCACCTCAGCAGGATTACCGTGTGCGGCTGCCATTTCATACGTAATTCCCGATCCGGCCAGTAAATCGGCGGCCGGCTCCAGAATATGCCGCCCCTCCTCTTCGATGCGGTCGTCGACATCGACGCCAACCGGCGGTTCATTCATGGCAATGGAAGGATTAACGTGCAGTACTGTCATCGCTGTCTCACCTTGCAGGCTGACAGCCAGCGTTTTGGCTGTATTCAGGGCATGCATGGAATGCTCAGAACCATCAACAGCCACCAAAATATGCTTGAACATACGTAATCAGCCTCCTTACCTCAATTTACAATCCTTTAAATCTCTACTCTTCTGTTTCCCTAGTGTCCGTCTATAACAATAGAAGCAACATGGCGGCGGCGGAACAGCAGAACGATCACACCTACCAGCACCATAGCGGCACCAAAGTAGAACGGCGTCTCAGCCGCATACCATTCGGACAGCTTGCCAGCCAGCCAAGGGGAGATCGCACCGCCCAGGAAACGCAGGAAGCTGTATGCTGCCGAAGCAGTAGAACGTTCCACCGGCGCAGCCTGCATGACTGCTGTAGTAATCAAGGTATTGTTAATACCCAGGAAAATACCCGCCACAATAACGGCCACGATCACCGTTGTCGGAGAGTTATTAATCGTACCTACGGCCATAACACCCAGATCAATAGCAAACAGGGTCAGCATGACACTAATCGATGATACCGTACTGAAACGTCTCTGTATTTTCGGGGCTACAACGACGGAGGTCACAGCCAGCAGAATGCCCCATCCGAAGAAAACATATCCCAAGCCGTGCTCATCCAAATGCATGACATAAGGAGAATACGCCATCAGGGTAAAGAAACCGAAGTTATAGAGCAGCGCAACAATACCAAGCGTCAGCAGGGCCGGATACGACAGTGCCTTGAAGGGATCCGCAATGGAACCGCGCTTCTTCGGTTTTGGAATTTTGGGAAGCATGAACAAAATGAACAGGAAGCCAATCAGCATCAGACCGCTGACACCGAAGAACGGGCCGCGCCATGAGATCGAGCCCAGCTCACCGCCAAGCAGCGGTCCTACAGAAATACCAAGACCGAGAGCAGCTTCATACAAAATAATGGCTTTGGCTGTTCCGGACGTAGAAAGGCCGACAATCGCAGACAGGGCTGTCGCAATAAACAAAGCGTTCCCGAGGCCCCAGCCTGCACGGAAGCCGACAATACCGCCGACCGTATCCGCCGTACCGCCAAGAGCTGCAAAAATAACCGTCAGCAGCATCCCGGTCAGGAGCGTCCATTTGACTCCCAGACGACTGGATACAACGCCGGTAATCAGCATGGCTATCCCGGTTACCAGATTATAGCTGGTGAACAGCAGGGATACCTGGCTTTTGCTGGCATGCAGCTGCTCTGCAATCGCAGGCAGAATCGGGTCTACCAGACCTAGACCCATAAACGAAATCACGCAGGCAAATGCAACCGCCCAGACCGCTTTGGGCTGGGACAACATACCTCCGCGTTCGCGTAAATCTCCTTGTGCTGAAGTATCTGATTTCATAACATGTATAACCTCCACCGTGATGTTGTAATCTAGGATTCCTTGCCAATTTCCTGATCCAGCTTCGCAAGTCCCTGCCGGACTCGAACACGAAGCTCTTCGAGCTCAGCCTGCAGCGTACGAATGCTGCTAATCTTGCGTTTCATCAGCAGCAGCTGCTCGTCCAGCGTCTGATTCATCTCGATCAGCTTGTTTTTCCGTTCCTCGGGGCTGAAGCGTTCCGTATGTTGACGGTAATTCTGCCGCTGGTCATTCAGCTGATCGGCTGCCTGCATGTAATACTGCAGCTCCTGAAGCGAGAATCCGAGGACATCTTTGGCTGCCACAATTTTCTTAAGCCGCTCAATATCTTCCTGGGTGTACAGCCGAATATTGCCTTCACTCCGCTGGGGAGAGGGCAGCAATCCAATCTCCTCGTAATAGCGGATCGTGCGCTTGGTCAGGCCGCATTCTTTGGCAACCTCATCGATTTTGAACAGGTCCAATGAACTATGCCTCCTCAAGTCATAAATTTCCCCATTCATTTGGTATCAAGCTGTTAAACAGCTCAAAATGAATAAAAAATAATGGTTTACGTAAACTTTCATGAAACATCATAGTTCTATCTTACTCCCCTATAACGTTAACGTCAACGTAAACTTACAGAAAAAAATTGACGTAATGACCTTTATTAGTCGTGTTCATGACGGCTGCTGATGTTATATTTTACATTATATTTTAATAATCCCATCTATTAAGGAGCGTCTACTCATGGCAGATTTCCGATTCCCCCGAGCTGTTCCCGAGACCGTTGGTATTCATTCTGCAGGTATAGAGCAGTTTATACATAAGGCAGACGGGCTGGGGCAGTTCCTGCACAGCCTTATGGTGTTGAGACATGGACAAGTGGCGGCCGAAGCCTGGTGGTCCCCCTACCAGTCCAGTTACAAGCACGCCGTCTATTCGCTGACCAAAAGCTTCACCTCTTCTGCCATCGGCATCGCCGCTCATGAAGGACTGCTGAACATTGAAGATCTGGTCGTTTCCTTTTTTCCTGAGTATCTGACGCAGGCTATCCCGGACCTGCTTGGACGGCTTACGGTCCGGTACCTCCTGATGATGGCAGCAGGTCAGGATGAAGATGCGAACCAGGCGATGCTGCAGCAGCCGGATGGGGATTGGGCGGCCGCCTTTTTCGGGATTCCGGTAACGCATGAACCAGGGACACGTTTCATCTACAACAGCGGAGCCAGTTATATGCTGTCTGCCATTGTGCAGCGAGCGGCTGGACAATCCATGGAGCAGTATCTGCAAACCCGTCTGTTCGAACCGCTGGGAATCACCGATTACGAGTGGGCCAGCTGTCCCCGCGGCAAAACTGTTGGGGGCTGGGGACTTAAGCTGCGCACCGAGGATACCGCCAAATTTGGTCAGCTGTATCTCCAGCGGGGCTGGTGGAACGGCCGCAGCCTCATTCCGGAAGCCTGGGTAGATGAAGCCAGCACGTTCCACGTGGAAACAGGTACAGAGCCTGATCACCAATGGCACCAGGGGTATGGTTATCAGTTCTGGCTGTGCAGGTCCGGAGCTTACCGCGCAGACGGTGCCTTTGGCCAGATGGCCATTGTACTGCCCCATCTGGACGCTGTTGTCGTGTTCACGGCAGGCAGTCAGCATACAGAACTCCTATTGAACACCGTATGGGATCAGCTGCTGTCTGCCTTCACAGACCAACCTCTGCCCCCCGCTCCAGCAAATCATGCCTCTTTACAGCGTACCCTTGCCGCCCTATCCTATCCGCCCGCCCAGGGTTCTAACGTTCCCACACCCATGGAATGGACAGGCAAAGTGTACCGTTTTCCGCCTAACCCGGTGCTCGAAACGCTGCAGATCAATGATGACGGGCAGGATCGTCTTCAGCTGCTGGTGACCGGCGAACAAGGCATACATCGCTTGACGTACGGACGTGGAGCCTGGCTTGCTGTAACAAGCAGTTTGTTCAATTACAGCGGGGTTCAGGGGGCGTCGAGCATCTGTGGACCTCTTATGCCTGGCTGGATGACCACACGCTGGAGCTGCTGCATATCAGCAGAGAAACACCATTCCATCACCGGATCGAACTGAAAAGGAACGACTCCGATGTGCAGTTATTTTTTTCGCTGAATGTCGGTGCAGATCCGGATGCCATGCAAGTTTTGATCGGTACTGAATGTTAGTTGCAGGAATTTGCAAAAGATTATGCTATACTTTTCATAGTTCAGCATTCTGTTTAAGTGGAAAGGAACGAATCAGCATCATGGATTATAAAGTAGTTTTCTTTGACATTGACGGAACGCTCGTTGATGAGACCAAGCAGGTTCCGCAGGATACGATTGACGCGATTGCCCAGCTCCAGGCGAACGGCATCGAGGCCGTTATCGCTACAGGACGCGCTCCTTATTTCTTCAAGCCCATCGCCGAACAACTGGGCATTGACTCTTTTGTCAGCCTGAACGGCGCGTACGCTGTCTATCAGGGAGAGACCGTCTACAAGTTCTCCATTCCGAGAGAACATCTGGAGCTGCTCGTGAAGGAAGCGGCCAAAAACAATCATTCGCTTGTATTTGAAGGCGGAGAGACTTATTTCAGCAATGTCGAGGATCATCCCCATATGGTTGATTCGGTGGCATCGCTCCGTGTGGATTTTCCCGGTTATGATCCGGATTTCTGGCAAAAAGAAGATATCTATCAGGTCTTCCTTCACTGCACACCGGAAGACGAGCATCTTTATGAGAATATTTTCCCCGATCTGCGGCTGGTGCGCTGGCATCCGACGGCGATGGATGTTATGCCTGTGGGCGGCTCCAAAGCTAGAGGCATTGAAGCTATGCTGCAGAAACTGAACATCCCGATTGAACAGACCGCAGCCTTCGGTGACGGACTGAACGATAAAGAAATGCTGGAGACGGTAGGACTGGGCATTGCGATGGGGAACTCGCATCCTGACCTGAAGCCGTTCGCCGACTATGTTACAACAGATGTGGACAAGGGCGGCATCGCGAGTGCCCTCCGTCACTTCGGATTGATCTGATACAAAAAGGCTGCACGGAATGAAACCGTGCAGCCTTTTTGTATCTATTCATTTCGGATACGGGAATACACTGCCAGATTAATAAAAGTCCCTTTCTCATACTCATAATCACGGAGCACCCCTTCCAGGCTGAATCCCAGCCTGCTCAGCAGACGGCCTGACGCCAAGTTGGCCGGGTCTACCTTTGCTTCAATCCGGTGGAGCTGCATCGACTCCCATCCATACCGCAGGATACATTCCAACGCTTCTGTCATCCACCCATCTCCCCAATAATCGGATAACAGATCATAGCCCAGCTCTGCTCGGCGGTGGGTATGGTCCCACTCCAGGTATCCGCAGGTCCCGATTACTCGTCCTGTACGACGATCTTCCATCAGCCAGCGGATTCCTGTCTGCTTTTCAAAGATGCTGCGATGCCATCCAAGCTCATCCAACGCCTCTTCTAAGGTAGTAAATGAAGATAAGGGCAAGTACTGGACCACTTCCTCACTTCCATAGAGTGTCAGCATGCTTGCTGCATCCTCATTCTGTCCCATTCGAAGACGCAGCCGGTCGGTATGCAGCTCTGGAAAATCAGCAGTCGGCTGTTCCGGCTCATGATCGTTCAGCAGCTTGGACATGAAATATTCATCCACATATTCCCCTTCGATCCAGAGAGAGTTCCTCTTCACTCCTTCAATGACAAAGCCCATCTTTGTATACAATCTAACAGCCCGGGTATTCGGCTTCACCACGGTCAATTCAAGGCGGACCAGCTGCTGCTGCTGGGCCCACTGCTCCATCGCCGCAAACAAGGCACTTCCGATGCCGCGGGATGTATAGACGGCCTTGATCCCGATGACAAGATAAGCTGAATGCCGGCTGCGGTTGGTGTTACCGCCTACAGCGAACATATAGCCTGCCAGCTCTCCTTCTTCCTCTGCCACCAGCAGGTTGCTGTTATCCTGCACCAGAAGCTGCTGAATTCTTTTCTCCATCTGTTCCGGTGTCATTCTCCGTTCTCCCGCTTCATACATCATAAATCCGGACTCTTGCTCAACCTGATTCATCGTCTGAACGAGCGCCGCCGCATCGGCTGTGCCGGCCTGTCTGATCATACTCACCACTCCTGTCGGATATCCGTTCCATATATTGTAACATATGTCCGATGAACTCAAATCCCTTTCGGACGTCAAAAAGCCGCCAGCTGGGTTGATAGCGCTGACGGCTGAATCTGAGCGTGTATATGGTATCGAGTGGTTGAGCTTAATTCGTAAAAATATGACGCCCCACAGTCACGACGGCCTGCCGATTTTTACTCCATTCGGAGGTCGCCAGCTGTGGGTTATAATAGAACAGCGATCCGTTCGTCGGATCTGCTCCGTTCAATGCTGCCCGTGCAGCGCGGTAAGCCTTCCGGTTCGGGGCCAATTGATACTGTCCATCGTCTACAGCCGTGAACTGTCCAGGCTGCAAAATAATTTCCGAGATGGATCTCGGGAACAAGCCGGATTCCAGACGGTTCAGGACAACAGCGCCTACAGCGATCTGCCCTTCCAGTGATTCTCCGCGTGCTTCCGCGTAGATAATACGGGCCAGATCGTTCAGCTCCTGCTGGCTCGCCTGATATCTGACTTTGCTGACAGCTGTTTGTGCACTTTCTGAATGGCTGCCGTTCAGCTTCGCCTGGGTTGCGGGACCTGCTATACCATCTATGGCCAAGCCATGGTCCTGCTGGAAGCGGGTGACCGCCCCCGTCGTAATGCTGCCATAATATCCTGTAAATCCGGCTTCAAAATATCCGCGGGCATGCAGCTCACGCTGAAGCTGAGCGACCTCGTTATTTTTCATTCCGGTCTGAAGTGTCTGTGCTTGTGCCGGTGCCGCAGCAAAGGCAAGACCTGCTGCACAGGTCAAAGATGCAATTAGAGCGGGTAATTTCTTCATGTTTCGAGACAACCTCCACTTTCATTTTCTGTACGGACCCGTTGTCCGTCATACCAATTTCAGGGGCGTTTATCCGATCGGGAAGCTGCCGCACACGCTCGGGACGGCATCGACGCAATGAATGTCATATCGGATGGTGTAGTGCCTGGCGTCCGTAGTAGTATAGCACATGCCATAGGGCCGTAAATCCAACCGTTGTCCCAACTTCAGGCATCAAAAAAGGCTCTTTCCGAGGAAAGAGCCCTTCATATCATTTGAAACTAAGCCTTTGGTATCAATGTGGAGCTCGCTGGCCAGCTTCCGCACCGCTTGTTCTTACACGTTTGATGAACAGGGCGAGCACCAGGCCGACAACCGCGATAATGACACCGAAAATGAAGGCATGCTGTACCCCCTGCGTCATAGCCAGAGGAGCTTTCGTCAGATCGGCAGGGTTGATCTGATTGTCGATATAATACTGCTTCGTACCCGAAGACAGGATACTTACCGCAACAGCCGTACCAATCGCACCGGCCACCTGCTGCAGGGTATTCATAATTGCCGTACCGTGCGGGTAGTATTCCGGCGGAAGCTGATTCAGACCATTCGTCTGACCCGGCATGAACACCATGGATACACCGATCATCAGGCAGGTGTGGAGGACGATAATCACCGCGACCGTTGTTGTCAGACTGATGCTGGAGAAGAACCACAGAATGACTCCGATAATGATCAGACCGGGAATAACGAGCCATTTGGGACCGAACTTATCGAACAGGCGTCCCATAATCGGAGACATAATCCCGTTGATAATGCCGCCTGGCAGCAGCAGCAAGCCTGCCTGGAAGGCGGTTTTGCCCATTCCCTGCTGCAGATACAGCGGCAGAATCAGCATGGAGGACAGAATAACCATCATGCAGACAAGGACAAGCATCGTACCTACTGTAAACATCGGATAACGGAACGCACGCAGATTCATCATCGGCTGCTTCATGGTCAACTGACGAATGGCAAAGGCGATCAAAGCTACAACCCCTACGATCAGGGAAATAATAACGCGTTCGCTGGTCCAGCCTCCTTCACCTTCACCTGCACTGCTGAAGCCGAAAACGATCCCGCCAAAGCCAAGCGTAGACAGCAGGATTGACAGCAGGTCAAAGCGCGGGCGCGTCGGCTCCCCGATATTCTGCATCGATACAATACCGAAGATCAGACTGATCAGCAAAAACGGGAGTGACAGCCAGAAAATCCAGTGCCAGCTCAGGTTCTGAATCAGAAGTCCCGCTATGGTTGGGCCCACAGCAGGTGCTACCATGATCACGAGACCGATGACGCCCATAGCGGCGCCGCGTTTCTCCGGCGGGAAAATGACAAGAATCGTGTTAAACATCAGCGGCAGCAGCAGACCTGTGCCTATCGCCTGAACGACACGCGCGATGAGCAGAAGTTCAAAGTTCGGCGCAATAGCCGCAATAAACGTACCGACAATAGAGAAACTTACCGCAGCTATAAACAGCTGGCGGGTCGTAAAGCACTGCAGCAGCATGCCGGATACCGGCACAAGAATACCCAGTGTCAGCAGATAGGCTGTCGTCAGCCACTGCGCCGTTGCCGGTGTAATATGCAGCAGGTTGATCAGATCACTGAGCGCCACATTAAGTGCCGTCTCACTGAACATACCGATAAAGCCGCTGAGCAGCAGTGCGATCAGAATCGGCATCGGCCTGAAATTTTTGCCCTCGAGGGGCTTGGTTTGTTGCATGGTTGCTTCCAAGGTTCCATCCTCCCAATCATTTATAACTCTCTGTTTGTAGTTGTTCAGCCTATTTGGCTTTGAGTAACTAAGACAACGACGGACAATTCTTTACCAGATACGGGACGTATTTGATTGCCGTCTCAAGCGGCTTCGGATCCCGGTTGGTCAGTGTGAGAATCAGGGCTCCCTCCAGCATAGCAATGAAGATTGAAGCCGTCTCATCGGCTCTCTCCGCACTCATTTGTTCTTCGCGCAGATGCTCGGCAATGACGTCCTGCCATTCGGTGAAGGCGCTTTGGCACGCTTTTCTCATAGTGTCACTGATACAGGACGTCTCCGCAGCCATCCAGAAGCTGAATGGCATAAACCCCCTGTATTGTGAGCTGCGTGATTCTTCCACCATCCCCTCAATGAACAGTTGAAGGCCCTCCACGGTATTGGCGGACTCGCTGACACAGGTTCTGATCTTTTCAATCACGGATTGGCTGGCACAATGTATGCATTCCACCGCCAACTCCTCTTTGCCGTCAGGAAAATAATAATACAGCGATCCCTTAGGAGAGTGACTTTCCTTGATAATCTGATTCAAACCTGTTCCGTGATATCCCTGGGTGAAGAATAGTTTGGCCGCCGTCTCCACGATCTGACCCCGTGAATTCGGCTTTTCTGGCATAGACTCCTCCCTTTCTCATTATAACAACTGGTCTAGATATTTTTATCACAAATTTGAAGCGTAAGTCAACTGTTTTCTGAATTAAGGCTGCCATATTTTCACATAAAAAAAGCCGCCGGAAACCAGCGGATTCTTATATTCAGCTTAATGGAGCAGGAGTCCCTGAATTCCCATCGCCGCGATCATAATCATGCCGATGCGCAGTGTAGCATCCAAGGATAAGCCCATCAGAGACTGATAGGTCTGCAGGCTGCGTCCCAATCTCATCGGGCCATACATTCGTCCGTACATCCGCCACACCGGCCAGGCCGCCGCCAAAGCTGCAATGGCATAGATCGGCAGGATCCCCTGCCATACGCAGAGCGCTATACTGAGGCAGGCTAACCCCAGCAGCATCGGGGAGAGGCGGAATGATTTGCTTTCTCCCCACATGACAACAAGCGTATATTTGCCGGCCTGCCGGTCGGTTCTCCAATGCAGAAAATGATGATTAAAGAAGGTCAGCGTCGTCAGCAATCCCATCGGCAGAGAGAGCAGCAGCAGCCGGGAATCAAAATGAGACGTCTGTACATAATATGCGCCCATCACAGGTAAAATGCCAAAAGCGATGACATGAGCAGCTTCGCTGGTTCCTCGGCCCCAATAGCCGAACCGTACAGGGGCCCCGACATAGAAATAAGCCAGCCCCACGCCGATCAGACCAAGCCCCAGTGCCCACCAGCCGGCGTAGAAAGCGAGATACACACAGCAAAGGACAGCAATGCCCAGCATGGACCAGCAAACCGCGGCAAATTGACGCAGGCTCCAGATTCCCTGGGTCAGATAGCCGGAATCAGTGGATAACGATTCTTCCGAGGCAAATGCGGCAGGATCGACGCCGCTGCGATAATCGACAATATCGTTATACATGGTGGAGAACAAGTGAGCCGCCCCTGACCCGATCAGTGTAATCAGGAAGGGCAGCACATGGAATTCGCCATCCCAAAGATAAGCCGCCAGCGCGCCCAGCACAATACAGATCAGCATCATGGGGAGAAAATGCATCCGTGATGCCTGCTTGAATTGCTTCAGCATGTTCATGGGCTATCCACCTTTCTATGTACAGCATTAATAGTATGCCTAGTTTTTCCTCATAAACAGGATATATACGGAATTAAACACAATGCATGCACTTCAACCAGCCCCTGCCGGGACTGTTGTACAATCGGCAGCTTTTCTTCAAGGATGGGCCTCATGTTCCCTGAACTAGTAAAAAGCCTGAGGCTCCCTTGTAAAAGAGGCTCAGGCTTTGCATTTATTCTGTTCTTTCCGTTAATTCAGGAATCCCTCAAGCGCTATCGTCGGTTTGCCGTCAGCCTGCCAGGCTCCCTTGTTGTAACCGCCATTATAGCCCGGTGCCGCCTCAGGCTCCCAATAGAATACGCCAAGCCCCTTACCGTTCGGGAGACTGCGTACTTTGTTCTTGATGTCCGAGATGAAGGATTTGGCCGCAGCAGGCTGGCTGTAATCCAATCCAATTTCGGAGATCATAACGCCTTTGCCATACGAAGATATCATATTCTGGGCATTGCTGACTGTCTGGGTCACTTTGGTTGACCAGTCTGAAGCAGTTGGATACAGCGACATGCCTACAATGTCAAATTTGGCTCCATTGCTGACCAGACCGCCGATGTTCCACTTGAACACCTCGCTGTCATAGCCGTTGGCGAGGTGAACGATGGTCTGGGTCGAGCTGCTGACTGATTTTACGGCGTTATGCCCGGTCGTTACAATCTGTGCGTAATTCTTCATGCTAACCGAAGCCTTACCCTCTTCCCACAGCATACCATTATTCGTCTCGTTACCGATCTGCACCCAATCCGGGGTTACCCCCTTGATCTTCATCGTGTTTATCACATAAACAGTATGGCTGTAGACCGAATCCAGCAGCTGCTGGAAGGTGAAGCCGCGCCATGCGTAAGGCTTGGTCTGCTGACCCGGATCGGCCCAGGAATCGCTGTAATGCAGGGTCAGCATCACACTCATACCCAGGTTTTTGGCACGCTGTGCCAGCTCAGAAGCCTTCTCTGCATTCAGATAACCATTCTGGTAATCACTCATATTCGGATTCACCCATACACGGATACGGACCGAGTTGATCTGATAATCGTTCTTCAGAATCTGCAAAAGGTCCCGCTTCACCCCGTTTTTGTCCTTCCAGCTGTAACCTTGGGCTTCCATCCCCGCCATCCAGCTGATGTCCGCTCCTTTGGCGAATGCAGGTGCAGCTTCTGCTTTCCAGCTGCCGAAGGGAACTATAATCAGCGCAAGCAGAGACAGACTGGCAGCGAGCATGGATATCCACTTCCTTGAACCTCGGATCATATGATTCAACATCCTCCTTAGAAGAAATTTGAAGCTTTTTTATTGTAAGCGTTTACTTCATAAGGATACAGGATATAATGTTAAGTTTTCTGCGCTTTTGCCAAGGTTATGTTCCCTCCCCTACAGATGCTCGGCGCAAAAAAACCTGAGCGCCCAATGCGCCCAGGTTGCAAGAAACAATTCCACTACAATCCGGCCGAGGCCTGCCCCGCCCCAGCCTGGCGGCTCCAATGGCGGTAGCCTGCCATGACACCGAGCAGCAGCACGATAAACCCGGCCGCATAACTGCCGATTAGCCACAGGGATGCGGCCGGCTCCGCATGGTCCAGCACATAACCCAGCAGTGCGGGGAACAGAGCCCCGCCGAATCCCGCACAGCCTGTGATCAGGACCGTTACCAGCCGGGCCATGCCCGGCAGCGAGTGATTGGCATAGACCATCGTGATTGAATAAACCCCGGACAGCGTCAGTCCAAGCATCGTCACAAAAATATAGCCGGCAGCCTCGACATCCAGCAGGAGCAGTGCAGCGACAGCAACCAGCGTCAGCAGCATGCTGCCCATCAGAAAACGGCTGTAATTGATCCGGCGGATGATCCAGCCTGTGGCCAGACGGCCAATGACCATAGCTACCCAGAAAAGCCCGATACTGATCGAAGCACTGGAAGGCGCTGCATGGAAATACGATACGAAAATGGAAGAAAGGAAATTGTTCAGACTCCCCTCAATCCCGCAGTACAGAAAAATCATCAGCAGGAACAGGGTCAGCAGCCATCCCTTGCTTCGCCGGGACAGCTCTGCCGGCGGTGCTGCTTCGGCCGCATCTGTCCCTTCCGTGATATCTGTCTCTTCCTTCCGATACTGCAGCCTCATCCATACGACAGCGAGTACGGCAGCTAGTATCCCTGTAACCCATAAGGAAGATTGCCATGATCCCTGCTTGATGAAGAAGCTCGCAACAAATGGCATAAGCAAGGCTCCCAGACCGAATGATACCTCCAGGTAGCTCATGACCACGGCACGGCGGCCAATGAACATCTCCATCATCAGTGAGGCAACCACCACTTCCAGTGAAGAAGCCCCGATACTGTTCAGCAGATTAATGGCCGTCACCCAGCCGAATGGCGGCAGGGCCAGCATCGCAAACTGGGACAGCGCGATCACGATACAGGCCGCACTGAGCGTCACCTTTTCTCCGAATTTCTTCAGTATGTATGCCGAGATCGGAACACCTGCCATAAAACCCACTGATCCCGCGAATACGAGCTGACCACCGTCCGTGTAGCTCCTGTTATAGTGCTCCAGCAGCTGCGGCATGACAGAACCAATCGTTGTAATGACCAACCCTGCCAGTAAATACAAGGCATACGATGCCCAGGTAAACTGTTTCATTCCCTTCCCCGCTCCTTATTCAGCATTTAAAACTTGATCGTGTTACTCTTGCGGTTGGATCTGTCCGGCCAGACTATCATTCAGCTGCCCGATCAGCTGTTCAAGAGGCTGATCCAGCATGGACTGCAGACGCAGATCGTAATGCTCGAATGCCAGATTTGCTGTGACCGGATTCGGTACGATAACACAGGACAGACCGGCTGCCTTGGCTGCTTTGAGACCATTCAGGGAATCCTCGAAAGCCAGCGCCTCATGCGGTTCTACTCCGAGAGCAGCAACAACCTGGACGTACAGCTCCGGGTCCGGCTTCACAAGCTCTACATCGTCACTGGTTCTGATTTGTTCAAAATAATCAAGCAGTCCCAGACGCTGCAGGAAGCGCTCAATCCATTCCCGGTTTGAACTGGTGGCCAATCCGATCTTCAGGCCTTGCTGCCGGGCCGATTCCAGATATTCGCGGACGCCTTCCCGTTCCTGCAGCTCGGCGACTTCAGTCTTATGTATCTCATAGGCTTTCTGTGCAATTTCGCGATAAATGCCAGGCTGCTCCAGCACGGACTCGATATGATCCTGAAGCGTAGAGCCATGAGTCCCAATCCCCTGGCTGAACACGTCCATCCCCAGCTCCATGTTATATTCCAGCAGCACCTGGCTAAAGGCTCTGAACCAGGCTGTCTCCGTATCCAGAATCAGTCCATCGAAATCAAAAACAACTGCTTTAATCATACTCCTAATCTCCCTTTTCATTCTATTTCTACATGGTTTGTCTTAATCGTCTTCCATCTTCATGCCCGGAATGACGCCGTCTGCGGCGCTTCATCATACGCTGATACGTCCAGATGGTGAAAGCCAGCCAGCATCCGCTCACAAAATAACCGCCCAGCACATCGCTCGGATAATGGACCCCCAGATAAATTCGGCTGATCCCGATCATCAGGATAAACAGGGCCCCCGCCAGAATGACCCCCATCCGTCCCAGACGGGAAGGTACATGCTTCCATACCAGAAAGATAAGCGCCCCATACAGACTGAAGGCTGCCATAGAATGGCCGCTGGGAAAGCTGTAGCCGCCGGCTTCTACCATACGGTTAATCGTTGGACGCGCCCGCTCGAATATAGCTTTTAGAATCAGGTTCAGCAGAAGTGAGCCGATGACTACAGCTCCCATGAATATGAGCTCCTTGCGGTGACGCAGGAACACATAGAGGAAGCTCATGGCCAGAATGGTGATCAGCACGACGGGCAGACCACCGCCGATGAACGTAAAGAATTTCATGACCGCTGTCGATGTCGGGGAATCCAGGAAGCTCACCCAGCGAATCACGGTCATATCAAAATTGTGGATTCTGGAGTCGCTCACCCATAAGGCGATGAGGCCAAAGCCTGCGGCGCACAGAATACAAGCAGCTAATGCTGACGAGATCGTTAACTTCACTTTATGCTGCATGCTCTGTGGGTCCTTTGAATCTGGAGCATTCGAAGTATTTTTCATGCTGCTGTCTACCTCCGGGTTCAATTTACGGGTTGTATTCGGGTTCTTTTAATGTCTACCCTTGATCGGGAGTGTTCA
This sequence comes from Paenibacillus lacisoli, assembly GCF_030580655.1. GTDB lineage: Bacteria > Bacillota > Bacilli > Paenibacillales > Paenibacillaceae > Paenibacillus > Paenibacillus lacisoli. Next base: position 78,868 of record NZ_JAUQTB010000014.1, read on the forward strand.
ATCGATAGCTTTTCAATTCAATGAAATCATCGAGCCCGAGCACGTCCTACAAAGAACGGAGCATATATTGAATCCGCCGGGACCGCTTGAATCAGCTCGGCATGGCTGTCCATCATCTTCGCCAGGAGTTCCTGGTTGCGGTTCCATTCTTTAGGCAGCAGCTTGTCTGGCAGCATAGGGTCCTTGAGAAACAAGTCGCTGACAACCTCACCCAGCTGCAGATACAGCATGAACATGTCGGCAGCCGGAGCCTTGTCCAGCTGCATCATGTTCTGGAACTGCGGCAGGAAGTGATGCTGATACCACTGCTCCGAAGCGCGATAGACAACATCCAGCTGATCCAGCTCCCAGATTCGTTCCGCCTGCCCAGGCGTAACCCGGCCCAGTTCCATCGTACCCTGCAAATAGCTAACATAACCTGAGAGTTCAAGTTTGTCCACACATTCGCTGACCTCCTTCCGCCGATCCCACGGACTGATATAGACACCGTTATAAAGGATGCCAAAACCGTACTGCTGAATTTCATTGCGGAACAAATCCCGCTTCCTGCGCTCCTGCTCAGGCACGCTCAGCAGCACGACATGCCACTGCTCATCCCATTGCTGTCCATACCGGCGCGGCTTGTCGTTAACGAGGGTTATGAAGGACCGCCCCTGCTCCGTGATGCAATAGACCGAACGTGAGGGCGAGTCCACAAAACCTTCTTTCTTCAGCCTGGACAGGGTATTTCGTAGATAAGTAGGGGCATAACCCCGTTTCTCGTAAATGGTCAGCAGTTCACGGGTCTGCATCGATTTTACGCAGGACAACAGGAACAGCATCTGTTTCTCGACTGATAACACAACGGTTAACCCCCTGCTTGACATTAGCTTGTGTATAATATATTTTATTTTTGTACGTTCGTATGATTAGTTGGTATAAAAAATAAACGATCTACTCTATTTTAAGGAGGAGTTCTCAGGCATGCAAATTATTTATCATAGTCATTCCACCATTCAATTGATCAGCGGTGATCACTCTCTGATCATTGACCCTTTTATTAGCGGAAACCCGCAGTCCAAGACAAAGGTTGAAGATATTCGTACGGACGCTGTTCTGCTGACTCATGCTCATGCCGATCATATCCTGGATGCCGTACCGATCGCCAAGGCCAATCAGGTACCGATTGTAGCTAACCCGGAATTAGCCGCTTACCTGACCTGGCAGGGTGCCGAGAATACCGTAGGTATGAATATTGGCGGTACGTTCGATCTGGGATTTGCCAAAGTGAAGATGATCCAGGCCTTCCACAGCTCCGGGATTATTGATGAAGAGAAACAGGTGATCCACTACGGCGGTATGCCGGCGGGTTATATCATTGAAATGGATGGTAAAACCATTCTTCATGCCGGCGATACCGGGCTGTTCGGCGATATGAAGCTGATAGGTGAACGTCATTTGATCGATGTGGCTTTCGTACCGATTGGCGACCATTTCACGATGGGACCTGAAGATGCGCTCCAGGCCGCAGAATGGTTCAATGCGAAGCTGACGGTGCCGGTGCACTACAATTCCTTCCCGGTGATCCATCAGGATGGCGACCGCTTCGTTCAGCAGCTGGAAAGCAAGGGACTGAAGGGCCGGAAGCTGGAGCTTGGAGATACACTCGAGCTGTAAAGTTTGTTTTTGCCCCTGCTTCTTCCTGACTCTGTCTCTGTCTCTGTCTCTGTCTTGAGGATAACTCGGTTCAGGGCTTTTTATCCGGAAACCGCCTATAATCAAAAGGGTACCTCTGCCGCATCCGGCAGGAGTACCCTTTTTTTGCCTGTTGACTAATCACAGCTGCAGCAGCCATACGACAACCGGGCCGATCACTGAACCCAGAATAGCGCTCATTGTCATGGATACAGAGCCCATCGATACAGTCAGTTCACCAAATTCAACAGCTTTGGACAAACCGAGCGCATGTGAGGCGCTGCCAAGCGCGATGCCTTTGCCGAGCAGGCTGTCGATCCGCATCATCCGCAGAATAGACGGGCCCAGAATCGCACCCGTGAAACCGGCCACCATCACGAAGACGACCGTCATCGCGGATACCCCGCCTAGGCCTGCCGAGATTTGGATGGCTACCGGGGTCGTAATGGACTTGGGCAGAATGGAAAGAATCAGATTACGGTCCAGCCCTGCCAGCTTCGCGAGCAGAACACCGCTGAGCATCCCCATAATCAGACCGGAGAGAACCCCAGCCGCAATCGGCAGCGCATACTCACGCAGCGCCTTTCGCTGGTTGTACAGCGGATAAGCCAAGGCAACGACACACGGTCCCAGCAAGGCGTTAATCCATTTGCCTCCGATCATATAATCCGAATACGGAACATGGAACAGCACCAGCACAACGATAATAGCAACGCTGGTCGTCAGAATGGGCATCAGGAAAGGAACCGAGTATCGGCGGTACAGCTGAACAGCCCCCAGATAAGCGAAAACCGTCAGCCCAATTATAAGGACGGCGATGATGAATTGCCACACGGTTGTTCTTCCTTCTTTCGTTTGAGACTGCGGTTCTCCAGCCACTGGCTGGCATGACCGGCGGTAGTTAGTGTAATTACCGTGCTGAGAATCAAAATGAAGAGCAGAATAGCGCCGGTTACGGACAGTAACGAGGAATAATTCATAACTCCTACTGTAGCCGGGATGAAGAACAGCGGCAGCATTCCCAGCAGAAAGCCTGCTCCCTGCCCAATCCAGCTAACCTTCACCAGCCTGCATGACAGTCCTGCCAGCAGAAGCAGCAGCCCGATGATACTTCCAGGTATCGGCAGGTCAAGCCAGTCCTGCAGCAAGGTCCCTACCCAGGCAAAGAGATACAGAATAGCGATTTGAAACGCAGTGCGCAGCCATTTTAGCAGCATAATAAAGGTAACACTTCCTCCCTGTAACGAGCCAGCATTCGATATGGTCAAATTCCATGATGCCAGATGCCATTCCATGTCATATACTTGTATAGTACAATTAAATGAAAAGCTGTTTGTATTATACATCCATGTGCTGTAAAGTCAAGCGCAGTACGGCTTCCAGTATGGATTCAGGAGGAGAAGACATGGATATAATCGAGAACATTGAATATGAGCTGACCACCTTTATCCGCCGTGCCGTCTCCATGGACAGCTCGGACAAACGTATTGGCAGCCTGGAGCGTGCTCCCTATCTGCTGCTGAGACAGCTGGAAGAATACGGACCTGCACGGATCCGTACGCTGGCCGATGAATTTAAGCTGGATATCTCCACCTTGAGCCGGCAGACGGCTCTACTTGAATCCAGGGGCTGGATCGAGCGGACACCGGATCCGGACGACCGGCGGGCCAGCCTGCTGCAGATCAGTCCTGCAGGACGTGATATGTTATTCTCCGATCAACGCAAGCGAATCCGGCGGTATCAGGAAATGCTGGCTGAATGGACACCAGAGGAGCGCGAAGTATTTGCCCGCCTGCTGAGCCGGTTAAGCGGCTCGCTATTTCCATAATTAAAAGGCATGGAGACGTCCGACGCGGGTCTCCATGCCTTTTATGCTTTGGTATTGCGGTGAGGCAGACAGGTTTTCGTTATTGAATCGAAGTTTCTTCAAGAATGCGCTTCGCAGCCCGCTCTCCATCCGCGATGCAATCCGGAATGCCGACGCCATAGTAGGAGCAGCCTGCCAGCAGCACCTTCGGGAATTGTTCCTCCATCGTCCGCTCCAGCGATTTCACCAGCTGCGGATGCTGCAGATGATAATTTGGCATGCTGTCCATCCACTTGGTCACATTGTGCATAACCGGCTTTGCCGTGATCCCCAGGCTCCGGCGAACATCGTCGAGGGCAACGTCCAGCAGCTGGTTTTCGTCCATTCGTACCAGCTCTTCATAATGTGCCCCGGAGCTTTTATAGAAAAGACGCACCAGCAGCCGATTATTCGCTGACGTGTGTGCCCATTTGCGGCTCGTCCAGGTACAGGCATTGCACTTCAAGTCACTGTCTTTGCCGACAATAAAGCCCGTTCCGTCCTCAGGAAGCTGCTCGTCCGGCACGTCGAATGCCGCATAGATACTGATCAGGGAACGGTTAGACAACCGATCGAAGTCCTTGTCGAGGGCTGCATGCTGCAGCATGGCCTGTGCGGCCTGATGCGGTACAGCCAGGACCACATAATCGGCATACAGCTTTTCATCATCGGATGTCGTAATTTCATATCCTTCCAGTCCGTGTCTTACCCGACGAACCTTGGTGCCTTTTCGCAGACGCACCCCCTCCAGCTTCCGCTCCATGGTGCCGATCAGCTCGGACATACCGGTATCAAAAGAAATGAACTTCTTACTTCCGCCGCTCAAAAACTTCTGTTTATGCTCGCCCAGTCCCTTCATCAGGCTGCCGTACTCGTTTTTGTATTGGAGAAGATACGGAAACGTGGAGGCAATGGTCAGATCATCCAGTTCTCCCGAATAGACACCGGAGACCACGGGTTCAATCTGCTTGCGCACCAGCTCAGCTCCAAGGAAGTATTCCAGAAAGGATCCTAGAGAATCCTGTTCCGTAAACGTCTCATTGGGGGTATAGAAATCCTTTAGTGCCTCTACCTTGCCTTCCGCTGATACCAGCTCACTCGTTGCCAGCGACTCTAGACTAAGCGGAATGCCGAACAGGGACTCCTCTGGAATTTTCTTCAATCCTTCTTCCGTATAGATAAAAGAGCGTCCTGTGGCATTATAGACAACCTCGGTGTTAAGACCGAGTTCCTCTAGCAGGGGGGCCACATTACTCTTGCGGGCAACAATCGAATCGGCTCCTGTCTCCATGATGAATTCCCCGTCCTTGACCGTACGGATTTTGCCGCCGAGCTCCTGACCCGCTTCAATTAAAGTCAGCTCCATCTCCTGCTCTGCTTGTGCCGCATACTTCTGCAGTGTATATACAGCCGACAGGCCGGTAATCCCCCCGCCGATTACAACTATTTTCTTCACCCTTTACACCCCAATCGTGTACTCTTTGTAGAATTTACCCACAGTATATCATAAGGTTGCGAATGATTTCACAACCTCCTGTGACTGATTGATGGCTAACGATCCCGCTGGCCCGAATCAGCAAAAAAAGATAGCCCGCAGCGGGCTATCTTTCATTCAACCTTACGAAGCCAAAAACCTAGCGTACAACCACTTGGTTTTTCCCTTGGTTTTTGGCTTCGTATAAGGCTTTGCGTGCTCTTACAATCAGATCATCCGGGTGCAGCGTGGAGGATGGAATAATGACGGTCACGCCCACACTGACAGTAACCACTTCGTCGGAAACCGATTGATCCCTCTGAATGTGCAGGGCCATCACGCCCTGTCGTATTTCCTCGGCCAATGCCAGGGCTTGTTCGACATTACTGCCGCTCAGCTTCATCATGAACGTGGCACCGCTGGCGCGTGTAATTGCAGCTTGATACTGCTGTGCCATGACGTAGAGAACATCCGCTACATACTGCAGACAGAGATCTCCACCCTGCAGGCCATGAATTTTGTTGTACTGCCGGAAGTCATCAATATCAATGATGAACAGGGAGATCGGTTTCTCCTCCAGCAGACAAGCATTCCAGTCCTGCAGCAGTTCTCTCTCGAATACCATCTGGTTTGGCATATCCGTTAAAGAGTCGGTGGTCACGTAATTCTGCAGCTTGTCCGTCATGTGCGTAAATACTTCCTCCTCTTCCGAAGAGGCTGCCTTACGACCGATGGCCATTATGGACGGCTTTCCCTGGTAAATGACAGATGCCAACGTAAACTCCAGCTGGACGGTACGGTTATCCGGCAGTACAAAATCTGCGCTGCAGGAGAGCAGCATCAACTCCCCATTCATTCGGTCTAACTGCTCTTTAATATCTGCTCTCGACGCTGTCTGCACATAGTCCAGGATTGGACGGCCGATCATATTCTTCGGATCTTTCTCCCCAATGAGCTCAGCCGCCTGGGCATTGCAGTAGACGATCGTATCCTTGGTCAGCGTGAAAAAGGCAACCGGCGAAATATCCATCAACTGCAGATACCGCTGCTCATTTTGCCGTAGAATCCGGGCATTCAGCAGTGCCTGCTCCTCAACCTGCTGCAGCTGTGCTTCTGTCTCGGCACGTACGATGGTCTTCAGCTCGGTTAATGCATTCAGCTCATAATCCTTCCATGGGTAGGAGGTCGATTGAACGACTTGTCTCCACTTCTCGAACGATTTACGCGGAGACAGCCGGACGCCATCATCATCCTGAATGACGACCTTGGAAGGATCGCCCGCCCAGTCAACAATCTGCAGAACTTCAGGCCGGAACCACATAATGTAATGATTATGCCCAGGCGACAGCGCAAGGTATAGAACCCCAGAGGCCTTCTCTTTGTAGGCTCTGGCTGGCTCGAATTCAAGGCTCAGCTTGGAGGTGTGGTAGTTATAGTCATTGGACTTACGTGCCAGCCAGCCAGCCAGCTCGCGAATCTGTTGTACTTCCGGGGTATCCCCGAATCTCATCAGTTTATCCCGGTAGCTGACAACCGCTCCACTGGCATTCATGAGATCAAGCAGCAGCTGCTCCTGATCCTGAAGCTGAGACTGGATGCGTACCGAGCTGTGATTCCCTACAAAAATACTCGCCAGTCTTGATGCTGACGTCTTGAGCTGCAATTCGGCCTGGTAGTCGTCCAGCTGCTGTCTCTGATACAGCTCACTTGAGAAAAAGGCGCCCAAAAAATTACAAAGATTCCGGATTCGATGCGGCACATACTTCGGAGAATAATGGTGGCAGGTAATTAACCCCCATAGTTCATTATCATGAATGAGCGAAATGGTCGTCGTTGCACCCACGCCCATATTATGCAGATATTCAATATGCAGCGGCGATACGCTGCGCAGCACAGACAAGCTGAGATTCAGGGGACGACCTGTCAGCGGCTGGGTAGTGGGAATAATCTCAACTGGTGTATAGTTCACATCCACAATGGTGCGCAGCCAGTTGCGCAGATACAGCGCACGGGCCTGTTTGGGGATATCTGACGCGGGATAATGGTGCCCCAGGAAGGGCTCAAGTTCCGCTTCCCTGGCTTCAGCGATGACTTTTCCGTTCCACTGTTCATCAAATTCATAGATCATCACCCGGTCGTAGCCGAGCATTTCCTTGATCTGTTCAGCCGCTGCCTGGCTGGCTTCCACTCGGCTGCTTGTTTGCTTAAGTCTGCCAAAGAAAGTACGGATCCAGCCAAAATCGCTGTCCGACATCTCCCGTTCTTCCCGCAGCGGTTCAATTTCAAGAATCAATAATCCTTCACTCTCATGGACGATGCCAAAAAAATCGGCTTCTTGGCCATGAGCCTTTATTTTAAGATCAACATATTCAAGGTCTGCCGTAGCAGATGCTGTCAGATCCCTTTGAAGCATCTGCGCAAGCTGCGCCGATCCGATCAGATCTGCCAGCGGTGTATGAAGCAGCTTCTCAGCCGCAATCCCCAGAATCTGATCGGTATTCCGGCTGCACTGCACGATAGTATTCCCTTCATTCAGGGTAGCAGCAAGCAAAATACCATGGGGCTGTATCATCCCAGGGATATGAATAGGTTCTTTTTCACAGTTGGTTAAATCCACATCTTCTCTGGCTACGTAGTCTCCCTCCGTCAGCAAAGTACGGTTTAGAAGTTCATTCTCATGGTGTCCTTTGGATTCAGACATGTTCCTTTGGCCTCCCGTTTTCTTCGGTTCATGCATCTACTTTTGCTGCATCTCCGATTATGCGTTCAGCCACTCGTCAAGCAGACGGAACGTTTCTTTGGCCGCATCAACGGCGGCTTCTTCTTCTTCCACAGTCACGCACTTGCTTAACACCAGCTCACGGAATTCACCCCAGCGATCACGGGTTTGTTCTCCATAGCCGTTAAAATATTGAATTCCCTGTTCAGCAGTCAAAGGCATAAACTTCATCAGCTGTCTGGTAATAATCTGTCCGCCTAGTGTGGACCCTTCCATAACATAAAAGCAGCCCAAAAGACGGGCTGGTATTGACATATCCGGTAGGCTGCCGCATTCCGGGAGCTGTTGAATCTGTTCTTCCGTTAGCCCCAGGTACCGTAAATCCTGTTCCAGCAGCGGCGTCTTGGCACGAATGTCCAGGTCCATTCCGCTCTCTGAGGCCGCCTGAGCGGCAGCCTTTGCCTCCAGCGGCTTCATAAAACCATGAAACTTCTCGAGGTAGATCCTGTAATCTTCCTGGGTTATATCCTGACTCATAATTCCCTTGGCATACCGGTTGCGTTCCACCTGATCATGGTACGGAGCCGTCTCATCCCTCAAACGTTCCATTATACTTGTGGTCATTTTCGTGTTCCCCCTATGTTCTTATCATTTCACAGTAACAAACTAATAATTTACACGCAAGTTTTATGAAATTCAGTCTGCAAAGACGGGTATCGTCTCAACTGTTCATATAGGCTGTACATAAATATATCTTATACAATTTTTGGGTATAATGATTTGTTAACCATATTACTTAAATTTAAATTAATTATTCCAAATATACAATCATAAATTATAAGCGATACTATAGGATCACTTACCCGTAATTATGATCTTTGAGCCGGTTGGATATATACAAAAAACCACTGTCGATCACTCAACAGTGGTTTTCATATGCTTGGCAACGTCCTACTCTCCCAGGACCCTGCGGTCCAAGTACCATCGGCGCTGGAGGGCTTAACGGTCGTGTTC
>NZ_JAUQTB010000015.1 GCF_030580655.1 Paenibacillus lacisoli
AAACCCCGCTCGACTTGCATGTATTAGGCACGCCGCCAGCGTTCGTCCTGAGCCAGGATCAAACTCTCCAATAAAGTATTGAAAAGAGCGATAAGCTCATTTTGAATCTGACGAGATATAAATCTCATTGTTTGCTGTTACTTTCGTAACAGCGATACTCACTCGTTGTTCAGTTTTCAAAGATCAAGCATTTCACTTTCGCTCATCACCGCGTTTCAGCAGCGACTTTAATAATATATCATGTTAAGTTCGTTTTGGCAAGAGATTTTTTTATTCTTTTCAATCTCTTATTCTTTCAACCATCTTTTAATGAATATTGTCAAAAGCGGAACGAGAATTAATTTATCACATTTTGTAATGCTAAGTCAATAACTTCTTTACTTATTGTTTCACTTGGGGAAAACGTCCGCTTCTTGCATACTTGGATAGTTCTTTGGGCGGAGCAAAACGGGCGTACATCCGGAATACAGTCTTGTAGCGATTGGCAATCGCACGTCGGATATCCTGGTCCAGCCGGGTATCTGTCAGATCCAGCAGCATTTCATCCAGTTCCTTACGCAGCACATAGTCAAGTTCTTTGCATTCTTTATCGTTGAAGAGCATACCCAGCATTAGTCCTGGCCTCCTTTAAAATGATTTCTGGTTATCCTTAAATCCATGTAAGAACGACAATTCAGAGGTGTACCCTTTTTTTAACCTGAACCCAACATTTTAAATCGCAGCTCAAGCCGCAAATTTGCTATACCAGCCTCTATGCAGCTTCCTGTATTCTTCGTCCCGCAAGTTGACAGGGGATCCCTATCGTCCATAAAGAATTGATGTATCCCCCTATTGGTATGCTCAACTTTTGGTAAAATTATGAATGCAAGTTGCAGATATTTATCTGCCGACCAGTTGATAAGTAAGTGTACTCTCGATAACAGCAGCTGCAAACAGCAGGATAACGACCCAGACGGAAGCAGTCCCTGCTTGTCTAAGCATCGGTTTCCAGCCTCTTCCCCCTCTCTCATAATCGAAATCCTTTTTGCCGCGGATCGCCCACCAGAGCGTTCTCCCGAACTGCAGCCCAAAGGCGCAGGCAATAATTAAAGCCGGTATTTCGATAATTCCATGCGGCAGCAGCCCTTTCACAATCAGCTCAGTCACTCCCGCTCCATTCAAGTCCGCCAGACGAACAACAAAGCCTACTACCATTCCATTAATAACGAGGAAGATCAGAGGACCAATACCAAACAAAGCCCCCAGGAAAATGATGATGACACTCTTGATCGCGTTATTAAGAAAAATAAATATAAAGAAGCTCAGCTGAACGTTATCCGATGTTTCCAGCTTCTCACGGACCTCTGTCAATCCTTGCAGCTGTTGAATCAGCATGTCACGAAAGGTCTCTGCGCCGTACCAGCCGGCACCTAGGGATACCGCAAAAACAGCAGCCGCAAACAACAGTACGTAACGCAGACTGGTCAAATCCTTAATGAATGTACTAAAACGAAGCATATTCTCCTCCTTCAGATGATTGGGAATAAGTAACGGGTACAGGCATATTATTTAGAGTAAACAAGCTGAGGTGAACAAGCAACTTTATCGTGGAGAGGGGCGATTTAAGGCATGAACCAGTTTTTCTATGTACTGAATGGCAAAAAAATAAAAAGGATGCTGCTGGTTGCTGCAGCGGCCGTCTTTGCTCTCGGTGTCATCTATCTGGAGTCCGACCATGTGACCGTGTTTTCTGAACAGGCACCATCCGCTGTATACAGCGTCCCAACAGACAAAAAAGTGATCGCATTGACCTTCGATATTAGTTGGGGTGACAAACGCGCTGAACCGATCCTGAAGGTGCTGGAGGACAACAAAGTGGAGAAAGCGACCTTCTTCCTCTCCTCTCCTTGGAGTAAAACACATCCAGAGCTAGTAAGCACCATGAAGGAGCGCGGGTACGAAATCGGAAGTCACGGATACAAGCATGAAAATTACAGCACACTAACAGACGAAGATATCCGCAAGCAGATCAACACAGCCGATGTTATGCTGTCTGAACAGCTTGGACAGAAACCGAAGCTTATTCGTCTTCCTAATGGTGATTTTGACAAGCGGGTACTCCAGACCGCAGCCAATTTGGGTTATACAGTTGTTCAGTGGGATACGGACTCCCTTGACTGGAAAAATCCCGGAGCCCAAAAAATAGCAGATCGTGTGATCTCCAAAGCGCACCCCGGGGACATCGTCCTTCTTCATGCAAGCGACTCCAGCCAGCAGACACACGAAGCCCTTCCTGTTATTATTGACCAGCTCCGCAAGCAGGGATACACCTTCGTCACGGTCTCGGAACTCATTAATCAAAGCACAGCCAAGGGCAAGGAGGTCCGCGATCAGGCCTCCGTTCAGCGTGCAATTGAAGATGCAGCAGGTTTGTAATCGAATATGAATTCTTTCGGAGAAGGGCTAAGGGATTAGCTCTTTTTCCATTGGATACATCAGATGAAAAGCAAAACTTGGACAACATAAATCTCATTGTCTCCTCACATACTACATCCAGTATTCATAAAGGAGGAGCAGCCATGAAGCGGACGGTGTACACGATGCTTGGCATCATTTGCAGTCTTAGCGTGCTTCTGGCCGGATGCGGTTCTGATCAAAGCTACTCGCCTCCGCAAGCCAGTTATAAAGAAATGAAAACCATGGTCGTCGATATCCTCAAGAGTGATGACGGTAAAAAAGCAGTGGAAGAAGCTTTAACCGGTAAGAGCAGCAGTTCGGGCGGAGAGTCTGGCAGCGGCGGCAGTGGAGGCTCTGGCGGTGGAAGTATCGGCATGAAAATGTTAATGCCAAGCCAAAGCCAGGATCAGATTCGTATTGCCGTCAAAGATACATTGACCGCACCCGAATATAAAAAAGAAATTGAAAAAATTATGACAGACCCCACCTTTGCCGGGGAATTTGCCAAAGCCATCAATTCCCAGAGCAAGCAGCTTCATATGCAGCTGATCAAGGACCCCACCTACCAAAAGTCAGTTGAAGAAATGATGAAGTCACCGGAAGTCACCAAAATGTTCCTGGACCTCACTAAAACATCTGAATACCGAAAACAGTCGATGACCATTATGCAGGACGCTATGCAGAACCCGCTTTTCCGCATGGAGGTTCTCACCCTCTTGAAATCCGTAGTACAGGACGAGCTTCAGCCTAAAGTAGAGAAAGGCGGAGGTGGAGAAGGCGGGCAGGGAGGCCAGGGTGATCAGGGTCAAGGTAAAGAAGGCAGTGACAAGCAGAATGGAGAAGGCGGCAATAATCAAGGCGGCGGCTCCTAACCGATAATACCATCAAAAAAAGCCTGCAGCTGCTGCAGGCTTTTGGGCTGATCCCGATTGATTATATCGTGTGGTCAGCCTTCTTTATGTTCACATTGCTTAATCACCTGCAGAGCGAGCTCGTTGTACAGCTCCCCGGTTTCTGTAGATGATTTGTAGACTGAAGGTGAAAAATCCGGCTCAGACGGATGATTATCCGGTGCTCCCAGTGGAATCTGGGCCAGCAGGCTGGTGTGCAGGCTCTCCGCCAGCCGGCCGCCGCCGCCGCGGCCGAATACATAGTCTTTCTCTCCGTTGGAATTAAGGTAATAAGACATGTTCTCCACAATCCCCAAAATCTCATGATCCGTCTGCAGGGCCATCGCGCCCGCCCGCGCGGCTACGAAGGCTGCAGTAGCATGTGGTGTCGTTACAATGATCTCCCGGCTCTGCGGTACCATCTGGTGTACATCAAGGGCTACATCCCCCGTGCCTGGCGGCAGATCGAGAAGGAGGTAGTCCAGCTCTCCCCAATCCACGTCGCTAAAAAATTGACGGAGCATTTTGCCAAGCATGGGTCCGCGCCAAATGACCGGATTGTTCTCGCGGATGAAGAAGCCCATAGACATCACCTTTACGCCATATCGTTCAACAGGCTGAATCCGATCGTCAATGACGGCAGGTCCCTCTTCAATACCCATCATATCCGGAACACTAAAGCCATAGATATCTGCATCAATCAACCCTACACGTTTCCCCTGGCGAGCCAGTGCAGCCGCCAAATTGACAGTTACGGTTGACTTGCCTACTCCCCCTTTACCGCTTGCAACTGCAATAAAATGGACATCCGGTGAATTCAGCAGTTCATTACGCTCCATTCCTGCGGCATGTCCTTTACGAAGGACTTCCTCATCTGTAGGTTCTTCTGTTCCAAGGACAGTCTGACGTTCATGCTCAGACGCTTCACGAAAACGGATATGTACGCCTTCTGCGCCAGCTCCAGTAAGCGTCTGTTCAACAAAAGCCCTGATCTCTGACTGCTCCTGTTCATCCAGAGACAAGCATACGACCGTTAAAGATATATGGTTCTCTTTAATCATGATATCTCTAATAAACTGAAGCTCACTCAAGCTTTGCCCGCTGTGTTTCTCTGTCAGCGGCTGTAACAACTGAAGCACTTGTTCTTTTGACAGCACGATATCAGCACCTCTGCTCTATGAATGAATTAGGAACATTGACTAGATGTGCTCATTATAGCACTAGAGGGCTGGCGTTGACGATGGCTTGGCTTTTTCCCCGGAACTGTAACGCAGAATACCTTTATACACAGCTGCCGCAACTTTCCGCTGATATTCCGGGTTTCCCAGATTACGAGCTTCCGCCACATTGGATAAGAAGCCGACCTCTACTAAAGTAGATGGAATCTGGAGGGCCTGCAGAATGTATTTGGAGTCAAGTGTCTTGGCTGCACGGTCTGTATTTTCCAGGTTACGCCGGATTTCTTCCTGAATCAGATTAGCCAGATCCGCGTTGCCGGGACGATCCGGATAGTAAAAGGTCTGTGCTCCGCTCCAGCGGCTGGAAGGTATACTGTTCATGTGAATACTTACAAACAGGTCCGCTTTATGCTCTTCGATCAGCCGTACACGCTGTTTCAAGTCCTCTGTCTTCCGTTTGGAGTACCCTTTAGTCCCCGGCTGGGCCAAATCCCGGTCTTCTTCCCTTGTCATATAGACGATCGCACCAGCCTGCTGCAGATAATCCCGTAAATAAAGAGCGATGGCCAGGTTAATATCCTTTTCGATGATGCCTTCCTTGCTGACCGCTCCACCATCCGGCCCGCCATGACCCGCATCCAGTGCAACGACTTTACCCGACAGCGGCAGATTCCATGGCTTGGATGCCTTGGAGGACGGCACCTCATACATCACTACCCCTGCAAACAGCGCCAGCAGACACATCCCCAGCAGCAGCCTTTTGATTGTCTGCAGCCGGATCCATACTGTTACCTTCTTATTACTTGGCAATTTATTCACGCAAAAAACACCTCGCCCCATACAGACTCTAACTCATCTATATGGGACAAGGCGTTTAAATATGCCGTATGTTGTTATTGCGCTGGCTGATGTTCCACCATACCTTCGATCAGGATTTGAGCTACCTCAGGGCGTGTGAACTCAGGTGGAGGGCATACACCATCCCGCAGCAGTGCCCGGACTTTTGTTCCCGACAGGGTCAGATGCTCTTCTTTTGGATGCGGGCAAGTTTTGCTGGAAGCCATGTTGCCGCATTTTTTGCAAAAGAAGCTATGTTCGAAGAACAGAGGCGTTATGGTCAATTCTCCCGGGGTAAACTGTTTGAAGATCTCCTGCGCTTCGTAGGTTCCGTAGTAATCGCCTACACCTGCATGGTCTCTCCCCACAATGAAATGGGTGCATCCGTAATTTTTGCGCACAATGGCATGAAAGATCGCTTCACGTGGACCTGCATACCTCATTGCCGCAGGGAAAACACCAAGAAACGTGCGATCCTCCGGATAGTAATGTTTCAGCAGCTCCAGATAGCTCTTCATTCTTACATCTGCCGGTACATCATCCGATTTGGTCTCACCTACCAGCGGATTAAGGAACAAAGCGTCTACGATCTCCATCGCACTCTTCTGGATATATTCATGAGCCCGATGAACCGGATTACGAGTCTGAAAGCCTACAACCGTTCTCCAGCCATTCTTTTCAAACTGAGCACGCGTCTCTCGGGGATCAAAATAAAAATCCTCAAACTTTGCAGGCTTAGGACGATTCAAGACCTGCACCGGACCTCCCACATATACAGAAGGACGTTCATTCAGCTTACGAACACCAGGATGCTCCGGATCGGACGTTTTAAATACGGACAAGGCCTCCTGCTCCTGATCGACACGGTAAATACTCTCCACTTTAATGACACCATAGATCACTTGATCCTCTTCACCCACCAGGGCTACCTGCCCGCCGATCTGAAGACGCTGGGAGAGCTCTTCATCCACAGCAAGCGTAATCGGAATACTCCATACAGTCCCATCGCTCAAACGCATGTCAGCAAGTACACGCCGGTAATCCTGCTCATTCATAAAACCGGTTAACGGCGAAAATGCTCCTACTCCAATAAGATCAAGATCCGAAATCGTCCACGTATTAATAGCAATCTTCGGGCTCTGTTCAGCAGCCGCAAGCAGACGCTCACGCTCACTTCCTTCTGCAATCCGATTAATTAGTTGGCCACCGTGCGGCAGGATGCCTGTCATAACAATACCTCCAAAAATCGATTATTTATGAAGTCCACATTCTGTCTTGTCGTTACCAGCCCAACGGCCCGCTCTAGGGTCTTCCCCTGGCTTAACTTCTCGTGTGCAATATTCACAGCCGATGCTTGGGAAGTTGCGGTCATGCAGCGGGTTATAAAGGACGTTGTTCTCACGAATATACGCCCATACGTCTTCAGATGTCCAGCTTGCCAGCGGATTAAATTTGACCAATCCAAACTTCGCATCGTATTCGACTTTCTTGGCATTAGCCCTGGTAGGTGCCTGATCGCGGCGAATCCCTGTAATCCAGGCGTCGTATTGGGACAAGATCCGGGTCAACGGTTCCACTTTGCGGATATTACAGCATGCATTCGGATCACTCAGCCACAGACTTTCTCCATGCTGCAGCGCTTGTTCCTCCGGTGTAATTAAAGGAGATACTCTAACAAACTCCATATTATATTTTTGCATCATCTGATCACGGGTTTCGTAGGTTTCCTGGAAGTGAAAATCCGTATCCAGATAAAAAATATCCGTCGATGGACTAATCTTCTGCAGCATATCCACCAGCACAACATCTTCTGCCCCGAAGCTGCACGCGAACGTGATGTTCGGGAATGTCTGAACGGCCAGTGTCAAAATTTCTTGCGGTGTCGCCAGTTCCAAGTCTACTGCCTGCTGTCCGATCCATTGCTCTTTCTCCAATAAGTTCATTTCCAGAAAACCTCCATCTTGTGAAGTCAGACTTATATCCTACTAAATTAATGTGATTAATGTAATTATAGTCCATTCCAACTTAATGTCAATATAAAATAAAGTCTGAAAACAAAAAAAGAGCCTCCTCCATAAAGGAGAAGACTCTTGGAAAGACATATTAACGTTTGGAGAACTGTGGCGCACGACGAGCGGCTTTGAGGCCGTATTTTTTACGTTCTTTCATACGTGGGTCACGAGTCAGGAAGCCTGCTTTTTTCAAAGCTGGACGGTACTCTGGATCTGCTTTGAGCAGAGCACGGGAGATACCGTGACGGATTGCACCGGCTTGACCGGAGATACCGCCGCCATTAGCGATAACCAGAACATCATATTGACCGATAGTTTCAGTCAGGTTCAGTGGTTGTTTAACGATCAGTTTGAGTGTTTCCAAACCGAAGTATTCATTGATATCACGTTTGTTGATGACAATGCGTCCTTCACCCGGTACGAGACGTACACGTGCTACCGAGTTCTTACGACGACCTGTCCCATAGTATTGTACTTGTGCCATGAAACTGTCCTCCTTTTAATTATCCGCGAAGTTCGTAAACTTCTGGTTTTTGTGCAGCATGTGGATGCTCAGTGCCTTTGTAAGCTTTCAGTCTCAGCTTCATTTTCTCGCCCATGCGAGTCTTAGGAAGCATTCCGTATACAGCCAGTTCCAGCATACGCTCAGGTTTGTTGGCGATCATGTCTTTAGCAACAGTGACTTTCAAACCACCTGGGTGCAGGGAGTGACGATAGTATTTTTTGTTATCCATTTTCTTACCAGTCAACACGATTTTCTCAGCATTGATTACGATCACGAAATCGCCGCCGTCCACGTGAGGAGTAAAGGATGTTTTGTGTTTGCCGCGAATCAGAGCAGCAGCTTCGCTTGCCAGACGGCCAAGCGTTTTGCCTTCAGCATCGATGATGTGCCATTGGCGCTCAACTTCACTTGGCTTCGCCATGTACGTAGTACGCATGAAAAGGTTCCTCCTTAAATTCGTTCATTAATCGGTTTATAACCATTTATCTTCGTTCATTTGATAACACAATGTTGATGGATTATATGTTGCTTTTTGTGATGATCTCAATTGGGGCTGTGGGAAAGCCATTAAGAAAACACAACTTATATATTACATGATAAGTGTTGTTTCCGCAAGCAAAAATTCAATCATTTTCGCTATTAAAATGATATTCCACACTCCACAGCATTAATGCATGTGCAACAGCTGTTGGCCCGGCCTTGGAACGGTCTTTGGCAGCAAGAATACCCGGAATATCGTCCGGCGATTTCTTGCCTTCGCCAACCTCAATCAGCGTCCCCATAATAATCCGCACCATGTGCTGCAAAAAGCCGCTGCCTGTAATATAGGTGTCGATGATGCCCTGATCATCAGAGCCAGGACGTGAGTAGGACATATCGACCTTCATATGTGCATCAAAGATCGTACGGACATGATCTGTCTTCTGTGACCGCCTCGAGGCGAACGAAGTATAGTCATAGGTACCGATCAAATGCTTCAGTCCTTCTTCCATAGCAGCTACATTCAGCTGTGTAGGATGATGAAACTGTGTGCGCCGATGAAAGATATCCGGGAACCGGTTCGCATTGATGCTGTACCGATACGTCTTCTTCTTGGCCAGACGGCGTGAATGAAAAGATAAAGGAACCTCTATCGCATCCGTCACAATAATATCCTGAGGCAGACGCGCATTAAGTGCCAGACACCAGCGGCGCAAGGGAATCGGAGACTCTGTCAGGAAGTTAAAAACCTGGCCATAAGCATGCACTCCTGCATCCGTACGGCCTGATCCCGTAATCTTGAGTTTCTCCCCTGTCAAAGAGTAGATCGCCTCTTCAAGAAAATCCTGAACCGTGTTCCCGTCCGGCTGTGTCTGAAAACCGTTATAGGCAGTTCCGTCATAATTCACTTTCATACACAAATTCCGCATGATTCTCACACCTTTGTTCATACTACAAGATACACAAAACCTACATTAGACAGCACTTCAAGCGGCTCAAATGAAAAGAGAAGCCCCTTACGGAGCTTCTCACACAAGAGAAAAAAAGGGCTTGTTCAGAATCAGCCGATCCTGTCCACCCTTTCCTCACCCTCGCCTGTTCTACGCGCGGTCAACCAGTTCCAGATATACCATTGGAGCGGCATCGCCACGACGAGGTCCCAGTTTCAGGATACGAGTGTATCCACCTGGACGCTCAGCGTAACGTGTAGCCAGTTCGCTAAACAATTTTTGGATTGCATCCTGCTCACCATCAATAGTTTCACGGCGTACATACGCAGCTACTTGACGACGTGCATGCAGATCTCCTTGCTTAGCTTTGGTGATCAGCTTTTCAGCGATAGAACGAACTTCTTTAGCTTTCGCTTCTGTAGTTTGGATACGCTCATACAGGAACAGATCCGTTACCAAGTCGCGAAACAACGCTTTACGGGCACTGGAGTTACGGCCCAACTTTTGATATGCCATGATTACCCTCCTTCACACAAACGCTCTACTGACTATTCTTCCGTCCGGAGACCCAAACCGAGCTCTTCCAGCTTCTCTTGTACTTCTTCCAAAGATTTACGACCCAGGTTACGCACCTTCATCATATCCTCTTCGGATTTCGTAGTAAGTTCCTGAACCGTATTGATACCTGCGCGTTTCAGGCAGTTGTAGGAACGGACAGAGAGATCCAGCTCTTCGATCGTCATTTCGAGCACTTTTTCTTTTTTGTCTTCTTCTTTTTCAACCATGATTTCAGCGTCTTTCGCTTCGTCAGTCAATCCTACAAAGAGCATCACATGCTCCGTCAGGATTTTAGCGCCGAGGCTAACCGCTTCTTCAGGTCTGATACTTCCGTCGGTCCATACTTCAAGCGTCAGCTTGTCGTAGTTGGTAACTTGACCGACACGCGTATTCTCCACGCCATAGTTAACGCGGGAAATCGGGGTGTAGATGGAGTCGACAGGGATGACGCCGATCGGTTGGTCATCGCGTTTGTTCCGATCCTGCTTAACGTAGCCGCGACCTCGATTGGCAAAAATACGCATGTGAAGTCTCGAACCCGGACCGAGCGTTGCAATATGAAGATCCGGATTAAGAATTTCCACATCGCTGTCCGCACGAATATCTCCTGCCGTAATAGCTCCTTCGCCTTCAACATCCAGTTCGAGCACTTTCTCCTCGTCGGAATGAATTTTCAGCGACAAAGCCTTCAGGTTCAAGATGATTTCCGTTACGTCTTCCATCACGCCTGGTACTGTTGAGAACTCATGAAGAACCCCATCGATTTGAACCGATGTCACTGCCGCACCCGGCAATGAGGACAAGAGGATCCGGCGAAGCGAGTTGCCAAGCGTCGTACCGTATCCGCGTTCCAGCGGCTCAACCACGAATTTCCCGTAGCTGCCATCTTCGCTGACATCTACTGTCTCAATTTTCGGCTTTTCGATTTCAATCACTGCAATACCCCTCCTTCAAAACGTCGCTCCTATATGAAACATTCACCTTATCAAGTGTAACCATGCAGTACGCCTAATCAACCATTATGACCTAATGTTATGATTTTATACTACACGTAAGGGGCAAATCTCATTAGACACGACGACGTTTTGGAGGACGGCATCCATTGTGAGGAACTGGAGTTACGTCTTTAATCAGGTTAACTTCCAGACCAGCTGCTTGCAGGGAACGAATCGCTGCTTCGCGGCCAGCACCAGGACCTTTAACCATAACTTCCACGCTCTTCATGCCATGTTCCATTGCTGCTTTAGCTGCAGTTTCTGCTGCCATTTGAGCTGCGAATGGAGTCGATTTACGGGAACCACGGAATCCAAGACCGCCGGAGCTTGCCCAGGAAATTGCGTTACCGTGTGGATCAGTAATCGTAACGATCGTATTGTTGAATGTGGAGCGGATATGAGCCACGCCAGATTCAATATTTTTACGGTCACGACGTTTTGTACGTACGACTTTTTTTGGTTTAGCCATTGAATGTTATCCTCCTTTCTTATTTCTTTTTGTTTGCTACAGTACGACGAGGACCTTTACGCGTACGAGCATTTGTTTTAGTACGTTGACCACGAACAGGCAATCCACGACGGTGACGAATACCGCGGTAGCAGCCGATTTCAGTCAGACGCTTAATATTTAAGGAAATTTCACGACGCAGGTCGCCTTCCACTTTCACCGTTTTGTCGATCGTTTCACGTAATTTGCTCACTTCATCTTCAGTCAGATCACGAACACGAGTGTCTGCACTGATGCCTGCTTCTTTAATAATTTTCTGAGAAGTCGTCTTACCGATTCCGAAAATGTAAGTCAAGGCGATCTCAACGCGTTTGTCACGTGGCAAATCCACACCAGCTATACGAGCCATTTACGCTACACCCCCTTCTTTAACCTTGTTTTTGTTTGTGTTTCGGGTTTTCACAGATAACCATTACGTTGCCTTTGCGACGAATGACTTTGCATTTTTCGCAGATAGGCTTCACAGAAGGTCTTACCTTCATGTTTATTACCTCCTCAAAGTTTTACCAAAAGTAAAACTGGCCTGACTATGCAGCCTAGTTTTGCAGAGCAAAACTCTCATTATAAGGATTCACTGGTTCTACCGAAGTAAAACCATTCACACAACCTTTATAGCATACCTCTCTTTTAACAAAAAGAAAAGGGTCTTTGACAGCATACACGTTTCTATATCAGAAACGCAAGCCACCTATTTACGGTAAGTGATCCGACCTTTGGTCAAATCGTAAGGTGATAGCTGAACTACCACTTTATCCCCAGTCAAAATACGGATGAAGTGCATCCGCAGTTTACCGGAAACATGAGCGAGAATTTGATGACCGTTCTCAAGCTCAACCTTAAACGTTGCATTCGGCAGCGGCTCAATTACCGTGCCTTCTACTTCAATTACATCTTCCTTGGCCACAGTCAGTCTCCTTTCTCTTCAGCTTAAGTTTCGGTGGACTGCTCGAACATCGCTACTGCGTGACGCAGCTTTCCGTTCGTAACCCGACCGCTTTCATTTAAACTATTTACAACCTCGCTGCTAATCATCGTCTGGAACGCCAAATGAGAAACATTTTTCTTCTTTGGCTGATCAAACTTGCGTTTGTCTCCATCCGCGATATACACGAATCTGCTGTCAGCAATGGCAACAACGACTGCTACCTGATCGGCATCTCTGCCTTTCAGAATTTTCACGAGCTGACCGATCTGCGGGTTGAGATTATTCATCTGATCACCTACACGTCCAGTTTTGTGAAAATTTCCAGACCGTCCGGTGTCACAGCCACTGTATGTTCAAAGTGAGCACAGAGTGAACGATCCACCGTCACGACTGTCCAATTGTCATCCAGGGTCTTCACATGACGTGAGCCTGCATTCACCATCGGTTCAATCGCAAGTACCATCCCCGGCTTCAACCGAGGGCCCCGATCTGCAGGACCGTAATTCGGAATTTGCGGCTCTTCATGCAGTTCCCTTCCTATGCCGTGACCGACATATTCACGAACGACCGTAAAGCCCGCATCTTCAATGTACTTCTGTATGGCATGAGATATTGTAAACAAGCGCGTTTCCGGTTTGACAAGCGCCAGCCCCGCATAAAGCGAGCCCTCGGTTATATCCAGCAGACGCCGTGCCTCCTCCGATATGTTACCAACCGGGTAAGTCCACGCCGAGTCTCCATGATAACCCCGATACTGCGCGCCGATATCAAACGTAACGATGTCGCCTTCGTTTAATTTGCGTTTACCGGGAAATCCGTGCACCAGTTCCTCGTTCACTGAAGCGCAAATGCTCGCAGGAAAACCGTTGTAGCCTTTAAAAGACGGCACAGCACCTTGACTGCGAATGTACTGATCAGCCATATCGTCAAGTTCTCCAGTCGAGATACCCGGTTGGATATGCTTTTCCAGGAGGCGGTGACATTCCGCTACGATCCGGCCAGCTTCTCTCATAAAGCCGAGTTCCGTGTCGGACTTACAGATGATCATTCCATTAACCCCGCAGTAAGGATATCAGTTCATCGGAAACGGCATGAATATCCTGATCTCCATCTACCTGGCGCAGGAGATGTTTGCTGTCATAAAAAGCGAGCAGAGGTTGTGTCTTGTTGTCATACTCATTCAGCCGCTTTTCTACACTCTCTTCGTTGTCGTCAGAACGCTGGTACAGTTCCCCACCGTCTTTATCGCAGATGCCTTCCACTTGTGGAGGATTAAAGACCACATGGTAAGTGGTACCGCAGACTTTGCAGATGCGTCTTCCCGTGATGCGAACCATCAATTTCTCACGGTCCACTTTGAGGTTAACAACATGATCCAATTTTGTGTTCAAACGAGCAAGAATTCCTTCAAGCGCTTCGGCCTGAGAAAGGGTTCTTGGAAACCCGTCCAATAAGAATCCTTTTTTACAGTCAGGTTGCTGCAGCCGTTCTTCTACAATACCGATCGTAACATCGTCCGGTACCAACAAACCTTGATCAATATATTCCTTGGCTTTAACTCCTACCGGAGTTCCCTGCTTGATCGCCAGACGAAAAGCATCACCTGTCGAGATATGAGGAATACCGAGTTCATTCACAATGACTTCCGCTTGTGTACCTTTGCCGGCCCCAGGAGGGCCCATGATTAGAATATTCAATTCCTGTCACTCCCCCCAAGAAGGCCACACACAAGAAACAGCACAATAGGTGCCGGAAAGGATAAACCTAGCCGGTACCTACAGTTCTATTTATTGATGAAGCCTTTGTAATGACGTTTAATCAGTTGGCTCTCAATCTGTTTCATCGTATCCAGTGCAACACCGATAATAATGAGCAGTGAAGTACCGCCAATCTGTACAGTCTTAGGCAGACCGGACAAGGCGCCAAACACTACAGGCAGGATCGAGATCACTGCCAGGAAAATAGCACCGGTCATCGTCAGACGTGTCATTACACGAGTCAGATATTTCTCGGTTGCTTTACCCGGACGGATGCCCGGAATATAACCGCCATTTTTCTTCATGTTATCAGCCATTTGCTGCGGGTTCATCTGCACGAATGTGTAGAAGAACGTGAACCCGAGGATCATGACAACATACACTGCAATACCCAGCGGCGCATTCAGGGACAAATTAGCCGTAACCCATTTAGCCCATTGATGCGTCGACCAGAAGTTGGCGATGATTACCGGGAACTGCAGCAGCGACACGGCAAAGATTACCGGGATAACACCTGCAGCATTGATTTTCATCGGGATATGCGTGTTTTGACCGCCATACATTTTGTTGCCTACAACCCGTTTTGCATATTGAACCGGAATTTTCCGGATCCCTTGTTGAATAAAGATAACCCCTACCACAATCAGAACGAGCACAATAGCCACAATGATTACTTTCAATACATTCATGAAGATTTGATCTGCCTGAATGAATTGGGATTGAGCTGTGTTACGGATATGTCCCGGAATCCCTGCAGCAATACCTGCAAAGATCAGAATGGAAATACCGTTCCCGATGCCCTTCTCCGTAATCTGTTCGCCAAGCCACATCAGGAACGAAGTACCTGCTGTAAGGACAATTGCAATCAGAAGGTAATCGACAAACGTCGCGTTCGGAACCATCGTCGCATTATAGAGACGGTTAAATCCGATCGCTGTGCCGAAAGACTGGATCAAGCTCAGGACCACTGTTAGATAACGAGTGAGCTGTGCTGATTTCTTCTTGCCGTGCTCCCCTTGTTTTGCCCATTCCGCCAGCTTAGGAATAACGTCCATGGACAAAAGCTGTACGATAATGGATGCTGTGATATATGGAATAATCCCAAGGGCGAAGATCGAAAATTGGAACAGCGCGCCCCCAGAGAATGTGTTCAAGAGTCCGAACAGCTCACTACCTGCCTGATTCTGAGCTTCAAATACCGACTTATCCACCCCTGGAACAGGGACGAAAGCGCCGATACGATAAACGATCAAAACCAGCAGTGTAAATAAGATGCGGGTACGGAGATCTTGAACATGCCATATATTCTTAAGGGTTTTGAACATTAGATCACCTCGGTTTTACCGCCGGCAGCTTCAATTTTCTCTACCGCAGATTGAGAGAACTTATTAGCCTTCACAGTCAGTTTGACTGTTACTTCGCCGTTACCGAGAATCTTGATGCCTGATTTAGTGTTGTTAACTACACCGTTCTCGACCAAAAGCTCTGGAGTCACTTCTGTACCTGCTGCAAAACTGTTCAGATCCTCGATGTTAACAATCGCATACTCTTTGCGAGTAGGATTCACGAATCCACGTTTTGGCAAACGACGATACAATGGGTTTTGACCACCCTCGAAGCCCGGACGAACACCACCGCCAGAACGAGCGTTTTGTCCTTTATGACCGCGACCAGATGTCTTACCAGTACCGCTACTAGTACCGCGACCTACGCGTTTGCGTTCTTTGCGGGATCCAGGAGCAGAGGAAAGCTCATGTAACTTCATCGTTCGTTGCACCTCCTTAAGTATTGTGGGATAAGCGAATGCTTATCCTTGAATTTCTTTAACGGATACCAAGTGAGATACTTGGTTAACCATCCCACGAATCGCAGGATTATCGTTATGAACTACAGTATGGTTAATTTTGCGCAAGCCAAGCGTTTTCACGGTCGTTCTTTGTGTTTCAGGACGGCCGATCAACGAACGCACAAGGGTAATCTCCAATTTAGCCATGATATTCCCCTCCTTAGCTCAGCAGCTCTTCGACGGATTTGCCACGCAATTTCGCTACATCTTCAGCGCGTTTCAAGCGGGACAAGCCTTCCAAGGTCGCATTGACCATGTTCATGGAATTCGAAGAACCCAAAGATTTTGTCAAGATATCGCCTACACCAGCCAGTTCCAGAACAGCACGCACTGGACCGCCTGCGATAACTCCAGTACCTTCCGATGCTGGTTTCAACAGCACGCGGCCTGCACCGAACTTACCTGTAACCAAGTGTGGAATCGTTGTTCCTACGAGTGGAACGTGAACCAGGTTTTTCTTCGCATCTTCAATACCTTTGCGAATCGCATCAGGTACTTCGCCAGCTTTACCGATACCAGCGCCTACCCAGCCATTGCCGTCGCCGACAACAACCAATGCGCTGAAGCTGAAGCGACGTCCGCCTTTGACAACTTTAGCTACACGATTAATATTTACAACTCTTTCAGTCAGTTCTAAAGTGTTAGGATCTACACGCAAGTCGTTAACCTCCTTTTAAAAATGTCTTAGAATTCAAGGCCTGCTTCGCGAGCAGCATCAGCCAGCGCTTGAATACGTCCATGATACAGGTAACCGCCGCGGTCAAAGATAACAGCTGTTACACCTTTGTCCTTCGCACGTTTAGCGACCAGTTCGCCAACTTTACGAGCGGACTCCACGCTGCCACCGTTTTTGATATCAGCGCTCAGTTCTTTATCCATAGTCGAAGCTGCAGCCAGTGTTACACCAGCTACGTCATCGATCAATTGAGCATAGATGTGTTTGGAAGAACGGAACACGTTCAAACGAGGACGTGCTGCAGTTCCTTCAATTTTCTTACGTACACGCAGATGTCTTCTGACACGCGCTTTGTTTTTGTCTTGTTTCGTAATCATCTTTTCGTTTCCTCCCTTCAGAAGCTGTTCAAAGCTTCATATTAAGCCGCTTGGGGTATATAAGAAACACGATACTTTCCAATCGGAAAACCGCACCAAAGCAGGTAAGAAAGCTTACTTCTTCTTACCAGCTTTACCTTCTTTACGAATGATGCGTTCGCCTTCGTACTTGATACCTTTACCTTTGTAAGGCTCAGGTTCACGAACGGAGCGAATTTTAGCTGCGTATGCACCTACGCGCTCTTTATCGATACCACGAACGATGATCTTCGTGTTCGAAGGAACTTCGAACTCGATCCCCGGCTCTGGAGTGATTTCAACAGGATGGGAGTAACCTACGTTCAATACGATTTTATCCCCGGATTTGCTTGCACGATATCCGACCCCAACCAACTCAAGGGATTTTGCGAAACCTTCAGTTACACCGCTCACCATGTTGCTGACAACACTGCGTGTTGTACCGTGCAAAGAACGGTGAGTTTTGTTATCGGAAGGACGTTCTACGAGAATTTCGTTGTTCTCAACGGTTACCTTCATGTCTTTGTGAAGCTCACGAGTCAAGGAACCTTTAGGTCCTTTAACAGTGATTGCTGTGTTGTTCAGTGTGATGTCCACACCACTAGGTACTGTGATTGGTTTACGACCAATACGAGACATTTAAGTGCGCCTCCTTTCTTCTAGCGTTATATTACCAAACGTAGCAGACAACTTCGCCGCCGGATTTAGCTTGGCGAGCTTCTTTGTCTGTCATGATACCTTTGGAAGTCGAGATGATCGCGATACCCAAACCGCCGAGTACACGTGGAACTTCATTGCTCTTCGTGTAGACGCGCAGACCTGGTTTACTGATTCTTTTCAGACCAGTGATAACACGCTCATTGTTGGAACCGTACTTCAGGAAGATACGGATAATCCCTTGTTTGTTATCTTCGACGAACTCTGCATCACGGATGAAACCTTCACGCTTCAGAATGTCCGCGATTTGTTTTTTCATCTTCGAAGCAGGCATTTCTACTGTCTCGTGACGCACAGTGTTGGCGTTACGAATACGAGTAAGCATATCTGCAATTGGATCAGACATAGTCATTGTGTGTAAACCTCCTTCCCGTTCAGGACTTTTTACCAGCTTGCTTTTTTCACGCCAGGAATCTGGCCTTTATAAGCTAATTCACGGAAACAAATTCTGCAAATTTTGAACTTTTGCAGGACCGAATGTGGACGTCCGCAACGTTCACAACGAGTGTATGCACGTACTTTGAATTTCGGTGCACGTTGCTGTTTAACTTTCATCGAAGTCTTTGCCACTTAGCCTGACACCTCCTAGATATTATCGGAGAAAAGGGAGTCTTACGACGCCCGGAACGTTAAGCCGTCATTACTTTGCAAAAGGCATGCCCAGTTGAGTCAGAAGCTCACGGGACTCTTCATCTGTCTTAGCAGTTGTTACGATAACGATGTCCATACCGCGGACTTTATCCACTTTATCGTACTCGATCTCAGGGAAGATCAGCTGCTCTTTCAGGCCCAGTGTGTAGTTACCGCGGCCGTCGAACGCTTTGTTCGATACGCCTTGGAAGTCACGTACACGTGGCAGAGTGATGTTGAACAATTTGTCCAGGAAGTAGTACATGCGATCTCCACGCAGTGTAACTTTAACCCCGATCGGCATGTTCTCACGCAGTTTGAAACCTGCGATGGATTTTTTAGCACGAGTGATGACAGGTTTTTGACCTGCAATCAGTTCCATGTCGGCTACAGCGGAATCAAGCACTTTGGAGTTTTGGACAGCGTCGCCCACACCCATGTTGATTACGACTTTTTCCAGTTTAGGAACTTGCATTACTGTGCTGTAGTTGAACTTCTGCAGCAAAGCAGGAGTAATCTCATTCAAATAACGTTCTTTCATTCTTGCAGTCATGAAAGTTGGTCCTCCTTTCTTAAGCGATTGTATTAGTCGATGATTTCTCCGGAACGTTTAGCAACGCGTACTTTCTTACCGTTGTCCAATACTTTGTAACCTACACGGGTTACTTTTCCGCTCTTCGGATCAACGTGCATTACGTTGGAAACGTGAATTGGAGCTTCTTTCTCGATGATGCCGCCTTGCGGGTTCAGCTGGTTAGGCTTCTGGTGTTTTTTGATCATGTTCACACCTTCAACAAGGACACGGTTCTCACGAGGATAAGCAGCGATGACACGGCCTTTTTTACCTTTGTCTTTACCGCTGATAACAATAACTGTATCGTCCTTTTTCACGTGCAGTTTGTTGTTATGGGACTCCAGAACTTTTTTCACTCTTGGCATTTCGTACACCTCCTGTTTCGTGCATTTGCAAACAAAACTACGTGCCCAATCACTCGGGTGCTATTAGATAACTTCCGGAGCCAAGGAAACGATTTTCATGAAATCTTTGTCGCGAAGTTCACGAGCAACAGGTCCGAAAATACGAGTTCCGCGAGGGCTTTTATCTTCCTTAACAACAACCGCTGCGTTTTCGTCAAAACCGATGTAAGATCCGTCTTTACGGCGAACGGAACGTTTAGTACGAACCACAACCGCTTTAACTACATCACCCTTTTTGACAACGCCGCCTGGTGTTGCTTGTTTTACGGAGCAAACGATCAGGTCACCGATTTGAGCTGTACGACGTCCAGTACCACCCAGGACACGGATACACATCAGTTCCTTCGCACCGGAATTGTCGGCTACGGCCAAACGTGTAAATGGTTGAATCATTTAGATTTCCTCCTTTCGGCAAAAACTGCTTAGGCTTTAGATGATAACCGCTTTTTCAGTTACTTCTACGAGTCTCCAGCGCTTATCTTTGGAAAGCGGACGAGTTTCCATGATTTTCACAGTGTCACCGATTTTCGCAGTGTTGTTCTCGTCATGTGCTTTGAACTTCTTAGTGTATTTAATGCGTTTATGGTAGAGATCATGTTTTTTGTAAGTTTCTACAGCAACAACGATCGTTTTCTCCATTTTATCGCTGACCACTTTACCGATTAATACTTTACGGTTATTGCGTTCGCTCATTGTTGGCCTCCTTCCTGATTACAGACGGACTGTCCACCCGGTCTGCTATCTTAGCTAATCCCTAGTTCTCTTTCACGGATGATCGTTTTGGCACGAGCAATCTCGCGGCGTACATCACGAATACGAGTCGGGTTATCAAGCTGACCGGTAGCGAGTTGAAAGCGGAGGTTAAAGAGTTCCTCTTTAAATCCTGCAATCTTCTGCTCAATTTCAGCAGTAGTTAGGTTGCGGATATCACTAGCCTTCATTTACTTCACCACCCAATTCTTCACGTTTCACAAACTTCGTTTTGATAGGCAGTTTATGAGCGGCAAGACGCATTGCTTCACGAGCAATCTCTTCCGGTACACCAGCAAGTTCAAACATGATCTTACCAGGTTTCACTACTGCTACCCATTTCTCAACGTTACCTTTACCGCTACCCATCCGGACTTCGAGAGGCTTTTGAGTAATCGGTTTGTCAGGGAAAATCTTAATCCAAACTTTACCACCACGTTTGATATAACGTGTCATTGCAATACGGGCAGCCTCGATCTGACGGTTCGTGATCCAAGCTGGTTCCGTTGCTTGCAGGCCGTATTCGCCAAAGTTCAGCGTAGTGCCGCCTTTAGCTTGACCTTTCATGTGACCGCGCTGTTGCTTGCGGTGTTTTACGCGTTTTGGTACCAACATGATTAGTTGCCTCCTTCCTGAGCAGCTTGTTTCTTAGCCGTAGGAAGAACCTCTCCACGATAGATCCATACTTTTACGCCGATACGGCCATAAGTAGTATGAGCCTCTGCTGTACCATAGTCAATGTCGGCACGAAGCGTATGAAGTGGAACAGTTCCTTCGCTGTAGCCTTCCGTACGAGCGATCTCGGCTCCGCCAAGACGTCCGCTAGCTGAAGTTTTAATCCCTTTTGCTCCGGAACGCATAGTTCTTTGAATTGCTTGTTTCAGTGCACGACGGAAAGAAACGCGACGTTCCAGCTGTTGTGCAATGCTTTCTGCAACGAGAATAGCGTCCAGCTCAGGGTTTTTAATTTCGGAAATGTTAATGTGAACTTTTTTACCGCCTGCGATTTTGGTGATTTCACCACGCAGAATTTCTACTTCGGAACCACCCTTACCGATAACCATACCTGGTTTCGCAGTGTGGATCGTTACGTTCACACGGTTAGCTGCTCTCTCGATCTCAATGCGGGATACAGCAGAGTCTTTCAACTTGTTTTTCAGGTGCTCACGGATCTTAACGTCTTCCAGCAAAAGATCACCGAAATCTTTGCCTGCATACCATTTAGATTCCCAGTCACGGATAATTCCGACACGGAGTCCGACTGGATTTACCTTTTGGCCCACACGTTTTCCCTCCTTATTTTTCAGATACCACCAAAGTGATGTGGCTAGTACGTTTGTTAATCCGGCTTGCGCGACCCATCGCACGAGGACGGAAACGTTTCATCGTTGGACCTTGGTTAACATAAGCCTGGGAAATAACCAGTTTGTTAACGTCCAAAGAGTAGTTGTGCTCAGCGTTAGCGATCGCTGAGTTCAAGAGCTTCTCAACAACAGGAGAAGCGGATTTCGGAGTATGGCGAAGGATTGCGATCGCTTCACCGACTTGCTTACCGCGAATCAAGTCAACAACGAGTTGAACTTTACGAGGAGCAATCCGTATAAACTTGGCATGTGCTTTTGCTTCCATTGTTTTACCTCCTCTCAACATTTGCGTTGTTCAATTTATCTTCTTGTCTTCTTATCGTCATCTGTATGGCCTTTGTACGTACGGGTTGGAGCGAACTCGCCCAGTTTGTGTCCGACCATGTCTTCAGTAACGTATACCGGTACATGTTTGCGTCCATCGTATACACCGAAAGTGTGTCCGATGAATTGAGGGAAAATTGTGGAGCGGCGGGACCAAGTTTTGATAACTGCTTTCTTGTCCGTTTGATCCAGTACTTCAACCTTCTTCAACAGGTACCCGTCAACGAAAGGTCCTTTTTTAAGACTGCGACTCATATATGAATCCTCCCTTCATCCAATGTTCTCGCTCAAGCTAAAGCCAAAAGTAAAGTATTACTTCGTGCGGCGACGAACGATATATTTGTCAGAAGCTTTTCCTTTTTTACGTGTCTTGTAACCAAGGGTTGGTTTACCCCAAGGAGACATAGGCGATTTGCGTCCGATAGGAGCGCGGCCTTCACCACCACCGTGTGGGTGATCGTTAGGGTTCATTACTACACCGCGGACTTCAGGGCGTTGACCCAACCAGCGGCTACGGCCTGCTTTACCGATTTTCACGAGCTCGTGATCTTCGTTACCAACAGAACCGATTGTAGCACGGCAAGTTTTCAGAATGCGACGAACTTCCCCAGAAGTCAGGCGGATCGTTACATACTTCTCTTCTTTACCGAGCAATTGAGCTTCTGTACCAGCAGCACGAACCAATTGGCCGCCTTTACCTGGTTGCAGCTCGATGTTGTGGATAACTGTACCTACTGGAATGTTTTCCAGCGGAAGAGCATTACCGATTTTGATATCGGAGTCTGCGCCAGATACCACTTGATCTCCAACTTTCAGACCTTTAGGAGCGATGATGTAACGCTTCTCGCCGTCTGCATAGTGGATCAGAGCGATGTTGGAAGTACGGTTCGGGTCATACTCGATTGTAGCAACGCGGCCCGGTATTCCATCTTTGTTACGTTTGAAGTCGATGATACGGTATTTACGTTTGTGTCCGCCGCCTTGATGACGAACTGTAATTTTACCTTGGTTGTTGCGGCCCGCTTTTTTGCTCAAAGGCGCCAGCAACGATTTCTCCGGCTGATTTGTTGTGATTTCTTCAAAAGAAGAAACGGACATTGCACGTCTTGCCGGGGATGTCGGTTTGTACTTTTTGATAGGCACTAGTTTTCCCTCCTTACTTACACAGTTTCAATTATACCGATTCAAAAAACTCAAGCGGCTTACTGTCTTGGCTCAGCGTTACGAATGCTTTTTTCCATTCGCTAGTGTAGCCATTGTAACGGCCGTAACGTTTTGGTTTCGCTGGTACGCGAAGCGTGTTAACGTTAGCCACTTTCACGTTGAAAATAGCTTCTACAGCTTGCTTAATCTCGGTTTTGTTCGCACGGATGTCGACTTCGAATACATATTTGGATTCGTTCATCATGTCAGCTGTACGTTCAGTGATAACCGGACGTTTGATAATATCACGAGGATCTTTCATTACGCGAGCACCTCCTCTACCTTCTGAACTGCTTCTTTCGTAATGATCAGTTTGTCGTGCCCAAGCACGTCAAGAACATTAATGCCGTCAGCGGCTACGAATTTCACACCAGGAATATTACGAGCGGAAAGAGCCACATTATCATCATAGCTAGGAGTTACGATCAGCACTTTGCGATCAACCTTCAGGTTGTTCAGAATTGCTGCGAACTCTTTCGTTTTTGGAGTTGCCAGGGACAGAGCATCCAATACGATGATTTCGTTATCCACAACTTTGGAAGACAGAGCGGATCTGATAGCCAGACGACGAACTTTCTTCGGCAGTTTGAAGGAGTAGCTGCGTGGAGTTGGTCCGAAGACTACGCCGCCGCCTTTCCATTGTGGTGAACGGATGGATCCTTGACGAGCGCGACCTGTACCTTTTTGTTTCCAAGGCTTACGTCCGCCGCCACGTACTTCAGAACGTCCTTTTACTTTGTGTGTACCTTGACGCACAGCAGCTTGCTGGAGCAGAACTGCTTCATGCATAGCGTGCACGTGTGGTTGAATACCAAACACTGTATCGTTCAGCTCGATTTCGCCCACTTGGCTACCGCTGACATTATAAAGTGCTACTTTTGGCATTTTGTGTTCCTCCTTTCTTCAGTCGATTATTTTTTCACCGTTTCTTTAACATTTACGAAGCTGTTTTTAGGACCCGGAATGGAACCTTTAACGAGCAGTACGTTACGTTCTGCATCGACTTTAACAACTTCAAGACGTTGGATTGTCACTGTGTCATGACCCATATGTCCTGGCAGGCGTTTACCTTTAGGAACGCGGTTCGCTTGAATGGAACCCATGGAACCAGGTCCGCGATGGTAGCGGGAACCGTGAGACATTGGTCCAGTGCTTTGTCCCCAACGTTTGATAACGCCAGCAAAGCCTTTACCTTTGGAAATGCCCGTTACGTCAACAAATTCGCCCTCAGTGAATACGTCAGCTTTCAGTTCTTGGCCAACTTCATATCCAGCGAGATCAATACCGCGAATTTCACGAACGTAGCGCTTAGGAGCAGTGTTAGCTTTTTTCGCATGTCCTGCTTCAGGTTTGTTGGAGTTTTTCTCTTTTTTGTCGGAGAAACCGAGCTGTACTGCTTCGTAGCCGTCATTCTCCAGGTCTTTCTTTTGCAAAACAACACAAGGACCTGCTTCGATCACCGTTACAGGAATTACATTACCTTCTGGGGTAAACACTTGAGTCATTCCGAGTTTTTTTCCTAAGATACCTTTCATGTTGACACCTCTTTTCCCTTCTTAAATCAGCTATTGCTGCTTGTATTACAATTTAATTTCGATATCTACACCGGACGGCAGGTCCAAGCGCATCAAGGCATCCACAGTTTGTGGAGTCGGGTTAACAATGTCGATCAGACGCTTATGTGTGCGCATTTCGAACTGTTCCCGGGAATCCTTGTACTTGTGTACCGCACGGAGAATGGTAATCACTTGTTTTTCAGTTGGCAGCGGGATTGGACCGGATACACCAGCACCGGAACGCTTTGCTGTCTCAACAATTTTCTCAGCGGATTGATCAAGAATTCTGTGGTCGTAAGCTTTCAAACGAATACGAATTTTTTGCTTTGCCATTATATTTCCCTCCTTCTATCGCCCAATTTATTATCGGACATACTCCGTGAAAATTTTCTAACCACTCTCCCATGGCAAAGGGGCCGGGTGTGTCAGTAACCTCTCACATCATCGCACAGTCACAGAACAACATTTATTATTATATATAAGAGATGGGCATATTGCAAGCATAATCTAAAAAAAACTTTGCTATACCCTAAACATGCCATAAAACAGAAAAAGCTCTAATCCCATAAGGATCAGAGCTCCTCTTATCGTTACAGTACACTGTTGCTCGTTCCAGTACAATGTTGCTCTATTCAAGACTTGAAAGTCTTTATTATTTGGAGATTGTTGCTACGGAACCTGCACCAACTGTACGGCCGCCTTCACGAATGGAGAACTTAGTTCCTTCTTCAATCGCGATTGGGGAAATCAGTTGAACAGTAACCGTGATGTTATCACCAGGCATTACCATTTCAGTACCTTCTGGCAGGTTGATGATACCAGTAACGTCAGTTGTACGGAAGTAGAACTGTGGACGGTATCCAGTGAAGAAAGGCTTATGACGGCCACCTTCTTCTTTTGTCAGAACGTAGATTTGTGCAGAGAATTCTGTGTGTGGTTTAACAGAACCTGGCTTTGCAAGAACTTGACCGCGTTCGATTTGGTTACGGTCAACACCGCGAAGCAGTGCACCAATGTTGTCGCCAGCTTGAGCGGAGTCAAGCAATTTGCGGAACATTTCTACGCCTGTTACTACGGATTTTTTAGTTTCTTCTTGGATACCAACGATTTCGATCTCTTCGCCGACTTTAACAGTACCACGCTCTACACGGCCTGTAGCAACAGTACCACGACCAGTGATGGAGAATACGTCCTCGACAGGCATCAAGAAAGGCTTGTCAGTTTGACGCTCAGGCAATGGGATGTAAGTGTCGATTGTTTCGAACATTTCAACAATCTTCTTAGCCCAGTCGCCATCAGGGTTGTTGAGGGCTTCACGAGCGGAACCACGAGTGATTGGAGTATCGTCGCCTGGGAACTCATATTCGTTCAACAGGTCACGTACTTCCATTTCAACCAGTTCCAGAAGCTCTTCGTCTTCAACCATGTCGCATTTGTTCAAGAATACAACGATGTAAGGTACGCCTACTTGGCGGGAGAGCAGGATGTGCTCGCGAGTTTGCGGCATTGGGCCGTCAGCTGCGGATACAACCAGGATCGCTCCGTCCATTTGAGCCGCGCCAGTGATCATGTTTTTAACATAGTCGGCGTGACCTGGGCAGTCAACGTGTGCATAGTGACGGCTAGGAGTCTCATATTCAACGTGAGCTGTGGAGATTGTGATACCGCGCTCGCGCTCTTCTGGAGCTTTGTCAATTTGGTCGAATGCTACAGCAGCACCACCGTAAGTTTTGGACAATACAGTTGTGATTGCAGCAGTCAGAGTTGTTTTACCATGGTCGACGTGACCGATAGTACCAATGTTAACGTGCGGTTTATTACGTTCGTATTTAGCCTTTGCCATTTGAACGTTGCCTCCTTAATATTATAAGTATATTGGGCCGCTGGATTACTGCAGTTCACACCACAGAATCCAAGCGACGTGAAAACAGATTACTCGCCGCCTTTTGTTTTGGAGACGATTTCTTCAGCGATGTTCTTAGGAACTTCATCATAATGGGAGAGTTCCATGGAGAATACGCCGCGTCCTTGAGTACCGGAACGAAGAGTTGTAGAGTAACCGAACATTTCGGACAGAGGCACCTTAGCACGGATGATTTGAGCACCACCACGAGCGTCCATACCTTCGATCCGTCCACGACGGGAGTTCAGCATACCCATTACATCGCCCATGTATTCCTCAGGCACTGTAACTTCAACCTTCATGATTGGCTCCAGCAGGACAGGTTTACACTTGTCTTTAGCTGCTTTCAAAGCCATCGATCCAGCAATTTTAAACGCCATTTCATTGGAGTCAACGTCATGGTAAGATCCGTCCACGATTGTAGCCTTAACATCTACAAGTGGGAAGCCCGCGAGGACACCATTCTTCATCTGCTCTTCAATACCAGCAAGTGCAGGCTGAATGTATTCTCTTGGAACGGAACCACCGACTACTTTGCTCTCGAATTGGCTGCCAGTACCTGCTTCAAGAGGTTCGAACTCAACCCATACGTGACCGTATTGACCACGACCACCGGACTGACGAACGAATTTACCTTCTACGCGTGCAGGCTGACGGAATGTTTCGCGGTAAGCAACCTGTGGTTTACCCACGTTAGTTTCAACCTTGAACTCACGACGCATACGGTCGATGATGATATCAAGGTGAAGCTCACCCATACCTGCCAAGATCGTTTGACCTGTTTCTTCATCAGTATGAGCACGAAGAGTTGGATCCTCTTCAGTCAATTTACCGAGAGCAACACCCATTTTATCTTGGTCAGCTTTGGTTTTAGGTTCTACTGCGATTTCGATTACCGGATCAGGGAAGTTCATGGACTCCAGGATAACCGGATTCTTCTCATCACACAGTGTATCACCTGTGCCAGTATCTTTCAAACCTACAGCAGCTGCGATATCACCGGAGTAAACTTCGGAGATCTCTTGACGGCTGTTGGCATGCATCTGAAGGATACGGCCGATACGCTCACGTTTGCCTTTTGTAGCATTCAATACGTAAGAACCGGATTGCAAAATACCGGAGTATACGCGGAAGAATGTCAATTTACCAACGTAAGGATCTGTCATGATTTTAAATGCAAGCGCCGAGAACGGCTCTTCGTCGGAAGAGTGACGCTCTACTTCAGTACCGTCTTCCAGGTGACCCTGAATGCTTGGTACGTCAATTGGAGCTGGCAGGTAATCGATAACTGCGTCCAGCATCAGCTGAACACCTTTGTTGCGGTAGGAAGATCCACAGATAACTGGGAAGATCTTAACTTCTACTACACCTTTACGGAGAGCGCCTTTGATTTCTTCAATCGTCAGCTCTTCACCTTCAAGGTATTTCATAGTCAATTCTTCATCAAGTTCTGCTACTTTCTCTACCAGTTCCATGCGGAGCTCTTCGACTTTGTCTTGATACTCTGCAGGGATTGGAGCTTCCTCGATATTTTGGCCCAGGTCATCTTTGTACATATATGCCTTTTGCTCAA
Source organism: Paenibacillus lacisoli (assembly GCF_030580655.1). Lineage (GTDB taxonomy): Bacteria > Bacillota > Bacilli > Paenibacillales > Paenibacillaceae > Paenibacillus > Paenibacillus lacisoli. Next base: position 27,947 of record NZ_JAUQTB010000015.1, read on the forward strand.
CAATATCGATGATACCGATGAAATCATTCTCTGCGCCGATTGGCAGTTGAATTGCAACAGCGTTTGCCTGAAGGCGGTCACGCATGTCAGCAACAACGTTCAAGAAGTCGGCACCGATGATATCCATTTTGTTTACATATGCGATACGAGGTACGCCGTAACGGTCAGCCTGTCTCCATACGGTTTCGGACTGAGGCTCTACGCCTTCTTTCGCACTGAAAACACCAACTGCTCCGTCCAATACACGCAGGGAACGTTCAACTTCTACAGTGAAGTCAACGTGCCCTGGGGTATCAATGATATTAACGCGATGACCCTTCCAAGCGGCTGTAGTCGCAGCGGATGTAATTGTAATACCGCGCTCCTGCTCTTGTTCCATCCAGTCCATTGTCGCAGCGCCTTCGTGAACTTCACCGATTTTGTGCGTACGGCCTGTGTAGAACAAGATCCGTTCAGTAGTAGTCGTTTTACCGGCGTCAATATGAGCCATGATCCCGATATTACGTGTATTTTTCAAGGAGAACTCTCTTGCCATGGAATGGGTCTCCCTTCAAAAATGAAGTTATTTTTATGAGCTGAATCCTACCAACGGTAGTGAGCAAACGCTTTGTTCGCTTCAGCCATTTTATGTGTGTCTTCACGTTTCTTAACGGAAGCGCCTGTGTTGTTGGAAGCATCAATGATTTCAGCCGCCAAACGCTCTTCCATTGTCTTCTCTCCGCGGTTGCGGGAGTAGTTAACGAGCCAACGAAGTCCCAAAGAAGTACGTCTCTCTGGCTTAACCTCGATTGGTACTTGGTAGTTGGCACCGCCTACACGGCGAGCTTTAACTTCCAGGACTGGCATGATATTCTTGATTGCTGCTTCAAACACTTCCATTGGGTCGTTGCCTGTACGCTCTTGAATCAATTTGAATGCATTGTACAAGATGCTTTGAGCAACACCGCGTTTTCCGTCGAGCATGATGCGGTTGATCAAACGGGTAACCAACTTGCTGTTGTACACCGGATCTGGCAACACGTCTCTCTTGGTAACTGGACCTTTGCGTGGCATGGATATCCCCCTTTCTCACATGTTGTCTGAAGATAAGCTGCGATTAAAGTTGAATCATCTTCAGATGGCTATCGCCTTAGTATTATTAAGCTTTTTTAGCTTTTGGACGTTTCGCACCGTATTTGGAACGAGCTTGCATACGGTTGTTAACACCTGCTGTATCCAGTGCGCCGCGAACGATATGGTAACGTACACCCGGAAGGTCTTTTACCCGTCCACCGCGAATCAATACAACACTGTGCTCTTGCAAGTTATGTCCGATACCCGGAATGTAAGCAGTAACCTCGATACGGTTAGTCAAACGTACACGGGCATATTTACGAAGTGCGGAGTTCGGTTTCTTAGGCGTCATTGTACCTACACGAGTGCAGACACCACGTTTTTGCGGGGCACTCAGATCTGTAGCTTCACGCTTCAAGGCGTTAAAACCTTTTTGCAGAGCTGGCGATTTCGATTTCTCGATTTTAGCACGACGACCTTTACGAACGAGCTGGTTGATAGTTGGCATGTGATTGCCACCCCCTTCCTCAGTTTTTACTGTTTCTTTACAAACCGCTTTTTAAGCCCACAGACCCAGGCGGTTCATAAAAAGACAAATGAAAAGTTTTTGCCGGTGAGATTCCAAGCTCTCTGACAAAAACGCCTCTTACCTTATTGTTTTACGATAGCAGCCATAGCCGCACCCACTTCAATCCCGCATGCTTTGCCGAGATTTTTCATCGTATCCACCAAGGTAACCTTGGTATTATGTTTATCACACAAGGTGATGATTTTGGAAGTGAGCCGAGGATCTGCATCTTCTGCTACATAAACTTCTGCAGCGAAGCCCAATTCAACCATCCTCATGGTTTGCTTGGTACCGATCTTGACATGAGCATCCTGAAGTCCTTGTTCATTAGACATATCTCATTCCTCCGAAAAGACCTGATAACTACAGGGCACTCAAGCACCTTTGCTATATTATCATTACGGACCAATCAATGTCAAGAGATTTGCCTAAGAAAAATATCAAAGCACGGACGGATCGGATTCGGGGCATCCCTGCCCCTTCTCCGGCCCGCACTTTGTTATCTTCATTCAACACAAGCTCAGGTTAGTTTCTCTATTACTCTGCAGGAATTGTTTCGAGTTCCTCTGTGAGTCCCTCTTCACTATCGGAAGCCAGCTTCACACTGCGGTAACGGTTCATACCTGTACCTGCAGGGATCAGCTTACCGATGATAACATTCTCTTTCAGGCCAAGCAGCTGATCGACTTTACCTTTGATCGCTGCATCAGTCAGGACACGAGTTGTCTCCTGGAAGGATGCGGCAGACAGGAAGGAGTCAGTCTCCAGAGACGCCTTCGTAATACCCAGCAGCACCGGTTTGGCAACCGCAGGTTCATTACCGCTGAGAATAGCACCTTTGTTAGCTGCTTCATATTCATAAACATCTACAAAGGAGCCTGGCAGAAGCGCTGTATCTCCGGCATCGATAATGCGGATTTTACGCAGCATCTGACGGATCATAACCTCTACGTGCTTATCATTGATTTCTACGCCCTGGTTACGGTAAACGCGCTGAACTTCCTGAAGGATATAGTTCTGCACGCCGCGAACACCTTTGATGCGCAGCATTTCTTTAGGGTCAATGGAACCGTCAGTCATCTCGTCACCCGCTTCAATAGCCATGCCTTCGCTTACGCGCAGACGGGAGCCATAGGTAACGGAGTAAACTTTAGTCTCCGCTTCACCTTGAACTTCAATTTCACGACGATCCTTGCCTTCGCGAATCTCTTTAACCACACCATCGATCTCACTGATTGTAGCTTGACCTTTAGGGTTACGGGCTTCGAAGAGCTCCTGGATACGCGGAAGACCTTGTGTGATGTCGTCACCCGCAACGCCCCCGGTATGGAACGTACGCATGGTGAGCTGGGTTCCTGGTTCCCCGATGGACTGTGCGGCAATGATACCAACTGCTTCACCAATCTCAACGAATTTACCAGTTGCCAGGTTGCGGCCATAACATTTCTTACATACGCCATGGCTTGTGCGGCAGCTGAGTACAGAGCGAATCTGCAGTTTCTGCACGCCGGCAGCTACGATCGCCTCCGCTTTATCAGAGTCAATCAGCTCGTTACGGCGAGCCAGCACTTCATTCGTCTCTGGATGACGGACAGTCTCGAAGCAGTAACGACCTTCAATACGGTCATACAGATCCTCGATAACTTCCTTACCATCCTGGATACGGCTAACGATAAAGCCTTTATCTGTACCGCAATCATCCTCACGGACGATAACATCCTGCGCAACGTCTACGAGACGGCGAGTCAGGTAGCCGGAGTCAGCTGTACGCAATGCGGTATCGGCCAGACCTTTACGCGCACCGTGCGTCGAGATGAAGTACTCGAGTACTGTCAGACCTTCACGGAAGTTCGATTTGATAGGGAGTTCAATGATACGACCTGATGGGTTGGCCATCAGACCGCGCATACCGCCCAGCTGGGTGATCTGCGATTTGTTACCCCGTGCCTTGGAGTCCACCATCATCATAATCGAGTTATAACGATCCATGGATTTCAGAAGGATCTCTGTCAAATCGTCTTTCGTTTTGGACCAAATATCGATGATACGGTCATAACGTTCTTCGTTCGTAATCAGACCACGGCGGTACTGGTTCGTAACGACTTGAGCCTTCTCATCAGATGCAGCTAGAATATGCTTTTTCTCCTCAGGTACGACAACGTCAGCAACCGCAACAGTTACACCCGCTTTAGTGGAGTAGGTGAAACCAAGCTGCTTGATATCATCGAGGATGACAGCTGTTTTGGTTGTATGGTAAATCTCAAAGCAGCGGGCAATGATGTTACCGAGGTAATCCTTACCTACGCCGCCCGCCTGAGGAGCGTTCATAATAGCCTCTCTCAGGTCCGCACCTTTCTCGTACACGAAGGAATGCTCTGGCGTACCTTGGAACAGATTCGCACGAGTTGCATCGTTAATGTATGGGAAGCTGGCTGGGAAGATTTCGTTGAAAATAATTTTACCGATCGTTGTGATCAGCATGGCACCCTGCTGCTTCTCCGTAAAGCTGGTTTTACCCAATGCTTTAACCGGAATCGCTACACGTGCATGAAGACCTGCAGAACCACGCTGATACGCAGATACCGCTTCGTTCACGTTACGCAGAATCATACCGGTTCCTTTTTCCTCTTTGTTATCCATAGTGAGGTAGTAGGAACCCAAGACCATATCCTGGGAAGGTGTAACAACCGGCTTGCCGTCTTTCGGGTTCAAAATGTTACCGGATGCCAGCATCAGCAAACGTGCTTCAGCTTGCGCTTCAGCAGACAAAGGTACGTGAACAGCCATTTGGTCGCCGTCGAAGTCGGCATTATATGCCGTACATACGAGCGGGTGAAGACGGATCGCACGGCCTTCAACCAGAATAGGCTCAAATGCCTGGATACCGAGACGGTGAAGTGTAGGGGCACGGTTCAGCAGAACTGGATGCTCCTTAATTACTTCTTCCAGCACATCCCATACTTCTGGGCTTACACGTTCAACTTTGCGTTTCGCACTCTTGATGTTATGGGCCAATCCTTTATTCACAAGCTCTTTCATAACGAAAGGCTTGAAGAGCTCCAATGCCATCTCTTTCGGAAGACCACACTGGTACATTTTCAGGTAAGGACCTACGACGATAACGGAACGACCGGAGTAGTCAACCCGTTTACCGAGCAAGTTCTGACGGAAACGGCCTTGCTTACCCTTCAGCATATGGCTGAGGGATTTCAAAGGACGGTTACCAGGACCGGTTACAGGGCGTCCGCGACGTCCGTTGTCGATCAGGGCATCTACAGCTTCCTGCAGCATCCGTTTCTCGTTCTGTACGATAATATCCGGTGCACCCAGATCAAGCAGGCGCTTCAGACGATTGTTGCGGTTGATTACACGGCGATACAGGTCATTCAGGTCGGAAGTCGCGAAACGCCCACCGTCCAGCTGTACCATTGGACGCAGTTCCGGCGGGATGACAGGAAGTACATCCATAACCATCCAGTCCGGTTTGTTGCCGGAATTACGGAAGGCCTCAATAACCTCAAGGCGTTTGATCGCACGGTTGCGACGCTGTCCTTGAGCTGTACGGAGCTCTTCTTTCAGGAATTCCAGCTCTTTATCAATATCGAGATCCTGGAGCAGTTTCTTAACCGCTTCAGCACCCATGCCTGCCTGGAAACCGTAACCGTATTTCTCACGGTAGCTGCGATATTCCTTCTCGGACAGAAGCTGCTTTTTCTCCAGCGGCGTTTCGCCTGGATCTGTTACGACATAAGATGCAAAGTAGATAATCTCCTCCAGAGATCTAGGAGACATATCCAGGGCGAGACCCATACGGCTTGGAATGCCTTTGAAATACCAAATGTGAGATACAGGTGCAGCCAGCTCAATGTGGCCCATGCGCTCACGACGTACTTTGGCGCGTGTTACTTCAACGCCGCAGCGGTCGCAGACAACGCCTTTGTAACGCACACGTTTGTATTTACCGCAATGACATTCCCAGTCTTTCGTTGGTCCAAAAATCTTCTCGCAAAATAGTCCTTCTTTTTCCGGTTTAAGCGTACGATAGTTAATCGTCTCCGGTTTTTTGACTTCTCCGCGGGACCAAGAACGAATTTTTTCAGGGGAAGCAAGCCCGATTTTCATATATTCGAAGTTGTTAACGTCCAACAAGGAGCAACCCTCCTTAACCCAGTCCTAAATTCTAGGGTTCCAGCCGGCACAGTGACCGGCGGAATCCTGAAGAAAACAAATCTCTCAAGGATGACCGCAGCGCGTAATCCAGCGGATCAGCACTGCGGTCATGACAGTTGGCCTTACTCTACGCCGACTTCCTCGCCTTCCAGATTCAGGCTCAGCTTATCGCCAGTCGTATCGTCTTCATCATCCAGTTCTTTCATTTCAATCTCCTGCTCGTCTTCGCTCAAGATCTTGACATCCATACCCAAGCTTTGCAGCTCTTTGATCAATACCTTAAACGATTCAGGAACGCCCGGTTCCGGAACGTTTTCGCCTTTGACAATGGATTCGTACGTTTTCACACGTCCTACCACGTCATCGGACTTGACGGTCAGAATTTCTTGCAGTGTATAAGCGGCGCCGTAAGCTTCCAGCGCCCACACTTCCATCTCACCGAAACGCTGTCCGCCGAACTGAGCTTTACCACCCAGGGGCTGCTGCGTTACGAGAGAGTAAGGTCCTGTGGAACGGGCATGGATTTTATCGTCAACCATGTGCGCCAGTTTGATCATGTGCATGACACCGACAGTAACTTCACGCTCAAAGCGTTCCCCTGTACGTCCGTCATAAAGCACAGTCTTACCATTGCGCTGCATGCCTGCTTCTTCCATCGTGTCAAACACATCATACTCGTTCGCTCCGTCAAATACCGGCGTAGCCACATGGATACCCAGGCGCATAGCCGCCATACCCAAGTGAACTTCCAGCACCTGACCGATGTTCATCCGGGAAGGTACGCCCAGCGGGTTCAGTACGACCTGTACAGGTGTACCGTCCGGCAGGAATGGCATATCTTCTTCAGGCAGGATCCGTGCTACGACACCCTTGTTACCGTGACGTCCGGCCATTTTATCACCCTCGGAAATTTTACGCTTCTGGGCAATATAGGCACGTACGAGCTGGTTAACACCTGGTGGCAGTTCGTCGCCATTCTCGCGTGTGAACACCTTAACGTCCACGACAATACCGTCGGTACCATGCGGTACACGCAGGGAAGTATCACGAACCTCACGGGCCTTCTCACCAAAGATGGCATGCAGCAGTCTTTCTTCTGCTGTCAATTCGGTAACACCTTTTGGTGTTACTTTACCAACCAGAATATCGCCTGCAGCGATCTCAGCACCGATACGGATGATACCGCGCTCGTCGAGGTTGCGAAGGGCCTCTTCGCCCACGTTCGGGATGTCGCGGGTAATTTCTTCAGGTCCCAGCTTCGTATCACGAGCTTCGGACTCATATTCTTCAATGTGAATGGAGGTGTAAACGTCCTCTTTCACCATTTTCTCACTCAACAGGATCGCATCCTCGTAGTTGTAACCTTCCCAAGTCATGAAGGCAACGACTACGTTACGTCCCAGGGCCAGTTCGCCCATCTCTGTGGAAGGTCCATCAGCAAGGATGTCACCCTTCTTCACGAATTCGCCAATCTTGACGATTGGACGCTGGTTAATGCATGTGCCTTGGTTCGAACGCATAAATTTGTGTAATTTATACTTAACGATGTCACCTTTAACTTCCTGTCCGTCCACCATCTCCACACGACGCAGCCAAATCTCGTTAGCTGTAGAACGTTCAATAATTCCGTCATGTTTGGATACAATACATACACCAGAGTCTTTGGCAGCCTTATGTTCCATGCCTGTACCTACCAGCGGAGCTTTCGGAATCAGAAGCGGAACGGCCTGACGCTGCATGTTGGAACCCATGAGTGCGCGGTTGGAGTCGTCATTCTCGAGGAACGGGATCAACGCTGTCGCAACGGACACAACCTGTTTAGGCGATACATCCATGTAGTCAACACGGTTACTTGGCATCGGAAGGATGTTGTCGGATTGTTTGTTATAACGAACGATAACCGTCTCATCCTGGAACGTACCCTCTTCTGTCAAAATCGCGTTGGCCTGTGCAATGATATAGTTATCCTCTTCATCTGCCGTCATGTAATCAATATGTTCGGTTACACGGCCTGTTTTCGGATCAACCCGACGGTAAGGCGCCTCAATAAACCCATATTCATTAATGCGCGCAAACGTAGACAAGGAGTTAATCAGACCGATGTTCGGACCTTCCGGCGTCTCGATTGGACACATACGACCGTAGTGACTCGGATGGACGTCACGCACTTCCATGCCCGCGCGTTCACGTGTCAGACCACCAGGTCCGAGAGCGGACAGACGGCGTTTGTGCGTCAGTTCAGCAAGCGGGTTCGTCTGGTCCATAAACTGGGACAGCTGCGAACTGCCGAAGAACTCTTTAATAGATGCAATCACAGGACGGATATTGATCAGTGCCTGCGGCGTAATAACATTCGCATCCTGAATGGACATTCTCTCACGAACTACACGCTCCATACGGGACAACCCGATACGGAACTGATTCTGCAGCAATTCGCCGACCGAACGCAGACGACGGTTACCCAGATGGTCAATATCATCTGTGCTTCCGATGCCATGCAGCAGGTTCAGGAAATAACTGATGGATGAGATAATATCTGCCGGTGTTACATTCTTGACGGTTTTATCAATATTGCCGTTGGCAATCAGCTTGACTACTTTTCCATCCTCAATCGGAGAGAAGACGTCAATGGTTTGCAAAGGAATATCAACAGAATCCATCACACCATTGGCAACATGATAAGTTTTGTGACCTACTGACTCTTCCAGCTGCGGCAGAATTTCGTCGAGAATACGACGGTCAATCATCTGACCTGCTTCTGCAATAATCTCACCGGTTGCTGTATCGATCAGCGTCTCAGCCAATCGCTGGTTGAACAAACGGTTTTTGATGTGCAGCTTTTTGTTGATTTTGTAGCGGCCTACATTCGCCAGATCATAACGTTTTGGATCAAAGAAGCGTGCAACGAGCAGACTCTTCGCGTTATCCAGCGTTGGCGGCTCGCCTGGACGAAGACGTTCGTAAATCTCGATCAAGGCTTTCTCGGTAGAATCCGTATTGTCCTTGTCGAGTGTATTGCGAATATATTCGTCGTTCCCAAGCAGATCCAGAATTTCCGCATCTGTGCCGAAACCCAGTGCTCTCAGCAGCACGGTCACCGGAATTTTACGGGTGCGGTCGATACGTACATAAACGATATCCTTCGCATCCATTTCCAGTTCCAGCCATGCGCCGCGGTTAGGAATCACGGTAGCTGCGTAGGTGGTTTTAGCATTCTTATCTATTTTTGTATTGAAATAGACGCTAGGAGAGCGAACCAACTGGCTGACAATTACCCGTTCCGCACCGTTAATGATAAACGTACCGGTTTCTGTCATCAGCGGGAAATCTCCCATGAATACTTCCTGCTCTTTGACTTCGCCAGTTTCTTTGTTGATGAGACGGACTTTGACCCGAAGAGGCGCTGCATACGTCACGTCACGCTCTTTTGCGTCGTCAACCGTATACTTCGGCTCACCCAGACTGTAGTCGATAAATTCCAAAACAAGGTTACCCGTAAAATCTTGAATCGGCGAAATATCCTGGAACATTTCACGCAATCCTTCCTCCAAAAACCAATCGTAGGATTTTTGTTGGATTTCGATCAGGTTCGGAACTTCGAGTACCTCGTTAATTCGTGCATAACTGCGCCGAGTGCGTCGACCATATTGAACAAGATGTCCTGCCAACTTAAACTCACCCCTCATGTCTACTCACTTAAAAATTCATTGCGAACCTCTGTTTGTCACCTTATAATGGATTCATACAGAGCCTTACTTTCCACAAATAAAGAAAAGCCCTTACTCGAATATCTTCGAAAAAAGAGCGACATTATATGTGGACATTCCTGCGACTTACCCCTCTTCATGTATGATTCGCCCAAAATGTACATATTATACGTAACAAGACGGATTTTTATACCCTGATGACATATAACTCATTGACATTTCAGCATACTAAAGCTACGAAGGGCATCTTAATACTGACATTTTATAATAATACCACGTTGTCGCTTTCACGTCAATAGTCCTATTGATTTTTTTTTCAAAGCTTTCAATATCCGGTAACCTTTATCCTTGGTCACTTCTTCAACCTCACCGAACAGCTCCTCCAGCTTTGCCTGCGCAGATGGTGCTCCCTGCTTCTTTTGGATCACAACCCAGAGGCTCCCGCCTTCGTTTAATTGCTCAAAGGACTTCTCAAAAATAGCATGTACTGTTGATTTGCCTGCACGAATCGGCGGGTTGGTCAGGATCACATCAAAGCTCTGCCCTTCAATCTCCTGAAACAGGTCACTTTGCAGAATAGTAACATTTGATATAGCGTTCCGCTCAGCATTCTCCTTCGCAAGCTCTACTGCTCGTCCGTTGATATCAATCATGGTTACATGGCCGCCAGGGACCATTCGGGCGGCTGTCAGTCCGATCGGTCCGTATCCGCAGCCCACATCCAGCACCGCAGCCGCCGGTGGCAGCTCCATCGCCTCAATCAGCACTTTACTGCCATAATCCACGCCATTCTTCGAGAACACACCCGCATCACTCGTTAAGCGCAGCTTTTGTCCGCGAAGTGTTACTTCCAAGGCATGACGGTCATGGGCCGTATCCGGCTGTCTGGAATAATAATGATTAGGCATACGCTGCCTCCCGTTCCCAATCGTTTTTTTACCCATTGTAAACCTTCTGAATCCTTTTCATACCAAAAAGGTCTGATTACAACAACAAACCCCTTGAAAAGTTCAAGGGGTTTGTTGTTTTGTTTCTGTGCAAAAGAAAAGCTTATTACTTCACTTCTACAGTAGCGCCTGCTTCTTCCAATTTAGCTTTAACGGATTCAGCTTCTTCTTTGGAAACTTTTTCTTTCAGTGGTTTTGGAGCGTTGTCTACCAGGTCTTTAGCTTCTTTCAGACCCAGACCAGTGATTTCGCGAACAGCTTTGATTACGTTGATTTTGGACGCACCAGCGTTAGCCAGGATTACGTCAAATTCGGATTGCTCAGCTTCAGCAGCGCCGCCAGCAGCACCGCCCATAACTGCAACTGGAGCAGCTGCTGTTACGCCGAATTCTTCTTCGATTGCTTTCACGAGATCGTTCAGTTCCAATACTGTCATACCTTTAATTGCTTCCAAGATTTGCTCTTTGCTCATGGTTGAACCTCCATTTATATAATTAGTTTGGTTGTAAAACAAGGGTGAAGCCTGTAAAGCATTATGCTATTAAGCGCTTTGCTCTTCCTTCTCGGAAACGGCTTTGACTGCCAGTGCGAAGTTGCGCACAGGAGCTTGAAGCACGCTGAGGAGCATGGAAAGGAGACCTTCGCGGGATGGCAGTTCTGCCAGCGCTTTAACTTCGTCGACGCCAACAACGCGGCCTTCAACGACGCCACCTTTCAGTTTCAACGCATCATTCTTTTTGGAGAAGTCGTTGAGGATTTTAGCTGGAGCTACAGCATCGTCCGTACTGAATGCGATCGCAGTAGGACCTGTCAGAACTTCGTCCAACTCAGTCAGCTCTGCAGTAGCAGTCGCACGGCGAAGCAATGTATTCTTCAGCACTTGGAACTCGATACCAGCTTCACGGAGCTGCTTACGCAGTTCAGTTACTTGGGCAACGGTCAGACCGCGGTAGTCAACAACAACAGTCGTTGCGCTATCGCGCAGCTTTGCAGTTACTGCTTCTACGGCTTCTTGTTTTGCTTGGATTACTTTTGCATTTGCCAAACTGTACACCTCCTAATAGATTTGCTTACCCGGAGAGCTTGCAACCGGATATTTTCCCGTATGGGCATGTAAAAAGCCTCCGTAGAATCACGAAGGCCTGAATGAATCATCGCGGATCAACATCTGATCAATCCGCGCTTACTTCTATCACAACACCTCGGTAGGAAATTAAGCTCTGCAGCACCTACTGTCTACGGTAAGCATATTCAAATTTAGCGGTTCGTCCAAAGACTCACAACTGTTTCATCATAACAAGAATGATTGAACATGTCAATCAATAATATTATCTGAAGCTAGCTGCGTTCACGCGAGCGCTAGGACCCATAGTCGAAGAGATTGCGACATTCTTCAGGTAAACACCTTTAGCAGCCGCAGGCTTCGCACGGTTCAACGCGTCGATAAGTGCTTTAAGGTTCTCGTTCAACTGTTCAGCACTGAAAGATGCTTTGCCGATAGGCGCGTGAATTTGTCCTGCACGATCCAGACGGTACTCGATTTTACCAGCTTTAATTTCTTGAACAGCTTTGGATACATCGAAAGTGACCGTGCCGGCTTTAGGGTTAGGCATGAGGCCTTTACCACCGAGCAGACGACCCAATTTACCAACTTCACTCATCATGTCCGGTGTCGCTACGCAGACGTCGAACTCGAACCAGCCTTGTTGGATTTTGTTGATCATGTCCTGATCGCCAACATAATCCGCGCCAGCCGCTTCCGCTTCTTTCGCTTTGTCACCTTTTGCAAATACCAATACGCGTTGTGTTTTACCTGTGCCATGTGGCAAGACAACGACACCGCGCACGGCTTGGTCTTGTTTACGTGGGTCTACGCCCAAACGAACTGCTACTTCAACGGTTTCGTCAAATTTGGCAGTCGCGCCTTTTTTCACCAGTTCAACGGCTTCAGAAGGCTCGTAAGTTGCTTCGCTGTCAATCAGCTTAGCAGCTTCCAGGTATTTCTTACCGTGTTTAGCCATGATTGTATTCCTCCTTTGTGGTGTTAGCGGATATTCCTCCCACACAAATCGGACGTGCCGATTCTACAAAGCAATCCATGAAGGATTAGTCTTCGATGGTGATACCCATGCTGCGAGCAGTACCTTCGACCATACGCATTGCAGCTTCAACAGATGCAGCGTTAAGGTCTGGCATTTTTTGCTCAGCGATTTGACGAACGGATTCGCGCTTCACAGTTGCAACTTTCTTCTTGTTCGGCTCACCGGAACCTTTTTCGACTTTAGCAGCTACTTTCAGCAGCACTGCAGCCGGAGGAGTTTTAGTGATGAACGTGAAGGAACGGTCTTCAAATACCGTAATTTCAACTGGAATGATCAGGCCTGCTTGATCAGCAGTACGAGCATTGAATTCCTTACAGAATGCCATGATGTTGACACCCGCTTGACCCAAAGCCGGACCTACTGGAGGCGCTGGATTCGCTTTGCCTGCAGGGATCTGCAGTTTTACCATTTTAATTACCTTTTTTGCCATGGATGACACCTCCTTGACTTCATAGTGGTAGACGGATCAAAGGATCCTCCCACAAGAAACTTGAAGAAAATCTATATCTTCTCCACTTGAGTATAATCCAACTCAAGCGGTGTTTCCCGTCCAAACATGTTGACGTGAACTTTAAGCTTGCTTTTCTCAGCCAAAATTTCTTCCACGGAGCCCACAAAATTCGCAAATGGACCAACCTTAATCCTTACGGATTCCTTGATATCGAATTCAATCTTCGGCTTCGGTTCAACCATGCCCATATGCTTCAGAATCTGTTCAACTTCTTCCGGAAGCAATGCGGTCGGTTTGGAACCCGAACCCGTCGACCCGACAAAACCGGTAACTCCCGGCGTATTGCGGACAACGTACCAAGAATCGTCGGTCTGGATCATTTCAACCAAGACATAACCTGGGTAAACTTTACGCATGATGGTCTTTTTCTTACCATCCTTGTTCACCAGCTCTTCTTCCATAGGAACAAGAACGCGGAAAATCTTGTCTTCCATGCCCATGGACTCAACGCGCTTTTCCAAATTGGCTTTGACTTTATTCTCATACCCTGAATAGGTATGAACAACGTACCATCTTTTTTCCATATCAAGCCACCTGGGACCCTTCTTAAATAATCGCTTCGATCACAGCGGAAATACCGATGTCGAGAACCCAAAAGTAAATGGTGACAAATGCAATCGTGCCAATAACAATCAGCGTATAATTTGTCAGTTCTTTGCGATTGGGCCAGCGAACTTTTTTAAGTTCTGCCCAGCTTTCAGAGAAAAAGGAAAACAGAGACTTGAAACTACGTTTCACGCCGACTACACCTCCAAAAAACTATCTGGTTTCGCGATGAGAAGTCTGCTCGTTACAAAACTTGCAAAATTTCTTCATCTCCATGCGGTCGGGGTGATTACGCTTGTTCTTGGTAGTCGTGTAATTTCTTTGCTTACAAGTCGTACAAGCCAAAGTAATGATTACCCGCATGATCTGCACCTCCCGAAGACATCCTTCTAATCAGAAGTCTCTAAATTGATCCTAAAAAAAATCGCGAATTTAGGCCTACCTAAAACACTTTATCACAAGGGTATAGCACTGTCAACGGAAGAATAGAGGTAAATTATTGGCTGTCAAGTCGGCGTTACGCAAGCTGTCTCTGAAATCTTTTATGCTGAAAACCATTCTCTTTAATCAAAGCGCATACTTCATAGTATGATTCATTTTTCTCTCGTATAAACCCTGGCCTTCCGGCCGACAAAAAAAAGACTCATAATCGAGCCTTTTCCTTCACCAACATGCGACTGTTCAATTATCTCTGACTTCAAGATACTTTTCAAGTTTTCGCTTCACCCGCTGTAATGCGTTGTCGATCGACTTCACATGGCGGCTGAGATCAACCGAAATCTCCTGGTAGGAACGACCATCCAAATAAAGCATGAGTACTTTGCGTTCGAGATCACTCAGAATCTCAGACATCTTGTCTTCCAGGCCAACAAACTCTTCCTGGTTAATAATGAGTTCCTCAGGATCACTCACCTGTGAACCGCAAATAACGTCAAGCAATGTACGGTCTGAATCCTCATCGTAAATGGGCTTATCCAGTGATACATAGGAATTCAGGGGAATATGCTTCTGGCGTGTGGCCGTCTTGATCGCCGTTATAATCTGCCTGGTAATGCACAATTCGGCAAATGCCTTAAACGACGACAGCTTATCTCCCTTGAAGTCGCGAATCGATTTGTATAAACCGATCATGCCTTCCTGAATAATATCCTCACGATCTGCACCGATTAAAAAATACGACCTGGCCTTAGCGCGCACAAAGTTGCGGTATTTGTTAATCAAATACTCCAGCGCTTCGCTGTCGCCTTCATGGACCGCTCTGACAATGTCTTCATCATTTCTATAATCATACTCTGACAACATGATATCCTTGAGGTCGACACTCACTAACAATCCCTCCGGCTGCAACGCAAGGTAACCACTTACAATGTTAAAATATAGGACAAGTATAAAGGATGGTACCTGACACCGTCAACCACAAAGGCCCCAAAACAGAAGACGAATAACATTTTTGGCAACTCCTGCATTCAGGACACTGCCTTAATCGACATATAACGGTAAATTCCTCCTGCATCCGCTAACCTCTGCGCCAACGCTCAAACAGCTTGCGCATCTCGGGCGACAGCTTATGATCGAGTGTATTGCGATTCGAACGCTGCTGATCGCTTTCAATCCGCTGCTGCACTTCCTTCTCGCTCTGCTCCAGTTCAATCAGCAGTTCACGGGCGGAGATCCGGAGCGCCCCCTGGCCGAAGATCACGTGCTGCTCCACCATATCGCTGGTAGCCACGTAGATCTGCCGCCTTCGCCGGCTGAGCTCTCGCACCAGCCGCTCAATGCATTCATCCGCGGTTTCCTTTTCCTTCGTGAAATAAACTTCCACCTTGCTCTCGGCAAAGGATTTGCCCAGTCCAGGCACCAGGTATGCATCAAAAACACAGATGACCTTGCGCCCGGAAAAGGCCTGATAATCCGCCAGACGCGCCAACAGCCGGTTGCGCGCCTCATCGAGTCCTATATCTGCCAGGGAGGACAGCTCCGGCCAGGCTCCGATCATATTGTAACCGTCCACAAGAAGTACATCCCGTGAATCAGCCATATCGTTATCCCTGCGCTTGGCGTCCGCGAAGCACTTCGTACATGACGACTCCGGCAGCAACCGATGCATTCAGCGAGTTAATCTGCCCCGCCATGGGCAGCTTGACGAGCACATCACATTTTTCACGGATCAGGCGCCCCATGCCTTTATTCTCATTACCGATCACGATAGCTACCGGTCCTGTAAACACCTTGTTGCCGAATACCGCTTCTTCCGCCCGGACGTCCGTACCGACAACCCACACTCCCGCTTCCTTGAGCTGATCGATGGTTTGTCCCAAGTTGTTCACCCGCGCAACAGGTACGTATTCTACAGCGCCCGCCGACGTCTTGGATACGGTAGCTGTAACTGCAGCCGAACGCCGCTTCGGCACTACAATCCCATGAGCTCCTGTGCAGTCAGCCGTACGCAGAATGGAGCCCAGGTTATGCGGGTCTTCAATCTCGTCCAGCAGAATGAGGAAAGGATCCTCCCCTTTGGTACGCGCTGCTTCAAGCAGATCCTCCACCTCGGCATAGTCATAAGGAGCTGCCTGAGCAACCACGCCCTGGTGCTGGATACCCGGCACCATTTGATCCAGCTTACGCTTGTCCACATTTTGAATGATAATGCCTGCTTTACGGGCTTCCGCAATGATCGGCTGTGTGAGATGCTTCTGGGCATTCTCGGCAATCCAGATCTTGTTGATCGTTCGGCCTGACCGGAGCGCTTCCGTAACGGAATGCTTGCCGGCAATCAAATCTTCTTCCATGCTAGTTATCCTCCTGCAGACCTCCGGTTACATCAGTATGCCGGATATCTGTTCAATGTTGTTCAAATTATCGTTCAGGAGCCGCTGTTACCGCCTGCCTGCTGCTCCATATGTTCAATACCCGATGTGATCAATTCCTGTATCCGTTCCAATTTATTCTCGCAATAGAGATAACCGATCAGCGCCTCAAGCGCTGTTGCATGCCGGTATTCCAGCACATTCGCATTCTTCGGTACACTCCCCGATTTGGCATTACGCCCCTGCTTGACAACCTCCTGTTCCTGTTCGGTCAGACCAGGCTCCAGATAAGACAGCAGCTGGCTCTGGGCCTTGGCCGACACGAAGCTCGTCGCCCGGCGATGCAGGTGGTTGGGCCGCAGATTGGGGCGGGACAGCAGATACTGCCGCACAGCCACCTCATAGACCGCATCGCCGATATAAGCCAATGCGATCGGGGGCATCAGGTGAGCCGGCCGTGCCGGCGGGTAGGGAAACCAGCCCGCCCCGCTCATTTACGGCGCCAGCGCATCCCCTGCGCCGTATCTTCCAGAAGAATCCCTTTCGCTGCAAGCAGATCACGGATTTCGTCCGCCCGGGCCCAGTTCTTCGCCTGGCGAGCTTCTGCACGTTCTACAATCAGAGCCTCGACTTCTTCATCCAGCAGTTCCTCATTGTTGTCCGCATAGAGACGCAGAACCCCGTTCATCCCGTTGAAGGTATCCAGCAGCGCCTGCAGGTCAGCCGTATGAATGACATCACGCTGCAGCTGCAGATTGGCTTCATTGACCCATTCGAACATCGCAGTGATGGCATCCGGTGTGTTAAAGTCATCATCCATTTTGTCATGGAACTGGCCTGTCAGTGCATCCAGCTTCTGCTGCAGCTCCGGCGTTACCGTACCGTCCCCTTCCAGCGCAGCTGCCAGACGATGCTTGACGTTCGTCACAGCATTCGCAATCCGCTCGATGCTCTTCTCAGCCTGTGCCATCGTATCGGCATTAAAGTTCAGCGGGTTGCGGTAATGCGTAGAGAGCATGAAGTACCGGATCGCTTCCCGTTTATACTGCTCACGCAGATCTTTAACCGTAATACCGTTGCCGAGAGATTTGGACATTTTCTCATTATTGATATTGATATACCCGTTGTGCATCCAGTAGCGAGACAGCGGCTTGCCGGTTAACGCTTCAGATTGGGCGCATTCGCATTCATGGTGCGGGAACTGAAGATCCTGGCCGCCGCCGTGAATGTCCAGTGTGTCCCCTAGGTACTCGCGTGCCATAGCCGAGCATTCAATATGCCAGCCCGGACGGCCTTCACCCCATGGACTGCTCCAGGAGATTTCGCCCGGCTTGGCGGCCTTCCAGAGCACAAAATCCTCCGGATGCTCCTTGCGTTCATCCACACCGATCCGGATTCCAAACTGCAGCTCCTGCAAATTTTGCTTGGACAGCTTGCCGTAATCCTTGAATTTGTGGGTGCGGTAGAAGACATCCCCGCCGTTCTCGTAGGCATACCCCTTGTCTTCAAGCTCCTTGATGAAAGCAATAATAAGATCCATGCTCTCGGTGACGCGCGGGTTACGTGTGGCCAGCGGAATACCAAGACCCTTAATATCCTCGTAATAGGCATCGACAAACCGGTCTGCCACTTCAGGTACAGTGACGCCCAGCTGCTCAGCCTTGCGGATTAATTTGTCATCCACATCTGTAAAGTTCACCACGTAATCCACATCGTACCCTATGTGCTCCAGGTAACTGCGGACAATATCAAAAAAGATCGCCGGTCTTGCGTTACCAATGTGAATGTAATCATATACGGTCGGGCCGCAGACATACATTTTAACTTTGCCCGGTTCCAGCGGGATGAAATTTTCGCGTTCCCGCGACATCGTATTATAGATTTGAAGTGCCATCTTGCACGTTCCTTTCGTACTGTCTTATTTATGATTCCACGGCCTGCCCTCAGCCGCATTATTCACGAGAAGCCGTTTCTTTCTCCAGCGTCAGCTGCCGAACTTCCTCACGGAGGCGTTTGATCTCCTCCTGTAATATACACATATGCTCATACACAGGATCCGGCATCTGATGACTTAACCGGTCCGGTCGTTTACCATTCTGTCTAACTATAGTGCCGGGAATACCTACCACCGTGCTGTTCGGCGGCACCTCTTTAAGTACAACAGAATTCGACCCGATACTTGAGAGGTCCCCCACCTTGAAGGAACCGAGTATTTTCGCACCGGAGCCAATTACAACCTGGTTGCCGATGGTCGGGTGGCGCTTTCCTTTCTCTTTACCCGTTCCTCCCAGAGTGACACCCTGATAGATAACGACATCATCGCCAATCTCACAGGTCTCACCGATAACGACGCCCATACCATGGTCAATGAACAGCCGTCTTCCGATGGTGGCGCCAGGATGAATCTCAATCCCGGTCATAAAACGGCTGAATTGGGATATAATCCGGGCCAATGTAAACCAGTGGTGCCGGTATAGGAAATGGCCCATCCGGTGGAACCAAATGGCATGCAGTCCCGAATAAGTGAAAATGACTTCAAAGCGGCTGCGGGCCGCTGGATCATTGTCAAAAACGGCCTGAATGTCTGATCTGATATTTTTAAACATACCGTTCCCCTCTTTGCCCTAGGCGATAACGTTGTTGGCTGACGTCCTTATCAATATGCGCATACTAAAAGATCAAAAAAACGCCTCCGCAGCTCGCGCTGCAGAGACGTTTCACCGTGGTTCCACTCTGCTCGAAGGCAGCTCAGCCCAACAGAAAATTCCATTGGAACGAGATGCCTCCATCTCAGCGTCCTGTAACGGGGTACGTCCCGGTATACCCTGACCGGCGGATCCATGTATCGGTCCTGTGGTTCGGGTATACAGCTCACAGGTGCATTTCCCATGCCGGTTATCCAGATGACTCTCAGCCCGGGTTCACCCCTCGGTCATCTTCTCTGTCGAATACCTGACACAAAGTACTTCTCCTGATCTCTGCCTGTCTGATGATTTGGTTGTATTATAGCGGAAACGATCGCTGCTTACAAGAAGTCAGGCGCTCGGTAATCTCGGTTATGACCGATTTACCCCTTAATCTGAGCTCTAAGACGGTCAAGAACTTTGTCACGTCCAAGCAGATAGATGGTCTCATTCAGATCACGGCCATGCATTTGTCCTGTCAGCGCTACACGGATCGGCATGAACAGCTGCTTGCCTTTGAAGCCCGTCTCCTTCTGAACTTCCTTAATCAGCACAGCCATACGCGATGCCGTAAATTCCTCGGACTGCTGCACTTTATCGGCAAAAGCTCGCAGAACCGCCGGCACCTGCTCTTCTGCAAGCACTGCGGCTGCTTCTGTCTCCAGCTCCATATGTGTACGGAAGAACAGTTCGGACAACGGCACGATATCCGATGCGCAGGTCATCTGCTCCTGGTAGAGCTTAACCAACGATTTTGCCCAGGCTGTCTGCTCAACGCTAAGAGCATCCGGCAGACGTCCGGCCTTCTGCAGATGCGGAATCGCCAGGTCAGCGACACGGTCAGGATCCGCATTTTTGATGTAATGATTGTTCAGATGCGCCAGCTTGTGCTTGTCGAACACGGCAGGGCTCTTGGACAGACGGGAAGCATCGAAGATGGAGACCAGCTGTTCCTTACTGTAAATCTCTTCTTCTCCTTCCGGCGACCAGCCAAGCAGGGAAATAAAATTGAACATGGCTTCTGGCAGATAACCCAGCTGATCATACTGCTCAATGAACTGGATGACAGACTCATCCCGCTTGGACAACTTCTTGTGATTATCACCTACGATCAGTGTCATATGAGCAAATGTCGGCGGCTCCCAGCCGAACGCTTCATAGATCATCAGCTGACGTGGTGTATTGGAAACATGGTCCTCGCCGCGCAGCACATGTGAAATCTTCATTAGATGATCGTCCACTGCAACGGCAAAGTTGTAGGTAGGAATACCATCTTTTTTGACAATAACAAAGTCGCCGCTCTCTCTGGAGTTGAAGGTGATCTGGCCTTTCACCATATCGTCAAAGGTATAATCCCGTTCTTCCGGCACACGGAAACGGATACTCGCTACACGGCCTTCTGCTTCAAATGCCTTCTGCTGCTCTTCGGTCAGATCACGATGCTTCCCGGAGTAACGCGGGGTTTCACCGCGCGCCATCTGCTCTTCGCGCTCTTTCTCCAGCTCTTCTTCTGTTACATAACAGCGGTAAGCCAGGCCACGGTCAATCAGATCCTGCCAGTACTCTTTATAAATATCCAGACGTTCAGTCTGGCGATAAGGGCCATATTCACCGCCGACATCAATACTTTCGTCCCAATCAATCCCCAGCCATTTGAGATAGGTCAGCTGACTTTCCTCGCCGCCGGCAATGTTTCTTTTGACATCCGTATCCTCGATCCGAATGATGAATTTGCCGCCCTGGCTGCGGGCATATAAATAATTGAACAGCGCCGTTCTGGCATTCCCGATATGCAGGTGGCCTGTCGGGCTTGGTGCATAACGCACACGTACTTCGGTACTCATGTAATCCCCTCCGTCTCTATTACTTTCCAGATGATAGCATACCCTGAATCAGGCAAACAACCGACTGCGCAGCAATTCCCTCACCGCGTCCGGTAAAGCCCAGCTGCTCCGTTGTGGTCGCTTTGACATTGACCTGTTCCAGCTCAGCATCCAGCGCTCTGGCAATCACCTCGGCCATCTGTGGAATGTAAGGCGCCATTTTAGGCTTCTGGGCAATAATCGTTGAATCGACGTTGCCCAGACGGTAGCCGCGTTCCTTGGCCAGCGACCATACGTGCTCCAGCAGCTTCAGGCTGTCCGCATCCTTGAATTCGGGATCGGTATCCGGAAAATGCTTGCCGATATCCCCAAGACCCAGTGCACCCAGAATGGCATCAGAAATCGCGTGCAGCAGCACATCCGCATCGGAGTGGCCCAGCAGGCCTTTCTCATAGGGAATGGTTATCCCGCCGATAATGCAGGGTCTGCCCTCGGTGAGCTGGTGAACATCGAATCCTTGTCCTACGCGTATCATCGTTATTTCTCTCCCCTTGTCGTCATCCATACCGCTGCGATCTCCAGATCCTCGGGCGTGGTGATCTTAATATTGGTGTAGCTGCCTTCAGCCACAGCAACCTGCCGGCCCATCCGCTCCACCAGCATAGCATCGTCTGTGCCCATGAACCCGGCTGTCTGCGCATCCTCGTGAGCCTCCATCAGCTCGGAAAGCCGAAAAGTCTGTGGGGTTTGAATACTCCACAGACTGCTCCGCTCAGGCGTAGCGGTAATAATACCCTGATCATTGACTTGTTTAATCGTATCTTTGACCGGAACCGCAAGGACGGCTGCCCCAAAGGCAGCCGCTGCTTCCAAACAGTCCTTGATGTGCTGTCTCGTAATAAACGGACGAACCCCATCATGCACCATAACCCATTCCGTATCCAGCTGACACAGACCGCGGTAGACTGAATCCTGACGTTCCCTGCCGCCTGCAATGACCTTGGATACTTTACCGATGCCATACTTTCTGATCCAGTCCTGACAGCGTTCTACGTCGGCGCTGCCCGTAACCAGCACGATATCATGAACCTCAGGCATGGCGGCAAAGGTCTCCAGTGTATGTATGAAAACGGGCTTGTCCTGCAGCAGCAGAAACTGCTTGCTCTCCGGGGTCCCCATGCGCGATCCCCGTCCTGCTGCCACAACAACGACGCCCAATCTGTTATTCATCACGCCAATCCCTGCCTAACCCAGAATGATGTATTAGCTTGCACATTCCATCATACCGCTTTTACTGGGCTTTTTCCAACAGTTTTGGTTTGGCGAAGATCATCCGGCCTGCAGAGGTCTGCAGTACACTGGTGACAAGCACTTCCATCATGGTACCGATGTACTCCCGGCCGCCTTCCACAACGATCATCGTACCATCATCCAGGTAAGCAACACCCTGTCCATGCTCCTTGCCGTCCTTGATAATCTGCACGAGGATTTCCTCTCCCGGCAGCACGACAGGCTTTACGGCGTTGGCCAGATCATTAATGTTCAGAACCGAAACTCCCTGCAGCTCACAGACCTTGTTAAGGTTGAAGTCATTCGTCACGACCTTGCCGCCAAGCAGCTTGGCGAGCTTCACCAATTTGCTGTCCACTTCGGAAATCTCTTCGAAATCCCCTTCATAGATGAGCACCTGCACATCCAGCTCTTTTTGAATTTTATTCAAAATGTCCAGTCCTCGGCGGCCGCGGTTGCGCTTTAGCAGATCCGAGGAATCGGCAATGTGCTGAAGCTCCTCCAGAACAAACTCCGGAATGACAATCGTCCCTTCGATAAAGCCCGTTTTGCAGATATCTGCAATCCGTCCGTCAATGATAACACTGGTATCGAGGATTTTGTGCTCCTCCGTCTTGCGCTCTTCACCTGAATCATCCTTACCGAACCTACCCGACAGCCAAAAAGCTGCCAAATCCTCTCTTTTCTCAAGCCCGACCCGCAGGCCCATATACCCGCACATCAGTGTAACCGCAACCTGCAGAATCCGCCCCGGCTGTCCCAGCCAGGAGAAAAGCGGATACATCAGCATGGACATGACCAAACCCGCAGCCAGACCACAAACCCCCGCTGCCAGTTCGTTCATAGGTACACGCACCAGACCTTCGATTCCCCGCTGAACCCGCTTCGCGGTTGAATCCCCAAAGATGGAGCACAGTGCCATGAAGACCAGGGCACCCAGAGCCATCCACAGCAAGCTTCCGCCTGCTGAATCTCCGCCGCCGATCCACCTCGTCATCCAGGGCAAGCTTTCATCTGCTTTTTGAAACAGGGTATAGCCTGACCACACACCGCATAATCCCGTAAAAGTTAAAATGGCTTTTCTCCACATCCGTCCCTGCACCTCCCTAACCGTTTGTGTTTTGCAATCAGCGGACTGCATGAACCGGAGAACAAGTTCCCTCAGAGAATAAATCTGATTGATGCAGCACGCTCATACTAGCAGTATGTTCCAGTTTCGGGCTGACTAACCGTAGCCTTGCAATATTTTTCTCCAATCCCTTTTCCTCTCTCTTTTTCTCGGTCAGACTCTCTCTTAGAACTTCTTTTGGGTTTGGTCATTGAAAGGAGGTTCCAGAGTGGCATATAATGGACTCAATTCATACACAGGGGTGGATAGCCAAATGAACGCATCAAGTTTGCAGGCTTTTCAAGACCAAGTTTCCGAGTTGTTACTCCGTCACCGCAGTCTTCTGGATATCCTGTCCAAAACCGGACAATCCGGGGCTTCTGTCAATCGAGCTGTCTCCAAGGCTATTACGGAATGCGGTTGTGTTGAGCTGCATGCCGCCAAGCAGAAATATCAGCCTGATCTGGGGTTGGAGCAGGCGAAGAACACACTGGACAGCCATGTTCAGGGTGAACTGTGCGAGAACTGCCGGGAGGTTGTTATGGCTGAACTGGGCCGGAGCCTCTTCTATATGTCCGCTTTGTCCAATGTGCTGGATATTTCGCTGGAGGAAGTTCTGCAGCGTGAATCCCAGAAGTGCTCCACACTCGGATTGTTCAATATGTCTTAAATACAGGTACGGCTGATGGAAGCCAAACCAATAAAAAAAGCATCTATCTCGCTGATTGCTCAGTGAAATAAATGCTTTTTATTATGCCTAAAATGAAATTATGGAATAATAGCGGTAAACCTATCGTTTGGAATGGCGGTAGTTCTCATCGGATTCCTTCTGCTGCTTGCGGCTGCGGCGGATCAGCTTATCCACATTCTGCTTCATTCCATACAATGCATAAAGACCCAAAGGAATGAAGATCATCTTCGAGAGCTGATCAGGGAAAGCAACTGCCAGCAATACGGCCACAAGAACAACAATTGGAGCGATCCAGATCGCTTTCTTAGGAAGCCCTACTTTTTTGAAATTCGGATATTTCATGCTGCTGACCATCAAATAGGACAGAAGCAGCGTGGCGATAACCATATATGGAGCCGAGACATCTTTGTGAAACAAGGAAAGTGTCGCGAGAACTCCACCGGCAGCAGGAATCGGCAACCCTGTAAAGTAACCCGGAGTTCCGGAGATAACATTAAAACGAGCCAGACGCAAAGCTCCGAACATCGGGAAGATTCCCGTTACCGTCCAGGCCAGAGCTTGATTCAAATCATGAAAAGAGACAATAAACATAATCAGTGCTGGCGCAACACCAAATGAAATTACATCCGACAGGGAGTCCAATTCCTTACCGAATTCACTCTGTGCATTCAAGGCACGAGCTACCCGACCATCCAGTCCATCCAACAGCATCGCAACGATAACCATAATGGCTGCAAGGCTGTACTTTCCGTCAAACGCCATAAGGATGGCGACCATTCCGAGAAACAGGTTACCTAAAGTAAACAAGTTCGGAATTGATTTTGTTATCATTTCTTCACCTCATATTAATCTATGAATACCAATAACATCCACAGATTGTATATCATTTACATCTGCCTGTCAATGAATACCTGCTCCTGCAGACGTTTCAATCCTTCACGAATCGTACGCGCACGTACCTCTCCGATCCCATCCACTTCGTCCAGTTCCTCAACGGTTGCAGTCATCACCTGAGGCAGCAGATCAAACCGGTCCACCAGGTTGTGAATAATGACATTTGGCAGGCGAGGGATTTTGTTAAGCACCCGGTATCCTCGCGGTGCCACTGCATCTTCCGACAGGGCAGCCGAAGCCGGGTAACCGAGCAGGCGAGCAATATGATGAACATCCAGCAGCTCATCATCTGTCGACCGGTGAAGTGCTGTGATGATTTCATTAATTTTGTCGTCGCTGTCTTCCTTCGCATAATCCTTATACAGAAGCCAGGCTTCCTCTTCCGTATTGCTGACCAGCTCTTCCATCTGCATGCTGATCAGGCGGCCTTCATTGCCGAGCTCATTGATATAACGCTTGATCTCGGTTTTAATCCGAAGCACCATCTCCGTGCGCTGAATGACATTGACAACCTCCGGAATCGTCACCAGTTCCTCAAACTCTGATGCCGACAGGTTGGTCAGAGACTGATTCAGTACCGCTTTGTATTTCTCCAGCGTCTGAATGGCCTGATTAGCCTTGGTCAGAATGACACCAATCTCCTTCAGTGCATAACGCACAGCCCCCTGGTACAACGTAATAATATTCCGGCGCTGTGAAATGGAGACGACCAATTTACCGGTCTGCTTCGCTACCCGCTCTGCTGTACGGTGCCGAATCCCTGTCTCAGACGACGAGATTGACGAATCGGGAATCAGCTGGGTATTGGCATACAAAATCCGCTTCAAATCTTCACTTAGAATAATGGCTCCATCCATTTTGGCCAGCTCATACAGGTAGTTCGGTGAAAAGTCACAATTAATGGAGAAACCTCCATCCACGACCTCCATGACCTCAGGGCTGTAGCCAACAACGATCAACGCGCCGGTCTTGGCGCGGAGCACATTCTCGAGCCCTTCCCGAAAGGGCGTGCCTGGTGCCACAAGCCGGAGCAGGTCGTTCATTTTATCCAGTTGGCTCGTCTCTTTCATGTTCCCTTTGCCCCCTAATCTAAAGCAACCGCTAGCGCATCTGCTACGGTATCCACGCCAATAATTTGAATTCCCTTGGGCGGGGTCCAACCCTTCAGACTCTTCTGAGGAAGGATCACCCGCTTGAAGCCAAGCTTCTCGGCTTCTCTTACACGCTGCTCCGCACGGGATACCGCACGAACTTCGCCTGTCAGGCCAACTTCACCGAACATAACATCATAAGGCTTGGTCGGCATATCGCGGAAGCTTGAGGCAATGCTGACGGCAATTGCCAGATCCACTGCAGGTTCATCCAGCCGGACGCCGCCTGCCACGTTCAGGTAGGCATCCTGGTTCTGGAGGAACATGCCCATCCGCTTCTCCAGCACTGCTATGATCAAACCCAGGCGGTGATGGTCGATCCCGGTACACATCCGGCGGGGAGACGGAAAGTGTGTCGCTGCTATCAATGCCTGGAGTTCTACGAGCACCGGCCGTGTACCCTCCATGCTGGCGACAACCGTCGAACCGGCTACGCCCAGGGGACGCTCCGACAGGAACAATTCCGACGGGTTCTCCACTTCACGGAGACCACTCTCCCCCATCTCGAAGATCCCCATCTCGTTCGTTGAACCGAATCGGTTCTTCACCGCCCGTAAAAGCCGGTACGTATGGTGACGCTCACCTTCGAAATAAAGCACACAATCCACCATGTGCTCCAGCATCCGCGGGCCGGCGATCGCACCCTCTTTTGTAACATGCCCCACCAGTACGGTTGCAATGCCGAGACCCTTGGCAATCCGCATGAACCTGGACGTACATTCACGCACCTGAGAGACACTGCCCGGCGCGCTGGTCACTTCCGGCAGGAACACCGTCTGAATGGAGTCAATAACCAGAAAATCCGGCTTGGTATTCTCTACCGCGTCCTCAATAGCCACCATATTATTCTCACATAATACGAACAGCTCTGGAGACAGCGCACCGAGCCGGTCTGCACGCAGCTTCGTCTGGCGCACGGATTCCTCTCCGGAAATATACAGGACGCGCAGTCCTGACAGCGCCAGACTGTTCGAGGCCTGCAGCAGCAGGGTTGACTTCCCGATCCCCGGGTCGCCACCGACCAATACCAGCGATCCCGGAACAATGCCGCCGCCGAGCACCCGGTTCAGCTCATTGATTCCGCTATTGATACGAGGTTCTTGGTTACTCTCTATATTTATGATTGGAAGCGGCTTTTCTTTACTATTGAAAAGAGGAGAATTCATCCCCTGGGTCTTCACCACAGTTTCGGTTTCTTCGACCATGCTGTTCCAGGCCTGGCAGCCCGGACATTTGCCGTACCACTTTGGTGATTCATAACCGCATTCGGTGCAATAAAATTTAGTTTTGACTTTGGCCATGAATATCTCCTTACTTCTTCCGTATTTGTCGAATTCGGTCCGGCCGCAATAAGAAAAACCCATCGTGCTGGACGAGTCGATACGAACACGCTAAACAGCATATTTAGAATGTAAGAAGCCTTTCTTTCCTACATATTGTGCCCGAACTCATGGAACTAACCTAACAAGGTGCCCAACAATAAAAGTTTACCATTGCTCCGAACCGGCGTAAAGGCAAATCAAAAAGTTACACAAATGAGAAGGAGTTCAATAAAAAAAAGGGGCATCCTCTACCAGCGTCAAGCCAGCGGGATGTCCCTTTATTTTATTTATTAGCGTATGCCGCTACATACGATTCATTAGGAATTGCTGGACGGCACATTATCTTTTTTGGTTACATTCAGCGCACCGTCCTGTTCGTCGATCAGCAGATGATCGCCTTTGGACACGTTGCCGGTCAACAATTCTTCAGACAGACGATCCTCGATATGCTTCTGGATCGCCCGGCGGAGAGGACGCGCACCATAGGAAGGATCGAAGCCTTCTTTGGCCAGGAAATCCTTTGCCTTATCTGTAAGTTCGAAGTCCACCTCGTACTCTCTGAGGCGCTTGCGCAGCTCTTCGGACATCAGCGAAACGATCTGACCGATATGCTCCCGCTCCAGGGAATGGAACACGATGATCTCATCGATCCGGTTCAGGAATTCCGGACGGAAGCTCTTCTTGAGATCTTCCATCACTTTGCCCTTCATGTTGTCATACTGTGCACCCGCGTCGACCACAGCTGTGAAGCCCAGCGTCGAGTTTTTGCGGATTGCTTCCGCTCCGACGTTAGATGTCAGAATGATCAGCGTGTTGCGGAAATCGACGACACGGCCTTTGGAATCAGTCAGACGTCCGTCTTCCAGCACCTGCAGCAAAATGTTGAACACTTCAGGGTGAGCTTTCTCGATCTCATCCAGCAATACTACGGAATATGGCTTACGGCGTACTTTCTCAGTCAGCTGACCACCTTCATCATAACCGACATATCCCGGAGGAGCTCCGACCAGTCGGGACGTGGAGTGCTTCTCCATGTATTCCGACATATCGATACGGATAACCGCATTCTCATCACCGAACATCGCTTCCGCCAAGGCGCGTGCCAGCTCGGTTTTACCTACACCGGTTGGACCGAGGAAGATAAAGGAGCCGATCGGACGCTTCGGATCTTTGAGGCCCGCTCTTGCACGGCGGATCGCGCGGCTGACAGCTTTGACCGCTTCATCCTGACCGATGACGCGTTCATGCAGCAGGCTCTCCATGTTCAGAAGACGCTCGGTCTCTTCTTCTTTCAGTTTGTTCACCGGAATACCCGTCCAGATCGCTACCACCTGAGCAATATCTTCCGGTGTTACTTCAGAATCTGTCCGGCCTTGCTTCTCTTTCCATTGGTTCTTCGTTACATCCAGCTCTTCACGAATCTTCTGCTCTGTGTCGCGCAGAGCTGCCGCTTTCTCGAATTCCTGACTCTGAACCGCGGAGTCCTTCTCCTTGCGGATATCATCCAGGCGGTTCTCCAGCTGCTTCAGATTAGGCGGTACCGTGTACGAATTCAGCCTTACCTTGGAACCCGCCTCGTCGATCAGGTCAATCGCCTTATCCGGCAGGAATCGGTCAGTGATGTAGCGGTCAGACAGCTTTACAGCCGCTTCAATTGCTTCGTCCGTAATTTTCACACGGTGATGTGCTTCGTAACGGTCACGCAGACCATACAGGATCTGGATCGCTTCATCCGGGGATGGCTGATCGACAGTGATCGGCTGGAAGCGGCGCTCCAATGCAGCGTCTTTCTCTATATATTTACGATACTCATCCAGCGTTGTCGCACCGATACACTGCAGCTCGCCGCGTGCCAGCGCCGGCTTCAGAATATTAGAGGCATCGATCGCGCCTTCCGCACCCCCTGCACCGATCAGTGTATGCAGCTCGTCGATGAACAGTACGATATTACCGGCTTGGCGAATTTCGTCCATGATTTTCTTCAGACGATCCTCGAACTCACCGCGATATTTCGTTCCGGCAACCACGGAGCCCATGTCCAGTGTCATCACGCGCTTGTCGCGCAGCGTTTCCGGAATTTCATTCGCGATGATCTTCTGGGCGAGCCCTTCGGCAATCGCCGTTTTACCTACCCCAGGTTCACCGATCAGCACCGGGTTGTTCTTGGTACGGCGGCTCAGTACCTGAATGACACGTTCAATCTCCTTGCTGCGGCCGATGACCGGGTCCAGATTGCCTTCCTTGGCAATAGCAGTCAAATCGCGTGCGAGGCTGTCCAGCGTCGGTGTGCTTACATTGGCTGGTGCGCCATTATGGCTGGATACCGCTTCACTGCTGCCGAGCAGCTGCAGCACCTGCTGACGTGCCTTGTTCAAGCTGATGCCGAGGTTATTGAGCACACGTGCCGCAACCCCTTCACCTTCCCGGATCAGACCGAGCAGGATATGCTCTGTACCCACGTAGGTGTGTCCAAGCTTGCGCGCTTCATCCATCGAGAGCTCGATGACTTTCTTCGCACGCGGTGTATAAGCAATGTTCGTAGGCTGCTCCTGGCCGCGGCCAATGAGCGTTTCTACTTCATCTTGAATTTTCTCCAGTCCAAGACCCAGACCGATCAGGGCTTTGGCCGCAATACCTTCACCTTCACGAATCAGACCGAGCAGGACATGCTCTGTACCAATGTTGTTATGACCTAAACGTACTGCTTCTTCTTGAGCAAGTGCCAGCACTTTCTGTGCACGTTCTGTAAATCTTCCGAACATCATAATCTCCTGCACCTCCATGAGTTGGGATTGCCAGTATATCTATTGTTAAGGGGTTGTGCCTAAAGTTGTTCGGATCAGCTGCGCCCGGTACATATCGCGTTCCGAGGCGTGCATCTGATCGTTGAATGTCTTCTGCAGGAAGCCAGGCTGAATCATTACATTCAATTCATTCAACACCGGGATCGAAGGTTCCTGCAAAATACCGAGATCAATACCCAGACGGACATCGGATAACCGCTGACCCGCTTCCTTGGCATCCATGATCGCTGCATGCTTCAGAATCCCGTAGGATCTCATGATCCGGTCGGAAATCCGCAGCCTCGACTCTGACAGCAGACGCTGCCTTGCCGTGCGTTCCTGGCTGATAATCTGCATGACCACACTGTGCAGATTCTCGATAATCTCAAGTTCGGTCTGCCCCAGCGTGATCTGGTTGGAGATCTGGAACAGGTTGCCGATCGCCTCACTGCCTTCGCCATAAATGCCTCTGACCGTCAGACCCACCTGAGAGACAGCGGACAGAATCCGGTTAATCTGCTGAGTCATGCTCAGAGCCGGAAGATGCATCATTACAGACGCCCGCAGACCGGTACCTACATTCGTAGGACAGCTGGTCAGATAGCCGCGTTTGTCATCAAATGCATATTCAGCGTGCGCTTCGAACACATCGTCAAGGGCTGTTGCCCGTTCCCAGGCTTCCTTGACCTGAAAACCGGGATACAAACACTGGATACGAAGATGGTCTTCTTCATTCACCATGATGCTCACCGATTCATCCTCACTGATCAGCGCCGCACCGTTGCGCGATTCACTGGCCAGATTAGGACTGATCAGATGCTTCTCCACCAGTACCCTTTTATCCAGATCACTCAGTTCAGCCATCTTCAGAATATGAAAATGGCCAAACTGATGGGCCTCTTCATCATCAAGCACTGCGGTCAGCTTGTCGAGCACTTCCTCCGACTGGGAGTTCGTAGCCAGCATCGGAAAAGGAATATGCTGCAGGTTGCGCGCAATCCTTACCCGGCTGCTGATGACGATTTCTGAATCCGCAGCGGAGCCGCGCATCCAATCGCTAAGCGGCTTTGTGGTAAACCGGAGATTGGGCATTACGCATTCCTCCTACTCATCACAAACTTTACTCTTGGGCAATTTCTTTTTCAAGCTGGCGGATCTGGTCCCTCAGCTGGGCTGCAGTCTCAAACTCTTCCGCCTGTATGCTGCCCTGAAGCTCCTGCTTCAGTTCCTCAATCTTGCGTTCAACCTTGATGCGGCCGCCACTGCGTACCGGTATTTTGCCGATATGCGAAGTGCTGCCATGCACCCTTTTGAAGAGCGGATCAAGCCGGTCATTAAAATATTTATAACAAGAGCTGCAACCGAAGCGGCCGATCTTGCTGAACTGCGAGTAGGTCATGCCGCATTCTTCACAGCGGGGAGAAGGCGGCGGACTGCCGGACGCTTGACCCTTAATAGACGGATCAAAGTCCAGTAATCCTGACAGCAGACTGTGAATGGAGAATCCATTCGGTGTCCCGGGGATCATTTCCCCTTTCTCCCGCGCACAAGTCTCACAAATATGAAATTCCGTCTTCTCCCCGTTAACGATCTTGGTAAAATGGAGAGTTGCCGGCCGTTTACCACATTCCTGGCACAGCATAGCGACGTACCTCCTTAATGACACTCTGTTTATTTGTTAAGCAGTGAAATCAGCATTGCCTTCAGCAGACGGGCACGCAGCTGATCCCTGTACGGCAGCTTAATCGCCAGGCACTCCCTGGAGATGGCCGCCCGCATCAGCGCTGCCTCACGCGGATTCAGGAACTTGGCTTCTTCCAGCTGATAGATAAGTCCCTCACCCGCCGACTGGCTGATGGCTTGCCCGATACTCTGATGGAGATGGGTATGAAGTACATGCTGGGCAGGAAGCTCAATACGCTGAATGCGGATGTAGCCGCCGCCGCCGCGCTTACTCTCGACAAGATACCCTTTCTCCAGCGTAAACCGGGTGCTGATCACATAATTGATCTGGGACGGCACACAGGAGAAGCGATCGGCCAGGTCATTCCTCTGAAT
Source organism: Paenibacillus lacisoli (assembly GCF_030580655.1). Lineage (GTDB taxonomy): Bacteria > Bacillota > Bacilli > Paenibacillales > Paenibacillaceae > Paenibacillus > Paenibacillus lacisoli. The sequence goes on from NZ_JAUQTB010000015.1 coordinate 60,162, forward strand.
CTCTACCATGCCTTCTGCGCTTTCCTGCAGTATACTCTTCAGATATTGTTCGATAACATCAGAGATATTGCGCATTCCCTCATCCTCCACTAGTTAGAAAAAAAACGTTGAAGCCAGCTGAATTCGAACATCCAGTATCCCTGTATACAGCGCCTGTTAATTGCTTAACCAATACGCCGGAACACGAATCCCGGGATGAGAACCCTGCAGATCTACTACGCATCCTGATTGCTTCATCACTTTATTAGTTTGACCACTACAGGTTCCAAATCATACGCATCATTCAAGATAATACGTATTTCTCAAACCGCGAAGCGGAAACTGAATATCCTTCATCAACTCAATCTCTTGCTGACTTTGACTTTCTTTGACTTTGATTACATTATAGCACACTCACCCGATTTGCCAAGTGGTTTTTTGTATTTTGCACAATTTATTTTTAGAAGGATGGATGAACAAAAAAAGGCGCTTCCTTCCGGCAGCTGACTTATTACAGCATCAGCCCGAAGAAGAGCACCCTTGTCTTGCAAATCGTATATCAAAAAATCCTATATTTAATAAGAAGAAATAATTTTAGAAGAAGTCCATCAGGAATGTCTCCGCCTGTGGAATCCAGCGCTCCAGACGGTGCACGGCCTCCAGGCTGCCGCTCAATCGTCCTGTCCGGTGCAGAGCCAGCGGGCGACGGTATCCCAGCAGCATGATGGTTAATGCCTGAATGTCACAGCTGACATCTGGGTCTGCCGCTTCCTCTCCGGCACTTCCGGCAGCAGTGAACTGAGCCGTGCCTTCTACGTTCACATCCAGCTTCCACACCCCTTCGTTCCACTCCGCATGCGGATCCCGGATACCGATTCGGAGTGAGGCCCCTTCTCCTTTGGCAAAAGGATACTGCTCAATCAAGCCCTGAACATCCACGATACGAGCCATAAAATAAGGCACAAGCTCCTGTGTAAATCGCGGATCCGGCACCAGGGAAGGCAGCATATCTGAAGCAGGAACAAAATCCAGCTTTACTTGTCTGACCATAGAATCATGGTTCGCAATAAACGTCCATAACGCCTGCCGGGCTTGTTCATTCAGGTAAACGAGCTCATCACAGATAAATTCCTTATCCTTGATTTCATAGAGCAGGTATCCCTCCGGCATGCCAGACTCCGAATAATACACCGCCGCATGACTGTCCGGCAGCACGGAGCGCGTCCACCACTCCGTATCACGTACGAGCGTTCCGTTATAACCTGCAGCAGCAGCCTGATACACCGCATCCAACTCTTCCATCTGCTGAACGCCGCGGACAATCTTGCCGGGAACCACGGCTTTTGGTGGAAGCAGCTCTACCGGAATGGAGTATTTCTTATGTTCTGTGTAGAGTTCCCAACCATATTTGCGGTAAAAAGGAAAGTAAAACGGATGCAGAAACGACAGGGTCTGCCCACTCTCCTTCATCTGCTTCAGGGCATACGTCAATAGGCTGCTCACATGCCCCTGCCGGCGGTTCTCCGGCCAGGTAGCTACACCAGCAATGCCGCCCATCTTCACCTTCTGTCCATGCAGATACACCTGAAAGGGAATCAGCGTGAATTTGGCCTGCAGCCGGTCCTGATCGTCGAAAATCCCCCATGTCTGTTCCGGTTTGAAGCTGTTTCTCCGCTCTTCCTTCTTCTCCGCAGGAAGCGTGTACTGAAAGGCATACTCCGATAACTCCACACTGGCATCAAATTCATGGGACTTAAGCTGTCTGATTTGCATTTCGATCACCTCAGCATTTATGTATTGGATCACCAGACTGCCGACGCAGCCGTTAATCCGAGTCTCGCAAAGCCTGAAGCTGATGTCAAATCAAACCTCAAACCCCGGCCAGCACGAGCTTGCGCCCGGCTGCCGGGGGATGTTCCGGCATTCATCGTCTTCTATAACTTCAAGGAGTCTCAGCTGGGCTGCAGGGCAGCCGTTCTCTCCTCTGTTTCCTGAACCTGTTGCGATCCCAATCCGTCAAATACTTCATTAAAGATCGTATCCTTTTGAATTTCGGCTGCAATAGACTCAATAATTTTCGCTTCCACATCACGGTTGTCGATCATGAGATCAATTTTGCGGATCATATTCTGCTGGACATGCTCCAGATCACGTACGTCAAAGATATACTCACCCTGTCCAAAATGATTCAGCAGCTCGCGGTATTTGGTAGCCCAGCCCAAGGCCAGAACCGGCGTCCCATTCTTGTACGCATGTACAATCGAGTGGTAGCGGGAGGCGATGATGAAATCAAACTGATCCAGCAGATGATGGATTTCGATGCAGTCATATTCATCTTCCAGCAGCACTACTCTGTGGTCCTGGGCATAGTGCTTCTTCACATCCTGACAGAGGATCAGGTCTTCTGTAGAGTGACGCAGCAGATAGACATTTTTTCCTTTCGCCAAAAGATGATCTGTCATTTCCTTATACATATGGATTAATGTCTCCCGGGAACCATATTTCATCGTTTTTACGTTAGGTACAATGGCAACCGAATTCGGCATAACCGCTACAGGTTCCTTTGGCGAGTAGGCGCCGCCCTTAAACAGATGCTCCAGGTTAAACTCTTTGCTGCCCTGCAGTACAATATCCACTGATTTTTTCACATTATGGGTCGTGTATTTACTCAGATACTCCAGCCCCTCCTGCTCCCGGGCATAAATGGCTTTGGGATAGGTCATGTATTTCTTCATCAGTGCAGGAATGATTGTCTTGTAAGGGCCCTCATAATCAAACGGACCAAACGACTGTGACAGCAAAATCATCGGAATATTGTACTTCTTCGCCAGCATAATGTTAACCAGATAATTAATCGAGTGACGGATACTGAATTGAGAAGACAGCGCAAACCCGCTGATATCAATAATCAGGTCGGTATCGTTCAGCAGCTCTTTCATTTTTTGCTTGTTCACATTAACATGGGATGCACCGGGAATCAGCTTGCCGATGGAACCGTAGACCCCACCCAGCAGCTCGACCTTCAGCTTTTTCCCGATTTTGATGATCTCAAAGTTATAATTCCGGTCCTCGTCCATGCAGTTCATGATGATTTCTTTGTCCGGATAGCGGTTGCGGATTTCATTAATTACTGTAAAAGACATTGCCTGGGCGCCTTTATTCTCCATTTGCCCGCCGGTAATCAGAATTTTCCCCATAGATCCGTTAACCCCTTTGTATATTAGTCTTGAACATGGCATATATCTCGCTGCTGACACATTCCCTCATTCTCCTGATGGAATCCTAAGGCTTGTGGTAATAGGATATAGGTCTGGCCATCGCTGCATCAAAGCACTTCTTAACCGAATGATACCCAATGGCAAACTGCTGAAGCGCCGGATTCCATTTCGTATATTCTTTTAAGGCATCCACCACCTTCTCCGCATGGGTCGCGGACTTTTCCTTGTGGATGGGAATACCCGCCTTTTTGGCATTTCGCAGATTATAGGGCTCCACATACAGCCTGAGATCACGAATGGCACCGCTGCGCAGCAGGTTTCTTCCCGCTGTCCCCATATTGGCATGGTCCCGGTGATTACCGCCCAGATCGGTGAACACCTTCACCCTGGCCTCCGGGTAACGTTCGAGGAACTCCTGAAGGACCTTCTCGCAGGATTCCACCGTGGTTGTCCCGTCCTTAACCAGATGTCTGGAGAAATGGATATGCTTATCCGGAACGCCCAGCGCTTTGCAGGAACGCAGAAATTCATCATTCCGGTATGCCGTCATATCCTGTTCCTGCAGCGGCTTGTATCCTTCCTCTGCCGGGTTTAACGTTTTGCGATAAAGCGCGCTCTTGATCTCCCCGTTCAGCTGTCTGCGCACATTTGATGTGGATCCGTCCGTGTAAATGATGACGCGGCACTCGTCCCCGACATCCAGATGATTACGGATCGCAGCACCGAAGGTCAGCGCCTCGTCATCCTGGTGAGGGATAAAAAACAGATTAACCGCCATGCCTGCTCCTCCTGTGAATTATTTCAACTGCTCCAGCAGCTTGCTGCGGATGCGTAATTTCTCTTTATCACTGACCTTGTAATAGTAGATATGATTGATCATCTCGCCGCTGCCCTGCACCTCATCCTTATCCACCTTTTCGATGTCCTGACGGTAATTAGTGAAAATATCCATAATATCATCCATCGTCAGATTGGTTTTGGTGCTGCCTTTGATTTGATCCAGAATCTCGGGGATTTTGGTTACACTGGAGATGTTCTTGGCCTGATCAATGAGGGATGAGAGCACAGCCTGCTGCCGTGCATTGCGCCCGAGGTCACCCTTGGGGTCATCATAGCGCATACGCGAATACATCAGAGCATCATGCCCATTCAGAGAGAGCGGACCCTGCTCGTAGGTTCTTCCTTCATATTTAAATGCAAAAGGATTATTCACCTCGACGCCGCCCAAAATATTAATGATATTCTCAAAACCTTCCATATTGACCTTGATATAATAATCCATCGGCACGCCAAGGAAGTTCTCTACGGTGTTAACTGCCATTTGCACACCGCCGAACGCATAAGCATGATTAATCTTGTCCACCGTCCCATGTCCCACAATTTCAGTACGGGAATCGCGGGGAATATTGAACATCAGGACAGAGTGCTTCGCCGGATTCACGCCCAGCACAATAATGGAATCCGAGCGTCCGGTGTCATGCTCCCGCTCGTCCACCCCCATCACCAGCAGCGTAAACGGCTGCTTTTGACTAAGGTCAACCCCTTGGGCATCCGCCTCGGGCACACTGCCGGCAGTCCCCGCGGTCTTGATGGTTATGGGTTCATTGCTGGCTGCGGCTTCCGCCCGATCCCCGGTCCCTCCTGCTACAGAGCGGACCGGTTCATAGATGGAGCTGACGGTATTTTTGACCGATTGATAGAGATAGGCGGTGTAACCGCCGGCACTTACGCCAAGAGCACATGCCAGTGCAATGGTTACCTTCCAGCCCCGTTTCATGAGGTCATTCTCCCGGACAGGCAGTGGGCCTCAATATCTTCCCAGTCGGTGAACATTTCCGTGAAATCATCCTCTTTGAGAAGTGGACCCTTCTGGATTTCGATGAATTCCATGTCGGTCACCGCTTTGAGGCAATGATACGTATCCGCAGGAATAGTCACTACATCGCCGGGCTGTACGCGCTGCAGTTCACCATCCAGTACGAGAATTCCCTCACCGCTGATGATGGTCCACGTATCTGATCGCTGACTGTTCATCCGGTAACTCAGATGCTTGCCGGCATCCAGTCCAATCCGCTTGGTAAGCACCTCTTCGTTCTCACTCTCATATCTGGTGTAATCCAGCACGCGGTACCAGCCCCAGCGCCGTTCCTCGTACATCGGACGCTGTCCTGGCAGAACCAGATCCTTCACCCGCGGACTTGCCGCCTTGTCGGACACGAGAATGCCATCCGGACTTACCGCAACCACCGCATTCGATACACCGATCACTGTAACCGGAATGTCGAGTTCATTGATCAGATGAGTATTGTGCGAGTCTTCACTGATAATCCCCTCGCCAATGACATTCGCCCCCATATTCTCGGTCAAGGTGTTCCAGGTTCCGAGATCCTTCCAATACCCGTCATACGGAATGGCAACGATCTCTTCCTCCTTCTCTACAACCTCGTAATCGAAGCTGATCTTCGGCAGGGTATGATATCTGGAAGAAAGATCTTCATACTGAATGGTAATCTCTTTCTGGATCATTTTGTTCAGCATATAGCTGAGCTTGAAGGCAAACACACCGCAATTCCACATGGCGTTCTCTTGAATCAGCTGCTCGGCCTGTTCCTCGGTCGGCTTCTCCGTGAAGCGTCCCACACGGCGGAAATCCGTCTGCATACCGCCTTCGTCTTCTGCAGCCGGTACGATATAACCGTATTTTGAGGAAGGGTACGTCGGATTCACACCCATCAAGGCGAGTCCTGCTCCCGATGCATCCAGAGCCCGCTCCAGATCCTTCAGCCGTTCGAAGAAATGATCATCTACATAAGGATCTACCGGCAGAATGCACACCGTCTCATCCAATGGCACCTTAGCTTCGGAATATAGATATGCAGATGCAAGGGCGATGGCCGGGAATGTATCCCGGCGCTCCGGCTCTGCAATAATCGGCACATTGCCCAGCTGGTTCTGCAGAATATCGACCTGCAGGCTGCTGGTCGCGATTACCGTGGAATCAGCGAGACCCGCCGAGCTGATCTGTCCCCATACACGTTGAACCATCGATTCCATAGCCTGATTTTCATTCTCCAGCACCTTCAGGAACTGTTTGGATCTTGCGTCGTTGGACAGCGGCCACAGCCGCTTGCCCGAGCCTCCGGAGAGTAATACCAGTTTCATGCCGTTTCCTCCCTTAGTGAAAGTGGGTTATACGATCTTCAGTTCGTCAAGTGCCTTTGCTGTTTTCTCAGAGCCGATCGTCTCCAGCAGGTAATCTCTCAGGTCCGGGCCCAGCTCTTCTCTTTTAAGCGCAAAATCAAAATTCGCCTTCAGATAGCCGAGCTTGCTGCCAACATCATACAATTTGCCTTCATAGCTGTAGCTGTACATGCGGGACAGGTTCGCCAGTTCTTTGAGTGCATCGGTCAGTTGAATCTCGCCGCCTACGCCGGCAGGCTGGTTCTCCAGAATCTCCATGATTTCAGGCTCCAGAATATAACGTCCGATAATAGCCAGATTGGATGGAGGATCCACCTTCGGCTTCTCCACAAGATCGGTGATCAGCTCCAGCTTGTCCGTCAGCTTCTCTCCCTTGATCACGCCATAGCTGCTGACGTCTTTCCAAGGCACCGGCTCAACAGCAATAATGCTGCCTTCTGTCTCGTCGTATACATCCATCATCTGCTTGAGGCACGGCACCTCGCTGTCGATGATCATATCACCGAGCAGTACCGCGAAAGGCTCATTACCGATAAATTTCCGTGCACACCAGATGGCATGACCCAGACCGAGCGGCTCTTTCTGGCGGACACAATGAATTTCCACAAGATTCGTCACTTCACGAACAATGCTCAGCAGCTCTTCCTTGTTTTTTTCTTCCAGGTCGGCTTCGAGCTCCACATTTTTGTCAAAATGATCTTCAATCGCACGCTTGCTGCGGCCCGTCACAATGATAATGTCCTCAATACCGGAGTTGATGGCCTCCTCCACAATGTACTGAATGGTCGGCTTGTCCACGATCGGAAGCATTTCCTTCGGCATGGCTTTGGTGGCGGGCAAAAAACGGGTTCCTAATCCTGCGGCCGGGATAATTGCTTTTTTCACTTTACTCATTTGAAGCCCTCCTAAAAATTAATTTTGACTCAGCGTGGTTTTCGAAAATGTATATAAATTACATATACTTGACGTATTATGTAATTATTTGTTTCGCACTTACGCTAACTTATTCTTTCTTATAAGCATATCGCGCAAGTTTTGAATCAGACTCCGGTTAAAAATGAAGATGGCTGCAGCATAGAATATGACACCACAGACGACCTGCACAATGAAGTTCGCGTGCTGACCCATGAGAAGGAAGAACAGCCGGTCCACGGCGAATACGCCAACGACCATGATCAGCCCGTACACCATTGCAGGCAGCATGCTCTTCAGATAAGGCGCGAGGCAGGAGCCGACCATCCTTTTGACCGCGTAAGAATATTGAATGGCGAACAAGGCCAGCTGGATAACGATAAAGGCGATAGAGACACCAATCGCTCCACCGGCAAATGCGCCGATAAACAATCCGGGGATCTGAACACACATGCCAATCAGCGTATAGCGGAAATACACATCCGCCCTTCCTTTCGCCTGCAGCAGCGGCTGGATCGGCAGAATAAGCGCACGGATCAGCATCGCTACGGACAGAATCTGGATAATCAGCGTACTAGGCAGCCACTTCTCTCCGAATACGAATGGGACCAGTACAGGAGCTGTAACGATAATCCCGAGATAAATCGGTGCGTTCAGATAGCTCACCCAGCCTACGACCTTCACGTAGACGCCGCGCAGCTCGTCGATTCTGTCCTGAATTTTGGCAAAAATCGGCAGGCTGACGGTCGATACCAGCGGGGAAAGCTTCTGTACCGGCATAATGCAGAGCTGGAAGGCAAACGAGTAATACCCCAGTGCCTGAGCGCCGTACAAACGTCCCAGAATAATGTAATCGAGATTCGACATGAACGATTGCAATACGTTGGAGGACATCTGATAGACCCCGAAGCTCAGATAGCCTTTCAGGTCCTTTCTTGCAAAATGAAGGGTAGGCGGCCAGGTTCTCCAGCCGAGGAACATCAATCCTACAGACTTCACCAGCGCATTACCCAGGTACGAGCCTACGAGAGCGTATACGCCCATTCCGGCATAAGCTCCGATAAAAGCAATCAGAAATCCGGCGACATAGGCAGCAATTTGAATTTTGGAAATGTTATTGAACTTCAGCTCCTTGCGGAACAGGACTTCAAACTGCTGGCCAAATGCCGGAATCAGACAGAGCAGCGACATCCAGCGGACCGGATTCACTAACCGGGGCTCATTGTAGAACGCTGCGACTATAGGTGCACTCAAGAAAATGATCAGCGTGATGAAAGCGCTCATAGCGAGATTAAGTATGTAGAGACTCGACAAATGATTACGATTGACATCCTGACGGTGAATAATCGCATTCGATATCCCCATGTCCGTCAGGTTGACGGCAGCCGCCACGACAACCATAACCATTCCCATCAATCCATAGTCGGTTGGACCAAGCAGGCGGGAGACCAGGATGAGCTGCAGCAGCTGCACAATGATCTGAAATATCGTGGACATCCCTGACCATTTGGCGGCGTTAATTCCTTTTGCTTTTAATGACATCGTAGCTCTTCTCCCCTAAATTAAGATCGGATACATGAAAATCAATCTCTCCCGTTACAGGTTCTGTGCAAAATCCAGCAGTGACTCCACCTTGGAATCCCAAGCATGCCGTTTAGCCAATTGGCGGACTGTCTCTTTATCAGAGTGCTGCTCAAGGGTAGCTCTCACCTGTTCCGGAAAATCCCCGGCTTGACGGTAGAAATACAAAAATGGTTCACGCCGCCGAAGCAGCTCTGGTGTCTCTGTCACCACAACAGGCAGACCTGCCGCCGCGTATTCGTACAGCTTCATAGGACTCCGGCCTGCATTCGCAGCATGATTGCTCAGCGGCAGCAGAGCGATATCACAATGCTGCAGATAAGCCGGCACCGTCTGATAATTTTTGGCACCAAGCAGGTAAACATTGCTTAAACCGGCAAAATAGCTCTTGGCTCCTTCATGAACCGGACCGATAATGACGATACTCAGCTCCGGCATCCGTTCAGCGAGCAGATGCAAGGCCTTCAGATCCAGGCGCTCGTCAATGGCACCGACATAGATCGCACGCGGTCCGGGAATATCCCGCAGTTCCTCCGGTTCTGCAGCCGGCTTCGAGAAGTGATCATACTCCACACCGTTCTCCAGCAGCAGTGTCGGGATGTCCGGGTTATACGGCAGCAGCTCGGACAAGACCGGACCGGAAGTCGATACAAGACCCTGAACCCGGGACAGCAGCGTCTGCTCAGCCGCAGCGATCGAACCGTCTCCTGTCATTTTGCTGTAAATGTCGGTTGGCCGGTAGATCGTAACCTTCGGCTTAATCAGCTCCTCCAGACCTACAAAACGCGGCTGGTCGATCAGCAGGAGGTCAACGGAGTCCATATTCTTCTGCCTCATCGCTTTCTTCAGGGAAGGCAGCATATAATTTTTTTTCGTCCGCTTATACAGCGGTCCCGCAATTTCCCATGGCAGCATTGTCATCGGGATCGAGTTAAGCACGCTCGGATGAACATCCGGCCGCTTCCCTCTCCAGATTTTGAACCGCTCCTGAATATCCCGGTCCTTGCTGTATTTCAGTAGATGGAACGGACTCAGCGGGGTGCTGACATGGATCACAGAGTGCCCCAGCTTGTCCATTTCCCGGGCGAGATGGTGGGAGCCAACGACAAACGGGCTGCCCATATACGTATGGCTTGCGAACATGATATTCATCAGAGCACACCCTTCTTCACATTATTTTCCTGCCATTACACCTGCGCTGGTATTCTCGGCTGCCACGGCCTTGGCGCTGGTATAACGGCTCAGTACAGCCAGTGTCTCACGGGTGCACTTTTCCCAGGAGAAGGACTGTGCCTGCTTCAGCCCCTGGCGGCTGAGCTGTTCGCGCAGCATGCTGTCACTCATGAGCAGCTGAATCTTGTCGGCAATATCCTGCGGACTGTTGGGATCGCAATACAATACAGCATCCCCGCACACTTCAGGCAGCGAAGCCGCATTGGACGAAATAACGGGACATCCGCATGCCATCGCCTCCAGAGGCGGAAAACCAAAGCCTTCGTAAAAGGAAGGGAAAACGAAACCCGCTGCCTCGTTGTACAAGGTACGCAGCTCTTCATCCTCGACATATCCCATATATTTAACGTTGTCCGTTAACTGTGCCTCGGGGGTCTTGAATACCTTGGGATTCGTGCCTCCGGCAATGACAATATCAAAGCCCGGCTGTCCCATGATTTCAATCGCCTTCACAATGGAACGGAAGTTTTTGTTGGGGCTCATGCTGCTTACCGCGAGGACAAATGGCTTATTCAGCCCCTTACGCTCAAGGAAATCCGGATCGCGGTGTGTCCGCAGAATATGCTCTTTGCCATGGTAGATGACATGAATCTTGGAGTCCTTGATTTTGCAGAATTCCATCAGCTGCCGCTTCGAATTCTCCGAGCAGGTCAGAATGACTTTGGAAGTCACACCAAGGATCCGAAAAAGCACCTTATACCAGAGCTTGAATGCAGCCGAATAGCTCTCAGGCACAACATAGACAGCCGTATCATGCAGCGTCACACCCTGATTACGTTTCAGCAGCGGGCCGGTATTACAGAGATTCAGCAGAAATCCGCCTGCCGTATGGAATGGCAGCACCAGTTGCTCCCATACATGGCCGCTGAAGCGTCCTACCTGTCTGATTTCAATATGCTGAAGACCCGGATCATGGATTTCCCCCCGCGGTGCCAGCACAATCCATTCATAAGGAGATAGTGCGGGATCCCGCTCGTCAATCATCCGGTCCAGAGACTTGATCAGCTCGAAAGCATATCTCTGCACGCCTGTAATCGACTGCGTCAGGAACCTGCCGTTAATGTATACCTTGGTTTTTCTCATGATTGCCCCTCCCTTACGGTATGCCAGCTTGTCAGCCGTTTACGGTTGTAGTGAAGGAACAGGGTGAAGGCCACCAGCACGATCCAGCACGGAAAGAAACGGCCGCTGCTGAAATACAAGTAACGCGGTACCTCCAGAATGCCAACCATCCAGATGGGATACATGATCAATCCGAAGGTATGACCCTGCTTGAAATGAGTGAACAGCAGTCCGCTGAAAAAGCCCATCACTACCCAGAACACCGATGCGCCCAGCACGCCATAGTCATGGTAAGGCAGCAGCAAACCTGAAGGATTGTTGAATTCCGGATTGCCCATGCTTTCCAGCACATTGTTCAGCATCATTTCCGGCTGGGTGCCGAACATGGAGAAGTACGTACCCGATCCAAGTCCCGGGAAGCTCCACAGCCACTCCCAGGTAAAATAAGGGAAAGGCATGGACTGAAAGCCAAGCTGCTGGATATACAGTGTACCCGTGTTCATTGCCGTTACGTAGTAGCCGAAGAAGCGGGTCACGATAAACTCCCAGAAAGAAGGATAGACGTAGACGTAATAGCTCAGCCAGGAGCGGAAGTACTCACCCAGACCGAAGAACAGAACAAGGACTGCAACCCCGATCACCGGAAAAATGTTTAACAGCGGGATTTTTTTTCCTTGTTTATGACGGACCGAGACCCAGATCACCAGAGCCGGTACGAGAATTTCGAGAATGGCCAGCCGCTCCGAGAAGAAGATCGATCGCAGCAGGGTCAGCACGACCACGATGGCCAGCATCGGCATAAACGTTTTCTTGTTCCGGAAGCATTGATAATAGACGGCCAGAATGGTGAACGGGATTCCGAAGTTGGTGAACGAAGTCACGCCCGTCACCTTCTCAAAATTCTGGGTAATGTCATAGATGGCTCCGGGCTCTCCGCTAAGCACATTCATGAATAATCCCAGTGAAAATCCATTCTTGACCATAATGGCAAACCAGGCTATGTAACCGAATAAAGTGAATGCGAACAACAGCTTGATAGCATTTTTGATAAAAGATTCACGATTGATCATCGTGTCGACCAGCACATGCTGCTTCTTCACCCCTTTGGTTGTCAGGGAAGCAAGAATGCTTCCCGCGACAAAACAAATGGCAGGGAGAATGATGTACCAGATATTCGTATCATTAATGAATTTGTCTACCCGGTAGAAGCTGACGTAGCTGCTTTCCGGAATCAGGTAGGCGCCGGCTGTGACAATCCCGATCACCATCAGGAAGATAAAGGTCGGATTCATCCACCATATTGAAAATTTGAAGCCTTCACGTTCCTTCATTCCACATAACTCTCCCTCGGACTGGATTACGGATTCAGCAGAATCGACTCTCTGAATTGATCAAGACTGCCCACCTGCGGACGGCCGATCGAGTAATACTGGAACTCCGCCTGATTAATCTGTTCCTTCGTGAAGACATTCCGGCCGTCAATCAGCACAGGCTGGTTCATGATCTGCCGCAGCTCGGACAGCTGCACATTTTTGAACTCGGCCCAGTCTGTCAGCAGGCACAGCGCATCGCAATTCTCGGCAGCGTCCATAGCACTTCCTGCCCATTCCACCGTTTCATCACCCTCGAACACCTTGCGGAAGTTCTCCATCGCAATCGGGTCATAGGCTTTGACCACAGCGCCAGCCTCGAGCAGGGCACTGATAATATCCAGCGCAGGTGCTTCGCGCACATCGTCTGTATCCGGCTTAAAAGCCAGACCCCAGATACCGATCACCTTGCCTTTGAGATCACCGAGTGAATGCTTCAGCTTGGCAATCACGTTAAAACGCTGACCCTGGTTCACTTCAACGACGGACTTCAGCAGCTTGAACTCATAATCCACGTTACCAGCGATCTGGATCAAGGCATGAGTGTCTTTGGGGAAACAAGAACCACCGTACCCGATACCCGCCTGCAGGAAGGAAGAGCCAATCCGCTTGTCATACCCCATGCCCTGTGCCACGTGCGTAACGTCCGCACCTACCTTCTCACAGATGTTGGCAATTTCGTTAATGAACGAAATTTTGGTTGCAAGGAAGGCATTCGATGCATATTTGATCATCTCGGCACTGCGCACCTCTGTCACCATGATCTGATCCGTCAACGGATGATGCAGCTCGACGAGCATCCGGGCTGCCTGCTCACTGTCAGAGCCGATGATGATGCGATCCGGATGCAGCGTATCTTTAACCGCCGACCCTTCACGCAGGAATTCAGGAATGGAGACCACATCGAACGGATGTGAAGTCAGCTGGCTGATAATTGCCTTGATCTTGTCGTTGGTTCCCACAGGCACGGTGCTTTTCGTTACGACAACCTTGTAGCCGTTCATAGCCAGCGCGATATCCTGTGCAACCTGCTCAATAAATTCAAGATTCGCCTCTCCATTCGGCAGCGAAGGTGTACCCACTGCGATGAATACGACATCTGCACGATGTACGGCTTCCGTCAGCTCGTTGGTGAAACGAAGTCGTCCCAGCCCTTTGTTTTTATCTATCAGTTCTTTCAGTCCTGGCTCGTAGATCGGCACTTCACCATTATTCAGCATTTCGATCTTACCCAAATCCTTGTCCACACAAGTGACCTGATTGCCAATCTCCGAGAAGCACACCCCGGATACCAAGCCCACATAACCCGTTCCGATAAATGTAAGATTCATAAGTATGGTCTCCTTTTCGCGAAATCACTGTTTTCTGTTTATTTATATGAGGAACTGATTAGAGCTTCGTTGCGACCAGCTGCTCTGCCGTTTTATCCCTTGGATTTATGAAATCTGGCGATACTACTTGAGGTGCCGTATACTTGCGGCTGCTCTCGTGAATTTTGCTGTCAATGTGGTTCTGCAGCGTACGCTTGAACGCCTCTGGCGAGAAACGGATCGCATTCCTGCGGCAGTTGGCCGCCAGAATCTGTTCTCCCTCCGTTTCGAAACGGCGTACACCCTCTACAATGGCATCGGCCGTCTGTTCATCAAAGAACACGCCTGTCGGGTTACTTTTGTCCAGACCTCTTACAGTCTCCAGTGAGCCGCCGCGTCCGTACGCAATGACGGGTGTACCGCAGGCCTGGGCTTCAACCGGAGTGATCCCGAAATCTTCCTCTGCTGCGAATACAAATGCCTTGGCACGCTGCATATGACTGACCAGCACCTCATCTGACTGGTATCCGAGCACCTGGATATTATCCGAGGCGAATGCCTTAACCTTATGCATATCTGGTCCATCTCCGATGATCACCAGCTTTTTGTCCGGCATCCGGGAAAAGGCCTCAGCGATCATGTCCATCTTCTTGTATGGCACCAACCGTGAGGCGGTGAGATAAAAGTCTTCCTTTTGCTCCTGAAATGAAAAAGCCTCGACATTCACCGGCGGGTAAATGACTGCAGCCTCTCTGCGGTACACTTTCCATATGCGGTTCGCAATAAATTGGGAGTTGGCGATAAAGTGATCGACACCATTGGAGGTCCGGTAATCCCACATCCGCATCTTGCTCAGAATCCATTTGGCAAAAGCGCCCTTAACCCCTTTTTCCAGGCCGGACTCCTTCAGATACTGATGCTGCAGATCCCAGGCATACCGGATCGGAGAGTGTACATAGGAGATATGCATCTGGTTCGGCCCGGTAATGACTCCCTTGGACACCGCATGGGAGCTGGACAGAATCAGATCATAGGAGGACAAATCAAACTGTTCGACAGCCAGCGGCATAAGAGGCAGATACTGCCGGTACTTCTTCTTGGCCAGCGGCATCTTCTGGATGAATGAGGTGTGCACCTTTTTCCCTCTCAGGAATTTGCGGTCCTCTTCTGACAAAAAATCGACCGTACTGAACAAGTCAGCATCCGGATACAGAAGGAGCATCTGCTCCAGCACCTTCTCGGACCCGGCGTAGGTGGTGAGCCAATCGTGAACGATTGCTACCTTCATACGGGAATCATCCTTTCTCCACTCTTTTTCTTGAATTCTCCAGCAATGCTTACCCGTGGAGTGTATTAGTAGGCGCCCTTCTTCAGGAGCACGCTCCATACTGTAAGGAACAAAATTTTAATATCCAGCCAGATCGTCTTGTTGTATACGTAGTAAAGCTCGAGGTCTACCCGCTCCGGATAGCCCACATCGCTGCGTCCGCTGACCTGCCAATAGCCGGTTACTCCCGGTTTGACCGACAGCAGTTCTCCTTGGCGATCCTTGTACTCCTTCAACTCCTGTGAAACGACCGGACGCGGCCCGACTAGGCTCATATCATTCTTCAGAACATTGAGCAGCTGCGGTAGTTCATCCAGGCTGGTCTTACGCAGAAACTTCCCCATACGGGTTACGCGCGGATCTTCATCCGGCTCCAGCTTGTAGTTATTCGCCACATACTTGGCATACAGCTCCTTGTCTTCCTTCAGCCTCTGTTCGGCATTAGTAGCCATGGAGCGGAACTTGTAGATTTTGAACAGATTAAAGTTCTTACCTACACGGGGCTGCTTGAAAAATACAGGTCCCTTCGGGTCCTCAAGCTTGATCAACACAGCAATCAAAGCAAAGACAGGAAGCAAAACAATCATGCCGAGGCCAGCAGCTACCACATCCAAGCTTCTCTTGGTGAATTCGAAGAGGTAGCCCTTATCCCAATCCAACTCTCTGGACGAAACAGTATTGTAGTCAGCAGCCTCAGCCTCGTTATTGGCCATGTTCATAGGTGATTTCCTCCATACTCATTTGATAGTAGGGCCTGCCCCGGATTCGGATCAGGCGTAATTCAGCACAGCACCGAGCAGCTTGGCATTCACATGCTCCATCCCTGCTTTTACCTTGCGGACTTCCGTCTTGGTGACTTTACCTGTGTGGACAACTAGAACAACCCCGTCACTCATCGAGCCAAGAATTTGGGCATCACTGAAGCTCAGCGCCGGAGGCGTATCAATGATAACCACGTCATACAACTCGGACAGCTCCTGCAGTAGAGCACGCATCTGGTCAGACCCGAGAATTTCAGACGGACTCGGAGGCAGCTGTCCCGAATTCAGTACAGACAGATTCGGCACATTGGTGGAAGATACAACATCTTCAAGCTCCAGATGGCCTGTCAGCAGATCCGTCAGCCCTTTACGGCTCGTTCTCGCGAATACATGCTGAAGGGAAGGCGTACGCAGATCCCCATCCACCAGCAGTACCTTCTTGTTCTCCTGCGCATAGGTGACAGCAAGATTGGCTGCGGTCGTGGTCTTCCCCTCGCCTTCTGTTGCCGATGTTATGAGAAGCACCTTAACGGGTCTTTCCAGCGCTGCGAAGCGAATATTGGTTCTGAGTGTTTTATAGGCTTCAGAAGCCGGCGAGCTAGGATTTTTGTCTGCGATGAGCAATCGCTCACTTGCCATTCTTGTCATATACAGATTCCCCTGCCTTACATATGAATTTGTTTGATCGGTCTTTCTTTCGCATCTACGAGCGTAACGGATACCGCGAAGGATTTGCTCTCCGTATTAAACGCTGTCTGGCCGGAAAGTAAGGAGCTGTAGATATTCTCCATTTCCCGTGTCTGGGCGGCGAAGTTGAATTTCTCACGCACCCGCTTTTGTCCATTCTCACTAAAGCTGTGCCACAGCTCCTCGTGTTCCATCAATCTCAGAATGTAGCTGGCCAGCTGCTGCCAATCCCGTTCCTTCGCGAGATAACCGGTACCGTTATGCTGTACGGCCTCCGGAATCCCGCCGGTCGCGAAGCTGACGACAGGAAGCCCCATAGCGTTCGCTTCGAGGAAGACCATGCCCAGTCCCTCTTCAGCTCCTGATTTCGCCTTAATGCTGGGTACACAGAATACCTTGGCCCGGTTCATCCAGCTTTTGACTACAGCCTGCGGCTGCGTACCGAGGAACGTCACATTCTTCAATGTTTTGGCTGCTCTCTGCTCCAATTCGGAGCGAAGCGGACCATCTCCAATAACAACCAGTTCTACTTCCGGATTGACCAGCTGCACTGCCTTCATCGCCTTCAGTAAGTAGCTGCACCCTTTGACTTCAACCAGCCGCCCTACGAACAGCACAATGGGCTTGCGAATTTCCACCGGGTTCGGTTCAAAATTTTCTGCCTGGAGACCAATGTAATGCCGCACGATCTTATTCGCAGGAAATCCCTGATCCAACATCTTGCCCTTGATGAAATCAGAGACAGCAATAAACAGGTCCGCTTGCTGCTGAAGGCGTGAGCGATAACGGATATAGTTCCGATGGGTATAATAAGATTTTTTGGCATAAACGTCCTTGGTGGTGGCGTCATATCCATGGAATGTAGCAATCAACGGGATATTCAGCTTTTTGGCTACCGGCAAGGCCAGTACCGCATCAGGACCGAAGTGAGCGTGCAGCAAGCGAGGATTCAATTGATGAATTTGCCTGAACATTCCACGTCTCAGTCTGCCTGTCAGCTTGAACGATATCTCCTGGGATCTTCCCCACATTCCTCCCGGATTCACTACCATTCGGAATTGTTCATCCAGCGTCAAACCTTCGACGGTACGAGAACCCAAAAAGTGAGCCTGATACTTCTGAAAGCCTTCCGCCTGACTTTTAATAAACGTCTCCGAAGGAGGTAGCAATTGATCACGGTAAATCAAAATGTTTTGTTTGATATCATTATTTTTCATGAGGGCACCTGCATGTCGTCTATTTTCCATTGTTGTCTACGCACATTATGATTCGGTGTTTAATGTATCAATCAGTGATTACTCATTAGCTGGGCGTAGAACCGGTTTCTCTGTCTGCTGCATAGTAGATCCGGCATTCAGGTCACCGCGGTTCATATGCTCAACCTTGCTTAGCAGCTTGATTCCGAGGACCTGCTCCAGGTCATGCTCTGTTCTTACAGAATCATCCAGGTAGTCCAGTAGGAAGATAATGCCTAATCCTAGAAGAAGACCAACTACAAGACTAAGTATAATTAATACCGTCTGATTGTTATTGACCGGCCCGGCATTATAGGTAGGGTCTGCCGCATTCAGAATAGTAACATTGTTGACCTTCATAATTTCGGTAACACGGTTGATGAATACATCCGATACCGAGTTAACGATCGTCGCTGCTCTCTGATAGGAAGAATCTCGTACTGTCACGTTGATGACTTGAGTATCCTTCACAGAGTTGATCGTAATTTTATTGCTCAGCTGCTGGGCTGTCAGATTCAATTCCGGATGTTGCTTCACGACACTTTTCGTAATC
Organism: Paenibacillus lacisoli; assembly: GCF_030580655.1. GTDB lineage: Bacteria > Bacillota > Bacilli > Paenibacillales > Paenibacillaceae > Paenibacillus > Paenibacillus lacisoli. Next base: position 78,591 of record NZ_JAUQTB010000015.1, read on the forward strand.
GCCTCCGAGGATATGATCTGCTTATACGTATTGACGAGCATCAGATTCGTATTAATCGAGTTTTGGTCAACCTGGGTTTGGCCTGTGCTCGTCTCAATCGGTTTATTGACAATCAGATCCGCAGATGCCTGGTAGACGGGCTTAATACTGCTCGTATACAGGAATGCAGCACCTACACAGATCACGAGTGTCAGAGCGAGAACCCACCACTTTCTTTTGATGACGCTCAAGTATTCCTTCAGTTCCATATGCTTTTACCCTCCGTTTTGATTGGTCTGTTTATTTACTATCCAGATAAACTGGAGTTGTAAAATAGGTGAAGTCACGACACGTGCAGCAAACCACCGCAAATAAATCAATAATATAAAACAACAGCCTCTAACCAATGGCACACACTAGGTTTGAAAAGTATTTGCATTATGGGATTTGAGTCGGATCGTGTAATAAATTGGGGAAACGAATCATTAAGGAAAAATCTTCTGGAAAAAAGGACACGATTGAAGTATTACGCTTGGAGGTAAATCCATGAAGCGATGACCAATAAGCGATAGTTATGTATTGGGTATCAGTCTCCTTTACTGGAATCTGAGAGGAGCTATGAATCGTTAATGCCTTCCCCGTCTGTGTCAGTAACGCGAGACAGTACGTCCTTAGCAGGCAGTTATAGCAGCCGGACAGGGCTAATCTTAAACCTGTCAGCTGTACTGCAGGCTGATTGGCTTATGCGCTTGGCTTGATATCCTTCACGTCCTTTTACTGCTGCCTTGTCTTTATCACTCTTAAACGATATAAAAATTGTTGAAACATTTTCACGAATAAATCAAGAAAATGCAGGAAAAAAGTCCTACATGAACACACGCTTTCCGTATAATTACTTATCTTTTGCCAAATTACTTTCAGAAACAGCATAAAACCGCAGCTTTTCAGCTGCGGTTGCCTCAAATTTAACGATAAAATCAGCAAATGATTTCTAGAATCCTTTGTTATTTTCTTTATGGATTGTGCCTTTTTTGAAAACGGTTGGAGTCTCCTGGGACTTGCTGATCGTATTGGAGGTGAAATAGATGTTGCCGATATTTCCGTCTCCCCATACTCCAATTCCATTGTGCGGCGCATTCAGGATCTGGTTATCGGTAAAGCTTACTTCGGTCAGTTCACCCTGAGAGGCATATACCAGCACGTTTGGATGATCATTCGGTTCACGCATGCCGGTATGGTCAATCGTGTTGCCAGTCACCTTCACATCCTTAACGTTATCGGTATCCCATTCCTTCTCAACCGCAATGTAGATACCCGCCATTTCTGTATCACGGATGGTATTATTCTCAATCGTCACATCCGAACCGCCAACCACCGATATTCCCCGGGCTTTGGAACCATATCCCACATCATTTCCCCGTATTGTAATATCGCTCGCTGCCGGACTGCCATCCCGGTAACTGACTACCGCAATCGTATCATCACCGGTCCTGCGCACTTTATTGTTCTCGATTGTAATATCGCGGCTGCCGCTCGTAATATGGATTCCATCTGCCCCTGTGGCGTCAATGGTATTGTTCTCAATTTTCCCGCCTTCGGCTGAACCTTGTACAAGAATTCCCGCCGTACTGGCCTTCTCGATACGAACATGATTGATCGCAAAATCCTTAGCCCCGCGCACCGTAATACTGTTCTTCTCGTTGGCGCCATTGCCCCGCTCTACCGTTGTCTCGTAGATATGTGCAAGATGGCTTAGGGATACATTACGCCCCTTCAGATCGATAGAACCATTCTCAGGATCCGTTGACGTCAGAATCGTCTTGTCCGATCCTGCTCCTGCCATACCTACACCATCCAAGGTGATGATCCTGCTGACCTTGAAATTGCCTGCAGGCACGTAGACACTTTTCCCCTGCTTCTTGGCTTCCTCGATACAATCCATAATAGCCTGGTAATCATCATTGTCATCATCCGGCACAGCCCCAAAGTCGACAACGGACAGGCTGGACGTGGAAGGGGCTGGCGCAGAATCAGGTTCCGGTTCGGAAGTCTCTGAGGATGAGGGATTATTGAGCCACCAGAGAGCGGCCAGAGCCACGATCACCAACAGAACTAGGATTCCAGGCATAATCCACCTTTTTAGTTGTTTTGACTTGTTCATGAACGACCTCCTGTATCTATCTGGTTCCATGCTATGATCCCAAAAACAGTTTGAAGCAAGTAACTCACGTAAGAGTATATATCATCCGATCTGACAGATACAATCTGACAACAGGGCTGCACAGCCGTGCTGATTCTCCCACTAAATGAAAATAAGATTAAAATTGATATTATTCGATTCATGCATATTCGCGAAGGTTAATACATAACTACGAACAGCTTTTACTGTCATACTGATGATGTAGAGATCCGTGAATGTATGGATCATCATGAAGACAGAAAAGGCTGACACCAGTTGCAGCCTGGTATCAGCCCTAATCGTTGCTGTTCGAGATGTAATTGTAGACCTGTATGGAATTTACGAGGTGCTGGTTCCTAGAAACCGATATTTTCCGTTAGATGAATCAGCCCGCTCGTAAATACAGTAGCATCACCTATGTTATTAATAAGTGTGTTTTTGGTAAAATACACATTCTTAATGTTACCTGTTCCCCACACCCCTAGTCCTCGGTGAGCGGCATTTTTAAACAGATTGTTGTTAAAAATGACGTTATCTATGGTTCCTTGTGAAGCATAGACGAGTACATTTGGGTGATTTTGCGGTTCCTGAATACCGGTGTGGTCAACTGTGTTGCTGTTAATCTTGATCTCATTCACATTGTAGGTGTTGTAGTTACCTTCTACAGCAATATAAATACCTGCCATCATCGTATCTTTGACCGAGTTATTCTCAATCAGCACATTGCTGCCGCCAACGACAGTAATGCCGCGGGCTTTGGACATATAACCAACGTCATTTCCTTTAATAGTAATATCACGGGCAGCAGCGATATCTTCCTTATAGCTGACGACAGCAATCGTATCATCACCCACACCTTTTACTGTGTTGTTGCTGATCGTGATCGTGTAACTTGCATCTGTAATATGAATGCCATCCGCATTGGTACCTTCCACCGTACTGTTGGTGATCGCACCGTTATGGGCAGCACCCATGACCAGGATCCCTGCTGTGCTGGCCTTGGATACATAAACGTTATCAATCGTAAAATGGGTTGCCCCGCGCACCGTGATGCTGTTCTTCTCATTCGCTCCATCTCCACGAGGTACAACGGTATTATAGACATGTTTGATCCCGCTGAGCTTAACGCCGTCCCCCTTGATATCAATGGAACCTTTATACGGATCTGTAGAGGTCAGTGTCGTTACCTCTTTGCCGGCACCTCGGAGACTAACTCCATCCAGTGTAAGAATTTTACTGAGCCGATAGTTTCCTGCTGGAACATATACTGCGGCTCCGCTTTTCTTGGCCTTGTCTATAGCGGCTGCAAAAGCAGGATAATCATCCGTGCTGTCATTTGGAGTTGCACCGCAGCTGATAACTGAAATTTCAGCAGCCGCAGTCTCTGTCGTCGTTGTCAGAGTGGAGGACGACGTGTTTGCAGCCTGGTAGGTAGGCGTAAAATTAACGCTTGGATTCCACAGCGTATGATCATTGTTCGTGGTCGTTCTTTTGTTAACAATAAAATAGATGGACGAACCGGCTGTTACTGGTATATTCGTTACTCCTGTCGGATTCACAGCCGTCGGCGAAGTAACAACACTGCTCCACAGCGTCGTGCTGTCCTTCATAATAGTGGCAAGGATGCCATCCCCAAGGCTATCCCCTTTGCTTACGCTGCCAGTGATGCTGATTGTGCCCGAACCAGGGGCAACCCACTTTCTCACAGAATCAAAGTTAGCGTCTGGATGCTGAGCGTTCGCCGTTACCCATGGATAACCGGTGCTATCCGGCTGCCAGCGCTTGTTAGTTGTATTGTAGACCAGATCAGAAAATACTGCTCCTGATTTTTTCAGATAAGACCATTGATTTTGTCCTTGGGTGATACTAAATCCAGTCGATGCTGTATATGTCTGGCTTGTACCTTCGGCTTGTACTTTTACAGCTGCAGCCCCGGCACCGCCGCCAAATCCTAATGTTAACGCAAGCGCGGATAATAGATAATGTTTGATTTTCAAAGCAAACCCTCCGTTGTCTTCATTTTTGTCATCGCCTAAATGGACGGGTCAGTAGTATAGATCAACTTCGTTCATTTCCTCCAACAGGAAAACAGCTTCCTCGAATTCTCTCCCTTCCTGTGACCAATTGCCATTTGCATATTTGTGTATTAGCTTCCGGTAATAATTGGTACACGTTTAAAGTCTATGGGTTCCTCTTCTATATGTCTATAGGTCGGCCTCTTTATTCTCCAGCCGGGACCCCACATGAGCAGGATAGCTTTAGTAGAAAAATATTCCTGCTTTCTCCGTCTATATCGGTTAAAAGTTACAGTTTTGTTAGGAGACCACCCTGTCCATGTGCGCATGATCAAGCTGATATTAAGGCCTATAGTCCGAGAGAGAGTTTAATTTCTTCACTGTTCATTTTTATGTATCAAATAGTTCATAAGTATTATTATAATCTTGAAACATGACTTTTCGATTATATATGTATATACCCAAAGTTATAAACTTAGTAACATAGAATCAATAAATTCATTCAAAATATTATATAAGCCTTCAGACCCGGTAATATACTCTCACTTTATAATTGGAGATTCAACCACTTTTTAGATAGGACGCTTAATAGATAATTAATTTTTTTTAATGTAGCTTTTTGAATTTAGGCAGACCAAAGTTAACTATAATCAAAGGTATACCCTATCATCAATGATATAGTAGGGGAGTAAACCGTAGGTGAAGTTTATTAGATAAGGAGAGGATTGATTGATTCAGCCTTTGCTGTTAATTGAATGTGCGGATGTAAAGCTATGTGAATATCGAATGGAAGACGCGGAGAGAATTACCTCCATTGCACAGGAAAATGAAGTCAGCAAATTTCTCCCGGATTGGAGCGTTTCTCTAAGCCAACGACAAATATGGATGGAGCATTATGAAATTCCGGAGAACCAACGCTTTAAAGCAGCTGTAATGGAAGGAAAGCACCCTGGGCAACTCAGGCTGCGGATGGTTATTATACATAAAAAAAACGATGAAGTGATTGGATGGTGTTGCACAGGTATCAAAGAAGAAATTGGACAGCGGGAGATTATGTATGCCATTTCAAGCCGTTATACCAATCAAGGCTATGCTAGTCAGGCAACGTGGGGATTGAGAGACTACCTTTTTAATCACACTTCGGTTCAGCAGCTCGCCGCTCTGGCACACGTTCATAATGTCGCATCCCAGAGGGTTATCCAGAAAAGTGGCTTCCGTTATTGCTTTACACGTACCTTAGACGCACACCCCTATTATGTGTACACTTTGGCGAGAAGCGATTGGAATTCGTTGCATGCAAAAAACCACTGTTGAGTGATCAACAGTGGTTTTCATATGCTTGGCAACGTCCTACTCTCCCAGGACCCTGCGGTCCAAGTACCATCGGCGCTGGAGGGCTTAACGGTCGTGTTCGGGATGGGTACGTGTGGAACCCCTCCGCTATCGCCACCAAACGAATAACAAGGTTTTGCACCTTGAAAACTGGATCCGAAACAAACATGCGATCTAGCTGCTTACCGGATGTCTCCGGCAAGCTTGTAGGATAAGCCCTCGACCGATTAGTACTGGTCAGCTCCATGCATTGCTGCACT
>NZ_JAUQTB010000016.1 GCF_030580655.1 Paenibacillus lacisoli
ATATGTCTTCCGTATTTCGCCCATGAAAAATCCCCTCCAAGTAAACATTAGTGCGCTTTTTACACACTGTCTACTTAGAGGGGATAATATCATATGCGAGCCGCTTCTCTAATCAAAATATCTTCTGCCGGTCCCGTTCCTCCGTCAAAATCACGACCGCCTCGCGGAAGCGCAGGGAGTGAATGACCTCCCGCTCCCGCAGAAACTTCAATCCGTCCTGCAGGTCTACATCATCTGTCATATCAATCAGCCACTGGTAGGTCGCTCTCGCCTTCTCCTCGGCCGCAATATCCTCGTACAGGTCCGCGATCGGATCGCCTTTGGCCTGAATATAGGCTGCCGTCCATGGCACGCCCGCTGCATTCTGGTAGAAGAGAGCTCTATCATGATTGACAAAATGCGGGTCCAGCCCTGCCGCCTTCAGCATCTCCGGTGTCGCATCCTTGGTCAGCTTATACACCATCGTGGCGATCATCTCGAGATGGGCAAACTCTTCAGTACACTATAGTTGGAGTTCATGTATTCGTAAACGAATTGTATCATCTAATCCTCACTTACGCTGAGTACAACCATTAAACCTCACCATGGATACCTGGAAGACTTATCGATGATCGGGCAAGCCGCTGTAGCTGATGATTATGCGGCTTGCTTATTCAATTCCATAACTTTTTATCATCGGTTATTGTTATAGTGTCCATACCATCAAAGTGAAAATGATCCAAAATAACGCAATCGGACGAGAGAGCTTTAAGTTCTGGGTAACCACTGGACAGTTTATGGGTTTGATCAGTCAAAAGAAATAATCCTTTTCCGATTTTCATGTCTTCAATATTACTGAAGTGAGCATAGCCAGCATTATAAATAATAGTGCCTTCCTCTGTTTTCCGCTTTAAAAACAATTGAAAACGAATCATGTGTTACTCCTCCTAAAAATTATAATGAAGAACGAAAAAAGGAAGCACCTGTCCCTCTAAAGAGAGATACAGGTGCTTCCTGTGTTCCGAATTTAATTTAAAAATTATACTCTTATTTTTCAACAAAGCAACAAAGTTATACGCAGCGAGGTCTGGTCAGATCCTCTATGCTAAAAACTACAATTTGATTTTAAGTGAGTTAGTGCTTGAATTAAATTCTATGCCTGCTCCTAGTCCTCTGGCAAAAACCTGTGCTGGTACATATGTAACGCCTTTAATCACTATAGGAGCCGCACTAGATGTTTCGGACGTGCCATTGTAAAATACAGTCTTACTTCCAATTGTTAAGGTAACTTTTCTATTTCCTTTTTTAACTCCAATCGTGCCACTATCTTTGTCGTAAGTAACTGATGCTCCTAGTGCTTCTGCAATCTCACGTAAAGGAACAAGATTTGTATTCTTATAAACTACTGGTTTACTACTAAAAACGAGCTGCTGACCATTTACATATACCTTAAGTCCAGATGCTTTGTAGGTTGGTGCAGCTGGTTTAGGAGTGGAGCTTTTGGGAGTAGAATAGCTGGAACTTGGACTAGAGGATGAACTTGAACTTCCTGAGGAAGAACTTCCTCCATTGTGATAGTGATACTCACCATAATCCAAGCCCCATTTTGAACAGTTAGTCCAGCATGTGTGGCCGCCATTCGAATCTGTTCTGCCTGGGTGTGCCGAGGCTATGGATGCACTTGGTAACACTAAAAGTAATGCTAAGAAACCAGTAACTGCTTTCTTTTTCATATAAAATCGCCCCTTTTTAGGAATTTATTCCTATCTATGATAGCATAATCCAAAAAGAAATAGACACGCTTGTAAAAATATATTTTTATGCTGTCTTACGAAGTAACTCCGTCCGTGGGTACAATCTTAATTTTGCATTGTTTGCTTCTGGCCAGATGGTAAGTGTGAGATCGTTATGATAAGGGAGAGCATACCTATTAGTCCACACACGATAATAAAAAAAGCTTGGGATCTCCCAGGCTTCTTAATCATCCCGATAATTGAATTATCGTTCCCCGTTAGCGTAATATGCCGAAACGGCAATTGAAGTCCTATCTGCTAAATCGAATTCATATCAATTGAAGTTCAAGAAGATCCAGGTTATCTCGAACGAGGATCATTTTATCCTTATAGTCCCAATTGGCGATTAAGTTAGACAGCTTAAGATTATAGTCTTTATTCCAGGCCAGCAAGTTATGGATGCCCTCGAGCGTCTCGCGTTATTTGCTTGAGACGATGCCGGCGATGCGCTCTTCATAACGCTTCCAGATCCGTTCCTCCTGCACAGACAATGGCGTCATCAGTACGACGATCTTATCCGCAGCGGCAAGGCTCGGACCTACCCACGACCTGTGCACGCCTTCTGTAATCCACGAATCAAGACTAATGATTTCTCTGAGCCGGCGGTCACGTTCATCCTCCGGTGTCCTAACGCCATATTCATTCGATTGGTAATCCCAGAAAATATCGTCTAAATCGTAATGTGGAATCCGGAGCTTTTCGCTCAGTAACTCCGAGATATAGGATTTGCCGCTACCTGATCCGCCGATGATATGGATTCGGATTGAGATCACCTCTTTCCTATTTAGTTTTTAACTGATTCTGCATGGCCGCCACGCTATCCTGCCAGTTAGCTTAACGAACAAAAAAAGCCTCTTTTCTATCAAGAGACTTCAATATGTATCAATTCTCTAGAATTACAAAGACGCCTTAATGATCTCTTCCACTTTGATCCATCTGAAGTTATTTCCCTGAAATAATTTAACTTCTCTGGTATATGTATTGACCACAGTTACAATTCCAGTAACCTCCTCATCCTCGAACGGGTTGAAGACCACCAATTTCACTTCGCAACGTTGATTATATGAATCAATCAGGGCTACTTCAATTTCCTGCAGCTGTTGCTCATCAATGACCGGCCGGCCGCGACGCAGCTGCTCCTGCTCTCGTTCTTGCATTGCATCTCTGTGTTCTGGCAGGACATAGCGTGAGCTTTCCCAAAATCCGTTACCCTCCAGCTTCTTCGCCACAAACACCACTCCTTAATATTGGGTCCAATAATCAATTTTCCCCTGAGGCGCAGTCGATTTTACTGACTGTTTAGGTTGCCGTTCCCAGCCTTCCAGCAGCTTGATGTCCTGGGTACTGGCCTTATTTTCCCAGGCAATATATATGGACTTCTCCAACCCCTTCAGCGCCTCCATAATCTCCGCCTTACTCTTGCCTGTCTTACTGGTTAAGTCCTGCATAGACGGCATATGCCGGTGCTGTGCAGAGTAATTAAACAGGATACGCAGCAGCTTGCGCTCAAGATCAGATAACATATCGGACTCAGGCTCCTTTCCTGATGTGCTTCCATGCCAGAATGTTGTCTTGGCGGAACGTGCGCGGTGCTCTGGTCTGAAGACACTCAGCCTTCACTAAACCATTACGCACGCTATGGACCTCAATTTTTCGCTGTGTTATATTGCCTGCTTGATCCAGATATACGATTTCCACGATCTCCCCAACATATTTGACTGGCATGTGAATCACCTCTGTATGCGAATATATGTTCTACATTATATAGGAACAAAAGATCCTATTCAATAGAAGAATCCTACTGACTAATGAATAAATAAGCCTCACTAATCTCATAAGATTAAGTGAGGCTTATATCTAAATTAATTGTTCACATTATAGTATTTTGCATGAAAATACGGCATGAGTTCTGTATTAGTACCTTGGGTGTAATTAAAATTGATTTTATTGATTCCTAGAGTTATTAAAATTGCTTGAACATTAGAAGAATATTTACCTTCTATTTCACCCGTAACCGTAATAACATCTCCTTCCACTGCATCCATTGAACCATCATAAGTTACAGCTACATCATTGGTCCAATTTCCGAACTCTTCTTGTTTAGTAGATAAAATAAGAAAAGTCTTATTTTTAAATTCCTGTATGCTTGTTATTTTCCCTTGGAAATATGTCCTAATCCCCTTATATTTATCAGCATTCTTTTTTAAAACAAGATAGTCATATGGCTCTAAGCCTGAACTATATTCATCCCTTTCCGCTGCTTTGATATACCCGAGAGCATTAATATAGTTTGGATCTTCTGGAATAACCTTCTTAAAATAGTCTATCGACTCAACAGACCCACCTAAATTATATATTTCTAAGCCTTCTTTATAATTTTCAGCTGATTCAGCCAGAACTTTTTCTTTTGCTTTCTTTATTCGCTGCTCTTCCTCAATTTTTTTATTTTGTTCTTCTAAAAGTTTTTGCTCTGCCCTCTTCATTTCTTCAGCAGCCGTTTCTTCTTCCAAATTAGTTTTTGCTGCTAAAGCTTCAGCTTCTTCCTCTTTTTTGGCCTTCTCTTCTTCTTTTTGCTTTTCTATTGCAAGGAGTTTTTGCTGTTCATCTTGTTTTCTCTTTAATGCTTCAGCTGCAGTCGTTTCTTTAGCATTCTTCTCAATTTCTCGATCTGTCGCTTGTTTGGCTTCTACTTCTCTTTGTCGCCTTACTTTCTCTGCCTCTGCTTGTTTCTCTTTTTCTAAAGCAGCGATTCTTTCTTTTTTTATTCTTATTTCCTTTTGTTCTGCCAAGTACTCCTGGGAATGTAGTTTATCGATAAACATTGTTGTAATTCCCAACCCTACCACTAATAGAATTACCGCTATAACACTACCTATAATTATTCTCAGTGGTTTTGATGAACGGAGCAGAGGAGTTCTTGCTCTCACGCCCATGATATCGAAAATAAATAAATACGGAATTATAACCAAAAATAGGAGGAACAACACTCCTTGAAGGCTAATGACTAGATTATCTTTGCCTGATATTTTATTATCTTTGAGCAAAATCAAAATAATAACTGTAAGGATTACACCAACATAGAATACACTCGCTAGAATCTTCTTCCACAAAGCTCCGGTTCTAAATCCCGGTACTGGGACTTTATTCATCTTTATCCTCCTATTTACTATCATTACCTACTAAGGTATTATCTTTTGGAAGATAGGATTAGTCAATACGGACCTTAATAACTACAATTACTCAGAATTACTCAGGTGAAAAGATTTAGGAGGGAGAGGCGTAATGCCTACATTTTCAATTTATAGCGAAATAAAAAACGCAGAAATCAATAATGAAAGGATATTAATCAAACTTTACGATCAAAGTGTTATGAAGGGGAGAGCAGAGAAGTCATTGGATAAGGAACGATTTAAAGTCAGGACTCATGAAGGTGCTGTTTGGATACCTTATACCGATGTAATGAATGTGATTCGTTTAGTTGAATTCAATTAACATTTAAGAATGTACATAAACTTTCCCTGACATGAATACTGGACATTACGATCATGGTAAACCTTTTGTAAGAACTAAATTCAAATTCCGTGTCGTGTCTGGCACAGCTACTGACCAATTCGTATTCCTGCTTATGATCCAACATCTGCTTCAGTATCTCCTAAATTGGTGAAAAAGGGCAATGGTACGAAGGGTACACTGATGTATACTTGTTCCCTAATGTCTCAGATTTCTTCAAAAAGCACTATAAAGTAGGTACAATTCCAAAAAGGTGCTTACGTCTATAAGGAGTTGAAGTTATAAATTAATTTTTCAAGTAAAACAGAGTCCCAGAAATATATGGGGCTCTGTCTTTTGATTACTTCCAAAAGAATCGCCTATGGTTTTGTAGCACAAAAAACTTTTACTGAATAAACAATTTCCCTTACTCCTCTGGTATGCCCGCTGACCGCCTCAAATAATTAGCCAAATTGTTATAATGCTTCTTGCCGGTAGCATCTCCTGCTTCATGAGCCTTCTGCCAAGCAGGTTTAAGCCAGCGAAATATAATTTCTTGAGCGTTAGACTTGGGTAACCTTTCCAACACTCCTGCTTTAGTCTGTCCTTGCAAGAGAATCCCCGCTGCTTTCCGCAGATTGTCAGCCAGATTATGAAAATGTGCCTTCTCCTGCGCCGCCTTTGCAGCATGAGCAGCAGCCCATGCGGGCTGAACATAGTCCTTAATGAGCGCATTGGAGACGTTCTCCGGCAGCTTGTCTGATTCAGGAATGTGCGGTACTGCCTCGCCGTTCAATTCGGCTGCAACATCGTACAGAAACTGCTTTAAGCCTTTTCCTCCAAAGGTAAGTGCCTGGTCACAGTCCCGCTTGCGAGCCGGATCCAATTGTTTATGTGTTGGAATATGAGTCAAAGGGTTTTTGCCCCACCTCCAGCAACAATAGGCCATATACCAGACAAATCGATTATACGCTTCAGTAAAGTTGATCTTACCGCCATAGCAAAGCTCTACCCCGAGGGCAATGTCATTAGCATCGTCCCCGAAACGATCGTTGTCTGTAGTCACGCTGTAAAGAACGTGCCAGGCCTTCTCAGCAGGATCCGGACCGGTACCGGTCGGAATGATCTCTAGGATTACCTTGTCGTCAATAAAGGTCTGCGCTGAAGCAGCACGGTCCTTCAATCTTTGGAAGTAATTAAAATGGTTCTCTGCAGTCGCTCCTGGATTTCCCGTATCATGCGCAACAAAAAAGCCCGGAGTTCCCGAGGTGAGTCGGGTTCCAGGCCGTACATTGTGACGCTTATCGATGTAGCGCCGTTCAATGGTATATTTATTTGGATTAAATATCATGGTTTACTTCCCTTCTGTCAGCCGGCTATCAAACGGCCGGTTTCTGTGTGTGATCATTGTTCTCCGGTGGATCCGGAAGGTTCGGGTTCTCAGGCGCCTCCGTCTTTGATTCGAAAATCTTAACAGCATTCCGCAGTACATCCGGCATCGGTACCCCCATCCTGCCCACATTCTCTATAATGGACAGCAGCTCGTTGGCCAGGTAAAAGAAAACCACTGCATCTTGGAAGTAATGCAGATTCCCCAGCGCTACATCCACAAAATGCGCAATTGTGACGATCAAGAAGATGACCACCTTCCGGGCAATACCCTCAAATCCGACTCGGCTTTTCAGCTCTCCCCGAATCCAGGCAGCCGCCCAGCCGGTCAGCCAATCGACATTGACCATAATCAACAATAAGTTAATCAAGACGCTCCACCCTCCAAACAGGTATCCTGCCACGGCTCCAAAAGCCGTGGCAATACCCTTGATGATTGTTGAGACCCCCTCATTCATCCCCTTCATCCCCCTGTCTATTCATCATGGACTTCCTCATAGAAAAAGCCCCCGGATTCCTCCAGGGGAAACAAAACTTTCTTACTCTGTCATACCAAGATCACCCTTTACATAATCCACGAATGCAGAAGGTACGTCTTCAATAGAACGGCGGCCGTTCATAATCAGATATACATAGGTTGTGGCAAAACTGCGCTTCATCGCGTCGGTCATTTGGAACTCACCTCCCTTCATGACGAGCTCTAAGAACAACAAAAAAAGCCGATCCCGCAGCTTAAGCATTGGACTCCGCTTCCTTCAGTTGCTCATATTCGGTTTTAATCTCTTCTGGTACGCTGGATTCATCGCGACGCCCCGCCTTGACCAGATCCAGATAGATTTTCGCAAAAGCTGTCTTATCCATTCGTTACACCCCCAGACAATACAAGCTCAATCAGGCTGGCAATAGCTTCTTTATTGTCTAGATCACTTGTCTTTAAAGCTTCATTCACAGCTTTCTGCTCTTCCAGTTGCTGTTCCAGTTCAACGATCTTTTGCTGCGGATTATTCCCCTTCATTTCACCGTCAACACTTTTGTAACCAAGTTTACCCATTATCCGATGCCCCCTAAGATTCGAGTTATTTTAAGATCGTCGTTCGTACTGCTGCGGTTCATGTTCAGCCTTACCTCTGCTGCCTGAACCGACGACAACGCCTTTGAAAACTCGTCTTCATTATTTGCGCTAGTCTTGTCCATGGCCTGCCCGTTGAGCGCTGCTGTCACCGTTAACCCGGCGTCATGCTGTACCCACGTTACGACTTCATCTGTGTTGGATAGCGTAAAGCGCACGTCATTTTGCGTGATCGGCATTTCGCCTCCGATTGTCCATGTTCCGTAAAATCCGACTTTAGGATTCCCTGTATCCATGTAAATAAATATAGGCTCCGTGACTTCCATGGAAGGATCAAAAAGGACAGACGGACTTGTCATACCCGAACTAGTTGTAGATAACTTGACGTCGTACACGCTTCCCCATACGCCTGCTACATTTTTTATAGCTCTTATGCTGTATGGTGGGTTCCCAGCAGGTGATTGCCCCTGAAAAACAATAAATATTGTTCCTTGTCTATCTGCGCTTATACTTGGAACTGCCTGGATATAGCTATTTCCGTTTGTTAATTTTTGCGGAGTTGTCCATGTAGCTCCGACATCATCTGAATAAGCGACTCGAATATTTTGTATATTTGAGTCTGTAGCGTCAAGGCCACCCCACGCAACCCATATCCGACCGTTTGCTAGGCCGTTAATACTTTGCGAGACAAAGATCGCGGAGGGAAAGTTCTGAGCGTAACTAGAAGTGTAAAAAGCTCTTGCTCCCCATCCAGAATTGAATGTATCACTATACCAACCATTACCGTTAAGTCCACGCGATATGATTCCTATTTTATAATCATTGCCAGCCACCGTATTCAATGACTGTGCTACTATATAAGCCACTCCATTTTTAACGATAACGGAAGGTGTATTAAAATTAGTAGTAGAAGAGTTGGCTACAGTTACTTGCTCCGCAGCGCTCCATGTCACACTACCATCGGCATTAATCGTACCTTTGGCATAACGGATATTAAAGCTGTTCGGGTACGTGCTGTTTTTACTCGTCCACGCCGCATGTAGTTCCGTTCCCGCTTCGTTAATGGCAAGAGATACTTTACCTACTGCGGTTTGAGGCGTATCAGGTGACAATATTACAGTTTGTGAATTATTAGTTACTGTTGTTGCATCGAACCAAAGAGAATATGTGTTAGCACCATTTGACATCAAACAATACACTTTCGTCCCAAAAGAAGCTATGCACGCATCCTCATCAGCTATACCTTGCGTATAAGTTAATTGAGTAAAAGTTGCTCCGTTGTCTTTTGATACATAAAAATAACGTGCAATACTTGGACTCGTTACTCTTACAACCACAACCAACCACCCGTTACTCAACCGAATTAACTTCCGTCCACCATTACCGGTCGTACCATACGCGCTATTAACTACTGTCGTGTCAGTTACTGTATTCGTCACCTGCGTTGACCAACCGCCGAATTTCAGCGCCCTATTAGTTGCGTCTGCTACCGCCATCGTCCGCGCTACGTTAGCGCCTGACTTATACGCTTTGGTCAGCGCTGCCTTAAGCGTGATTGTCGTGCCTGATACAGAGGATACCGTTACACGCTCGCTGTTGACATCGTCGTAAATCGTAAATTCCTTGCCTGCGGAAAACCCTGTAGCATCATTAACGGAGAATGACGTTGCTCCCGCTGATAATGCCGCAGTTGTCGCGGTTTTGGTGTAGTCAATCGTCATGTTGAACGAATCCGCGAATGTACTGCCGAATGTTGTTCCGTTGTTGATTCGGTCTGATGCCGCTTGTTTCAGAGTAAGATACGCGACCTCACGCTGTAAATTTTGGATATTATACGATGATTTTAGTACATCTGTTGATACGGATGCTAAAGCAGATGCATCAGCCTTTCCGTTCCATGCCGACCTCTCTGTTGCTGTAATATGTTTTGTTGTATCGGCTGAGTGGGCAGTTAAACCGTCATTCACCTTTTTGATCGCATTAGCTGTAGGCGCTTGGTCCTTTGATGTGCTGGTCAGCGTGTCATTGAGCTTTACGATACCAGCAGTATCCACTGAAGCCACAGGTACCTGAACATTATCCAGCTTCTTTATAAGCTCAGAAATGTTTACGTTCATCCTCTGGTCGGTAGTCGAAATGACACCACTGGCATCTGTCGCAACATAAAAAAGCAACAATGCTGCTGCAGCTGTTGCTTTTGATGTTGTCTTCTTCACCACTCCATCGTTGTCCAAATACAAATACTGACCTTGGGTAGCGTTTAAAGGCATGTCGCCAGCTGCTACCTCAAACCTTCTACCACCTACGTAGGCGACTCCAGGCGTCCAAGATACCGACAGTTCCTTGGCGGTAAATTGAAGTCCCTGCACACCATCAATGGCAGCTACAAAGTTGCCCCCCAGCTCTTTGGCCAACTGCTCGACCAAGTTATGAGCACCTTCGATCCCCCCCTCTATATGATTTAATCTGGCCGAGGTAATTCGGGTCCCTTCCTGAACGAGTTCATATAATGGCCGGCCTGTTTGCGGGTCGATTTTCTGTTTGCCAGCCGTATCCTTGACCGGCCGGGTCAGGTCCGGTATCTCATCCTTCCATACTTCCTTGTTATACAACGGTACTCGCCTCCAATCGCACAGTAAAATCAAAACCAATTAAAAATCCTTTGTCATTCTTAACAACATTCATATTTTGGTTGGCCAAGGTGTTTCCGTCCTTATCCATCAGCGAAGCGCCCAAGATCTGTTTCCCAGCAGCATCTGTATCCAACAGATAGACATACTTACGGACCAAGTATCCGGAAATTACGGTATTATGAATCGGATAAGATACCAACTCGCCACCCAGGTTGATCAGAGCGTGATCAAAATAGCCGCTCAGACTCTCGACAATCAAATCCAGCAGCCGGGGTTGAATGACATTTGCCATCAAGTTGTTCCCTCCTTCATCGGAATTTCAAAGCCAGCAATCGGACTGTCTATCCGGTAATAGCTTGGCTGCCCTGCTAGGTTCATTGTTTCGGCTGCTAATGTACCACTCACGCCGATCTCTTGCGGCATCTCAAGTCCACAGATAGGATAATCCACGGTATGCTGATAGGCCGATCCTTTCACAGCAATCTGCTCTGTGATCGGCTTGGCAACCGTCACCGCCTGCTTAATGTGGACAGGCCGCACATATTCAAAGTCGGTTTGCAAGCCATTCACATTAATCGGCGCATTAGCAGCGTACTCGAAGTGAATCTCTTTATCCTCAAACTTCTCCACAACAACTTGCAGCTTCCCGTATTGGGCACCCATTTGGCGAAGCGCCGGCAGTGTAAAAGGACGTTTCGCAAGCCGTTTGCGCCGGATGGCTTCCCGCCGCTGCTCAAGCGTCCCTGACTGAACCTGATGAAAGTACATCCACTCCCAAACCGAAATCCCCCAAGTGGCCCGCTGCAGCAAGAATTGACCCTGCAGCTCTTCCAGCTTGGCCTCATGGGTATCCACCGCTTCCTCCATGATACCGAAGTGCCACTCCGCTATTTCATTCTCGTACCAGTGCGGTGGGAGGACCTCCCGGTATCGCTGCGGGATCATAACAGGACCACCTCAACCTGCAGCAGCGAAGCCGCCGGAATCTCCACGTCCTGCGCATCACCATTGAGCTTGAAGTCTTTGTAATTCTCTACGCCTGGTACCAGCAGCAGCGAAGCGACGACGTTATAGACCAGTTTAGAGCGATCAGCAGCGTAGGTTAGCACACGCCTACGGATTCCCTCCGTCAGCTCAGTAAGATCTACAGCTGTATCCAAGGTAGCCTCCAAACGAACCAGGAAAATGGGCGCTGGATGAACAGCCAGGTCATGCCCAGCAATCCGTTTGTCTTCCCAAAGCAAATCCTTGACTCGATCCGCGAATGCCTGCGTCACAGGCTGACCGGTCATGTCCGTGAGGTAGAGATCGATGGAGTTGTCATGCCGTTCTTTCTCACGAGCGAAGGCAGTCCCAACCCCCTCCAGCTCTTTAGCCCAGGCTTCATAATCCTTTCGCCGCCCGCTGCCTTCCTCCGTAAACACTTTATCCAGCAAACGCAAACGGTACGTGTCGTCATCCTCCCCCGCCTTACGAGGGGTACCCTCGGTCCAGCCGTGTGCATCGAGGAATTCCTCATCCGCCCAGATCGGAAACGCCTGCAGGAAGGCGTAGGCCAGTAATTCCTGCTGCTCAGTTAGCTCCTGGGCGATCGGATACCACAGATCATAGAAGTATTCGCCCTCCGCGACGGGCGGCGGCGGCAGTCCCCGCTCGTTGGAAAGTGTGATTGCCCGGTTCACCCATCGCTGGTAGATCATGTCCGGCGTTTCCTCCAAGATCGGCATATCCGGAAACGTTGGCAGATCAGCAATATTCATAATGGAATCACCTCTTCCAATGTTGTACTTCCTGCTGTTCCCTCAATCCGAATCGTTAGACTCATTTCTTGGCCCCTCCGTTCCATAGAGACTACCTCTGCGCGTTCAATTTCAGGATGAGCCGTTAATGCCTCCTCAATGTCACGGCTAATTTCGGCATCTTCCCAACCTGGCCATTCGGACCGCTCGACTCCCATATTCCCGGTATAGATGACATACTGAAATCGTTCGGTATTCAGGATTTTTAGTGCCGTTTGAGTCAGGTATTCCGCGTAGGTCTTCGTCTTTTCAGGACGGCCCGCATCATCAAAGACGGCACGACGGTTTCGGAAATCCGTGACATACGTCCATTTCGTTTCTGAGGGCACCGAATCAACGAGGTCCGCCACATCCATTTCCGATAGGTCCAACTCTGGAAATAAGGACTCGTCGGCCATCTCATTTCACTTCCTTTCCCAACACGTAGTACCGCTGCCCGGTCATCCGGGAGACGATTAGGCGGTCACCAACCTGCAGTGGGCTGGGTACAACCATTTTTCCCTTCATGGTTGAGACTGCCGGCTCCTCGACCTCAAACGTGATCTCGATCTTCTGTTCCTGCAGGTAATCAGCAAACACCAAGCTACTGGCCTCATACGGGTAGGGATCTCCGTCTACTTCAATACGAGCATCTGGCCAGCTCAGCAAAGTTGCCCGCTCCGTGTCCCGAGCATCGATGTGCGCGGCAACCTTTTCTTTGAATAGTTTTATGGCATTCCCTAGCATTAGGCCTCTCTCCTTTCTAGAACCAGTTGGACGGTATATAGACCGTTGCGGAAGCTGGTGTCTGCACTTTCAACGATCCACTTCGAGACATGGTCCGTTTTGATCAAGACCAGCCAACCCGCTCGCAGCCCGGCCAGCGTATGGTCCTCATGCTTAACGGTGATCTTCTTGATCTGTTTTGGGGTCGATAATGACTTCAGCCGCTGCGTGGCTACAGTTGCAGGGTTTTCGTTCTCTTCAACTTCCAGAATTTCTTCCATCCGCCCAAGAGTCTTGATTCCACCAGCATCCGACTTTGTGACGGAAGCGATCAGTTTGTCGTCCTTATATTTCTGAGCGGTGACGACCGTGTAGGTTTCCTCCAAGCTGTATCCTGCTGTGCTTGCCTCCATCTGGTCCGGAATAAAAATAGGAACCTTGGTGTTGGTTCCTTCACGGGTCACCTGCAGGTAAAAGCTCTGATCTGTTCGGATCACATCGAGGTGGTAGCGGTAGCCGCTTCGCTCATATGCTTTTTGCAACACATCTAGGATCAGCTCCGAGTGAGGCATCGTGCCGTATCGTTCATCCAAAGTGAAGCCCAATTTGGGGCAGCGGAAGTCGATACCTGTTGTTCGGATAAACCGCTGCAGCTCTTCCCCGGCATCCCCTTTCAAATATGGCCGCGTTCCTTTGTTCTTAGCCAGATACCAGCTAATCTCATTCGCTTCTAATTCCCAAGCGTTTGTGAATTCATCCTTCTCCACTTTGATGATGGGGCCGTGAAAAAACTGGTTCTTGGCATGAAGCAATACACCCCTCGTCTGCTGGGAAAAGCACATCAGCATACCGGCTACATGTATATCCGGGGCATCCTTCATCCGGACGGACATACTTCGGGCGATTTCATCCCGCTGGGAAGACCAGGACAGTTCCGTCACTGCATCGGTCAGCGGTGATCGAGCATCTTGTTTGCCGAAGATAACCGCAAAATGGTCCACGAGATCAACCCTTTACCTGTTTAATTTTGCTTGAGATCTTTTTTTGCTGTCCCGTATAATCAAAGGCGCCTTTAGCATTATCCGCTGCAGCTTTCGCTGCGGCCTTTGATGCCTTTTTACTGCTGTTTTTCTTCTTTTTATCGCTGGCTTTCTTGGCTTTGGTACTTTTCTTTTTTTTATCTTTTTTTGAAGCCTTAGCCGTTGTGTTAGGCCTGCTCTTAGAAGCCTTGGTAATGATGACGCCCGGCTTGAGCAGCTGCTTGGTATTGGAGTAGGACACAATCTCCACAGGTGAAAATTCGACCAAGGTCATCGTCATGTGCAGGTTCGCCTGACCGTCTTTATACACACCCTCCATGCTTTCAAACCACATCGTCTGACTGAAGAGTGACTCAAAGTTAATGACGACTGGTTTCTTCATCCATTGTTCCATCAGTTTCCAAGCCTGCTCCGGAGATTTATACTTCACCGTTTCCTTGCCCGTTTCCCATATATCCTTCCAAGCTCTTGGGAAGATCACAGAAAAAGAGACCCGCTTCAGCTTGGAAGTGAGTCTCTTGCCTGTTTTTTCTTCGCCTGTAATGACGGTGAAGCTATCCACCTCGTTCGCATTTGTAATCTGGATCTCTTCAGGCGTAATCGGAAAGGTGAACCGGTTTTTGTCCCGGATCATCGTTAACATGGCTTACCCTCCCATTTCCAGTACATTGTACAACTCCTCGCCAAAGACCTGCCGAATCAAAGAACGGCCTTGCGGGCTCTTGAGTGCGGCCGCAAAGTCATTGAAATTGGAGATCCCAGGACCAAGCGAACCGAAATCCATCTGAATCGATTGGATCGTGACTGAACGATTGGCTGCAGGCGCAGGAATGGATAGCGAGCTGGCCACTGGGATTGGCCCCTCGGCAGTTGTTAGGCTGGTGCTTTGCATTCCCTCAATTCCACTTCGCATAGCGCCTGCCATGCGCTTCATTTGGTCTTGGATCGGCTCATGTCGTAGGCCGTCTGCAAACATGTTCACAAAATTACCGGCCCAACGATCGGAGTCGGATGCTGGACCTTCTTCGGTTGGCGAGTGGAAGCCCAGGTATTTTCGGATTACGTCGGCTGCCTGGGATACCACAGACGTCAGGGTCGGAAATTTACTACGAATCCCTGAAGCGACCATGCTAATCAGGTTGCTGCCCCAGCTGCTGCCTTCGCTCGAGATGTTCCGCAGAGACAGCAGGTGCTGGCGGGTTTGCGACGCCGCACTTTGAGCCGCCGAGCTAACCCCTGAGAAGCTGCGTCCAGCCTGGGCAGCACCTCGGACAATTTCCTGTGTGCTGCCCTTGGCCGTCTGACCCATTTGTTTAGCTTTCTCACCGGTTCGCTGCGCCGCCGTACCAACGGCTCTTACGTTTTGCTGAGCTTGCAGACTGTTCGATCCTTTCCACATCACACCGACTGCCTGGCCCAGCTGCTTCGTGCTCGTGGTGGACTTGCTGCTTACTGCACCAACGGCATGGATATTATCTTTAGCCTTTTTGCTATCCGTACCCTTAAACACCCCAACCAGTTTGTCTTTTAGAATATCTGCTGCCTTGGTCACACCGCTCTGATCCAGCGCGTTGGTCAGGGCATGTTTCATGCCATTCTTCGCCACATCCTGCTGGAAGGAGGTAAAGGTCTCCCGGATCTTTTGAGCATTTTCGGGTGTCATATTCCCGAAGGTAACCTTTGCCTCAGGTGGAGGTGCGGGTTTCGCGGGCTGTTCCTTTTTACCAAAGCCAAACCAGCTTTTAATTGCCGAAGTGGTTGAAGATACAAAGTCTACAGTCGCGCGAGTCCAGCCTGCGGAGTCAGCAAGTGCCCCTAACTTCTCACCAGCCCAGCTGCCCACGGCTGCACCGGCAGCCGTACCAATTGGACCAGCCAGGGAACCTAGAGCCCCTCCAGCTACACCGCCAACCAAACTGCCTGCTGTGGAACCACCTTTAGTGGAAATCGCTTCTTTCCAACCCTCATCCTTCGCAGTTTGATACATGTCATATGCGCCTATTCCTACATTGGCGGCTGTACCAATGACTGCTACGCCTTTCAGCAATCCGGATGCACCTTTCAGCCACTTTGACCCTGACCCCATGCGGCTCCAGATACTTTTGCTGGTCCCTGTCTCAAAAAGGCCTTTCTTTGGAATATCGATCTCTGGCGCTTGATTTCTTCGGCCGCCAAACCAATTTGATTTCCTTGAGCCTGTACTGGAAGGTCCTGTCCCTCGAGCCCCGCCCTTTCTGCTTCCCCCGCGTTTTTTACGTTTCTGATCACCTCGCCCTCTGTCTCCAGAAACAGGGCCGTTGATATATACGTGCGTTGCACGCACTGTTATTGACTCAGCATTACCTGCAGACTCTGTTTTGAAAGGGCCACCTTTTCTTGATTCTCGTGTTCCACTAAAAAGATCGTAGGTCTTCTTTATTCCTTCAGCCGTCTTCTTTACCGCTACAATTCCTAGCAGCCCTATAATCATTTTGTTCACAACTGAGAAATGTTCATTGTAGAAGCTAGTTACACCTGAAACAAAGTCTGCAATTTTAGTTCCTAATGCTGATATTTCTGCCTGGTTGTCTGATATTAGAGAATTGAACTCCTTCATAACAGGCAAAGCAGCCGAGGATAGATTAGCCCCTATATCCTGCATCTGCTTATCGATCTGGCGGCGGGTTTCAATGTAATCCTGCATGGGATTTGCTGCTTTTTGGGCATTCACCAGACGATCTGTAGTACCAGTGATACTACTTGGCGCTTGTTGAAACGGCACTTGGTACGTCTTCATAATAGCATCGCCATTATCTTCAGCCGTGGCGGAGCCAAGCGTGGTCAGTGATTGTTTTAACTCATTTGCCGTTTGACTGGCCAAGTCGCCAACCAAGGCCATAATCGCGCCTTTGACACGCTGTTGATCTCCAGAGTTGATATCATCCGTAAAGGCTTGGGCCTGATGCTGAGCCTCATTTTTCCCCGCACCGCGCAGCGTGAAGTAATTGGCCATATCACCCGTGTTCAGGGCCTTACCTCCGAAGGTCTCTTTTATAAAATCGGCCGGTTTATCGAAATTGAAGCTCCCATTTTGCATACTCTGTGTCAGAAAGTTTGCCATTTGGCCCGAATTTGCGCCTGTCTTTTTAAAATATCCGCTGTACTCCCAAAAGGTATCGAAGAGATCCTGCTGCCGGTCTCCTACCTTCTCGAACGCATACAGCATACTGTCTGCTACCTGGTCGTAACTCTCTTTAAACGTACTTGCGGATTGGGTTAGGGCTCGGTTGATTTCTTCCGCACCCGAGTCGGGTCTTAATTTCTGAATCTTTGCTGAGGATGCTAAGAAGTTGCTTATTTGCGACTTATCACTGACCAAAGGTGCTGCATCGGCCAGTTGGTTCGCAGCATCCGATCGAGACGAAAAGTATCCTTTCAAATAGAGCTCGTCGGCAGTAGATAATCCTTGTTCCCGGACATCAGCTGGCATAAAAGCCGCACTACGGGCCGACGCCGAATAATAATCTGTAACATCACCAAACATGGCATCCTTCACGCCACTGCCAATGATTATGCCACCTGCGGCGGCAGCTAAGTTGGATAGTCTCGATGAAATGCCGTCCAATACAGGAGTAATTCCATCATGAGCCTTTAACTGGACATGAGCATCACTCATACCCCTTACTTCAGATTCTGCCCGGTGAACCATTGTCCGGAAATCATCGGCGCCGTGGCGGGCTCGCCCGAACAGGTCACCCATCTGAAAGCTATCCATTCGGCGAGCCTCGTCCGCTGCTCCACCAATCTCACGGCCCAGGTCCGCCGCCGATTCCTTCGCTCTACGGCTACTGGAAACGAAGTCCTCCCCTATATCCCCAGAAGTACGCCGGAAATCAATCAGGTCATCGGTCGCTCCCTGGATCACGCTACGCATTTTCCGGACAGCGCCGGACAACAGGTCTCGGGCTTCAAATGGAACCGTTACTGATGTTGTAGCCGTGGTCACTCACCTCCTTCCTCATTTTTTCTCAGCCAGCCGCTTGGCTTCTTCAGCAGCAATGATGCTGGCCGCCAAACAGAAGTGATACTGACGATTCTTATCTACGTCATAAGGCAAGACTTCGGCAGGCAGGCGCTTCTGATTAATCCAGAATGAAGCTATCCAGCTTGCTTCTCCGTCTCGCTTGATGAGTTTTTTGCCTCAGCAATCAAGGCCTCCTTCGTCTCCTGAAAATTACGAACGGCCTTGCTGAGCTTAGCAAACTCATCCGGATCCGACAGGAGACGCGGTGGCAGCTCAAACTTCATCGTACACTTGAACGCCTTTAGCAGCTCCGTGTTATTCCAATCAAAGTCATGCTCGGTTGCCTTGACGATCTGCACATCAATTTCGTTGTAAGTGTCCTTCGGGGAGCCGTCTTCGTTGTATGCCAACTCAAAAGAGCGGCGGACATCCATCGTTGTCAGCCGACGTACCGACCATTTCTCACCATCCACGGCCACCGTAATGGTCTCTGGCTTATTTCCTTCTTTAGCTGAAGCTAGGTATTTCTGCAGTTTGTCGCTCATTGTGATGCCTCCAATATTTTATTTTGGGAAAAGTAAAAGGAGCGCAAATGCGCCCCTTATGCCATGTAATCTGGAAACTTCTCTACAAACTCGAAGTCCGTTGCGGTCCCGCTCAAAGTGATATCAATGCCATTATTGTCATCGATTTTAGCCGTGATGATATCCATATCATCATGAATATGAATGCCTGTGATCAGTACTCGCTCGGTATTACCAGTCTGCCTGTCTTCTAGGGCTCCCGTGATCCGTGCCAATACCATGGTTTTCCCTGCTTTAAAGTCATCCAATAATCGGTACCGCAGGCGAGACTCCAGCTTCGACATCACCAGCTTTACCGGAATCTCATAACCCACAATTTGTTTAGTCTTCGTCATCCGCTTAGCCCGAACAATATCTAGCGTTTCCGGCTTCAAGGTGACTTCAATTTCTTTGATCGTCTGAATCGGATCCCCGTTGTCATCTTGAACAGACAGGTTCCGGCCAATCAGCTCGCGATCCATAAATTATGCCACCTCCCAATTGATATTAAAGATTTCGATCGCATCCAACGGCTTGGCCAACAAATCGAAGTATGCATAATCGAAGTCGCTTGTCTGAGTCGCACTTTCACCGAAGGAATACGTGTCTGCAATGGCCTTCTGCTGCGCACGGATTTTCAGGTATTCAAGGACAGCAGCAATAAATAGACCGCGGCCGTCCTTATCATTGTCCAGCTTACCGCGATACTTTTTGCCCGTTGAGTAAATGTCATTGAGCAGCTGATCAATCGTCATGGACACACGGATTTTCCCGAAGTCCTCACGTTCGCCGTCACCCAGCGTCGTCAGCGTGTTCACCGCTGACTCAATGATGTAGTCGTAACCATCACGAGTCGCCATAAGTGTCCCCTCAGCCAGACCCTTCAGTACCTCGCTGTGGCTCCAATCCACCTTGGCCGCGGTCATCGGTACTTTGACACCGGTCAACGACTTATTGGCCGGTGTACCGGCAATCAGACCCGCCACCCAGGCTGCCCAGGCCACGGAGTCATAAGTCTTGCCGTTGGAATGTTCGCCAGCCAAGGAACTGTTAATGACCCAGCGGGCATTCATACTCCGGCTGCGCTCATTATGTGCTTCGATATCTCCATCCTTGGCTGCCTCTCCAGCAACCACCAGCTGAGCCAGCCTGCGAGCCTTGGTACGGCGGTCCAGCAGCCACTGCTTGGCAGCCGCTTGGACTGCCTTGTCAGTTGAAGGCAGATAGAACACGTCAAACAACAGACCGTCAATTCGGTTAAAGATGCGGCTCCAATCAGCCGGGGTAATCGTCGCGGTACCGCTCGTCCCGCCTGTAAGAGGTGTAAAGGCCACATCTGCCCAAGCGACAGCCCCCAGATCCTTAAAGCGGATCATATTGGACCGTTCGGTCGCTGAGACGGCAGCAGCCTTATCGGCTACAAGGAAGGTTTCATTATCATAAATGCCTTTGGTGTCCCGCACCAAAATTTCTTTCTTGGTGGCATCGATCAAGCTTGTTCGGATCATAAATTCAAAGTCATTGCCTCGAGTGCCCGGATAGCGCGCCTCGACCGCATAGCTATCCTGAAGGCTATACAGCGCCGGAAGCTCTTGGCCATTGGTTACCCGGTAACCAACCACGGTCGCCCCATTCTCGCCCGCAAGTTCTAACACATCAACCTGCTTGCCGCTCTCTGCTAAACGCTCGGTATCGTCGGCCATATCCACCGCTAAGTTCGGCTTTCCCCACTCGGATTGATAAGGGAGCAGCACGCGGCCGGAAGCTGGGGTCACCCTGGCCAGTGCCTTGGCGTGCAGCTCGACGTATGCGCCAGGTCTATTCCGCTGAATCGACATTTACTTGTTCCTCCTTATGAGCTGGATGCAAGTAGGCATCCACTCTGGCTTGTACTTCTTGTCGGGATAGCAGCTCGTGTTCCCCGCAATTAAAAAGAGCGCCGGCAATCTCAAAGCGTTCTCGCTTCAAGACGGCTGCGCTCTCAATCCACTCCTGCTTGGTCCGTTTGTTCAAATCATCTTGGACAGGCACCGCAGCAGCTGTTTTATTCCGTACACTCATGTTAAAGCTCCTTTCCTTCAAAGCCCAAATATATCTCGTTGATCTTATCGACCGGCTGTTTTTCCACTTTGAGTAGGTAAGAATACCGGAACGTGACTTCCACTCGGTCCTTCAGCTGCCGGGTTCGCGGTGCCTCGATGACCAGCATGACGTTAAAACGCTTGGATGCTACGCAAAAACGCTGACGCCGCAGGTAGTCGAAGAACGGTGTGAGATCAAGTTCGATCGGTTCCCCTTCATTTTCCGATTCAGAAGCAGCAGCATGGTGGAACACCAGCCCAATATCCTCAATCATCCGGTCGGCGCCCGGCGTATGTACCTTATCGGACACAAGGTCCGTCTCAATAAATACGCTGGGCCGCTGGAACTGCCCTGCCTGCCAGTTGGATTTATCCCGCAGGATCGGGAGATCCGGATACACCTGTTTGACAATCTCGGCCCACGCCTTCAATCCCGTATCCATCATGACCAAATCCTCCCCAGTTCCTTCTCTAGACGTTTCATGATCAGGGCATTCATCCCGCCTTCCAGGTGCTTAACGGCAATATCGAAATAATGCCGGCCTATGAACGAACGGGGCTTAGCCATGAAACCGCCTTTCGCATTCGGGTCATAGACAAAGGAGCCCCCGCTGTTCCAGTAGCCTGGAACGAAGTGCGGCTTGTTGATCCTGTAACCGTCGTTGATCAGACGCGGATAGCCCCACTGGTCCGAGTCGTTCTTATTGGTCCCTAGGTTGGAGCCGACCTCCAGCACAATGGCGTTGCGGTCGATATCCCACTCCCACACATTGCCTTCCCCGCCGCGGGTAAAGGAGTTCCACATCAGTCCCGTATCAATCAGGTGCTGGCGGTCGATCTCATCCATCACGTAATTCAACAGCGTCTCCCCAACAGCTTCCGCGATACTCCGCAGGACTTGAGTGATACCCTTTTCATTAAACTGCCGCAGCTTCCTGGCCAAGCCCTCGAAATCATGAATGCTCACTCCCCTTCACCTCACAGGTTATCTGAATCTCCGTCCAATATCGCCGCGGCACGACATCGATTACCAGGTAACGCCTGCCGAGCAAGGATACCTCATCCCCCAGCTGCACGTCGGCATGCTTGGCGACTCCGAGTTGCTTCTTAAGGATGAACAAAACCGGCTTTTCGTCGGTCTTCTCACTGGTCTCCGTTTTAATAACAAAGCATTTGAGCTCTGCCGTCTTGCTGGGCTTGCGGTCACTGAACAGATCATCAGAATCTTCCTTGGACGTCACCCGGTAGACGACCAGGGGCATTTTAAAACGGTGATTCATAGCAAATAGGCCGAGATGTTGCCATCGTCCGGCCCTTCCTGCTGCTTCTTGACCCACAAAAACAGGATCGCGTCCACATCCGGATTCCCCGTCGTCTTGCCGGCCACGGCTTGCCGGGTGTACGTCCAGGCGCCATCGCTTTCGGATGCGTAGTTTCGGGCTACCGCCGCCAGGTATTCCTCTGTGTCCTGCAGAGCCAGTCCCTCGGCCAGCTTCACCCAGGCCAGCATGAGCTGCCGATCCACGACTTCGGGAAAAGGAATAGGCAAATACAGCTCAATCCGTACCTGGGCATCATCGATGTATTGTTCCAATTGTTCAGGGTTGGCCTCCTGAATAGGAGCTACTCGGCTACGCTGTTGGAGGATCGTTGCTGTCAGCACCTTTACCGTCAGCTCCCTCCGCCTTGTTGCCTGTAGGTGGCTGATCCTCTTCACCTTTCAGCGCTTTAATCAACTCCAGTTTCTTCATATCAGCAAAACCCTCGATATTTGCAGCTTTAGCTTTGTCTTTAAGTTGCGGGACGGTCAGGTCTTCCAAGGGGATGATCTTTTCCTCCTGCACCTCAAAGTCATCCCGATCACGAAAATGCTTAACCACCGATTCACTCTCGACCAAGACAGGAACCTTAGCTGCGAACCGGATACCATGAATCATGAGGGAAGCGTTGCTCCCCCGGTAGGTGACGTATGGCATCAGAAGGACACCCCTTCCGCAAAGGCCACCGCCCCCGGCTCTTCAAAAATGGAATCGTAATCCGAATGGATGGCGTAGAAGCGTTTGTCTGCATAGATGGCTTCTTTCCCTTCCGTTGTCTTGCGAATCTGCATGTCGTAGGTGTTCACCAGTGCAAAGTTTTGATGGTAGGTGAACAATACAGCGCCTTCCGGCATGTGCGCTACTTCTTCAACAGCATAGGAGTTGATCTTCTTCACGCCGCCCGTAATCTGCAGCTGAATGGATGCGCTGGTATCCTTTTCAGCCAGCCGCTGCAGCCGCTCGCTGAACGTATTCGGATGCATGAAGTATTTGAATTCGCCTGCAGCACGCAGTCGTGTCGGAACAGCACGTTCAAGTTCGAAGAAGATTCCGACTTTCTTCTCAGCCGGCAGCGTTGCCCAGTCGATCAAGTTACCTTCTAATTTAGCTTTCTTCAACCAGCCGTTATTAATCTTGAGGAAGTCATAATCAGGATCCGTGTTCGATGTCGCTGTATCTCCGTTAAAACCCAAATCCTGCATGTTATCCGCAAAGTTTTTGGTCATGGCAGCCATAATGATAGCCTCTGCGTCTTGGCCGCGAACACGCATCGTTTGACGGATGAACTCTTCTGTAATTTCAAATGGCAGAACAACAGGCGCTACAGCATAAGGTACCTGCGGGAACGTCGGTCCAGCTGTATTCGTGGCCATGTTGTTCTCCACCTTACCGCGCAGATTGCGTCCCGTTACACCAATCTTATCGATGGTACCTTTGGCACTGGTACGTGTAATCGTGCGGATGCCCTTCAAAAAGGCGGTGGATTCATACGCCATTTGCATGAATGCATCGACCTGCTGGTAATTCAGAGCAGTTTGATCCATCGGTGTAACGATGGTCGATTTGCTGACAACTTGTCCATTTGTTTTCATATGTTTAATAGTCTCCCTTCAAATTTGAATTACAGCAAGCCGCTGAAGCTCACGCCGCCCGATGACTTCTGAATTTCCTCGCCCTGAGCGCCGCCTTGAGCAGATCCGCCGCGGCTGTTTTTAACGAGCTGCACATCGGCGGCCAATGTGGTCATTTGCTCGGTCAATGGTGCAAGTGCTCTGGCAATAGCATCAGCCACGCCATCAGCTTGAGGATCAGCACTGCCCGTATCAGGTGTCCCAGCGGCAGGATTGGCACCTTCACCCTCTTGCTTCTTGAGTTCAGTAACTTCCGCTGACAGGTCCTTCACCTGTTTTGCAATCGGCTCCACGGCAGCCTGTACGGCTTTTGCAATATCTTCTGCTTTCAACTCATCTTCCTCCTTAGGCTCCTCTATCGGAGCTGTTTTATTTTTCAGTTCAGTTAAGGCGTCAATTGCATCGTACAGGTGCTTGAGGTTCCCGGCCGAGATCTTTTTGCCTGCTTTTGCAATCTGCTCCGGCGGTGTCCCAATGGCCTTAACGATGTCATCCTGTATCAGCACCTGCTGGGCGATGTCTACGAAGTCCTGCAGGGCTTCCCGGATGACTTCCGCGTCAGTCTCCATGCCGCTTTCCCAAGAGTCCCAACGAAAAAGAACCGAGTTCAGAGCGTCTTGAGCAGCCCAGAATTCTCGGTTCTTTCGGTTCTTATTGTATTTGTCAGCTACAGCGCCCTTCTCAATAAGGCCCAACGCTTTCCCAATGCGCCGGAGCAGCCCTTTTGAAAGCTCCTCTTCCTCCTCGATCTCCTCACGCTTGCCGACGCCCCACATGGAGAAGCCGGTGATCTCGCCTTTCTTGATGTCTTCCCAGGTCTGATCATCCGTTACCTTTACGGCGGCAACCCAGGAGCCCTTGGCAATTGTCTGTTCGCCCAACTGCATGTCAGCTGGAGCAATGTACGATTCAATGACAAAGCCCTTGTCCGCGTCCAGATCGTGCTGCTTATCTATGTTGTACGTGTGCTGGTTCTCCATGAAGAGATGTGCGGCTTTTTCAATTTCACCCTCGTCCATTTGGTCGTCATGTGCATCCGCCACATTCGGCTGGTAAACAACACCTTTCACGATTCGCTTATCATCGTCGATCTTGGCGATGATCACCTGCTTTTGAATGGCGTTGGCCTTTTCCGACTTGATAATGGCAAATGGCACGCCATTGGCTCCCTTATCCACGAGGGAAATATGTGTGATTTTGGCGTCCTTCAGTTTGAATCCCATATCTTTTTTCACCTCCTAAATTTAATAAAGACGCCATAGAGTTAGGCGTCTTGAAATAACTATTTTAATTCATCTCGTCTCTCAAATCCGTCAAAACGATAATTTCTGATCATCGTGCTTACCAAGTGTCTGTCCTTCTTAGGAACTGAACCAAGGGCTCCAAATCTGTGTTGCATTGTGTACTTCGTTACCTGAGTGGCATTTTTATCACGAAGAAATCTCCTTATAGTACTTTCGCTTATTTCCCAAGAAACGGCCGCTCGTTCTATTGAATAGGCCGATTTCAAATCAACTTTAAAAGGACCGTCTACATGACTTACTTCTAGTCTACGGAGTTCCCCTCTAAGGCCTCGGTAGTCTACGTAAATAACATCTTCACTAAGTAACCTCTCTTTTATTTCTTCACGTTTTGTAACAGGCTTCTTATAGTCTTTATCAAAATATATCTTACAGGGAAAAAGGTTTAGGGTTCCAAGATGACCAAAATCAAGCATTCTGAAGTCTTTAGTATCCCTAAGCCTGATCTGGAATACCTCTTCACCTTCGTTTACATGATGATCCTTAATATCTATCTCTAGCATAAATTTATTCCTCCTAGATTCTCTTGCTGTATATAGATTATTCCAAAGTCTAGTTTTTGTCTAAGGAGGAAGTTCAATCTATAACTAACTGCATGGAACAGCGACAGTTCACGATTTCTTTCGATTCACCCGCTGGGTCACCGGGATGCATCAGCTTGCTGTCTCCCACATCAAAGGGCTTTTCGAGCGGAACCACCTGATTGTTAGCTTTTCGGTGACTCTTCCGGGTACGTGTCCCTGCAGCAGACCTCCAGCGCTTCCCCTTGGCGATTTCAGACTGCCTCCATCCTTCCAGCTTGCCGCCGTTAGCAGCGGCAGTGCTGAATGTCCTGGCGACCCGCTGAGCGCGCTGCATGCTGAAAGGTCCCTCTTCCCCCTCGGCTGCCGTGCGGCTGACTTCCTGAACCAGCAGTGCCCGTTCGGACGGTGTTGCTCCCTCCGCGATCGCACGTTCAAGGGAGCGAAGCATCACATCCTTGGTCGTGTCATTCATCGAAGGCACAAGGTCCTCCAGTTGACTTGTAAACCGAGCAGCTGCAGTGTTCTCAACGGCCCACACCTTGGACTCATCCAGTGCCTTCAGCTCAGTCTCACCGGCATACTGAAAAAGCGGCGCAAAAGCTTCTTGAATTGCTTCTATGAACTTCACTTGGAATAGTTCGCCGCTCTGAACATCCTCGATCAGCCTGGCCAGTTCATCCGGATCCACCTGCAGTTCCTCGCTCAGCTCCAGGATGGCTGCAAGCAGCTCTTTTCCTTGCAGTTCAAGGATCTCTGTTACCCGGCTTTCCCCCTGCTTGTAGAGTTCATTCAGTACCGCCCGCTCTGCATGGTTAAGGTCTAGACTGTCCAGAAATTCGTCATCATCCGCTTTCGCAATCAATACCCAGCAAGACTCACACATGGACACTCGCCTCCTGCGAGCTGTGCCTTAACAAGCGCTTGGCAATGCTGACCATCCGACCCTGCAGGTTTTCTGCATCACTGCCGCCTTCTGGGTCGAGTAGTGCCGGCTGGCTGCTAGCCAGCTGCGTAATCGGTGTGTCCAGATACTCCGGACTGAACTTCGTTTCATCAACTGTCGTACCGAGAACATCTTCAGCGATGGGGATCAGGTCCCGAACCAACATAATACCGCGATCCGCAATAAACTCCAGCATGGCCTTGCGGTCTTCGGGGTCAATAATCTGCGGCCCACGCAGGACAGCCCGAACCCGGAAGATCCCCAGAGCTGGAAAGAGCCGTTTGTTGAAAATCTCATTCATGATCCATTTCCGATAAGGTTCAAAGACCTGCTCCTCTGCAAAGCGCAGGGCAGCATCCGCGGTCGCCCTATTGTAGTCCGAGCTCTGGCCGACCAGGATCGGGGGCAGCCGGAAGGCAGACAAGATATCTGCCTTCTTCTCCTTGCCGTACTCCAGGAACAAAGCATCCTGCTGCAGGAGATCGTTCAGCTTGTCCAGCTTGATGGCCACCTTCTCCACTTTCTCATCCATCGGCCCGCCGGTCTCTTCCCCTTTGGCCTCCAGGTACAGGATGCCTCCCTGAGATTGGGTTCCCTTGACGTTTCGCAGCAGCTCCATGGATTGCTTGGTGAGACGGCCGTTCGTAACGGTAAGGATCATGGACAGCATCCGTCCGTTCGAGAAATAGGAGACATTCAGCTCTTCTGCTTCCCTGGATCCGACAACACCCGGAGCGTTACCGAACCAGCGGGGCTCCCCATACGGTCCGTCATTGTTGATCCGCAGCGGAATGATCTGATTTTCATTGCCTTCGGTGCCAAACAAACGGAACCAGGTTACGCTGCTCCCCCGCTTCATGGCATACTTCCGGGTGTAAATCTCTTGCGAAAACTCCTCCACCTTCTTCGTCGAGCTGATCCGCCGCTTCCGCTTGATCGTGGCCCGCTCGCTTTCCTTGGTGCTGCGGACAAACTTAGGATCCATCCGGAAGATGGTCGGGAACTCACTGCCCGCTGGCCAGGCCACCTCCACATTCGACATGCCGGTACTCTCCAGGTCTTCGATCAAGTGTGAAATAATCTCATCCGGCGTATCCTCCAGATTACAGGTCTCCAGGAACTTCTCGGCCCTGTCCCATTCCTCCTTGGCCGTCTTGTCGCTTTCACCCGGCAGATACTCCAGCGCAATGCCGTAACCCGCGATATTTCGCTTGTAGGCCTCAATGCACTGCGGAAGGATGTTACTGTTCTTCACCAGCAGCCGGCAGGAAGCAGGGTCATTCCCGGCCGGGAATGACAGCAGGCCATGAACATCATAGAGATCATCAAAAGCATCCGGAAGCTGAGCACTCGAGGGGATATGACGCTCTTCCTCCGACTTCACAATCGGGATCCACGCTGCATTTCCTTCGCTCATTTATATCCACCCCACTCCCTCATCAGTATCTTCTTGTTTTTGCTTCTGTTTCTTGTCATACCATTCAAACCACTTGCCGGCCACCTGCCGTAGCTGCAACGCAATGGAGTACGCCATAATGCAGTCATCGTTACACCCAGAATCAGCCTCGGCCTTCCCGTTCTTATCGATGAAGGTCAGGCACTCTTTGTACAGCAGCCGGCAGTGGATCGGGTACAGCTGATCGCGGATCGCTTCCTTGAAATCGCTGACCATGACCGGTCGAGTAGCTTGGTTGGTGTTCCACCCCAGGTCACCCTTCTTCCACATGTAAAGCAGAGGATACTTGCAGGTGTTGAACAACGTGTTGAGTACCGATTCACCGGTATTGTTGTTCTCGACGCCCAGCAGGGCTATATTATAGAACCGCCCCAGCCGATCCAGCTTTTTACCGTACAAGTCTGTGTCCCAGTGACCGCGGATCACCGCGCAGGTCTCACCGGTACGCTCCTCCAGGACGTAAGCAACGTCATAGTCGCCACCCTCTTTCCCTTTGGCCGTATCGGCTCCAATAATATAGCGTTTGCCTTCTTCAGGCAGCTTAAAGACGCGCAGCTCGCCTGAGTCTGCACGTATCACGTTTCCTTTGATATGGTCAATCTCATACCGCTCACCGGGTCCCGGTTTGCCCAGAGCATCCAGTAGCTTCTGAATGTACTCATTATCGAAGATGCCTTCACCGGACAGCAGGAAGGCCTCCATCGGTTCGCTTGGATACTCCTGCCGGAATGTGCGGGAATCGCCGTTACAATCGTTCCGGATGGTAAAGCGACGCCACTGCAGCTGCTCATTATCCAGGCTGTACTTCTTCTTCAGCTCCCGCTCCTCTTCGGTCAGTTCGAAATCATCGGGTACCGGTTTGCGGTAATCCGGCATTTCAAACCAGGCGAAGAACATCGGTGTAAAGTCATTCTCCCCCTCGGTAGCTGCTTCCCACATCTTCTTGAAGTCATCCATACCGTTGGCCGTGGACTCAATGACCCCGACCGTACCCGCCTCCTTGGAAAGCGCAGCGAACATGGACAGCATGTGCTTCTTTTTTTTCGAAGCTGGCCAGAAGGCAACCTCTGACGCATGCAGGTAATGGATGGTCTCAGAGCGGGCAAGCACCCGACTCTCGGCTGACTGTACGGTGATCTTCGACTTCAGCCCCGGCTCCCGCCGTTGCTCATGGGGCCTTGTTGACGGATTTTCAAAGGTGAATCGCTTGGTATTGTTCCGCTTAGACATGGGCTTGATAATCTCAGGCACGTTTTCGTAATAAAGCCGGAACATGTCGTACAAGTTCCCTGAAGCATGAGAATCCTGGGCAACGATAAAGGCGTTCTTGGCTGCCTGCAGAGAGGTCAGATAGTAGATGATGGCCTCGGTCACCGTGGAGAAGCCCATCTGCCGGGCCTTCAGGATAATGATGCGTACTAGCTTGCCTGCCATGATGTCAGCGAATACCTTCTCAGCAAAGGTGATCTGAGCGGTGTTCAGGACGAGCGGCTTGATGTCGCCATCCTTGGTCTTGATCTTCAGCATCCGCAAGCAGAACTCCTTGAAGCTGAAAAGAATCTGCTTCAGTTCGGCCAACTTCTCCGGTCGCTTCTGTAGCTTCCGCTTAATTCGCCTTCGGTGTTCCCTGGCCAGTGTTACCATTCCAAATCATCTCCACTATCATCATCCTCATCGTCTTCCCCATCACGGTCCCCGTACACCTTGTACTTCTCCAGCTCCAAGCGCTCCTTAGCAATCTTCAGCTTCTCTTCTTCCTGCTGCAGGTTGGCGATCAGGTTAATGACCCGAATCTTCTTATCCCGGGTTTTGACGAGCGCGTCTTCCTGCTTCAGGATCTTGTCCAGCTTGGAACCCGTAACCGTGGTAACCTCAACTACCTTCATGCCTTCCGTAACCACCGGGACCTGAATCGTCTTCCCGGTCCTCTGGCTGACATACGGGATTTTGTCCTTCCGCTGTGTCAGCTCTTCCTTCACCTTGCGCTCTTCATCCGTCAGACCGGCCTCAAGCTGCTTGACTCGCTTCATATGCCGGCGCTCCTGGATGGTAAGCATCAGGAGCTGTTCTTCCAGCTGGGCGAGCGGGGTCATGTCGATCTGATCCAGCAGTTCCTGCTCATCCTCTTCCAAAGCATCAAGGAAAATCGTCTCATAGACCCCATGCTTTAGCGCCTTCTTGTTACGAAGGGGACCGCCCGGACCGCCACTGTTGCCAACGGCATTCTTGTTTCCAGCCGGAGCGCCGCCCTGATTGCCTGCTGAATTTTTGTTCCCTGGCTGACCGCCGCGTTTACGAGCGTTACCATTCGAATCGTCACAAACGTTACCATTGGATTCGCCCAAAACGTTACCATTGAGTTCGTCATTCCAACGGTCTTGTGACTTCCACTTTCGGACCTGTGCTTCACTAACAGAAAGAGCAGCGGCGATGTCCTTTAGCTTCATCGTCCCGCTGCTCTCCAGCCACAATTTTTTTGCTTTGTCCCGCTCGGGGCTACGTTCCCTCGCCATTACATACCACCACCCCCAAACCGAGGAGTATTATCACACTACATGATAATATCAAGAATATTTTTCTCTTTCTAAACATGATAATAACTCCTATTCTTTATAAAAGGTAACACGACCCCCATCCTTCGCAACAAAGGAATCTACATTGGAAGCGTTCTTCATAAGAATAGAATAACTCCACACACCTGCAGGTAGTCCCTTCTTCAACCACCCAAAACCATCCCGGCCATTGAAGAGTTGGTAGTTATATTTATCAGCTTTAGTAGGCATAATAGTGATAATAGCCGATATAGGGGTCGCGTTCGAATTAGTCATTGTAGAAGACGTCACAGAGTTAACCTTCAAAGTATAAGTATTAAATGAGAAGACTCCATAAACTCCTTCCGCATTAGTGAACTTAAACATATCAGTGTAGACGCTCTTGTATTCGGGATTGGTAGAAAAATCAACGAAGATTACATTCCCAAGAACACGTGTACCAAAATCATACTTCTTAGCTTGATCCTTACCTATAACATTAGTCCAGCTAGTATCTTTGGTAACAACACGATTAGTAGCAGTGCCCATATTCGTGCCCGTCATACCAACTTCTCTAAGTTCATTCAGTGCACGGAAACTATCAGCAGGCTTATCTTTAACAGCCAAGAATCTATACAACACCGTAACCATCTCAGCACGTGTTACATTAGCATTTGGATTATACCGACCATTCTGATCACCAGCAATAATACCAGTACCAATCATGAGTGCTGCGGTCTGCTTCTGAGTTTCACTCAAGTTCCCTTTATAAAACTCTGTTATCGGCACTATCGTATTGGCCACATCATTCCACGCTTCAAGGTAGCCCTCTTTCTGAAGCAGTACGTTCTTAAGCCAATTACTCAGTTCAATACGGGTCATCGCCTGATTGGGATTAAATTTATTCCCATAATCAGAAGCTGAAATCACACCCATGCGCTCGTCTTTGGTGATTGCATCTGCTGCCCAGTGATTAGCTATGTCAGTAAAAATCACCGCTTCCTTTGTTTCTGGAAGGTTCACTGCTTTAGCGAGAATACTGGCGAACTCTGCTCTTGTAACCAATCCATTTGCCTTAAAAACATCTCCTGGATACCCTTTTACATAACCGTCATTCACCGCCTGCATGATACTTGCCTTCGCCCAATGATTGCTGATGTCCTTGAGACTTGAAGAAGCTGCTGAAATTGAACTAGGTAACAGTGAAGCTGCTAATGCGATACTGGTAATGGCACTGATTAATTTCTTCATTTTCAACCTCGCTATGTATTTATTTACCGTCTATATTATCGGTTAATACAGGCGATTTTGTAAATCATTCGAGTTGAGTTGGTTTTTAATATTGGATCGCGATTTTTGCACTGTCTTGCGAACGAGGTGGCCCGCTCCCGCCCTTTTCGCCCTCATCTTCTCTGCAGGTCGGTATAACCGGATGACGTCTTAAAAACGATTTTAGAAGGCTACACGATTAACGTTGTTCTTTACCGAACAATCAAAGCCTTAAAACCTTTTGCTGCTGCTTCAAAACCTGACCCCTCTTCAAAAACTTGAATAACACACCGCTTTTGCCCTCTTATCTTTAAGGAGTCGCCAATAACCAATGAACTAAGCCGGTGACTATTCTCGTACCACAACACATTGGCTTGGCAAGTCCAGATTAACCGGTGGCCTTCGTAGACCTGGATGGTATCGTCTGTATCAATCTTCATTTCCTCACCTTCACCGGCTTTACGCATTTCAAACGAGAACAATACTGTTTAGTCCCGGTCCAGTTCCCCCATGGGCATCCTCTGCATTTCTTAGGCTGTTTTTTACTGACAGCAGGAAGCGGTGGCACCTTAACTGCCATCTTTCTGGGCATGTTTTCCCCTCCATGCACGACAAAAAAGCCACCCAATAATGAGTGACTCAATGTTCGCTATGTATTTAGAGCACCCACGTAACACAGGCGCTTATTTAAAAACGGATAAATCATCATAAATCGTATCTATTTCATCAAAACCTAGCGCAAAACGCTGCGCTGTTGCTTTAAAGGCATCTGTACTTAGTAACTAAAGAGGAAGAACAGAACCATTTTAACGATTGCTTAAAATCAAGGTCAAAAGGTGATTTCCTCTTAATTCTGCGATTTCGCTAAGGTATCCCAATCAATCTTTGATTTTCTCACTTTCTTAACAACAAATGCTACTTGATTGAAATTATTTGATCTGGGTAAAAGAAATCGAACGAGAAGAGGAACGCCCCAGTCAATTGTGCTGCCTCTGCAGCTGTGCGTGTCATTCTCGCTCGATTCTC
Organism: Paenibacillus lacisoli; assembly: GCF_030580655.1. Taxonomy (GTDB): domain Bacteria; phylum Bacillota; class Bacilli; order Paenibacillales; family Paenibacillaceae; genus Paenibacillus; species Paenibacillus lacisoli. Next base: position 32,544 of record NZ_JAUQTB010000016.1, read on the forward strand.
ACAATACAAATATATCAGGTAAAAAGTCCAATGAACTGCCACTTAAAAGCCATCTTTAGGACAAAAAGCGGACAAACTTTCTTCTCATTCTAATGATTCTTCATTAAGAAGATCATCCCATGGCCACCTTATAGTTAAATACTTTCTGTAAAAGAGTAGTTGACGATCTACCGCTGAAATTTCATCTGTAGAGTCATTAAACGCAATAACTAAACCTCTACCGTCCTCATCTACTTGGAGTTCTTCTAGCTTTGACAAAATAGTTCTCAAATTATTCTTTTGAATTCTACTCTCTCTAGCATGAGTTAGTTGAAAGATTTCATCCAACTCCAATCCTTCAATCAGCTTTTTATCATCAGCAGCAACAATAACCGCCATAGCATGGGCATAAATACCAGTGGAGTCCTTTCTTTTGCGGATACCTGACGAAACCACTTTACCAAACTGTTGGTATAAAGCATTTAATTGGTCGGCATACTGTGTAGCAGCTTCTTCAAAACAGCCTTTGTCTGAAAGTTTCTCTTTTTCCTCCACTGTCTCATAAATCATTGATGCATCTAAAAAACGAAGAATTAACTGTTGCAATAGACCAACATTGCCGAAGCAATTCTGAACAAGCAAGTTCTGGATCTCGTCATCAATGTCAATGTTCAGAGCTTCACTTCCCTTTGCAATAACCTCTTTTAGATCATCATCAGACCAATATATTGAAAGCTCAATAATACGGCCCGTTAGATCAGGGTTCAAATAAGTGATTAGATTATGCTGGGTCCAGACTCCAATAATGACAATAAAGCAACCATAATCCCAAAACGCCTTTAAATCATATGCGAATTTTTTGCGCTCTTGAGAAGAAAGGTAATGAAAGTCTTCAATGACTAATCTAAGTCCCGATTCTTTTATAATTTCTGCAATGTATCTAAGGTCATTGATATCTCTACCTACATTCCGCTCAGTCTTTTCGACTTCGCGCTCTCCTTCCACAGTGGTTTTAATACCAACTTTCGCTAGCAACTTTGTACCAAAGCTAGTTTCAGCTTCTACTTTTCCTTTAATAGTTGTACCTGACGTTCTCTCCAGGATCAATCTTATTCCTAATTGTGATAGTGCATCCGTATATATATCATTTATTGATTTACCGAACCTACATTGAACAATTACGGCATCAGGTATGTTCTTCTGTCTAAACCATGATTTACCGCATTTAGATTCTCCACGCAAAGCAATATGAGTAGGTCTTCTAAGATGTCGTTGGATTCCGATATCTAAATTCCCCCTATCAACATATGACAAAGGTAAAATCTCGTTTGAAACACCAAATACCTCGTGGGTATCTAAATCTGGTATAGCAGCCATGTTAATGCCCCCCACACACAATTTTATTTAAAAACATTGTAATATAAGAGGCAATGGTTGTCTCCGCTTATTTTAACTACTTGACAGAGGTCGGATTTAGCCGACCTCCCATTCACATGAGTATGCACTTTTGTCGTGCTCTATAGTCTGGTATTGTTCAATTTTCAATGCAACAGCTAGTATACCAAGTGCCTCTACTTTAACTCTACGATAAGTACGATCACTTATACTCATTTGTATAGAACTAACAAAATCGTACTCGCCCTCATTATCCAGGTAGCTTCGCTGAATGACCTCTCTCTGAGTACTTGATAGCTTACCTAATGCCATCTCGACTAGTCGATCCTTAGCCTGCAACTCTGCCTCTTTATCCACATTCCACAAAGCAATATTTTCAGTAGGCTTGCTGATGGCGTTCGTGGACTGATGCTCCCGGTACGAGTAAGCTTGTGTGATCGCAGCCTCACGCCTTACAAAACCAATTTGTCGGTACTGACGAACTTCTTCCAGATACTCCTCGACAGCGAGGCGGGTAGCCCGTTCGTCGATCGGCAGGATGTTCAGCGACAATTGCAATGTGTTTTTTCTTCTTTTCCCCAATATAATCCCCTCACCCGTGGTATAATTTGGTGAGGTTTTCGTTCAGTTACCCCCGCGCGCCCGGCCAAGGATGCGGGGGTTTTTATTTATTACCATTCGTCACCCCTACGGCGGTATGTCCTGCCGTGGGAAACCTGAGCAGCAGTCGTCATTAGCTGGTTGCTCTTTACCGTAACCGGTGGATCCCAAGCGCCGACCTTCTTCAGGTGCTCTTCGATCTGTTCTTTAGACCAGAACTCTGTTTTGATTTCTCCGATCATGTGTTATTCGCTCCTTTATGGATAGATGAACTTACAATAAGGAACCGTCCACGATGAGAACGCTCGGTTCTTCGTCTTGGAATTCATTCAAAAGATCAATTGTCTTCATACTCCTCATATCCTCTGCGGGACAACGCGAATACAAGACAAGTGCGTAATCTCTTTCCAGTTCCGCAATCTCATCCTTTAAGCTGCCGTCATCATCTGCTACGAACTCAACGTATTTTTCAATAGCCTGCTCCTCTGTTTCGGCCTTGATCATTGCGTAATATGGTTCAATGATTTCGAAATATCTCATTTTTATCATTCTCCTTTATGGATAGATGGACCGCTTATACCGTTCTGATCATGGCAGACATAACGAATGGTTTCCCTCCTGGCCCGTACTTCATCGCCTCGCTGACAAACTTCATCTGCTCATATGCTTCATCATTCATTTCGCTTTTGGCCGGAACAATAACAGTTGAGCAGTACATAGGATCCCCGGTATCTTCCGCTTGCTCTTTAAGATAAAACTGTGCGGTCATGGGAAGCTGCTCTCTTTTGCAAATCTCAATGATCTGTTTCATTAACGGGGCGATCTCGTTATCATAGATTTCTTCCTTGTCATATTTCATCGCTATTCTCCTTTATGGGATAGATGGGGTTTATGGGTTAATCCTCAGTAAAATAATCCTCGCTTTCATCAACCTTGATTTTTGCATCTGCCCACTCAGCGCCACAGGCACAAATCAATTCGTCACCAACTTTAATGGGGATTCCCATATATCCAGCTGGACGATCACAATATCTGCATTGGTAATAAGCCATTTTATTCCTCTCCTCTATGGGGTTTATGGGTTAATCAATTTCCTGACCCTGTATATCTCGTCAATGGCTTTTCGCAAATCGCTAACAACTTTTCCGCTTCATCTACACTCATACTTACGGATATATGTTCACTAGTCTTTTCGTTAAATGATTCTAAGTATAGAACATCAACTTCTTCTGGATAACCACTACCGACGTAGTCTCTTCCAATGTCTATTGTCTTCACCCCTATTCCTCTCCTTTCTTATGGGTATCCCTTAAAGCCTCCCGAGCAATCCTCACAGCCTCCGACCCCTTCCAGTACAAATCTGTGTGATCGAAAGCCGTTAGACCTTGTATATCTTCCAGCGCTTTCCGTAGCCTGCTGTTTTCTTCTTTTCTTTCTACAGCTTTATCATTCCAGAAGATAGCCTGCTTTTTCGAATATTCATATTCTTGCAGCAACTCCTTTACCTCTGCTTCCTTCTCGGATAGATCAACCTTCTGCAAAAACTCAGGAGCAAAGGAGCCGCTGTACCCTTCCAAGAACACAGAGGATTGCTTATATACTCCCTTGCCCCGTGTGAACTCGTCCGTCTTACATGTCCATATTCTCCCTGCATTCTTAGGGTCACTGGCTTCAATACAGGTGTGCATTACAACCTGATCGCCTTTCTTTAATCGCTTATCACCCATTCCCTTATCCTCCTATGGGCTCCCTAGGGATGCCTTGGTTATAGCTTTTTGCCACCGTGACGTGACGGCCGCGTTGCGTTATAGGCCATCTTTTCGTTGATTGCCTGTTCCAGATCAATGCCGTACCGGCCGCAGGCATCGAACACTCTGATAACGATGTCGGCCAGCTCTTATGGAATTCCACATGGCTTGTAATTATCGTCAACCTGAACAGCGTATTCCTGCCCATTATGCTCATACCACATTTCCGTAGGCTACTTACCGTTCCGGAAGTCTTCAAGTGCCTCTGAGGCTTCAGAGTGAATAAGCGCAATAATTTCACCAAAGCTCCGGTCATCTTCCCACCAGCCTTTGTTGACTGCATTCTGATGTGCTTCCTGTATCAGTTCATTGATAGATTTCATATTCAATCGCTCCCTTTGGTTATATGTTCAAGTTCGGCTGTATAACAGCTGTCCGTCGCTGCGCAATCTCTACGTACTGCGACCCATTTCGATGATCGTACATTCACGGTTATTCTCCATGGCCACCTTCAAAGTCGTTCCGGATCCGCCAAATGGATCAAGCACCCTGCCGCCAACCGGCGTACCTGCCAGTATGCAGCCCCCAATAAGGCGGGGACGTCACGCAGGTATGGAATGAGCATGCCGGCAGCATCGGCATCACATCCATGTTGTTACCTTGCAGAATCACCTTGAATCATCGCTCTCATCAGTCAATAGCCCTATAGTTCTTTATGCGTTCCTTCCAGTCCGCCATGAGATTCTTCCCGTCGAACTCATAATATCTCCGGCCTTGTACATAGGAGACGAACTGCCGGCTGCTGTGTTCGTAATAGCAGCCATTCAGTAGCTGGCCGGAAGGGCCCCGGCGCAGTCCATCCGCAGGAAGCGTCTCTTGTAATTTCATGTAATCGAAAATATCCAACTGCATAATCCTCACTCCGTTTTATTGAATTTCTAAGCAGATTTGTTCAGCAATGAAGCCACAATTCAGGCACTCATACAAGTCCTCTTCCCGATCGGTCATGTCACTGCCGCAATGCAGGCAGACAACAATCATATGACCACCTGATCCACGACCTGCAGGTAATCTAGAACAATCACGCTGCGGCTGCTCCCCGGCCCACCGATCCGCCGAGCGTTCTCTCGGATCCAAGCTAAAGGAATGCTCTTTCGGCCATCCTTGAATTGACCATCCCACCAGTGCAGCAGCTGCTCCTTGGTCAGCAGGTAGGTCTCCTGTAGATTCTCAAAATGAAGCAGTGCAAAGGCGATGCCTCGCCAGGACCGGATGACATCAATCTGGTGCCTTTCAAAGTTACTGAGCGGGAAACGCGTCTCCACCTCAGTGCTTTTGGCTTCAAAGCAGATGGAGCGCCCCTTATAGTCGCCCATATAATCCACCGTGCTCTTCCCTTCCGGGAAAGCATTCACGATCCGGGAACCTTGGCGAACCACCTTCCATGGCGTGGATACCTTCTGGATATTGGCAATCTCTCGAGCAAGGTACTGCTCATTGGCGTAATTGATTAGAGCTTCAAAGCCCATGCCTCGATTGGCGTATGTGCTCATGGTGAGGTCCTTCTCCCTTCGTCTCGCGTTTGGGGAGCATGCGGCGGTCCAACAGGTAGACCTCCCCGGCCGGCTGGCCATCTTCTCCCACCACGGTGTATTTGATGCGTGTCTGGAAAAACGGGTCAAGCTTCCGGGCTGCCATACGGCCTTACCCCCATTCGGTTCATGATTTCCTTGGCCATCTGAACCCGCGTTTGAAAATCCAGCACGCTATTGGTGACCACGGATGCCAGCGCCTCATTCAATTCCTGCAGCTCCCTCATGCGCCGCGCCGCAGCGTGCGGATCTTCCCGCTCTCCCGATGAACGATCGTTAGCTCGGCCGCTGTGTCTTGATGGACCAGCCAGTTGTCAGGGACCAGTCTGGCTTCTGCAATTTCAATTTTCTGCCGACGTGTCGGCCGCTTCGGCTGTTTCATATAAAACTCCTATCTCGCATATGCGCGTTCGTAATTGACGAATTTATTGAACTGCTTCAGGAACACCAGCTCGACCGTTCCGACCGGCCCGTTCCGCTGTTTGGCGATAATGATTTCGATAATGTTCTTCTTCTCGGTATCCTGATTGTAGTAATCGTCCCGGTACAGGAAAGCCACGATATCGGCATCCTGCTCGATGGCCCCAGACTCCCGTAGGTCGGACATCATCGGCCGCTTATCCTGCCGCTGCTCTACGCCCCGGCTAAGCTGCGATAACGCGATGACTGGCACGTCTAGCTCGCGGGCCATGTGCTTCAGTGTGCGGGAAATTTCCGACACCTCTTGCTGACGATTTGCTCCATGCTTTCCACTGCCAGCAATCAGCTGTAGATAATCGATGACAACCATGCCCAGACCCGATTGCTTTTTCAGACGTCTACACTTGTTCCGGATCTCGTTGACAGTAATGGCTGGGGTGTCGTCGATAAAGATATTGCTTTCTCCCAGCACACCAATTGCTCCAGAAGCTTTGCTCCAATCTTCCTCTTGAAAGTTCCCCGTACGCATCTTGCTGGCGTCCAGGTTCGCCTCTGCGCTGACCATCCGTTGCACCAGCTGAGCTGCCGACATTTCCAAACTGAACACGGCGACGGTCTCTCGCTCCCGCACCGCCACATTCTGGGCGATATTAAGTGCAAAAGCCGTTTTCCCGACGGAAGGGCGAGCAGCTACGATAATTAAATCGCTTCGCTGGAAGCCGGCCGTCATCTTGTCCAGATCGACGTATCCGCTGGCCAGGCCGGTCGTTTCCCCGCGGTTCTCGTATCGGTTCTCCATGTTCTCAAAAACCTGCAGAGCTACCTCCCGAATAGGTTTAAACTCTTGCGGTGGGGCCGCTTGGTCCGAAAGCTTAGAAGCCGTGTTCTGCATATCGGAGAGCAAACTGCTAATATCACCGCTTGCTGCTGCCTCCTGAATGTGCAGCATGCTGGCCTGTATCACCTGGCGGAGCATGTGCTTGTCCCTCAGAATATCGATGTAGTAATCAATGTCGGTGGTAGTTGGCACCGACCGGGCCAGTTTAGTGAGGTAATTAAACCCGCCGATGTCCTGCAGCTGCCCTTTTTCCTGCAACCGGGTTGAGATGGTAACGACGTCCACCGGTTCGTCAGCCTCGACCAGCTCCAGCGCTGCTGAGAAGATCAGCCGATTGGCCGACTCAGCAAAAGCTCCCGCCTGCAGCCCATCTGCGGCCTGCGTCATCGCCGTGCTGTCGATGAAGATGGACCCTAGCACGGCCCGTTCTGCTTCGAGACTTGCCGGCATTTCAATCGAGTTATTCAGTCCTGCGAAGTCTTGCATGTAGCGCCTCCCGTAATCCTGGCGGTGGCGGTGCCGCGGTCTGTTCCCACGATTCCAGCTTGTCAAAATGCTGCTGTGTGGCCGCCTTTAGCTGCTCATGCTCCCGCTGATCGCCCACACTGCCGCGGATCTCTGCGATATTCGGAGCGAATCTGCTTGTCAGCACATGCTGCTCAACATTGCTGACTGCCGTCTCAAACGGAAAGTCCTTCAGGTATTTCAAATGACGTTCAACACTTGCGTCACTCACATCAAAATTAGGGTAGTTCTCTTTGATCACGATCAGCAGCTCAAACACTTCGGCTCTGTCCACGCTGTCGTTCCTCCTTTGCTCTCCTGCGCAAGTCATCCAGTTCCCGCTGCTGTTTGCTCAAGCGCTTGGGCGATTCAACCATAACCGGTTGATTTGATACGCTATTTGGATCAGCGGATCGCTTGCTGTCGACCTGCTGATTGACCCAAGCCTCTTTGATCCCAGGAACGTAGTACAAAAAGCTATTGGGAAAACTGAAACGACTTCCTTCCCGCTGACGTTTTGCCTCCAGGAGGCTCTCCATAGTTCGGATGGTAAAAGGGTTAGGCATACCTCCGGCGACCATCTTACCCATGGCATCACGCTCATTTGCGGTGACGTGGATATCCAGTTTGTTGTTTAGCCTGCAATAGGCGTCTACAATCTCCATGATTCCTGATTCGCTTTCTCCTGAGTCCAATTCGACATCTGCCGTTGTAGTAGGAGTAGTAGTAAAATCTTTTAATACAGTGTCGGCCAAGTGGTCCAATTTCCGGACAGGTTCACCGTCTACTTGGCTAAAGTGGTCCATATTTTGGACAACTTCACCGTCTACCTTGTCCAATTTTTGGACAGGTTCACCGACAACTTCATCCTCATCAAGCAAGTTAAATCTTATTTTGTAATCCCCTCTGGCTTGTCCGCGAGGAGGAGCCGTATATTCGATTAAACCTGCGTTAACCAGTTTCTTACGATGTGTATTGATGGTCTCTCGGCTCCTAATCCCGGTCTGGCAGGTTAAATCCGTATTGGTCATTTGAAAGAAGTTCCTCCAGCCCAATTTGCTTGATTTCCTCCATAAAGCGACCATGATAGCCAGACCCTCTGGGCCGAATTCTTCAGGACCTCCAATCGCTTCAAACTGGTTCAGGAGGCCGGATAAGGTTGGCTGTTCTCTGGGTGATTCCGTCATGCGCTCCTCCCTCCCGCGGTAGCCATATTGCTCATCCCCTATTGCTTATTTCTGCTTATTTCGTTCATCTTCCAGATACACGAGCGGGTAATCAATGCGGACCACTTTCCAGCCGGGATACCCCCGGGAGAAGTAACGGAGCGTCTCTTCTTTGAAAGCCGCTCTGTCACTGTTGTAGAGCCGCCAAATCCGATTTCCCATCATGCTCTTCATCCGTACAGGCTCTTCCGTTAGGTTGTTCATACCGATCACCTTCCAGCTACAAATACGGGCTTGCCTGTCAGCGCCATGATCTCGCGCTTGAATCTGGCCTCGTCGCTGTTCCCGTCGCTCAGGTGTAGCAGGTGAATCTCCTGAACCCGGTGCAGGTCATTCGCCTTCAGGAACTCCTTGACGTTTTCGAGTGAGAAGTGGGATTTCATAACCCTTCCCTTCAGGACGGCCGGGATATAACCGGCAGCCACATTCCGGTACAAAATATCTGTGGAATAATTGCATTCAATCATGATGTGGGTCAGACCCTTGAACTTGTATTTCAAGTAATAGGTATCAGTGGCAAACAGCAGCTTGTCGCCCGCTGTATTCGCCAGCAGAAAGCCCAGCGGCTCCGCTGCATCATGTTGTACATCAAATGGTAGAATGGTCCAAGTCCCGATCTGGAAGGGCGTCTGGGCCGCCACCGGCCGCAGACGGTGCCCCAAGATATTCAGGGCGTCTGCCGTGCCTTGGCTGGTGTAGATGTTCATGCCGGCCTTCATCAGGTCTTTAATGGCCACGCTGTGATCTCCATGTTCATGGGAGACCAGGCAGCCGGCGATCTCGGAGAGCTTGAAGGCCAGCGCCTGCTGGATGCTCTTGTATTTCAATCCGGCTTCAAGCAGCAGGGGAGTCTTCCCATCAGTCACCCGATAGACATTCCCCGCACTGCTTGAGCCCAGGGAACGGATTTCAATCATCAGAAGCTGGGTCCGTTCCCATATACCATTTCCTCCTGGCCGCCCCCGTCCGGCTGGCCCTGTTCCAGATCCACTTCTGCAGGAGGCGGTACCGGCTCCTCTTCTTGCACCGGCTCACCGTCTATATCAATAACTTCGCTATTGGCGTTGGCGGCAATCTCGCGCCGCACCTCGGCTGCAGCTTCGTCCGTTGTCTCCTGGTAGGTCAGCTCGACAAAGGCGTTGCCGAAGTCTTTCGGAATCTTCTTGACCACGTTGTTCCGCATTTTGCGGATAATCATAGACTCTCGGCTTTGCGGTTCAGTCCAGGCCGGGCTGATGTATTGCTGCAGGTCCGGATCGTCCAGTGCAGCCAGCCCCAGACCCTTGGCTTTTTGCAGAACCTCCGACTTCTTAGCGTTGATCTGTTTTCGCTGCTCTGGCGTTGCCTTGTAGCGATCGGCACAGATGCCGAACGTCTCGTTCATCATGTTGTTGTTCATGTGAGCCAGCAGGTTCTTAACCACGTCTTCCCGCTCAGAAATGTGAAATTCCACCGTTCCGTCCGTCTTCATAATGGGATAAACGACGCGCACAATATCACCTTTGCCTTTCGGCATCCATGAAGGCGGCTTCACATCGAAGCCGGTATACTGCGGGTAGGTGAAATCGTCACCTTCGCGGATCAGCCAGAACTGACCCACCTTCTTCACGTCACGGCCGAAGCGGGACAGAATAGCGTCGTTGCCATCACCTTCAATACCCATCTCGATCTGCTTTTTCCAGACGGTTACTTCCTTCCCGTTCTCCTTCTTTTTGACCGAAACATTCCGGACTTGGAAGAACACTTCCCGCGGACTGGCAGCCGCATTCAGCTTAAGTGAAGCGGTCTGAATTAATATTTGGGTAATATTGCTTTTATCAAGTTGATCATCGTTCCAGCCGATACCTTTCGCGTCCAGCACGCTGTTGATGGCAGAAATCGCGTTAATCACGCAAGACTTCGAGTACTGGTCCATCTCAATCCCGTTACCGGTGAGCTGCCGCTCGATCATCGGAAAATAGTTATCATTGACTTTGGATAAAACAGTTGAGAAATCGTTCAATTAAATCGCCTCCTGAATGGGTAAATCATCATGTACAACACGAATTTTTTTGTCTGCCTCACTGACGACCAGGCGAATCACTTGGGCCTGCGTATCAATCAACTTGGTAACGGCCTCCGCGTTGTCCACAAAGATCGGAGCGGAAAAGCCGTAATGCTCACCTAATGTGTTGATAATATCTAGCCCAACGTTAATGCGGGCTGCGTTGTTCAGCCCCTTGTCGTAAGGGACGCCTTCATACAAGGTGTCGCAGACTTCCTCTTGTCCGCCATTGACCAGGTCTCTAAAGAGACGGAAGCGCGCATATTTGAATTTGCTATTGATCCGGTTCTCCAACAGCCCCGTCTTGGTGCGGGTGAACTCTTCCACCAGGAACAGCTCTTTTTGAAGCTGTTCGTGCTCGGCCGACAGCTGCCGTTCCTGCTGCTCAAGCTCATCGATGCGCTGCTGGGCTTTCTTCACCCCATCGAACTGGACTCGTCTGCGCTCGAGCGTTTCGATTTCAGTTCGCAGGCCCTGAATTTCGGTCCGTACCGCTGCTGCAGCTTCCTGCGCTGAAGAGGTCAACTGCTCGATCTCCTGCTGAATTACAGCTTTTTCCTGCTGAAGTTGCTGGTAGGAAGGATCGGCTGTCGGATCTTGCATACCGGCACGTAACTCCTGCAGTACACTCTCTGCATGGGTGAGATTTGTCTGTATGTCTGCAATCTGGTCACTTAATTGGCTCGTTTCCTGTTGCAGCTTGTCCGTGTTACTCTGCAGCTGCTTGATTTCTTCCACTAGCCCCTTGCCCTGCTTATTGATCACTTCCAGCCGCTCTGACTTTTTGAGATTGAATTGTTCCAGCGCTTTGGTGTGAGCTTCAGCAATTTGATCAGCTGGAAGGGCCTGTCCACAAGACGGGCAGTTCTCGTCATGTTGTTCGTCAAGCTGCTGGCCATTCTCAGCAGTCCAATCAGTACGCAGCCGAGCGGCCTCCCGTTCTTTCTGACTAATCGATGCTTCATTCTGTTTGATGCGGTGCTGATTGTCATCAATCTTCCGTCGGAGCTGATCCCGTTGCATGTGCAGCTGGTTCACCTCGTCGCGCTGAGCAGTCACCTTCTGAAGGACGCTCTCCTGGAGGCGGTTTTTAATATCCAGCAATTCGCCTTCAATCTCGCGCATCCGCTTCTGCTTTACTGAGACCTCTCCGCCGGTGACGATTCGAGACACTTCGGTCTCACGGCTCTCCAGCCGGTTCCGAAGGGTGTGCAGATCGGCCTCCAACTGCTCCTGATTCAGTCCGGATACGTCCGGCATATTCCGGTGAGCTTCGCTGATCCGGATCGGCAGCTCTTTGATTTCCTTATTGATGGCCGACATCCGAGCTACAATCACCATCCGGTGCTTCTCCAGCTCCCGGTCTCCCAGGATAGCCGGCAGTTCAGCAAGATCAGGGTTGCTATGGATGACCTCGGCATCCGTCAGGTCGCCGCAGACATCCAGCAGCGTCTGCCGCCGCTTCTTCTTGTCCAGCTGCTCGTTAAAGAAGGATGGGCTGGTCAAAAGCTTGAAGAGGTCTTCTTGGATGATGGCATCGATCTCGGCCTTGTAATCTTTCTCCTTCTGCGGCACCCCATCCACGTAGTAATCCGTGGTATGGCCGGTGTGCTCTTCAGTCACTGCGCCGCGCTTGCGGGTCCATTTTTCACTGAACACTCTGCGGAATGTCCGCCGTACACCGTCGATCAAGAAGACCCCCTCGACTTCGTGTTCCAATTTGTGCTGAAGGACTCGCCCGGTAGTATCCAGGCCTTTAATCTCAAAATCTGTCCGGTTCTGGCTGTCCTTGCCGAACATCAGCCAGATGAAGGCATCAAACAAGGTTGTTTTCCCTGTCGCGTTGTCCCCAAAAGCGGATACGTTCCCCTGTTGGGTTGTAAGGGTGAACTCGCGAAAGCCTTTAAAATTTCGGAGTGTCAGTTGTTCCAATATCATGGATCTCATAGCGTTCCCTCCTCCATGGACTGCTGGGCTTCAGCATGCAGTATCTGCTGCTGATCCGGCGTTTCTGGATATGAAATGGCACTCAGGTGCTCCCGGATCGGATACTCAATCTCGGCCAACTGCTCATTGCTGAGATAGAGTTCAATGACCTGCGCCCCTGCCCTGATGCACAGAGCTGGCGGCGTATACGTCATTGACGGCCTCAGCTCAACTTCGATACGTTCATTCGATAATTCCAAAGATATGGCAGTTCCCATAGACTCCTCCTTGTGTTGAGCCGGCCACCATGATAAGATGGCCGTGATATTTGATTGTCAAAGTTCTTAGATGACCCGTTGCCGCGGGTCATTTTTCATGTTCATCGTGTTCTGCGATTTGCTTGTATTCGATCAGCACAGGGGCGTTCTCGATGCAGGCGATCAAGCAACCCTCTTCGTTCAACACATGATATTCGGAGTGAATGCGGTCTTCATATTCAGCACCTGCCTGCTTGATTTCGATAATCTCCTGGCCATCCAACTCTGTGCCGACTTCAAAAATGCGGGTTGGATTTGAGATCACTGTGATTCGATGAATAAGCTCCATAGCAATGCTCCTTTCGTATGTATTAATGCGTCAGCCGCATCTTCGACCCTCGAACGGGAGAATGGTTAGATACCGTCCGGTGGTCGAAGACAAGGCCGACAGGCCTGTCCGTTCCGAAAAAGCATTATGCTGTGCGTAGCCGCTCCATTTCCTTAAATGTAAGCAGCGCTTCTTCCGGAGAAAGCAGCTGCAAGAGATGCGCAGCTTTACGCCATTTCCGAAATAGATCGTCACGTTCTTTCCAGAGCTTTTGAAACTCTGGCGTGTCCATAGGCTTGTCCTGCTGCAGCATATCTTGCACAGCTGCCGTGTTGGCGGCCATGGCATTCGAGCAGTCAACCATCTGTTCGGCGATTTGCTGAGTCATACCGTCTCCCCCTTGCGCTCCATACGGTGTGACGATACAATAGACAACACGAGACCTTTTAAGCGAGTTCTCAAATGAAGCGTCCGGCCTTCCCGCCGGGCGTTTTTTATTTCCTGTTCCGCGAACTGCTTCATGGTGATCAAGTACGCCTCTGCTTCGCCAATCTTTCCTGGCAGCATCTTCTCCGGATTCAACCGAATGACCTGAAGATTATGTCTGGCGTGTTTTCCCGCCTGTACTGCGTCAGCAATTAGCTGCTTTCTATCCATTTTCATGACCTCACTTGATATATTTTTTGGATTTCAGATCAGCTCGGTGTTCCTTCCAGACTCCGAACCAACTGAAGGTGTATTCCTTGCAAAGAACAGCAACCAAGTGCGTTAGAGCGGTTATGGCCTCCACGGCCTCCATGATCAGCCGTTTGATCATCTTGCGCTCTGCTTCCGTGAGCTGATCTGACCGCTTACTGATCGGTGCCTCGCCTGATAGTGTCAAGACTTCCTTCATTTCCTCCACACTTTTGAACAGCACACTCGCTCTATGTAAGTCCACATTGTCGAGCCAGGGAGCAAACGCCCCGCCGGTGACTTCTCCCGCTGCGGCTATGTACAATTGGCCGTCGTCGTAATGCTCTGCAGTACTTCGCATCACTTCCTTGGAGGGTCGGCGGGTCCCATTAATGATCTTTCCAATAAGCGTCGCATCCACATGAGCTGCTTCGCCGGCTTTGTTTCTTGTTTCTCCTCTCCGCTTCATAACTTCCTGAAGGTTAGGACCGAATTGTCCGATTGACATGTTAAAAACCGCTCCTTTGTCCGGATTGAATAATGAATGTGGACAGAGGGTTGATGTAATATGAAGTTGTAGTTGTTCTCCCCAAAAATCCCCTCACTGCCCGCCGTCTGCCGGTACCGCCCGGCGGGTTTCTTCTACTCGCTTCTGCAACTCAATCGCTGCACTTCTGATTGATTCCAATTCATGAACAGGTATTAAATGAACGTTTACAGCTTGCCGGCCTGTCTGGAGCGTTTTATCAATGGCTTCGTCCAGGCTCAGATTTTGCAAGAGCATGCGATTAACGACACCTGCTACGCAGCAGCTTCTTGAATTGCTTTTAATCCATTGGAAGTTCATATGCTTGTCCTCCATCGGAAGCCTAATCGGCTTCACTTTTAGGCTTCATGTCATTGATGATTGCCCAACCTTTAGCGTGCATTTCAAAAATCACTTTCCTAATTTGCTCAGGTGTCTTTGCAACGAAGTCATCGCAGATTTGAACAGTTGTTTCACCGAACTGGTAGGTCTCAATAACATTCCCTTCCGGCAAAGGCTTCTTCTGATTAGGCATTCGCACATCCCTCCCAGAGATATGTTTATGCGGTTCAATCAGTGGGACAGCCATTAAAAATCCACCTCCTTTCAATATAAAAATGTTACTTTAAGGAACATTTTTCTTCAAAAAAATATTCCCATGGAAAACTTAAAACCCTAGCAATTGATTTCGCAGCCTTCACTGACGGTGTTTTGATCCCATTTTCAATATTTGTATAATAGCTGCGAGATATCCCCGCCTCGTTTGCTACACTATCATGTGTTTTAGAAGCAGTTTCGCGAGATTGCTTAAGCCATTCCCTCATATCATCACCTCTTTGTTCCTTTAAGTAACTTTATGTATCTAATATATGTTACTAAAAGGAACAAGTCAAGGTTTTTTAATACTTTAAGGAACATTTATTTAAAGTTTCTTTTGGGAACATTATAATGGACGTATTCCTAGAGAAGTTGGTGTTCAATATGGAGATATTCTCAAAAAGATTAAAAGCAGAAAGAGAAAGAAAAAAATCCACTGACTCCAAGTGGACTCAGGGCTATGTTGCCGATGTAATTGGTGTAGCGCGTCCTACTTATACTGCTTATGAGAATGGAACAAAACAACCACCATTAGAAACACTAAACAGGATTGCTGATTTATTTGACGTCTCTCTTGATTATTTGCAAGGACGATCAGTCTCCAGAGTCACTTCTGGAGGAAGTGCTTACTTAGATGGTGGTAAGGACTGGACCGATGAAGAGAAAGCAGTTGCCGATGCTGCTATTCAAGCATGGCGGGAAATGAAAAAGAAACAACGAGAAGAAGAGGGCTGATACGGTGATCTTTCTTATTGTAATGATTTTAATCTTTTTACTATTCGGGAGATCACTGAAGAACCTCCTTACATTTGCCTTCATTACTGCTTTCGGTTATGTAATTTGGGAGTATGCTTGGTGGGGTAAAATTATAGACATTATGATTATTCTAGCCTTTTTATATGCAGCACTTTCAGGATATAAAAAGAGAATTTCTGACCGCAGAAACCAATATAAGCAACAAAGAATTGATGACTAAACCTTTATTAAAGGAGCCTGAAAAGGCTTTTCTTTTAGCCTCAAAACAGAACATACGTACTATTATTTGAGGGGAATCAGAAAATGCTTCCATACTATAAACCAACAGATACTGAATACCTTATATGCGACCTATATCAAACCCTTGATATCAATCATCCACATGAGATGGATATTGAATTAATAGCTGCCTTATGGGGTGCGGACATCATATATTATAAGGGTAAACCTAAAGCACATTGGGATGAATATGGTAGTGTTATCTTTCTGAATCAATTTGACTCCAGTCTTAAACAAAGAGCCGACTTCTTCCATGAACTTGGACATATTGCTCGTCATGAAGGACACCAAGATGATTTGCCGGATCTATACGTTGAGCTGCAAGAACTGCAGAGCTGGCATTTTGCACTGATATCCGCAATCCCATATTATTTGCTCCCTACTCCACTCGAAATGACATGGAGCGAATACGTCGGGCTTCTGGCCGAAGAATTTCGTGTACCAGTTGAGTTTGCAGCAGAACGGGTAGATCAAATCTCTTCTCGTCTGGACGAGGAATATCACTACTACCGTGAAGATACCGATTTGATGAGAAGTAAGATTGAGAGTGCTGTGTTGATGTTTCGATCGCGGCCACCGGGTCCATCTCAGGAAACTACCCGGCTGCTAACACAGCTCAAGTATCAAACAAGGGGCACTGCGAAATAAAGTACATAACGGCATCTATCAGAGCATAGTAATTACTAGAGTAAGGAGGACATACATTATGGCTAACGATCTGTATTCTAAAACTGTTAATCACCAACAGGGTAACTTTTGCATGTATCTGCGTAAATCGCGAGCTGACATAGAAGCTGAGAATCGCGGCGAGGGAGAGACTTTCGCAAGGCACGAACGAAACCTGTTTGAATTAGCCAAACGCTTGAAGATTAATATTAAAGAAGTTTACCGTGAAATTGTATCCGGGGAAACCATAGCCCAAAGACCAGTAATACAACAGGTTTTGCAAGAAGTTGAAGACGGCCTTTGGAATGGCGTACTTGTCATGGAGATTGAGCGTCTTGCTCGTGGGGATACCATTGATCAAGGGATTATTGCTCAGACTTTCAAATTTAGCGATACCAAAATCATTACACCTGTTAAAACCTATGACCCGGATAATGAATTTGATGAGGAGTACTTTGAGTTTGGACTCTTCATGTCACGCCGGGAGTATAAAACAATTAACCGTCGGCAGCAAAGGGGCCGTAGAGATTCAGTTTCAGAAGGCAAATATATCGGTAATCATAGCCCATATGGATATGAGCGAAAAAAGCTTGAAAATGAGAAAGGGTTTACGCTGAAACCACATCCGGAACAGGCTCCGATCATCAGGATGATTTTTGATATGTATATAAACCAAGGATTGGGAACCGCCTTAATCGCCAGGAAGCTCAATGATCTTTCCATCCCTACAGCTCGCAATAGCGTCTGGACAGTGGCAACAATTAATGGGATTATACGCAACCCGGTTTATTATGGTGTAATAGCATGGAGACGTAGGCCTGAGAAAAGAACACGTAAAAATGGTATTCTATCTAAATCACGTCCTCGAGTGGATCCGAGTGAATGGCTTGTAGCCGAAGGAAAACATGAAGCAATTATTACAAAGGAAATGTGGGATAAAGCACAGGAAATATTAAAGAGCCGCTCACACGCCCCTGCTCCTGCCGGTATAATTACCAATCCACTTGCAGGACTTATTCGATGCGGTAAGTGCGGCAGACAAATGGTACGACGACCCTATACAAGAAATAATCAGGCACCATCTTTAATTTGCAATCTTTCAACTTGTGACAATATAAGTTCTCCTTTTGAATTGGTAGAAGAACGTATCTTGGAAGGCTTACAAAAATGGTTAGTAGACTACCGAGCAGAGTGGGAATCGAACAAACCTCTTACTGCTATCAACTCGGAAGACACGCTTAAAACGAAAGAACTTATAGTAAAGAATCTGGACAAGAAACTATATGAACTTCACGAACAAAATAACAACCTACACGATCTATTAGAACGTAAGATATACACGGTTGAAACTTATCTTGAGCGATCACAAAGCCTCTCCCAGCGAATTAGAGAAGCCGAGGATACCCTAAGGAATGCAGCAGCTGATCTTGAAATAGAACATAAACGCCAAAAAGCAAAAGTAACCATCATTCCTAATGTTGAGCGAGTCTTGGATACCTATCCTAAAACAGATGATCCTGCCAAGCGTAATGAGCTGCTTAAATCAGTTCTGGAGATGGCGGTATACAAAAAAACTGTCCGTGGTCATTGGAGCCGACCGGACAGCATTCATAAATTCGATCTTAAGTTATTTCCAAAGCTCCCCCGAGCTTGAGATAATGAACGATAACTTAGATGTGCAGATTCCTCGGTGCCGATATCATTGAGCAGACCAATCACCTTATCCGGTATGGTGTACCGCTGATTCAGATATCGCAGGGCAGCAGCCAGTTCACCATCGGCACCGCCGTACTGCTCAAGCAGCAGTTTCGCCATGTGGGGATCACATTTGCTGACCCGTACTGGGTACTGCAGCTTTTTCTCATAAATCCACATGCATTTCCCTCCTCTTCGTCAGCTATACCTGCCAAGGCCAAGGGCTCTGGCTCCATTCCCACGGACACTTGGAAAACGCATGACCAAAATGCATCAGCGGTCCATAGAGAAGCTGAAACTGATTGGCTACCTTCATTCTCTCCTGGGTAAACTGGTTATACTGCTCAATGGCTTTGAGATCGTTGGGATGCGTATCCAGATACAAATTAAGCTCTACCAGCACAAAATCCAGCGTCTGCAGCTGCTCCAGCAGCTGATAATACTGCTCATCACACGGCACCGGCTTACCTGCTTCCATCATACGCCCTCCTCCTCTTGCCGCGGTCCGGCCGGTGCCGGATAAGGGCTGTAGAAGGCAGGCCACAGCGTTCCCAGCCTTAATGCCTCCTGTGGACTGAATTGCGGAAGGCCTGGCGGCTGGAATCGGACGAACAGATTTGGCGGCACGTTATACGTCTTGATCCGAATCGGGGGGCAAGGATCAAACGGACCTACAAAAGGTGCATACTCCCGAAATTGCGAAGGCTGCATAACAGGGTCCTCCTTTACTCATTCTGACTTTATAACATGCATATGAGGAAAGGGCCCGATTTCGAACCAGATTTTGTAGAAAACAAAAACTCCCTGCCGCCGCATAACTGGCAGCAGGGAGCTCCGTTTGTCCACCCGATTGTGCTTATGTAATTCTACAATTCCATAAGTCCATGAGATGCTAATCGGTCAGCGCCGTGTTCTCCTCCAGATTCTCTTCATTCTCCTGTTCAGCTCCGAGGCGCATGCCCGGTGTCCGGTGAATGACCACACGCATAATACGAAGGCGTGAGGCTTCACCCACCTCGAAGATTACACCAGCATGTTCGACCTTTTTACCCTTGGCAGGGTTGCCCTCTAACTCCTTGAACAGCCACCCTCCAATCGAATCGACCTCATCGTCTTCAATCGCGATGCCGGTCAGATCATTCACGTCCTCAATAAGCATCCTGCCGTCTACGGAAATCGTATCTTCATTAATTTCGACACTCGGACGCTCATCCTCGAATTCATCGTAGAGATCCCCTACAATCTCTTCAAGGATCTCTTCTGCTGTCAGCAGGCCCGCTGTACCGCCATACTCATCGACCACCAGCGTCAGCTGGGAATGCTTGCTTTGCATGAGACGCAGCACATGACTGACCTCCATCGATTCCGGCACATTGAGGATCGGACGCACCAGGGAAGCGAGATCCTGCTGCTTGTCCGGATCGGCGAGCAGCAGGTCGGTAATATGAATGAAGCCGACAATCTGGTCCTTATCCTCGAAAGCCACCGGGTACCGCGAGTGTTTGGTCTCGCTGATAATCCGCAGGTTCTCTTCCAGCGGCAGATTGGTATACAGACAGTCCATATCCGTTCGGGGCAGCATAATCTCACGAGCAAGGAGATCCGAGAAATCGAAGATGTTATCCATCAGCTTGATCTCGTCCTTATCGATAACGCCGCTCTTCGCACTCTGATTCATTAGAATCCGGATTTCCTCCTCCGAGTGAGCCGCTTCCGCCTCACTGGCAGGCTGAATACCGAAGATGCGCAGCAGACCGTTGGCCGATGCGTTCAGCACCCAGATTACCGGCAGAAACACCCGGTAGAACAGCAGCAGCGGAGCAGACAGCCCTAGAGCGACCCCTTCTGTTTTCTGGATCGCCAGTGATTTTGGCGCAAGCTCCCCCAGTACGATATGCAGGAAGGTAATTACACAGAAGCCAATTACGACGGATACCGTAGTAATAATCCCCTGATCCTGTACACCCAGACGGTACATCAGCGGCTCCACGAGCAGCTCGGATACCGCAGGTTCACCGAGCCAGCCGAGTCCCAGGGATGTCAGCGTAATACCCAGCTGGGTGGCTGACAGGTACGCATCCAGCTTACGGTTTACGGTTAATGCGTAGCTCGCCAGCTTATTGCCTTCCGACTGCAGCTGCGTGAGCCGGGAATGCCTTACTTTGACCAATGAGAACTCCGCAGCGACAAATACACCGTTCAGGAAAACCAATAATAAGACCAAAAACAAATTTAGAAATAGCTCTCCGGGGTGAAATTCGGTATGCGACAATTGGGATTCCCCATTTCTATAGTGTTATGGCTTTCCTTGTTTTGAAATCGACCCCTTTGTAGTACATATCCTGTACGAGCAGGTTAGGGCCGCAGCAGCCGGCTGCATCACAATGGCAGTTCACCGTCTGGTTCAACGGGTGGCGGTCTCTCCATTCTGCAAAAATATCGTCCAGCCGGTCCTCACGAATGTTACCGAATGACGGGATGTCAGCGAAATCTGTTACATATACGTTTCCCGTAAACATATTCACGTTCACCCGGTTTCGTCCATCCGGATCGTTACGGACCGTAACCATAGGTTCCGCATGCAGACGACGGATCAGCTCCAGATCCTCAGCCCTGCTGGAGCATGCGAAGAACGGCAGTGTGCCGAACAGCATCCACATGTCCGGATCCCGGACATCCAGCAGACCATGAATCGCACGGCGCATATCGTCCAAAGAGAGAACCGGCAGGGAGGAAGCGAAGTTGGAGGCATACATCGGATGTACCTCATGGCGCTGGCAGCCCATTTCACGGACCAGCTGATGAATACCGTCCAGTTTCTCATGCGTCCGGTAATTAATCATCGTCTCTGCTGAAATGAACATGCCCATCTCGCTTAACCGTCGTGCGTTCTCCATCATCTTGTCGTACATACGCGCAGCGACATCCCGGGAAACCGGGCGGCCTGTATTTGCGAAACCAACCGTATGGAAATCATCCGCATTCAGATAATTGAATGAAATATGCATGACATCCAGGTAGGGAAGCAGCTTCTCGTATCTGCCAATGTCGAGCGTCAGGTTGGAGTTGATCTGTGAACGGATTCCCCGTTCCCTTGCATATTTCAGGAGCGGGACGATAACTTCATCCACCGTTTTTTCCAGCATGGAAGGCTCCCCGCCTGTCAGACTGATCGTCTGCAGATGCTCTACCTCATCAAGTCTCTGAAGCATCTGGGACAGCGGAAGGAACGGAGCCTCCTTCATCGTCAGCATATCGCCGACTGCGCAGTGCTCACAGCGCATATTGCATAAATGCGTAACCGTCATTTCCACACTGGTCAGTACATGCTTGCCATGTACACGCAGTGAGCCAATCGGATCCCAGGGATCGTTGCTCGGGGAAAGGGGCTGCACGGGAAAACTATTTTCTTGTAAAACCGTCATTCTGTTCACCTTTTTCTTAATATTAACCTAAATTGATGTCGTTATTATCATAACATGCTCCAAGTAAAACAGCACCCGGATCACCTCCATCGTCTCGGGGTTCTCCAGGTGCGGTGTCAGGCCTCCAATGTCATCAGGCCTTAGGCAGCAGCCTATCCTCGCTGCAGCATTTCATTATGTATGCCGGGAATATCAGTAATAATAATGGACAGTGCTGTCGATAAATCGATTTCGTATGGCGGCACTTCCTGACCGTTCCGGTCCTTGAATACCCGGATCACCGGCCGCTGCGGGATCTGGTGATGGATGCGGACCACGACACCGGTCTCACCTGTACTTAGTGTAACCGTCAATCCCAGCGGATAAATCGCAACACAATCTCTGAATCGTTCCAGCATGCTCTGTTCATACAGCGTCCCTGAGCCGGCGTACAGACTCTCGACTGCCTTATGCGGCAGCAGACCAGGGCGATACACACGGTTAGCTGTCATGGCATCGTAGGAATCAGCGAGGGCCACCCACTTGGCATACTCATGGATCTCGTCCTTCTTGAATCCGTTTGGATATCCGCTGCCATTCAGGCGTTCATGGTGCTGCAGCGCGCAGACCGCAGACACGAGCGGGATCCCGGGCTCACTCCGCAGAATCTCAAAGCCAATCTTCGTATGTGCCTGAACATGCTTGAATTCCTCATCCGTCAGCTTGCCGGGCTTCTGCAGGATGTGGGAAGGGATCTGCATTTTCCCGATATCGTGAAGCAGTGCACCGAGCCCCAGCTCTAGGAGCTGTTTCTTGTTGTAGCCATTCGCCAGGCCAAGCACCAGCGTGTACAGACAGACGTTAAGCGAATGATCAAAAAGGCTGAAATCCGTTGATTTCATATCCTGAAGCATAATCATCGTATCATCCCTGCTTCCGATGTCATCCAGTATAGACTCCATCATTTGGCCAAATGCCGCTCCAAGGTGATAGGCACGATTGCTTACAAATCCCTTGGGAACCATATTAAATTCCCTCTTGATCACAGATAATGCCTTTAGACGGGTCTCCTCATGAATAAGCTCCGGCACATGAACGTCCTCTGTCAATGCATCTTCTATATAGATGTAGCCGATTCCCAACTGGCAGAGCCGTGAGATTAACTTATCAGTCAGTTCCACACCCGCTGCCAGCAGGACCAGCCCATCTTCAGTATATATTTTTTTGCCCAGCTTCATGCCGGATTGCAGTGACGTAACTGGTACTAGACGCAAACTAAACCCTCTCCCTCTGACGCCATGGATGACTGATGATCCATCTTGTGTCGGTCTTTCGCTCGATATAAACATGGATCTGAAAGAGAATTCCGCTTACACTGCAATAGGGTTATTCCTTCCGTTCCATCCAGCGCTGCTCAAAACACTGTTCCAATGCCAATGGCCGTTTCAGTTCCTCTTCCAGCAGGTTGCCCAAAAACTCGGGCAGGCGCAGAGAAACATCCCTCCCCTTGGCCAGCTCCTCATAACCCACCTTGAAAGTAAACATATCCAGCGTCCCAATCAGATAGCTGCCTTCATCCTGCACAACCTGTCCCTGAATGGTTATCTCCGTTATTTTATCATAGGAAGGGCGATTTTCGTCATATTTTATCTGTATGCCATCGACACATATCGACCCAAGGACTTTGCCGCGGAAACCAAAGCCAATAATCGCGCGATCCGTGAATTCTGGGAGGAGGCTCTCCTCAAGGGTTCGTCGCAGTTCTCTTCCGGTCAGCAGCATGGTACAGGTGTTGATAGGCGAAGGACACAGCTGATGCAAAAGCCCTTTACTCACGTCTCCCTCCGGCAGAGGACCAAGCAGCTGCCCTGCATTGACTACGGAAGCAGGAGCACCTGTAAAATGGCGGACAGCCTGGGCAAGCAGATTGCCGAATGGAGATTCCCGTCGCGTATTCACAGGCAGTTCCCGGTCCGTAATTACGATCGTGCCTGACAGGGCCTGCTCTGCCTGCTGGCGATGGGTCAGCAGCGCAGCTGTTACGTTCTCCTCCAGCAGATCAGGCACCACTTCCAGGCAGGTGCCCTGTACCAAGCGGTATGACGCCGCCCCGCCTGCTTTCTCCAGCGTCATGGTCCCCAGCCAGCGGCCGAACTTGCCGGCTGCCCCGATCACAGTGCTGCCGGCAATCAGCGGGTCCTGCAGCAAATGATGAGTATGGGCGCCCAATATGACATCAATGCCCGATATGCTGCTGCTGATCTTCTGGTCAGACGATAGCCCGAGGTGGGACATCACAACAATCAGGTCCACCTGACCCCGAATTTCCCGGACCTGGCGGGCAAGGGTCTCATATGGATTTAGCGTGCTCCAGCCCAACAGCTCATAGAACGTGCTAAAAGGAGCTGTAGCTCCGAGCAGGCCGATTTTAATTCCATTTTTATCGATAATGGCATATTCCGACATCCATGACGGCGTTTTGCCCGTTGACAGTTCTACGAAATTTCCGCAGACGACAGGGCATTGAATCCCCGCATAAGCCAGCTGAAGCTCCTCCGGAGTGAAGGTCAGCCCTTCGTTGTTACCAATCGTTATGGCATCATATCCAGTCAAATTCAATATATCGACGTTGGCACTGCCCATAGTACCCTCGGTCTCTACAGCTGCACGATCCATATGATCGCCGATATCCAGCACGAGAACCGGACCGGCAGCCTTCGTCTTCTCAGCTTCTATCATGGCAGCAAGGGAAGGAACATGTTCGAAGTGACTGTGAATATCGTTAGTATGCAAAATGGTAAGGGTCTCAGGTGCTGTATTCATCTCAATTCCCTCCTTATAGAAATGTAGAGCTGTAAATCCACCCCTTAGCATAACATTTTCAGAACGATTGTGGTATATTGTAGGGGTTTATAATCGGTTATAGCTATTCATACACACATGAGGTGAAGTCACTTGAAGCTGCTTATTCATCTATTCGCCGGACTTGCTGAACGGATCGGCAGTTCCCGTCTTGAATTCCAATACCCAGATACAGCCTGTACAGCAGGCAGTCTAAAAACAAAGCTCGCTGAACAATATCCTGATGCGGCTTCCCTCATCCGTACTTCGTTCGTTGCTGTTAATCAGGAGTACACACCTGACGCTGCACCGCTTAAGGAAGACGACGAGATCGCTCTCATCCCGCCCGTTTCCGGAGGCAGCGGAACAGATCCTGACCAGCCCGTTGACCATATAACAGAGGATGGTATGTATGTCATCACCTATCTGCCTCTCTCGGTCGAAGAGGTGACGGGTAAAGTCATTACAGCCAATCACGGGGCTTCCATCAGCTTCGTCGGAACCACCCGGGAAATGACCGGCAATCAGCGAACCGTCCATCTGGAGTACGAGGCATACATCCCTATGGCCCTCAAGCAGATGTCTCTGATCGGATCCGAAATCTTCAGCCGCTGGCCGGGTACGCGCTGTGCAATTTCCCATCGTCTGGGCATCGTAGATATTGCCGGTATCAGTGTCATTATTGCCATCTCAGCTCCCCATCGTGATACCTGTTACGAGGCGAGCCGTTATGCGATTGAGAGATTGAAGCAGACGGTCCCGATTTGGAAAAAGGAAATTTGGGAGGATGGTTCGGAGTGGAAGGGTCATCAACTAGGACCATGGGACCCAACTGTAGATCTTTTGTAGTAAAATGTCGTTGTAATCCCATAATTTTCTTGGTAAAATATTCTCACTAACTGACTCGCGTAAAAGGTGGTTGTAAGATTGAGAATACATGTGACCGATGCTAAACCCGGGGATATCCTGCAAAGCGACACCTACAATTCATTCGGACTGCTTATATTAGGCAAAGGCACAGAATTGAAACCGGATGACCTGGCCAAGTTCCTTCAACACGGAATTGACTACATTGATGTTGATACAGGTATGGAATCCTCATCTTCTGGTTCAGATCTCGATGATGACGCTTTCTTAATCGAATCATACAGCCGCGTCAAACCTCTTTTTCTGGAAGCCTTTGATACGTTTGAGGCTATGTTTGTGGAAGCCGCACAAACAGGGGTATTTGATGAATATATTGTTACCGCAGCGATGATGCCGTTAACCACAGAGTTAAATAATCATCGCGACGTGGTGTCCCTGCTGCTGCTGTTGGACAAGCGGGATGAATATACCTACAAGCATTCCCTCCAGGTAGGCGTATTGTCTTATTATATCGCACTCTGGATGGGATACAGTCAGGAAGAAGCATATGTCATTGGCAAGGCAGGATATATGCATGATATCGGCAAGAGCATGATTCCTCCCGCCATTCTCAATAAGCCGGGCAAACTTACACCTGATGAATACGAAGAGATGAAACGCCATGCACAGCTGGGGTATGATATTATCCTGAATTCAACCAATGATGAGATCAGCGCACTCGTTGCTCTGCAGCATCATGAACGCGAGGATGGCAAAGGTTATCCGCACGGGCTCGTAAAAGAACAAATTCATCCTTATGCGCGGATTGTTGCGGTAGCGGATGTATACAGTGCCATGAGCTCTAATCGGGTCTATCAGAACAAGCAGGAGCTGCTCTCTGTCCTGCGTGAATTGTACCAATTAAGCTTTGGACAGCTGAATGCTGAAGTGACACAGGCCTTTATTCGTCATATGCTGCCCAACTTTATCGGCAAACGCGTACTGCTCACGAACGGAGAATCCGGCGTCATTATACATAATAACGCGATTGATTATTTTAGACCGCTGGTCCAGACCGAGAGAGGATTTGTCGACCTGGCGAGCGAACGTTCCTTGGCCATTGATGAAATTTATATGTAGTGGTTAAATAGCACGAACAACGGACCCTGACTGCCTTGGCAGCAGGGTCCGTTGTTTTGAAAATCAATATGGACGATCGCCCTTATGTTAAACGAAAAGCTTGGCTCTTTAGCATTTCAAGTCCGGTGGCAAAAAATGTGTGAAACGTGCTTAGAACAGCGATAGCTTATTAATAAAAGAAGGCGAACTTAAAAAGTTCGCCTTCTTCATTGGGACTCAAATCTGAATCGGCACGAAATCGGCACGATTATTTATATTACCCGCTAAACCCTAGATGTTAAAGGCTTAACCGATACTTCCTTCCATTTCGAACTTGATGAGACGGTTCATCTCAACCGCGTACTCCATCGGCAGTTCCTTCGTGAACGGCTCGATGAAGCCCATAACGATCATCTGCGTGGCTTCTGCTTCGCTCAGACCGCGGCTCATCAGGTAGAAGAGCTGGTCTTCCGACACCTTGGACACGGTTGCTTCGTGCTCCAGGGTGATGTTGTCATTGAAAATCTCGTTGTACGGAATTGTATCCGAAGTCGACTGATTATCCAGAATCAATGTATCGCACTTGATATTAGATTTAGCACCTTCCGCCTGACGGCCGAAGGAAGCCAGACCACGGTAGGTTACTTTACCGCCATGCTTACTGATCGATTTCGATACGATCGTAGAAGTGGTATCTGGTGCAAGGTGGATCATTTTCGCACCAGCATCCTGATGCTGACCTTTACCTGCTACTGCGATGGACAGTACCATACCTTTGGCGCCACGGCCTTTCAGTACGACTGCAGGGTATTTCATGGTCAGCTTGGAACCGATGTTGCCATCGACCCATTCCATTGTCGCATTCTCTTCTGCAACTGCACGCTTCGTAACGAGGTTGAAAATGTTCGGCGCCCAGTTCTGGATCGTTGTATAACGCACACGTGCGTTCTTCTTTGCAATGATCTCAACGACCGCACTGTGCAGGGAGTTCGTGCTGTAGATCGGCGCTGTACAGCCTTCTACGTAGTGTACGAAGCTATCCTCATCAGCAATAATCAGCGTACGCTCGAACTGACCCATGTTCTCGGAGTTAATGCGGAAGTACGCCTGCAGCGGAATTTCACATTTTACACCTTTGGGTACGTAGATAAAACTTCCGCCGGACCATACAGCACTATTCAATGCAGCAAATTTGTTGTCCGCTGGCGGTACTACCGTTGCGAAATACTCCTTCAGAATCTCCGGGTGCTCTCTCAGAGCTGTGTCTGTATCCATGAAGATCACGCCCTGATCTTCCAGGTCCTTCTGCATGTTGTGATAAACAACCTCAGATTCATACTGGGCAGATACACCGGCCAGGAACTTCTGTTCCGCTTCAGGAATACCCAGCTTGTCGAAGGTTTCCTTGATTTCAGCAGGAACCTCTTCCCAAGTCTTGCCCTGCTTCTCCGAAGGTCTTACATAGTACTGAATGTCGTTAAAATCCAGTTCACTCAGATCTCCGCCCCATTCCGGCATGGACATCTTCTCGAACTGCTTGAGGGATTTCAGACGGAAGTCCAGCATCCACTCGGGTTCGCCTTTAATTTTGGAGATTTCCTTAACAATTTCAGGCGTCAGACCTTTACCAGTCTGGAAAATCGCTTTATGTTCATCACGGAAGCCATATTTATACTCTTCCATTTCAGGTGCTTTTTTAGCCATGATAATACCTCCCTAACCTCTTGTCGTTAATGCTCAACTTCGATTCCCTTGCGCAGTGCATTCCAGGCCAATGTGGCACATTTGATGCGTGCTGGGAACTTATTCACACCGGATAGGGCTTCGATATCTTCGTAATCGTCAAAATCCACTTCTTCCCCCTGCATCAGCTTGGAGAAACGGCCAGCCAGATCCAGGGCCTGCTCGAGCGATTTGCCTTTTACCGCCTCTGTCATCATCGAAGCGGAGGACATGCTGATCGAGCAGCCTTCTCCGGAAAACTTGGCATCTTCAACGATATTGTTCTTCGTCTTCAACTGCAGGGAAATCCGGTCTCCGCACGTTGGATTGTTCAGATCCACCGTTACGGCCTCATCGTCTTCGAACCTGCCGCGGTTGCGGGGGTTCTTATAGTGATCCATTATAACACGCCGGTACAGGTCATCAAGTTGCATCGCCAAAATACTCCTTTGTCTGGATTAAGGCGCTGATCAAACGGTCGACGTCTTCTTCTGTATTATACAAGTAAAAGCTTGCGCGTGCAGTAGAACCTACTTTGAGCCAGCGCATCAGCGGCTGACAGCAGTGATGCCCTGCACGAATCGCAATCCCGCTGGCATCCAGCACGGTGGCCACATCATGGGGATGTACTTCATCCATATTAAAAGTAATCAGTCCAACGTCCCTTTTAGCCGGGCCATATATAGAAATGCCATCAATCTCTCTCATGCGGTCCATCGCGTAATTTGCGAGCAGACTCTCATGACGTTCAATGGCATCCATGCCAATATTACTAAGGAAATCAATCGCAGCGCCCAGACCGACAGCTCCTGCAATAATTGGGGTTCCGCCTTCAAACTTCCAAGGGAGCTCTTTCCAGGTGGATTCATACAGACCAACATCGTCGATCATTTCTCCACCAAACTCTACAGGCTCCATCGCGTCTAGAAGGGCCTTTTTGCCGTACAAAGCACCAATTCCGGTAGGACCGCACATCTTATGGCCGGAGAGCGCATAGAAGTCACAATCCAGGTCCTGTACATCCACCTTCATATGAGGGGTGCTCTGTGCTCCATCAACGACCATAACGGCACCATGACGATGAGCGATCTCGGCAATCGCTTTGACCGGATTCACCACGCCCAAGACATTCGAGACATAGACAACCGAAACCATCTTCGTCTTGTCTGTAATCGTCTTCTCCACATCAGCCAGATCAATATTGCCGTCTTCCTGCAGTGGAATATATTTCAGAGTCGCTCCTGTTGCCTTGGCCAGCTGCTGCCAGGGAATCAGATTACTGTGGTGCTCCATCGGCGTAATAACGATCTCGTCGCCTTCCTTCACATTGGCATGGCCATAGGAAGAAGCAACCAGATTCAGAGCCGTTGTCGTTCCACGCGTAAAAATGATCTCCTGGCTGCGCTTGGCATTAATGAACTTCTGCACCTTCTCGCGTGCACCCTCGTAAGCGTCGGTTGCCCGGCTGCCCAAAGTGTGCACACCGCGGTGAACATTCGAATTGTCCCATTCATAATAACGCTTAACCGCGTCGATTACCGCGAGCGGTTTCTGTGATGTTGCCGCATTATCCAGGTAGACCAATGGATGACCATTGATCTCCTGGTGCAGAATGGGGAATTGCTCCCGAATCTCTAACGGATTCATTGTCCCAGTTTCCGTTCAACCAGGCGCTGCAGCTGTTCCTGCAGGGCTGGCAGTGGAATTTCCGATACCACCGGAGCCAGGAAACCATAAATAATCAAGCGTTCGGCTTCCTCGCGGGTAATCCCCCGGGACATCAGGTAATAGATTTGTTCCTGGTTTACTTGTCCTACCGATGCTGCGTGTCCTGCAGTTACGTCATCTTCATCAATCAAAAGGATCGGGTTGGCGTCTCCACGGGATTTCGGGCTCAGCATCAATACTTTCTCGGTTTGCTGACCGTCCGCCTTAGTCGCGCCTTTCTCAATCTTCGTGATTCCGTTGATGATAGCTGAAGCTTCTTCACGCATAACAGCACGTGTGATCATCTGGCTTGCAGAATCTCTGCCAAAGTGCTGAGCTTGGGTTGTATAGTTAATCTTTTGGGCACCGGAGCCTACAGCAATGATTTTGGAATCCGAGGTGGATCCATTGCCCTTCAGTACGGTCATTGTATTACTTGCTGTATTACCGTTGTTCATCTCACCGACAATCCACTCAATTGAAGCATCGTTATCCGTTACCGCACGGCGGAAAGAGATATCCGTTGTGCTGCCATTAAGCTGATGAACCGTTGCATAACGCACTTTCGCACCGGCTTTGGCATACACTTCAACAGCGCCGTTATGGAACACCGGAGAAGACAGCTCACCGGAAACATAGTTGTCTACGTAAGTGACAGAGCTATTCGTATCCGCAACGATCAAAATATGCGGAGCAAATGCAGCACCAGCATCATCCGTCAGGAATACGGCCTGCAGCGGCGCTTCGATCTCGACATTCTTCGGAACATACAGGAATACACCGCCGTTCCACAGAGCTGTATGCAGCGCCGCAATGGAGCTTTCCTCACTTTTAACGACTGTATGCAGATAAGGTTTAACCAGCTCTTCATGCTCACGTGCCGCAGTTTCCAAATCGGTGAAGATCACGCCTTTGGCAGCAAGATCAGCAGAGAGATGTGTATAGACGATACCGGAGTTGCGCTGAATAATAAGGCTTCCGTTTTCTTCAGGCTTGATCAGATCGGCAATCGCAGCCGGAGCCTCATCCAGTGAAGCAAGAGCCTCTTCAGCTTGGTATGCACCGTACTGGCTCAGATCCCAGCGATCGATTTTAGTTTTCTCAAATTGTGGTAGTTCCAGTTGACCTGCAAGCTCCAAGGCTTTGAGGCGCAGCTCCGTAAGCCATGCTGGCTCATTCTTCTGCTGAGCCCAAGCGCGCAACGTGTCAGAGTTAACCGGAAGAGTAGTTTGTGTTGTCATCAGTGTTCCTCCTTCGTCTCTGTCTTACGCTTCTTGGCCTACAGTTTCATCAACTATTCCGAGCTCTTCTTTGATCCAGTCGTAACCATCAGCTTCCAGACGCTCTGCCAGCTCAGGACCGCCAGACTTCACGATACGGCCTTGCATCATAACGTGAACGAAATCAGGTTTGATGTAATTCAACAGACGCTGGTAGTGGGTAATAACTAGGAAACCACGGTCTTCGCTTCTCATAGCATTTACACCGTTTGCTACAATACGCAGGGCGTCGATATCCAGACCGGAGTCAATTTCGTCAAGCACGACAATTTTCGGATCCAGCAGCAGCATCTGCAAAATTTCGTTACGCTTCTTCTCACCGCCGGAGAAGCCTTCGTTCAAGTAACGGTGTGCAAATTCCGGGTTCATTTCGAGATCCTTCATTTTGCCTTCCATTTGACGGATAAATTTAATCAGGGAAATTTCATTGCCTTCACCGCGGCGGGCGTTGATTGCACTGCGAAGGAAGTCAGAATTTGTAACACCGGCAATTTCACTTGGATATTGCATCGCCAGGAACAATCCTGCGCGCGCACGCTCATCCACTTCCATTTCCAGTACATCTTCGCCGTCCAACAGAACTTTACCGTCTGTTACTTCATATTTAGGATGTCCCATCAGAGCAGATGCCAGGGTACTCTTGCCTGTACCGTTTGGACCCATGATCGCATGGATCTCTCCGCCCTTCATTTCAAGGTTAATTCCTTTCAGGATCTCCTTGCCTTCGATTGTTGCTTTCAAACCTTCAATGACGAAATTTGTAGCCATGTCTGTTTGTCCCTCCAATAAAGTTGTCTATTCATGGAAATCAGAAAGTTATATCATCTAACAGGGGTTCCCCTGATTTCATGCAATGATAAAAATCACAGTTTATTTATAATCATTCTAAACTGATTCTCAGTGATTCTCAAGTCGATTTTATAATAAAGTTCATTTTCATTGCAACCTCCGGACTATTTGACATTGTTTGCAGGTATCCTTCAAAATATTAAAAAGGCCTGGCTGAATACTCAACCAGACCTGATATTTCCTTAACTTCATCTAATTACTTGTCAGCTGCAGTCAGCTTGGGTGTCTGTCGACCGGCACCGGCATATCCTGCAAGCGTCACCAGTCGTCCTGCAGAGCAGACCGCGCTATATTGTTCCCGCCCAGGATTAGTTACCCAGGAAAGAACGGAGCATCCACATATGCTTCTCCAGGTCACGTTTGTAGCCTGTCAGCAGATCACTAGTTGGTTGATCCTCTGCCTCTTCAGCTGCATCAATAATTTCCTGGAATTCTTCTGACAGTGTCGCGAAATCTTCGATGATCGTCTGCACCATCGTATTCGCATCTTCCTTGCCGCTTGCTTCCTGGATGGAAGACAGTTCAAGATATTCTTTAAGGGTTGCGACAGGACTGCCTTTAATGGCCAGCAGTCGTTCTGCAATCTCGTCCATTTTCAGCGTAACTTCATTATAAAGCTCCTCAAATTTTACATGCAGCGTGTAGAAGTTAGGACCTTTAACATACCAATGGAAGTTGTGGATTTTAACATAAAGTACATTCAGGTTGGCAACTTGACGGTTCAATTGTTGTTCCAATGTTGTAGAAGCTTTGGTTGTTTGTGTTTTAGCCATAATGATCCCATCCTTTGTCATAAATTAAGTTTGCAATCCATTCCCATTCCTGTTTGAATGATAGGCCTGGACTGTATAATTGTCAGCGTCAAGACGCCAGCAGGCCAGATACTATACCTGCCAGGCGTCTATTCTTCATTTACCCTTGCTAATTTCTTGCGAAACAAAATCCGGCCGATTCTGTGTGCGGCTGCAAACGGAACAACCTTATTGTGAACGCTTGTTTATACTATTATTCCAGGTCCTTACTTTATGTACAGCAGCGCCCCGGCTCACATTCTGATGTCTTGTTACACGGGGGCTGCACAGGTCTAATTCACAGCATTTTCTCCAATGCTTCATAACCTGACATTCCAGGCAATACTCCTATAGCCTCTGCTTCCTTGGTGACCGATTCCATCGGCGCATTCAGGAGCTGTTCAAGCGTTCGTACACCGATAGCCCGTGCCGCAATAATTTGACGAGATCCAAGTACCTCATTCAAAAGACCTATATCAAGCGCTCCGCACATGATGTATCCTCGGGAGGTTGAAATGCTGAGCAGCGTCGTTTTTGGCAGCTTGACTTCGACCCCGATCAGAACAGAATCTCCTACACGAATTGGCTCCATGGTTACCATATGAAGCACTGCACCTCCTTTTAATATTAAGACCATTGTATGCATGATGTGTGGCACAGTGTGGACCTTTACCCAGACAAAATTGTCGAAATGTATCGAATCAGGTATGTAAAATTGCGAGTCTTAGGTACTATGCTTTGTTTCATTTTAATGATATGATGATTAATACCTAACAGGACAATCTGACAATCAAACAGCGGGGCTGGAGGAACAATGAAAAAGGAATCATCCACTGAGGAAACGAGTTTTTTATTTAACGTTGATATTTTGGTTCAAGGTCAGTCCAACGGACACGCACTTCAAGCCTTATTGGATACGCTTAACCACATGGAATCAGCTGCTGATTACCGAATCAAATCGGGCATTGAACTAGGTTCTTTAATTGAAGCAGCGCTCCAAGTCAAACGCGGCTCGATGGCCTCCTTATCCGGTATCAAAAGCCAGGCATCCCAGACCAGCTCTCCGGCAGGTAAGAGTAGAGCAAACGTTCAATCCGAGAGCAAGCAGATGACAGACAAACCAGCTTCAGTTACAGAGAAACCGTCATCATCAGGCAGCAGCATTACTGGAGATTTAAGTACATGGATTCAAGAACAGATTCAAGGGAACAAGCTTGTACGAATTATAGTGAACCGTTACGGCCGCCAACAGAGCATTCCCTGCCGTATTCTCAATTTTGACCTTTCCAATGGACTTATTAACGTCTACCATGTAGATGAGAAGCAGGTATACTCCTTCCGCACGAATGAAATTGATGAATTTAAGGTTTTCTGAAAAACAAAAAAACGGACACCAGGTGTCCGTTTTTTTGTTTTCAAGAATGTGCCGATCCATTTTTTCTGGGAGCAGCCAACGCGAGTAGAATCCATCCCGCAATAAAACAGACTCCTCCCAGCGGTGTAATTGCCCCCAGGACCTTCACTCCTGTTATACTTAGTACATATAAACTTCCCGCAAACAGCACGATCCCGATCACGAACAATCTTGCCGCCCAGAGCAGCTTGGCTGAAGTGCCCCACTGTCCTGCCGCCAGGGCAATCAGCACAAGCCCGATTGCGTGATACATGTGATATCTGACCCCTGTCTCGAATATAGCCAGCTCATCTGCATCTATTTTCCCCTTCAATAAGTGTGCTCCAAAAGCACCGATGGCTACAGACAGCATCGCTGCCACAGCCCCGATTCTAATCCACCTTTGCTGCATCATATGATTCTCTCCTTTGTCTGGATAACCGCTTATATAGCCTGTTATCGCTTGTAACGACGTTACTTGTTTAATATTAAAGGATTATTTTATCGTTTTCCACTTTACTCTGTCCGTTTATAGTGGGTGAAGAGGTGTTAATGTTGTATAAACCTCATTACATCTATCTTATGAGGGTTGATTTTTACAACAGGATATGAAATGGTATATGTTTGATAACTTATTCTAAGGAGAGATGTGTAATGGGCTTGAATCAGAACTCCACCGAGAGGCCAGGATTCACAGAAACGGACGCAAGTACATTCATGAACGAAAGGGAGGTCAAAGTAAAACACGCTGGTCCCGGGATCGCCTCCTTTGTACTAGGTTTGCTGTCTATTTTGGCGTTTGCAGCATTTTTTCTAATGTTCAGCTCGACGCTGTATCAGTACGCCAACACGTATGCAACAACCGGTCTGGATCCTGAAGAGCTGGCTTCCAACCCTGGTTTTATCGGATCGCTCGTTTTGTTCGCTATTTATGTACTATTCGCTTTTGCAGGTGTTATACTCGGAATTGTCGGCTGCTCCATGCGTCATCGTCGTAAAGTGTTCGCCGTTACCGGATTGATTATCAACGTGATTATGCTCCTGCTGGTGGTAGGTTTAATTATCTTTGGTGTTATTGCACAGCAAGTATCTCTTTAAGCGATTTGCTAGCGTTACAGCGTTGTTTTATAATATGGTGGTTATTAGCTTAACCGATACTTTGAATTGAAGGAGAACTCGATGCGTAAAATACACATCTTCGCTGACAGTACCAGCGATTTACCCAAGGAATGGCTCTCTGAATACCAGATTGGCATTGTGCCGCTCTACTCTGTATTCGGGGACGAATCCTTACGGGATGGGGTAGATATCTCCCCACAGGAGCTGTATGCGCGTGTCAGCCAGACGGGCAGCCTGCCTAAGACAGCTGCACCCTCGCCGGCTGATTTTATACATGCATTTACACCATACATAGAACAGGGCGACGATATCCTATATATCAGCTTGTCTTCCGAATTATCCTCCACCTATCAGAACGCACTTCTGGCAGCAAGTGAATTCCCTGATGGACGGGTTACGGTATTTGATTCTCTAAATTTGTCCACAGGTATTGGACTGCTCGTTATGAAGGCCGTCTATGCGGTTCAGGAAGGGAAGTCGACCGACGAAATCATAGACATGCTTCATCAGGTTCGTCCGCTTGTGGATACTGAATTTGTTATTGATACATTGGAGTACCTATATAAGGGCGGGCGCTGCTCCGGGATGCAAAATCTGATCGGCAGCCTGTTAAAGATTCGTCCGGTCATCAAGGTTATTGACGGCAAAATGACACCTGCCTACAAGGTGCGGGGCAAACGGGAAAAGGCATTGGATCAAATGCTGAGCAACGCTTTATCTCAAAAAGAGTCTATGGACAACGATATTATTTATGTCGTCCATTCTATGGCGGAGACGGATGCCCTTCAGCTGCAGCAAACGCTAAAAGAGCAAACCGGTGCCAAACAGGTTGTCCTGTCAACAGCAGGTTGTGTCATTTCCAGTCATTGTGGACCTAATACGATAGGAATTATATACAGTAAGAAAGCCTAGTTATGAATAAAGCCCCATTAACCTTAATAAGGCCAGTGGGGTTTATTCAATTATATGGAACAGTTAAAACAACAAAAAACCACTGTCGATCACTCAACAGTGGTTTTCATGTGCTTGGCAACGTCCTACTCTCCCAGGACCCTGCGGTCCAAGTACCATCGGCGCTGGAGGGCTTAACGGTCGTGTTCGGGATGGGTACGTGTGGAACCCCTCCGCTATCGCCACCAAACCTGATTTTGCGCTGCATTTCCATCACTGAATGACTTCAGCAATATCAAACCTTAGAAAAGGCATACAGCTTGCTACAAGGTTTGCACCTTGAAAACTGGATCCGAAACAAACATGCGATCTAGCTGCTTACCGGATGTCTCCGGCAAGCTTGTAGGATAAGCCCTCGACCGATTAGTACTGGTCAGCTCCATGCATTGCTGCACT
>NZ_JAUQTB010000017.1 GCF_030580655.1 Paenibacillus lacisoli
AGTGCAGCAATGCATGGAGCTGACCAGTACTAATCGGTCGAGGGCTTATCCTACAAGCTTGCCGGAGACATCCGGTAGGCAGCTAGATCGCATGATTGTTTCGGATCCAGTTTTCAAGGTGCAAACCTTGATTGTCCTATAATTTAATTATTGGATGGAGCTTCAAAGGAAGACGTCCTTCGATAAATCTTATTTGGAGAGATACCCAAGTGGCTATAAGGGGACCCTCTGCTAAGGGGTTAGACTGCGTAAGTGGTGCGAGGGTTCGAATCCCTCTCTCTCCGCCATTAGGACAAATTGATATTTTTTATTATGGCGGTGTAGCTCAGCTGGCTAGAGCGTACGGTTCATACCCGTGAGGTCGGGGGTTCGATTCCCTTCGCCGCTATATATTCCCTGGAGGCTTAGCTCAGCTGGGAGAGCATCTGCCTTACAAGCAGAGGGTCGGGGGTTCGATCCCCTCAGCCTCCATATTCACCTTGCCGGTGTAGCTCAATTGGTAGAGCAACTGACTTGTAATCAGTAGGTTGGGGGTTCAAGTCCTCTCGCCGGCACCATTTATGGCCTGGAACTGTGGTGTAGAGGCCTAACATGCCTGCCTGTCACGCAGGAGACCGCGGGTTCGAATCCCGTCAGTTCCGCCATTTATTTTCTTTTCCACCTAAGTGGGAAGGTGACAACCTGACCGCTTTTGTTTTGTTTTGATGTGTGGCTCGGTAGCTCAGTCGGTAGAGCAGAGGACTGAAAATCCTCGTGTCGGCGGTTCGATTCCGTCCCGAGCCATTTTTTATTTTGGAGGATTAGCGAAGTGGCCAAACGCAGCAGACTGTAAATCTGTTCTCGTCCGAGTTCGGTGGTTCGAATCCATCATCCTCCACCAGTTATATGAGCCATTAGCTCAGTTGGTAGAGCACCTGACTTTTAATCAGGGTGTCGAAGGTTCGAGTCCTTCATGGCTCATCCGAAGTCATCAACCGTTGGTTGATGGCTTTTTTGTTTTTTATTTTTTTTGATATGATAGAGAAGATAGAGTTTATTTTCAAGGTATGCTGGCTCGACTGTCTTATCACAGGAGATTGGTGGGAATGCTGTCTATGCGAAATATTGAACGGATCTGTCTGCAGCTGGAAAACACTATGGGGATTAAGGTTAAATTGGAGACGGTAGGTGCGGAGACTTACAATCTGTTATTCGAAGCAAATGCGGAAGACAGGCATTCTTCTGTACATGGGGGGAGAATTTATTTTGCGCTGCCCTTAGATATAGCCGAACAGGCTGAAGCAAGCCGCGGCCGGGTTTTGTCCATTGCTGAAGGAGAGTTAACGGATCGGGAGCGGGGGCTTATTGAGTTACTAATCTCAGGGTTGGAAGATGCCGCAGCTGTCCAGAATACCATTAATGACGATGAGGCACAGGCAGTCATGCTGGGAGAATGGATAGAAGAGCATCAAAAGGAGTACGGGGCAAAGGAGCTTCCTGATCAATTACAGATTAAACCCCGGCTGTGTCAGCCTATGTTATCGTTTGTGCTGGTGAGTGAAGGGGTTCATGCACCGATTCCTTATGATCAGCTCTCACGTCTGCTCGATAGTTACTTTGGCGGAGAGGTCATTCTTGTCCCTCTGCAGGCATCCGAGTGGCTGATTCTTGCACGTGAGGAAATGGTAATTGGATCTGCGGATGAGCGTGACCGCGATACAGATGCAGAGGAATCTGAACATGAGGTATTAACCGCTTTTGGACTAGGTCTGTATGAACTTATCGCTACCGAATGGGTAGGCAATTTCCATATGGCCGCTGTACCGTCTGTTATTCCTGCTGCTGATATTATACAGCTGGTTAGAGAACTGAGAGAGACATTGTTCCTGGGAAGGGTGTTTCATGTAGCTGAACAGATTCATTTTGCGTGGGAGCTGCGTCTAGAGAAGCTGATCTACAGTATTCCTGACCGTCAGAGAGAAAAGTTCCTGGATCTTGCCTCCACGCATTCTGCATTCCTTCATGACAGCGAGGTTGGCGTAACGTTGAGCACATTTTTTCAGATGGACTGTAATGTCAGTGAGACTGCGAAAAGGCTGTACGTGCATCGCAACACACTGATCTACCGTCTAGATAAGATCAAACAGGAGACCGGACTTGATGTGAGGCGCTTCGAAGACGCGGTTTTAGTGAAACTTCTGATGCTATTGTACAAAGTTACAAAAACGGTGTAACCTTTTTTGTGCACTTTGTGGATGGCGTCCTGCCTGCTTGTTGGGTAATATGATATTAGAAAGTGTATTCGTTTTCATAATCCCTTCTGAGGAGGAACAATCATATGGCAGGCGTACGTTTAGAGCATATTTTTAAAAAGTATCCAGGTTCCGATAAAGCAACGGTAATCGACGTCAATCTGGACATTCAAGATAAAGAATTTCTGGTTCTGGTAGGACCGTCCGGTTGCGGTAAATCCACAACCCTTCGTATGATCGCGGGTCTGGAGGAAATTTCCGAGGGTAAACTGTACATCGGTGACCGCGTGGTGAATGACGTAGCTCCTAAAGACCGTGACATCGCGATGGTATTCCAATCCTATGCCCTGTATCCGCATATGAGCGTATACCAAAACATGGCGTTTGGTCTGAAACTCCGTAAGGTGAAGAAAGAAGAAATCGACCGCAAAGTTCGTGAAGCTGCGAAAATCCTGGATATTGAGCATTTGCTTGAGCGTAAGCCAAAAGCGTTGTCCGGTGGTCAGCGTCAGCGTGTAGCCTTGGGCCGTGCGATTGTCCGTGATCCTCAAGTCTTCCTGATGGACGAACCGCTTTCCAACCTGGATGCCAAACTGCGCGGCCAAATGCGTGCGGAGATTACCAAACTGGTTAAGCGTCTTGAAACCACTTGTATCTATGTAACGCATGACCAGATCGAAGCGATGACTATGGGTGATCGTATCGTAGTTATGAAAGACGGTATCATTCAGCAGGCTGCTTCTCCGGAAGAGCTGTACAACCGTCCGACCAACCTGTTCGTAGCAGGCTTTATCGGTTCCCCAACAATGAACTTTATTACGGGTAACCTGAGTGAAGAAGGCGGCAACATGGTATTCAAAGCACCTAACCTGAACCTGATTATTCCACAAGGTAAAGCTCAAGTGCTGAAAAGCAAAGGCTACAGCAACAAAGAAGTGATTATGGGCGTGCGTCCTGAAGACATCCATGAAGAGCCGGTATTTATGGAAGCTTCCCCAAACTCTATCTTTACTTCTCATGTAGATGTAACAGAGAACCTGGGTCACGAAGCCCTCTTGTACCTGAGTGGCGCAGGTAATGACACGATTATCGCGCGTGTAGACGGCCGTTCCAACACTCGTGATGGCGTAACGACACAAATGGCAATTGATATGAACAAGGTTCATATCTTCGATAAAGAGTCCGAGCTGAATGTGCTGCTGGGCTAATCTTCAACATCAATAATTCCATGATAGGAAAAAAGGGTTATTTCTTCTACGATGAAGGAATAGCCCTTTTCTCATATCTAGAACCGTCATAGAGAATCCGGCTCAGGCCGGACGTAGAGTCGATGATTGCAATACATTGTAAATTCCGATACGATGAATACAATGGAAACGCTGTGTTACAGAAACAGCACGGGCTGAAAGGAAGAAGACGATGGCTAAAAAAGTAAAGGTATCCGAATTAGTACAACAGTTTCAGCTGGAGGTCGTGTCGGGCGAGCAGGGGCTTCGCCGCCCGATTACGGTCGATGACTTGAATAGACCTGGCCTGGAGATGGCGGGTTATTTTGAATACCATCCCAAAGAACGTGTTCAGCTGCTGGGAAGAACCGAGTTAGCCTTCTTCAGTATGCTGTCTTCCCAAGAACGGAAGGAACGTATGGACAAGCTCTGTACCGACGAGACACCATGTATTGTGGTGACACGCGGTCTGGAGGTTCCCGAAGAACTGATCGAGATTAGTTCAGAACGGAATATTCCCGTTATCCGAAGCGGGATGGCAACGACAATCCTGTCCAGCCGGATTACCGGCTTCCTGGAACGTAAGTTGGCACCTACGGCGACCATTCATGGCGTATTATGTGACGTGTACGGGGTAGGGATGCTGATCACAGGAAGCAGCGGTATCGGTAAAAGTGAAACCGCACTGGAACTCGTCAAACGCGGCCATCGGCTCATCGCGGATGACGCGGTGGAGATCCGTCAAACCTCCGATAATCAGCTCCATGGGTCTGCTCCAGAGTTGATTCGCCATCTGCTGGAAATCCGCGGAGTCGGCATCATCAATGTGATGACTTTGTTTGGTGCAGGCGCTATCCGTAATAACAAGCGGATTACGCTGGTAGTCCGGCTGGAAGCATGGCAGCAGGATAAACAATATGACCGTCTGGGTCTGGATGAGGAAACGACGCGTATCATCGATACGGATGTACCGCTGGTTACCATTCCGGTTCGTCCAGGTCGTAACCTTGCCGTCATTATTGAGGTGGCAGCGATGAACTATCGTCTGAAGCAGATGGGATATAACGCTGCGCTGCAATTCACGAATAAGCTGACAGCTACGATCTCGGAAGATATGGATGATATGGACTGATCTACAATAGCTGTAGAGTCAACCGGTGACCCGCCTAGGTGATATTAGATCAAGCGGGTCCCTCCTACATAAGTCATAGCAGAATTTGAATTGAAAACAGGGAGTGTGCAAGATTACATGGGGACATTGCTGCTGGATCCGATTGCTTTCTCAATCGGGGCGCTGAAAGTACACTGGTACGGGCTGATTCTGGGAGCGGCCGCGCTTCTGGGCTTGCTTCTCGTCATTCGTGAGGGCAAGCGCTTTGGTATTCCTCAGGAGTTCTTTATGGACATGCTGCTGCTCGGCGTGCCGTCTGCCATCATAGGAGCGCGTATTTATTATGTAGCATTTAAATGGGAAGACTATAAGGATCATTTCTGGGATGTATTTAAAATATGGAATGGCGGCATCGCCATCTATGGTGCACTGATTGGTGCCATTATCTGTGCAGTTATTTATTTCAGATATAAAGGTTACAACTTCTGGCGTATTGCGGATATCTGTGCACCCGGACTGCTGCTCGGTCAAATGATTGGCCGCTGGGGCAACTTTGTTAACCAGGAGGCCTATGGCGGACCAGCGGAAGAGTCTTTCCTCCGCAATAATCTGCATTTACCGGATTTTATTGTGAATCAGATGAATGTGCAGGGAACTTACCATCATCCGACCTTCCTGTATGAGTCGTTATGGAGTCTGGTGGGCATTCTCGTTCTGCTGGTGCTGCGCAGACAGAAATTCCTGAGAGCAGGAGAGCTGTTCATCTCCTATTTCATCTGGTATTCTATCGGACGTTTCTTCGTGGAAGCCCTCCGTACAGATAGCCTGGGATTTGAAGGGCCGGCCTGGCTGGCATCACTTATTAATGGTTTATGGTCACCGATGAAAGCGTTAGGCTTTGAGCAAGGATTCCTGGATCCGAATTACGGAAATGTGCGAGTGTCCCAGATGCTTGCCCTGATCATTATCATCGTGGCCATTATTCTGATCATCGTCCGCCGTGCAACAGGACGTGCCAAGGAGCATTACAATGATCCGATTGTTTCCAGCAAACAGACATTTGAGCAGGTAGAT
Source organism: Paenibacillus lacisoli (assembly GCF_030580655.1). Classification (GTDB taxonomy): domain Bacteria; phylum Bacillota; class Bacilli; order Paenibacillales; family Paenibacillaceae; genus Paenibacillus; species Paenibacillus lacisoli. The sequence goes on from NZ_JAUQTB010000017.1 coordinate 5,643, forward strand.
GTTGAAGCTGGACACCCGAGCACAGCTGTGGAAGAATCAGCTGAACCTACGAATACGACAATTGAGGTTGAAGACAAAAAGGAGTAAGCTGCAAATGATTACAACGGTGTTATTTGATCTGGATGGAACCATTATCGATACGAACGAGCTGATCATTAGTTCATTCATTAATTCTCTGCACAGCCGGCTGCCGAAGCCGCTAACCCGCGAGGAGATTATTCCTCATATGGGTGATACCCTGGAGAAGCAGCTGCAGCAATTTGCCGGGGAAGGACACAATGTAGAGGAAATGGTTCAGGCTTACCGAGCTTATAATGCCCTTCATCATGATGAAATGGTTAAGACATTTCCGCATGTGCCGGAAGTGGTCAAGGAGCTGCATAAGCGCGGAATCAAGCTGGGGGTCGTCACAACCAAAATCCGCCCCTCTTCTATGCGGGTGCTGAATACATTTGGCCTGACAGAATATATGGGAAGCATCGTTACGGTGAATGACGTTGTTCATCCCAAGCCGCATGCAGAGCCGGTGCTCAAAGCGGTAGAAGAGCTGCAGGCTGATCCTGACACGACTCTGATGGTTGGGGACAGTTCCTTTGATATTCTGGCAGCCAAGGCGGCAGGAGTGCAATCTGCAGGGGTTGCCTGGTCGCTGAAGGGTGAAGAGACACTCCGCCGATATGAGCCGGATTTTATGCTTTATGATATGAGGGATATCTTAGACCTTGTCAGCCGGGAGAATGATTAAATGTGAGAAACGTGCAGCGCTATCCGATTGATGGGCACAATGCACTCTGGCATATATACAAGACTGTAAGCCCCTGGAAAGGGATACGTAACTTTTTGTTTGTCCAATGCGCGCGCTACTGTCCAATCCTGCCGTTGAAGAACTGGATTTACCGCCGTCTGCTAGGGATGAAGGTCGGGAAACACACTGCCTTCGGACTCATGGTGATGGTGGACGTCTTTTTTCCGGAGAAGATCACGGTGGGCGAAAATTCAGTCATTGGCTACAACACTACAATCCTGGCGCATGAGTATCTCATCAAAGAATACCGGCTGGGTGAGGTGATTATAGGGGAGAATGTCCTTATCGGTGCCAATACCACCATTCTGCCTGGCGTAACCATCGGAGACGGGGCTGTTGTGGCTGCCGGGTCGGTCGTTCACCGTAATGTGGCTGCCGGCAGTTTTGTTGGAGGCAATCCGCTGAGGGAGCTGTCCAGAGCCCAGCCAGAGGACATGATGCAGCAGGAACCGGTGCTGAACGGAAATAAGGAAGATCGCTATACCTAAGGACTTCGGCGAAGCAGCCGGGGTCTTTTTCTTTGGGCGGATGACAATTGGGTACAGGTATGTTAAGTTGGATGAAGGCAACAAGCCATTACTATTGCTGGAATCTTTTACCGAAGAGGAAGGCGTTTTTGGGGGAGATTAGGTTTTGATTAAAAGAGAAAGGATTCCCGAGCTGGATGTGTACCGGGCGATGGCGATCATGGCGGTCATTATGATCCATGCCACCTCGCAGACAATCGTAGAGACACAGGGAAGCTCGTTGTTCCACCCTTTTCTGCTGCTGAATATATTCAGTAAATTTGCTGTACAGGTGTTTATCTTTCTCAGTGGATTTGTTCTGTTCTATAACTATATTGATAAACCTTTCGGCTGGAAGACGGCCGGAGCCTTTTATAAAAAGAGATTGTTATACATTATTGTGCCCTATGTTATTTTCTCGGCTTTGTACTATGTCATGAAACTGTATTTCAATGACCAGCTGAATACGCCGTTCCCGGAGCTGGCATCCAGGTTCTGGACCAAGCTGTGGCAGGGCAATGCACATACTCATCTGTATTATCTGATTATTATGATTCAGTTGTATGTCATTTTTCCGCTGTTCCTGGCTATCTTCAAAAAGCTTCGTCAGTGGATTCCATCCAGGGCAGGTGCAGGCTGGGTTGTTTTCCTGCTGGGTCTCGTGCTGCAGTGGGGATTTATCCTTATTAATAAGTATGAATGGCAGGTTCCGGCAAAAGGTAGTCTCGCCATTACGTACATGTCGTTCTTCTTGACGGGTGGAGTGATCGCTGTATATTATGGCCGCTTCAAGGAATGGCTTATTGTTAGTGTAAAGGGGATGAAGAGTCCTAAACTGGCCGTATGGCTGATTTTGTGGGCGGCTTGGCTCGGAGCAGGACTGTTACACGTGGAACTATGGTACAACACGTATGTCAACAAGCTTAGAATTAACTCGTTATGGTACGAGGTTATTGGAAACCTCCACTGGCTGTTGTCTTCGCTGGTTCTGTTCCAGCTCTCATTTATTCTTTACCGGCATGTCGGCAGCTTCCTGTCCCGCTTCCTGACCTGGATGGGCGCCTGCTCCTTCGGCATCTATCTGCTGCATCCGGCGGTTTTGTTCTTCTATCGGGATTACGTACCTGCAGGGGGGACAACTTTGCATTATGCCGCGGTCATTGCAGGCGGATGGCTGCTTGCCCTCTTTGTGTCCTGGCTGGTCGTGACACTGTTGGCCCGGGTAAAAGGCATTTGGGTCCTGTTTGGGACAATGCCGCCATTCCCGGCAAAGCGGACCTCCAAGCCGTCGCGTTCGGTGTCGATGTAAAAGATAGCAATTTCAATCTCGATGCAACAGATAACAATATAGAACCGATCCAACCGCCGCCCGATGGGCGGCTTTTTGTATACATATAGAAATACCTGTCATTCAGCGTCATTGACGCAGTTGGCCAATCGTGGTAATATATCGGCATGCTTTAGTTTGTTAGCACTTTACCAAAGTAAAGAAACGCGACATGAACGGACTTTTACGGTTTGAATACGAATAGGCTGTACCGGCTGTTATATAGGTGTATAGAATAATGATCACATACATTGTAGAGGTGGATTGTAAATGACCAAACCAAAAGGTTTTGAGAAACCCGCGGGTGTCCGCGATTATCTGCCGCATGCGGTAGCCAAGCTGCGCCAGATTGAACGAAGTGTCCTGAACTGCATGGAGCTCTGGGGTTACCGTCAGATTATGACGCCTTCTATGGAATATTACGATACGGTTGGGGTAGCCAGCTCCACTTCAGATCAGAAGCTCTTCAAGCTGCTGAATAACCGGGGGACTACGCTCGTGCTCCGTTCGGATATGACCGCTCCTATTGCCCGGGTGGTATCCTCTCTATTAAAGGATGAGCCTCTGCCGCTGCGCTTGTCTTACCATGCGAACGTGTTCCGTGCCATCGAGGAAGAGGCAGGCCGGGAAGCAGAATTTTTTCAGACGGGTGTAGAGCTGGTGGGAGATGATTCGCCAGAAGCGGATGCGGAGGTCGTCGCCCTGGCTATTGCCTCCCTGCAGGCGGCAGGCGTTACTTCATTCAAAATGGCTATGGGGCATGTCGGCTTCCTGAACGGCTTGTTCGAGGAAGTAATTCCAGACCAGCTTGAGGCACAGCAGGAATTAAAGGAGCGTTTGTTGAAACGGGACTTTGTAGGATACCGGAACATTGTTGCTCGGATCCAGCCGGAGGAAGAGGCACATCAGAAACTGGAGGCTATTTTGCGTCTGAGAGGCGGCAAGGAAATTTGTGAGCATGCGACCCAGCTGAGCAGCAATCCGTTGGCTGTGGAGTCTATCACGCACTTATGCCGTGTCTGGGAGGTTCTTGAGGCGTACGGTGTCTCTGAGCATGTGCTCATTGATCTGACGATGATCGGTGATTTTACGTATTACACTGGAATGACGTTCGAAGGCTACACCGAGGAGTTCGGTTTCCCGGTATGCAGCGGCGGGCGTTACGATAATCTGCTGCAGCAGTTCGGACGTGCGGTACCGGCAACTGGCTTTGCATTGAAGACAAACCGTATTCTGGACGGTGTAGCGGGCAGCCGCTCACAGCCATCGCTTCCAGTGCTGATCCGTTACGAAGCGGGACGGCGCAAGGAGGCGTTCGCAGAGGCTATTGCACTGCGTAAGGATGGCCAGATGGCCGTGACTGAGCTGCTGACAGATGATGGCGGTTCACAGTCTAACGAAGATGGGCGCTACAGCAGCGTTCTGGACTTTCTGGAAGGGGGCAATTGAGCCATGACCGATATTCTAAAAGTAGCTATGCCCAAGGGACGGATCTACAAAAAGGCATCCGCACTCTTCCGTGAGGCTGGTGTACCAATCCCGGTCGATGTAGATGAAACACGCAAGCTGGTCATCCCGCTGCCGGAACTGGGACTTGAATTCATTATGGCGAAGCCGGTGGATGTGCCCACGTATGTGGAGTATGGGGCAGCTGATATCGGAATTGTCGGCAAAGACGTGCTGATGGAAGAAAACCGTGACGTGTATGAGCTGCTGGATCTTGGTATTGCCCGCTGCCGCATGTCGGTCATTGGACTGCCGAACTGGGAGCCAGGCATCCAGCAGCGTGTAGCCACCAAATATCCGAATGTGGCTTCCCAGTTCTTCCGGGAGCAGGGACAGCAGGTAGAAGTGATTAAGCTGAACGGCTCGATTGAACTGGCGCCGCTCATCGGGCTTGCGGACCGTATCGTTGACATGGTTGAGACCGGACAGACGCTGAGGGAGAACGGCCTGATCGAGATGACCGAAATCTTTGAGATTACCAGCAGGCTGATTGCGAACCGGGTAAGCTACCGGATGAAAAATCATCAAATTCAGGCACTCTGTGACAGACTGCAGCCGGTGATTGCAGCTGTACAAAAAGGCTAAGCTTTTTATATAGAAGATAGGTATTGGACCCTGGGAGGGATTAGGGATGAGAATTGTAGCGGCAAGTGAATTTGAACTGAAACGCGAAGTCGAATATGGATCCCCTGAACAGAATGAAGCTGTACGGAAGATTATCACGGCAGTACGTGCGGAAGGCGATGAGGCGCTGCTCAAGCTGACTCAGGATTTTGACCGGGTCAGTCTTAACCGGGGTCAGCTGCGCGTCACTCAGGAGGAGCTGCAGGCTGCCTACGGACAGGTAGAGCCTTCTTTCCTTTCCGCGATCCGCCAGGCAGCAGATAATATCCGCGTCTTCCACCAGAAGCAGAAACGCAATTCATGGATGGACTTGCAGCCGGACGGCAGTCTGCTCGGCCAGGTCGTGCGGCCGCTGAAACGTGTGGGTGTCTATGTACCGGGCGGCAAGGCTGCGTATCCTTCCTCGGTACTTATGAACGTGATTCCCGCTCAGGTGGCAGGTGTACCGGAGATCGTTATGGTAACACCACCGGCTACCGGCGGCAAGGAAGGGATAAATCCTTACACGCTTGTTGCCGCTGCGGAAGCAGGGGTTACGGAGATCTACCGTGTCGGCGGTGCCCAGGCGGTAGCTGCATTGGCCTACGGAACGGAGAGCATTGCACCCGTTGATAAAATCTGCGGACCCGGCAATATTTATGTAGCTCTGGCCAAACGGGAAGTCTACGGGGATGTCGACATTGACAGCATTGCAGGTCCGAGCGAAATCGTGGTTCTGGCCGACGACTCTGCCAATGCAGCCTACGTGGCGGCGGATCTGCTCTCACAGGCCGAGCACGATGAGATGGCCTCGGCCATCCTGATCACTTCTTCTGCGTCTCTGGCAGAAGCTGCGGCTGCAGAGGTAGATCGGCAGCTTGCCAATCTTCCAAGACAAGAGATTGCGGCAGCCTCGATACAGAACTACGGTGCTATTATCGTAGTAGATTCCGTTGCTGAAGGAATCGGGCTGGTTAACCGCCTGGCGCCAGAGCACCTGGAAATCATGGTCCAGGAACCGATGGCTGTGGTCGGTATGATCGAGAATGCTGGAGCTATCTTCCTCGGGCCGTACAGCTCCGAGCCGGTCGGGGATTATTTTGCCGGACCGAATCATATTATCCCGACGAACGGTACTGCACGTTTCTCTTCACCGGTGGACGTGGATGATTTTATCAAGAAATCGAGTTTGATCTATTACAGTAAAGAGGCGCTGCTGCAAAATGGCTCTACGATTATGGAGCTGGCACGCCACGAAGGCTTGGAAGGACATGCGCGGGCCATTCAGGTCCGGCTGGAACAGGAAGGAACCTTGGAGGGAGATCAATCATGAGCGAAACAGTGAACCGCAGCAGATCAGCCAGTGTGGACCGCAAGACGAATGAAACCAATATTCAGCTGGCTTTTAACGTAGATGGAACAGGACAATCGGTGATCGAGACGGATGTTCCTTTTCTGAACCATATGCTGGACCTCTTCACCAAGCATGGTCAGTTCGATCTGAATGTGAAGGCGCAGGGGGATATCGACATTGACGACCACCATACGGTGGAGGATATCGGCATCTGTCTCGGACAGACGATTCTGGAAGCACTGGGTGACAAAAAAGGTATTAAGCGTTATGCCAGTGTATTCGTTCCGATGGATGAGGCTCTTGCCCAGGTTGTGATTGATGTAAGCAATCGTCCGCATTTTGAATACCGGGCACAGTATCCCTCCCAGACGGTGGGCAGCTTCAATACGGAGCTGGTGCACGAGTTTCTGTGGAAACTGGCGCTGGAATCAAGAATGACGCTGCACGTCATCGTGCACTACGGTCAAAATACGCATCATATGATTGAGGCGGTGTTCAAGGCTCTGGGACGCGCGCTGGACGAAGCGACCAGTATTGATCCGCGTGTGACCGGGGTGCCTTCAACGAAAGGAGTGCTGTAACCTATGGCCATCGCAATCGTCGATTACGGCATGGGCAACCTGCACAGCGTCAGTAAAGCAGTCGAGCGCCTGGGTTATGAGGCGCTCGTAACCGGCGATGCGGCGGAGATTCTGGCCGCTGACGGTGTGATCCTGCCTGGCGTCGGCGCGTTCGGCGATGCCATGGCCCACCTGCGGGAGAGTGGTCTCGACCGCACGGTGAAGGAGGCGGCGGCTGCCGGACAGCCGCTGCTCGGGATCTGCCTCGGGATGCAGCTGCTGTTCGACAGCGGCGAGGAGCACGGGCACCACAAAGGCCTCGGCCTGCTGCCGGGCGACGTGGTGCGTTTTGCGGGCGGCGGCTACAAAGTGCCGCACATGGGCTGGAACCGCCTGGCGTTCCTCCAGGCGGAGCACCCGCTGCTGGCCGGTCTGGACGAGGGGCACGTGTACTTCGTGCACTCGTACCATGTGCGTCCCGCCAGCAGGGAAGATTTGCTCGCCGTCACCGAGTACGGCGGGCAGCAAGTGACCGCGATCGCAGGACGCGGTCGTGTACTCGGGATGCAGTTCCATCCCGAGAAGAGCGGCGAGCTGGGCATGGCCCTGCTCGAGAATTTCCTGAAGCTGGCGGCGGGCCAGCGGTAAGCTGTGCTTAATAAGCTCAATCAAGAAGATGCGAACAGGCATCTTTTAATCAAATAAAACAGCAATCGGGCTTAACTGATTAGGCTGAGGGGGTACTTATTCAATGTCTTTCATGATTTATCCGGCAATTGATATTCGCGGCGGCAAATGTGTACGGCTGATCCAAGGGGATTATAATCAGGAAACCGTGTATAACGATAACCCGGTAGAGGTGGCCAAAGGCTGGGAAGGCCAAGGCGGCCAGTACATCCACCTGGTGGATCTCGACGGGGCGAAAGCAGGGCACCCAGTGAATGATGCGATCATTGCAGAGATTGCTGCAGCAGTGAATGTGCCGGTACAGGTGGGAGGCGGGCTGCGTACCCGCGAGGACGTTGAGCGCCTGCTCGGACTGGGCGTCAGCCGGGTTATTATCGGGACAGCCGCGATTGAGGACCGGAACTTTACCGAAAGTGTGCTTGGCTCCTATGGTGACAAAATAGCCATTGGCCTTGATGCCCGTGATGGCTATGTAGCTACGCGCGGCTGGCTGGAGACCTCCGAAGTGAAGGCGGAAGAACTGGCGAAGGAACTGGCAGCCAAGGGTGCGGAGACCTTTATCTTCACAGACATCTCCCGGGACGGCATGATGCAGGGACCCAACGTGGAGGCGATTGCGGCCTTGGCGAAGGCCAGCGGACGTTCCGTCATTGCCTCGGGCGGTGTCAGCGTCATGGATGACCTGCTCCGTCTGAACGAGCATGCGGCTTCCGGGGTAGGCGGTGCCATTGTAGGCAAAGCCCTCTATACAGGCAGCATTGACCTGGAGGATGCAGTAGCCCGTTTTCGGGTATAAACCGAATTGTAAAATGTAGAAGATCCAGGGGCTATTCCCTGCAGAGAGGAGAGATGAACATGCTGGCCAAACGCATTATTCCCTGTCTGGATGTCAAGGACGGCCGTGTTGTGAAAGGGGTCAACTTTGTTAACCTGCGCGATGCCGGAGATCCCGTAGAGCTGGCGGCTTTGTATGACCGTGAGGGAGCCGACGAGCTGGTGTTCCTGGATATATCGGCATCCGTAGAAGGACGAGCGACGATGGAGGAGGTCGTCCGCCGGACAGCTGGCGAAATTTCGATTCCATTCACGGTGGGCGGCGGTATCTCCCATGTGGACGATATGAAGCGCATTCTGCGTGCGGGTGCCGATAAAATCGGCATTAACACCGCGGCGGTCCGCAATCCGAAGCTGATCTCCGAAGGCGCGCTTCGCTATGGCTCCCAGTGTATCGTAGTTGCGGTAGATGCGCGTTTTAACGATGCCTGGGGAGAGTGGGAGGTGTACACGCACGGAGGCCGCACGCCATCCGGTATCAAAGCGCTGGAGTGGGTGAAGGAAGCGGAGCGCCTGGGCGCAGGTGAAATTCTGCTGACCAGCATGGATGCAGACGGGACGAAGGATGGATTCGATCTGCCTCTCACTTCCGCCGTATCGGATGCGGTCACGATTCCGGTGATTGCCTCGGGCGGTGCCGGGACGAAAGGACATTTCTATGACGTATTTACGCAGGGCAAGGCGGATGCGGGCCTGGCGGCGACCATTTTTCACTATAAAGAAATCGGGATTCCGGAGCTGAAAACGGATCTTAAGAACAGGGGAGTTGAAATCCGATGAGCAAGGATTTGGAGCAGGGACTGACAGCGGAACAGCTGCCTGAACAATTGAAATGGAATGAGCAGGGTCTCGTCGCTACCATCGTGCAGGATGCGAAGACACTGGAAGTATTAACGCTGGCTTATGTGAATCAGGAATCGCTGCAGCGTTCAATTGAGAGCGGGGAGACATGGTTCTGGTCGAGGTCCCGTCAGGAGCTGTGGCATAAAGGAGCGACATCCGGTAACGTTCAGAAGATTGTGAGCCTGAAGTATGATTGTGATGGGGATGCCCTTGTCGTGCTTGTAGAGCCAGCCGGTCCGGCGTGCCATACGGGAGAGGTCTCCTGCTTCACAAGTGCGGTTGATCTGCCTAAGGCAGCACAGCCGCCGGTGACAGCGGCAGGCCGTTTTGACGTGCTGGCCGAGCTTGAAGCGGTCATTGCTGAGCGTGAGGTCAGCCGACCGGAAGGAGCCTACACGACCTATCTGTTCGAGAAGGGTGTGGACAAAATTCTGAAAAAGGTCGGCGAGGAGACGGCCGAGACCATTATAGCGGCAAAGAACAAGGATAATGACGAGCTGCGTCTTGAAGTCAGTGACCTGCTCTATCACCTGCTCGTTCTGCTGCAGGAGCGCAAGCTGCCGCTGGATGATATCATGTCCGAGCTAAACCGCCGTCATGAACGTCCGCGTCGTGATTAGGAGGTTCATATCATGCGTATCGATTATCACACTCACCATGAACGCTGCGGGCATGCTGTAGGCACCCTGGAGCAGTATGTACAGCGCGGCATCGAGCTGGGTCTGGATCAGCTGGGGCTGTCTGATCATATGCCGCTGCTTCACGTCGATCCGGAGCGTTATTATCCGGAAATGGCTATGCCGATGGAAGAGCTCCCCCGTTATGTGGAGGAATGCCTGCAGCTCAAGGAGAAGTACCGGGATCTTATTGATATCAAGGTAGGTCTTGAGGGCGATTATATCGAAGGTTATGAACGCGAGATCGAAGAAATCGTTAAGGCCTATCCGTGGGATTATATTATCGGTTCGGTTCATTTTCTGGGCGAGTGGGACATTACCGACTTCCGTCAGGTGGACCAGTGGAAGGGCAAGCATGTATTAAGCGTGTACCAGAGCTATTATGATGCAGTCCGTAAGGCAGCCGCTACCGGCTTCTACGATATTATGGGGCACCTGGATGTTATCAAACGTTTTGGCTATAAGCCGGAGCCTGAGGAGGCCGAGGAGCTGCTGCAGCTGGAGAATTATGTCCTGGATACCGTAGCCAGAAGCGGGCGTGCCATGGAGCTGAATGCCTCGGGGCTGTCCAAGCCATGTGCAGAAATGTTCCCCGGCCGGCGGATGGTAGAACGGGCATTTCAGCTGGGTATTCCGGTGACACTAGGCTCCGACTCGCATGATCCGCAGAAGCTGGGTGACCATCTGAACGATGCGCGCGCCCTGCTTTATGATGTAGGTTACCGGGAGCTTGCGGTGTTTGACCAGCGTCAGCGCAGCTCGACTGCCCTGGAGCCGGGAGCAACCCTCTAACGCGGGGCCCGGGGCTTGAGCCTGTCCGGTCAAGTTCACATGTTCACTTCAGGCAAGACGTTGTATAATAAGGAAAGCAAAGGCTTGACCGAACAGCTTATGCCGCTGCGCAACAGCAGCTTACTATACAGAAGCCTGGGGGAGGACGTTATGCAATCAACGCTGCGCATTTTTTCGGGATCATCCAATCCGCAACTTGCCGCGCAAATCGCTGAGAAGCTGGGGGTGCAGCTGGGCCCGATTAAGCTGTCACGCTTTGAGAGCGGTGAGATCTATGTACACTATGAGGAGAGCATCCGCAACTGCGATGTTTTTATCGTCCAGTCGCTGTCACATCCTATTAACGAGCTGTTCGTGGAACTGCTGATTATGATCGATGCGGCCAAACGCGCTTCCGCCCGCACTATTAATATTATTGTGCCTTACTACGGCTACGCCCGGCAGGAGCGTAAGTCAGCGCCGAGGGAGCCGATTTCTGCCAAAATGGTAGCCGACGTTCTGACCACCGTGGGAGCAAGCCGGGTGGTAACCATGGATTTGCATGCTCCTGCTATTCAGGGATTCTTCAACATACCCGTAGACCATCTGACAACCCTTGATCTGATCAGCGGTTATTTGCGTGACAAGAAGATCCGCAATCCTGTTGTCGTGTCACCGGATGCAGGCCGTGCTTCGATGGCTGAGAAGCTGGCGAGCAGGCTCGATTCTCCATTTGCTATCATGATCAAGAAGCGCCCTGCGCATAACCAATCGGTGATCACGCATCTGATCGGAGATGTAGAAGGACGGACACCAATCATCATTGAGGATCTGATCGATACAGGGACGACCATTGTGAACGTGGTTGAGAGCCTGAAGGAGCGCGGAGCGGAGGATGTGATCGTCTGCGCCACCCATGGCCTGTTCTCGGGAAATGCACTGCAAAAGCTGGAGCATCCGGGCATTCAGGAAGTGGTCGTAACGGACTCAATTGCCCTGCCGGAGCAGCATTCAGACCGGTTTACGGTACTGCCAGTATCGGCGATGCTGGCACGCGCAGTCCAGATCATCGTCGAGGGCGGTTCCATCGCCACCTTGTTCAAAGACGCCGGCATTTAATGCGGTGTCTTTTTTTGTGTTTGGCGAGGAGAATGTCAGGACTGGAAGCAGTCGCCGGGTTTAGAAGCAGGGTACAAATGTGATATACTGGACTGTATGAATCGTATGTTAAAGGAGGTGCCTTGGTTATTATGAAAGGCAAAGACCCGCGGGCGGCAGACCCGAGTACCAATGTCGTTCCCATTCGTTTAGATGCATCCTTCTTTTTTGAAAGAGCTGTCCGCTCGCTGGATCGCAATCATTATGACAAGGCATTGAAATATTTTCGCAAAGCTGTGGAATATGAACCGGATAATCCGGTGAATCATTGTAATATGGCGGGTATATTATCAGAGATGGGGGATTATGAAGCCTCCAACGCCGTCTTGTCGTCCGTTCTTGAGAAGGTGGACCCTTCCATGACGGAATGTTATTTTTACATGGCTAATAACTATGCCAACATGGAGCAGTTCGAAGCCGCCGAGGAAGCGCTTGTCACGTATCTGGAAGAGGATGCGAACGGGCAGTTTCTGGAGGAGGCCGAAGAAATGATGGATCTGCTCTTCTATGAGCTGGACCGTCCGGCCAAGCTGAGCCGCATCAAGTCCAGACAGGGTGTCGTTGAGCATGACCAGGCCAGACTGCTGCTGGAAGAAGGCAAGTTTGCTCAGGCTGCAAAGCTGCTGGAGAGCATTGCGGAAGGCAGTCCCGAGATGTATGCAGCTCGTAACAACCTGGCGCTGGCCTACTACTACATGGGCCTCTTTTATAAGGCGAAGGAAACGATTAACCGCCTGCTGGAGGATGATCCGGGCAATCTGCATGCCCTGTGCAACCTCGCCATCTTCTACCAGAACGAGGGAAACACGGAGCAGCTGCATGAGCTGGTGGAAGGACTCGCCGTTATGGTTCCGTTTCATCAGGAGCATGTCTTTAAGCTGGCTACGACCATGGGTATTCTGGGCCGACATGAAGAGGCTTACCGACATTTCCGCCGTCTGCTGAAGAATGAAGCTCATTCTTCTGACCCTTCGCTGTATCATTATACGGCAGCCGCTGCCAACAATACCGGCCGCTTGGATGAAGCAGCGCGGCTGTGGAAGATGGTCGAGAAGCTGGATCCGGCTTCTGAAATACCGCGCTTCTATCTGTCCCGGATGGAGCAGCTCGAGCAGGACGGCAGCGGAATAGATATGATTAGCTATCACTACCATCTGCCGTTCGAGGAACAGTTCAAGCTGTGGGAGAAATTCGGCAGCGATATGCCGGACAGCCTGAAGAATGATCCGCTGGTGCGGTCCTCGTTCTTCTGGGCGCTGCGTCACGGTGACTACTCCACGAAGGTTCAAGTCATTAAGGCTCTCGCCATTATTGCGGACTACGAAGTGCAGGAAGCCCTGCAGTCCTTCATAGCCGATCCGCTGCAGGAGCAGGATCTGAAGAACCAGGCCGCTGCCGTGCTGGAGGAGCTGGGCATAGAGTGGCAGTTGCCCTCTTCCCAGAGCAGCATGCTGCCGCCGGCCAAGCCGCTTGTTCCCTCAGACAGCCCGGCTGCGGCTATGAACGCCAAAGCGAAGGCGGTGCTTGATCTGGCACAGAACGGCAAGGCGAAGCGGCTTGAACCAGCCCAGCGTCAGGATCTTGAATCCATCTGGCTGGAATATCTCCGGTCAACAGAGGACGATCAGCCGATGATTCACCATGTGGAGGGCTGGGCCGCCGCTCTGGAGTATCTGACAGCCAAAATGCACGGCATCGGAGTAACTTATCAGGATGTGGCTGCCGCCTACGGTATTTCGGTATCCACGGTCAGCCGCTATGCACGGCAGATGGATGCCGTCTGCAATATCAAACAGAGATCACAGCAGATGCTCCCGTCCTTTAACGAACACCTGTAATTACCACCCCAATTCCCGAGGAGGTTATACTATGCACAAATCCATTATTATCGGCACAGGACCTGCAGGATTGACCGCAGCGATTTATCTGGCGCGCGCCAACATGAATCCGCTCATTATTGAAGGGATGGAGCCGGGCGGCCAGCTGACGACAACAACAGAGGTTGAGAACTTCCCAGGCTTCCCACAGGGCATTATGGGACCGGAACTGATGGACAACATGCGAAAGCAGGCAGAACGCTTCGGAGCCGAATTCAAGAGCGGCTGGGTAGAGAGCGTGGATTTCAGCAAGCGTCCCTTCAAGGTGAAAGTAGAGGGAATGGGTGAATTGGAGGCAGAGACCGTCATTATTTCCACGGGAGCATCTGCCCGTTATCTCGGCATTCCGGGTGAACAGGATAATGTGGGCCGCGGGGTCAGTACCTGCGCCACTTGTGACGGATTCTTTTTCCGCGGCAAGAAGATTGTGGTGGTTGGTGGCGGTGACTCCGCGATGGAGGAAGCGAGCTTCCTGACCCGCTTCGGCTCCAGTGTGACACTGGTTCACCGTCGCGAGGAGCTGCGCGCATCCAAAATCATGCAGGACCGTGCACGGAGCAATGAAAAAGTGCTATGGGCACTAAACCGCACACCGCTGGAAGTAGTGCCGAGCGAGAACGGCGTTAAAGGCTTGAAGGTTCTTAATAATGAAAGTGGCCAGGAAGAGATAATTGAGGCGGACGGCGTGTTTATCGCAATCGGGCATACGCCGAACACCGGTTTCCTGAACGGCCAGATTACGACGGATGCCAATGGCTACATTATGGTGAAGCCAGGCACGTCGGAGACGAATATTCCGGGTGTATTTGCCTGCGGTGATGTACAAGATACCCGTTATCGCCAAGCGATTACGGCAGCCGGCTCCGGCTGTATGGCAGCTATGGACTGCGAGAAGTTCCTTGAGGGCAGCGCGGTCCACGACTGGAGCGAATCCCTGGATAAGTGATGATCGCAACCGAAGATCATTGAGGCATAGAAGAAGCCTGCGGGCTTCTTTTTTGCTGGTAAGAGGGTCGGGAATAGGGCGGCGGCCAATGCTTGTAATAGCGGATAACTGCACCGTAAGAAGTCAGTGAGAGCTTCTGGCATAGGGGGATGTAAGCGGGTCCCTTTTCCTTGACCATGACGTATGGTTCAATTATAGTGGGTACGTAGAGCAAACATTTTCGATAAAAAAAGGTGGCTTGTAACATGTCTGAAAGCATCTACGTTGGTGTGGATTTGGGTGGTACCACGATCAAGGTCGGGATATGCAACGAGAAAGGGCAGCTTCTCGAGAAATATGAAGGAGCGACCGAGGTCGAAAAAGGTGTCGATACGGTCATTGCAAATATTGAGAAGTACGTTCGTCATATCGTCGAGCAGTCCTCATACAGCTGGGATCAGCTGGCTGGCGTTGGCGCGGGTCTGGCCGGGTTTACGAATGTGAAAGAGGGTATCATTATCCTCGCCCCTAACATAGGCTTTCGCAATGTCCCGATGCGTGCCCTGCTGGAAGAACGCCTCGGCAAGCCTGTCAAAATTGATAACGACGCCAATGTGGCGGCTCTGGGTGAAGCGTGGTCCGGAGCAGGCAAGGGCATCGACAACTGTGTGTGCTATACACTGGGAACCGGTGTAGGCGGAGGCATCATCATCAACGGTAAAATCTATCAGGGCTTCTCCGGCATGGCCGGTGAGCTTGGACATATAAGTGTAGTACCGGATCTTGAAGCGATTCAATGCGGATGCGGTAAAATGGGCTGTCTGGAGACCGTATCATCGGCAACCGGAATCATCCGGATGGCGAACGATGCAGTAGAACGCGGAGATCGGACTTCATTGGCATTAGTTGAAGGTAAAATTATGGCCAAGGATGTATTTGACGCGGCGAAGAGTGGCGACGAAGTGGCGCTTCGAATTGTTAACAGAGCTTCCTACTATCTGGGTAAATCCATGGCTGCGGTAGCGGCTGTGCTGAATCCGGAGCGTTTTATCGTCGGCGGCGGTGTATCCAAGGCTGGAGATATCCTTTTCGAGGAAGTGCGTCAAGTATTTGCAAAGCTTACACCTGAACCGCTGCAGGCGGGTGTACAGATTATACCTGCGGAGCTGGGCAACGATGCCGGCATTGTCGGTGCAGCCGGTCTGCTGCTTCGGTCCTAGGGATTCGGTATCAGATCAAGCATCGAACTTATGACTGGGGAGGGAAAGTCCATGCTTGAAAGCAATATATCGCAGACGCCGGGCGCAACGCTCATCATTATTACGGGGATGTCCGGGGCAGGCAAAACACTTGCTGTGCAAAGTCTCGAGGATCTTGGCTTTTTTTGTGTCGATAACCTGCCGCCGGTGCTCATTCCCAAGTTTGCGGAGCTGATTGAGCAGTCGAAGGGTAAAATTGCAAAGGTGGCGCTGGTCATTGACCTGCGCGGACGCGAATTTTTTACGGCCTTATCTGAATCATTAAGCTATATCAAACATCATTTTACCATTCATTCCGAAATTTTATTCCTGGATGCGACCGACAGCGTGCTCGTCCAGCGCTATAAGGAGAGCCGCCGGCGTCATCCGCTTGCACCGGAGGGCATGCCGCTGGACGGTATCCGTCTGGAACGCAAAATGCTGGAGGAGCTGAAGAATTCAGCGACCCAGGTGATTGATACAAGCATGCTGAAGCCGGCTGTACTGAAGGAGCGGATCATTTCCCGCTTCTCCCATCTGGAAAGCAGCCTTCTGTCTGTCAATATTACCTCCTTCGGCTTCAAGTACGGAATCCCGATTGATGGAGATTTGATCTTTGACGTACGTTTCCTGCCAAATCCGCATTATGTGGATCATCTTCGTCCAAACACCGGTCAAGATAGTGATGTATATGATTATGTTATGAAGTGGCCGGAGACCCAGACCTTCCTGACCAAGCTGCTGGATATGCTGCATTTTCTGATTCCGCAGTACCGGAATGAAGGGAAGAGCCAGGTTATTATCGGGATCGGCTGCACGGGCGGCAAGCACCGTTCGGTAGCGATTGCCGAGTATCTGGGCAAAATGCTGGGGGCCAGTGAGACGGAATCGGTAACCGTGAGCCACCGGGATGCGGACCGCGACCGGCATTAAGAGAAAGTGAAGTGATGAAACGTGGCGGTGCAACAAAGAGAACGTCCGCGTATTGTAGTAATGGGCGGAGGCACGGGGCTGTCCGTCATGCTGCGGGGCTTGAAGCAGAAACCGCTGGATATCACGGCCATTGTTACGGTAGCTGACGATGGAGGCAGTTCCGGCATTCTGCGCAATGAACTGCAGATGCCGCCGCCAGGCGATATCCGCAACGTGCTGACCGCACTGGCGGATGTCGAGCCGCTGCTGTCCGATATGCTGAAGTACCGTTTCAGCACAGGCTCCGGCCTGGCCGGACACAGTCTGGGTAACTTGATTTTGGCTGCAATGACGGATATTTCTGGGGATTTCGTCACCGCGGTACGGGAGCTGAGCCGGGTCTTCGCCGTACGGGGACAGGTGCTTCCGGCTGCTGGTGAAGGAGTCACCCTGCATGCAGAGATGAGCGATGGAACGATCGTAAGCGGCGAGTCCAAGATTACCGCCGTTCGCGGGCGCATCAAACGCGTGTTCCTTGAACCGGCTCACGTG
The DNA here is from genome assembly GCF_030580655.1 of Paenibacillus lacisoli. Taxonomy (GTDB): domain Bacteria; phylum Bacillota; class Bacilli; order Paenibacillales; family Paenibacillaceae; genus Paenibacillus; species Paenibacillus lacisoli. The sequence continues at coordinate 22,778 of NZ_JAUQTB010000017.1, forward strand.
GAGCCGTTGCCTGAGGCTGTTGAGGCTATTCAGCAGGCAGATGCCATTCTGATCGGCCCGGGAAGCTTGTATACAAGCATTTTGCCGAACCTGCTGGTTCCGCAGTTGGCAGAGGCCGTCCTTGCATCGGATGCTATTAAGATGTTCGTGTGCAACGTTATGACACAGCCGGGCGAGACCGACCATTATTCTGTGGGCGATCACCTTCAGGCCATTACCGAGCACGTCGGCCACTCCCTGTTTGATTATGTCATCGTGAATAACGGTGAAATTCCGAATCAGGTTATCCGCAAATATGCGGAGAAGGGCGCGAAGCCGGTAAGACTGGATATGGATGAACTAACCGAGCAGGGTTATAAGGTCATTGCCGACACACTGGTGCTGTTCCGGACCTACCTGCGGCATGATGCTGATAAGCTCAGCCAGCATATTTATCAGCTGGTGCAGAACTGGATTTTAAGAAAGAGGTGAGTCCCTTGTCGTTTGCGGCACAGACTAAAAAAGAACTGACGATGATCGAGAGCGAGCCCTGCTGCGAGAAGGCGGAGCTGTCTGCTCTGATCCGTATGCTCGGTTCGGTTCAGCTGTCGAACAAGAAGGTTATTTTGGACATATCCACAGAGAATGCCGCGATTGCAAGAAGGATCTACACCTTGATTAAGAAACACTTCCAGGTGCATACCGAGCTGCTCGTACGAAAAAAGATGCGTCTGAAAAAAAACAATGTCTATATCGTACGGATTCCAACCCGGGTGCAGGAAATTCTCAAAGACCTGTACATTGTATCGGAAGGTTTTTTGTTTAATGACGGGATTAATCAAGAGATTGTAAGGAAAAACTGTTGCAAGCGGGCTTATCTGCGTGGGGCATTTATGGCTGGTGGTTCGGTGAATAACCCGGAAGGCTCATCTTATCATCTCGAGATTGCTTCGATGTATGAAGAGCACTGCCAGGCCTTGGTTGAGCTCGCTAACGAGTTCAATCTGAATGCACGCTGTATCGAGCGCAAAAAGGGTTTTATTCTGTATATGAAGGAAGGCGAGAAGATCATCGAGCTGCTCAGTATTATCGGTGCACATCAGGCTTTGTTCAAGTTTGAGGATGTGCGGATTATGCGGGATATGCGGAATTCGGTGAACCGGATCGTCAACTGTGAAACGGCGAACCTGAACAAAACGATTGGTGCAGCAGTAAGACAGATCGAGAATATTAAGCTGCTTCAGCGGGAAGTAGGCCTGGAGACTCTGCCTGACAAGCTTCGGGAGGTTGCCGAGGTACGTCTTGCACATCCGGACATGAATCTTAAGGAAGTTGGCGAGCTGCTCAAGGGAACGGTCAGCAAGTCCGGTGTGAATCACCGGCTGCGCAAGATCGATGAGCTGGCTGATAAGATCCGCTCCGAGAATGGGGTTATTTCCTGATCATCGGGGGCCTGATACCGAACGGGACGGGATGTTTACTTTTTTCTTCTAGTTTCCGTCATGGTATAATGGTATAATGTGATAAATAAAATGTGTAAAGAATGTCCAGATTTCTGAAGAGGGGGTAATCTATTTCATGACAAAGCACCCGGTAGTTGTCCGTTTGAAGACGGGCCTGCATGCCAGACCTGCAGCCTTGTTCGTTCAGGAAGCCAATAAGTACTCTTCTGAAGTATTTGTAGAGAAGGACGACAAGAAAGTAAATGCGAAAAGCATCATGGGCATTATGAGCCTTGCTATCAGTTCCGGTACGGAAATCCAGATCAGTGCTGAAGGCGCGGATGCCGAACAGGCTGTAAACGCTTTAGTGAGCCTGGTTAGCAAAGAGGAACTCGAAAACCAATAAACAGCTGGTCTGCAGCAATACAGAAAAGTCCCTTCGGGGGCTTTTTTTGGTTTGCCGAAAATTTAGATCATTAGGCATTCGCTCTGCAACCTTTTGGATAACCTCCCGTCTAGTAAGTACAAACTGATAACAATCAAGTCTAGGGAGGCCAAGGGTATGAACAGAATGAGCAGAATGGCAGGAACAATACTGGTCGCAGGAACACTGCTTGTGGGAGGAACGGGAGTATCTGCACTGCTGGGCGGAACACCGGCTTACGCTGCAGAGCTGCAGGATGTACAACGTAATGTAATCAGCGTTTCAGGCAAGGGTGAGCTGAAGGTGAAGCCGGATATTGCATATCTGTCGATCGGCGTGCAGGCACAGGCGGAAACCGCAGCATCAGCACAAAAAGCGGTAGCGGCGAAGATGGCCAAAATTAATGACGCACTGAAAAATACATGGAAAATTTCTGGTGATGACATTCGGACGGATCAATTCTACGTACAGCCCAACTACACTTACAATGAGAAAGAAGGACAAAAGCTGAAGAGCTACACGGCCTACCACTCTCTGAGCGTGAATTACCGGGATCTAACCAAAGTGGGCCAGCTGCTGGATGCCGTCTCTGCTGCGGGTGCCAACAGTATTGGTAACGTAAAATTCTCTGTAGAGAACCCGGACCAGTACGAAGAGCAGGTCATTGCCAAAGCGATGGCGAATGCGGATATGAAAGCGGGCGCAATCGCTAAGGCGGCGAAACGCCAGTTAGGCATTGTGCTGAATGTGGATATGGGCAGCGCAGCAGTGCCTATTACTATGAGTGAGGCTAACATGAAAATGAGTTATGATACGGCCAGCTCCGCAGGCAGTGCGACACAGGCTCAGCCCGGTCAGGTCATCATCAGCACCTTGCTTAATGTTCAATATGAAATGAAATAAGCTGGATGAAGAGAAGTGTTCCGGAGGGCCGGAGCGCTTTTTTGTATCCCTTGATATAGCAAAAAAACTCAGCAAGCCGGCAATCCACCAAGCAATCAGCAGAGAGAAAATGGTTTAAGAATTGTCATAGGATCCCTGAAGAGGGTATCAATATTGTCAGCGGTTTGTTAATCATGACCGGATAAGAGTCTGTATAATTAGAACATGTGAGTACTAAGCGAAATTATCATTTAATATAATGCTTCCAGCCCAAAGGAGAGTTGAATTCATGAGAACATCAATGAAAAAGATCAGCACGGCCGTCCTCGCAGCCAGCGTTTTAACTACAGGATTCGGATTTTTAGAAAGTACACCTGCTTTCGCAGCGGCTGTACAACAGAGTGTGAAGCAGACACCAGTATCCCTATCATGGAACGGCAAGAAGCTGCAGGGTCAGGGGCTGCTGATTAACGGGACAACCTACATTCCGGTTACTGCACTGCGTGACGGACTCGGATGGAGACTGACTTATAATGCTGCAGAGAAATCCTACAATTTGGATGCAGGCAATCAGCAGTTGAGCTTGGATTACGGTGGATTGTTTATTAACCAATTTTATCTCAAAGAGTACGAGAGCAAGAATGTTAACGGCAGACTTTACGTTCCATTCGGTGCATTGAGAGATTACCTGGGGGTGCAGGGAAGCTGGAATGCGGCCCAAAAATCGCTGGCGATGTCTCCGTCCGTACAGAATGACATTCAAATCAAGCCGGCTCAGATCAAACAAAATGCCAAGAATGGTACGATCGAGCTTAATTACCCGCAGGTGAGCGGATTGACCTCTCCGGAGGCGGAGAAAAAAATCAATGATGCATTAAAGAAGCATGCAGAGAACGTGGCCGCCGATGCCCGCAAGCAGCTTGCGGAAGCAGGAGCACCCCGGGACGGCATGACTTATGATTTTGAGAGCATGTATCTGGTGACCTACAATAAGAATGGTGTGCTGAGCCTGCTGATGGAGGACTATGGTTTTACTGGCGGAGCTCATGGGATGACCTACCGTCAGGGTTATACATTTAACCTTAAAGACGGTTCCCAAATGAAACTGACCGATGTGATCGGTTCTTCACCAGCCACAATGGCTCTGCTGAACAAAGAAATTACCCTGCAATTCAAAAAAGGGGAGTATGCCGATCTAAACTTCGGAGAGTTCACGAAGCTCGATGCGGACCCGGATTTCTATGTTAACAACAACGGAATCGTGCTGTTCTTCCAGCTGTACGAATACACGCCATACGCAGCGGGTTTCCCTGAGTTCCCGTTCCAATTCAGCAGTGTGCTGCCAAAGGGCACGAAGCCATTCCCTGGGCTGCAGTAAAACAAAATAAAAAGCCGAATCGCTAAGCGATTCGGCTTTTTGTCTTTCAGCAATTATACGCCTTGAGGCGGCGTTTTCTCCAGCACTTGGTCTACGAGACCATAAGCTTTAGCTTCTTCAGCTGTCATGAAGTAGTCGCGGTCCGTATCTTTCTCGATGCGTTCCAATGGCTGGCCTGTACGTTCAGCCAAGATATGGTTCAGCTTGTCACGCATTTTGAGGATACGGCGGGCACGAATTTCGATGTCCGTCGCTTGACCTTGAGCGCCGCCCAGCGGCTGATGAATCATGATCTCACTGTTAGGCAGGGCAAAACGTTTGCCTTTGGCACCTGCATTCAACAGGAATGCACCCATCGATGCTGCCATACCTACACAGATGGTAGATACATCAGGTTTGATGAACTGCATGGTATCAAAAATCGCCATACCGGCTGTAATGGAACCGCCAGGGCTGTTAATATACAAATGAATGTCTTTTTCTGGATCTTCTGCTGCCAGGAAGAGCATCTGAGCGATGATGGAATTGGCCACCACGTCATTCACGTCACTTCCGAGGAAGATGATGCGGTCTTTCAGCAGTCTGGAGTAGATGTCATAAGCGCGTTCTCCACGGTTACTTTGTTCGACGACCATAGGAATATAGCTCACTTTAAAAAACCTCCCTTAAAATAGTTCGATGTACTTCAATTTAAAGGCGTTCTTCAGCCGTCAGGTGCAGCTTACACAGAACAGTTGAAAACACCCTGCATTAAAACTGTTACCGTATTACCCACATCATAAACAATTTCAAACAAAAAGTCAAAGAAAGTCAAACTTTTAGTGAAAAAAAAGAGCCCAAACGGGTCTCATTGGTTAAAACATTATAGAAGATGTTATTAATGGCGCGCCCGCGAGGAATCGAACCTCGATCTCAGGCTCCGGAGGCCTACGTCATATCCATTGGACCACGGGCGCGTATTCAAATATTGGACACAACGATGATTATAGAACATCCCTACATAAAAAGCAAGCATCCTTCTAATCAACGTTAAATTGGGTCTCATCGGTACATAAGCCAGCTGACTTTTTCCTTATTTAGAGGGATCATGCATATTCTTAAAGTTCATTGAGAAATATAGGGTCGGAACACTTGCATAAGAAGCCATTATTAGTTAAAATAACTGTGGGACTTAAAAAGTTAGCCCGGGACATTTTGAGGCCACCATTAATGAACATTAAACAAGAGAGACTAGGAATTAGAAGCCTGCAGGAGTGGAAAGCATGCGAAATATATTGGAAATACAGAAGCAGCTTCTGCCTGATCTCGTGGATGTTTTGAAAAAAAGGTACACCATACTGCACCAGATCCTGCTTTCCGATGTGATCGGGCGCAGAACACTGGCTGCTTCGCTCGATATGACCGAGAGGGTACTCCGAGCGGAGACGGACTTGTTGAAGGCCCAGGGCCTGATCGAGATTGAGAGTGTGGGTATGAGGATCAGCGAGGCAGGACGGGAATTGCTGGATCACCTCGATCCTATTGCCGGCGAGCTGTTCGGATTATCCGATCTGGAAGAGCAGATTAGCAAGGCTTACGGTCTGCGCAGAGTAGTGGTTGTTCCTGGTGATTGCGACAGTAATCCTCTTACCAAGCGGGAGCTTGGTCGTGCGGGTGCGAAGGCTCTGCTGAGCGTCATGAGTAATGATGATATCGTTGCTGTAACCGGAGGCACTACCATTGCGGAGGTTGCGGATCAATTAACCCTCCCGGCAGCAAGCAGTCCGATGAAGGGCGGCTGGTTCGTTCCAGCACGGGGCGGATTGGGAGAGAGCCTGGAAACACAGGCGAACACTATTGCATCCACCATGGCAAGGAAGGTAGGCGCCCAGTATCGGCTGCTTCATGTACCTGATCTGTTGAGCGAGCATGCGTATGAATCGCTCGTCCAGGACCAGACCATACAGGAGATTGTCCGGATTATCCGGGAATGCCGGATTATCGTTCACGGCATCGGGGACGCCATGGAGATGGCAAGACGCAGACGGCTCGATCCTGAAGCGGTGAAGCAGATCTCCAGGGATGGCGCGGTTGCCGAGTCATTCGGATACTATTTTAACGACCAGGGTATTGTAGTTCACAAAATGCTGACTCTCGGCTTACGGCTGGAGGATATTATGCGCACTGAAGTGGTCATCGGTATTGCCGGCGGCCGGAGCAAAGCGGCTTCCATTCATTCTGTTTTGCGTTTTGGTCATGAAGACATCCTCGTCACAGACGAAGCGGCAGCTAACGAAATTGTGAAGAACCTGGCCTGAACCCAAGCACTAATCTGGTTGTCATGACAAGTCTTATTGACTTGTTTTGAATAAATAACAAATATGATTACACCTTTAGGAGGAATTACGAATGAGTGTTAAAGTAGGTATTAACGGTTTTGGACGTATTGGTCGCCTGGCTTTCCGCCGTATTCAAGCGGTTGAAGGTATTGAAGTAGTAGCAATCAACGACTTGACAGACGCCAAAATGCTGGCTCATTTGCTCAAATATGATACAACTCAAGGTAAATTCGAAGGCGAAGTAGAAGTTCATGACGGCTTCTTCAAAGTTAACGGCAAAGAAGTTAAAGTTCTGGCTAACCGCAACCCTGAAGAGCTTCCTTGGGGCGAGCTTGGCGTAGACATCGTTCTGGAGTGCACAGGCTTCTTCACAACGAAGGAAGCTGCCGAGAAGCACCTGAAAGGTGGAGCTAAGAAAGTGGTTATCTCCGCTCCAGCTACAGGCGATATGAAAACCATCGTTTACAACGTAAACCATGACACACTGGACGGTACTGAAACAGTAATCTCCGGTGCATCTTGCACAACAAACTGCCTGGCTCCTATGGCAAAAACACTGAACGACAAGTTCGGGATCGTAGAAGGCTTGATGACTACAATCCACGCTTACACTGGCGACCAGAACACACTGGATGCTCCGCATGCTAAAGGCGACTTCCGTCGTGCCCGTGCAGCTGCTGAGAATATCATCCCTAACACAACTGGTGCTGCTAAAGCGATCGGTCTGGTTATCCCTGAACTGCAAGGCAAATTGGATGGCGCTGCACAGCGTGTTCCAGTTCCTACAGGTTCCCTGACTGAGCTGGTAACTGTTCTGGACAGGAAAGTAACTGCTGAAGAAATCAACGCAGCGATGAAAGAAGCTTCCGATCCAGATACTTATGGCTACACTGAAGACGAAATCGTATCTTCCGACATCAAAGGAATCACTTTCGGTTCCCTGTTCGATGCTACACAAACTAAAGTTCTGACTGTCGGCGACAAGCAGCTGGTTAAAACTGTAGCTTGGTACGACAACGAAATGTCCTACACTGCTCAATTGGTTCGTACTTTGGAGCACTTCGCTAAACTCGCGAAGTAATAGCACCCTGACAGCAGTATCATAGAGCGGAAACAGCCAAATTTGTTTCCGCTCTTTATCTATGATCGTGCTATCGGCCCTTCCGGCCACACAGCTTCATCACTTTATTTGGGTATGGAGGAACATGGAGATGAACAAAAAAAGTGTACGTGACATCGAATTAAACGGTAAAAAGGTATTCGTGCGTGTAGATTTTAACGTGCCGCTCGAAGACGGTAAAATTACGGATGATACGCGGATTCGTGAAACGCTGCCAACGATTAACTACCTGATCGAGAAAGGCGCGAAAGTCATTCTTGCAAGCCATATGGGCCGTCCGAAGGGTGAATTCGTTGATTCCCTGCGTCTGACACCTGCTGCAGAGCGTCTGTCCCAATTGCTGGGCAAACCTGTTGCGAAGGCAGACGAAGCGATCGGTGATGCGGTTAAAGCCCAGGTAGAAAAGCTGCAAAGCGGCGACGTATTGCTGCTTGAGAACGTTCGCTTCTACCCAGGCGAAGAGAAAAACGATCCTGAACTGGCAAAAGCTTTCGCTGAACTGGCTGACGTATTCGTGAACGACGCCTTCGGCGCTGCACACCGTGCACATGCTTCCACAGAAGGTATCGCTCATTATCTGCCAGCTGTATCCGGTCTGCTCATGGAGAAGGAATTGGCTGTTTTGGGCAAAGCGCTGTCTAACCCTGACCGTCCTTTCACAGCCATTATCGGCGGATCCAAGGTTAAGGACAAAATCGATGTAATCGATAACCTGCTGAACCTGGCAGACAACGTGATCATCGGCGGCGGTCTGTCCTACACTTTCTTGAAGGCTCAAGGTCATGAAGTAGGCCAATCCCTGCTGGATGAGTCCAAGCTGGACGTGGCACTCGGTTTCATTGAAAAAGCGAAGAAGCTGGGCAAAAACTTCTACCTGCCAGTTGATATCGTAGTATCTGATGATTTCAGTGCTACTGCAAACACTCAAATCGTGGGCATCGACGGCATTCCTTCGGATTGGGAAGGCGTGGATATCGGTCCAAAAACTCGTGAAATCTACGCTGAGGTCATCAAAAATTCCAAACTTGTGGTATGGAACGGACCTATGGGCGTATTCGAAATCGAGCCCTTCTCCAACGGTACACGCCAAGTGGCTGAAGCTTGTGCAACAACAGAAGCTTACACCATTATCGGTGGCGGTGACTCCGCGGCAGCAGCTGAGAAGTTCCACCTGGCTGACAAAATGGATCATATCTCCACTGGCGGCGGCGCTTCCCTGGAGTTCATGGAAGGTAAAGAACTGCCAGGCGTTGTAGCACTGAACGATAAGTAAGATCGAAGGAGTTGAACCGTATGAGAACACCAATTATTGCGGGCAACTGGAAAATGTTTAAGACGGTTCCGGAAGCCAAGGCATTTATCGAAGATATCAAAGGCAAAGCTGAAGTAGAAGGCGTGGAGAGTGTCATTTGTGCACCATTTACGAACCTGCCTGCTCTGGTTGAAGCTGTTAAAGGAACAAGCATCAAAATTGGTGCACAAAATCTGCACTTTGCTGAAGACGGCGCTTTTACCGGCGAAATCAGCGGACGTATGCTGGAAGACCTCGGTGTGAATTATGTAATCATCGGACATTCCGAGCGCCGCGAATATTTTGCCGAGAGCGACGAGACTGTGAACAAGAAGGTTCATGCTTCCTTCAGACACAATCTGGTGCCGATCGTATGCGTAGGCGAGAAGCTGGAAGAGCGTGAAGCGGACCAAACCAAAGATGTGGTTAAGGTTCAGACCGAAGCGGCATTCGCAGGTCTTGCTGCCGATCAGGCTGCCCGTGTAGTCATTGCCTATGAGCCAATCTGGGCGATCGGAACAGGCAAATCATCTACATCCGCAGATGCGAACGAAGTGATCTCTTATATCCGCAGTGTTGTAAAAGGTCTGTATGACGAGAATGTCAGTAATGCAGTACGCATTCAGTATGGCGGCAGTGTGAAGCCAGAGAATGTTGCTGAATACATGGGTCAAAGTGACATCGACGGCGCACTGGTTGGCGGTGCAAGCCTGCAGCCAGCTTCTTACATTGCGCTTGTTGAGGGGGCGAAGTAAGATGACTGCACCAAGACCTGTAGCCCTGATTATTATGGACGGTTTCGGGCTTCGTGAAGAAGTGGAAGGCAATGCGGTTGCACAGGCCAAGAAGCCCAACTATGACCGCTATATGAGCAAATACCCGCACTCCACGCTGACAGCGAGCGGAGAAGCGGTAGGCTTGCCGGATGGACAGATGGGCAACTCTGAAGTAGGCCATTTGAATATCGGCGCAGGCCGGATTGTGTATCAGGATCTGACCCGGATTTCGAAATCCATTCGTGACGGGGAGTTCTTCCAGAACGAGACCCTGCTTGAAGCCGTTCGTTCCGCGAAGAACACGGGCAAGAAGCTTCACTTGTACGGCCTTCTGTCTGACGGCGGCGTACATAGCCATATCGACCACTTGTTTGCGATGCTGGACATGGCTAAAACCGAAGGCCTGGACGAAGTTTACATTCATGCCTTCATGGATGGACGCGACGTGCTTCCGGATACTGGAAAAGCCTTCATGGAGAAGCTGCTTGCGAAGATCGACGAAGTCGGTATCGGTAAAGTAGCTACGGTTCAAGGCCGTTACTACGCGATGGACCGTGACAAGCGCTGGGAGCGTGTAGAGAAATCTTACCGCGCTATCGTATATGGTGACGGACCGCAGTATACGGATCCAATTACGGCTCTGACCGAGTCTTACGAGAAGTCGGTATTTGATGAGTTCGTAGAGCCTACAGTGATTGTGAAAGCAGATGGTACGCCAGTAGGTCTGGTGGAGAGCGGAGACTCTGTAGTCTTCCTGAACTTCCGCCCTGACCGTGCGATCCAGCTGTCCCAGGTATTCACGAACAGCGACTTCCGCGGCTTTGAACGTGGACCGAAGTTCCCGACAGGCCTGCATTTTGTCTGTCTGACGCTCTTCAGTGAGACGGTGGAAGGTTATGTAGCCTACAAGCCGAAGAACCTCGACAACACCTTTGGTGAAGTGCTGGTTCAGAACAACAAGAAGCAGCTGCGTATTGCCGAGACGGAGAAATACCCGCACGTAACGTTCTTCTTTAGCGGTGGCCGTGATGTTGAGCTTCCTGGTGAAACTCGTATTCTGATCAATTCGCCAAAAGTTGCTACTTACGATCTGCAGCCTGAGATGAGTGCTTACGAAGTGGCTGATGCCTGTGTCAAAGAAATTGAAGCAGAGAATCACGATGCGATCATTCTGAACTTCGCCAACCCGGACATGGTAGGGCACTCCGGCATGCTGGAGCCAACCATCAAGGCGGTAGAAGTGACGGATGAATGTGTCGGACGCGTAGTGGATGCCGTTGTCGCCAAAGGCGGCGTAGCCATCATTATCGCCGACCACGGTAACGCAGATATGGAATTTGATGAGCAGGGACGTCCATTCACAGCGCATACAACCAATCCGGTGCCATTCATCCTCACAGATGAGAATGTGGTGCTGCGTGATGGCGGTATTCTGGCTGACGTGGCTCCAACACTGCTTGACCTGATGCAGCTTCCGCAGCCTGCGGAAATGACGGGTCAGTCCATGATTGCATCCCGCAAGTGATTCGCTGTAAACTGGAACTAAACAGCATGTACAACAGACTGTCGTGCTCAAACATACATTTAAAGGAGATTTGTACAATGACTATTATTTCTGACGTGTACGCTCGCGAAGTCCTCGACTCCCGCGGCAACCCTACTATCGAAGTTGAAGTATATCTGGAGTCCGGCGCAATCGGCCGCGCTATTGTACCATCCGGTGCCTCCACAGGTGCCCACGAAGCGGTTGAGCTTCGCGATGGTGACAAATCCCGTTACCTGGGTAAAGGCGTTCTGAACGCAGTGAAGAATGTGAACGAAACGATCGCTCCAGAAGTGATCGGAATGGACGCGCTGGACCAGCTTGGTATCGACAAACTGATGATCGCTCTGGACGGAACACCTAACAAAGGCAAGCTGGGTGCGAATGCGATCCTGGCAGTTTCCATGGCAGTAGCACGCGCTGCTGCGGACGCTCTGGACCTGCCATTGTACGTATATCTTGGCGGATTCAACGCGAAGCAGCTGCCAGTTCCTATGATGAACATCGTAAACGGCGGCGAGCATGCGGACAACAACGTGGACGTACAAGAGTTCATGATCCTGCCAGTTGGCGCTCCATCCTTCAAAGAAGGTCTGCGTATGGGTGCGGAAATCTTCCACAACCTGAAATCTGTACTGAGCAGCAAAGGCCTGAGCACAGCTGTTGGCGACGAAGGCGGTTTTGCACCAAACTTCACTTCCAATGAGGATGCTTTGTCTTCCATCATGGAAGCTATCGAGAAAGCCGGCTACAAGCCAGGCGAAGATGTCCTGCTGGGTATGGACGTAGCTTCCACTGAATTCTACAAAGATGGTAAATACACTCTGGCAGGCGAAGGCAAATCCTTCACTTCCGCTGAGTTTGTTGATCTGCTGGCTTCTTGGGTTGATAAGTACCCAATCGTTACGATCGAAGACGGCTGCTCCGAAGACGACTGGGAAGGTTGGAAACTGCTCACTGAGAAACTGGGTGACAAAATCCAGCTGGTTGGTGACGACCTGTTCGTAACGAACACTGAGCGTCTGTCCAAAGGTATCGATGAAGGTATCGGTAACTCCATCTTGATCAAAGTGAACCAAATCGGTACGCTGACAGAAACATTCGACGCGATCGAAATGGCGAAACGTGCAGGCTACACTGCAGTCATCTCCCACCGTTCCGGTGAATCCGAAGACAGCACCATTGCTGACATCGCGGTTGCTACGAACGCAGGTCAGATCAAGACAGGTGCACCTTCCCGTACAGACCGTATTGCGAAGTATAACCAATTGCTTCGTATCGAAGATCAACTGGGTGAACTGGCTCAATACAAAGGTCTTCAATCCTTCTACAACCTCAAAAAATAAGATGCCTCTGGCATCCGGGCAGGCCGTTCGATGGCCTGCCTTTTTTTGTGCTTCATACAGTAATGATTGTGTTCGCCATAGGCGTGTGTTACAATAAAAATACTGTTTATGTACGAGCGGATTGATTTTTCTGCAGTGAATGTGTATATAAACGAAGTGATGATTTCGCTTGGGAGGTGGAATTCTTGGATATGTTTTTGAAAATACTGCTCGTGATCTTCTCGGTCGCTTTGATCGTTGTTGTCCTTCTGCAGAAGGGGAAAAGTGCGGGTCTCTCCGGTGCCATCTCCGGTGGAGCGGAACATCTCTTCGGTAAGACGAAGGCACGCGGTATGGACCTTGTCCTGCAGCGTACTACGGTTGTTATAGCTGCACTCTTTATGATTACTGCGATTCTTGTTGCTGTTTTTGCTTAATACGTTTGGGTATACCCATGAAAAGAGCCTTCGTTTCCTGGAAACGGAGGCTCTTTTTTAATAACTTGGATTGGTAGTCTTATCCAACTAGGGCATCAGGACAAAGTACGGGCCTTGACGCATTGGACCAGCTCACTCATCTCGCGGTAATGATGGATGATCTTATTGATTTCCTGGTTGTTAAACTCCATGTCTTGTTTGATCGCTTCCAGATTACTTGTGCTTAAGACGGCGGCGTTCGAGATATTGCTAAGCTCCACGGAGACCCGCATGTAATGGGCATGAACCTTGTGAAAAGAATTTTCCATCTGGACAGCCTGGCATTCAGCTTGTGCATGGTGACTGGCCAGCTGCTGAAGCTGTTCCTTCATGCGGAGCACCTCGTCAAACGCAGTTTGCAGTACGTCATTTCCTCGATGCAGGTACAGGTCGCTTTCATACAAGGAAGATGGCCCCTCCTTTCCGCCAAATTCGGCAGCCCATCGGTTAGAGTTCCTTGTCCATCCGATTAATGTCTGGCGGGAGCGGCTGAGCAGGTAAAGTGTCTGCTGTACACGCTCCTCAATTAAATGCAGATTCCGCTGACTCTCATGTCCGAGCTCGGAAGCAAGCTTGTACGAGTCCCGCAGGCGGGTGTAGTGGTCAATCAACTCATAGAAGTGATGTCCTGTGCCGCGGATGGCATCGTCCATATCCACTGCGCTCGCCTGTTCGGAGATAGCAGAAGTCAAGCTGTTGAAGGAGGAGAAGATTTGATCGGAAGCCCTGCCTGCCAGGAGGACACGCTCCTGAAGATTCCGGCTGAGATGATACAGGTTTTCCACAGAAACTTTGAGATTCTCCACCAGTGCTTCGCTGGTCAAATGCAGATTTAGATTTTCCTTCTGCTTGTTCCAGATCCGCTGCTGAACTCTTGCATGTTCGTATGCCGATGTACCGAGCACCAGGGAGAGACAGAGATGAATCAGACCGAAGTAGTTGGGGGAAATCTCCCCAAGAATGTTGTCGTGTAGATTGGGCAGCCATGCCAGGCTGTAGGTGACCATCATGTTAAGAGCCCCTGTGAGCAGAATCGGCTTGTAGTTCATAGAGAGTGTGAGAACAGCGGTGTTCACAAAGGTGAGCAGATACAGAAGAAGGGCATGCTGGTTCTGGCAGGAGATCGACAAGAACAGGACGAGGGTCAAGACCACGGCGGTCAGGTAGCTGACACAGGGACGGCCCTTTCTCTGGTAGGTCAGGAAGGTGACCACAGAGCATCCTATTGCAAAAATTGAAGCTAAAATAAGGGTGTACGAGGTAACTGTGCTTTGCATCAGATTAGCCAGAACGGCTAAGAGGGTAACGCCCCATGCAAGTTTAATCAAAAGTTTGTTGCGATGGTCTGTGAACGATTGAGCACTTTCCATATTTCCACCTTTCTCTGTCATAAGGATAGCAGGTCTAACAATTCTGGCTAAGCCGCTGTTTTTCCTGCTGTTTTGAGCAATTTCCGAACATTTTAATTAAAATGGTGCTGAGGTAACGAAGTTAGCATAAATAAGACAAATTCTGAGTCTGGAAAAACAGACCTGTATAACTATTCATTTTCATGGAAAATGATTATTTAGGAAGCGAAGGATGTCCGGGATTAAATTCGTGTATACTAGGGTATGAGTATACTAGGAAATGGGAGGATTCGATCCTTTTTTTACAAAATAAAAACGGTGTGGGTATACACATCTATAATAGAGCTGAAGATTATTTTCAGTCGCCCGAGGTGAAATGAAGATGACAACCAAACAAGAATTATTGGAGTTTATGCGGGAAACTGCTTATAAACCGATGACATATCAGGAACTGGAGCAGCATTTCGGGATCGATGATGCGGCAGAGTTCAAGGAATTTCTGAAATTGCTGAACAGCATGGAGGAGGAAGGCAGTATCATCCTGACGCGTACGAACCGTTACGGGGTTCCAGAGCGTATGGATCTGGTTCGCGGCCGGCTGCAGAGTCATGCGAAGGGATTCGCTTTTCTGATTCCGGAAGACCGGGAGCATCCCGACGTCTACATTAATGCCAATGACCTAAAGGGGGCCATGAACGGGGATACGGTGCTCGTGAAGGTGACCTCTCAAGGTCCTTCCGGCGGCCGTCTGGAAGGTGAGGTTGTGCGGATTGCCAAGCGGGCGGTGCTGCAGGTAGTAGGGGTGTTCCAGAGCCATGAGGTCTATGGTTTCGTGCTGCCGGATGACAAGCGGATCAACCGCGATATTTTTATCCCGCGTACAGGCTTCAATGGCGCCGTGAACGGGGAGAAGGTCGTTGTACGCATCGTCAGCTACCCGGAAGGGCGCGCCGCGGCTGAAGGTGAAGTGATCGAGATTCTTGGTCATAAGGATGATCCGGGTATTGATATTTTATCCGTGATCCGTAAACATCAGCTGCCGGAGCATTTCCCCGAAGATGTTATGGAAGAAGCGGAGCAGGCACCGGATTCCATTACAGAAGAGGAAATTGTACAGCAGGGCCGCCGGGATCTGCGCGGTAAAAATATCGTGACGATCGATGGTGAAGATGCCAAAGACCTTGATGATGCCGTTAACGTAGAGCGTCTGCCGAACGGGCATTATCGCCTGGGTGTTCATATCGCCGACGTTGGTTACTATGTGCGGGAGAATTCCAAGCTGGATCAGGAAGCATATAATCGGGGATGCAGTGTTTACCTGGTCGACCGGGTTATTCCGATGCTGCCGCACCGCCTGTCCAATGGCATTTGTTCCCTGAACCCGCAGGTGGATCGTTTAACGCTGTCCTGTGAGATGGAATTCAATGAGCAGATGAAGGTTGTGAAGCACGATATCTTCACCAGTGTGATCAAGACCAAGGAGCGGATGACATATAATAATGTTCGCAAAATCCTTGAAGGCGAAGAGCCGGAGCTGCTGGAGCGCTACAAGGATCTGGTCGATGACTTCCAGCTGATGAAGGAGCTGGCGCTGAAGCTGCGGAATAACCGGATGCGCCGGGGAGCGGTGGACTTTGATTTTGACGAAGCCAAGGTCATTGTGGATGAGAATGGCAAGCCAACGGATATTGTCAAGAGACAGCGTACGATTGCTGAGCAGATTATTGAGGAATTCATGCTGGCGGCGAACGAGACCGTGGCCGAGCATTTCCACTGGCTGAAGGTTCCGTTCATCTACCGGATCCATGAGGACCCGGATCAGGAGAAGCTGCAGAACTTTATGGCGTTCGCAGCTAACTTCGGCCATCATATCAAAGGCCGCGGCAATTCAGTGCATCCGCGTGCACTGCAGACTCTGCTGGAAGAGATTCAGGGAACCAAGGAGCAGACGGTCATCAGTACGATGATGCTGCGTTCCATGAAGCAGGCGAAGTATGACTCCGAGTCCACAGGCCACTTTGGCCTGGCGGCTGAGTATTACTCCCACTTTACTTCTCCGATTCGCCGTTACCCGGACCTCGTCATTCACCGTGTGATCCGGGAAGTTATCGAGAACGGCGGCGCCCTGAAGCCGGAGCGCCAAGAGTACCTGACTTCACGGATGCAGGATATCGCCCAGCAGTCCTCCGAGCGTGAACGTGTAGCGGTGGATGCAGAGCGGGATACTGAGCAGATGAAGAAAGCTGAGTTCATGCTGGACAAGGTCGGCGAAGAATTCGACGGCATCATCAGCAGCGTGACCGGGTTCGGGATGTTCATCGAACTGGAGAACACGGTGGAGGGCCTGATTCGTCTAAGCGCTCTGAATGACGACTACTATCACTTCGATGAGCGCCATATGGCACTGATCGGGGAGCGGACGTCGAGAGTATACCGCATCGGCGATGAGATCAAGATTCGTGTGGCCCGGGTCAACATGGATGACCACACGATCGATTTCGAGCTGCTGGATGCGAAGCCGCGCCGTGAGGGTGGCGGCCGTCCGCGCAGCGCGGGTGCAAGCCGCGAAGGCGGAGCCCGCGGCAAGGGCGGCGGCGGCCGGGAGCAGGGCGGCCGCGGTAAAGGCAGCCGCAGCGGCGAGGCACGCGGCGGCAAGAACGGCGGCGGCCGTGGCGGCCGGCCGGGTGGTTCTGCTGGCGGCAGCGAGGCGCCAGCAGTTGGAAGAACCGCCGCGGGCAGCGGTGGCGGCGGTTTCGGGTTTGGCTCCGGCAAGGGCGGCTACAGCTCGCCGGTCGAGAGCTCCAAAGGCGGCGCGCCAGGCAAGCGCCGCAAGAACACGTCCGCGAGCGGCATCTTCATTGGCGAAGCGGCAACGCCGGGCAATGATGTGACCGGCGGTCGTCCGGCCCGCAAGCGGAAGAGCAAGGGCAAAGGCAGCGCAGGCAATGGCACAGCAGCGTTCGTGCGCAAGAAGAAGAAATAAGCTGCCTGGAGAAGTTGGCTGACGCATAGACGAACAGACCAGGATGCCAGCTTGAGATCATGGCGGTATCGCTCCCTGTTGGAGCGGGCCGCCATTTTTAATGGGCATGATAGTACAGTTTAGGGTGTGGTGTATAGTCTGCTGCGGCGGGCCCTGTTGTTTGATTCTTACCATGAACGGGTAAGCTATTGACGTGGAAGGAGCGGCTTAAGCTGTTTTTTCCGCGCGATTGCCCCTTAGACACCGTTGGATTCCTTGCTTTTGCCGATGCTGATTTGTTACAATTAACTTCTAGTTCGTATGAGATTGGGGTGAGGTTCATGGGGAAAAAAGCAGACGGGAAAGTTCTCGCCCAGAATAAGAAGGCTTCCCATGATTATTTTATCGAGGACACCTACGAGGCAGGGATGGTGCTGACCGGTACGGAGATCAAATCACTGCGCAACGGGCGTGCGAATATTGGGGATGCGTTCTCCACGATCCGTAATGGTGAGGTCTTTGTCCATAATATGCACATCAGCCCGTTCGAACAGGGCAACCGGAGCAATCCGGAAGACCCGACGCGTACGCGCAAGCTGCTGCTTCATAAGGAGCAGATCCGCAAGCTGTACGGCCTGGCCAAACAGGAAGGCTATACAATTGTGCCGCTGAAAGTGTATGTGCGCAATGGTTATGCCAAGCTGCTGCTCGGTCTCGGCCGGGGTAAGAAACAGTACGACAAGCGTGAATCCGCTGCGAAGCGGGATGCACAGCGTGATATCCAGCGTGCACTGCGCGAGAAGCAGAAGATCGCCAGATAATCCGTTTCAGGTTAGAGGGCAGCGGGTATAAAGGATGTACGTAGTGGGATAGTGGCTGCTTTTTATCCTGCAAAGGAAGACAGCGGCTGGCAAGGAGATTCCTGCCTGATCTGGCTGCGATATATACTGTGCGTATATATCATTCTGCTGCATGATATGCTATACTATGAATGTAACAACGATTCAGCTGCTGAGTTGGATCGCTGTTCAGATATTGCTTCTTAACATCCTTTCATGGAGGAAGGATGCGGAAATAGGTTCTGTTGCGCTTATGCTCCTCAGATCCGTACTAATCCGGGAGGCCCTTTTATATTAAGGGGGCGTTTATGGATTCGACGGGGGTAGTTCGAGCATGAGTAGCGGGTAGTGGGGACGCGTCCACTTCATCAACGCTAAAGCCTATTAAATGGCAAACAACAAAACAACTACGCTTTCGCAGCTTAATAACCTGTGAGCGTGCTCTCGCTCTGTATCGCCCATGTACCGGGATGAGGGCTCAACTTTAGTGGGATATGCTGTCTAGTCTCCGCCTGGGGCTAGCTGAAGAAGACAATCAGGCTGACCCAACGTAGAGCCGGTTACGGGGCGCTACTCGGGTGACATCAAAACTGTGACTACACCCGTAGAAGCTTATGTGTCGTTATCTTCGGACAGGGGTTCGACTCCCCTCGCCTCCATACGTAAGGAGGGTGTCCCAAAAGTCATGATAGATGACTGAGGGACACCCTCTTTTCATTTCGTCAAAAGAAACCACTCTTCTGGTAAAATGGAGGACTACCCAACCATAAACCAAAAGGTGACGGTTTAATTAGTATTTTTTAGCTCAAAAATAGTTGCCTCTGATAACAAGATAGCCTTTTGTTTAGGCTATATGGATATGTCATTTCAACATTTCCACAAGCCGATGCTAGCATCAACATTATCATCATACAAACCAATAATATTTTTTTCATATTCCACACTCTTTTTTATTTTTTTGATTATGTCACAATCTCTTCACATATCACATTGCTATTTACTGCGTTAAATTTTTTAAAGGCTGTTGCCGAATTTGCTCACTTTCCGCTCCATCCGAACCATCCCGTTCATTAAATTTCCGCCATATCATCTTATTCAACCGTTATAACAATAATACAGTCAATAAGGTTGTAATTTAAACTATGGGGCTTAAGTTTTTAAACCACTGGGATACGATGTCTAGTCTCCGCCTGTGGCTAGCTGAAGAAGACAATCAGGCTGACCCAACGTAAAGCCGGTTACGGGGCGATAGGGTATCGCTTACGATGCCAGCATTGCTTGCAATGCTTTAGGGTGACAACAGAACTGTGTGACTACACAGAAACCTATGTGGCGTTGCCTATACATAAAACCCCGCTCACTGAGCGGGGTTTTTGCTTAAGATAATCAGAAATTATAAAATGCTGTCTGTCTTTTTTGAGATTAAGACGATAGACGTTTTCTTATCGCACCTTTCTGCTATGATGCTGAATCAGAGCTTTAAGCTCGTGAAATTCATATTTATGGTTTACCATATCCACAACAAAATCCTCAGCCTTTTTGTGATCCATAATGAAATGGTAACCGTTAATTTTCAAAAAGATAACAAGAGCCGTAAAGGCGGTTCTTTTGTTTGCATTATGAAAGGGGTGATTCTGCCCTAATGATTGAAATAAAGCAGCCGACTTTTCGAATAAGGAAGGGTAAGCCTCCTCACCAAAAGCCGACGATTGCGGACGAGTTACAGCAGATTCTAATAGACCGCTATCTTTGACTCCGATATGTTCTCCAGGACTGTATTTTTGTATCATAGCGACATTGATTGCGACGACCTCTTGGACGGTTAAATAACGGATTTCCATCTCAACGATCCTTTAGACCCTTTAATGTCTCATCATACTGGTCCATGACTTGTGACAATGTATCGAGGAAATCAGAACTTATCCCAGCAGGTAAAACAATTTTATTGGTTTTGCGAATAATAATTTCTCCATCAGATTCTTTCACATCGATATGCACTGTATCTCCAAGGCCAAGACCAATTTGCTTCAACGCTTCGGTCATTGTAATACCGAGGCTATTACCGAATTTTGTTACCTTTCGTTCCATTTCAATCACCTTTCCCATTCATATCTCTCCTTATTATACTATTCAACCGTTATTACAATTATACATTCATTGGAACACTAATAAAACTAGGAAAAGATGCAGACCTCCCTTTCAGGTAAGAACTAAAAAGCCGTAGAAGCTTATGTGGCGTTTGTCTTCGGACAGAGTTTCAACTTCTCTCGCCTCCATACATGCCAGCAAAGACATCACCTTTAGAGGTGAACTTTTTGCGTTAGTAGATAGGATGAAACATAAATAATTTAAAAGATTATTTTTAAGCTCTTGCTGACAGGAGAAGAAAAACAAATATTGTCTTCAATTTTTCTTGTCACTATTTTTTAGAAAACATGATCTTGATACGGTTATTTTTTCATTAACTTCGTCAAGAATCATTGAAATGAAATAATTTACTACAAACTCAAAATATAAAATTAAAGTAAAAAGCGCTTTTTGTAAATTAGAGGATTTATTGTTTTATTTTTTACATATATGGATGCGATGTAACCTGCTAAAATATCGAGGTGGAAAATAATAAGTTATCGGAGGCAAAATTAATGGAAGCATATCTGGCTTGGGTTGCTATAGATCTAGTAATTCCTAATCCAATGAATCCAAGAAGAGATCACTCTATCGAATCCGAGCAGATGCAGGAAATATTAAGATCAAAAGGTTGGGCTGAAGCTATAACGTGCTATAGAAAAGGACAATATTATATAATATTATCCGGCCATCGAAGATGGCATGCGGCTAAAAAAATGAATGAAAAAGAGGTGCCTGTTTATATTGTCCAAGCCCCAGAGAATAATGCAGAAGAATTAGATCGCCTTGGATCAATACAGGGAGGTCAAGTAGATTGGACACCTTATGAGTGGGCCAAATATACTTACGATATTTGGAAGAATTCAGGTAAGGCTTCATATTCACAATTAGCGAATAAGTTGGGTATTAGTCAAAGCTTGGTGGGATCTCGTATACGTGTATATAAATTTTATCCCAGAATTGAAATAGAGGATAAGCTCTCAAACGGTATGTACTCTCTTTCTATGTTGGATTATATTCTTAAATGGATCAAGAGGGTGGAGAAGCATCATTTTGAACTTTACCAATCGATGGGTGAAGAGCTTATCAGAAAACAAATGTTAAAAAAATATGAGAATAGATGTTTCAATAGTAAGATAGCTATCGATAATATTTTTGTAACATCAGCTTGTTCTAAGGATATTCTTGAGTTTCTTACTGATATTAATAAAAAGTTGCAAGATTGCCAATTTGAACTGGAATTATTGAAAGTAGATAATGAAGTTGATGTAACTCAGAATAAGTTAAATGTCAAAATGATAATAGATGAAATTCGTCTTATAGAATGCCGAACCAAAAACGAAGCAGGTAATTTGAAAGAAGAGCTCAATAAATTATTAAAGGAAATAGAACTTAAAGAAAATCAACTATTTGATATGGTTGAAAATTGATACTTAGGATGGATTTTTATGGATAAAATTAATTTAGTATGGGCTAAACTTGGAGATGTCATACCCAACCCTTTAAATCCGAGACAAGACTATTCAACTAGAACAGAAGATATGCAGAGAATTATTAAAGAAAAGGGATGAGAGTCTGGAATAACATGTTATTTAAAGGAGACAAAACATGTTATTTTATCTGGGCATAGAAGATGGTATGCCGCAAGGAAATTAGGGGTACAGAAAATACCTGTGATTCTTGTTAGAGAACCAAAATCGGAGGAAGAGGAACTTGAACGTCTTGGCTCTGTCCAGGGTGGTAAAGTTGATTGGAGCATGTATGAATGGGCTAAATATACCTATGAAATGTGGATCATGTGGGACAAATGCTCGTTTCATGAATTAGCTAAGAAAATGGGTGTTGACAATAAACAGATTGCAGTTAGAGTGAAAGTTTTTCAATACTACCAGCATTCTGAAATAGAAGATAAATTAGCAAATGGTGTATATACTTTATTTGCTTTATACTATTTAATAATTTGGTTAGAAAAGCTTGATAAATTTAAAAATGACTTAGTTCAAAGGTTTAATATGGACTTAATTAGAGTGACTATGTTAAGAAAAATTGAATTAGGACTAGTAACAGTTAATGATCTAAAAAATGAAATGTTAATTCGTACGTTAAGCGATGAACAGATTAAAACGTTTTTAGTAAACATTAACTTAAGATTTTCAGATGTTACAGAAGAGAATATAGTGGATAAGGTAGTAGGCAGCAGCAAATTAAAGACCCATCAAGTTAAAATAAAAAATGCATTAATCAACATAAATCAAATTGATGCTAAAAATATACAGGATGCCGATGAATTGTTAAACCATTTAAATAATCTCAAGGCAGAGGTTGCTATAAAACTTGAATATTTAAATGAGTTTCTTTAAGCATCGGTCAAGTTTGAATTTTCGTGTATATTGCTCAGCTTACAGGTTTTATAGTCGAAGTATTTAGGCGAATTGATATAGTCCTCTGTAATATATTATTTTAAACACCTATACAGGCTGGCCCTATCGGGATCCGGTGACGGGGGGCCTGATAGGGTGACATCAAAACTGTGACTACACCCGTAGAAGCTTATGTGTCGTTATCTTCGGACAGGGGTTCGACTCCCCTCGCCTCCATACTTGAAATGAAAGACGGACACCATTCGGTGTCCGTTTTTGCTTTCTCCTTTCAAAGAAGTTCGACACTAGCCCCTAAATCGTATGTTACACGCGCTGAGGTGGCAGTAATGATACAACGTCTGTTGCAGAAGTCAGGCCCGATTTAATAAAGCTGAAGATCTCGTAGGAATGAAGCAGCCAATCGCCTTATATTTGAAGCGATTGGCTGCTTTGACTAGACAGAATCCATCATAACTATAATAATAAGAGAATCGAAAACGGTTTCTCAACGAGTCTATCATTTTAATTTAGATGTCATGCAGAAATATTGCGTTACTAGGTGAATGTTCAAGGAGGAACTTTTCTATGTCCATACAAGCAGTACAAAGCTTCAAAGCCACAAAGGCAAATGTTAAAATTATCGGCCGGACCCATTACTACAACGATGTGCTGTGGCTGGCCCTGTCCGGAAGCGGGGTGGAGTTTTCATTCCACGGCAAGCGAGCAGAAATCACTCTAAAAGGAGATCAGATTGCGCTTGGTGATCATAATCATGCCAGAATCGCCATTGAAGTAAACGGAGAAAGGGTGATAGATGACCTGGTGAATGAAGCGGTGAAAATCTATACCGTGTTCGAGAGCGTAGCGGATCAGGATGTCACCGTACAGATCATCAAGCTGTCCGAGGCGCCGATGTCGACGGTGGGAATTGAGGAAATCCGGGTGGATGCCCAGAGTGGAATCAAGCCTACGCCGGACCGTATACATAAAATCGAAGTGATCGGCGACTCCATCACCTGTGGTTACGGGGTAGATACGGAGAACGAGCTGCAATCTTTCTCGACCAGCACAGAGGATGTGACCAAGGCGTACGCCTATCTGACGACGCAGCAGCTGCAGGCAGATTACAGCATGGTCTCGTTCAGCGGCTACGGTATTATTTCAGGTTATACGGATAATGACCAGAAGCTGACTACACATCTGGTGCCGGATTATTACGATAAAGTCGGCAAGTCTGAAGGGAAATTTGACGGTAAGGTGTCTCCGCAAACGGTCAGCTGGGATTTCGCTGCATTTAAGCCGGACCTGATCGTTATTAATCTGGGCACCAATGATGATTCTTATGCTAAAGACGATGCCGTAAGACAAGCAGAATACGCAGAACAGTATATGGAATTCCTGAAAACCGTTAGAACTCATAATCCAGAGGCACAAATCCTATGTACGCTGGGGATCATGGGCGACCGTCTCTATCCTTATGTAGAACGGGCAGTTAATGCCTATACGCAGCAGACCGGCGATACGCATATCGCTGTTATAAAGTTTGACGTACAGCTGCCTGAAGACGGATATGGGGCCGACTGGCATCCCTCCCAGATCACGCATCGAAAAGCAGCCGACAGGCTGACTGCTCACATTAAGGAGCTTATGAAGTGGTAATAAGATAGTAATAAGGCGCTAATTAAGGAAGTAATAAGGTGCTAACAAGGTAATAATAAGGTAGTAATAAGTTTAAAAAGGGCCCGGCTTTCGCCGGGCCTTTTTAGTAAAGAAGCAGTTATTAGTTCTTCCAGATCCGGTACAAAATAACGGCAGCTTCCGCACGGGTAAGCAGATCGTTCGGTGCAATCCGGCCGTCCTTGCCGTTAATGATGCCGCTCTTTAACAGCGCAGCCGCGCTGTCTCTCGCATAACCGGCAACGCCCGCTGCATCCGGATAGCTGTCCAGAACGCCGGTATCGACTTTTTTCAGAGAGGATGCTATTGCACGGGCTGTTATCACCATCATTTCCTGACGGGATATGCTGTTATCCGGCCGGAAGGTGTTGTCTTTAAAACCTGTAACGATCCCCAATTCCTTGGCTGCGGACAACTCTTCATAATAATAGTCGGTGTCCTTAATATCACTGAAAGCACCTGTTTTTGTGCCCGAACCTTTCAGTTCCAGCGCTCTGACCAGCAGGGCAGTAAAGTCGGCCCGCTTGATCGCAGCTGCAGGAGAGAAGTGGTCCTCCGATACGCCCCGAATAACATCACGGGCGGCCATGGTGTGAATCGCTTGCTGTGCCCATGGTACATTCTGCAGATCTCCGAAGGTCATCGGCACATATGCCACGGCATAAGTGCTGAAGTGAGTGGTCTGGAAAACAACGGCTCCGGCAGCCTTGTCATAACGGCTGTTCAGCATCGGTACGGCGGCACCTTTGCCATCCACATACCAGACCACGAGCGAATCCGGGTTACGAAGCTCCTCGGCAGATGGAGTATATGGAATGGACACCGTAACAGGTGCAGCTGGATCGCTCCATTCCATGATCTGATCACCGGCCAGTATACTCAGCTCAAGAACAGGGCGGGGGCCGACTTTATCATGTTCAGCCAAGGCAAGACCTTGAGCAGATTCTGTAGCTACCCGAATCTTGACCTGTCCTGCATCCATATTCACTTTAGAGAGCGTGTGGCTCGGCACCCGAAGGCGGGCTGCATCTGTTACCAGGAGCAGTTCAAATGCATCCTGATGTTTCAAGCTCTGGACCGGCAATGACACTTCAAACGAAAGGACATCTGATGGCTGCTTCGGTATGTCAATGATCAGCTGCTTCTTGCCATTGGCCGCGGCTGGTGCCTGCTGCAGCGCTTTTTGCAGCATTTCTAAGGATACGTCAGCGGCAGCACGACCGTTATTTATTTTGATTTCAGGTTTTAGCATGACTACGCCATCTTTGCTTTGGGTTATCCCTGTTTGGGGAGCAGGTGCCATTTCACCAGCGCTGCCGTTTCCTCCACTACTGCTATTGCCGGCACTGCCGCCCGTACCGCCGCCGCTGTTCCCACTGCCATCTGATCCGGCAGGCTGGCCGGAGAGTGTCAGTACGCCGAAGACGGAAGGATCTTTGTATCCATTGCCGGTCGTATCGCTCCAGGCAGCCACGCTTTGGCGGGCTCCGTTCTTCGCGTCGTTAATTTGAATGTCGAAGCCGATTTTTCTGCCGCTGGCCGGTTTCACAGTTTTGAAAGGGATTTTCATTTCCACGGAATAATTAGTCCCGGATACACGAGCCGCAGATCCGAAGCCTTCCTTGATGTGATCTGGGCTAAATGAGGTTTTATTATCGAAGCTAACCCGGTACTGACCATCATCCTCTTGATAGAAGGTCGTTCTCCCGTTATTCTCATCCAGGAAAACCTCTACGGAATCCTGTTCCCAGGGATTCACGCTGCTCTGATCGAGCTGTGCGTCGTTCACCTGGACCAGTACATACAGATTTTTGTCGTCCCAAAGTGTTCTGGCTACACCCGAGGCACCCTGCCACGCCAGCTGATACCGGTTCACCGGCAGTTCGGGCGCCTGGTTCCATACGGCATCCACCGTTCCATCAATGGAAGGGGTGCCGTAATGAGCGGTAGATTGATTGGCATTCGAAATCTCGGGCGGGTGTTCGGCGATGAACTTGGACGGATCGATTACACCGTAGTAGGACGGTTTGGCCTGCAAATTTTTATCAAACAGCAGCGGATTGGAGGAGGCTCTCCAGCTCGTATTATCATCCAGTCCCCACAGAGTCACACGTGCGATATGATCTGCATGTGCTTTGAAAATCTGGAACAGCTGCGCATATAAATATCCTTGAGCATTGGCCAGCTTCTCGGGCAGCTGATAGTCACGTCCAGCCTGAACATCCAGCTCGGTGATGCTCACTTCCACGCCCAGAGATATAAATTTCTCCAGCGACAGCTTCACATTCTCCGGATTAGTATTAATGCCGTAATGTGCCTGCATGCCGATGCCGTCGACAAGACGTTTACCGGGATGAGCCTCTGCATATTTGCTGTTCATATCCCGGACCATGCTGTAGATCGCCTGGGCTTTGCGCTGATTGTCTTCGTTGTAGTCGTTGTAGTACAGCATGATATTCCATGTTGGGTGTTCATCCAGTACCTCTCGGGCAGCCAGGAAAGCCTGCTCCACGTAATCCGGGCCTATAGCTTGGTACCATGGAGACTGACGCAGTGAGGCCTGCCAATCATCAGGATTGGAAGGGTTATCGTTCATGGCTTCGTTGACGACATCCCAGGAGATAACGCGATCGCCGAAGTGCTCCATGACTGTGCGGATATGAGTACGCAGATTCTCCAAAGCTTCTGCACGTTCCAATGGAACGGTGTTGTTTTGCGCATCTTTCTTCGTGTTCATCCATTCTGGTGACTGCTGATGCCAGACCAGCACGTGGCCGTGCATCTTCATGCCTTCGGCCAAAACTTTATTGACCATGGCATCAGCTGCATTGAATGTGAAAATGTCTTTTGTTGCCTGTAAGGCATCGGGTTTCATGGCATTGCCGGTTGTTATGACATTGTGGTGCATCTTCAGCAGATCCAGACGGACACCTTCCAGATCCTCTCCGCTAATCGCACTGCCGATTAAGAAATCATTCTTATATATATCCTTTATGGGTAGTAAATCCTTTTGTATCTCAATAGGCTCGGAGACGGTGCGCTCCAGTTCAACATCGTCGATGTAGAAAGAGGCGGTGGCACTGCTGCTCTCCACATAGAGGGTAACATACCCGCTGCTGATATTGTTATATCTGTAGGATCCCTTGAGCTGAACCCAGCCGTCGTTGGTGCTAACCGTTTTGGAGGCTAAGGTTACATAACTGGCTCCGCTGTCATTACCGACTTGAGTGGACAGCTGCAGTTGGGCATTATCGGGTGAAATCAGCTTAACCCAAGCGGACAAGTTATACTCGGCACCTTGCTCTATATAGGACTCAACATGGAGCGTCGGCCCATGCCAGGTTGAGGTTCTGCCTTCAACTTTAAGTGCATACAAGCCGCCCTGCGTATGATTGGCTTCTTTCGTCATCGTCAGTGTCTCCGTACCCGCTCTGCCTGTAAAGCCATTCGAGGATTGGTCTTCAAAAGAGACTGGTATAAAAGGCTTTCCGGTGACTGCGGACAGACCGGCACCGCCGGATGCGGCACCTTGATCATCATTAGCAAAGGTCTCATGATTGTCTGTCGCCGTTTCCTCCGGTTGTGCCAGTACAGTATTCGTGTCTGTATATGTATCGCTTGGAGTGGAGCTGGTGTGATCAGACATAGTATCCGATAAGATGCGAATTCCCGATGTTGTCATGGCCCGAGCATGTGCAGCGGGTGCCAGCCAGGTTGAAGGGATCAGCAGGGCTGCTGCCAGTATGACGTAGAAGACAGATTGGATCTTTCTGCTCATTTGTTGCACTCCCCTACAATAGATTGGTTACTCCATCGTTCAATTTTTTGAGCGTTTACATTTTATGAGACGGCTCCTCCTTTCTTAACCTAGATGGTACCATTCCTGTGAAGGCGCAGTCCCCCGATAAATTAAAGAAAAACCCTTGGATTGTATATATAAAATTTAGATTATCCTCAAGAATCTAAAAACCCCGATAGTCGTCATGACTATCGGGGTTCTCAGACTGAAGTACAGTCATCTATCTGGCAGCTGCCTCAATATCGGCATAGGCCCAGTGAGAGGCGGGCACATCAGAGAAAGTAGCCTTTGTTGCATCCTTCATGGGACGCTTGAAAAGAAGGTTTAATACTTTTACCGCTTCAGCTCGGGTAAGCTTTTCTTCTGGTCTAAAGGTGTTATCATTGTATCCCTGCATCAAACCTATAGACTTTACATAAGAGATTGCTTCTGCTGCCCAGGAATCAGATGGAACATCGATGAAAGTAACAGGATTACTGCCGGATGTATGTGCTGCAGGCTGCCTCATCCAGCGGTAAGCGATCATCGCCATTTGGGAACGGGTGATAGCGCCCTCCGGAACAAATTGGTTGATGTTGACGCCGGTCATGATCCCTGCAGTCTGTGTCTTCATAATATCGCCGTAAGCCCAGTGTGCGGCTGCAACATCTGCAAAATTGTGGCTGCCGACCGCAGTGGTTTGATCACCCAGGTTGCGAGACAGCATGGCAGCCATCTGCGCACGAGTAATCGGTGAATCCGGGAGGAAGCGGGTTCCAAACCCTTGAATATATGGCTTGGAGGCGGCTTTATTATTGAATTCCTTGAGACCATCCACAGTTACAAGGGTAAACGTACTAAATTTATTTACCGTAAACTCAAGAGCCTCACTTCCATTAGGCAGCTTGGTCAGCTGGCCTGGAATCAGCTCCTTTGTACCGTCGCTGTGTTCAATGTATACAGCTAAATTATCCAGAGTCTGCTGACGGGCTGCTGCATCGGTCGGCAGGCTGTCGCGCAGTGGAAGAGCAAGGGTTACCTCGTGATTTTGCATATTGGTCTCGATTTCAACAGGGCGTGAAAGTACCTGAACATTGCTGTTCGTGGAGACCTGCTGTATTACTTTTTCCTTTTTGGCGCGATCCTCAACGGCTTTGCGATCTGATTCCGCCTTTATGGGCACCACACGGAAATATAAATCCTGATCAAAGCCTGCAATTGATTTTGTTGGAATCGTGATCACAGCGTTTGCTGTAGCAATTTCAAGTCTCATTGTACTATCATTCAGCTGCTTTACGGCTGCCTGTGGCAGCTCGATCTTTGTCTCAGCTACGTTATCGTTTGTATCAGGAATGACGATCTGAACGGTATCCAGCCCGGACTGCTTTGCCTTCTCGACAGACTCCTTGGCAATGCTCTCAGGCATGGTCACAAGGTCTTTTACTACACCGTTGCTCTCGGTAGTGCGTGTAATGGATGTATGTGCAAGACTTAGGCCGTTCTTTCCATTCACCTCCACTGAGATCTGCTCCTGCTTGGTTGTTGGTGCCGGCACAGTTCCTGAAGGAGCAGAAGGACCTGAGCCGCTGCCCGTTGAAGGTGCAGGTGTTGGGTTTGGCGCAGGTGCCGAGTCCTTGTCACGATTGAAGAAACCGTCAAATGCGTTTTGGATACTTTGAATAGTGATATATCCTGCTGAAGGTTTTTTATCCAGCATCCACTGGGCCAGCTGCTCTAACTTTTCCGTATTATTTGCAATATCGGTCATTTTGCTGAAATCGAGCGGAAAAGGATCCAGTACTGTACTTCCCGGGTTGGGATCTCCATTAATCTCCATTTGGAACATAGCTAGCATTAACAGGGATTGCGCCATTTCTTCAGAATCCGCTGCGGAGTTAATGGAAGGGAGCAGCGCAGGAACTTCAATAATCATGCCAATTTTGTCAGTGAGCCGGTTATCCATCATGGCTTCAAAATAATCGGCTAGATAAGCTATCAGAGCTTGATCCGCTGGAGTTCCGTTAATAAATTTTTGTGCTGCTGCTTCAATTTCAAGGGTATCCTCGTCGTCTTCGTCAAAATATTCTCCAACACGACTCAGCTGCTGGTAGAAAGGAAGGAGAGCTTGAAGCTTATTGCTGCTTTTAAAAACCAGTATCCCTTGCAACGCTGTATCCGTAATGAACTGCACCTGAGCTCTTGTTTTATACATAGAGTTATTCGGTGCAAATCTAGCAACAAGCTCAGCGATGGAAAGTTTCTGATCTTCGCTTAAATCTGTAAAATAAGGTGTATTCAGCTGGAGATCATTCAACGCACCAAGCACTTCTGACAGAGAGGAATCGTGTTGTCCTCTAAATGATTTGATGGCTTGGTTGAACAAACCAAGGGAAGGATCGAAAGTTACTTTCAGCATGTGATAAATGGCTGCCTGACCGGGATTGTTTTTAACAACTACGTTGAAATAATAAGTTTGTCCGGCTTCCAGGTCTGAGACATTGATGGAATAAAGTTCTTGCTGCCAGTTGTTGAGAGGTGTTACTAAGTAAGAATCCTCCAAGGCAGCAATTTTGTCGTTATCTGATTGATATACCTGATATTCGAGCGTGCTGCTGTCAAATTCACCATCTACGGCAGAATTCCAATTCAGCTGCAGCGTGGCATTGTCGATGTAACTGGCCGTGATCTCTCCTTGATTACCCGGAACTGGCGGGTTAATCATGTCAGCCCGTGCTTTAGATGAAAATAAAGGCATTGCAAGCACAAACACAAGCAATAAGCTAACCAAACGTTGGTATTTAATAATCATTATATCCTCCCAAAATCTTGAACAAATTTATTTCGTACCGATTTCTGCCGGTCCCCCCTTAAATCCGTGCGGTACGTGTTAGACAGCTTAGGGAAATTGTAGACTAAGGCTCTGAACCGATTCTAAACATAAACTGTTACCTGGCCTTTTTGTCATTCTACTGACTTACGGGTAATGAAACCCATCGCATGTTTTTGGTGTATGATGATGTAAAAGAACGCACGTCAAAGGAGGAACATGGGAATGGGAATCTTGGCGAGGTTTAAGGACGTTATGAAGGCGAACGTAAACGAGCTGCTAGATCGTTCAGATCATCCAGAGAAGACAGTTGACGAATATATGCGCAGTATGCGCAGCGATCTGGGTCAGGTCAAAGCAGAGACAGCGGCAGTGCTTGCGGAGGAAAGACGGACGAAGCGGGCTCTGGATGAATGTCAGGCTGAAATCATCCGCCTGCAGCGTTATGCCGAGAAGACGGTGGAAGCCGGCAGGGCAGAGGAGTCCCTGAAGTTTCTCGATCGCAAGGCACAGCAGGAGGAAAAGAAGGTCGAGTTGAAGCGTGCTTATGACCAGGCCTCGACCAATGCATCTAATATGAAGCAAATGCAAAATAAACTAAGCTCCGATCTGGAGCAGCTTGAAGCGCGCCGTGCGGAGCTGAATGGCAAGATGGAGCAAGCCCGCAGCATCCGGCAGCAGCTTGATCGCGATTCGTCTCGGGACGGAGTAGGTGCAGCTTTGGATACCATGAAAGAGAAGGCGGATCTGGCACTGAACGAAGCGGAAGCTCTGGCCGAGCTTCGGGGAGAGCGGCAGGAAGAGGATCTGGATGAGCTGATGGACCGGCTGGAGAAGGAGCAGGCAGCCAAGACAGGGGATACAACAGGTCCGGATTCAACTAGTAAAGGCTAACCCGTTTGTATACATTTCTTCATATTAGTGAGGTGAGCAAATGCCGGTTATTGAATACAAATGTCCGAACTGCGGCAGCGGTATGGTGTTCGACAGTACGACAGGGATGCTGTCCTGCCCCAGCTGCGGAAGAAAGGACAATATCGATCAGATTCCGGATCCGCTGAAGAAGCAGGTATTCACGGACGGGGAGGTCAAGGAGTACCACTGTACCAGCTGCGGAGCGGTCATCGTGACTGAACCGGAGACGAGTGCGACAACCTGCAGCTTTTGCGGCTCGGCCGTGGTGCTTAGTGACCGGCTGAGCGGGGATCTGGCGCCGGTGCAGGTGATCCCTTTTGCAATCAGCAAGGAAGAAGCGATGAAAGCTTTCAAGAAATGGTGCGGCAAAGGCCTGCTGACCCCCAGCGGATTCATGAAGGCGGACCGCGTCAAGGATATTACCGGTATGTACGTGCCGTTCTGGTTATACCATCTACATAACCGTATTGAAGTGCAGGGGCATGCCACCAAGGTGCGTATCTACACACAGGGAGACTATCAGTATACGGAGACACAGCATTTTGAGATTTACCGCAGAATTCATCTCGACTATGTCAGGCTGCCGGTCGATGCCTCGGCCAAAATGAACGACCAGCTGATGGACCGGCTGGAACCTTTTCCATATAACCAGCTCAAGGAATTCAAGACGCCTTATCTTGCCGGATACATTGCCGAAAAGTATAACTATACCGACGAGGAACTCCTGCCCCGTGCCGAGGACAAAACCAGACCGTTCATTGATGCCTACATTGCATCTACCGTATCCGGGTACAACAGTGTCAGCTATACGAACAAGCATATCGACACCTCGGTCAAGCAATCCGATTACGTCCTTCTGCCAGTATGGATGGTCTACTATGATTTCAATCAGTCAGAATATACGTTCGCGATGAACGGTCAGACGGGTAAGGTGGTGGGCAGACCGCCGATCAGCAAAGGAAAGGTAGCTGCGTGGTTTACAGGTGTATCTGCCATCTCGTTCCTGTCGTTGAAGCTGCTGGCCTGGATGATGGGGGGCGGTTTTCTGTGAAATTAAATAAATTCGTACCGACGGCTCTGCTCTTCCTGGTCTTAGCCCTTGTGCTGCCGGCTCTACCGACGTTGAACACCGCAGCGGCTGCGGCAGGGGAGAAAACCCTCATCTACGATGATGCTCACTTATTGAGCGAGACGGATGCCGCCGAACTGAATGCGATGGCCAGTAAGTATGGAGCAGAGCGGGAGACGGACATCATCGTCTATACGACCAACAATCCGGAGAGCAAGGATACCAAGGAGATCACCGAGGATTTCTATGACGAACATGGCCCCGGGTATGATAAGGCACATGGCAACGCCGTTATTCTGACTGTCGATATCAGCAACCGGGATACTTATTTGGCGGGCTTTTATAAGGCGGAAGAGATGCTTGACGATGGCAGGCTGGACAAAATAACCAGTAAAATCTCGCCGTATTTGTCCGAGGGGAATTACAAGCAGGCATTCAGCACATATATTATGACAGCTTACCGCTATATGGGTTATAAGCCGGGCGTGAACCCGGATAACATTGTGTTCAAATTATGGTTTCAGGTACTTGCAGCTCTCGTTATTGGCGGCGGTGTTGTGGGGACGATGGCTTACCGCTCCGGCGGACGGGTGACCATCCATCGGGGGACGTATGAAGATGCCGAGAAATCCGGTGTATTGGACCGGCAGGACCAGTATATCCGCACAACGGTGACGAAGCGGAAGATTGAACGGAATCAAGGAGGCGGCTCCGGCTTTGGCGGCGGAGGCGGTGGAACGACCAAGGGAGGGCACTCTCACAGCGGCAGCCGGGGTTCATTTTAACCGAAAGGATGGGGAAGAGTAATGGGTTTCTTCAAGAATCAGTTCTCGAATGTAGTGGAGTGGGAAGAATTCCGGGATGATATGATTTTCTGGAAATGGAGCAATCGGGAGATCAAGAAGGGCAGTAAGCTGATTATCCGCTCCGGACAGGATGCGATTTTTCTGAATAACGGCAAGATTGAGGGTATCTTCGAGGATGAAGGGGTATTCAATATCGATTCGGATATTATTCCGTTCCTGTCGACGCTCAAAGGCTTCAAATTTGGCTTCAACAGCGGGATGCGGGTTGAGGTGCTGTTCGTGAACACCAAAGAGTTTACCGTGAGATGGGGTACCCAAAGCCCGATCCTCATCCCGACACCCCAGCTTCCAGGCGGGATGCCGATTCGTGCCAATGGTACGTTCACGTTCAAGGTGAGTGATTATGTTGCGCTGATCGACAAGGTAGCGGGCATCAAGCAAAGCTATCTTGTCGAGGATGTCAAAATCCGCATCGTCTCTGTACTGGACCAGCTGCTCATGAAGTGGATCAGCCGCGAAGGGAAAGATATGTTTAATCTGCAGGCCAATGCTTCGGATATTGCTGCAGGGATTCGGGAAGACCTCGATATGCAGGTGATGGACATCGGGATGACGATCACAGGCTTTCAGGTGATGAGCTTCAACTACCCGCAGGAAATTCAGGATATGATTACGAAGACAGCTTCCCATGAAATGATCGGCAATATGCAGAAGTATCAGCAGGTGAGCATGACCGACGGAATCGCTTCCGGCAAGGTACAGGGCGGCGGTGCGGCATCAGACATGGCCGGGATGATGATGGGAATGAACATGGCGAATGAGATGCTGAAGAATATGAATAGCGGTACAGCGTCAAATCAAGGCCAGAATGCAAACGCGGGTGGTAATGCTGGTCAGGCAAGTGGAGCACCCGCAGGCGATCATACCAAGCCCAACTTCTGCCCCAACTGTGGAGCGAAAGTGAATGGGGCTAATTTCTGTCCAAACTGCGGTCAGAAGCTTGGATAGAATTATGCAGAGATCAAAAAGGCCGCCCGGGGCGGCCCTTTTTTTGATTTGACTACATGAGAATATGTAACTGTCTATTTACTGTGAAATTTATTTAGCATAAGGATCATATCCTTTTGCGGTGATGTTTAGAAGCAGGAAGTCACCAGCATAATCAACATAAAACCGCTAGATAAGCCCATTGAGCAAACGGGAGGGGTATTGTGATGATTCATTTATGGCAAAGAATGCTCGCAGTTGGGTGGATCATGATGTTTTTATCTGCCTGCGGCAACCCCGGGATATCATACACTGCTTCCGGCAGTGCCGAGCTGTCTCCTGCCCGCAT
The DNA here is from genome assembly GCF_030580655.1 of Paenibacillus lacisoli. Taxonomy (GTDB): domain Bacteria; phylum Bacillota; class Bacilli; order Paenibacillales; family Paenibacillaceae; genus Paenibacillus; species Paenibacillus lacisoli. The sequence goes on from NZ_JAUQTB010000017.1 coordinate 57,777, forward strand.
CCAAGATCTCCGTACAGTGTATCCTCTGGCCCAGGGTATTCCAGAGTTGATCGAGATGAGGGAGCTGACCTTTCAGGAGGTCGTTGAGCTCAGCGATTCGGTCATTATTGCGGAGGTCATTCAGCGATTGCCTGACTACAGGATCAATCTGACCTCCAACCCCGGCACTCCTGAAGGCGCATTAACCGGCAAACCGAGGCAGAGTGGAAATCAGGATACGTCTGCAGGCCAGGCGTCTTTTGCAGATTATCAGGTCAAGGTGAATACGATCATAACCGGTAAAAGTATTCCGACGACAATCCATCTGATCACCAACACTCAACTTACAGGCGTAGAGCCGGACCTGATGCCAGGCATGAAGCTCTTGGTTGCTGTCCAGCAGGCCAAAGGTAATCATCCCGAGGATCGATACTCTTTTACCCGATATGCGGCTTATTACATTGTAGATGAACGTTTTGTGCTGGAAGTATATGAGGGCCAGAGTGAGCAGAGGCAGCAGTTTTCCGCGCTGACCAACGGTAAGACATTGGAAAACCTGATGGATCATATCCGAAATATGAACCCATAGACAGCGAAACGCCCCTTATCTTTAGAATTCGCTTACATTGTTGATTTAATGACATGTTTTATCAGCTGGTTGTCTGTTATACTGGGTTCATATCGTGCTATCACGTTAACAGGAGGTTAATTCATTGAGCGCAGAAAAATTAGGAATTCCATTAGAAGGCTTTGCTGAATTCAGCAGAAAAGTGGCAGCCGAAGGCGCAGTACTGTTGAAAAACGACGGACAGGTGCTTCCTCTCCGCGATTCCGAAAACGTTTCAGTTTTTGGCCGGGTTCAAGTTAACTATTATCGCAGCGGTACAGGCTCCGGCGGAAGTGTTAATGTCCCTTATACAACCAATCTGCTGGATGGACTGCGCAGCAAGAACAATGTACAGGTTAACGAAGAGCTTGCGAGTACCTACGAACAATGGATTCAGGAGAATCCCTTCGATAACGGCGGCGGGGGCTGGGCGGCTGAGCCGTGGCATCAAAAAGAAATGCCTTTGACTGATGAGCTGGTAGCCGCAGCCCGCAGCAAATCCAGCAAAGCGATTGTAGTCATTGGACGCACCGCAGGTGAAGACCAGGACAATGCTATAGAAGCTGGCAGCTACCTCTTAACGGAAGAAGAAAAGGATATGCTGCGCAAGGTTACTACACATTTTGAACAGACGGCCGTTGTCTTGAATGTCTCGAATATTATCGATATGAGCTGGTTGAATGATGATTCTCACGTGCACCCGATTGCTGGTGTCATCTATTCATGGCATGGCGGTATGGAAGGCGGCAACGCGATTGCAGATGTACTGGTCGGCGAGGTGGTGCCAAGCGGCAAACTGACCGATACCATTGCTTTTTCTATTGAAGATTACCCGTCAACGCGCAATTATGGTAATGAGTTCAAGAACCTCTATCAGGAAGATATTTATGTGGGGTACCGCTATTTCGAAACGTTTCGCCCTGAAAAGGTTCAGTATGAATTTGGCTACGGAATCTCCTACACCCAATTTGAAATTCAGCCGTCGGAGGCCAAGCTGGTAAAGCAAGATGGAGAAGATTATTTAGAAATTAAGGCAGCCGTAAAAAATACCGGAGATGTATATGCCGGCAAAGAGGTTGTGCAGGTCTATTACGAAGCACCGCAGGGTCAGCTGGGCCAGCCGTCCAGAGTACTCGCCGCATTCGGCAAGACCCCAACGCTGCAGCCCGGTGAATCCGAATCTTTGACGATCCAGTTCCCGGTAAACAAAATGGCATCATATGATGACAGCGGTGTGACAGGACATCGTTCGGCTTACGTGCTTGAAGCGGGGACCTATCATCTATTCGTAGGTAATAGTGTGAAAAGTCTGGTTGAAGTACAGGTGGATGGACAGCAGGGCTATCAGATTGATACCTTGCGGGTCGTGGAGCAGCTGCAGGAGGCGATGGCGCCTACCGAGGACTTTACGAGAATGATGCCGGGTGCACGCCGCGAAGATGGCATATATGAACTGACTTTTGTTGAAGTACCGAAGCAGTTCATATCGCTTGCTGATCGGATTCGGCAGAATCTGCCTAAGACGATTGAACAGACAGGCAACCAAGGCTATACCTTAAAGGATGTTCAGGCAGGCACCATCAGCATGGAAACCTTTATCGCCCAGCTTAGTGATGAAGATCTTGCTGCGATTGTCCGCGGTGAAGGGATGAGCAGTCCGCTCGTTACACCAGGCACGGCTTCGGCGTTTGGCGGTGTTAGTGATTCACTCCTCGGCTTCGGTATTCCAGTTGGCTGTACATCTGACGGCCCTTCGGGCATCCGTATGGACAGCGGACATCAGGCGACACAGGTTTCGATCGGGACCCTCCTGGCGGCAACCTGGAATACAGACCTTGTAGAGGAACTGTATGTACTGGAAGGTCAGGAGTTGCTCCGGAATGAAATTGATACGCTGCTCGGGCCTGGTCTGAATATTCGCCGCAGTCCGCTGAACGGCCGCAACTTTGAATATTTTTCTGAAGATCCACTGATCTCCGGCGCATTTGCCGCCGCTTGTATCCGCGGAATTATGAAGGGCGGCTCTAACGCCACCATGAAGCACTTTGCCTGCAACAGTCAGGAGAAGTACCGTACCAAAGTAGATGCAGTGGTATCTGAACGCGCGCTGCGTGAGATTTATCTGAAAGGCTTCGAGATCGCCGTGAAAGAGGGCGGCGGTAACTCCATCATGACATCTTACAACCCAATCAACGGACATTGGGCGGCATCCAATTATGACTTGAATACAACCATCCTGCGCGGGGAATGGGGATTTGACGGTATTGTAATGACAGACTGGTGGGCAGTTATGAATGATTCGGCTCAAGGCGGTCCGGCTGATCGCAAGAACACCAACTTCATGGTTCGTGCGCAGAACGATCTGTATATGGTTGTCAGCAACTACGGAGCTGAGATTAACGCCTATGGAGATAACACCATTGAATCTTTGGAGAACGGGACATTGACCCGCGGCGAACTGCAGCGCAGTGCGATCAACATTTGTAACTTCCTGATGAATGCTCCGGTATTCGGAAGAGACCAGGGAACGCAGGAGACGGTTAACCACTTTGCGTCTAATTCAGCTCTTCAGGAAGAACAGGCCCAGGCAGCCGCCCAAGATGCATCGGTTAAAGTAGATATGAAAGGTTCGACCTTTGTCCGAGTGGATCAGGCTGGTGTGTACCGTATGTTCGTTCGGATTATGTCTCCGGATAATGAGCTGGCACAGTCTGCTTGCAATGTATCCTTCAATGATCAATTGGTAACGACGATCCAGACGAACGGTACCGACGGCAAGTGGATTAATCAGAAGCTGGTAAAGGTAGAGCTTGATGCAGGTGTATATGAAGTGAAATTCGAACATATTAAGCCAGGCCTTGAAGTGGAATCCATGGAGTTCAAACAGGTCTAATTTGTTATGTATATGATGTAGAACAAGATGAGCCCGTCTGGGCTCGTCTTTTTTATTATTAAGAAGGTTTGACGGGTGGGAGGCAACCAATTGAATTGAGACCTTGTGTGCAGTTGTCATATTTTACATGTGGTAACTAACTGACTGACGTGATATATTATAAATCCGCCCAATAAACGGCGCGGCAGAAACAAATTAAACAAAATAAAAAAGTTTAAAAAAGTTGTTGACGAAATGCTTGGTAACATGGTAAGATATAAAAGTTGTCACCGAGAAACACTGACGGCGAACAAAATGCTTGATCTTTGAAAACTGAACAACGAGTGAGTATCGCTGTTACGAAAGTAACGGCAAACAATGAGATTTATATCTCGTCAGATTCAAAATGAGCTTATCGCTCTTTTCAATACTTTATTGGAGAGTTTGATCCTGGCTCAGGACGAACGCTGGCGGCGTGCCTAATACATGCAAGTCGAGCGGGGTTT
>NZ_JAUQTB010000018.1 GCF_030580655.1 Paenibacillus lacisoli
AGTGCAGCAATGCATGGAGCTGACCAGTACTAATCGGTCGAGGGCTTATCCTACAAGCTTGCCGGAGACATCCGGTAAGCAGCTAGATCGCATGTTTGTTTCGGATCCAGTTTTCAAGGTGCAAAACCTTGTTATTCGTTTGGTGGCGATAGCGGAGGGGTTCCACACGTACCCATCCCGAACACGACCGTTAAGCCCTCCAGCGCCGATGGTACTTGGACCGCAGGGTCCTGGGAGAGTAGGACGTTGCCAAGCATATGAAAACCACTGTTGAGTGATCGACAGTGGTTTTTTTGTTGTTTAAACTCTCTAAGCAGCCGGTTTCGTAATTCCTAATACCTTAAATTAAAGTAACAGTTTTGTTACGGTTAATGGACCTATAACCGATATAATAAAAGGAGGTAAGAACTAATTTTCTGAGATCTAAAGTTGCATTTTTACACACAATGAGTTGTAAGAAGAACTATAGAGTTTATTTTAGATCTGGATGAATGAAGGGAGGAAGGTTATGCAGCGATTGAAATGGCTGTTCCCGGGATTCCTGCTATGTATGATTATGCTAATCCTGGCCGGCTGTAGCGACACGAAGCCTTCATGGACTTCATTCGAAGGAGCCCTGAATGAGAAAAACTTTCCGGTTCCGAAGGAAGCGAACAAGACCGACCGAACAGCTGACAATCCTGAGATGGATTATGTCCGGTATGCGCTGCCAGGTATTAAAGAGAATCAGGACATTCCTGAGGTGTACCTAAATGAAATTGCGGCCTGGGGTTGGACAGAAGAAACAAAGCAGTCAACGCCGTCCAAACGGGTTTTTATAAAAGATCGGAAAATGGTTCAGCTGTCGGTCCATGATGGATTTTTCACTATTCTGGTCCCGAAACAGCAAAAGGCAGCGGCTGACACCAGCCTAGATATTAACTAAATAGACCTTCAGCTCCAGCAATATGCATGCAACTCTAGACAAGTCTGTGCATATGAACGAGAGCGAAGGTCTTTTTCTTTTAAACCATTAGGGTTGATAGTAAGAAACATCTTCCGTGTTAAATTTGATCATGCCACCTTTGGTCACCCTTTGGAGGCGATAAAGTACATAGATCTTAGGACTGGCCAGCCATAGATGCCAAAAAATCAAACTGAGTGTAAACGGAAGTGGAGACCAGAATAGAAATACCAGAGCAAAACATAACCCAATCCAGGAAATATGTACTTGAATCCTCTGAAAAATACGATAACCGACATGCTGGTCAGGCATATACCCCGTCCAGGGTAGATTCCAATTGTATTTCCATCGCTTGCGAACGCTGGTTCCATTGATAAACAATACGGAGTGCGAAATAACAAATTGCAGCCATGCCATAACAAGTCCGGCCAGAGAAAAAAATAAAATGCTCGACCAGTCAAATACCAATAAAAGAAGAATGAGCATCACGACAGGAAGCAATCTATAGATCCACAAAAAAGATGTGGTAATCGTTAACTTTTTAATCAGACGGTACTGATAATATGTAGCTTGTGTGCCGGTCTCTACGGGCATAGATACAGCCAGCCTCCTTCTCCAACTCTATTAAAATTTTTATGGGGTGCCCGGCGCGGCTGGACACAACATCAACCTATATATTCTAAGGTGTTATCTATGTATGTAAAGGGATTTCAATGATAACGCTTGGGGTCCTAATGGATATAATATCGGCTGATGGGTTGTTTTTGTGAAGATAGGGCAGTGTTCGTTTCAAAACTAAAGGAGTACAGACACCTGCTGCTTGCTGTGCGCATACCTATATGATTAGGGATATCCATGCACTATGAAAAGGTTTAAAATAATAGAAACTGTACCATACTGATAGCAAAACGAGCAAGGTGGGATAGTTATGGAACAAACAAGTACGCAGCGCTGCATTATCTGCAGCCAGGAGAAGCAGGAAGGAATTATGATTGTCTCTGAATTCATTTGCGAGGACTGTGAATCGGAAATGGTGCATACAGAGGCGACAGATGCGAGATATGACTTTTTTATCCATCAGATGAAGCAAATTTGGGTTCAGAAAAATGCCTGATGCTAAGATGCGGAAATTATAGAGAAGGATAAGTAGTGACATGCCAGGGCCTGATGGGCCTTTTTTGTTTGAGAATTTCCATTGAGAGTTTGATTCAAGGTAAGATAGAATAGGGTAGATACCTAGACCGGAAGGAAAGTATAGCAATGACTCTCGAGAAAACAAGCGCACCTCTGTATGAAGCTCTGCTTCATTATCGCGAGGGGAAGAAGAAGTCCTTTCATGTGCCAGGTCATAAAAATGGCCAAGTATATGCGGATACGCAGGAGGCAGAGCTACTGCGTGACGTCATGATGATCGATGCAACCGAGATAACTGGGTTAGATGATCTTCATCACCCCGAAGGGGCGATCGAAAAGGCTCAAACATTGGCTGCAGACTGTTTTGGTGCAGCGGAGAGCTTCCTGTTAGTCGGGGGGAGTACAGCTGGAAATCTGGCGATGATCCTGTCTGTATGCACCGAACCAGGTGACATCCTGCTAGTTCAGCGGAATGTGCATAAGTCAGTAGTGCATGGGTTAATGCTGTCAGGAGCCCAAGCTGTCTTCCTGACGCCACACGTGGATGAATACAGTGGACTTCCTGTCGCGCCTCTGACTACGACTATAGCGGCTGCTTTATCAGCTTATCCGAATGCAAAGGGTGTATTGCTGACTATGCCTAATTACTATGGAATGGGCAGTGATCTGACGCCGGCAGCTGAGCTGTGTCATCAGTACGGAGTCCCGCTTCTGGTTGATGAGGCGCATGGAGCTCACTATGGACTGCATGCAGGGCTGCCTGCCTCTGCGTTATCCTGTGGAGCAGATGGCGTGGTGCAATCCACCCATAAGATGCTGCCGGCAATGACGATGGGCGCCATGCTGCATGTACAGGGGGATTACCTGGACCGGACGCTCATCCGTCAGCGGTTAGCCATGCTCCAAAGCTCAAGCCCCTCTTACCCGCTCATGGCTTCCCTGGATCTAGCGAGAAGGCACGTGCATGTTTTAGGGGCAGAGGCATTTGAAGAAGGACTTCGTGCCGTAGAGGCGATGAAGGAGGGCCTTAAACAGCTTCCGCGTTTTGGCTTCATTGAACCGTCACCATCAGATGGACAAAGAGGCTATACTTCTCAAGACCCTTTCAAAATATCAGTCTATGACCGGGAAGATGTATGGAGCGGTTATGAGCTGCAGAATCAACTGGAGCAGGCAGGGTGCGTACCCGAGATGAGCGATGACCGTTACGTAGTGCTGTTATTTACTCTTGGCTCTAAAATGGAGGATACGATTCACCTGTTACAAGCCTTGACGCATATACATGCACAAATGGTAAAAGCCCGGGTCTTCACCGAAGAGAGCAAAACAGTAGAAGAGGAGACAGGGCAGGCTCCGAACCTAATATTTTCCACGTGGAACAATACAAGCGTCTCTAATTACTCTCTACCTGTACGCTTTAGTATACAGCCGCAGAACGCCGCATATATCGAGGCAATTCCTGTGGAACAGGCAGCAGGCCGTATTTCAGCGGAAATGGTCATTCCCTACCCGCCAGGAATCCCTATCTTGTATGCAGGGGAGAAAATCTCTGCAGGTATGGTAGCCCAGCTTCTGAGGCTGTCCCACCACCGCGTCAAATGCCAAGGCTGTGCTGATGCGTCCCTGCATACAGTCAGAGTCATGCAGCAGCAGATATAAGCACTTAAAATAGTTACGTATCTTCTTATAAAATCATTATGGCAAAATTAGCTAATCAAAAGGTTCCTCTATATTCTGTATAACTCTCACCGCGATAAGAGGCATACGGAAGAAAATGTGGATTGGAAAGCAGGTAGATTCATGCAGGCAAAAGGTAAATTCATCACGTTCGAGGGAGGAGAGGGAGCCGGGAAAACGACAATGCTTCAGCGGCTGGCCGGTTATTTCGAGGATCAGCATTTGCCCTATATCCTGACACGGGAACCAGGCGGTATTGATATTTCGGAGCAGATCCGGTCTATCATCCTCAATCCTGCCCATACTTCTATGGATGGACGTACAGAAGCCCTGCTGTATGCAGCGGCCCGCCGTCAGCATTTGGTGGAGAAAGTGGAGCCGGCTCTGGAAGAAGGCAGTATCGTCATCTGTGACCGGTTTGTGGACAGCAGTCTGGTCTATCAGGGATTTGCTAGGGGACTGGGTATGGAAGAGGTGTGGAGCATCAATCAATTTGCCATTGACCAACGGATGCCGGAATTGACGTTATATCTTGATATTGAGCCTGAGGCTGGCCTGGCCCGCATTGCGGCACATCGTGGTCATGAAGTGGACCGTCTGGATATGGAGGGGCTTGATTTTCATCGTAAAGTGAGAGAGGGATATCTGCTGCTGGCTTCCCGCTATCCCGAGCGGATCAAGGTAGTCAATGCGGATCAGAGCATAGAGGAAGTAGAAGCAGATCTGATTAAACAGATTGAGATGTGGATTTTAGAGGATTTTCGCAGAGAAATGTCAAATCATTAAAGAACGGAGTTTGCTCCGTGGTATGATTAAGAGGAGGGGTTAGGATGAAACTGATTGTAGCGATAGTACAGGACAAAGACAGTAACCGACTTTCCAGTGGACTGGTCAAAGCAAACTTCAGAGCAACGAAGCTGGCCAGTACCGGCGGATTTCTGCGCGCAGGAAACACAACCTTCATGATCGGTGTTGACGACAGTCAGGTAGAAGCGGTTATGAACGTCATCCGGAGCAGCTGTAAAGTACGTGAGCAGCTGGTCACGCCAGTTACTCCTATGAGTGGAACAACCGATTCCTATCTGCCGCTTCCTGTTGAAGTTCAAGTTGGTGGAGCGACTGTGTTCGTAATGCCAGTTGAACGCTTCGAGCACTTTTAATTACATTATATATTAACACTCCTGCATGGGATTCCGATATTGTAGTTATAATGGAAGCAGAGTGCAGTCTGGAGTGAGATCAGCTGATCAGACGGCTTTGTAAGGAAAGCAGGGAATCGCATTGAAAATTAATCCGGGCTATCGTCCGCTGCAGAGCGGACTAACCCACAATGATAATAGTACCAAGACCGTACAGCCCAAAAATTTCTCCGATATCATGCAGCGGCATGGTGAACAGGCGTCGCAGGATGAGCTGAACCGCCGCTTCAAGGAGATTCAGATGCAGGGAGACCGTCTTGCCCGCTCTATGACCGTAAGAGAGCTGAAGGCTTACCGGATGCTGGTCAAACGTTTTCTGGAGGAAACGGTTCGCCGCGGGGTATCCATGAAAGATACGAAGGGATGGGATCGGCGCGGACGCAGCAAGAGGTATAAGCTGATCGATGAGGTCGATGCTGCTTTGCTCTCCATGGCGGAGGAACTTCTGGATACTGAGGAAGGCCGGATCGATCTGCTGCAGCGGATGGGTGAAATTCGCGGGATGCTGATTAACCTGGCGTTCTGAGGAGTACGGCAGGAAAGTGAGGAAATATGTCTTTTCAGGATATTATGGGGCAGGATGCGGCGAAACGGCTGCTGCAAAATTCGCTGCGCAAAGAGGCAATCAGCCATGCGTACGTATTCAGCGGTCCGGCAGGCAGCGGTCAGATGAAAACCGCCCTGACGTTTGCAGAAGCCCTTTTTTGTCAACAATTGAAGGATGATGCCTGCGGTGAATGTCTGGAGTGCCGCAAGGTAGCGCACGGTAACCATCCGGATCTTCACATTGTGCATGCAGAAGGAGCCAGTATCAAAATCGATCAAATCCGGGAACTGCAGCGTATCTTCACCTATCGGTCGGAGAGCGGCAATCCCAAGGTATATATCATTGAGCAGGCTGATAAAATGACGGTACAGGCCGCGAACAGTCTGCTTAAATTTTTGGAAGAACCTCAAGTGCCAGCCGTTGGCATTCTAATTAGTGATAATGGACAGGCTCTGCTCCCAACAATCCAGTCAAGGGCTCAGTGGGTACCGTTTACCCCTCTCAATCCGGATATGATGATGCAGGAGTTGTCACATGAAGGATATCCCGCAGCCTTGTCACGCTGTGTAGTTCATTTGGCTTCTGGACTTGATTCCTGTAGAGAAATTCTCCAGCAGAATTGGTTTGCAGAAATTAGAAACGTAGTGTTACAATTAGGGAAGGAGTCCATGGAGAGGGGCAATTCTTCTCTTATTCTTGCGCAGCAAAAAGTGTTCAAGACAGGACTCGCCGAGCATCTGGACACCTTGTTTCATTTGTTTCACTTGTGGCTGAAGGATATGCTGCATTTCCAGTATGGAAGGCACGAGAGCATTATTTTTATAGATCAATTGGATACCATATCTAAATTGGCCGTCACCCGCAGCACCGAGCAGTGGGTCTCCTATATGGATTTGGCCGTGGAGTGCAGGAAGAAGCTTCGTTACAATGTGAATGGCCAGCTCTGTGTCGAGCAGTTTCTGATGGGTTTGGCCCGTGCATAGCTTGACATAACTCCTTTGGGTGAATAATTGATTATGCGGCTAAATCAGGGTCTTGATATATAAAGAATACTGCTGCGGTACACTTGCAGGTCATGATTGGCAGACGATGTACCTTCATATGCTTCCTCTGCTGAATCTCCATATAGAGGTTACAGGCATAAGGGGGTAAGTTTTTGTATAGTGTAGTAGGTGTCCGTTTCAAAAAGGCGGGCAAAATATATTACTTCGATCCGCTGGATCTTCCAATCGAGAAGGACAACTGTGTCATTGTTGAGACAGCACGCGGAATTGAATATGGTAAAGTTGTGATCGGCCGGAAGGAAGTCGAGGAATCAGACGTGGTTCTGCCGCTCAAGAAAGTGATCCGCATCGCGGGAGAGCAGGATGCCCAGGTGGTTGAGGAGAACAAACAGGCTGCCCGTGACGCTTTTGGTACATGCTTGAACAAGATCAAGGATCATGATCTGAAGATGAAGCTGGTAGATGTCGAATTCACATTTGACCGCAACAAGATTATTTTTTACTTTACGGCAGAAGGCCGGGTGGATTTCCGTGAGCTTGTGAAAGATCTGGCCAGTATTTTCCGGACAAGAATTGAGCTGCGTCAGATTGGTGTACGGGATGAGGCCAAGATGCTCGGAGGGATCGGCCCATGCGGGCGGGTATTATGCTGCAGCTCCTGGCTGGGTGATTTTGAACCAGTGTCCATTAAAATGGCGAAGGATCAGAGCCTGTCACTAAATCCGACCAAAATCTCCGGCTTATGCGGACGGCTTATGTGCTGCCTAAAATTCGAACATGATAACTATGAGAGCAGCCGTGAAGAAATGCCGCAGGTGGGCAAGCTGGTCGTCACCTCTATGGGTGATGGCAAAGTGGTAGGGATCAATGTCGGAAGTCGTTCGGTCCATGTTCAGCTGTTTGAAATCAGTAAAGTCAAGGAACTTCCAATGGACGAAGTAGTCGTTAAGTAGACCATTTTAGGGTTGCTTTCGGGGTGGAAACTTGGATAAAATAAATATTTTTGCGCGCATTCATGAAATGGAAACACAAATGGGGCAGCTGCACAGTGAACTGGGCGAATTGAAGCTGGCAGTGAAGGAACTGCTGGAAGAGAACCAGCACTTGAGTATTGAAAACGAACAGCTGCGCAAAATGCTTAAACGTGATACTGCTGCCGAGGAGCAAGCCGAGAAGGCGCCCAAGGCTTCAACCAAGGTCCAGGAAGAGCAGAGGCCGGCTGAAGAGGTAGTTAGCGAGGGCTACGATAATCTGGCAAGGCTGTATCATGAAGGATTTCATATATGTAATGTTTATTACGGGCATTTAAGAACAGAAGGCGATTGCCTGTTTTGCCTGTCATTTTTGAATAAATAGACAACCGTAGGTCTTGAGCCTACGGTTTTTTTTCAAGTCTGCATAGATAGAAAGAGGATGAATATGAACGTTAAGCTGTATCCATCTGAACGGACGGATGACCTGTTAACCCACGATTTGCGTATCATTCAAAGTGATGAAGTATTCAGCTTCTCCATGGATGCTGTCCTGCTGGCACGATTTGCGGGAATACCGCCCAAGGGTAAAATACTGGATTTGTGTACGGGGAATGGGGTTGTACCCTTGCTTCTGACAACGCGTACTCAGGCGGCTATTGAAGGCATTGAGATTCAACCGCGGCTGGCTGATATGGCCCGCAGAAGCGTGGTTCTGAATAGTCTGGAAGACCGGATTTTGATCCGGGAAGGAGATCTACGCGAACTGGTGCAGGTAACAGGTCATGGACAGTATGATGCCATTACGGTGAATCCCCCGTATATGCCGCTGAATGGCAGTGACATCAAACAAAACACCCATCACGCGATGGCAAGGCATGAGTTGGGATGCACACTGGAAGAGGTAGTCCAAGCCTGCACCAGGCTGGTCCGCAGCGGCGGTAAAGTATCCATGGTACACCGCCCGCAGCGGCTGGGAGAAATTATTTCACTGATGCGGGAGTATCGTCTGGAGCCGAAGCGTATTCGTTTTGTTCACCCCAAGGCTCATTTGGAGGCCAATATGGTTCTGATCGAAGCCCTGCGTGACGGCAAACCGGATGTTCGCCTACTGCCTCCGCTGATTGTCTATAATGATCAGGGAATCTACTGCACCGAGTTGATGAGCATTTACTATGGGGAGGCTCCTGCATCGGCAGAAAAGAAGGAGAATGGAGTATGAGCATAAATGTGCAAAAAAGCTACGGCAAAGAGAACCAGGGAGCTGGTACGCTGTATCTGGTCGCAACCCCGATTGGCAATCTGGAAGATATGACTTACCGGGCAGTGCAAACTCTTCAGCAGTGTCAGATCATTGCCGCCGAGGATACGCGCCAGACCCGCAAGCTCCTAACCCACTTCGACATTACACCTGAGCAGCTGTTCAGTTATCATGAGCACAACAAAGCTGCCAGCGGCCCGGAATTAATACGATATATAATAGAAGGAAAAAATTTGGCGCTGGTTAGTGATGCCGGTCTGCCGGCGATCTCTGACCCGGGATCTGACCTTGTGAAGCTGGCTATAGCGGAGGGGATTGCTGTAGTACCGATCCCCGGAGCCAATGCAGCATTGTCGGCCTTGATTGCATCAGGGTTGTCAACAGAACGGTTTACATTCGCCGGGTTCCCGCCCCGGGAAAAGAAGGATCTCTCAGCTCTGCTGTCTTCATTCACAGCGGCTAATGGGACACTGATCTTCTATGAATCTCCCCATCGGGTGGCGAAGACCTTGACGGTTCTGCAAGAGACATTAGGTGAGCGTCAGGTGGTATTGGCGCGGGAGCTGACTAAGCTGCATGAAGAATTTGTTCGGGGTACGGTAAGCGAGTGCCTGCAGTGGCTGGAGGAGCACCCGCCTCTCGGAGAGTACTGTCTGCTGGTGGAAGGCAAAAGTGCAGTCATCGAACACCAGGAGCAGCAGGGGTGGTGGCAGCAGCTGTCCTTGGAAGAGCATGTATCCAAATATGAAGCAGAAGGAATGAATCGTAAGGAGGCCATGAAAAAGACAGCCTCAGACCGTGGCTTGGCCAAACGGGACGTCTATAATGCCCTGCTGTAATTGAACATGTCAGGTTAACCTGACATGAAGTACATATAGGAAAACCATAACGTTTGATTCCCCCCTGTCACGGGTACAAACTGAAGTACAAAGGCAAAAAAATACCTTCCAGCGATTGCAAGCAATCGCGGAAGGCTCAAAGGAGATATGAAAAAGGTTAGAATTAACAAATAAATGATTACTAGTATTATATACTACTTTTCTTATTTTGTCACAGGTGCAGGGATTTCAGAGATACATTCGTGACATACAATTTTACCTTTGAAATATGTAACATTCTCGGCATTGCCGCAGAAGATACAAGCTGGCTCGTATTTCTTGAGCATGATGCGCTCGCCGTCTACATAAATTTCAAGGGCGTCTTTCTCACCGATTCCCAGAGTACGACGCAATTCAATTGGAATTACGACACGACCGAGTTCATCGACCTTTCTAACAATACCTGTTGATTTCATCATAACTGATTCAGGCTCCTCTCGCCACCAAAATTATAAGTGTCAATATTCGACATTATTTTATGTTTTATGATAATTACTATACCAACGATTCCCAAATCAGTCAACACGAAAAATAATTGTATACAAAATTCGTTTTTCCTTATAGGGCTTGAGGTTGCGTCACTATAGGATATTGTTATAATTGTACCTTTTTGCTGAAAATGTCGATTTGGAAAACAAGGATTACTCAATATTCGACATTGTTCGACATTAAATGTCGTAAACTTGTTGAAAACCGACAAAGTCACGCTTACATAAGTTTAAAAAGGAGTGAATGGAAATGCAGCAGCAGCTGACGGAAGAAAAAGTATTCAAAGACCCGGTACACAATTATATTCATGTTCAGGATGTGGCCATTTGGCGGTTAATCAATACAGTCGAGTTTCAACGGCTGCGGCGCATTCGCCAGCTGGGTACCACCTATCTGACTTTTCACGGTGCTGAGCACAGCCGATTTTCGCATTCTTTAGGGGTTTATGAGATTACCCGCCGGATTATCTCCCAATTTGAGCGCAGTAAGGACAGCGGATGGCCTAAGGAAGAGCGGATGGTCGCTTTATGTGCAGCGCTGCTGCATGATCTTGGCCATGGACCTTTCTCTCATTCCATAGAAGAGGCTTTTCAGATGCATCATGAGGAGTGGACCTGCCGCATTATTTTGGGAGACACCGAGGTCAATGCTGTACTGCGTCAGATCGAGCCAGATTTCCCTGAGAAGGTCGCAGCTGTAATCTGTAAAACCTATGATAAGCCTATCGTCATTAATCTGGTATCCAGCCCGCTCGATGCGGATCGTATGGACTATCTGCTGCGTGATGCTCATTTTACCGGTGTAAACTATGGAACCATTGATATGGACCGTATTCTTCGCATGCTCCGACCTCATGATGGACGTATTGTGGTCAAAGAATCCGGCATGCATGCCGTTGAGGACTATCTCATGTCGCGCTATCAGATGTATTGGCAGGTTTATTTCCATCCGGTAACCCGCAGCTCTGAAATTCTGCTGCGACAGATCTTCCGCAGGCTCAAAGAACTGGTTACTCAAGATTATGAATTTAAATTCATGTTGGATCCAATTCCGGGCCTATTGGCGGGAAATTTGTCAGTAAAGGAATATTTGATGCTGGACGAGGCCTTAATTCAAACTTCATTTGCTCAGTGGCGAAATGAAAAGGATTCGGTATTGAGTGACTTGTGCAGCCGATTTCTGGATCGGAGATTGTATAAATATGTAGAAATAGAGAATATGGACATGGGAATGATCGATGAGGTCCGCGAGGCTTTCCTGGCGGTGGGGCTCCATCCTCATTATGATATGGAAATTGATTTTCCAACGGATCTTCCGTATGATGTGTTTCGACCGGATGGCCATTCCACCGAGAAGCAGATCTTACTGCTGGACCGGCATCAGAATGTGAGGGAAATATCTGAAGTTTCTGATATTGTCCGTTCCATCAGCGGGATTCACCGCGGGAAGTATCATATGTATTTTCCGCACAATAAAGTTGAGGCTGTGAAGTCCCGTCTTCCTGCCGAGATTCGACAGCTGTTCGATAAATAGGCGATTAACATAGATACTCAACGAATAACATAGATATTCAACGAAAAAAGGAGAATTGAAACATGAATCTGTTTGATACCCATACCCATCTGGATGCTTCCCAGTTCGATGAAGACCGTGAGGAGGTCATCCAGCGTGCTTATGACTCTGGTGTGACACGCATGGTCAATGTCGGTTTTAACCGCGAAACGATTCCAAGTACGATGGAACTCGCAGAAACCTATGACTTTATTTATGCTGCTGTTGGCTGGCATCCGCAGGATGCCATTACGATGAAAGAGGGGGATCTGGAATGGATCGCATCTCTGTGCAGTCATGACAAAGTGGTGGCGATCGGCGAGATTGGTCTGGACTACTACTGGGATACTTCACCGAAGGAAATTCAGCATGAAGTTTTCCGAAAGCAGATTGGGTTGGCCCGTGAGCTGAAGATGCCGATCGTGATTCATAACCGGGATGCCCATGAGGATACCATTCGGATTTTACGTGAAGAAAAGGCTTCTGAGATCGGCGGGATTATGCACTCTTTCTCCGGCAGCTGGGATACAGCCAAAATGGCTCTGGATATGGGCTTTCATCTCTCCTTCGGAGGGCCTGTTACATTCAAAAATGCGAAGCAGCCCAAGGAGGTTCTGGCACAGGTTCCTATCGACCGTCTGCTGATCGAAACGGACTCTCCTTACCTCACACCACACCCCTTCCGCGGGAAGCGAAATGAGTCTGCGCATGTCCGTTTGGTGGCCGAGGCTGCAGCCGAAATCAGGGGCATGTCCGTTGAAGAATTGGTGGAAATCACAACCAAAAATGCACTGGAACGATTTGACATTCAGTGAAAACAGGAGTAAAACCAGCAAAAAATGAAGTTAGACGGAGTTAATCAAGAATTTGTTAAGGAAAAAACAAGAATATTACAAAATTTTAACCGGATATTTAGAAAAACGCTCTTGAACGCAGCTTTACAATCCGTATCCAAACAGGATATCATCTTTTCAGTGAATTGTTGTTCATTGGCATGGAGTGAAGTGTTCAGCAATTGACATCCATGAACCATTCTCGCTTAATCTCCGTTAGGAGAACGGGGGAACCGATAGGGATGATGGCTTGAAGATTGGCCGCTTCCGTATTTGATTTCTTTTGTGGGTCTTTGGGGTGAATTTAAGGGCGTCCGCCATGAGCGGGTGACCTGAGATAGGGCGACTCTCACGTCCGAACCCGACAGCTAACCCCGTAAGCGTAATAAGAGAGAAGCAACCTCGGGCATGATAACTCCGTTTGTTCAGACATTCAGGAAGCCGCGAAAGAGCTCTCTAAGCACTCTTTCTTTGGCTTCTTTTGTTTTGGAGAATGGAACTCTGCCGTTCACTCGCAGTCAGGGTGGCCGGGCAGCATGCAGCGAAGAAGGGTTCAAGGTGCAGGGCAGTCTGAGGTTTGGGCAGGTCCTGTAGAAAATTTGTTATAGTCGCGTCAAATCCTATCATGCGTTACTCTTGACGGCGGGGCTATGGAGGAGGACGGAGGAAGTGGGCAACTTTCAACCAGAGGATACCCATGAGTCACGATCATCCAGCAAGTCTTACGCGTTGCGATGGAAGCATGAGAAAATGCGTCAACTTACACTGGCCGCTGTCTTCTCAATCGCACTTACAGTCTTGATCTTGTTAGTTATCAATGGTCAAGGAAAAAAACAGGTGTCCTTTGTTATCGATGGTCAACCAACGACTGTTGAGACTCGTAAATCGCTGCTTCAGGAAGTGCTGGCTGAACAGTCGATTGTCATCAATCCTCACGATAAGGTATCGAAGCCGTTGAACGGCGCGCTGCTGGATGGTGATCAGGTCGAAATTACGCGTGCTGCACAGATTCGTGTTATCGCGGACGGCCAAACGAAGACACAATACACGACAGAAAATACGGTTAAGGATGCCATTGGCACGCTGGGCTATCAGGTATCCGGTAACGATAAAGTATATCCTGCCAAATCTGCGGCTGTGACGGCCAACATGGACATTCGTATTGTCCGTGTGGAGAAGCAAACGGCCCAGAACAAGGTCACTGTTCCCTTCCAGGTAATCAAGACAGCAGACCCAAGCCTCTATACGGGTGACAATCGGGTCATTCAGCGCGGTCAGTCCGGTGTCGTGGTACAGCACATTCAGAAGGTATTTCAGGATGGTAAGCTGATCACCAAGACAATGACCGGCAAGGAAGTTCAAGTAAGCCGTCAGGATAAGGTCATCGCTGTCGGAACCAAGAAGAAGCCGGCGCCAAAACCAGTCGTGCTTGCAGCAGTAACAACGACCAAAGAGACAAAGAAGGCGACAACAGCAGCTGCAACAACCAAGAAAACCAAAGCAGCAACGGTGAAGAAGGTAAGCAGCAGCTCTGACAGTAACGTGATCAGCAGATCTGGTGTCCAGTTCAAGTATAAAAAAGTTTTGAAAAATGTATCAATGACTGCGTACTCTTCTCAGGAGCCGGGAATTGGCACACGTACCGCATCGGGTTCCCGTGTAACGGAAGGACGAACAATCGCTGTAGATACAAGTGTTATTCCAATGGGCTGGTGGGTCTATATTGAAGGACTGGGCTTCCGCCGTGCGGAGGATACCGGCAGCGCCATAAAAGGCAACAAAATCGATGTGTATTATGAGTCTTTGTCAGCTGCGCGTAATTTTGGCCGCAAGTCCGGACGGACGGTCTATGTGATCGGGCCGGTCAAACCAGAACTGAACTAATTCATTTTACATTACTGCATGAATGCTATAATATAATGATCATCAAAATGCGATGCTAAGAAGAGGCGATGTCCTCTTCTTTTTGTTTGGATATAGGAATAAGAAGGGAAGACCGATTGTGATTAAGGAAGTCATTGTCGTCGAAGGCCGGGATGATACAGTAGCGATTAAGCGTGCAGTTGATGCGGATACGATTGAGACCGGCGGTTCAGCCATTAATGCAGCAACCCTGCGGAAAATCGCGTTGGCGCAGGAACGCCGTGGGGTTATTATCTTTACCGACCCGGACCACGCGGGTGAGCGTATCCGTAAAATTGTGGCCAACAAAGTGCCCGGCTGCAAGCATGCTTTCATACCTGAGAAGGATGCGACACGTAAGGGCGATATCGGGGTAGAGAATGCTTCACCGGATGCTATCCGCCACGCATTGGCACATGTTCACTCGACCTATGAGAGAGCCCCTGAATTGATCGACATGAGTGATCTGGTTCAGGCGGGTCTGCTGGTGCACCCGCAGGCATCTGAACGCCGTATGAAGCTGGGTAATGTGCTCGGTATCGGATACTGTAATGGTAAGCAGCTCCATAAGCGTCTGATGACTTTCCAGATCAGTCGTGAGGAATTTGCTGCTGCTGTAGAGCAATTGGAACATGAAGGATGGTGAGCGGTTTGAAAAGCATGGATGATATCGCCACACCGCGGCGAACGAAGGAAATTATTCAGCGGCACGGGTTTTCCTTCAAGAAAAGCCTGGGTCAGAATTTCTTGATCGATCAGAATATACTGAACAAAATTGTAGCAGCTGCAGGCCTGGATGAAACCAAGGGAGCTTTGGAGATCGGCCCGGGTATTGGCGCGCTAACCGAGAAGCTGGCGCGTACGGCTGACCGCGTAACAGCTGTTGAGATTGACCAGCGGCTGCTGCCGATTCTGCAGGAAGTGCTGGAGCCTTATTCTAAGGTTCATGTCCGGCATGGCGATGTGCTTAAGCTCGATTTGCAGGAGATCTTCAGGGAGGACTTTGCCGGCCTCGATAAAGTGAGTGTGGTTGCGAACCTGCCTTATTATGTAACGACCCCTATTCTGATGCGTTTGCTCGAGGAGAAGCTGCCGCTGGAGAATATTGTGGTCATGATCCAGAAAGAGGTTGCGGAGCGGATGGCAGCCTCACCGGGCACCAAAAATTACGGCAGCCTTAGTATCGCCGTTCAATACTACAGCATGCCGGAGCTGGTATGTGTCGTACCGCATACGGTGTTTATTCCTCAGCCGAATGTGGAATCTGCCGTCATCCGTCTCCAGGTCCGGGAAACACCGGCTGTTCAGGTGCAGGACGAGCAGCATTTCTTCGAAGTCGTACAAGCCTCATTCGCCCAGCGGCGCAAGACCATCTCGAACAACCTGAAAAGCCGCTTTTTCACCAAAGAAAACAAGGATCAGCTGGACCCTCTGCTGCAGCAGGCAGGCATTGAGCCTTCCCGCCGCGGCGAGACGCTCAGTCTAGAGGAATTCGCACGGCTCAGCGATGTACTGCTGGCTGCGGGAATCTCCTGATTCTTCATAATTACATTTCGATAAGCCGCCTTCGGGCGGTTTTTTGGCGTTAAGGCAGGTTAGGATGAACCAAAGTGGTTATGGGCCCATACCATAGGGGAGAGGTGATAATCGTTGATGAACATTGGAGACCTGGTCGTCCGGAAATCTTACGGCGCTGATGTAACCTTTCGGGTCGAAGGCATTCAGCACCAGCAGGCCGTAATTAAGGGTACAGAGTTTCGGCTGCTGGCCGATGCCCCCGTGGAGGACCTGATTCAGGTCCCTGCAGACCCCATGAGTGGTAAAACCAAACGCGCACAGATCAAAGCGCATCAATCCCTGTCTTTGCTGCAGCAGGACCGTGAAGAGCAGGTTCAGCGGAATAGAGCTCTGTTGGAGAATGGAGAGTGGCAGGGCACGAAGGAGCTTTCTTATTTTGAAATGCCGGGCAAGGTACTGCATCTGGATGGTGACGCTGCTTACCTGCAGAAAAGCATGGCGCTCTATGAACAGCTTCGCGTACCAGCGGAAGGCCACCATGTGCATGAGTCGGCGATGGCAGACACCCTGTACCGACTGCTCCCGCGGGTAAGGCCTGATATTGTGGTAATTACGGGTCATGATGGTGTACTTAAGCAGCGCCAGCCTTACGACCTTTACAGCTTGAGCAGCTACAAGAACTCACAGAATTTTATAGCGGCGATTCAAGCGGCAAGACAGTATGAGCGGAGTCTGGATGCGCTAACGATTGTAGCAGGGGCCTGCCAGTCGCATTTTGAGGCTCTGCTGCGTGCGGGGGCTAATTTTGCCAGCTCACCGGGGCGGATTCTCATTCATGCCCTGGATCCTGTGTATGTGGCAGCTAAGGCGTCATTTACCTCGATTCGGGAGATGGTCAATCTAGGTGATGTTCTGCACCATACGATTAGCGGCAGTCAAGGTGTAGGCGGTGTAGAGACACGGGGAAGCCACCGGATCGGCCTGCCCCGCTTGAATGATCTGTCTACGTTAAAAGTAACCCCTTCAGCTATATAATGCTGTGCTGCATTCGCCAGGCATCCTTTACAGCCCTCTAATCGAGGGCTATTTTGTTTTGGCAGAAAGGATAGGAATGGCTCCTAAGGTTCATACTAAAGTATCAATCCAGGGCAATCCGAATAGGAGTGAAAAAATATATTGACAATCGTTTTTCGTTGTTGATATAATATTTCATTTGATTTGACAATTGCCCTCCTGTTTGGTATAATGGATGAGAAAAGAGGTGGTCGTTAGCAATGGCTAAAACTACGCTGTTGGAGATTAAACGCAGTCTCGACGAACATGTTGGTGAGAAAATCTTATTACGTGCAAATGGTGGACGTCGTAAGACGATTGAGCGAACTGGAGTCTTGGAAGAAACGTACCCTTCTGTTTTTATTGTAAAGCTCGATCAGGAGCAGCAAACATTCAAGCGAGTATCTTACAGTTATGCGGATATACTGACAGAATCAGTGGAAGTGATGGTCTGCAATGCAGATCTTCAGCTGCCTTTGGAGTATATGGAGTCATAACGTTTGGACAAGCAGTTCTGCACGTCAGTGCAGGGCTGCTTTTTTTATACATGCAGACGAGAACAGCTGACAGGAAAAGGCGGAATGACTCTGCGGCAGGACGGCATACTAGTGAGGAAGGCCGTATTAACCAATGACGAATAAGGGGGCATATTTCATGAGCCGCAGAAGACGAAGCGTGATGTCGGAGGAACTGAAATACGAGCTGGCCAAGGATCTCGGCTTTTATGACACCGTTCAGCAGGAAGGCTGGGGCGGAATCAAGGCGAAGGATGCCGGTAATATGGTGAAACGTGCCATTCAGCTGGCTGAGCAGGCTGCTTCCCGTAAATCGTAAATGCTGCGGGCAAAAGGCGGAAAGGGAGCTTGTCTCCTTTTTTCGCTTTTTCCGTATACGCCCAATCCCGCAAAATGACTTGACACCGTAGGTCTGATATAATATGTTAAGTTGTCTTGACGCATACATAAGGGTGGGTGAACGCCTTGAAGATATATGAGAAAGCACCGGCTAAAATCAATTTAATGCTGGACGTATTACATAAACGGAGTGACGGGTACCATGAAGTTGAAATGATTATGACGATGGTTGATCTGGCAGACCGGTTGGAAATGTCTGAGCTTCCACGCGACAGCATCATCATCTCAAGCCAGGCCGGCTATATTCCGCTGGATGAGAAGAACCTTGCCTTTCAGGCTGCGAGGCTGATTAAGGAACGCTACAATGTGCGAACTGGAGTCTATATTCATCTGGATAAAAAAATACCGGTTGCCGCCGGTCTGGCTGGCGGCAGCAGTGACGCTGCGGCCGCACTGCGCGGTCTGAATCGTCTGTGGCGGCTGGGCATTCCGGATGCCGAACTGCGTGAGCTGGGAGCCGAACTCGGCTCAGACGTGCCTTTCTGTATTACAGGCGGGACAGCGCTCGCGAGCGGGCGCGGCGAAATGCTTACACCGCTGCCGAATCCGCCGCAGTGCTGGGTCATCCTGGCCAAGCCACCGATCAATGTATCTACGGCGGAGGTATACGGCAGAGTCCGGGCGGACCAGATCACTGTTCATCCTTCTGCCCGGCGGATGGAGGAGGCAATTCGAAATCAATCCTTTGCTTCGGTCTGCCATGAGCTGGGCAATGTGCTGGAGGACGTAACCCTGAAGCTGCACCCAGAGGTACAGCAGCTTAAGGATGCGATGCTGAGACTGGGAGCAGATGGTGTACTGATGTCAGGCAGCGGTCCAACGGTATTCGGGCTTGTGTCAAAGGAGTCCAAGGTTGCACGGATTTATAACGGATTGCGCGGTTTTTGCAAAGAAGTATACGCTGTGCGGCTTTTGACCTAATAATAGTAAAAACATTCCAACCCAAACATCTTCTATTGTATATTTACGTACATAGATGTTATATTTACTTTAGAATATTCGGATTTAGACATCCATGGCATTGGGTCGTTAGATGAGTGTGGTTCCGTGGACAGTAATTGTGACCATTTCCGTTACTGGGCTGCGGCGACCTGATGTGGGTGTTCCAGAGGATCGTGAGGAATTTTGGTGAAAAAATTAAAAAGAAGCGCACGTCTGGTGGAGATGACTCAATTTCTGCTATCCCGTCCCCACACCCTAATCCCATTGACCACGTTTGCTGAACGTTACGGAGCGGCCAAATCCTCAATCAGTGAGGATCTGGCAATCATCAAGGAAGTGTTCGAGGACGAAGGCACGGGTGAACTGCAGACGCTGGCCGGTGCAGCCGGAGGCGTGAAGTATATCCCGCATCTGGCGAAGGAGCATGCCCTGGAGTTTATCCATGGACTCTGTGAGCAGCTGGCACAGCCGGATCGTATATTACCTGGCGGCTATCTGTATATGTCTGATCTGCTGGGTGAGCCTGGTATTATGAACGAAGCAGGTAAAATGATAGCTACAGCGTTCCGCAATCAGGATATCGATGTAGTAATGACGGTAGAAACCAAAGGGATACCGCTGGCCTATGCTACAGGAGCTCAGCTCAATCTTCCGGTCGTGCTCGTGCGCCGTGACCATCAGGTAACCGAAGGGTCGGCAGTAAGCATTAACTATGTATCAGGCTCACACAAGAGTCTGCATACCATGTCACTGTCGCGGCGGGCCATGAAGGAGAAGTCACGGGTGCTGATTGTGGACGATTTTATGAAGGCAGGGGGAACGATCCAGGGGATGGTGGATCTGCTGGCGGAATTTAATGCCACCGTTGCGGGTGTTGGTGTTCTGGTAGAGTCCGGATCGGTTGATAATGATGAGCGTCTGCTGCATGATTATGTCTCGTTGGCGAACCTGACCGTGGTGGATCCGCGGAGCAAACAGATCGCCGTGAAGCCGGGAAACTACTTTGATCTGTAAAACTTTGGACAATTATTTGTCGGATGGAAAAGAATTGTTGGCAATTGTGTCGAAAGTCACAGGTTCCAAAAAAAATTCCTGATTTTAGGAAGTTTTTATAACCGAAAAAGAAGGAATTCTCTGCAGATATGTGGAATTATACACCAAGTCTCGAATGAGAAAAGGTGGTGAATACACACATGCAGATTACGGATGTCAGACTCCGCCGGGTTAACTCAGAGGGGAGAATGAAAGCAATTGCATCCATTACCATCGACGAAGAGTTTGTCGTTCACGACATTCGCGTCATTGACGGGAACAATGGAATGTTCGTTGCTATGCCAAGCAAACGGACTCCGGATGGAGAATTCCGTGACATAGCACACCCTATCTCCTCCGGTACACGCGAGAAGATCCAAGCCGCTGTTTTGGCTGAATATGAACGCGCTGCAACCGAAGAAGTAGCAATTGAAGAAGGTGCCTAAGAACTATTGGGGTTCAAAGGAAAAGAGAGCCATAAAACTGTGGCTCTCTTTTCTTTTCCTCTGGAATGATATATATTCTTTAATGAGTTATTAGAGAGACGGCAGGGTTCCAGCGGTTAGCACAGGAACACAGATGCCCATCGTGATGATACGAACACAGGTAAATCAGGTATAATATGATATAGACAGATATTACAGTATCGAGAATAAGCAGATCGTTGCTTGTTGGACTAGGAGGTCAGATTCTTGAAAAGGTTGGCTGTTGTTCTTGCCGCAGGTCAAGGGAAACGAATGAAATCGAAGCTGTATAAGGTGCTTCATCCTGTATGCGGCAAACCGATGGTAGGGCATGTGCTGAGTACGGTGCAGAACGTGGGTGTCAGCCGCAGTATTGTGGTGGTGGGCCATGGCGCCGAAGCGGTACAGGCCTATTTGGGCGCTGACGCTGAATATGTATTGCAGGAAGAGCAGCTGGGAACCGGACATGCGGTGAAACAGGCGAAAGCTCTGCTAGGCAATGAGGAAGGAACGACGATTGTCATCTGCGGCGATACGCCGCTCGTCACATCCGAGACACTTGAAGGACTGATGCAGCTGCATGAAACCCGCGGTGCGGCGGCCACTGTACTGACAGCCCAGATGGAAAACCCGACCGGTTACGGGCGTGTCATTCGGGATGCCGGCAACGGCGGCGTACTGCGTATTGTAGAGCAGAAGGACTGCAGTCCGGAAGAGCAGGCAGTAACCGAAATTAATACCGGTACGTACTGCTTTGACAATGCCAAGCTGTTCGCTGCGCTGGAGAAGATTACAAACCAGAATGCTCAACAGGAGTATTACCTGACAGATGTCATCGGTATTTTCCGCAGTGAAGGAGAAGGTGTTGAAGCCTACCTGACCAAGGATGTGTCGGAGTCCATCGGTGTTAATGACCGTGTGGCCTTATCGGAAGCAGAAGGGTATATGCGTGAACGCATTGTGAAGAAGCATATGCTGAATGGAGTTACCGTCATTGATCCGTCCTCTACCTACATTGGAGCAGACGTACAGATCGGTTCTGATACGGTTCTTTATCCGGGGACTGTGCTGAAGGGCAAGACCGTCATTGGCGAATCCTGTATCATTGGGCCTTCGAGCGATATTGAGGATTCTGAGATTCATAATGAATCAGAAGTCAAACATTCTGTTCTGAGCGGAGCCATCGTGGGCGCCCATACAACAGTAGGTCCATTCGCTTATCTTCGTCCGGGTGCGAAGCTTGGTGAGCACGTGAAGATCGGTGATTTTGTAGAAGTCAAGAATGCCAGCATTGACGATCACTCCAAGGTCTCCCATCTGAGTTATGTAGGAGATGCCAGAGTGGGCAAGAACGTGAATATCGGCTGTGGTGCGATAACCGTCAATTATGATGGATATAATAAATCTGTTACCGAAATTGAAGATGATGCCTTCATCGGCAGTAATGTGAATCTGGTGGCCCCGATTAAGGTCGGTAAAGGTGCTTTTGTAGTGGCAGGCTCCACGATTACTCATCATGTCGCTGACAATGATTTGGCCATCGCGCGGACACGCCAGGAGAACAAAAGCGGCTATGCCAGCAAAATCCGGGCACGTGCCAAAGCCAAAAAGGACAAAGACCAATCTTAATCGTTTAACAATGAACGATACAGTGTGCCTTACGGCATGCAGTGTAATAAATGGCGGATTACAGTAATCGTCCTGCGGGACGGTGCCGACAAGCAAGCGGGCTTAACGATTCCAATTGAATGAACCAGCACGGAGGGCATTTATCTTATGACTTATTTTGATTCCAAATTAAAAATATTTACTTGTAACTCCAACCCCAAGTTGGCTCATCAGATTGCCGATTATATCGGAATTCCAATGGGCGAATCCCATACCACCTCGTTCAGTGACGGTGAAATTCAGGTAAAGCTCTCTGAGAGTGTACGCGGCTGTCATGTCTACATCGTGCAGTCCACCTGCGCCCCGGTGAATGACAACCTCATGGAACTACTCGTGATGGTGGATGCCCTGAAGCGTGCTTCAGCCAAGAGCATCAATGTGGTAATTCCTTATTACGGTTATGCACGTCAGGACCGCAAAGCGCGCTCCCGTGATCCTATTACGGCGAAGCTGGTCGCGAATCTGATCGAAAAAGCCGGCGCCCACCGCGTGATCTGTATGGACCTGCATGCCATGCAGATTCAAGGTTTCTTCGACATCCCGGTGGACCATCTGCTTGGCGTACCGATTCTGGCTCAGTACTTCCGCTCCAAACAAATTGAGAATCCGGTTGTTGTCTCCCCGGACCACGGGGGTGTGGTTCGTGCGCGTAAATTGGCAGATTTCCTGAACGCGCCGCTTGCTATTATCGACAAGCGCCGTCCAGAGCCGAATGTGAGCGAAGTCATGAACATTATCGGTAACATTGAAGGTAAAACAGCGATCCTGATCGATGACATCATCGATACCGCGGGTACTATTGTGCTGGGTGCCAATGCCTTGATGGAAGGCGGCGTTAAAGAGGTATATGCCTGCTGTACCCATCCGGTACTGTCCGGACCAGCCATGGAGCGCCTGGAGAATGCACCATTGAAGGAAGTTATCGTAACGGATACCATTCCAATCACACATCCAAACCCGACCAGCAAACTGAAAGTCCTGTCGGTCGCGCCGCTCATGGGTGAAGCAATCATCCGTGTTCATGAGGAATTGTCAATCAGTAAGCTGTTTGAAATTGAATAGTTCGACTTGATTACAAAAGGGGTTACATTTCCGTCGCCGGATAATGTAACCCCTGTCGGCGTGCTGCGGCACGCAACGTAGATACAGGCATCGGGACCGTCGGCAGCCGGTTAATAGCCGGGTCTCGATACGAAAGTGAATCGTTTGCGATTAAACAAGGTCTGGCCAATTTCTACAAAATGATCGTTAAAGCGGGCAATTTGCCCGACTTCCACATGAAGCTCCCCTTCATAAACCTGGACAGGGACGCGGTGCTTCAGATGGAACAGAAATTGGCTGTCATAGATTAGAATATCGCCCAGATCACGCAAGGTGGCTTCGCCTTCCCTCTGTCACAAAATATGCATTCCTAAACATAGTTATCTACTATTCTATCAAAAAAAACCGCTCTTGAAAGGAAGTATTGCACATGAAGTGGATTGTAGGCCTGGGTAACCCCGGCCCTCAGTATGCAAAAACAAGGCATAATATCGGTTTTATGGCTATTGATGACCTGGCCCGCCGCCATGGTATTTCGGTCACGCAGAGCAAATGCAAAGCATTGGTGGGTGAAGGGAACGTCGGCGGTGAAAAGATCGTGCTGATCAAACCGATGACATTCATGAATCTGTCGGGCGAATCCATTCGGGCCTATATGGACTATTATAAAGCAAGCCTGGATGATCTAATCGTTGTCTATGATGATATGGATACAGAGATCGGCAAGGTGCGCCTTCGTTATCAAGGCAGTGCTGGCGGCCACAATGGCATCAAGTCGATCATCCAGCATACGGGCACCCAACAGTTTAATCGTGTACGTATGGGTATATCCCGGCCGGAGCCAGGTCATGCGATCATTGATTATGTTCTGGGTACTTTCCCGAAGAAAGACCAGGATCTGCTGGAAAAGACCATCGAGAGCACTTGTGATGCACTTGAATTCAGCCTGAAGCATACGTTTGAGCAGACGATGGCCAAGTTTAACGGTTAATGTAACCGGGCAGAGCAGCGGCTAAAAACATCCTTACAAGGGCATACTAAAGGTATATTCTATGTCAGGAGGCATACTTATGGCCGTAAACTATGTATGCAGGCACTGCAATACCTTTCTGGGGCGGATTGATGCCCCTCATGTGACCGAAGCCCAGCTCGGTTTCCATTTCTTGACCCCTGCCGAACGGAGAGATATAATAGCCTATAATTCGAATGGAGAAATGACCGTCCGGGTGACCTGCGATTATTGCAGAGAATATCTGGAGGTCTATCCCGAATTAAGTCTGCTGGCAAATCCGCTGCAGTAACTGATTATTTTTGTGTGCTGCGAAGCCTGCGTATAGGTCCTTTGCTCAGCACATCATATGGCAGCAGACGGAAATTATGACACAATGAGATAACGACAGGTCAACAGGAAGCAGCGGGAACGCTGCCTGATCAGAGCCTTGGCAGTATATATGCTGAGGCTTATTTTGCGGTTGTGCCTGTCATCGATAAAGTCAAGATAAGAGAGGTGCCTTTTTTTGTTACAAGCACTTATTCAAGCTTTTTCCAAAGATCCCGATTTCGGGTCCATCACTGCCGGTATCGCGTCGGGGATGAAAGAGCAGCTGATCTCAGGTTTATCCGGTTCCTCCAGACAGGTGCTCATGGCGGCGCTGGCTGAGGAATCTACCCGACCGCTGCTTGTCATCACACATAATATGTTTGCCGCCCAAAAGATTGCAGATGATCTGCAGGAAGCGCTTTCACCCGATCGCGTTTTTCTTTATCCTGCCAACGAGCTGGTAGCTGCCGAAGCCGCAGTATCCAGCCCGGAGACACTGGCCCAGAGAATTGATGTACTGACACAGTGTGCCCAAGGCTTCCGCGGTATTGTGGTAGCGCCTTACTCCGGTGTGCGGCGCTATCTGCCCCTTCCAGAGGTCATGGCATCCGCGCCGTTCACGCTCAAGCATGACGATACCCTCGAAGTGGAATCGTTCCTTCTGCGCATGGTAGAGCTCGGTTATGAGCGCGTAGAGCGTGTAGAATCACGCGGCGAGATGAGTGTCCGGGGCGGTATCATTGACTTTTATCCTGTTACCGCCGAATTAGCCTACCGTATTGAGCTGTTCGACGATGAGATTGATTCCATCCGTACCTTTGATCCGGTGGACCAGCGCTCCATCGAGAAAATTCAGGAGGCTGTCATTACGCCATGCAAGGAACTCATTGCCGATCATGCACGGATGGACCGTGCAGCAGAGCGTGCTGCGTCAATGATGGAAGAGCAGCTGGCCAAGATGACGGACCGTCAGGCGAAACAGCGTCTCCGGGAAGAATTGGAGCGGGAGTTTGAGCTGCTGCGGGAGCATGTCTATTTTGCTGAAATTTATAAATATATTGAAGTTTTGTATCCGGAACAGAAAACGCTGTATGACTATATGCCGGAGGATACCATCCTGATCATCGATGAGCCTGCACGGATGCTGGAGACAGCGAAGCAGCTGGAACGGGATGAATCAGAATGGAACCTTCACCTGCTTCAGAACGGCAAGACGCTGCCGCAGCTGCATTTGTCAGCAGACAGTGACGCTGTGCTGTACCGCCGTCCGTTCCAGACCCTTTTCATGTCTGTCTTTCTGCGTCAGGTTCCCCATACTCAGCCGCAGAATATCCTGAATTTCATCGCAAGGGGCATGCAGGATTTCCACGGTCAGATGAATGTATTGAAGTCCGAAATGGAGCGCTGGCAGAAAGCAGGAACTCACGTTATGATGCTGGCCAGCGGGGAAGAACGTCTGGAACGGATGCGCCGGGTGCTTGAGGATTATGGCATTGAGGAGCCTACCATGGCGATCGGTAATCTGCAAAGCGGATTTGAGATGCCTTCGATACACCTTGCTGTCATTACAGAAGGTGAGATGTTCTCACAGAAGCAGCGCAAGGCCCGTAAATCCGGCCGCAACGTGGATAACGCCGAAAGAATTAAGAGCTATACCGAGCTGAAGGTGGGTGACTATGTCGTTCACCAGAACCATGGTATTGGTAAATATATGGGCATTGGTACGCTGGAGGTCGGCGGAATCCACAAAGACTACATGCATATTATGTATGCCGGCGGCGACAAGCTGTCTGTACCGATTGAACAGATTGATCTGATTCAGAAATATGTGGGTTCCGAGGAGAAGGAACCGAAGATTTACAAGCTGGGCGGTAATGAATGGACACGGGTGAAGACCAAGGTGCGCAGCTCGGTTCAGGATATAGCGGATGACCTCATCAAGCTGTACGCTGAGCGGCAGTCAGCGCCTGGGTATGCTTTTGAGAAGGATACTACCGAGCAGCAGGAGTTTGAGGGAATGTTCCCTTATGACGAGACACGTGACCAGATGCGTGCAATTGAGGAGATTAAGAAGGACATGGAGCAGAGCCGTCCAATGGACCGTCTGCTATGCGGAGACGTGGGATACGGCAAGACAGAGGTCGCTATTCGTGCTGCTTTTAAAGCGGCGATTGAGGGCAAGCAGGTTGCGATCCTGGTTCCAACGACCATCCTTGCCCAGCAGCACTATGAGACATTCCGTGAACGCTTCTCCGGTTATCCGTTTAACATTAGTGTTCTCAGCCGTTTCCGGACTCGCAAGGAGCAGAATGAGACGACGAAGGGGCTTCGCAACGGCACAGTTGATATCGTAATCGGTACTCACCGGCTGCTCTCTCAAGATCTGGTATTTAAGGATTTGGGTCTGCTGATTGTGGATGAAGAGCAGCGTTTTGGTGTCACTCATAAAGAGAAGCTGAAGCGGCTGAAGACCAACGTTGATGTGTTGACCCTAACGGCGACACCTATTCCGCGTACGCTTCATATGTCCATGCTGGGTGTAAGGGACCTGTCGGTCATCGAGACACCGCCGGAGAACCGCTTCCCGGTACAGACCTATGTGGTAGAGCACAGCCAGGCACTCGTACGGGAAGCAGTAGAGCGGGAGCTTGCGCGCGGAGGCCAGGTCTATTACCTCTATAACCGCGTACAGGGCATTCACGAGATGGCCGCTGAGATTTCTGCGCTTGTTCCTGAGGCGAAGGTTGGCGTGGGCCACGGACAAATGTCCGAGACAGAACTCGAGAAGACGATTCTCGATTTTCTGGATGGGGAATACGATGTCCTCGTCAGCACCAGTATCATTGAGACCGGGGTCGATATCCCGAACGTAAATACATTGATTGTGCATGATGCGGACAAAATGGGCTTGTCCCAGCTGTATCAGCTGCGGGGCCGGGTAGGACGCTCCAACCGGATTGCATATGCCTACTTCACTTATAAACGCGATAAGGTGTTGACAGAAGTAGCGGAGAAGAGGCTGCAGTCCATTAAGGAGTTTACGGAGCTGGGCTCGGGCTTCAAAATTGCGATGCGGGATCTGTCGATCCGCGGAGCTGGTAATTTGCTGGGGGCGGAGCAGCACGGGTTCATTGCCTCTGTCGGCTTCGACCTATACTCGCAGATGCTCGCGGAGGAGATCAACAAACGCAAAGTTTCTATGTTGGGCGAAGCCGTGCCGGTGCAGCACTGGAATACAACGATTGATTTGGGTATAGATGCCTATCTGCCTGCAGATTATATCTATGACAGCATTCAGAAAATTGAAATCTACAAGAAGGTCGCAGCCATTTCAACCTTCGATGATGCCGTTGAACTTGAAGAGGAGCTGCTGGATCGCTTTGGCGAACTTCCTGCAGCAGTGCTCCACCTGCTTGCTGTAGCAAGATTCAAAGTTTATGGACGCCTGTACGGCATTGACAGCATCAGCCAACGCGGTGATGACGTTACCCTGAAGTTCTATGAAGGACGTGAGAAGGCGGTAGACGGCGCCAAATTATTCGAGATTGGCAATCGCTTCGAAAGACGTGTACAATTTGAACAAGGGTCTGTATTGGCAATCCATTTGAAGGGCAAAGGATTGAACGAAGGTCAGCTGATGGAGCTGATTGAACATTTCCTGGATGCCATCAAGGATGCATTTAATCTGAAGGGAGAATTACAAGATGTTATCAAATAGCAAGAAATCGTGGAAGGTCCTGCTGCTGACACTGGTGGCGGTCCTGACCGTTTCCGTGCTGGCGGCCTGCGGCAGTGACGACAGCAAAAAGAGCAGTTCGTCGTCGGATACCAAGACGGAGTCGCCGGCCAGCAAAGATACAAGCAAGGTGGTAGCCACTTACCAAGGTGGACAGGTCACAGAGAATGAATTTAACCTGGAGCTCAGCACCATTAAATTCCTGTATCCGCAATATGCGGATGTAGCCGCACTCGACGACTTCAGAGAATACTTGGTGAAGCAGGAGATTGCTACGAAGATTCTGGCTGCCAAGGCAACCGATGACCAGAAGAAAAAAGCAGCAGAGTCCTCAGAGAAGCAAATCAGCCAGCTGAAGCAATCCGTCGGCGATGAGCAGTTCAAGAAGCTTCTGGGTGAACAGAAGCTGACAGAGGATAATGTAAAATCCTATCTGACACGTGTGAATACCGTAAATGAGACTGAAGCTGCAGCGGTTACTGACGATCAGATGAAGAAGGAATTCGAAACCAACAAGGATCAATTTACAACGGCGTCAGTACGTCATGTTTTGATCAACTTCACGGATCCGAAGACCAATAAAGAACGTACCAAGGAAGAAACCCTGAAGAAGGCCAAAGAAATCAAGGCCAAGCTGGATAAGGGTGAAGACTTTGCAGCCATTGCCAAAAAATATTCTGAGGATCCAGGCTCGGCAGAAGATGGCGGCCTGTATAAAGACGCTCCTGTAGCCAATTGGGTAGATGCGTTCAAAGAAGCAGCTAAGACGCTGCCGTTGAACAAAATCAGTGATCCGATCGAAACGGAATACGGCTATCACATCATCCGTGTGGAATCGCGTACGGTTGCTGACTACAGCAAGCTGACAGATGAGCAGAAGACAAGTCTGCGCAACTCTGTTGCGAACACGGAAGTACAGAACTTCATTGAGAAGGACCTTCCAGGCATGATTACGAAGCTTGATCTGCCGAAGGCGCCTGCTGCATCGACGGACAAAGGTACAGGCACAACGGGTACTGAAGGTACAACCGGCAGCGAAGGCACCAGCACAGACAGCAGTAAAACAGACAGCAGCAAGACGGACAGCACGAAGGACACCACTTCCAGCGAATCAGGTACAACAGGCAAGTAATTGGCCGGATCACCTGAACAGGCTTTACGGAGAGAGGCGCGGGCAACCGCGCCTTTTGTGGTGCCGGTGCCTGCTGCGGCGAATGAGGAAGTTGGACAAAGATGTATAAGGAACTGGGAACAGTTGAATACTATGGTCAGATATATGAAACGCCTGCCGGCCAGTAAGCTGCCGGGCCATCACGGTTGGATCAAGGAATACATGCGCTCGGCGCTACCTGTTCCTGAACCCGGATGTGCTGCCGAAACCAACCGTGAATGGCGGGGAACGGCCATGAACCGGCGTTTATACCATCTGTTTCAAGACCGCTGGGTAGAGCTTAGTACGGTATCAGACTTCCTTGGATCTCAAAGATCTTCAGTCTGATGCTCGCATTGAGCCCGACTCATGGACAGTAGTTGACTAAATCTTCTGAGAAAGTGAGGCAACATGTGAATGAAAGCTACTGGAATCGTTCGTCGAATTGATGATCTTGGGCGTGTTGTTATACCAAAAGAAATCAGACGCACCCTGCGGATCCGTGAAGGAGATCCATTGGAGATCTTTGTGGACCGCGATGGTGAAGTTATCCTTAAAAAGTATTCCCCTATTGGTGAACTCGGCGATTTCGCTAAGGAATATGCCGAATCATTGTATGAGAGCACAGGCCACGTGACGATGATCTCCGATCGGGACAGTATTATTACTGTAGCTGGTGGCTCCAAGAAGGAATACCTGGACAAGCAGGTCGGTGAAATGGTCGAGAACTGCATGGACAGCCGTAAGACGCTGCTTGAGACAACAAGCGGAACCTACGAGATCAGTAAGGATAATGAGGAAGCTTTGTCGTCATTCGTGATTGCTCCGATTATTGCAGGCGGAGACCCGATTGGCACCGTTATTTTGTTCAATAAGGACGAATCAGTGAAAATGTCGACCCTGGAAACCAAAATGGCAGAAACGGCCGCAGGCTTCCTGGGAAAACAAATGGAACAGTAAAAGGTTTTCTCCCGAATCAAACTCCCTTCTCCAGCCAGGCCCTTATCGGGGGCTGCGGCAGAGGGGAGTTTTTTAGTGTGTGCCATAACGGGTATAATGAATGGTAATGATTATGGGGAAAAGTAGGGAATGACATGAATAATAGCGATACCGGCTCCAGGATGCTGCGGGGGGCTCTTATTCTGACGGCGGCAGCGGTGCTGTCCAAGCTGATCGGGACCCTTCAGAAAATACCACTGCAAAATATCGGCGGAGATGGTGTTTTTGGCATTTATAACACTGTTTATCCTTTTTATACGCTGCTGATTACAGCTGCTGTAGTCGGACTGCCGGCAGCCATCTCCAAATTCGTCGCAGAGGCTGAGGTTGCCGGTGACCGGCGGCAGGGTGAGGAAGTGCTTCGCCTATCTACACTCATGTTGGCAGGAATCGGCTTCATCACAGGGCTGTTCATGTACTTTGGGGCACCTTGGATTGCAGGATGGATTGATAACTCCCATGTGATTCCCTCCATCCGCAGTGCCTCGTTTGCTTTTCTGGTCGTACCGGTCATGACCGGATTACGCGGGTACTTCCAGGGGCTGCAGAACATGCTGCCCACGGCAGTCTCCCAGGTTGCCGAGCAGAGCGTACGCGTAGCGACCATGATGGTGCTGCTGTTCCTGCTGCTGGGTCAGGATGCGTCGTTTGACCAGATTTCTGCGGGAGCCGTCTTCGGATCGGCCGCAGGCGGGGCTGCCGGTCTGCTCATCATGCTGCTGTACTGGCATCGTCAACGCCGAATGAACCGGCTGTTGCAGACATCAGCCGGAACGGCCCGGGCAGAGGCAGCGGCGGCAGGCTCTATGCCGGCAGTCCGGAACCGCTGGCAGCTGTCACGCCAGCTGCTGCGTTACGGCATACCGGTCTGTCTCAGCACACTATCTGTTCCGCTGATGAGTCTGGCCGATACGTTCACCGTACCGCGGCTTCTCAAGCATGATGGCTTTAGTGAGGCGGGGGCTATGGTCCAGTTTGGCATTTATAATCGTGGCATCCCGCTCGTCCAGCTGGTCACGATGATTGCTACCTCGCTCTCGGTGCTGTTCATTCCGGCCATGGCTGAGGCGAGGATGAAGGGCGGAGATGAATGGGTACGCAGACAGGCCTCAGCCTCTCTTCGCTGGTTCTGGCTGATCGGCCTGGCTGCAGCGGCCGGACTGGCTGTTCTGGCACAGCCGGTCAATATCGCGCTGTACCAGGATGATCTGGGCAGCGGCGTGATGCAATGGATTGCCGTGACGGCTGTCGGCGGCACGATCAGCATCATTACCGCTGCCCTGCTGCAAGGGCTCGGTTCCGTACGCGCGCCGGCCCTGTTCATGCTCGCAGCCACGGCAGCCAAGGTGCTGCTGAACGTGCTGCTCGTCCCGCGCCTCGGCATTACCGGCGCAGCCGTCTCCGGCGCAGCCGCCTACCTGCTGTCAGCGCTGCTCAATGCAGCGCTGCTCGCCCGGCTGGTCCGGCTGCGATTGGCCTGGCGCGCCGCCGTGCTCAAGCCGGCGCTGCTGATCGCCGCCATGAGCGCAGCTGCGGCGGCGGTATCACACGGCACCGGCATGCTGCTCGGTGCTGCCGGGCTTGCGGCCGGAAGCCGGACGGCCGCGCTGGCACAGAGCCTGCTGGGCGCAGCGGCAGGCTCTGGGGTAGTGCTGTTCGGAGCCGTGCTGCTCCGGCTCCTTACGGCAGACGAGCTTGCGGCGCTGCCCAAGCTCGGAGTGCCCCTGGCGCAGCTGCTTCGCCGGCTGCGTGTCCTGCGCTAGGCTTCACGAAAGGGAAGCCGCTTTGGATATGCGGGACGGATTTCAGTCCCGCGGGAGTTTCATGCTATAGTGAGAACAGCATGATACCGACAAAAGATAACGGATGCAATGCCTTCGGGCATGACGATAAATAAGCGGTACGGCAAGGCTGACCGCTAAAAGTTAAATGCTGAGACTGGAGGGTTTCGAATGAGTGCGTCATTGACGATTATTGGACTGGGATCGGGAGATCCCGACCAGCTGACTTTAGGTATGCTGAAACGAATGAAGCAGGCAGACAAAATTTATTTGCGGACAAACGACCACCCCGTGGTGGCTGTGCTGCAGGAGCAGGGGCTCGACATCTCCTCTTTTGACCATGTGTATGAAGAGAAGGACTCCTTCCCCGAGGTCTATGAGGAGATTGCAGGTTTGCTGATTAATCAAGCGCGCCTGGCAGCACAAGGTACCGAGATTGTTTATGCGGTACCCGGCCACCCTATGGTAGCTGAAGCAACCGTAGGCATTCTAAAGCGGCGCTGTGCCATTGAAGAGATCGAGCTGACGATTCTGGGCGGGGAAAGCTTCCTGGATGAAGCCTTTATACGCCTCGGATTTGATCCAATTGAAGGCTTCCAACTGCTTGATGCATCGAGCATTGGACCAGAGAGCCTGCAGCCTCGTCTGCATACCCTTATCGGGCAGGTGTATGATACGTTTACGGCTTCGGACGTTAAGCTGAGTCTGATGGAGATCTACCCTGACGATTATCATGTTATCGTGGGGCATGCCCTTGGAGTGACGGGGGAGGAGCAGATCTTCCATGTGCCTCTCTATGAACTGGACCGAGTAGAAGGCTATGGGAATTTATCCCTAGTCTATGTACCGCGCAATGAAGATGACAATCTGCGCCGCCGCTCGTTCGCCCGTCTGCATGAGATTGTAGATATCCTGCGCAGCCCGGAAGGTTGTCCGTGGGACCGGGAACAGACCCATCAGTCTATACGCAAGAATCTCATTGAAGAGACCTATGAAGTGATCGAGACGATTGATGAAGACGACCCGGATCACATGAAAGAGGAGCTGGGAGATCTGCTGCTGCAGATTCTGCTCCATGCGCAGATGGAGGAGGAACTGGGTACCTTTAGTGTCTATGATGTTATTGAAGGACTGCATGACAAGCTGATCTTCCGTCATCCTCATGTCTTCGGTGAGAATAAGGCTGCTGATGCCGAAGAAGCACTGCGCAACTGGGATCAGATGAAGGCCGAAGAGAAGAAGCAGAAGGGAATCGAAGATGGACAGGCTTCAGCGCTGGACGGCATTCCTCGCGATCTGCCCGCACTGATGAAGGCATACAAGCTGCAGAAGAAGGCCTCGAAGGTCGGCTTCGATTGGGATGAGATCAGCGGGGTATTCGACAAGATTGAAGAGGAGCTGGCTGAACTGCGTGAAGCGGTACAGCAGAGGCAGACCACAGAGGAGCAGCAGCTGGAACTGGGAGACCTGCTCTTTGCCACGGTGAATGCGGCGCGCTTCATCGGAACAGATCCGGAAGAGGCCCTCTCGCTCACCAACCGGAAGTTTATCCGCCGGTTTGAGTACATGGAAGAGCGGCTGCGCGAACAGAGTCGCGGATTTGCCGATGCCAATCTGGAGGAGCTGGAGGCCTATTGGCAGGCGGCCAAATCGTCAGAGCGCCGGGATTAAGGGGAAAATAACCGTTTTTTCGGGGATATCGGCAAAAAACATAAGAGTTAGAGCAGGAATTTTGCAGATCAGCCAGAATACATGGTATAGTGGCCAGACAAGCATCACTGGTGCTACCTGCTTGGCAGGCCCGGTCAGTCAGACCGTGTAGTATTTTATTTTTTTGAACTCGGGAGGCTTTTATTACAATGAACAAAACAGACCTGATCAACAACATTTCCACCAAAAGCGGCTTGTCCAAAAAAGACGTTGAAGCTGTGTTGAACGGATTCTTGGGAGAAATTACAGATGCACTCGCCAGCGGCGACAAAGTTCAATTGATTGGTTTTGGTACTTTTGAAACCCGCAAACGTTCCGGACGTACAGGCCGCAACCCGCAAACCGGTAACACCATTGAAATTCCTGAGTCCACTGTTCCTGCATTTAAGGCAGGCAACAAGCTCAAAGAAGCGGTTAATTAATGCGTCTTGATAAATATCTGAAAGTATCCAGACTGATCAAACGCCGTACCGTTGCCAAGGATGTGTCTGATCAAGGGCGTGTCCTGGTCAACGGACGTGAAGCCAAGCCCAGCAGCTCGGTGAAGATCGGTGATGAGATCACCGTTCAATTTGGTCAGAAGCTGGTTACCGTCAGAGTGGAACGGTTAGCAGAGAGCACGCGCAAGGAAGAGGCTAGCAGCCTGTACACCTTGGTCAAGGAAGAGCCGATCGCCAAGGATAATGGCCTGAACTGGTAAGCGTGAGATCTTGAGATCCGTCACTGAGAGCATCCTCTGCATTCGCAGAGGATGCTCTTTTTATATAGCTCTGAAGCATATATAGAATCAGCCGCAGTCGGGGTCCTGCCGGTTCTAAATCTCCTCCTTTATCCATAGTTTAGAAACAGAAGGAGGGGTACATGCCATGATCGACCAAGGAAAAGCCAAACAGCATGATCTGCGCATGCAGAATCGGAAAGGTCTTGAACTTACAGGGGTCCGGAGTGTAGAGAGCTTTGACAGCGAAGCCTTTTTGCTGCAGACCGAGCAGGGTCATCTGACTATCCGCGGCCAGAATTTACATATCAAACATCTCAGCCTGGAAGAGGGGCTGCTGTCTATTGAAGGATATGTACATTCGCTCTTTTACTCGGAGCCCGGTACCCAGAAGAAGAACGGAAAGGGCCTGCTGGGCAAGCTGTTCAAATGAACTTCTATGTCCAGTGGGTAACCCTGCTGTGGATGCTCTTTTCCGGTGCGATGATGGGAGTTGCCTTTGACAGTTACCGGGTACTGTCTGGACGGCTGCAATTTCCCAAATGGAGCATTCATGCGCTGGATATTCTGTACTGGTCCGCTTCCGCCGTGTTTGTGTTCCGTATGCTCTATGCCAGCAACCACGGCCAGCTGCGGTTTTATGTCTTTTTGGGACTGTTTTTAGGGGTTTGGCTCTATTTTTGGATCTTGAGTGTTACAACCCAGCGTTTTGTGGTAATGTTAATTGAAGGAGCACGGCAATTATGGCTGTTGTGCCGACGGATATTCCATTTACTCATCTTAATGCCGCTGAAGGGCCTTTACAGGATTCTGCGGTTATTCTTGGGTTTGGTGTGGGTAATCACTTTGTTTATAGCTAAATTGCTGTTACAGCTGCTGCTGCCTTTCTGGAAGCTGCTGCGCTGGATAGTGAGGCCGCTGTTTGCCTGGTGGGTTACGCCGCAGTGGCTGTCCCGGTTTGGCAGGAGTATGGTTGCAGTGTGGAAACGCTGGTTTTAAGGAGGAGATCCTGATGCGGGCATCGTCTGTGCGTTCACAGTCATCATCTTCAATAACCAAATATGCAGGCGGTCGCAGAAGAATTATGATTTGGCTGGTCTCTATGCTGTTGTTTGCAGGTTGGGCAGCCTGTACCTTCTTTTCCCAGTCTTCACAGCTGGAGGATAAGAAAGCCAAGCTCGCCAAACAGGAGCAGGACAAAGCGGAAATGCAGCAGGCGGTTAAGCAGCTTCAATATGAAGTAGGACGGCTCCAGGATTCGGAATATATCGGGCAGCTTGTACGAAGCAAGTACGGTATGTACAAGCCTGGTGAAGTACCTATTCTAGGCGGCAATAAATAGGCGGAGAGCGGGACAGTGCTCTGTTGACCTTGGTTTCGCCATTTTGTATAATCAAATCACCACAGCGGGATTTTTGCTATTAAAATCGGGTTGTATATTTTTAAGGGAGGATCATTTTATTCTATGGCAATTGAAGTGGGCACCAAGTTAGAGGGCAAAGTGACAGGCATCACGCATTTTGGAGCATTTGTGGATCTGTCTGGAGGTGTCACAGGACTCGTTCATATTTCAGAGATCGCTGACAACTACGTTAAGGATGTCAATGACCACCTGAAAATCAACGATACGGTGACCGTGAAGGTCATCAATGTGGACAAAGACGGTAAGATCGGACTTTCCATTAAGCAGGCTGTTGATAAGCCGGCTGAGTCTCAGCAATCCAGACCGCCAAGAGGTCCTAGACCAGAGCGTACGGGTGGAGACAGAGAACGTTTTGGCGGCGGAGGTCCGGGTCATGGACGCGGTGGCGGCGGTTCGTTTAACCGCGATCGGGGAGGACGCCCATTCAAGCCCGCAGCAAACAAGCCTTCATTTGAGGATAAAATGTCACGCTTCCTGAAAGATAGCGAAGAGCGCATTTCGTCGCTGAAGAAGAACACCGAGGGCAAGCGCGGCGGACGTGGCGCAAAACGCGTATAACAGAGGGCCGATGGCCTACTGCTGATACAGCCGATATCACCATATATAGAATGAACCGCAGGTACCTGAGGGTGCCTGCGGTTTTTTTGTCTGTTTCTGTTTTTGTCCGACATGATCCAACGAGATTCAGGAGCAATCGCTGGCAGATTGGCAGGATTTATGAACAGCTTCTGCTGCGCCAGGAGGCCCTTTTATACGTTCAACCGTTCTGAGACCTGTCCGCTCCGTGATCCCCGTCCTTTCGCGACGGCTTTCATTTTGTCGGAAATTTCTTCGGATGCCGGCTGTTGTTCTGACAAACTTTACCTGAAACAGCAGTTAACATAGACACCATCAAATTGAATCGAATGGGGTGCCTGATTTATGGAGAAATGGAATGTCGTGCAATTCCCGGGATCAAAGCTGGGTAGAGGAGAATCCAAACGCCGTTCAGCCGGCTGGCTGATCCGCATAAGAGAACGTATGATATCCTCGAAGCTGGCCCGGTCGGTCTCCGTGCACAAATGGGCCTTCATGCTGGCCTTCATGGGTTTCCTGCTCGGGAAAGCCACGATTTTGGACGAGCTTACCCCGTTCGCAGCAGCTTATTTTGCCGTTATCGTTTTCCTTCGCCGGGATTTGATTATACCTGTGGCAGTATCGCTGCTGGCCGGGAGTGTCTTTGCGCCTTATCCAACGTTGTTCATCGTTGCAGCAGAAATGCTGATCTTCTATCTGATCTTCCGTGGGCTTGAAGCCTATGAACATGCGGGAATTTCTTATGCACCGCTACTGGTATTCCTCTCCGCCTTCATGGTGAATCTATTCGGAGACCTGATGGCTGCTACGCTGACCTGGTACGACATTCTGATGACGTCAGCAGATGCAGTGCTCAGCTTCATGCTAACACTGGTATTTGTACAAGCGATTCCGTTCTTCACCCTTCGAAAAAAAGCCAGCTCTCTCAAAAATGAAGAGATTATATGCTTGATCATTCTTCTGGCCTCCGTAATGACGGGCGCTGTGGGATGGACGGTGTATTCGCTGTCAGTAGAGCATATCTTCTCCAGATATTTGATTCTGGTATTTGCTTTAGTAGGAGGCGCCCCGCTTGGTGCTTCTGTCGGAGTGGTAACCGGACTGATCCTCAGCCTGGCCGATATGTCGGCAATCATGCAGATGAGTCTGCTGGCATTCTCCGGTATGCTGGCTGGGATGATGCGGGAGGGCCGTAAGAGTGCCGTCTCTCTCGGGATGCTGCTCGGTTGTTCTATACTGGCGATTTACCTGGACGGCACAGGGGATGTATTAAAATCAACCTGGGAGAGCTGTGCAGCGATTGTACTGTTTATGCTGACACCAAAAGGCATGATCGGCTTCGTATCCCGGTATGTGCCGGGAACCCAGGATCATTCCCGGTCCCAGCATGAATATGCGCGGAGGATTCGGGATTTGACGGCAGAACGGGTAAACCGGTTTTCCAAAGTATTTCAGCAGCTGTCCCGAAGCTTCCATCAGGTACCTGGCAGGGATGAGGTGGAGCGGGAAGGGG
Organism: Paenibacillus lacisoli; assembly: GCF_030580655.1. Lineage (GTDB taxonomy): Bacteria > Bacillota > Bacilli > Paenibacillales > Paenibacillaceae > Paenibacillus > Paenibacillus lacisoli. Next base: position 37,949 of record NZ_JAUQTB010000018.1, read on the forward strand.
AAATGGAACATTTTATGAATGCCGTAGCTGAGGATACCTGTGCAGGCTGCTTCAAGCAGGCCCAGTGCTGGGATGCGAAATTTTATCAGACTTACAATTATATGACGGAAATGATGGGAGCTATCGAGAACAACCCGGAGCTGTCGGCCAAGGAAATCCCTGTTCAGTGGAGCAAATCGTGTGCCAAGACAGAGGCGGTTCTCGAGGTCATGAAGAAGCAGTACAACCTATATCAACATAATATGCAGTGGCGCCAGCAGTTATACGATAGTCGTCAGCTGGTGGCCGAGCAGCTCTCTGGTGTATCACAGGTCATGGAGGATCTGGCCCGTGAAATTCAGCGGGAAGGACAGGCTATGCACCATCAGGAGGGACAGATCCGGGAGGCCCTGGAACGGCTGGGCTTGTCTATACACAGTATCGAGATCATTAATCTGGAGGCCGGCCAGGTAGAGATTGAGATTGTGCATGCCTATACCCGCGGATTTGATGAATGCCGTAAAATGATTGCCCCGCTTCTCTCTGATATTCTGGACGAGCATATTGCAGTGCTGCAGGAGGTTATGACGGACCCGCGCCAGGGGTTGGCGACCGTTACATTTGGTTCAGCCAAGTCGTTCGAGATAGCAACCGGGGTGGCAGGCGCCGCCAAGGGGGGTGGAGTACTGTCAGGCGACAGCTTCAGTACAGTCGAGCTGGGCAACGGCTCCTTTGCCGTATCGCTGAGTGACGGTATGGGCAACGGGGAGCGGGCCCGGCAGGAGAGCCGGACGGCACTCGATATCCTGGAGCAGCTGCTTCAGTCCGGGATGGATGAACGACTTGCCATTAAATCCGTTAATTCCATTCTGCTGCTGCGCTCACCGGAGGAAATTTATGCAACTGTCGATATGGCACTGATTGATCAATACACAGCCAAGACGACATTCTTGAAGATCGGCTCAGCACCTAGCTTTATCAAGCGGGGGGATGAAGTCATACCGATCTCGGCCAGCAATCTGCCTATCGGCATCATTCAGGAGATTGAGGTGGACCTCATCTCGCTGCAGTTGGAGCCGGGGGATCTGCTGATTATGATGACAGACGGCATCTATGACGCACCCGGTTATGCGGTGAACAAGGAACTTTGGATGAAACGGATGATTCAAGAGATTCATAGTGATGATCCGCAGGAGATCGCTGACTGCCTGCTGGAGCGGATTATCCGCTATCAGCAGAATCAAATTCATGATGATATGACGGTTGTTGTGGGCAGGGTGGATCATTATGTACCGGAGTGGGCTACGCTGCGGATGCCGGGAATCGACCGGATGGAGCGCCCGCGTACGGTAAGCTGACCTCGAATTTCTATCTGATATTTCTCTGATTGAACAGGACATCCTCTTTCTATTTTTCTCTTGGCTTGGCTTCATGGCGTTTGTTTTCTCTCATTGTTGGCCATGCTGATAAGAGATTTACAGAAACGGTAACCTGGGAGGTAGAGGCTTAATGAAGCAGATTCTTCTAATAACAGACGGGTGTTCCAATGTGGGAACCAGTCCGGTACTGGCGGCGGCAGAGGCTCTGAAACAAGGAATTACAGTGAACGTCATCGGTGTAGTTGACTATGGAACGATTGGCGAGCTGGGCGGTCTGGAGATCGCAGAGATTGCACGCGCGGGTGGTGGAATCAGCCGGGTGGTGGGGACCCGGCAGTTGGCTCAAACCATGCAGATGATGACTCGTAAAACGGTGGTTCAGACGATTCAGCAGGCGGTTAATAGAGAGTTAAGGCAAATTTTGGGCGGGGAGGGTGCCGGTTCTATTGATGAGCTGCCTCCAGCCCAACGTGCCCAGGTGGTTGAGGTCATGGACGAGATGTCCGAGACCAGCAGTCTGGATGTGCTTCTGCTGATTGACTGCAGTGCAAGCATGAAGCCGAAGCTTGCCGCTGTGGAGGAAGGCATCCGCGATCTGATGCTTAGCCTGCAGGCCCGCTTGGGATACAGCCGGATTGCCGTCTTTCATTTTCCGGGACAGCGCCCGGGTGTTGATGTCGTGATGGACATGGACTGGACGTCTGACATCAGCCGCATCAAGTCCTTGTTTGGCAATCTGAGTATGAAGGGGGCTACGCCGACAGGTCCTGCCATTTTACAAGTGATTGATTTTTGCCGATATGTTACACTAGATGAACCAGTCGTCTTGGAACAGGACTACGGCAAAAGGGAAGGGATGCTTGGTGACTACGTCGTCTAATCCGGGCTTTCCACCCGGAACAGTGATTAAGGGCAAGTGGAAAGCGGGACGTTATATGATCCGGCGGATTCTGGGCAGAGGGGCCAACGGAACGGTCTATCTAGTTCAGCAGGCCAAGGATGGGCGCGAGTTGGCGCTGAAGATGGGGAATGATCCAGTCGACCTGCAGTCGGAGATTAATGTTCTAACCTCGCTTCAGATTCAGGGAGCCAGCGCATCCCTGCTCCGGGATGGAGAGTCGTATCTGCTCGATGTGGATGATTTCACTGCGGGCGGGCAAGATATTCCTTTCTATGTTATGCGTTATGTTAGAGGAGAGCCTCTCCATCGTTATGTAGCGCGTCATGGGTCCGCCGGTTACGCAGCTGCAGGTCTGCAGATTCTAGAGAGGCTGTCTGAGCTGCATCAATCCGGCTGGATATTCGGGGATTTGAAGCCGCAGAATGTGCTGGTAAGTGTGCGCGGAACGGCCGAATTGATTGATTATGGCGGCGTGAGCCGGATGGGCAGAAGTGTGAAGCAGTTCACGGAGTGGTATGACCGCGGGTTCTGGAACGCGGGAGGAAGACATGCTGATGTACAGTATGATCTGTTCGCTTTTGCGCTTCTAACTATTCATGTCCTTGAATCGCCGATGCTGAAGCATGCTGCATCCAAACTGCCGCAGCTGAGGAATATCACCGACATCCATGCCATCATTCGCCGGAGTGAGAAGCTGAAGCCTTATGCTGCATGGCTGAACCGGGCGGTTAATGGTGATTTCAAGGATGCACGCCGTGCTGCAGAGAGCTGGAACGGACAGGTGTTTACAGCTGTCCGGAGAAGAGCTTCACAGAGGCGCACGCCGCGGTGGCTGCGTAATGCGTTTGCAGCTTCGCTTGTATTGCTGGTGGGGGCAGTATGGCTTGCACTGCGTCCATAATCTACTATACATTTTATTTTTTCATGGAATACATCGTACTACAATACATACAGCAAGAAGGGGAAAGCAATGGCGGGAGCAGGATGGAGTCAATTGGTGCAGCAGGTGCTGGATACGAATTTGGAGTATCAGCTCTGGTCTGCGGGTGACCGAATCGTAGTCGCAGTTTCCGGTGGGCCGGACTCTGTGGCTCTTTTGCGTGTTCTGGCAGAAATCTCATCCACGCACACCCCGCTGCAGCTGGTTTGTGCTCACGTACATCATGGGCTGCGCGCGACAGAGTCTGATCAAGAAGCTGAATTTGTCCGCAATCTGGCCTTCGAACTCGGAGTCCCTTTTGAGATGATTCGGCTGGATGTACCTGCATACCGGCTTGAGACAGGCAAGGGGTCCCAAGAGGCCGCACGTGAGCTTCGATATGCCTTCCTGCACGAGGTAGCGGAGCGCTATGGGGCGGCTTCCATTGCAATGGGACATCATGGTGATGATCAGGCGGAGACGGTGATGCTGCATCTGCTGCGCGGAAGCGGACTAAAGGGGCTTGGCGGTATAAAATATCACAGATTGCAAAAAAATGTGAAACTTATCCGTCCGCTGCTTCGTATGTACAAAACGGCACTTGTGGCGATTTGTAAAGAGCAGCATTTTCCATATGTGACTGACAGCAGCAACGAACAACGGAAGTATCGCAGAAATGCCATCCGTTTGGATGTGCTGCCTTATTTGGGGCAATATAATCCTCAGCTTCCTCAGACGCTGAATCGTCTGGCCGAATTAGTTCAGGCAGAAGATGATTATATGGAAGAGGCTGCACAGGATTTGTATGTCCGGATGGTGCATTCAGAACACGGAAGGTTAACCTTAGAGGTACCTTCCTTCTTGGGGTTACATGTCGCTTTACAACGGAGGTTGATTAAACTAATATTAAATTATCTGCCTTCGGACAGTGAAAATGTGGATTTTCACAAAATCGATGTCATCCGCCGCGGAATCCTGCAGGCTCATCCTACAACATGGAGTCTGGATTTGGGAACGGGGCTGACCTGTATCCGTGAATATGATGTGGTCGCCTTTTTTGTGAAAAAGGATACCCATCCGGCGGGCTATCAATATGAAATTCCTGTTATAACCGGGGACTGTACACTCCGAATGGATGAAATCGGCCGAACATTGAGGATTTCTGTCATTCAAGGTCATGAATTTCCATCACCTGAGACGGCATCTCCTTATGAAGCTTGGTTTGACGCCAATTATTTAGCCTTTCCACTAAGTATCCGTACATGGATTCCTGGAGATCGGATGAAAGTCATGGGATTAAAAGGGAGCAAAAAGGTCAAAGATATTTTCATCGACGGTAAAATCCCTCCATCCCGGCGTCCCCTTGTTCCACTCCTATGTGATGAGAATGGTAATATTCTCTGGATCCCCGGAATCCGGCGTTCCGAGCATGCTGTGGTTAAGGAGGCTTCAACTACGGTTATATACATGTCATTGGAAGAGACAACATAATCGGTTATTGTGCAGACACAACTTTCATAGCATACATTTAGGAGGTTCAAACCGTTGCAAAACGATATTCAAGAAGTACTGATCAGCGAAGAAGAACTCAGCACCAAAATCAAGGAACTCGGCGCGCAGCTCAGCCGGGAGTATGAAGGGAAAAACCCCCTGGTGATCTGCGTGCTGAAAGGCGCGTTTATATTTATGGCGGATTTGGTTAAAACCATTACAGTGCCGCTCGAAATTGATTTTATGGCCGTTTCCAGCTATGGTGCCTCCACCAAGTCTTCCGGTGTGGTCAAAATCGTCAAGGATCTGGATGTATCCGTTGAAGGACGAGACGTTCTGATCGTCGAAGATATCATCGACAGCGGTCTGACGCTCAGCTACCTGATTGAGCTGCTTCAGAACCGGAATGCGAAGTCCACCAAAGTGGTTACGCTGTTCGACAAACCTACTGGACGTACCGTTGACCTGAAGGCGGATTATACAGGATTCACCATCCCTGACGCATTCATCGTCGGTTATGGACTGGACTATGCCGAACACTACCGGAACCTCCCTTACATCGGGATTTTGAAACCGGAAGTTTACAGCAACTGATCATCCCGCCCGTAGGTACCTGGTATCGTTTCCAGCCTTTGTTGAGAAGGCATGACGGGCTATGGTAAAATAACTTGAGTGTCTTGAGAGGAGGTAGGGGATGAATCGGTTCATCCGGAATTCTGGTTTTTATTTGATTCTTTTTTTAGTCGTGGTGGGAATCGTTCAGTTTGTCAGCAACAGTAACGAAGCCGCCGATCTCCCTAGATATGACCAATTACGGCAAGAGGTTAAAGCCAACAATATCAAAAAGTTGACGGTTCAATTCGACGGTTACGCCTATCTCGTGACCGGTCAATATATTAACCAGCCTGCCAATGCCAAATCGTTAAATTTTTCCACGTATATTCCTCCTACGGACCAAGCCCTCGATGAGCTTGTAAACGCTAGTGAGACCAACAAATTTGAATATGTACAGAAGAAAATGGAAGGCGAGAGCATCTGGCTGACTTTCTTGACCTCCATTATTCCGCTGGTTATCATGTTCATCCTCTTCTTCTTCCTGTTCAATCAGGCTCAAGGTGGCGGTGGCAAAGTCATGAACTTTGGCAAGAGCCGTGCCCGTCTGTATAACGAAGAGAAGAAGAAGGTTACTTTCGAAGATGTAGCCGGTGCGGACGAAGAGAAACAGGAGCTTGTTGAAGTCGTAGAATTCCTGAAAGATCCTCGCAAGTTCGCCGCGGTGGGTGCCCGTATTCCAAAAGGTGTACTTTTGGTAGGTCCTCCGGGTACCGGTAAAACGCTGCTAGCCCGTGCAGTTGCAGGTGAGGCAGGCGTTCCATTCTTTAGTATTTCAGGTTCGGACTTTGTAGAGATGTTCGTCGGTGTCGGTGCATCCCGTGTGCGCGACCTGTTCGAGAACGCGAAGAAGAACGCACCTTGTATTATCTTTATTGACGAGATTGATGCCGTGGGTCGTCAGCGCGGTGCCGGTTTGGGCGGCGGTCACGACGAACGTGAACAGACGCTCAATCAGCTGCTCGTTGAGATGGACGGTTTCGGAGCAAATGAAGGTATCATTATTGTGGCTGCAACGAACCGTGCGGACATTCTGGATCCGGCGCTCCTGCGTCCGGGACGTTTTGACCGTCAGATCACAGTTGATCGTCCAGATGTGAAAGGCCGTGAAGCTGTACTGAAAGTACACTCCCGTAACAAGCCGCTCACAAAAGACGTACGCCTCGATATTATTGCGAAGCGGACTACAGGATTCTCGGGTGCAGATCTGGAGAACCTCCTGAACGAAGCGGCATTGCTGGCAGCACGCCGTAACCGCCGCGATATCTCAATGCGTGAAGTGGATGAAGCGATTGACCGCGTCATTGTCGGTACTGAGAAACGCAGCCGTGTGATCAGTGACCGTGAGAAACGGATCGTCGCTTATCACGAGGCAGGCCATACCATTGTCGGCTACTTCCTGGAGCATGCAGACATGGTACACAAGGTGACGATCGTTCCGCGTGGACGTGCCGGCGGATATGTTATCATGCTTCCGAAGGAAGACCGTATGCTGACAACCAAGCAGGAGCTTCTGGACAAAGTGACAGGACTTCTTGGCGGACGCGTAGCAGAAGAGCTGTTTATCGGCGAAATCGGCACGGGTGCCTACAGTGACTTCCAGCAGGCAACAGGGATTGTCCGCAGTATGATTATGGAATATGGTATGAGTGAGAAGCTTGGACCACTGCAGTTTGGCAGCACGCAGGGACAGGTATTCCTGGGTCGTGATATCGGGCATGAGCAGAACTACAGTGATGCTATTGCTTACGAAATCGACCAGGAAATGCAGCGCTTCATTAATGAAAGCTATGAGCGTTGTAAAGATCTCCTCATCAAGCATACGAGAGAAATGCACCTTATTGCCCAGACGCTCCTTGAAGAAGAGACACTGGATCTGGAACAGATCCGTAATCTCATTGAGACAGGATCGCTGGACGGTAAAGGCGGCAATGGTGACGGTAATCCTACTGAAGGCGGCGAGGCTACCATCGATAATATCGGTGATGTGCGCGTTCGCATTCAAGGCAAAGACGATGCACAGCCGGAGACAGGTACGATTCCGAATGATGCACCGAACCGCCAGGATCCGGATAGTAATGACGGAGAGCCTGGAAGTAACGGCGGCACACCGCCAACGTTATAATCCAGCTATCACGATACAGAAGATACAGGGAGAACCGGGAAACGAAAGTTTTCCGGTTCTTTTGCTGTTTGTTGAAGGGAATCCCATTGGCTGTATCAAGCCCACTTCATTGACAGAGCCTGGTTCGTTGTGTACATTAATTGAGAAATGAAAGCGCTCAGGCGCATACTTTAGGAAGTTGCCTGTTACGGGCGACTCTTTTTTGTTGGCTGAAAACAGCTAGTTCATATGGAAATCATGGAGGAACTGTGGGATGACCCTTAAACCGTATCTTGATATAGCTTCAAGCCTTCGGACAGGATCGGCAGCATTATGCCTTTCAGGTCTTGGAAGGGAGGGGACGTTGTGATTTTAGTTGTCGATATCGGGAATACCAACATTGTGCTTGGCATTTATAAGGGACGCGAGCTGCTCCATCATTACCGGATCAGTACGTCCAGGCAAGCAACCGTGGATGAGTATGGTGTATTGATCCATAACCTGTTCCAGATGGCCCACATCGAGGAGAACGAGATCGAGGGAGTCATTATTTCTTCCGTCGTACCGCCGCTGGTTAACGTCATAGAAGCGACATGTATGAAGTATATTCACAAGAAGCCGCTTGTGGTTGGGCCTGGTATTAAAACCGGTCTCAATCTGCGGTACGAGAATCCGCGTGAAGTGGGTGCTGACCGGATTGTGAATGCAGTAGCGGCTGTTGATCGTTATAATGGCCCGCTGGTTGTGGTCGATTTTGGGACGGCAACAACGTTTGACTGTATTGATGACAAGGGCAATTACCTCGGCGGTGTCATCGTACCAGGCATTGGAATTTCCACAGAGGCACTGTACCAACGGGCTTCAAAATTGCCGCGGATCGAGCTGGAGAAGCCTAAAAAGGTCATTGGCCGCAATACCGTCCATGCGATGCAGGCGGGAATTATATTTGGTTATGCCGGGCAGGTCGACGGAATTGTGGAACGGATCAAGGCTGAGATGGGTGCCGAGCCGCGGGTACTGGCTACTGGCGGACTGGCAGAGCTTATTGCCAGCGAGACGCGCTCTATTGAAGAGGTTCATCCCATGCTGACGCTCGAAGGCCTGCGAATTATTTATGAACGCAACCAGTAACTGACTAGCCTGGTATGGATTTGGTTTGCCATTACAATTGCTCTATACTGGAAGAGTAAGCTCGTGGAGCTAGTCTTTTTCACCACAGGGTAAAGATGATATTAATGTTGATATAGAAGAGAACTTCAAATTTCATTGTGCTGGCAGGGGTACCCCTGCTGAGGAGGATAAACATATGACAGAACAATTACAGGATCGCCTGATTCGCGGGACTGCAATGAACGGTCGGGTACGTGCTTTTGCGGTGCGCACAACTGGACTGGTCGAGGAACTTCGCCGCAGACACGACACCTACCCTACAGCTACGGCTGCATTAGGACGTACACTTACAGCTGGTGCCATGATGGGTGCGATGCTGAAAGGTGAAGAGAAGCTGACGATTCAGGTTAAGGGTGATGGCCCGGTAGGTCAAATCGTGGTCGATTCCAACGCCAAAGGCGAAGTTCGCGGATATATTGATGATCCCCATGTACATTTGCCGGCGAACAGTGTTGGGAAACTGGACGTTGCGGGAGCAGTGGGAACATCGGGCTTTCTGCATGTCACCAAAGACCTTGGTTTAAAAGAACCCTATCGCGGGAGCACACCTATCATCTCAGGTGAGCTTGGCGAAGATTTCACTTATTACTTTGCCGTATCTGAACAGACGCCGTCTGCAGTAGGACTGGGTGTGTTGGTGGATTCCGATAATTCGGTCATCACAGCTGGCGGGTTTATCATTCAGCTGCTGCCAGGATTGAGTGATGACGAGATTACAGCCATTGAGCAGGCAGTGGGTGCCCTTCCTCCAGTGACTTCGCTGCTGGACCAGGGTCTTGAGCTGGATGAACTGCTGCGCTGGATGCTTCCTGATGTACAGGTCATGGACAGTATGGATATCCGGTTCGTATGCCAGTGCTCCCGTGAACGTGTGGAGGCAACGTTGATCAGCCTTGGACAAAAGGAACTGGAAGACTTGATCGAAGAGGAAGGCGAAGCGGAAGTGGTATGTCATTTCTGCAATGAGGCCTATCATTTCAATAAGGAAGATCTGCAGACACTGTTGGAACAAGCAACATCCTAATAACCGGGGAAGAGTGATCCACATGGGGTGACGAAGCAGGAGAGAGTGTTATGGTCCGCAGTGATTGTTCTGACTGTCGGGGTGCTGGTGCTGAGCGGTTGGATCGTAAGGCAGGGACTGCTTGAGGAATCAGAAGATCGCCGTTCTTCCGATGGCGATGCCTTGTATGGAGATCAGCCTGTCGCCAGCATTGGCAATGACTCCATTTCTAACCGGGATTGGGTTCGTCAGCTGAAGAACCACTATGGTCAGGCTGTGCTGATGCAGATGCTGAACCGGAAGGCGGTAGGTCTTGAAGCCCAAGCCCGGAACCTGACCGCATCAGCAGACGAAGTTCAAGCGCAGCTGAAGCAGGCTATGGAGGGCTACAGCTCGGAGACCGATTACTACCGCGAGATGAAGACTCAGTTTGGATTAACCTCAGCCGAACTTCGGCAGGAGGCGGAATATCAGGTGCTGCTCCTCAAAATAGCCACGGCAGACATTGAAGTTAGCGACGAGGAGGTAGGCGAGTATATCGCCGAGCATGCCAGCGAATTTGATTCCCGCGTTCGTATGAATTTATCTGTCATTCGTGTTCAGGATGAAAAGACAGCAGGGCGAGTCCTTGATTCCCTGGCAGATGGGGTGCCTTTTGAAGAGGTCGCCGAAGAAGTACTTAGAGATGCTGATGTCCGGGAACAGGGCGGAGATTTGGGCTGGGTGGATGCAGAAGATCCTTTTCAGCCCAAGGAAATACTGTCAGCCGCAGCCCGGCTGCAAGCAGGGGATATGGCGGGGCCTATTGTACTTGAAGATGGGGATTATGCAGTTGTTTATGTAAAGGAAATCGAGAGGTCTCCAGCCATGAACACAACCGATGCGCGTCATAAAGCCAAGAAGGAGATCAAACTGAGCCGGGCTATGCCTTTGGAACAGGTAGAGGGTAACTTAAGAGTTAAATACGGTGCGAAGGTCATAAAATCGGCACCAGCCTCGTAACAGCAGCAAACTGGAGAATTACCTAAAATACTCTGCGATTGCCAGTAAATCGCGGAGTATTTTTTATTGTGAATATTGACAAGAATAGCGGAGATTGATAAGATTAGATCATAAAAACCTACTGATTTACTCGGGAATATAGGTATTTCGCGGGATAAGTAGGGCTATGATCTTAATAATAATTATTCATTTAGCATTTTGCATAGATTGAATCATTTCATGAATCGATCGGAAGCAGATGCCCATAGCTCGCAGCATGTACAGACCATCTTTCATTTCTCTAAGGAGGGCAATTATCATGGCTAAAGTCGTCAATAACGTTACTGAACTTATCGGGGGAACACCGCTTGTGCGCCTGAACCGGATCGTACCTGAGGACAGCGCAGAAATTTATCTGAAGCTTGAGTATCAAAACCCGGGTTCCAGCGTTAAGGACCGGATCGCAGTCAGCATGGTTGAAGAAGCAGAGAAAGAAGGCCTTCTGAAGCCAGGCGGTACGATTATTGAGGCAACGAGCGGCAACACAGGTATCGGCCTGGCAATGGTAGCTGCGGCTAAAGGCTACAGAGCCATTATTGTAATGCCTGAGACAATGAGCTTGGAGCGTCGTAACCTGCTGCGTGCGTATGGAGCAGAGCTTGTTCTGACTCCGGGATCGGAGGGCATGAACGGTGCGGTGAAGAAGATGGAAGAGCTCCTGGAGGAGAATCCTGAATATTTTGCTGCAGAACAGTTTAAGAATAAAGCTAACCTTAAGATCCACCTGGAAACAACAGGCCCGGAAATTGTAGAAGCGATCGAGTCCATTGGCGGAGGTCTTGACGCGTTCGTAGCCGGTATCGGTACCGGCGGTACAATCTCCGGCGCAGGTGAAGTGCTTAAGAAGGCTTTTCCTGAAGTGAAGGTCGTTGCTGTTGAGCCGGCAGCTTCCCCGATTTTGTCCGGCGGTAAACCAGGTCCGCACAAAATTCAAGGCATTGGTGCCAACTTTATTCCGGATATTCTCAACCAGAACATCTACGATGAAATCGTAACCGTTGAGAATGATGAAGCTTTCGAAACTGCACGCCGTGTTGCAAGAGAAGAAGGTATTCTGTCTGGTATTTCCTCAGGTGCAGCTGTATTCGCGGCACTGAAGATAGCCAAGGAACTGGGTAAAGGCAAACGAATTGTGGTCATTATTCCAAGTAACGGCGAACGCTACTTGAGCACACCGCTGTACAATTTTGAATCTTAATACCAGGAACTGATTATAGGTATAGGAATCCCTTTTCTCGGCAGCGAGATGAGGGATTTCTTGTTATTAGGGGAAAATGCTTTTAAAGCAGAGCCCGCTTTAGTATACTATCAAGCAACACAACTGTTAGCTGTAGACTAGCCAAGATAGGCTTCTCTACAGAGAAAAGGGAGATGAGACGATGATCCTTGTCATCGATAATTATGATTCTTTCACATATAACCTCGTACAATACCTGGGTGAGCTGGGTGAGGATGTTACAGTGCGTCGGAATGACGAAATTGATATTGAAGGCATTCGTGCAATGTCTCCAGACCATATTCTGCTTTCCCCGGGTCCGTGCACACCTAATGAGGCCGGCATAACGCTGGAGGTTATCCAGCAGTTCAAAGGAAAGATTCCCATCTTTGGTGTCTGTCTCGGTCACCAGGCAATCGGCCAGGCTTTTGGCGGTCATGTCGTGCGGGCAGAACGCCTGATGCATGGCAAAACATCGCCCATTCATCATCGTAATCAATCTGTCTTTGAAGGCTTGCCTTCTCCTTTCACAGCTACACGCTATCATTCGCTGATTGTGGACCGGGATACACTGCCCGATACCCTTGAGATCACGGCAGAGACAGAGGAAGGCGAAATTATGGGTCTTCGTCACAAAAAATACGCTGTCGAGGGCGTACAATTCCACCCGGAGTCCATCATTACAGATCATGGACACCAGATTTTGCGCAACTTCCTGAAGCGCAGCCAGATTCAGGTATAGTGGGGATGGGACTAGCACCTATGATGTACCGCCGCAGTTACTGCTGCGGTGAAACCACCCTAAACCTCGGCGAATCTACACTTATTATGGGTATTCTAAATGTCACTCCGGATTCGTTCTCGGACGGGGGGAAATATAACGATGTGAATCGCGCGGTCTCCCATGCGCTCCAGTTAATGGAGGACGGGGCCGATCTGATTGATATTGGCGGAGAGTCTACTCGTCCCGGTCATGAGCAGATCAGCGTGCAGGAGGAGATTGATCGGGTCGTTCCAATTATTGAAGCGATCCACAGGGAAGCTCCGCATATCCCCCTGTCCATTGATACATATAAGGCAGAGGTAGCCCGTCAAGCCCTTCGGGCAGGAGCTCATATAATTAATGACATTTGGGGGCTCAAGGCAGATGCGGATATGGCGCGTGTGGCAGCCGAGGCCGGATGTCCGGTCATTCTGATGCATAATCGCAAGGAACGGAACTACATCTCTATTGTTCATGATATGGTACAGGATCTTCAAGAGAGCATTGACATCGCTGCTCGAGCCGGTATCAGACCGGAACAGTTAATTCTGGATCCCGGGATCGGCTTTGCCAAAAATCATAAGGATAACCTGGTGGTGATGTCTTCACTTGGACAACTCTGCCGTATGGGTTATCCAGTGCTGCTGGCAACCTCCCGTAAGAGATTTATCCGTACGGTGCTGGACCTGCCTGTGGATGATGTCATCGAAGGGACGGCTGCTACGGTTGCTTTCGGGATCGCACAGGGGTGCCAGATGGTTCGGGTTCACGATGTAAGGGAAATCAAGCGAACCGTTCGTATGAGTGACGCCATGTTGTATGCTTCGCCGGATATCGTGATTAGAGACTAGAGATTTGGTTTGGGACAGAAAGGGAGATCAGCATTGGATAAGATGTCTATTCACCGTATGGAGTATTACGGATATCACGGTGTCTTTGAGGAAGAACGCAGGCTTGGACAGCGTTTTTATATTGATCTGGAATTGGAGCTTGACCTGCGCAGAGCCGGTGAGGAAGATGCGCTGGAGTACACCGTCAATTATGCTGAAGTGCATGAGAAGGTGAAGGCGGTTGTAGAAAAGGAGTCATTCCAGTTAATTGAGGCGTTAGGGGAACGTATTGCATCTTCCCTACTGGACACTTATACTAGTGTCAATGCATTGACAGTCAAAGTAACCAAGCCCCATCCGCCTTTTGATATTCATTTTCAGGGCGTTACCGTGGAGCTTCATCGCACAAGGAAGTGAGAAGTGAACATGAACGGTTATCAGACCTCTGAGAAATCAGAGGCTTATATTGCTTTGGGGGCCAATTTGGGGGATCGGCAAGCTACCTTGATGGAGGCTGTAACCCTGCTGGACCAGCATCCTGATATTCAGGTGGAACGCTGCTCCAATTTGTATGAGACCGAGCCTGTGGGCTATATGAATCAGCCTGCCTTTCTGAACATGGCATTGACCGTGAGTACGCGGCTTCAGCCAATAGAGCTGCTGCGGGCGATGCTGGAGATTGAGAATCAGCTGGGAAGGGTCCGGGATGTTCGTTGGGGCCCCCGTACGGTGGATCTGGACCTGATTTGGATGGAAGGACTGCAGCTGGATACACCGGAGCTGATGCTGCCACATCCGAGAATGCGGGAACGGGCATTTGTGCTTGTACCTCTATCCGATATAGTCAGTCCCGATACATCCGGCCTATACAATACTGTGAAGTCAGCGCTTGCTGGACTGGATGGAAGGGAAGGAATACAGCTTTGGACAACATGCAGCTGGCACAGCGGCTCCGCGCCTTCCGTAAATTAAAAGGATATACCCAACAGCAGCTGGCAGAAGAGACGGGCTTGTCGCTCACGGTGCTGGGTTCACTGGAACGCGGAAATCGTAAGGTCGAAGATCATATGGTGGAAGCCATTGCCCGAACCCTGGGCGTGTCGGTTCAGGAGATTAAGGGCATAGATAGATAACATGCTGTTGTATCGATATAGCACAACATTAAACAAAGCCGAAGATCAGAGGGGTGAACATAGGATCATGTTGAAGATTGGCGATATAGAATTGAAGAACCAGGTTGTTCTGGCTCCGATGGCAGGCGTCTGCAATCCGGCTTTCCGCCTCATCGCAAAGGAATTTGGGACAGGACTTGTCTGCGCGGAGATGGTTAGTGACAAAGCCATTATCCATGGGAATAAGCGTACGCGTGAGATGCTGTTCGTCGATGAACGGGAGAAGCCGCTCAGCCTGCAGATTTTTGGTGGGGACCGGAATTCACTGGTTGAAGCGGCCAAGGTCGTGGATCAGGAGACCAATGCGGATATTATCGATATCAATATGGGATGTCCGGTGCCGAAGGTGACCAAATGTGATGCCGGTGCGCGCTGGCTGCTGGATCCGAACAAGATTTATGAAATGGTATCAGCCGTTGTGGATGCTGTAGACAAACCGGTTACTGTTAAAATGCGTATCGGCTGGGACAATGAACACATCTATGCCGTGGAGAATGCCAGAGCGGTTGAACGCGCCGGCGCGAATGCGGTCAGTGTTCATGGGCGTACCCGGGAGCAGCTGTATACAGGTCATGCCAACTGGGACATTATAAAAGAAGTTAAGGAAGCTGTATCCATCCCGGTTATTGGTAACGGTGATGTTCTGACTCCTGAAGATGCGCGCCGTATGCTGGATACCACAGGCGTAGACGGAGTCATGATCGGCCGCGGAGCCCTTGGAAATCCTTGGATGCTGTACCGTACGATTGAGTATCTGAAGACAGGAGAACTTCACCCGGATCCTGCTCCGATGGAAAAGATTCGTATTGCGATTCTGCATATGGATCGTCTGATCAGCTTGAGGGGCGAAGCTGTTGCCGTTCGGGAGATGCGCAAGCATCTGGCTTGGTACCTGAAAGGCATTGATGGCGCAGCCCATGTAAAGGACGCTATTATGGAGGAGACCCAACGGGATGATGTCGTGCGGATTTTGGAGAACTTTGTTTTACAGCTGGATGTGAAAGAAGAGTCAACGGCGGCGGTTCATTAACCGCCGGGTCTCATTGACTTTTACTCTGCTGTACCCTATAATTTCTCAGTATAAATTTCACTTGCATAGATTTGACTTGAAGGCAACCGCTGACAGCATGAGAGAACGTTCTGTTTTCTGCATCCAGGCATATAGTGGTGTTAGACTTTTTACTGGTCCATTTTTTTAAATTATTTCCACGACAGGAGAATCGGTTGAGATGAGCGATAAAGAAGTCATTCTGACACAGGAAGGCCTCAAGAAACTGGAAGACGAGCTTGAGAATTTGAAATCGGTTAAACGCCGCGAAGTGGCGGAACGGATTAAAGTCGCAATCGGTTATGGAGATATCAGCGAGAACTCCGAGTATGAGGATGCCAAGAACGAACAGGCTTTTATTGAAGGCCGTATCATTACCTTGGAGAAAATGCTTCGTAACGCGCGTATCATTAACAGTGACGAAATCGATACCGATTCCGTTGGTGTTGGTGCTACCGTGCTGGTAGAAGACCTGGAATTTGGCGATCAAGTGGAATATACCATTGTAGGTACTGCCGAATCCGATCCGTTAAACAATAAAATATCCAATGAAAGCCCTGTAGGCAAAGCCATCCTAGGCAAACAAAAAGGTGCTGTTGTCGACGTTAACGTGCCTGCCGGCGTGATCCAGTACAAAATTGTAGACATTAAGAAATAAACACTACTGCTTACCGGGAAAAGAGATGAAGAGCTTCCTTAGGGAAGCTTTTTTCACTTCAAATATGTAAGAATTAATCAAGGAGTTGAATCGAACGATGTCAGAGGAAGTTGTAAACCCAGAGAATCAGGATTCTCAAGAGGAATTAAGTGAGCTCCTGCAGATTCGCCGTGCCAAATTGGACGAGCTTCGTGCACTTGGTATCGATCCGTTCGGACGTAAGTACATACGAACTGACGAAGCGGGTGCCGTTCTGCAGAAGTATGACAGCATGACCAAGGAAGAGCTGGAAGAGAAGGGTGTGGAAGTGAGCCTGGCTGGACGTATTATGGCCAAACGCGGAATGGGTAAAGCCAGCTTCGCTCACATTCAAGACCTTAGCGGCCGCATCCAAATTTATGTTCGTCAGGACACAGTGCCTGAGGATAAGTATGCTGCATTCAGTATTCTGGATCTGGGCGATATCGTTGGAGTGAAAGGGACGGTCTTCAAGACCAAGACGGGCGAGACTTCTATTAAGGTAAAAGATCTCGAGGTGCTGTCCAAATCCCTGTACCCGCTTCCGGAGAAGTATCATGGTCTCAAAGACGTGGAACAGCGTTACCGTCAGCGTTATGTGGACCTGATCGTAAATCCGGAGGTACAGCAGACCTTCATCGCACGTTCCCGTATCATCCAATCTATGCGCCGTTATCTCGATTCTCTCGGCTATCTGGAAGTGGAGACACCGACCCTGCACTCCATTGCAGGCGGCGCAGCTGCCCGTCCTTTCATTACGCATCATAATGCACTTGATATGCAGCTTTATATGCGTATTGCGATTGAGCTTCACCTGAAGCGTCTGATTGTTGGTGGTCTGGAGAAGGTATATGAGATCGGCCGTGTATACCGCAATGAAGGGATGTCGACGCGTCATAATCCGGAGTTTACCATGATTGAGCTGTATGAGGCTTATGCCGACTACAAGGATATTATGCAGCTGACGGAGAATCTGATCGCTCACATTGCCCAGGAAGTGCTGGGTACCCAGCATATCATGTACCAGGGTAAAGAGGTTGATCTGACGCCGCAATGGCGCCGTGTGTCCATGGTCGATGCCGTTAAAGAGGTAACGGGTGTCGATTTCAGTGTGCAAATGAGTGATGAAGAAGCGCACCGTCTGGCCAAAGAGCATAAAGTGCCGGTTGAACCGCATATGACATTTGGTCATATCCTGAATGCATTCTTCGAGCAGTTTGTGGAAGAGACATTGATTCAGCCAACCTTCATTACAGGGCATCCGCTGGAAATTTCGCCGCTTGCGAAAAAGAATGAAGAGGATCCACGCTTCACCGACCGTTTCGAGCTGTTCATCGTCGGACGTGAACATGCCAACGCGTTTACAGAGCTGAACGATCCAATCGACCAGCGTCAGCGCTTTGAGGCGCAGCTGCTTGAGAAGGAGCAGGGCAATGATGAAGCTCATGAGATGGACGATGATTTCATCCGTGCATTGGAATATGGTATGCCGCCGACAGGTGGTTTGGGTATTGGTGTAGACCGTCTGATTATGCTTCTGACGGATTCTCCATCGATCCGCGATGTGCTGCTCTTCCCGCACATGCGCAACCGTACACAGGAACAATAAGGCTGTAAAGGATATTGAATAACCAAGGGGACAGTAGGGGATGATTCATCGCCACTGCCCCTTTTTTCTTAATCAGGCTGTCTGCCTGCTGACGATCAGAATGAACTAGAAGGAGACACTGCATATGCCGGCTGGAAGCAAAAGAAAACTTCACTTTACCTCGCCTTCGTTTATTCTCGTGGCAGGCTTTATCGTAATTATAGCGATCGGGACGCTGCTCCTGATGCTGCCTGTGTCCCAGCGGCATCCCGGCACCCTGCACTGGATTGATGCCTTGTTCACATCTACCTCTGCTGCCTGTGTGACCGGCCTGGTAGTAGTGGATGTGGGTTCTACCTTTACTGTATTTGGAGAAGTGGTCATTATGCTGCTAATGCAGTTGGGCGGCCTGGGCATTATGACGATGGCGACTTTGTTTGCACTGCTTGTTGGCAGACGGCTTTCCTTGAAGGACAGGCTGATCCTGAAAGAGTCGATCAACGCAGACAGTATGGAGGGCATTGTGCGGATTGTCCGCAAAGTGCTGATTTTTTCTTTTACCATTGAAGGGGTGGCGGCGGTCATTCTAGCGCTGCGCTGGGCTGTAGAAATGCCATTCGGTCAAGCTGTATACTACGGAATATTCCATGCGGTATCGCTTTTTAATAACGGGGGCTTTGACCTATTTGGTAACAGCTTTATTCATTATCGGGGAGATTGGCTGTTTAATCTGACGGCATCCGTCCTGGTTATTAGCGGGGGGCTGGGCTTTCTCGTGTTGAGTGACCTGTTTGATTTCCGAAAAAAGCGGCGCTTATCTTTGCATTCCAAGATGGTTCTGTCCGTATCCGGAGCCCTGATCGTGATAGGTGCGGTTATCCTGTTTATCTTTGAATTTACGAATCCGCGTACCTTGGGGGCATTAAGCTGGGATGAGAAAATTTATGCATCCATCTTCCAATCGGTCTCTACTCGTTCTTCAGGCACTAGCACGGTTGATATCAGCAGTTTGCGCCAAGGCAGCCAGTTCTTTATGATTCTGCTGATGTTCATAGGTGCGTCTCCAGGATCAACGGGCGGGGGAATCAAGACGACAACCTTTCTAATTATGATTGGAGCGCTTGTGGCAATGATCCGCGGGCGAGAGGATATCATTCTGTTCCGTCACCGGGCTCCCAAGGAAATCATCATGCGTGCGTTGACCATTATTGTTATCTCTCTCATTATCTTTGGGGTCGTTGTGATGCTGCTGCTTACCGTAGAGGACCGGGCGTTCCTGCCATTGGCATTTGAGGCGGCCTCCGCTATTGGAACGGTTGGGTTATCTATGGGAGTGACCCATCAATTAACAGATTGGGGAAAGATTCTGATTTGCATCACAATGTTTATTGGCCGGATCGGCCCGCTTACGATATCTTATGCTCTGCGTCCGAAGCAGGGGAAACAGCTGTATCGACGGCCGGAGGGGCATATTGTCATAGGTTAGTTGTATAAATAAAAACAGACCTGGTTTGCAGGTCTGTTTTTATTTTGCCAGCGAGTCAGGGCTGTTTGGGCATAGGGAACGCAAATGGTAGTCAATTACAGCCTCGAGCCTGCTGGCAGGATAGGATTCTGGATTCAGCACAGCATGCAGGACTAAGCCGTCAACTAGAGCATACAACCGTTGGATTTCAATTTCGATATCGAGATCACCAGACATATAGCCAAGAGATGACAGTTGAGTGATGACATGTTCGAACATGTACCGCAGATGACCATATACTTTATGTGCAAGTTCTTTTAGGGAAGGGTCCGTTAGTGCTTGGGCAGTAAATGCCATCCATACCTCGCTTTCAGCCCTCTTTTCATCGGTATCGGGGAGGGTCTCCATAATCAGCTTCTTCATACCCTCCAGAGGAGGGACATTGAGATCCAGCCGTCTAATCCGGGAACTGCACCGGTCTGAGACCAACTGCATGGAATAAGCCAGAAGTTCGGATTGGCTCCCGAAGTAATGACGCATCGAGCCGACCGATAGTTTTGCCTCCTCGGCTATGTTCCGAACGGACGCATGCTGCAGCCCCTCCCGTCGAATGACTCTCCAGGCAGCTTCAGCAACTAATTCCTTTTGTTTAGCGTGATCAACAATTTTAGGCATGCGTTTATTATAGCATGTTGTCTTTTTTAATACATGTGTGTTAGAATGATTTTAATAATACAGTTGTACTAAAAAGGAGTGCTGTTATGATCGGCTGGTTAATTGTCGCGTGTGAAATCATGTTCTGGATTGTAATCCTGATAGGTCTAATCTTCCGTTATGTTGTAGGAATGAAGAAGTTAGGGGCTCTGTTCCTGATGTTTACGCCAGTCATTGATCTGGTCCTGCTGTTGGCAACTGCTTATGATCTGCATAATGGGGCTGAAGCACAGTGGACGCATGGTCTTGCCGCTATTTATATCGGGTCAACAATCGCTTTCGGCCATCAGATGATCAAGTGGGCGGATGAACGCTTTGCTTATCGATTTGCAGGGGGCGGGAAGCCGAGGAAGAAACCGAGATATGGAAAGCAGCATGCCAAGCGGGAGCGAGCGGGGTGGTATCGGCATGTATTGGCCTTTATCATTGGAAGCGGACTGTTATTGGGAATGATCCAGATGGTGGGTGATCACAGCAAGACGAGCAGCCTTATGTCGATTATTAGAGTCTGGGCACTTGCATTGGGAATCGATTTTCTCATCAGTTTCAGTTATACGCTGTGGCCAAGGGAACAAAAGGAAACCATGTGAGGACATGAGGCAGTCAAAGAAATAAATGTAATAAATTGTATTTAAAAAAAGCTTGCTAACTAAGTTGATTCCATGGTATATTCTAATTCCGGTCGATAAGGCAGCCGAAATCAAAGGCTGCTAAAATAAGCAAGAAAAAAAGCTTGCATAATCAAATTGACTGTGATATGATATAAAAGTTGTCACCGAGAAACACTGACGACGAACAAAATGCTTGATCTTTGAAAACTGAACAACGAGTGAGTATCGCTGTTACGTAAGTAACAGCAAACAATGAGATTTATATCTCGTCAGATTCAAATTGAGCTTATCGCTCTTTTCAATAACTTTATTGGAGAGTTTGATCCTGGCTCAGGACGAACGCTGGCGGCGTGCCTAATACATGCAAGTCGAGCGGGGTTT
>NZ_JAUQTB010000019.1 GCF_030580655.1 Paenibacillus lacisoli
AAGGGAAACTGCTGGGATAACGCCTGCATCGAAAGTTTCTTCGGGCATCTCAAGTCGGAATGCCTCCACCTCCACACCTTCACCTCCGAGGAGCAACTCGTGGGAGCTGTTGAACGCTATATTCATTTTTACAACAACGAACGTTTTCAGGAAAAGCTGAACAACCTTAGCCCGGTGGAATACCGAACTAAGGCTGCTTAGTCACAGAGCTATTTTATATCTGTCTACTTGACGGGGGTAACTTCAGCTGCAGTCGGCTTTTTGATTAGCTTGTACCCGTCTGGGATGTTTCACATGCTGTCTTTCTGGTTAAGTACAAATGTTAGATTTAACAAGAGCTATTCAATTTTGAATTTGCTAACGGCTTCCTGCAAGAGTGCGGCCTGCTGATTCAGATGGTTGACCGTCTGTGCATGCTCCTTCATATCGTTCAGCTGATCTTCAGAAATCTGTACGATATGTCCAATAGTCTGTTGGGCTTTCGAAGTAATCTGGGCCGTCTCTTCGACGGATGCGCTGACTTCTTCGGAACCGGCCGAAGCTTCCTCGGTAGCTGCAGATACGGCCTGAATCGTGTGATTAACGCTTTGAATGACCTCAACCAGGTGGTCAAAGGCCCCGCCTGCCTGCTGTACCTTCTCGGTACCGGATTGGATCTCCTGGTTAACCCGGCTCATGGCATCGACGGAGCGCTTGGAATCCTCCTGGATAATGTGGAGATAGGTAGCGATTTCTTCGGCTGCGGTCTTGGATTGTTCGGCGAGCTTGCGTACCTCGCCGGCTACGACGGCAAATCCCCGCCCATGTTCGCCTGCACGTGCAGCTTCAATGGAAGCATTCAGGGACAGCAGATTGGTCTGTTTCGTTATTTCGAAGATGGAAGACAGTACCTGTTCAATCGCCTGAGACCGTTCATTCATGGTGCGGATGTAGGACAGGGACTCTTCCGCAGTCTGTCCGACATAATTCATCTGCTGCATCGCATCCTGTGCCAGCTTGTTGCCGTTCACGGCCTGGTCAGCGGCGGTGCCGATCATTTCCGTTACTTCGGACGCTGATGTCGCGATATGCTGGATACCCTGCGTAATTTCCTCCATAGCCCGGGAATTCTCGGCTGCGCTTGTTGCAATCGCTGTACTGCCCTGCTCGATGCTGTCTGTCAGGTCAACGGAACGGGCAACCATGCCGTTCATGGCTTCCACGCGCTGTCTCAAGTCATCCGATCCTTGAACGACCTCGCTGGAGGAGGCAAGCACCTGCCCGATCATCGTTTTGAGATTCTCGGTCATCAACTGGAAGCTTACAGCCAGCTGTGCAATCTCATCACGTCCGTTAATTTGGAGCTCCTGGGTCAGATCGCCCCGGGATACCTGTCTGCTGTGTTCCAGCAGCTGATCGATCGGTTTGGTCAGACGGCGGACCAGCCAGATGGATACAACCCAGCTGAGGACAAGGACGAGCACCGTAATGCCGATACAGATCCAGGTGATCTGACTTATTTTCTCCTGAATGAAGCTGACGTCCATACTTACAGCGAGAAGCAGCTTGCTGCCTGGAATGCTGAAGTACTCCGTTTTGTGCACACCATACTGGTCGGAATAGACACCGCTGACACTGGTTTTGTTAGCAAAGGCCTCCTTCATGGCAGGCTGAATCTCCAGGGAATCGCCTTCCTTGACGCTGGAACCCTCGGCTTTTACAACCACCGTTGCCTTATCATTGTCATATTCAAGCAGATAGGCTGTTTCAACATTATTTTTCTTGATTTTATCCCGAAGGAAATATTGAAATGAAGTTCTGGCACCTTCACTGTCCTTGCTCTGAATAGCACGGGATGTGTTCATATCGCGGAATACGTCCTGCGCACTTGCAGACAGGGTCTTGTCCAGCTGCGGGAGGACATTACTTTTAATAATATCCGTGGATATCAGATAAAAAGAAATGCTGAATAAAATAGAAGACAAAAGCAGGCTGAGCAGCAGCATAATCCGAATCTTGGCACCGATGGTACCATTAAAACGTAAGAGTCCGGCCCAATCAAGTTCTTTTGCCCTGGCAACCAGGTTGCGACCACGGTCGGAGCCCTTTTTTGGCGTGCCTTTGATTTGCTTGAATCGGTTAAAACGGGGCCAACGGATTTGCTTGGTTTTGGTCACCAATGAGCGAATGAACCGTGACATAATAATTCTCCTTTCTGGTCTTGCCCAATCCACTAACTTTTTGCCCATACTGACCGGCCGTGCACAGGCCTTGAGTATGATGTCACCGTCCGTGAAGATGTTATATTCGCCGAAAACAAGAAGTTTATACCATTTTTAGGACAGAAAACAAGAAAAGTATAGAATAATATGGGTCTGATAGTCTGTAGTTTAGTATATTTTACCTAATAGAACTCTGGTTGAATAGACGCATGTTATATATTTTTTCTTTTTCTCTTGAAAACTTACATAAATCGTTTACAATAAAGAAGTGATTTCTGACCTGTTTAATGGGTTTTATTAAATTACCGAATTAATTTTGTTTATGTTCTAAACCCGGGGTTATAAATCATTAGACATATTTTATATTCATAAGACTCTCCGGCGGAAAAGCAATTCAGCATTGCCTAGAAAAAAAGCGGAGAGCGAGAGGAGCGAGAGGGTTGGATTATCTTCTTACCATTATTAACGTAGCAGTCATGCTGGTACTGCTTGGCGTCCTGTTTTGGATGCAGAAAAAACATATTTCATTTACAAAGCGCGTTTTTACGGCACTGGGCTTTGGTATCGTATATGGCGTAATTCTTCAGCTGATCTATGGAGCAGGCTCTGATGTGCTGGCCAAGTCCGTGGACTGGTTCAACCTGGTCGGTAACGGTTATGTCGGTCTCCTGCAGATGATCGTTATCCCGCTGATCATGGTGTCGATCATCTCGGCGATTATGAACCTGAAGGGCGGCAAAAATTTGGGTAAAATGGCCGGTCTCATTATTGCGGTGCTGTTAATTACGACAGCTATAGCAGCGACCGTCAGCATTGTAACAAGCTTGAGTTTTGATCTGAAATCGATCGAGATTCAGGCAGGAGACCGTGAGCAGGCACAGGTGACGAAGGTGCAGGAGCGGCTCGCAGATGTAGAGGACAAAACGATTCCGCAGCAGATTCTGGAGTTTATTCCGACCAACCCGTTCGAAGATATGACAGGAGCACGTCGTTCCTCGACGCTGGCAGTCGTCATTTTCTCGGCCTTTATCGGGGTGGCTGTTCTGGGTGTTGACCGTAAGAAGCCGGAGCAGGCTGCAACTTTCCGTAATATGATTAACGCTGTTTATGCAGTAGTTATGCGTATCGTTACGATGGTGCTGCGTCTGACACCTTACGGAATTCTTGCCCTGATCACAAAAGTGGTCTCTACAACCAATCCGGATGAGATTCTGAAGCTGATCAAGTTCGTGTTGGCTTCCTATGTGGCACTGATCGTGATGTTCATCATTCACTTGATTCTGCTCAGCATTTTCCGCTACAACCCGGTGACCTATGTGAAGAAAGTAATTCCTACCCTGGTATTTGCATTCACTTCGCGTTCCAGTGCAGCGACGATTCCTCTGAACGTGGAGACCCAGACGAAGAAGTTGGGCGTATCCGAAGGGATTGCGAACCTGTCGGCTTCCTTTGGTGCCACAATCGGTCAGAATGGCTGCGCAGGTATTTACCCGGCGATGCTGGCGGTAATGATCGCACCGACGGCAGGCATTGATCCTACAAGCTGGGATTTCATCCTGACGTTGATCCTGGTTGTCGTTATCAGTTCCTTTGGTGTCGCAGGCGTCGGCGGCGGAGCGACGTTTGCCTCTCTGATCGTGCTGTCGACCATGAATCTGCCGGTAGCCCTGGTAGGTCTGCTGATCTCCGTTGAACCGCTGATCGATATGGGCCGTACGGCACTGAACGTGAACGATTCCATGACTGCAGGGTTGATTACCAGCCGTGTCATGAAGGATAATGATCCGAAAGTATACAACGATATGAATACTGAGCTGGATTCAGCTGCACATGCCTGATGATCAGCCAAACGAAAAAAGCCGGGGCGGCCGCCCTGGCTTTTTTCATCCAAGTTAAGAAGTCAGCAGGTCTGTTCAAAATCACGGCTCTATGGTAGAGTAGATGAAGTTTTGCCGCTGCAGGCGGACAAGACCGCGGTTCGTAACCATCCCGCGATATCAAAACTAGGAGGATTGTATGCTTAATCAGTTTTATATGAATAATCTGGAATGGGGCATTTTCTACGTCCTGGTCAATTACGGATTATTCCTGTTATGCTTCCGCTTGTTCGGGAAGAAAGGGCTGTATGCCTGGATCGGCGTCGCGACCGTCATTGCGAATATTGAGGTCACGAAGACGATCGAGATGCTGGGCATTACCATGACCCTTGGCAATACGATGTATGTCAGCCTCTATATGGCCAGCGATCTGCTGAATGAGCGTTATGGTCTGAAGGAAGCTCGCAAGGCTGTCTGGTTCGGCTTCTTCACGCTGGTCATGACGACGATCCTGATGCAGATGACGCTTGCATTTGAACCGGGAGAGAGCGACTTTGCCCAGCAATCGCTGCAAACCATCTTTGGCCTGATGCCGCGTCTGGCTCTGGCGAGTCTGACGGCTTATGTCATCAGCCAATTCCTGGATGTGAAGCTGTATTCCTGGATTCGCCGGTTCTTCCCGACACGGGGGCAGCTGTGGATCCGGGGTAACGGGAGTACGCTCGTCAGTTCTTTTGTGGATACGCTGATTTTCTGTTCTATTGCTTTTACTGGCGGAGAATACAGCTGGCAGGTATGGCTGGAAATTCTGCTGACCACTTATGTGCTCAAATTTGTTCTTACCGCAGCGGGAACTCCGATTCTCTATATCGGCCGCAGCTTTATATTCAAGGAAGAGCAGGAAGAGACAAAAACCGGAGCCGCTTCATAGCGCTCCGGTTTTTTTGTGCTGCCGTATAGGGCCTCTATGTTAACCGAGGATAGTCAGTTCTTTTGGAAATGAGGTCAGGACTTCCACACCGTTCGCAGTAACGAGAACATCGTCCTCAATACGTACACCGCCTACGCCAGGCACATAAACACCCGGCTCAATGGTGTATACCATACCTTCAATCAGCGGATCCTGGTTACTGCCGTGAAGAGACGGATATTCGTGAATACCCATGCCTAATCCGTGGCCCAGACGATGATTAAAGGCAGGTCCGTATCCGGCCTGCTCAATCACCGACCTTGCCGCCTGATCGACAGAAGCGCACGTTACACCGGGACGGCTGGCTTCAATTCCTTTCAGGTTTGCACCCAAAACAGCTTGATAAATGTTCTCCTGCTCAGGTGTTATGCTGCCATAGGCAAAGGTGCGTGTAATATCGGATGCATAACCTCCGGCATAGACACCGAGATCGAACATAACAAGATCGCCGTACTGCAGTTTGCGTGCTCCTGGGGTACCGTGCGGCAGCGCCGTTTTCTCGCCGAAGAGGGCCATTGTATCGAAGGAAGGTCCGTCTGCACCAAGCTTTTTCATCTGGTACTCCAGCTCGGCAACGAGCTCAACTTCGGTCACACCTTCCTTGACATGGGTCAGGCCATGCCGAAGCACTTCTTCAACGAGTCGGACCGCATGCTTCAAGCGCTGGATTTCTTCTGGAGTTTTGCGTACACGCATATCGCGCAGGACCGGGCCCGCGTCATCATAAGCCACCGCACCGATCACGGCGCTGATCTGCTCATAGCGGGCAAGGGAGACATGCTCCTTCTCTAGGGCAAAACGCTGAGGCGCCTGAAGCCCATGCAGCTGTTCACCCAGCAGCGAGTAAGGGTTATCGGTATCGCGATGCGGCACAAGGCGGAGGCCCGGAGATGCCGCATGGGCGGCTTCAGCATCCAGCGCCGGTACAATCAGAACCGGGTCCTCACCTTGTACAAGCAGCAGGCCCAGGAAGCGTTCATGAGGTTCGCTGGCAAAGCCGGTCAGGTAATAAACATGCTGGGGATCCGTAATCAGCAGCCCGTCCCACCGGTTCTCGGACAGGGAGGCGGACAGCTTTTGCAGATTCGTATTCATAGGTAATTCAATCCTCTCTACTCAGGCTGGCATTCGTATAAATCATACAAGAGACAGCTTCATTTGAACACCTGTGCCATGACTTTGGGATGATGATGAGTGCAGTCAGGAAACGGAATTATTCTGAGGCTTGTCCTGCCAGTGCAGCGATTCGCGCCTGTGGTTCCCGGCTGTACAAACCCCCGTGATAGCAAAGGATCTGTTCAACTGGCAGGGCAGCCAGTTTAGTCAGGCTCTCGATGGCCAGGTTCATGTCAGGTGTAAGGGCTTCGGCAGGGCCGACAAGCTCACCATCAATAACACGCATTGCATCTGCAGCCAGTACCAAGCGTTGGGATGGGAAGTATAGGGAAATGTGACCTGGTGTATGTCCTGGTGTATGAATAACTTCAAGCCCGCCGCCATAAGGAAGACGGTCTCCATCTTCAAGTACACGGGCAATATGCAGATGACTGAGCTTTGAGATAAATTGATTGGCAGTATCCTGCATCGGCTGCGGCATTTTGGAAATGCGCTCCGGCGTAAATTTGATAGATGGTTCAAGCCCGGTAACGGCAGCGACGTCATCTCGATGGACGAAAATTTCAACCTCAGGGAATTGATCCGCCAGTACCGTGACATTACCGATGTGATCGATATCCTGGTGAGTAATCAGAATACGCTTCAGACGGGACAGATCAAGTCCTGCCTTCGTCATAGCTTCCTCCAAGAATGAAGCTTCGCCAAGCATGCCTGTATCTACAAGTGTTAGACCATCAGGATCTTCAATGACTACAGGATGAATATAATGATCTGGTCCCATCGGGACTTTAAGAATATGGATATGTTGGCCAATGTTCATTGTTCTCCGGAAAAATCCGGATACACCTCCCGCGAAATCAGAAATGGGTCATTCATTTTTAAACAATTCTATTTTTTATTATATGCCTGTATGGACATAAATCGCAAAATTCGTCTGTTTATACGCGGAACCCCTTGCGATAAGGCAGCATATTCTCCGGAAGCTGATGGACATAATTGGAATTTGCCAGGTCAGACCATTACAGGCCATTGCTTGTTGGGCATTGCACGGCGGGCCGGCGGGCAGCCGAAGCTTGTGCTTCCACCAGGCAGACTGTTACTTCGAGTGAAAGCAGGCGCAGAGAAGCTGAAATTCTGATATAGCTGTCTTCTGCATTGTCCGGTAGAATAGTAAAGGTACTGCCAGAACAAAGATAACGTTAGCACATTGCTATCAGAGAAGTTATTTACTCAGAACGCGGGGGAATGGGTATGAGCACACAATTCAGCATTGATATTGCACGTTTTGAAGATTTGCCGGCGATTGTTGAAATCTATAATTCCACAATACCTGGACGAATGGCTACAGCAGACCTGGAGCCGGTCAGTGTGGAGAGCCGGATTCCCTGGTTCGAAGAGCATACGCCGGACCGCCGGCCGCTCTGGGTTCTCCGGGAGGGAGAGCAGATTGCCGGCTGGGCCAGCCTTCAATCCTTCTATGGTAGACCTGCATATAATGGTACGGTGGAGCTGAGCATCTACGTGAATGAGCAGTTCCGCGGCCGGGGTGTAGGCAGTATCCTGGTACAGTATGTACTGGATCAATGCCCTCGCCTGGGAGTTCGAACCTTGCTGGGTTTTGTCTTCGGACACAATGATCCGAGTCTGTCGCTGCTGCGCAAGTTCGGCTTTGAGCAGTGGGGATATTAC
This sequence comes from Paenibacillus lacisoli, assembly GCF_030580655.1. Classification (GTDB taxonomy): domain Bacteria; phylum Bacillota; class Bacilli; order Paenibacillales; family Paenibacillaceae; genus Paenibacillus; species Paenibacillus lacisoli. Next base: position 7,794 of record NZ_JAUQTB010000019.1, read on the forward strand.
CCGCGGATTGCAGAGCTTGATGGAATTGAGCGGGATCTGGCCATCGTCGGCAAACGTCTTGAGCCTTGAGCCGGCTGCCGGCAGCAGCCGGATTGGATCAGATTCGGTTTGCGGGCATGCTGGAGCCTGCCGGCTGAATGTGAGCGGGGTCTGCTCCGAAAATGGAGGCCCACTGCTGGATAATCTGCCAGCCGTTATTACTGAGTTTCAGCGTATTGACGATATAGCCGAAGCGGTCGGCGTTGTACTGGCCGATAATCCCGTGATAGGCTTGAAGCTCGTAGACTCCATCGCGTTCCAGATCGACCGGGTACAGGCCGCTGAGCGGGGCGATATCGCCTTCCAGCGGCTTTTTAAGCGTGCCATTGGGGTTGTAAATTTCGGACAGATAATCCTTTCCGCGCAGCGAGATATCCAGTAGATAGACCTGGGCCGGCTGCCGGCTTGTCACCTCAAGACGATAGTGATCGAGATACCGGACCTTGAAGGACTGGGACATATTGTAGAGCTCGTAGTCGAAGATCAGCAGCGGAGTGCCGCCATAGAAGGAGTAGATATAATCGTACGTAAAAGCCCCCGAACCGCCGGAATCGATTCGGATGAGAATATCCGCAACGCCGTCACCAACAAAATCACCGGCAAACAATGTGGGATTATACCCTGAATTGGTGGCCAGTGGAACATACGTCGTCTGTTGGCTGGACCCGTTCCGCATGGCGAGCGTGATGTTAGTCAGGAATGGACTATTCTGATCCGGCGGGGTGCCAATCAGATAGACCAGATCAGGTATACCGTCTCCGGTTACATCGCTCCACACACTGGTAATTATGGTGCCGGCAGGTGGAAAGGCTGGTTTGGCAGCTCCTCCTGCCGCTGCAGGCGGCGGGCTGAAGGGAGTCCCAGTCCCGCGGGGGATAAAGGTCTGGCTGTAAGGCTGCGGTGTACGACCGTTCAAATGAAGCATAAACGTCATCTCTCCTTATTCGATCTTTTCACGATGAAGACTGAACTTGTGCATCATATGAAGATCCTTCGGGGCATGTGCCTAGGCAAATGACAATCGGAGAGCAGAAATATTCGAACCATACGCCAATCGCTACCGCTTTCCTACGACAATCATACTGCTGAAATACGAAAAGGGCTGTTCCCGCTGCTGCTTGGCTTGGGAACAGCCCTTTTATATGCTGAAATCCGGTCATGATTTGGTGCCGGACTGGGTTCGTATGCCTGCCCGGCGGATCATCTGGTTAAGAACCTCCGAGAGGACCAGACCTACAGCAATGGAGCCGGAGATCATCATCGCTTCTGCTGCCAGTTCCATAGCGTTGTTATAATCATGCTCCACGAAATTGCGCATTGCGTCATAAGCCATACCGCCGGGAACAAGCGGAATAATGCCCGCGACACTGAAGATGATAACCGGCATTTTGTACAGCCTGGCAAAGGCCTGGCAGACGATGCCGACGATAAAGGTGGCAGCAAGGGACGCTGCCAGGGCATCATAACGATCCACCAGCATAAAGTACACAAACCAGCTGATCATCCCGACCAGACCACACTGCAGCAGCGTCCGGCGCGGTGCATTGAAGATAATGACAAAAGCGGCGGCGGCTATAAAGCTTGTTATTAATTGTTCGAGCATCTGGAATAGCACCTGTTTGCCTCCTTGTATTCAATCCGTGACAGTAGTTCCGGTAGGATGCCTGTCACTTACAGGAAGGACAGAACGACAGCAATTCCGGCTCCGATGGCGAACGCCGTTAGAAAGGCTTCAGCTCCTTTGGACATGCCTGAGACAAGATGGCCGGCCATCAGATCGCGGACAGCGTTGGTAATGAGAAGCCCCGGTACTAGCGGCATGACAGAACCGATGATAATCTTGTCCAGTTCGTGCCCCCAGCCAAGCGTAACGAACAGCAGTGCAGCAAGTCCGACAACAAAAGCTGCGGAGAATTCGGCGAAGAATTTGACCTGGACCAGACGGTGGAAATAATACACTGCCGAGAAGCCAAGCCCGCCGCTGATCAGCGCCGGAATGAAGTCAGGCCAGCTGCCTCTGAACATGATGAGAAAGGAGCCGCTGGCAATAGCCGCGGCTGCAATCTGCACGGGGACCGGATAAGCTAACGAGATATGCTCCAGCTCCTTCAGCCGGATGCGTGCCTCCTCAGCCGTCATCTCTCCGCTGCTGATCGAGCGGGAAATGGCATTCACCTCGGTAACCTTACGCAGATCCGTGGTGCGTTCCATGATCCGGATCAGTTTGGCGGGTTCCGTTCCGTCAATGGAGAAGATAATCCCGGTTGGCGTTACATAGCTGTGAGAGTGCTCCAGCCCCAGCGCATCGGCAATCCGGGTCATCGTATCTTCAACGCGGTAGGTCTCGGCACCGCTCTGCAGCATGATTTTGCCGGCAAGCAGGCACAGTTCAATAATTTGGTATGTGGGAATCGACAACATGAAATTCAAGCTACCTTTCCTATATGCTTGCCTATGTCAAGCGCATTCTGTTCGGATTATTGTATCACAAAGACATCAGGCTTCGATATACGGAATGTAATACGATTCATTCAGCCGGTCTGCTACTTCGGCAAACCCGAATGTGCGCAGCTCCCCGTCAACGAAGGTACGGAGTCCGTCGTCTGTCAGCAGGTGGTTGCTCTGAATATCGCGGACAAATGCCAGCTTCGCTTCCGGAGTTGCGCTGGCAAAAAAGAGCTGTACAGCTGGTCCATTCAGCTGCCAGTCGATCTGCTCGGGCACCGTGTAGCACGTATGGCAGATGTCTCTGGTATCACTGAGTGAACGTACACCCAGCCCGTTCAGCGTAGGAACGGCCACCTGACGGCGGCGATCCTCCATTAAGCGGGTCATATACTCGCACGGATCCGTCACCGGCGTAATGTTAAAGCGCTCCCGGAATCGCTCCCGGACCCGTTCTTGGCGGGGGTCCCCTTCCGTTATAGCATGCAGCTGGTAGCTCTCGGCTGTTCCATCAAATCGTGTCAGCAGCTCGGGGCAGCTGTACAGTACATTCAAAAACTCCCTAATACTGCGCGCAACGAGCCAGACGCTGTTCACCGACATGGGAGCAACTGCTACAATCGGGGCTTCCTCCAGGCTGCGTGTCATGCCGAAATCGGTCAGGAAGCCGTAATGAATGCCGTCTCTCCCTGCATGTGCGAATGGAATAACATCTGGCGGCGTAGGCATGTACCGGGTGCCGGAGCCGCGTTCCATGACAAGCCCCAGATCAAAGCCAAGGGAATGCCGTTCCATTTCCAGTTCGTCCTCGAATCGGATCAGCTCCTTGATGATTGGAGGCATGGTGGGTAACGAAGCGGTTTTTTGGTTCGCGGCGGCCCGTCGGTAGGGTAGGGCAGCACTGCGGCTAAGGGTCTGTATCTTCATAAAAGTCTCTCCTTATATGGGCTTGATCAGTCGTTTATTTGTCATTTTGGAATATACCAGTAGAATCTGCTAATGCTTATCTATTAAACGTTTATTATTTTACAAAAGTTGTTAACAATTTCGTCACCATTCCGGAGTTTGATAGTAATTGGATGGCGGAGCTTAGGTCAGCTATTACCTGCAGCCCTGTACTCTACGTCTATCATATGTTGGCAGCTCTTCGCAAGTGAGGGTGGATGCACAGAAGATAAGAGAAGGCTATAATAGTTGAAAAGCTCAATCACATGTATATTGGACACGATGAGATCAGGTTGAAACCGCAGACAAGGAACAGGAGAAGAGGCAGAAGATGAAAGAACAAGCGGAACAGCGGCTGACGGCCGTTTTTTTTGATGTGGATGACACGATGTATGATCTGCTGGAACCAACCAGACTGGCACTCCGGGAAGTGCTGGAACTGCCGGAAACCTTCGACTATGAACAGGCTTTCCACCAGATACGGCATTATAGTGATGTGCTGTCAGATGAGGCAAAGCTTTCGGACCGGAACCCGGGTGAAGAGGAGCTGTCGGCCATGCGTACCCGACGATACATCCTTGCGATGCGTCGATTTGGTCTGGAGCTGAGTCAGGGTCAGGCGGAGGAGCTTCAAGCGAGGTATGAGGCAAGACAAAAAGAAATCGCACCCTTCACGGGGGCTGTAGAATTGATGAAGCAGCTGCAGGATGGCGGTATGCAGGTGGGATTAATCACGAACGGAGAGCAAAAGCATCAATTCCGCAAAATCCAGACGCTGGGCCTGGACAAGGTCGTGCCGGCCGACAGAATTTTCATTTCGGGCAGTGTAGGGATCGCCAAACCTTCGCCCGGGATTTTTCACTATGTCAATCAGCAGACAGGAACTTCCCCGGAAGAGTGTGTCTATATAGGAGATTCTTGGCGTAATGATGTTGTAGGCGCAATCGCAGCCGGATGGAATATGATCTGGTATAATTACCGCGCTGTGGCTCAAGAGTCGGATCGTATGCCGCTGCGGACGGTTGCAAGCTTTGAAGAGTTAAGGGAGGTTCTTGGAGAGTTATCCCTTATCTAAGGAAGAAAAAAGGATATACGTTATTAGGAAGTTCATTCGCTCAATCCATGTTATGTGCGTGTTATATAAAGAGTGATTCCAGGGGATTCCGCCTATGGAATTTATTTATCAGCATGGATATGTTATAAATATGTATTTTTTTATGACGCAGATGTGCTATTATAGATGGAATATTTGTAAAAAACATCGTTAATAGCAGTGGATAAGCATAACATCGGATCTATATGTAAGTTTATCGGACATCAATTGCTTGTAAGTAGTTAAACGGAAACAAATTCTGGGCTGCGCGTCAGCGTAATCCAATTGGGAGCGGGAGGGAATCTTATGCTGCAGGATAAACAAAAGGAAATTTTGCGTAAAATGCCCAAGCTGGATCTTCATTTGCATCTGGATGGCAGTGTGAAAACAGCTACGATTCTGGATCTCGCTCGTCAGCGCGGCATCAAGCTTCCCGCAGTGGATGCGGATGGGCTGATCCCCCACATGAAAGTCAGCGGGCGCTGCGGAAGTCTGGTGGAGTACTTGTCCAAGTTTGACTTCGTGGCAGGCTTTCTTCACACGGGAGAAGCGCTGGAGCGGGTTGCCTTCGAGCTGGTGGAGCAGGCGGCGGCAGATAACTGTGAATATATTGAGGTGCGGTTTGGTCCACAGCTGCACAGAGGTGAAGGGTTGTCCTGCTATGATGCGATCGGGCATGTATTACAAGGACTGCAGCGGGGTGAGCAGGTTTACGGTGTAACCTCGCGGGCAATCGCGATCTGTCTGCGTCATCACTCCATCCGTGACAATCTGGAAGTAATCGAAGCTGCAGCGGCATACAAAGGTAAAGGACTGGCGGCTGTTGATCTGGCGGGGCCGGAAGCAGAATATCCGGCAGAGCTGCACCGGGAGGTGTTCGAGCGTGCACAGGCGCTTGGCCTGGCAGTTACGATTCATGCCGGGGAAGCGGCAGGTCCCGAGAACATCCGTGAAGCCATTACACGGCTGGGAGCCACCCGTATCGGGCATGGTGTACGCCTGCGTGAGGATAAGCAGGTGTTCCATATGGTGCACGATCAGGGGATTGTGCTGGAGATGTGCCCGATCAGCAACTACCAGACACGCGCTGTAGCGGACTGGAATGTGTATCCGATCCGCGAGTATTTTGATGCAGGTCTGAAGCTGACGGTGAATACAGATAATCTGACCGTATCTAATACCTCTATTCACGAGGAGTACAGCATCCTGATGGATAAATTCGGTTTCAGGCTGAAGGAGATTGGACAACTGATCCTTAATGGAGTGGATGCTGCTTTTCTGGAGCCTGCGGTCAAGAGGCGGATGAAGGAAAGGTTTGAGTCGCGTTTTGCCCAATTGGGTGCCCTGCAGGTGTAAGGCCGGGACCGTACCGGAATCTAAAATAATGAAAGAGGGAAGCTGCCCCGGGCAGCTTCCCTTCTGTGCGTAAAACAAATTCAGGACAATGAGCTTAGTACAAGGGAGGTGAACAGGCCAAGAGCAGTAATCAATCCAACCCAGGGACCGCCTTCCTCATAAGCTTCAGGCATCATCGTCGAAGCGATCATCGCAATGATACCTCCGCCTGCAAAGGCTCCGATGCCGGCCATCAATGGTTCAGGTGCATGCTCCAGCAGCGTATAACCTGCCATGGAGGCCAGAGCCGATATCGCAAGCACAATACCCCACATCAGGAAGATGGTACGCCGGGAATACCCGCCCTGTTTGAGACCTACCGTACTGGATAAGCCTTCAGGAATGTTACTGACGAAGATAGATATAACCAGAAGCCAGCTGACAGATCCCCCGGCCAGCAGACTGGCGCCGATCATGACCGATTCGGGAATGGCATCCATAACTGTGCCGATAAATATGCCAAGGCCGCTGCCGCTGTCCCCCGAGCTTTTCCCTGATGCCTTGTCATCTTGCCCGCCGGAACGTTTTCTGTTTTTGCCGCCCTTTCTGGCAATCATCCAATCGAAGCCTGTGAATACGATTGCCCCCAGCAGGAAACCAATGGCGGTCGGCAGTAGTCCCCCGTCTTCGACAGCGTCTCCCAGCAGCTCGTAGGCAGCAGCACCCATCAAAATGCCGGTACCGAAGGCCATAATGGCAGCAATAATGGCTTTCTTGATTTCGAACCATCCAGCAATTAGAGCTCCCAGCAGGACGGCTGAACCGGAAATGCCGCCCCACATCAATGCAGACCACATAGGCCCTCTCTCCTCTCATGAGGCTGCAGAACGTAACCTCTCTTTTTTGGTTATTATCCATTTACCCACAATTCATGATATGAAAGAGCTTGAAAAGGAAAGGCGTCTAACAACGTTTACTTACACGCAACTTGTAATTTTTGTGGATACAGGTTATTTTAAAATAAAGAGATTCAGGAGCATCAGTTAAATGAGCAGGAGGAGATAGAACATGAAAATAGATATCTGGTCAGATTTTGCTTGTCCGTTTTGTTACATCGGTAAACGCCGTTTTGAAGAGGCATTGGAACAGTTTGCTCACGCAGATGGGGTCCGAACTGTATTCCGCAGCTTCCAGTTGGACCCGCAGGCTTCGGTTCATCCTTCGGGGGATATCCATGATATGCTGGCTGCCAAATACGGAATGCCCCGCGCCCAGGCGAAAGCCATGAACGATCAGGTTACCGGTCAGGCGGCTGAGCTGGGTCTGCATTATGATTTTGATCGGGTTAAACCAACGAATACGCTCGACGCCCATCGGCTGGCTCATTATGCTGCGTCCCAGGGCAAGGGCGATGAAGCGGCGGAACGTCTGTTGAAGGCCTATTTTATAGATGGAGTTAACATTGGTGAACATTCCGTGCTGACTGCGGTGGCTGAGGAACTTGGATTAAGTGTGGAAGAAGTGGAACAGGTGCTGAGCAGCGACAAGTATGCCCAGGATGTTCATCAGGATATCGAGCAGGGGGTTCAGCTGGGACTGACCGGTGTACCGTTCTTCGTGTTCGATAATAAATATGCCGTATCCGGTGCTCAGCCTTCCAGCCTGTTTCTTGAGGTATTGAACAAGGTGTGGGAGGAGAATCAAACCGTTCAGCCTCTGCCCGTGATTAAAACGAACGGGAGTGCACAAGGCGGTGAATGTACCGACGATTCGTGCACAATATAAGTAAAATAAAAATCCCCTCTTGGGGCGAGTGGAACATCATCCGATGTCCTTCCTCGCTCCCGCGGAGGGGATTTTCTTCATTAAAGCATACTAATTACATCAAATCATCGCTGAGAGAAGAGCCTTTCTTCGTCAGCTTCAGGTAGATCATATACAGAATTCCGATTGCCATCCAGACCAGTCCCACCTTCTTGGAGGCGGCGTCCAGATTCAGCCAGACATAACCGATGACTACAAATCCGATGATCGGGAACAGCAGGTGATTGATATAATCCTTGCTCTTCTGCTTACGCAGGAAGTAGTTCACAACCGCAATATGCAGGAAAAGGAATGCTGTAAGGGCACCGAAATTCACCAGAGAAGCCAGGGTGCTCAGATGGGAAGCAAAACCGAATGTAACAATAATGGAAATTACCGCCACCAGCAAAATGCTGACATAAGGTGTTTTGTACTTGGCATGAACCTTCGATAGAACGGAAGGAAGCTTCTTGTCACGGCCCATACTGTACAAAATTCGCGAGATGGCTGCCTGTGCAACCAGTGCGTCTGCAAGTCCCCAGGCTACGGCTGTTGCTACAATCGTTGTCCATTTGAGCCAAGGGCCGCCAGCGATCTCGGCAATCTGATAGAATGCAGTGTCTGCGTTCTCAAAGGTGGTGTAGTCCGGCCAGATCAGCGCAGCCAGCCACGTCTGGATAATAAACATGATGCCAACCACGAGGAGGGAGAAGATGACAGCGCGCCCAACTGATTTCTTGCCGCCTTTGGATTCCTCTGCAAGGGTGGAGATGGCATCAAAGCCCAGGAAGCTGAGAACGGCAATGGATACGGCACCCATAACGACATTAAGACTGAAATGGTTTTTGTCATACAGCGGCTTAAAGGTGAACTCCGCTCCATTCACGCCTTTCACCAAAGCGATAATCGCCGTAATGATAAATACAGCCAGTACAATTAATTCGAGCGCAAGTATAATTTTGTTTGCCTTGCTGGTAAATTCAATGCCCAGCATATTAATCAGCGTGTTGACTACGATAAAGATCAGCAGCCATACATAGATAGGTACATCAGGCAGCACGTCACCGAGGGCTGCCGAGCTGACCAGGTACATCAGGGATGGGATCAGAATGTAATCGAGCAGGATTACCCAGCCTGCGAAGAAGCCGACATATTCATTAATTCCGCGCTGGGCATAGGAATAGACGGAGCCGGCAATGGGAAAGGCCTCAGACATGCGTGCATAACTGAGTGCGGTGAATATCATGGCCACCATCCCGATGAGGTAGGCCAGGGCCACCATTCCGTGCGAGCCTTGGGCCACCTGGCCGTAAATGCCGAAGGGAGCAATTGGGACCATAAAGATCAATCCGTAGATCAGCAGATCCCAAAAGGAAAGGGAACGGCTTAATTCCTGCTTATAACCGAACTGCTCCAGATTTCCGCTGTTTGTGGACGAAGCAGGTGTTGTTTTTTGTTCGTTCATCAGTCCATCTCCTCCTATTCAGCCAGGCTGCCGTTAAAAAGTTGAATGTTGTATGCGTCCAGTACCTGACGGGGGACGAAGAAACGTGCCGTCATCAGCGGGTCTACAATTTGAGATATTTGTGACTGTCCGACCGCGCTGAACAGCATTGTTAATTCGCCTAGGGACAGATCTGTATGAGGGAGAAGTGTATCTGCCATGATCTCTACTGCTGATTTGGCAGCTTCGTCCAAGGTTTCCTTGGAGACGAGGACAGCAAGACCATCTTTATTTTCGAGGAAAGGATAAGGAATGGATTGTCCCTTAATGACATCAAGTGTGACGGTTACTTCAGCCGGAATTTCGATACCGGATACACCAACCTCACCATCGCCCATGGCCGCATGCAGATCGCCGAGAGCGAACAGCGCGCCGGGCTGATATACAGGGAAATACAGAACCGCGCCCGTCGTTACGAGAGTTGTATCCATGTTGCCGCCATGTGAACCTGGCGTGCCGCAGGATACAGGCTCCTGTTCCGGTGCCACGCCGATAACGCCGATCATCGGATTCAGGTCCAGCTGCAGCTTGTCGTTGAACAGGGCTTTACCGTTCTGGACAGGGATGATTTTGACTTCAAATTCATTCAGACGATGTCCCATAATGCCGAGCTGAGGGCCCGTTGCCATCACGCCCTGTGGCCCAAGGTCAATCTGCTCGATCGTCACCTTCAGAATATCCCCGGGCTCCGCACTTTCCACATAAACAGGACCTGTTGCGGGATTGATACGGTTCCAGTCAATCGTGCTGTAGGTCGTATCAGCATGCTGAATCTGATTTTGGAAGCAGTCATAGGTTTCGATCACAAGCCGGCTTCCGGGCGATACCTGCACAGCGGGCTCTGTGTTCTTATCGAATGCGTAGATAAAATGCTCCTTCTCAACTTTCAAGCCATTAGTCATGATGAATCCCCCTCCGATATTTTTTACTCATTATAAAGCGGGCAGGGGGATTGTATTTGTCTTTATATGGACTGTTTTTGCATTCATGTTAACAAAATTACGTTTTACGGATTGCAACTAACACAATAATGTAAGATAAAATAACATTTATGATCGATCCGTACAACCAGTCGCTCCAAAGCGCAGCTATCCAGCCGATTAGTGCTGGAACCCAGATTGTGACGGACCAACTGACCCCTCGGCGTGCCGGACTGTGCAGAAGGCGCACCAACGGCATCGTTCCTGCAAGATACAGCTGAAGGTAGAGCAGGCCGGCCGCTTCGAGATAGGAGCCGGAGAACAGGGAGGCTGGCCAGAGCGGCAGGCAGAAGAGAACACCAGCAAGATAGAGTGAATGCACCTTACTTCCGGAATAGAGGGAACGCGGAAGCAGACTCACCATACCCTGCAGCGACATCCCTGCGCCGAGCAGACATGAGCAGAGGAGCCAGCCGGTTACTGCATAGGTCAGCGGTACATGGAGATGAGCCGAGAGGGAGGCGCTGATCAGGCTCCAGGAGATGGGGGCGGCCTCGCTTGGAGCGTCAGCTGAAGAGAGCAGATAGATCAGCATGGCGCCAGCCGCGAGCGGTACTGCACTCCAGCACAGCGCCGCCAGACTGTAGATCACGGCTGCCCGTTCAGGCTTGGCTCTGCCAAGCGGTCTGTGGATCAGCATGCCGCTCAGCAGCCTGCCCACGATAAATACCATGAAAACGGCGCTGCCGGCATAGAGCTTCCAGTCTGCTCCTCCTGAATGAAGCGCTGCAGACTCTAGCCGCTCACTGATAGGAGCAATTCCTTCAAAAGTGTATACGGAGAGCGGCAGCAGTGTCAGAATTACAAAGGCTGCCGCAAATAACCATAGCCCCATCTGCCAGAATCCTTTTGCCCCGCCGATCACCGCAAATATAACGCAGAAGCTCAGCATGCAGAACACACTCCAGACCGGACTGACCTTCAGCATAAGGTGCAGGAACAAGGCCATGAAGCCAATGTTGAGCACAAGCCCTTCACTGCCCAGCAAGAGCAGCGTCAGACCACCCGCACGGCGGCCAACGGAGGTGAAGCGCTGTTCCAGCAGGTCTTCCTCACTGCCGGCGGTCTTAACCATCAACAGATGGAATCTGCCCCTGAACCCGAGAGCTATCAGCACCGCTGCTCCTGCGACTGCCGCTGCGGATTCAGCAGCATAGCCATACTGCACCGTAAGGAAGAGGGGAAGAAGAAAGGTCAGGCCGCCGGTCAGGGAGAACAGCAGAAAGACTACGTTTTGAGGCATACGGCAACCCAGACCGTCATTCAGAAAATCCGGAATGGATCGGTGCTCGGCGAGCAGATGCATATGAAAGATCAGAAGTCCAACACCGAACAGCAGGATCATATACCAGTCCATTACAGCTCGCGCTCCCGGTATTTGGTCGGTGTAATGCCTACAATCCGCTTAAAGGCTTTGCTGAAATGATGCTGGCTGGATAACCCGACCTGTTCAGAAATTACCGTCATGCTAAGACCAGGCTGTTCGACCAGCAGCTTTCTGGCTTGATGGATCCGGTAAGACAGCAGATAGTCCTGGAACGTTTCACCAATTTCTTCAGAAAAGCAGCGGCTCAGGTAGGAGGGGGTCACCGGAATCTCTGCAGCAATATCCTGCAGGCTCAACTTATCCGCATAACCAAGCCGGATGCGTTCCATCGCATATTGGACGTGTGTACTTCGGCCCGGAGTATAATGCTGTTTCTTCATAAACCGTTTCAAGGCGAGCTGGAGTTCCTGTTCTGTAAACGGCTTAGGCAGGAAGTCCAGCGCATCTACCTGTATCGCACGCCGTGCATACTGAAAATCATGGTGAGCCGAGACGATAACGACCTCCATTTCGGGCTGCTTCTGCTTGCACTGTGCTGACAGCTCCAGACCATCACAGCCCGGCATTCGGATATCGATGAAAGCGAGCTGGATATTCGCCTGGTTTACAATTTTCAGTGCACTCGCAGCATCTTCGCCGCGGTAAAATTTCCACATCGGATATTCCCGCCGCAGCAGAAATTCCATCTGTTCCACTTCCAGATATTCATCGTCTACAATTAATACATTCATTGGATATCCCCTTCCGGTACATAAGGCCAGCTGACTGCAGCCTCTGTGGCTCCTTCGGCATTCTTCTCCAGTGTCAGGGAGGAAGTTAGATCGAACAGCAGAGCAAACCGCCGCCGCAAGTTGGATAATCCGATACCGCCTGCATGGTTCGGGGCAATCGCCCCGCCGCCGTTGTCGATAACCTTAAGCGTGACCCAGTTGCTCTCACGGAGCAGTGTAATCCGGCAGTGTTTGTCGCCAGGCGTCTGCTCCAGCCCATGCTTGAACGCGTTCTCTACCAGCGTCTGCAGAGTGAACGGCGGAATCAGACTGCCGATTGCTATTGGATCGAGATCATAGGAGATATGAAGACGCGGGCCAAAACGCAGCTGCTGGATGGCCAGGTAATGGCGAGTATGCTCAAGCTCTGAACGAAAAGGAACCAGATTCCCCCGCTCCTGGTAGCGGTAGCGCAGGAACATCGAGAACTGTTCCATACCCTGGATCATATCCTGATGCCGGCCAAGCCGGCTGAGAGACATAAAGGCGTTCAGGGAGTTGAACAGAAAATGAGGCTGAATCTTCTCGCTGAGCTGGTTATACTCGCTCTGCTGAAGCTCTTTCTCCAGTCTGACTTTGACGTTCTCCAGCTCCAGCACATCCAGCTCGTTATCCAGGATGCGCAGCATCAGCAGAATGGCCGCAGCTATAATGGGAATCACAATGCCTGCAAAGATCATCATCGTCATCATGAATGGTTCAACCCCTGTATTCATTTGTGTTAAGGCAAGCATTAATATATTATCGTATCACGTTAAAGCGTTACCTTACAACGAAAATTCACGATCGAACAAGCGATGGAAGAAGCAGAGACTATCGTCCTGATTGAGTGGTCTAGAGAAAAGCTCGGCACGATGATTTTTGTAAACGCTTTTAAAAAACGGCAGGAAGGGTAAATAACCATGTTGAATGTTTTAGCAAACAGGGACTTGGCATGACCTAACAAGGATCGAGGAGGGATTGGAAGTATGGAGAAGAGAAGTTATGGACAGACCGGAATGGAAGTGAGTGTACTTGGCTTCGGCGGCTCGGAGATAGGCAGCGGAGTATCCCGTGAGGACGTAGACCGTCTGCTGCATAGTGCACTGGATGCCGGATTAAATGTCATTGATACGGCCGAGTGTTACGGAGACAGTGAGGAGCTGATCGGCAGCGTTCTGTCGCAGCGGCGAGACAGCTACTATCTGTTCACCAAGTGTGGGCATGCTTCAGGTCTGGATTATGCGGACTGGGATCCAGTCCTGCTGGAGCAGACGATTGAGCGGAGCTTGAAGCGATTGAAAACCGATTATGTCGATATGATACATCTCCACAGCTGCTCTGAAGAGGTCCTGCGTCAAGGGGCTGTCATTGAGGTACTGCAGCGGGCGAAGGAGGCGGGCAAGACCCGTTTTATCGGCTACAGCGGTGACCGGAATGATGCACTTTATGCGGTACAGACCGGTGTATTCGACAGTCTGGAGACATCAGTGAATATTGCCGACCAAGAGGTACTGGAGCAGACGATTCCCGAAGCGCGCAAGCGGGGGATGGGCATAACGGCCAAACGGCCGATTGCGAATGCGGCTTGGACATTTGATACAATGGATGAGACGGCTTATCCCTTCGTTTACTGGAACCGGTTGCGTGAGCTGAACTATGATTTTCTGGCCGGAGATGTGTCGAAGGCGGTAGAATCTGCACTGAAATTCACCTTGAGTGTACCGGGCGTCGATACCGCCATTGTCGGTACAACCAAACCGAACCGCTGGCAGCAGAATGCTGAACTTCTGCAAGGCGGTATGCTGACTGAGGATGTGTTCCGCCAGATTCGGAGCCGCTGGCATGAGATTGCCGGTGAGGATTGGGTCGGGCAGACGTAATCGCCTCCCGAGTGTTGGGCTTCCCTATATTAATAACATGAGATGAAAGCCGCCAGGACACTGGCGGCTTTTTTGCATAGGCAGGCAGTTGAACAGGGACCATAGAATCAGGAAACAGCCATGAATCCGTGTAAATTGGATGTATTATTGTTAGGAATGTTCGTATTTTTAGTAAAAAAACGAATAAATTTGGTTTTGGGGTTGTCGAATGTTATACATTTGTCTATAATAGGACTTGTTACCGGGTTGAATGTACGGTAATCCTGACATGAGGGTGAGAGATCATGACACGGCTAAACAGTCTTGATAGCAACGAAACCAAGAAGAAGATGTGCCAGATTTATAATGAGATCTCCAAGGAACTGTTCGGGTTCGGTACGACTCTCCTGAGAGTAAGTATTGATCAGAACATCGTCACCTTTTATGCCAAGCATCGCCGTTCACCTCGATCGGATGCCCTGGAAGGGGAAGCCCCCGGCTTGAAGCTGGAAGTGGATTTCCGCATGTCTCTTCTATATAAGAAGAAGTTCAGGGAGAAGCTCGAGGAACTCATGGATCTTCCGATTGAAGCTGTGCTGCGGGATTATGACTCCCCGACACAGTATGCGATTACGAATGTGATTCTAGCAGGCTAGTCGATGATAACTTCATATTGGGAGCATTCCTTTCGGATCTATCTGACGGGGAGTCCTTGAGAAGCAGCGGGTAATCTATTTTCTTTGTTTACAGAGAAAAGTGTTCTTGTCTATAACAAGAATGCTTTTCTTTTTTGTTTTTATTATATTACTTTTCTGGAGGGGTTTAGAGGATGAAAGCGAAAAAATGGTTGAGTGGCATGGCAGTAGCAGCATTGACATCCGTATTGCTGGCAGGATGCGGCAGCGGGGACAGCACTTCAGGAAGCACAGCGAGCAGCGGCAGCAGCAGTTCCGGTTCGCAGGAGAAGCTCGTCATTTCTACCTGGGGGTTCTCGGAGGAATTCTTCAACTCGGAAGTATTCGCCCCATTCGAGAAAGCCAATAATGTGAAAATTGTGCTGGATACCGGCAATAACGCAGAACGCCTGAACAAAATCCGTCAGGGTACTTCCGATGTGGACGTCGTGTATCTGTCCGACTACTATGCGCAGCAGGCGATCAATGAAGGCCTGTTTGAGAAGATCGACCGCTCTAAAATTCCTAATGTTGAAGATATCTATGATATTGCCAAAGCTCCGCTTGGTGAGGACTATGGTCCGGCCTATACAGTAGGGCAGCTCGGTATTGCTTATAACCCGGCTCTGGTGAAGAAGGACGTAACCTCCTGGGGGGATCTGTGGGGTGCAGATTTCAAGAACAACCTGACCATTCCTAACATTACAGCTACAGCCGGACCGATGGTGCTGGATGCGGCATCCCGGGTGGCCGGCAGCAGTACTTTTAATGAAGATGCAGCGTTCAAAAAGCTGTCCGAACTTAGCGGCAACGTGGTGAAATTCTATACGCAGACCTCCGAGTTCGTCAACATGTTCTCCCAGGAAGAGATTGCCGGCGGTCCTATTATGGAGATGTACTTCAAGGATCTGAAGGATGCAGTGCCGGATGCCAAATTCGTGGTTCCTTCTGAAGGAGGCTACGCGGTCATGAACACCCTGAATGTTGTCAAAGGTTCAAAGCATAAGGAGCTCGCCGAGAAATTTATCGACTGGCAGCTGAGCAAGGAAGTGCAGGAGAAATCCGCCAAAGCCAAAGTCGATTCCCCGGTGAACGCCAAAGTCATTTTGTCTGATGATGAAGCTCAAGGTGTTACGTACGGTGCCGACGTTGTATCGAAGCTGAACAAGCTGGATATGAAAATGGTCAACGACCAGATGGCAGCTTGGACAGATCGCTGGAATAAAGAAATCGCCAACTGATCCCAATCGAACTTAATATTAATCTACAGATAAAGGAGACGGCAGACCATGGCAAAACGAGTACTGCTCGATGTGGATACCGGTATTGATGATGCACTCGGCATCCTGCTCGCCGTCAAAAGCCGGCAGCTGGACGTTGTCGGGATCACCACTGTCTGCGGCAATGTGTCCCAGCAGCAGGCGACCCTGAACACCTGCAAAATTCTGGAGCTCGCCGGCGCCCGTCATATCCCGGTATATGCAGGGGCAACCGCGCCGCTGCTGCGCAAGAAATTTCACGAGCATCGTGTGCACGGCCAGGACGGATTGGGCGGTGCGCTGTCTGATCTGATTCCTGCCAAGAAGCCGGAAGAGGGCTTCGCTCCGGATTATATATTGGCTACCGCGCTGATGACGCCTGGCGAACTGACGCTGATTATGACAGGTCCGCTGACAAATCTCGCACTGGCTCTGCAGAAGTTTCCCGAGCTGCCGCAGTATGTGGAAGAGGTGATCTTCATGGGCGGCGTTGTCCGCGGACCGGGCAACGTTACACCCGTAGCGGAATACAACATCTACGCAGATCCGGAAGCCGCAAGGCTGGTCCTTGAAGCCGGCTTTCCAAAGCTGACGCAGATCGGCCTGGACGTAACCCGGAAGGCGCTGCTGACCGAGGACCATATCCGCCAGCTGACCGATCCGTTGCTGCGTCAATATGTCGCGGATAGTACAGCCGCCTATATTGACCGGTATGAATTTGTGAACGGGGTGCGAGCCTGTGCGATGCATGACCCGCTTGCTGTCGCCGTGGCCATAGAGCCTCAGCTTGTTGAAACACAATCCTATTCTATGGATGTCGAGACCGGCAGCCGTCTATGTGACGGCCAGACGGTATGCGATATCCAGAACCGGCTTGGCCTGCAGCCGAATGTGCTGGTGGCGGAGACGGTGGACTCGCAAGCTTTTATGAACCTGTTTATTGAGACCTTGAATCGCTGAACCATTCCAAGAAATCCTCTGATCCCGCCTCCGGGCGGGACCGAAGAGGGAAGGACAGGAGTAACGAAATGAAGAAATCGGTACTGTATGCCCTGCTGGTGCCAGGCTTGCTTTTCCTGACCGTCTTTATGGTCATTCCGATTGTGCTGACGATCGGCTCAACCTTCTACCATGATGGGTCTGTCACACTGGAAGGCTATACGCATTTCCTCGGCGACCCTTATTTTCTCAAAATCCTGCTTACAACGCTGGAGGTCAGCGTCATCACTACGCTCCTGTGCGTTGTGCTGGGCTTTCCAACCGCCTACTATATCTCACGGTTGAAGGCGCGCCGCAAAGGGATTCTGCTGGCGCTTGCTATTTTTCCGCTGCTGACAAGTCCTGTTGTCCGCTCCTTCAGCTGGATGATCATTCTTGGCCGCAAGGGTCTGGTAAACAATGCGATTGTGGGGATGGGATTATCTGACAAACCGCTGGACCTGCTATATACGCCGGTATCCATCGTCATTGGACTGACACACTTGTTCCTCCCAATGATGATCATCTCGCTGGTGGGTGTACTGGAGAACATTGACGGTGACCTGTTCCGCGCAGCGCAGAGCCTCGGGGCTTCCAAGTGGTCGGCATTCCGCCGGATCATTTTCCCGCTGGCTGTACCGGGTCTTGTCATCGGGGGCGTGCTCGTATTCGTAGGAAGTCTGACAGCGTATACGACTCCGGCCCTGCTTGGCGGCAAGCAGCGTGTGATCTCGACGTTCCTGTATCAGAACGCAATGACCTTGAATGACTGGTTCATGGCATCGGTCATCGCTACGATCATGATCGTGATCACCTTTATCGTCGTAGCGGCTATGAACAAAACGGCCAATAAACTGAATCCAAAGGGGTAGTGAGATGAAAGACAAACAAATCGGTCTGGGTCTGTTCAGCCTGCTGGTCTTCATCTTCCTGCTCGGACCGCTGCTGATTATTTCCCTGACCTCGTTCGAGCCGGGACGTGTGCTGAAATTCCCGCCGCAGGGATTCTCCTTGCGCTGGTATGAACAAATTTTTGAAGTGAAAGGGTTTATGAGGACATTCTGGACCTCCATCGGGATCTCTGTGCTGGGCAACATCCTGGCGCTCCTGCTTGGGGTGCCAGCCGCTTATGCGCTCAGCCGCGCACAGTTTCGGCTTAAGGATACGCTGAATGCGATCTTCCTGTCACCGCTGCTGATCCCGGGGATTGTCCTGGGCTTTACCCTGATGAAATATCTCATTGCGGTCTATCATCTTCCGATGTATGCGGGACTGCTGATCGGCCATACCGTCATTATGATGCCGTTTATTATCCGGGTCATTGCCTCGAGCCTGAGCAGCTTTGACTTTGCGGTAGAAGAAGCGGCCATGTCGCTGGGGGCGGGCCGGCTGGAGGCTTTCTTCAAGGTTGTGCTGCCCAATATCAAGTCAGGCATTATCGCTTCCGTGCTGATCGCATTCCTGGAGTCCTTTAACAATGTGGACATCTCGGTCTACATGACCTCGCCGGGTGTCAGTACACTGCCGATTCAGATGCTGACTTACGTAGAGAACAACTTTGACCCGACCATTGCGGCGATATCGGTACTGCTTATGGTCCTGACCGGCCTGCTGATGTTCCTGATCGAGCGATTCATGGGACTGGCATATTTTACGAAAAAATAGTCTGGATGAAGGGGGTGCCGCAACGTGGCACTATTAACGTTGGAGAATATCTCGGTCGCCTACGGCAGCCAGAATATATTGAAGGATTTCGATCTTACGCTTGAAAAAGGCCAGCTGCTGTCCCTGCTCGGACCGAGCGGCTGCGGCAAAACAACAACGCTGCGCCTCATCGCCGGCTTCCTGGAAGCGAATCAGGGGAAATTCCTGTTTGGAGATCAGGATTATACACGCCGCCCGGTTAACAAACGCAACTTCGGGATTGTATTCCAGAGCTATGCCCTATTCCCGCATTTATCGGTCTACGACAACGTGGCCTTTGGCCTGCGCATGCGCAAGATGAAGGATAGCGAGGTTCGCCAGCGGGTGATGCGGATTCTGGAGACAGTCAGCCTGGGCGGATTCGAGAAGCGTCTGCCGCAGGAGCTCTCCGGCGGTCAGCGCCAACGGGTGGCTATTGCGCGCGCGCTCGTCATCGAGCCGGATCTGCTGCTGTTCGACGAACCGCTCAGCAACCTGGATGCGAACCTGCGGGTGGATATGCGTGTGGAGATCCGCCGTATCCAGCAGGAGCTGGGGATCACGACGCTGTATGTATCCCATGATCAGGAAGAATGCTTCTCTATTTCGGATCGTGTTGCCGTCATGAACAAAGGAAGCATTGAACAGCTGGATGCACCGGAAGCTATTTTTAAATATCCATCAACCGAATTTGTAGCCCGCTTTATCGGATTTCATAACTTCCTGAATTTTACGGAACGTACCGAACGGCAGAGTATGACTCAGCTGAGTCTGGGCGGCGGACAGGAATTTGCCGTCATGCATAACCCGGGAACCAGCAGCACCACCGCCCTGAAGGGAGCTATCCGTCCCGATGATCTGATCGTTCTCGACAAGGAGGATTCCGAGTCCATTAACGCCGTGCCAGGCATCATCAAGGTGACGACCTATCTCGGCCGCAGCTATCAGTATGTCGTAGAGACCGCTTATGGAACGTTTACCGCCAACCAGGAGATGGATACGCCGTTCCACAGCGGCCAGCGGGTAAGTCTGATTTTCCCGCCGGACAAAATTGTGCTTGTGGACTAGCAGGATGGAACAGCACGAGCACTGCAGCAGGATGCTGTTTTTTCGCTGAAGACAGGAGAGACAACGAATGAATGCAGACTTATTGATACGCAATGTCAAGGTGTATAACAGCTATTACAAGAGGTTTGAAGACGGTCATGTGGCCGTGCTGGAAGGACGTTTTCTGTATATCGGGCAGGAGGAGGCGGATGCCTTCACAGCCGGCGAGACGCTGGACGGTCAAGGACAATATATGATTCCCGGCCTGATCGACATTCACCTCCATATTGAGAGCTCGATGGTCACACCGGCTTCGTTCTCTTTTGGTCTGATCCGCAGCGGCGTCACTTCGATTGTACCGGAACCGCATGAAATGGCGAATGTATTTGGGGTTGAGGGTGTGCTGGAAATGATGAAGGCGAGCCGGGCGTGCGCGGCCGATATGTTCTATTCCATTCCAAGCTCGGTGCCAGCTACCCCCATGGAGACGACGGGCGGTTCCATTGAGATTGAAGATATGGATCAGCTGCTTGCCACCGGTGAGATGATCTGTCTAGGGGAAATAATGAACTACGTAGACGTCATTCGCGACCCGGACTGCAAGACCAATCAGATTTTGCGGCATATCCGCAAGCATTACCCGCAGCTCATTATCGAGGGGCATACGCCCAAGCTGATGGGGCTTGATCTTCATCAGCTGATCGCAGCCGGTATTGACTCGGATCATACCCATCAGAGCGTGGAAGGTCTGAAGGCAAGGATTGCGGCAGGTATGTTCATTGAGATTCAAGAGAAGTCCATGATCCCGGAAGTCATGGATTATCTGATGCACCATGATGTGGCTGAACGTTTTTGCTTCGTGACCGATGACGTTATGCCGGATACGTTTATCGCGAATGGACATCTGGATCATATCGTCCGCAAGGCGATCACGATGGGAATGAGCCCGGAGGCGGCTGTCTATGCCGCGACCTATACACCGGCACAGCGGATGAAGATGAGCGACCGCGGCAGCATAGCGCCTGGCAAAATCGCCGACTTCGTGCTGCTGTCTGATCTGGAGAGTCTGCACATCAGCCAGGTATACAAGAGCGGTGTGAAGCAGTTCGACCGGTCGGAGGAATACATTCAGCCTGCCGCGCCAAAGGCGTTCCCGGAGCATTTCTACGAGAGCGTGAAACTGGGTTCATTACGTGAGGAGGATTTCCTGATCCGGACAGAGGTTGAGAACGGAACACATACCTGCCGGGTGATGATGGTCAAGGATGGCTCTACATTCGTGGAGGAGCATCAGGCAAAAGTTGAAGTGTCCGAAGGCCGGCTGGAATGGGAAAGCAGTGAATTCGGGCAGATTGCCGTGTTTGAGCGGTATGGTGTGAACGGAAATCAGGCGCGCGGCCTGATCGGCGGCGACACGATTAAACGTGGTGCCATTGCGACGACCTATTCGCATGACAATCATAATCTGCTGGTGGTGGGCCGCAATCATGCGGATATGGCTCTTGCAGCTAACACGGTTATTGCATCACAAGGTGGTTTCTGTGTAGTGGAGGATGGCAAGGTGTTAAGCCATCTGGAGCTGCCTGTCGGCGGAATTCTGACGGAGGAGCCGCTGGAGGAGGTGGCATCCAAGGTGAAGGAGCTTCGTGCAGCGATGCACCATCTCGGGTACGTGCACTATAACCCGATCATGTCGATCAGCACGCACTCGCTGGCGGTCAGTCCGGCATTGAAAATTACGGATTTGGGGTACGTGGACGTGAATGCTGGAAAGCTTGTACCGCTGATTGTGGGAGCGGAGGAATAATTCTATCATTACAACAGAAATCCTTCTATAAGAAGGATTTCTGTTGTTTTAACAAACGTATATTTGGTGGGGCTCTGAGCCCTGAGCATTAGTGATTGTTTGCTGTGCATAAGTCTATTTCCCTGCTATATCAGCTGAGTATTAAAAATCTCCAATGGATAACGAGTGTCATCGGTCAATCGACCAGCAATTTGCCGGATCACGCCAGGGTTTCGAAGCTCTTTATCTTGAAGCTGCTGAAGATCATCTCTATGTATCCAGCGGCTGTCTACAATCTCTTCTTCAGCAAGATCCAGCATGCCTCCCGTGACATTCCCGAGGAAGTGAAACAGAATCACCTGCTGACCGGTATCGCTAATAAAATTGTACACTCCGGTTGTAGCGGTGATCTCCACTTCCAGACCGGTCTCTTCCCTGGCTTCACGCCTGGCGGCCTTTACAATATCTTCGCCCTGCTCCAGACGGCCGGAGGGAAAGTTCCACTTGCCCTCGGCGCCCGGCTTGTTCTCCTGAATTATCAGAACCTGCTGGTCTTGCATCACGCTGACACTTGCTACGAGTATGAAGGTGGGCTGGGTCATTGGCTGTGTCTCCTTCTAGTAAAATAAGCAATTTACACTGCGTTAAGGCAGATCAATGGTCAGATCCTGACCTGTCATGGTTTCTAATGAAATATACTTCAAGGGCTTGCGTTCATAGGATACCGCACCGTCGTACAGATAGATGGGACGGATATATACTTCGCCAGCCGGAATAACGGCACCTGTGCGGTTCCTGGCGATGATGGTCAGCGACGTCCTATAGGCGTTTTTTTCTTTTTTGGTAACCAGAGTATAAGAGACCGGTGTACAAGCGTCCTGGATATGAATATTAGCCCTTGCGAATTCCCGGATATTCATAAAAGTCTGCGTTGTCTTCAGCAGCTGCAGCTGCCGCCGGTGTGATCCAGACAGGAAGCAGCAGGGAGAACAGCGCTGCCGTCAGAATTCCGGTTGTGAACCATTTTTTCATGGAATAGAGTCCTCCTGTCGATCAAAGTCTGGCTTCATCTGGCAGCTTAAGCGTGAAGGAACCGGTTTGGCTTGAGACCTCGCCGTTGACCGACCACTTATCCCCCAGTATTTTCACATTACCAGTAGTATCAACGTGTCCTGCTGTAACATGTCTGCTGGTCACGAGCTCCCCGATGCGATAGTAAAAATACGCCTTGAAGGACGGCTGCACGCCGGTTGCATCAACGATGTGTCCATCCAGGAAAAGATGCAGTGTGTCCTTACTGCCCACAGGGACAAAACCCTGCCAGGTTGCAATTATGAAGCCATTTTTCCATTCATAAAAGGTAGCGGTGCCATCGGAGATCAGGAAAAACGGGGCGGCCCGGCCTGTGGGAAACAGATAAATGGTCTCAGATCCTTCCATCTCCTTCTGATAAGGCAGCGGCTTGTGTGCGAAATGGGCATACTTCAGCCCCTTGGACATGACCCACTGACGGGCCTTCGCCAAATCGCCTTGCAGCAGCAGCGCTTCGTTAGAGGAGAGAGGGGATTGGATGGACAGGCTATAGCCCTCTTCCTGCACAGTATAGCCGTACCATTGGGTGAGAACCCGGAGCGGTATGTATACCCGGTTGTTCTTCATGGGAATCGGAGCCGCCAGCTTCATGACCTGCTTGTTCCCATTCCTTTCATAGAGCACTGTATTTCGTCCAACGGTGAACCCTGCATTGTGAGACCACAGCTGGAGGCGGGCTGTACGGGTAGGCGCATCCCAAATTACGGTACCGCCAAGCGCTTGGACTGTCGGATTGAGCGGAACCCAGGTCGTTCCGTGCTCCACGAAAGGACGGGCTTCGGATGAGACGGGCTTACCCAGAATATTCATCTGGATGGGCGTTTGGGTATCGGCCTGCGCTGCGGCATTTACCGTTGTAAGGCTGAGACTCATCGCGGCAATGATCGTTATCAGGCGTTTGGTGATCATTCGTATCATCTCCTCGCTAACAAGACGTCAGCAGGCACCATTTTGTTCCATATAAGTTTAAAAGATCTCCTTTGCATCGCGAGGGAGCTGCCGGATGTGCCGCAAATACCCGGTGACCTGGTTGTCTTCATCCAAGTTGTAATCAAACCCAAGCTGTTCTCCTACCCATAAGGAGGTTCTGCGGAACAGACCGGCCATCGTAATAAGTGATTCCCATATCGTTTCTTCTTCGGCTGGGGGATAGCTGGCAAGCAGGTCATGCCAGTCGTTCTCGGTAAGATACTGCTTCAGGTATTTTCCCGCTTTCCCTGTACTGACATTAAAATGCTGTTCTACGCCAACCCGCCATTCCATCATTCGAATCAGCATGTCACGCACATAGCGAAGTGAATCCATAGCGTATAATATTTCCTGCCGCCACAGCCCTTTGGCCACATAGGTAGATACCCACCAGAATTCATTACAGCAATCAGCAAAGGCTTTGGCGGAGGGACGCTGTACCTGGTAATCCAGATCTGATGGAGATGGCAGCTGCGGCATAATGCCGTCTTTGTCTAACAGAATAACGGTAAGCCGGTCTTCCCGGCAGTAGGTCTCACGTTCAGTAATTGGAAGAAGGGTCAGGTCAACCCGGTTGCCATCCTGGAACAGCATCAGATACGGATAGCGGCTGCTGCCGTCTGCGGGAAAAATCACTGAATCTTCCGGTGTCTGCAGGATAACTCGCTCCCCGAATACATCAATCCAAGTCGGTGTCCGGACGAAGGATCTCACATCCGTGACAAGGTAAACGATATCGTAGTCCTGGAAAGGGTCGCGGGGTGCCCGGACATTCGTACGTGATCCGTTCATGGCTGCAGCCCGGATGCGTTGATCCTGCTGGGCCACGGATATAATCAGGTTCATCATTTCTTGTTCGGAACGCATAGTCGGCGGCCCTCCTGTTGGAAATTTGTATCTATCTAGTGTAAAAGAGAAAGACAGCCATTGGAAAGTCCAAGTGGATGAGAAGCTGAAGAAATGATAAAGTGATGGTGAATCATCGTATCAAAAGCAGCGTAAAATCACAATCCGGTTGGTAGTCCGGATGCATGGATGCTCCATGTTCGTAGCCTTCCCCCTCGGGATGTCCATCGCCGCTTGTATAACAAGAGGGGGCTGTACCTATGAAATTAACTGTATATCATGATGGGCAATATTGGGTAGGAATTGTAGAGATTGAAGACCAAGGCAGGCTGAGAGCGGGGCGATTTTTATTCGGGAGTGAACCCAGGGATCAGGAGATTCTGGATTTCATTGCTTTTCGACTCGGCGAGGTCATGGATAACATGTCAGAGCATGTAGATTCCGCTGGATCTGAGATGCACCGCAGGATCAATCCCAAACGTCTGGCCAGGCAGGTGGCCCGTGAACTTGAGCAGATGGGAATCACTTCATTGGCTCAGGAGGCTTTGAAGCTGGAGTATGCTCATCGGAAGAAGGAGAAGCAGACCACGTTCAGGGAACAGCGGGAGGCCTACAAGGAACGGAAGCGCGAGCTCCGCTTGCAGAAAGCCAAAGCCAAACATCGTGGTAAATAAGAACGGTACAACCAGGAAGGCAGTCTTCGTTATGAAGGCTGCCTTTTTGGTTGTGCAGGCTAATTTATATGAAATCTAGTTATCTTTATTTGGATTTAACTCAAATTGTTCAGAATTGGTTCAGAGGCATTTGATATGGTTGTGAGGCAAATCATTTGATGAGGAGATGTTGAGAAATGGAAGCATTTACTGGAACGATTTTGCCTTGGGCATTAAACTGGGCGCCTGTGGACTGGCTGCCGTGTGATGGTCGACAACTGAAGATACAACAGTATCAGGCTCTATATTCCCTAATCGGTGTCACATATGGCGGAGATGCCACAACGTACTTCAATCTTCCGGACCTGCGCGCAAGAGTGCCGGTCGGTCAAGGTCAGCAGCCGAATATAACCACCAACTACGTTATAGGTACTGTCGGCGGTACAGAGAACACAACGCTGACAGCAAATCAGCTTCCTGTTCATAATCATACTTTTGCCGGAACAGCCAATATCAATGTAGGGGCACCTGCGAATACAAGTGCGCCGACGACGAACACGCCTGCTGCGAATACGACGCTGTCTGTAGCTAAAGATTCATCCGGGGACGTAGCCAATATTTACAATACGAGCGCTCCAACGATGATGACAGCTGCAATGTCTACAACTGCCAGCGTCAGCGGCAATACAGGAACTACAGGTGCGGGACAAGCATTCAACAACATGCAGCCTTATCAGGTTATTAACTATATTATTTGTGTCAACGGTATTTATCCACAGCGTCCATAATGTTAAGCAATATGGTGCTCCGGTCGGCCAAGGAAATGGATGAAGCTACGTTATTGAAGCTTTACTCTGAGTGCACTCCGGATCTGCAGCATGTGCCATTTCCGGATGAATTGAAAGTTCAGCTCGTTCAGCAGCAGTTTCTGGCCGAGCGGCACTTTGTGCAGACCCATTATCCGGATGCGGATGTGGGTGTGATTTTTGATGAAGGACAGCCGATAGGGAGACTGAATGTACATCGTGGCCCAAATGGATACCGGGTACTCGCCATAGCATTGTGTCCTGCGTATCGAAACCGGGGGATCGGAACGAAATTGCTGGGGGACATTTTGCAAGAAGCAAAGGATAATTATAAAGCAGTGAGATTGCAGGCGGCCTGGCATAATGTTTCCGCTCGCAGATGGTATGAGAATCTAGGTTTTAAGATTGTAGAAGATAAGGGAGTTTGTTACGAAATGGAATGGACTCCCTGATTAGATTGGGGAGAAGAGAATGAACAAACCAAAGTCACCTTTACATAAAGGGATGACGTGGCTAGCGTTGTTGGGAATGGTTTTATTTTTGGTAACTCCGATGATGACTCTGTTGCAACCGGGCATGGCGTATGCCGCGACGACACCTAATAATGAGAATTTTGAGAGTACAGCAGCACAGTCGACAGCTGTAGTTTCCCAGAACATTAATGACTGGGTTTTCAGCATGGTTAATACAGAAAGCACCCCTCCTTCAACACCGCCTAGAACTCAAGTGAAAAACAATCTCGGTACTAATTATATGTATTATATCGGTACTGCTGGTAAAGGGCCGTACGAATATGGCAGAGTTGAATCGAAAAGTGGAGCTTTTAAGTTGTTATCATTGAAAGTAACAGAGATTAATAGTACGGCCAATCCATACAAAGTCATTGGATATTTGGGAGGAAGTCCGGTCCCCGGAGCAGAGTTGCCTATTAACCCTGTTAATGGTTCTTTTCAGACTGTAGATTTCTCCGATAGCACCGCATGGCAGAACATTGACGAGCTCCGAATAATCGCAACTACTACAATAAAACTGGGTATTGATGATCTGACGGTGTCGACCCCGGTGACTGCGGCTTCGCCTGTGGACGCTGAAGCACCAATCATCTCCACCCAGCCAGCAGATCAAACGGTGAATGTGAATGAGCCTGCTCCGCTGAACGTAGCGGCAAATGTGACCGACAGCGGAACTCTGAGCTACCAGTGGTACAGTAATACGACGAACAGCACAAGCGGCGGTACCTTGATTCCAGGTGAAACGAATGCTTCGTATACAGCACCAACGGGTACAGCAGGTACGACCTACTACTATGTTGTCGTAACCAACACGAACAGTAGTACAACCGGGCAACAGACAGCTTCAGTGACAAGCCGCGTGGCGAAGGTCGTGGTGAACGCGTTAACCAACGCGGAAGCCCCAAGCATCACCACCCAGCCCGCGGACAAAACGGTGAATGTGAATGAGCCTGCTCCGTTGAACGTAGCGGCAAATGTGACCGACAGCGGAACTCTGAGCTACCAGTGGTACAGTAATACGACGAACAGCACAAGCGGCGGTACCTTGATTCCGGGAGCAACAAACGCTTCGTACACAGCACCAACCGGTACAGCGGGTACGACCTACTACTATGTCGTCGTAACCAACACGAACAGCAGCGCAACCGGAGAACAGTCAGAATCAACGACAAGCCGCGTGGCGAAGGTCGTGGTGAACGCGTTAACCAACGCGGAAGCTCCAAGCATCTCCACGCAGCCCGCGGACAAAGCGGTGAATGTGAATGAGCCTGCTCCGCTGAACGTAGCGGCAAATGTGACCGACGGCGGAACTCTGAGCTACCAGTGGTACAGCAGCACGACGAACAGCACAAGCGGCGGTACCTTGATTCCGGGTGCGACAGGTGTATCATACACAGCACCAACCGGTGCAGCAGGCGCGACCTATTACTACGTTGTCGTGACGAACACGAACAGCAGCGCAACCGGAGAACAGTCAGCTTCAACAACAAGCCGCGTGGCGAAGGTGGTGGTGAACGCGTTAACCAACGCGGAAGCCCCAAGCATCACCACCCAGCCCGTGGACAAAACGGTGAATGTGAATGAGCCTGCTCCGTTGAACGTAGCGGCAAATGTGACCGACGGCGGAACTCTGAGCTACCAGTGGTACAGCAGCACGACGAACAGCACAAGCGGTGGCACCTTGATTCTGGGTGCGACAGCTTCATCGTATGCGCCACCAACTGGTGCAGCGAGTACGACCTACTACTACGTGGTCGTAACCAACACGAACAGCAGCGCAACCGGAGAACAGTCAGACTCAACAACAAGCCGCGTGGCGAAGGTCGTGGTGAACGCGTTAACGAACGCAGAAGCACCGAGCATCTCCATCCAGCCAGCGGATAAGACCGTCAACATTGGAGACGCTGCTACCCTGGAAGTTGCGGCAAGTGTGACCGACGGCGGAACTCTGAGCTACCAGTGGTACAGTACTACGACGAACAGCACAAGCGGCGGTACCTTGATTCCAGGTGGGACAGGTGCATCGTACACAGCACCAACCGGTACAGCAGGTACGACCTATTACTATGTGGTTGTAACCAACACGAACAGCAGCGCAACCGGAGAACAGTCAGCTTCAACAACAAGCCGCGTGGCGAAGGTCGTGGTGAACGCGTTAACCAACGCGGAAGCCCCAGGCATCACCACCCAGCCAGCGGACAAAACGGTGAATATGGGTGGTTCCGCCACACTGAATGTAGCGGCAAATGTGACCGACGGCGGAACTCTGAGCTACCAATGGTACAGCAATTCAATGAACAGCACGAGCGGCGGTACCTTGATTCCGGGAGCAACAAACGCTTCGTACACAGCACCAACGGGTACAGCGGGTACGACCTATTACTACGTGGTCGTAACCAACACGAACAGCAGCGCAACCGGAGAACAGTCAGCTTCAACAACAAGCCGCGTGGCGAAGGTCGTGGCGAACGCGTTAACGAACGCAGAAGCACCGAGCATCTCCATCCAGCCAGCGGATAAGACCGTCAACATTGGAGACGTTGCTATCCTGGAAGTTGCGGCAGGTGTAATAGATGGCGGCGAGCTGAGCTACCAGTGGTACAGCAATTCATTGAACAGCACGAGCGGCGGTACCTTGATTCCGGGAGCAACAAACGCTTCGTATCAGGCTCCAACCATGGCAGCGGTCACGACCTACTACTACGTTGTCGTAATGAACACAAACAGCAGCGCAACCGGAGAACAGTCAGCTTCAACAACAAGCCGCGTGGCAAAGGTGGTGGTGAATGCGTTAACGAACGCAGAAGCACCGAGCATCACCACCCAGCCAGCGGATAAGACCGTCAACATTGAAGACGCTGCTACCCTGGAAGTTGCGGCAAGTGTGAGAGATAACGGCACTTTGAGCTACCAATGGTACAGCAATACAACAAACAGCACGAGCGGCGGTACCTTGATTCCGGGAGCAACAAACGCTTCGTATCAGGCTCCAACCATGGCAGCGGTCACGACCTATTACTACGTGGTCGTAACCAACACCAACAGCAATGCAACCGGACAAAAGACAGCTCCAACGACTAGCAGTGCGGCAAAGGTATCCGTAAATGTGCTGGACAGCTTGATTACACTGAAAAGCAGTTTAAACCCTTCTGTACAAGGTCAAGCAGTCACATTAACAGCAGTTGTAACAGCCGTTACAGCTCTTACGCAAGACCGAACACCAACCGGTTCAATTACCTTCAAGGATGGGAACACGACATTAGGCACCGCCCCACTAAACGCAGCTGGGACAGCGGTACACTTAACGAGCGCGCTGGCAGCAGGAAGTCATACAATCACTGCTGTATACCAAGGTGACGGCCGCTTTGCAGGCAGCTTGTCTAATGCGCTGGTCCAAGTGGTGAACACGCCTGTCTCCGGTGGAAGTGGGGGTGGTGGCAGCAGTTCTCCTGCTCAGCCTGTAGTACCTGCAGTACCTGCAGCGCCAGGAAACTCTGCAGCACCTGAGAAAGGGGTTGAGGTTCTTGTCAACGGGAAGGTTGAGTATGCAGGAACGTCGACTACAGGTAAACTTAAGGACCAGACCATGACGACCATTTCTGTTGATCCGGTCAAGTTGGAAGACAAGTTAGCAGCAGAAGGAGAACATGCAGTTATCACCATTCCGGTGAAGACCAACTCAGATATTCTCATTGGTGAGCTCAACGGACAATCGATCAAAAACATGGAGGAAAAGCAGGCCGTTGTTCAGATCAAGACTGATAGTGCGATCTATACATTACCTGCACAGCAGATCAACATCGAAGCCGTTTCCTCGCAATTAGGCAAAAATGTAAATCTACAGGATATTAAAGTGAAAATCGAAATTTCCGCTCCAACGGCGGATACCTTGAAAATCGCAGAAACTGCGGCTTCGCAAGGTGGGTTTTCGATGATGGCTTCACCATTAAACTTTAAGGTCACTGGAACGTACAGGGATCAGAGCATCGATGTCTCCAAGTTTAACGTGTATGTGCAGAGAAACATCGTCATTCCGGATGGTGTAGATCCTGGTAAAATTACAACCGGTGTCGTTGTTGAACCAGACGGAACGGTCCGTCATGTGCCGACCAAGGTCATTCTGGAGAATGGGAAGTACTTTGCCCAGATCAATAGTTTGACGAACAGTACGTATACCGTTGTATGGCACCCGCTGGAATTTGAAGATGTAGAGACGCATTGGGCCAAAAGCGCGGTAAACGATATGGGCTCACGTATGATCGTGACGGGCACGACTGAGGGTATATTTATGCCTGATCAGGATATAACGCGTGCGGAATTTGCAGCCATTATGGTTCGTGGTTTGGGTGTCAAGCTGGAGAGCGGCTCCACATCGTTTGCAGATATTTCATCTTCAAGCTGGTATGCTGGGGCAGTGGAAACGGCATATCAATATCATCTTATCCAGGGATTTGAAGATGGAACATTCCGTCCCAATGACAAAATCACTCGTGAACAAGCTATGAAGATGATCGCCCAAGCCATGGAAGTGACAGGTCTTTCATCGAAGCTTTCCACCGTTGACACCAAGCTCTTGTTGAATGCTTTCACTGATGCAGAGCAGGTATCAGCATGGGCGAAGAGCGGTCTGGTGAACAGCCTGCAAGGAGGCTTGGTATCCGGTCGAAATGAGGGGAAACTAGCGCCAAAAGATAACATCACACGTGCAGAGGTTGCCGTGCTGATTCAGCGTCTTTTACAGAAATCAGGGCTGATCTAACGTAAACAATACAAAAAGGGGATGAGCTGCAGTTCTAACTGCAGCTCATCCCTCTTTTTATCGGAATAGACATTAAGCTTCCTGTACGTCCGCACGCAGCAGACCATAAATCTCCAGATCGACAATGCCCTTGCCCGACCAGACAGAGGCTTGGCGAAGAAGTCCTTCCCGGATAAATCCGTTCTTCAGCAGTACCTGCTTGGATGCTTCATTGGCTGGCATGACCTCGGCCTGAATGCGGTTCACCTCTACGACTTCGAACAGGTACTTCACCAAGACTTGCACAGCTTCCGTAGCAATGCCACGGCCCCAGTGATCCCTTGCGAGAAAATACCCAATCGTTACCATATTCACTTTACTGTTCCACTCCATGGCTTCAGCGATGCCGACCAGTCGGTCAGGCTCATCCTGGGTAAAGATTCCCCATTTAATCCTCGTCTTTTTAAGATAATCCCGTTCAAAATGTCCGATCATCGACTTTACTGTTGCCTGGTTATGCTTCGGAATAATTCCGCAGTATTCAAATACGGTATCATCACTGTAAATCCGGTAGACATCATCCAGATGCTCGGCCGTGATCTGACGAAGCAGCAGCTGCTCTGAGGCCAGATCGGGAAATTTCCCAAATGCTTGATTGATCTGCATAGGCATTCCTCTCATTATCAATATAGTAAAGGCTCTATTAATCTTACCTCATCGTGCATGTGCTGACTGCCAAATGATTGGATAACGCAGATAAAGTCATCCTACTCGAACAGTCCCAGCTTTTTTACCAGGTCATTTACATCATGGCCTTTGAGGGCTCCTTCTACGAGGGCGGGCAGCAGAGCGGGGGCGCAGGCAAAGCTTTAAAGCCCTGCTTCGTTCATCCTTTCCTCCAGATTTTGATAAAAATGAATTTTATCCCGGATCCTCCTCTTGTTCTCTCTAAGCTTGCGGATTTGCTGCTCGATGATCGCTTCATGATGCTCCAGCATCTGCCTGCGTTCCGTGACGGTTGCATCACCCAGACTCCGCAGTTCGGAGAAGCGGATCATGCCATGAATAGGCATTCCGGTCTCACGCAGCCGCAGCAAAAAGTCAATCCATGACAGGTCCTGTTCGGTAGATAGCCGATATCCCTGCTCATTGCGGTGGATACCGGAAAGCAAGCCTATTTTCTCGTAATAACGAAGGGTGTGGGTGGACAGCCCGGTTATTTGGGTTACTTGCTGAATGCTATAAGTATTCTTCATATTCCAGATTATAGCATACGGCAGGCTTGCTTTAGAGCGCGCTCTAAGGTGTAACATACGTAATGAGCTAATAGAAAAATATGAAACAATACTTTGGGAGGTTAGAACATGAACGTAAAAGAGAACAAAAGTAAATCCGTTGACCCGCAGACAGAGCGCTATGAACGGGGCTGGGAACAACTGAAAAAGATCGACGGAGAGGCGGGCGAGCGGGTGATTCAATCCCTTCAGGAAGTTGCTCCGGATTTGGGGAGATATGTGATTGAGTTTGCTTTTGGGGACATCTATTCGCGGGAAGGATTAAGCCTGCAGCAGCGACAGCTGGTAACCCTGTCTTCATTGACAACCCAGGGAGGATGCGAGCCCCAGTTGACCGTTCATCTGAATGCTGCGCTTAATGTAGGGCTGTCGACCCGAGAGATTGTAGAAGCTATTATGCATTGTGCACCGTATACGGGTTTTCCGAGAGTACTGAATGCGATACAGACAGCCAAACGGGTATTTGAAGAACGAAATTTAGTATAGGGACAAAATGAAGAAGAGCCATTCCTCTGGAAAGGCTCTTCTCTGCGGCAGCGCCTACTCTGCAAGTGTTTCGCTAATCAGACGGTTCACGCCCGAGTTGAAGATCAGGCCAATGTGGGACACACCGGTAACTCGAATGTTATGGGCTCCGTTAAGTATGGACAGATAGGGTGACACAATGGTATCGCTGGTGGAATAAATCGAAATCACCTGAACACCTTCTGGAGCGGTGCTGGTAGTGAGCCGGTTCGCGCCGCCTAGTGTAATCAGTTTACCGACCTTGTCTCCTCCATTCCGGTTCAATATGTAATACAGACTGTTAGCACCGCCCATGCTGTGGGCAACAATATTCACTTTGGAGCTGCCTGTATTCTGGATGACCTGGTCTACCAGGCTTGCAATTGCCGCTGAATTCAGCCGTTGATCCCCCTGCTTGCTTGGAAGATCGATAGCGAACATCTCGTCGCTGGACCAGCCTTGAGAGCGGAGATAGCTTTGAATATACAGAAAATTACTGTCTGATCCTCCCAGCCCGTGTACAAATACGACCGGGGTATGCGAAGCTGCTGCCTGAGCTTTGGACGGGGGGCTGATAATAAGCACAAGGAGTGCCGCAATGAAGGTACCCGCCAGGAAAAGACGCCAATTCTTTTTTTTCATCATTATTCCTCCTGTTCATCATGGATTGACAAGTTCAATCATAAAACGTAATAAATGACAAAATAAGGTACTAATTTCATATTTATTACAGAGACTCTGTACCCATTCAAGAGGGGAGGAATTTCCTCGAATGTGCAAATATCTATATATTAATCTCCGAGAAAGCAAAGAAGCGGCTTGGCGGCCGCCTCCTGATCGCTATTGATTTTTTGAAATGATTTCTGAACGCCGTTCATAATGCAATTCTGCAAACTGACCGAAACGCCGTACATCCAGCAGCTTTAGCTGATTCTCCTGCTCGCCGGGAATGAACAGCGGAATGCCCTGACCCAGGATCACGGGTGCAATCTGGACGATCCATTCATCGATAAGCTGCTTCTGGATCAGAGGCCGCAGAAGCGCACCACCGCCGACGACCCAAATGCGCTGTCCCGGCTGCTGCTTCAGCCGACCGACCAGGACCTCAGCGTCTTCGTCCACGAAGGTGACATGTTCATCGGATCCGGTCGTAGTCCGGGAGAATACATAACAGGTTTTACCTTCATACGGAAAAGCCTCCGGCGAGAGCACCTGAATCTGCTCATAGGTGGTACGGCCCATCAGAAGAGTATCTACGGTATCATAGAATTCGGCATAACCGCTCTCTTCCTCACCTTCTGTCCCAATCAGCCAGTCCAGGGAATGATTCTTCCGTGCAATATAACCATCCAGACTCATCGCCCCATAAAAGACAACATTACGCTGCTGATTCATCAGCTTGACCGCCTCCATTATAAAATCTCGATATTTTTGGCAATACGGATCGGAGGAAGGGAGTCCATTTGTTCATTCGTGGTGGTAATCCTGACCTTCTGTCCTTCCTTTAGAGATTCATAAGTTTGCTTATCGGTAAGATAGTAGGAGCTGTCCTTTTGCTGCACCGCTAACTCGATTAATTTTTCTTTGCTGGTATCGGCCAGCAGCACGAGGGCATATCCTATTCGTTGTCGGATCCAATGTAGCACCCCTTTCAAATAGAGGTTGGTACGGTCATGTTGCACAGCCGGTCTCTTGATCCTATTGACATCATTCAGCAGCAAATGGTTGCAGTAACATAAAAATCGAATAGCTGCTCCGATGTTTTCTTTGGTTATGAGTGAGAACAAGGCAGGAAGGGAGAAGCCCATTTCAGGGCAGCCTCATCGAAAGGGAAGGTTTTCTTTTCGGCACGCGCCTGCAGCCGCTGTAAGGCCTGAACGGCCTGTTCCTTCAACGCTTCCGGATAGTCATACTTCACACTGTTCTCTACGAATTCATCTTCATCCACGACCATCCATTCCCCCTGCGGGGAGCGAAGCAGGTCGAGATCCAGATCCACAAAGGAAAGCCGGTCTCCGTCCAGGACGGATGGCATAGCGATGTTACAATAGTAGGATGTGTTTTGTCCCTGCTTGAATTCAATGGCAGCGGTAAACCACTCCTTGAGGAAAAAGAATTCCAGAGAAGCATGTTCAATAGTGAATACCTTTTGCTTCGTATGATGGGCCAGCGGACGGCCAGCCTCACACCACACGATGATAAAGTCCTCGGTCTGCTCCAGCAGGGTTCCCTGCCAGTCATAATGAGCATGATTCGGATATTTCAGAGCAGAAATATGGATTAATGGCTTCATTGATTAGATCCCCTTTGTAAAAAAGTGCTGTTTCCTGAGTCTAGCATGGATGAAAGGCGGCTGCAGCATCGCCAGCGTCTAAACCAGCTGCTGGCCGACCATACCGGTCAGACTCTGAAGCGGATCGATAAGGATTCGGACCGCGATTATTTCCTGGATGCAGCTGAAGCCGTGGCTTACGGCCTGATCGACAAGATTATATCAAAGTGCTGAACCCTATCCCAAAAATCCCGGACAGGATCATCCTGTCCGGAATTTTTTAGTTATGGTTATTTTCATGAATCCAGCTTTGTATCCGTTCGATCTTATCCAAATCTTTATCATTATTTTTGTCTCTTCGATAGCTGTCCTGCGAGGAGCGGTTGTATACCTCCAGATACTGCTGGGCGGACAAAAGGCGATAGGGTGCAGGGCCATCTGCAATGACCTTCAATTCCTCAGGGGAGATACCGGCAAAAGGAAGAAGATCCTCTTCGTAGGCAAACCCGACCTCATAATAATCATGTTGGGATAAGCTGCTTTTCTCAGACTCAGACAGGTCGCTTTTCTTAAACTTGTGTTCATGCAGATCGGTTAAGACATAACCTACTCCTTCCATTACCTCCTGCAGCATAGTCCAATCTTCCCGGATATACCGTTCAGGCACAAGAATATCGATATCCTGCGGAGCAAACCACATTTCGGTTGCCCGCTCCAGTCCCAGGGATCCGTACAGGACAGGCGTTATCTTCAACTGCTGTTGGAGTTCTGCAGTAATACGGAGGAACTCCTCATAAAGAACCTCACTTTTCAAGCCAATCACCTCTTTTATCTAAGTAAACCTTTTTGCGTCAAAACCAGTTTAAACGATTGCCAGGGGTGGGCACAAAAAAAGCACCCTTCCATTCCGGAAAGGTGCCCTTTGTGAGCGAATGCTTATGGTGTTGGCATACCGCCGTTGGCATTCAGCGTCTCACCGCTGACATAGCTTGATTCCTGGCTTGCCAGGAATACATAGGCCGGTGCCATCTCGATCGGCTGACCTGGACGGCCCAGTGGTGTCTGGTTGCCGAACTCCTTCAGCGCGTCTTCCGGCTGTCCGCCTACGATCTGCAGCGGAGTCCATACCGGTCCCGGTGCCACCGCATTAACACGAATTCCCTTGCTGCCAACCTGCTGAGCCAGGGCTTTCGTGAACGTGTTAATCGCGGACTTGGTAGTTGCATAGTCCAGCAGAATCGGTGCAGGGCTGTAGGCCTGAATCGATGTCGTATTAATGATGCTGCTGCCTGGCTTCATATGCTTCAGCGCAGCTTTGCTCAGCCAGAACATGGAATACACATTCGTCTTGAACGTCTCGTCGAACTGTTCGTCCGTCAAGTCAGCAATGTCTTCGACATACTGCTGCTTGCCGGCTACGTTGGCCAGAATATCCAGGCCGCCAAACTCCTGCACTGCTGCGGATACGAGCTGTTCACAATACTGCTTGTCCTTGATGTCACCAGGGATCGCAACGGCTTTACGTCCGGCTTCTTCCACCAGCTTCACAACCTGCTTCGCATCTTCTTCTTCCTCCGGCATATAAGAGAGGAGGACGTCAGCGCCTTCACGGGCAAAAGCAATGGCCACTGCGCGTCCGATCCCGCTGTCCGCACCGGTTACAATTGCTTTGCGGCCTGTCAGGCGGCCGGTACCACGATACAATTCCTCACCGGAATCCGGTACAGGAGTCATGTCCTTCTGAAGTCCAGGTCCTTCCTGCTGCTGCTGAAATTCTGGTCCAGCCTTGGGGTACTGGGTGCTTGGGTCTTGCAGAGTATATTGGTCTGCCATGATGGTTCCTCCTTGAATACTATTTTTTAGTACCTAACTTTTAAATACAGTCTGCAAAATGTTCATGCGAACTCACAAGTATGTAACCGTCATAGCGCCAACTTAAACAAAGAAGGCTGGATTGAAAGAGTAAGAGATAGGATGTGAGTCTGTATTTAAATTCATAAATTTGTATTATAATTCATTATTGAGGAGGGATGAAATGCTGAAGTATCATCTTGAGGAGCTCTCATTAAACCACTGGCCGTCGCTGTCAACTCTTATGACAGATGGCTGGATGCTGCGTCTAGCTAACGGCTACACCAAACGTGCCAACTCCATTAGTCCGATCTTCGGATCAACCGTGGATGTGGAAGAGAAAATTAAGACATGTGAGCAATTCTATACAGCATGCGGTCAGCGGACCATTTTCAAAATAACGCCGTTCGTGAAGCCGGCAGATCTTGATCAGCTGTTGGAAGGGCAGGATTATAGGGTTGAGGATGTTACCCAGGTGCAGACAATGACTCTTGATGCCCTGCGTCGTCCTTATTGGACCGCTTACACGATCCAGGAACAGTTGACGGAAGAGTGGCTTGAGGCATTGATCCGGATCAATGAAGTCAAGGAGCAGCACAGGGCAACGATGATCTCTATGTTGAACGGCATTATCCTTGCAAAAGGATTTATTTCACTGTATCACGAAGATAAGGTGGTGGCCTGCGGGTTGGGGGTCTGCGAACGGGGATATATCGGCCTGTACGACATCGTCACGGACCCGAAGTACCGGAATCAGGGATTGGCAGAACAGATGATACTTCATCTGCTGCACTGGGGAAAAGCCCGCGGCGCCGAAGCCAGTTACTTGGCGGTCATTGACCATAACAAGCCGGCGCTCAGGCTGTATGAAAAGCTGGGATACGAACATAGCTACAATTATTGGTACAGGGTGAAAGAGATCGGTTCTAATCGATAATTACCTGCAATAAAACGCCAAAAAAGAGAGCGGAAGCTCTCTTTATGTTCAGGCGGGCTTATGAAGATATCAGGACTGTTTGAAATTTGAAATTTCGGATTTCACACCCTGCGCCGCGGTTTGTGTCTCGTCCTTGATGTCTTTGGCGACGCTGATCGAATCCTTGATTACACCTGCCACTTCCTGGCTTTTGTCAGCCAGCATCATCCCTTGTTCATTAAGAACGTTACCGGCCTCTTTAATAAAATCAGCAGTGTCTTCAATTTTGGCCATCACTTTTGGCCGCTGCTGCGGGGAGAGAAGAATACCGACAGCACCTCCGATGATCGCTCCGGCTACTGCACCATAAATAAGAGAATTCCTCGATTGCGTATCCATGTGTTCAAACCCCTTTCATTATCGATATAGTTCGTAGTAAGTAAGAATGTAATTTATAATTACCCAATTATTTCGAGGTCAAGCGCAATTCTCAATGACGAGAAAGGAAATATAGCGATGAGAGAAATCGATTACAAGGTGTTTCGTTAATTAAGGCAAGGATACAGGAGGCGGAGAAATGACGTATACCGGATCTCGGTAGAGCATCCGGTGATTACGTCTACCCTGCAGCCGTCCGGGACGAGAACGAATGGGGTCGTGGATGATTATTTTAGCAAAGGCTTCCGGAAGCAGGAGTGGCTCGGCGGTACGGTGTACAAAAATTACCGGAGTATAGATACAGATTACAGAGCACTGCAGATCGTCGGCTTCTGCGTCAATGGCTTTCTGCGTATAAGTAGAGCGCTACGGCTTTCCCTTGAGAGATAGGCAGTCTTTTTATTATTGTATAATGCAAGAAAAGAAACTTTAGCCAGCTTGCTGCAGATGGGGGAATAGAACATTGAGTAAACCAAGAATAGGCGTCCTGCCTTTATATGATAAGGATAAGGACAGCTACTGGATGCTTCCGGGTTATATGAAGGCCATTGAGCAGGCGGGAGGAATTCCGTTCATGGTGCCGTTAACCTCGAATGCTGATGCCATCCATTCCATGACAGACCTATTGGACGGATTTCTGTTCACGGGTGGGCAGGATCTTGATCCTCATATTTATGGTGAAGTGAAAACAGAGGCGTGCGGTGAAATATGCGGTGAACGGGACCTTATGGAGAAGTTATTGTTTGAGCGGGTGAGGGAGGTGGGGCTACCGGTGTTCGGCATCTGTCGTGGACTGCAGCTGTTTAATGCGCTGTTAGGAGGGACCCTGTACCAGGATCTTCCCAGTCAGCGCTACAGCGAACATAAGGTTATACACCGGCAGCATGCGTCTTACAGCGAGCCCGTGCATGAGGTATACATAGAGGAAGGATCACTGCTGCATCAGATTGTGCAAAAGGATTCCTTGTCCGTCAACAGCCTGCACCATCAGGGGATCCGGAAATTATCCAGCCAATTGCTTGCTGCGGCACTCGCAGAGGACGGACTGGTTGAGGCGGTAGTGATGCCGGATCACAAGTTTATGGTGGCTGTGCAGTGGCACCCTGAGCTTAGTTATACATCCGATGACAGCAGCATGAAGCTGTTCAAGGCCTTCGTAGAAGCTTGTCAGACCTAGACGGTCTGTTATCTGTAAGTCGAATCACCTTAAGGCCGTAGGATCGCAGCTTGTATTCAAAAGCCGGTCTGTTTTGTTCAAAGTCTCTGGTCCATTGGTACATCAATCGCAGCATCTTCAAATCAGGTTTATAATGACAAGGTTCTATGCCAAGCTTTTGCTTGAGATAACGTGTGAAAATTCGAAGTTTCCGCTTCCACAAAAGCGGATCCAAAAAAATGATGATGTCTGCCATATCATACAGAAATTGATAGGAGGCCCGGTCCGTGCCTTCCATAATCCAGGCACCCTGCCGGTCAATGTGTGAGATTACTTCTGCCTGCTCGTCTGCGGTACGTTTAATCCGGATCGATTCGATCTGATGATGTACGATGGAATCCAATTCAAACCAGGGGATGCCTGTGCTCAGTGATAAATGTTGGGCTAAAGTGGTTTTGCCGCTCGCTACGATGCCAATAATCAAAACTTTGTTCATAATCTGTTTAGGTCCGGAGAGGATACACAACATGAAGGTCCTGTTCTCCGGACAGTTCTTTGTACAAAACATGATTATGATCCGCACCAACGATACACAATACCCGTTTCCCCTTATGCTGTCTGATGGCATTGCGAATTCGCTGAATCATGATCAGATGCCTGCATTCCCACCGAAGGATTTGAGCACGGGGGTTCATCTGTTCCAGCCATTCATATTTTTGCGTCGTTACCTTGTCAAAATCGGCGGAGTTGAAAGGCAGCAGACCTGAACGGCAGGCTGTCAGCTGCTTCTCGAACCATTGCTCCAATTCGTTATTGAGCTGCTGCTGTTGTTCTTCTTCATAATTTAAGAACGGGTCAAAATCCAGCCAGACATCCAGCTCCACCCAGTCTATCGGTACAAATTCGATCTGCCTCTCCTCGCATAAAGGGAAAATCAGCTCCCAATATTCACTGGCTGGCTCTCCCCAATATCCCCGCACCGCCGGGTCCTCCTGATATTTCGCCCAGCTTGCTGGGAGCACTTCTCCGCAGATAACATCGGGTTCAAATTCAAGAATCAGCTCTTCAATTACATTCAGGGACAGCCCGTATTTTTGCCTGAGTTCATCATCGTGAACAACTCCTAATATACCTACTGTCGTCATCCAGTACCCTCCTCTTAAGTTATAATGAAATGCTATATCAGAAGGGATAATTTGTAAAATGAAAAAATAGAAAAGCCCCTTCATTAGCAGGATTCATCGGACTTCTTCCTGTCTAACTTAAGGGGCTTTCAGTGTCTCGCATGCGGCGAGGGGTTAATCTTTGATGTTCAGCAAAGTCTTCCATGCATTCTGGATGTTGTTCAGACCTTCATCTATGGACTGGCTGCCGAGCAGAATGTCGCTTAGATTACCGGTGAAATCGCTGTAAAGCTGACCCTCCTCGGGGAACAATGGACGTGATTTTGCCGCTTCAAGCTGGGTTTTGAAGCCCTGTACGACCAGGTCAGACTGAAGCTCTGCATTTTCATACGTGCTTTTTCTTGTCGGCAGGGTTTTCAACTGCTTGGTAAGCTCGAGCTGCGTGCTGGTGTCTGTCAGAAAATGGGCGAGTTCATAAGCTTCTTCGGGATGCTGGGAGTATTTGCCCATGACCCAGCTGTGGCCGCCTGCAGGAGAGCCCTGGCCTCCGGGTCCCTTCGGTACAGCGGTGATCCCCAGGTTTGCGGGATCCTTAAACGCTTGTCCGCTCAGGATATCGTTAACGGCCCACGGACCATTAATAGTCATAGCTGCTCTACCTTCCTTGAAATCATTCATCATTTTCTCATAACCGTCCTGGTAATCCGAATAGGGCTGAATTACCTGTTCTTTTTTTAATGTAAGCATGAATTCAATGGCAGCTTTGGATTCCGGGGAAGTAATCCGGATTTCTTTGTCATTCGTTACCGTTCCTCCACCAAAAGCCCATAAGTAGGATTGAGCAATATAAGAGTCATTGGACAGGTAGATTCCATAGTGATTCTCATCGGTTAATTTTTTGGCATCTTCGAGCAGCTCATTCATCGTAGCGGGCGGGCTGTTCAACCCTGCGGACTGCAGCATTTTTTTGTTATACAGCAGGGCGGGAGCCTCCATAACTATAGGCAAACCCATTAACTGATGATTATGTTCTACAGATTGAATGGCAGAGTCGATAAAATCCTTCCGGTCCGACTCGGTAATATAGTCATCGAGAGGATGGAGGAGACCCAGTTCTCCAAGTTCGGATACCCACGCATTGTCTGACCGGAACAGATCCGGGGCATCGCTGCCCAGCATGGAGGTTTTGAATTGGCTGGAGGCCGCTCCCATCGACAGCTCTTCGACTTGGACCTTGATATTCGGATGTTCACTTTCAAACCGTTTAATTCGTTCCTTTAATACCGTAGTTGCCTGATCAACAGTCGTTGTCCATACCTTCAGGGTGACAGGGCTGTCAGATCCGGCAGAGCTGGAGCAGGCCGTCAACCCCATTACTGCCGCAATAATTAAAACTTTGAGTGCCTTCATGTGCTGAGCATTCCTTTCTATCCGGTATTATAATTTGAATTTGCCAATCAATGTCTTCAGGGTGCCGGCCAATTCGGAGAGCGAACCGGAAGAGGCAGTAATTTCCTCCATGGAGGCTAGCTGCTCCTGTGTAGAGGCAGATATCGTTTGGGTATTGGCCGCGTTCTGTTTCGCAATCCGGGTGACCGCGTCCATTCCTGAATTCACGCGGACGGAATCGTCCAGAATCAGCATTGCTTCCTGGCTGACTTCTTCCACATCACGTTCAGCCTGGCGAATGAGCTCCAATATCCCTTCAAAGGACACTCCTGCCAGATCGACAAGTTGAATGCCTTTCTGAATTTCGATCGTTCCCTGATTCATTTCATCCACAGCTTTCTCCGCTACCTGCTGGATACCTGACACCAGCCGGGATATCTGATCGGCTGATGTTTTGGACTGTTCGGCGAGCTTGCGTACTTCTTGGGCCACGACCGAGAACCCCCGACCTTGTTCGCCTGCCCGGGCAGCTTCAATGCTGGCATTCAAAGCAAGCAGGTCTGTCTGCGAACTGATCTCCGTAATGAGGCGGACTGCACTTGAAATTTGGTCAATCTGGTCATTCAACCCGAGGATCACTTGGGTAAGTCCGCTGTTGCTTCCCTCGATGATGCGGATCTGCTGTATAGCACGGCTTAATTCTTCTTTACCTTGCAAGGCAGTGGCAGAGGTAGTGCTGACAGAACCCAATACCGACTGTCCATGCTCTGCGATATGGGTAACCTTGCTGGACAGTTCTTCCATGGTGCTGGCATTCTCCATCAAATGCTGTACCTGCTGCTCAATCCCTTCTGTAATTTGCTGCATGGCATCAGAGATATGTAAAGTGGCTTGTCCGGTCTGTTCCGCACTGGATTTCAATTGAACGGAAGAGGCTGCAGTATGAATGGACACTTCTTCGGCGTTTCCGATAATATCCCGCAGTGAGGAGGTCATACTGTTGAATGCGTCCGAGAGCTTGGATAGCTCATCATTCCCCTTGAATTTAAGCTCAGCAAGGTTTAGATCTCCTTGTGCAACAGATTCGGCGCTGTTTTTCAACTGGCTGATGCGGCGGATCATATACTGGGACAGCATGAATGCAATGCCGAGAGAGAGAATGATAGCTGCCGCAGCAAGACCATAGCTCAAATATTGAACGAGCTGATTGGTATTCTTGATATCCTGCCTGTAAGCTTCCATTTTAGCTTCCTCTCCTTTTACTAAAGAAAGCAGGGAGAAGGCGATGGGATCATACGAATCCCTGGTATAGTTGTTTTGGGCATTGCTGAAATCCGTGAGAAGGGCATCCATAATGGCCTGTTTGTTCTCCAGACTGCTGCGCCACCGTTCAGTAAATTTAGCAATCTGTTGAAGATCCTGTGCATTTGCAGTCATTGCTTTAAGATTGGAAAGCTCCGTCTCGACAAACTTGATGTCTGCATCGTAGCGCGTTCTGTAAGAATCCCGGGTGCCCGGCGAAGCCAGCATATAAGCGGCACCGTCATCATCGGTCATTCGCGCGTACAGATTCAGTCTTTGAATGACGCTCATACGCTGCTGTGACTCCATAATAAGGCTCGTTTTCTGGATGATCTGCCGGTTCATCACCGTTGTGGAGACAACGGTCGCCACAAACAGCAAAATGATGGATAAGAAACTGAATAGAATTTTCATGCGAAGTGATAAATGAAATCTCAAAAAGTGTCCCCCCTGAATGTCTTCATATCTATTGGAAAATTTTAAGTTATCATATCCTGAATTAGGTATTGATTCCTATATGTTGTATGAAAGAGACTAATATAACATACAAAATATTGCTTTTTTCGACATATTAATCGTAAACTTCACGATAAAGGAAGAACGAGTTCATTACCTTAGAACTATTTCTATAAAATGATTTGTTCCAGATAAGCTCATCACAAGCAGACCGCTCCTCAGGGAAGCGGCCTGTCTTGCAGATGTGCTTGAATTTCGGACGGTTACTTACTTCAATCGCTCATCGTACATCAGTTGAAGCTGCACACCAAACGGGTCTTCAACAATTCCATAAGCTTTGCTGAACACGTTGCCGGCCAGCGGTACAATGACCTTGACGCGATGATCTGTCAGCAGACTGTTGTAGAATTTCTCAATCTCTTCTAGGATGTGTCTGAAAACTAAATATTATGGTAAGATTTGAGAAAAACGAATGGAGTAGCAAACATGAGTCAAAGACG
>NZ_JAUQTB010000002.1 GCF_030580655.1 Paenibacillus lacisoli
CTAAGTCATTCTTGGCGTTTGTATACGTGGCTGCCATTTTCAAATTGACTCAATGAAGAGTTTTCAGACACGACCTAGTTTCTCTTATCAAAACTCGCATTATAGAAACATTAATCCCTCTTTATACTTTATTAACATTCGAGATTTTTTCCCTAAAAAAAGGAAGCACCTAACACTCTAAAGTGAGCACGGCGCTTCCTGTGTTAAAAAAACATTCAAAAAATTATCCGTTGTTCTCAGCAAGCAAAAAAACTTAAACGACTAACTCAACCTCACATGGATCAGTCAGTTATAATCAATTATTTCTTTCTAAATTTTTCAACTAAACCGTGAATAATATCGAAGTACTCCCTAAGAGATGTACTCGAATCCTTT
The DNA here is from genome assembly GCF_030580655.1 of Paenibacillus lacisoli. GTDB lineage: Bacteria > Bacillota > Bacilli > Paenibacillales > Paenibacillaceae > Paenibacillus > Paenibacillus lacisoli. The sequence continues at coordinate 376 of NZ_JAUQTB010000002.1, forward strand.
AACACTATATTTGTTATTGAGAAGGGTCTCCTTTTGTATCCGACTTTTCCTCCAATATTATTCACAATAGGCTCCCCAAACTCATCATAAACCCAATCTGCTCCGAAGTTATTTCGGATGATTTCTCCATAACAATAGCTAATCACCATAATATCATTTTCATTCGGATTGAGTTCAAGCAAATGATCGAGGATGTCTACAGAATTGGAACTAAAAAGGTCAATGTTATTTCTTGCAATAAATTCTTTGATAACAGGCTCCCATGTAATGTCCAGAAAGTTCTGAGCTCTAGCCTTCTTAGGAGCGTTATCTTTAAACCACTTTAAAGCATAATTAATCGTAATATCACCTATAAGTTGCAGCTTCTCTCTTAGAGAATCAACACTATCATAGAATTGCCATTCCTCTAATTGACCTAATAGTAAGGCACTGTTATTGAAAGTGGTTCCATTGGAATAACTGCATCGTATTGCATTTTTATACCTAACACTCGTATCTAGCATGATGTGATCGTAGTAACCATCCATCTTTCGTGAAAAATCCCACGTGCCTGCAGTCTTTTTATATTCCGTAAAGTTATGCTCAAAAAATAATGGTAGTAAGATTTCCTCTATTTCCTTTGTTATATTCATCTTATCCTCCTTATGGAATCACTGGAATAAATGGTACGCCAGGGAAAGGACTTAATCCTCCACCTCGATTTTTGTTTCCACCAAGAGGTGGCATACCATTAGGTAAAGGGGTACCTTCAGGGTAGTACTCAGCTCCAAAGAACTTTTTGAACGAATTTGTTATTTTATCAATTATCGATTTTGGCTTTGTTACCTCCTTTGGATCAATAGAAGTTTCTTGCCTATTAGCAGGGCCATAATAAATCATACCCGGTTCGTTAGAATAATAAGTGTAATATCTTATTTCTTTTTTTGGATCAAATGGATTTAGTATTGCTATGCCATTAGGATTCCAACTAGTACCTGCTATTGCTCTAGCATCTAAATCACCCCTGAATCCATTCTCATTAATTCCTTCAATATATCTTTGTAACTGAGCACTTCCAACACCATTTCCCCTCTGAGATATCGGCTTTAGTTCAAATATTTCATATCGATGTTCACCAGTTTTTAATGCAAAATCTATACGTCCATTTTTGCCACTTGTAAGTGTTACATTTTTCTCTGTAAAAGCTATCTGCTGGCCTACAAATATGTTAATTGTCAGGAACAACCTTTGTAATTGCTTATGCGCCATATTTCCATATGCAAAACTACCAAATTGCGGCGCATGACCAGTTGGATCCCAGTACTTCAAAGGATTGTTATTAACGTAAGCATACAGATTAAGACTTATAGGATCAATTATACTACCAGTAAAAGTATCTTCGCTAATAAATCGGCCCATTTCTGGGTCATACCATCTTGCCCGCAAGTATTGCAGTTCAGTAGCATCATCCCATAACTCACCAGAATACCGGAATGGATTATATACTTTTTCCTCTTTGTAGGTGATGCTGCCCCACAGGTTATACTTATAACGATTTAATAGTTCTCCAGCTTCACTTCGCAATTCCGTGATGTCACCATGGCCATTTGTTGAAATATAAGCCTTGGTTCCATTAGGATATTGTATGGCTTCCAACTTCTGTCCTCGAATATAGTTAGCTTTAAGTTCTGGCTTACCATCTTTAATAGTAGCCTCCGCAACAATCTGATTTCCATCATAATAATAACGGCTTGTGATACCATTCTCCGTTCGTTCCGTTAGCAAACCTTCTCCATTATACTTATAGTTTACTTTTTCACCTGCCTTATTAACCTGCTGGAGCCTATTCCTAGAATCAAAAACATTTTCCGTCTCATGAGGTACGATTTCACCCTCAGTCTCTAATGTAAGTCGATTGCCTTGTTTATCGTAACTATAACTTTCATTATCAAGTGATGATGTACTGATTCGATTCAGTTTATCATACTTAAAAGTATCTTCCGAACCACCTTGAGTACGATTGACAATATTTTTATTGCTATCATATTCGTATGTGTAACTATTTAATCCAGCCTTATCTTTAATTTGATCTAAACCAGTTAAGTCCAAACCATTATAACGTCTGTGGCTTTCTACTCCATTCACTGTTTGTGTTGTATCTTGAAGACCGTTAAGGTAGTAGCTGTATGTTGCATCTGCTTTATCTTTACTACTCCCTACTGAGTTCATTCGATTCATAGAATCGTATGAATAATATACATCGTTCCCAAAAGGTCCTGTCATATGAGTCCGGTTTCCATTGAGATCATAATCTAACCTTAGCGTAAGCCCATCTGGGTACGTAACTTGGGTCAAATTTGAAGTTAATGGATCATACTGGTATGATGTGAGCCCTATGGTGTCCTTCATGCTCAATCGTTTACCAGTGTTGTCATACGTGAATTTGACTATATCGTCCGGACTTTTCTCCTCTAGTAAGCGGTCACGCAGATCATAGGAATAATCAAATATATCTCCATTACGATCAATCCACCGTAATAGATTACCACTTTCATCATAATATTTTTTCTCTGAAATTCCTAACTTATCAGACGTTAAGATTTCTCGAGCCAACTCATCATATTTCTTCTCTTTACTATTACCGTCTGGATCAGTTGTTTTAGTCAAATTACCCATCATGTCATATTCATAGCGATTAATGCTACCATTAGCGTCTGTTACGGATACCAATTGACCTAACACGTCATAGTTAAATGTAGTGGTATTTCCGTTTCCATCTGTCTCTTCGATAACTTTGCCCGAGATATTATCATAGGAATTTTTAGAAAGCATAGTCAAAGAATCATCTAGTTGCTTCTTCTCTTCCGTTTTCAGAAGTTGTCCCCAGACATCATAAGTTTCAGTCAATGAATATCCTTCGGGGTCAGTCTGGATAACTTGTCTAGAAGGATCGGAGTACCTAGTCATGTTGATGGTACCATCAGCAGCAGTAGTACTAGTTATTCGATTCCAACTATCATAGTCATAGCGTGTTCGATTACCCAATGCATCTTCTGTCCAGCTTTGTCTGCTATACGGATCATATCCTGTTCTGCCTGTTATTACGAGGCTATCTTTATAATATCCTTGCTCGATTTGCTGCCTCAGTGCGTTCCATCGTGTGTACGACTGAATCCCTGCTTCGTCCGTGACTGTAACTGTGTTCTTAAAGTCATCGTATAAAGCAGAGACAACCTTGCCATCTGGATAAGTGACTTTAATGGTTCTTCCCAATGTATCATACTGATAGCTTGTTTTGTGCTGATTACCATCCAAAGTGGAGGTCTGCAATCCTGTCGTAGGATCATAAGCTGAAGCATTCGATATGACGCGGACATTACCATCTGCATCCGTTACATTCATACTCTGTTTGGTTAAGAAAGCATTCTGATATTCATTGCTGTATTCGTTAGTTGTTGCAATCGATTGGTTATCATTTTTAATCGTTTGACTAATCGGGTTCCCGTAACTGTCATACGTATAATTAACTTGTCTTAGGAGTGCTCCAGAATCACTGTCCTTCCGTACAATTAACTGAGAAATGGCACCTTGTGGGGTACGAGTATAGGCCATGTACAGTTTAGCATTACTAGTTACTGGACTAGTTGTACTTATTAGCCAGTGTTTAGCACTATCATACGTATTAGTTGTTACTTGTCCTTTTTGATCTGTTGATTGAACGACGTTGCCATAGTCATCATAAAATGTGCTTGTTGTTAATCTATCTCCTGTCTGATTGTTGCTAGTTACAGTACCTGTTGGAGACGTAGACATGTAACTACGGTTCCCAACCTTTTTACCATAACTATAGCTAGTCAATTGCTCTTTTCCTTCTGCAGCTTCGACTGTGCTGTCCAAGTAATACTGAGCTGGTGTACTATCATCAATGAAATTTTTTCGATACATGTAAGTTGTGTTCGTGAGTCCATTATTGATAACAGTCTTAAAATTAGTGTTTTGTCCATAGCTGTTTCCAATATCGGATGGGTAGCTTAGTGTTTGTCGATTGAAATCTTCCGTCTCTGCGTTCTCATAGGTGATCTGATCTTTGCGTGACAAGAGACGGTAACTCTCATTTATCGCTTCAGGACCGATATAACGTTTTACGGCGTTATCTTCATACTGATAAATGGATTTGGCTCCCGTCGGATATTGAACAGACGTTATAAGTGCATAGGGGTTAGAAACTGCCCTCTCTGGATTATTTGTCATCAAATTAAATTTGGCATCTGCAATTTTGTACGAATAAGTGGTCTTCCGTCCCAATTGATCTGTCACAGAGTCTAGTAGTTCAACACCGTTTTGTGAATGCTTATCATACACAACAGTTTTGGTGCCTGATGTCACAGTTACCTTAGAAGTCGAATACTCAATATTAATTGTGTTACCGATTGCATCTTTTACCTGAGTTAGCAGTTTACGTCCATACATAGCATTTTGCTCATATCTAAATTGAACATTATTTCCATAGGCATCAGATGTTTGGAGTAACCGGCCGTCTCCAGTGAAGTATTGTTTTTGAGTTCCGTCAATGGTTGCCAGAACATATTGAGATACATCACCGTTTAGAGATATAGAACTGTCCTGGTTGAGAGAAAGACCTTCCCACTCGTAATTTTTGAGCGTGTTACCCTCAACCTCATAACTTCCACCAGTTTCAAGGTAAACTCTTTTCTTCCCATCCTTAATTTCGATGTAAGGAAGATTCCAAGACCATCCCTTACCAATCGGGTATAATTGTTCTTCAAGAGGCTGAGAAGTTTTATTATAATACGTTACGTCCGTACCTGTTCCCACCTGATATGCTTGTACTGATGCGTTTGGATTAGGCGCCAGGTAATAGTTATAACCATTATCACTACCAAGAGCAGCATTCGGAGCAGAACTAATAGTCTCTTTGATTTGGTTGGCTTCTGACCACAACTCATAAGTATCCGTTACTTGAGTAACATTTTCTGGTGGACCCTCAATTAATTGGGTATCGACCCATGGCAAAACAGAAACACTATATGCATACCTCTGCCTTGCACCACCAGATAATGTAACCCAGGAATCAAAACGAATATTTGAATACGTTGCTGGTTTTGTTACATAACCTTGGTACGTCTGTGTATAACTTCTTGTGTCCTTCGCTGGAATGGTATATGAACCAGTATAGGTAGCTACCCAAGATTTAGTACATACATAATTCGCTCCAGCAAGATACGGAGAGGCGCAGGCTTTAGTATTTTCAGTAGAAGTACGATTTAACGTAACCGTATACCCATCTGCTGTTGTTGTCTTAGTATCAGGGCATGAAGTCCCTGTACCAGTCGCATACCAATTCCCTTTAGCATCGTATTTACCAGGTATTGAATTTGTACAAGTTTGAGCTGGTGCTTGTTTTGTAACTGCAGGAGTATACGTTCCTGATACTTGTGGAGAACCTAGGGACGTCAATGTTCCACTATAGCCTCCAGAACTATACGGAATGGAGTATGCAAAACTGTTAGTAGAACTATAGCGATAATCAGTCACAGATTTCGTATCTGCAGGTGTTGTGTAAACTGCTCTCTGGCTAGCTGCATTATCAGCATCAGTTCTAGAATTGTAGGTTCCTTTTGTAATCTCTTTACTTTCAAGGATAAAGGTTTCATAGTCTACACTACCATCACCATTGTTATCCACTTGGGCCCATTTATCCTCTGTGTACTTGACAGCGTACTGCGTTGTTACTTTCTTACGAACTGCGTTATACTGCACAAAATAGTTGTATATTGGATAAGGATATGTCTTATAACCGAAGTCCATATCATAAAATTGAGATGAGCTTGTGTCATATTTCCTAGTGAGTGAAAAACCCATACCATTTCTACCAGGAAGGGTTGCATCCTTTTGTTCTAAGGTAAGGCTGCCTGTAAGGTTAGAAATCGATTCACCATTACTGCCTACAGAGTAAGGCGCTTGGTTAAACGATGACTTATTATAGACCGGTGCTTTTTCCGAGACATGTGGCTCTTCTCCAGACACTGTAGTACTAAGAGAAACAAGACTTTTTTGCTCGTAAACATCATCGGTAACCGAAGGAGCCTCTTCTTCATTTTTCTCATCAGCCCCATAAACATCATCCGTTACACTATTTGACCCATCACCATATACTGCCTCAGTTACTGGGAAGTAATCATATTTTTTCACAATGCTAGAATCATCAATGTCTACACTGTTAATATCCAACAATTTATTATCCACTTCGCTGTATACTTCAGTCGTAACTGATTGTGATTCATTACTTTCAAGGGGGACTAAACTTTTCAACGCTTCCTTAAAGTCTATATGGCTTAAATCTGCCTTATAAAAAGCAGTAAGTATCTGATTTAGTGTATAACCTTGTTCAAGGTAACCCTGCACAAAGGACTCTGTAGTCCCAAAAAGCTCAACGATACGTTGCACGGTTAGCTGATTATCTTGCACATCATCTGCAGATACTCTCGGTCCGGTAATGCCAGCAATAAGGCTCAGTAATAAGGAAGTGATTACTATGATTGATAAATATCTTTTTATCGTTGTTATCTTCAATTAATTCTCTCCGTTCGATATACAATCCTTAAACCTATGGGTTAATAATTGTTGTTTTAATTAAATTTCCGTTTTTATCGTAAGTGTAAACAATTTTCTTGCCTGACTCATAAGTTATACTGATCAAGCGACCGGCGGAGTTATATACATATGTGTACTGTTTAGATGCTTTTTTCTTAACTGAGTTACTCGGATCAGATACATTCCCTGTTTTATCTCGGGCACGAATCGTAAATGTATACTCCATTTTTGGGTTTAGTGTATTGATAATGTAATTGGTTTCCGTTGTTGTTCCTACTAGAACATCGTTTTGATAGATGTTATAACCAGCCAACATCTCGTTTCCTTCTAAAGATTGGTCCCATGACAATTTAATTGAAGTACCATTCAACACTTTAATTTTTAAGGCTTGGGGTGCAACCAATGGCTCTATCTGTTTAGGGCTATCATTTATCTCAATCTTGACTGGCTTGTTAGAAGTACCGCCCTTAGCATCAGTCATTAATCTCCCCCAGATAAATATTTCAGAGTTCTCTGTAACAGCCATGCTAGTAGCACTGCCTGCACTAATAGAGTCAACTTTATTTATCCCGTGTACTAATGACGGTGACAAATGATTAACATTTGTCTCGTCTCCAAGCTGTCCATTTATATTGCTTCCCCAAGAGAGCATAGATCCATCTTGTTTTAAACCCATACCGAATGTATTCCCTAAAGCAAGCTGTTTGATTGATTTTAAACCTTCAATTTGAATAGGTAACGGCCTGTTCACTTGGGTTCCATCGCCTAACTGACCACTGCTATTTATTCCCCATGCCCAAACATTATCTTGGTCATCAATAACTCCTACATATGTGGTTCCTAAATAAATGTGCTTGATACTTCGAGGAAGAACGATTTGAATGGGAACATTGCTTCCTTGCTGAGTTCCATTGCCAAATTGGTAATAGGAATTACTCCCCCATCCCCATACGGTACCGTCTTTCTTTAAAGCAAGAGTTGTATCGCCTTTTGCAGCAATCTCAATAACATCAGATAAATTAGGTACTTGGACTGGAGTTAACAGAGAAAAATCAGAAGAATTACTACCTATTCCCAACTGACCGACATAATTGCTTCCCCAAGTCCAGACCTTTCCCTCTCGGGTTAACGCCACACCATGTGACGCACCCGCTTCAACATCTATGGCATCTCTGATCGAAGTAATCTTATTAGGCTGGTTGTCTGTTCCACGCCATTGAAAGATCGTGCTGTCAGATGTAAGAACCAGACTTGATAAATTTCCTGCAGCAACATCTACTGCATTCGATAACGAAGGTATCTGACCTACTCCGTCTGTGTAAGAAGCAGTAGGTCTTCCTAATTGGCCTTGTGTGTTTGATCCTGCAGACCAGACAGATTGATCCTTTCCAAGAATAAGGAGATGCTGCACACCAACTGAAATCTTATTTAATCCGTTTGAGGCTTCAGCTGCTACTGCACTAATGCCCCCAATATTTAATAAGTTTGCGACAATAACCAAAAACAAAAAAACAACATTACATTTTTTCATGTTTACTCCGTTCTACTATCTCCATTTTGTGATTAAACTCTGTAGCTCCTTTCTATAAGAATCCTCTCAACTTCTATGAAACTTTTGAAATAGCTTACTAATTATCAATTATTTTTATCTTGAAAGATATGGGCTTTTTTTGTAGAAAAAAGACTTTTTTGTCGAATATTAACCATTTATTAGATACACCAACCTGTTTATTCATTAGATACTTCAAATTAGCAGTTATAATCCACCTTAAAATCAGCTAGTTATGTAGGTTGCTTAATTAGAATATCCTCCTTATTTTCTTACGACTTTACGATAGATCGGCGATACGACTATCATTAAATCTAGAGTTTATTTTTGAAAACTAAAGCCTGTCGAAGAAGAATAGTTAGCTGAAAATACTGCCTTGTTCCTATCGATTATGATCTAAACTATCCCCTCTTCCTTGGCGTCACAAGTCTTATCTAATACGGATTAGATCACTTTTTATCGACATTAATAAATAACAAACAAAGACTAAATATATGACGGATTGTAATATGAAGTGCGACACCTACTGGAAATAAATAAAAAATGGCCCATGGCCGGATTCGTGTAGAATGAAGTCACCACAGCACCATTCACACAAGGAGAATCCAACCATGAGCTACAGACATCTTAGCGTAATCGAACGTAGCAAGCTAGAAATCCTCCACAGACATGGTAGAAGCTCAAGAGCCATTGCGAAAGAACTGGGTAGGCATCCATCAACGATTTGTCGTGAGTTTAGATCGTATGGCTTCATCACATCCATATCAGGCAGAACAAGCTCAGAATGCTTATGAGGAGCGTCGGAAGACTTCGGTTTCTCCAGGGAGATGGTCCGATGCCTTGGCTGCTTCACTGGAGGAAAAATTGGAGGCAACGTGGTCTCCAGAACTAATCACCGAACGTTTCCGCACCGAAGACGGCGTGTAGTCTCTTTCAAAACCATCTATCGCTGGATCTATGCAGGGCGCCTGGTTGAAGGCGTAATACAGGTTCTTCGGCATAAGGGGAAGCGTCAGAAACCCGAAGAAACGCGCGGTAAATTCGCGATTGGAAAGACTATTTCAGATCGCCCGAAAGAAGTCCGTTCCCGTGAAACGTTTGGGCACTGGGAACTGGATACTGTTGTATCCGGTCGTGGGAAAAGTAAGGGCTGCGTAGCAACGTTGATTGAACACAAAACACGTCTATATACCGCTGTTTTCATGCCTGATCGCAACGCTTTGTCGATGGAGATTGCGCTCGGTGTAGCGATCTCACAGTATCCCACGGGAACCTTCCTCACAGCCACGGCTGACCGAGGCAAGGAGTTTGCATGCTATGCCAATCTGGAAACCACCCATAGCCTACACGTTTATTTTGCTGATCCGGATTCATCCTGGCAACGCGGTTCCAACGAGAATGCGAACGGATTACTTCAAGAGTTTTTCCCTAAAGGTACCGATCTCGCGGGGGTGAATGATGATAATCTCGCCCATTCACTCGATCTAATAAATCACAGACCACGAAAATGCTTGGGTTGGAAGACCGCACACAAATCTTTCGCAGAAGAACTGTCGCACTTGGTCTGACAATCCGTCATATACATCTTCCAACAACATAAAAAACCCACTCCTTGTATAGTCATTTTATACAAAAAGTGAGTTTAACAAGCCGCTGCTTTTCAGTTGAATTAGAAGGACGTATATCACCGTATTTATCAATTATAGTCAGCATGTTTATCCTCGCTGAATGAAATAAACGGTGAATTACGTCCAATTATTCAAAATCGAAAAGAAAGCAGAACCATCAAATGCCGGAGGTAAATAGCTCGTAAAGCCTATTCCTCAAACTCAACGTTGTGATACACCTGCTGAACGTCTTCCAGATCCTCCAGCGCATCGATCAGCTTCTCGAATTGTACAGCTGCATCGCCTTCCAGTGTCACATAGTTCTGTGCCAGCATGGTAAGCTCTGCTACAGTAAAGTCGGTGACGCCTGCATTCTTAAATGCTTCCTGTACAGCATGAAATTGATCCGGCTCTGCATATACGATAACTGCATCTTCTTCTTCAAGAATGTCTCGTACGTCAACGTCAGCTTCCAGCATGATTTCCAGCACTTCATCAGAAGTCTTGCCTTCTACACCGATGACGGCTGTCGGATCAAACATGTAAGCGACGGATCCGCTGACGCCCATATTACCGCCATTTTTGTTAAAAGCGGAACGGACTTCAGGAGCGGTACGGTTCACATTGTTCGTCAACGCATCCACGATAATCATAGAACCGCTCGGCCCGAAGCCTTCGTAGCGCAGCTCTTCATACATCTCGTCGCCGCTGCCTTTTGCTTTGTCCAGCGCCCGGTCAATAATGGCTTTCGGTACGTTATACGTTTTAGCTCGTTCCAGTACAACCTTAAGTGCACGGTTAGATTCTGGATCGGGCTCGCCCTTTTTAGCAGCTACATAGATTTCCACGCCAAATTTGGCGTAGACCCGGCTGGTGTTTGCGTCTTTCGAAGCTTTTTTCTCTTTAATATTATTCCATTTACGGCCCATAATATCGCTCTCTTTCACTTATGAATCTTGTACACTGGCATTCCTTGTCCCTGTACATTATATCTTCTGACGATAGGTTAAACAAGTTGTACGGCCTGTTTCTTAGAAACATATAGAAGCCGGACTGCACCTGCAGACCGGCAGTTCCATCCGGATCACCAATCGGTTCCAGATGAATTTTTTGAAATAAATTCGGATCCCGCCAATACATCTTCTCTCCTGGGTGCACCTTCACCGGATGAGTTCACATAGGCCCACCCGACTCTTGAAACGGGATTTTTTATCGCCGATACGGTTCCCCATTCCTTGTAGATGACCGTCGCTTCGTTCTCCGGACGGTCCCAGTTGTGCCACCCCTCAGGATGAAGATGCGATTCCATTCGGCAATTTACAAATTCGGTCTTTGCAAAAGGCCGCCACGGGCGTCCCAGATAGACAGGTCCCGTATCCCCTTGAGCAGAAAGATAACAGCGGTTCAGGACATACCCATATGGCTGATCCTGAGGGGTCGAAGCCGCGGTAATATATCCTTCTGCTCCACGATAATGAGGCAGGCTGATCATCTGACAGTGATCAAACCAGGCGGCAGCACCGCCGAATATGAAATCAACAGTTCCCTCAATGACACAATACTCATACAGCTGCCTGCAGATCCGATGCTTTTCACGTAAAGGGATTCCCTCAAAAGGTTTACCCTCCTTTGTAGAAGGCGGCAGCGGTCCGGTAAACAAAGTGTCCTGATACCCCTTAAATGTGCAGTAACGAAACACTGCCTCATCGCAGTGGGCATAGACAGCCAGCGCCTGGCCGATCTCCGGACCTTGCCCTGCACTGTTCGTGACGGTTATGTTCTCCATGATTATTTTTCGTCCGCCCAGAAATAGCGTAGGGGTAGCAAATGTTCCAATAGGCTGCCCGGAGGCATCCTTTTGTCTAGCGCAGGTATTCATCCGGATCTCTACCTCACCCAAGCCCTTGATATGCAGATAGGATCGGTATATTTTGACCGCTTCTTCATAGACTCCCGGCATAATATACAGCACATCCAAATGTTCGTTCACATCGCCGCTCTCATCCGCAGTTCCGTTCCACGTCCGCTCCAGCGCATCCACCGCCTCCTGGATTTTTGAATAATCACAGTATGGCTCCGGACCCACCCAGACTTCAGCCATAGATTCACCTCCCTGATTGCCGGTGTGTGAGTGTTTTTATAAGTGTTTTGCCAAAAAGACCTTCCAACGCTTCCGCATCTCCGCGGTCTCCATATGACCTCCACCACCACTTACAGCGTGCCAATGGTCCTTCACTCCTGCCTCGGCATAGGCCCGGCTCAAGCCTTCATCCAGCAGCTGTATTCCTTCAGGTGGGCAGAGACGGTCTTGCGTACCGTTCAAGCTCATACGCGGCCTGGGTACAATCCGCTTTTGTATGTCCAGCGTAGTGAAGAATTTCAGCAGGCCCGGTACATAGGAGTAAAAGCCATGGTGGTCCAATCCCCGCTTTTGCAAAAGCGTATGGGCATCCACCTGCCCGCACAGATCAACCGTCACCTTAATCCGTTCATCCAAAGCGGCCAGCCACCAGGCCATCAGACCGCCCATAGACATGCCAATGGTTGCAGTCCGGTTCATATCAAACTCTTCCCGGGTCTCCAGATAATCCAGCAGTCTGCGGCTGTCATACAGCATCATGCCCCACAGCACGCGTCCCTGCCACAGCATTTCCTTCACTAATTCGCTTTCCGTCTTGCCTGACCGTTCATTGAAACCCCACATATCAATACAGCAGGCGGCATACCCCATACCGGTTAATGTCCGGGCGAACGATGGCTGCTGAAGGTAGCTGCTGCTTTCCGTAAATTCACGCCGCCCCATATTATAATTGCCGCCATGAGAATGATTGAAGATCACGATCGGATACGGCGGTTTCACGTGCAGGGGAACAGCGATGGAAGCGGGTACGGACTGAATTCCATTCAGATCAAGCAGCCAAGTCTCCAGCCGATAACCCTCCTGTTCCTCTTCATTCAGCTTTTCGCTGTGAATCGAACCGCCATTCGGAAGATCACCCAGCAGCTTCAACAGCGGATCTGTTTGTAATGAATCCGACATCAGCTACACTTCCTGTTCACTAAGGTCCAGCTGCGGCGGCGGTGCGCTGACCGATTCAACGAGCGGCTGGTTATTGCTAGTTCCTTTGGACCTGCAGTCCTCGACTTCAACGTCTTCGCCATTCTCGATATAGAAGGCCGGCCCTTCATGGTTCTCGATGGTAACCTGCCGGAAGCTCACTTCCCGCACATTACCTAGATAGAACCCTCGTCCGGCCATGTCTTCAATGCCTGACATCATGGCAGGACGTCCGGGTTTCGGATTGTTTGCCATGGAAATGGCAATGTTATTGAAGGTGATCTCCGATATATACTGCTCCGCCAGCCCGTACATAAAGCCTGCGGCAGCGTGGACCTCCCGTGCGGTAATATCAGAGAAATGAATCCGGCGGAAAGACGGCGTTTCGGACGTAACCGGATATGGATTTTTATCCCACACATATTTATCTTTCCCGCGCGGACCGCAGAAATAATAGAGATTCAGGATGAACGGGCAGATAACATTCTCCATGATAATGTTGCTGACCCGCACATCTTCCACTACACCGCCGCGTCCCCGTCTCGATTTCAAGCGGATTCCCCGGTCAGTCTGTTGGAAAATACAGTTGCTGATGACGACATTGCGAATATTCCCGCTCATTTCACTGCCCAACACAACGCCGCCATGACCGTGAATCATCGTACAATTCGTAATGGTTATATTCTCGCAAGGGATCCGGTCAGGGGTATCTTCGGTCCCCGCCTTGATCGCAATACAGTCGTCCCCGACATCGATGTGACAATTGCTGATCCGCACATTACTGCAGGACTCCGGATCAATTCCGTCTGTATTGGGTGAATCAGCCGGGTTCAGGATGGATACATTGTCGATCGTAACATCACGGCAGTTTATCGGGTTAACCGTCCAGCTCGGGGAGTTTAACAACGTCAGATCCCGAAGCGTAATCCGCCGGCAGCTGTCAAAACTGATCATTTTGGGGCGAGGATACTGCAGTAGTCCCCGGTGCTGGCGGAACAGCTCCCACCATGGGGCGCCATTGCCATCGAGTGTACCCGCACCGCTTACACTTACATTTTCAAGATTTTGTCCGAAGATACAGGATGCGTATACTTGCCGATCCACCCCTTCCCAGCGTGATGCCACAACCGGGTAATCTTTAGGATCACTGCTGAACGACAAAACGGCACCAGGGCTCAGATGAAGTTCAATATGACTTTTCATCATAATAGCTCCAGTTCGATAGGTACCCGCCGGGATGTACACCTGGCCTCCCCCTTGATCACTGGCCGCCTGGATGGCCGCCGCAATCGCCTGAGTAGAGAGCTTCTCGCTGTTGCGGAAAGCACCGTAGTCGTCAATATTGTATACACTCATCGTTCATGCTCCCTTCCGTTCTCTATTCAGTCATGTATTCATAAGCCGCACATGCTTTGAGAAAAGCACCCAGCCCCTTCTGGTCATTCGTCACGATAGGTTCACTAATATAATAAGCAAAGGTTCCGTCCCTGCGGTCCTGGCCGCCAAGACCTGCCACCTGGCATACCTTGTTGAGATTCACCCAGCCGTTCTTCGTCATGAGCACAAATTCCGTGATCAGTCCGTTAAATCCGCGGTCAAGCGAAGCCTTCCAACGGCTGCGCTCCAGCAGCCCCAGTTTTATTCCCTTGGCCAGCGCATATACAATCATGCTGGAAGCGGAGGCCTCGAGATAATTGCCTTTAGCCTGTGGTTGATTAAGCACCTGATACCAGACACCGCTTCCCTGATCCTGAACACGTTCAAGCGCCGTCAGAGTCCGCTTCAGAATTCCGCTCAATGTATCATAGTCAACATGTTCCCTGGGAAGCAGCTCGAGTACATCCACAAGCGCCATCACAAACCAGCCGAGTGAACGCCCCCAGAAGTTCTCGGACAAGCCGCTCTCGGGGTGGCACCAAGGCTGTACTTTCTTCTCATCCCAGGCATGGAACAGGAGGCCGGTTTCCGGGTCGCGGGTATGCTGCTCGCAGAGGATGAACTGGCGTGTTACATCGGACAGATCCCCTTCAGGTTCATAACTGAGCAGAAACTCCAGGTAAAAGGGTGCGCCCATATATAATCCATCCAGCCAAATCTGATAGGGATAAATCTGCTTGTGCCAGAATGCCCCCTCTGAGGTTCTAGGATGGTCCTTGAGCTGCGCCCGCAGCCGATCCGCCGCTGCACGGTACTTGGCTTCTCCGGTCTCACGATGAAGAACGAACAGCAGCTTCCCTGTATTAATGTGATCAATATTATATTCGTCTGCACGGTATCCAGTAATGGAACCGTCATCATTAATAAAGTGATCCATATTGGAGCGAATGAATTCCAGATACGACGGATTTCCGGTCTGACGCCACAAAGACTCAAACCCTTTCAACACAACTCCGTAATCATAAGACCACTTGCCGTTATATCCCAGATCCTCATATAGACGCGGTGTCCGTTCCATAATCGATTCTGCCGTCTTTACTGCCCATGTGCTGCTCATGCCCGTTTCCCTCACCTTCTGTTGATAATGTTAAGTCTTCCTTTTATGATTTCGCCCACCATACTTCGGGACCGAGACAGGCTTCCACTCGAAATGTACCTGCCTCCTCATCGGTCAGCTGAGAGGCCCATGACACCCGCTCATCCGCCGCTGCCCCGGGTCCTTCAGAGGCGTATTCTGCATACCTCACTGTAGTTCGGACCGCCTGTGTCTTATCCCAGTCATGCCAACCTTCGCGTTTGATATGATCTCCCATCCAGCAGCGAAGGAAAACGGTCCGGGCATAATCTCTCCAGGGTCTTCCCAGATAGACACTGTCTTCACCAGCATCACTGATCAGACGGCACCGATGAAACACCAGACCCACCTGATGATCCATTGGGGTAGCCGCAGCCGTAATATAGCCGTTCACCGCTTGACCCTGATCTACACTAACAATGTCACAGGCTTCAAACCAAGCTGTTCCGGAGCCGAATATAAAGTCGATGTCACCGACAATTCGGCAGTTCTCCAAATAAATTCGCCCCGTTATATTCTGCTCTGCCTCTTTCGGCCTGCCGAGATATAAAGTATCCTGACGGGCACGAAATACGCAATTTCTGAATTTGATCCGATCTGCATCAACATATACCGCCACAGCCTGACCAACCTCTTCGCCGCTGCCGGCATCATTTTCCAGCTCAAATCCGGTTAGAGATACATCATTTCCTGTAACATAGACGCTGGCCGTAGCAAATGTCCCCATTGGTTTACCGTCTGCGTTTGGTTTGCGAGCAAAATCGCTCCAAGTAATAAGGACCGGACCTTCAGCAATGAATTCAACGTTCGGCTTATTGATGTACAGCTTTTCACGGTAGGTGCCTGCCATAACTCGGATGGTGATTCTGTCCTTATTTAGCTGTGGTATATGGTCTACAGCTGCCTGAATCGTACGAAAAGCCCCCGGATCACCATCCGAACACACAATTAAAGTGGGAGACATGCAGCTTCTGTACCCCTTTCATTAGAACTCATCCCACCCTGGAGGGGTGGGATGAACAAAGAATGATGCGCTTATTTCTTGGCTTTCGCGTAAGCCTCTTCGTATTCCTGGGTAATTTGATCTCCACCCTGTTTCTTCCAGCTGCTCACAGCATCCTTGAAGCCCGCTTCATCAATTTCACCCATAATAAATTTGAAGGTTGCATCGGTAATGATCTTCTGAAGCTCTGTCCCCTTTTCGTTCATCGTTGCAGAATCAAGCGGAACTGTTGGGTCAAGGACGGCAAACTTGTCGTTTTCACGTATGAGCTCATTGGACATTTGTTTCTCGGCATCTGCATCCTTCAGATCATACGTTACTTCGCTTGGCCGGGAGCTGGCGAATGGCTGAACATCGGCCTGCCACAGATCTTTGTTGATGACCTTGAATGCTCCATTGGCATCAATTTCATAATGGGTCCCTTCAATACCACCAGTCATGAGCATAAACACCTTCTCGTCCATCAGATCGTTGACGAATTTCAGCAGACGCTTCAGCTCGGCTTCACTTTTCACTTCCGATTTCGGGAACGCCAGCAGACCGCCGACACCGCTTCCTTCAGACCAGATGTGATATTGGCCGTCCCCTTTGGATATTTTGTTGACCGGAACCAGCTTCATGTTCGGCTGCAGTCCCTGTGACAGGTTGTGAAGATTGAGGATATCGACCATCCCTGTATAAATGCCGGTTTTACCCTGAGCGAACTGCTGCTGCTGATCTGTCTTCGCCGTTACGGCAAAGTCCTTGGCCAGATAACCATTCTGGTACAGCTTATGCGAGTAGTTCATGGTATCAAGATATTCTTGTGTATCAAACTCTGGCGTGAACTTGCCTGCATCGTCCACTTTCCAGCCATTTGGTGTGCCAAAATAGGAACTTAAAGTCTTGAAACTGCTGTAGCGCAGGTCCGAACGATCACCGAATCCGACCGTATCCTTTTTGCCGTTGCCGTCCGGATCATCCTCTGTAAACGCTCTCGCAACTTCGTACAGCTCATCCAGCGTTGTAGGCACCTTGAGTCCCAGCTTATCCAGCCAATCCTGACGGATGACAAATCCGGAACGGGCTAGATTTTTTTGGAAAGGAACTCCGTATAACACACCATCTACCGATGCGGCCTCACGGACTTTGGCCGGGATATTTTTCAGATTACTGAACTCATCCAAGTAAGGACCCACATCCCAGAACAGGCCTGACTTAAGCGAGCTGCGGACAGATGAATTGCTCATCATGGTCAGGGTTACGATGTCTGCCAGTTGACCAGATGCTAATGAAGTGGTAATGCGTTCTTCCTTGGAGGCGTCAGGCACCCAGTTGAAGGTAATTTTGGACTTGGTGTACTCTTCGATCTTGCTCTTCACTACATCGGTAGGCGGGGAAGCCGTATGCAGAATGTTCAGCCATGTCAGATTGACAGTTGAATTGTAATCATAGTTCTGGTCTGCCGATGCGCCTTCTTTACTTTTCTCTCCGCCGCAGCCGGTCAGCAATACCCCCGTTAACATCATCCCTGCAAGAACACCGCTTAACATTTTTTTCATAAGACTGCTCCTTTGCTAATGGATAAGGATTTTTATATATCATTCATCTGGAATACAGGCTCAGGTCTGGATCCATGGCGGACCGTATTTGTCTTGTGCTGTGCTAATGCTCGCCCTCGCCCTCCCCCTCGCCGTCCAGATGAAACTTGAGAACAAGTTGAGGTTCAGGCTTAGTACACTCCGTCTTCGCCCATTTTTTTGGCCAGCTTGTTGGACAGCATGACCAGAACCAGACCTACAATGCCTTTGAATAAGCCTACGGTCGTACTGAAGCTGAGCTGTCCATTCTTCAGACCGGCTGTATAAATATACGTATCGAAAATCTCAGCCACTTCACGGTTCAGCGAGTTCAGCAGCAGGTACATATGCTCGAAGCCCAAATCCAGGGTGCTGCCGATCTTGAGAATCAGAAGTGTAATGATAACCGGACGGATCGCCGGAAGGGTAACGTGCCAGATTTTGCGAAGACGGGCAGCGCCGTCCATTTCCGCAGCTTCATACAGCTGGGTATCCACCACCGTAATAGCAGCCAGATAGATGATGGTCGACCACCCAAGCTCCTTCCAGATGATCTGGCCGATATACACGGTTCGCAGCCATTCCGGTGAAGTCAGGAAGCTGATCTTCTGAAAACCGAGAGCGGCCAGCACTTCATTCAGCACACCGCCGTCCACCGTCATAAACACATAAGTAATCGAAACGATGATGACCCAAGACATAAAATGCGGAATATAAATGATGGTCTGAATACTGTTTTTGAAAAATTTATGACGCACCTCATTCAGCATCAAGGCCAATATAATCGGCAGCGGGAAAAAAATAATGATATTAAGGGCAAACAGGATCAGCGTATTGCTCAGCAGCATAAAAAAGGTGGGTTCTGTAAACAGCCGGACAAAATGCTTAAACCCTACCCACTCGCTCCCCGTAATGCCCAGATAAGGCTGATAGTTCTGGAAAGCAATCACCAGCCCTCCCATCGGCAGATATTTAAATACGATAAAATAAATTAAGCCCGGGAGAATCATCAGATAAAGCAGCTTGTTTCTTCGAATGCTGGCCAGCGTGGTCGATTTCGTTTTGGTCTTCTGCAGCTTGACGTCCACCGCGGCGGGAGTCGATACTTTCACAATGCCAACCTCCTTCGTTAGGTTCCTGAATAGAGCGTACGTGAAGGAGGTCGTTCCGTATATAATCATCTCATGATAGCGATTACATTTCCTTGTGATTCAAGGGTTTATACTCCTCCTGCCTCGCCAGATGATTATCGTCCAACCTGATGATTATAGGTGGAATTCATTCATCACAGTTTGTTTTCCCCTTGTGTTTATCTCTCAAAAGCAGACCTTAGAAAGTGATTATATACGGAATGAGACAGAGCTGATAACGTTGGATGCAAACGATTACAAGGAGGAACTAGCAGCTATGTCTAAATCCCGTAAAAAGAAAGAACCCCTGGGCAGCCGCATTTTTACTATTATTAACAACACCCTGCTGGTGCTGATCGCCCTTGCCTGTCTCCTGCCGTTCGTCAACATTATTGCCAGCTCATTCGCAACGACGAGCGAGGTGATGGCCAAGCGGTTTATCCTATTCCCTACCACATTCTCGCTTGATGCGTATCGCTACATCTTATCTACACCGATGATTTTTAAGGGATTGGCCGTCTCTATAGGCACCACGATTATAGGTACCATCGTCAGTATGGCGCTGACTGCGCTAATGGCTTACGCCTTGTCTCGTAAATACCTGCTCGGCCGTAACCTGATCAATTTTCTCATTGTCTTCTCGATGCTCTTCAGCGGCGGAATGATTCCAACCTTCCTTGTAGTCAAAGCGGTGGGTCTGATTGATTCCTACTGGTCTATGATTTTGCCGGTTGCTATCAACGCCTTCAATCTGATCATTATGCGCAACTTCTTCCAGGCGCTGCCTGACAGCCTTGAGGAGTCCGCTAAAATTGATGGCAGCACCGATTTCGGTGTGTTCTTCAAAATCATGCTTCCGCTGGCGCTGCCATCCATTGCCACAATCTCATTGTTTTACGCTGTCGCATACTGGAACACGTATATGAATGCCATTCTCTACATTAATGACTCCGCCAAATGGCCGATCCAGGTCCTGCTCCGGCAGATCGTTATTGTCTCCAGCGGCATGCAGGCAGAGAGCGGTGCTGTTGATGTTATTCCGCCAGCCCAGACCATCAAGATGGCGGTCATCGTGATTACGACCTTGCCAATGCTGATTGCTTATCCGTTTGTACAGAAGCATTTTGTCAAAGGAGCCATGCTCGGTTCAGTCAAAGGTTGATCGGGCTGACATAAGCAAAGGCTGCCCAGCAGTAAAAAATTCGGGCAGCCCTCTAATATGGTGCTTATGTCCAGCATTTTGAGCGGCCGCTAGAGAGCCTGATTCAGTTTACGGTAGGTACCTGGTGTCACCTGCTCCTTCTTGCGGAACGAGCGGATAAAATTCTGGGGATTCTGGTACTGAAGCCGTTCGGCGATATCCTTGATGGTCATGTTGGTCTCGATCAGCCATCTCTTCGCCATATCCAGCCGGTAGCTCATCAGATAATCACTAAAGGTTGTGCCGAATTCTTTTTTGAAGATGCTGCTGAGATAGCTTGGATTGTAATGGAGACGGTCGCCGATCAGTTCGAGCGACAGATCCTGATCGTATTCCGCACGTACAATGGCTGCGATCTGATCAGATAGGCTGCGGAATTGTTCTGTTGTCTTCTCCTTCATGCTCTTGACCATGGGCTGGATGACCTCCTCGACCAGAATGCGTTCAATCTCTTCCGGATTCCGGATATCAAGCAGCCGGTGGTACAGCATGGAATGGTCCGGCGACAGCAGGACATCACCGCCGAAGATCTGCTCCAGGCTGATCAGGTTGTTTACGAAACGGATAAGCATGACCTCAAAGTTCATCGGATGATGGCTGTGCTTCATCAGCGAACCGAGCAAAGGATACATTGTGCGAGAGACCTGCTCCTCATCCCCCTGACGGATGGCATCGAAGAGCTGTGTTTCCAGCTCGGCCGGATATTGAAGCATTACTTTACCCTGAACTACCGTCGTAATGTCATCATAAAAAATGATGGATTCCTTGCCTAAATGCAGACGATGATGAAGCGCCTGCTTGCTCATCTCACAAGCCTCCTTGCTTCGCAGCAGGTCATGATACGGCCGGCTGAAGCCGATGCTGACAGACAGCTTCAGATATTCCCGTGCTGACCGGATGACACTCTTCGCATCCTCCAGCATCTGCCTGCGCATGTCCTGTTCGCTGGCACCGTTGTACATCAGGATGGTAGCCTGCATCCTGTCATTTAGCAGGATCGGAATCATTCTTCGTTCCGGCGGCACGACCTCTTCAACAAGTTTGTTAACTGCCAGCAGCAGGACATCCTTGTCCGAAGAGGTCAGGTCACCATAATTATCCAGCTGGATGAGCATGGAAGCGAAGACCGATTGATCGTTCAGGGTATAACCGAAACGCTCCAACCCATGGTTCAGCTCCTCCCGGTTGACCCTGCTGCGGAAGAGGTTGAGAATAAACTGGGTTTCCAGCTCAGGCATCTCTTCTTCCATCAATCTTTCCAGGCTCTGCTTCTCGGTGAGAATCATATCGATGGAGCTGATGATCCAATCAATCTCATTGCTGGCTGTCGCAGGTGACATTACCGGCAGACTTCGCTGGATTTTCCGGATCGGTTTGGTAAAGTACAGTGCGATTACCCAAGCGACGATCACGATCAGAAAGGTGGTTACCAGTCCCATCAGAATCAGACCGTAACGGGTTGTCTTGAGCGCACTTGATATCTCCTGCGGATCAAGAAGTGTAACATATACCCAGCCGTTGTAGGAAGATTTGGAATAGATCGCGCGGATATCAGGATATCCGTCTTGTCCAAGGTCGGTCATTCCCATCCGCTGGTCTTTGCCCTCCCAGTTGGCCGCGGATTGCAGCCTGGCATCCTGGGGAAGGTGAAGCAGCTGATCCGAATTGTACATTAACTGACCCTGGCTGTTGAAAATGATCACGGCGTTCTCGTCGCTTTCCAGTGTCCGGTTCAAAGTTTGCAGTGAAATATCAGATAGGGCAATGGCCCTCTTGCTCTGAGAGAAAACGGGCAGCGTGTTGACAAAGCGAATCCCGTCGGTTGTCTTGACCCAGAACAGTCCATTGCTTTGTCCCTCGACATAGGTTTTCTTTAACTGGTCAATATCCGAAGGCTTGAGATGGGTCAGCCGTCCGTTTGAGATCTGCCAGCTCTGCACCAGGCTGATCAGTGTATACTGGGCATCTTCTATTCCCATGGTAGCGATATAATTCAATTGAGAATTGACGTCCCGGTAAGCGGCAAAGTCTCGTTCCGTGATCGGCTGATTAACTACTTGGCTGAATGAGCTCGTTGTACTGTAGGTGTTGAAGGCATACTCAATCGTTCGTATTTTTTGCTCCAGGGTATTTTTAGCCTGAGAGATAAAGCTTTGCTTGCTGTTGGCAACCCTCTCAATTAAGGAATTGTTCGTATTCATGTAAATGTAGCTTCCGAAGCTGATCACCAGCAGAACACCGAGCATCAGAATAGGAATAAAGATTTTGTAAAACATGATGCCTCTTTTCATTGCATAACCCCTTCTATAGCCATTTGCAGACACAACTGATCACTTGGCCGGCTAGCAGCAGAAATGGCGAGTAATTGAAAATAGCAGTAACTTTCATACCTGTATAGATTTGATCTTTTACAATTATAGCGCTTACATTTGAATACAGACAATAATTTTCCATCAGAAGCTTACAAAATGTAATGAGTTCCTTGTAATGACGCTCTTCGTTATCGTTTAACAGTAAATAGAATTTATTAACGCTATAGCACAGGAGGTTTGAACATGCTGAAAACACTGAACCGTGAACTTTATCCCGATCTTCCCGTCTATCCCGAGCGGATGATTCAGTTTGGCGGCGGTAACTTTATGCGTGCTTTTGTAGATTGGCAGCTGCAGCAGTTGAATAAACAGGGTCGCTTTATGGGAAGTGTGGTGATGGTCAAGTCAACGGATCACGGGATCGGAGATAAGCTGAACAATCAGAATGGCCTGTATACGGTGCTTCTGGATGGAATTGAGCAGGGAGCGCCTGTACATAAGGCCGAAATTGTCTCTACGATCAGCCGTGTGATCCATCCTAACGATGACTACAGGTCTTATCTGGCACTTGCTGAACAGGATGATCTCGAATTTATCACCTCGAATACGACGGAAGCGGGCATTGTCTATTTGGAAGAAAGACGCCCGGTTGATCAGGCTCCGGCTAGTTTTCCTGCCAAACTGACTGCCCTGCTCTACCGCCGTTATGAACTGGGCAAATCCGGTTTTGTCATTCTTCCTTGTGAATTAATTGATCGAAATGGCGAGAAACTGCGCGAGCTTGTTCTCAGGCATGCCGAGAACTGGCGGCTGGGAGAGGGTTTCACTCTTTGGTTGAACTCGGAGAATACCTTCACCTGCACCCTGGTGGACCGAATTGTATCCGGTTATCCTCATGCCCGGGCTGATGAGCTGAATAAGGAACTAGGCTACATTGATCAGCTGATGGTTAGCTCGGAGCCCTTTCTCTTCTGGGTAATTGAAGGGCCAGCCTGGCTGTCCGAACGACTTCCGCTGGATCAGGCCGGCCTTCATGTCATATTCACCGATGACATGACGCCATACCGGGAACGTAAAGTGCATCTGCTGAATGGTCCGCATACAGCCATGGTTCCGCTGGGCCTGCTCGCCGGTCTGCAGACCGTAGAGGAAGTCATGAACGATGAGGACTTTGCTCATTACATCCGCGGATTAATGAATGACGAGCTTATTCCCATGCTGTCCCTGCCGCATGAAGAACTCTGTTCCTTCGCTGATGCGGTGGTCGAGAGATTTCGAAATCCCTCCATACGGCATGAGCTGGCCTCCATATCATTGAACAGTATATCCAAGTTCAAGACCCGTCTCCTCCCTCTTCTGCTGCGTTATCAGTCGCTGAACAGCCGGCTTCCGTCCAGGATTACTCTGGCTATGGCTGCCCTTCTTCTGAGCTATCGAGGCGACCGGGTACAGCGTCAGGATGCGCCGGATATACTGGAGCGGTTTGACCGTGCCTGGCTGCATCCGGATACTTTCATAACCTCGATCCTGGAAGATGAGCAATTATGGGGTCAGGATCTGACAAATGTTCCGGGGCTAACTGCTGCGCTAGGAGATTACATCAGAATCCTGGAGAATAAGGGAGCGAGAGCTGCCCTGCATCACACCGTATAGGAGCGTGAATGGGATGAGATCATTAATGATTATGAATACACGGGATAATGTAGCGGTGGCGCTGAGGTCTGTCCATAGCGGAGAAATGATTTCACTGGAAGGACACTCATTCCAGGCTGCCGAAGATGTTACACAGGGACATAAAATAGCTCTCGGCGATCTGCAGGCTGGCGACCTCATCATTAAATACGGTTATCCGATCGGTCACGCCACCATGGACATTCGCAAAGGCGAGTGGGTGCATACCCACAATATCAAGACGAACCTGGCTGGTGAAGAGCAGTATGAATACGTACAGGACCTTCATCCGGTTGTGCACGCAGACCGGCAGCTGAGCTTCCAAGGATACCGGCGCCGGAATGGCAAAGCAGGAATCCGCAACGACTTGTTCGTTATCCCGACTGTAGGCTGTGTCAATGGTATCGCCGAACAGATGCTGTCCGAGTTCAGAGCGATTCACCCCGATCTGGGCGGGTTTGACAATCTGACCGTACTGAAGCATCCCTATGGCTGTTCCCAGCTCGGCGAAGATCATGCAATGACACGCAGTATCCTGCTGGATGCGGTTCATCATCCCAACGCAGGCGGTGTACTTGTTTTCGGGCTGGGCTGCGAGAATAATATCGTCTCGGAATTCCGGAGCATGCTGGGTGAATATGATCAGGAACGGGTAAAATTTCTGGTTGCCCAGGAGGTCAGAGATGAGGTCGAGGCCGGATTGGAACTGCTGGAAGAGCTGTATCATGCTGCCCGGAATGACGTTCGGGTCCCTATTCCTCTCAGTGAGCTGAATGTTGGACTGAAATGCGGCGGCTCCGACGGATTCTCCGGCATTACAGCGAACCCGCTGCTCGGCGCCTTCTCCGATTTTCTGATCTCTCAGGGCGGTACGACGGTTCTCACAGAGGTACCAGAGATGTTCGGAGCAGAAAAAATGCTGATGGCCCGTGCGGCGAGCCGCGAGGTATATGAACAGATCGTATCACTCATCAACAATTTCAAGCAGTACTTCCTCTCTTACGGGGAGCCGGTCTACGAGAATCCTTCACCAGGCAACAAGGCGGGCGGCATCAGTACATTGGAGGATAAATCACTGGGCTGTACTCAAAAGGCCGGCACGGCTCCCGTCGTGGATGTCCTGCAGTACGGCGAGAAATTGCGCCGGAAAGGGCTGAGTCTGCTGCAAGCACCAGGAAATGATCTGGTAGCTTCATCTGCTCTTGCTGCAGCCGACTGCCAGCTGGTGCTGTTCACAACCGGAAGAGGCACTCCGTTCGGCAGCTTTGTTCCCACGGTAAAAGTTGCAACCAATAATGACCTGTTTGCCAAAAAAGGTCACTGGATGGATTTCAACGCCGGCTCGCTGCTTGATACACCCATGGAGGAAGTGCTTGAACACTTTATCAGCTACATCGTCGAAGTCGCCAGCGGCAGACCAACCCGTAATGAACAGAATGAAGTGCGTGAATTAGCCATTTTCAAAACAGGTGTAACGTTGTAGGCTTTATAATGTAAGCGTTAACTATTTATGATAAGACCTACTCTCATCGACAAAGGAGTTATGACCATGTTCTTGAATGATGATTTTCTGCTTCGCAGTGAACTGGCTAGAGATTTGTTCCATAACGATGCCAAAGACATGCCTATCATTGACTATCACTGCCACCTCGATCCCAAAGAGATTTATGAAGATGCCCATTTCCCGAACCTGACAGCGGCCTGGCTGTACGGCGATCATTATAAATGGCGGCTCATGCGTGCCAATGGCATTCCGGAAGAGCTCATTACCGGTTCCGCATCCGACTATGATAAATTTCTCGCCTGGGCCCGCACAGTACCGCGGACAGTAGGCAACCCGCTCTACAGCTGGACTCATCTGGAGCTTCGCCGCTTCTTCGGCATCGAGCTGCCCCTGAATGAAGAGAACGCTCCTGCCATCTGGGAGCAGGCAAATTCCAAGCTGGCCCAACCTGAATTTTCCCGCCGCGGTTTAATCCGCCGCTCTAACGTCAAGATCGTCTGCACGACCGATGATCCGGCGGATAGCCTCGAATATCATAAGCTGATTCGTGATGAAGAAGCGTCTTTCCGCGTTTATCCCGCGTTCCGCCCGGATAAGGCACTGAATATTGATGCCCCAGGCTTTGCGGATTGGCTTCAGCGGCTCGAAGCATCGGCAGACCGGGCTGTTACAAGCTACTCCGAGCTGAAGGAAGTGCTGAGCGCGCGTGTTGCCTTCTTCCATGAGCAGGGCTGCCGGCTCTCTGATCATGGCATTGATATTCTGAAATATCAGGCAGGCACCTCTGAAGAGGTGGAGCGCATTCTGGCTCGCCGATTATCCGGTCAAGAGCTGACTGCAGAAGAAATCACGGTCTACCGCAGCGAGCTGCTGTCGTTCCTGATTAGCCTGTATGCTGAAAAAGGCTGGACGATGCAGCTTCATCTTCACGCCTTCCGGAATAATAATACACCGATGTTCGACCGTCTCGGACCGGATACCGGGTATGATGGAGTGAATGACCTGCCGCTGGCCCAATCCCTCTCCTCCCTTCTTGACCGGGCCGAGATGGAAAGCGGGCTCCCTAAGACCATTCTCTATTCGTTAAATCCGTCAGATTATCCTGTTCTGGTCTCCCTGATGGGCTGCTATCAGAAAGATATGCCCGGTAAAATGCAGCTGGGCTCCGGCTGGTGGTTCAACGATACGGTCAGCGGTATGCGTGACCAGCTCACCAAGCTGGCGGAGGGCGGACTGCTGTCCCGGTTTGTCGGCATGCTGACTGATTCGCGCAGCTTCCTCTCCTATACACGGCATGAGTACTTCCGCCGTGTCTTGTGCGACTGGCTGGGAGAGCTGGCCGAACGGGGTGAAGCACCGGATGACCGTGCACTGCTGGGCGAACTCGTACGTGACGTAGCCTACCATAACGCGGCTGTTTATTTTGACATGGAGGCTCCAAGATCCCGAACGGAGTCTTCTACATGCTAAACGTTACGATTTCGAACCATCTGGATGATTGCTGTTCAGATGGTTCTTCAACAGCAGATGCAGCAACGGAGCATTCGCATTTGATGCTATATCCTGTCTCAACCGGACAGCCGCGCCCTTTCATACTCATTCTCCCCGGCGGCGGGTACCATCATCATGCGGAGCATGAAGGCAGAAATATTGCAGAATGGGTCCACCGTCTGGGCATGCACGCTGGGGTCCTGCATTATAATGTAAAGTCAATTAGGCCCGAACAATTGATCCAGGATGTAGAAGACAGCTTGCGTCTGGTTCGCCAGCAGAAGGGGCCATGCCAAACTGAACCGGATAAAATTGGAATGATCGGATTCTCGGCAGGCGGCCATCTGGCGGCCATCAGCACTTTACACGGTCAGGACAAGCCCGACCTGCTGATCCTGGGTTATCCGGTGATTACGATGGAAGAGAACTTCGCCCATCAGGGCAGCCGATACCATCTGCTCGGAGCCGTGCCGTCACCGGAACAATTGGCGGCCTATTCAGCAGAAAAGCAGGTCCAAGGCGGAACTCCTCCTGTTTTCATCTGGACGACAGCGGATGACCGGAGTGTTCCGGTTGAGAACAGTTTGATTTTTGCTGCAGCTCTTGCCGCTGTTCAGGTTCCTTTTGAACTGCACATTTTTGAACAAGGCCGTCATGGGCTGGGTCTGTCGGTCGAAAACCCTGCTATCGCTCAGTGGGTCTTGCTTTGTGAGCGGTGGCTGGCTAAACATCATTTTATTTCGTTGGAGGGATCCTGATGAATCGGACCATATACATTGCCGGCGACTCCACTGCCGCTCCCAAGAGCGGCGATCAGAAACCGATGGCCGGCTGGGGCGAATATATTCCGCTGTTCTTCAGCCCGCAGCTCAACTTCTCTAACTGGGCCATTAACGGCCGCAGCACCAAGTCCTTTATTGACCAGGGCAGATTGTCTGCCATGCTGGACCAATTCCATCCAGGTGATTACTTGATCATTCAGTTTGGTCATAATGATGGTAAAATCGATGACCCAGAGCGATATACAAACCCTCATACCGATTTTAAACGTAATCTTTCTTTATTTACGGTGTCTGCACGCAGCCGCGGGGTTCTTCCGGTGCTGTTGACTCCTGTAAGCCGGCGTCGTTTTCTCGTGGACGGATCCCCGGATCCCTTGGCCGTTGGAGAATATCCGGCAGCGGTAAAAGAAGCTGCTGCAGAGACAGGAACACCTCTTCTGGATCTCTTCTCGCTCACCCAGAAGCTGTACGGATCCCTGGGGATCAGAGATTCCGCAAAGCTGTTTCTTCATCTGCCAGCCGGCAGACATCCTAACTATCCAGACGGGGTGGAGGATGATACCCATTTTAATGAACGAGGTGCCCGCCTGGTGGCAGAACAGGTTGCCGAAGCCGTCGGGAACTGTGCTGCACTTACTTCCCTGCATCCGTGGCTGCGGCTGACAAGAACTTGACCACTCTAAGACAGGAGGAGATGATGCGGATGAATGCCCCCTTACATTTGGGCATCCGAGCTCATGACTTTGGTCAGCTCCCGCTGCCCCAGCTGCTATCCAAGCTTCAGCAGTATCAATTTCAGCATATCCAATTTGCGGTGCGCAAATCTTTTCCATCAAGTGTCCCTCGTTTTGGGGCACTTAGCCCGGGCACTGCGGCCTATTATCGGCAGGCTTTCGAGCGGGCAGGCATACATATAGCCGTGCTTGGCTGTTATGTGAATATCACACATTCGGAGGTTGATCAACGTGAACAAGCGCTGACCGACTTCGGTGTACATCTTCGGCTGGCCAGAGACTTTGGTGCCAGCCTCGTAGGTACCGAGACCGGTAGTGTTGGGCAAGGTTATACTGAAGCTAATTTCACCGAAGAAGCCTTTCTCCGCGCCGTTGATTCGGTCCGGCGAATGGTAATAGAAGCTGAACAATTTGGTGTTACGGTAGGCATTGAAGCAGGGCTCAACCACCCCCTCTATACCGCAAAGTTAACCCGAAGACTGCTGGAGCTGATACCTTCACCGAATCTGCAGATTATCCTGGACTGTGCCAACCTGATGCGACCGGAGAACGCCGAACGTCCAGCCGATGTCATTGAGGAAGCTCTGGAGCTGCTGGGAGACCGGATCGCCGTCATACACCTCAAGGATTTCAGGCTGGAGGACGGGCAAATTCGCATTGTGCCTGCAGGACAAGGAGAACTTCCTTTTGCCCCTATCCTTCATTATATGAAATACCAGCGTCCTCATCTGCACGGCATACTGGAAAGCACATCTGAACCGCACATTGCAGACAGTGTTCAGATGCTTAACCAGCTCTACGACCGCTTATAACCCATAACAAAAGCCTTATCCCTTGATTCCGGCACTGCGTGCTTGAGATCGGGATAAGGCTGCTTCATTGCGCTTAATTGTGATACCACACATCCTCATATTCGCTGTGACGCTTGAATTGAGCCAGCGCGTAAGAGCAGGCGGGCAGGATTTTTTTGTTCTCTGTACGAGCTTTGGCCACCACATGATCCAGGAGCTGCTTAGCAATTTGCCCTCCACGGTGTTCAGGCGATACATAAGTATGGTCCAGAATCCATACGTCTGTGGAGGATTGCTCTACATAGGTAATTTCTCCGATAATGCCCTGTTCATTGGAACATACAAATCCTGTTCCGTTCTCTGTCATTTCTATACCGTCCGATCCAGCGGATGGCCCTTCCAGCGGCGGCTTGCCCTGCAGCGTATGCCGGGTCTCCTGTACGATCTCTTTGGTTTCTTGCACTTCCCCTTTAATACGGGCGATCCCGTCCTTCAGTTCCCCAGACGTATCTTTGGCCTGTTCCGAGATTCCCTGCACATTTTTTTTGACATCATCCACGTCCTGTTTGACATCGTTCACACTTCCTTTGATGCCATCCATAGACTGCTTCATCTGATCCATATTGTTTTTGATCTCTTTGAGCGGGTTCTTCATGGTGCAGCCTCCTTCACAGTTCATTTTCTATCTGCCTATCTCGTTATTACCCAAAATCAGCCCGGGTCGCTCTTCTTTCCCAGTAAAGCCCGGAATAGGGCCTAAACCGTAAAGTAATAATAAACAAAGCGCAAAGAGATAATAAACAAAGTTAGAACACGCCTGTCCGTGAAAAAAATCGGCACGACAATACTAACGACTAGAAGGAAGGGTCTGCATGTATAAATACTTCCTCGCAGCACTGTGTCTCCTCCTGGCCTTTCCCGTCACCGTGCAGGCACAGCCTGTATCTGCGGTTAAAAAAGACCGTAAGTTCTACGAACAAAAAGGCGACGTGATCTGGGAGGTCCAGACCGACAAGAAGTGGATTGCCTTTACCTTCGATGATGGGCCGGACCCGAAACAGACAGGTGCCATTCTGGATGTGCTGGAACAGTATCACGCCAAGGGTACCTTTTTTGTCATCGGCAAGCAGGCTGCACAGCATCCCCAGATGTTAAACCGAATCGCGTTTGAAGGTCATGAAGTGGCGAACCACACTTTTAATCATATCTTTTTTCGCCTCCCCTCCTCACCGGAACGGGTACGAACTGAGATTGAACGGACCGAAGCAGAAATAATTAAGGCTACAGGGAAAGGCTCGGCTCTCTTTCGGCCCCCCGGCGGGATTTACGATGAGACCATTATCCGGGAAGCACGAAGGCTTGGACTGTATCCTATCATGTGGTCCTGGCATCAGGATACCCGCGACTGGAGCCGTCCGGGAATTAAGAAGATCGTAAATAAAGTTCTGGATAACGCTCATAATGGCGACATCGTCCTGTTTCATGATTTTGTGCAGGGATCGAGTCAGACGGTAGAAGCTCTAAAACAGATCCTCCCGGAACTTCAGAGGCGCGGCTATGAAATCGTGACCGTCTCGGAACTGATCCAGTCATCCAGCCGCCAGCTTCACAAGAGCAGTATACCCTCCAAGCATAAATCATAACAGCGCAAGAGGGCTGCGGATCATTCCGCTGCCCTCTTTGCTTTACTCATTCATTTTGCCCTGATTAGCAACTTCTCTTGCTTTAGCTTCCACATGGTCCGGATCACCTAAATAAAAGCGGCGGATCGGGTTAACATCTTCATCAAGTTCATAGACTAGCGGAATACCCGTGGGGATATTCAATTCGGTTAATTCCTCCTCGTTAATATCCTCCATATACTTGATCAGCGCACGCAGTGTATTGCCGTGAGCCGAGATCAGGACCCGGTCATTCCTGCGGATCAAGGGCACCAGACGATGATGCCAGTATTGCCCGACACGGTGCACTGTGTCCTGCAGACTTTCTCCCAATGGAATATTTTCTGCCGGGATATCTTTATATCTTACATCATTTCGCGGATTCCGCGGATCGTCTTCATTCAGCATGGGCGGACGCACAGACAGGCTGCGCCGCCAGATATGCAGCTGCTGTTCTCCATATTTGGCCGCCGTATCGATTTTACTTAATCCTTGCAGCGCACCGTAATGCCGCTCGTTTAATTTCCATGACTTCTCCTCCGGAATCCAGAACAAGTCCATTTCGTCCAGCATGTAATGAAGGGTTTGAATAGAACGTTTGAGCACCGAGGCAAAGGCCAAATCAAAGGTGTAACCCTCGGATTTCAGGATTTTCCCGGCCTCCCTTGCTTCATGAACCCCTTTTTCTGTCAGGTTAACATCCGTCCAGCCGGTAAACAGATTTTGTCGGTTATATTCACTTTCGCCGTGGCGAACCAGCACAACTTGATACATCTGCTTTTCTCCTTTCCCTGCAGCGTCCAAAATGGTTATACGCCGTTCTTAGTATGTAAATAGACAAGTATTATTACCCTTTAGCAGCAGAATTTAAAAATTGCCATCCGTCACGGAAGTAATCGACATAGAGAACCGAAGCCTAGAGTGTAACCGAAAAGAATTTCTCCAAATTCATCTTGCCCTGACGGGTAACTACCACTGCCCGGGTATGAGCACTTCTCTCGATCCAAGCCAGCTCAATCAGGCGGGCAAGCACGACTTGACCCAAGGCACCGCCCAAATGAGGTTTCCGTTCACTCCAATCAAGGCATTGACGGGCAAAAGAGCGCCGTTTGCGTCTGGCAAGCTCCAGGTCAATACCGAGCGAAGCAAAAAAGGATTCTCCCTTGTCTGTGACCCTGTAATCCTCTTCATCCTCCAGCAGAACGCCCAGCCGGACCATCGCCTCTGTCAAAAGAACACCGGTCCGACCCGCCAAATGATCGTAACATGTCCTTGCATGCCTAATCGCAGCATCCTCCTCAGCCTGACGAAGCGATCGAACAGGCAGCCGGGGAGCAGCTGAGAGCAGTAATTCCATGATTCCAGCCACTTGTGCGTTCACAATGCCGAAATAGCGGTGTCTTCCCTGCTTCTTCGTATCCAGCACGCCCCCATCAACCATCATACTCAAATGATAACTTGCCGTTTGCGCTTTCACTCCTGCCGCACACGCAAGCTCTCCTGCTGTATGATAGCGCCCGTCCATTAGTAAGGTAAGCATAGCAGCCCGTGACGGCTCGCTTACGAAGGAGGCAATGACAGAGGCATTCGGTCCTGACATCATTTTCATATCTTCACACCATCCTTTTCATCCTGAAAATTATAGCGTGCTGCAGCCCTTAAGATAAACCCTTATTTAAGGTTTAAGATTGTATCCACAACGATAACCGAAGCGCTGCTAACCGCTAGTTACAGCAAAAAAGCCGGCAGCAGCCGGCAGCTTTGGTTCTGTAACGTTCTCACCTATCGTTTTTCTGTATGTTCACCATGGTTCTCTACGTTAATCTCTGACGACTGCTGCGTTATATCCGCTTCTCCTGGCAACAAGCCGGTTCTCAGATGCGGGCGGGTGTCCTCGTAGATCGTTTCAGGATCACCATCTGTCACATCAGGTTTACGGTCATATGGCATGTCTTATCCCTCCTCATTATTATCCTGTCCAATTCATTCCGTAGTTATAAAATGGTGAGGAGTTCAAAGGAAAGTGCTGAGATCATGAAGTATAGATGCAATCCATACTTCGATGAACCTGGAAGTAACCTTATGTTATGCTGAAGCCGTATTCGAGAAACGACCCTGAAGGAGGACGTAAAAAATGTTCAACCCTCTAAAACCAAGCCAGGAAATTAATCCATCCATTCTGTATTATGGTACTCCTGTCATACTGCTCTCGTCATGGAATGAGGATGGCACAACAAACCTTAGTCCGCTGTCCTCATCCTGGGCGCTTGGCCGCTCGATCGTCCTGGGGATCGGACAAGGAGGTCAGGCTCTGGCGAATTTGCAGGAGCGGCCGGATTGTGTCATTAACGTACCCGGGCCTGATCTATGGCCGGCTGTTGAACGGTTGGCTCCTTTTACCGGAAAAGAAGAGGTACCTGCAGCAAAAGCAGCCGCTGGTTTTACCTATAAAAAAGATAAGTTTGAAACCAGTAATTTGACCCCCGTTCCATCCATCTCTGTGCAGGCAGCAAGAATAGCCGAGTGCCCGCTGCAGATTGAAGCCTGTGTCAGGAAAATAACAAACCCTTCAAGCTCAGACAGCTTTGCCATTGTCGAGACCGAGGCCATCCGCATCCATGCACACCCGGACATCCTGCTGAATGAGCGGCATGTCGATCCAGCCAAATGGAGCCCGCTCATTTATAATTTCAGGCATTACTTTGGTCTTGGCGAGGAGCTTGGTAAGACATTCCGCTCAGAGACCTGACGCTTGCTTCAGCCCCAAACCTCTTCTGCCACTTCCTTGATGAACTTCAGCTTATTCCACTGCTGTTCTTCGGTCAGGAGATTGCCTTCTTCCGTCGAAGCAAACCCGCACTGCGGGCTCAGGCACAGCTGATTAATATCTACATACTGAGAAGCTTCCCGGATCCGGTCAAGAATGTCCTGCTTATCCTCCAGCTCACCATTCTTGGAGGTGAACAATCCCAGTACGACCACCTGATCTTGAATATGCTGCAGAGGAGCAAAGTCCCCGGCACGCTGGCTGTCATATTCCAGATAAAATCCGTCTACATGAACAGTGCCGAACAATACCTTAGCAATCGGGTCATAACCACCGGAAGCTGCCCAAGTCGAGTGAAAATTACCACGGCATACATGCATCGTGATCACAAGATCCTCAGGACGGCTTTTGATGGCTTCGTTATTCAGGTAGGCGTACAATTTGGCGATCTCGTTAACGTCAACGCCTTCCTTCTGGCGATGCTCCCAATAACCTTTGTCGCACAGCATTCCCCAGGTGCAGTCATCCAGCTGCAAGTTGCGGCAGCCTGCGTCATAGAATGCCTGAATTGCATCACGATAAGCGGCAGCAATATCTTCCACCAGTTCCTGCTGGGTAGTATAAACCTCAAAGGTGCGGTCACGGTTCTCCCCGCGCTGCAGCTCGGACAGGAACTGTGCCGGAGAAGGAATCGTCTGCCGTGGCAGCACATCGCGGCCGGCAGCTTCCTGTAGAAATAGGAAGTCTTCTATGAACGGATGTGTGCTGAACTTGATTTTGCCGGACAACCGCGCCGTTTCCGCACGGGTCTCCACGCCCTGGAATCTGTAGCCTTCTGAAATCTCGGCCTTCTCGACTCCGTCCAGGCCCCACATAAAGTCAAGATGCCACCAGGAGCGGCGGAATTCTCCGTCCGTTACACCTTTCAAGCCAGCTTCTTTCTGCTTTTGGACGAGCTTTATAATCTCCTCATCCTCAATATGACGAAGCTGCTCGGCAGTGATTTCATTATTTTGAAATTGAAGACGTGCTTCCTTGATTGCAGCGGGACGCAGGAAGCTGCCTACGATATCATATCGGAATGGAACGGTCTCTCTCTGAACGGCTTGCTCGAACAATGTACTCATGTGTTTTCCCTCCTGATTGGGTCTGTGCATTCTGTGTTGAACCCAATATATCATCCACAGCTGCGCGGGGGGTAACGCTCAAAAATTATGGCCTACCATAAGCTTTCGCTATAGCAGGCCACAATGTCGTTCATTCGGAGTTATTCAGGTTCTGTCCAAATTTCATTGGCTGTATCGATGACAAGCCGGATTTTATCCCATTGCTCTTCTTCTGTAATCAGATTCCCTTCTTCGGTCGAAGCAAACCCGCACTGCGGACTGAGACAGAGCTGATTCAAATCCACATATTCGGATGCCTCGGCGATTCGGGCTTTGAGCACCTCCTTGCTTTCCAGCCCGCCATGCTTGGTCGTAACCAGTCCCAGTACAACACGCTGATCCTTGATATGCCGCAGCGGCTCGAAGCCGCCGGAGCGTTCACTGTCATATTCCAGGAAAAAGGCATCCACTCTGCACTGGGCAAACAGCGTCTCCGCTACCGGCTCATACCCTCCTGCGGCGAACCAGGTCGATACATAATTCCCCCTGCACACATGCAGTGCAATGGTCATATCAGATGGTTTCCCGGCAATGCTCTCATTAATGAGCTTGACGTAGTCTGCCGCTAGCTGATCCGGGTCCTGTCCGCGTCCGCGCAGAAGAGCGCGATGCCGCCCGCTGCACAATGTCCCCCATGACGTATCATCCAGCTGGAGATAACGGCAGCCCGCAGCATACAGTCCTGCAATCATTTCACGGTACACTTTCACAATATCCTTGTACAGCTCCTGATCATCACCATAAACTTCATTGACCTGATGGCTTTGCACAAAATGGAACAGCGCTGGGGAAGGAATAGTCATCTTGGCCAAAACGTCATGACCGGCAAGCTCCTTCAGACGGACAAAATGTTCGATCATCGGATGATTACCAAGAGAAATGCGGTCCACGATCTGAAATGATTCAGCACGAGTTTTGGGGTCGGGCCGCCCCGGATTAATATTCAGATTCACTTTCACTGTACCTTCAATACCGAGGAAGAAATCCAGATGCCACCAAGAACGGCGGTATTCCCCGTCGCTGACCGCTTTCAAGCCGAGCGCCTTTTGAATATCGATCAGTCTTCTTATCTCTACATCCTCGGTCTCCTGCAGTCCGGCAGCATTACATTCTCCGCGATCATAGGCCGCCCGGGCCTCCTTTAACGAGTCAGGCCGGAGGAAGCTGCCCACGATATCATAGCGGAAAGGCGGAACGTTCGTACGTGTACCTGATATTATGTTTTTCATATGCTCCTCCTGCATCACAATAAGAATTGATGGATATCCAGGTAATTACTCTGAACCAGATCATTGAGCAGATCAATATACTGGCCCGCGATATCACTGGGCTTTCGATCCTTGTGAGCAATCCAGCCCACCGTGAATACCTCTTCGCTCTCAAAGGGAATAACCTGCAGCCCCTCACCGTTAAACTGGGTCGCCAAGATCCCCGTTCCAACCGTGTACCCATTCGTATTCAGCAGCAGATCCGACAATGTCGCCCGGTCATTCACCTTGATACTCTTAGCCACATCCGTAAAGCTCAGCACTTCCTCCGAGAAATGAGGTGAATTATTGTCCCCCTGATCAAAAGAAATATAAGGATACTCTTTAACCTGTTCCAGGGATAAAGTCTCTTCCCGGGCCAGCGGATGCCGCTCGCCGAGAAAAATATACGGCGCCGCATTAAACAATGGAGTGAATTTTAAATTGCTGTCGCTGAACAGCTTGTTCATCACCCGGGAGTTGCGTTCGTTGATATACAGAATGCCCACTTCGCTGCGCAGTGTACGGACATCTTCAATGATCTGGAAGGTCTGCGTCTCCCGCAGGTGGAAATTATATTCTTCCCTGGCGTCAAGCTCCAGCAGCTTCCCGAAGGCTTCTGCTGCGAATGCATAATGCTGGCTTGATACGGCAAAATGCACCGCTCTGCGTTTCTGGCCGTGATACCGGCTCTCGATCAGCTCGGCCTGCTCGATCATCTGGCGGGCGTAGCCGAGAAATTCAACGCCTTCTACAGACAGGCTGATCCCCCGGTTTGTCCGGTCAAAAATCGTGATTCCCAGTTCACTTTCCAGCTCCTTAATCGCATTGGACAGACTCGGCTGAGAAATAAACAGCCGTTTGGCTGCCTCATTCATGGAACCGCAGTTGGCAATCTCTATGGCATACCGAAGCTGCTGTAGTGTCAAGCCGTTCCCCCCTTTTCTTTCGTACCGCGATAGCTTGCTAATCTTCAATTATGGTAGCACAAAACGTCAGCTTGTCCATATCCGCTTGTGTTTTCCCGCGGCAAAAAGGCAGCCAGACCGGCGTTTCTGCCGTCTAACTGCCTTTTTAATGAGGATAAAGATAACTATAAATGCAATGGATCTATCTGATTTGCAGCATCCGGTCCAGAGCCTTCACCGCATCAACAGTTACCGCCTCCGGCACAGTAATAATGCCGACTGGATCCCCCTGCTCGATCTGTTCCAGCGACCAGAGCAGGTGCGGAAGATCGATCCGGTTCATGGTCAGGCACGGGCACATATTCGGATTTAGCGACTCGATCTGTTTATCCTTATGCTGATTCATGATGCGCTGCACCAGATTCATCTCGGTACCGACAGCCCACTTCGTTCCGGGTTCGGCTGCCTGAATAGTATCAATGATGTATTTAGTGGAGCCCGCGTAATCCGACAGCTCGACAACTTCGCGGGAGCATTCGGGATGAACGATAATCTTTACTTCCGGGTCTCTCTCCCGAAGACTGCGAATGTTCTCCACCGTAAATTTTTCGTGCACTGAACAGTGACCCTTCCACAAAAGTACACGTATATTCTGGACATCTTCGCGGCCCGTCACCAGTTCATTGAGTTCAGGATCCCATACGGCCATGTCTTCCAACGGAATTCCCAGGTCATAAGCGGTGTTCCGTCCGAGATGCTGATCCGGCAGGAAGAGAATGCGTTCTTTTTGCCGGAATGCCCATTTCAGCACCTCCCTCGCATTGGACGAAGTGACGGTTGCACCGCCATGACGGCCTACGAACGCCTTGATTTCAGCTGTCGAATTCACATAGGTTAACGGAATGATGGTGTCTCCATACACAGCCTGCAGCCGCTCCCATGCCACTTCGGTCTGCTGCATATTGGCCATATCGGCCATCGAGCAGCCTGCCCGCATATCCGGCAGAACGACCGTCTGGCTCGGCGTTGTGAGCATGTCTGCGGTCTCCGCCATGAAATGTACACCGCAGAATACAATATATTCCGCTGATGAATTTTGCTGGGCCAGCTGAGCAAGCTGCAGAGAATCGCCGGTAATATCGGCAAATTGGATAACCTCGTCCTTCTGGTAATGATGGCCCGGAATAAGCAGGCGGGAACCCAATTTGTGCTTGATTTCCGACACACGCTGTTCCATTTCCTCTTTACTCAGCTGCTTGTAACGTTCCGGCATCATGCCGCGGCCGCCTTTTAATGCTTCAAAAATCGACATTTATACTCCTCCTCCTGCTTGCTTAGCGAAGTTCAACATTCATGCTGATGTCCAGATTATGCACCGAGTGGGTTAGGAACCCTAACGAAATATAATCCACGCCTGTTCCGCGGTATTCATGCAGTGTGGAGTAATTGATCCCGCCTGACGCTTCCGTTATGATCGTAGAAGGCGTAAGCGCTGCAAAGTGCTTAACCTCTTCCGGAGTCCGGTTGTCGAACATAATGACATCAGCCTGAGCCTCAATCGCCTCCAGCAGCTGTTCTTCCGACTCAATCTCCACTTCAATCCGGATCATGTGGCCTGCACCGGCACGTGCCCGCTTGACCGCTTCCTTAATCGATCCGCAAGCAGCAATATGATTATCTTTGATCATGATCCCGTCATACAGCCCGAACCGGTGATTATAACCGCCTCCGACCCGGACAGCATACTTCTCCAGTGCGCGCAAACCCGGTGTCGTCTTGCGGGTATCGCAGATTCGTGTGTGATCATCGTTCAGCAGCATGATCGCCTTCCGGGTCTGCGTCGCTATGGCTGACATGCGCTGAATGAGATTCAGAACAATGCGTTCCCCGGTCAGTAACGGTGCGGCAGGGCCCTTCATTACAGCGATAATCTCTCCCTTAGCCAGACTGTCTCCGTCCCTTTTCTGTATGTCAACATTAATGTCCTCAGACATCAGCCTGAAACCTTCCTTGATGATGTTCCCGCCTGCGAAGATGCCGTCGGCCTTGCTGAGAATGGACGCCTCACAGTATTCGCCATTAAAAATAAGAGAAGATGTCTGGTCTCCGCTGCCAATGTCTTCGGCAAAAAAGGACTCCAGCATCTGTCTCAGCTGAAAACGCTCCATGATGATCGAATCCTTTCGTTATGAATGATACGGCTGCCCTGCCTGGATAAAATAATTTGTCTGCCTCCCCAAACGCTGTCATCCCGTTCCGGAAAGTCACTCCGGTAATGGGCACCCCGGCTCTCCTCCCGCAGCAGGGCAGCGGATGTAACCAGTACCGCCAGCTGCCACAGGTTCGATAATTCCATCTGTACTCTTGTGATTTTTTGCACATTAAACACCTGTGAAGGCAGCCCTTCCAGCCACTCCTTCATGCCCCGCAGCTGCTCCCCGGTACGTTCGATCGATACAGCTGCCGTCATCCGCCGCTGCAATTCTGCAAGTGTAGTCTGCGGTACCTGAATCAATACCGGCGAAACAGAGAGCCCCGTCTTCCATTCAGTCATCGAATCATTCATGGCAGCAATGCGCTGTGCAGTCCTGCGGCCTGTAACCAAAGCCTCCAGCAAGGAATTGCTGGCCAGACGGTTTGCACCGTGAAGCCCTGTACATGCTGCTTCTCCAATCGCGAACAGCCCGCGTACCGTACTCTCTCCCCACGTATTGACCTGAATGCCGCCCATTAGAAAATGCATGCCCGGTGCAACAGGAATCCTCTGGTCTCTCAGGTCGACACCGGCCTGCTCACACAGCCGGGTAATACTTGGGAAGCGGCTGCTGAAATTGCTGCAAGCCTCAATATTGATATAAATCGTGCGGCCCTGCTGCATCTCTTCATGCATGACTCGTGCAACAATATCACGGGGAGCCAGATCTTCATATTCATGCCGGCCCTTCATGATCCGGCGGCCGGTCTCGTCAACCAGAACACCGCCCTCGCCGCGTACCGCTTCAGACACCAGCCCGTAACTGCGGCCGTTCTTCACTAATAGCGTTGGATGAAACTGCATGAATTCCATGTCCGTCAATGCGGCTCCTGCACGATATGCCAGCATAAGACCATCTCCGGTCACCGTCAGATGATTGCTGTGGTGGCTGTACAAGCTGCCGCAGCCGCCCGTTGCCAGCACGACCTGATCTGCATGAATATATTCGATCCTGCCTTCCCGGTCGAGGAGCTTAACTCCGCAGCAATGGTTATCCATCACCAGCAAGTCTACAACACGGACATACTCCCGTACCTCGATATGACCAGGAATCCGCTGTTGGAGATGCTCTATCAGCTTCCAGCCTGATGCATCACCACCCGCATGGAAAATCCGATTTAGGGAATGAGCCCCTTCCCTCCCAAGCAGCAGCGTGCCTTCCGGGCTCCGGTCGAAAGGAAAACGGGCATCTATCAACTCCTGCATCATCTGCTTGCCTTCATGGATTACCATCTGTACGATGTCAAAGTCATTATGACCAGCGCCCGCAAGGAGCGTATCCTCAATATGACTGGCTTCGGAATCTTCAGGCAGGTAGGAGGTGGCAATCCCTCCTTGTGCCATGGCTGAATTACTGTCGGACATCGTCTCCTTCGTCAGCAGGATCACTCTCCGGTCTGCTGGCAGCGAAGAAGCCAGCGACAGCGCCGCTGCTCCAGAACCAACAATAACTACGGTTGGGTCGGACATCTTCACATCTCTCCACTCCACTAAACTCTACAATTCTGAATCGTGCTTAGTTCACTAATTCGTTATGAAATTCACAACCTAATTCATTAGGTGTCTTTACACCTGTATTGACACTGATTCTGATACAACACTACAATAAGCTCAGTCACTTTGCAAGCAAGGATTTTGGGAACGGGCGCGTTCCAGTTCATATAAACAATGCTTGTCGGACGCTTTCAATCAGGTACAATAGTTTCATGTGGAATTATAGATATAAGAGTGAAGCAAAGGAGAATCAGAGGTTGATCTATCTGGACTATGCGGCGACAGCGCCGATGAACGAGCAGGCACTTACGGCTCTGAACGAACTAAATCGCGAGGTATACGGTAACAGCCACAGTCTTCATGATGCGGGCGGCCGGGCAGAAAATATTCTGGAGTACAGCCGGGAGCAGCTGGCAGGTATGATCGGAGGGGCTAAGGAAGGGGTCTACTTCACCAGCGGCGGTTCCGAGTCGAACCTGCTGGCCATCCTGTCCATCTTGAATGGACTGCCTGAAGGTCGTAAGCATTGGATCACCACTACCGTCGAGCATG
Source organism: Paenibacillus lacisoli (assembly GCF_030580655.1). Classification (GTDB taxonomy): domain Bacteria; phylum Bacillota; class Bacilli; order Paenibacillales; family Paenibacillaceae; genus Paenibacillus; species Paenibacillus lacisoli. The sequence goes on from NZ_JAUQTB010000002.1 coordinate 41,923, forward strand.
CATCTATTCGCAATGCGCTTCCGCTGCTGGAACGACTCGGTTATCGCGTTACGGCTATTCAACCGAATTCGCAGGGGTTGGTAACAAAAGAAATTCTGGAGAATGCAATCCAGACGGATACGGGGCTTGTATCCATCCAGCATGCCAACTCGGAGACGGGGATTATACAGCCGCTCGAAGAGCTGTCCCCGCTGCTGAGAGCTCGGGGAATTGTTCTTCACAGTGATATGGTTCAGACCTTTTGCAAGCTGCCGATCGATGTGACCCGTATGGGCGTGGATGCCGCTTCCTTCTCCAGTCATAAAGTATACGGTCCAAAAGGCGTCGGCGCAGCTTATATCGCTCCAGCTGTCCCATGGAAACCTGTACTGCCCGGCACCAGCCACGAGCGCGGCTTTCGCGCCGGTACGGTTAATGTACCGGGAATCGGCGCTTTTGTCACTGCAGCTGCGAGCGTCATACAGGATCAGCCGGAGGTGCTGGCACACTTCCGGCGGCTGCGCAGCCATCTGTTCAGCCAGGCGAAGCAGCATGGGATTCCACTGACGAGCGCAGCGAATGAACGGGAGGTCCATCTGCTTCCGCACGTGGCGGGCTGTATTTTTGGCGGAATGGAAGGTCAGTATGTTATGCTGGAGTGCAACCGGAACGGGATCTGCATCTCTACCGGAACGGCCTGTGCAGCAGGCCACCAAGAGCCTTCAGCCTCCCTGACGGCAATTGGACTGAGGAAGGAGGATGCCCTTCAATTCATCCGCATTTCCTTTGGCCGGTCCACAACCACGGAAGAACTTGACCAGCTTATTCAGCTGCTGGCATCACTGAAAGGAGGCGGTCCGATTGACGGATAAAATCAAGCTGACCGGGGATGAACGCCGGGCTCAGCTGCTCGACTGGCTGAAATCCTCTTCTCCTCTTACCGGGAACGAGCTGGCTCAGCGGGCCAGTGTATCCAGACAGGTCATTGTTCAGGACATGACACTGCTGAAAGCGCGCAACGAGCCCATTCTTGCGACCAGCCAAGGTTATGTATATATGGAGAGTGATTCGAGACAAGGCCCTGCCCTGCTTGAACGGGTAATCGCCGTGCAGCATACACCGGAGCAGAGCGAGGAGGAGCTGCTGCTTATTGTCGATCATGGCGTCGGCGTCAAGGATGTTATCGTGGAACACCCTGTCTATGGACAAATATCAGCACAGATCCGCGTACATACACGCAAAGAAGTCTACGAATTCATTAGCAACATCCGCTCCAGTAAAGCCACCTTTATCTCAGAGTTGACCCAGGGGGTGCATCTGCATACCCTGACTTCGCCAAGTGAAGAGCGGCTTGATGAGGTGTGTGAAGCTTTGAGGGAAATTGGGTTTCTTGTAACTGACTGAGTGAATCAGACCCCGCTGCAGGTGCATATCCGGTTCATCCCTGCTGAAGCAGCTGCCAACAAAACTTAGAACTGACACAAAACAAAAGAGCCTGCCGGATCACAGAATGGTGACCCTGGCAGGCTCTTGTTCCTAGCTGCAAATTAAATAACCCAGTTCCCTTGGCGGAATACCGCTTCTACCGTTCCGTCGAACAGCTCCCCGTCGATGTTTAGATCAGCAGAACCGATCATAAAATCGACATGAGTCAGGCTGACATTGGCCCCGTGTGCCAAAAGCTCCTCAGAGGTCATCTCTGTTCCCTTCTCCAGGTTAAACGGATAGGCACTGCCCAGTGCAAGATGGCAGGACGCATTCTCATCTACACCTGTGTTGTAGAAAATTCGGTTCAGGTTGGAGATCGGCGAGTCATGCGGCACGAGGGCAACCTCCCCGAGATAGCTTGCACCCTCATCCGTCTCCAGCAGGTTCTGAAGATGCTGCTCCCCGGATTCAGCCGTGTACTTGATAACTTTACCATTCTCGAACGTAAATGTAATCTTATCCACCAGCTGGCCGTTCAGGTTCAGCGGCATGGTGCTTGTCACATACCCGTTGACGCCACTGCGTTTGGGCATGGTGAACACTTCTTCGGTCGGCATGTTAGCCACAAATTGATGTCCCTGTCCATTCTCGGCTCCGCCGCTTTTCCAGATATGCCCTTCAGCCAGCTCGATGGTCAGATCGGTACCTGGTGCCTGATAACGAAGGCTTTTGTAGCGTTTGACGTTAAGCTTATCCTGCATCTGCTGGAGCGTCTCCAGGTGCTGGCGCCAGTTCTCCACGGCATCGCCGCTTCCTACACGGTTCATCTTGAAGATCGTGTCCCACATCACAGCCACTCGCTCTTCTTCTGGAACATCTGCAAAAACCTTGTTCGCCCATGCCTGGGTTGGCGCCTTAATCAGACACCAGCTGATTTTGTTGCTGCGGGTGTACTTGGAGTAGCCGGCCCGAGCCGCAGCAGCAGCCTTGGTCGACTGAGCTACCTTGCCGGAGTCAATTCCCTGGTACAGGTCCGGATCCGGTACCTTGATCGTCAGTGTTGCTCCGCCTTCTTCCGCAAACTTCTCCAGCATGTCGGCCTTCCACTGCGGATAATAACCAAATGTATCGTCTGCTCCGTATTCAAAACGGCTGCGCGTAATGACATCATCCTCCAGATCGACCTGGACATATTTTGCGCCAGCCGCATAAGCCTTCTGTACAATAAAACGTGTAAATTCCAGCGTCTCCACCGGTGAAGTTACCATCAGCACCTGTCCTGGTTGAATATTAACGCCCACTTTGATGACGAGTTCCGCATACTGCTCCAGCATTTCTGTAAATTGACTCATTTCGTTGTCCACTCCCGGCCTATGTATTCGACCAGCCCAGCGGGCTGGTCAGTCTATGGTTGATGCCAACTGTAGTTAATTCTGTTTCGTTTGCCCTTTCTCCTGCTCGCGCAGCTCTACGCGGCGGATCTTCCCGGAGGTGGTTTTCGGCAGATCGGATACAAATTCTATTTTACGCGGATATTTATACGGCGCAGTCCATTCCTTCACATGCTGCTGCAGCTCCTTCACCAGCTCTGGTGAACCCGCTGCATCCTCCCGCAGCACAACAAACGCTTTTACGACATGACCGCGGATCTCATCAGGACTGGCTACTACCGCACATTCTTTCACGGCAGCATGCTTCATCAGCGCTTCTTCGACCTCGAACGGACCGATCGTATAGCCTGAACTGATAATTATATCATCACCGCGTCCCTCAAACCAGAAGTAGCCGTCTTCATCACGGCGGGCACGGTCACCTGTTACAAAGTAGTCTCCCCGCTGGCTGGCCTGCTTACGGCCCGGATCTTTGTAGTAACCATGGAAAAGCGCAGGCATATCAAGCCGAACTGCGATATCGCCAACCACACCCGGAGCAACCGGAAGCCCTTCGTCATCGACAATTTCGACCAGCCCTGGCGCAATGGACATCCCCATGGAGCCCACGCGCAAATCTGCGTCCTTCAGTACACCAATCAGAAGCGTGCTCTCGGTCTGGCCATAACCGTCCCGGATCATGATCCCAGCTTGGCTGCGGAAAATATCAATAACCTGCTGATTCAGCGGCTCCCCGGCCGATACGGCGCTTCTCAGCTTCGATAGATCAAATTGCTCCAGTCCGCCGCCTTTCGCCATTAGACGATACTCGGTCGGCGTACAGCACAGCACCTGTATACCATATTCCTGGATCAATTCCAGATACCGCTGGGGGTGGAAAGATCCACTGTAGACAAACCCGGTCGCTCCTCTTCCTAAAACGGATAGGAACGGGCTCCAAATCCATTTTTGCCACCCGGGTGCAGCTGTTGCCCAAACCGTATCATCCGGATGGATATCCAGCCAAAGCGTGGATGCAATCCGAAGATGGGCATATCCCCAGCCATGGCTGTGCATAACCCCTTTGGGATTGCCTGTCGTGCCGGATGTATACGCCAGAATCGCAAGATCGTCCCGATGGGTAACCTCTGCTGTGAATGTATCCGGTTGTCCATCCATGAGGGCCTGCAGTCCAAGCCATCCCTCTGCCTGCCCGCCGTTCAGGGCTGGAACCGCAATACGGTGCTTGAGGGCAGGCAGTTCCTCCTGAATTTTGTCCACTTCTCCAGTCAGGTCAGACCAGGCGAGGATCGCAGATGCTTCAGAATGCTGGAGACGGTAGGATAGATCTTTGGCACGAAGCATCTCGGAAGAAGGAATAATGGCCACACCCATCTTGAGACAGGCCATGTAGATGACGTAAGCGATAATTCGACGGGGTACCATAACAAGTACGCGGTCCCCCTTCTCCAGTCCCAGCTCTTTTAATCCTGAGGCAAGGCGGTTCACTTGACGTCTCAGTTCGCCGTACGTAATCTCTGCGTACTCCTCTTCGACACCAAGCCATTTCAGCGCAACTTTGTCGGACGGATGATTTTCCATTTCGGATGTCAAATTATATAGTTCGGGTGCAGTCCACGATTCGTAGTTCAATTGGAGCCATCTCCTCTGTACGTTTAAATAATTTACTGCTTCTTATTATAACACTAAATCCTAGTACCAAGTACTAGTACCACGAAAAATAATTAACCTCTTATCATTATGGGGAAATTATTGCTCTATAGATACATTAGCAAGCAAGTATACCGCCCCCATAAAGGTTGCATGAAGATTAAACCGTTCGCTCCCTATCGCATACAGGGTATAGTATACTTAGAACATACCCTTGAAACTGGGAGTGAATATGATGAAGATACAGCTGACAGCACTAGCAGCAGAGCGATTGCTCGATAAAATCGGGACTGAACCAGGTTATATTAAAATGTTCTACGAGACCCAGGATTGCGGCTGTGACGGTATTACCGTACTGCTTATCGTCGATGAACCGGCCAAGGATGATGTACCTGTAGATACGGATACCGTACCTTTTATCATTGATAAGCTGCATGCCGTCTATTACGAAGAGTCCATGCGCCTGGATACCGACCCGACATATCCCTCTTATACTCTGAACAGTGACTCCATGACCTACAGCAGGAATATTACGGTCCGGGATATCCGCCATACAAACGAGATGCCTGCCGCATCATCGGCCGCTGCAGCTTGTGCAGTACCCCAAAAATCATAATCGATATGTCTGCAGTAAGCAGAAACCCGGTCCCTAAGGACCGGGTTTCTTGTTTTATTTTATTCTTGTCACTAACGCCGCACCTGCCGAAAAGCCTGAATAAATGACTCGGGATGACTCTCTACAGTATACGAAAAGACACCTTGATAGGTATGAAGATACAGCATGCCTCCTCCGCCCTCCGGACCCATCGGACGAAAGGACATGTCGAATACCTGTCCTAATTCAAATTCACGGTGGCGGGTCTGTACCCGGTCCGGAAAGAGGTAAAGCATCCGTTCCTCGTGAACCGTAATCTGGGCGGCATCCATAATGCTCCGCTGAACCTTCGTATACGGTTGTCTGGCAATCCAAGCCAATGCGATCCCTCCAGTATCTGGTGAAAAAGGTCACTCCGGTCCATGACCGAAATGACCTTCTCCCGAACGTAAAGATTAGCTTTTGGTCGACGGCTGGTCATCCCAGCATTCGGTATCCGTCAATCCGCGAATCGAAGATGAGCGGAAGACCGGATCCTGGCCTGCTTTTTTCTGCCGCATATAATCTGCCAAAGCGCCAAAAGCAAAACGGGCCAGCAGCACAATTGCGATCAGATTGACGATAACCATCAGACCCATGAACAGGTCGGCCATATCCCATACAAGCTGCACCTTGGCAACCGCGCCGAACATAACCATCGCCAGCACACCAATCCGGTAAGCCCAGAGCCAGCCTTTACTGGACTTAATAAACTCTATGTTGGTTTCACCGTAGTAATAGTTCCCGATCAGCGTGCTGAAAGCGAACAGGAATACCATAATAGCCAGGAAGCCGGATGCCCATGAACCGATGTGCACACTCAGCGCAGCCTGTGTCAGCTCAATACCGCCCAGTCCCTGCTGCTTGTAAGCCCCTGACAGCAGCACGATGAAGGCGGTGCTGGTGCAAATGATCAGTGTGTCCGTCAGAACACCAAATGCCTGAATCAGTCCCTGCTTCACCGGATGGCTCGTAGTCGCAGTTGCAGCTGCATTCGGTGCACTGCCCATACCTGCTTCATTGGAGAACAAACCGCGTTTGATCCCGTTCATCAAAGCCGCACCAATTGAACCGCCTGCAATCTGGTCAAAACCAAAGGCATTCTTGACGATCTGTCCAATGACGCCCGGAAGCTGTGTAATGTTCGTCAGCACAATAAACAGGGCAATACCGATATACAGCACGGCGAGTATAATGACGATGTACTCGGACATTTTGGCGATCCGTTTGACGCCGCCGATGATAATGGCTCCGAAAGCAACGGTCATAATCAAGCCTACGATGAGCCGGTCTGTCCCGAAGGAGTTGGCAAATGCAACTGTAATCGTATTGGACTGGACGGCGTTAAATACGAGGCCGAAAGACAGCGTAATGAGAATCGCAAACAGGATACCCATCCACCGTTTTTTCAGGCCTTTTTCCATGTAATAAGCCGGGCCCCCGCGGAAGCCGCCGCCATCGCGAACTTTATAAATCTGCGCCAGCGTACTCTCCACGAATGCGGATACCGAGCCGATGACGGCCAGAACCCACATCCAGAACACAGCACCTGGACCTCCAAGTGCTATGGCAATAGCTACGCCCGTAATATTTCCTGTTCCTACCCTTGCCGCCATACTGATACAGAATGCCTGGAAGGGTGAGATACCATCCTTGTTTTTGCCGCCGGATTCCCGAAGTACACGGAACATTTCTCCGAGCAGCCGGACCTGCAGAAATTTACTGCGGAACGTAAAGTAAAGGCCTGCGCCGATCAGCATAATAATAAGCAGTTTTGACCATAACAGGTCGTTGATTAAGGTAATCCCATCTTGTAGAACCTGCTGCATCTTGAAGTTTCCTCGCTGTCATCATAATTTTGGTGTCAACTTTTATAACAGTATACAAAAATTGAAACATGAAAGAAAGAGAAACATTCTATTGAGATATTTTCACAAAAGCTTCCAACACGCAGTTTGCAGATTTATATTTCCCCGCGGACATGCGGTACTACTTCCTGCCGATAAAAATGGTACAGCTTCTTCAGCTCGTCATCGCTAAAGGAAGGTACGTCCAGCGTACCGAGATTATCCAATACCTGATCCGTATTTTTGAATCCGGGAATGACACAGGACACCTGGGGCTGATCCAGAATCCAGCGCATAGATGCCCGAGCCATACTGTGCCGCCCCTCTGCGATCCATGACAGCTGTTCAGCAAGCTCAACCCCTTTGGCAAAAGGCAACCCCGCGAACGTCTCGCCGACATTAAACTGCTCTCCATTGGCGTTAAAATTGCGATGGTCATTAGCTTCAAACTGCGAGGATTTGCTGAATTTGCCGGTCAGCAGACCGCTTGCCAGCGGCAGCCGGACCAGTATGCCTGCATCCTTCTCCGCAGCAAGCGGCAGCAGCTGCTCTACAGCCTGCTGGCGGAACAGATTGAAAATGATCTGCAGTGCTTCTACCCCGGGTACGGACAGGCAATGCAGCCCTTCTTCTACTGTCTCGACACTGACTCCATAGTGCCTGATTTTGCCTTCGTCTTTCAGTTTGTCCAATACCTCGAATACAGCCCCCTGCTTCAGCACTTCAAAAGGTGCACAGTGAACCTGGTACAGGTCAATCGCTTCACGTTGTAAACGCTTCAAACTCTGTTCACAGTATGCACGGACAGCCTTCTCTGAATAATTGTCCGCATCGTGGATATTACCTGCGCGGCAGAATTTGGTTGCAATATGTACATCATCATGCCTGCCTTTCGTCGCCTTGGCGAGCAGCTCCTCCGCATGACCGCCTCCATACACATCCGCGGTATCGAAGAAGTTAACACCTTCCCCTATTGCAAGCTGCAGGGATTTCAGAGCATCTTCATCCTTACTCGTACCCCAGTCTCCCCCGATGGCCCAAGTGCCGAAGCTCACCTCACTGACTTCTAGACCAGTTCTTCCCAATTTTCTATATTTCATAGCCGCTTCCTCCTGTAATTTTCGTTATAGATATCCAATTCATCTCTTACCCGGATTAGGGAGTACCTTAAACATGAGTTTACTTAAGATTCCAACAGCCGGCCAGCCTGAACAAAATGTTCAACGATCCCCAACCCTACGGCAGCCGTCAGAGCCGCCCCGACGGCGCCCTCCTCCTGCCATTTCGGCAGCTGCAGCGGTAAGCCGAATTGCTGCTCTGCTGCTAGACGAAGAGCTTGGTTCAGACGCAAACCATTACCAGACCCGATCAGCCGTGTTCTTCCCTGCATAACTTCGGGAGGCAGCGCGGCCGCAAAATGATACAGCTCCTCCACCATTCCCCAGATAAATCCATGAGTCAGATTGGCTGGTGTCAAATTGTCCATGGTGATGTTGGTAATTGCGCCTCTCTGAGTCGGATTATCCCGGGTTCCAAGAAACTGTGCGGCCACCCGGAGACTTTCACTGCCTTGCGGCGAAAAAGCGCTTTGCGCGGTCAGACTTTCCATATAATCATATACACTGCCGGGATCACGGCCTGTATAAGTGTGAATAAGCTCGCGCATGAATTGTTCAAGCACCGCATACGCTTTTCCACCGGTTAAGGATGCTCCAACCCACAGGTACCCGCCACCCGGATAAGGTCTGCGCTCCATTCCCTGAATATCACCTTCATATCCGTCAACATAGACAGACAGCTGTCCGCCGGTTCCCAGATTCAGCAGCAGACTCTCGGCAGGTGCGCTCACACTGCCGAGAAAGCTGGCCTGATTGTCACCGATCGATAGAAATACAGCCACTCCTTCCGGCGTCTCGCCGACCTGCGAACCGGACGGAAGAATCTGCGGCAGCAGGGAGATATCAAGACCGGCATCTTCAAGCTTGTCCTGTTCAAATGCTCCTTTCCTCCAGTCATAGCCTCCCACGCCCGCGGCCTGGGTCGGATCGATGACCGGCATGGCCGAGCGGGTCATCCGCATAGCTATGTAATCCGCTATCGTGACCATGCCCACCCCTTCCTGCGGGACGAGCCCTTGGGCCACATTGCAGGCATGAGTCGCCAAGCCATAGCCTGGTGCTACCGGGGTACGCAGTCTGCGTGACAGTGTTTCGGCAAAGCTGATACCGCCCGCACTTATCTCGGCGGCCCGTTGATCCTGCCAAGTGTACAGCGGACTGCAATGGCGGCCCGATGCATCGACATATAGGATTCCATGCATTTGTCCGGTAAGACCGATGCCTCCCAGCGGTTGAGCCAGCGTGGCCGTCATCTCTGCCTGCAGCCTGCTTACCAGCTGCCAGATCACTTCCGGATCTTGAAGCTTCTCGCCGCTCGTGGAAGAGGGGATCGCGGAGTTGTTGGGCAGGCTTCTGCTGCATTGTATGATTTGCTGGTCGGTGTCCAGTATAATACCACTGATCGAGGTGGTTCCGATATCCATTCCCATAACGAACATGCTTGTGTCCTCCCTGTTTCGGCTTCCAATAGTGCTTCTACCAGTATCCGCAACTCGGGGCCCTGTGTCAAAAAAAGACAGCCCTCCTCCCGGAGAGCTGTCTTTCTGTTAATCAAACATGTAGAATGATGGCTTCAACTTACTTCGCGCTGTTGGTCACTTCAGCAGGAATGTCGATTTTGTCAATCGAGTTATGCTTGCTGATCTTGCCCTTCATGTCCATGACCATATCAATTTTCTGGCCTTCCACATCCATCGTCATAACCATATTTACATTGGTATCAACCGGATAGTTGGTTTTTTTGTCGACGGAGTACGACATGTCCATGCTCTTGATGTCCATTTGATCCAGCAGCTGGGCAGCCTGTGCGTTGGCACCTTCGCTCTGCTCCAGGAAGCTCTTCGCCAGTTCCTTCACGCCGTCGCCGGACAGATTAGCTTTGAGCAGATAGGTGTCGCCTTCGTCTGTGACTTTAGCCTGGTCGGCAATGGAGTCAAACTGCTTGAACTGCTGCTCCGGGCTGCCTGCATTTTTCATTTGTTCCAGAAGAGGCTTGGCGCTCTCGTCCGGCAGCTTCACCCATGTTCCGTTCTGCTGGCTGTAGATGCCATCTTCGGTGATATACTGCTTGATCGTTTCACCATTGCTGGCGCCTGGAATGTTGGATTCAATCTCCTGGTACATTGCGAAAGGCTCTTTCACCATGTCCTGTTTCGTTTTCATAGAGATGTCCTGCTTCTGCTCTTTACCGTCTACTGTCATCGTCAGGCTCTGATTAATGGTGCTCTCCATGGAGAAACTTTTCAGGCTTGCACCTGCTTCAGTTACCTTCTGGACCAGTTCCTTTGTGGTTGGAACCTTGGTTTCCTCCGAAGCCTTCGTAGCCGAAGCATCCGTGGATGGCGTGGAAGTTGATGTGGCCGGTGTATCACTCTTTGCCTCATCATTGCTGCTGCACGCAGATAAACTTGCTGTTAACATGACCCCTGTTAGAATTACTGCCCACTTTTTCAAAAGAATGTCCTCCTAAATTGTATTCCCTTTGATAATAAACAAAAAAAGCAGCTTGAAACCATTTTAAAGGGAAATTAAGGCTATCCTACTAAAAAATAAGTAACATCTGCATGTGAATTATGAAGGTTTATGAAGACATTTTGTCGTTAGATAGGGCCTATGACTTACGCTTTTTCGACATTTTTCTACATTAACTATAAAAAGAGACGGCAGCGCCGTCTCTCCATGAAGCAGGATATTAACCATTCACCAGCGGATAGTCCCGGTACGGATTCTGAATGCTGATCCAGCGCATACGCGAGAATTTGTCGATGGCCCAGTCACCGCCAAACCGTCCCAGCCCCGAAGCCTTCTCCCCACCGAACATGACATGGGCTTCATCATTCACCGACTGGTCGTTCACGTGGATCATCCCTGTCTCGATCCGGCGTGCCACACGATAACCGCGTTCCAGATCCGTTGTAAAAACAGAACCGCTCAGTCCGTATTTGGTGTCATTCGCAATGCGAAGCGCCTCTTCTTCACCCGATGCTTTGATAATAACCGCCACCGGGCCGAACAGCTCCTTCTGCACGATATCGAAATCCGGCTTCACATCCACCAGCACGGTGGGTTCCAGAACGCTGCCTTTGGCTGTACCGCCTGCAGCCACTCTGGCCCCCTGCTTCTTCGCCGATTCGACCTCTCCGAGCAGCCGGTCAACTTCACGCTTGTGAATGAGCGGCCCAACAAGAGTCTTAGGATCTGCAGGATCTCCAGCCTGCAGTTTTTTCACATAACCGAGGAAGGCTTCAAGGAACGCATCGTAAATGCTCTCATCCACAACAATCCGATTCAATGCCATGCAAATTTGACCCTGGTGCAGGAACTTGCCAAAGACAGCGGCCGCCGCTGCACGATCCGCCTCCGCGTCATCCAGAACGACCATAACGTTATTGCCGCCCAGCTCCAGCGCCGATTCCTTGAGATGCTCGCCAGCCAGGCGTCCAATCCCCTGACCCACCTCAGTTGAACCTGTAAACGAAATCACCTTCGGTATCGGATGGCTGACAAAATCATCGCCGATCTCGCTGCCGCTGCCTGCCACGACATTGAGGACGCCTGCCGGAAGTCCCGCTTCCTCGAACAGATCCGCAATCAGCCATCCGGCTGTGATCGGGGTATCCGAAGCGGGTTTGATGACTACGCCGTTTCCGAGTGCAAGAGCTGGTGCTACAGAGCGCATACACAAATGCAGCGGGAAGTTCCATGGTCCGATGACGCCGATAACGCCTTTGGCTTCCCGGATAATCCGGTTCTCCTTTCCGGGAATATCGGAAGGAAGAATTTCACCCTTCATCCGGTACGGAAACGAGGCGGATTCTTCAGCAACTCTTCTCGCACTTTTCCATTCAAGCTCTGCTTTTACCCTTGTACTGCCCGATTCCTGGATCAGCAGCTCGATGATCTCGTCTTTTCGCTGGTCCATCACGACGGTCACCTGGCGAAGCACCTTACTGCGTTCACCCGGGGGCAGAGCAGCCCATTCGTGCCCTTTTTCCAAGGCTGAACGGTACGCTCTGTCAATATCGTCTTTGCTGGAGGATGTCCAGCTGCCAATCACATCACCCGTGAACGGGTTCAGGTTGTCCAACTGCTTCTCGCCTGACCCTTCCACCCATTGGCCTGCGATGTATTGCTTATTCCATTCCTTGGTCGACTTGTTCATTAGACTCATGATAATTGCCTCCTTCTGGTTGGTTGTTCAGCAATAACGATTGGTTAGCAATTCACTAATAGTTACCCTTATTAAGGCGTGGGAAAACGATGATGGGTGCATTGTACGGATGCATCATTTTGGAAAAGAGGTTTTCACACCGAACCATGTCTTCACAGAACTATTTCAGATGAGTTATACTTCAGTCAATCGAATGATATGACACCAAGAATCGGCAGCGACCGACGATCTTCCGCTGCGGCTAACCCTCGAAGATCCAGCCTTCGGCCTGAGCTTTTTCACAGCATGAATCATCGATTCCACGATTACCGTCACCTTCCAGAACATCGGCCCGGGACAGACCCAAGTCGTGAACCGTGCCAGGTTTGCTTCCGAGGATGCGCTTCGGACAGTGATTGAGATGGGGATGGAACAGGGAATTACTGAAACCTGGGATCGGCTTGATGAATATTTGACCGCTTCCAGCTAACCATTTCAGGATATGAGTGAATTCAAAAGCAGCAGCCCCCTCGAAGAGGCTGCTGCTTTTTGTCATTTTACCGTCTCATCCTCTGCCCTTGCCTTCAAGGCTGCACGATGAAACGGACAGCCGCCCGGAGAGGTATCATCGTCCCGCAGAAAGTACTGCTTGTATTCCAGATTGCCTTGAGCTCCATACTGCTTCAATTCGGGATGCGCGGGTACTGCATCATATGCCTTCAGGCGGCTGCGAATCCGGGGAGCAATAGCCGCAGCCTTCTGCGGATTCGCATTCCACCGGGTTAATACCCACCGCGGTGTCAGCGCCAGCATAAAGTAAGGAAAGCTTCTGCTCTGGCGGGCATGATGTGCCGGTGTACCACAATAGACAAAATAGCGTTCATCTTCATAACAGAATTCCCACATTGGCTGATGTGGGTCTTCAGGAATGTCTTCCGGCCATGGCATGCTGTCCAATTGGCTCACATCGCTTAGCAGACTCCAGAACACATTTTCATACTCAAGCACACTTCGAATTTCCTCCTCCGGTTCAAAGAAGATCACCAGCGAGGAGTAATCACCGAACGAGCGGGAAGATCTACCGTACTCAGCCAGAATCTCGGCCATCTCCCGGCCAGCCGATCCGCTCCACGGATGGGACACAAAACTATAGCGGAGGTGACCCTGTGCGAATGCATGTGTGGCCGGAATACAGGGAAAACGCGCTTCGCGATTACTCATTTTGGAAGCGAACGCCAGGCACGCCTCCTTCTTCCAGTCTTCCAGTGGAAGCTCTTCATTCACGATATCCCTATATTGAAACAAAAGCGGCATGAACAGTCCTCCTTTTACCTACAGCTTATCGCCTACAGGAAAAATGGTGACTGTCCCGCCGCTTTCTTCTCCGGCTTATTCAATTGTTCTGCAGAACCCGGAAATGGGTCTCTAACCAGCTTAACAGACGCAGATCCTGGCCAGGACCTGCGATAAAGGAAAGCCCAACCGGACATCCCTCCGATTCCGCCAAAGGCAGGGTGACCTGCGGCAGACCGCCAAGTCCGGCAATGCAAGTCAGCTGCATCGTATGCTGGCGAATCTGATCGGCCCGTGGCCCGGTATACCCTCTAAGCGGTGCCGGGCCGGGAACGGTAGGAATGACGAGCATGCTGTCGCTGCCCAGCATCTCAATCAGACGCGTACGGATCGATTGCCTGCGTGCCGTATGCTCCTCATACTGCTCCTGAGTAATGGTCTGTGTCCAGCGGATTCGTTCCCCGATATCTGAGCCAAACACCGGCTTCTCCCGTTCAATCCACGCACCGTGCTCCTGCCAGATCTCATACCCCTGTACCATCCGAAACACACCGGCCCAGTCCTGCAGCGCTTCCCCTTCTAGAGGAAGCGACACGGATTCCAGCCTCACAGGCAGCGAGGACTTACATCCGGTCAATGCTTCACGCAGTGCTGCGGCAGCTAACGGATCACACAGCTCCCATGCTTCCTCAGGAAGAAATGCCAGCTTCCATGACCAGGTTGTCTCTCTGTTCACCTCAGCCGAATCCAGCAGCAGGAAGCCCGTCTGCTTCAACAATTCCAGGGTAGGTGCCATCCAACCGACCGTGTCAAAGCTTGCGGCCAGCGGGATCACACCATCCAACGGAATTTTCCCCCAGGTCGGGCGCATGCCGTACAGTCCACAATAAGATGAAGGAACACGTACAGAACCCCCTGTATCGGTACCCAGCGCGACCCCGGCCAGACCCGCTGCAACCGCAGCGGCCGAGCCGCTCGACGATCCTCCCGGTATACGGTCCGGCGCCTTTGGATTAACAGGGGTACCATAATGAACATTCTCCCCGGCCAGGCTGAACATCAGCTCATCGGTTGCCGTCATGGCAGTCAGACAGGCGCCATTCGAAAGCAGCTTGAAGATCGAAGAAGAATGTGAGGCTGCCGGTGCGTGAGTTCGAAGCCAGGTCGGGTTGCCTGCCCCGTTCGTGTGTCCTTCTACCGCGAACACGTCTTTGACGGCAAAGCTGATTCCATTAAGCACTCCGTTCCCTGTCGGCTCTATATTTTTGGGGCTGACAATCGTACTGTAATCTGGCTGCATGCCGGAGCCCTCCTTTTTTCCATTATTACTTGATACCCTGATTGGTTGACAGATCTCTCTCATCACAGTGTACTATGGCACGTTCCACGGAACGAATAATCGCTCCATAACCGGTACAGCGGCATAAATTTCCGCACAGTCCTTCTTCTATCTGCTGCCGGGTAGGATGCGGATGGTTGTCAAGCAGCGCTTTGGTAGATAGAATCATGCCTGGGGTACAGTAACCGCATTGAAAACCGCCCTCTTCCAGAAATGCGGCCTGAACCGGATCAACACCAGCCAACGGATCTTCCTCAAACGAAGGCAAAGCTGTACTGCCAATCCCTTCTATGGTCGTGATGCTCTTCCCCTCGCATTGATATGCCATCAGAAGGCAGGAGTTCAGCGGTTGGCCGTCAACCAGCACCATACATGCCCCGCACCGGCCGATCTCACAGGATACTTTGGTTCCTGTCATCTGCAGGTCATGACGCAGCAGATCGACCAGCCGCCGGGAAGGCGACGTAACGACTGTGATCTCTTTCCCATTCAATACAGCATTCCAGCGATAGGAGTGGGTTGAGGAATTTGAGGACAGCGTATCTGCTGACGTATCCCGCGCTACCAAGTCTACAGCATCCCGTTCATGCTCGTCATTCATACGAAATGTCTCCTCTCCTCGTCCTGTTCAAACAACGGCTGTATGAGACGCTCCCGCTCGATCGGCAGCTTGTTCAGCCACATGCCGGTGGCATGATGTACGGCTGAAGTTATAGCAGGTGCAAGGGCAACCGAGCCGACTTCGCCGATCCCTCGGGGACCGAATGAGTCTCCGTCAGGGAGATCTTCAATGGCTTCAATCTCTAGCCGGGTATGAATGTCCTTGATGGTCGGCATCAAATACGTATCCAGATTAGTTGTAGCGTACAATCCTTCACGCATGACGGCGTCTTCCGTTAAGGTAAAGCCTAACGCCATCAAACTGCCGCCTTCAATCTGGCCGATGTAGCCCATCGGATTAATCACAGGTCCGGCTGCAACAGCATGCAGCGTATCGAGTAGCTTCACCTCTCCGCTAATCGTATTCACCTCTACTTCCACAGCAACAGCTGCGTAAGTATAAAGATAGTGTCCGCCCACAACGTTGTCAGGTGTAGTCGGGTATTCAAACTGCGTATCGAAGACTAGCGGTTCATCTGCTGCTTCTGCGATCTGACGGTAACTGAGCAGGGGGCGGACGCCGCTGACGGATTTAGCGTAGACACCGTGAATCCCTGTCGTCAGTTCCATACTCGGCTGGCCTGTTAACCGGGAAGCAATTCCAAGTACCTTGCTGAGAAACATGGGCTTGAGACGCTGAAGCGCCATCCAGGCCATCGTTGTGGAACGGGAGGCCGTGCTTGAACCGCTGTGTGGTACCCTGTCTGTATCCCCGATCACAATACTCAGATCTTTACGGTCACAGGAAAACAAATCACAGAGCATGATCTCCAGCGTACCGATTAATCCCTGGCCGAACTCCTCGTAGCTGAATGCTGCTTCGATCAGCCCTTCCGGTGTCAGGGATAAACGGCCGCCTGCGGGATCCGGAATACCGTAACCCAGGCCTGCACCATGCATGGCAACCGCCGCTCCAACTCCACGCCTGATCCAGGGCAGAGATTCTTGCAGATCGCCGGAATCCCTCCGCTGCCACAGTGAAGAGCTGCTGATGGCTTCATATACCTGGGCCAGTCCGTCAGTATGAACAATCTCCTGTTCAAGAGGTCCCGGATCGCCGGCCTCCCGCATATTGAGAAGACGATAGACCCACGGATCCATACCCAATAGTGCTGCCAGCCGGTCCATCTGTCCTTCCATGGCGAAGATCGCCTGGTTTCCCCCAAAGCCACGGAACTCGCCAGACACACCGTTATTCGTATAAACCGATATTCCTTCTACATCAAGATGAGGAATAACATAAGGCCCCATACAATGCTCGGTTGCAAAGTTTAATACCGGTGCCCCGAGCGTGGCATAAGCTCCCGTATCCGCTGTAATTCTTACACGGTGGGCAATGATGCGCCCCTGGGGATCAGCGCCTGTTTTCATTTCAATTTTCATTGGATGGCGTTTGAGACCCGCTCTTACCGATTCGGCACGGGAATTATGGATGTGGACCGGACGTCCACTCTTGATGGCCAGCAGTACTCCGTAAGGCTGTACATTCAGCTCATCCTTTCCTCCAAACGAGCCTCCGATCGGACTGGAGATGACCCGGATATTCTCCTCCGGCATGCCGAGGATACGTGCGAGCTGCATTCGATCCTTGTAGCCATGCTGAGTAGCAGCATACACCGTCAGTCTGCCATCGGGTTCCGGAACAAATAGTCCGCCTTCGGTCTCCATGTATCCATGCATCTGGCGGGGCGTGTAGTAGGTCTCTTCTACGATATGGGCACAGACGGCAAAGGCTTCTTCCGCTTCACCACGCTTTACCTCAGTACGGTGAAGCACGTTTCCATTAGGATGAAGCTGCAGAGCATTCGGCTCCAATGCCTGTTCAGGGCTGGTAATCGGTTCGAGCGGCTCATATTCTACTGTGATTTGCTGAAGGGCTGCAGCCGCAATTTGCGGAGAATCAGCAGCGACGGCAGCGATCGCATCACCGGTATATCGCACATAACGGTCGCATAGTACCGGCTGATCCGGGGTGGCAATTCCGAACAGGTTCATGCCAGGCACATCCTGATGTGTGATGACTGCGCGGACACCCGGCATCATCTCTGCTGCCTCGGTACGGATCGAAAGTATTCTGGCATGGGCATGTTCGCTGCGCAGGACTCTGCCGTAGAGCATACCTTCCATCTTCAGATCAGTCAGATACTTCAGACGGCCGCTCACTTTGTCCCGTCCATCGGGACGGATACGCCACTTCCTCCCGCTGCTTACACGGCTTAAGCGCATGGAATCACTTCCCTTCATTTTCACTCATCCCAGAATACAGCCCTTCAGCCAGCAGACTGGCCGCCACCCGGCAGCGGTAATCAGCTGAAGCAAATACATCCGTAAAGCCGTGATAATCTTCCAGCACATGCCGGCTCAGCTCACCAAGCTGTTTGATGCTGTAAGGATTTCCGATTAACACCTGTTCAACCCGGTTCAGCCGAACCGCAGGAGCTGCCCCGCCGGCCGCAGCACAGCAGGCTGACCGCCATATTCCATGCTCCAGAACGCCCCGGAAGGCAACCGTGACCAGGGATGGCGTAAACGCCTCCCGCCGTCCTATTTTTCGAAAAAATTGAATCATGCGAGTCTCTCCACATTCATCCTCATCTTCACCACAGACCAGCCCGCTATCCATGACAGGGATGAAAATCTCGACGATGATCTCGGCCTGAGACCGCGTACCGCCTGTAAACCGATCCAGCCACTCTTCGACTGAAATCCGTCTCATTCCCTCTGGCTCCCAGATAGTCAGCAGCGCCTGATGAGCGATCAGCGCAGGCAGGGTGTCACCGACCCCGTAACAGATATTGCCGCCGATCGTAGCCTGGTTCCGGATGGAAGGTGCTGCAATTTGACGAATCGCTTCCAGCAGGACAGGAGCATATTCCGCAGTTAATGAATGATACTCACATTCTGATAATGTAGTTGAAGCACCCACTCTCAGTCCTTGGCCGGTCAGCTGAATGCCCTTCATTTCAGGTATCCTGTCCAGACTGATGATCTGCTCGGGATATATCGCTGTGCCGGCTTCCCACTGCGTTCGCAGCAGCGTCCCTCCGGCAGCGTAAATGGAGCGGCACTCTCCCGACAACAGCTGCGCGGCCGCCTGATTCATCATTAGCGGCACGGCTACTGTGGGCTCTGCTGCAGCTCTCCAATCGACAGCTTTCATGCCAGCGCCCCCTTTATTATGGTAGACATCGTAAATATGCCCGGATTTCCTCAAGCTGAGAAGGCGTGTCTGCATCCAGGAAGATTTCACGACCGGAGGTCAGATGTCTCCCCTTCCATTGCGCGGAATGTATCACTTGCTTCGCTCCCTGGTCACCTTCAAGCCGGGCAAGCACATTGTACATCCGGTATGAAAACAGGATAGGCGGCTTTACTTGGCCTCTGTCCTCATAAGCAGCGTAATCTGCGGCTGCGCAGGATGATTGTTTCAGCTGCACAAGCCTTGTAATGTGCGCTTCATTGACAAGCGGCTGATCTCCGAGCAGAAGGATAAAGGCTTCCAGCCTGAGAGCCCGTACAGCAGCCACGCCAGCACGAATGGAATAGGCCATCCCCTGCCGGGATTCTGCGCTGTATACATATTGTACGCGCTCTGCTCTCTCCTCTGCCCTCAGACTTTCCTGCAGCCAGAGGGGTAAAGCCGGCTCGCTTCCGATGACAATGACCGGGTCGAGTCCAGCCCTCAGCGCAGAACGGATAACCAATCCGCCAAGCGGAATCGCTGACTCTCCCAGCGGAATCGCAAGCTTGTTGCAGCCCATCCGGCTGCTGCGGCCCGCAGCCAGGATGATACCAGCCGGCATCTTCATAATGCCTGGCTCTGCAGTGAATGCTCCCGCTTTTGCTGCAGCTCACGCCTCGTCTGCATCAGCTCGGCCGCAATGCTGATCGCAATCTCTTCAGGTCCGTCTGCTCCAATGGAGAGACCAACCGGAGAGTGGAGGTGGCTTCCGGGATGCGGCAGACCTTGAAGCAGACGGGCAGTACGTTCCCGGGTCCCCATGATCCCTAGATAGCTCAGCCTGCATCCTGCTACCAGACCGAGAAACTCACGCTCCCGGTGGAATTGATGGCTCATGATCAGCAGGTAATCGTCATGCCGCAGATTCAGTTTGGGCAGCAGCTCGGCGGGAAAACCCTCCACCAAATCTGCTCCCGGGAAGTCCTCCTGCCGCAGCAACCCCCCTCTCCAATCTGCAATAATAACGTGAAAATGCGCCGAGTCCGCAAGAGCGGCAACCGGGATAGCATCCGGGCCCGCACCAAGAATAATCAGACGGGATTTGGGCCTGAACAGCTGGGTGAAAGGTTGACCGGATGAAACCGCATCCTGGCTCTTTCGAGCCAGCAGCCTTTCTCTCATGGAGGACGAAGGCCGCGACCTGCCTAACCAGGCTGGCTGCCCCTTTGTGACAGTATTATCAGCTGGAGCGAAATAAGCTGCTCCCTTCACATCATCAGCCTGAATGCTTATCGAGTAGCCGAGTCCTGCTTCATCAAAATGGCGTGTAAGAACAACCTCATGTCCGGCTGACAAGTGCTGCTCCATGGCAGTCATCACCTTTGCCAGCAGGCCGCTTACCGGCTCAAGCAGGATGTGCAGCAGACCGCCGCATCCGACGTTCTCCCCCCAGGAAAAATCATCGGTCGGACGCATATCATAGGTCGCAATCTCCCAGCAGCCACTCTGCAGAACCATACCGGTCCTCTCCAGAAGATCATTCTCGATACAGCCGGGGCTAAGGTGGCCATGGCTCCTGCCGTCACAGCCCAGCAGCATAGCTGAACCCTGTTTTCGGTACACATGTCCCTCTGCGAGGATTACAGTCGCGAGTACCCAGCGATCCGGTTCAACACGTCCCTGTCGGCAAATATCACTCATATGCATCACTCATACCTCCTCCCGCACTTTAAACCCTGACCGTACGGCCTCCTAAACGGTAATTTTCCGGGTCAGTCTGGCAATCGACTTGTCTGCTTCCCTCAGAACGATAGAGCGGTCCATCGTCAGTACTTTGCGGTTCTCGAATACGATGCTGCCGTCAATGATCACGGTGTCCACGGTGCTTCGTGTCGCAGAGTAGACCACACGCGAGTAAATATCTGTTTCGTAAGACGGGTACGTATGGTAATCATCGAGATCAAGCAGGACGAGATCCGCCTTTTTGCCCGGCTCCAGACTGCCAATCTCCCGCTCCATCCCCAGTACCTCTGCACCGCCCATCGTGGCCATACGAAGAACAGTACGGGCATCCATTACGGTCGGGCCATGCTGTACCTTCTGGATTAACGCAGCGAGCCTCATTTCCTGAAACATGTCGAGATTGTTATTGCAGGGAGCGCCGTCCGCGCCGATCCCGACCTGAATCTGACGGTTCATCAAATCCGGAATTTCTGCGATGCCTGAAGCAAGCTTCAGATTGGAGCCAGGGCAGTGGGTAACCTTGACGCCGCGCTTCTTGATAATCTCCTTCTCCTCTTCACTCAGCCAGACACAGTGTGCCAGCACCAGCCGCGAGTTGGCCAATCCGATGTGATCCAGGTATACAATGTTGCGCATACCGCGCTCGGATTCTACCAGCTCGATCTCGCCCCGGTTCTCGGAAGCATGCGTATGGACCCGGACATGATATTGTGCAGACAGATCACGCACCTCGGTCAGCAGCTCCTCGGTACAGGAGACGACGAATCTTGGACAAAACGCATATTGGATGCGTCCGCCGCCAAAGCCATTCCATTTTTCCAGCAAATCCACACTCTGCTGCAGAGATACTGAAGTTGTCTCACGCAGTGGAATAGGAACCTCGGAGCCATGGTCCATCATCACTTTGCCGGAAATGACACGAATCCCGCTCTGGGCCATCGCCTGAAAAGCGGACTCCGTATGATTAACTGTCTCCATATCCATAATCGTCGTCGTTCCGCTGGAGATCAGTTCACCAATGCCAAGCAAAGCCGAATAAAAGACCGACTCTTCATCATGAGCCGCTTCAAGCGGCCAGATCCGTTTGCGCAGCCAATCCATCAGTTCCATATCGTCCGCTCTGCCGCGGAACAACGTCTGGCAAAGATGAATATGAGTCTGTATAAATCCCGGCAGCAGAACTTTGCCTCTCGCATCAATGACACGGTCAGCCGGCAGATCGATGCTGGGTCCCATTTGAATAATTAGATTATTTTCAATATAAACATCACCCGTGTAGACTTCCTCCCGGGCATTCATCGTCATGATTTGTGCACCTTTGATCAGAATGGAGCTCATCTTTATTCCCCCCTGCATGAACCGGCTCAGCGCATGGCTTGTTGTATAATTGAATCTTCCCGGGTGTAACGGTGGAGTGCAGCCTGAACTCCTTCTCCTGCAGGAAGCTTCATACCCTGGTGGATCAATACCGCTTCCAGTGCCATCAGAACCTGTAAAATATTCGTTTTGCGGCAGCTGTAGCCCATTGTTCCGATCCTCCATATTTTTCCTTGAAGCGGTCCGAACGAACCTGCAATTTCTACGCCAAAATGATTCAGCAGCATTTGACGCGTGAACTCTCCGTTAACCGAACTTGGGATTTGAACACATGTCACTACAGGCAGCTTGCTGGTTTTATCACCATACAGCTGAAGCCCCATAGCTTGAAGCCCGGCGACCAATGCCTCCTCATTCAGCTTGTGCCTCGCAAAACGGGCCTGTAATCCCTCCTCCAGAATGACCTGAAGACCTTCATGCAGTCCGTACTGCATAGAAGTGGCCTCGGTATGATGATTAAGTCGTGATGGGCCCCAATAATCCTGCAGCTGGCTCAGGTCCAGATAGTTGCTGTTGATGCGCAAATGTGAGCTCTCTGCCTCACTGTTCTGCAGACCTTTTTCAACAGATCTCCGCTGCTTCAGCCGTCTTTCTACTCGATCATTATAGGTAATCGGGGCAAGGCCTGAAGGAATGGACAGGCACTTCTGCGTCCCTCCAATCACGGCGTCCAGCTTCCATTCGTCGGTCTCCACCGGTGTACCGCCCAATGTGGCTACCGCATCCGTCACAAGCAGAATATCCAGCTCCCGGCAGGCAGTACCTACCTCACCCAGCGGCTGCATTTGACCTGTAGAGGTTTCTCCGTGCACAACAGCAACCAGCGAAGGCTTGTGCCGATGTATGGACTGAATGATGACTTCCGGATCAAACACGGAGCCCCACTCCTGCTGGAGGGTAATCACTTCTGCACCGCAGCGTTCGGCAATCTCGACCAGCAGGAGGCCAAAACGGCCGAATATAGGAACAAGCACAACATCGCCCGGTACGATCAGACTGACGAGTACGGCCTCCAGACCTGATCGAGACGTTCCATCGACAGGAAAAGCCCATTCATTGGCGGTGCAGAATACCTCTCTCAGCATTTCCATGGATTCATTCATCAGCTGGGTAAATTCTGGATCAAACTGACCCAGCACCGGATAAGACATGGCCCTCAACACTCTTGGCTCGGCCTCTACGGGTCCCGGTGTCATAATCGTCCTTGAAGAAGGAGATAACGGTCTATAGTTCTTCATGTGCTCCCCCTCCATATCCATAGTAATACAGCATGCTTACCAGCAGTCTGAAGCCGTCTGTTACTTGCTCTGTTGATGTATACTCCAGCGGATTGTGGCTGATCCCGTCCCGGCTGGGCACGAAAATCATTGCGGTTGGACACAGCTCCCTGAACATCTGGCTGTCATGTCCCGCTCCACTGCTAAGCTTCATATAGGATAAGCCCAGCTGTTCACTAAAATAGGCTGCCTGCTTCATCATCCCTGGCTCCATCAGCACGGGATCCGTATGCATTCGTTCCATACAGACCAGCTCCAGTCCCCGCTCAGCTGCAATATCCTTGAACGCCGACGCCAGCCGTTGACCGCACTGCTGCAGGACGGCAGCATCCGCATGGCGCAGGTCTACCGTAAAGTTCACGGCGCCCGGTACCACATTACTGGTGGACGGCTCAATCTGCAGGTGCCCGACTGTCGCTACCAGCCCCTCCACTTCGCAGGCTGCCAGAGCCTCTGCGGACAAAATCATCTCCGCAGCTCCAGCCAATGCATCCTTGCGCCAGAGCATCGGGGTTGTTCCCGCATGGGACGCCTTGCCGCTGAGCAGGACCTCCCACCGCTTCTGCCCAACAATGGCGGTGACGACCCCGATCTGACTGCTGGTTCGCTCCAGCTCACATCCCTGTTCGATGTGGAGCTCCAGAAATGCGCCGGGGACTACAGCCGCCCGAGGGTCCTCATAACCACTGCCGGGCCCGAAGCCCGCATGCTCCATGGCCTGCAGCAGGGTTATACCCTCCCGGTCCCGCATATCCTGCAGTTCGTCGAGCCGGCGCGCACCGGTTATACTGCCGGAACCCCAATAGGCGAAAGGGAAACGGCTCCCTTCTTCTTCACTAAGCGAAATCGCAGATAATCCGCGGACCGGAGTGCCATAGCTGGCCTTCAGATAAGCAAGCGCGTAAACGGCTGCCAGGACACCAAGTGCTCCATCGTATTTGCCCCCGTGAGTCACCGAATCGATATGCGAACCGCTGATAACCGGAGGAAGCTCCGGCCGGCTTCCGTGGAGGCTGCCCGTCAGATTGCCCGCCCAGTCATAACGCGTCTCCAGCCCGCTCTCTTCCATGATTTCACGCACATAGCCCTGTGCTTGCACCCAGGTATCACTGTAGAGCAGACGCGTTACTCCACCTGCAGCATCAGCGCCATGCCGTGCCAGATGGTTTATTTGATCGTTTAATCGCTGTGCATATTGGTGGAACAGAGAGTTGGTGTGTTCCACCTTTGCATGTCGCTCCTTATACATACACGTCACCCCTGACCTGCTCCTGTGAAAGCCGGGAAGGGATATACCGTCCGGCTGCTCCCGGAATGACTCCTGTCTCGGATGTATACACCCGTTCTCCCCGGCAGAATACGGCTGAAATGCTGCAGGAGAATGACCGCCCCAGGTAAGGACTTTGAGTATGACGATACAGCAGCTCCTCTGCTGTAAGCCTATAGGATTTGGTCATGTCGATAACTGCAATATCGGCGTCTTTTCCTACTGCAATCGATCCTTTGCAGTAATCAAGTCCTGTGATGACAGCCGGATTCGCAGACAGGACAGCTGCGAGCCGGTGAAGTGCAATCCCCCGCTTCCGATACCCTTCCTCTAGCATCAACAGCATCGTGCTCTGCGCCCCAGAAATTCCTCCCCATATGTCAAAATAATGCTCTGTTTTCTTCATTTCCGGAGGACAAGGCGAATGATCTGACGCAATGACATCGATTAATCCTAATTGGAGAGCCTCCCATAATCTTGCCTGCTCTTCCTCGCTGCGGATCGGTGGTGCACACTTTGCAGCAGCACCCAGGAGGACAGCATCCTCTTCATTCAAACACAGATAATGCGGGCACGACTCCGATGTCACCGCCATTCCACGGGCCTTGGCATCCCGAATCAGTTCCAGCGCTTCCCGGCTGCTGATATGAACAAAATGAAGCCGGCAGCCGGTAATTCTCGCATAAGCCAGCGCCCTGCCTACCGCCTCAACCTCCGCTGCGACCGGCCGCGACGCCAGATAGTTGCGGATTGGATCGCCTGGTGCCTGACGCATCTCCTGCGATAGCAGAGAAGTGATGGTGTCACTCTCCGCATGAAGGGCGAGCATCCCGCCAAGTCTGGCGATTTCCTGCATGCCGGCGAGCAGGGTCATATCATCTGCTCTTGCAAAGATATCCTCCCCTTCACCGCCCGGCTCAGACATAAAGGCCTTGAAGCCCGGTACGCCCGCCTGATACAGACCGGCCAGCTTGCCACGGTTCCCAGGAACAAGTCCGCCCCACAGTGCAAAGTCAATGCGGGAATCGCTTTCCGCCAGAGAACGTTTGACTTCAAAGGCCTCAACGTCAACCGTAGGCGGGACTCCATTCAGCGGCATATCTACGTAGGTCGTACATCCTCCGGCAGCCAAAGCAGCCGAACCTGTGGCAAAGCCCTCCCAGGAGCCGAGGCCTGGCTCGTTAAAATGGACATGGATATCGACAGCACCCGGCATAAGCACTTTACCGGCACAATCCATGACCTTCTCCGCAAGCAAAGGATCAATGTCCGCTTCCAGAAGGGTGATCCTGCCATCCTTAACCCCAATATCAAGGCTGTATTCGCCATCAGGCAGAATCACAGTGCCACCCTTCATGACAGTATCCAATTGAACTGGCATAATGACTCACTTCCCTGACTGTTTATGGTTAAACTTTAATTGTTGTATCGTTCTGCTTCAGTTTTCACAGGTCCTGTGTTGCGGCACATTATCAGCTGCCACGATAGGTGCTGTATCCTCCCGGAGCGATAAGCAGCGGGATATGATAGCTGGCTGTTCGGTCGGCGATCGTAAAGCGAATCGGGATGATCTCGAACAAAACCGGCTCCATGTTATGATCACGCAGATAATCACCAGCATGAAATACCAGTTCATAAACCCCTTCCTGCATCTCTTTACCTGCCATAAAGGGAGCATCCACCCGTCCATCTGCATTCGTATACCGCTCTGAAATTTGTTCGCGTTCCACAACTTTTCCGTCACGAAGGGCATAGAGCTGGATCAGAAGATGAACGGCCGGCCGGCCGTTAACCAGATTCAGTACATGCGAGGTAAGCTTACCGCCTGTTTCTGATGGTTCATTCATCATTGTCACCCCTGTTCCGTTAGCAGCTGCTCAGCATTCCAGTCCTGAAGTCGAAAGCCGGCAATTTTATATACTTCCTGCAGGGCCGCTTTAAATTCCTGTTCCCGGTCCAGCTGTATCCTGCGCTTCAATTCATTCAAAATTAAATCTGCCGTCGAATGGCGTACAGCCATAATAAAAGGAAATCCGAATTTTCCGGTGTATTCACGGTTAAGCTGGCGGAGCTCTTCCAGGCCAGCTTCATGCATAGCCGCGATCCCTGCCCGCTGCTGCTCATGCTGGGAATGATCCGTCAGCTCCAGTCTGGCGCCCAGGTCAGGATGATTGCGCAGCAGCTTGAGCTGCCGCTCTTCATCGGCGGAAGCTACAATGCTGGAGGTGGCCGTATGCAGCTGCTCCCAGCTGGAGAAAGGCTTCTTCTCCCATACAAGCTCGGCAACCCAGGGAGAATGTTCATATATAGTTCCAAACGTATCGATAAATTGTTCAACCTTCCATTGGTTGATCTCTTCCCAGGTAACTCCCATCGTTTTACCTCCGGCATCTTTGTTGTTATTCATTGTAGGTTCGAACCGCCATTTATGGCAATATATTTAACATCTATTTGTTAAATATTATAACTCTTCTTTTTGTTTTTGTTCTTCATGCCTGATTCCCACTCTTTATTCTTATAAATAAAACACAAAACCTTCCATACCTATCGTATGGAAGGCTGCTGATATCATTTTTCTTTGATCTCTTTTTGCCCGCCTTTACGGAGAAAATTCATAAAAGTGAACACAATTTTGAGCTTTAATAAATCATTTGTTTTCTTAAAATCCATCTGCAGCAGACTGCTGATCTTCTCCATTCTGTATGCCACCGTATTGCGATGGACATAAAGCTGCTTGGCGGCCTCATTAATCAGACCATCATTATCGATATAGGCTTCCAAAGTCTGCATCAGCATCGGGTTGGATTGGCTGTCATAGGATAAGGGCTCGAGAACCTTCTCACAATACGTTCTCATTACATGATCAGGCACATGCTGGAACAGATACGCAAACTCCAGCGCCTGGAACTGCAGCACCGGATCCTTCATGCCAAAGCGGATCGCCAGGCACCTTGTATCCTGACACTCCTCGTAAGCTTCCCGAAGAGACTCCGGCTCAAGCTTAAGCCTGCTGATCCAGAACCGGGGCCCGCTTCCGTCCCCCGGTTTTGCAAGCTCTGCTGCATTGTCCCGGAACAGACACTCGAGCACATCTCCTGCATCCCGCTGATCCAGGCTGGCGTACAAGGATAGAATCCCCTGCTCCATCTGAAAATGAAGCGCTGGTCCGAGCTGTAAATGCGGATTGAAATGCAGCTCACGAAACAGGTGATCCAGCTGGTTTTCCCGGCTCAGACCACTGCCTTCCACGGTGGTCAGGACACATTGATAGGGACCCGCCAGCCAGTTCAAGCCCAGTTTATCTGTGAATGAAACTAGCTCGCCGAAGGACATTTTGCGTTCGAGATAGCGGGCTACAAGCTGCTGAACCTCCTCCTGTACGTTAGACAGAGCCTGATGACGTCCGGATAAGTCCATCGTAAATGCAAGCACATCTGCTGCCTGCCTGAACAACTCCTCCTCCGGACGCAGCGGCAATCCTCCTTCGGTAAAAACCAGCAGAGAACCCAGCAGCTCCTCATTACGCTGTATATGAATACGGTGACAGCTTCCGCTGTTCCATTTAACACGGGTATATGCACTCTTCCATGGCCAGCCAGATAACAGACCGGCCTGCTCGGTGCAGCTATTCGGATCATACAGCACATGTCCTCGTGAACCGACAATGACAACTGGATTGGCCAGAATCTGTTCCAATTCCGCGAACACATTGTCATGACGGCGGGATTGCAGGGCAAACTGCATCAGCTGCTTCTGGCGTTCAAGCACAGACTGCAGCACACGCGTACTCCGTTCATGTTCTGCGCGGAACAAGGCGTTCATCTGGTCAGAGAACGTGAACTGGAACGGGAGTTCCAGCAGCGGGAGCTGCAGCCGGTCAGCTTCCTCAAGGAATGCGGACGGGATCCGCTCCCAGAATCGTCCGAGCTTGATACCCAGGCCGGCACAGCCTTTATCATTTAACTTCCGCATCAGCTGCCTTGCTTCACCCGGATTGTCTTTCATCGCAAATCCTGTCGTAAACAACATTTCGCCTGAACGGGTCCAGTCTGCAATATCCGGCGCATCAATCACATTAACGGATTTCATGGTTCTCGTAGTGCCTTGAACTCCGGCCACCAGCTTCGCTTCGGATAGCGGATAAATTTGAAGCGCATCTTTTACCGTTAAGTGCATCCCCATCACCTCTTATATGTGACATGTTATGGTATATATATTCCTATATTGTTAATGATTATAACACGCATTATCGACCTATATCTAACACACCTCTAACACAAATAATGAATTTCTTTTGGCTTCAGCGTATTCATCTCATCCAGCACCAAAAAAGCCTGCAGCACAGCTGCAAGCTTTTTCAATAATATATAGTTCATCCATTCATTACGCTGACTTCAGGACTATGTCTTACATATTAACTCGCCGGAATATCCGTCATCTGCTGCAGCGCCCGCTCAGGCGGTACCGGCTTGCTGTAAAAATAACCTTGGGCATTGTAGCATTCAAGATGACGCAGCATGGCTACCTGTTCTTCTGTTTCCACACCTTCGGCGACGATATCAAGTCCAAGCTGCTTGGCCATGGAAATGATCATTTCTGCTATGGCACGGCTGTCTGAATCGGTCGCCATCTTATGAATGAAGCTGCGGTCAATTTTGAGACAGCCGATCGGCAGACTCTGCAGGTAGCTTAGCGAACTGTACCCTGTACCAAAATCATCCATCGAAACTGACACGCCCACCTGTTTCAGATTCTCCAGAATTCGGATTACATGCTCTTCATTATGCATCATCGCACTCTCCGTAATCTCCAGCTCCAGTAGAGACGGCGGAAAATCCAGTTCTTGCAGCAAATCGATAATCGATTGATAAATATCCGGCTTCATAAGGTGGATCTGAGATATGTTAACAGCCACGGGTACCACTTCACTCCCCTCCAGCTCCCACTGCTTCACCTGCATACAGGCGGTTCGCAGTACCCACTGTTCAATCGGCACAATCATGCCGGATTTCTCAGCAAGCGGGATGAATTTGAGCGGCGGGATCGTCCCCAGCAGCGGATGCTGCCAGCGTACCAGCGCCTCAACCCCTACCGTTCGACGGGAACGGATGTCAATCTTCGGCTGGTAAAGCAGCCGAAGCTGACCGTTGGCAATGGCATTCTCAAGGTCCCGTTCAAGCATCACCTGCTCCAGACTAGTCTGGTCGCTGGCTGCATCGTAGAACCGGTACTGCGCACTTCCATTCTCCTTCGCTTCATACATGGCCGTATCCGCATGCTTGAGCAGCAGCCCGGCATCACGCGCATCATCGGGGTAGCGGGAAATACCAACCGATGCGGAGAGTTTAACATCGTTGCGATCCACCGTGAATGGAAGATCAAATTCCTTGACCACTTCTGAGGCCAGCCACTTCACCCGTTCCACATTATGGACTTCAGGGAGCAGCACCGTGAACTCATCGCCGCCCATCCGGGCTATAAAAGAACCGGCTGGCAGACAGCTTCTGAGCTTCTCGGCCGCCTGCCGGATCACCCTGTCACCGAAGGCGTGACCGAACAGATCGTTAATCCGTTTAAAACGGTCCAGGTCAATAAAGAACAATGTGAAGCGCTCAGGTGCAGCCGGCTGATCGACCAGCTCCCCTTCTGCTTCCGGAGAGGTAAACTGCTCCAGCTTCATCTTGAACAACCGGCGGTTAGCCAGTCCGGTCAGTTCATCGTGATAAGCCAGATGGTGTATCGTTGACTGGTCCTGCTTGTGTGCGGATACATCTTTGACAATACTGTAAGCTCCAGCTAATTGCCCTTCTACCAGAATGGGCAGGGATGTGACCTCGGCCCATAGGATCAAACCCTCCCCGGTCTTAAGTTCAACTTCCATAATGTCAGCTTGTCCACTGAAAATCTGAGTAAAATGCAGTTCAACCCTCTGACGCTGTTCTTCTTCCAGCAGCTCCTCAAAGTGAAGGCCGATCAGATTACGGCCAAGGCGCCTGGACAGCAGCTCCCCCTGCCGGTTAATGTTCGTGATTCGCCCTTTTGCATCAAAAGCCAGAACACTATCCGGATTATGGGCAAAGAGCGACATATAGTGAACCTGCGTTTCGGCCAGCTGCCTGCTCTGGCGCTGCTGCCGATCGTTCATAAAATAATCAGGAATTGCGTAGATGCCTGCCAGTAGAAAGAGCATTCCAACGTAAGGCACCAGGTATGTATAACTATCGGTCTGGACGAGAATCGGAAGTACAGACACAGCGCACAGCATCGGAATCCCAAACAGCGCCATTCCGGCAATCAGCACACCCGGCCAGTTAAGCTTAGAACTAAGCCCGTTCTCATTGTTTCGATTCAACAGCGCAAAGACACGAAGGATAGAAAAGCTGATACTGATGACGATCGCGACAGTCATCCAGAAGAGTGACGGCTTCCACACCGTCCGGTCCTGGAAGAGCAGCAGCATGTTGCTGTAGTCAAACAGCATGATCATTCCGGCGAGCCCCAGACTGAATAAAATAAACTTGTCCTGTCCATGCCAAGGCCTGGATGCATATTGGATGCCAAAATGTGAAGCTGCATAGCAACCTGCAAAGGTAAAAAACAGGTGGATCAGGTAATAATCACGAAAAATCGGGATGGATAAGGATAATGGGACCAGTGTATGAGACACGGTAAAAAGAAACGCACTGCCAGCGGTAAGAGCACGTTTTCTCCATTTATCAGCTTCTGCCGAGGACCGCATGGAAGCCCCGATAGAACCAAAAGCGATAACCGCCGTTCCGGCAATACTGGCTGCTAATGCAAGCATAAGCCAGTTCCAATGAAAGGATAAGGAAGTAATTAAATTCTGCATAAGCGACCTCTTTCACAACCCGATCAGTCCTCAGGGCTGCATATAATGATTCTGAATCATATCTCATTACCCAAATTTGCAGGACTTATAACTTATTTTAGTAAATAATTCTGGTTTTCTTATCCAATATTCCTTCATACCCTCCGTTCTCGACTAGGTCTTTTTACCTTATATTATTTTTCGCTATTCTCCTCTATTTTCCTGCACTTTTCCAGACTGCTGCAGCGGTTTCTTCCAAATTCATTTCTTGCTATCATAAATACAGCAGCAGAATTGTACAGTCTCTAGAAGAAGGAAGGAAAAAGCATGAGTTTCAGATTAACCCGCAGGGTGATCAAACTGCTGTGTGGTCCGGCCCATTTTGCAACGGGCGAGCGTTATTGCCTCAATCGCAAAATATCATTTCAAATATACGATGCGGCGAACGGAAGATTTGCAGCGGAAGTTAAGTTCGGAAGGCAGATGACAGATCAAATTCATGTGACCCTGGATCAGCATGGCGATGTGCAGGCAAGCTGCAGCTGCGGACTTGCACGCACTGCATCGGGATATTGTCAGCACATCGCAGCAGTTTTGCTGGCCGTCCACGATCAGGAGAATTTCGGTGACGAGCCCGTCAAAGCCTATGCGCCAAGCCCGCTTGATGCCGCTCCCCCTGCTGGTGAACAAGCAAGGGCATTCTCTTCCAGAAGCAGGACAACCCAGGCAGACGCTGTGCTGGAGCTGTTCAGCAGCCTGAAGAAGCCGTCCATCTCGGATCATCACCTGCAGCTCCGGCAGCCTCTCAAGGTGGAATTCATCTGCCAGCCTTATTCCTACCGCGAAGACCGCTGGATGTTCGGCATCGAGATCAAAGCTGGTCCCCAGCGTTTATATATTGTTCAAAATATTCGCGAATTTCTGCGAGCAATCGAAACCGGGAAGCCCTATGTATTCACCCGTCAGTTCACGTATGATCCCCGGCTGCACAACTTCACGGCCAGAGATGAAGCTGTACTGAAGCAGCTCATCCAGTCCGCGCTGAATGAACGGCTGTACCGGGAGACGGTCACATCCAGGAATACTGCCAAAAGTGCAGGTGGTGAGCGGATGCTGCTGATCCCGCCAGCTGCCTGGGAACGGCTGCTGCCCGAGTTGACGGATGCTCCGTCATCCAGTTTTGAACATGAAGGAAAATTCTCACAGGAGGTTGTTCTCTCGTATGAGCCTCTGCCGCTCCGTTATGAATTCAGTGAGTCGGAAGCCGAAGGATTCCAGCTGCATATCGAGGGACTGGATGCCATTACCGTCATGACGGATTATCAGATCATCATCGCGAACGCCAAGCTTTACCGGGCTGCTGCGGAACATTGTCGAAGGCTGTCCGAGCTGCAATCCGTCGCAGGGCGCAGTCCCCGGCGTTCCATTCCGCTTACCCCTGAACAAATGCAGCCCTTTATGGACAAGGTTGTCCCTGAGTTAATGAAAATGGGACGTGTTCAGATCAGCCAGTCCGTGTCTGAACGAATGGTTCATCATCCGCTGCAAGCTAGGCTGTACCTGGACCGGATCAAGAGCAGGCTGCTTGCAGGACTCGAATTTCAATACGGCGATCTGGTTCTTAACCCTTTAGAGGAAAATCCCCGGCAGCATGGGGAGCATCGTATTCTGGTCCGGGACGGGCAAAAGGAGCAGCAGATTCTTCAGCTGATGGAGACAGCCTCCTTCGGCAGAACCGAAGCCGGTTACTTTATGGAAAGTGAGGATGCCGAGTTTGACTTTCTGTACCACACGCTTCCTCAGCTGGAAAAGCTGATGCAGGTGTATGCGACCACAGCAGTCAAGAATCGTCTCTATTCCAGCCTGGCACCTCCCAAGGTCCGGATCAACCTGGATCAGCGCCGCAACGACTGGCTGGAGTTCTCATTTCAACTGGATGGCATCCCGGAGAAAGAGATCAAGCTCGTTATTCAATCCTTGATGGAGAAACGCCGCTATTACCGTATGGCGAACGGAGCATTGATGCCCCTGGAGACCGAGGACATGCAGAATATCGTTCATATGATGAACGAATTAGGCATCCGCAAATCCGAGTTGGGTAACGGAACCCTCCATATTCCGGTCGTACGCGGTCTCCACCTGTTAGAAGAGCCGCTTGATGGAAGAGCGATTGAAATGGAGCCAGCCGTAGAGGCTCTTTTGCAGGAGCTGAAGCAGCCTGCGTTATCCGCCTTCCCGGTTCCTGAGCAGCTCCAGCCTATTCTGCGGGAGTATCAGGTCCATGGATATCAATGGATGAAGACGCTGGCCCGCTACAAGTTTGGCGGCATTCTTGCAGATGATATGGGCCTTGGCAAAACACTCCAGTCCATCACTTATCTCGCTTCCGTTCTGGATGACATCCGGGCAAGCGGGCAGCCTGCCCTAATTGTCTGCCCCTCTTCCCTCGTCTATAACTGGCAGCAGGAGCTGAAGAAGTTTACACCCCATATCAACGCAGTTGTATATGATGGCGGCCTTACTGAGCGGCGTTCGGCAGTCAGACGCGCAGAGCACAGGGATGTCGTAATCACATCCTATCCGCTGCTCAGAATGGATGCAGAATTTTTCGCGGAATATCATTTCCACACGGTATTTCTGGATGAGGCGCAGACGTTTAAGAATCATACTACACAGACTGCTCAAGCGGTTCGCTCGATCCAGGGGGATCAGCGATTTGCCTTGACGGGCACACCAGTAGAGAATGCTCTCGAAGAGCTCTGGTCGATTTTTCATGTCATTCTGCCCGTACTGTTCCCTGGCCGGAAAGCTTTTAGTGAAATGCCCCGCAGTCAAATCGCTGCAATGATCCGCCCCTTCCTGCTGCGCAGACTAAAGACGGACGTGCTGAAGGATCTGCCGGACAAAATTGAAACTGTGCAGGCTACAGAGCTGCTGCCTGAACAGAAAAAGCTGTATGCCGCTTATCTGGCCAGACTGCGTCACGAGACCCTCAAGCATTTGGACGAAGAAGGGTTCCAGAAGACGCGCATCAAGATTCTGGCCGGACTGACACGCCTCCGCCAGCTGTGCTGCCATCCTGCCTTGTTCGTAGAAGGATACAGTGGTACTTCCGCCAAATTCGAGCAGTTAATGGAGCTTATCGAAGAATGCCGCAGTGCCGGCAAGCGGATGCTGATCTTCTCCCAATTTACCGGGATGCTGGGGATCATCAGCCGCGAGCTTGGCTTCAAGGGTATCCCTCATTTCTACCTCGATGGGTCTACACCTTCTGCCGAACGCGTGGAGATGTGTGACCGCTTCAACCAGGGCGAGCACGAACTTTTCCTGATCTCGCTGAAGGCAGGAGGTACCGGGTTGAATCTAACAGGTGCCGATACGGTCATCCTGTATGATCTGTGGTGGAATCCTGCGGTAGAGCAGCAGGCTGCAGACCGCGCCCATCGCATGGGACAAACAAATGTGGTTCAAGTCATTCGCATGATCACACATGGTACGGTGGAAGACAAGATGTACGAGCTTCAGCAGTCGAAGAAAAATTTGATCGAAGAAGTGATCGCACCTGGCGAGGAATCGCAGTCTTCCCTTACGGAGGAAGAAATCCGCAGTATTCTCTCGATATGACCCTCACATACAACTAACCCTCCTTATCCAGACACCAGGTAAGGAGGGTTTTCACTTTGTACTGTATTTTCACTTTGTACTGTAATGCAATTCGGGTAGTTCGGCGACTGCGGACCCGGCTCAGATCTTTTGCTATACGTGAATTCAACATTTTATAGGATGAGGTGATGACTTGAAAGTATTCCTTCAAAGTATTGTAGCGATAATCGGATTAATTCTCTCATGGATGGCAGGCGATTGGCTGTATCAAAAAGGCGGTCAAATTGCTTTTCATCAAAATGTTCAAGGAGTAGGCAGGTCATTATATCTGTTTTACTTTTATTTTATGATTAACGTCCCGTTAACGTTTTTAGTTTACTGGCTCATTACCCGTTACATCAAACCCGCAGTATTAAAATTATTCTAACCCTCGTCGGTTATGCTCTGATCGGTACTTTGATTCCCACAGCGATCGGCGGTAATCCGCTTTCCTCACCTGAGGCACAGTTGTTATTGTGGTTCTTCTGGCCGGCTGAGCTGATCTTGGGATTTACCTGCAGCCTTGTATTTTTAAACAAAAAATCCCGTACCTTTCCAAAGGTACGGGATTAACTTTAACCATATGCAAATACCTGTGCGGTCTTCAGATCTTTATTCTTTGGTAACCAGCTTCAGCGGAGCCGGGATGGATTTCTCCACCGTTTTGCCCTGCAGAACATCTCTGGCAGCCTGTACAGCCATCTGACCAATCAGGTCAGGCTGCTGGGCTACGGTAGCAGTCAGAGCACCTGCCTTGATCGAATTCAGCGCATCCTCGTTACCGTCAAAGCCGACGACCGGAATGTCCTTGCCGGAGCTCTTGATCGCTTCGATAGCCCCCAGAGCCATCTCGTCATTATGAGCAAACACAGCCTGAACATCCGGGTTACCCTGGAGCAGATTCTCCATAACGTTCAACCCCTTGGTACGGTCAAAATCGGCAGCCTGCTTGGCAATCACATTCAGCTGCTTATCTGCCACTTCATGAAAACCTTTGCCGCGTTCACGGGTTGCAGAGGCACCCGGTACGCCTTCCAGTTCGATAACTTTTGCATTTTTACCAACCTTGGAGACGATATATTCAGCAGCCATTTGGCCTCCCTTGACATTGTCGGAGGCAACGAGCGCTTTCACGTCTCCTTTGTCTGCCGAGCGGTCCAGGGTGATTACCGGGATATTCAGACTGTTGGCCGATTGGACCACCGTGGAGATCGCGGATGAGTCGGTCGGGTTAATCAGCAGGGCATTCACGCCTTTCTGAATCAGGTCATCCACGTCGTTGCTTTGTTTGGCCGAGTCATTCTGGGCGTCTACCACAATGACCTCAATCCCCTGCTTCTTGGCTTCTGCAACAACCCCGTCCTTCAGTGCTACAAAAAACGGATTGTTCAGAGTTGAGATCGACAGGCCTATCTTCATTTCTTTGGGATTGTTGGTGTTGGCCGGCTTCGCCCATTCCGGCGGCTCCAGTGAGCAGCCTGTCATCAGAATCAGCAGCAGCGATATCAGGAACAATGATGTTTTTTTCATAGTTAGTCTTCTCCTTTATGCGGATTTCTTGCGGTCAATGAGTACGGCAATTGCGATAACGACCCCTTTGACGACCATCTGATAGAACGAATTGACGCCAAGCAGGTTCAAGCCATTGTTCAGCGTGCCGATAATCAGCACACCAATCAGCGTACCCACGATGCGGCCGCGGCCGCCGGACAGGCTGGTTCCTCCCAGAACAACCGCGGCAATGGCGTCCAGTTCATAGGATGTACCCGCCGTCGGCTGCGCCGAATTCAGACGGGATGTCAGAATGGAGCCGGCCAGGGCAGATAGCATACCTGCCAGGGAATAAATCATAATTTTAACACGGTCAACCTTGATACCGGATACGATGGAAGCTTTCTCATTACCGCCGATCGCGTAGGTTTTACGACCGAACGACGTTTTATGAAGAATCATCCACAGTACAGCAAATGTAATAATCATCGTAATCGCCGGCACTGGAATGCCGAATTGATAGCCGCGGCCGAACAACTGGAACAGCAGGCTGTCGCCCAGATTGGTAATCGGATTGCCGTCCGTATAGACCAAAGTCAAACCACGGAAGATTGTCATCGTGGCAAGTGTTGCGATAAAAGGAGCCATTTTACCCTTTGTAATCATCAAGCCGTTGACCATCCCCATAACACCGCCTAGCAGGCAGCCGATAATGATAGCAAGAATGGGATCAAAGCCCGCGACCATCATATTGGCCACAAAGGCACTGGATAATGCAAGGATGGAGCCTACAGACAAATCGATACCGCCGGTCAGGATGACAAAGGTCATTCCGAAGGCAATCAGTGCGTTAATGGAAACCTGGCGGAGCAGGTTCAGAATGTTAAGCGGTTCCAAGAAACTTGGATTCAGCACGGAAACGATGATAATCAGGATAATCAAGCCGAGCAGCGGTCCAAGCTTTTGCGTGATGTCTGACACTTTAAAGCCTTTTTGTCCTTTAGCGTTACTCATGGTTGTCATATTACTGTCCTCCTGTAGCTAACGTCATAATATTCTCTTGTGTTGCCTCTTCACGTGTCAGCTCGCCGGCAATCCGGCCTTCATGCACGACAACGATCCTGTCACTCATCCCCAATACCTCGGGCAGCTCCGACGATACCATAATAATGGCAACCCCCCGCTCGGTCAGCTCGTTCATGAGCTGGTAGATTTCCCGCTTGGCACCCACGTCTACGCCGCGTGTAGGCTCATCGAGAATAAGCAGGCTCGGACCGATCCCTACCCATTTGGCGATAACCACTTTCTGTTGGTTGCCGCCTGACAGATTACCTGCCGCTGTTTCCGCGGACTGGGTTTTGATCTGCAGTCTCTTGATCAGCGTATCGACAAAGTCTTTTTCCTTTGCACCAGAGATAAAACCCTTATTCGAAAAGCTGAACAAATTGGTTAAAGCCATATTCTCACGAATGGAGAAATCCAGAATCAATCCTTCATCCTTGCGGTCCTCGGTAATAAAACCGATGCCATGCTTGACCGCATCCACCGGTTTCCGAATCCGTACCGGATGCCCCTTCATGATAACTTCTCCGCCGTCCAGCGGATCAAGTCCGAACAGGGAGCGCATCATTTCCGTCCGACCGGAGCCCATCAAGCCCGAGAAGCCGACAATTTCCCCTTCATGCACATCAAAGTTCACATTCTCGAACCAGCCTTGACGGGTCAGCCCCTTCACTTCCAGCACCTTGCGGCCCGGGGAAGGGTGTCTGGACGGATAACGCTCGGTCAGCTCACGGCCGACCATTTTGCGGACCACTTCATCAAAGTTGGTCTCTGGAATGTCTTTCGTATCGACCGTCCGGCCATCCCGCATGATGGTAATCCGGTCACAGATCGCGAAAATCTCCTCCATCCGGTGCGAAATATAGACAATAGAGACACCCTCTTTTTTCAGGGCGCGAATAACCTCGAACAGCTTCTGGATTTCCCGCTCCGTCAGAGCTGCCGTAGGTTCATCCATGACGATTACTCTTGCCCGGGTCATCAGTGCCTTAGCAATTTCAATCATCTGCTGCTGTCCAACCGAGCAGGCACCGGCTTCGCTGAGCAGTGGAAGTGAAACAGACAGACGGTCCAGCTGCTCCTGTGCTAACGCTTTCATTTCCTTGGTGCTGAGCCAGCCGAATTTGTTCGTCATCTCCTTGCCAATGAACAGGTTGTCCAGAACGGTCATTTCCGGCCAAATATTAAGCTCTTGATGGATGAAAGCGATACCGCTGCGCTCCGCTTCTTTGGGATTCGCAAAATATGTTTCCTTCCCATCGATCATAATGATGCCTTCATCTCTCGCATGCAGTCCGATCAGAATGTTCATCAGCGTAGATTTCCCTGCCCCGTTCTCACCCATCAGGGCATGAACCTCTCCTTCACGCAGATCAAAGTCTACGCCGGACAAGACACGGTTTGTGCCAAAGGATTTGTGGATATTATTCATCTGGATATTCATGCTGTCTTCTCCTCCTCTTTAGCCGAAATGAACGCCGGCCTGCAAAATGCAGTTGGCATATGGTTTGGCCTCACCCGTACGGATCACGACCTTGGCCGACCGGGTCTTCTGCTTGAAGTCCTCATGCGCACAGGCTTCAATCGTACAACCGCTGAAGGTTGTCCGGATATCGTCCAGAGCTTCCGGATTGTCACATTCCATTTCACTCGCAATAGTAATCTTCTCCACCACCATGTCTG
Organism: Paenibacillus lacisoli; assembly: GCF_030580655.1. Classification (GTDB taxonomy): domain Bacteria; phylum Bacillota; class Bacilli; order Paenibacillales; family Paenibacillaceae; genus Paenibacillus; species Paenibacillus lacisoli. The sequence continues at coordinate 80,964 of NZ_JAUQTB010000002.1, forward strand.
CAGCAAGCTCGGCCAGCACTTCTTTGAAGCTGGGTACACCGAGCTTCAGTGCCAGGTCGATTTTGGTAACGCCTTCAGGAACCGGGAGACCGACATCGGACACGACAATCGTGTCCGTATGCCCGAGATCTGCCAGCACCTTTGATATATGACTGTTCAAGATGCCATTTTTCTTCATTTTACAGCTGCGCCTCCACTTCCTGGCGGGAAGGCATTCCACCCTGCGCACCAAATTTTGTGACTGATATCGAGGCAGCCCGGTTTGCAAATCTGACGCTGTCCTGCAGCGTTTTGCCCTCAGCAAGCGCAACAGCGAAAGCAGCGTTAAACGTGTCCCCGGCTCCAGTCGTATCCACAGCCTCTACCTTGTAGGTAGGAACTACGATCTCCTGCTCGCCATTATAATATCGAACGCCGTTACTGCCTTCTGTCACGAACAGTTTGTTCGGATATTGGCGGAGCGCTTCCTGCGGACTTAATCCTTCAAAGATAATGGAAGCCTCATGCTCGTTGGGCGTAATATAAGCCGCATTCTCAATGACTTGGGCTGGAATCGGACGGGCAGGCGCAGGATTGAGCAGAAGCTTGACATTATATTGTGCGCAAAGCTCACTGACATGGACCACCGTCTCTTCCGGGATTTCCTGCTGGATCATCACGATATCTGCCGTCTGGATCACCTGGGCAGCACGGTCAATATAAGCCGGTGTCACTTCGTCGTTGGCCGCCTTAACAACAACAATGCTGTTGTCGCCTTCAGCCAATACGATATGAGCAGTACCGCTTTCCATACCTGTAACCGGTTCCACATGACTTACAGAAACTCCGTTTTGCTTGAAGTTGGTTATGATTTGCTCTCCGAAGTGATCGTCTCCCACTCGGCCGATCATCGTAACTTCAGCTCCCAGACGGGCAGCCGCCACAGCCTGGTTGGCTCCTTTACCACCGGGTACTGTCTTGAAGCTCTCTCCGAGCACTGTTTCTCCTGCTCCTGGACGTTTGGCCGATGTAACGACCAGATCCATGGAGCTGCTTCCAATCACACAAATTTTAGCCATGTTCTCTCACCTTTCTGGTTGTGTCCCGTTCAATGAACTGGACAGGCATCTGAATATTTCTCTCCGGCGGCTCTTGCTGCTCAATCAGCTGAATCAGCAGATTTCCGGCAGCTCTCCCCATCTCATAAGCAGGCTGATGAACGGTGGATAACGATGGGGACAACAGCCGGCTGAGCGGGATATCGTCAAATCCCACAATCTGCAGATCGTCCGGTACTTTACGGCCAAGCCGGTGTGCCTCCTGCAGCACGGCCATCGCGACAATATCATTACTGGCAACGACCCCGTCGGTCTCAGGAAAACGATTGAATAATTCCGCAGCCCAGTATTCTGCTTCATGGAAGGAGAAGGAGTTGGTCTGCAGTGTCTCATACAAGACTCCTGACTCAGCCAGAAACTGTGCCGCCCCCTCAAACCGGTCCTGAGCCGGCCGGATATGCTCCGGTCCGCGCATAATGGTAATGCTGCGGCTTCCGCATCTCACCAGCGCCTGCGCCGCAAGCCGCCCCCCTTCGCGTCCATCCGCATAGACGGCTGGACTATCATTGGAAGTACGGTCCAGAAACACAACCGGCATCTTCAGCTTCTGGTAGGCATCTGCTTCCGCATCCATTGTGGAGGAGATGACGCCGACGACATTATTTTGTACAAAGGTCTGCATATATTCGAGCTCTTTACTACGATTCTCATCACTGTTACCGAAGATCAGCCGGAAATCATTCTCCTGCATAATATCTTCGACCCCTCTTGCCAGCTGTGGAAAGTAGGGGTTCGCGATGTCCGGCAGCAGCAATCCAATAAGTCTTGATTTCTTCTTATAAAGCGATCGTGCGACCTCATTGGGTGTATAGTTCAACGTCTGGACAGCGGCTTCCACCTTGCGGCGCGTATCTTCATGTACATATCCGGTCTCATTAATGACCCTGGACACGGTAGCGACAGATACTCCGGCCAAACGGGCTACTTCCTTGATTGTGACCATAAACCTTCACCTCTTATGCTATAACCCGTTTCTGTAACCGGTTACACATTGAAGATATCACATGAGATAGATCTTTGCAACCTTTTCTATCTCTTAGGTACTTGGAAATTTTTACATGAAAAACTCCCTATCCCTATCTTAAACCAGACACCTTACGATTTGACGACAGAAACCGAATTGTCTATGATCCGAATGGAGGTGTTACAACCAATGACTACGCTGCTTCTGCTTGGCAGTATCGCTATGCTGCTGGCTGTCGCTATCGGTGCTTTTGGAGCCCATGCCCTGCGTCACCGGTTGAAGCCGGACATGATGAAGGTATACGAGACCGGTGTGCAATATCAGCTGGCTCATGGCCTCGGACTGCTCGTTCTCGGTTCTGCCGCTGATCGCCTGGCGGATTCCTCACTGGTATTAACCGCAGGCTGGCTGCTCTTCGCCGGCATCGTGCTGTTCTCGGGCAGTCTGTATGTACTCAGTCTCTCCGGCATTCGAAAACTTGGAGCCATCACGCCCATAGGCGGTCTCGCTTTCCTAGCCGGCTGGATTGTATTCATGGCAGCTGTTCTGCAATAGCAGAGCAAAAAGGGCTAATCCCGGCTGATTGCAGCCTGCAGATTAGCCCTTCCTTATGCTATAAGTCATTTCTAACGGATACTGCCAAGCCCTGAGAGAATCTCATAAGATCTTAATCTAGCCGGGTGATCGTAAATCATAGAAGTGATCATCAGCTCATCCGCCTGGGTATCCTCGATAAACTGTTCCAGTTGGGCTTTCACTTTCTGAGGACCGCCCTTGATCGTCGACTTGAGCTGCTTATGAACAACCGCCTTCTCATACTCGTTCCACTTGCCCTCCATCACGGCTGGCGGCTGCACCTTGCCGACCTGACCGCGAATCATGTTCAGAAACTGCTGCTCGAGACTTGTGCCAAGCCAGTCAGCTTCTTCATCTGTGTCGGCGGCGATCGCGTTAACGCCAACCAGCGCGTAAGGCTGCTGCAGGAATGCAGAAGGCTGGAACTCATTCCGGTATGCCTTCAGGGCACGCTCCATATAATCCGGTGAAAAATGTCCCGCAAAGCCGAATGGCAAACCAAGCCTGGCTGCCAGCTTCGCACTGAAATCACTCGATCCGAGCAGCCAGACCGGTATGTCCAGACCCTCACCCGGTACCGCCCTCAGCGGGGCATGATAGGATGTGGCCGAAGCATCAAAGAACTTCATCAGCTCAGCCAGCAGCTCGGGAAAATCCTCTCCGCTGTTCAGGTCTCTGCGCAGCGCCATCGTCGTGCGCCGGTCACTCCCGGGCGCTCGTCCCAGTCCAAGATCAATCCGTCCGGGATACAACGATTCCAGGGTACCAAACTGTTCTGCGATGACAAGCGGAGCGTGATTCGGCAGCATAATCCCCCCCGAACCCACCCGGATCTGCTTTGTCCCTCCGGCAAGGTAGCCGATGACAACCGATGTCGCGGAACTGGCTATACCCGGCATATTGTGATGCTCAGCTACCCAGTAGCGGTGATACCCCCAAGTTTCGGCATGTTGTGCAAGGTCCAGGCTGTTACGCAGCGCGTCTGATGCAGCGGCGCCCTCGACAATTGGAGACAAATCAAGAATCGATAATGGTATATTTCCCAGTGTGCGGGGTCGTTCGTTAAATATAAATGACGGATTCATGCAGTAGTCTCCTCCTGTCCGTTACGAATGTCTGATATAGCTGATATTTACCCGTCCGGGAAGCTTGTTTAACCTGCCGCTGCAGTGCCGTAGCGTTCAGCCAGCAGCTGTTCGATCCGTTCCACAGCCTCCTCCAGGCTGGATGCCTCTATGTTCACAGCTGACTCCAGTTCATATTGTTCCGTACTGTGAGCATACCGGGGATCATAATAGTATTCGAGCAGCAGCTCTACCGCACGCCCGTAACGCGCTTCAGACAGACACATTTCAATCTCGTTTGCAACCGGCGTATGAATTCTGGATTTGATCTGGTGAAAGGCGTGAATACATTCTTCCTGATGCTCTTCCGGGCGATAATCTTCGAGAATGGTCCGGATTCGGCTTTCTAACGGCATCTGCAGAAAAATATGGTATCCGCTCTCCTTCTTGAACATCAGTGAATCAGGAAGTGCTACTTTTCCAATACGTCTGCTCTCCGCTTCCATCAGCAAATAGCCGGATTCCTTATGGGTCATTAGCTCTTCCAGCAGCAGAGAATCAAAGGTTTTCTGATTGTTGGCTTTGAGACCAATTTGTCCAAATATGGAACCCCGATGGCCTGCCAGCCCTTCCAGATCCAGGACAGGATATCCTTTCTCCTGCAATTTGCGCAGCAGTGCCGTTTTGCCGCTGCCGGTATTTCCGTGTATGACACAAGCCTCCGGCTCAATCGGCGCCTCGCCTAAGGTCTGAACAACCCATTGACGATAGGCACGATATCCGCCGGCGAGTCTGTAGGCTGATATGCCCATTAAGGAAAGCACCGTCGCTGTAGTACGGCTTCTCATTCCTCCGCGCCAGCAGAATACAGCCTTACGCTGGGGGATAGCCGCAAATTTCTTGATAAATTCAGGCAGCTTGGCTGATACAATCTCGAGTCCCCGATCTTTTGCCGCCTGCACACTGACCTGCTTATATAAAATACCGATCTCGGCCCGTTCATCGTCTTCAAAAATCGGAATGTTAATACTGCCCGGAATGGTTGCTTCGGCGTATTCGGATGGAGAACGAACATCAATCATGACGAGGTCTTTGGTCCGATGCTGCTCCGCCCATTCTTCCAGTGTTAAATCCTGAAACATGGTATGGTCTCTCCTTCTGCTTCTTCTCGTTGTCGATCTTAGACTTCCTGCTTAGATTACACGGATCCGTCCCGGGTGCTGTTCCGTCACTTCACCGATCAGGCTCGCTTCTACTCCGGCTTCATGCATATCCTGCAGCAGCTGGTCGGCTTGTTCTGCTGCAACCGAGATTAAGAGTCCCCCAGAGGTTACGGCATCACACAGAATCCATCGACCGACCTGATCAAGGGTATCCGGAAAATCGATACTGTCTTCCACATGGGCATAGTTATTGCGTGTGCCGCCAGGGATAATTCCCTCATCAGCCAGCTCGCGGGCACGCGGCAGAACAGGGACCTGACGCTCGGTAATCTCGATTCCGAGGCCGCTGCCTTTGGCCATTTCCAGGGCATGACCCATCAGCCCGAATCCGGTGACGTCTGTCACAGCGTGCACGTCGTAAGCTTCCATCGTTTCGGCTGCGGTCTTGTTCAATGTCGCCATTACACGAGTTACATTGGCAATTTCTTCTTCATTTAGCATACCCCGTTTAATCGAAGTAGTCAGAATACCGACACCGATCGGTTTGGTTAGAATCAGCTTGTCACCGGCTTGGGCGCTTGCGTTCGCACGCACTTTGTCCGGGTGAACGAGACCGGTAACCGCCAGACCAAACTTGGGCTCCTTATCATCAATAGAGTGACCGCCTACCAGCGTCGCACCGGCTTCCTTCACTTTATCTGCTGCGCCGCGAAGAATTTCGGTCAGAATGGATTTATCCAGCGTGGCAATCGGAAAAGCGACAATATTCATGACCGTCAACGGCTTACCACCCATGGCATAGATATCACTGATGGCATTAGCGGCAGCGATCTGGCCGAAGGCGTACGGATCATCCACAATCGGTGTGAAGAAATCCAGCGTCTGTACAAGTGCCAGATCATCGTTAAGCTTGTACACTCCAGCATCATCACTGGTATCAAGACCGACCAGCAGATTGGGATTCGGCTCAGCTGCCGGCAGTCCGCGCAGAACCTGGGCCAGGTCAGCGGGACCAATTTTACAGCCGCATCCCCCTTTGCTTGATAAGGACGTTAATTTGATGGGTTCAGACAGGGACATTATCATCTCACCTTTCGGGTTATAATTTATTCTGGTAAATGTATGGGTTCAGCAGCATACTGGTATCAAAATCATAGTCGCGTACAACGGCTCGGTTACTTCATTTACGGAATCACTGTATATTGTCTTCCAAAAAAACAAATTAATCAAGATCACCTATATAAATTATGGTATAATAGCCCGTGGCCGTGATTCGGCTTGAATTTACATCAGGAGGCACAATATGAACCGATCCATAGATCACCATTCCACCCCGCGGTTTCCCTGGTCCAAGAAGTCACTGCTCCTTGCATTTTTGTTTATTATCGTGGCAGTGATCGGATTGTCTTATGTTAAATGGTGGCCTTATTACCACAAGGCCTTTACCGCAGCGGACAAGCACTCCATTGGCGGATCCATCCTGGCAGGTGCCAGCTCTGATGGGCCTTCCTGGGCGTCAGCCCTTGATTACGCAGCGGCATACTTTAAATCTGTCTGGAAGGCAGCTGTTTTGGGCATCCTGCTAGGCTCCCTGATTCAAGTCCTTCTGCCAGCCCAATGGTTATATAAAGTGCTGGGCAAAGCCGGCTTCAAGAGCACACTAATCGGCGGTGTAGCTTCCCTGCCCGGTATGATGTGTACCTGCTGTGCTGCTCCCGTAGCCGCCGGCATGCGCAAACGCCATGTGTCTATCGGGGCCAGCTTGGCGTTCTGGCTGGGTAATCCCATCCTGAACCCGGCAACCTTGATCTTCATGACCTTTGTACTGTCCTGGAAGTTCACGCTGCTGCGCGTCGTATTCGGGATCGTATTAACCTTTGGTGTCAGCTATCTGGCCAACCGGTTTGCCAGCAAGACCGAGGTTCCTCAAGAGCTGGAACCGCCGGTTGAAGCTCCTGTGCATACCCAACCCTGGTTCACCCGCTGGATGAGAAGTCTTTTCTCCATGATTATCAGTGTCGTTCCGGCTTATGTGATCGCTGTACTGCTGCTTGGTGCATTCCAGAGCTCCCTGTTCCCGGTTTGGGTTAACGGTGGTATCGCTGCGATTCTGGTATTTGCGCTCGTGGGGACCCTTTTTGTTATCCCGACAGCTGCAGAAATTCCTATTATTCAGTCTTTCCTGACACTTGGAATGGGAACCGGACCTGCGGCAGCTTTGCTGCTGACTCTTCCGTCTGTCAGCCTGCCGTCTATTCTTATTCTTGGACGCGCCTTTCCTAAAAAGGTGCTGCTCTTCGTTTCATTATCTGTAGTGGTTGTCGGCATCGTATCCGGAATCATCGGAAGCTGGGTCCTGTAATTTGTACTAGAAAAGGGTTGTCCACGGTCCTCACAGACATATCGGACAACCCTTTTTTTCATACCTCCATCTCATCTTCAAGCTTATTTTTTCTCATTGTGCTCCTTCGTTTTGAAGCCTGATTGAAGGCCCTGCTTCCCGTGGACCGCAGTCTGCTTCATCACCGCAGGAATGCCAAACAGACTTGTCGCACCGGCGGCAGCCGTATGAGATGTAATGGATTCCTCCATCACCGGAACGGCTTGACCTACAGCAGCGCTTGAATCCTGCCGATCAGCATGGTCATATTTGACAGCGATCTTATTCAGTTCCGATGAAACACTATGTAAGGATTGGACGAACGTCTGCATACGATCCTTGGTTTCTATGTACTGCCCGTAAAACTGCTCCTTCGTGACCCCTTCCCATATGGACTCAAGTTCCAAAAGGCTGCGTTCCAGTCCCTGAATTAATTCACTGCTCTCCCCCTCAGCCTGACTGAACCGGGAGGAAGTCTCCAATAGCTGCTTCGGCGTGACCAAAATACGCTTGCTCATCTGCTGAACGCTCCTTCTAAGTCCTGATAAGTCCTCATAAATCACTCTTTATTAACCTATTTCTGCTAGGATGTAACAATAAGAGATTCCTCTATAATTATCTGTTTTAATTCTAAACGGCTTGCTTCCATTCCTTGACCTCTAACACTTTAATAAAGTATTATAGTTATCTAAAGTAAGTGTGATTGGAGGCCGGCATCATGTTCTACGGGATTACCCTGGTTATCCTTCTTCTGGATCAACTCTCCAAATGGTGGATTCGAACCCACCTGCAAGTCGGCGGCTCCATGGAGATATGGAAAGGTGTGCTCCGCTTTACTCATTATGAGAATGCAGGTATTGCGTTCAGCCTGCTTCAGGGGTACGGCCGCTGGTTTGTTCCGGTTGCAGTTTTGTTTGTTCTGCTGATTCTCTATTATCGCCGCCGCGGCATGCTTGGCGGACGATTGGGAGACGCTGCCGCAGCCTTTTTTGTCGCGGGCGCGCTTGGTAACGCCCTGGACAGACTTCTGTTTAACCAGGTTACCGATTTTATTGCCTTCGACTCCAGTAACGGCATTCTGAACCTGTCCGACTACGCATTGAATATCGGGTTAATTCTGTTTATCCTGGATTGGCTTATCAGCAGCATCTGCAGTTCCTTCTCATCAACAAGCAGGCCGTCCGGGAGATAAAACCAGAACCGCCTGCTTGTCAGTTATGTGAAACCTAGTCGCGCGGGTAGTTCACCTGCATAATATCCATAAAAGGCACCTTCACCAGCTCTTCCTGTTGCTGTACATGTACCTTGCCTGTTCTCGGGTCCATACCTGCAATCACACCTCGCACTGTTTCTTCCTTCCCCCACACCGTCAATTCAATCTCTGACTCCTCATGCATTGCCTCCGTCAGCTGATTTCCGATTTCCTCCAGAACAAATTCATCTCTGGTCGGTCTCTTGGCAACTTTTGCTTTGGCCATCCGGGTACCTCCTTCTCTCTCGAATGCGAAAACCTGTTCGTTCATTCCATCACTATAGTCTACCATATTTGACAGTTAAATGGCTCAGCAAATGAAAGAAAAGTTAACTAACTTTCCTCATCTGATCACTCTGATCCTGCTTCCTCGCTTTTGAGTTGGTGCTTCTCCAGGTTCACGGTATCCATCAGCCCGATTTCCACCCCTTCTCCCAGCAGATACAACCGCTGTGTCTCCCGCTGAGCATCATCCTGAATTGAGATTTGACCTTGTGCATTAACGACTCGATGCCATGGAAGCTGATAACGGCTGCTCATGGAATGAAGAATACGGACAACCTGCCTGGCCGCACGGGGACTACCCGCCATGGCAGCGACCTGACCGTAGGTCATGACCTGCCCCTCCGGTATTTTACGAAGGATCTCGATCACTCTGGCTGTAAAAGGCTGCATAACCGTGCCTCCCGTTCACTCGTCTATCCTCCCATCATACCGATTTCATCTGTGCTCAGGCAACTCTGTCTAACCAGACACCAAAAAACCCTCCTGTAAAGGAGGGCTAATCATTCATTGGAAGTTACTCTATGTCTGTCAAGCATTGCAGCTGCACCAATTCAAAATTATTCTTATCGGCTCACCTTTACAACGAGGGTCTCACTGGACGTTGTCCCGGCTTCATTCACAAATTCAGCACGATACATGTATTCTCCAGGCTTACGTCCACTAATCGCCGTCTGGGCCTGCTGGGCAGACGGCGTAGCCGCCGCCAGAGCCTGGGTATCGATCAGCTGGTCATTCTCGTACAGCTTGTAAGAGGCTGCGTTTGTTCCCCACCACAGATGGGCAGATACGACATATGAGCCGTCTCCATCCCAGTTATCATGGGACAGCACCGGTTTGGCCGGATTGGCATCCCGTACTTCTAAACTTAGTGGAGCTGTCTTCGTTGTGCCGAATGCGTTAACAAGTTCAGCTGTGTAAGTGTATGTTCCGTTCGATTTCCCGGTTACAGGAAACACGGTGCTCTGGGCGCTTGGCGAAGCTGCCTTTAGATTCTGGGTACTGATCAAAGCCCCATTCTCATACAGCTTCACCTGACTCGCATTGTTCCCCCACCAGAGGTTAAGTTTGATGTTGTATACCCCGTCCAGCAAGCCTGTATCATAACCGTTGTCACTGGATAAAACAGCAGCTGCAGGAGCCCCTGAAGCTGCCGGATCTGTGACCGGAGGCTCAGAAGTCTCGTGAGCAGCAATGTCGGCCGATCCTCTTGGCTTCAGCTGGTAGGCTCCTTTGAAGATGGAAGCAACCCCTGTAATATCTACCTTGTCGCCAGCCTGGAAAGCAAAAGCGCTTTGTGTAAATCCTGTACGAGCATCGACACGAATATGGCTGATCGTCCCGTTGTCTGCTGCAGCATCAAATTCAAAAGACCCGGCTGGCGTCGCGCCGACCACATTGCTGATGGTCACGCCAGTCAGTTGAATCAGCTGTCCTTGATTGCTGCCGGTTACAGCCTCCGCCGCCACCGCTTCCGGCAGTGGCGCGGTGCCTGTCTTCTCCACAGACACCGGATCCGTAAGCTCCATCTCCGTGTTGTACAGGGCCAAGGAAGCTGTTACCTTGATCCGGTCGCCCTGATGAAACCCGCTTTGACTCTGGTACACATAGATTCCGCCGCTCTCATCCTGCAGGTAGAACGCCTGTCCGCCAAACGCTCCAGGCTCGGTGGTTACCACCCCTTCCACTGTTACCAGAGTACCTTCAGCCTTACTGCGCGCTTCGGCAATGCTCACCTGAACCGGCACCGGATTCCCTGCCTCAGTCAGCGGTTCGGCAGGTACGTTCGCAATGGTGACGGCCGTTGTCAGCAGATTGCTTCCATTCTGCCGCAGTCGCAGATTGGCTGCTCCTTCTGTACCTGGCTTCATGCGGACCGTCAGATCCTTGTACGCATGTCCTTTGCTGTCTGCTGTCAGACTGAACGTCTGACTATACCCGTAAGCAGACGGCCAGGTGCCGTCACTGTTCTGAATCTGGGCAACCTGCGTACCGCCAGCCGTATAGATTCCTGCACTGAAGCCGCCAAGCGTCGCGTTTGCCGCTAATTGATCAGCCGTTACGCGAATCTGAAATACCTCACTGCTCGGAAGCTGTGCCTGCTTGACGAATCCGTAGGCTGCATTCGCAGCAGCAGCCGGCCCGCCGTAGGAACCCGGCTTGAACGTCGAAGCGTCGTACCATTTGTATCCCGCGGCAGGTGCAGACCAAGGTTCAGCCTGAGGTTCTGTGGATGTCTGCGGGGTCTCCATCGGAAGCAGCTTGGTTGCCGCATCCAGCTTCAGGTTGGGCACCTGTGTAAAATCCGTGTAATCTTCCTTGTCTGCCAGCCAATCCACCATCTGGACGAGAAGCTTGGCATCATCCTGTTCCTTGAAGCCATCGTAGGTTGTCTTCCTGGCTCCAGTCTCCTCGCGGAGGTATTTAGGCGTTGCATCTTCAACCGGGGAGGAATCTCCAATAAAAGCAGCTTTGCCTTTCTGGACCTTGGCCACAGCTGCATAAGGCCCTTCCGCTATACCGCCGCCATTATAGACTCCCTGATCGACTGCACTCCCCCATGCTTCCGAGGTCTGCGGAAGATAGACAATCCCTTTAGCTTTGGCCGGATCCACAATGGCGAGTGTAGAACCTGCGTGCATAGCTACATTCGATACCCCCTTCGTGATACCGAAAGACTGTTCCGGGGATACAATATTATTCGCGTTAATGTCACCCAGGGCATTGTAACGAAAACGGATACCGAAATTTGCAGCCAGCCAATCCGAGCTTGTTACCCCCTGCATAGCTGCCGAATTACGCTCCTCGGTGGACATGCCTTTGGCCGGGTCGTCCCAGGCACCGCGGCGATAACCGTTAATGGACTCGGATCCGTCCCAGCGGTTTTTGTTGCGGTCTGCGTTGTAGTGATCTCCAATGAAGAAAATACTACCGCCGCTTTTCACATACTGCTCCATGGCGGCCTGTTCGGTTGTCTTAAAAGGAATATTGGGCTCTGCAATAACAAATACATCATAATTGCTCAAATCGCTATACGTGAAAGGTCCGGATTTACGCAGTTCCTGGACGTCAAAACCATCCTCGGCCAACGCGTTGCCAAAATCAGAGAACCCGCCGTCGATGACCCAGTCGGCTGCTCCCGAGGTTTGACCGTGCGTGTTGTCGAATAGAATTTTTTTGCCGGCATGCTCGTTGACCACCTTTGCCTCAATGCTTGGTGCCGGATCACTCGGACCCTCGGCATGAGCCTCATTTCCTCCGATCCATCCTGGCTGCAGCGACAGGGCCAGCGACAGAGCCAAGGCTGTCTTTACCCCTGCTGCTCTCAGTCTAGCGAATGTTCCCATCATATTCCTCCTTAGGTTTCTATTAGGTAGGTAACTGTTTGACGCCCCCATTCTACCACAGAAAAAAAGGATATGGTGCCGTTTTATGTAAAAAAATCTATGACAAAAAACACCGCATATCCATCGATTTGCGGTGTCCATACATGTCATCTATAAGGATGCGCTGCTTTATTCTTGACTTAGGAGCTGCAGCCCTCGCATTCATAATACTGCTGCGTCGCATCCAGCGTCTTCAGCAGCTGACCCACAATAACATCTTCCAGATCAACAAACTCCAGATCAGCGACTCTCTCACGGATTGCAGTTCTGGCCTGCTCCTCATTCTCCGCCACCCAGCTGAATTCACCTTTATAGCCGGTCGACTTCACTTCATATTCAAACAAATAACGTATCATCTATTCTCCTCCTTCACCAAAACGGTTCTACCATTGTGCCACGAATCTAAGACAAAAGGGAAGACTTATTATCCCAGAATAAATAGATTTACATTCTTCTTTTCAATATAAAACGCTATCATTCAGGCCGTAATAATGGTCGAATCTTCCTCTATGCCCATTGATCTACTAGAGCGTTCCCTCTTTTAGGTATGTTACATTAATTCCAAGCATTTAAGTGGACTATCCACAGATTACCTGTAATCTCAGAATTAATCAGTCTCAGGTATGATCTTGACGGCTTGCATCACCTAAAATTTTTATCGAAAAGGACGTGTCTGTTTGTTCAAAAAAATGACGATCGCATCCATAATGGCTTTATCGCTGCTGACTGCAGCATCTACAGTAATGCCCGCATCCTCTGTCTCTGCCAATGAAGCCTATGCTGCACATGGCAGCCAAATTGTGAAAACCGCTAAATCCTATATGGGCAAGGTCATATACAAGTTCGGCACTCGTAATCCAAGCAAACTGATGTTTGACTGCTCCTCTTTCACACAATATGTATTTAAAAAGAACGGCATTTCCATTCCATGGGGCTCCCAGGCACAGGCTAAAGTGGGCAAACGTGTCTCAAGCAAGTCTAAACTTGCCGTCGGGGATCTGGTGATGTTCAGCGTGGGAAATCCTGGTAAAATCAACCATGTCGGCATCTATATCGGAAATGGCCAATTCATCAGCAACACGAAAAGCGGCGGCGTCTCAATTAACAGCATGAATAAAGGATATTGGGGCAGCCGTTATATTACGGGAAGACATTACTAATCGACAGCACAGCCAGACAAAATAACAGCCTTCCGCTGCTGCAGCGTGAAGGCTGTTATTTTGTTCAAGGCCGAAATCAAATATGACGGACCGCCTCTTGAATGGACTGGTCTCCGGACACAAGATCCACAGCACGTCTGAACGTATTCTTCTGATCCAGCACAGCAATAATAGCTGCGGCAACATCCGCACGCGGTATTCGGCCTGTCTCGATGTTATCGGCCATTCGGATTCGCCCCGTACCCGGCTCATTCACCAGACCGCCAGGACGCAGAATGGTATAGTCCAGTGCACTTTGGGTTAAGGCTCGGTCTGCAAAATGCTTCGCGACATAATAAGGCTTGATCTGTTCACTCCAGTTCTCTCTGCGGTGTGCCTGCAGGGCGCTGACCATAACAAAACGCTGTACGCCTGCTTTCTCAGCAGCTTCAACCGTTTTCACAGCACCGTCAAGGTCAATCAGCAGTGTCTTATCGGACCCTGTACTTCCGCCGGAACCTGCGGTGAATACGATGGCTTCACAGTCTCCAACTGCTTCTGCAATAGAGCTGACACTGCCCTCAAGGTCTGCCACAACGGCTTCGATCCCCTGCTTCTCAAGAGCCTTCGCCTGATCCTCACTCCGTACCATGGCTCGTACCGTATGATGCTCATGGTGCTGCAGCTGCTCTACCAGCAGTTTGCCGATTTGACCATTTGCTCCTACAACCAGTACTTTCATTATAGCTGCCTCCTTAGGGTGTGACGGCTTCTTGCTGCTGCCGCCAGATCTGTGCATGTTGATTCGTCATTTCCATCAGCTCCCGAAGGGCGGGAGACTGCCATTTCTTCGGGTGATAAGCCAGCATGGTCGAAACCCGCTGTGAACGGTCATCCCAGCCCAAACGAACCATCCGACCGGATGCCAGTTCACTGCGGACGGTAACAAGCGGCAGAAAAGACAGGCCCAGCCCGGAAATCACACACTGCTTGATCGCCTCAATGCTCCAGAATTCAAGCGTGGGATCCGGAAAAACACCATGACCGTGAAGATATTTCTCAAACAGCGAGCGATAGGAGCAGCCAGATTCCGTATGCAGAATAACCTCGTCCTTGAGCTGTTCTGGAAGTACTTTTTCCGCAGATGCCAGCCGATGCCCGCAAGGGGCCACCAGTGCCATTTCTTCTTCAATCAGCACTGAAATGTTCAGATCCTTGTCTTCATGCTGAGGCTGGAGAAGGAAGGCTAGATCCAGTTCTCCGGAACGAAGCTGATCCCCCATCTGCCAGCATAAACCGGGCTTCAAAATCATTTTGACCTGTGGATACCGCTCTTTATACTCCTGGATAATCCCGGGCAGCCGAAATGCGGCCAGCGATTCCGGGGCTCCGATTGTCAATGTGCCTGCCACCTCATGGTCGCTCTTCAGCGAGGCTTCTGCCTGACTATGGATATCAGCAATCTGTCTGGCATACGGCAGGAGTTTGCGGCCTGCCTCGGTCAGTGCAATCTTTTTACCGATCCGGTCGAACAGCGGTTGGCCGAGCTCGGTCTCCAAAGTCTGAATCTGCGCGGTTATGCTGGACTGGGCATATTCCATCTTCTGCGCCGCACGGGTAAAGCTGCCGGTCTCAACGACCACGAGGAAAGTAAATAAATGGCGGGATTCCATACATCCGCTCCTCTCTGCGTTCCTTACTGGCTTTTCCCAGAATCGTTCCATCGGAATAACCGATAGGTTGATTCGAAATATTCTGTTTTTCAGATACATTGATTATCTGATATTCTGGGTTCAAATACAAGGAAAGCAGGAGCTACTCATATGAAATCATCACATCGGCTTCAACAAACGATCGGCATGCCGCAGGCCATCGCCCTATATATCGGAGCTGTTCTGGGCTCCGGGATTCTGATTACTCCGGGTCTGGCCGCTGAAACGGCAGGTCCGGCTTCCATGCTGGCCTGGGGATTCATGACCCTTCTCATTATCCCTATGGCCTTATCGATGGGCTTGTTATCTGCCAGATACCCGAATGCCGGAGGCGTTTCCCATTTTGTAACGTTGGCTTTCGGTCCGCGGATGGGCGCACTTACAGGCTGGTTCTTCATGATGTCTGTACCGATCGGTGCCCCGGTCGCTGCCCTGACCGGAGCAGGTTATATGGCTTCTGCCCTCGGCTGGGGGGAAGAAGCCAAAGTTTTGATCGCCGCTTTCATTCTGTTGGTAGGACTGCTGATCAATGTGGCAGGCATGAAACTTGCCGGAAGCATTCAGATTGCCGTAGTGCTCGCCATTTTGGTGATTTTGGTCTTTGCCTTCCTGACCGCTGTTCCCCAAATACGTCCCGTTCACTTTCATCCTTTCATGCCCCACGGCTGGGTATCTGTAGGTCAGGCAGCCGCCATGCTGTTCTGGTGCTTTATCGGCTGGGAAGCAGTCTCCCACTTATCCGAGGAATTCAAGGATCCACAGCGCGCAGCCATCAAAGGGGTGACCATTGCGGCAATAATCGTAGGTATCTTATATTTTCTGACGGCACTGGCTGCCGTCGGCACACAAAGTTACTTAGCAGCTGACTCCGGTGCTTCACTGGTATGGATTATCAGCGGTCCCCTCGGTCAGGCAGGTGCCGTCATTGCCGGTCTGACCGGCGTATTCATCTGCATGGCCACGATCATCGCCTACGTAGGGGCTGCCTCCCGGGTAGCTTATGCTCTGGCCAGCCAGGGTCATGCTCCAGGGTGGTTTCTCCGTCAATCTAGTCGTTACGGCACCCCTGTCGGCGCTCTTGGGTTCCTTGCACTTTGCTTCACTGCAGTGCTTAGTCTATATGCGAGCGGTACGCTGTCGCTTTCTACATTGATTCAACTGCCGAATGCCTCCTTTATCCTGACTTATCTGGGTGGATGTGCGGCAGGGATCAAGCTGCTGAAAGATTACCGCTGGGGAAGCAAAATCAGCTGGATTTCTTTTGCCGCCACGCTGGCTATTTTCCCTTTTACCGGCTGGGCTGTTCTGTACCCGTGTGCTATTGTTATCCTCTTCTTCCTTTACACAAGACTCACTCGGCGTCCTGCTTCCCTGCAGGAGGGATCCATTCGAGGCAGAGCAAATTGACAACATCTGGTCCTATTCTATAATGGGGAAGATAGGTTTATTATTCTGTAAGCATGAGGAGTTATACGGATGAACCAATATGTTATTTTCAATCTGGGAAGTACACCCTGCGCCATTTCATTCAGTGAGGTTGAAGAAATTATGGCCGCGAAGAAAGGAACGCCCCTGCCCTTTGCCGAGCCTTGGCATGAGGGAGTGATCACCGTGCGCGGCGAGCTGTATACCGTCATGAATCTGACCAAAAGATTCAATCTTTCATCACAGTCCGCTGAACCCGACAAAATGGTACTTCTGCGCCGGGAGAAGATTGCTCTCCTGGTCGATGAGCTGCGGGATACAGCTTCTGTTGAAGACAATGACATCCTTGATAATGACGACAGCAGACTCAAAGAATTTTTCCCGCATGTCTTTGTCCATGGCCCTCAAAGTGTGTGTATTCTTGAGACCGAGTCGCTGCTGGAATCCGGCAATTAAAACGTTCTATATCCCTATCAAGCACCTTACCTCAGCTGATGCTGAGGAAGGGTGCTTTTTTTGTATACGCCCCTGTCTGGAAACATGCAGGTATATGCCGTGCCCCGCAGGACGAAAGTGTATATTTTATAAGGTATAGAAAGGATGAGGCATAATGAGCTTCTACAGAGTCAAAGGGAAGATGGTAAAACACCGACTGATGCGTAAGGAGTCTTCCCTCCGCCGGCACATTCCTGAAACGCATTGGTTCTCCATCCCTCAACTGCGCCGTTTGCTGCGTAAATACGGCGTCGTTTTCCTTAAGCCTGACCGCGGGAGCGGCGGCAAAGGCATTATCCGGATTACTCGAATCCGTAAAGGCCGATACCTGATTCGTCAGGGAACCCGGCGAACCCTCGCGGGCAGAAAAGCCTTGGATCAGCTGCTATGGAAAATGAACCGCTCGTCCCGTTCTTACCTGGTACAGCGCGGGCTCCACCTGGCAAAATACCGAGGACGGAAATTCGACATTCGTATGTATATGCAAAATCCCTCCTCCCATTGGATTGTATCTGGTATGGCAGCCCGAGTAGCACCAAAACGTCTTGTCGTAACCAACTATCTTCAAGGCGGCAGCGTTGTTCCTCTTTCAAGAGCATTAAGACCGCTCCTGGGCAGCAGCAGGGCCGCCAGATACAAAATCCGCCGCTGTAAGCGGCTATCTAAGCGAATAGCCCGCGTTCTCCACAGACACTATCCAGATATTCGGGAACTGGGAATTGATCTTGCTGTTGATCGTAAGCACCGGATCTGGATCATCGAAGCCAACTCCCGTCCGCAGCACAAATTGTTTTACAGATTGCCCAGCTGCCGAATGCTGCGGAGGATCCGGCGTAACAAAGCATTCATTGACAGTCACCGGCATGGCTGAAAATCCGCCTCAATTCCATGGAGAAAGGAGCAATGAATTTAAATATGAAAAATACTTCTCAATTAAGACAGATGCTGCAGAGTGATCAGCTTGAATTTATCATGGAAGCCCACCATGGACTGTCCGCCCGCATTGTAGAGGAGGCCGGTTTCAAAGGCATCTGGGCCAGCGGCCTGTCCATTTCAGCTTCGCTGGGTGTGAGAGACAGCAACGAGGCGTCGTGGACGCAGGTGCTGGATATTCTGGAATTCATGACGGACGCCGTATCCATTCCCATCCTGCTGGACGGAGACACAGGGTACGGTAACTTCAACAATGCACGCCGGCTTGTACAGAAGCTGGAACAGCGTAAGGTCGCAGGCGTATGCATCGAGGATAAACTTTTCCCCAAAACCAATTCCTTCCTGGATAACGGGATTCAATCACTGGCAGACATCGATGAGTTCTGCGGGAAAATCAAAGCGATGAAGGATACACAGAATGACCCAGACTTTGTAGTAGTAGCCCGGATTGAAGCGTTGATCGCCGGCTGCGGACACGAGGAAGCACTCCGCCGGGCAGAGGCTTATCGCCGTGCTGGGGCGGACGCTGTTCTGGTGCACAGTAAACGCAGCGATGCCAACGAAATACAGGCCTTTATGAACGAATGGTCCAATCGGCTTCCCGTCATCATCGTGCCTACCAAGTATTACACAACACCAACGGATATCTTCAGACAAATGGGTATCAGCACCGTCATTTGGGCCAACCATAATCTGCGGTCATCTGTAACCGCCATGCAGCAGACAACCCGACAGATTTTCAAGGACGAGAGTCTGGCAGGTATAGAACAATCTGTTGCAACCGTCGATGAGATTTTCAGACTCCAGAATGTCGATGAACTGCAGCGGGCAGAATCGAAGTACCTTCCTTCTGGCGGCAAAGGATTAGGAGGCGGCTAAATGATGATGAATACACACCGATTTGGCGAAAGACTCAAGGAAGCTGGGTTCGATTTCTTCACAGGCGTCCCTTGTTCTTTCCTCAAGCCTCTGATTAATTATGCCATCAATGATTGTGAATATGTTGGAGCAGCGAATGAAGGTCAGGCTATGGCCATAGCCAGCGGCGTATACTTGGGAGGCCGCAAGCCGGTCGTACTCATGCAAAACTCCGGCCTGGCCAATGCCGTTTCCCCGCTCGTTTCGCTCAATCATCCTTTTCAGATTCCGGTGCTTGGCTTTGTGAGTCTGCGCGGGGAAGCCGGTATTCCTGATGAACCTCAGCATGAGTTGATGGGAAAGATCACCACACAACTGCTGGATCTAATGGAGGTGCCATGGGCTTATCTGAAGCCGGACCCTGAAATGATAGAAACTCAGATTCAGATGGCAAGCAGCATGATCGATAAGGGCAGCCCTTTCTTTTTTGTCGTTCAAAAAGGCACCTTTCAGTCCGAGCCGCTGCAGCCCCAGATCAGGCGGGAGGCAGTCAATCAGGTGAAGAGGTTACCCTACCGCAAAGACGAACGGCCATCTCGGTATGTCCTATTACAGTGCCTTGACCGTTGGAGACACGCGTCAACTATCCTGCTGGCTACAACAGGCAAAACAGGCCGTGAACTATACGAAGTAAAGGACACGGCCAGCAACCTTTACATGGTTGGCTCCATGGGGTGTATCAGCTCTATGGGGCTTGGTGTTGCCTTAACATCTCCGCATCATAAGGTTGTCGTCATTGACGGAGACGGTTCCCTGCTCATGCATATGGGGACGCTGGCTACGATTGCACATTACGGGCCGCCCAACCTGCTTCACCTGCTCATCGACAATGAAGCACACGACTCGACCGGAGGGCAGAACACGGTTTCGGGCCATGTGCATTTCGTTGACATTGCAGCCGCCTGCGGATATGCCAGTGCTTACTATGTGCACAATCTGGAGGAATTAGAGCAGTACTATAAGGCGTGGCAGAGTGAGGGTGGTTTGACCTTCCTTCACATTAAAATTGCAGGCGGCTCGCGCAAGGAGCTTGGTCGCCCCCATATCAGACCCTTTGAGGTCGCTGAACGGTTGAAACAGCACCTGCAAAACCTGCCGCCCGATACAAAGGAAGATGCGAAATGTTAAATAAATCTTTGAGCAGAAACGTTATATTAACCCCCGGACCCGCAACAACAACCGATACGGTCAAAATGGCACAGATTGTGCCGGATATCTGTCCGCGTGAGCCCGAGTTTGGGCTGCTGATGAGGCAAGTGACAGAACAGCTGACTGCCATGGTTTCCAGCACGGCAGAA
This sequence comes from Paenibacillus lacisoli, assembly GCF_030580655.1. Lineage (GTDB taxonomy): Bacteria > Bacillota > Bacilli > Paenibacillales > Paenibacillaceae > Paenibacillus > Paenibacillus lacisoli. The sequence continues at coordinate 101,048 of NZ_JAUQTB010000002.1, forward strand.
TACGCAGCCGTCCTGTTTGGAGGTTCTGGTACTGCTGCCGTCGAGGCTGCTGTCAGTTCGGTTGTCGGTGAAGGAACTCTGCTGATCGTCAACAACGGTGCTTATGGACAGCGAATCTGTGAGATCGCGGACATATACCAGATCAAGCATGTCGTCTTTCCTTCCCCTTCCGACAAGCCGTTGGATCTAGAAGCCCTTGAAGCGGAGCTGAGCCGTCCTGGCTGCAAGATCACCCATCTGGCCATCGTTCATCATGAGACAACGACAGGTCTGTTGAACCCTGTACCTGAGATCGGTGAACTTTGCCAGCTTCATCACATCCAACTGGTCGTCGACGCCATCTCCTCTTTTGCAGCGGTTCCCATCGATATGAAGAGCATGAATATTTCTTATCTGATCTCCAGCTCGAACAAGAACATCCAGGGAATGCCAGGCATTTCTTTTGTTATTGCACCTCATCACCTGCTGAATTCATTAAAGGAACACCCTAAACGCAGTCTTTATCTTGATTTGTATGAACAATATCGTTTTTTTCAGCAGACTTCCCAGATGCGCTTCACCCCTCCAGTTCAAACCCTCTACGCTTTGCATCAGGCACTGGATGAGCTCATTCAGGAAGGTGTTGCTGCCAGGTACGCCAGGTACTGCCGTTCCTGGGACCGGCTGCAGGAAGGGCTGCATGCGCTGGGTCTGCGTACCCTTGTCAGTGAAGAGGTGAACGCCAAGCTGCTGATCTCTGTTATTGAGCCCCTGCATGATCATTATCATTTTCAGGAACTCCATGACCACTTATATCAAAAGGGGGTCACCATTTATCCCGGTAAACTGTCTCAGCAGCGAACATTCCGAATTGGCGTCATCGGAGCTGTGAATGCCGATGACATAGACCACTGTCTTGGTTATATCGAGGAATATTTGACCATGATCGGATTTCTGCCAGAAAGAGGTGAATGTGATGGCTAAAGACTACTCCAGAGATAAGCTGAAAAAGCATCGATTTATGGAAGGATCGAGCCGGCTGTCTGCCCATCTTCCCAAGACCCGTCGGTTTGCCTTCAAGCATTTCGATAAGCTTCTGCGTCAATATGGCGCTGTCGTTGTGAAACCCATCGGAGGAAGCCGGGGGCGCAATGTGTTCCAGGTCTCCTATACCGGCAATCAGGTGTATCAGCTGCAGCTGGATGATCAGAAAACTCGTATACATGGACGCCGTGAAGCGTATCGTTACATCAAACAGCAAATAGGCAGCCGTAAGTATATGGTGCAGCGGCTGATCTCAAGAGCTACAGTCAAGGGACGTCCGTTCGACATGAGGATCATCGTTCAGCGAAAAAAGCGTTCTTCCCGCTGGAAGGTCACCGCCCGATTAGCTAAAATCGCAGGAGAGGGTTACATTGTCTCCAATCTGACCCGTAGTCACGGTATCCCGCTGCGGATGAGCAAGGCACTCCGGCACTCCTCTCTGCGGCACATGAGGCCCCTGGTGCTTAAAAAACGTGTTGACCGTATATCGATCCATGCTGCCAGGCGTCTTCGTCGACTTTTCCCCGGTCACCGGATTTACGGACTGGATGTCGCACTGGACCGCGGAGGATATGCCTGGATTATCGAAGCTAACCTATTCCCTTCCATGTCGCATTTCCGCAAGCTCGGTAATGCGCGATTGCTCCGCCGGATACAGCGTTACAGGCATTAGGGCAATTAGATTTTATATAAATGAAAACAAGCGCCCTTCTGTGAAGGGCGCTTGCTGTATTCTCTTCTCTGCTTATTATTCTTGGTCAAAACGGATAACAAAGTAATTCTTTTTGCCGCGGCGAAGCACCAGATATTTGCCATGCAGGCGCTGCCCGGATTCAATAACCGTTTCCAGGCCGCTCTGCTTCTCGCCGTTAACGTACACAGCACCGCTCTCGATATCCTGTCTGGCCTGACGGCGGGATGGTGCTGCCTTCGTTTCGATCAGCAGATCAATCAGCGCGTTCTCTGTGCTGCCGTCTGTAATGACCGTTGTCGGCATATCCTGCAGTGCCTCCGTCAAATCCGCTTCGCTCAGCTCGGTAAAGTTGCCGGAGAACAGCGCCTGTGTGATCTTCTCGGCACTGTCTACCGCCTCCTGGCCGTGAACCAGACGAGTTACTTGGCGTGCAAGCTCCCGCTGGGCAATCCGCTGCTCCGGTGCCTGCTGATGCTGCTCTTCCAGTGCTGTAATCTCGTCCTTATTCAGGAATGTAAAGTACTTCAGAAACTTGATAACGTCATTGTCATCGGTATTAATCCAGAATTGGTAAAACTGGTAGGCCGAGGTTTTGCTGCGGTCCAGCCAGACTGCGCCTGATTCGGATTTGCCGAATTTTTTGCCGTCACTTTTCGTTACGAGCGGCACTGTCATACCGAAGGCATCGCCTCCGCCCATTTTGCCGATCAGATCCAGACCTGCTGTGATGTTCCCCCACTGGTCGCTGCCGCCGATCTGCAGGGCACAGCCATGATCGGTGTGCAGTCTGTGGAAGTCGTAAGCCTGCAGGATCATGTAGCTGAATTCGGTAAAGGAAATGCCATTCGCCAGTCGAGAATCCACGGAATCTTTGGCCAGCATGTAGTTTACGGTAAAGTTCTTGCCCACGTCGCGCAGGAAAGAGATCGTATCCAGCTTGGAGAGCCAATCATAGTTGCTAACCAGCTTGCCGGCGGAGGCCCCTTCTCCAAAGTCCAGGAAGCGGGACAGCTGGTCCTTCAGCCGGTTGGTCCATTGTGCTACCGTATCAGCTGTATTGAGGGACCGTTCCGTGGAGCGGCCGCTTGGATCGCCTATCAGTCCAGTACCGCCGCCGACCAGTGCCACGGGAATATGCCCCGCCAGCTGGAAACGGCGCAGAATCAATACAGGAAGCAAGTGTCCGATATGCAGACTGTCTGCCGTCGGGTCAAAGCCGGAGTACAATACAACCGGTTCATCATTCAGCTTCTTGGCCAGACCATCCCGATCCGTAAACTGGTAAACGAGGCCTCTGTATTCAAGGTCCTCCAGCAGTTCATTGTTTACTTGGTTTGTGGTTTCATTCGTCATCTTCTCCTGCTCCTTCTTGTCAAAATAAAAAAAGACCCGCCCTGTCATTCGACAGGGACGAGTCATCGCGTTACCACCCTAATTGGCCCATCTCCATAAGGACATGTCAGCCCACCTCTAATCGGATAACGGCCGATCTCCGTCCCGCTCCTTCCGTTCATAACGGTTTCGGCAGCAGGAAGCTCCAAGACGTAATTCACGTTCGCCCGTGTACCGGCTTGCACCACCCGCCGGCTCTCTGTTACTCCGAGATCGTCCGCTACTTCTTCTTATCTTCGCTTCAATATGAAATTGCTTAGTGCATTTATATCACAGCTTCCCGCACGCTGTCAATTTGCTGTCATTCAGGCATTAAGTTCGTATTCACTGAATGAATAGCGCCACAATGGATAGCATCCTTTCTGGCGCACTATTGCATATATAGCAGCCGGACAGCTCCCTGAATCCTAGAGGACCCCGCTGCTCTTCTCGTCAAACAGCTCCAGCTGAATCATGCCGTCCGGGACGGTCTTGCAGGATTGAACTTCATAGATCCGCCGTGTCAGTCTCGACATGAGTCGGTCCCCGGCCCGTACTGTATATTCCTCACGATAATCGCCCACTTTGCTGAACCCGCTGGAAATATGTATGTAGATCAATCCTCCGCGCTTTTTTCCGTTTACCAGCATGGCCACTTCCCCTTTCTGTCGCTGCGCAGCGTAAGCATGCACATGTTCTTCTTATATCGGCAGATCGGATAAAAATGTGAACATTCCCCGGTACGACGGGCTGCAGTATCATGACCTAGTCGGTCGTGCGCACTTGACTCGGATGACGGTAGTATTCGATTGTATCGATAAAGCAGACGTCGTACTGCGCACTGATCTCGGACAAATCGTACAGCTTGCCCTCACCTTTATTCATAGCAGCAAACACAATATCATGGCGCAGCACATCCATCGGAATTTTGCCGAGCAGCCCGCCTTCATAAGATTGATATCTGGCACGGAACTCTTCATCCGTTCGATAAACGATATTATAGGTGACTTCTACAAAAGCATTAACCAGAAACAGACGGTTCTCCTCCTGCTGCACCGCAGTATAATAATTCCCGCGTTCGTCGCGGATCAGATCTGTGAACAATTGAATACCGCTGGACACATAAACGCCCCCTTGTCAAAATTTCATACAAGTACATTATCTCTCAATCAAGGGCTTCTAAGCAAAAATTCAGTCAAAAAACAGCATGCTTCCATTCCAGAGGCATGCTGTTTTCTGCTGCGAACAACCGTACAAGTGACGGACTGCTCATCATTTCCCGCTATTGAATCCTTCCTTCAGCCAGGAAGTGGCGAGTGTAATTGCCCCCTTGGCTGCATGAGTATCCGCCAGCGCATGAAGCATCACGAAATCATGAATGATCCCTCTGAAGCGTACCGCCATTACGTCTACACCCGCTTCACGCAGCTTGTCCGCGTAGGCTTCACCTTCATCGCGCAGGACGTCCGCTTCTCCCGTAATCACGAGCGCTGGCGGAAGATCCTTCAGCTGTTCCAGTGAGGCCCGCAGCGGTGAAGCAGTAACCTGAGCGCGTTCTTCAGGTGCAGTCGTGTATTGATCCCAGAACCACTGCATGCCTTCACGAGCCAGGAAATAGCCGGTTGCAAACTCATGATAGGATTCCGTATCGAAAGAGGCATCCGTCACCGGATAGAAGAGCAGCTGCCGCTTGATACGCGGACCGCTGCGCTCCTTCGCCATCAGCGTAACTGCCGCGGTCATATTACCGCCGACACTGTCACCGCCAACGACGAGCTGCTCGGCATCAAGCCCGTATTGGGCTCCATGCTGGGCAACCCACTGCACCACCGCATAAATTTCCTCAATCGCCGTCGGATATTTGGCTTCCGGCGACAGACTGTAATTGGGGAAAACAACAGCTGCATTCGCCCCAACAGCTAATTTGCGGATCAGGAGATCATGAGTATGGGCGTTACCGAACACCCAGCCTGCGCCATGAATATAGACAATGACAGGCAGTACCGGAGGTGCATTCAGCGGCTTGACGATCCGGACGGATACCTCTGCGCCTTGGCCGCCCGGAACCTGAATATCCTGAATGTCTACCTCCGGCTTGTCAATCGGGCTCGATTGGACTTCATCGACGGTTTGACGTCCTTTTTCGGGTCCCAGCTGATATAGAAAGGGAGGTTTGGCGTTCTGATCAGCAAAAGCTTGCGCTGCGGGTTCGAGCTGTACTTTTTTAGCCATAAGGGGTTGCTCCTCTCGGTTTCAGTTCCATCATTACTTCAATCTGAAATACTGCTAATTGTTTAACCGGTCCCCTTGCCCCTTAAACCATTGCCAACTATTGAGTTACGCTCAAGTTCATTTGTCAGCTCCCGGTGTATGCGCTGCAGCAGATGGTCCATCGCCTCCGGAGTAATCTTGTTACCATCCGGCTCTAAATCCCTCAAGGAGTCCAACAGCACCCGCTTGTCATGAATATGACCCAAGTCTTCCTGCACCTGTTTGTACTTCTGCTCATGATTACGAAATTTTTGATCAATTGCAAAAGAGGCAGCGGAAGCTGTGTAACGCAATCCTTTGGCAGCGATCCGGAGCTTGTGCAGAGCCCGGTATGCCTGCTCGGAATCCGCACCATGATTCTTGGCCGCTGTACGGTAGTCCTGTTTTCTCTGGTCAAAAGCAACCTCCTGCTCCCTCATGACGACATTGACGTCAAGCACTGCAGCATGAGCCGGCATCTCCTTCTTCAGCCATTCCTTCCATTCCGTCTTCTGCTGAACTCCAACGAGCTTGGGCAGCTGACGGGACAGCTTTCTGCGGTATTTTTTTCTCCGCTTCTTGTGGATGTCAATCGCGAGCTTCAGCACATCTGCTTCTGCTTTCCTCCCCTTTTGGGCAGCCTTCTTCTTTCTGATCTTCAGGGCTTCGATCATCACGTCGGCATCTCTTACCCTGCCAAGCCGTTTCTGTGCTTGTTTCAGATTGTGAATGAGCGGCCGGGTGTCCTCGCCTCCCATCAGACCCAGCAGAGTAATCAGCTTTCGGCTGTTCACCCTGGCCTGATGAATATCTTCAGCATCAAATTCCATGACTGCCCGGCGGCTCCGTTTGCGGAATTTTTGGTACAGCAGCTGCAGCCCGTCTCTCCACAGCTCCTCTGCCTGACCACCGTTGTGTTCCCTGCTCGTATGGTGTGCCACAATCATCCCTCCTGACTGGATTCTATATGAATCCTTACATCAATCCTTGAGAGGTTAAACATCACTCCAGGACCAGCGGTGCGAATAAGCTTCCAGACGAGGATGAAGTGTTTCGAAAGGCGGAATGATCAGCAGGCGGATTTTTTTGATCCATTCCTCGAACGTTGAATAAGAAGCGATTGCATTCGCCATCTCGGGAGTAACATATAGAAACAGCGGAGATTCGTACTTCTCCTCCAGATGACGGAGAGCGGAATCGACCGGCGTATATTTTTTCCGCTTCCCCTCCAGGTTCTCGACCATTACATGATGACGGCCGCTGTGCCGTTTCCAGTCATGCAGACGATCCTCCCTTTTATAGAGGGAGCTGACCGGTTCCTTGAACATGCGCCGAACGGTCTCCTCATGCAGCGGGTACAATACAAGCTTGGCAAAAGCCCGCTTCTGTGCCACTAGGGCTGCTGTCTCCAACTCCGTTTCTGTGGTGTGTTCAAAAGTGTCATAGTATACGAGTGTTCCTTTCTGCCGCTCTGCTGGCGGTTCATAGCCATAAGGGACATGCTGCAGCTGTCTGGGCATGGATAACGTCCTCCTAACATGGAATTAAAGTGGGAATATGCGGAACGGTTGTATAAAAAACGTCTTCCTACTCTATATTATTAACCGATATGGAGTCGATAACCGGATGAAAAAGGAGGCTGTTTATCCATGCCAACCTGGATGGAAGTGATTATACGCACATCCCTGGCGATTATTGTTTTGTTCATCATTACCAAAATTCTTGGCAAGCGGCAGGTTTCCCAGCTTTCCCTGTTCGAATACATTACGGGCATTTCCATTGGTAACCTGGCTGGAGCCATCTCATTGGACCTCGATAATACCTGGTTCCTCGGTGTGCTCTCCTTGGGCGTATGGGTGCTTTTTTCGCTCGGGATTGAAATGATGCAGATCAAGAACAAGAAAATCAGGGATTTTGTCGACGGCAAGTCTACCCCCCTCATCCAGGACGGACATATACTCGAAGCCAATCTCAAGAAGGAGCGGCTGACCTCCGATGAGTTAATGGAGCAGCTGCGGAGTAAAAACGTCTTCCGGATGGCTGATGTGGAGTTTGCCACCATGGAGCCCAACGGGATGATTAATGTATTGCTGAAAAAAGAATTACTCCCGCTGACTCCCCAGGATATGAGCCTCACCATGCCCAGAGAACAGGAGCCCGAACCGCTGATCATGGACGGCAAAGTACTGCAGGACAAGCTGCGTCAGGTCAGATGGAGCCAGCAACAGCTGGACAAGGAACTGCGCAAATTAGGGGTGGAGAGCAAGGATGTCTTCCTCGCCCAGCTGGATTCACATGGACAGCTGTATGTGGATTTGTACAATGACCAGCAGCAAATCACGCAGTACAATGATTTGAACGGCCTGATGACCATGCTGCAGAACTGCGAGACCCAGCTGAAAAAGCTGCAGAACGCCCCTTCCGAGAAAGAACGCCAGCGGCTGCAGCATCAGTGTGAACAGGAGATTAACGCTGCAATCCAAAAGGTTAAGGCCCGTAATCCGAATAGTATACAGGGATCATAAAAAAACTCTTGCTTTCAAAGTCTTAACTTAGTAATATAATATTTGTAGTTACGAAGTAAAAGAAAGCAAGTACATTTTAGGAGGTTATTATTTCATGGCTCACGTATTATTTGTTAAAGCAAACAACCGTCCGGTAGAACAAGCTGCTACTGTTAAACTCTACGAGAGTTTCCTCAAAACATACAAAGAACAGCATCCTGACGATCTGGTAACAGAACTTAACCTGTTCGAAGCAGATCTTCCTTACTATGACAACGACATGATGAATGGTTTGTACAAAGCGGCTAATGGCTACGAAGCTACACCTGAAGAGACCAAAGCTGCTGGACTTGCGAATACATACCTGGATCAATTCCTGGGTGCCGACAAAGTCGTGTTCGCATTCCCTCTGTGGAACTTCACGATTCCTGCCCAACTGCTGACTTACCTGTTCTACCTGAACCAAGCAGGCAAAACATTCAAATACACAGCTGAAGGTCCTGTAGGACTGGTTGGCGAGAAAAAAGTCGCTCTGCTGAACGCACGCGGTGGTGTATACTCCGAGGGCCCTATGGCTGCTATGGAAATGTCCCTGAACTATGTGAAAAACGTTCTGGCCTTCTGGGGCGTTAACAACCCTGAAGTTGTTGTTATGGAAGGACACAACCAATTCCCGGATCGCGCTGAATCCATCATCCAGGATGCTGTCAAAGCCGCTTCCGATCTGGCTGCACGCTTCTAATTCAAGTCTTTCCTATCAGGACCCAAAGACCCGTTTATACGGGTCTTTTTTGCATTTCAGATCAACCTGGATTAGCATAACAGACAGATCAACGTTAGAAAACCGAGGCCGCAGGACAAGCCAAGTTTAACTTCAAAGGAGCCATGCCTATGATTTATCTGATCACCTATCTCTCCGATGGCTTCAGGGTAAAAGGATACCTATATCTCCCCGTAGGGATCGGAATGGATGCAAATTCGCTTCAGGCCTGGGTTCAGTCCTACTATGACAGAGATGACCTTACAGTAGAGGAAGCTGCCTGTATCTGGCCCAGGAAAGAAACGCTCCCTCCCGGTTCGGCTCTCCAGCTGCCGCTGTTCGTTTACTGCCGCGGCGGTATCGGCAGGGTAGGCCGGGTCCGCCTAGACTGGCTCGAGGTATTCGCCCAGCATAACTCCATCCTGTTCGCGCCCTGCTACAGGGGGAATGAAGGAGGAGAAGGCCGTGATGAGTTCGGCGGTGCGGATCAAACGGACGTTGTTGCAGGGATCGAACTGCTGCAATCCTTGCCATGGATCCAGGCATCCAATGTGAGTATCATGGGCTTCTCGCGGGGTTCCATTAACGCGGCAGCCGCTGCAATCCGTACGGATGTAATTGGCCAGCTGGTCATTTGGGGCGGCGTCTCTGACCTTGCCGCTACTTACGAAGAACGGGTAGATCTGCGCCGTATGATGAAAAGAGTCATTGGAGGCACTCCCGCCCGCAGGCCGGAAGCCTATGCATCACGTTCCCCTGTCATACATGCACCGGAACTGAAGTGTCCTGTTCTTATCATTCATGGTACGGATGATAGTCAGGTCGATTATAGCCACGGGCAGAGGCTTTATAAAAGACTGCTCGAGCTGAATGCGGATACAGATATGCTGACACTGGACCATCAGGGTCATCATTTACCCAGAAATCGGTTCATTCAGACGGTCCAAGAGATGTTCGCATGGATTGAACAGAAAAGAAATTACCAATAATTCCATAATGCCCGATTGTTCGCTCATCTGCTACCATGGATCAGTTGAAACCAATTTCCATGGGAAGAGGATGAGTATGAGCAGACCCGTACGACGATGGTATATGGCTGTGCTGGCCGGCTGTCTGAGCGTTTCCCTATTATGGCCGGCTGCAGGCCGCAGCGAAGCGGCTGCAAGCCAGACACTGCCTTACCAGGATATCGGTACAAGTTACGCCAGAGATGCAATCCTGAACCTGTATAAGAATCAGCTCATGAACGGGACCGGAGCAGATACGTTCTCGCCCCTCCAGCCCATGACAAGAGCAGAATTCACAGCGGTGCTTACCCGTATGCTGAAACTGAAACCTGTAGCATCGGTGATTCCTTCGTTCCGTGACGTACACAGCAGCAGCTGGTATTACGGAACAGTCGAAGCAGCTTCTCAGCTCGACCTGGTATCGGGAACAGGTGACCGTCTGTTTGCCCCGGCTGCACCACTCAGCAGGCAGGAAGCAGCCGTCCTGATTAACAGAATCTTTGCCCCGGGCCGGACGGGCACCTCCGAGGATTATACGGATCAAAATCATATTGCCGGTTGGGCGCGGTCGGCAGCAGGTGTAGTCCATGACCTTGGGCTGATGACGGGGGACAGCGGAAAGTTTCGTCCGACCGACTCGCTCACCCGCCAGGAAGCCGCTGTACTGCTGAACCGTATCTGGCTGCATGAAGGATGGTCCAGTCAGTTTACAGCAGCGTTGCAGCCAGGAATCCAGATGGGATGGCAGTACGGGCAGACGACTTCGCAATATAAACAGTCCGTCCAGTCCTCCATGATTAATACGCTATCGCCGCGCTGGCTCTATGTTGAGCAGGACGGAACCCTTCAGAATTATAGTGACTCCACCCTGGTGACATGGGCTCACCAGCAGAACAAGCGCATATGGGCTATGGTTGGCAATCACTCTAATCAGGCAGCAACACATACATTCCTGTCGAATACAGCGATCCGTCAGGCGGCAGTCAGCCGTCTGACGGCAGCGGCGTCCAGTTATCAGCTGGACGGTCTGAATATCGATTTTGAGAACGTGGCGCCCGTCGACCGCTCCAGTATGACCCTGTTCGTTTCCGAGCTGGCAGCTGCACTCCACCGTTCCGGCAAAATGTTGTCCGTAAACGTGTCACCCGATCTTGGCACGGACTGGACAGCTGCCTTTGATTATCAGGCGCTGGGCCAAGCGGCGGATTATGTGATACTCATGGGCTATGACGAGCACTGGTCAGGCCGGATGGACCCCGGGCCGGTCGCGTCTCTCTCCTGGGTCAGCCTAGGGCTGGATCGGCTGCAGAAGCAGGTCCGCTCCAGCAAGATCATACTGGCGATGCCTTTTTATAACCGCAACTGGACCCTGAACGCAGATGGTTCAACCGCCAGTTCCAGTGATATCACCCTTGGAGAACAGGCAGCCCTGTTTAAAAAGATGAATCTTTCCGCTGTCTGGGACAGCTCAACCGGCGGTTATACCACTCAATACTGGAATGGCGTGCAGCATAAGCTGTGGCTGGAAGACAGCCGCTCCCTGACTCTGAAATACCGGAATGCGCTTGAACGCGGAACTGCCGGATTCGCCTACTGGTACAACGGCGGAGAGACGCCGGATATCTGGAGTGCTCTAAGCAATGCACAGCGCTGGAACTCATATCATTTTTAATTATGATCGGTTCATACATTAAGCTGCTCCATTTGGAGCGGCTTTTTTATAATTGATTTAACAGCTCTTTAATCTCAAACTCGCCGTCCCGGGCCGTCACGATATACAGTTCATCAAAACCTTCGTAATAGCTTGGTATGGTCAGCTTGCCCAGCGTACTGCGAATACCAATCTCAGGGATCTTCTCCCTGCCTGTTCGTTTGTTGTTCCTTTCCAGGGAAACTTCAGCATCCGGCTCGAAGTAATAACCGATCACACGAAAACGGGCTGCCCTGGCCTTCTGGATATACTTCTGCCGCTCCTCCACAGTCGGATTCGTATTATCGACAACGAACGGCTGCCGTGCAGCCAGCGAAGCTTCCAGATAAATCTGTTCCCTGTGACGCGTCTTCAGCATATCAAGGTTAATTCTCATATGAGTCCTGAAGAAGCGCTCCTTATAAAAGGTGGATTTGCCTGACGCCTGAATCCCGATCAGAATGACACACTCCATGATTCCTCATCCTTTTAAGAGCTGTACCCAGCCCGTTATTCGATCTACAAGAAAATCCCCAAAAACTTAAAATTTATAGTACAATATAAAAACTACATAATCCAGTGCTGCTTTACAGCTTTAGCGAGTTGTTGCGCCGCACAAGCATATTACAGTTGAAAGGGATGTACATCATGAGTTCACTAGCAAAAGTAAGCAAGTTTGTCGGCGGCACCTTCTCCGTATGGGTAATCGTATTTGCCTGTCTCGGTTTCCTGATGCCCCATCTTTTCCTTGGATTGAAAGGCTATATCTCCCTTTTCCTCGGGATTGTCATGTTCGGAATGGGACTTACTCTGTCCTCTGCTGATTTCCGTGAAGTTTTCCGACGTCCTATGGATGTAGCCATCGGGGTGGTCGGCCATTATATCATTATGCCGCTTCTCGCCTTTGGTCTGGCCAAAATTCTGCAGCTTCCGCCAGATATTGCGGTTGGCGTCATTCTCGTCGGCTGCTGTCCCAGCGGTACGTCTTCGAATGTCATGACTCTGCTCGCCAAAGGGGATGTTGCTCTCGGCGTCTCCATTGCCTCTGTCTCCACGCTGATTGCTCCTCTGGCCACACCGGCCATGATCAGCCTGCTCGCAGGACAATGGATGGACATTGATGCAGGCTTATTGATTAAAGATATTGTTACGGTAGTCATTATGCCGATTGTGCTTGGGGTCATCGTCAAGGCCTTGTTTAAGAAACAGGCTGAGGCGAGTGTTCCGGTGCTGCCTCTCGTATCAACCGCGGCCATCGTACTGATTGTTGCCATTGTCGTCGCCGGCAGCCGCTCCAAAATTTTGGACAGCGGGCTGCTAATATTCGCGGTGGTTGTTCTGCATAATGGACTGGGTTATCTGCTCGGGTACCTGTTCGCCAGACTATTCCGCATGGACCTCAGCAAACGCAAAGCCATTATGTTCGAGACAGGTATGCAGAATTCCGGACTCGGAGCAGCCCTCGCTGCAGCTCACTTTAATCCGGTAGCCGCTGTTCCCAGCGCAATTTTTAGTGTATGGCACAATATTTCCGGTTCTGCACTGGCGACCTTCTTCGCACGCCGCAGTGAACAGAATCGCTGAAGCAGCAGCCAATGAGACTGACCTTATAGTACTTGTTCTGCACCAAGCCTGGTGTCCCCTAACGGGACGCCAGGCTTTTGCAGCTTCTCTATCCCTTAGAGGTGACAGATGGAGAAGCCTGGAACAGCCTCTGGGCAGTCTCCATAAAGAGATGTACAGCCTTCGACGCCTCCTTTAATGAAGGGACAGCCATACTGAGCTCCCGGCTCACCTCGGGCTGCAGATGCCGGATAACCAGTCCGGGGTTGAGGTGGGTTAGGGACAGCTGCGGAAGCATCGAGATCCCCATGCCTTCCCCGATCATGTTCAGCACCGTCTCAATGTTATAGACAGAATGCACCATATTCAAAGCCGTTCCACGCTTGCGGAACAGCTCCATAATCTGCGCCTTGTAGCCGCCCCTGCAGATCATCATGGGACGTCCGCCCAGGTCTTCAATATCAATGGAAATCCTGCTTGCCAGTACGTCATCCTCACGCATCACCAGCACCATCTGATCCGTGAACAGCGGTACCGTCTCCATATCCTCTTCAGGATCAAACACGATTCCTACATCTACCCTGCGCGAACGAATCCAGTGACGCACCTCCTCAATCGATCCTTCATGCAGAATCAGATTAAGATTCGGATAATGCTGTCTGAAATAGACCATAATTCTTGGCATGAAATGAGCAGCCGCACTGGGAAAAGCACCCACGGTGATCGAACCCTGCTGCATTCCACGCTCCGCCGCAGCAATCTGGTTAATATTCTCGACTCTCCGCAAAATCTCCCGCATCTGCACGAGAACCTCCTGACCCACGGCGGTGAATAAAATACCTTTTTTACGGTCCCGCTGTATGAGAGGAACCCCCAGTTCTGTCTCCAGGCTCGTTATTGCATGGCTCGCTGCCGGCTGCGTGATATTCAGCAGCTTGGCTGCCTTCGTAAAGCTGCCGGTCTCTGCAATATGGACCAGAATTTCGTAGCGATTGATTGTCATAAGTTTATATAATGCTCCTCATGAAATATATTCATTTTATTTATGCTGATTTTTAATTTATCATAAAGAAGTTCTGTTAACCAGGAGTTACTCGGGAATACAATTGGATAAGGAGAGATTCGTATGTTAAATAAATATCCTGCCGCACGGGTTCCGCTCATGCTGGGCTTCCTGATCGTCGTATGGGGGCTCAATTGGCCGCTGTCCAAGCTGGCGCTTCATTATACGCCACCCCTTTTGTTCGCAGGGATACGGACACTGATTGGCGGATTGGTCCTGCTGCTGTTCGCACTCCGCAAGCGTGAACAGCTCCGCTTCCGCCAAAATTGGCCGCTGTATCTGATTTCTGCCCTATTAAATATTGTGTGCTTCTATGGGCTGCAGACGGTCGGACTCGGATACCTGCCGTCAGGGCTTTTCTCATCAATCGTTTTTCTGCAGCCGGTCCTGCTTGGACTGTTCTCCTGGCTGTGGCTGGGTGAAGCGATGTACAGCATGAAGGTGGCCGGACTGGTTCTCGGCTTTGTAGGTGTAGCCACGATCAGTGCAGGTGCCATCTCGCAGCATGTCTCCACGATTGGAGTTGTACTTGCGCTTGGGACAGCAGTCAGCTGGGCTTTCGGAGCCGTCTATATGAAGAAAACCTCGCATAAGGTAGATTCCACCTGGATGGTCTGCCTCCAGCTTCTGATGGGAGGCGCACTGCTGACGGCTGCCGGTTCGGCTACGGAATCATGGGCCGGCATTCAATGGACAGGCTCCTTCGTTGGCGACCTGCTGTTCATCGCCGTCTTCGTCATCGCTTTTGGGTGGCTGACTTATTTTATCCTTATGGGTTCAGGTGAAGCCAGCAAGGTTGGTTCTTTCACCTTCCTCATTCCGCTGGTGTCCATTTTCGGCAGCTCCCTGATGATGGGAGAACCTATCACCGTGAATCTGGTAGTCGGTCTGCTTCTTGTTCTCGTCAGCATCTGTCTGGTGAATATCAAGCCGCGTGCCCTGAAGACGGTATCATAACATACCGCAATTACTTTGCTGCCTGATCCGTTGAATGCAAAAAATACCCGCCGTCCTAAGGGACAGCGGGTATTTTATCATGCAGGTTTACCATGCATAAGCTTCAGGAGCAGGCTTGCCTGGTCCCGGGAAGATCTCATCCAGCTTCTGAAGCGCTGATTCGTCCAGCTGAACCTCCGGTACACGGAGGGCATCCTCCAATTGTTCAATCGTGCGCGGACCAATAATCGGGGCGGTCACTGCCGGGTTAGAGAGCACCCATGCCAATGCCACCACATCCTGCGGTTCACCCAGTTCCTTGCAGAGCTTGTCAAAGGCTTCGAGCTGACTGCGGTGCTGATCGATCTTCTCCTTGGAGCGGGCACTGCGTGAACCTGAACCCGACAGGGCGTTGCGGCCCAGCAATCCGCCCGACAACGGGCTCCACGGAATGACACCAAGTCCCAGCTCCTGTGCCGCCGGAAGAACCTCCAGCTCGGGTGTACGTTCCATCAGGTTATACAGATGCTGTTCAGATACCAGACCGAGGAAATGGCGAGCCTTGGCTTCGGCCTGGGCAACCGCAATGTGCCATCCGGCAAAGTTACTGGAACCGATGTAATCAATCCGGCCCTGCTTGACAAAAGTCTCGAATGCACCCCATAGTTCATCCCAGGACACATTGCGGTCCACATGGTGCATCTGGTACAGCTCAATATGATCGGTCTGCAGACGTTCCAGGGATGCTTCCAGATGGCGTCTGATTTTGTAAGCTGACAGTCCACGCGGACCATTCGGCCCATCTGCTTCATTCTGCATGTCCCCATACACCTTGGTGGCCAGAACCACCTTCTCGCGCCGGCCTCCACCCTGCTTGAACCAGCGTCCGATGATCTCCTCCGTCCAACCCGCACGCTCTTTGCCGCCATATACATTGGCCGTATCGAAGAAATTAATGCCGGCATCCAGCGCAGCATCCATGATCCGGAAAGCATCCTTCTCCTCTGTCTCCGGACCAAAATTCATCGTTCCAAGGCACAACCGACTCACCTTTAAACCTGATTTACCCAAATAGGAATACTGCATGCGGTTACCTCCCAGTTTCATATGCTGACATACTTTAAGAGTTATTACCCTATTCTGCTGCAAATGATTGCCTGGTAAGCGAAAAATATGGTTGAAATCTCACGCACATCTTATAATCCGTTTTCCCGTTATTTTATAATCCTTCCGATATCGCCCCATGCTTGCGTTCGACTAGATCTTTCACCAGCATGTAGGCATCAGACTCTGTCAGTTCGTTCTTGTTCTTCAAGGTGTTTAGTGTCTCAATAGTCATCGTACCGCGCTGCTCCAGCCAGTAGAGCGCCATCGGCTTGCTGAGCACTGCCCCTTCTCCGGCCGCCAGAATGTCGGCAGCATCCTGGAGGGTGATCGGCTTTTGTCCGTACTTCACTTCCATTGTCTTGAATACAGCAGGATCCTTTATCGCCAGTGAAGCCGGATACTGTCTCATCACCGCCCGCAGGTAGTTTATAAAATGAATGCCGGTAGTCGGTTTGGAATAGCTGTCCTCCAATGCATCATTGCGATAGCCGCCGATCGCTATTCCGAGCCGTACAGCTAATTTGAGTCCTGCATATTGTTCGTCCTTCATATAATCCTGTTCTTTGACGGTAAAAGACTTCAAATCCATCCCCTGCTTGTTGGCCAGCTGCTGGATCTTCTCAATCTTCTCCTTCGAGCGTGCCAGCTCTCTGAATGTCATATCCGAATGAATTGCAATACCTGCCGCAATTCCGGCTGCCTGGCCTTCGGCCATACCGACCGGTATAATCCGTGCACTGCTGTGCGCCAGCGAGTCATAACTGGCCGAACGGCCGACCACCAGCAGGCCGTCCATCTGTGCAGGAACCAGGCTCCGGAACGGAATTGCATACTTGACTGGCGCCAGCGTCACATGACCGGCATCCCCGGGCCCTGTCGACTGGTTGTCCGCCGGATAGGAGCCCAGTGCAATGCGGTCCCATTGATCCCGGTTTTCCAGCAGATCCGTTATATTCAGACGATACAGCCCCTTCATATGGCGCGTCTCCCGTACATACAGCTCCGGTGCAACTTCTCCCAGCTGCACGTCAGCAAACTCGGGATACTTTTGCTTCAAATCTGCCAGAATCAGCGGCAGCTCCTTCTGGGCGCTCGCCCGTCCGTTCTTCACAGATACCGGATTAAAAGGATCAACGAACATCAAAAGGGAGTTTACCAGCACCTTATTTCCCATTTCACGCCCTATGTTAAACCCGCGCACCTTCAGCCGCAGCGGCTGATTCGGCTTGTAGTCCTTCATATCTTTTAATCCCCATGCTGAGTTATTATTCGCCCCCGTACCGGCGTCCCCATCCTTATTCAGGCGGCTGCGAAGCTTATGCCATACGTCGGGTGTCACATTCGTCAGCTGGAAAACGAGGGTCGGCGCCATAGCCTGATGGTTATAACCAAGGTCTTCTTTGCCATAGGTGAATCCTACACCGGCCTGATAAGCAAAATCGGCGTCCTGTTCGGCATCAATGACTTCTTTCGCTTGAATATGACGAACTCCGCCGTTCAATCCGGTTAATTTCACGCCGGATACCCGTTTTCCCTTTCTATCTCCCTCTTCCCGAACAACAACAGGTGAGACTGCCTTCACGTTCATGACGAGGCTAAGATTAGGTTCTTTCTGAACAAGCTGGTAAAAAGCGTTAGCCGCTTGATTCACGTCAAACGAATCTCCGTCCAGCCTCTTGTACCATTCGGAGAACAGCCCCTTATTCAGCACACGATGTCCCGGTTTGGAATGATCATAGTTCATATCCAGCGTGTTCAGCCAGCCCTCCGTCATAAGCCCACCCAGCACAGTGCGGTCCCTCCGGGGTTCAATGAGCAGGGTTTTCAGGTTATTGCGGGCCGCCGATACGGCTGCAGCCACACCTTCCGGATCTGTTCCGATGACAACGACATCATACTCCGGCTTGACCTGCTCGACTGGAGTCTGCAGTTTCACTGTCGGCAGAAGGGCGGGTGACGGTTCATCATGGTGATCAGGCTGAAAATATAAAAAACAGGCCGCTGCAGCCCCGCTGCACAGAATAACAGCTGCTGCCGCCAGAATGTTCCGTTTACGGGTAAATACTTTGTTTTTGTTCTTAAACATAAGGAAACTCCAATCCTATCTTCTCTATAAGTTAGCACCTTTTCCAGTATATACATCCAGGGTAGCATGAAGTTTTACAATTCGTAACTATACCAATACAAGATTGTCATATTTTTAAAGATAAACATTGTCATATCCTGCAAGTCTTTCTATAGTCTAGCACGCAGCACGTACAGAATCGAATACCCGCAGAGCAGTGAGGGGCCTCCACAACAAAAAAGCCTCTCCTCCACGAAAGGCTGAAAGGCAGTCAAGGCAGTAATACCTCTTATTTGGTGAAGATTTTCACTTCTTTAGGTCCTAAGGTTACCGTGACTGAGCCATTGTTCATCTGCACGGAGTCTGTCCCCGGCTGGTTGCGCAGGACGGTACCATTCAACAGATTATCAAAATTACTGATGGTCCGGGTGGTCGATGACCAGCTAATCGAGATGATTTATGATTCCTTGAAAATCACCCCCGTGCCATGGGCCGGGGGCGCTGTTATTGGAGTTAAAGCCTCCATAATTATCGTTAGTAGTATCACCGTTGCTGAAACGGTCTGTCATAATAAGATAGATACTCTGCTTGCCCCAATCGGTAGCTGTAAGGGGGGTGGAGCTTGGAGCTCCGGAAGTAATACTTCCGAGCGCTCCATTAACTCCAGGGGTAAAGGTAGAAATACCGGTATTGAAGAAATAGTTTTTCGAATTGTTATTGTCCCATGTGCCGCTGCCGTTGTTGAATACCGCTTCCAGCTGTGTGCTCGAGCCGATATTGATTGTAATTTTGGCATAACCGGGATAAGCCGCCTCGGCTGCCGGCATCGCTGTACCCGGGACCGTTGTCCATGTTCCGCCTGCAGGACGGTAATGGATGTATGGCGTCGTGAAGCCTTTCTTGTAGTAAATCGTGACACTGTTGCCGGAAGCCGTATCGGTCGTAACACTCAGCGCCGCACTGGCAGCCGAGATATTACCCGCCGCATCATAAGCTTTAACCGTGTACGTATATTTGGTTCCGGCTGTAAGTCCGGAGTTGGTATAGCTTGAAGATGCCGTTGTGGCTATTTTGGCACCATCACGCCAGATCTCATAACCGGTCACGCCCACATTATCTGTGGATGCACTCCAGCTCAGGGAAACCGAATTACTTGTCTTGGCTGCAAGCGCCAAATTGGCCGGAACACTCGGTGCGGATGTATCACCGGTTGAGGCTCCCTGCGGTGCTCCTTGTGTGACCGTCCCGGGTGCTCCATTCGCGCCAGGTGTAAAGGTCCACGTACCGATGCCGAAGAAATAATTTTTCGAATTGTTATTGTCCCATGTCCCGCTGCCGTTGTTAAATACCGCTTCGAGCTGGGTACTGGAGCCGATGTTAATCGTGCTTTTCGCATAGCCTGGATAAGCGGCTTCCGCTGCCGGCATGGCCACGCCAGGTGCCGTCGTCCATGTGCCCCCTACCGGACTGTAGTGAATGTAAGGAGTGCTGAAGCCTTTTTTATAATAGATGGTCACGCTGTTGCTGCCCGGATTCGGATTTGTTACCGGTGCAGCATGACTGATTACATATGTTTTGAAGTTGTTCATATCCCCTGTCGGCGATCCGTCGCTGTTCACCAGATTGGCCAGCCGCAGGAGGGTGAATCCGTTGTAATTCCATTTGGTAATTTTCTCTTCAATCTTCTGGAAGTTACCGGTAGCCAGCGCATTCTCGCCATTAAGCCGCACACCCTTGGCATTGGCTATGGAAGATACCGTATCCACCAGGGTGGAAGGCAGCGAGTAATTCGGTGAAGTACCGGAATCATACATTTCCAGTGCAGTGAAGGTCAGATCCAGATTGTTATCCTTGAACTTCTGGATCAGGCGGTTGTAATCATAGTAGCCAGCCGCATGTTCAGCACTGTGAGGTGCCGACGGATTGTTCATCTGCCAGTGGATACCGGCAATCTTGGCACCGATCCGCACACCGAACACAGAATCGAATTTGCTGTGTGCCGCTGCTGCAATCGTCGTCAGATGGTTCTCCAGCACGCTCTGGTACCAGGAGAGAAAATCTTTTCCGTAAGCGGAGTTGTAACCGCCCGTGGAATAAAAGCTGTCCCCATCACTTGGCGGGTTGATCTGGCTCACATTCGCAAGTGAAAGTCCCCAAGCCTGGTTCACCCCGTTCAGAGAACCATACTTGCTGATCATTGCATTACGGAAGGCTGTTTTGGCGGCCTCGGTGTAGACCTGGAATTTACCGCGGGCGGGATAACTCCAGCCTGCTGACTGATAATAGGAAGGATATCGCAGTTCCCCGGAAGGACCGCCGCTGAGGTAGATCTTGCTGATTAAGCCTTTGTAGGAAGCAAAATTAGAAGCAAAGGATGCATACAGCTCATTGTACTGGGTGCTGATTCCGCTCCAGAATGGTGAAATGGCTTCACCGTTCACATAACCGGTTTCACTCTTGAACTTCATTTCATCCGCGCTGCCCTTGCTCCACAGCCAGGATGGAAGAGGAATATTGCAGTCATCCCCAGGGTTCCCCCCGCAGGCATGCGTGGACAGAATTGGAACCCATTTCAATCCGGATTCACTTACTGCATTGGCATACGTCTTGTAATAACTCCAGTCAAACTGATTGTCCCCTGCAGCTTCCACATCACCCCACCAAATATCGGTGGTCAGGGCATATACCCCATTGCTCTTGAGCGTTGCAAGCTGTTTCTTGAATGCAGTCCAATCTGTAATTTTGTTTAATGGAGCCATGACAGACACCTGGAAATCCGAAGCGACATCTGCACTCGCTTTGGCAGCATAAGAACCGAAGAACGCCGTAATGAGCAGAGTAACACCCAGCATCAGATGGCTGGCTTTCTTCCATATTGAACGACCTGTAAGCAAATAATCACCCTCTCGTTTGGTATGATTTCATCCCTTTTACCCAGCAGTCCGGCAGGCCTTCACCTCCTAGATTCATTTGTTGAGTAAGCGTTTACAAATACTAATCTAAAGTTTTTCCAGCAATTTGGTAACGTCTTGTATTGTTGTCCAAGGTGGATTATTTTGACATTTCCGCTCGAAGGTCTCCCATCCATAAAAAGACCTTCCAGCAGCAACACCACTGGAAGGTCTTTCATCATCATTTGCGCTTCGGCAGAAGCTTCACATATTGGTCCGACAGCTTCATCAGACTCATGACATAATCATAATCCTTGCGGTAAGGTTCCAAATTCGTGACAGGCTGGCGGGTTTTCAGGGATACTGCCGAGCCGTCTTCGAAACCTTCACCGGGAATAAACAGAATATCGTCGTTGAAGAACGACCCGGAAGGCAGATAGTAACGCATTCCAAATACATTATGATCGATGTTCAGCAAATCATGACCGAAGGCTGTAAATTTCTCATTCTTGAGCGAGACTCCCAGCAGATTCGCTAAGGTCGGCATAATATCGAGCTGTCCGCCTGTACGGTTGATCACCTTGCCCTCCTTCTGGCCGGGAAGATGAATAACGAGAGGAATGTTAAAGCGGTCCAGATGATCGTCATAATTCATATTCAGCGTCTCGTTTAGAGCGGCTGGATCTGTATCCTTCGGTAATCCAAAATGGTCGCCGTACGCTACCAGAACGGTGTTATCCCACATTCCGTTATCTTTCAGCTTCTGAATCAACGTTCCCAGAGCATAATCGGTATAATTCTGGGCTGTCAGGTAGTCACCTGTCAGCGTACCATCCAGTCCGGCAGGCATCTTCATGCGCTTGCGATCATCCGGAATGCGGAACGGCGCATGACTGGATACCGTGACGAACTGGGCATAAAATGGCTTACGCTGGTCCTGCAGTGCTCTAAGCTTCTCGACACCAACCCGGTACAGCTCTTCATCCGAGGCGCCAAAATCGTTAAAATGATCGTTGGTATAATTCGGCTTATCATAATATTGGTCAAAACCAAGTGCCGGGTACAGCTTGATGCGGTCCCAGAATGTCACATCGTTCACATGGAACGTATTCGTCTCGTAGCTGCTCCGTTCCAGCAGCTTGGGCAGGCTTGGCAGCTGACGGTCCCCGAATCCGGTGGACATCGCGATATTCCCGCGAGGATAAATCGATGTATTCGACATGAACTCGGCATCTGAAGTATTCCCTTGGCCGATCTGCTGGTATATATTCGGGAAATACAAGCTTTCCTTCACCAACTGATTCAGTACAGGCGTAATCTCCTGGTTGTCCACTTTGCGGTTAATCATGAAGTTCTGGAAGGCTTCCATCTGGACGACGATGACATTTTTGCCTTCAGCCTGTCCAAAATACAATGGGTTACCCTGTCCTGATTTCTCCTGATATTTGTACGTGGATTGCAGCTTCTGTACATCCTGTATGATCTTCTGGATATTGCCGGCGGCAATCTCTCTGTCCTCCTTATTCTCCCGAAGAACAGAAGCGATCTGATAATCCAGGAAGCCGACATTTTCAGCCTGGACAAGCTCATTCTCAATATTCCCGCCCTGAATAATATAACGGATGGATACGAGCAGACTGATCACAAGAATGACGGAGACAGCTATTTTGTTAACCGGCCTGCGGCCAGCGCGCATACTGCGGCCCCGAATCCGGCTGACTACCCAGATCACCGCCATGATCAGCACATCCAGGAAAAAGAGGAAGTATTCCGGCCGGATCAAGGAATTAACAGTGCCGCGGATCTGCGGGACCTGGTTCAATTCACCCAGCGCCGTGTAGGTCGGTATCGATCCATAATGTTCGTTGAATAACGTAGCAGCGAACAGCAGCAGCGAGAAAATCAGGTTGAACGCCCAGTAAGAGGGCCCCTTCCATCGTGCGGGTACGAGCAGCTCAATGATACTCATCAGAACCAGAACGGCCAGCCCGTCGGCAAGCAGGTGCGTCCACTTGATTTCGTTGAAAAAGAAGACCCGGAGCAGAATCATTTTTAGCAGCAGCAGGACAAACACGGTATAATACAGCGTCCGCATATAACTGCGGCTGTGGTTGGAGAAATTCATCATTAACGTTCACTTCCAATGTAAAAATTTTGCTAAAAAACTGCCTGCATCCCGCTATTATAGCATCTTCAGCCGATAGTTTCTAACACTGCGTTAACAAACCCGCCTGCCAATATGATGTAAAATAAAAAGAGCCGCTGCTATAGCTGCAGGGCTCTCGACCAGGTTTAGCACCAGCACTAGACCCGTAAAGGACTATGCTAGTTCAAGTCTCGACATTTGATGATTTTTGCATGATGAAGCTCATGGCCAGCGATGCTGTAAACCTGCATCGCTGCTGACTCGGTATTAGTTTATTTTTCTTCTGGTATTTCGAAGAATTGATTAAAATCCATGTCTTTTTGCCCAAGCTCCGTTCTTTTTCCATCTGGTGTAATAAATCCGTAAGATGCGGCTCCGATTGTTCCCATATAGTAGTAGAAGGTGATTTTACTATTAATGATTGGCTTCACACCATCTTGTTCAATTAGATTAAAAGGATAGAAGAATAGCCCACTTTTACCCTCATGTCCGCTTCTTGCGGTCCATAATTTCTGAGCATAATTCCCTACAATCTTGTAATAGTAAATACCATTCCCCCCAAGAATAAAGAACTGATCGGATTTACCGCTGACAAATAGATATTCCTGGCTTTGACTTTCATTTTTAACATCTGGCTCTTTTAGCAGAGAGAGTCGAGGATAGGCTAAAGCGGCCGTACGGGACTCCGACAATTTTTTAGATTTATATTTATGGATAAGTGCTTCATTTGCTTTTGCAATGCTGACCGTCCGGGTTTTAGCATTCCAAACGACTCCCGCATTGGAGGACTCCGCAATAAATCTTAGGGGAACCATAACTCTGCCCTTTTCAATCGATGAAGGTGCTGATAAAGCGACTTGTTTTCCTCCAACGGTTGCTGTTTTCTGGCCTGCGACCAACTTCACCGTATCATGATCGCGAGTAATCGTTATTGTTTTCGAAGCGTTATCCCATGTTATAGATACACCCGGTATTTGTTGAACGACATTTAGAGGTACGATCGCCGAGCCATTCTTGATATAAGGATGCGTATCTGTTTTCACTTCCGAGTTATTCACTTCAACTTGAATGTCTTTTTGAATCTCGTTGGAAGGGGCTGCCATAGCACTTCCTGCAAAAGCAGCAAACATGGATAATAACATCAAACTGATTTTGAATGATTTCATCGAATTCTCCTCCTACTGGTTACGTTCTTTACCTATAACGTGCACAGAGGAAAATAGTTACATATTATTATGAAAGAGCAACTACACGCTCATATTGCATGAAACGCAAAAAAAGACATAATGAACATGTCTCTTTCTGAACGCTTTAATGATTCTGTTTAGATACTCTCTTTCAAACATCCGTTCGTTATCCTTCGCACAGCTTCATCTTCTCATAATGCTCTGCCAGGCTGCTACTCACTTCAGCAAGCTTCTCTACAAGCCCAAAGGGCTCCAGAATGGTTAAAGTTCTGCCATAAGGCAGTAGAAAATACGGCACATAGGTTAGTAAGGACGGCTGCCCTAACTGAAATACAGCCTTCCCCGCTTCCCGTTCCTGCAGCGCATGACCAAAGAGCCAATGCTGACAAAGTTCATTTAACACCTGTTCTTGTCCCTGAATGATTACATTAATCAGCTGGTGCGAATTCAACGAGTCCGGCAGGAGATTTCTCATCAAAAAGTCCTTGGCTGAAAATCCGGCCGGGCGTTCAAAACGCCGTTTGGTCTCGGGCACCGCTGTAATCCGGTCGACACGAAAGCTTCGAAGCTCTTCACGCAAACTGCAATATCCAACCGTGTACCAGCTTCCCTTCCAGTAAACGATCCCGTACGGGTCCAATTCTCGGGCAGCGGGTGCAGTGCGCCTTCCCTTGTCATACATGATGCTTAGCGTTATTCCCTGTGATGCCGCCTCTTCCAGTATCTCAAGGTGCGATTTCTGCTTATCTGTGATCGGTGGATAGATGACCGACATACCGTCGTGGTGCCTGTTGATTTCATCAAGTTGGTCATCATTGGTATACAGCTTCAGCTTGTTAACGGCACGATTCAGTGCTTCTGTATACGGGTATCCAGATTCTGCTGCGAAGATGGAAGCATGGACAAGTGCCTTCTGCTCTTCCATGTCGAAACGAAGCGGCGACTCGATAAAGTGATTCAGGAGCCGATAACCGCCGTTGGGTCCCGAATCAGCGATAATCGGTACTCCACTGGCACACAAAGAGTCGATATAACGATAAACGGTGCGTATATGTACCTCCAGCTGATCCGACATCTGCTGGGCGTTCATCTGCTTTCCTGACCGGAGCATCCAGAGGATCGACAGCATTTGATCTGTTTTGGACATAGGAACACACCTTTCTGCCGCTGGGTGTATGGGTCTGGGTGAATTGGTATTGTTATTCATACTTTAAGTGATTTCAAGTGAGCGGTTCTGCGCCCTGTTCAAGCCAACTTTCGTACGTTGGCCCGTATACTTCCGGAACACGCAGACCAGCTTGTCTCATCAGGACGGTCATTTGCCCCCTATGATGTGCCTGATGCATTAAGGTAAAATGCAGTGAAGCTCCATTCGCCCACGGCTCGCCCATCATCTCTATCGTGTCATGAAGACGATGATCGTCCCACTGCGTCTGAACAGCATTCAGCAGAGCCCGGCTGATCCGGCTATATTCCCTTGCAATCAGATCCGCTATGTTCGCTTCTTTGGCGTCGTTGTCCGGTTCGTCAAAAGCAAGTCCGCAATGGGTCATGTAATGGAGCGATTCGACAAGATGCCACGCCAACTGTCCCAGCGTTCGTCGCTCTGGAGCAATGATCTGAGATAAGGATTCATTCGTCAAAGCGTTCATGACCTTTTCTGTTATCTGCATTTCCCGGGTCCATTCGTCTGCAAATTCAGTGATTCTTACATACATGTGCATCCCTCCAACAGCTTGATAAGGTAGTTACAGATGCAGTATATAAGATAATCCCTGACAGTTATGGTCAGTGATTTGCCAAATTCATGATTGAATTGGTGTCATGGTTAAAGGCTTCCTGATTGCATAGCAGCCTTTGGAATTCTACTTACCTCGCCTATCTCATATAGCGCTGCCATATGCCACCATGCTCCATCCCATTTTTGACGGGTCAGCTCCCTGCAGTCCTTCTCAAAATGCGGAGCAGATTCAAGATACCTTACAGATTTTTTGATAGCCGATTGAATTATCTGATTTATTCTCATCGGCAGCTCTCCTTTTTAAGGATCCGGAGCCCAAGCTTAATCTGGCCGATTCGCATATCCGTTAGCAGCCCTGTACGTTTTTCTTTCTTCCGTAAAGTCCCACCACTGCTTGTCTGAGCCAGGATGATTCGCAACGAACACGATTAATCTGAATTGATCCTCTACACATGGATCTATTCTTACCTTGATCAATCTTTCCAGATCTTCGAATAATGCGGCTCCATCTCGATTTTTTAATTCATTTAATTCATAATACCCCAGCTTCATTAGATCTTTTGCAAATTGCGGTCCAATAGAAGGCACACTTTGAAATTCGGACAATGCCTTTATTTCTCTGGCTCTTTCACTCGTAACCTTCAAAATGAAAGAGAGATCTTCCAATGACAGTTTATGTATTTCATTTAACCGTGATTTGTGAGCTCTCAGCCTCTGCCGTTCCTGGGCCGTTAATTCTAATTTAGGAGTTTTATTTTTTTTCATTGTACTCCCCCCGCTAACTCCTCATGTAAATAAAGAGGATTTGTATTGTTATATATTCTTGGGTTTAGAACATTCTCCTTTATTAGTATCCGGTGACTGATGACATGCTGAAACATCAAGCAGCTGCCCGCAATCCATCGGCTTTCTTTTTTCAATTCATTGGTGTGAGGTTTACCTGGTCGGATCTGAGACAACTTATTTTGTCCAAAATGCCTACAGCACAAAAAGAGACATTATGAACATGTCTCTCCTCAAATCTATTCAATGATTCAGTTCTTATAATTTAATTTGTTGTTATTGGCATTGCGGCGTACCGGTGAAATGAACCAATAAGCCATGCCGACAAACACTGCTCCACCCACGATGTTGCCCAAAGTGACAGGGATCATATTGTGCAGCCAGCCGCCCATCGTAACCGTCGCAGGATGTCCCGGCAGCAGCAGCGCTGTCGTCAGCAGCGTCATATTCGCTACGCTGTGTTCATAGCCGCTCGTAATGAAGGCAAACAGGCACCACCAGATCAGGACGAGCTTCGCAATGTCTTCCTTGGCACGGCTGGACATCCAGATAGCCAGACACACGAGCCAGTTACACAGAATCCCGCGGAAGAACAGCATATAGACTGGCATGCTCATTTTGGCCGCTGCAGCTTTGAAGATCAGATGATCCGCCCCTGCTTTATCAAATAATCCAGTACCCAGCACGAGCAGGCTGAGGACCACCGCACCCAGAAGGTTACCAAAGAACACCAGCACCCAGTTGATGGACAAATCCTTGGCCGTTGTTCTTTTCGACAATGTACTCATCGTAAAAAACATGTTATTCCCTGTAAACAATTCCGAGCCGGCAAAAATGACGAGGGTCAGTGCGATACCAAACGCTGCTCCCATCAAGGTCTGCTGTAGTGGCGAATGTGCTGCGGCAAGCGGAGCTCCAATGGAAAAAATCAGAATAATACCAATTCCCACGTAAGCACCTGCCAGCATGGCCGAAGCAAAATACCGCACCATACTTTCATACATTTTCTCTTTCTTCTTAACGGCTGCTTCTATAATCCCCTGAACGGATTCCGTAAACATGTTCTTCCCCTCCGTGAATGCTTCTCTGTATTGGTTGTGTCCAAATTATATAGTCATTCCGAAGGGGAAAACGTGACATCGGTCATACTTTTATTAAATATTTATCAATGATTTGAACAGCAGCTCTGTTTACCGGCTGAACGAATAAACTGCCGGCAGAAGCCGGCAGTCCGTAAGATTGAGCTATTTAAATTCTACAGTTGAATATCTCTTCCAGCATCCTGCTCGGCCAAAATCTCGTTGTCCTCCGCATTGTCTCTCGTTACTTTCTGAACGCCGATGGCGCTGTACGAAATCAATAAAATAACGGCTATGTAGTATCCTTTTACATTCAACTCGAAATCAGCATTAAACAGGCCGATCGCGAACATCGCATAGCCGATAATCAAACCTGCGATGGACATCCCCGTAAATGCCGCTGTATTTCTCATCCGGTGTTTCGGGTTATCCCGTCTCGCTTCCCGGTCCTCCGTATTATCGCGCACGACTTTCTGTACCACAATGCAGCTGATCGTAATGAGCACCATGCACAGCAGATAGTACCCTTTCACGTTTAGCTGCCAATCCGCATTGTACACGCCGATGCAGAACAGAAAGAGACCTGCTGCCAATGCAAAATAGGATGCCAGTGTAAATGCTGCTGTATTCCGTTTGCTGTACCTTCGATTCATGTAAGGAATTCCTCTCCCCGCTTTGGATAAATTAGGATATACCTCCATTACTATACCGTGCCGTTCGGATAAAATACTACTGTATTTTTTGAAATTCAGCCTCTAAGCTGCTTTACAAATTCATCGAGTCATGTCGATCAGGTGGCTGTGCAAGCATATAAGCCCTCTTCTCCAGCATAAAAAAGAACAAGCCTGTACAGCACAGACTTGTTCATCATTTTAACGGCTGTTCTTATACCAGCTGCGAAGCAAGCTGCTTCAGGTAAGGCTTCAGCATCGGCTGAAGCTCCCTGCGCATCAGACCCATTTCGAGAATCGCCTGCATATAGCCAAACTGATCCCCGATATCATACCGGCGTCCCTCGAGTTCCAGTCCTAGCAGCCCTTCCAGCCTGGCAGCTTCCTTCAGCGCATCTGTCAGCTGGTATTCCCCTCCGGCTCCGCGTTCAATGCGCTCTAGAATCGGGAAGATGGATGGCTTGAGGATATAGCGCCCCATGACTGCGGTGTTGGAGGGGGCGTCTTCAACCGCAGGCTTCTCCACCAGATTCGTCACTTCATGGACACGATGATGGACTCCGTTCGAAGCAATAATTCCGTATTTGCTAACCTCGACCGGTTCGACCTGACGGACTCCAACGATCTGACAATCTGTCTGTTCATACAGGTGGATCATCTGCGACAGAGCCGGCGGATCCGAGACCATAATATCGTCACCGAGCAGCACGGCGAACGGATCAACCCCGATGAACTGGCGGGCGCAGCCGATGGCATGACCGAGACCGAGGGGCTCCTTTTGTCGGATAAAATGAATGCTGGCCATCTCACTGATTGCCTGGACTTCCTCCAGCAGCTGGCGTTTTCCTTTGGAATGAAGCGAATATTCAAGTTCTACGGATTTGTCAAAATGATCTTCGATCGATTTCTTATTACGTCCAGTCACAATAATGATATTTTCAATTCCCGACTGGACTGCTTCCTCGACGATATACTGAATGGCCGGTTTATCTACGATGGGCAGCATTTCTTTAGGCTGCGCCTTCGTCGCAGGCAGGAACCGGGTTCCCAGACCGGCGGCCGGAATAACGGCTTTTTTGATTTTCATTGTTAAGCACTCCTTTCATTCTCTCCCTGCATAACCATGTGCTCTGCTGCCCGGAATACCCAAAAACGGCTGGCTGCAAAGTTTAACCCCATACCGCTGACGGTGGCTGTAATTTTGCTGAATACAAGCCCCCATCCAAGCAGGTGATCTGCTGCATAGAGGATAAGTGTAGCGAACAGCAGTACGATCAGGTTGGTCAGAATAAACCGAAACATTTCCGTACTCCGGCGCTGTCTTCGTTCATCCCGAAATGTCCATCGACCATTCCACAGGTAGCTGTTCAATACGCCGCAGGAATAGGAAATGATCTGAGCGGTCAGAGCAGAATATCCGGCGGCGGACAGAATAGTGAAAATGAACATATCCACCGCCGTATTCAGTATGCCAACCACCCCGAACTTGACCAGCGCTGCCCAGGTTTTACTCATGACGGGCTGCTGCAGCGCTGCGCCGTCCATGCGCAGCCGAACCGGCTGCAGGATGCATCTCCCTGACAATGTACAACGGACGTGCCTTCGTCTCATCATAGATCCGGCCCACGTATTCGCCAAGAATACCCAGCATGATCAGGATAAAGCCATTGAAAATCAGCATGATGCTGATCATGGACGGCCAGCCTTTCAGCGTGTTATCCGTAAAAATAGCCAGATAGATCACACTCAGCAGATAGATGAAGCCTCCTGCGGAGAGCAGAGCACCCAGATAACCGGCCAGCTTCAACGGCTTATAGGAGAAGGATGTAATACCGTCCAGGCACAGCTTCAGCATCCGCTTTAAGGGATATTTGGTCTCTCCGGCAAGCCGCTCATCCCGTTCATATTCAATCGCAGTCTGACGGAAGCCGACCCAGCTGACCAAACCGCGGACGAACCGGTTCTTCTCTGGCAGCCGCTTCATTTCATCACACACCTTACGATCGATCAGACGGAAATCCCCGGTATCCACGGGTATATCTGTATCTGTAGAGGCACGAAGTACACGATAAAACATGCTGGCTGACCACTTCTTGAAACGGGTCTCCCCGCTTCGTTTGGTCCGGCGGGCATAGACGACCTCGTAGCCCTCTTTCCATTTGGCAATCATGTCGATAATCAGCTCTGGTGGGTCCTGAAGATCCGCGTCAATGATAACTATTGCGTCACCTGCTGCATAATCCATTCCTGCCGTAATTGCGATCTGATGGCCGAAGTTGCGTGAGAAGTCAATGAGCTTGACGGTATCATCCCATCTTCCGTAGTCAGTAATGATCTCGGCACTGCGGTCCACGCTGCCGTCATTGACGAACAGCAGCTCATAATTTTCGCCGATGGAGCCCATGACCTTCTTCAGACGCCGGTATGTCTCCTGAATGACGGCCTCTTCGTTGTACATCGGGATAATGATGCTGTAACGGATTTGTCCAGTCATTTGCGTTGCCTCCTTTTAGGTTTGATGGTCTTTTTCAGACTAAGCGTATTTAGGATCAGAGCTTCACTTCATACAGAGTTCCGTTACCGCTGCGGCCCATAGCACTGCTGCCCGAGCTTGTCGTTGTCTTCCATTCACTTTCCGGAATTTCCGTGCCATGTTCCTGAACCCAGGTTGTGATCTCGGAATTGCCGCCGCGGCCTCCAATCAGGAAATACTTCAGCTTGCCGCTCTTCACCAGCTCCTCGAGCTTCGCCGTCGTATAGACGGGATCGGAACCGGAGAACCCGCCAAGGGTAATGACAGCCGCGTTCTCATCGATGATATAAGGTGCAGCCGTATTATAATCGGACGCTGCAAAGAGATACTCCTCGCCCGTGTTGTGTTGCTGCAAGTACTTAAATGTCTTCTCGTCTACCTTCTCCGAGCTGCCCGGACCGCTGCCGCCTCCCGGCATCGCCATACCGCCAGCACCGTTCGCTCCTCTAGTACCGGATGGACCTGATTCTTCCGCAGCGCCGGCTGCAGAACCGCCCGCTCCGTTATCGCTGTTGTCCGAACTGCTGCCGTTATTGGCTTGGCTTGGAAACAGCATATTCCCCATATTCATACCGCCTTCGCGGTCACCTCTTCTGCCATCCTGTGCTCCCATACCGCCGCCGAACGTGTTGGAACCGGAAGGGCCTGCAGCAGGAATCATACTGTTGCCGCCGTAAGTGATCGGTGTCAGAGCCCAATAGGCGGGACCGATCAGCATAACTGCGAAGCCGGCAATGACCAGAGTTTGCTTCAATGGATTCGCATTGTTCTTCATCACAACCAGAGCGGCTGTCACCGCAATACCTGCAGCCAATTCGCCGATCGACCAGCCTGCACCCATGGTGTCGTCGTATGGATGCATAATATACCAGCCGAAGATCGTCGTCAGCAGGATGGCTGCCGGGAGCAGCCAGGACTGCCAATTACTCTGATGGCGGTAGGCATTCCACATTTCGACGAAGCCTGCACCTGCCAGCGCTGCGATCGGAGCGGCCAGCATAATCAGATAATATTGATGGAAGAATCCCGCTACACTAAAGAATGCGGCTGCCGGAAGCAGCCATACCAGCCAGAATACAGCCTCTTTATGTTTGGCCGTGATGTTCCTGCGGCGAAGGCTTGCCAGCAGTGCAACGCAGCCGATAATCACCGTCGGCAGCAGCCAGCTGGCCTGTCCGGACAACTCGGTCTGGAAGAGCCGCAGCGGCCCCTTGGTGCCGGTACCGAACATGCCGCCGCTGCGGCCATTATCTCCGCCGCCCGGAAATCCCTGCAGAGGCTGGCCGCCCCTGTTGTTCTGGCCTTGCCCGAAGCCTCCATCCTCTCCACCGTCTGGGGGGGGCTGCATTCCGTTCATTCCATTAGCTGATGTATCCCCTTGGGACAGGTTGTTCTCATTGGTCGAACTCGTCATGCCTGTTCCCGGCATGCCGCCACCTCCACCTCGGTTCTGCTGTCCTGTCAGACGGGATAAACCGTTGTAACCAAAAGCCAGCTCCAGCACCGAGTTGGTCTCACTGCTGCCAATGTAAGGCCGCTTATCCGCTGAGATTGAGTCCACCGTTACCGCCCAGGACAAGGAAATTACGGCCATAACTGCCGTACTTACAATCAGCACAACGATCTTTTTGCCCCATTTTGCCTTGAACGCCAGCAGGTAGAACAGGTAGAATGCCGGCAGGACCATATAGGCCTGGAGCATTTTCATATTGAAAGCGAGTCCGATCAACGCAAAAGCGATCATAATTCTCCACGAACTGGACAGCTTGACTCCCTTAAACAGGAACCAGGCGCCAAGGAGCAGGGTGAATACCAGCATACTGTCGATGTTGTTCGTCCGGCTGACCGCCGCCACGACCGGAACTGTAGCCATAGCTAATGCGGACAACCTCGCGGCCGTGATTCCGAAGGTGGGCTTCAGCATCAGATAGATCAGCAGAACCGATCCTACACCTGCCAATGCCTGCGGCAGAATTACGCTCCAGCCGTGAAGTCCGAATATGTAAGCAAAGCCGGTCTGAATCCAGAAAACAACCGGCGGTTTATCCACCGTTACCGATCCAGCTGAATCCAGTGAGCCGTAGAAGAAATTGTGGAAATTTCTCAGCATACTCGCAACCGCGGTCGTATAATAAGAATTGGCATATTTGTCATTCCAGATGCCGTATCCATTCAGGAAAGCGGCGAGCAGCAGAATCGGCAGGAGGACCCAGTCCATCCTTCGTTTCAGATTATTCATGTTTAATCACTCCTCAGTTATTCTTCATGACTGTATTGTGACAGGCTTACCTGAATCGTAATTGAGTGCTGGCTGAATGTTCGCTGAATGCCCGGGTGATTCACGCAGCCCGCATGTTTTTTTGTCTAACCTGATAATAAAGTCATGTTTTTTCAGGCTGTTTTCAGCTTTCTGACTGATAATGCTTACCATACAGCTGCTGTATGAGAGAACTTCTGAGGTACACTCATCACGACTTTATACTGCTATCGAGGAATGAACACTGGAGGAACACGATAATGAAGCTTACGAATGGAATTAAAATTTTGCTGGCAGACGATGAACCGCATATCGTGCAATTTCTGGAGCTTGGACTTAAGAATGAAGGCTACGAAGTATGCAGTGCCCCGGATGGCTCTGCAGCTCTTGATCTGGCCCTGGAATTTCGGCCGCATCTGGCAATTCTGGATGTGATGATGCCGGAGATGGATGGATTCGAAGTGGTCGAACGTCTGCGGGAAACCGGCGAGAATATTGGGGTGATTATGCTGACAGCCAAGGATGAAGTCGAGGACCGTGTTCGAGGACTCCGTCTGGGTGCAGATGATTATATGATTAAACCGTTCGCTTTTGATGAGCTGCTGGCCCGTATTCAGGCCCGCCTCCGCAATCAATTCCCTGATCTTCTGGGCGAAGTGGTGCACGGCCCGTTCCGGATTGATGATCGGCGCAAAGAGATCGTCTATCGCAATCAGGTGATGGAACTGTCGCCAACCGAATACGAGCTGCTGAAATTCATTGTACTGAATCACGGTATTGTGCTCAGTAAGGCTACTATTCTTGACCGGGTGTGGGGGTATGATTTTGGCGGTGAGGAAAATATTGTTGAGGTGTATATCCGTTCACTTCGGGACAAGCTCGGCGATAAGGAGCACAAGCTGATCCGTACCCTGCGCGGGGTCGGCTACCGGGTGGATCTGCAATGAAGGGTTTGCTGCTAAAGCTGACCAGACGTACCTTTCGGCCCCGCTCCCTCCGTTCACAGCTGCTGGCACGTTCCCTCTTTATTCTGGCTGCACTCCTTCTCCTGATCGGCATTTTGCAGTACTGGATTATGCAGGATTTTCTGTACCGTAACCAGGCCAAAACAATGCAGGATCAGATGCTGTCCCTGCCGCGGATCTGGGTCGGCAGTATGGAACGCGGCGGCACCATGCCGTTTCCAGGACAGCCGGACAACGACAAGGACAAAACCAAGGACAGCGGCGGCAGCCGTCCTTATCTGTTCCTTCCGGACCGGTCTTTGGCCGTCTATGAAAAAGACGGTACCTATATAGATATATCCGGCGAGAACGGCCTGATCTCCCCGAAGCTGAGCGATGACGAGTACAGCCGCCTGAATCAGGAGGTCAATGACCGGAACAAGGTCCAATACCGGATTGTAGCGGACGCCAATGGAACGGAGCAGCTGGTTGTCTTCGGGAAAATCGGACCCCCGGAGCGCAGCAGCAGCCATCTGATTCAGATGGGCACACCGACGACGCCGATCAGGGACCTTATTTTGCGGCAGCTCGTGACGTTCGGTATTCTCTCCCTGCTGGCGATGCTGGGCGGTCTTGCTCTCAATGTTCCGGTGCTTCGCAGGACGCTGGTTCCGCTGTCCAACATGGTGGATCAGGTTAAGCAGATTGACGCCGGCAGCCTGGCTGAACGACTTCCGGTATCTCAAGGCCAGCAGGAAGTCGACCGCCTAGCGTTGTCCTTCAACGGGATGCTCGAACGCCTAGAAGCCGCTTTTGAAGCAGAGCGTGAATCGAAAGAACAGATGAAAAGGTTCGTCTCGGATGCTTCCCATGAGCTGCGGACACCGCTGACCTCCATTCACGGATTTATAGAGGTCCTGCAGCGCGGTGCGGCTGCGAACGCTGAACAGCTCTCCGCTGCATTGAAGAGCATGCACGGGGAATCCCTACGGATTAATAAGCTGGTAGAGGACCTGCTGCTGTTAACGAAGCTGGACCAGGCTCCGCAGCTGCATATGGAGGATGTACGGCTGGACAGCCTTGTGCGGGATATGCAGCCGCAATTGGAGATGCTCGCTCAGCAGCGTGAAGTCCAGATCGATGTTACTGCCGAGCTTCATGTCAGGGCAGACGTGCACAAAATCAAGCAGGTACTGCTGAACCTGTTCCACAATGCAGTTCAGCACACCGATCCGGTCCAAGGTCGGATTGTGCTCTCCCTCTATGCGGTCAGGGGGGCCGCCGAGCTGTCCGTGAAGGACAACGGGACCGGCATTGAGCTTGAGCATCTCTCCCATATCTTTGAGCGATTCTATCGTACCGCTTCGTCCCGCTCGCGGAAGCAGGGGGGAGCCGGACTGGGACTCGCCATCACCAAATCCATTGTCGAATCGCATGGCGGTGATATCCGGGTAGACAGCCTCGTTGGCCAGGGGACCAGATTTACTATCTCACTGCCGCTGCTTAAATCGTAAGGAGGTTTCTAATGAATGAGTTGAAACAGCCTCTGCCGGTTAAACCTGCCGCGCCTAAGCTGCCCAAGGTACTGCCTATACTGGAATGGAAGGATGATCTGATACAGGATGAAGAGGTATTTACCAGCTGGAGGGTGGCCGATTGCACAATAGAAGGACATCATGTCCGCAAAGTACTGTTTCAGCATATGAGGTTTGAGCAGGTGACCTTTACCGGTGCGCTCCAACTAGCAGAGTTCAGTGATGTTGTCTTCTTCCAATGCGATTTGTCCAACGCCGATTTCAGCGAGGTGATGATGCACCGCTGCCGGTTTGAGCAGTGCCGGATGGTAGGACTTGATCTGACAGCCTCTACGCTTCGCAATATTGGATTAGAGATGTGCAGTGCGGATTATGTATCACTCCGCTTCGCTAACCTGAAGCAGATTCTGTTCCGTCAGTCCTCCCTCACCCAGGCCGATTTCTATCATACCGAATGGACGAAGCTCTCTTTCGAAGAGTGTAATATAGATAAAGCCCAGATGTCCGGCACCAGGCTGGCGGGGATCGATCTGAGCTCCTGTCAATTTTATAATCTTGGGGTCGGTCTTGAAGAACTTCAGGGATGCATCATCACTGCACCCCAGGCAATCCTGTTCAGTAAAATATTCGGACTTGTCGTCAAGGAGGATCTTGGATAATTTTAAGCGTGATGACGGCTTTCAAAGAGATCCAGCATGTATTCAAGCGCTTCCAATTCATCCTTCCCCTGTGTCCTCAAGGTAATCACAGTGCCCGGCTGAATCGGAGTCTGGATCATGCCGAGCAGACTCTTCACATCCACCAGATGATCGTGATCCGCAAGCCGGTATGACATTTTAATATCGGACATAAACCGGGCGGATTCGGAAGAAATACGGATCAGCTCCTCGCGATCCAGATAATCAAAGATCCGGACATCATGAATTCTCACTATTATCATTCCCCTTCTGTAAATGTAGTCTGAGACTCTCAAGCTATAAAAAGGAATGCCGCAGCATTCACATCAAAAAAGGTCTAAAACGGGCGCTGACAGTCAATATGACTGTCAGCGCCCGCTGCATGTATCCATTAGCTTGCCAGTAAAACTACTGTACTATATTCATCGGCTGCAGATAAGGTGTTTTTTACTTTTTCGCCGGATCAATATCTTGTGACCTCATTCCGGACCAAATGTTCGGAATCTGTATATCTTCCGGATGCTCAAACACCAGGAATGCGGTTGGAAGATAGCGTTCTCCATATTCGGAGGATGGGCGGTTTACAATCTCGTTGTCCTTGACCAGTACGCTGGAGGATCCGCCATCCAGATTGGCGGCAATGACTGCTCCATGCTTCAGAAGAATATTCTGGATATCATACAGGTTGGCCCCAATACTGTAGCCTGGCTGCCGTCCGTCGATGACGACGAAGAGGATAGCTCCATCAGCACGCTGACCCATCGCTGTACGGGGTGCGATTCCCCAGCCTTCGGATGCGCTGCGGATCAGTCCTTTTCCATTTACAATCAGTCTCGGTTGAAAGGTGACCGCTTCCTGTACCTGCAGTTTGCTGAGCTCACTTAACGTATAATTGCCGGCGATCATCTTACCCTGCTTGTCTATCCCCACAATCTGAGTCGATTTCTTGCCATCCAGACCGTTGTAATACAGCTGGCCTTGCGAGATAACCACACCAATCGGCTTAAAACCGTTACCGCTCCAGTTCGGATCAGCGAAACCGCCGCCGTTCACACCTGCGACGGCTCCCAGCCGTTTGGCCATACTGGACACATGCTCACCTTTGCCGGCTTTTCCGGGAATGCCCAGCCGAATGGATTTGGGATCGTTTACAGTCATAATATAACCATGATAGCCCTTACCAGAAACCTCTTCGATTTCAACAAGATCCTTTTTGCCCGCAGCGGTTTGGACAGCACCAGGAATCTGGATCTGATGGGTATCCTTCTCCGTACCCATTTGGTTAAACCGTTCATTATACTCGGCAATCCGCCTGTCCAGTCCCTCCTGTCCCAGAATATACTTCGCCCACCGCCGGTGCTGCGTGGTGATCAGCGTATCCGCCACAGAATAACGAAAATGGCTGCCTGAAGGGGTCTCGGACATCCATACAGCTGTACCAGCCATTATAACTAACAGCAGAAGAATCAGATTCAGCATCCATCGGAGTGACTTCTTTTTTTTATTTTTCTTTCTTGACGAATGGGTGTGACGGCCGCCAGGCCCCTTGCCCGCTCTTGCGCTTGAACGCTGCGGCGGTGAAGATGGACTCATATCGAACTCTTCCTCCCCTGATCATGTTCCTCATCATTTTCATAGAACCTTCTTTATTGTATCGGCATAAGGACAGAGGGAAGTTTCGATTTTTTAACCATTTTTTGCTTAATTTTCATTATTCAAATGGGATTGAGAACATCAAGATACATTCGCTTCTTCTCGATGTAATTAATCTCACTGCAAAAAATACTTAGAATGATATGGTAATTCCCCGTGCTTCATTGGTATAATGAACGAAACCTGAATAATGGAAGGAATGATAACATGAAGTTCAGCGAGTTCAAATATGAGAGACCTGACCTGCCATTAATTGAACAGCGGTTTAATAATTTGCTGCCTGCTTTTAAGGACGCTTCCAGTTATGAAGAGCAGGATAAAGCGATGTCTGATATCAATAAGCTGTTCAGCGAAGTAGGTACCCATATCCAGTTGGTCAGTGTTCGCCATTCTATTGATACAACCGATGAGTTCTACAAGGCTGAACAGGATTATGCCGATGAGATTGGCCCTATACTGCAGCAGTACATAACGGAGTATTATCAGGCACTGGTGGACTCCAAGTTCCGCTCGGAACTGGAGAACAAATGGGGTTCACAGCTGTTCCGTCTCGCAGAATTGTCACTCAGCACCTTCCATCCGGATGTAATTGAGGACCTGCAGAAGGAGAACAAACTGGCGACCGAATACAGCCAGCTGATTGCTTCTGCGAAGATTCCTTTCGAAGGCGAAGAGCGCACGCTGCCTCAGCTGCGTCCTTTTGAATTGTCCACCGACCGCGATCTCCGCAGGAGAGCATCGGAAGCCCGTTACACTTTTATGGCTGAGCACGAGGAAGAGCTCGACCGGATCTACGATGAACTGGTCAAAGTCCGCTCGGCCATCGCCAAAAAGCTGGGTTTCAACAACTTTGTTGAACTGGGCTATGCCCGCATGAACCGCACGGACTACAATGCGGAACAGGTTGCGAATTTCCGTAAGCAAGTGCTGGATTATATCGTTCCGGCAGCTACCCGTCTGAAGGAACGCCAACAGAAACGCATTGGTGTGGATACCCTCTATTATTACGATGAAGGCTTCAGCTTCAAGACCGGCAACGCGGCACCGAAGGGTGATGCTGAATGGATCATTGAAAATGGCGCCAAGATGTATGCTGAGCTGTCACCAGAGACTGACACGTTCTTCAAGCAGCTGGTAGATCAGGATCTGATGGATCTGCTGAGCAAAAAAGGCAAACAAGGCGGCGGCTACTGCACTTACCTGAGCGAGTACAAAGTACCCTTTATTTTTGCCAACTTTAACGGAACCTCCGACGATATCGATGTGCTGACTCATGAGGTCGGTCATGCCTTCCAGGTCGCCTCCAGTTCGCATTTCGAGATCCCGGAATATCACTGGCCTACCTATGAATCCGCAGAGATTCACTCGATGAGCATGGAGTTCTTCACTTGGCCGTGGATGGACCTTTTCTTCAAGGAAGACGTGGATAAATACCGCTTTGACCATCTGGCTTCCGCTCTGCTGTTTATTCCATACGGTGTATCCGTTGATGAATTTCAGCATTTCGTGTACGCCAATCCGGATGCTACGCCGGCTGAACGCAAAACGGCATGGCGTGACATTCAGCGCAAATACCAGCCGCATTTTAATGTCGGGGATAACGACTATCTGGATCGCGGCGGCTTCTGGCAGAAACAGGGCCACATCTACTCTTCACCGTTTTACTATATCGACTACACACTCGCTCAGATCTGTGCCTTCCAATTCTGGAAAAGATCCCGCGAAGATTTCGCATCGGCCTGGGCCGATTACCTCAAGCTGTGTAAGGCTGGCGGCAGCCTGTCCTTCACTGGTCTCGTGGAGTTGGCAGGCCTGCTCTCTCCGTTCGAAGATGGCTGCGTAGAATCGGTCATCGGAGAAATCGAAGGCTGGCTCGACAGTGTGGATGACGCAGCACTCTAAACCATGATAACAAAACCCCTGCAGCGAATTCTTGTGCCGAAGCACTGGATTCGCTGCAGGGGTTTCTTATGTGCAAACCAATCTTTCAATGACCGGTTTAATTCGTTTGATCATCCAGACTATATCTGACTGCAACCGGCTTGAAGACGGATGAACATACCGCACCGCCTCCGTAACCCGGCCCTGATACACCTGACCCAGGTACTCATCGTACGTATTGTACTGAACTACATTCAGATGAAGCTGTTCGTAATCAACCACTCCATCATAGCTGCGGGTCGTATATGACGACTCTTCAGCCGGGCCGGGCCTGGCACTTTCCTTGAGACATTGATTCATCTTTTCGGATTCACTCACCCTGAGAAAACGGGCAGCCCAGTCATTCAGATTCTGGTCCTCACTGTTCTCCAGTCCCGCTGGGTGCGAGTCCGGTGTTGGCTGCAGCTCAGGTTGGATAACCCGGTGTCCCTTAGCCACATTTACCAGAAACGAGTCATTTTGTAGAGGCAGCGCATGCTTTTGGATGTCATGAACCCGTCCGAGAACATACGTTGACTTAATATATATTCTGCGTTCACCGCCTCGTGCCGCAGCAGTCTGCCGTTGTTCTGCGAAGGACGAATCTGTAAATGTAGCATAAGCTTTGCGGTTCAGATCTGTATCGAACTCCTGATAGCTGCTTATCATCTGTTTACCTTGCAGTCTGGGGCTCAGCTGACTTCGGACAGCGAACGGAACGTCGTCCG
Source organism: Paenibacillus lacisoli (assembly GCF_030580655.1). Lineage (GTDB taxonomy): Bacteria > Bacillota > Bacilli > Paenibacillales > Paenibacillaceae > Paenibacillus > Paenibacillus lacisoli. The sequence continues at coordinate 141,826 of NZ_JAUQTB010000002.1, forward strand.
CATAGGCGGGTATACCCGCCCCAACCTGCGGTACCGCAGCAGAAGCACTGCCCAGCAGAAACAGGCTGCAAATAAGCCATCTCATCAGAGAGCGGGCTCTCCTGTTCTTTTGCTTCATTCCATGCGTCTCCCTGTCTGCTGGTAATCCCGGACCCTGCGTTTCCGGATCAGGCTCAGCAAGCACAGGCTGATCCAGCTGACGGACGGCGCTCCATAAATCAACAGGTATCCCTTAGTTATGCCAAACCGCCCTCCCTCCGTCCACTGTTCCAGCATCATATTCCCGCCTGACAAAAGGAACAGGTTCCAGAGAACAATAATGGATATGCTGTACGCCAGCCGAATGCGCCTTCCCGCCAGCCACGCTGCCAATCCGAAAGAGCCCAGATAACCTCCAGCCATGATCAATGCCAACATCTGCTTGACTCCTTTGTCCATATATCATTCTATCAGCGACTTCCGGTTTTCACTTCAATTTCGCTTCTATAAGGATACAACACACAGATACAGGCTAAAGTTACCATTCGCGAAATCTTTATTCTCAGATTGAATCGGCCACTTCCTTGAGAAGCTTGTAGGAGCGTCTGCGCTGCTGAATATCGGGAATCATCTGCAGAGCCATCATTTCTTCAAAATGATACACTGCCTGCAGCTCCTTCAGCTTCATCCGAACTGTGTCCGGAGACCCCATGACGTAGATGTCCTTGATGTCCTCCATTTCCTGCTTCTCTTCAGGTGTTAAGGAAAGACGGGATAATGCTTCCGGCGGCACCATCCGCACCACGCGCCCCCGGTTCAGAAAGTAGTTAAAGTGCAGTGCGCTGCCCGCAATATGAGCGGCCTCCTCGTCCGTATCCGCGACAACGACGCGGAAGGTCGGCATAAAATAAGGTTCACTACGGAGCTCTCCCGGTTGGAATGAAGCATAATAACGCTCTACCGAGTTTTTCATATGGGGTGTCTGGTGTGGTGAGAAATGGGCAAACGCGTAAGGCAGACCGAGTCTGCCTGCCAGCTCCCCACTGAATGGCGAGGTGCCCAGCAGCCAAACATCAGGTTTCGAACCTGCATCGATTCGCGGTGTCGTCATCAGTCCTTGTAAAGGATGGGTATGCGGCAAAATATCCTTCAAATACTGCAGCAGTTCCTTGAGCTGATCCGGGAAGGTATCCGGGTCACGATACTGCAAATCCTGTAGAGCCCGGGTGGAGAGCGGGACGCCGCCAGGTGCCCTGCCGACACCCAGATCAATGCGCCCCGGTGCTAGAGCACTGAGGACGCGGAAGGTTTCAGCCACTTTATATGCACTATAATGGGCAAGCATCACACCGCCTGAACCCACACGTATACGATTCGTTTTGGCCGCCAGATACCCGACCAGCGCCTCCGGCGAGGACCCGCCGAGCGCATCCGTACTGTGGTGTTCTGACACCCAGTAACGGGAATAACCCAGCTCGTCCACAAACTGAGCGTTCTCAACCGTCTGGCGAAAAGCCTCCTCCGGTGTCTGTCCCTCCTGCAGAATCGTTTGATCCAATACACTGACTTTCATGGTGCTGCACCTGCCTTTTTTCGTTTATATCCTTCATGCACAGATTGCCTCTATCAAAGAAGCAGACCCGGCATACGGCCGGCTCTGCTGTTATATCTCTTGCACACTTTCCCGCTGCCACATCATTTTACTGCTGCGGAAAACAGCCTGTTGTGCGATATCTCACTGCACTGAGTTTATAAATTTTTTAACCCGTTCAGATCCAGTCCATCCACAGCAAAAGCCTGCTGTACCAGCTTCGGATCCACAAATTCATCGTATTTGCCTAAGTATGGCGCTTCGTCCGGGTCTAACAGCTCTTGACCATGCTGCAGCAGCTGACTTTCACCGCGGATCCGCTTCATGACCTCCTCTGCATCTGCCTGGCCTGAAATAACCATGTAATAGGGTTCCATGGGGGTAACAGAACGTAACCCGAGCGGCTCGGACAAATTATGCTTCAGCAGGCGTTCCAGTGAACGGAAAGTCTGGCTGCCGCACCAGGGAAGAATGAACAGGGATTGGCCGCCGGCAGGAATCACCATCTGCTTTAGCAGCCCGCTCTCCCGGGCCAGTCTGCGTGCCCGTTCCAGACGGTTGACCGCTCTTGGGGCAAGGTAAGGATAAATGGTTGTATCCGCCAGGACCTCGCGCATCTTCTGTACAACCCGTGTATGGACATCTCCGCCAGCTCCCAGCCATAGCGTATCCACTTTGCCTTTAGCCGCTTTAACATAGACCGCCTTATGTTTGGTATCCACCTCCACGACCTTCCACAGCTTGCCAGCGAGAGAGAAGCAGTAGCCCGGAGGCGGCACCGTTGTAATGGAACCGATCTCCTCGGAGCCGTTATATACAGCGTGCTCTTCGTCATCCTTGAACACGGCATAGAACTGGAAGTTGTTCACGATCTTCTCGCCGGTCAGGCCGATCAAGAGACTGCCGTCTTCCGTACGCTGAATGTGATCCGTCTGCAGCAGGTATGTCAGATGCTGCTTATACTGCTCCACGCTCACCTGTTCAAAAGGCGGCAGACTTAGCACCGCCCTTGCCAGCTCGGCGGGTTCGGCTTCCCCCATGCTCTTCAGTGTACTCATCGTCTGATGATAGAGCAGCCCGACAGGCAGCTGACGCGGTGCCAGCGGCTCCACCCACTTTTCCCGCACATACAGCTCGATGACTGCGATCGCCCGCAGCAGCATCCATGGCATGCGTGCCGGGAGCAGCGCTTCTTCGTCTTCCTCCTCGGAGCAGACGAACAGCATTTCGGACGCGGCTCCGTCCCGCCGTCCGGAACGGCCCAGCCGCTGCACAAAGCTGGAGCTGCTGTAAGGCGCGCCGAGCTGAATGACACGCTCCAGCTCGCCAAGGTCTATCCCCAGCTCCAGCGTCAGTGTCGCTGCAGCCACGGCTGGCCCTGGTCCGCTGCGCAGGGCTGCTTCAGCCTCCTCGCGCAGCACAGCGGAGATACTGCCATGATGAACATGGAAGACGTCCGGTTCCTGCCGCTGTGCTGCGATCTGGCGCATCTCCAGAGTCGTCAGCTCTGCATCCGAGCGGCTGTTCGTAAACACGAGCGCCTTCTTCAAGCGGGTGTGATCATAGATGTACTGATAGTATGCCTTACGTGCATTCGCCAGATGCTCTGCCTGCTCCTCATCCCGGGCATCCGGAAAGGAGAAGTGCTCAATGCTGAGCTTCAGCTTACGTCCGCCTTGGGGAGAAATCACCTCCACCTCGGTTCCGGTACCCCCGGACAGCCAATGAGCTGCTGTCTCATAATCGCTCAGCGTGGCGGACAGCCCGATCCGCCGCGGCGTGCATCCCGCCATACGCTGGATCCTCGCCAGCTGACTCAGTACCTGTGCGCCCCGGTCGGCACCCATAAAGGCATGCACCTCATCGATCACCATATACCGCAGATCGTGGAACAGGGCCGGGATGCTGTTCGGCTTGTTCATCAGCAGTCCTTCCAGCGATTCCGGCGTAATCTGGAGAACACCGGAAGGCCGCTGCATCAGCTTCGTCTTCTCCGCCTGACCGACATCCCCATGCCAGTGCCATACCGGGATGCCTCCTTCGCGCAGCAGATCGTTCAGCCGCTCGAACTGGTCATTAATCAGCGCCTTCAGCGGACCGATGTACAGTATACCTACCGACTGGGATGGACTATGGTACAGCCCGGTTAATGCGGGGAAAAACGCCGCTTCGGTCTTGCCCGATGCCGTGCCTGAAGCGATCAGCAAATAACGGTCGGTATCCATCAGTACCCGGCAGGCTTCCACCTGTGCTTCACGCAGCGTGTCCCAGCGCTTCTTGTAGATATACTCCTGAATAAAGGGGGCGAGCCGGTAGAACGGATGACTTCCGCTCATAGCTCAAACTCCGCCAAAAAATCATCAAGGTCATCACGTTCGCCCGGATTGTCCCCAGAACCCGTGCCAGAAGTACCTGTCGGCTGTTCACCAAGCAGCTGCTCGAACGTAACGCCCGGATTCTGATGCATGGTATGCAGTACATCCATAAAGTCCCGGATGACCTCACGGGGAGTGAGCAGTTCATCCGCACCCAGTCGTCCTACGGCCTGCTTCATGAACATCACCAGCTGATCATCATGAAGAACAGGGGAATAACCAAAATGCTGACCATGGATATCCCGCAGCCGCTGCAGCAGAATAAGAATTTCTTCATGCGAGAGCATTTCCAGCCGGATAAAAGGACCTGTGAAGTTGTGAAGTCCCTTGCCGCTGTATCTGCCTTCAACCAGCCTGGAGCGCAGGGCTTCATAGCTGAACAACCCCCTCCGTTCATCTTCCACAAACTGGGGAGTTCCTCCCAGGAAAATGCCTAAATGACCGGCCTTGCCCTGCATCGTATCATTAAATATAGTCAGCAGCTTCTCATAGTTGCCCAGCCGTGACACACTGTTGGTGATTTTATACAGATTGACGCCCTCATCGATAAAAAGCAGCAGTCCTTGATACCCTATGCGTGCTGTAAACTCCGACCACAGCTTCATATAGTCGTACCAGCTGTCATCATCGATAATGACGCCAACGCCTAACTCCTGGCGGGCTTCGGTCTTGGTCGGGATTGCACCCCGCAGCCAGCGAAGCGCAGCCTGTTTTAGATCCTCTTCCTGCAGCCGGCAGCCCCTCCAATAGGCAGCCATGACCTTGGCAAAATCAAATCCGTGAACCAGACTCTGCATTTGTGCGGTCACATCAAAGATACGCCGTTCTACCTCATCCTGCAGCCGGGGATCATCCATACTGCATGACAGCTCCTGTACAGCCTGCTGCTGAAGAGTCAGGAACCACTTCTGGAGCACGACCTCCAGGGCACCGCCGTCCGGGCGGGTACGTGTTGACAGGTGGGTCATCAGCTCCCGGTAGGTTGCCAGACCTTGTCCTTTGGTGCCGACCAGCCGCCGCTCAGGAGAGAGATCGGCATCCGCCACTACAAACCCCCGGTCCATCGCATAATTACGAATGCTCTGCAGCAGAAAGCTCTTACCGCTTCCGTACCGCCCCGTCACCAGCTTGAACACGGCACCGCCGTCAGCAACGCTATCCAGATCGCGGAGAATGGCCTCAACCTCCGGCTTGCGTCCCACCGCAATATGCTCCAGGCCAATGCGCGGAACGACCCCGGCTGTGAGTGAGTTCACCAGCGCCGTTGTCAGGCGCTTCGGAATTTTGGCCCCTGTTTCGGCTGAATTCCCTTGACTTTGACTCATTTCTTCATCCAAAGACCCATCACCTCAATACTTTCATTAATAGATGCATATAATCTTCATTTAATTGATCATCAAGGATCAGCAGGTCACCCATTGTATCCATCGCTGCGTCATTGATCTCGTCGATTAGAAGAGCGGGCATGCTGCCATGAGTGGAAGCGAGTTCCATCATCGTATCTGCTGTCTGCCCGTCCAGATAACTGCGCAGCACCTCAATATGAACGGGCTTAAGCAAATCCGCCAGTCCCATCCACTCCGTTCCTGCTAATGTCCAATCTGCATGGTTAAGCTGAGTGTCCAATCCGGATTCCTTCTGCCTGAAACCTGACTGCTTCAGTTCAAGCTTATCGGCAGGCACTGCATCCCTCACTATTGAGTCCTGTTCTTCTCTCATCGACGGCTCGCCCATCTTCATCAGAGACAGTTCCATCGGAGACAAATCCAGCTGTGTATCTTTATCCAAAGGAATCTCAGGCACATCCCCGGCAGGATCATCACTGTCCAAAACCTTATCGCCTGCCTGTTCTGCCCAAGACGGTTCGTCCACGGTCAGCCAATTTCGTACAGTATCCGATTCCTGCTGCAGCCGCTGCAGCTTATCCGGCGAGATGGTCACCTGCTCCTGTCTGCGCTGTACAGCTGCTCTGGCCGTCTCCTGCTCAATGAACCGTTCTACCAGATCCCTGATCTCCGAGCTCACATGTATGCCCCTTAATTTGCTCTTGTAGGAGAGCAGCGTCCGCAGCTTGTTTTCCGTTAAACGGATCAGCTGAGTTACGTACATGCGCAGCGGCTTATAAGTGCTCATAGAATAATAAGCAGCGGTCACATGCCTTCCGTAGATCGACGGCTCATACACCGCGTTGCGGAACAGCTGCCGGCGAACTGTGGTCTGGCTTGGCGGGGTGAAACGTTCAGCCAGAGATTTGCCGTCCTTGCGTGCCAGATACTGTGCAACCAGTTCGAACACTTTTGGAATCAGCCGATTTAATTCTCCAGCATGTTCTTCATTCGAGTATAATCCGCTTTTCTTCACATCATAATCAGACAATGCCAGCCAATCTTTCAACCCTAGTTCCATAGGAACGGCATCCAGCTGCCTGTACAGCTCCAGCTCACGCCATTCTCCCTGGCCTGAGCCGAGGCGCTTCCGAAGCTGATCATCCAGAACCCCTTGCAGCTTGTTCGCCCATATATAATCTTGGATCCACAGCGACAGGTACCTGTCCAGCTTCGGATAAGGTTCATGGTAGGCCTCCCATATGTCTGTTAGCAGCCATAAGCCTTCTTCAGCCCGCGTCCAGCCGATTCCATTAATTAATTCATACACATAAAGGAACAGATACGACAAATCCGTGTCAGGATAGCGCTGCTGCCTCACCTCTGAACGCCAATAAAAATACCAGCGCTGCTGATCTGCACTCATATTTTCGTAGGTGGGCCAATAGCAATGAAAAGCAGCCGGACTGCACACGGGCTCAACCCGCCATTCCTGCTCTCTCCCATAACGGACAAACCTGAGCTCCGCCGTTTCAATGGTCATCTCCAGGTCACTGAACATCCGCCTGACGGGCGGCCGATAGACCGAAGCGGCAGAAACGCCCTGGTCAGGGACCGACAATATTGCAGAATGGATAGACAAACCCTGCTCCCGTTCATGGTCTGGACTTTCCTTATTTAATTGTTCTTCTTCAAGCCTCCGAGCCTGACGCACAGCCTCTTCTGCCTCTGCCGCCAGCTTCTCTTCCCGCGATGGAATAGCCCAGCGGTCCGCGGAGCCTTCAAATTCCAGCTCGGCAAAACGGATCTGCTCTGGCCGGCGTGGGTCATCTCCATGTTTTCTCATAACTTAATTATACCATTTCATGAATAAAACCGCCCAGGCTTCCGGACGGTTTTGCAAACTTTTGTTCCTATTTTGACCTTTTACTACGAAGAAGCTGGATTAGTCTTCCACATAAATCATTTTGCGGGTCATCCCGCCGTCCACAACCAAATTCGCACCGGTCACAAAATCGTTCGCCGGATGTGTCAGATAAAGGCACGCTCTTGCAATATCCTCTGTCCGGCCTACCCGGCCTGCAGGGTGCTGGGCATGGTCTTCTTCACGAAGTGCACGGTAGTCTCCGGTCTCAATCCAGCCCGGACTGACGGCATTGACCATTATATGATCCGGACCTAGGGATAAGGCAAGTGCATGTGTCAGCGACAAGATCCCCCCCTTGGAAGCCGCATACGATTCCGAGTTGGGCTCGGACATGCCAGCGCGGGTGGAGGACATATTCACAATACTTCCTCCGCCATGCCTTCGCATCAGGACAGCGGCTTCTCTGGAGCAGAGGAAAGTCCCTCTCAGATTCGTGTTAATGACACTGTCCCATTCATCAAGGGTCAGCTCATGCATAGGCTTGAAGATGCCGAAACCGGCATTATTAATAAGAATATCAAGCTTGCGTTCCTGACGTTCCAGTTCACGGAACAGCTCCTCGATCTCCTGCGGCTGACTTACATCCACGACATAAATATCACTCACCAGCCCGTGCTGCTTGAGCAGATCCTGCGTTTCCTGCAGCCCTTCCTTATGACGATCGATCAGAATAACCTGTGCGCCCTCACGTGCATAGGCAAGAGAAAGATTTCGTCCAATCCCGCTTCCTGCACCTGTGATCATGGCCGTTAAGCCGCTGTAATTGTATTCCGACATGTCACTTTCTCCTCCTTTTTAAATTACATCAATATTATTTCGTAAAACAGGCACCATGGAACGAGGTGATGTACCGGAAAAGTTCCTTCCCGTCGTGATATTCCGCCCTGTCACCCTGAAGCGGCAGTACCATGGCCTGGTAAGGCTCCGGGACCCATATGTATTCATGAATATACGACGTTGGCTGAAAGCCGCAGCGCTCCCAAAAGCCTCTCCGCTTCAGGTAACCTGTATCCTCTCCATATTCAACTTCGATAACAATGGCTTCGATATGTTCATTTTCTCGTGCCCATTGTATCAGCTTTTTGACGAAGACCTGCCCAATCCCCTGACCCCTTTGCTCCGGTTTGACGGCAAGATAATCAATGACCAGCGCTTTACCTTTATTAGACATTCCCGTGATAGCCATCGCGTCAGGAACCGTCAAGCTCCCGCCATCGCTGCTGTCATAGAGATGAAGCTGACTCAATCCACGGGTGAACATCCGCTGCAGAACGGCTTCCCCCTTGCGCCCGGAGTCAAATGACTGCTCATAAATACGACGCGCAGCCGGCCACAAATCCGAATCCAGTCTGTCGAGTGTCAACATGACGCCGCTCTCTGCCTGTTCCATCCCTTGCCCTCCTTTCGAATGAAATCGTTAACCCATATCTTCTATATCTTACCCCGCCGCCGCACCCGTCGAACATGATCAATCCGCCACAGGGATAAGAGTTACGACCTTAGTCGTTTGCTCATAATAAAAGCTGCCTGCTGGCAGCTCATTGATCTCTATTTCATCATTTGTTTGATCTTTGTTAGGTCCTATCCTTATTTCGCAGCTTCAACCGACCCGACTGTGCCTGGCTGCTGAACATGCTCATCCGTCCAGATCACCTTCTCTCCGTACTCCTTGCCCCAGTTGTACATGGCTTTGAGGACAGGCATCAGGCTTTCGCCATATTCAGTCATGGAATACTCCACTCTGGGCGGCACTTCAGCATAAACCTTGCGGTAGACCAGCTGATCTTCCTCCAATTCCCGAAGCTGGTTGGTCAGCATTTTCTGGGTAATGTTCGGTATCAGCTTTTTCAGCTCACTGAACCGCTTCGTCCCTTCCAGGCCAAGATGCCACAATATAATCAATTTCCACTTGCCGCCGATGACGGCCAGGGTCAGTTCCTTCTCACAGTTGATACTCTTCAGATCAATTCGTTCACGCACTTCAGATGCCATGCTCTCACGCTCCCTCTGTTGGTAGTGTACTCTCTTTCTTACCCTGATGACAAATGAACCTAAAGAACCGCACCCTTTAACAGGCGCGGTTCCTTCAAGTGTTATGCATCTGGCTGTTTCACTCCAGGTTGGCGTGTTTCCCAAACATGGTACCGGAGGTCAGCTTCTTCTGACTCATCAGGTCCAGAATAAGGGCATCCAGCAAAAGCAGCAAACTCTGCTCGAACAGCGAGCCCATCGGCTGTACCGATTGACTGCCGCCATGTCCACCCTCTTTGGTCGCAGCCGGGATGCTGACAATCAGATCCGCAATACGGCCGATTGCTGAATCGGGTACGATCGTAAGAAGGGCCACTTTGGCGCCGATCGCTTTCGCTTTCTCGGCCATCGCCAACAAACTTTTGGTCTCTCCCGAGCCTGAGCAGAGAATCAGCAAGCCTTGGGAGGTTATCCCTGCTGTGATGGTCTCTCCGACTACATAAGAGTCCAGGCCCATATGCATGAGGCGCATGGCAAATGCCTTCCCCATCAGACCCGAGCGGCCGGCACCGGCTACGAAAATGCTGTCAGCTTCCAGAATCGCTGAAGCCAGCTTTCCCGTCTCTTCCGACGAGACCTTGGTGAGCGTCGCTTGAAGCTCCTTCAGAACGATATCAGCAAAATCGATACTGTTCATTCCGTTAGCCCTGCTTAACCAGGTTAGCGATCTTCTCGGCCGCGCCTTTCTTGTCGGACTGGCTCGCGATGCCGCCGCCTACAATAACAAGATCCGGCTGAGCTTTGATAGCTTCAGGCAAAGTCTCCAGTTTAAGACCGCCTGCTACAGCTGTTTTTGCATTTTTCACAACTTTTTTGATGGTTGCCAAGTCTTCGAACGGATTGTGTCCGGCAGCTTGTCCGTCATATCCGGTATGAACGCAAATGTAATCGACGCCCAGAGCATCCACTTCCCGAGCACGCTGCTCCAGATTAGGCACATTAATCATATCAATCAGGATTTTCTTGCCCTGTTTCTTGGCTTCTTCTACAGCACCCTTGATTGTCAGATCATTGGTTGCCCCCAGAACGGTTACGATGTCTGCTCCCGCTTCTGCTGCTTTCTGAATCTCGTAGCCGCCGGCATCCATAATTTTCAGATCTGCCAGCACTTTCAGGTTAGGGAAAGCGTCCTTAATCACTTTTACCGCGTTCAAACCTTCGTTGATTACGATTGGTGTGCCAATTTCCACGATATCAATAAAAGGTTCTACCTCTCTTACAATTTCAATACCTTCTTGTGCTGTTACCAGGTCCAATGCCAGTTGAAGTTCCATGAATGAATCGCTCCTGTCTGTGTATGATGAACTTGTATAGTATGTTATCCTCTACAGCAATTCATTCTAGGGCACAACCGTTCCAACGGGAAGTACGCACTTCAAAGTGGGGTAGTTACGCGGAGGATACTATTGGACTCCAGCAGGGATGTCACCGGTCCGGATTCGCTGCTGGTCAAGCTGTTAGTCCAGATGCACCGTACAGTTATACAGATCACAGCCCCACTGTTCTTCATTCCACTGCAGCAGGGTCAGTGAAGTATTATGAAGGGGCAGCTCCAGGCTCAAGTCAGGAACGAGACCCCGCAGGGAATTGCGGATGAGTGCACCGTGACTGACAATTAGTATGCGCTGTCCCGGGTGCCGCCTTGCAATATCTTCAATACAGGAACTCCCGCGCTGCATGCCTTCGTCAGGCATTTCCAGACCCAAATCAAGCTTCTTCCAGTCCTTGCCCCACTTGGCAACCCGTTCTTCCTCGGTCGTTCCTTCAATCTGGCCGCCGTTCATTTCACGCAGACGCTCATCCAGATGGACTTCACCTGCCCCCAGCTTCTCCGCTACAATCTCGGCTGTTTCTCTGGCACGCAGCAGATCGCTGGCGTACACAGCATCCCACGATTCCCTGCTGAGGCGTTCACCCAGCAGCTCGGCCTGACGTTTGCCCTGCTCATCCAGCGGATTATTGGTATGTCCCTGGGCTTTGCCCAGTTGGTTCCAATGCGTACTTCCGTGCCTTATAATTCCGATTGTCGTAGTCATTGTTCCACACGCCCCTCATATTTCATTTCATTTTAATCTAAACCCATACTATACGATCATGCCTACAAATCCAACCTCTGCAACAAGTAATCCCCAGAAACGAAGTGTCAAAAACCGCCTCGACACAAATAAAAAAACCGCGCAAGCGCGGCTTCATCGGACCCGATATTTAATGTTTGACAGCAGCCACTGCAGCCTTGGCAGCTCTGCGGCTGCGGCTGACGCGCCGCTTCTCCATACGCCGGTGGTGAGCCCGGTTGTAGAGCACCTGAATCACAAAATAGGAAATCACACCAAAGATCAGGCCAAAAACACTCATCCCAATCAAAATATGAAGACCTCCATGCAGAATATCGTACAACACGGACCAGTTACCTGAGAACAATTCTGTCCAGGAATGCTCCCGGAAGCGCGGTCCTCCATGTGAAGGGTATAACTGCTCCCCCAGTTTCTTGGCCAGTGGCATCAATACAATTGGCAGAAAGGTCAGCTTACCAATGACGTTACCGATAATGGCTGCAGGCAGAGATCCGCCAGATAACCGGACAATGGGATAGAACAGCAGATAAATCAATGAGGCTGTGGAGATTACAACCATTTCAAGACCAAAACCGATGGAGAATCCTAATGATATTTTTTTGACCCCGCCGGGTGCTCGCAGCAGCTTGATAAAATTCAACCGGAGGGCTCTAATAATTCTTGCAGCAAAGTTATGTTTATTGTTCTTTTTTTTCATGCTACAAAGCCCCTTCTCTATCTTACCTCTCAAAAAAGCCTCAATAAGACGTTCTTATTTCCATTATACCACAACATCCGCCAAATCATTAACAAATGAGTTACAAGTAAAATTCACTGACAGCCTGCACACAGCCAATTGATTTAGTTATAGATGTAATTAATTGGTGTGTAAAAATGGGGCGTATACTATGATAGTTACGTAACGACTTCATAAGATAAAGGAGTTTCTATGGATACCTGGATGAATACAAATCCGGCGATGAAGCCTATTGACCAGTATGTCGCATCAGTACAGCAGCAGATTGGCGCTTCCGCGGGCGCAGTCTGCATCATACAGGGCAGCAAGATTTTGCACGAATGGTATAGCGGCAATCATGACTTTCGGCCGAATTCCCGTCCGGTAGATCAGCACTCACAATTTAATGTCGGCTCGATCCGTAAAACCTACCTGGCACTTGCGATCAGCCTGCTGTTCGAACAGGGCCGGCTGGATAGAGTGGATGATGAAATAGGAAAGTATCTGGATGAATATATATATATGACACAAGGCATTACACTGCGCCACCTGCTCACCCATTCCCACGGATTATATGAGCACCGCGGGCAGCTGCTTCGGGAATTTGCACCAGGCCAGGGCTGGGCTTACCGAAATTCAGGCATTGATCTGCTGATCAGACTGATCCATCGCCGTTCAGGTCTGACTCTGAGCGAATATGTGCAGCAGCATTTCCTCTTTCCATATGAATTAAACGAGACTGGCTGGAGGATAGCAGAACAGGAGCAGCTCATTTATAACCATTATGATGAGCCTGATAACTGGACCGGTCCCAATAACAGCCCGGATGGGGATCAGGGCAACCTGTTCGTCAGCGCCCGTGACCTGGCATCCTGGGGACAGCTCCATCTGACCGAGGGCCTTCTGGAGGGAAAACAACTTATCCCGAGGCACGTATTCCGACGGGTAACAACTCCGCATTCACCTGCAGAATTAGGGGCGGATCAACCGCTGCATGGGTTTGTTTGGTGGCTCCAGAAGCAGACCCCCCTTAATCAGCTGGGCGAAGAATTGCCTGCGCGCTCTTTTCAAATTCTCGGGATTACTGGATGTGCATGTCTGGTGATCCCTGAGCTGGATGCTGTTGCGGTACGCATGTATAACCAGCTTCGTAATCCTCCCGGGTATGATTATCTGCAGGACATCCGAAGCTTTGGGAATCAGGTCTACCATATTCTGCGCTAAATCCACAATGATCTTTACAGATTTTCGTTACCCCCGCCCCGGGTGGTTCTAACCTGAATTTAATACCTTAGAAACCTTGCATGGTGTAAAAGCATATACAAAAGATATATGTCGTCATTCACGGGAGGTTTCAAAATGTCTATTCAGGTTCTTCTCATCATTATCGGATTGTATATCGTTCTCTCCCTCCTGCTGGTCGAGAATATGCAGGCAAATCCGTTGTTCTACCTCTCCAACATTCTGGCATCTCTTATCTTCCGCGTGAAGCACCCAAACCGTTCATCATTTACACTTAACTTTATCAACTCAAAAAGGGACACCTGAACTTCAGGTGTCCCTTTTTGAAGACTGATCAAATATTCATCATGCTCAGCTGCTTCTTCTCCGCCAGTTTCCAGATCTCCCTCGCATATTCATGGATGGTGTTGTCACTGGCAAAGCGGCCGGAATGGGCAAGATTCGCGATGGATTTGCGTGTCCAGTTCTCGGTATCCCGATAAGCTGCATCAATATCACGATGAGCCCGTGCATAATCGGCAAAATCCTCTAATACAAAATATTCATCATTATGGCTGATTAACGAGTGATAAATTTCTTCAAACTCATTCTCGTGCGTGCAGAACGGCCCCGGTTGAATCAACTGGTTGATCACCTGCGCAATACGGGAGTCCCGAGCCAGAACCCCTGCTGATGAATATTGACCGTTCTGATAATAGTTGTTAACCTGCTCGGCATTCAAGCCGAAGATGAACATATTTTCGGCTCCCAGCATCTCGTACATTTCTACATTCGCACCGTCCATTGTACCGATCGTCAGTGCCCCGTTCATCATAAACTTCATGTTTCCGGTACCAGAGGCTTCCTTGCTTGCCGTCGAAATTTGCTCGGAGATATCGGCTGCAGGAATGATCCGTTCCGCCAAAGAGACGGAGTAGTTCTCCAGGAAGAACACTTTGAGCTTGCCGCGCACCTGCGGATCCCGGTTGACCGTCTCGGCAACCGTATTAATCAGTTTAATAATCCGTTTGGCAAGATAGTAGCTCGGAGCTGCCTTCGCACCAAAAATAAAGGTTCTTGGCACGCGGTCGATGGACGGGTTGGCTTTAATCTCATTATACAGGTGCATCACATGAAGTATATTCATCAGTTGACGCTTGTAGCCGTGAAGACGTTTCACTTGCACATCGAAGATAGACGTCGGATCTACACTTGTATCGAATTTGTGGGAAATATACGCAGCCAACTTCTGCTTGTTGCGCAGCTTGATCTGTTGAATCCGCTGTCTGAATCCCGCATCCTCTTTATAATTCAGAATTTGGCTCAGTTCATAAGGATTTGTCATCCAGCCGTCACCCATACTTTCCGTATAAAGACGGCTTAGTTCAGGATTCGCGTGCATCAGCCAGCGGCGGTGGGTAATTCCGTTCGTTTTGTTGTTAAACCGTTCCGGATACAGCTCATAGAAAGAGCGCATTTCCTTCTCCTTCAAAATATCCGTATGGAGCTGGGATACGCCATTGATGCTGTGGCTGCCGTTAATCGCAAGATGCGCCATACGAACCTGGTCATCATGAATGACAGCCATCTGCGCAATACGATCCGGCTGATCCGGGTATTTCTCCATCAGTTCAGCACAGAAGCGCTTATTAATCTCCTCGATAATCATATAGACACGAGGCAGCAGATCCTTGACCATGACGACAGGCCATTTCTCGAGAGCCTCACTCAGAATGGTGTGATTCGTATAAGAGACGGTACGCGTCACAATGCTCCACGCTTCATCCCAGCCGTATCCCTTCATGTCAATGAGAATACGCATCAGTTCAGGAATGACCAGCGTAGGGTGCGTATCGTTAATATGGATAGCAACTTTATTCGGAAGCTCTTCATACGGAAGCTCCAGCTTATCAAAAGTACGGAGAATACTCTGCAGTCCGGCCGAGCAGAGGAAGTACTGCTGCTTCAGACGAAGCAGCTTGCCTTCATACTGAGAGTCATCCGGATACAAAAATTCAGTAATTGATTCTACAGTACGGCTGTAATCGAGATACTTGTAATAACTGCCGCCAGCCTGCATTCCCTGCCGCACAGCGTTCTCCGAAGCTTCCGCACTCCAGATCCGCAGCGTGTTGATATGTCTTCCGCCAAATCCGATGAGCGGCACATCATAAGGTACCGCCCAGATGCCCTCCGCATCAACGGTATCAAATACGAGACGGCCATTCTCTTCGCGGGTCTCTACACGGCCCCAGAAGGATACTTCCACCCGTTTGTCATATCGTCTCTCTTCCCAGACATTGCCCCGCTGAAGCCAATAATCCGGGAGCTCAACCTGGTTGCCATCGACAATCCGCTGTTCGAACAATCCGTATTTGTAGCGGATGCCGCAGCCATGGCCTGCATACTGCAGAGAAGCCAGTGAATCCATAAAGCAGGCCGCCAGACGGCCCAGACCGCCGTTACCCAAACCTGCGTCAGCTTCCTGTTCCTCTATCTCTTCCAAATCCCATCCAAGCTCGCTCAAGCCTGCGCGTACGACATTCAGCGCCCCAAGGTTCAGCAGGTTGTTACCCAGCAGTCTTCCCATTAAAAATTCAAGCGACAGATAGTACACTTGCTTCTCGCCCGATTCGCGGTACGACGTGTTGGTCTGAGCCCAGAACTTGCCGACTTCCTCGCGAATCATACTGCCGATCACCTTGTAAATATCCTCGGACGTCGCCTCTTTCAGGGGTTTGCCCAGCTGTCCGACAAACTGCTCCTGAAAATGCTGCTTGAACGTATCTTTATCTGTAAACAATAGTACAGTACCTCCTCATTAGGCCGGGGGAGTCAAATCGTCACACTTTTGGCAACAACAAACGGATTTTTGACATCACCGACGAGTGTACGGTCCTGTGTCAGCTTCACGTCTTTGTCCAAAATGACATTGGCAATGAGGGCATTCTCCTCAATGACACATTTTTGCATGATGACTGAATTGATCACCCGGGCCCCTTTCTTCACTTCGACGCCCCTGAACAGGATGCTGTTCTCCACGCTTCCGGCAATTTTACAGCCATTGGCAATCAATGAGTTATCGACATTAGCCGTCTCACTGTATTTGGTTGGTGCCTCATATTTTATTTTCGTATGAACAGGCTGATCTCTGAATAGCTCCATATAATTTTCTTGATTTAAAAGGGCCATACTGTTCTTATAGTAGCTTTCCACCGAATTGATGACAGCATGGTATCCATTATATTCATATGCTGCGATCTTCAGGCCGCTTGGGTTACGCTGGATCGCATCACGGAAAAAATGATTTTCCCCGTGTGCAATGCAGCGTCTAACCTGGTCTAGGTACAGCTGTTTATCCATAATAAACATTTCCATATATATATTATGATGATCGGTTTCATGATGAATATGGCTGACATAACCTTCCTCATTCACATCCAGACGGGTGCAGGGCGCATGCTCCGGCTGCAGATTCTCCACTCTTGTATAAATGAGAGTCACGTCCGCCCCCTTCTCTTCGTGGTAGCGGTAGGCATCTCGGATATCAACCTTGTTCACATGCTGGGTACCGGCATGAACCAGCACCTCGCCGGATGAACGGCGGAAGAAATCGAGGTTGTTGTGAACATGCTGCAGATCACCTGCTGAAGGGTCTGTCGGATCATTCCAGTCTGGAGGAAGGACGAACAACCCGCCGGATTTACGGTCCAGGTCCCAGGGTTTGCCTTCACCCAGGTGATCCATCAGGGAGCGGTATTTGCGGCGTACGAACAAGGCAGTATCCAGGATCCCGGCATGCATCATGTTAGACAATGTAAAATCAATCAGGCGATAGCGGCCCGCAAAGGGCACTGCGGCTCCGCAGCGGAAGTACGTCAGCTCCTTCAACTGATCCAATTCGTAGTCCAGATTAACAACACCTAATAATTTTTTCATAGCTGCCCCTCCGCTTTTCAGTTTGATTGTACACTTGCACGACCAATCGCCGAATCACTGTCGATCAGAACCACATCTTCACTGTCTCCTTCTGCCGGTCCAATCACAGTTCCATCCTCTATGACCATATTCTCGTTAATGATGGCACGGTGGATGCGGACATTCCGTCCGATCTTGACATTGGGCATGATGACAGAGTCCGTAATCACACTTCCCTCGCCGACTTCCACGCAATAGAACACGACAGAATGCCGGATCTCGCCATGAATAACACAGCCCTCATTGATAATACAGTTCTTCAGCTTCGCCTGAGGAGCGATATACTGTGCCGGCTGGTTCGGGCTGCGGGTGTATATCCGCCAGGACGGATCGTTCAGATTGAGCTCAGGCTCGTCGGATAACAGGTCCATATTGGATTCCCACAGGCTGGTAATCGTTCCTACGTCCTTCCAGTATCCTTCAAAAGGATACGCATATAATGTTTTCTCGCTCTCCAGCATCCGCGGAATAATGTCTTTGCCAAAGTCAAAGGAGGTATCGTCATTAGATTCATTTTGCAGAAAATTGCGAAGAACCTCCCATTTGAACATATACACGCCCATAGATGCGAGCGTACTCTTCGGATGCTGCGGTTTTTCATCGAACTCATATATTTTCAGATCATCGTCCGTATTCAGCATGCCGAAGCGAGTTGCCTCTTCCAGCGTGACATGAATGACGGAGATGGTGCAGTCAGCATTTTTCTCCTTGTGATAGTCCAGCATCTTGTTGTAGTCCATCTTGTAGATATGATCACCTGACAAAATCAGCACATGCTCGGGGTTATACTGATCCAGGAAATTCAGATTACGGTAAATAGCATCCGCTGTCCCCTTATACCAGCTGCTGCCTTCTTCGCGTTCATGCGGAGGAAGCACATATACGCCTCCATCTTTGCGGTCCAGGTCCCAGTCACTGCCAACGCCGATATACGAATGCAGAACCATGGGCTCATATTGGGTCAGAACACCCACCGTATCAATGCCTGAATTAGCGCAGTTACTCAGTGGAAAATCAATAATCCGGTATGTACCGCCAAAATACACTGCCGGCTTGGCCAGTGTCCGCGTCAGGCCTTTTAAACGCTTACCCTGCCCTCCTGCTAGCAGCATGGCAACTACTTCTTTGTTCTTCATCATCAAGAACCTCCTTCGCCGCATTTTTTAGTTCTACTTATCCTTGCTGAACTGCCCCTTCAGCACATGGCACATATACATGAAAGACGTTGTCGTGTGACAGCACTGACTAAAGAGGATATGACCAAGGTCTGTTAGTAAGAATTAAACGAGAAAAGGAATTCATAATCTGGAGAATTGCGGAATTTAACAGGAACATGAACTATACCGGAATGATTGAACACAGGGTCCTTCCGGTTCATTTTAGTGAGAAAGGGTATTTGATAAGAGTAAGCAGCATGTCTGAAGTGCTATCCGATCAATGAGGAGGTAATTCTAATGGACAAGAAGAAAGTGTTATTCGCGGCTCTCGGCCTTGGAGCGACCTATCTGATGAAGAACAAGGACGCACGTCAAAAGGTCATGAACAGTGTAGGCTCCTTCACGAAGAACCTGTCATCCAAGCAAGCTGCAAAATAAGAAGATGATGGAACTGCCCCTCCTGGTGAGGGGTTTTTCTCTATACCCGGCGTTCTGATGTCACCCCGCAGTCTGATAGAGTCTGATCCTGACAATGTTAATATATCTAACATAATTTAAGGAGTTGTCGGGATAAGTTCATTCTACCGCAAACCCCTTCATTTGCAAACTTCCACATTCACGTCAAAAGCCATGCCCTGCTGACGCAGATCATGGCTTTTAGTTTAGGACGGAGTCACCGTTTTTTTATGCGTAAGGAACAGACTCGGGATAAAGATTACCGCAAGAACAATAGCGGATACTAAAAATCCTGCATGGTAGCCTTCTAAACCATTAGCAATCGTAGGATGCAGACCTTGTACGAAAGATGCGACAATGGTTGCGATCAGGGCTGAACCAAAGCTTGAACCCAGATTTTCAATAATATTGATACCGACACCAGCTTCAGGTAGTTGTTTGCTGTCAATCCCTGTGTACGCGTCACTTGTTAACGGGATACTGATACCTCCTACACTGGCGCCACGGATGAACAATACGATGGAAATCCATATCATACTTGTTTGATCGGTGATAAAGATAAGGGGTATAGATCCGAGAAGTGAAAGAACTACGCTGACCATAACCACGAACTTTGCACCAATCCTATCAATCATTTTTCCGATAAATGGACGGGTGACCAGCATCCCGATGCCTTGAGGAATTAGCGCGACTGCCGCTTCAACTGCCGTGAAGTGGCGGAAGTTCTGGAAGAACAAAGGAAGAATTAACATCGGTCCCATCAGCGCAATATTCGCCAGGAACAAACCGATGCTGGATGCTGAGAAGCTCTTGTGAGTAAACAAATTCATAGGGAGAACGGTTTGATTCTTTCGGATTCGATTATATACCAGGTAAATGACCGCTAAAATAAAGCCTATACCCACCCACAGGATAGTTTCCTCGTTGTTAAATGATGAATGATCCGCTGCTTTGGTAATTCCGTAGATCAATGCCGCACTCATGATAGACAGATTTAAGATTCCGAAGGCATCCAGTTTACTGTTTTTGTTGAACGGTTCAAAGTCAGGAACTGTTTTCATCATAAGGGGCGCTATAATCAAAACGATGAACACATTGATAAAGAAAATCCAATGCCAGGATGCACCTTGAACGATAAAGCCCCCGATTACCGGCCCCAAGATCGGTCCAAAGATCATAGGCGTGCTGACGATTGCCATTATCCTGCCCAGATTCTCCTGACCTGCTATTTTAACCAAAAGGGTAAACATCAGCGTTGTAATAACTCCCGCGCTGAATCCCTGCAGCAGACGGAATAAGATGAAGCTGGAAATGTCCCAACTCGCTCCGGCAAAAACAGAAGTGATTCCAAAGGCAATAACTGCGCCTATGAATATTTTCTTACCGTTAAATTGGTTCATAAGCCATCCGGATACGGGAACTGCAGCCGCAAGGGCCAAAACATAACCGGTAACGGCCCATTGAACGATAGCCAAGGTCGTATTGAAATCCTTAGTGAGTTTGTCAATGGCGATATTCACCATCGTAGAATCAAGCATGGGGGCAATGGCCCCAAGTGCGATAGCCCAAGCTGCCATAAGCACTTCTTTCGGTAGTCCCGCTTCCTTTACATGTCTTTTTTTCATGGTACTCTCCTCTTTTGAAGCTGATATTTTGTTTCCTTGTCAACAAAAATATCATTATTTTGTTTCCTTGTCAACAAAATTTTAACCATAAAAATGCAGCCCTGATCTCCATAGAGTTCGGCTGCTTATCATGTCATTCTCATTATTCATTTTTCCAGTTTGATGTCTACACCCTGTTTTCTAATTTCTTCATCCAAGTGCCTGCTGTACCTTTGAATAAAGCGAAGCATATTGTCGTATTGTTCTTCGGTGACCTGCTCAAAAACGACCTGATCCCTCTCCTGGAATTCTTTGTCCAGCTCCGAGTGAACCTTGTCAACTGCTTCTCCTTGCTCAGTAAGTCTGAAATAGATTTCTTTTTTGTTATCCGGTTTCTGGTAACTTTCAATAAGTCCCTTTTCTATTAACTTCTTAGTAAGCTTACTGATGGCACTTCTAGTCATATAAAAGGCTTCTGCAAGTTTGGTCACGTTGGAATCTGCATTTCTTCCAATATATTCGATACAATGGACTTCAGAAGGTTTATAACCCTTAAGCCCCTCTTCCAACTTCATCTTGTTAAGCCAAACCATCTTGTTAAACAAGTCTCTGAAATCATTTAATACCTGGTCTTTTTTGTTCATGAACGTTCCTCCTGTCCCTTGGTGCATCATATTAATAATGACATATTCAAGATCATTTGGACAGTATTACACATTAATAGGGTTTTGAAACGTCAATTATTCGTTTCAAAACCCTATTGATCATTACGAATTACTCATATAAGGAAACAAGCTCATCGACCAGCGAGCCTACGTAAGCAACAGCCTCGCGGATCGGCTGCGGATCAGACATATCCACGCCAGCCTGTTTCATCAGATCCAGCGGACTCAGACTGCCGCCTGCCTTCAGCACCGTCAGCCAGCGGTCGATCGCAGGCTGGCCTTCTTTGCGGATAGACTGCGCTACTGCAGTCGAAGCAGTAAGACCTGCCGCATAAGTATAAGGATACAATCCCATATAGTAATGAGGCTGTCTCATCCAGGTCAGCTTCGCCGCTTCATCCAGTACCAGTTCATCTCCCCAGAAGGAGGATAAGATCTCGCCCTTAAGTTCAGAGAGCTTCTGAGCCGTAATCGGTACGTCCTTCTCTGCCAGACTGTACACACGCCGCTGCAGCTCGCCTTCCAGCAGATGGGTCACAAAGTTGTGATAGTACGTATTCAGCAGCTGCAGAATCACCCAACGGCGCATCCGCGGATCCTCAGACTGAGCCAGCAGATAATCCGCCAGAATCAGTTCGTTTAAAGTGGAAGGAGCCTCAATAAAGTAGGTTGAAGGCCGTGAGTTCACAATCTTCTGATAACGGGCCCCCAGCATCAAGTGGCCTGCATGACCTACTTCATGTGCTAATGTGAAAGCCCCGCGCATGTTGTTCGCCCATGAAATCAAAATATAGGAATGCATGCCATAAGTGGTGGAACAGAATGCACCCGTAGATTTACCGATGTTCTCTGCATAGTCCACCCAGCGGTCCTGGAACGCGTGCTGAACAATCTCGCTGTATTCCGGACCCATAACAGCCAGCGCCTTCTCAATGGTACTGCAGGCTTCTTCATATGTAACTTCAGGGTTAAAGTCCGGATCCAGTGGTGCTTTCAGATCACAAAAATACAGCTCTTCCAGACCGAGCTCACGCTTCTTCAATGCCGCCAGCTTGCGCATATGGGGAGCCAGCTCCTGCTGAATGATGTCCAGAATATTGCTATACATGCCTGTGGTTACCTGCTGCGGCTGCAGCAGCATCTCGGTCACGGATTCATAGCCGCGCAGCCGGGACATAACAACCTGCTTCTTGACCTCTGTAGCATAAGCCTCAGCAATTATATTACGGTACTTATGCAGCGTCCGTCCAAAAGAAGCAAAGGAAGCCCGCCGAAGCTCCGTATCCGGTGAAATTTCGTGGCTGTTCTCATATTGGGAGAACGATACCGGGGCCGGATTCCCTTCACCATCGACCACCTCATCGAACGTCATATCAGAGAGCTTGCCCCGCTGATAAATACGGTAGGGAGAGCCGAATACCTCTCCTAATGAAGCGAGCACACTCTCTGTTTCCGGGCTGAGCCGGTGCGCTTTATTCTGAAGCAGAAGACCGAGAAATCTCTTATAATCGGCCAATCCCTCTTCCTCCTCCAGATAGGACTCCATTGTCCCGTCCGGCAGGGAGAGAATTTCAGAATGGATAAAAGATAATGAAGACGCTATTCCGGACAGTACATCACCTGCACGGGCGGATACCATCAAATTCTCTGGATTTGTGCTGTCTTCGGATTGTCTCAGATTGGCATAGCTTGCTGCCTTGCCAATCCGCTCCTGCAGGGAACCCTGCTCCTCTAGCAGTTCCAGCAATACATGTGAACCATCGCCCAGCCTACCTTGAAAGCGCAGCAGCTTGGCAGCATCCTCCTGTACGGCCTGCAATTCCTTCTCCCACGCTTCCTTGCTTGTGAAGAGATCATTCAGATTCCAGGTTGAAGCCTCTGTTACTTCAGAACGGTTTAATAGCTTAGCCATTCGAACTCCTCCTTTGGTTATCTGCCAAAATGGTTAAAACCTCTGTGCCACATTAAAAATTAATTATCAATAAAATTATTTTAACATAATCATCTCTTTTTGTAACAAGTACCTAAAAATAAACATAACAAAAGCCGGATAGCGCAGCTACCGGCTTTTGTGACTTCAAGCTTATGGAATATACTGCTGAACGATCTCAGTCACAACCCCATTCTCAATGGTGAGATGATATGGAAATTGGCTTAAATCCAGAACAGCTGTTTTGTGATAGGCTGCCTCAAACTGTGCGAGTGAAATGACTTCATTCCATTTGACATCCACATCTTCTACCTTGCCCGTATGGTCAAAAATCTGCATTAGCACCTTGGCGTCCGGTGCAACTTTAATCTTATCATGATCCTGTGCCGTATTGACAATATAGTAACCATCTGGTGCTCCATCCAGTTCATTATCAGGTTCATTCTCCTTGAATGCCTTGTCTGCAGCTGCCCCTTCGTACCATTGAATAGGATCTTTGTCTATGTAGAGTTCTCCGTTGTCCTGGATCAACTGATTAATGAAAACAGTCTGATGCTCGGCTGTTGTCTGAACAGCGGCTGTTTTGCCGGGCTCTTCACCTTGTGCAGTTGCCACAGAAGCAGTCATAAGGGCGATTAATAATGTAAAGAGTGTCAGTTTCCATGTTGTTTTGATCATAATCCATCTCTCCCCTGCCGAGTTTTACCTGTAACATCGCTTAATAAGTCATTACCCTGTATATATCAGACCTAACCTGATTTACAGATGAAAAAACGATAAAATTATGCGTCAGCATCTCTGCTGCTTATAGTCCAACTATAAATGAAAAACCGCAGGAAAGGGTTTCAGTAATGTAAATAACTTGCAATCATTTGTTAAGAACTGCGTTAAAAAAAGGCAGAATATTAACTCTCAGAATACACACACTGTTACCAACATCTTATCCAAAACGGAGAGTGCCTGATTATGAGAAAAAAAATAACTGCAACACTGATTGTAAGTCTGATGAGTACGATGCCTTTATTGATTAACGGATGCAGCGGTACATCCAAGCAGCATAACACTGCGATGCCGCCGCCGCAGAATCGTCTCGAGACCCGTTCTTCCCAGCATTTGACCATGCAGTCACAAACACCGACTTACAGCGGACTTGTCCCTCTTTCCAAGGCTTTCCGTTCGTTAGGACTCCGCTATGAGGAGCATCAGGGTACCGCTAAAGCCGGTTACACAGATGCCGCTTATGAATGCAAGGCCGGATCATTACAGGCCAAAGCAGGCGGCCGGGAAATCAGACTTCCGGAAGCACCTGTTCAATCCGGTAATGAACTGATGATGTCTGAGGCTTCACTTGAACAACTGCTGGAGCGTCCTGTGCACTGGAATATGGCAACAGGCACCCTTGAATCCGGAGAAGTACGCGGCGGACCTGTCGAGCCGGCACCGAGCCAGGCTGAACCGAAGCAGCCTCATTCTGGGAGAGAGTCAGCAGAAGCAGTGCCTTCACGCCCGTACCATGCAACGAATAATACAGATCGCTCTGCACTGGTTGATTATGCCAAAAAATTCATGGGTACTCCGTATGATTTTGGCGCCGGCAGTTATGAGAAAGATGGCACCTTCGACTGTTCCTCATTTACCCAGCATGTTTTCTCACATTTTAATATTGATCTCCCGCGGATCGCGCGTGAACAGGCGGGTGTGGGAAGTAAAGTGTCCAGGAATCAGCTGCAGCCTGGAGATCTGATTTTCTTTACAGTACCCGGTCGTTTTCAGAATGACCGCATACCTGGGCATGTTGGTATCTATATGGGGAACGGGAAGTTTATTCATACCTGGGGAGAGCCTGGGGTTACGGTCAACGATTTGGACACCGGATATTGGCACGGCAAAATACTGTCTATGCGGGATGTCATTTAATTAAGCGTTTCTTCCCAAAATGTTATACAGGTACCGGGTCAGCACTTTAACATCAACAGGCTTCGTAAAATAGGCCTCAAAACCGGCCTGAAGCCCTTTACGGATGTCACTCTGACTGGCAAAAGAGCTGATTGCGACAGCAGGTATGTATTGGGTTAGCGGATTGGCTCTCAAGAGGGCCAGTGCTTCATATCCATCCATGACCGGAAGTGAAATATCCATCAGGATAAGATCCGGCTGGTGTTGCATTGCCAAAGGGATCGCTTTTTCAGCGGTTCTGGCCTCCAGGAGTTTGAAGCCTGGCATTTTCCGGACCACATACCGGATCAGCGTCATATTCAGCTCATTATCTTCTACGCATAAAATACTATATTCATCTAAGTTTTCCACGGTTTCCTCCCTTAAAAATAAAAAAACCAAAGAAAGGGACGAAGGTCCTTTTCTTTGGCTTATGTCTGGCTCATCCTTAGGATATCCAGTTCATTGCTACCAATTCTATTATACAGTTCTATCAGGATACAAAAGTATACGCGATAATACTCTGATCCCGTTCGAAATCCCAATCCACAAAAACATCGGACATCTCCTTGCCGCTCACCAAAGGGTCAGCAGCAGCCTCTACCAGAAATTGCTTCTCCAGCTTTCGCTTGGCTGTCTTCAGTTCCAGGTCGTAACCCATCGAGATCATTTCCTTCTCCAGCAGCAGTAAAATTCCCTGCCTGTAGATGATCAATGTCTTCGGATTGACCCACCATGAATCCATTCGTTCAGGGGCCTTTTGGACCCGTTCGCTCACATCGATGACTTTGGCATGAATCTCATTTCGGCCCGGGTAATCTTCGCTGTATTTGCTCTCCAAGTGAAATTCATCCAGCAGAGCAACAATCATGCCATTGGTATGGTGAATTCCCCAATCGTAATACAGCTCCCGTATCACAACCCCTAACTCCCGTTCCATAAAAACAGTTAACTCCGGAAGAAGTGATTTCATTAACAGTTCTCGCGTTCTGCGGAAAACTTTTTCTTCCTTTTCATTAATGAGGTGCTGCTCTACCGGGTTCATAAAATTGCGGAAATGCAGGCTGATACAATTGTGACTAAGCGACACCTGAACAGACTCAGGTCCCTTGCCGAAGCGTTCTCTCAGCAGCCTTGCTGTAAAGCTGGATATATGATTGGTTTGATTTACAGAGTTCAAGTGGAATCACTCCTTCCATTATAAACTACCGTGAAGCTAATTACATACCCCTGATCAATTTATTTTGTAATCGACGAGCACCTGTATAATTATGTATAGCTTGGTTGATCATCTGTCAGCGTGGCAGCAGACCTACCTTTTGCGCCTGAGCTTCGGTGAGAATAAATTCTTCTGACTGCCAGACATCATCGTTCTGATCCAGTCCGAACATTTGCATGATTTCCGGCCATATACCACGATCAACCGCTTCCTGTTGGCTAATGATGATTTTCATTTTTGCTCGCTCCCTTGCTTGGTTTTATTTAATGTATACCCATTCCGGATGAACATATCCCAACATAGACAAAAGACCGGGAAAAATCCCGGCCTTTTGTCTGTTTCTATACCTATTTAACCGTATTACACTTATACATTAAAAGAAAGAGGCTGCACGCATACCGGCTTGGATACCGTAACAGAAGCGCCGCTGAAGGTCAGCTTGCCTGTCGTCTGATTCACCTGGAAGGTTACGATATTATTAGCATCACGATTTGCACACAGCAGGTATTTACCGTTCGGCGTCAGAGCAAAATGACGTGGGTGTCCACCTTCTGTGGAGACATGCTCGACCAGACTCAGCTTGCCGCTGTTCCCGTCAATGGCATAGACCACAATGCTGTCATGGCCGCGGTTGGAACCATAGAGATATGCTCCGTCCTTCGATACCGTGATTTCCGCACAAGTATTCTCTCCCTCAAATCCTTCCGGCAGGGTTGGTACTGTCTGAACCTCTGTCAGACTGCCGCTCTCAGCGTCGTATGCAAAGGATGTCACCGTAGAGTCAACTTCATTAATAACGAAAGCCCATTTTCCATTCGGGTGGAATGCCAGATGACGCGGGCCTGCCCCCGGATGCAGCTTGGTCTCCCCTCTGCGGAGCAGTTTGCCGTTCTCGGCATCCAGTTCATATTTCACAATCAGATCAAGACCAAGATCCTGCACGAACAGGAACTTGCCATCCGGACTGAAGAAAGAGGAGTGAGGGTGCGGACGGTCTTGACGCTCTGGATGGGTACCGTGTCCTTCATGCTGCTGTACATCCAGGAGTTCTCCCACGCCGCCATTCTCCGTAATGGAGAGCAGGCCTACCATACCGCCATGATAGCTGACGACGATCAGGAAACGGCCGCTTGGGTCTCTCTGAATGTGACAGGTAGGTGCCCCCACTGTATTGGCACGGTTCAGGAAAGTCAGCTTGCCGGTGTCCGGATGAATCTCATAAGCTGCCGCTTCGCCAATTTTGGCACCCTCCGCCGATACTGTCTCCGCGATCGAATACAGACGTCCGCCCTTCACGTCTACATTAAGAAACGTCGGGTTCTTCAACCCGTCTACTTGATCAAGCAGTGTCAGTTGTCCAGACTGCTCATCAAAAGAATATGAATATACGCCGCTGCCTTCAGCTTCGGCATAGGAGCCTGCAAATACGAGCAAACGCTGTGTGTTCGTTGTCATTGTGTATTCCTCCAATTGTAGTTGAATTATAGTTGTTCGTCAGCCTGGGTAACCGTTCATGCATGACTAGCCCTCGGCACGGATGATCTTCGGTTCGGAGGCCAAAGCTACATTGCCTGCAATCGCTCTAGAGATCATACAGGAACTTTCGGCTTTATGTGCCAGAAGCTCTGCCTTTGTCAGAATTTCCTCCGGCGCGTCGGCTGGCAGGACGATAAGGGGCTTATGCTTGATGCTCTCATACGTGAAAATATTGTTGGTCACATCAACGATTCCCTCAGACTCGAGCGTCAGGGACTCTGCCGATATGCCGGAGCGTTCCAGCATCGCCGCCAAGGTAATGATATAACAGGTTGCTGCGGCACCCAGAAGCATTTCGTCCGGGTTGGTGCCTGTACCGGGACCTCCCATTTCCTTTGGAATAGAAATTCGGGTCCGAAGCTGGCCTGCTTCGATCTGACCCTCACTATTGCGTCCCCCATTCCATACCGCCTGGAGCAGAAAAGGGTGTTTCATGCTGATCCCTCCATTTCATTTCGTCGGGGATACCCTCATTCCGTCCCCAATTCTTCCGTTAATTCGAGTCCCTTCGTTTCTTTACCTAGGAACAATACAGCAGCTGCACCGATCAATATTGTAACAAAGAACATTAGAAAAATATGATTGATGCCGATACTGCCGCCAATCATCCAGCCCACCAGATAAGGTCCTATAACGCCGCCCACACGGCCAAAGGAGGCCGCCATGCCGACACCGGTTGAACGAACCGAAGTCGGATACAGTTCAGGGGTATAGGCATACATCCCGCCCCACGCTCCAAGATTAAAGAACGAAAGACAGATCCCGGCTGCAATTAGTGATCCGGCGCTCTCCGCATTACCGAACCAGATTGCACTTACGGCAGTAAGCACTAAATACGTGATGAGCACAAATTTGCGGCCCACTCTCTCTATCAGGTAAGCGGCCGTAAAATAACCGGGAAGCTGGGCTATGGTCATGATCAGAACGTATTCGAAACTTTTGACAAGACTGAACCCCTTATGGTTCATGACCGAAGGCAGCCACAGAAACATCCCGTAGTAAGAGAATACCACGGTAAACCACAGAATCCATAACATCACCGTCGTACGCCGGTGCGGCTTGGACCAGACCCCGGCTAGACGCTCCGAGAAGGACAGCCGCTTAACTTTTTGTCGTTCAAACCGCGGCGGGTCCTGAATGGCTCTTCTTAAATAAATGGCGTACAGTGCGGGCAGGGCACCGATGGCAAATGCGATCTGCCAGCCATAACGCGGGATGACAAAGAATGAGATCAATGCAGACAGAATCCAGCCCCCGGCCCAAAAGCTTTCCAGCAGAACGACAGCCCGGCCTCTGGAAGCTGCGGGGACAGATTCGGATACCAGGGTTGAGGCGACAGGCAGTTCCCCTCCCAGACCAAAACCCGCAATGAATCGCAGAATGCACAGGACAGTATATCCTGCAGCCAGCGCAGACAGGCCTGTAGCCACCGAGAAAATAATCAGCGTCCAGAGAAGGACGAGTCTACGTCCGAAACGGTCCGCAAAGGCCCCGGCAAAAAAGGCGCCGAACACCATGCCAATCGAGTTAATCGCCGTCAGCAGCCCTACCTGCTGCGGATTCAGACTCCAGTCATGGGCCAGCTTGGCCACGATGAAGGACAGCATTCCTACATCCATCGCATCAAACAGCCAGCTCAGTCCTGCGCTGAAGAGCAGCTTACGCTGCTTGGGCTCACGCATCAAAGAGATAGTACTCATATTCAGTTATCCTCTCCTGTATGTAATACCGGCGGCCGCCGGGAAGGAAGCAGCTGCTCCAGCGCATAAGCAGCTTCGATCAGCAAAGGCTCGCTGTATGCTGAGGCAGTCAAGGAGATGCCGAACGGCATGCCATCCTCACGAACGCCCACCGGAATCATGATAGCCGGGTAACCGGCCACAGCGGGTGAATCTGTCACGCCGGGGCATAGAATGACATCCAGTTGATGCTCGGCGATCAGCCGATCTATGCCGTCTTCCCTGGCTGCCTTCCAATCCCTCTGACGGGCCCGCCAGTAGGCTGCCTCCGTTAATGTACCGGACGTTTCCTGTTCAGCGCGCTCGAGCCAGGTCTGTCCATACCTCAAAGCCTCATCGGAATGTTGAAGGTTAAATGTAATGATATCACTCAGCGTCTTTCTGACTGCCTGCGGACCCAGCTGGGATAAATACCGGTTCAGCGCTGACTTGAACTCGTAGAGCAGTACAGTCGCATCCTCGGAGATATGAGGAAGATCGGTTCCTTCGATGATTTCTGCGCCAGCCTCCCTCATTTTCTCCAAGGTCCCATCCAGCATCCTGCGCTCTTCTTCGTCCAGCTCTTCGATGTAAGCACGGTTCACGCCAATCCGTTTGCCCATCAAGCCATCTTCCTTAAGAAAAGGGGTATAATCCTGCGGAATGTCCTCGCACGCTGAGGCTGCAAGTGTAGCTTCATCTCGAGGATCGCTTCCCGCAAGAATGCCCAGCAGGATAGCCGCATCCTCCACAGAACGAGCCAGCGGTCCAGCTGTATCCTGCGTGTATGTAATTGGAATAATTCCGCTGCGGCTGATCAGGCCCAGCGTCGGCTTGATCCCGACAATATGATTCCGGCAGGCCGGATTCAAGATGGATCCGGACGTCTCAGTCCCTATGGCAGCTGCACAGAAATTTGCTGCCACAGCCACCGCCGACCCTGTGCTCGACCCGCCAGCGTCCAGCGTCCCCGGGCCATAAGGGTTGAGGGTCTGACCGCCGCGTGAGCTGTATCCGTTCTTCATGCCTTCAGACATGAAATTTGCCCATTCCGTCATATTCGTCTTGCCTAATATGACGGCCCCTGCCTGTCTCAACCTCTTAACGAGTTCAGCATCGGAAGGAGCATAAGAATCTGCCAGCGCCAATGAGCCTGCGCTCGTATGCATGGCATCCCCCGTGTTGATGTTATCCTTGAGAAGAATCGGTATACCGTGAAGCGGTCCGCGCACCCGGTTCATGGAACGCTCGGCATCCAGCTGTTGTGCGATAAATACGGCTTCCGGGTTCAATTCGATAACGGCGTGCAGCTTAGGACCGGCTTTATCAAGCTCGGCAATGCGTGACAAGAAAGCCAGCGTGAGCTGCCGGGAAGTTATTTCGCCATCCGACATGGCTGCCTGCAAGTCCCGAATGGTGGGTTCTTCTAACGAAAAGTCCATGAATGCGTCTCCTTTATCGTGTAATAAACCGATTGTAACGCAAGTCACGAACGCAGGCGACTACTAACGCAAAAAAAACGGAAGCGCGCCGACATGGCGCACCCCCGCTCCAAGGAACTTATGACCTGCCGGACCTGGAACCCAAACCGATCAGCATAACGATGAGCACCAGCAGCTGAATGAGCGTATCTACACTCATAGCCTCGCCTCCATCCCGTTCATGCTTCCTCGGCCGTTCCTCCTCTCCCCGGATGAGCCTTTTCGTTCCCCAATTTAAACGTATGGGGGACTGAGCTTGTTCATGACTTTTTATTTTACCCAAGCCTGTTTTAAATCCATCTCCTGTACACATTCCTCATGATCATGGCTGTCATTCTCGACGAGCGGTGTTACCGGGTACAGTCTCATCGGTTGTTCATCACTCCGCAGCAGCGGCAGCAGCTCCTCAAGAGAGTCTACAGCAGGATTGAGCCACTGTTCCAGCTCCCTGCCCTGAAGAATGGCCGGCATCCGCGTATTAAATTCCGCAATGACCGGATTAGCCGGCGCCATGAGCATCGTACAGGTCCGCATCGGCTCCTTTCGGCTGTCATACCAGACCTCATAAAGGCCAGCGATGGCGAACATACCGCCGTCAGGCCGAACCGCACGTGTCATATAACTGCGTTTACCCTGCCAGCGCCGGTAATACAAACCGTCACAAGGGATGATGCAGCGGCGCGTCTCCACCATTTTGCGATAGGTCGGATTACGGTGTACGGTCTGCAGGTCTGCATGGACACAATCCTTACCCCAATAGGGCACAAACCCCCAACGGAACTCGTCCAGCACCCGTTCCCCTTCCTGATGCATAATCATCGGAATATGCTGAGTCGGACTCATGTTGTAACGGGTTTTGTAATAATACATGGACCGGCGGATGCCGAACTCCTTGCGGATATCATCCAGATCGGCTGAGAGTGAATAGCGGTTGCACATAAGCACTGCCTCCTTTTTCCACATATTGTGCGTCATGAAAGACGATTTCATACAGGAATGGAGAGCCATGCCAGCGCGCCAGACATGGAAAAATCCCCGGAAGCCTAAGCCAAGCGGGGATTTTCACCTTTTTTACTTATCGTTATTACTTCTTCTCAACAGCGTGTCCACCAAACTCGTTACGCAGAGCTGCTACAACTTTACCGTTGAACGTATCTGTGTCAAGGGAACGATAACGCATCAGCAGGGACATAGCGATAACCGGAGTAGCGGCTTGCAGATCAAGCGCCTCTTCAATTGTCCATTTGCCTTCGCCGGAAGAGTGCATAACCCCTTTGATTTCGTCCAGGTTTGCATCCTTGGAGAATGCACGCTCTGTCAGTTCCATCAGCCAAGAACGAACAACGGAACCGTTGTTCCATACGCGTGCTACTGCTTCGTAGTCGAAGTCGAAGTTACTCTTCTCAAGAACTTCAAATCCTTCCCCGATTGCTGCCATCATGCCGTATTCGACACCGTTGTGAACCATTTTGAGGTAGTGACCGCTGCCGGCTTTACCTGCATACAGGTAACCATTCTCAACAGCTGTGTCGCGGAAGATTGGCTCAACGATAGCCCAAGCTTCAGCATCGCCGCCGATCATGTAGCAAGCGCCGTTACGAGCGCCTTCCATACCGCCGGAAGTACCTACGTCCATGAAACTGATGCCGGATGGTTTCAGTGCTTCATAACGAGCGATGGATTCTTTGTAGTGGGAGTTACCTGCTTCGATGATGATGTCACCTTCAGACAGGAACGGTTTTACTTGCTCAATAACATTATCAACAATTCCGTGAGGAACCATGATCCATACAATTTTAGGAGATTGCAGAGCGCTGGTCATTTCTTCAATGCTGGAAGTTCCTTTAGCGCCGTATGCTGCCATTTCTTCAACAGCGGAAGGGTTCACGTCAAATGCCACCACTTCGTGTTTGTTGTCGATCAGGTTTTTACCAAGGTTCAAGCCCATTTTTCCAAGTCCGATTAGTCCGAGTTGCATGTTGTTATGCCTCCTACTTTGTCTTTGATTCATTTGTTTAAAGCTTTGTATATAATCAGGTTACTACGACGAGCGGTTCCGGCTCTAAATTAAACGTGGATTGCCACGTTCGCAGCAGAGGCCTTCTTCTCGTCAAGCCACCAGGTAAAACCATTTTCAGCAACCAGGTTGTCCGAAGCTTCAGGACCGTTGGAGCCTGCAGGATAGTGATGCAGGGTTACGCGGTTAGCTTCAAAAGCTTCCAGTACAGGTTGTACCCACTGCCAGGACAATTCAACCTCGTTCCAGTGTGCGAAGAAGGTGGAATCACCGCGTAGAGCATCAAAGATCAGACGCTCATAAGCTTCAGGTACGTCTTTCTGGCTGGCGGAGAAGTTCATGTTGATCGTTCCGATTTTACCGTCGTTGAACGGATTTTTGCTGTTCAGTTGAAGACTTACGCCTTCGTCCGGTCCGATATTAATAACCAGCAGGTTAGGAACAATCTCTTCTTGATTGGCTGCATAAGGATTATTCGCCGCATCTTTGAATTGAACTACGATGCGAGTCGACTTCTCATGCATGCGTTTGCCTGTGCGAATGTAGAATGGAACGCCTTTCCATTGCTCGTCATCAATCCACAAGCGTGCTGCTACAAATGTATCGTTATGAGAATCTGGTCCAATACCTGGCTCGGAAGTGTATCCAGGAACCTGAGTTCCTTTCATTTCACCGGCACTGTATTGGCCGCGAATGATGTCAGTCTGGATACTTTTCTCATCCAGCGGACGCAGAGCTTCAATAACCTTGCGCTTGGAAGCGCGGATATCCTTCGCAGTAACCTGCTTCGGTTCGCTCATCGCCGTCATCATCAGCATTTGCAGCATGTGATTCTGAATCATGTCACGGATGGCACCAGAAGTGTCATAGTATCCGGCACGATCTTCAACACCCACCGTTTCGGAAGCTGTAATTTGAACGTTCGCAATGTGTTTGTTGTTCCAGATGCCCTGCATCAGCGGGTTCGCAAATTTCAGAGCTTCCAGGTTCTGTACCATCGGCTTACCGAGATAATGGTCAATACGGAAAATTTCATCTTCCTCAAATGCTTTGCTGAGGTTGGTGTTCAGCTCGCGGGCCGATTCGAGGTCATGGCCAAACGGCTTCTCGATGATCAGACGCTTCCAGCCTGTAGTATCACCAAGCCCGCTCTCATTGATGTTCAATGCAATGACATCGAAAAATTCCGGTGCTACCGACAGGTAGAACAAACGGTTCTGAGGAATGTTCAGTTCTTCTTCACGGGCAGTTACCAGGTCAAGCAGCTTCTTATAATCTTCAGGATGAGCATTGTTCAGCGAGCAATAACGGAAAGCATTAACGAACTGTTCACGCTGTGCAGTGTCATCAGACAGGCGTCTGGAGAAATCAGTCAGTGACTGATCCACATTGCTTTGAAATTGAGCATCAGACAGCTCTCTGCGGCCAAGACCGATTACAGAAAATGAAGCCGGGATTTTTCCATCCACGTACAGGTTATATAGGGCGGGATAAATCTTTCTTTTAGCAAGATCCCCCGTCGCACCAAACAATACAAAAGTCATTGAGTCCATGCGTTATTCCTTCTTCCCAGAGAGTTAAGGTTATTTTTAGTTACCCGATAAAATATCGTAACCATATTACACCCATTGGCACAAATTCGTCAACAAAAAAATGTCTATTTTGTGAAAAAAATATCGAACTTTTCATGATAGCGTTTTATCCTTTAATGATAGCGCTTTATATGTTATTATTTGTGGGGTGAATTCCATTTTCTTGAAAATGATACTGCATGGCAATCTTTTTCGTTTGAAGTTATAATAAGGTAACCTGTTAACAAAAGATAACCAAAATGAATAGAGGGAAAAGACGATGGATGGCGACAAGCAGCAGTCAAAACTCATGTGCCGCAAGGTCGAACAATCGTACCAAATGATCAGCAAAAAATGGGCGCTGCCCATTATCCACAGCCTGATGGACGAACCCAAGCGCTTCAGCGAGATTAACGCCTATATTCCTGATCTTAGTAAGCGTATGCTTAACGAACGGATCAAGGAGCTTGAGGAATTGGGTATCATCATCCGCAATGTGATCGCAGAGCGTCCTGTTCGTACCGAATATTCCTTAACCCGTAAGGGCAAGGAGCTTGGCAATGCTCTGAACAATGTCGTGGAATGGGCCGAGAAATGGTTATGAAACCTGTAATGCAATGACATTTATCACCCGCCTCTTGTTCTACAGCTTGCCGCCGTTTTTTTTCGTGTAAGTTGTCATTATTTCGAGAAACAAATACCGGTTACCGTATTGACAAATGGATTTCACCATATACGGTTGACCATTTGACGGCGGTCTATGCGCCACCAAGCATCTCACCAAAGATTGGAATGAAGACATTATGGCATTTGGAATTAACCGGGAGGAATTAGATACGTGGAAACAAAACGTTGCCTCAGGCCAAATTGCATTTCTGACTCATTACTGGATGGATGAACGGTTTCCGGGTGTTACTTCCGTGACGAAGGTGGGCTGTGCCGATCTGGATAAATTAACGGCCTGGTGCCTCGAGCACAAGCTGGATCCCCGCTATATCCATAAACGTAATGCATACCCTCATTTCGACCTGATGGGCAGCAAGCAGCGGGAGGTTCTGCTGCAGGAAGGCATGATGCATCAAATCGATCGTTTCCGACTCTGATATGGCTTAGTCATGCTGTTCCGATGGATAAATCTTATATCGGTTTGTGAAGCCAAAGTTTCAAGCTCTGCCGCAAGGTTAATAACATAACAGATTGCAATACAGAATGATTGAGTCCAATTGATTCATCAACGAAGAGTACATCGAGACCAATTGGCACATTCTATATCGTAATTTCCGAAAGTGAAACTATCATCTGTCATGATATTAAAGGAGGAGAATGAAAATGGCTGAACAACAACATGTGGTGAATAAAGACGGGGAAGTTGATTTGAACAAGGTGGATAACACCATCGAGCGCATGGATGCCGGTCGCAAAGACGAAATCTTGCAGAGCTTTGACGAATTCAAATCCTATCTGAACAAACGGATCGCGATCGGTGAGAGTATCGGTCTGGGCGAAGAGCAGCTGGCTAAGGTAGCCCAGAAGGTTGCAGGCTATCTTGCTGCTAATGAAGAGCCTCGTAACCGTGAGGAGAAAGTACTTCAGGAACTGTGGAAGGTCGGAACCGAAGAAGAACAGCATAAGCTGGCTCATCTTCTGGTTAAACTGGCTCAAGCTGCTGATTAAGTCGGTTTATATAATAATAAAATTTTGCAGCATTTCAAAAAGGATGTTCCCATGGGAACATCCTTTTTGAGCAGGCTTCTTCAGCTATGCATGGACTTGATGGTCATAGATCGTAGTCCGGTTCCGTCCAGCCGCCTTGGAGGCATACATAGCCTGATCCGCAGCATGAATCAGCGCCTCCATTTCCAGCCCGTCCTGAGGGTACATGGCAACCCCTAATGATATGGTTACGGGTTTACCTGCAGGTCCCTTCTGTTGTTCGATTGCCTTGCGAAGCTTCTCCGCAGCCTTGAGCCCACAGCTTCGCTCCTCGCACGGCAAAAGCAGGGCAAATTCTTCGCCACCATAACGGAACGACAGCTGCCCTTTTACCGAATTTTTCACCATTACCTCGGCCAGCGTACGGAGAACATCATCGCCGATCAGATGACCGTACGTGTCATTGACAATCTTAAAGCGGTCAATATCCAGTAAAATAAGCGCAAACGGCCGGTCTGAGTCCGTCCATTCCTTTAGCACAACGTCAAACGTTTTACGGTTGGCTAAGCCTGTAAGCCCGTCAATCCGGTTCTCGGTCTTCAGCAGTTCGATTTGGGTATCAATTTGTGTAAATGCGGAGCGCATACTCTCGTATAACAAATTCACTTCATAGGTTCTAGAATAGATTTCCGGCATAGAAACCGTATTTTCTTTGCGGCTGCCCGTCGCTTGACTTGAATATTCGGCCAGCTGATGCAGCGGTTTGGAAATGCGGTGTGCTACCCACCAGCCCACAAGCATAATTAAACCCAGGAACGGCAGGGATTGCAAAATAAGGCGGATCCGCAGCTGGTATAAAGGTTTATCAATGACGGATACAGGCGTCTGCGCGATGATCCCCCATCCGGTAACATTCTCAAAGGCATAACCGGCAAAAAAGGGAACCCCTTTGGTATTTAATATCTGTAAATACCCGCTCTGTCCCATCGTTACCCGGCGTACAGCTTCATTGCTGATGACATCTTCGCCGATACGGGAACTGTCAGGGTGGTAGATCAGGCGTCCACTGGAATCCACCACATATACATAAGAACCATTGCCAAAAAAGTGTTCCTCCAGTGTCCGGTTGAGCGAGTTGTTTTCCTCCAGATAGATGGTCCCGCCAACAAACCCTTTGTAGCGATCCTCGTTGTCCAGAATTGGTACCGAAACCAGAATGATCAGACGGCCTGTCTTAGATATATAAGGCTTGGATACATAGGGACGCTTCGACAGGTTTGCTTCCTCACTTGCTTTGGAGTTTAGCTTTCCGCCAACTGACACCCCCGTCGTCCCCGGTGTTATAGCCTTGATAATCCGCTGATTGTCTACGACAAATAATGAATTGAAATACTGCTTGTTACCCATAAAGAGGTCCCCAAGGTATTCTTCCCGGATCTCTCCATCCCGCTTGGCGACGGCAGCGATGGATTCCAGATTCTCCTGCATGGTATCGAGCAGCTCGGCCGTATTGGCCGAAACCTTCTGGGCATATTGGTAATTACTTACCAGATAACTGGATACAAGGGAGTTGCGGTTCCCTTCAATGGCAGCCATCAGGCTGATAATAAGCGCTAATATGACAGCACTGACGACCAGCAGGCTGATAATCAGCCGTAATGTCAGTAACTTCGGCCTATAGGAATGCAAGGTAGCACCTCATCTATCTCATAATCGTAATTGTACACAGCTTCTCTGGCAAAAGATTCGACATCTTATGACAGCTTTCCTTTAGATGTTTCAAAAAAGAACAGTTTCCGGGGAAACTGTTCTCCATTATACCTGATTTGTACGCATTATGGGATACTAAGACTTCATGCTCTCCTTCATTTTGGTTAATGTCTTATGAATCCAGATCGCCGACATATTTCCTTCGCCCATGGCTACAGTCGCCTGCTCGGAGTGAGCCCCGATATCGCCTGCCGCCCATACCCCTTCAACATTTGTCATTTTGCTGCGGGCATTTGTTTCAATATGCTTATTATGAAGCAGATCCACACCCAGCTGCTCTGCCAGCTCGCTGTGGACGTGGTTGTGACCGAAAGCGATGAATCCCTGTTCCGCATCCAATCGGCGTCCTGAAGCCAAGGTCAGCCCGCTGATCTGGCCGTCTCCCTCTGTCAGCACTTCCCGGATGGGGTCTTCGATATACTCAATCCCGGCTTCGTTCAGAGAGTGCATCAAGTCATCAGGGATCTCAGTTCCCTCGTGATTGACATAGATGAGCTCCTGGGTCCGGGCCGAGAGAATGAGGGCCATATGGGCTCCAGCTTTGCCGGATCCCATCACAACGGTACGCTTACCTTCGATCTCATAACCGTCACAGTCCGGGCACACATAGACTGACAAGCCCAGCGTCTCGACCAGGCCGGGAAGCGGCGGAAATCGGTCGGTAAGCCCTGTTGCCAGCAGCAGTGTGGCCGACGTGTACTGTGCACCGGATTCTAGACTGATGACGAAGCCATCACCTTCTTTTGCCGCCTTAACCGCCTTGCCTTCGACGAATTCAATGTTATGCTTCAGCGCCTGCTCTTTCCCTCTGCGCCGCAGCTCAGGTCCGGAAATTCCGTCAGGAAATCCGAGAATATTATGATAATTTCGGCTGAGCGTAGATCTTCCATAACCCGAGTCAATCACGAGCACTTTGTGAACGGTATATCTCCCCAGTTGGATAGCTGCCTGAAGTCCTGCAATTCCTCCGCCGATGATAATGCAATCATATTGGTAAGGCATGGTTTTCCTCCATTCTCTGTACTTACTATTTTCTTGTAACACAATTTATGTAAACATCTGAACGGTTTTCAAACTTTTCCGCGGACTAGTTTCATATTTTTTATTGTGTTCCAGCATTTCATGTGCAATTTATCTCTTCCCGTCTCACACAAGTCTTTCCATCTGGAATTAGGTGTTCTCCATATACAATAAAACCTTTCCCGTGCTATTCCTGCTTTCGATAAATTGATGGGCTAACGGAGCATCTTTCAAGGAAAATTTCTGACTGATTTTAATCGTAACCTGCCCATTTTCTAACATCCGGAATACTTGTAATGAAGTATCCCTAAGTACTTCTGGCTGCTCTTTCCTTGTTGTTCCCAGGCTAAACCCAAGAACAGAACGACAACTTGAATGGAGTTCACTTGTTTGGAATTGTCCATATGCTCCGCTTGAATTCCCGAATACAACCAAGCGTCCATATTTAGATAGACAATTCATGCTTTGCTCTGATATTTTTCCGCCAATGGAGTCCAATATAATATTGACACCCTTACCATGGGTTAATTCATTCACTTTTTGTGAAAAGTTCTCATTGGTATAGCAAATCACTGCATCGGCACCCGCATCTAACGCCACAGAAATTTTTGAATTGTTACCTACAGTTCCAATGACCGTTTTTGCACCTAACGCTTTTGCAACTTGAATAGCTGTTGTTCCTACTCCCCCAGAGGCAGAATGAATAAGAACCTGTTCCCCAACTTGTATTTTAGCTACGTCAGCAAGCAGTTTATAAGACAAAAATGTAACAATACCACATGAACCCGCAACCTCAAAACTAATAGAATCAGGAATCGCAAAAGTTAAATTTTCATCTGCAGCCATGTACTCTGCATAAGAACCGTTTTGAGGAAACGCCAACACTCGTTGACCTACAGACAAGGAAGTTACTTCATCTCCAACTTGTTCAATGATTCCCGATGCCTCCAGTCCAGGAATAAATGGAAGTTTCCCTTGCCCTTTGTTGCCATATCTCGTTTTAACATCAGCAAAATTAACACTGGTCACCATTACACGAATCAAGACTTGTTTTGGACGTATTGAAGGGATCTCAACGTCGACATATTTCATATTTTCGATTGATCCAAACTGTTCGACAATAATGGCTTTAATATCAATCACCCTCTTGTTTCATTCTATAAAACGAAGTTCCATTTCTGTTTCGATTATATACTAATTGTGGAAATCAACAAACTTTTTCTTTTTCGATTTTTAAAGGAGGACAGCAAAAAAACGCCCCGGGCTTGGCCCGAAGCGTTATGATTTGTTACTTCTTGATTTTGACACGCTCTTCAATCGGCTGGAATTCCTTCTCACCTGGTTCGAAGGTAGGTTTACCGAACGGCAT
The DNA here is from genome assembly GCF_030580655.1 of Paenibacillus lacisoli. Taxonomy (GTDB): domain Bacteria; phylum Bacillota; class Bacilli; order Paenibacillales; family Paenibacillaceae; genus Paenibacillus; species Paenibacillus lacisoli. The sequence continues at coordinate 182,144 of NZ_JAUQTB010000002.1, forward strand.
TTGAGCGATAAGACGCCAGTTTTCGGGAATGCTCCACTCCAGCTTCACCTTCTCATCAATGAGAGGGTTATAATGCTGCAGGGATGCTCCCAGGCCTTCCTGCTCAAGCAGGGTCCATACAACCAGCTGAAGCATGCCGTTGGACTGATTAGCCCAAATCGGGAAATTATCGGCATAGGAAGCGTAATCCTGCTGAAGCTGGGCAATGACATTGTTGTCTTCAAAGAACAAAATCGTTCCGTAGCCGCTGCGGAAGCTTTCCATTTTATCAGCAGTTGATTTAAAAGCCTCTGCGTTCCCTACAATATCCCGAAGGATGTCTTCTGTAAAGCTCCACAATTTGTCATGCTGTTCACCCAGAAGTACAACCGCACGGGAAGTCTGGGAGTTGAAAGAGGTCGGTGTATATTTCACCGCTTCTTCCACAATTTCCTGAATACGTGCGTCAGATACCGTAATATCCTTGCTGATTCCGTAGTAAGAACGTCTTTCTTTCAGGGCAGTCAAAAAATCTTTAGCCATTATATTTCCTCCTTAAATTTACTAACATACTTTTCGTAACTAAATATATATTACACAGCTTAATTAGTCAAGAACTTCTCTTATCTATTTTATTGATTTAAACAAACTCTATACAGAAATCAGGAATATTTCATAACCAGCAAGCATTTCGTCCGCTTAAGGCAAAAAAACAACCTCCAAAAACATCCGGCTATGCCGGACGTCTTGAAGGCTGCATTATACCTGCGGTTTGTATTTATTTTCACTGGAAGATTGATGTTTCGTCTCTTCGCCGTGTTTCTCTTCGCGCTGCTCCATTTTCAGATCTTCCATCGGGATTGCGTCTACGTTCTGCTCGCTCTCGAACCGGTCAAATAAGCTTTCCTCATCTGTCGGATACTGCTCTGGATGATCCCGGTTGCCGAGCTGATCCAGCTTGCGTGCCTTCTCGTCATTGTGGGCCATGGTAATTCCTCCTTTTACAGAAGTCTTACCTTCTTTATACCTGTTTGACGGCGAGACTAAACATGTATCTGAACATATCCGGGCCTTTTCACTGATTCAAGCCCTTTTTCAAAGCCTCCAGATTTTGCTTCATGACCCCGATATAGTCCAGATTCTGCGCCTTTTCTTCATCGGTTAACCCTTCCAACGGATTCAGCACAGCCGTCTCTGCACCAACCTCCTTGGCAATCGTATCCGCTACCTTGGAAGTCACCAGTGTCTCGAAGTAAATCGTCTTCACTTTATGTTCCCTGGCAAAATTAACAATGCCCGCCATCTGCTCTGCCGAAGGCTCCTGCTCCGGTGACAAGCCCGCAATCGGTACCTGTTCCAGACCGTAATCTTTGGCCAGATAACCAAAAGCAGCATGCTGTGTAATAAAGTCTTTGCGTTTCACTTGGGCAAAAGCGCTCTTGAATTCCTGGTCCAGCTGTCCCAGCTTTGCTGCGTAAGCGTCCGCATTCGCCTTGTACGTCTCCTTGTTGTCCGGATCTGCCTTCCCCAGAGCCGCCTCAATCGCCCGGACCTCCTGTACGGCACGAACCGGTGACAGCCATACATGCGGATCCAGACCGCCATGATCGTGATCATCATGACCGGCTTCTTCCGCTTCATGATCTTCCTCTTCCGTGCCTTCCATCATGTCCTGACCTTTACTGGCCTCCACGACGGTCAAGCTGCTGCCATCGGCTGCGCTGAGCACCTGGTCAACCCAGCCCTCAAGACCGGCCCCGTTATATACGAATACATCCGCATCCTGAATCTTGGCTATATCCTTGGGAGAGGGCTCCCAGTCATGCGGCTCCACGCCGGCGGGAATCAGCGATTCTACATCCGCCAGATCTCCTGCTACCTGCTTGGTAAATTCATACATCGGGTAAAAGCTCGTCTCAATCTTAAGCTTGGCTTCTCCGCTGCCGGATGTCTTTCCCTCTGATTTGTCATTGCCGCAGCCTGTGAGCAAAACAGCTCCTGTCAGGATAAGTGCAGCACTTGCGGTCCACATTCTCAACATTCATTCATCTCCTGTTATCCTTTGTATATTCATGAGAGCGGCTTGGCTCTCGCAAAGGAATGTTATTTTTGCGGCGCAGCCGGTTAACCAGCTTTTGCACCGCGATACCTATAAGGAGGAATGCAAGCAGAATCAGCGCAATCGTACCACCCGGAGGCGTATCGATATAATACGAAGTTGTGAGGCCTCCGAACATACCGACCATCCCCAGAGCAATTGCGATAAGTACGGTGGCTGTAAAGCCGCTGGCAATCCGCAGCGCAAGCGCTGCAGGCAGAACCATCAGCGAAGATACGAGCAGTACACCGACAATCGGCATCGCCGCCGACACGGTCATCCCGGTAAGAATCGCGAACGAGAAGGACAACATTCGCACCTTGATTCCGCTGATCTGGGCAGTCTCCTCATCAAAGGTCAAGCTGTACAGGGGACGACGGAGTACGGAAAAATAAATCAGGCCGATAACCGTTACACAGGCGATCAGAATAAGCTGGGTTGTGCTGACAGCGACAATAGAACCGAATAGGTAAGAGCTGAAGCTGCGGCTGCTGTTTTGTTTAAGACTCATGAACACGACAGCGAAGGCAAGTCCGGATGTCATCATGATGGCAACCGGCACCTCGCTGTATGTCCGGTATGTACGCCGCATCTGTTCAATCACCAGTCCTGCCAGTATGGCGACCAGAAAACCGGTCAATGTAGGATTGATGCCAAAAAAGGTTCCCAGGGCAACACCGGCAAGTGAAACGTGTGACAGTGTGTCCGCCATCAGCACCTGCCGGCGCAGCATGAGGTACACGCCCAGAATCGGGCCGATGACCGCAATCAGGCCTCCGGCCCAAAATGCGCGCTGCATGAATTCGTAATCAAACATTGCCATCCCTCCTGCTCCTTCCGTTCCAGAGTAATTAATCGGTCGAGGAAGGGCCCTGTCTCTTCCAGGCTGTGGGTTACCATGATAACCGTTCTTCCATGCCCAGTCACATTGTGACGGAGCAGCTCATACAGCCCCATCCGGCTCTCTTTGTCCATTCCTGTAGCGGGTTCATCCAGAACCAGTACGTCCGGCTCTTGTGCAAAAGCCCGGGCAAGACAAATCCGCTGCTTCTGTCCGCCGGACAAATCACCGATGCGGCGGTCACGATATTCCCACATCCCCACCTGCTTCAGACTGGTCTCTACCAGTCTATCCATTTCCGGTGTGAATCTGCGGAAAAGCCCCAGTTTCGCATAACAGCCTGAACGAACCAGTTCAATGACCTTGCTGGGAAAACCGCTGTTGAACGAGGCTACCTGCTGCGGCACGTAACCTACTGCAGATTTCCCCTTAAGAGCCTGACCGAGCTGAACACTGCCCGTCCACGGCTTGAGCAATCCCAGCATTAATTTAATCATCGTCGTCTTGGCAGCCCCGTTTGGGCCGGTAATGCCGACAAACTCTCCTGCATGAATATCGAGTGACACCTGTTCAACCACTGGTGTATCGCCGTAGCCGAACGTCACGTCCCTCATGGATGTTACCAACATGTATCGTACGTCCCCTTTGTATGACCGCTATAGATCGTAATAATTACAATTAAGCGGCATAACCGCATTGTAATCCCCCATTTGCAGGAGTGTCAATCCTTTTCCGGAAATTAATCGTAAAAATTACTATTAATCAAGTTGAGACTATGATATTTATTTTGCTGAATTCCGCCCTTTTTTAGACGGTGCAGCAAATCTCTTATATTTCTCCCTTAAGGAAAAGTTCAGCAAATATGTGGTAATACCTCGAATTTCTCGAGTTTAACCCGAACTTAATTAGTAAATTTTACGATTACTATCATATCGATGTCAGGCCTATTTGTCAACGAGCTTTCATTTACACCACTCAAATGCAAAAAAGCCGGACAGTTCAACTACTGTCCGGCTTTTCCAACTGTGATCACTCTGTATCTTTTAGGCCTGGCGTTTCAGGATACTCTTATGATGAGAAAAGACCTCAAAGCTTTGCTGTCCATGATAAGAGCCCATTCCGCTCTCTCCCACCCCGCCAAACGGCAGATAATGTGAGGTCATATGGGACAAAGTATCATTGATGCAGCCTCCGCCGAAGGAGACTTTGCCTAATACATGTTTCTGCAGTTCTTCATCCTCTGTAAACAGATACAGGGCCAGCGGCTTCGGACGGCGAACAATCTCATCCAGGAGCGGGTTGAGATCTGTGTAGCTGATCACAGGGAGAATAGGGCCGAAAATTTCTTCCTGCATAACAGGCGAATTCCAGTCAACGCCACCCAACAGCGTTGGCTCAATCAACAGCTGTTCCCGTACCGAACGTCCGCCAATCAAAGCATCGGAGCCTTCAAGGAAAGCTGATAGCCGGTCGAAATTACGAGTATTAACGATATGCGGGAAGTCTGCGTTCTGCAGCACATCATCCCCAAATTTGTCCTGTATTTCATCTCGGATCAAATGAAGCAGCTCATCCCTCACATCCTTATGCACCAGCAAATAGTCTGGAGCAACACAAGTTTGGCCTGCATTCAGAAATTTACCGCGTACAAGGCGCTGAGCGGCGAGCTGGAGATCTGCATCATGATGAACGATAGCCGGACTTTTCCCCCCGAGCTCCAGCGTTACCGGTGTCAGATGCTCCGCTGCCGCCTTCATGACAATACGGCCGACTCCTGTGCTGCCTGTGAAGAAAATATAATCAAATTTTTCATTCAGCAAGGCGGTACTGGTTTCAACTTCGCCTTCCATCACCGCGATATATTCTTCCGGGAATACCTCATGGATAAGATCATAGGTCAGGCGGGATACCTCCGGCGTCAATTCGGACGGCTTCAAGACTGCCGTGTTGCCGGCTGCTATGGCGCCGATCAGCGGTCCGAATCCCAGCTGGAACGGGTAATTCCAAGGCGCAATAATCAATGCCACGCCATAGGGTTCTGGATAAATTGTACTGATGCCGTCCGGCATGAATGCTGCTGTAGGCACCGAACGAGGCGCTGCCCATTCCTCAAGATGCTCCAGGGCAAAATCGAGTTCACCCAGCACAATCCGGATCTCGGAACCGTAGGCTTCAGCTTCTGATTTATTCAGATCAGCGCGCAGTGCGTTCAGAATACGCTGGTGATAATTTTCAATTCCCTGTCTCAGCTGTTTGAGGGCCTGGATTCGATAAGAAATATTCTTGCTGTAACCGTTATTAAAAAATTCACGCTGTTTGGCAACAAGCTGTTGAGCGTTATCCATATTTAACATCTCCAATTTATGTTTTTAAAAATTATATTGTTTAAAATATAAATAGAATTATAGACTATCATTATGAAACTATCAACATACAAATTCAAACAATTAAAAAAGCCACAGCATCGGCTGTGGCCTTTCTCAAATGAAAGGTGTACTTCTTACGCTTCTTCTTTCATGACCATGAGAGCCTGAAAGAGAATTCGCTGATCTTGACCGGTTCCACGGATCCAGATCTTGTCGTCCTGCGTCTCCGAACGTTCAATCAGGATCACCTCTCCCATCTGTGCTTCGTTCAAATAGGAGATCCGGAATGTTCGAAGCGCCTGTCGGTCCAGTTCTTCAGGTGTTAATGCATCGTAACAGAGATCGCCATAGCGGGCATTGTTGAGGTGTCCGTTCATATCTGTTCCGCTGTATCTGATGGTGAACGTATAGGCTTCCCGCAGCAAAATCCCTTCCGGAATAGATACCTTCTCCGGCTGTGGTCCTTCTGACAGCTCAGGGTTTACAGGCACTTCGAATGGAAGTGCGGAAGGACGAAGGATTCTTCGCTTGTGAATATCGACCAGAGACCATACCGTCTTGGCTGAGATGATGGGCTCATCCTGCTGGCTTCGAATACGATAATCTCTCAACCATGCAACGCCTCTCGTTCCTTTACTCCATGTTTCAAGGCTCAGCTGATCCTGATTGACGGGTGTATACTTTAGGTCAATCTCCATCGTCAGCAGCATCCATCCCAATCCCTGACGGATCAGCTCCTCTGAAGGGTGTCCCATCGATTCCAGATGAGCATCCGCTGCATTTTGCATCCAATCCAGCAGCACAGACAGCTTCAAGCGTGCAGCGTAATCGCTGTCACTGGAACTGACGGTATGCTGTTCATTCCATAACCTGATGGATGCTGTACCCGCTGTCTCCTGCCCCGTAAAGTCTTTGCCGTCCTTTGACAAGTCTCCGCCATCCTTAGTACTGCTTAAGATCTCAGATTCCGTATGATGCTGCATGTATTTACACCTCCTGAGCTGCCTAATCCTGCATTAAGACTTGCTATCATACAGGTGATGAGTTAATTTGAGCCCATCCTGATCCGTCGTTATGATTCCGTAGGAATATTTCTTCTGTCTGCGCCGGTCTGTCGGAGAACCCGGGTTGAACACCCAAACCCCGTTCTGAAGAGACTTGGCGGGTATGTGGGAATGCCCGTAGATGATGCAGTCCACCTGCTCACCGGCGAATGCCGCTACAGCCCTGCCTTCCGTAGTGCCGCGGGTTCCATGTCCATGTACGATGCCGAACCGCCTGCCGGCCGCTTCAATAATGGTCTGATACCCGAGTCGTTCTACGATGCTTCGCGGGTCATTATTACCCGCAATTCCGTGTACAGGTGCATAAGCAGACAGCTGCTCATAAACACTCCATTCGGTCCAATCCCCGGCATGAAGTATCAGGTCCGCACCCTTGAGCCCGCTGATGAGATGGGCAGGCAGCTGTTTGGCCATGCGAGGCATATGGGTGTCCGATACGACCACTATTCTCACAGCATTCTCCTCCTCATCTTTATTCCGGTATTCGTAAGTTACGTCCGTCCCTCCGCACAGTCCTCCTCGTTAATCTGTTCCCGCAAGGACTGCTCCAATTCCTGCAGAGTTACCGTTTCAAAAAATTGAAGCACCTTGTTCTCCGCCAATCCATAGATTCCACTCAGCAGCTGGTCTATGCTCCGTCCCACTTCGCAGTTCTGATTGGTGTCCGAATGAATCGAGAACAAGGGCCCTTGATCTTTGGTTGCCCGATAAACCATAGCCAGATTAATCTGATCGCTAGGCATTGCCAAATAAAAACCGCGGGTTCCCGGCGAAGAGGTCACCATCCCTGCCTTTTTCAGGTATGCCATCGTTCGTCTGACGACAACCGGATTGGTATTGATGCTGGATGCGATAACCGCAGAGGTGATGCGCTCGGGCATCTGCATGCTTAAGAGCAGCAGACAATGAATACTAACTGAAAAATGCGTGCTCACTTCGATCACCTTCTGATTTCCTTGTATGCTCCACGTGCAGACCACCCATCATCCTGGAATGATGGGTGCCGCCTGCTGTATAAACGTGCTTAATCAATAAATGGGTCATTCTCAGGACGAATACGGATTTTAAGCTGCCGAATACTGTATTCCATCTGCTTCACAATATCTTCAATCTGCTTCCGCTCCATCGACCCGCCGCTAACCTGCGGTTTGGGCGCGCTCAGTTCATTCTTCAGATCCCGTATCGTGATTTGCTGTTCCTGCCATTTATCCATCAGATCCGAAATATGAGCGTAGAAACGCTCGTAATCTTTAATGATTTCGTCCAGATAAGCATCAACTTCGTCGGGGTCATAACCCCTCATCTTATTCTTGAATTGTTTCTCGTGAATCGACAATGCGTCCTGGTGGATGCCCAGCTGCTTGAATAGCTGCTTCTGCTTATCCAGTCGGCGCTTCATATGCTCATCCATTAACTCATACCTCCATCACAACACATACTGGGCTAATTACTACCTACATTATATATCACATTCAACGCGGATAATAAAATACTACAGCCATAACACATCCTCTCACCCAGGACTACAGACCTGTTTAGCAGTCAAATCAGCATTACGTGCTGCTGCCTGCAGATAACGTCCGTTTCCTCTTTTTCCTGTGCATGATTGCGATCAAGCTGGTACGGGTAAATATCTGTACAGCCGTTTTTATAAGTAAGACGGACAAGCAACGACACATGACGGGAAGGGAGTCTTAACAATGAATCATTTAACAGAATCACAGCTCCAGGAGCTGAAACATATGCTGGTTGAACGTAAACAGGAATTAGAACGGCACTTTGAAGTTAATGACGAAGAGAATTCCTTGCTGGGTGAATCGGAACGGATGTCCACAGGCGAACTGTCTGCGGTTGATAATCATCCTGCCGATTTGGGTACCGAAACATTTGAACGCGGACGGGATCTTGCAATTAATGAGTCGCTTTCGGAAGAACTGGATCAGGTGAATGCCGCACTGCAGCGCATGGAAGACGGCACTTATGGAATTTGCCAAAAGAGCGGCGAAGAAATTCCGTTTGAGAGACTGCAGGCGATCCCCTTTACAGAGTATACGATTGAGAATACGCCGGAACGTGAAATTTCGAATGACCGTCCAGTCGAAGAGGAAGTCATGACACTGCCGCCGAAGGGAGCAGGGGAAGTGCGTCAGCAGCATGTCGGCCGCTTTGATGATGCGGATGCCTGGGAGACGGTGGAGGAATACGGCACATCGAACACGCCGGCGATGGCGGCCAAACGTGACGTTAAGGACTACAACGAGAATATGTAATTTAGATGATTTGTAGGTTTCCAGGCAGAGTGCTTGGAATATCACAAAAATTAATACATTAAAGACCACAGTGCATATTAAAAACCAGACCGTCGTTCTCGACAGTCTGGTTTTTAATTTTTTGATAATCAGCTTAACTCAACCCGCCTGCGTTCACGTGCTGACTGCTGGCAGGCATCAATCACTTTCATATTCAAAATGGCATCGCTAGGATCATAAGGAAGCGGTTTGCCCTCCAATACAGCTGTCGAGAACGCTTCAACCTGCAGCAGGAAAGAATTCCGTCCTTTCAGGCGTTCTTCCCGTGTCACCGTACCGGTGTGTACGAAGATTTGGGGCACCATGGTCGACTTCTCCCACCCGAACATCTTCGGCATCGCAATCGTCCCTTTCGTCCCCAAAATCTCCATATTGGAACGGCTTGCCGCCCACATTCCACAATCGAAGGTCAGCGTCACATCACCCGGGAATTCCAGCAGACCTGAAGCCATCATGTCGACATCCCCGTGTTCTGGCGAATAGAGAGCATGTACCATAACAGCTTCCGGCTCCCGGTCCAGATACATTCTTGCTGCCGAAATAGGGTAGACACCTACATCATAGATAGACCCGCCCCCCATTTCACGGTTAAAGCGTACATTCCCCTGCTGATCCGCCTGATTAAAAGTAAAGGTACAATGGATTCCACGGATATCTCCAATTTCCCCGCTGTTGATAATTTCCTTGATTCGCTGATGTTTAGGATGGTAGCGGTACATAAAGCCTTCAGCAAAAACGACCCCTGCCTGATTGCAGGCTTCTACCATTTCAGTCGTATCCATAGCATTCAGTGAGGACGGCTTCTCACACAGCACGTGCTTGCCGGCCTGGGCCGCCTTGATCGTCCACTCTTTGTGAAGATGATTCGGGAGTGGTATATAGACAGCCTCTACTTCCTCGTCCTGCAATAATTCCTCGTAACTTCCATAAGACCTGGGAATCTGCATTTGCTCCGCAACCTCAGCCGCATGTTCTGCCCGCCGGCTGGCAATGGCCACGACATCCCCATACTCCGATTCCTGAATGGCTGGAATGATCGCACTTCTCGCAATTTCTGCTGTCCCCAATATTCCCCACTTCAGCTTGCGGCTCATCTGGCATCTTCCCTTTCTGGTTAAAATTAAGCGAAATTATCCTGTTCAGCCTTGCGCAGCATACCGAGACACCGATCGAGATCGGTCTTGACCTGCTTTTTATACAGCTTGGCCTTTTCAGCCCCGTCATCTGTAAAATGATATAAAACGATTTCCTGAAAATCGACTTTGGGGTCATTCCCTTTTAACCGCTTCGTACGGTAAAAAACCCCTTCCTGCACAAGCTCATGGAGTGCCCGGTAGACCTCGCTCTGCGGCGGAACATACCCGAAGGGCCTGAAGTCTTCCTTCATCGCTTCCAGCATTTCATAGCCGTAGCCGCGATGCTCCTCTACCATGGTGATGAGATAGAGCTTGATAAACGCACGCTGTGAAATCATGAACGCCATGTATCATCCCCCTCCCTTTATGCTGTAACCCCTTTCTCCCATTATAAACCACAATTTTGCTATTGACATCCTTCTGCTTTTTCATAGAGTTTTCGGTTGATCTGTGGAGAAGTGTGTTGGAGCGTCTTGTGAAATTGGACAGGATCAGGAGCAAGGGTGTGGAGAAACTTTTGTTGTTTTGAATTTTTCATGTAATGAAATAATCATCAATAAACAGCTCATTAGATACAGATTGCATTGAATATTATGTTGCATTGATTATTCTGAAATTTTCATCTGTTGAAAATAAAAAAACCAACCCTCTTAGGTTGGTTTTTTTATTTATTTTGCTGCCTCGATTCCCGGGCCTTTGATTCCTGGCACTGTTTTGTTCTTCTTCCTGCGCAGGGATAACCCTGCCGTATAACGGCCAAGCGGAAGCACCGATAAAAGCCATGAGGCCGCACCGGATAACAGCAGGCAAAGGAGGAAGCTGATCAGCATGCGGAGAGTGGCATTGAGATTGAAATAGATTGCCGCGTCCAGCACGTAGGCCAATCTCAACATCAGAGGATGGATCAAATAAGCACCGTACGATACCAGTCCCAGCCACCGGATCACCCCGAGAACACGCTGGCTGGCTGCCTTATTCAGCATCATAGCGAGCCGATAGACAACAAGCACGGAAACAACACAAAACACAGCCATAAATGGATGCAGCAGTGCCATGCGGTTAAAGTTAAAACCGCTGCTGACCCCCTCAAACGGGCGGGTTACGTCATAAATCAACCAAAGACTGAGCACCAGCCCCGCACTGAATATATAAACCTGCCTTTTCATTATCCAGCTGCGCCAGCGCTCCAGATTCAACCCAGCTGCAGCACCCAGTACAAAATAGAAATAAAAATAGAGGACATTCCGATCTGCATAGATCGTAAATAACGGCTCAAGTAAGGGAATGCCTGTCCCGCTCATGATTCCTGCAATTCTTCCGATCCATCCTGTTAATCCGACATAGAGCAGACCGGCGGCAATCAGCGCAATGAGGTTCAGCTTGTCTGTATTCCTCTTTACGATGAATCGAATCAGCCTGCGGACAACCGGGAACAGCAGATAGAATTGAATAATCATGACAATATACCAAAGGTGAAAGCTGGTTTTGCCTGTGAACAGCTTCCTGCCGAGCTGCTGCAAATCAGCGGTGATATTCCATACCGGACCATGGTTAAACACATAAAATACTACAGACCATAGCAGGTAAGGCACGATAATATCTTTAAAGCGTTTAACCAGAAACTGTCCATAATGCAGTTCGCCATCATAATTATAGAACAGGACCAGACCGGTGATGAAAATAAACACAGGCACTGCAAACTTCGCCGCTGTCAGGATCATTGTCATAACTACCGCGTCCTCCAGTCCGGCTTGGGGGACCGCGGCGTAGTGGGCGATCGCATGCTGCATGACCACAGCCAGGAAGGCAAGGCCGCGCAGTAGATCAATCTCCTGAATTCTAGTTTTTCTAGGCATAACTCTCTCCGTTTCATTCATTCTGGATCCATAGATTACAGCATGTATCCATAATAAACAAATTAGAGTGACTGTAAACTGGTTATTGTCTGCCATCCCGTATCCGGAAAACTTCCTGGCCCTTAGCAGTACAGGTTTCCAGACTGTACAAAGAACCTCCAATCGCATCTACGCGGTTGAAGGTTCTCTCATAATTTCTATAGATTCTTTACTTGCTCTGATGCTGCAGCAAATTATACAGCACCTGTACCGCTTCAGCGCGGGTGGCCGCGCCCTGCGGCGCGATAGAGCTGCTGTTTTTGCCCTGGATCAGACCAAGCTGCACGAGGGCAGCCATCTGCTGCTTTGCCCATGCATTAATATTTTTGGCGTCTGTGAATCCGGCCAATGGATCATTACCCGTTCCGTTCTCGCCCGGGTTCAGTTTTTGCAGCGCATTATAGGTCATTACAGCCATCTGCTCCCGCGTAATCTGTCTGTTCGGCTCGAAAGCATCCGCAGATACACCCTTGATTATGCCGGCTTGGTAGGCAGCTGAAACGGACGATGCATACCAGCTGTCTTTGGACACATCGGCGAACGATGCAGATGAAGACTCCTCCAGTCCCAGCATACGGGTAACGAGAGCGGCAAATTCAGCTCTGGTCACAGGATGGCTCGGTGCAAACCGTGTATCATTCACACCAGTAACAATATGCTGCGCAACCATAACTTCAACCGCCCGGTTATACCATGAAGATGACTGTACATCGTTGAACGGCTTCGTAAAGGTCAACAAGCTGTAGGTACCAAAATGGTCCACTTGAGCTTCGAACGTTCTCGTCTTGCTGTTCCACTTGCTGCGTGTAAACTCCGCTTCGCCTTTTGCGTTCCAGTAATACACACCGGCAAGCTGCTGGTCTGTACCTGAGTCTGCTGCAAGTTGTATCTTGACCGGCTGCCGGAACGCCGGATTCAGCTTGCGGATGGAGCCGTCAGCAAGGGTGGCTGTCATCTCCAGGTTGATGAACGATCCGGCCGGCTTGAGCTGACCGCCCATGCGCTGTCCGGCAGATTGAGTCATGGACTTCTGGTCAGCGGCTGTCACTGGTGCCGCTGTCCAATTCAGCAGCTTGAAGCCTTGACCAAGTTCTGTCGTGATCTGGTTCAATGCATCATACGGAAGGACAAGCGAGATTCCGCTAGAAAGCTGGATCTGCAGATCGGTTTGTTTCTGCAGGGCCGCTGCTGCTGCTTCTCCCGTTATCGTGAATCCGCCTGCTCCGTTAGAAGTTCCGGCTGTGCCGTCTCCACCCGGTGTAACAACCGGTGTGCCGGAATTCGAACCTCCTGCAGAGCCGCCGCCCGTATTACCGGAAGATCCCCCTGTTGATCCGCCGACAGTGTAATCAGCAGCTGCAAGTGTGAACGTGCGGTCCAACACGGAAGCTTTGAGCTTTATGCTGTAATTGCCATCCGCAAGCACAGGAATGGCCAGTGTCCCATCCTTCGAGACGCTGCCGGAGCGGGTCGCCAGCTCATCCTGCTGAGCGACCAATCGCTCTCCTGTAGCCTGGTTGGTCAGTTCCAGCGTAATCGGAATGTGCAGATCCGGTGTTTGATTTTTCACATAAGGTGAAGCCGGGATGTTATCCAGATAGGCGTTTAGCCCTTCTTTCGTCGTGACCTGGTATAACGCTGCCTTGTTTCCTGCTTCATTACGGATATTCAGGCTTCCTGCCAGAATACCGTCAGCCACATGTGCATCAGCAAAGTGTCTGCTGTGCTGTGCGAACGATAAATCGACAGATTTCGTATAAAAGGCACTATCATGCAGGCCGTCACGAATTTCAGCGTAATGATCCACGCCGTTGTCATTCAGGTATTTATGAAGAGTCGCTACTGGCACATCAAATTTGTAGACATCTTCGTTCCCCGAGTCGAAGTAAATGGAGTATCTTTTCAGTGCCTCAATCGGGTAGGACTTTATAATGCTAACCGGATTCTGACCCGCCTGGGTGAAGCTGAGCGCTCCCATATGACTGACTGCCGAGGAGAACAAATCAGGGTATTGGAAGCCGATGACGAAGGAACCGAATCCGCCCATTGATACCCCCGAGGTTCCCCTGTAACGGGCATCATCAATGGTTCTGTATTTCTGGTCTACATGAGGGACCAAGTCCTTAACGACCATATCCTGCCACTTCACACCATCCGGACCGGCACCGTTCACCCACCAGCTTAAGCCGGAGGAATCGGGCATGACGACAATCATATCTTTGGACCTTCCTGCGGCAATCTCCCTGTTCAGGATCTGATCAATTTTGTCAATCTCATAGGACTCGCTGTCACTGTTAAACTGATGAAGTAAATAAACACTTGGATAACGTTTGTCCGGATGAGTCAAATAACTCTGCGGCAGATAAACCCTGTACTTAACCGTCCGCTTCGCACTTTCCGAATAAAACTGAGTCACGAAGAACAGCTTCTGGTCGCCTGTTTCCCGCAGTTTCCCGCTCTCCTGCTGGTAGTATTGAGATACAGCTCCCTGCTGCAGCACCGTCTCGGTTCCGTCTGCTGTGGTCCCCGTTATCTTCACCTCAGCCGTATATAAATAGCGATTGTTGAGGGTGAATACATAGGGATTGTCGATCGTTGTCTTGATGGTTGCGTAATCTTTGGACCACTGCCGGCGCTGGTCAAGCAGTTTCAGCTTGTCGATGCCCTTCTCGAAATATTGGGCCGACAGCGTATCTGCGTAAGCGCTCAAATCTTTCTGATCGACAGCCTGGTACTGCTTTGCAGCAAGCTCCTTCACTGCGGTTACGATGTTCTGACTAGGAACTTCAGAAGGCAGGTTCTTTATTTTCTGCATCGCAGCCTTTGTATAGATACCGATCGGTCCGGAGTACCAGCCGCCGCCGCCGTTATCGTTCACCATATACACGGCAATCGTATTGACTTGCCCCCGCTTCAGCAGATTGCTTGGAATTTTATATTGACGTGATGCTGCCCAGAAGGAAGACTTGTAGACTCCGTTCTCAAATCCGGTTTCGCCGACTTTAACACCATTAATATAAGTGATGTCCGCGTCATCAATTTTACCGGCCATTAAGGTAAGGTCCTGATCGGGGAAATCCTCCGGCACAAAAAATGTTCTCTGATACCAGGCAGCACCATAGTAATTATTTAATCCGCTATAACCGCCAAAACCATCAGTCCACCAGTCCAGGCCAGGCTGCACAGTGGCCCAATCGGTCGTGTCCACGTTGTCAGCTTCTCCATGAAGTGATGGCTGGGATTGTGAGTCTTTCTTAAATTTCCAATCCCCCAAGAGATCAATCTGAATATCTTCAGGCAGAGTTCCCGTTGGTGTAACACGGATCAATGGCTTGGAGCCCAGAGATACTGTCGAGCCAAGCAGTGAGGCTTCCAGAGAAACGGTTGTACTTTTGCTGGCACCCAGCTGTTCGACAGGGATGTTAAAGCTTCCCGTGAATTCCGAATCTCCCGAACCCGCGATAACATCTCCTGCATTCTTAACCTCGGTGTACAACACGTTACCTTCTGGATCTGTGACCTTCAACGATACAGACAATTTAAAATCCTCGTCTTCATTGCCGTTCTGGAACAGCTCCGCTGCAGCACGGTCAAGCCGTGTCGTATACGACACGCTGACTTCTTCTGTACCAATACTCAAGGCCTGCGGCGTAGCAGTAAAGCTGCCCGTCAAAATTCCTTTGGCAAATTTGGAACTGAATGCGCCGAAAGAGCGATTGAGATCCGCGAGTGCATCCGCAGGGGCGTGATCGCCAGGACGCATCTGGTATCCATGTGAAATGGACTTGGAGCGCAGATAGGCGTGAATATCATTCGTGGAGTTATCCGCATATGTATAAGGATCATCCGTGCCTCCGTCCAGATAAATAGAATACGCTTTCAATTGACTGTCTGTTTTACTTTTGAGCAACGTCATCGGATTGTAATTCGCAACCGTCATGCCGAGCGGGGCGCGATGGCTGCCGATGGAGCCGAACAGCTCAGGATGATCAAGACCGATAACAAAAGCACCAAAACCGCCCATTGAAATACCGGTAATTCCTCTGTACTGCGGCTTCGCAATGGTCCTGAATTTTCCGTCAACCGCAGGTACCAGATCGTTCACGATCATCTCTTCCCAGTTGCCCTTGTCGTCACCTTCAGTTTGATTCACAAAGTAACTGCCACCGCTGGAGTCCGGCATAACAACGATCATCTTCTGGAGCGTACCAGCCTTCATCCATTGATCAAGCTTGTCGGCAATACCGCTCTTCTCAAACGATTCGCTGCTATTATTCTCTCCATGAAGCAGGTAGACGACGGGATAGTTTCTTGAACTTTCGTAATATCCTTCCGGAAGATAAACCCGGTAACTCATTTCCTTCTGATCCATATGCTCCGACACATAAGTTGAAGTGTAGAACCTGGACTTCTGTGCCTCAGGCGAGTTTTCCGGATCATTAGAGCTCAGCTGGCTGTTAGGTGCGATATTCGATGGAGTGCCCGGCAGGGAAGACTCCTGTGGAGCCTGCGTCGTTACATTTGGATCATCGACTGTACTCCCATCCTGTCCGTCCTGCACCGTCTCTTCCTGCGCAGTACCCGTTGACTCTGCATAAACAAAGCCTTGTGAAGATGTTAAAATCATAGCTGCCGATAACGCGGCAATGGGAATGGATTTTCTTTTTGCTTTCTTTGTTCTGGATTCTTTCACTGTAAAACCTCCCTGGCCTTTATATGAAAGCGATTACAATTTAACATTATCAATTTATCATTATTTTAGTAAAATATCAATAAAATTTTACTATTGTTAAGTAATTTTTTTTTACAACGCGTTTAATTTGGTATTCCATCATTATTTTCCTCAGGCAAACAGCCTGCCGCATCTATGCGGCAGGCTGTTTTAAATGACTTATGTTTAAGGCGCTTCAAGACTCGCGCAGCTTTCCCTCACAATGAGCTTCGTTGGAAGAACTACTTTTTTCGCAATGTCGCGTTTAGAATTCAGTCGGTCGGCAATCAGCTCTACGGCTGTCTCCCCCATGTACTCCATATGTACTTTGACTGTGGTTAGAGGCGGCTGCATAAATTCCGACATAGCGATGTCATTGAAGCCGATAATGGACATTTCTTCAGGGACCTTTATTCCTGCTTCATGAAGCGCACGGAGAGCGCCCACGGCCATGGAATCATTCTGGACCAAAAAAGCCGTCGGCCGGGAGGATGATTCCAGGGCTCTTTTCATCAGCTGATATCCGTCCTCCGGATACCAGTTACTGCCCGTGTACATAAACGCAGTCTCATCCTGGTTTCTCTCTTTGAACCAGTCACCAAATGCTAGCTCCCTTTCATCCCGCGTGGTTCTGTCATAAGACTCATTATGTCCCCCAATATAGCCAATCCTGGTGTGGCCCAAGCTTTCCAGATAATCCAGCACTTCCCTGACCGCACGGCGCAGATCAAAGACAACGGAATCGAAGTGTTCGTCATCCGGCGATGAATCGACGAACACCACCGTATCGAGATGAGGTGGAAAACAATCAAGATCCTGCTGCTCGAACCTTCCGATGGCGATCACTCCATCCAGCGCTTCTCCGTTCCAGTCCACGCTCTCTCCGGTGCTGTGCTTGTACATCTTCACGAGTTCAAACTGATGTTTGAAGCATTCTCTCTCAATTCCGAGCCGAATAGCCAGGTAATATGGATCCAGCATTTCTTCCTGATCCGTATACCAGTTCATCAGTCCGATCCGCCGGGATTCTTTATGAACCAGGGCTGCAGGACCGCTTCCGTTGCGTTCCCTCGGCGTTCGATAATTCAGTTCTTGTGCAATTTCGAGTATTCGTTTACGCGTCTCATCTGATACAGACAGGGTCGGGTCATAATTGAGAACCCTTGAGACGGTAGCAATGGAAACCCCTGCCTGGCCTGCTATATCCTTAATTGTTGCCATAGTCCATAACGTCCCTTTCTTCCTACCGCAGTGCTTTTTTCCGTTTCATCCCCCCGGGATGAAACGGAAAGGGGATATTGCGTATGCACAGCTCGCAGATTAGGAATTATACCCGCACCGCTGTGCCGCTGACAGCAACCATCAGCATACCCTCACGCACCACTTCGTAATCGATGTCTATTCCGACGATGGCATTCGCGCCTATGCGCGCCGCCTGCTGCTTCATCTCTTCCATTGCTACATCGCGCGCTTCTTTCAGCTTGCTCTCATAGGCGCCAGATCTTCCGCCCACGATGTCTGTTATGGAAGCGAAAAAATCCCGTACTACGTTTGCCCCCATAATGGCCTCACCATTAACTATTCCGGTATACTCCTGAATGGGTCTTCCTTCAATCGTTGGTGTCGTCGTAATGATCATGTTTGATTTTCTCCCTTCGGCCGAAAGAATGAACTGCTTCTTTGGTTAGTGTATCAGATGTAAGCACAGATGCCCAATTTCTTCTAAATGGAAGCCAAGATAGTCAGTATTTCTTCGGTGTGAGACGATAATTTACCTTGTTCGGGACCTCTATCACCAGCAGTCTTAAAGCATCCTCCGCTGCAGTGACAGCCCATCCAGATGAAGCGGGTGAGGTCAGCATCACAAAGTCCCCGGTTCCGGCGTGTGCCTGCATTTCTCCGGAGCCAGGAATAAGAAACCGGGCTGCGCCTTCCAGAATAAGTACGGCCGCAGTTCTTCCGCTGTCCAGCTCTTTTACGAACGATTTCCCGGATTTGAGTTCAATGTCCTGCAGCTGGGCATCCACTGTTAATGCTGCAGGTGATCCCGTACCGATTAACGTTCGAATTACAACTCCATCTTCGTACGCCAGCGGGAATTCGTTGGCCTCGTATTTCATATATTTTGGCGTCCGTTCCCATGCTTCAGTCAGATCCGGCTCTAACCAGATCTGGAATGATTCCATGTCAGGTCCGGTCCATTCCTCTTCATGGCTGACTCCAGAGCCGGTGTGCATAATCTGCAGCCCGCCTTGAGCTACTCTGCTGTCTGAGCCTAATGAATCCCGGTGTACGGCCGTACCCTGCGTCACATAAGTCACAATTTCATAACCTTCATGCTGATGAGGCGCGATATGTCCTCCCACCGGCGCTTTGGCCCATGCCCAGTAATATAAAGGACCGATCCGGTTAATTACAGAACCTTCTCCCGGAAAACCGATGGGCTTCTGCTCTGTGATCTTTCCTCCGTCGAACTCTCCTTTTCCCTGCATAAAAGCGGGATAGACACGTATACTCATCTGTAATCCTCCTTCAATCAAACGAGCTGCGTAATATCTTTATTTAAAGATAATTGATCGCCTTCCTCTTGTCAACGCCGCTGCTTCCTGCTTCTTTGTTTCAACAGTAAAAAAGCCCGATCCTCAAGGGACCAGGCTTTATTGTCATTCATCGTCTCATCGGGCGGTTGTTATCCAGTGTATCCGGCATTACATCTTCGACCACAGCATCTGTGCGGCGGCTGTGATTTACATCTTCATCCAACCTATTCGTACGGGCAAGATCGTCCGTCATGACACCGGAATGAGCAGCGTACCGATCAGCGTTAAGCGACCGGTTCGTGCGGAATACATCGTATACATCATTGCCGCGGTCCGCTGCTGCGTCTACTAATACGAGGATTTTACCCTGATCAACGTAACCTTCATATTCCTTCGCTTCATCCTCAGGAATACCGAGTCCTACGAGACCGCCGACCAGACCGCCAGCGCCGGCGCCTACAGCGGCTCCGGTCAGCGTCGCAGCAATTGGACCTGCTGCCAGAATCGGACCAATCCCCGGAATCGCCAACGCTCCGATACCCGCCAGCAATCCGGCTACGCCGCCCAGCACACCTCCGGTTGCTGCTCCTGTCGCCACACCTTCCGGCGCCTTGGTCCCTGTCTCTTCATTAATGGTTCTCATGTCTTCTTTATCGCGAGTAATGACGGATATTTCGTCGTTGCGAAAACCTTGCTGCTGCAATGACTCGATCGCGCGAGAAGCTTCCTGCTCGGTATCAAATACGCCAACAATTTTCTTTTCCATCATTATTACCTCCCTGATTAGTGGTTCGTAGCATCATTACCCTTGCAGGCATCATTCCAAACCTAAGTCAGGCACAGGTGTTAAAAATGGATTGCTTGTCAGGATCTGGGCTTAACCCGGCGGGTCGGCATTGCTTCCAGCGGATTATCCGGCCAATAATGCTTGGGATAACGCCCCTTGAGATCCTTCTTCACTTCAAAATAGGCATGCTCCCAGAAGCTCTCCAGATCAGAGGTCACCTGAACCGGCCGCTGTGCCGGTGACAGCAGGTGAAGAAGCACGGGCACACTCCCCAGCCCAAGACGCGGTGTCTCACGCATCCCGAACAGCTCCTGCAGTCTTACCGCTAGAGTAGGCGCGTCGGGCCGGCTGTAGTCGACAGGGATTCGTGACCCGCTTGGCACCTGCACATGGGTCGGCGCTTCCTGATCGAGCTGCTGCCGCTGCTCCCAGCTGAGCAGGCCCAGCAGCAGATCCTGGATATGCAGACGCTGCAGATCCGCTGCGCTGCGCTGATTGCTCAGATAAGGAAGCAGCCATTCTTCCAGCGTATCGAGCAGCCCCTGATCCGAAGCATCCGGCCATTCCGGCAGATGCTGATGCATGAATATCATGCGTTCCTGAAGCTGCCGGCTCTGCTTGGACCAGGGCAGAAGCTGGATGCCCTGACGCCTTATTCCCTCCAGCAGGGCTGCAGCAACCAGTTCATAGGACGGCCGTTCATACGGCAGCTCCTTCAGCGTGACGGCTCCCACCTTCAGCTTTTTCTCGGCACGGACGCCCCGGCGGCTCTGATCCCAGTAGACGAGCTCCTCCTCCTTCATCAGGCTCCGGTGATGACTGTACAGCTCCTGTTCCGTTAAAGGGGCTGCCAGGCGGATGCGGCCGTCGCTGCCCTGATCATCAGCTTCCGCCACAACTACATAAGCTGCACCTGACATGAGTTCCTGACCCGGCAGAAATGCCCCGCGGCCGCTGCTGAGCAGAAATTTCCCGCCGCCGCGCGATTGTCCGATTCGGTCAGGATAAGCAAAGGCCAGCAGTATACCGCAGTCGTCTGAGCCCCTGCCACCCGCTGTTCGGCGAGGACTGTCCGCGGTGACAGTGTTCAGCCAGTGCCGGCTCTCACGAATGAGCCGCTCTAATGCTTCGCGGTCAGGTATATCGCTGCTCCTCACCAGGTTTCCCGATGCCTGCTCTTCCAGTATGTCCATGCGCAGACGAAGGTCAGTTCCCAGGGAAGCACGGAATAAATCGCGCTCCTGCAGCAGTGCGGCCAGGCGAGACGCTGGCTCCTCCAAGCCCAGTTTCCGGCTCTCCAGCAGCATATGGCCGAGTCGGGGATGAATCCCGAGCTCATGTACACGGCGGCCATGTTCTGTGATTCCTCTATAGTCTATACACCCAAGCAGCTCCAGAAGCTGCACAGCCTGCTCGTAAGCGGCCGCTGGCGGCTGGTCGAGCCAC
Organism: Paenibacillus lacisoli; assembly: GCF_030580655.1. GTDB lineage: Bacteria > Bacillota > Bacilli > Paenibacillales > Paenibacillaceae > Paenibacillus > Paenibacillus lacisoli. The sequence goes on from NZ_JAUQTB010000002.1 coordinate 203,316, forward strand.
TGCAGCTCCGAAGGCGTCTTCGCTCCCCAGGCTGCCAGCTCCAGAGCGAGCGGTACCAGGTCTGCTGCCTGTATTTCAGGGCGGGAGAACTCCGGAAGCGCCGCCTGCTCTTCCGCACTCCACAAGCGATAACCTACACCCGGACGCAGTCTGCCTGCCCGGCCCTGCCGCTGTACGGCAGATGCTTTGGATATGCGGACTGTTATAAGGCGGCTCATCCCGGTACGTGCTGAGAAGGAAGGCTCCCGCTGCAGGCCGCTGTCTACCACGATCGAAATTCCCTCAATGGTTAAGCTGCTCTCTGCGATAGAGGTAGCCAGAACAATCTTGCGCTCCGAGACCGCGGATGGTCTTATCGCCTCATCCTGCTGATCGAGCGGCATTGTTCCGTAGATGGCCGCGACCCGGATATGACCAGGCAGCCCAAGCTGACCAAGCTCCCGTTCCGTACGCCGAATCTCACGAATACCGGGCAGGAATGCCAGCACATCCCCCTCATAGGCCCTCATCGCTTCCTGGATAGTGCGAGCCATGGCCTGCTCCAATTCTTCTTCCGGTCGCTTGGGAGCATACACCGTCTCAACCGGATAGGTACGTCCTGGACTTTCAAGAATGGGTGCCCCGTTCAGGAGACGGCTCAGCGGCTCTGCATCCAGGGTGGCTGACATGACGAGTATTTTCAGATCCGGACGCAGCACCTCTTGACACTGACGGGTTAAGGCCAGTCCAAGATCTGCATGCAGATTCCGTTCATGATATTCATCAAAGATAACCAGGCCGACACCTTCCAGTGCCGGGTCATGCTGCAGCATCCGGGTCAGCACCCCTTCGGTCACGACTTCAACCTTCGTCATTTCACTGACCCGGGTATCCATCCGTACCCGGTAACCGACAGTCCCGCCGGCGGATTCACCCAGTGTTCTGGCCATATAGGCTGCGGCCGAACGTGCTGCCAGACGCCGGGGCTCCAGCATAATGATTTTGTTGCCTTTCAGCCATGGTTCGCTGCGCAGGGCTAAGGGAATAACGGTTGTTTTACCTGCGCCCGGCTGGGCAGTCAAGATGGCTGCGTGGTGTTCCTCAAGCGCCTGCCTCAGCCGGGGAAGTATTGTTTTAACGGGTAATTCAGTCATTTCGTTCATCGCTCCAATAATTGCCGAATTGCACGGTTTCCCATCCATCCCATTGTAAGCATCCATTGGACGGCCCGTGAAATCTTGTTTACAATATAGAATTAGTAAATATACAACTACTGATTATGTTACGGAAAGAAGGGTCGATCCTTGAGCATGTATCCTACACCAAGAGGGCGTTTTGCACCAACCCCTTCAGGTTCAATGCACATTGGAAATGCCCGGACAGCGCTGCTGTCCTGGCTTCAGATCCGCTCCCAGGGAGGAGCCTTTGTTCTCCGGATGGAGGATATAGATATGACCCGGTCCAGATCCCATCTGGCTGAAGGCATTCTGGCTGACCTGCACTGGCTGGGGCTGGACTGGGACGAGGGACCTGACGTGGGCGGACATTTTGCTCCGTACACCCAGAGCGAACGGCTGGAGTATTACGAGACGGCACTTCAAGAGCTTCAGCATCAAGGACTGCTCTATCCCTGCTTCTGCAGCAGGGCCGATATCCTGCAGGCAGCCAGCGCCCCTCACGGCCTGTCTGCCGAAGGACCAGCTTATCCCGGAACCTGCCGGTGCTTAAGTGCCGATGAAATCCAGGCGAAGAGCCGGCACAAAACCCCTTCCCTCCGTCTGCGTGTACCTGCTCGAATGATGACCTTCGAAGACGGAATCGCGGGCAGTCAATCCGCCAATATCATTCAAGGCGGTGATTTTATCGTCAAGCGCGCAGACGGCATGTTCTCTTATCAGCTTGCTGTCATCGTGGATGACGCAGCCATGGGCATTACCGAGGTGCTGCGCGGCTGGGATTTATTAGACTCCACACCGCGTCAGCTGCTGCTCTATGACCTGCTCGGCTGGAAGGCGCCTCACTTTACACATGTTCCGCTCGTCTGCGGGCCGGACGGCAGACGTCTAGCCAAAAGGCACGGCGGCACAGGCCTGTCCCAGCTTCGGCTGAAAAAGGCGTCGCCGGAAGCAGTCATCGGCTGGCTTGCCTATCTCAGCGGCCTTCAGGATCGTCCGGAAGCGATGAAGGCGGCCGACTTGGTCCCTTCTTTTCGGCTATCTGCCATTCCAACACAGCCTGTTATTCTGGACGAAGCTGCATTGTCGCGGATGCAAAAGGATATCCTCTGCGGTGTCTAGTTCTCTGTGCCCGACTCCAGACGGCTGCGGACCGCATTCCCATACTGCCGGAATGTCTGCAGACTGCCGATGCCCCGATCCTCCAGCAGCATTCGCAGCCGCAATGACTTTTCAGTCAGCCTGCGGCTGATCTTCTCCTTCTCGCCCGCATCCCTGCAAGCATCCAACAGATCCTGCAATTGCACACACTCCTTCTGGAGAGCCAGCTCTTCGGGAAGGATGCCTGCATTTTTCATTAATTTATAGGACATTCTCAGGTCTTCAGGCACATGCGACAAATCTTCAAGCTGCAGCGGCTTGCCGGCGCCAGGCAGATTATCCAGTTCTCCTCGCGCCACGGCTTCCGCCAGTTTTTGCTCTACTATTCTGGAGAACATTCCTCCCATACAAGACACTCCTCTTCCTGTCAAATGTGCTAACGCCGATCAGCCAAGCTTTTTCTCTATTGTAATGGGTTCAGACCGTAAAAAACAGCCGCAATTCAAAAAGGGCATTTCCCGGCACAAGCCGGGAAAATACCCATCAGAATCAGAATCATAGACATATTAAATTAGCTGAGCAATGATTCGGCCCCGTCGATAACAATTTGTGCGCCTGTAATGTGACGCGATTCATCCGACGCCAGGAAAGCGACTAGATCAGCGACATGCTCCGGTTGACCGGGACCATTCGCAAGCGGCTGACTGCCTTCCGGAAATTTGATCGGGATAATGATTTCCTTTAAACCGTCCGTCTTCTCTGTGCTCTCATCAATATTGGTTGAAATCGCACCGGGGCAGATCACATTTACACGGATTTTGAATTTGGCAAGCTCGAGGGAAGCCATCTTCGCAAAGGCAACCTGTCCTGCCTTGGTTGTGCTGTAAGCCGACATGCCAAAGCTGGTAAAACGGCGGTTCCCGTTAATGGAGCTGGTAATAATGACACTGCCTCCACCCTGCTTCTTTAGATGGGGAACGGCATATTTAACGGTCAGGAACGTACCGTCCAGATTGGTTGCCAACGTACGGCGCCATTCTTCAATTTTGAGATCCTCAATCGGTGCAACGACACCGTTAATGCCTGCATTGGCGAAAACGATATCGATACCGCCGAACAGCTCCGCGGTTTCCAGCACCGCTTTCTCCATCCGTGCCGGATCAGACACATCGACGTCAAACGCCCGTGCCGCGCCAGAACGGATCGCATTAACCTCCTGCTCCGTTTCACTCGTACGGTCATTCAGCAGATCGAACAGTGCTACATTGGCGCCTTCCTGCGCCAGACGAAGCGCCGCCGCTTTGCCAATCCCCGACCCTGCTCCGGTAATAATGGCTGTTTGTCCTGCAAAACGCTGCGGATTGAAAGATTCGCCCATATATGTACAACTCCTTTAGAATAGGTTCTTGTCTGCCAAGCTATAAAGTAAGTACCATTACAAGATTACCCAAAAAGAAGTGTTTTTAAATCATCTATTTGCTTTTAGCGGATCTATCCCTCATTTACAGCCCCTTACACCCTCATCGTATTAAATGCTCCGGTTTTTACCGTTTTAGGCGGCCATACACCGGAAATTTGTGATTATTCTGCCTCTGCGGCGCAGGGTTTGTTTCCGATATTACCCTTCTCGAATTGGATACCCCACTCATGCATCTGCATAATGATTGGTTCCAGTGTGTTGCCGAATGGGGTCAGGGAATACTCCACTTTAGGAGGAACTACAGGGTATACTTCACGGTGAACCACTCCATCCTCTTCCAGTTCACGCAGCTGCAAGGTCAGCATCCGCTGAGTCAGCGCGGGCATCAAGCGCCGAAATTCGTTAAAACGCTTTGTTCCCGAGGACAGATGGTACAGAATGATCCCCTTCCATTTGCCGCCAATTACATCCAGCGTAACTTCTACCGGACAGCCTGCAGGACTGCCTCCATAACCGCTTTTTCGATTTCTCATCCTGCTCACTCCTTTACGGTATATATTATGCATGTTCATGCTTTTTCGTCTTCATATGAACTCTGTTATTATATCGAGACCGTTCCGCTTCTGCCAATCCATTTATAATATACAGCCTGCCAGTAATATAAAAAGACAGCCGGTTTCTCTTCAAGAAGAAAGAAGTCGGCTGTCCGGACGATCCAAGTCCTATTTTACCATTTCAGTTCTATGAAGGCCGCATCATCTTCCAGTCCACCGACGTGTTCCGCCTGCAGCAGCAGCTGCAGCTCATCATCCGGAACCTCTTCCTGAACCGCATCCAGATCACTCAGACCATCACTGTATAGCTGGAGTCTCATGGGCTGACCAGGTGGCAGCGACGTTTCATAGATATGCGGACCTTTGCCAATAATGCCTTTCTGTGTGGACCAGCGGTCCGATACCCCTGAAACTTCAGGGGATTGAATGGAACATTCACGGGATTGGCTCCACAGACGCACCCGGGAGTCTCCCTGCCAAGCCAGCCACATCCGGCCGCGGCGTTTGCGTGAGGGCAGCTTAAGCTGACCGCATACATACATTGTCTGGCTGCCAAGCTTCTTCTTGTCTTCCAGAACATGACGCAAAAGAGCAGGAACATGCTCTAATGCAGTCTCGCGCTCCAGCTGTTCCGTTGCCGTTCCGGTCCACAACTCAAGCTTCCGCTGCAGCCGGGGCAGTGAAGGAGCTGTCTCTGCTGCGAGCCAGTCCAGCAGAGAGGTACCCAGATATCTGGCTGCAAAATCCCCCTGGAAGCTCTGACCAACCCCATCGCAAAGGACAAAGGAACACAGGTCTCTTTGCATCCAAATCCCAAGAAAATCCTGCCCCGGTTCTTCGGCATCAGCGGTCTCAGACGCCCTTCCGTAGGCGAAGCGGCATGTGAGTGCTCCCCCTAACCGGGTAACAGGCTGATCGGCAGTTTGTTCGCAGATATACCGCATCACACGGTCCGGAATATGCTGTTCCGTCTTGATCACATCCTTCATCAGCGCACCGGTGTAGCTGCAGACATTTGGAAGCCGATGGACACCAGTTCTGCACACGTGCCCGGCAGCATCATCAGCGCGTTGGAGGCCAGCTGATAGTCCGATTCCACGAGCATTTCGCGGTAAGTATCCGGCAGCGGAGAAGACATCCTTCTCAGCTTCTCCGCATGCTCATCCAGCAGCACCGTATCCGGTGTAATTCCTTTCCATCGCCGCGGCTCGGGAATAGGAGAACCCAGCAGATGATCGGATATAAAAATGTTCTCAACCAGCACGTTACCATCCGGAACACTCATATTCATGATCCTTTTGGCAATGGGTTCTGGGTCATCACCGGTCGATACTCCGTCTGTCATATGACAAACTAAGGGAGCAGGGCAATCCTGCATATGGGGAAGCTCTGCTTCGAGAATTCGTTCTGCCTGCAGAAAAGCTTTAGCTGAATCGGAGAAGCGCATCGGTGTCAGGTCAGGCAGTGAACCAACTGCTGCGATTTCGTCTATGCCCTTGATCCCGTTCAGCAGATCAAAGACATCGTCACTGTAGGCCAGAATGGCGATACGGTAGCGCGGGGTGAGCCGGCTCCCCTTGGTTGAACGATAGACCATCTGGCGTATAGCCAGCGACAGAGCTTCATACACCACATCCATACGCCGGGTGTTCTCCATCAGCATATTCATGGAGGCGCTGATATCGATCAGATAAATGATTAACGCCGGTGTTCGCTGCGACGCTTGAATGGTGTAATTCAATGGGTGTCACCTCTTTGCAGTATGCTGCAGTCTATTAGATGTTAGGAAGGCTGTAGCTGCTGTTTGATATAAATTTATTAATTGCATTTGCACGTTTGCGAAGATTTCCCACCGTGCTGTAATAGGCGGCATCCTTCGCATACAAGCCTGTAAATACACTTGCATACTCCCGCGCGCGGCTGATATTACCGCTCTTCTGAGCGTTATAAGCCCGGTTATAATAGCTGATCAGCTCGACGACCCCTTGCGCTCTCTTCTTCTTAAGCACCTGGGCCGCCGCGGCTTCACGGGCCTGGCGCTCCTTCGCGGCCGCCGCACGGGCTGCCGCCTCCTTGCGTGCCTGCTCAGCGGCCGCACGCTGCCTGGCCTCTTCGCGCTCACGCGCAAGCTGGGCCTGGCGTTCTGCTTCCTGTTGGGCCTTCAATCGGTCGGCCTCTCTCTGCTTCGCGGCCGCCTGCTTGATCTTGGCCTGGGCTGCCAGATAAGCTTCATATTTCTCCTGTGCAGCGTACTTCTCCTGCAGTTTCTTGCGCTCCGCTTCCTTCTTCTGCTGTGCAGCCGCTTGCTGCTGCTTCAGAAGGGCTGCTTGTTTCAGTTTTTGCTCAGCCTGCTGCTTCTTGAGCTGTTCGTCCTTTGCCTTTTTCTCCGCAGCTTCCTTCGCTGCGGCGGCGTCCTTGGCTGCCGTCTGCCTGGCTTCCTCTGCTGCCTTTGCAGCCGCAGCCTCCTGCTCTTGGGCTGCCAGCTTGGCTGCCGCTTCCTTCTTTGCCTCCAATTGCTCTGCCCGCAGATTAACTGCAGGAATGGCCCCTGCTGCAAGGATGAGGGCAGCAGCAGTGGAGATCAGCAGCTTCTTGGAACGGTACCAGGGCTGTGGTCCTGCAGGTTCCTTCTTTGGAGCCAGCTTCTCCTCAAGACCGGCAATTGCCGTTTCCACTTCCACTTGGAGAGCAGAGCCCTCCTCCACAAAATGATGAAGGGAGCGGTAGACTTCAAGTGCAGCCGCCCATTTCTCCTGCCGCTCCAGCTCCCTGGCCTGCCGGAAGAGCTGATCCTTCACATCGCCGCCTTCGGGTACCGAGGCTAGCGCCGCGGCTGCTTCAGCCTGCGTCAGGCCGCTCAAAGCAGCAGACTGGGCTGGACCTTCGGCCATGGCTGCTGAAGGCTCTGCTTCCTGCTCCTCAGGATCGCCTGTCTCCAGCCTAACTAGATGCTCTTCTGTAATGGAATTCAGGGCAACAAGCCATTCGCCGAACGTCGGACAGCCGCTCAAGTCCTGACTTTCCCACGTCCGAACGAACAGTTCCAGAAGTCTTGAACCCCAGTTGGATTCAAGCGACTGGCGTAGAGCCCGGTATCTCTCACTTGGCGTCTGCATTTCATGAGGGTCAAAATAACTGTCTCCCCAGCCTCTGCGCACGATATCCTCATCACACCAGCCAAGCATCTCACTAATAATTACAGCACCGGCAAAACGGTCCGCATATGAGCTCCATAGACCGCTTTGCACCGTACGGTGTGCTGCATATCCTGGAGAGCCGGCGAGCAGAACATCCGGGCGGTCCATGCTTTTGCCATACATCTGTTCCACATCTACCCATTCGACGGCAGAGCCCCCTGTCGGCGGATCAACTTCAGAAAAAAACGGAAGCATCACATTGGGAGCCGACAGATCACAGTGAGCCAGTCCCCGCTGCTCCATGGCTGAACCCGTTGCGGCCATGGAGCGGGCGAGCTCCAGGCTCTGCCGGGGGGTTAGTGCTTCCTCCCCGGTCAGACAGTCGAACCATGTCTTCCCATGCACCCAAGGCATCAGAACCGCGTACAGCAAATCCGGATGTTCGGCGATCAGGTTTCCGTTTCTTTCTGGAGTGAGCACGTCCCGTTCACAGACCTGCAACCCGGGGATGCTGCTGTATGAACGCATATGCTCCGACTGATAGACCATGGCCGGGATACGATATTTAGGGAAAAAGACCTTAAGTGCCTTGGCCCCCTTCAACCCTTCGTCTACTGGAATAAGCTGATATACTATCCCCTGTCTTCCAGCCTGGGCATATGCCAAGCCGGGTGCTGCAGGATGTTGTCCGATCCGGTATACCCGTTCATTGATGACAATCTCATCACTCGGACTAGGCTGAAATGACATCCAGATCCCTCTTTTCCACCTGTAATAACCATCAAGTATCTATATTCTACCACGAAGCTGTCCCGCAGAAATAAATAAAACCGGGAGTGATTGCACTCCCGGTTCCCTAATGCCGCCTGGGCATTACTTGCGGAATTGGTATATAGAATAAATCCGAGATTCATTCTATGTATGAAAGATATCTTACCGGGCTTGGTCAACCGTACGGAATTTGTTAGCAATGGCTGTCAATTCCTGGCTGATGCTGTTCAACGTTGTTACAAATTGCTGCATTTGCTTGCTAGCTTCCTGAAACTCCTGGAAAAAGCGCTGCTTCGTCATACCTTCCCATTGACCTTCCATACCTTGAATGGAGCTAGTCAGTTGGGAAACAATTTGCTGGCTTTGCTCACCACTGGATTTAAATTGGTTAGCTACCTGATCTACCTGTTCTGGGGTAATTAAAATGCGTCCTGCCATAAAAAGAAGCCTCCTCTAGACAATTGTTGTAAGTTTTAGCTCTGCGTTTAACATGCAGTGAATTGATTTCTGCCACTTGCAGAATCACTGAAAATCATTCAATTCACATTTCATGGTACAGTCCAAATTGTACAATAGGATTTTCCTTCCCAACAAATGGCAAAGGTCCTGATTTTAAATTCACCCTAAAAACCTACAAAACAAGACGTTCACGTGCACATTCACCGTCGACTTTTGTCAAATTTTCAAAAATATAAGCCTATCTGACTGTTTATGCTGCTCCGGACGGATCTTTGAAAACCCAGGGCTGCGGCGTCTGCAGAGTCGCATGCTGCAAAATTTCCCGCTGGTCGCCCCAAACCGGATGGGATTCGCCATCCTTATGAATTGCAATCACATTCATGACCGAACTTGGGTCGCTCACGGTACCGCCTCCCATCATCCCACTGTTCTGAAAGATAGAAAGTGTCCGTTCAGTAACCATCCCCAGCATGCTGGCAGGACGCGCCATGCCAGCAGCTGTGGCTGTCATGAAAGAATGATAATCCTGATCGGCCTGTTGGAACTGGTCGGCCTTATGATGAATATGAATGCCCAGGGAGCGAAGCTGGGAATGAATGTACTCCGACAGCCGTTTGCATTGCTGCCATTCATTCCAGATTACTTCACGAACATTGACGTCCCATTCCAATGACTGGAGGGCTCTTTCCAGTCCAGCTGTCACCTGCTGAATTTGCTCCGCCGCATGCTGCAGCTGACTGCCCAGCGTCCGAAGCACATCCGGTTCAATACGAATGCGCATGTACATCACCTTTCTTCTTACTCTGATGGCTGCCGCAGCCAGTTCAGAAGCAAATCTTCAATTTGTGTCCGTGTTGCCAGTGCTGCAACCAGCCAGTCATCTTGTCCTCTGGCACTCATCCGGAACAGCCAGTTCATGGCATGTCCGATGACAAATGCAGCCCTTTGCGTTTCCCACTCGCTGCCGTTCCAGGACAGCAGCTGAAGCTCCCCGGAAGATACATTGTTCTTAAGCGCACTGGTTAGTGCCAAAGCCCCTTCTTCATCACCGCTGGCCAGCACAAGCCGTTCAGACAGCTCACCGAACGCCAGCGAATCCCGATGCTGGTACATCTCCAGAAATGACTTCTTCGAGAACATGAGTGCAGGTGCATCTGATGGCGACTGCTCCATCCAACCCATTCTGCCTATCAAAGCGCTGCAGGCATCCTCAACGTTCCCTAATTCACAGAGGCGGTAGCAGTCGTCTTGACCTTCGAGCCGTGATACCTCCACCACGCGCTCATTCGTACAGTGGAGGTAGCCTTCAAAAGACTTGCCCTCGCGGTCGTATCTGATCCAGCATGCCTTGTCCGAAAGACCGGCTATCGCTACCCTGGAGAACACGGTTGGCAGCATAGCCAGCTCCTTCCCCTGTTCAACTTGCTTGAGGTAACCTTTCTGAAGCAGAGACTCTCTCACCCTGCTCCACTCTTCGGCCAGCTCCTCAGCCAGATAACCACTGAAGGGATCCTCTATGCCCAGCAGACGATTAGAACCCAGAACCCCTGCCAGAAAAAACAATTCCTTAGCATGGAGTGTAATCATTTTTTGCTTGGATACATTAACCGTCAACATTATGAGCCACCTCCCTTCAAACTACAACATGCCATCGGTCGCGAATTTGATCTATCCAATATAAAGCCGTCCATTCATCATGGAAGGAAATTGCTGTTTTGATTCGAGTAAATTTGCGTCTCACGTAATATCCTTGGCCAGGCGGCAGGACTTTGAGCCCATTGCTGGCTGCCGATGACTCACTGTAGGGAATACGGAAGAACGAAAGATCGTTAGGGTCTATACTCCCCAGGAGAATACCTGTTTGCGAAGCTTTGACATCATTAATCCAGTCCACTCCGAACGTCGGAAACTCGGAAGGCACGCCTGTCACAATGACATGAACTTTACGGTCCCGGCCAAGCCGGACAATCGAGGCCAACTGATCCTTGATCGTAAAGTCGTTTAACTGCTTGCCCAGCGCATCTGCGTCATCTATAAAAAGAACAATATGCGGCACTTCATCATCTGGACGACGGACGGCAACCTGATCGTAGATCCGCTGAACTAACGGCCCCAGTTCTTCTTCTCTGGAACAGCTGCCGCGAACATGAGGGAGACCCTGCAGCTTGGACAACTCTCCGCCATACCGGGTATCTATGGTATACAACTCCAGCTCCTCCGGAGAAGCATGGTAAGCCAGAGACAGCATCCAGGACACCAGCATGGATGTCTTCCCGCCCTCCATCGGACTGCCGATCATTGCATGACTGAATTCCCTAAGATCCATGTGGAAGGGCTGCAGATCGTCGCTCATCAAACCAATCGGCACACGGAGCGTCGTCGTGGTTCTCGCAGCAGCATCCTTCTTCAGAAGAGTATTCAAGTGCACTATCTCAGGGAGCGGTTTGATCGGTGGTGCTTCCGCACCCGGCCATTCGTCCCGCATCCGGGAAATGGCATGCCGCATCGCGTCCGAGCGTACACCCTCGTCTATACCTGAAGCCGGCAGTGCCGCATGAAACTCAAGCGGAGGTATTTGCCCTTTGATTATACCACGACCCGGCGGCAGCTGCCCCGGAATTCTGGAAGGACGTCCAACCGCATAATAGTAGTCACTTGGATCAGATAGTTCAAAGGTAAGTGCATTAGGTATATTGCTTCTGAACTTCTCAAAAATATCAGTAACCCGATTCGCTGTAATCAGGAATGTAATCCCCATCCCCGCTCCTTCTCGGAGCAGATATTCCAGCATTTCGTTCTCGTCATTGTACGTGTTCCGGAAATTCAGATATCCGTCGATAATTACAACAATTTGCGGAAGCGCCGCGTAGGATCTGCGGTAGGCCTGCACAGTCTTGAGACCCGCTTCAGCCAGCATCTCCTTGCGCTCTGCCGCCGCCTGCATAAGGAATCGGAAGAGCCGTTTGATCCGATCTTCTTCTTCCAGCATCATGACCCCGCCGACATGCGGCAAACCTTGATAATCCCGAAGCATGCGTCCCATGTCAAGTATATAACCGTTCCAGGACTCGGGATTATAGTTGCGTGCCAGCGACATCAACAATGTCTGTAGCAGCGTCGTTTTGCCTGTTCCAGGCATACCATAAATCATCCAATGCCCGTTATCTATGCGCATCTGCAGCACATTTTGCTGCTGATTCAGCAGATCATCTGTCAACCCGACCGGCACTTCCAGGGTCTGTTCGACCATCCCGCTCCACTTATCTGCAGATAACTGATCCAGCTCATCCAGCTCCAGATTTTCGGGAAGGGGAGGCAGCCAAGGACCGGCGAGCCGCTCAATGCCTGCCTGTTCTGCCGCTCCCGCCACCGTATCAATAAAGACACGCAGCTGTTTGGGGGCTTCTGCTGATGTGCTGCCCGAATCTCTTGTCTCCAGAAAGAGTCGCTCCCGCCTTCCATTCATATGCAGCTCGGCGATCGTAAACTCTTCCCGAACCTGACCGTCAGGGATGAAAGGCGCTCCGCTCCAGGCGAACTGCATTTCCTCGAACAGCTCATCACTGCCGACCTGGAAGTAACCCCGGCCTGGTTTGGTGATCCAGGCTGCGTTCGGTATCTTCAGCATATCGCGGCTGTCGCCTTCACTCTGAACACGAAGGCAGATCCGGAAACGCGAGTTGCTCCAGATTTTGTCATCGACCACTCCCGCCGGCTTCTGGGTCGCCAGAATCAGGTGAACGCCCAGCGTACGGCCGATCGCTGCGATGCTGATCAGCTCGTCCATAAACTCGGGGTGCTCTTTCTTCAGCTGTGCAAATTCATCAATAATGATAACAAGATGCGGCAGCGGTTCTCCCGGAACCGTCCGCAACCGGCTGTAATACTCGTCAATATGCTGCAGATTACCCGCATCATTTAATATTTTTTGCCTCCGTACCAATTCTGCGCGCAGCGATACCTTGGCACGTTCAATCATATTGTTATCAAGATTGGTAATGGTTGCAACCACATGCGGCAGATCCACGAATGTATTGGACATGCCTCCGCCCTTATAGTCAATCAGCATGAATACCAGATCATGAGGATGAAATTCCGAAGCCAGTGAAGCTACAATCGATTGGATAACCTCACTCTTTCCTGATCCGGTAGTCCCGGCGATCAGACCGTGCGGGCCGTGACCATTGCGTTCAATTTTGTCATGCAGATTCAGAGCTACCTTCTTCCCGCCGGCTCGAACCCCCATCGGCACAGGCAGGCTATCCGGATAACGCCTGTGATTCCAGCGTTTAATTAGTTGTTCCTGTTCAGGCTGCCGGATCTCCATCATCTCGAACAAGGTCAACACATCCGGAATTTCAAGTGCAGAGGCTTTCTTTAGCCGGATTGGCGCCATATAACGCGCTAGCGACTCAGCCTGATCTCTGCTAATGGTATCCATTCTAAAAGACTGCCGGACGAGCTCTACCTGACTGGTCTTGAAGGTGGATACACCGCCGTCAGGCCCCACTTCCACTATAAGCTGGCACTGCATGGGCAGTGACTCCTTGTTCGTGGCAAGCACAATGGTGCACGTATCCATGTCCTCGCCCCGTTCCAGCGCAAGCGGCAGCAGCGGTTCTTCCTCCAGCAGCCGGCTGTTCCCCATAATAAGGACATAAGCCGGAATTTCACGCTTTCGGCGGCCTTCCTGCTTGCGGGACTGCAGCCGCCGGTTAAGCAGCATAAACAGACTGTCTGCCAGTCGGTGAACTCCGCTGCTTGAATCCGCCAGGAAGCGTTCCTCATGCTCATCATTCCACACATGTGGAAGCCAGCGCATCCAAGACCATTCGTTCTGTTCTTCCTGATCGTAAAATGCGCCCAGCTTTAATTCATCCGGCGAATGTCTTACCGTCAATTGAGTTATGACCACACGAAGCGCTGCCAACACCGTATCTCGATCACCAACAATTCCAGTCACTTTCGATTCGAATAAAGGAAGGGGAATTGAAGCATCTTCCACCGTCTGAAAATCTTCTCGAAGCTCTTCAGCAGCGGCAATAAGCGGGTCCTTCTCATACCCGTCTGGACGCGGGACCTGAATATCCATATAAAAAGGGACTTCTCCCTTACCAATGCGGACCTGCAGAAAATCGTCATCAGCAATCGACCGCTCCCACAAGGAGCTGGACCGATTCTTGACAATCTGGAAGCAGTCATCCGGCGTTCCATGGATTTCGTTCAGAACTTCAAGCTGCTCCGTACGTTTGGCCTCCAGCTCTTCCCGGTGCAGCTCCAGCTGTTCGCGGTACATCCGGTCCCGTTCAGCTTTCTTCTGATTGAATGCTTTCTTATTGCTCAGATATACAAAAAACGGCAGCGTATAAGAGGTCATCATCATAAAGATGGTAACCATCTGAAACATCATATAATTGCTGTTGCCTGTCTTGCCTGTTCTGCTCATATAAATGTAAAAACCGAGTGTGCCCATCGTCATGATGACAGGTATGATGATAGATATGAGAGAAAAAGTAGGTTTGGATGGCTCCGCGGGAGGCCTCAATATTTCGAGTTTCTCCTTCTTAAGCACTGGTCGGATTCGCGGGGACCTCTGATACATTAACTTCACCCTGGTTATCCCCCTTATAAAATCGTGAAATGGTCCTAGTTTTACCTGTTAATATCGGTGTATTACCCGTTCTGTTCCTGCTGAAACAAAGGACGGCTGCCGAACACCGGCATCTCGCTGCGGGTGGTAGAGAACGTTCTCTGCACCCTGATACTGCAGCCTTCTCGCATACCGGTTTCGGTCAGAAGCTTTCTGTCATCCAGAACGAACCACAGCCCCTCTGGAAACTTGCCCTCTATTATATATCGCACTCCCTCGCGAGGGCGTTCGTTAAATACGCGAAGGCCAAGCATATCCTGCAGCTTCTCTACAGGGCATTCATCATCACATTCAATATCGAACCATTCTTCCTCTTGATTGCCCAACCGAACGGTAAGAATCATCGCATTACCTCCATGAATTGCACTGGGTCCTAGTTCCAGCTTCCTTAATAGAAAAAGGCTATCCTTTACTGTAGCATCGCTTATTTCATCCTGTCAATTTGTTACATTATACCCAGGATGCAAATCAAGCCGTTTCTATTCTTGCGTTTTTACGCAGCAGAAGGGTCGGTAGAATCAAGTCTATGAAACACGATGACCACTTCGCTACGGGTTGATCATTGCAGATTCAATATCGCTACGGGTTGATAAACATCATACATAGCTTATGCATGATGTTTTTTGATCAATGCCGCTCACGGGGCCAATCTGCAGCCAAAGTGGACCGCTTTGCCTTCAGATTGCAGATTCAATATCGCTACGGGTTGATAAACATCATACATAGATGTGAACAAATTGCAAATTTTTGCTGCCTTTATGTTTTCATAAGCTGATTTTAAGGTAATTTTAAGCATTGGAACTTAAACTACTAATATGAAATAACTCTAGTGAGGTGATTTCAAATGAGAATGCTCATTACATTTCAAAACAAAAAGATTCCTGTGTACTTTAACGCCGAAAACAAACAACCTGTTCAAAAAACATTAAAGCTGCTCAGCAGCACTTTGGAAAAGAAAATCAGCCATGGCAAGCGTGCACTTAAAACATGCCTGTCGTCCCTGATCAGCATCGAAATCGTCGGCTGTGAGGCGATTCTTCACACCGTGCGTGAGAACGACACTCTTGCTCTCTCGTTATACTGAGTGAATATGTTTACAAAAAAGAGGCCCTGTCATGATGACAGGGCCTCTTAACGTATTTTCAAAAAATATCCGTGCTGTTATCTTGCCGCTAAATTACTTTTCATTAAATTACTCTTCTATAGTAGACTCTTCTGTATGGTCGCTCAGCGTTTTCAGCTTTTTCAATACGGATCTTGAATAGTTGCAGCAGATTGGCTCGTGTATGTTCCTCCCGGCAGTTGTCCAGTTTATTCAGAATAAAACGGTCAATGGACATGTCACTCAGGCTCCTTTACAGCGTGCTGTCCGAGGGCAGGAATGATTTTCCTCTTCTCGGGTATCTCATATTTAACCGGGTCGCCCCGGCTTCAAACAGCCTTTAGGCACGCCTGAAACACCAATAACGGAAACGTACATTCCCCTTGCGTCAGCTCTATTCCATATTTAGGGGCTGGACCCTGCTCTGTGAGGCCTCGCTCTTCCAGATCTTGTTTTATTTCATGTCACGAACAATCCGAAATTTTCCGCAAAAAAATTCAGCTGCCCAGTCCTAAACGCATACGGATCATATCCACACAGAGAATACCATTTTCCGCAATGGGCTCCTCGTAATGATTCGTAAAGAAATCCGTCTCAACTCCGACGATTCGAAAACCAAGCTTCTGATACCACCCCAGCTGGTCCAGACTTGAATTGCCCGTTCCCAGTTCGACGTACTTACAGTGCAGCTCTTGAGCCTTCCGGATCACTCCGTTCATAAGAGCCCTGCCTATTCCCTGACCCTGGTGATTCTCGTCCACCGCAATATTGAATACTTCTAAAGTCTGCGGTTTCGTGAGGGACATAGCAGCAATGCCAATGAAGCCGTGATCCGTCTCAGCAGCCAGCAGCATACTGCGATGAATATAAGAACCTATCATGTTTTCTGAGGGATCCGCCAGCAGCAGCAGATTCATTGGTATCGGTTCATCAGTCCGCAGCTCCCGTATGTTCATCGCGGCAGGTCCACCTCTTTCAACAAAGGATGAATGCTTGCCCCGACACTGTCATAGCGAGTGATAGAATTTCGCTGTTTTTTTGCAGCTGTATAAATATTCATTCTCTCCCTCTCTCTTCTTCTATTATTATGAGTCTATCCCCCAAAAATCCTATGTAACCAGCCGGCGTCATGCATCAATGGCCTGACTGGCGTTTCAGTTCATCCTATCCGCCGATCTACGGCCGAATGGTTACTCGCGTACCAACCGGTACCTTGGATGACAAATCGACAACATCATCGTTATACATGCGGATACATCCATGGGATACCGACTTGCCGATCGAGGACGGATCATTTGTTCCATGAATTCCATAGTGCGGCTTGGATAACCCCATCCATAGAACACCGAACGGCCCGCCCGGATTCTCCTGTTTATTAATAATTGTAAATTCCCCGTTCGGGGTTTCGGTTGCGAGCTTTCCAATGGCGACAGGATATCCCTGCACAACCTGATCTCCATCCAGCAGGTACAGCATATGATCTGACAAATCAATAATAATCCGATATTCCGGCACATTCTCTCCCTCCTTAGGAGCATCTTATGCCGCCGGATTGCTGTCGGTTTTTAATCCTGCCGAATCTATCTCTGTTTCCCTTGGCGGGTTTTTCCTGAAAAGGATTTCCCCTGCTGCTTGCGGCGCAGACTCTCGGCTTCCTTACGCGCTTGATACTGCAGCTTGAGATAGCTGGTCAGCCGTTCTGACGGCAGTACGCCTTCGTCCATGGCCTTACGGACTGCACAGCCGGTCTCTGACTGGTGTCTGCAATCACTGAATTTACAGTCCTGAGCGAGATCCTCGATATCCCCGAATGCCGAAGACAGTCCGGTTCCTTCTTCCCACAGTGTCAATTCACGCATTCCCGGCGTATCAATCATAATTGCCCCCTGCGGCAGCACAAACATTTGTCTGGCTGTGGTCGTATGCCGTCCACGGCTGTCCTCTTCCCGGACTCCCTGTGTTTGTTGTATGCTGGCGCCCGACAACCAGTTGAGCATCGTAGATTTTCCGCAGCCTGAGGTACCTGTCATTGCAATTGTGTTTCCTGGAACAAGGATCTGTTCAAGCTGTTCTTTTCCTAACTCCTGGAGCGCCGAGACCGCAACTACAGGAACCCCGGGTGCAATCCGCTCCACCTCTGCCAGCTGCTGTTCAACACAGTCCGAGAGATCCCTTTTACTAAGTACAATGATCGGATTAGCACCGCTGTTCCAGGCCATAATCAGATAACGTTCAAGACGGCGGGGGTTAAAATCATGATTAAGCGCCGTCACAAGCAGCAGTGTATCCACGTTGGCTGCAATGAGCTGTTCCCGGATCTGGTTGCCTGCAGCCTGACGGGATATGCGGCTGGACCTCTCCAAGACACCATGGATAACCGCCGTGTCCTCTCCGTCTGATATGATGACCCAATCCCCAACTGCCGGCAGATCTCCCTCCAACAGGGTGTGGTGGCGCAGCCTCCCTGATACTTGCCCCCAGACTTCACCTTTATCACTTACCAGCTTTAATCCCATTCCATAATCACCGGTCACCCTGGCAGGGACATAGTCTTTACCAGCTCTCCGTTCCTGATTGGCCTCTAACCAGGTTTCCCACTTTTTGTTCCGATCGGCATTCCAGCCATAATGTTCTATTGTCATCCAATTCCTCCACGTTTCATTTGATATCTCACATTACTTTCCGACTGACGCGGACCGGCTGATATACAGACGGCCGCCGACTCCCGAACCAAACAACATGCAAAAAAGACCGCAGCGTATCCTGCGGCTTTGATCGTCCCGTCAGCTCAGCTTTCTAGGCAAAAACACAGCCCAAATAAGCATTCTGAGGGACACAAAAAAGCCGCAGGATTCAAGTTCCCTGCGGCTTCACTCATGGTATAGACATACAGACTGGATCACTGGATCCAGAACCATACAGAATGAGTTAGTTGTCCGTTAGGGAGACCATATCAACAGATGATTGACGCACACTCAAATCCAGTACAATGCTCATCATTGAAATCGCCTCCTCTTCAAAATTTCCTTCATTATACAAATATGAATAAATTCCAGTCAAGCTTTTTTTATTTGAGCTGTTCCCATTTCGCCCACATCTCGCGTGGATTCAGCTCGTACACTTCCTTCTCCCGGTACATAAACTGGTGCATGATCAGCTCACGGCGTATGGTGGCAAAATCCTCGTGGTACTGCTTAATAAATTCATTCACTTCGCACTCCGGATAAGCTTTACCGGGTTCGAGCTGTTCAGCCAGATATTCCATGACAATCAGCTTCTTTTTGAGCTGGGAAGGAATTTGCTTCAAACAGCCGTCTTTTGTGAAAAAATTGCGCAGCACAGAAGCTTTGATCGGCACTTCCACTTCTTGAATGTCCATTCGGGTCTCTCCCTTCTGAAAAATAAAATCAAGCGTAGCCTGCGCGTGTTCCCGAATAAACGGGGGATACAGTGAAAAATAAACGGTATTCTTCTCTCTCCGTTCCTGGATCAGCGCTGCTTCCCGGAGCTTGGCGGCATGATGGGTGACTGTAGGCTGCGAAAGATTGAGCCGGGCCGCCAGCTCCTGGCCATTCATTTCTCCCTGGGATAACAGCAGCAGCATGCGCAGCCGGTTCGGATCGGCCAGCGCTTTGTGATAAGCAACGATTTTGTCCAGCTGCAAGCACAGGTCCCTCCTTACAAAATGTATTCAATAAATTATTTAGATGTTTTTCTAATTAGATAATAATCAAATTAGTTGACTACGTCAATCTTTAGCACTTTAATCCGCATAACAAACAAACCTGCCGCTCTTGATTAACGGACAGGTTTGTTGGTTTCACAGTGCATGGTTGGAGATTAAGGCTTGACTACTGCTTCGATCTGGTCGACATACAATGTTCCCTTATATGGATTGTCCTTGCTGTACGCATCTCCGTCCTGGGCATTTACATAGATGGAGAACGCCTGGACCTTGGCGGCATGCCCAACATCCAATGTTTTACCGGCATTCTGGGTATCCCAGGCTGCAACTTTAAAATCCGAGAATGGCATCTCCACTACCCCTGGCTCTGTACCTGCAAGAGAAGGATAATACTCGAAGGAAACACCATTTGCTTTGACCTGAATCACCAGCTTTTTACCGCTCCCATCCGGTTTGAGCCACAGTCTTAAGCGGCCTGCCTTGGACCAATCCCGGCTCCCGAGGTCTTTTGTAATCCCGGTATAACCTTGTCCTGCCAGTGTATAGTCGAACTTCAGACCAAATTCGCCGTCTTCCTTGTTCATCGGGTCGAGGGCGAAGGTGTTGGTGTCACCATTTACACTGTATGAGGTTCGAAGCAGGTCACTGCTGCCTTTGTACAATTCATAGTTATCTACCAGCAGCGGATTACTGCTGCCGTCGGAGTATGAGTTCATCAGCTTCACGTTATCGATGTACAATGTGCCGTCCAGCTTCAGTCCGCTTCCGATAAGTGCTAGCTGCAGACCTTCCGCGGAGGCTGCCAATGACGGATCGTTCAAATCGATCACCGGTGTATAACGGGCATAGACTGTATTACCGATCTTCACGGTCGGCAGCTCGTTCAGCTTTGCGGCTGCTGTCGTCTGGAATTTGCTGCTGCTCGGCGGCAGCTCTGCAGCCGCACGCAGGTTCGCTTCCGGATTTCCGTTTCCTGCTGCTATCGGGATCAGTACCTCCATGGAGACCCGGTTAACCAGCTTCAGATTTACCTGTTTGGCAATATCCTTCAATCCAATTTTAAGCTCCTGCCATGTCTCGTTAGTCTGCATACCTTTTACATTGACCGCCAGCTTTCCATCTCCTTTGACTTTCTCATGGCGGAAGGAAGAGGAGATGGTATCCGGGTAAGTGCCATTATTGCTGGCGTTAAGAATGTCCTTGTCAAAGGTCAGCCTCTTCACTAATGAATCCTTCATTCCAAAATACACTATTATGCTCTGCTTTTGGATGCTCTGCTTTTGCCCCTTCTTGTCCTTGCCGTATACCAGAACGGTTAGCGTCGTACTCTTGCCGTTCAGGCTGGCCGCAGGCTGCCATTCTGCAGAATAATAGCCGTCTTTATCCAGCTTAAGCGGATATTCCTTGTCTGATCCGCCAGTTGTATATACCACTTTGGCTGGCTTTTCATTCAGCACACGCGCACGAATCGTTGTTGTCCCCGAAGTCATTGTCTCCTGTCCTGTTGGAGATACGATGTGCATGGAAGGTCCCTGCTGGGCTGCAGATGTCTTTTGATCATATACATGCCGGAGTTCCCTGCTGAAAGATGTGTACGAGTCCTTGTAATAGTTCACAAAGTCCGGAAGCAGCTCATGATCGCCATGCTCCGCAGAATTGCGGTAAGGTACATAAATATTATCATAGCTGAAGTTAGCCCAGGTCAGCATATAGGCCAGCCGCTTGGCATCCGGGTCAGACTGCAGCGCGGTAAGAAGCTTTGTATAGAACTGCTTGTCCTC
This sequence comes from Paenibacillus lacisoli, assembly GCF_030580655.1. Classification (GTDB taxonomy): domain Bacteria; phylum Bacillota; class Bacilli; order Paenibacillales; family Paenibacillaceae; genus Paenibacillus; species Paenibacillus lacisoli. The sequence continues at coordinate 224,130 of NZ_JAUQTB010000002.1, forward strand.
CGTACCTGCAGGTTTTACATTCTGATAACCGAACTCAGTAAAGGCTGCCACTTTGTCTCGTTTGTCGGCAATGCGGGATACAAGCTTACCGTCTTCTACCGCGGTATCGAACCACCCCTGGGTCTTTCCGTCATAATACGTATCAAAACCTAAAACATCTGCATAATCGTCTCCTGGGTAGGTGCGGAGATAGGATTCTTCTAGGCCGTTAAACGGACTGCCTGGGGAAAACGCGTACAGGAAATTATGAACCCCTTTGACATCACGAAGATACTCCACGGTATACCGGTAAATTTCAATGTACTGCTCTTTAGTGGCGTAGGGGGCTCCCCACCAGAACCAACCGCCATTCTGCTCATGGAAAGGTCTGAAGATGACTGGAATTGAATCACCCTTTCTGTCTTTTAGATGTAAAGCGAAGTCCGCAATCCGGTCCAGAAACTGGTTGTACTTGGCGTGCTTGTCGCCACCAGGCAGAATATGAGATACCACGTTACCGCTCGTATCATAAAAGTCTTTGCCCGATACGAAGTTAGGCATATGAGCACTAAGCGTCAGTACCCCGCCTTTCTCATAAGCCTGTCTCATGGAATAAATGAGGTTGTCCCGATTCTGCTTTGTTGTATTCGAAGTGGAGCCCGGTTTCTCGTAGCCCTCCAGACTTAACGTATCCCAGCCGAATACAGCAGGTTCGTCGCCTACAGCACTGTATGTATCGGACTTAACCCCGTTGACCGGAGCAGACAACGCTTCATCCGTCGCATGCTGCTGTCCGAACAGAATTTCCTTTCCTCTGGCCAGCTGCAAATAAAGAAACAGGGAACGGGTTGCAGCTGTTGCTTTAGGATCTGCCAGTTTAAGAACAGGAACCTGCTGCTTGCTCGAAAGACTGGAAACCAGCGATTTACTGCTCTCAGCTGCAGAAGCTGCCTGCACCTGTGATGCGGCGAGCGATGAACCTAACAGCAATACCCCTGCCAGCGGTAACGCCAGCCATTGACGTAAAGACGACATCGAATAACCTCCATTCAAATTAAAAACTTCACGATTCAGAAAACAATAACAGGTTGTTATTTTGTTAGCTAAACACCTTCTCTCTACTTGGGATTCATACAGGTGTGAGCTAATACTAAATGAAAACGATTACATCGGTGATTATAGCAGATATCTTCCTAACAAAATAGATACTAACTGACCAAAAACACTACATATTGTTATTTTGTTATCCTAACAAAGATCTTTGGCATCCGGTATTCCATGTCATTTGTGTCCTGTTCATTCTGCTTCTTTCAAAGTTATAAGCTCACGAGTGGAATTTGCATGCATGTTGCGGTAGGATTGAAATACTTGCCCTGAACTCGTGAGCCCGGCCGCGGGCCTTTCTACAGCAGGACATCGGTTTACAACAGATTGTTTCAAGGAGGACGTTTTACATGGAAGATGTCATTATTATCGGGGGCGGTCCATGCGGACTGTCTGCAGCGATCGAATGCAGCAAAGCGGGTCTGAGTACACTAATTATTGAGAAATATAATATAGTGCATTCGATTTATCTCTACCCGACCCATATGCAGTTTTTCAGTACGGCAGAGCTGCTGGAGATCGGCGAGGTTCCATTCAGCTCAGCGAACGACAAGCCTTACCGCTATGAAGCACTGGCCTACTACCGTAAAGTCGCCGATCACTTCAAACTACGTGTATCTTCCTATGAGGAAGCCACGGAGATCGTGAAGCAGGCGGACGGAACTTTCCGCATTCTCACGACAGGACGTGACGGAACACAAAAAAGCTATGTAGCCAAAAACATCGTGGTAGCTACCGGTTATTTCGATCATCCCAACTATCTTGGCATTCCGGGAGAGGAGATGGAGAAGGTTACCCATTACTTCAGAGAGGCCCATCCGTATACCAATACGAGGGTAGCAATTATCGGCGGCAGCAATTCTGCCGTTGATGCAGCCATGGAACTCGTTCGTGTCGGGGCACATATTGATATGGTATACAGAGGCAGCGGCCTGTCCGAGCATGTAAAGCCGTGGGTACGGCCGCTGTTCGAAGGCCAGGTACGCAAAGGTGTGATTACTCTCCATTTGGAATCCAGAATTACGGAAATTCATGCTAATCACGTTACCGTTACCCGCAATGATGGTTCAACCTTTATGCTGGAGAACGATTTTGTTCTTGCTATGACTGGCTTTCGACCGGACCGCAAGCTGCTTGCCAGTGCCGGTGTAGCAATGGCGGATGACCTCGACAAACCGCGCTTTAATCCGGAAACGATGGAAAGCAATATTCCGGGCATCTATATTGCAGGTGTCATCGCCTCGGGACGTAACGCCAATGAAGTCTTCATCGAAAGCGGGCGCTGGCATGGACGTTCGATCGCGGAGCATATCATGGGTAAACAAACGTCCTGAGATTTTGGTTATAATTACAGCATCCGGCAAAGGAGAAATCCAGAATGGATTATACGTCCCTGCTCCTGCTGATGATGGCCGGACTGGGCATTGTCAGCAGCAATGCGCCCATCACGATCGCATTGATTGTTTTACTTTTTCTAAGAGTCACCCATCTTCAGCAGGCCTTCCCCTGGCTTGAGAAGTACGGATTGACCGTCGGGATTATCATTCTTACCATCGGCGTCATGACTCCGCTCGCCAGCGGGAAAATTTCGCTGCAGACCTTGGGAAGCTCTTTTCTGCACTGGAAGTCCCTGCTGGCCATCGTCGTCGGGATCGCTGTCGCCTATCTAGGCGGAAGAGGAGCGGCTCTGATGTCCAGTCAGCCTACAGTCGTGGCCGGGCTGCTGATCGGAACTGTACTTGGTGTAGCCTTCTTCAAGGGTGTACCGGTCGGTCCTCTGATTGCAGCAGGACTTCTCTCGTTGCTGATTGGACGCTCCTGATTAGCACTGACAGCCCCTCACTAAAGAAAAAAGACTGAAGCCCGGCATAAGCCGGGCTTCTATATCATTCTGAAGAACCTGCCGATATGTTATGATAGGATGCATAAGATTTACCTTTCAGGAGGACTGAACCATGTCACGACAATTTGTCATTGAGGCCGTGATGGTGGCGATATACGGTCAACTACTTGTTCCTCCGGAACCTGTCGAATATATCGTTCCATATACCACGATTCTGGAATTATATGAATTTCAGGCCAGCCCGGATCCGCTGATGGATAACGAAGCTGACGACAGCTACGTGAAACGCCGGATCACCGAGCTGCTCGCTTATCTGGAAGAGCCGCTGAATCAGAAGAGGCTTAGAAAAGCTCTTCAGGTACCCTGGGCTAAAAGCCGGCCGATCCTTTTCTCGGAGAACACCTTTTTCACAATCATTAACGCAGTGGATTCAGCACCTTATGGCGAGAAATTTGATCCCATCGAGACTGAGCTTCTGCTGACCGCCCAGCGGGAGAAGCTTCCGCTTCTGACCGATCAATTCGAGCTGATTCAGCGTATTCTTATTGAATCTGTCCCGGTGCAAGTCTATGATATCGACGATTTTCATTTTGCCATGGAAGACCGGACCTTGGATAACCCGTTATAATCCGCATACCAAAAAGGCAGATGGTGGAGCATGATGCTCCCCGTCTGCCTTTTGTATTCGTACATTCTAGTCACGCGATCAGGATGACTGCTCAGTGTCTTCTTCCGAGTAGTTGTAAACAATATCATCATGCTCTTCCAAATATTTGACTTCCAGGGTATGGCCTTTCAAATACCAGTGATCCTGCTCTTCCATATAGAAGATTAACCCGCCGCTCTCCTCGGTCAAGACCGGCTTCTGCGGCTGCTCCACCGCGATCCCGAGAGAAAAACCCGGATGAAGCCCGCCGCCGGAGCTGTATCGGGCGAAAAAACGGACATAATCCCCGTCGTGTAGTCCTAATTCTTTTTTATACCAGGCGGCTGCCGGCTCTGTTACATGTATGCTCATCTCTTCAACTCCTTATCTATTGGCTGCTCTCCCCCTATCATACCATCGTTATGGATGAGGACAAAGGCGCCCCATCTGAATCATTTAAATTTGAAATTTAAATGAACTTTTTTGGAAAAAGGTTTGACACATCGCAAAATAGGGTGTTAAGATTCAACCATACGAGATCCATTTGCAAGTAATTGCCAAATCAGACTGAAGAAAGGGGTGAATCCGGTGTTAGTAATCGTACATAACCATCAACCAGCAGTACAACAATTACATACCGGCGGTAGCCCAACTGAGATGTCACACGCCAGCCCTGAATGAATCAGGTGTTTGCTGGCTATCCTTAACTTCTGCGTTCAGGAGACTTCGGTTGATTCCGTAGCTCGCTGCACGCAGCATATGAATTGATGAATCAAGGCATATCGTCTGCGACGGTATGTCTTTTTTTGTGCATTTGTATGGACTGAACGGACAGGGTTCCGCGGCATCCCTTTGGGATTTATGGTACACGGTTAGGCTGATTCGGCAGGATTTCAACAGGAAAGAAGGGATATTCATTGTTCTCCGTACTTAAAAATTTGGGATGGTTCTTCCGCCGTGAACAGAAACGTTACCTGATCGGATTATCGTTTCTAATCATTGTAGGTGTGTTTGAACTGATTCCGCCGAGACTGCTCGGCAATGCCATCGACGATATTGTCAGGGGCTCTATTAACTGGACCTCACTTACCCGCTATATCCTGATGATCCTTGGCATGCTTGCACTGATTTATGTCATTACTTATGTCTGGATGCACAAATTGTTCGGCGGCGCCAATCTGGTGGAACGGATCCTCCGCTCCCGCTTCATGTCGCATCTGCTGCGCATGACACCCGCCTTCTTCGAACGCAACCGTACCGGTGACCTGATGGCGCGCGCGACCAACGATCTGCGCTCTGTCGCGGCAACGGCAGGCTTCGGCATGCTTACGCTGACCGACTCCACTGTCTATCTGTCCGTCATTCTGGTGGCCATGGGAACGCTGATCAGCTGGAAGCTGACACTCGCTGCCATTATCCCGCTTCCCTTTATCGCTCTGGCCATGAGCATCTACGGCAAGCATGTTCACAAGCGCTATACCTTGGCACAGGACGCCTTCGGCGATATGAATGATCAGGTGCTGGAGTCCGTAGCAGGGATCCGGGTTGTGCGTGCTTACGTCCAGGAGAGACAGGACGAGAAACGTTTTGAACATATTACCGACGACGTTTACCGCAAGAATCTGGACGTTGCCAAAATGGACGCCCTGTTCGAACCTACGATCCGGCTCTGTGTCGGTCTCAGTTACCTGATCGGATTGGCCTACGGGATTTACCTGGTTTTCCATAACGAAATCACCCTGGGGGATCTCGTATCGTTTAATATGTACCTGGGGATGATGATCTGGCCCATGTTCGCGATTGGCGAGCTGATCAATCTGATGCAGCGCGGCAGCGCTTCACTGGATCGGGTCAATGAAACGCTTTCGGTTATTCCTGATGTCCAGGACGCCGAGCAGAGCATCCAAGTGAAGCGGCCGGAAACCATTCAAATGCGTGACGTAACCTTCCGCTATCCGAGCTCAACGGTCGATAACCTCAGCCACCTGAATATTACAATCCGCCGCGGTGAAACCCTTGGTGTTGTAGGACGCACAGGCAGCGGTAAATCGACGCTGCTGAAGCAGATGATCCATGAATATCCGATGGGTGCCGGTGACATTCTTGTCACGGATGTCCCTTTGCAGAAGATCCCGCTTGAACAGCTTCACAGCTGGATCGGTTATGTGCCGCAGGAACAGATTCTCTTCTCCAAGTCGGTGCGCGAGAATATCCAGTTCGGCAAACCGGGCGCCGATGATTCCGTCATTATGGAAGCGATCAAGACCGCTGCCTTTGACCAGGATCTTGGCACATTATCCGACGGGCTGGACACACTCGTTGGAGAGAAAGGCATCGCCTTGTCGGGCGGACAGAAGCAGCGCGTATCACTGGCCCGTGCCTTCATCGGGGATCCGGACATCCTGATCCTGGACGATGCGCTGTCGGCTGTCGATGCCCGCACGGAAGCAAGAATTATTGAGAACATCCGGCAGCAGCGTGCCGGCAAAACAACCCTTATCTCCACACACCGCCTTTCTGCGATCGAGCATGCAGACCATATTGTGGTGCTGGAGAACGGGACCATTGTCGAGGAAGGAACCCACCAGGAACTGATCAACAATCAAGGCTGGTACCATGAACAGTATGAACGTCAGCAGGTGGAATCCAACTTGACCAACGAGGAGGTTTCCTAAATTGAAAACGAATGTAGGCCGCCGATTATTTCAATATGCATTAACGGCCAAAGGAACATTTATTGCGGCCCTGATCGTCCTGGCCATCGGCGTTGCCGCCGAACTGGCCGGTCCGTTCATTGCCAAAACGATGATTGACGGTCATATGCTGGCCATCGAGAAGCCTTATTTTGAAACTGACAGCCCCAAGAATGCCGCCGTCTATCAGGATCATTATTATAAACGCGGTGACCGCTTTACAGCAGATGAACCCAAAGGACAGGAGGTTCGCATCCTGCAGGCGGGTACGAAGTTTGTGTTTGTTGACAACGCGGTCGGTGTGATCGACGGAGAACGCAGCTTCACTGACGGGACCCTGACAATCACACGCAGCGGAGAAAGCGCACAATATAATGCCGTGCAGCTGTCCGCTGATGAGCTGTACGCCTTTTATAAGCCGGAAATGCCGGGGATTTATGAACTGATCGGTCTGTATCTGTTCTTCCTGGTGATTACGATCTTTACTGAGTTCGGTAAAACGTATTGGCTGCAGTCCTCTGCTAATCGGGTTGTGCAGAAGCTTCGTCTCGATATTTATGCTCATATTCAGAGGCTTCCGGTTTATTTTTTCGACAATCTGCCTGCAGGTAAAGTCGTGTCCCGGATTACCAATGATACCGAAGCGGTCAAAGAGCTATTCGTAGCTGTTCTGGCCAACTTTACTTCAGGCATTATTACAATTACAGGTGTTTATGTCGCCCTGTTCCTCCTGGACGTAAGACTCGGTCTGATCTCCCTCTTTATCGTTCCAATGATCTTTGTATGGATTGTCCTCTACCGCAAAGTAGCGACCAAGTACAATACCATTATCCGTTCACGGCTTAGTGAAATTAATGCAATAATCAATGAATCTATCCAGGGAATGTCTATAATACGTGTATTCCGTCGTCAAAAGCAGACCGAAAAGGAGTTCGAGACTCTTAACGATGACTACATGAAGCATCAGAACAAGATGCTGAATCTGAACGCTTTTACCTCCCACAACCTGGTTAACGTTCTGCGTAACCTCGCATTCGCTGTGGTGCTGTGGTACTTCGGGGCTGGTGCTATCGTTGGGCCGTCCGCCGTATCTCTGGGTGTGCTGTACGCTTTCGTTGACGTGCTTGGACGCCTGTTCCAGCCGATCACCGGCATGGTCAATCAGCTGGCCTCCCTGGACTCTTCACTGGTCTCCGCTGGACGTGTATTCGAACTGATGGATGAGAAGGGGGAAGCTGTAACGGACGGCTCCATGCCGCGCTATAAGGGGAATGTGGAGTTTAAGGATGTTTCTTTTGCTTACAAAAAGGATTACGTTCTGAAAAACATCTCTTTCCAAGCCGAGCAGGGACAGACGGTTGCTCTGGTGGGGCATACCGGCTCAGGAAAAAGCTCAATTATCAACCTCCTCTTCCGGTTCTATGATCCGCAGAAAGGGACGATTACCATTGACGGCCAGGACGTGGCCCAACTGCCGAAGCAGTGGATCCGGGAGCATATGGGGATCGTGCTGCAGGATCCGTATCTTTTTACCGGCACGATAGCTTCAAATGTCAGTCTGGATAATTCGTCGATCACCCGTGCTCAGATTGAGAAAGCATTATGCGATGTCGGCGCCGACAAGCTGCTTGCCCATCTGCCTCAAGGTTTTGATGAGCCTGTGATTGAGAAAGGCAGCACTTTATCTGCTGGTCAACGTCAGCTGATCTCCTTCGCCCGTGCGCTTGCCTTCGATCCGGCGATCCTGATTCTGGATGAAGCTACTGCGAACATTGATACGGAGACCGAAGCACTGATTCAGTCCGCACTTGAGGTGCTGAAGAAAGGCCGGACAACGTTCATTATCGCCCACCGTCTCTCGACCATCCGCAGCGCCGATCTCATTCTTGTACTGCACCGCGGCGAAATTGTGGAACGCGGCAGTCACGATGAGCTAATGGCTGTTGGTGGACGCTACTTCCAGATGTATCAGCTGCAGCAGGGCTCAGCTGCAACGGCTAATGACGCGTCCACGGCGTCGAGGCAGGAATCAGCTCAGGAATTAACACCGGTTACGGCTTCACGGCTGGCCGGAGGGACAGCTTAACGGTTCCTGGCACATTAAAAAGAGCGCTCTGCCTTGAGGCAGAGCGCTCTTTTTTGCCAATTATAGAACATTAGCTTGAACGGATTTTATTTGGCAGATGACTTATCTGTTACTGGCGGTGTTCCGTCCACCGGTTTCAGGCTAACTTCATATTTGCTGTCAAGGTAAACGCTGGTCTGGGTATCCGTAATGACCTGCATGTTGATCTCGCCCGGGGCAGGCTTGAGCAATCGGTAATAGAGAACCGCCTGCTTGTCTCCCGTAAACTCGATACGGTCAACGGCGATGCCATAGCCCGGATTTGGTGCCTGCTTGCGAGTGATTGTAATTTTGTTGACCTGGTCTGTTACCTTCTCCGTGCTCAGCTCAATCCCAGGCTGTTCCGCAGGAGCGTCAGCCTGGTGTTGCTGACGGATAAACTCACGTGCATTAAACGCCATCTCCGCAGCCTCCATCCGGGTAATCTGCCGGTTCGGGTTAAACTTCTGCTCCTGGTCCAGGCTCGTAATTTTCGTCAGCAGCAAAAACTGAATACCTGCTCCTGCATCGGACGGGATTTGTGCCTGGTCCGCAATATTGATATACATTTTTACTGTCGGATAACTTCCTGTTGCATTAATGCCATGATAGAGCAGATTAGCAAACTGGACTCTTGTCAACCCACTGCCAGCCTGATCAGTCCCCTTGACTGGCAGTCCGTTCGCTTCGGCAATCTCATAAGCCTCGTCATACCATGCATCCTGCTTCGACAGCGAAGTTTTGTTATCCGGCAGCTTCAAACCCAGCGCCTTCACAATCAGCTGAATGCCCTGTGCCTGTGTAAGGGCCTGATTAGGTGCAAATTTGTCCTTCGTCACACCTTGAATAATACCTGCCGTCTGCAGCGAATCGATCACTTTTGCATCATGATCCCGAGTCACGTCCGAGAAGGCGGATGCAGATGCAGCGGCGACCAGTGATCCAGCCAATACGACGGCCAGAGCAGCCCCCTGTTTGTTTGTCCATTTTCTCATTAATAACACCTCCACCCTCTCAGACGCCGCTTCTTAACAAATTGTTTCAGTCAGGAATCTGCAGAGCGCTGTTTTTGGCTTCCTGGACCTGCACTGACAGTATCTTCTTCCTGGCCCAGTGCAATGTACATGTCCCTAGCATACCTCTGCAGTTTCTGCTCCAGTTCTTGAGCACGGTCTTTGAAATTGGAGAGTTCACGGATCATTCTGGATCTGCCCGCAGGGCTGAAGGTCTCCTGGATCCGTTTTTTGAAATAATCGTGCACGATGTAATTACGCTGCTTCCAAATTTCATTCAACTGAATAACTTCTTCATCGGTAAACTCAAAATTGTGCCTTATTTCATGAACAAGCTGACCAAGCGAGCTGCCCAGCTTGCGATGATATAGATCTTCGATTTCTGCTTCCGAGAGGTCCTTGCCATCCGCAAGCTTGGTGAGTACCAGCAGATTGACCAACTGCTGTTCGAGCGCCTGCGAATAGTAGACAGCAAGCCCAAAATAAGCGAATAGTTCTTTCGAATGCTCACTGTCCAATAGTCGGTGCTGAATCATGGCTGCTTCCCTCCGATCAGACATTTTACCGTCATTTTCCTACTCATCTTATAGGAAGAGAGCCTTTGTTTCAACCCGTGTGCTGACATCCTTTTGCAACAGGGTATAATTACCAGCTTCGTTACATTCGTTCCGGCGCTTGGACTCCTAGCAGGTGAAGGGTGACTGCCAGTCGCTCTCCGGTCAGACGGGCCAGCTCAAGGCGGACATCCCGCTGAACCTGCTGCTCAGTAAGAATTCTTTCCTTATTATAGAAGCGGTTGAATTTCTGAGCTGTCTCGATGGCATAACGGGCCATGACAGACGGCTCCAATGCAGAAGCTGCCCGCCCTAGATAAACCGGATAATCGGCAAGCTGCTTCAGAAGCTCCCAGCCGGCATCGCCTAACGGTTCCATGGCGGCGTATTCTTCCTGATCCGCGTTCTCCGAAGTTACCGGCCTGGATCCTTTCTCATAAGAGCGGCCTTTATCCAGGACACTTTGAATACGAGCATAGGTGTACTGGACATAAGGTCCGGTCTCGCCCTCAAATTGCAGGGCCTCCTCTAGAGAAAAATCCACTTCATTGATACGCGAGTTCTTGAGATCACCGAAAATAATAGCACCGATACCCACCTGCTCTGCCACCTGCTCCTTGTGCTCCAAATGAGGGCTTTTCTCTTCGATCACCGCGAGCGCTCTCGCTACCGCTTCGTTTAGCACTTCATCCAGCTGGATGACTTTGCCGCGGCGGGTTGACATCTTTTTTCCTTCAAACCGCATCAGACCAAAGGGTACATGGGTACAGGCCTCTGACCAGCTCTTGCCCATCCGCTTGAGCACTGAGAATACCTGTTGAAAATGCAGCTTCTGCTCGCCGCCCACCACATACAGCAGCCGGTCGGCTCCCATAACCTCTCTGCGGTAGATAGCCGTAGCCAGATCGCGGGTCGGATAGATACTGGTACCATCTTTTTTCAGAATGAGACATGGAGGCAGCTGCTCTTCTTCCAGACGGACCACGTAAGCTCCATCACTCTCTTCCAGCAGATTCAGCTGGCGAAGCTCCTCGATAACAGGCTGCATCTTATCGTTATAAAAGCTTTCCCCCAAAGTATAATCAAATTTGACGTTCAGCCGGGCATACATCCGGTCAAATTCACTTAGGCTAATCTTCACAAAATAAGCCCACAAGCGATTAGCCTCTTCATCGCCGTTCTCCAGCTTGCGGAACCACTCCCTTGCCTCGTCCTCCAGCTCAGGATGCTCTACAGCTTCTTCATGAAACCGGACATATAATTTTAGCGACTCACCGATCGGATCCTGTGCCAGAACTTCATCACTGCCCCAGTGCTTGTAAGCTGTGATCTGCTTGCCGAACTGGGTGCCCCAGTCTCCCAGGTGGTTCACACGGACCGGTGTGTATCCCGAAGCTCCCAATATATTGTAGATCGCCTGCCCAATGACCGTGGAACGAAGATGGCCGATGCCAAAGGGTTTGGCAATATTCGGTGATGACATATCAATGACAACCCGCTTCCCTTCACCTTCCTGCAGGGTTCCAAAATCGGGCGCAGCCAGACCAGCGAGGAGCTCGGGAGCATACTGTTCGCGATTAAACGTCAGATTTACATAAGGACCTGCGGCCACGGCACGAATGCCCTGATTTCTATCGTTAACTGCCTGGGCAAGCTCTATCGCAATCTGGGGCGGCGCCTTGCGCAGCATCCTGGCCAATGTAAAACATGGCAGCGCGAGGTCTCCCCAATCACTCTGTGGGGGAGTCTCCAAGAGCCGGATCCATTCCGTCTCCCCTCCCAGATTTTCAGACCCTTCCATACAGCCTGCCAGTACCTGTGCAGCCCATTGATTCAGCATATTTCTTCTCCCCTGTCTCCATGATCTGTAATTTAGCTTGAGAATGTCATTGTCCGCTGGCTACTCCCTAGGACTTGCCCTTAAACGTCAAAAGGCCCCCGTCTCTATAACAAGAGACGAGAGCCTGAAGTTCCCGCGGTACCACTCTTGGTTGAACTCCGGACGAATATCATCCTGCCAAGTTCCACCTCCACGACGCATAACGGACGCCAAGCCGGATCTGCCTACTGGTCAGGTGCCTGGCACCAGCCGCTCAACAGACCGTCTCCAAGGTGCGGTTCACTCTCCATCTCTGTCCCGGCTTCCACCTGACCCGGTTCGCTGTACAGCTGCTTGGAAAGCTACTCTCCTTATCACAGACGTTTAATTCCCATCATTATACATATTCCTCTGCGGTAATACAATGGGCATTTGTTATAAATGTTTCAATATCTGCTCAAACGGTTCGCATACCTACACAGAGCAAATGTAAATATTTCACAAATACAGGAGGAGGACATAGGTGAGAAGAATGAAGACTACCTTTCTTATGACTGCACTGTTGGTCATGATTTTGGCAATTACGGCCTGCACGCCTCAATCCAGAGGAGCGGGTAAGACTGCCGACGGCAAAACCGTCTTTGAATTCTGGACATTCTGGGGATCGGAAACCCGCCGTCCGGTGATTGAGAAGATTGTCAGTGACTTTAATGCATCCCAGGATAAAATTGAAGTCAAGCATGTCTACCTGCCTTGGGGAGACATCTGGACCAAAAACCTCGCACAAATTGCCGCCAAAAATCCGGGCGATGTCATCATCAATGATATTGCCAGCGTGAATCAGCGTGCCTCCAAGAAACAGAATACCGACCTCAGCGCGTATCTGGCCAAGGATAACATTGAGGACCGCTTCTTCCCGCAGCTGTGGAATAACGTCATGTATGATGGTAAAGCTTACGCCATCCCGTTCAATACCGACACCCGGATGCTGTATTACAACAAGCAGGCGTTTCGGGATGCTGGCCTTGACCCCGAGAAGCCGCCCCAAACATGGGATCAACTGGAGGAATATGCCAAGAAGCTGGACATTAAGAAAGGAAACACCTATGAACGTATCGGATTCCACCCGCTGTTTGGTGATTTCGGAACCGATAACTGGCTGTTTAATGCCGACGGCGGCGAAGGATACTTCGCTGAAGACGGCAGTCTGAAAATAAACACACCAGGTAAGGTAGAAGCTCTGAAATGGATCAAATCGTGGAATGACCGACTCGGTCAAAAAAACGTAGACGCCATGAAAGCAGAGTTTGGCAGCAAGCAGAGCGACCCTTTCATTTCAGGCAAGGTTGCTATGATTATGCAGCAGGGTACATTCGCAACCCAAATCCGTGACTACGGCAAGGATCTGGACGTGGGGGTTGCTCCCGTACCGGAGCGAACCACAGGGTCAGGACACTGGAGCGGCGGTGGCGGCTTCGTAGCTGAAATCCCGTATGGCTCCAAACATCCCGACGAAGCCTGGGAATTCATCAAATATCTGACGGATTACGACGCACAGAAGTACTGGGCGGTCAAAAACTTTGACAACGTGGCCAATGTTAAAGCATCCGATGATCCGGAGCTAAGCAAGAACGAAATCTACAAGGCTTCTGTAGACAATCTGAAGGTAACCCGGCAGTTCCAGGTGCCCCTGTCCGCACCGGATTACAAAAATCTGATCAATCCCCAACTGGATGCCGTTCTTCTGAATAACGCTGATCCGGCGCAGGCACTGCAAAAGGCTGAAAGTGATGTGTCCGCGCTGATGAAGCAAAATGGCGGCTGATATCCTGGCTGGGACAAGGAGGAGGGCTTCCCTCCTTTTTTCATTTTTATTTTTAATACCCTCTTTTGAAAGGAGCAACCTCCCATGGCTGCAACATTATCGAGCAGACCAAAGCGCGGACGGCTGGCACGAAGGGAATCATGGCAGGGATACCTGTTTATTTCCCCATGGCTGATCGGCTTGTTCGGCATTACGCTGCTTCCCATGCTGTTCTCCCTCTACGGGAGTTTTACAAACTATGATATTACTTCACGTATGGATTTTATCGGCGCTTCCAACTACAACCGCATGTTCACCCAGGATCCGCTGTTCTGGAAATCGCTCAGCAACACGCTGTTCTATGTACTCTGGATGGTGCCGCTGACGACGATCGGCTCCATTCTGCTTGCCCTGCTGCTGAACGAAAAACTGGCAGGTATGCGCTTCTTCCGTACGGTATTTTATCTGCCCTCGGTGCTCTCCGGTGTAGGTGTATACTTCCTCTGGATGCAGCTGCTGAATCCTTCAAGCGGTCTTGTTAATACGATGCTGCAGTGGGTGGGCATCAGCGGGCCAGCCTGGCTGACGGATCCGATGTGGACGAAACCAGCGGTCATTCTGATGAAAATGTGGAGTGTCGGCGGCGGAATGCTGCTGTATTTGGCAAGTCTCCAGTCCGTACCTTCCCAGCTGTATGAGGCCGCCAAGCTGGACGGGGCTTCTCCGCTGCGGCGGTTCTGGCATTTTACGCTGCCCATGATCTCACCGGTTATTTTCTTCGACGTGGTTACAAGCCTCATCGGCGGATTTCAGGTGTTCCAGGAAGGGTATGTCATGACGGAGAATGGGGACGGTGGACCGATGAGCTCACTGCTCTTCTATAACCTTCATATGTGGCATAAAGCGTTTACTGTGTTCGATATGGGTTACGCGATGGCTATGGCATGGGTGCTTTTCGCGATTGTATTAGTATTAACGATTCTTAATATGACCTTGTCCAAACGCTGGGTTCACTACGAAGGAGGTGAGTGATGATGCGCAGTTCTGTAACAGCCCGTGCTTCCGCAGCGCCTTCTTCTACGAGTGCCCGCCGCGGCCAGCTGGTGCGCCGTCCGTCTGTGCGGACTCTTTTCATTTACGCACTGCTGCTTGCAGGAACCGTCCTGTTCCTGCTGCCGCTCTGGTGGATGATCTCCACCTCACTGAAATCCATGCCGGAGATCGCCCAGTATCCGCCTACCTTTGTTCCGCAGCAGGTTCATTGGGATAACTACATCCGGACATGGCAGGCAGCCCCATTTACTCGTTACACGCTGAACACTTTGATGCTGACCTTCTTTGCTGTCACTGGTAATGTACTGGTTAACTCCTTCGTAGCTTACGGCTTTGCCAAAATCCGCTTCAGCGGCAAAAAAATATGGTTTGCCGTCCTGCTTGCAACGATGATGATTCCGGGATTTGTTACATTGATCCCCCAATACGTGCTGTTCTCGAAGCTGAATCTGGTCGGTACCTATTATCCTATTATTATTCCGCAGTTTCTTGGAAGTGCCTTTTATATTTTCATGCTGCGCCAGTTCTATCTGTCGATCCCGAACGAGCTGAGTGAAGCGGCTAAGATTGACGGTGCCAGCCACCTGAGAATTTGGCTGAGAGTCGTGCTTCCATTATCCAAACCGGCTCTGGCGGCTATAGCCATCTTCGCTTTTAACGGGGCTTGGAACGATTTTCTCGGGCCGCTGCTGTATGTCAGCGATGAATCACTCTACACCCTTCAGATCGGCCTGCAGACGTTCCGCGGGACGATGCAGACCCAGTGGAATTACCTGATGGAAGGATCTGTACTGGTGCTGGTGCCGGTCATCGTACTTTTCTTTATTTTTCAGAAATACTTTATTCAGGGAATGAATCTGACAGCAGGGACTAAAGGCTAATACTCGATCCTATTTAATAACATTTGATGAAGAGATTCTAAGGTTTGTACGCCGCAGCATGTACCCGTTCGACCTCTCGGTCACGGGTATTTTTTTTATATTCAGACACGAAAAAACCGGCTCATAGTGAGTTCACTATGAAACCGGTTGGATCATTCTGTACCTGTCAGCTGTTAAGCTGCCATGTGACGGCAAATGTCTGCACAGCGTCTGCATGCTTCCGCACATTGCTTGCAATGTTCATGCTCATGTTTGCCGCATTCTTCAGCACACGCCTCACAGGCCTTAGCGCACAGCTCACAGATTTCAGCTGCAAATTGAGTACCCCGGCTGAGTGCTTCAGCAGCAAATGAACAAATCTCTGCGCATTCACGATCAAGCCGGATACAATCGCGCAGCATGGCAAGGTCATATTCCTTCAGACTCGCTACATAACATCTGTTGCATGCGTTCATACACTCCAGACAAGCATCAATACACTCCTGCATGGAATTACTGGTCATATTCATTGTAATTACCTCCCGTAGGTTAAGCTGATCTGGTATTGTATTACCCATACGGAAGGGAAGTTGAAACATTTTAATATCCAATATATTACATATTAATGAACAGCGGTGTTAGTTATCCCTGGCCTCTTGCTCCAGCTCTAATAATTGTGCCCGGATCTGCTGCTGGTCAAAATGTTCACCGATAAATACAGCTACATCCGGAACCGGCTTCTGCGGATTGATCTTCATAAAGTCCGAAGCTCTGTAAGCGTATTGAAACAGATATCTTCCCGATGTGTCGCTGAACGTCAGCACCCCTTTGGCACGATATACATCACGGGGAAGACCGGCAATAAGGGCTTCAAACGCTTCGCTGTTGACAGGGACTTCAAAGTAGTGAGTATAAACCATCACATGACTGTGGGAGGCATTCAGCACCTTGAATGGGCTCGATGGAGGCTCCGCCTGCTCCTCTTCCTGATGTTTTTCAGAAGTTTCCCGAACCGGCCGCGCCCACGGTGTGCCGTTATCTCCGGAGCCATTTAGACTGTCCTCAAACCAAGCCATCACTTCCCTGGACTTACAGCGGACTGCCGGATACACGGCTGCATGCGGATTCCACCGATTCAGCAGCGCCCCCAGCTCCGTGAGCTCCTCCGAAGTCACCCGATCCTGTTTATTCAAAATCAGTATGGAGGCACAGCGGATCTGGTCCTGCATCAGGCGATATGTTTTGCCCTTCTGATCCCGGTATAACCCAAGCAGATGAGCAGCGTCCACGACCGTAACCAGCGGCTTCAGATCCATTCTCATAAATAACGAAGTTTCCGTTATTCCATCCAGAATCTCCATAGGATTGGCAGCGCCGGTAGCCTCAATAATAATGACATCAGGATGTTCGCTGTCAATCAGCTCAGCCAGCTGCATACCCAGATCCTCTCGTCCCGAGCAGCAGATACAGCCGCCCAGCACTTCTGTCATCGGAACATCTGCATCAACGGCCAGACCATCAAGGTTGACCTCCCCCAGTTCATTCATGATGATGGCAGGCTTAAGCCCTGCCTGCTTCAATGTGGTGATCCACTGCTCCAGCAGTGTCGTCTTTCCGCTCCCCAGAAAACCGGAGAGCACGTATACGGGTGTTGCTTTTTCCACGCTGTCGTTCCTCCTGTTTATTAAAACTCGAGATTTTAATACAATGAATAATATATATAGTGAACAAACAAACAGACAGCATCCTAAGTACAAGTACAAGCCACCAGGAGGTCATACATGATGAATAGTGTTGAGCAGCACCGGCAGGAGGCACCACAGCAGGTCAACTGTATGGTCGTTACGGTGTCCGATACCCGCACAGCCGAGAATGATAAAGGCGGACAGCTCATTCTGGAGCTGCTGCAGGAAGCCGGATACACCGTTGCGGATTACGTCATCGTCCGGGACGAGCCGGAGAGTATCAGTAATCTTATCCAGCATGCCGCTGAGCGGCCTGAAGTTGAAGCTGTCCTCCTGACTGGAGGCACAGGTATCGCTCCCAGAGATACGACTTATGAAGCGGTCGCCGGGCTGCTGGAGAAGGAAATGCCCGGATTCGGTGAGATCTTCCGTATGCTCAGCTTCACCGAAGATATCGGATCTGCAGCCATTCTAAGCCGGGCTATCGCGGGTACAATCGGCCGTACAGCTGTCTTCTCCATGCCTGGCTCAACTGGAGCCGTCCGTCTGGCTATGACCCGTTTGATCCTCCCTGAATTACGCCATGTCATGCGAGAGCTTTACAAAGACTAAAGTGAATCGTTCTGATCAATCGTTAATACGTACGACCGTTCTGCCTGCAGCCTGGCCTTGCAGAATAGCCGCCAGCACATCAGGCAGTTCGGAGAGTGTAACTTCCTGAATTCCGAGCTCCAATAATTTAACGGGCTTCCACGCCTCCGCCAGCTTGTTCCAGATTTCAGAACGAAGCGGCATCGGACAGTAGACAGAGTCAATCCCCTGCAAGCGGACACCGCGCAGAATGAACGGAAAGACCGTTGCATCAAAGCTTCCGCCGCCAGTCAAGCCGGACAGCGCAAGGATACCGCCATACTGCAGGCGTTTCAAATGCTCGGCGGTGGCAGGTCCTCCTACAGGATCTACAATACCGGCCCATTGTGTTTTAGCTAAGGCTCCCTTACTGACTGCCTGTGCTTCTTCGCGGGAAATAACATGGGCTGCCCCCAGCGATTTCAGCAGCGCTGTCTGAGTTTCGGCCTTTCCGGTGGAAGCTGTTACCTCAAATCCAAGCCGGCTCAGAATGGCGACGGCTGTGCTGCCGACACCGCCGGTCGCTCCCGTTACTAGAATAGGGCCGCTCTCCGGTGCAAGCCCCTGATCCAGCAGGCTGTGAACAGACAAGGCGGCTGTGAATCCCGCTGTGCCCACGGCCATTGCTACCTTGGCACTAAGTCCTTCAGGCAGGCGAACCAGCCAGTCCCCCTGAACCCGCGCGTACTGGCTGTAGCCTCCAAAGTGGGAGACACCCAGCTCATAACCGGTACAGAGAACCTGGTCACCAGGTGCATATCGGGCATCCCGGGATTCCACTACTTCACCCGCCAGATCAATCCCTGGAATAAATGGATATGAGCGAACTATTTTCCCGTCGGCTGTGCCGGCTAGTCCATCCTTATAATTTACACTGGAATACGTAACACGGACCAAGACATTACCTTCAGGAAGGAAGTCTGGCGTTACCTGCTCCAAGCCTGTCCGGAATCCCTGTTCATCATTTCGTACTATAAATGCTTCAAATGCTGCTGCAAATGCTTCAAATGCTGCTGCCATTTCGGTCATCCTCCTTTTAAGTGCCGCCTGTCAGCCTGCAATCCGTCCCGATCTGTCGAACGAATACGATTCCGATCAGCTCATGACGTTTTCTGCGCTTTCCCGAGAAATAATTACCCGTTTTCTTCCTTCATCATAACGGCAGCCGGGTTCATGAACTATGCAAAAAGGCACGGAAACGCCGGCTGCCCGTCTTTTCCGTGCCTTCCTTCTATTCCTCTGCAGGCATATATTCATCCAGCATCTTCTGCTTCAGTTCCCATGCCTTCTGACTGATGTTTACCCTGTAGATCTCCGGATTCAGCTTACGCTGGTACTCCGGCCAGAACTGGCCCAGCTGCTCAAGGTGATACGCCCGGATCTCATCCAGCGTCGGCAGCTGATAAACCTGCTTGCCCTCAACAAAGATAGGTTCAAGCATTGAGATCGCCTCGTAATTCTCTACATATCGCTTCAGGTAAGGATGGAGCGGGTTAAACAGCTTCAGCCGTTCTCCATTGCGTGGACGCTCCTCCTCAGGGAAGCATATATAGTCGGCGATGGACTTGTTCGTCTTCTTGTCGATAATCCGGTAGACATCCTTCTTGCCTGGTGTTGTTACCTTCTCAGGATTTCCCGAGATTTTGATCGTCGGCTTCATCTGTCCGTTGACCTCACGCTCGACGAGCTTGTAAACCCCGCCCAGCGAAGGCTGATCGGATGCGGTAATGAGCTGGGTGCCGACGCCCCAGACGTCGATGCGGGCTCCCTGAGCTTTGAGGTTGAAAATCGTATTCTCATCCAGATCATTCGATGCGACAATCTGCACATAATCCAGTCCGGCTTCATCCAGCATTTTGCGTGCCTGGATGGAGAGGTATGCAAGGTCACCGGAATCCAGACGGATGGCATTCATTCGCTTCCCTTGCTCTTCGAGCATTTTACCTGTACGGATTGCATGTGGAACACCGCTTCCCAACGTATCAAAGGTGTCAACAAGCAGGGTAACCTGATCAGGCAGAACTTTGGCATAGGCATCGAACGCTTCCTGTTCAGTCATAAAGCTCTGCACCCAGGAATGGGCATGTGTCCCTTTCGTAGGGATGCCAAAGCGTTCGCCTGCCAGCATATTGGACGTCGCATCAAAGCCGGCGACATATGCCGCTCTCGCCCCCCAGATGGCAGCATCCGCCTCCTGGGCGCGACGGGTACCAAACTCCAGCAGCGTGTCACCATCCGCCACCTGTTTGATGCGGGAAGCCTTCGTCGCAATGAGCGTCTGATAGTTCATGAAGTTAAGCAATGCCGTCTCAACCAGCTGGGTCTCAAAAATCGTTCCTTCCACGCGAACCAGCGGCTCGTTCGGGAACACGACAGCCCCTTCCTTCATGGAATGAATGGTCCCCCGGAATGTGAATTGGCGCAGCAGCTCCAGAAACTGAGGATCATACTGTTCTTCCTGTTCGGACAAATAGCGGATATCCTCTTCCGTGAAGCGGAGATTGGCGACATAGTCGACGATCCGCTCCAGACCTGCGAATACGGCGTAGCCGTTTCCGAAAGGCAGCTTGCGGAAATAAGCCTCGAATACTGCCTGATGGTCATGCGAGCCGTTAGCCCAGTGGGCGTACATCATGTTAATTTGGTATTTATCCGTATGTAAAGCCAGACTGGTTGTCTGCATCGTTATCAACCTCTCCTTCATTCATTGGCCATTGGCCGGGATGTCCCGCAGGCTGGCTGGATCTTAGGTGATCCTTTCAGCTCGTTTCTTGGGATGCCTTAAGAACATTAGCCCCCAGACTGCTCTTAAAATGACCCAGGGCCCATTCATGTCCTGCCTGATTGAAGCTGGCTACAGCATCTTCATAGACGGTAATGCCATAGCCTTTGTTATAAGCATCCACTGCGGTATGAAGCACACAGATATCCGTGCATACACCAACCAGCACCAGTTCCTGAATTCCGCGCTCACGAAGTTTCAGTTCGAGGTCCGTCCCGCAAAAAGCACTGTACCGCGTCTTATCCATCCAATAAATCCGGCTCTTGTTCTGCTCATATACCGTATCCAGCTTGCCGAAGAGACGTCGTCCTTCCGTACCCCGGATATTATGCGAAGGAAAAAGCTTCGTCTCCGGATGATAAGGATCATTCGCTTCATGCAGATCAACGGCCATGACGACCAGGTCACCGTTTTCAATAAAATTCTGGGTAAGCTCAGCGATGGTGTCCTGCAGCAAAACTGCAGGCTCTCCCACCGGAAGACTTCCATCCATGAAATCGTTGGTATAGTCAATAACTATCAATGCCTTCATGACAATCTCTCCCCTGCGATAGGATTCAGTCTCAGACAAATCAGGTATAGATGGATAATCTCGGCACCAGATCGGTAAACCGGTACAGCTGGGCAGGCCGCTGTGAATATTGATTGGAGCTGAGCGGCTTGCCGTTCTCATCGCGGACCTCTTCGATGATCCCCTGTCTGCTGCGGGTGGATGTGATCTTGCGGATAAAGTTAGGCTCCTCAAAGTCCGGCACCACGCTCTGAATAACCTGATACAGCTCACTTAACGTAAAATGGCGCGGAAGGAACTGTTTTGCAATCGTGGTCTCCAGCATCTGGTACTGAATGCGCTGGTAAGCATCTGCAATAATATCATGGTGGTCAAAAGCCAAATCCAGCTCTTCTAAGGCTTCCTTTACCGTGAATAAACCAACCTCGGAGGCATCATCGGCTGCCTGCCTATGCTCAAGCATCCACTCCTCCACCAGGGCGAAGAAGGCATGGGAGATAATCCAGCCCCGCGGATCGCGCCCCGGCTTGCTGTATACGCCCAGATATTCCAGATGTCCTCCGTCCACACCGGTCTCCTCCATCAGTTCACGCTTGGCTGCTCCGTACATGGATTCATTCACATTACAGAAACCGCCGGGAAGAGCCCATTTGCCTGCAAACGGCCAGCGTCTGCGCTTGATCAGCATCACCTTCAGTTCACGGATTGGAAGCGTCTTCGTGACGGTCTTGCGCTCTCGCTTCGTTAAGGTGAACATGACGATATCGGCAGGCGCGCCATCTGGTGTCCGGTATTTCTTGATATCATAAGCCGCTTTCTGCTTCTCTTCCTCATTCTCATTCTCTAAATAGCTCATCAGCATCACCATATTTAATATCGTATTGATAATCTCATTATGACGTATTAAATGAGTTTGTCAAGTTTTTCACGTAGTAGACGGCATAAATCTCTGTTTAGGATTGAGCCGGTGGTTTGATCACACGGAAAGATCCTGTCGCCATACAGCCAAGTGTACCCGCAGCATCATGAACAAAAGCTTCAGCTGTAAGGCTCCGTCCCGCCATATGCACGACCTTGGCGGTAACTGTCAATTCTCCTTTTCGCATAGGGGACAGGTAGTGAACATTGAGATTGGTGGTAACACAGGCGTCCACCTTCTTCGCTGCCGTCGCTACCATCCCCATCGCCTGATCCATCAGGGAAGACAGAACCCCGCCATGTACAATCCCCATAGAGTTCGTATGATGCTCATCCGCCGTCAATCCGATCTTGACCTCCTGTTCGGTTGCGCTAATCAGCCGGCAGCCCAAATATCCCCAGAAACGCTCTTGTCCTTCTTCGACCATGGTGTGCAAAATATCCATCCTTATGTTTCCCTCCGTCTATTCGTATAATGTACCCGAATCCCTAGTATTCGGAATCATGATGCTGAATTTGATGCAGCAAAAAGGTGCGGAAGATCTCTCCGCACCTGTTTCGGCTTAATCGCTGCAGCTGCTCGATGCAGAGCCGCTGCCGCTTTCTACATGAATCTTTTCCGAAACCGAATCCCGAATCGTGGACATCACGAGCTGAAGCAGATCATTGATTTCCTTCTGGCTCTGCTGATACGCCGTCACGAGCGGAATCCCGTCAATCTCGGCCTGCAGCGCTGCAATTTCAGCCTCAATTCTGTCGACCATACTTTTGTTCTTCAGGCTCTCGAATGCAACAATTTCTTTTTGCTTTTTCTTAATCGTTGCAATCAGCTGCTGAATACGCTGATGGTTGTTGATTTTTTCCTCCGCCTGCTGAAACTGCTGCACTTCCTCGCTTGAACCGAGAACCTGCGCCAGCTCCCTGGCTTTGTTTAATATATCATCACGAATGATAAGCTCCTGACTGCCTCCGGCATTCAAGCCTGCAGTATGCTCCTCTGCCATGGTCATCGCTCCATTCTATTCCTAGTTTATTGGTTAACCGCCAACGGTTCAGGAACGAGGTCCCCTTTAATGTACCACGTCAGCGCATCCGTAATCCTTACATGTACGAAACTTCCAATCAGATCCGTTGTCCCTTCAAAATGCACCAGCTTGTTCGTGCGCGTGCGTCCAGACAGCATCTGGGCATTATTCTTGCTCTCGCCCTCAACCAGAACCTCTACAATCTGCCCGCGCATATCTTCATTGCTCTGACGGCTCGATTCCTTGATGGCATTATTCAAACGAGCCAGTCGCTCCTTCTTCTTCTCCATCGGAACGTTGTCTTCCATCGTTGCCGCTGGCGTTCCTTCACGAGGTGAATAGATAAAGGTGAATGCGGAATCAAACCCGACTTCCCGAACCAGGGACAGCGTATCCTCGAATTGCTCATCGGTCTCTCCTGGGAAGCCTACAATGATATCTGTCGTCAGCACAGCGCCGGGTATGGCTGCCTTGATTTTGCCTACCAGCTCCAAGTAACGCTCCCGGCTGTACTTCCGGCTCATCCGCTTCAAGATCTCCGTACTGCCTGACTGCACCGGCAGATGAATATGCTCGACCAGATTACCGCCCCGGGCCAGTACTTCAATCAAGTGATCATCAAAATCACGCGGGTGGGACGTCGTAAAGCGGACTCGCGGAATATCAATCTGGCGGATATCGTCCATCAGATCACCGAACCGGTATTCCATATCGGTAAAATCCTTGCCATAGGCATTCACATTCTGCCCCAGCAGTGTGATTTCCTTAAAGCCTTGTCTTGCCAGATCGCGGACCTCTGCAATCACATCCTCGGGCCGGCGGCTGCGTTCCTTCCCGCGGGTAAATGGAACAATGCAGTAGGTGCAAAATTTATCGCAGCCGTACATAATGTTGACCCATGCCCGCATCCCTTCACGCTTCTTCGGTAGATGCTCGATAATGTCGCCTTCTTTGGACCAGACTTCAACGACCATTTCCTTACTGAACAAGGCTTCTTGGACCAGATGCGGCAGCCTGTGAATGTTGTGTGTACCAAAGATCATATCGACGAATCCATGCTTCTGCATAATCCGGTTTACGACCGCTTCCTCCTGGGACATACAGCCGCATACACCCAGCAGCAGATTCGGCTTCTCCGTCTTCAAGTGCTTCAGATGACCCAGTTCTCCAAAAACTTTGTCCTCCGCATTCTCACGGATCGCGCATGTATTCAGCAAAATGATATCAGCTTGTTTGCGGTCCTCGGTACTCCGGTAGCCCATCTGTTCGAGCAGCCCTTTCATCGTTTCCGTGTCATGCTCGTTCATCTGGCATCCATACGTATAAATCGTGTAATAGTGCTGCTTGTGACGGTTCATCTCACGGAAGGTCTCCAGCATTTCCTCATTGCGGGGATCCGTATAGCTCAGGACCTGGATCTCTTCTTTACCCCGGCGCTTGCCTTCCTTGAAGTCGGGCTGAGAGTTAATCTGGATATTACGTCCCTTGATCCTGTAAGTCGTCTTGCCGTCTTCCTCGGAAATCAGCTTCGCATCGCTGAAATCAAAATACTTGGAGTAATCCTTGTTCTTCGCAGATGTCAAGTCTGCCGCATTCTGATTCTCCTTGTTCATCGTGCTCACGTCCTTTATATCAAGCTATCTCTAGAGTAACTGTGTGCATAGGGTCATGCGATATTAAATTATATCATAAGACCCAGGCTATAACCATTGTCACTGCTGTTCGAGATACAAAGAAACAACCAGCCTGCCGCGGCAGACTGGTCGTATCGTGAGCCTTATGATAGTTATTGAATCGTCATGGCACCGTCAATGGATATAGCCGTGCCGTTCACGTAAGCTGACTCATCCGATGCCAGAAAGGCAACCAGATTTGCTACTTCCTCCGGCTCACCCAGACGGCCTGCCGGAATGCCTGCGGTAATCTGATCGTAGTACTGCTGCGGGTTTTCCGGGAACCATTTCACCGATGCATGCTTGATCATATCCGTATTAATAGGTCCCGGGCAGATCGCATTAATATGAATACCGTACTTGCTGTACTCAACCGCCGCATTTCGCGTCAGACCGACCACACCATGTTTACTTGCGACATAGGCTCCAAAATTCTCGGCCGCAATGACACCGCCGCTGGAAGCAGTATTGATGATCGCACCGCTCTTTTGTTCCTTCATCACGTTAATGACATGCTTAAGACCGAGGAATATACCTTTAAGATTAATATCTATGACCTTACTGAAAGCAGCGCTGTCATAATCACCCAATGGCGTGACTGGACCTTCAATTCCGGCATTATTGAACAAAGCATCAATGCGTCCGAATTTGTCCAGCGCAAGCTGCACATACTTCTGCACATCTGCTTCATCGGTCACATCGGCAGTAATTGTGTAGACTTCCGCATCCGGCTTGAATTTCTTGACTGCTTGAACCGTCTGTTCCAGGGCTTCACCGTTCAGATCCACCAGAATCAGCTTGGCACCTTCTTGAACAAATTTGATCGCTGCTGCTCGTCCCAGACCGCCGCCTGCTCCTGTAATAATACTCGCTTTATTCTGCAATCTCATGATCATCCCTCCAGACATGGTATAGTATTTTACTTAACCATGGCATCTCCCCCTATAACAAAGGACTTATAAAATTGCAGAAATTGTCATATATTCAGGCTTACTGTCGAACCCGAATTTCATTTCTTTATAAACAAAAAAAGCGGACCCGGCAGTACTGCCGGGTCCGCTCCTGATAATTCAGCTTAATCAATAATTTCCGCCTGGTCGCCGTTCTTCACACCAGCTGCATTTGCTTCATCGGTATCGATATGCATGTCCAGCGCAAAGTTGTCTGATACACGGGCAATCACATGCTCGAATACGACACCACGCTCGCCGCCTACACGTACCTTCAGCTCCTGCTTGTCTTGAATGCCCCACTTCTCGGCATCAGACGTATGGAAATGAATATGGCGGGCAGCCACGATTACGCCTTGCTCCAGCGTCACTTCTCCGGCAGGACCTTTAACGAGGATGCCAGGTGTGCCTTCAATGTTACCGGACTCACGGACCGGGGCCTTAACGCCCAGAGCGAAAGAGTCGGTACGGGAGATTTCCAGCTGGGAAGCAGGACGGGCAGGTCCTAGAATACGAACAGTGCCGAATTCTCCTTTAGAGCCGACTACAGCAACAGTTTCGTTTGCAGCGAACTGACCCGGCTGGGACAGCGGTTTAAATTCGGTCAGCTGGTAACCAGCACCGAACAGGGCTTCAATATGTTCTTGTGTCAAATGAATATGACGTCCGGAGACGCCTACAGGTACGGTTTTACTCATGATGAGTCACTCCTTGTTCAAATCTTTCTCGGTTCACCTATGCAATTATACCCTTTTTTCATGAAAAAGAAAAAGATCGCTCAAAATGTTTTCAATTTCGCCATTTCCAGGATCTCATCATGTTCTGATATCAGCAAAACCGTTCTATACTGACGGGCGCTCCGGCAGATGACTGGCCAGATAACTAAAGGCATTTCCAGAAGTCCAGCCTCGCACAATCGGTTCGGGGTAATGCTTGAGCAGGAGGTCAATCAGGGATGGATACTTCCCGGCATGCTCCAGTCCCTGAATATGCGTCTCAATCCCGTCGAAATCTGAACCAAACATAATATGCGAAGCCCCGCCCCTTGAGCAGATATGCTCCAAATGTTTCAGCAAATCGGTATTCGTCACCGGCACTGCGGCCTTCGTAAACTGGGGCACAAAGGTGATCCCGATCCTGCCTTCGCGGGCGACCAGCGCTGTGATCTGTTCATCCGTCAGGTTACGTGGATGGCTGCAGCAAGCTCGCGTATTAGAATGGGAGGCAATCGGCGGCTTGTCACTCAGTTCCATGAGCTCCCAGAAACCATGCTCTGACAGGTGAGAGACATCCAGCAGGAGGCCCAGTTCCCCGCACCTCTTGATAAAAGCTCTGCCCTTCGTACTGAATCCGCCGTTGCGCTGCTCCAGAATGCCGTCTGCGGCCCAATTGGCATAGTTCCACGTGATTCCCATAACCCGGACGCCGAGCAGGTAGCACAGGTCCACATACATCAACCTTCCCTCCAGACCGTCAACACCCTCGAGAGCCAGCAGAGCCCAGCTTTTGTCATGACCGGTGTATGAAGCCAGCCTTTCTGCCTGGTCCCTCCACTGTAAAGGCTGCAGAGTTCCTGAGCCGGATAATCCGGCAGCTACTTTGGAATAAAAAATAGAGATCTGCTCGGCAATATGCTCGAAGGTGGGCCGGCCAAGCTTCTCCGACAGATAGATGGCGAAGGTCTGCAGTAAGACCCTGCCTTCCTTCAGACGGGCTGCATGAACATCAAGGCGTTCATCCTCCTGGAAATTTAGCGTTGAATTCATTTGAAGCTTGCTTAATACGTCACAATGAAAATCGGCGACCCGGTATTCGTTCGACATCAGCACCGCTCCTTGAACGAAAATGATAAGGAATAGACAGACACTATGCTTCTACACAGATGATCTGTAATGATCATTACAATTTATGCAAGTTTTCCACGCAAAAAAACCTGCTTACACGATCGTAAACAGGTTCATCGTCTTGCATATATTATCGAGGTTCCACAATCAGCTTAATGGCCGTCCGGTCTTCTCCGTCAATGACAATATCGGTAAATGCAGGAATACAAATCAGGTCCACTCCACTTGGCGCTACAAATCCCCGGGCAATCGCAACAGCTTTAATCGCTTGGTTCAGTGCACCGGCTCCAATCGCCTGCAGCTCAGCTGCTCCACGCTCACGCAGTACCCCTGCAAGTGCGCCGGCAACGGAATTGGGATTGGATTTTGCTGATACTTTTAATACTTCCATGGTAAGTACCTCCCCTGGGAACGATTATAGTTTGAATTCCACTATAGATGTTATTCGCGGGTGGGCAAATAATTCCTTCTTCCTCAGGGGATTTCCTTGAAAATTAGACTTTCAGCTAATGAACAACGATTAATCCATCAACCATTCATCTTCCTGAATGCGAATCTTCTGTATTTTACGGGCTTTTCCCGTCTGATCATCCAGTTCTGCATATACGGCATGGAAATGCCATTTGCCGTTATCCACCTGGAACCGCACCGGCAGCTGGGTCAGAAACTTGCGTAGAACCGCATCTCGTTCCATACCAAGAATTCCGTCCCTTGGACCAACCATGCCCGTATCCGTTAGAAAAGCGGTTCCTTCCGGCAGAATTCGTTCATCATTACTCTGGACATGCGTATGGGTACCGACAACCATCGAGGCTCTGCCATCGAGATACCAGCCCATTGCAATTTTCTCTGATGTCGCTTCTGCATGGAAATCCACCAGAATATGCTTGTGCTTCTTGCGCAGAGAATCTACAATCTCATCGGCGGTACGGAATGGGCAGTCGATAGACGGCAGGAAAGTCCGGCCCTGCAGATTCACGATAGCAAGTTCCTTATTGTTAGCTTTGATCACGGTATATCCTTCGCCTGGTGTTCCTGGCGGGAAGTTGGCCGGACGAATCATACGCGGCTCATCGTCAATGACATCAAAAATGTCCTTGTTGTCCCAAGTATGGTTGCCCAGTGTAATGCCATGCACGCCCCAGTCGAAAAATTCGCGTGCAATGGCTCCGGTAATTCCGCGTCCGGAAGCGGCATTTTCTCCGTTGACGATAATAAAATGCGGGTTATATTTGTTCTTCAGATAAGGCAAAGTCGCTTTGAGCGCTTTGCGTCCAACACTGCCTACGATGTCTCCAATGAATAATACGTTGATGGTATTCCCTCCTGAACTTGTGCTGCTATTAGGATGTCCAAATGAAAAGTGGCCCCAGTAGGCGGCCACTTTATCATCATCCTATTTAGCGTATTCAACCGCCCGGGTCTCCCGAATAACGGTAACTTTGATATGTCCCGGATAATCCAGTTCATTCTCGATCGTCTTCGTAATATCACGAGCCAGTCGGAACGCTTCGGCGTCATCGATTTTCTCAGGCTGTACCATGACACGAACTTCACGGCCTGCCTGGATGGCGTATGATTTCTCAACCCCTTCGAAGGATTCAGAAATCGCCTCCAGCTTCTCAAGGCGGCGGATATACGTTTCCAGCGTCTCACGTCTAGCGCCTGGTCTTGCAGCGGACAATGCGTCAGCCGCGCCAACCAGCATGGCAATAACGGAGGTTGCTTCGCAATCACCATGGTGAGAAGCGATACTGTTGATAACAACCGGATGTTCTTTGTATTTCTTCGCAAGCTCCACACCAATCTCAACGTGAGAGCCTTCCACTTCATGATCCAGCGCCTTGCCGATATCATGCAGTAAGCCGGCACGTCTTGCCAAGATAACGTCCTCACCCAGCTCGCCGGCCATCAGACCCGCCAGATAAGCGACTTCCATGGAGTGCTTGAGAACGTTCTGTCCGTAACTTGTACGGAACTTGAGACGTCCCAGAATTTTGATCAGGTCAGGATGCAATCCATGCACACCAACCTCGAATGTGGCCTGCTCTCCGTATTCACGGATACGCTCGTCCACTTCTTTACGGGATTTTTCCACCATTTCTTCGATGCGTGCCGGGTGAATACGTCCGTCCGCAACCAGTTTTTCCAAGGCTGTACGTGCAATCTCACGGCGGATCGGATCAAAGCCTGACAGAATAACAGCTTCCGGCGTATCATCGATAATGAGGTCAATTCCCGTAAGCGTCTCGAGTGCACGGATATTACGGCCTTCTCGGCCGATGATCCGGCCTTTCATTTCTTCGTTAGGCAGTGTGACGACGGATACGGTTGTCTCCGCAACGTGATCGGCTGCACAACGCTGAATAGCAAGGGTAATAATCTCGCGTGACTTCTTGTCCGCTTCTTCTTTCGCCTGCTGTTCCAGTTCCTTGATCATTTGTGCCGTCTCGTGGCGTACCTCCTGCTCTACGTTGGACAAAATGATGCTTCTTGCATCTTCCATCGTGAGGTTGGAGATCCGTTCCAGCTCGGTCACCTGGTCCTTGTACATCTGTTCAATTTGCTGCTGGGTTTCATCGATTCGTTTCTCTTTGTTAGCCACTTGCTCTTCTTTACGTTCCAGCGATTCTAATTTTTTATCCAGCGACTCTTCTTTTTGCAAAAGTCTGCGTTCCTGCCGTTGAATTTCATTACGACGTTCACGAGTTTCTTTGTCAGCTTCAGCCCGGATGCGATGAACTTCATCTTTCGCTTCCAGAACTGTTTCTTTCTTCAGTGCTTCTGCCTCTTTTTTCGCGTTCTCCACGATTTGCGCGGCAGCTTGTTCCGCACTGGAGATTTTAGCCTCTGCAAGAGATTTGCGAATAAAATACCCAATCACGAACCCAAAGAATAATGCGGCAACAACGAGAACGATCCAGATCAATGCTGGCATACTGATCACCTCCTCGTTGGCTCCTCCAAGGTATTCCTTGGGACATTGCATTTTGTCACATTATTACAATTGATACTCGTGCAAAGCGGCGGTCTCTTGTCTCACCGTCACCTATTAACCATATGCTGACGCATATGCTACCCCGCTTGTCCAGCGGTACCCTCTTCATTTGTAACAATTCGGATCCTATCCATGAAGACGCTTTTTTGGAAGGAAAAAGATCTTCTATGTCTTTTATAGACCCAATTACATTTTATTATTTGGTAAAAGATATTGTCAAGGGACGCGGGCGCTTAACTTCCCTCAGTCCATGTCCGGCCACTCCGTATCATCCTCGTCCATTTCCGCTTCCTGACTCTCCGCTGCCAGACGCTGAATGACCCGGCGGGACAGTTCGCCTGTGAAACCTCGCCGCATCAGATAAGCCATCGTCTTGCGCTTCTGATCCAGCATTTCTCCTCGAACCTGTCTCCATTTCTTGCGTCCACATTGCAGAGCACTGTCCCATTCCTCTTCGTCGCTAACTTCCCCAAGAGCTTCCGCAATATTATCTTTGGATATTCCTTTTTGGCGCAGTTCCTGCCGGACCCACAGTTTTCCCTTACGCTGACTGCTAATGCGCTGCTGAGCCCACTGGCGGGCAAATACGGTATCATCAATCAGCTTCTCCCGCTCCAGACGATCCAGCGTCTCTTCTACAATCGCTGGCTGGATTTCCTTATCCGTGAGGCGTCTGGCCAGCTCTGTGCGGCTGCGCTGTTTTCGGCCCAGTATATACAGTGAATGGACATAAGCCTGCTGTCGTTCATCGGCAACGACGATTTCGGCCAGCTCTTCCTTTGTAAATACAGTTCCGGATGTCATCCTGTATTTGATCATGACATCTTCCAGCACGGACAGGCTGTATTCTCCAAAATGGATAAGGTACCGTCCCCGCTGCCGCCCCTGCTTACGTTCAACACGGGTAACCACCAGTTCCCTATGATCGGGAAAATGAGCGATGCCGCCTGGAACCTCCTGTTCCAGTTCCATATCAATCTCATCAAGATCTTTCACAGTTTTGCCTCCCCTCCACAAGTTCTCCTGTTAAAAAATAAAGGCGCCCATCGGGCGCCCTATTGCGGCGAACTCTGTATAGTTCAGCTGCATTGCTTTAAAAGAAGTTCAGCTGTTAATTAGCTTATTCAAGCTCAAGCAGTTCCTGTTCTTCCTTCGCTTCCTGCTCAAGCTCTTCCGCTGTTGGAGCAGCCACAGAAGTGATCAGATTGCTTGCAAGACGGATCTTATGTTCGATCGTTCCTGCCACCTGAGGGTTTTCCTTCAGGAACTGCTTCGCGTTCTCCCGTCCTTGACCCAGACGTTCGCCTTCATAGGAGTACCAAGCGCCACTCTTGTCCACGATATCATGTTCTGTACCGATATCAATGAGACTGCCTTCTTTGGAGATGCCTTCTCCGTACATAATATCCACTTCCGCTTGTTTGAACGGAGGTGCCACTTTGTTCTTTACGACCTTAATACGTGTGCGGTTACCCACGATGTCGTTACCGGACTTCAGGCTCTCAATACGGCGTACATCAAGACGAACCGTTGAATAGAACTTCAGAGCACGTCCACCTGGAGTAGTCTCAGGGTTACCGAACATCACGCCAACCTTTTCACGAAGCTGGTTGATAAAAATCGCAATCGTCTTGGATTTATTGATCGCACCTGACAGCTTACGAAGGGCCTGGGACATGAGTCGCGCCTGCAGACCAACGTGCGAGTCACCCATTTCACCTTCGATTTCCGCTTTCGGTACGAGAGCCGCTACGGAGTCAATAACGATGATGTCTACCGCACCGCTTCGAACCAGCGCCTCAGCGATTTCAAGTGCCTGCTCGCCTGTATCCGGCTGGGACAGCAGCAGCTCATCAATGTTGACACCCAGTTTGCTTGCATAAAGTGGATCCAAGGCATGCTCTGCATCGATGAAAGCAGCTTGTCCACCTGTCTTCTGTACCTCTGCGATTGCATGCAGGGCTACAGTTGTTTTACCGGAAGATTCCGGTCCATATATTTCAATAATCCGGCCTCTTGGAAAACCGCCGGTTCCTAGAGCAATGTCCAGAGCGATCGATCCGCTGGGAATTGTTTCCACTTGCATGTGAGTTGACTCACCAAGTTTCATTACGGAGCCTTTACCAAATTGCTTCTCTATTTGACGGAGCGCCATTTCAAGCGCAGCCTTACGATCTGACAATAAACTCACATCCTTCATCATTTATAATATAATAATACCTTGTTTTTACACGCTTGCCAAGCTTTTTTTCGAACATACATTCGTTTTTTTTGCGAGGAAGGGCGCCTCTTCCTCCGCCATCCATCCTCCAAAAATAAAAGAAGAACCGATTGCTCAGATCACTTCGCAGGCGGTTCTTCCGTCTCTATTATTATATCTTTTTCCAGTTCAAAAAGCAATCCTCGTCAAGCTTGTATCCCGCGGATCCTTATTCCGCCGAAGGGGTCTCCTGATCGACCAATCTGCGCCACAGCCGGTACATAATACTCTTGGCAGCACGCAAACGGACGGTTTCACGATTACCATTCAGCCGCAGCTCATGCACCTCCGTTTTACGGTCGCGTTCCGCAATTCCGATATACACGAGACCTGGCGGCTTGCCCTCTGCAAATCCAGGACCAGCCACACCGGTCACAGACAATCCGAAGTCCGAATCTGTAATCAGCCGGACATTCTCGGCAAGCGCCCGGGCTACTTCTTCGCTGACAGCTCCCGGACTGTTGTCCCCTTCCAGCAGGCTGGCAGGCACATGCAGCAGCTTCTTCTTGATCTCATTGGTATAGCATACCACACCGCCCAGAAGGACCGTGGCGCTGCCTGGAACGGAAGTCAGGCTCTCCATGAGGAGGCCTCCTGTGCAGCTCTCAGCCGCGCTGACAGTCAGCTGGCGGGCAACCATCATGTCCACGAGCTTTTTCTCCAGCGGAATATCCTCACTGGCATAAAGATGCTGCGGAAGACGCTGCTGGATCTGCAGCTCCATCGCATTCAGCTTGGTCATTGCTTCCGTCTGGCTGGATGCTTTGGTGGAAATACGGATTGTCACTTCGCCTTCCTTAGCATAAGGCGCGATTGTAGGATCAGACTGGCTCTCGATCAGATCCAGCAGCCGTGTCTCCAGAGCTGATTCACCAATGCCGGCAAATTTCAGCATTTTGGAGTAAATCGGCTGTTCATCCGTCAGGGCCTGCTGCAGCAGCCAAGGCTTGGCCTGATTGTGGAACATCGGTTTGAGCTCCTTGGGAGGGCCAGGAAGGACGACATAGAATTTGCCGTCCTGGGCGATTGCGTCCCCGACAGCAAGACCTGTCTCATTCTCAAGTGGAGTGGATCCCTTCAGGGACAATGCCTGCCGGCGGTTGTTCTCAGTCATCTCTGCACCGCGGCTGAGAAAGAACTGTTCGATTTTGTCCATCGCCATGCGGTCAATATGCAGTTCGGTACCAAGAACAGAGGCAAGCACCTCTTTCGTCAGGTCGTCCTGCGTCGGTCCCAGACCGCCAGAGAACAGGATGACATCAGCACGGCCCTGCGCAATCCGGATGGCTTCCTCAAGACGCGTTATATTGTCGCCAACCACGGTTTGAAAGTATACATCGATACCCAATGCAGCCAGTTCCTGTGACAGGAATTGAGCGTTCGTATTCACAATTTGTCCAAGCAGCAGTTCTGTTCCGACTGCAATAATTTCTGCTTTCATACCAAATGATCCTCCTATGTGTTAAGCATACAGCAAAATAATCAAAGATAGATGCACAGTACATAAAAATATGCTGTACATACTCTTTGGACCGTTACTCCTCAAATCAAACAAAAAGCCATAGGAAGATCCTATCGCTTTTCATTGTGTCCTTTTAGGCCTTAGAGGAATGCAGGAGGCCGCGGTTTTTGACAAAATAATCGATGCCCGAGTAGAGCGTGATCAGGGCAGCCAGCCACATTGCGACATCATCAAACTCAAACCCAATGAACGCAAACGGGAAATTGTTCAAAAGCATGGCTACAATCGCAATGATCTGGACAACCGTCTTGATCTTGCCCCATTTACCAGCGGCTACGACCGTTCCATCCAGCAAAGCAATCTGACGCAGACCAGTCACAGCAAACTCCCGGCTGATAATGACAACAGCAACCCATGCATCCACCTTGTCCATCTGCACGAGGGAAATCAGCACAGCTGCCACCAGCAGCTTGTCCGCGAGCGGATCGAGCAGCTTGCCCAGATTGGTCACCATATTATTCTTCCGGGCCAGATAACCATCGATTCCATCGGTAGAGGCTGCAATAATAAACACCAACGCTGCCATCAGCTGATTGAACGCAAGGCTGAAATTGCCAATATGTATAGGTGACGGAAAGAAATCAAAATCAACCAGCAAAAATATCATCATTAAAGGAATGAGACAAATACGTGCCAGCGTTATTTTGTTGGGTAAATTCACAGTACAGTACACTCTCCCCTGACAAGTTCTCCTTAAATGATTGCACAGGCAGGAATCGCGGTCTTTATCTCTTCGCAGCTAAGCTGCAACGGCCGGCGTTCCTGCAAAACCTGATTGCTCCTATAACGTTTCAAGTATAATATACGGCAATTGCAGTGTCAAAACAGAATAAAAAGCCTCCGGCAGTCCGCACAGGCGGACAGCGGAAGGCTGACTTATTTCATGTTGGTGAACTGCAGTTCAAGCGGAAGATCCGCCTTGCGCAAAAGCTGGATTACAGCCTGCAGGTCGTCCCTGCTTTTTGCTGTTACACGGATCTGGTCGCCTTGGATCTGGCTTTTGACCTTGAGTTTGGAGTCCTTAATCAGAACATTAATTTTTTTGGCATTCGCCTGATCAATTCCCTGCTTGAACGACAGCCGCTGACGCACCGAACCCATGGAAGCCGGTTCAATTTTGCCGTAATCCACGTTTTTTAGAGAAATGCCGCGCTTGGCCATCTTGCCCTTAAGAATATCAATAACTGCATTCAGCTTAAATTCATCGTCTGATGCAATGACCAGGGCCTCCTTCTCCAAAGTGAGGCTGCTCTTGCTCCCCTTAAAGTCAAAACGGGTCTCCAGCTCGCGCTCGGTCTGGTGAACCGCATTCGTCAGCTCCTGCATATCCAGCTTGGATACGATATCAAATGAACTTTCTGAAGCCATATGTAACCCTCACTTTCCTTCAATGCTGTATTCACGAACTTTATTATAGTGAACAATTCCCTGCAAGTCCAACCCGGCGGCAGAAAAAAGACGTTTCCGCCAGCCTCCTGTGCGAAAACGCCCTGTTCACGATCATTAATACTTGCTGCGCGCTGGCTGTCTGAACATATCCAGAATACCCAGAACGATGTGCGCAAGGCCAAACCCCAAAATACCGTAGCCCCATGCATTTGGCGTCAAGTAATATCCGAGGAGACTGACGATAACTCCCAAACCGGTAACGATCCAGCTGACTGTCACGATGGACACCCCACTTTCCGGAAATGAAATAGGTACTGTTTTGCTAAAGCTGCAAATGAACTCAATCCTATTATTTCCGGTATGCTCATTACCTATTCATGTTCATTATTATGTCCATCCTCTGCCAGCAAAAAAATCAATTATTACTGTCCGTACTATCTGATGTATCGGCTGATGTATCGGCTGATGTGCCGGAATCACCTGATGCATTATCTGTTCCAGAAGCACTGTCGTCCAGGCTCAGCAGGATCCGTGAAGTAGATTTGCCGTCCGTAACCGGCTGACCGCCAACCGAAATGGCTGTAGCCGGAGAATATCCGGACTTGATGTACAGTCCTTCACTGCCGAGGTCAAAGGAGAAAGTGTCTCCATCTTCCGTCGTTTTACGCTCGAGCTTTTCTCCTCGGGAGTTCTGGCCTTTGTAGACCTCAAGCCAACTCCTTCCGGATGCCTTGATTTCAACCTTGACAGGTGCTCCGCCAGCCGAAGCTACCTTGAACTTCGTCATGCTGCCTGATTTGCCGTCCGGGCTGACCGTCACGCCGCCGGCAGCTGTATCCGTCTGATCGGCAGGTGTGCCATCTTCAGGCGCTGTGCCTGCTTCTCCGGGCGTAGTTGTCGTTCCGTCCTGACCGGTCGCTGTACCATCGGTTCCGTCCGTTGTACCTCCGGCGCCGCCGCCCTGTTGGTTGGTGCTGTCGCCTTGATCGGCAGGCTTGGAGCTGTCATCTGCCGGCGTGCTGGTATCCGTCTGCGGCTTGGAATCATCAGCTGCGGGAGCTGTCTGTTCGGTAGCAGGCTGTGCTGCCTGCTGCGGAGCAGGATCACCGCTGTCTTTGGAAACGATAATGTAGATCACTACCACAATAATGAGCAGCGGGAACAGCCACATCAGCATGGTCGGCATCCAGCGGAAATTACGTTCGCCCCCGCTTGAAGGACGACTTGAACGTTTCTGGGTGACTGGCTCCATTACCGCTTCCGGTTCCGGCGCAGGCACATCCTTTTTGTGTCCTTCCAGCAGTTCATCCGGATTGAGTCCTACCGTTTCAGCATACGTCTTGATAAATGCCCGCACATAAAAAGTCCCCGGCAGCACCTTGTAGTCTCCGGCTTCAATAGCCTCCAGATAACGTTTGCGAATTTTGGTCATTTCCTGTACGTCGTCAAGACTCATCCCTTTTTCCAGCCGGGCCTCTCTTAACTGTTGACCCAGTTCAGACATGCCATTACCCCCTAATGTTGTTGTTTGAAGTGTTTGTAGTTGCTGTATGTCAATTAGATCAGCATCTTGGCGCAAATTCAGATATCATCGGTATAACTTGAAGTGAATGTGTCATAGATGATCTCTTCACTCGGATTGTTACGCAGTTCAACAATAATATCGAAATCCTCATAAGTGTATCCGGATTCCCTCATAAATACATCCGGGTGCTCAATAACCTTCGTGCTCGGCATGCTCATGATTTCCTGCAGCAGCTGATAGTGGCGGTCGTTGGAACGAATGGTGCTAACGATCCCGTCAATGATAAAAATATTGTTCGGGTTCATTTCCTCCTCGGACAGCTGACTCCGGATGGTCTGACGCAGCAGCGTCGAAGAGACAAACGTCCAGCGCTTCATCGAGCACACGCTGCCAGCAATAATGGACTCTGTCTTGCCTACCCGCGGCATCCCGCGCAATCCGATGACCTGATTCCCTTCCCTTTTAAATAATTCACCCAAAAAATCAACGAGTAACCCAAGTTCATCCCGGGTAAAGCGAAAGGTTTTACGGTCATCCGAGTCTCTGTCAATATATCGGCCGTGACGAACAGCCAGTATATCCACCAGCTTGGGCGCACGGAGAGCAGAAACCGTAATGTTGCTCATCTTCTTCAGCATCTCGCCCAGCAGGCGGATTTTGTCATCATCATCGCTTTCAAGCAGCATTCCGCGAGTCTTGCCTTCGACCCCGTTAATAGTCAAAATGTTGACTTCCAGCATACCGAGCATGGAGGCGATGTCGCCAAGCAGGCCGGGCCGGTTTTTATGTATTTTATATTCCATGTACCATTGCTTCAATCCCATCACATCACCACATCCAAGCCCATATTATACATAAATCCGACATGACTATAAAGAATCGTGTCGAAATTTTGTTGTAAGTTCAAAACACATAGAACACGTTAATGATATAAAAAATAAAAATGAAATACAAGAACAGGAATGTCATAACTTCATGTTTTTGCAAATGGAATGGGAGAAAAGCCCCCAAAATTGGGGGCTTCTTCTTTCGGAAGGCTTATGCGTTGTGTTTCGCCAGTTTGACCATCAGCTTGGCAATAGTGTGGCGTTCTTCTTCATTACCCACTTC
The DNA here is from genome assembly GCF_030580655.1 of Paenibacillus lacisoli. Taxonomy (GTDB): domain Bacteria; phylum Bacillota; class Bacilli; order Paenibacillales; family Paenibacillaceae; genus Paenibacillus; species Paenibacillus lacisoli. Next base: position 262,424 of record NZ_JAUQTB010000002.1, read on the forward strand.
CCACAGCTCTTTCAGAGCGCGGTTGGAATGGTTGCCCGGATCCACTTTCTCATCCAGAAAATCGCCGATTTCATAAGCGAGCTTAGCAATGGTATCCTGGCTCATGCCTGCTTTCTCAGCCTGTACGACACGCTCACCCAGAAACTTTTTCCAGCCGTCAAAATCCTTAACTACTGAAGACATTGTTCTTCCTCCTTTTGTGCATGCGCATGATTAGAATGAACAGTTGTAATATGCGCTGGAGAAGAAGCTTTTATGCTGGAGTTCGCCGGATTTCGTGAACGAATGATGAACACTGAGTTCATGATCAAATGATGCTTAAGTCACCCATCCGCCGTTGGGACTAATAACCTGACCCGTAATATAACCGGAGTCCGGCAGCGCCAGAAAATAGACCAGGGACGAGATTTCATCCGGTTTGGCAAGGCGGCCAGCCGGTATCTCGTCAGACAGCATCTGCAGCTCATCTTCAGCCAGATGATCCAGCATCGAAGTCTCGACTGCCCCTGGCGCCACCGCATTCACGGATACGCCTGAAGGAGCGAGCTCTTTGGCCAGCGCTTTGGTAAAGGCATTGATGCCGCCCTTGGTTGCCGAGTAGAGCACCTCGCAGGAAGCACCTGATATCCCCCAGACTGAGGATATATTGATAATCCTGCCATAACGTTGGGAGATCATATGGGGCATAAAAGCCTGGGTACACAAAAAGGTTCCTTTGAGATTAACGGACATAACGTTATCCCATTCTTCCTCAGTCACGTCAGCCAGCAGACCATAGTGCGAAATACCCGCATTATTCACGAGAATGTCCGGCAGCATATCGAAAGTCTCCAGTTTTTCCTTCATACGCTCGATCTGTTCCTTGCTCCGCAGATCTGCACAGACGGTCATAACCTTAGCGCCGTATTCCAGGCAATCCCGTGCCACCTCATTCGCTGCCTCATGGGACTGCTGATAGTGAATGACTACCTTCATACCCACCGAGGCAAAGCGCTCTGCAATCGCAGCACCAATGCCCCGGCTTCCCCCTGTAACCAATACGGTCGTGTCGGCGATCGGCTTGCCGATCTGTCCGATTTCTCCACCCACTATGGACTCACCACCAGTGACACGGCCAACTGATCCCAGTTGATATGCTCGCGCAAACGGCGGTTCACATCGTCTAGAGTAATGCTCTCATAAATAGGCAGCACCTTAAACAGATCACCGCCGCGGAATTTGTGACGTGTAAATTCATGAGCAATATTTTCAGGTGAATTCAGCATGCGCAGGTAGCCTCCGACTTTCTTTTTGCGCGCCCGCTCGAAATGCTCGGCCTTAAAACCGTTCTGTACAATTACATCTACCTCTTCGCGGATTCGTTTGAGCAGCAGATCCGGATCACGGGTATCTCCGCCCACAGCCGAGAATGCATACTGCGTTGAACTGCTGTACTCGGAACCAAAGCTGTCGGAGATGAGATCTTCGTCATACAGCTTCTGATAAAGTTCGGTGCTTGAACCAAACAGCAGATCCATCATCAGCTTAGTCGTCAGATCATGGCGGGTCAGCTCTTCCCCGCTCAGACCCACCTGGCGCTCCTTGAAGCCGAACAGGCATTTCGGCAGGGATACCGGGAGTTTAACTTCACGGCGCTTCTCCGCTACGGTGGCTGGCTCTTCGTCGAAGATGCGGTCAATGCTTCCCTGTGGCTTGTAGTCCTTCTTGGCCTGGTTCTCCCGCACCAGCTGGATCACCTCTTCAGCATCCACGCCGCCCACGACAAACAGCAGCATGTTGCTAGGATGATAAAACGCATCATAACAGGTGTACAGCGTATCTTTTGTAATGCCGCTAATTGATTCCACCGTACCCGCGATGTCGATATGAACCGGGTGAACCTTGTACATGGCCTCAATCAGGCCGAAATATACACGCCAGTCGGGATTGTCCGCATACATATTAATTTCCTGGCCGATAATGCCTTTTTCTTTCTCCACATTCTGCTCTGTAAAATATGGATTCTGCACAAAATTAACCAGCGTCTCCAGATTATCATGAATGTGCTCCGTGGCTGAGAACAGGTATACGGTCTGATCGAAGCTGGTAAATGCGTTCGCGGATGCACCATGGCTGGAAAATGTTGAAAAAACATCACCTTCCGGCTCTTCGAACATTTTATGCTCCAGAAAATGCGCCACTCCGTCCGGAACCTTATGCTCATCCTGGCCTGCTACACGAAAATGGTTATCAACTGATCCGAATTTGGTAGCGAAAGTGGCAAACGTCTTCTGAAAACCCGGCTTTGGCAGTACATACACATGAAGGCCGTTCTCCAGCTCTTCAAAATAAAGGGTTTCCTGCAGGTGATCATAATGTATGCTTTGCACGGGCTACTCCTCCTTCTTGTCTCTCAGGAAATAGATGGTGTCCAGCTTGAATGTATCTGCTGCAGACTGCACATCTTTCACCGAGACGTTCTCAATCTGTTCCAGCAGCTCCTGAACGGAACGTTCCTTGCCGGAGAGCTGACGGTTGAAATCATAGGCGATCATTTCAAAAGCGGAGTCCTGCATTTCCTTCAGCAGATTACGGATCATGGCCTTGGTCTGTCCCATTTCGAGCTCACTGATTGTACCTGCCTCCAGATCGCTCAGCTGCTGCTTGATAATCTGGACCGCTTTTTCATAGTTTGGAATTTCAATACCTGATTGAATTGTAGCGATCCCTTTATGACCGTCATAGCGGGAAGAGGCATAGTAAGCCAGACTTTCTTTCTCCCGCACATTAATGAACAGCTTGGAATGCGGGTAACCCCCAAGAATGCCGTTATACATAAGCGCCGCCGCATATTGATCATCGCCATATGTAATCGGGGTGCGCAATCCCATATTCAGCTTACCTTGGCCGACGTCCAGACGCTCAACCACTGTATGAACATCACGATGAGCCGCTACCGTCTTTTGCGGAGCATAGCCGCTGGACGAGGTACGATCGAGTGCAAAGTGGCGGTCCACCAGCTGCTCCACCTCTTCCAGTGTTGTATCTCCAACGACATACAGGTCCAGACTGGCCTCATCAAGCCAATTCTGATATGCCTGATACAGACTCTCTGCCTCAATCGTATCCAGATCACTGCGCTGGCCCAGCGGATGAAGCCGATAAGGTTCATTTGCACACATTTCCTCAATACAGCGCTCAGCAGCATAACGGATTTTGTCGTTGACGATCGAATCAATTTTTTTGCGAACATTCTCACGTTCAGCCTGTACATAAAAGCTTCGGAAATGGCCGCTCTCCGTGGCAGGACGTGTCAGCACCTCTCCAAGAAAAGCGAATGAACGGTCCAGCAGACTGTCCGCGCTCTGTACGAACGAATCATTAATCGTATCCATCCGGAACTGAACAATCTGATAGTCCCCGCGCTTGTATACATCAAAACCAAAACCCGCACCGTACAGGTGCTCCAGCTGCTCTCTGAACTGTGTTGTTTCGGGATAGGACTCGGTCCCCCGTCTCAGAACGAATGGCGTTAGAGCCACATTGGTTACCGTATCCTCACGCAAAGGAATACCGGCATATAAAGATATCGCAAACGTCTTAAAGCGTTTGGTCGGCAGCACATGAATCCGCAGCTCTCTGCGGCTGCCGCGTTCAAATCCTGATTTTATCAATTCCAAAACCCCTTTGCGGCGTCATTTGGTAAATACTGCTTCTTATGCTGTACTTGATGTAAAATCCATTCTAACCCATGGAAAAGCTAAGAAGCAACCGGAAGAGGACCCTTCCGGCTGCCCGGGGATAATACACATATGCAGCGTCATCAGGCAGCTACATACAGAAAATGTGCTGACCGATCGTTTTAACCTGAGGCCGTGACCAGATCCACTTGGATGTGGCGGTCTTCGGATTAAAGTAGTAGATACAGCCGCCGGATGGGTCCCAGCCGTTCAGCGCCTGCTGTACCGCCTGGCGAGCTGTATCGTTTGGCGTCAGCCAAATCTGGCCGTCAGCCACAGCTGTGAATGCACCTGGCTGAAAAATGACACCGGTCGGTGTATTTGGGAAGCTCGGTGATTTCACACGGTTGAGGATCACGGCTGCGACGGCAACCATCCCTTCAAACGGTTCCCCCCTCGCTTCTCCATAGACGGCATTTGCCATCATTTTCAACTCATTTTCCGACAAACCCATAGAATTCGCCGAGGCCATGGAGCCATCGTCCTCATTCCCTGCCTGTCCGGCTTGTCCGGTTTCCGTCGTGCCGCCTTGGCCTTGTTTGTGAAGAGGAGTTTCGGTCGGCTTCCAATCCTTCGTGGCATTGTACAGCTTCAGCTTGGTTTTCGCCCCAACGACACCATCCGGAGTGATACCGAATTCAGACTGGAACCATTTGACGGAATCCACGGTTTTGGAACCGAATGTACTGTCAACCTGACCATAATAAAAGCCCAGATACTTCAAACGGCTTTGCAGTTCATAAACATCCTGCCCGTAGGAACCATAGGTGATTTTCTCACTGCTGAAGGTGGGCACAGCCTCTGGCCTGCTCTCTTGCTGCTGCGGAAGCTGAATGGGCCGTGCACTCTCCGCATAAAGGTAATTCGTATACAGGGCTGCTGACAGCAGCAGAACGCCCGCCAGAATCCATAAGCTCATTTTTCTCATGTTCTGCTCTACCTCTCTCTTGTGGGATTAACAGGATGGCTACGTTTATTATGACAAGGACCCCTGTTTCCTATGCACTTCTCCTTTTATTAGGGTCCACAAAAAAAGAACCCCGGCATCAGCATGCCAGAGTTCCACAAGTTCTCATTCATCATGAGCTTAATTTATTCTGTTGATATTGCTCCAGGGATATCAGTACTTCGCGCGGCTTGCTGCCTTCATAGGGACCGATAATTCCACGCGCCTCCATGGAATCAATCAGACGGGCAGCACGTGTATAACCGATACGCATACGCCGCTGCAGCAGGGACACCGAAGCCTGCTTCGCTTCAAGAAGGATTTGAACAGCCTGCTCGAACAGTTCGTCTACCATTTCATCCATCTCCATACTGCTCTCATCCACTTCAGGGACAAGGGATTCGTCGTATTGGGCATCCCCCTGACCACGTACATACTCCACAATATTCTCTACTTCCTGGTCACTCATAAAGGCCCCCTGTACACGAACAGGCTTGGAAGCACCCATCGGCATGAACAGCATATCCCCCCGTCCAAGAAGCTTCTCGGCACCGCCCATATCCAGGATCGTCCTTGAGTCTACCTGTGACGACACCCCGAATGCAATTCTGGAAGGGATATTAGCCTTGATCACCCCGGTAATTACATCAACAGATGGTCGCTGGGTTGCAATAATCAAGTGAATGCCGGCTGCACGAGCCATCTGGGCCAGACGGGCAATCGCATCCTCTACGTCCCCGGCAGCCACCATCATCAGGTCAGCAAGCTCGTCCACAATGACAACGATATACGGCAGAACAGCATCCGGGTTATCTGCCATAAGCTTATTATAGCCTTCGACATTACGAGTACCCGATTTGGAGAACAGCTCATAGCGTTTTTCCATCTCTACCACGATTTTTTTGAGGGCGAGAGAAGCTCTCTTCGGATCTGTAACCACCGGCGCCATGAGATGAGGAATTCCGTTATAGACGTTCAATTCAACCATTTTGGGATCGACCATCAGAAACTTGACTTCATCCGGCTTCGCCTTGTAAAGAATACTTGTGATAATACCGTTAATGCAGACGGACTTACCGGAACCGGTTGCACCTGCCACCAGCAGATGGGGCATACGTGCAAGGTTGCCGATAATAGTCTGGCCGGAAATATCACGGCCAAACGCGATGGACAGCTTCGATTCGGCTTCCTGGAATGTCGCCGTCTCCATAACTTCACGCATGGTGACTAGAGACACTTCGCCATTCGGTACTTCAATGCCGATCGCCGACTTTCCTGGAATCGGTGCTTCCATCCGGATATCCTTCGCCGCCAGTGCCAAAGCAATATCGTCCGTCAGACTGACAATCCGGCTCACTTTAACACCGATGTCAGGCTGGATCTCATAGCGGGTGACCGCAGGTCCGCGCACGACTTCAAGTACTTTAGCTCTCACACCAAAGCTCTCCAGCGTCGCTTCCAGCTTCCTCGCTGTCTGCATGTAGTCGTTCTGATCTCCTCCCTTGCCGCTGTTATTCGGCTTGGAGAGCAAACGGAACGGAGGCAGACGATACGGCTTCGGAGGGGGTGGCGGAGCTGCCGGAACCGTCTCTGTCCCCTCACCCTTGTCAGGATTAACGGCAGAGAGGCTCTGCCCGGCAATTAATCCGGTCTCCTCATCTGCTGAGTCCAGTTGTCCTATCTTCTCCGGATCAGCCTCTGCCTCACGCCATCCAACTGAAGATGTTTCATTCAAATCGGAGTCCGATGGAATGGCCGGAACATCCGGATGGTCCAGCTCCTCATCCTCATAGGAGGATACGTCTTCCGATTTGATGCTGTCAAAGAAATCGCGGATGATCGGCGAAGGGGCTGCTGTCTGCAGGACCGCTTCTGGCTGCAAAACTGCAGGCAAAGCATTAGAGGATAGCTCCTCTTCCATGGCATCATCCCAGCTGCGGACAGGCTGCGTCCTCTCCTCATATGCCGGTTCAACAGCATTTCCCTCCGGCCCGGCTGCTGCAGACAAAGCGTCTTTTTTCCCTTTCGTTCCGAACAACTGGAAAAAAACCGGCTGCTTGCGTGCTGGCGCAGGCTCTTCCAGATCGTCTTCATCCTCATCCTCGTAGACCGGAATTTCTTTGACTGCACGGGATTTAGTTCGGCTCCCTGTCTTTTTGCCAGAGGACGTTTTGCCGGACTGCTGTAATCTTCGGAAAGCATTTGTACCGGCTGTCATCACTTTGGTCCGGAATATTCGGATCAGATCCACATAGGATAGATTCGTAATAAGCATAAAGCTGATCACGAACATGACTACCATAACCAGCTTGGCTCCCGGTAAACCGAACAGCCACAGCAGGGACGCAAATTCCACAGCTCCTGCATAGCCCCCGCTGATGCTCTTATGCAGCATGGATTTATCCTGCCCTTCAGGAACAAGCAGCTGCTCTTGCATATCTATATGTATCTGGCTCATTACATTGGCCGGGTGCAGAGCACCGACCGGACTCAGCCGCTGCTCCATGGCGGATATACTGCTCATTAATGTCAGTGCCAGCACTGCAAGCACAAGTCCGCTTTTACGTGTAGTCCAATTGTGAGGCCAGCGGCGATGGATCATGACCATCAGGCCGTAATATATACCAATTAACGGGATGACAAAATAAAACTTGCCCAGTACTAATCCAAACATTTTGGACAAAGAGCGGCCCACCGCTGCTTCACCGGACAGCGCAATCACGGATAAGGTGATCAGAATAATCCCGTAGATTTCATATTTCAGTACATTGCCAAGCGCTGCCTTTTTCTTCTTCCTTCTTCTGGCCACAAAAGGTCACCCCCAGAAGAATATTATACCATAACTCGCAACCCCGTACATATGTTCTTTTTCAACAGCGTTCATCTGAAATCGCCAGCATTTGCACGACATTTCACTTTACATTAAATCCCAATTCAATCCACTGCCCTGGTGCCCATGCCGGATTCAGATAAGCTTCCAGCGGGCAATCCAGCAGACGGACAATTTCCAGCTTACGATGATCAGATTCAACCGGTCGAACCTCCATAAGCATACCCGCATACCGAATTTCCTGGGCAGGCCTCGGCTCCTTCCACATTCCCTGCCAAATGTACTCGTCCGGCATCGTGGTATATAGCGTCATTGTTGTAATCCCCCAGGCTGATCGGGGTGAGCCGTTGGAATCGACGGTGACATCATCCCTCCCGGAATTGCCCCGGCCGAATCAGCAGTTCGTATCTGCTGTCTGCGTTCTGTAATCATGGCATTCAAGCGTGTAATGGCTTCGCCTATGCCGCCGACCGCATCCATTAAGCCGTAACGAACCGCATCGTGACCTCCGACCGCGGTACCGATATCACGGTTCAATTCGCCCGTTTTAAACATCAGTTCCTTGAACAGAGACTCACTCATCCGGGAATGGGAGGTTACGAAGCGAGTGACTCGCTCCTGCATTTTCTCCATATATTCAAACGTTTGCGGCACACCAATGACAAGCCCGCTCATCCGGATCGGATGAATCGTCATTGTCGCGCTTTCCGCGATCAGGGAATAGTCGGATGACACAGCAATCGGCACACCGATACTGTGTCCGCCTCCGATGACGACGGTGACGCTTGGCTTCGTTAACGATGCCACCATTTCAGCAATAGCCAATCCCGCTTCCACATCGCCCCCCACCGTATTCAGGATTAACAGCAGTCCTTCAATTCGCGGGTTCTGCTCTGCCGCCACCAGCTGGGGGATAATATGCTCATATTTAGTTGTTTTGTTCTGAGGCGGAAGAATGATATGGCCTTCAATCTGGCCTATGATGCTCATGCAAAAAATATTCGACTCTGCTGCGGGTAAGGCGGTCTGTCCGAGCTGTTGAATATTTTCCATAACCGGTGATTTTTTCTCTTCAGGCTGCTGTGTTGGTGCCGCTGTTTCATTACGGATCGAAGCTGAATTTTTAAAGTCAGACATAGTACACCTATCCCTCTCCGAAGAAGTCTATTGGGCCAATCGTTGGATTGGCATCTTTTTCTTAGTATGGGACTTCATGTCGGAATTATACCCGCGGACAGAAAAAGCCTCTTGTTCTGCAGGGAACCGTCCAATATTACCTGCGAACAAGAGGCGACTGTGTGCCTGTCTATTCAGTTTACTTGTATTACACTTCCATGATGATAGGCAAAATCATAGGTCTGCGGCGAGTCTGTTCATACAGGAAACGTCCCAGAGCGTCTTTTACGTTAGTCTTCAGAGAAGCCCACTCGTTCACATTCTCGCTCATCAGCTTCTGCAGCGTACTGGATACGATGCGATTCGCCTCGTCCAGCAGCCCTTCCGACTCGCGGACATAAACAAAACCGCGGGAAATAATATCTGGCCCCGACATAATGCTTCCATCCTGCTTGCTGAGAGTCACTACAACAACCAGAATACCGTCCTGGGACAGAAGTTTGCGGTCACGCAGGACAATATTGCCTACATCACCGACACCCAAGCCGTCGATGAGCACGTTACCGGCAGTGACTTTTCCGGCTTTACGTGCTGAACCACCCTGAATTTCAACAATTTCACCAATATCCGTAATGAAAATGTTATCAGAATCCACACCTACGGATTCAGCCAGCAGTGCGTGACGACGCTGCATACGGAACTCACCGTGGATAGGAAGGAAGAATTTCGGTTTCATCAAGTTAAGCATCAGCTTCAGTTCTTCCTGACTGCCGTGACCGGATACGTGAATACCCGGGTTGGCAGCGCTGTAGTACACATTCGCTCCCAAACGGAACAATTCATCGATGGTGCGTCCTACATACTTCTCGTTACCAGGAACAGGTGTTGCGGCAATAATGACAGTATCACCTGGCAGAATATCCACTTTACGGTGTGTAGAACGTGCCATGCGGGTCAGTGCAGACATCGGCTCGCCCTGGCTGCCTGTGCAGAGAATGACAACACGGTCTGCGGCCATTTTGCCGACTTCTTCCGGTTCAATGATCATACCGTCCGGGATATCAAGATACCCGAGATCCGAAGCGATGCCGACCACATTAACCATACTGCGGCCAATAACCGCCACTTTACGGCCCGTGCTCTCCGCTGCATTAATGACCTGCTGAATCCGGTGTACGTTGGAAGCAAAAGTTGCTACGACCACACGCTGCTTGGATTTATAGAAAATGTCTTCCAGTACAACGCCTACGTTCTTCTCGGAAGGTGTGAAGCCTGGCTTCTCAGCATTGGTACTATCCGATAAAAGCGCTAACACGCCTCTTGTGCCAATCTCAGCCATGCGCTGAAGATCCGCGTATTGACCGTTAACCGGTGTATGATCGAACTTGAAGTCACCCGTGTGAACTACGGCACCTTCAGGGGTGTCGATAACAACACCAACGGAATCTGGAATACTATGATTTGTTCTGAAGAAGGACACACCCAGAGAGCCCAGCTTAATCTCCGAATCAGCATCGATCAGAATGCGTTTAGTCTCTCCCAGCAAGTTCGCTTCCTTCAGCTTGTTCTCTACCAGGCCGAGTGTAAGCTTCGTTCCATATACAGGAACATTAAGATGTTTCAGTACATATGGCAGACCACCGATGTGATCTTCGTGTCCGTGTGTCAGGACAATGCCTTTTACTTTATCACGGTTCTCAGTCAGGTAAGAAATGTCAGGAATGACAATGTCGATACCGAGCATGTCTTCTTCCGGGAATTTAAGACCAGCGTCCACGACGACGATGTCGTTTCCGTATTGGACCACATACATATTCTTACCAATTTCACCGACGCCGCCCAAAGCAAAAATCAGCAGTTTATCGTTGTTATTTTTCTTAGACAAAAGAATCTAAACCTCCTATGGTAGTTGGACGTCGTACCTTATTTTATTTTCATGTATCGATTACTTTACTAAAAAATACCGCACCCAGTCACTTGACCCCATTATACATGATTAATTTGCGAAATTACAAGTCAAGTGCTCCATATGTTGTAGGTTCCCCCAAAAACAAGCCTTTCATCAGGTTTACTGGCTGCAGCGCCCTTGTGCTTTCCCTCACACCAAGTTGTTAAGCATTCACCCCTCTTTGATCTATTCCCAGCCTACTCCGGAGAAACAGAAAGACCGGTACTCCTGTGGAGGTACCGGTCTGACAAACCTATAAATATCCATTATGCCTGGTCTATTAATTTCCGAATAAATTGCTCTTCTTCCCCGCTTGGCGGCACAAGCGGCAGTCTGACGCTGCCGACATTCAAACCGCGCAATGTCAAAGCATATTTAACCGCAACGGGATTCGGAAGCGGGTCGGGACACTCAAACAGCCCCTTGAAGATCGGATGGAGCTTCTGATGAATCTTCACGGCGTCAAGGCTGTCCCCGCCAAAGAAGGCCTGAATCATCTTCTTCATGTCCTTGCCTACAATATGACTGGCAACACTGATCACGCCATAGGCGCCGACAGACATCGCCGGAAGTGCTGAGGCATCATCACCTGAGTAAACGCGGAAGCCTTCAGGCGCTTCTGCAGCAATACGCGTTACTTGATCGGTTGCTGCGCATTCCTTAGTTGCGGCAATGTTGCTGATTTGGGCAAGACGCAGCGTGGTTGCAGCGCTCAAGCTGGCTCCGGTCCGGCCGGGCACATTGTAAAGGATGCAGGGCAGTGAGGTGGCATTAGCGATGCTCTCAAAATGCCGGTACATGCCTTCCTGATTGGGCTTGTTATAATAAGGAACGACCAGCAGCACGCCATCGGCGCCTGCCAGTTCCGCTTCCTTCGTCAAGTGAACCGAATGCTTGGTATTGTTGCTGCCGGTACCTGCAATAATTTTGCATCGTCCTGCTGCATGCTTAACACTGAATTTGAACAATTCCATTTTCTCTTCGTCGCTTAGTGTTGGTGATTCTCCAGTGGTGCCGGATACAACGATCGAATCCGTCTGCTGTTCCTCTATCAGATAATCGATCAACTTGGACGTTTGTTCCCAGTCAATCTCACCTTGGTCGTTAAAGGGGGTTACCATCGCTGTGATCAGTCTTCCGAAATCCAACCTAATTCCTCCGTTCATGCAAAACCCTCTGCCTTCCTATTCAACTAGAATGTCTAATTAACGATGCAGTTCAAATTTAGCATGCAGCGCGCGCAGTGCCTGTACCATGTCTTCCTTTCGTACCAATACCCAGATTGTCGTGTTCGAGTCGGCAGACTGCAGAATCTGTACTCCCGCATTGGTGAGGGATTCCACAATCTGCGCCATAATTCCCGGCACACCGTTAATTCCGCCGCCAATTACAGATACCTTCGCACATCCGGACAACGCTTTGGGAACAAGCCCCTGCTGCTCCAGGACGGTTACCGCCTTGTCAGCATCACTGTCGAACACCGTATACACCGCTCCGGACGGGGTTACATTAATAAAATCTACGCTGATTCCGTGCTCAGCCATCGTTTTGAATACCTTCAGCTGAAGGTTATCCGTGCCGCTCTCGGATTCCACCGTGATTTGGGTAACTCCGCCTACATGAGCAATACCGGTTACAAAACGATCGAGAATACCTGTCTGGACATCCCTAAAGCCTTCAGGATGCGTAACGAGCGTGCCTTCCCCTTCACTAAAGGTTGAGCGTACGCGAACAGGAACCCGAGCCTGCATGGCAATCTCAACCGCACGAGGATGAATGACCTTCGCCCCATGATAAGCCATATTGCAAATTTCAGCGTAGCTGACAACCCGCAGCGGCTTTGCATCTTCCACAATACGCGGATCGGCCGTTAGTATACCGTCTACATCCGTATAGATATCAACGACATCGGCTTTGAGAGCTGCGCCGAGCGCTGTTGCCGATGTGTCGCTGCCCCCTCTGCCAAGGGTTGTAAAATCACCCGACTCACTCTGTCCCTGAAAACCGGTGACAATCACCACCTGATGGGACTTCAATTCTTCCAATACACGATCCGGTCGAACGTCTACAATACGTGCATTACCGAATTGATCATCTGTAATGAATCCGGCTTGAGCCCCTGTCAGCACGGTCGATGAAATGCCTTCACTACCGAGCAGGCTGCACAGCGTAGATGCCGATATGATTTCACCACAGCACAGCAGTAAATCCCTTTCGCGTGCAGGGAGGCTGTTCCCGTTGTCCGCCGCCCATTGCAGCAGCGTATCCGTGGCATAAGGCTCCCCTTTCCTTCCCATCGCTGAAACAACCACCACCAATTGCTGCTGGTGATCCAATTCGCGCTGAATATGACGAATGACATGTTCCCTTGCCTCTGGTGTCGAAAGGGATGTGCCGCCGAATTTCTGTACTAAAATACCCATTGTTTTTCCTCCAACATTCTCTCTTCAGCCCAACTCTTCCGGTAACTCTCTCCTTCTGAGAACCAATACTATTCTGAAAGCACCCGCGCCAATCAGGCAGTCGGATGCTTCGCAGGTTTGATCATTATGAAAATCGAGAGACCAGCATCGGCTGAATTTGCCTGCCCTCAAGCGCTGCATAAGCCGTCTCGGGGATCAACTCCATCTGAGCCACCAGCGAGTTGGGCTTCTTTTGCGGATTATCCTGTCCGTAAGGAACAAAATAAATATGTTTGGCTACCAGCAGCTTAGCTATATTAGCCGCGTTTAATCCTAGCCCGTCATTTGTTGAAATAGCGAGAACAAGCGGACGCTGGTTGCGCATATGAGCCTTCGCCGCCATCAGCACAGGACTGTCAGTCATGGCGTTGGCCAGCTTGCTTGTTGTATTGCCTGTGCAAGGCGCAATCACAAGCACATCCATCACGTTGGACGGACCCAGCGGTTCAGCCTCGACAATTGTTGAAATAATATCATTCCCTGTTATATCTTTCAACTGTTTTTGCCAGTCTTGAGCCGCGCCGAAGCGGGTATTGGTTGTTAATACCGAATTGGAAATAATCGGTATGACCTTAGCCCCTTCATCTACAAAACGTTTAATTACAGGCATAACCTCTTCAAATGTGCAGTGGGAGCCCGTAATCGCATAGCCTACCGTTTTACCCTGCCAATTCATTCCCCATCCCTCCGAATCTTCTCATCTTCCAGCAGCAGCTGTACCAGCGTATTCGCAATGATGACACCAGCCGTCTTGGGAGCCACGATTCCGGGAAGTCCGGGAGCCAGTATGGCCTTGATGCCGCGCTTGTCGGCATAGCGGAAATCGCACCCTCCTGGAGCGGAGGCAAGGTCGATAATGACTGCCCTTTGGGGCATCTTGGATAGGATTTGTGCTGTGATTATCATAGTCGGAATTGTGTTAAAAAGCAAGTCAACCTCACTCGCCTGAACAGCCAAATCCCTTGTCATAAAAGGGTTCCAGCCCATCTCGAGCGCTCTCGCTGCATCCGCTTCCCGCCTTACGCCAACCCTGACATCAGCTCCCAGTCCCTGCAGGGTCCTCGCCATGGTAAATCCCGTCCGTCCCATACCGAGCACAATGCATTTGGATCCATGGATTGTAAAGTCCGTGTTCTGGATCGCCATCATGACCGCGCCTTCTGCCGTCGGAATCGAGTTATAAATGGCTACATCATCACGCTCCAGCAGCTCGACAAGCTTAACCTTGTATTTACCGGCAAGTTCCCGCAGAAATCCCCGTGCCATTCCCGTATAAACGACGCTTCCTTCCGGAAGTGCTGCGATATGCTCATCCAGCAGCTGCAGCGGAAATTCAGAAAAAACAGCATTAATGTTACCTTGATCGTCACACCCGACGACCGGCAGCACCAATGCATCTGTCTCCCGCATGAGCTGGACCGTCAGTTCCTCCCGCACGGCACCAGGCAGATGATTCTGAAGCCGGTCGAAACCGGTGATCGTTACTGCGGCATCCATTTCCAGACATTTGCGTATGACTTCAATCTGCCTCGCATCTCCGCCCAGAACCGTGATGCGGATCCCTGTTAGCATCAGGATGTCACCCCTTCCCGAGTCACTGTATGCCACATCTTATGCAGGCGGGCGCCGGGGGTGATTGACAGCCACAAAAAAACCATCTCTCGTGGAGAGATGGTTCTCGGGTATCTATTTTCCTAAGGAATCTTATATTGGGTTTGATTTTGGTTCTGCTATTTGCCGGTATGGCCGAAGCCGCCTGCGCCGCGGACGCTGTCGCTGAGAACCTCAACCGGTACAAACTCTATGGCAGGCACGGTCTGGAACACCATTTGGGCAATGCGCTCGCCTCTGGAGATCACGAAAGTCTCCTGCCCCAGATTGATCAACAGCACCTTCACTTCGCCCCGGTAATCGGCATCAATCGTCCCCGGGCTGTTCAGACAGGTGATTCCGTGCTTGTATGCCAGACCGCTGCGCGGACGGATCTGGGCTTCCAGTCCGGCCGGCATAGCCATCGCAAAACCCGTCGGAATGAGCCTACGCTGACCTGGCTCGAGCGCAAGATCTTCTGTTACAGCTGCATGCAGATCAAAGCCTGCAGCAAGCTCAGACATCTGACGGGGCAGCTCGATGTCCTCATTGCCTTCCAGACGCTTAATTTCCACGGAGTACGACAAGCTCATCCCTCCTTACATCCGAGATGGCTTTGTCCGAGGAGCCCACCATGGACAAGGCAAAAGGAGCCGCAAACATCTGATTAAGCACAGCATCCACATCAGCCATGGTCACTTTTTCAATGTTCTCGATCATTTGATCCAGTGTATAGTGTCGGCCCAGCATAAGTTCATTTTTGCCCAGACGGTTCATACGGCTGCCCGTGCTTTCGAGACTAAGGATAAGACTGCCCTTCAGCTGCTCTTTGCCCTTGCGGATCTCGCTCTCTGTCAGACCGTTCACTGCCACATCATGCAGCAGCTCTTTCGTCAAATCGAGCACATCCCGGGTCTGCTTGGGCGCAGTTCCTGCATAGATGGTGAACAGACCGCTGTCCGCATGAGAGCTGTGGTAGGAATAAACGGAGTATGCTAAGCCGCGCTTCTCGCGAATTTCCTGGAACAGTCTGGAGCTCATACCGCCCCCGATTGCGTTATTCAGCAGAACCATGGCGTACTGCTTGTCATGTCCGATGGCAAGGCCAGGGAACGACATACATATATGATTCTGCTCGGTTTTTTTCTTATGGAACAGTAAATCACCATGAAAATCAGGAACTTCCAGCATTCCCGTGCTGCCATGGACGTCAAAATGACCAAAGTATTTTTCCAGCAGTTCAATTAATTCATCGTTGATGTTGCCTGCAACACTGATGACCGTATTCTCGATCGTATAATGGTGGTTCATATATTCTCTAAGATGCGTGGCATTCATCGGCGCGAGCCGCTCTTCTGTCCCGAGAATAGAATATGCCAGCGGATGGTCTCCATAGGCGGCACGTGAAACCAGGTCGTGAACCAGATCATCCGGAGTATCCTCGTACATGGAGATCTCTTCGAGAATTACGTTTTTCTCCTTTGCCAGCTCGGTCTCATCAAGCTGAGAATGGAAAAACATGTCAGACAGCACATCTACAGCTATCGGCAGATGCTCATCCAGCACCTTGGCATAGTAACAGGTGTATTCCTTTGATGTAAATGCATTAACATTACCGCCGATCGCATCGAATTGCTCTGCGATGGCTTTAGCGTCATAACGTTCGGTTCCTTTAAACATCATGTGCTCGATAAAATGAGAGATTCCGTTGACGACCGGCTCTTCGTTACGTGAGCCTGTCTTGACCCAAATACCGAAGGATACGGAACGGCAGGTCGGAATTTTCTCCATGACCACTCTCAGGCCATTTTTTAACTGAATTTTTTCCACGAATTGGCCCTCCTAGAACTATTGCAGTATCAGCACTCTGCATCAATCAAACAGGTCGAAAGAGGCAAGAGGCCAGCTTATGATCATTTACCCTGAAATTTCATCCTATCAGAAAATGCCTGCTCACTCAACCGCAGATGCTTCCACTCTCGCTGAAGACAAAGTCTCGCTCACAGTCCCCAGCTTGAGACCCTTTTTCTTGATGGCATCAATCATGCCTCGAAGTGCTGCTGAAGAAGAATCTGTCGGGTGCATCAGGATGAGTGAACCTGGCTCAACTCCCTTAGCAATCTTTGCAACAACAGATGACGGATCAGGATGCTTCCAGTCCACCGTATCCAGGGTCCACAGCACTGTTCGGAGTCCTAACTCGGCGGCAATATCAACCGTAGCCTGATTAAAGTCACCGGAAGGCGGCGCGAACCATTTGTTATCCACGCCCAGAGTATCTTTTAACAGCTGCTGGGTCTTCTGGATCTCCTGAACAGCTCGGGAGCGGCTGACACGGCTCATGTTCGGGTGACTGTACGCATGGTTCTCCATCTCATGGCCGCGGCTCTGGATCTGTTTTGCTATCTCCGGATATTTGCGGAGCCAGCTTCCATCCAGGAAGAACGTCGCTTTTACCTGCTCCCGGTCAAGCACATTCAGCATAGGTTCGATGTACTCATTGCCCCAGGCCACATTAATCATCAAAGAGACCATCGGCTTCTTCGGGTTTCCCCGGTAAGTCGGCTCTGCCCCCAGATCCTTCAGGCTGGTCTTTGGCTCAATCTCCCGGTAAATGTACGATATCGGCTCGCCCGCCTTGACTGCCTTCTCTACAGCCTGACGGTAGGTCGCCTCTACATCGACTTCCCTGCCATTATAGCCAGGGATGGCCTTCCAAACCCTGTCCACGACCGCATCTACCGGTTCAATCCGCCGCTTGGCTGCTTCATTCTGAATGGAAGCCAAAAGCGCTTCATTCTTGGATTGTTCCTGTACACCGCTCTCCGCTTGCAGCAGTACGGTCGGCACAACATCTCCCTGCGCGGTGCGTACCGAATTTGCGTACTCTCGTACTCCGCCGAAGTAGCCGATCACCAGTGCAGCTGACACCCCGGCGACAATCGTTCCCCACTTTCTTCCCCTCATGCAGGCTTTCATCCTTCCACATCCGTTTGTCCACATTTTATGAAGGAAGGATACAGCCTATGATCGATGTCTGGCAAAGTTCGTCCAAAAATAAAAAAAGAGCCAGAATGTAATTTCTGCCTCTTTGCTCTCTTGCTCTATGCTGTTGTGTGGATTAGGAATTGGATGGAGCTTCTGCAGTCAAAACCGCTTTGCGTGACAGGTTAACGCGGCCCTGCTGATCGATTTCCGTAACTTTAACCGTAATGGTATCTCCGATCGCAACCACATCTTCCACTTTTCCTACACGTTCTGTAGACAGTTGGGAAATGTGCACAAGACCATCTTTGCCCGGCAAAATCTCAACAAACGCACCAAATTTCTCAATCCGTTTAACTGTACCTACGTAAATTTCGCCAATGACAACTTCCTTGACAATGCCTTCGATAATGGAACGGGCTTTCTCGTTCATCTCCTGGTTGGAGGAAGCGATAAAGACACGGCCGTCCTGCTCGATATCAATTTTCACGCCGGTTTCTTCAATAATTTTATTGATGATTTTACCGCCGGCACCAATGACATCGCGGATTTTGTCCGGATTGATATGCATGGTGAGAATTTTAGGAGCATATTGGGACAATTGCTCTCTCGGCTTCTGAATAACTTCATTCATTTTGCCAAGGATAAACATCCGTCCTTCTCTTGCCTGACGCAGTGCTTCATTCAGGATCTGGCGGTCGATTCCGTCGATCTTGATATCCATCTGGATTGCTGTTACGCCTTCAGCAGTACCTGCAACCTTGAAGTCCATGTCGCCGAGATGGTCTTCCATCCCTTGAATATCAGTCAGAATGGATACATGATCGGCATCCTTAATGAGACCCATTGCGATACCGGCAACCGGAGCTTTGATAGGTACACCTGCATCCATCATGGCCAGCGTGCTTGCGCAAATACTTGCCTGGGATGTAGAGCCGTTCGATTCAATAACTTCGGATACAAGACGGATCGTGTAAGGGAAATCCGTTTCTGAAGGAATCACCTTGGACAATGCACGTTCGCCCAATGCGCCATGGCCGATTTCACGGCGTCCCGGCGGACGGAGCGGTCTAGCTTCACCTACACTGAACGGAGGGAAGTTATAGTGGTGCATAAAACGTTTGGTTTCTTCCGGATCAATGCCGTCCAGAATCTGGACGTCACCCAGCGCACCCAGTGTACATACGCTAAGCGCCTGCGTTTGACCGCGTGTGAACAGACCTGAGCCGTGTGTGCGAGGCAGCAGACTGGTATCGCAGTCGATAGGACGGATCTCGTCCAATTTACGTCCGTCAGGGCGCACTTTGTCATGAGTGATTAGACGGCGTACTTCTTCCTTGACGATATCGTAAAGAACTTCCTTGACGTCCTTCATCCATTCCGGTGTTTCGACATACAGATCAGCGAAATGAGCGATCGTGTCTTCATTAACTGCATCGATCGCTTCCTGGCGAGCATGTTTTTCCGCGATTTTAACAGCTTCAACCAGACGGCTGGCTGCATAAGCACGGACTTCACTGTTCACCTGATCATCAACAGCATGCAGTTTAACCTGCATTTTCTCTTTACCGGCAATCTCTACCAGCTGTTCAATCACTTCAACAATATTTTTAATCTCGTCATGACCAAACATGATCGCTTCGAGCATCACTTCTTCAGGAACTTCATTCGCTTCCGCTTCCACCATCATGATGGCATCCTTTGTACCGGCAACCACGACATAGATGTCACTGGCTTCCTGCTGGGCAATATTCGGATTGATCACGAACTCACCATTCACGCGGCCAACAGCTACGCCGCCAATCGGTCCGTTAAAAGGTACATCGGAAATGCTCAGAGCAGCCGAAGTCCCGATCATCGCAGCAATCTCAGGCTCACAGTCCTGATCTACGCTCATCACCAGGTTGAGTACTTGTACATCATTACGGAATCCTTCCGGGAACAGCGGACGAATCGGACGGTCTGTCAGACGGCTTGCGAGAATGGCCTTCTCACTTGGTCTACCTTCACGCTTAATGAAACCTCCCGGAATTTTACCTACTGCATACAGACGTTCTTCATAGTTCACGGTAAGCGGGAAAAAATCCAAATCCTTCGGCTCGCTGGAAGCTGTTACGGTACACAAAATGACGGTTTCGCCGTAACGAACGGTGACTGCAGCGTTCGCCTGCTTCGCCAAACGGCCTGTCTCCAGAATCAGAGGTCTGCCGCCCAGCTGCATTTCTACACGGTGTTCCATGAAATCCCTCCTTCAATTCAATTTGTTATGTTTCTCCATCTAACCAGTATTTCCTGCTTGACAATGATTCATAAAACTTTGCAAAAGAAAAGCTCCTTCCGGAGCTGAACCCTTTATACCCTTGTCTGAAAAAAGAACCCGGCTGCAGACCGACGTCCCTGACGGGACAGCGGGTGAACAACCAGGTTGCTTTTGGTACGAATCTGCGAAGATTAACGACGCAGTCCGAGTTTTTCGATCAAAGCACTGTAACGTTTAACGTCAGTCTTCTTCAGGTAAGCCAAAAGCTTACGACGTTGACCAACCATTTTCAGCAATCCGCGACGGGAATGATGATCTTTCTTGTGCATACGGAAATGACTTTGCAGGTTAACAATGTTTTCCGTAAGGATAGCAATTTGCACTTCAGCAGAACCTGTATCAGATTCGTGCGAACGGTGCTCAGCGATCAGTTGTTGCTTGCGCTCTTGAGTCAATGCCATCCTGTTCACCTCCTTCATTATAATCGCCATTAGCCTCGTAGCCGCCGGTGAGAGCGGACAACCAAGCTAAGGTTCACGTTGTGGAATCACAACGTTAGTTAGTATAGCACACTGGGCAGGACAAAGTAAACCTCTATCCCCTGCCGGATGTCAGCAGAGTTTTGGCTTCCTTCGCATCTTCACGAATCTGTACAATCAGCTCGTCTACCGAACCGAATTTACGCTCGGAACGAATGAACCGGATCAGCTCTACAGTAAGCATCTCCCCATAAATCTGCTCGGAAAAATCAAACAAATGAACCTCAAAGGAAGGCTTCATTTCCCCATCGTGGAAGGTCGGCTTCACGCCGGCATTCATAACCCCCAGCAGCTTCCGGTCTCCTGCCTGAACTTTCACAGCATAGACGCCCTTGGCGGGAACGACAAAACGATCCTCGAGAGTTATATTGGCCGTTGGAAAACCGATCGTACGCCCCCGCTTCTCGCCGTCCACTACAGTTCCCCGCAGTGTATACGGACGACCGAACCAGCGGTTGGCCTGTTCAAGCTCGCCTCTCAGCAGAGAGGCTCGAATTCGGGAGCTGCTGACCTTCTCGCCATCCATCTCTAGTGGCGGAACGGTTATAACATGCATTCTCCCGCTGCCCAGCTCCCGAAGTCTGGCTTCATCCCCCTCGCCCAGGTGTCCGAAGCGGAAGTCAAAGCCGACTACGGCCGTTCTGACCTGAAGCTGAAGGAGAAACATCTCAACAAATTCGGCCGGGGTCATATGCGAGAAAGCATCACTGAATTCAACGAGATACAGCACATCCACGCCCATATCTGCCAGAATCCTCTCCTTCATGGCAAGCGGCGTCAAATAACCTTCATACTCTCCTCTCCCCATCACTTCCTTGGGATGAGGGTGAAAAGTCATGACAGAGGACTGCAAGCCCTGTTCCTGCGCAAGCTCAATGGCGGTTCGGATGACACTCGCATGCCCCAAATGAATTCCATCGAACTGGCCGATCGCCATGACCTGCGGTTTGGCAGCCGCTTCCAGCATATCCTGACTGAGCGGACTGCGCAGTGATATCGTTATCATCCTTGATCACCTGCAATTCTTCACTATAGATTGTGCTTAGATTCGCCTCGGATTACTCCGGTAGAAAAACCTTGACCGGAACGACAGCACCACTGTCTTCCTCCCTGGAATACAGTCCAAGAAAAATACCATCTTCACGGTACAGACGGATCAATCCGCTGTCCTCTACTCTAGGCTCCACGACGGCTCCGGACAGCCGCTGCCCCTGCAGCGCCGCGGCCGCCTTACTGCTGTGCACCGTATGGGCCGGCAGATGGGAAACCGCCTGATCGGCAGAAATCAGATAGGAGTTCAGGGTACCTTCATCCACGCATCTTTGAATTTCTTCGAATGTCAGGCACCTTCCCAGTGGAATACCGGCAGACATCGTACGCTCCAGCTTGAGCATCACGGACGGATACCCGAGCGAGCGGCCGATATCGACGCACAAGGTGCGGATATATGTACCTTTGGAGCATAGCACACGAAAAGAAATTTCGGGATACGCCCCGCTGTCGTCAAAACCCGTCATTTCCAGCTCGTAGATCGTCACTTCACGGCTCTTCCGCTCCACGGTCTTGCCTTCACGGGCAAGCTCGTACAATCGTTTGCCGTCGATCTTAAGGGCCGAGTACATGGGAGGAACCTGTGAAATCGTACCTACAAACGTCGCCATTACATCCAGCACCTGCTGTTTGGACACCGATGCCTTGTCTACCTGCTCGGTAATGGTTCCCGTGGCATCCTCCGTATCCGTCGCATAACCCAATCGAACAGTTGCGTGATATTCTTTGGGCAGTTCCTGCATGTATTCCACGACACGGGTAGCCCGGCCAAGACAAAGCGGCAGCACACCCGTCACCTGGGGATCCAGGGTTCCGGTGTGTCCAATCCGCTTCATTCCCAGAATACGGCGCGCTTTGGCCACAACATCATGGGAGGTAAAGCCGGCAGGCTTCATGACTGGCAGTACACCTTCATAGTTGCTCATAACTCGGCTCTCACCTGCTCTACCATTCTCGGAATGATCTCATCCAGTCTGCCGTCCAGCCTGCAGCCAGCGGCACGCACATGCCCGCCGCCGCCAAAAGCATGGGCCAAAGCAGCTACATCTACCTTACCTGCAGAGCGCATGCTGACTTTGACGGCATTGTCATTAATCTGCTTGAACAGGATCCCAACCTCTACCCCATGAATGTTCCGCGGATAATTTACAATGCCCTCAAGATCTTCATTGGCTGCTCCAGTTGCAATCATGTCTTCCGGGGTGACATAAACCCAGGCGACTTTACCGTCTTCACTCAATGCGAGCGTATCCAGAGCACGCTTCAACACTTTGACTTGTGAAAGCGTCATTCCTTCGAGCAGTGTTTCTGCCAAATGAGGTCCATCCACACCATAACCCAGCAGACGAGAAGCAGCTGCCATCACTTTCGGCGACGTGCTCGAATAACGGAAGCCCCCCGTATCGGTAAGCAGTCCGGTATAGATGGCTGTAGCGACAGCCTGATCCACCGGAACATCCATCATCTCCAGCAGATCAAACAGAATTTCAGCCGTAGCGGCAGCATCAGGTTTAATCACATTCACTGACCCGTACCCGTTGTTCGTCGGATGATGATCGATATTTAGGATAGCAGCATTCTCGGCAAAATAGTTTTCCGTGAGACCTACACGCTGAAAATCTGCGCAATCCACACAGATAACCGCATTAAACTTGCGGTCCAGCGGCTGCTCACTCATATTGACAATTTGGTCTGCATGCCACAAAAAATGCATCCGCTGCGGGATCGGCCCCTCATTCAGCATGGTGAATTTTTTGCCCAGACATGAGAGAAGCCAGCCCACCGTTAAGGTGGAGCTGACTGCATCTCCGTCCGGCTGTACATGCGATACGATCAGGTAATCATCATGCTCCAAAAGAAAATCTTTCCCTTGTTGAAGCGCCTGTTCATAAGTCTGCATGGCCGTCTCCTTTACATTCAGTTCACTTGCTCTCGTCCGTTCCGATATCACTAAGCAGCTTCTCAATCCGGCTGCCGTAAGCGATGGATTCGTCAATCTTAAAGATAAGCTCCGGCACATGACGCAGACGGATCCGCTTGCCGAGCTCCGATCTCAAAAAGCCGTTCGCCTTCGCCAGAGCTTTCAGGGAATTGTCCTTCTGTTCTTCATCACCCAGCACACTCAGATAAATCTTGGCTTGGGACAAGTCATTGGTGACATCAACGCCCGTGACGGTAATAAACCCGACACGAGGGTCTTTGAGTTCAGTTTGGATGAGCAGGCTGAGCTCTTTCTTAATCTGCTCGCCTACACGTCCTGTGCGTATTTTAGCCATGGATGTTCACCTCTCTACTTAGCGTTCTACCGTTTCCATGACGAACGCTTCGATCACGTCGCCTTCCTTCACGTCGTTAAAGCCATCCAAAGTAATACCGCACTCGTAACCTTGCGCTACTTCCTTCGCATCATCTTTATAACGTTTCAGGGAGTCGATCTTGCCTTCGAAGATGACAATGCCGTCACGGATCAGGCGCGCTTCAGCCGAACGTGCAATTTTGCCCTGCGTAACCATACAGCCGGAGATTGTACCCACTTTGCTGACTTTGAAGATGTTACGCACTTCGGCATGGCCGATAATATTTTCTTTGAAGACCGGATCCAGCATGCCCTTCATGGCCTGCTCAATCTCTTCAATTACATTATAGATTACCCGGTGCAGACGGATATCAACCTGCTCGGAATCGGCTGTTGCTTTCGCCTGGTTGTCAGGACGAACGTTAAAGCCGATGACAATCGCATTGGATGCAGCTGCCAGAATAATATCGGATTCGGTGATAGCACCGGCACCACTGTGAATGATTTTGACGCGGACGCCTTCGATGTCGATTTTGGCCAGTGAACCTTTAAGGGCTTCAACAGAGCCTTGGACGTCACCTTTAATGATGACATTCAGATCTTTGATCTCGCCATCCTTGATGTGCTTGAACAGATCATCCAGTGTGACACGGGTGTTGCTGCCCAGCTCGCTCTGACGATGAGTAATCGCACGGCGGTCGGCAATGGCACGGGCTTTGCGCTCGTCCTCGAATACCATGAATGGATCGCCAGCCTGCGGCACTTCAGTCAGACCGGTAATCTCAACCGGTGTGGATGGGCCGGCTTCCTTAAGACGACGTCCCTTGTCGCTGACCATCGCCCGTACACGTCCGAAGCAGTTACCTGCTACAAATGCATCGCCGACTTTGAGCGTACCATTCTGAACCAGAATCCGTGCTACAGAACCGCGGCCTTTGTCCAGCTCGGCTTCGATCACCGTACCACGAGCACGCTTGTCAGGGTTAGCTTTGTACTCATTCACTTCTGCAACGAGCAGAATCATTTCAAGCAGATCTTCCAGACCCATTCTCTGCTTCGCAGAAACGTTGACGAAAATCGTGTCGCCGCCCCACTCTTCCGGTACCAGCTCATACTCGGTGAGTTCCTGTTTTACTTTATCCGGGTTGGCATCCGGTTTATCGATTTTGTTCACGGCTACGATAATTGGCAGTCCTGCTGCCTTAGCATGGTTGATGGCTTCTACCGTCTGCGGCATAACACCATCATCAGCTGCGACCACAATAATCGTCATATCCGTTACCTGCGCACCACGGGCACGCATCGCTGTAAAAGCTTCGTGACCCGGTGTATCCAGGAAAGTAATTTTCTTGTTATTGATTTCAACCTGATAAGCACCGATATGCTGAGTGATACCGCCTGCTTCACCGCCGGTTACGTTCGTCGAACGGATGGCGTCAAGCAGTGTTGTTTTACCATGGTCAACGTGACCCATAATAGTAACAACTGGCGGGCGAGTCGTCAGATCTGCAGGATCATCGTTCTCTTCCACTGTTTCGAAGTTATCTTCCTCTACAGGGATTTTCACTTCAACCTCAACACCGAACTCCCCTGCAAGCAGCAGAATCGTGTCCATGTCAAGTTCCTGGTTAATCGTAGCCATAACGCCCATCATGATGAGCTTCTTAATGACCTCGGAAGCATCCTTGTGAAGCAGCTTCGCCATGTCACCTACTGTCATCTCACCACGAACGATAATTTTCTTCGGCGTATTGTCAATCTTCTCCCGAGGCGGCTGCTGGGAGTTGTTGCGGCCGTTACGGTTATTACCGCGTCCGCCGCGATTGTTGCCGCCGCGTCCGCCGCCATAACGGTTGTCGTTGTCACGTCTCGGTCCGCCGCCGCGGTTGTTGTTACCACCGCCTTGACCACCTTGGCCGCCACGTCCGCCGCGGTTGTTGTTACTGCCTGTACTGCTGCTTCCGCCGGAACGGTTATCGCTTCTTACCGGGCTGCCGCCCTGATTGCTGCTGCGCTGTCCGCCTTGCGGGCGGGAAGCTGTGCTTTGACCGCCGCCCTGTGGACGGGATGCTGCACCTTGGCCGCTGCCTTGCGGACGTGAAGAAGTGTTCGAACCGCTGCCCTGCTGAGGGCTGCGGGTACGATTACCCTGAGCTCCGCCCTGACCGGACTGGGAGTTATTGTTTCTGCGCTGATCCTGTCCGCCCTGCGAACGAGTGTTGCCAGCGCTGCCATTACTGCTGCCGCCATTGTTATTGTTGTGATTTGGTCTATTATTCATACCTACCTGCTTTTCCTGTTGTTTTTTTGATTGTTCCGATCCAATTGTGCTCTCGTGATTTCCTTTTTCACTGGAATCACGGCCGCCCTCCCGCGGGTCGGCCCCCTCTTTGGTGCTCTCCTTCTGCACGGACGAGATACTCGCCGTCTGTGGTGCAGAAGCCGGAGCGGAACTGTCGCCGCCGCGTTTGGCAGCGGCATTGGACTTAATATCTTTAAAGAACTTCTCCACCTTAGCTACGGAGTCATTCTCCATTACACTCATATGATTGTTAACCGGTACATCCAGCCTTTTGAGAATCGTGATGATTTCCTTGCTACTCATGTTCAGTGATTTGGCGTATTCATAAACTCGCAGTTTGTCTTTGCTTTCTTGTTTACTCAATATACTCCACCTCCGACATTATCCCCACATGCTTCAAGATCAATTTCGCGAATCCCTGATCTGTAACGGCCAGCACCACCCTTTCCGGTTTGCCGACACTAGCGCCAAGCTCTTCACGGTTGAATCCTATAACGAGAGGGATTTTGTACGATCCGCATTTATCGCGGAATTTCTTCTGAGTATTCGCCGAAGCATCTTTTGCAATGATAACAAGCTGTGCTTCGGAGGACCGGACGGCTTTGAGAACAATCTCATCGCCGGATACCACTTTTCCTGCCCGCATGGCCAGACCGAGGCCGGACAATGCTTTATTGTTCGTCATCCGTACTCATTGCGGACTGGAATTCATCTTCCACGGATACAAAATCCCGTGCCAGCTGTTCATAGATCTCAGGTGCTATTGGATGCTTGAGCGCCCGGTCAAGCGCCTTTGTCTTTTGAGCCAGTTTAAAGCAGTTTACACTGCCGCACAAGTAAGCCCCGCGTCCGGACTTTTTGCCGGTTAAGTCGATCTGGACTTCACCCTCAGGTGTTCTTACAACCCGGATCAGCTGTTTTTTCGGCATCATTTCCTGACACGCCACACATTTGCGCAGCGGTACTTTTCTCTGTTTCATGACTTCAACCCCCAGTCATTCCTCTTAATCTACGGAGACGGAGTCCTGATGCATTTCGCCAGTAGAGGTTTTAGGTCTGCCAAACTCTTCCTCAGCCTGTGTCTCGCTCTTGATATCAATCTTCCAGCCAGTCAGCTTCGCTGCCAGACGAGCGTTCTGGCCCTTGATACCGATCGCAAGGGACAGCTGATAATCAGGCACGATAACACGAGCCATTTTCTCAGCCTCATGCACCTGGACTTCAAGAACTTTGGAAGGGCTGAGTGCATTTGCCACATATTCCTCGATGCTCTCGGAGAAGCGAACGATGTCAATCTTCTCGCCGCGCAGCTCGTTGACAATCGTCTGGACGCGAGTTCCCTTCGGCCCTACGCAGGACCCGACCGGATCTACTTCCGTATTGCGGGAGAAGACTGCAATTTTGGAACGGAAACCAGCTTCTCGGGCTACAGATCGAATTTCAACCACACCATCAAAAATCTCCGGAACTTCAAGCTCGAAAAGACGCTTCAACAAGCCGGGATGTGTACGGGACAGCATAATCTGTGGCCCTTTAGTTGTGTTCTCCACCTTGGTAATGTAAGCCTTAATGCGGTCCCCGTGACCGAACTTCTCATTCGGCATCAGTTCGCCGAGCGGCAGCACCGCCTCGATTTTGCCCAAATCAATGTAGATATTGCGAAGATCCTGACGCTGCACAGTACCTGTCACGATGTCTTCTTCTTTGTCTACAAATGCATTGTAAATCAGGCCGCGTTCCGCTTCACGGATACGCTGGGTTACCACCTGCTTCGCCGTCTGTGCTGCGATACGTCCGAAATCACGTGGTGTTACTTCAATCTCCGCAATATCCTCGAGCTGGAAGTGAGGGTTAATCTCACGTGCAGCCGGCAGGGAAATCTCAGTGCGCGGATCGAGGACTTCTTCCACAATCAATTTGCGGGCATAGACTTTAATTGCGCCTGTATTGCGGTTCATATCGACCCGTACGTTCTGCGCGGTGTTAAAATTTCGTTTGTAGCTGGAAATAAGTGCTGCTTCAATGGCTTCAAACAGAATATCCTTGCTGATACCCTTCTCTCTTTCCAGCTCATTCATCGCTTCAATAAAATCCATACTCATTGCTAATGCTCCCCCTTTCAAATCATGGCGTCTCATAGAGAAACGGCTAACGTTCCTTTTGTTAGAGAACAAAGGGCGCCGGCCGTTTCTTTCAGACGAATAGGTCAGTTAATGTCGGTAAATAGCATGCAAGACTTCTGACTCCTCTAGACGGCTCAGACAATGCTCCGGCGAATCATTTTCCTAGAAAATAATCGCAAGCCGCGCGCTTGCCACTTTGTCATACGGAACTTCAACCTTTTTTTTGCCTGCGGCAATGACCAGCGTGTCATTGTCAAAGGATTGCAATTCACCTTCGAATTCCTTCAGGCCCTGAATCGGTTCGTATGTAGTGACAAACACATTTTTGCCTACCGCCTTGGCAACGTCTTCAGCCTTCTTCAGCGGACGTTCGGCGCCAGGGGAAGATACCTCAAGGAAATAGGCGTCGGATACCGGATCGTTCTCATCCAGTCTCTGACTGAGGTATTCGCTGATCATACTGCAATCGTCAAGATCAATACCGCCTTCTTTGTCCACGAAGACACGCAGGAAGTAGTTGCTGCCTTCCTTGACATATTCGACATCGACCAACTCGAAGCCATGCTCATTCAGATAGGGCTGGACCATTTCTTCCACGATTGATTTGATCTTTGGTGTACTCAAAGATTATAACCTCCAACAATATCGTTTCCTGCAATTCCTGTTTGGCTGCGGGCTGTAGCCCTTCGGACTGCCGCTGCCAGCCAGCTTCTTGAACGCATTGAGCATTCAAAATGTATATACCAAAGAGTAAAGAGTGGGTTTCCCCACTCTTTAAACAACGGTTTTATCCCCATGATTACCATAAAAATTATAACATAATCCATTTCCAGTGACAAGTATGACCACTTGACTGCCGATGTCCTTCACAGACCCGAATCAGAACAACGACAGCTGGTTACTCTCAGGCAAACCGCGGAAGCAGCCGAGCTGGGACAACAGCTCAACTGCCGTTTTACTCGCTTTCGACTTTTGCTGGAAATCTTCAATAGACAAGAACTCTCCGTGTTCACGGGCAGCCGCAATATTGCGGGCAGCATTGTCGCCAATGCCCTGCAGGGCAGAGAATGGCGGAATCAGGGAATCGCCGTCGACGGTAAAGCGTGTCGCATCAGAACGATAGAGATCAATGCTCTTGAAGGAGAATCCGCGTGCAGTCATCTCCAGCGCCATCTCCAGGATTGGCAGCATGTTTTTCTCTTTTGGTGGAGCCTGGAATCCCATCTGCTCAATCTCTTCTATTTTGCGGTAAATGGCCTCGTAACCCTGACAGCACAGCTCAATATCAAAATCATCGCAGCGGACGGAAAAATAAGTCGCATAATACTCGATTGGATAATACAGCTTGAAGTAAGCGGTACGCACCGCCGAGATGACATAGGCAGCAGCATGGGCTTTCGGGAACATGTATTGAATCTTCAGACAGGAATCAATATACCACTGCGGCACTTTACACCGCTTCATCTCGTCGATCCAATCTTGAGACAGGCCTTTACCTTTACGAACACTCTCTGTAATTTTAAACGCCAGACTCGCATCCATGCCAGCCTTGTAGATCAGGAAGAGCATAATATCATCACGGCAGCCAATAACCGTCTTGATATTGCAGGTATTGTTCTTGATCAGTTCCTGGGCGTTACCAAGCCATACTCCAGTACCGTGCGACAGACCTGAAATTTGCAGCAAATCGGCAAATGAAGATGGCTGGGATTCTACCAGCATCTGGCGTACAAATTTGGTTCCCATCTCCGGCACCCCGTAGGTGGCTACTGGCGTACGGATCTGCTGCGGCGATACACCCAGTGCTTCCGTGGAGTTGAACATGCTCATCACTTTGGGATCATTCATCGGGATGGTCGTTGGATCGACACCTGTCAAATCCTGCAGCATCCGCATCATTGTCGGATCATCGTGCCCCAGAATATCGAGCTTCAGCAGGTTTGCATCAAAGGCGTGATAATCAAAGTGTGTCGTTTTCCACTCCGAACTGGTGTCATCCGCTGGATATTGAACAGGTGTGATATCTTCCACTTCAATGTAATCCGGTACGACGACAATACCGCCTGGATGCTGTCCTGTACTACGCTTAACGCCCGTGCAGCCGGCGGCCAGCCGGTTCAATTCGGCACCGCGCCATTTTTTCATATGATGCTCTTCGTATTTCTTTGCAAAACCAAACGCCGTCTTCTCCGCAACCGTACCAATGGTCCCGGCCCGGAATACGCTTTTCTCACCGAACAGCACCTTCGTATAGTTATGGGCATGCGGCTGGTATTCACCGGAGAAGTTCAAATCGATATCGGGAACCTTATCACCTTTGAAACCGAGGAAGGTCTCGAACGGAATATCCTGGCCTTCTCCCTTCAGCTTGCCCCCGCAATCCGGACACACTTTATCCGGAAGGTCAAATCCACTTGGAACACTGCCGTCCAGGAACCACTCGCTGTGCTTGCAGTCCGAATTAAGACAGATATAATGGGCAGGAAGCGGGTTTACCTCGGATATGCCGAGGAAGGTGGCGACGACCGATGAACCTACGGAACCCCGGGAGCCTACAAGGTAGCCATCTTGATTTGATTTCTTAACCAGACGTTCCGAGATCAAATAGTTGGCAGAGAAACCGTACTTAATAATAGGCTCAAGCTCTTTCTCCAGGCGGGCAACGACCACTTCAGGCAGCGGCTCTCCATAGATGGATTTGGCTGTCTCATAGCAGGTGTTACGGATTTCCTCATCTGCACCCTCGAGAATAGGGGTGAACAGCTTGTCCGGAAACAGCTCCAGCTCTTCAAAACGGTCAGCCAGCTCATTGGTATTCGTAATTACGACCTCTCTGGCCTTCTCCGCGCCGAGGAATTCGAACTCTTCCAGCATTTCATCTGTGGTACGCAGATGGGCATCCGGCTTGCGGATATCTTTGAGCGGACTGAAGCCTGTAATCCCGTGAATGGTAATATCCCGGTAGAGCTTATCTTTAGGCTCAAGGTAATGAACGTTCCCTGTTGCGATGACCGGCTTGCCGAGCTTCTCCCCGATCTCACATACTTTACGGACAGCCGTTTTGAGGGCATCCGGTGCTGCAACCAGCTGCTTTTCTACCAGATGCATATACATGGTCAGCGGCTGAATCTCCAGCACATCATAGAACTGGGCGACCTCCTCGGCTTCTTCCACCGATTTGTTCAATACAGCCTCAAAAAATTCGCCCTTCTCGCAGCCGGATACGATCAGCAGCCCCTCACGCATCTCAGCCAGCTTGGACTTGGGAATACAGGGAACACGTTTGAAATACTCGGTATGCGACAAGGAAACCAGCTTATACAGGTTTTTTTTGCCCACCGGGTTCAAAGCATAAATACAGCAGTGGAAAGGCCTCGTATTCGAAAGGTCTACACCAACATAATCATTCAGCCGGTCCAGCATGGTAATTCCTTTTAACTGTGCCGCATCATTCAGCAGTCCATTCAGGATGCCTCCGAGTGCAATCGTATCATCAATGGCACGGTGATGGCTTTCCAGTGAGACCTTGTATTTATCAGACAGCGTATTAAGACGGTGGTTCTTCATGCTCGGGAACAGCAGACGCGCAAGCTCCAGCGTATCCAGCACCGGATTGTCCATTTCCGGAAGACCCATGCCGCGCAGTGTCGCCTGAATAAAGCCAACGTCAAACCGCGCATTGTGGGCAACGAGAACCGCATCACCTGCAAACGCAATAAATTCTTTCATAACAGGTTCGACGTCCGGCGCATCCTTCACCATATCGTCGTTAATGTTGGTCAACTGCTGGATGTTATACGGAATACGTTCATGTGGATTAACAAAAGTTGCATAACGGTCGATTTCCTTGCCATCCTCCATTTTGACAGCCGCAATCTCAATAATCTTGTTCTGGGTTACTGATAGACCCGTAGTCTCGATATCGAACACCACATAAGTAGCTGTTCTCAGGTCAAGCGGCTTCGGCTGCAGGACGACAGCAACAGAGTCGTTAACGACATTCGCTTCGACACCGTAGATCATTTTGATCCCGTTCTTCTTGGCGGCTTTAGCTGCCTCAGGGTAACACTGGACACCACCATGATCGGTAACCGCGATTGCCTTGTGCCCCCATTTGGCCGCCTGCTTGATATATTGATCCACGGAAGCTACTGCATCCATGGTACTCATCGTAGTGTGCAGGTGGAATTCCACCCGTTTCTCTGCTGCGTTATCTTTACGCCCCGGTGGTGCCTGTACCTCCACCAGATCGGAAGGGATCATCGCCAGTTCAGGGATTTGCATAAAGCGGTCATATTCAACCCGCCCTCTGACCTTCACCCATTTGCCATTGGCGAGCAGGCTCATAATCTTGAGATCTTCCTTCGTCTTCGCAAACATTTTCATCTGCATCGAGTCCGTGAAGTCGGTCAGATAGTACGTAAAAAGCGTATTGCCATTACGCAGCTCTTTGCTCTCCAGGCCGAAAATTGCCCCCTGCATCGTAATCTTCTTCTCTTCATCCTGGATCTCCTGGATCGGTACCGGCGGTTCCTTGATGTCATAACCAATCTGCAGACGAACATCCCCTTGGTCTTCATCCACAGGGACCTGCTCAGCTACAATGCTCTCCATCATCTTCCGGATAACTTCGCGTTCCTCTTCCATCTTCTTCTGCTGGAACTGCTCGAGCGCTTCGTGATTGCTTGCGGCTGCGCCAACTTGAATTTTGACACGCAGGTCCAGCGCAAAATACTGCTGATAGAACCGGATGATAGCCTGGTCAATCTGTTTCTTGCGGGCAAGCTCCAGCGACATGGCATCGGTCATGTTCACGACGAGCAGATCCTGCTCGAGCTCATGCCCCGCGCGGGCCATCCAGCCGTTAACCGACGGGATCTCACGATGGGCCCATTCCAGGAACAATCCCCAATATTCTTCAACAATTTCAGCAGGAGTAACCCGGGACGAATAATGGATACCGAACGAGATCTTGGCGATATGGCTCATCTTGTCCCGCACATGAAGACAAAATGTACGATAAATTGGCGCAGGGACAAGTGTCTCCTTGGCAATGATAATCTTCCAGTCCTTGTTGCTGCGGCTGATCTCCACCTTCTCAATCCAGCCTTCTATAAAATGCGGATCGACCAACCCTGCCGGTACATCCGCCTGCTTCAGCAGCAGTTCGAACCGTTTCCTCTTTTCCACCTGTTCTGTCATGATTTCTCTTGTTCCCCCCTTGCAAAACATGAAAAGCTTCTGCGTCCAAAAATGCCTTCGATCGCGGGACGCACCGACATTTTTTTAACAGAAGCTTTCATCTATAACGATGAACCCGGAAGCCGGATTCCAGTGCAGCACTTCTTCTTAATAAGCTCTAGCAAATACAACGGTATGTTTGGCTTCCTGGCCGCAGCAGAGACAGGTCTTCTTCTCAACCTCCGGCTTGAATGGAATATTACGGCTTGTTGCACCCGTTACTTCCTTTACCTTGTCTTCACATTCATTGGAACCGCACCAGCCCGCAAGGGTAAACCCGCGTTTTTGGTCCATCAGTGTTTTCATTTCGTCCAGTGTATCGACATCATAGAAATGATCCTCCATGAACTGCTGCGCACGGCTGAACATCTCGTTGTGAACCTGATCCAGCATCTGCTGAACTTCTTCCACCAGGTTGTCCTGCTGAACGACCTTCTTCTCGCCTGTAATACGGGATACCAGCACACAAACGCCATTCTCCATATCACGAGGGCCAATTTCCAGGCGGACAGGAACCCCACGCATTTCATATTCATTAAATTTCCAGCCTGGGCGGACATCTGCACGATCATCCACCTTAACACGGATCCCGGCCTTCTTCAATTCAGCATACAATTCATCCGTACGTCCAACTACAGCATCACGTGTTTTGGGCGGCCCGATAGGGATCATAATTACCTGTGTCGGCGCTACCTTAGGCGGAAGTGCAAGACCGCGGTCATCACCATGCACCATGATCATCGCGCCAATCAAACGTGTGCTTGTTCCCCATGATGTCGTGTGAACATACTCCTGCACATTATCACGGTTCAAATACTTAATATCAAACGCTACCGCAAAATTGGTGCCCATATAGTGGGAGGTCCCTGCCTGCACGGCACGGCCGTCTTTCATCATTGCTTCAATCGAGAATGTATCGACCGCGCCCGCAAACTTCTCGGAAGGTGTCTTCTGACCTGTAATAACTGGTATTGCAAGAACGCCTTCAACGACTTCGCGGTAGACCTGAAGCATTTTCATCGTCTCTTCACGTGCTTCTGTCTCATTCTCATGAGCAGTATGACCTTCCTGCCACAGGAATTCACTCGTACGCAGGAACGGCAGCGTCCGCTTCTCCCAGCGAACAACGTTCGCCCACTGGTTGATCAGTACTGGAAGATCGCGGTAAGACTGAATCCATTTCGAGTACATATGACCGAAGATGGTCTCCGATGTAGGACGTACAGCCAGACGTTCCTCCAGCTTCTCACCGCCTGCTTCGGTTACCCAAGGCAGCTCAGGGTTGAATCCTTCAACGTGTTCCTTCTCTTTCTGGAAAAAGCTTTCTGGAATAAACATTGGGAAGTAAGCGTTACGATGTCCTGTTTCCTTGAAACGGGCATCCATCGCGCTCTGAATATGCTCCCAAATTTCAAATCCGTCCGGGCGGAACACGATGCAGCCGCGCACCGGTGAGTAGTCCATTAGATCCGCTTTCTTAATTACATCAATATACCAGCGGGAGAAGTCTTCTCCCTGCGGGGTGATCTCCGTCACAAATTGTTTTTCGTTCGACATAAAGCTAATTGTCCTCCCACTCAGACCGCTCTCGGGAGCGGCCCGGATCTATTATCCATTAATTAAACGCAGTATATCATTATACGTGACCGCAATCATCAGCAGGAAGAGCATGGCAAACCCGATA
This sequence comes from Paenibacillus lacisoli, assembly GCF_030580655.1. Classification (GTDB taxonomy): domain Bacteria; phylum Bacillota; class Bacilli; order Paenibacillales; family Paenibacillaceae; genus Paenibacillus; species Paenibacillus lacisoli. Next base: position 297,515 of record NZ_JAUQTB010000002.1, read on the forward strand.
AAATGGACCATGCCCTCTCTGTTGGGATCAATCGGTTTGCCGCGCAGCGCTTCAACACCAAGGAACACTAGTCTGCTGCCATCCAGCGCAGGGATCGGAAGCAGGTTGAAAATACCAAGATACAGACTGAGAACAGCCGCCCAGCGGGTCAGTTGATCAATGCCCTGTTTGGCAATCTGGCCTGTCATCTCAAATGTGCGCACCGGACCACCCAGATCATCCATAGAGAACTTGTTGATCAGCTGTTTAAAGCCCATAAAGATATTCCCGGTCCACTCCACCATCGATTGGCCTGCAATCTTCACGGATTCGCCGACACCGACACTGCGTGTAGGCGTCACTGGCACAACACCGACTTTACCGCCGACCTGTCCCTCCATCGCTACAGGTGTAATGGTCAGATCAAACACCTGGTCTCCGCGGCGGACCTTCCACTTCATCGGCTTGTCTTTGGAGTCTGAGATCAGGGCAACCATCTTCTGGGGATCCGCGCCAATCTGCTGTCCATTAATCGTCTCAATAATATCGCCTTCCTGCAGGTTTGCTTTGTCCGCAGGCATTCCTTTTGTAATACTGCCAATCTCAAGGTACGTCGGATTCTCCACCGGCACACCTGCCATTAGAGCATGGGCGCCAAACAGTACAAACGCCAGAATAAAGTTCATCAGGGGACCTGCGAAAATCGCCAATGCCCGCTGCCCTACCGTCTTGCTTCCGTACTGACGGTTTCTGGGTGCAATCTGTATGCTCTTCGAACGGCTGACCGTTGAGGCCTGCGGATGAATACGGAACTGCTGCTCTTCACCGTCCACATCCAGACGCAGGGTTAAGGCCTCTTCCATATCGATATCAAGCACTTCACCGCGTATTACATTTTTGCGGTTGTCCAGTTGATCCAGATAGATGATTTTTACCTCGCCGTCATTCTCACGAACAGCAATGGTCTGTCCCTTCTGAATCTCGACCAGTTCAGGATCCTCACCAGCCATTCGGGCATATCCCCCGAATGGAAGCAGGCGAAGGGTAAACTGGGTTTCGTTGTGCTTATAAGAAAACAGCTTTGGGCCAAAACCGATTGCAAACTCACGCACCAGAATGCCGGCACGTTTGGCAAAATAGTAATGCCCCCACTCATGCACCGTTACAAGAACAAAAAACATGAGCACCGTTAAAAATACGATCTGAATCATTTCCAATGGCTTCTATCCCCCTAAGTGATCGCAGTTTGTCCTTCTAGATTATCATTATTCTCTGATCACACACAAGAGAATCACAATTGCTGCTGATCACCTGTACAGAACATGGTCAGAGGCGGGAAGCCAGCTCGCGCACCTCTCGGTCACACTGCTCAATTGTCCCCAGATCCGGAAGGGCAATACTGCTGTGACGTTCGATCACCTGCTCGATGATCCTGTCAATATGAAGGAAGGAAATTTCCCCCTGCAAAAAACGTGCGACTGCAACCTCATTGGCTGCATTAAACGCCGTCGTAGCCGTACCACCCATTTTACCACATTCAAATGCCAGTCTTAAACTAGGGTAACGATCATAATCCATTTCCTTAAAATGGAGCGAACCGATTTGTGCGAGCGAGAGCCGCTGTGCCGGGGAAGGCAGGCGGTCCGGATAGGTCAGCGCATATTGAATCGGCACCCGCATATCCGGATTCCCTAATTGGGCAACAATACTCGTATCTACAAATTCGACATAGGAATGGATAATGCTCTCCGGGTGAAGAAGCACATCAATCTGATCATATTCCAGATCGAACAGCCAACGCGCTTCAATGACTTCCAATCCTTTATTAACCATCGTAGCGGAATCAATTGTAATTTTGGCTCCCATGGACCAGTTCGGATGCTTTAAGGCATCTTCTACCGTAACATCTGACAACTGTTCGCGGGTCAGATTCCTGAAGGAACCGCCGGAAGCTGTCAATGTAATCCGGGATACATTTCGTTCAGGTTCACCGTTCATGCACTGCAGAATGGCTGAATGCTCGCTGTCGATCGGCAGCAGGCTGAGCCTTCTCTTTTTGGCAAGTGAAGTCACCAGGTGACCTGCGGTGACAAGCGTTTCTTTGTTCGCCAGGCCAATATGCTTGCCAGCTTCCAGCGCAGCCAGCGTAGAACGAAGTCCTACACTCCCCATTACAGCAGTAACCACTGTATCCGCATCGGTATTAGCTGCAACTTCAATCAGACCTTCACTGCCGTAATACAGCTGGGTGCCAGCCGGCAGGTCATTGGCAATACGGTCTGCCAGTTCTTTGGTCCCCACCGAAACTTTGCGGGGACGAAATTGACGGGCTTGTTCCACCAGCAAATCAACATTCGCCCCGGCGGACAGGCCTTCCACCTGAAACTGGTCCGGGTGCATCGCAACGACGTCCAGAGTCTGGGTGCCGATGGAACCTGTGGAGCCCAAGATTGAAATTTTCTTCATGATGCAACGCCTCTCTATCCTCTAGCTACTAATTTCCACGCATGATGAGCCTAATAGGGCAGCAGCATCAGCATATGTACAAACGGAAATACCGCAATCCAGCTGTCACAGCGATCCAGAATGCCGCCATGACCCGGTAGCAGATTACCAGAATCCTTAATCCCGTAAACTCGCTTGTAAGCCGACTGAACAAGATCTCCCAGCTGGCCGATCACCGCGCAAGCTATACCAATGAACAACGCACGGCCAAAAGTCAGTATACCGCCAGAGCTCAGCGCGAAAACAACCGCCACGACGATTGACAACACAACTCCGCCCAGTGCACCTTCAACCGTCTTGTTAGGACTAATCGACGGCCACAGCTTGATTTTCCCTATCATTTTACCGACAAAGTAGGCACCCGCATCACTGGCCCAGATGCAGCAGAACAAAAGGAACGTCCAAAAAATGCCGTGCGGGAGCAGCCTGGATTCCGCTATGTACGCAAAACCGATTCCCACGTAGAGGCTGCCCAAAAACATCATGGCCGCTGTACCTATAGGAATCTGATTTTTGGTTACTACCGTTACAACCATAAATACAAACATAAGCAGCCAAATTCCGCTCTGCAGCGGCAGCCACGGCTCTATTCCCAGCGAATCGTAAGGAAAAACAAACATAATGATGCCCAGATAGCCGACCAGTGAGGTTCCGCCGAATGGGTTAACTTTAGTCATACGTACAAACTCATAATACCCGATGAGAGCCATCGCGAGAATCAGCAGCTGATACCACAGGCCCCCCAGCAAACATAAACCCAAAAATAAAGCACCTGCTATGATTCCGGTAATTAATCGCTGCTTCAACGCTACCATCCTCCATCTATTTCAATCCGCCATACCGTCTGGTTCTGCGTTGGTACTCTGCCACAGCCTGCAGGAGATGATCCTTCGTGAACTCAGGCCAGAAGATGTCCGTAAACCAGAGCTCGCTGTAAGCAATCTGCCACAGCATAAAGTTACTGATACGCAGCTCACCACTCGTACGGATCAGCAGATCGGGATCCGGCATACCCGCAGACAGCAGGTTCTGATCAATGAGCTCGGGGGTAATCTCTTCAGCCTTCAACTCGCCGGCTTCGATCCTCGCTCCCAGCCGTTTCATGGCTTCGGTCATTTCCAGACGACTGCCGTAATTCAATGCAAAGTTAAGAACAAGACCCGTGTTATGCTTGGTCCGTTCTATCCCTTCTTCAAGCGCCTGCCGGGTGTGGGAAGGTAAAAGTTCACCATGGCCCATCATACGAATTTGTACATTTTTCTCGATCAGCTCATCAAGCTCAATGGACAGAAACTCCTGCGGCAAACGCATTAGAAAGTCTACTTCTTCCTTTGGACGAGTCCAGTTTTCAGTCGAAAATGCATACATCGTCAAATATTTGATCCCCAGATCGTCAGCCGCAATGGTCGCTCTTTTGACAGCCTTCATTCCGTTCTGATGACCCATAATGCGAGGCATGCCCAGGCGTTTGGCCCAGCGGCCGTTGCCGTCCATGATGATAGCCACATGTTCAGGGATATTATCCGGTGCTATGTCAGGTTCTGCCTGTTTGGCTTGCCCGCCCCACCACGATCGAACGCGTTTGATCATTACGTTTCCTCCAACATTCTCTGGAAAATACCTTTGATAAACAAGCATTTGCTCAGAAAGGCTAAATAATAAGATGGTGCAAATGCTGAAAAGAGACAAAACCCCACCGAAACGGAGGGGCCGCAAGTCTCTTACACTTCCATAATCTCTTTTTCTTTGGCAGCGAGCACTTTATCGACTTCCGCGATAAATTTGTCCGTTGTTTTCTGTACATCTTCCTGATGACGACGGGACTCGTCTTCAGAAATGTCCGTTTTTTCCATCTTCTTGATATCATCGTTAGCATCACGACGGATATTGCGGATGGCTACCTTGGCTTCTTCACCGAATTTCTTCGACTGCTTCACCAGATCACTTCTTCTCTCTTCAGTCAAAGGAGGAATGCTCAGACGAATTGCTGTTCCGTCATTAGCAGGTGTCAGCCCCAGATCCGATTTCATAATGGCACGTTCAATATCGTTCAGAGAGGATTTGTCCCATGGCTGAATCATCAGTGTACGGGAATCCGGTGTATTGATGTTCGCAAGCTGATTAATTGGTGTTGGTGCACCATAATATTCAACCTGTACACGATCCAGCAGCGACGGAGTCGCACGGCCGGCACGCAGTGTAGCCAGGTCACGTTTCAGAGCAAGGATTGCTTTCTCCATACGTTCTTCTGCATGTTTTTTTACCGTTTGTGGCATTAATCTACACTCCCTTTAACGATGGTCCCGATCTTTTCACCAAGCACAACACGTTTGATATTCCCTTGTTCCGTAATAGCAAAAACAATCAGAGGAATATTGTTATCCATACACAGCGAGGAAGCCGTTGAGTCCATAACACCCAAGTTCTTGTTCAGTACTTCAAGGTACGTCAGCTGCTCATATTTCTCAGCAGTATCGTCCTTGAAAGGATCCGCCGAATATACGCCGTCTACTTTGTTCTTGGCCATTAGGATGACTTCTGCTTCAATTTCCGCAGCCCGCAGCGCAGCCGTTGTGTCTGTGGAAAAGAACGGGTTCCCTGTTCCAGCAGCAAAAATAACAACCCGGCCTTTTTCAAGATGGCGAATCGCTCTGCGGCGGATGTACGGCTCAGCAATTTGCTGCATCGCAATGGAAGTCTGTACGCGTGTCGGCACTTCAATCTGCTCCAATGCGTCCTGCAAAGCGAGCGAATTCATGACGGTGGCAAGCATCCCCATATAATCGGCGGTTGCACGGTCGATTCCGTTGGCGCTGCCTGCGATCCCTCTCCAGATGTTTCCGCCGCCGCACACGATGGCCACTTCAACTCCGAGTTCCACAACTTCCTTCACTTGTTCGGCGATCGATGCAATTGTATCAGCATCAATGCCATATCCGTTTTGACCGGCCAGAGATTCACCGCTCACCTTTAAGACTACACGTTTAAATACAGGCTGTTTCAACTGTTCACCCTCCACTTTGACATGGCGATTTACGCCAGGTTAATAACTCACATCTTTTCTGCAGTTCAATTCCGATCATCTGCGGGATATAGAGGCAGTTATCTAATTCTCTTCATTGTGCAAGAAAAGCTCCTACCGGAGCCCCTTGTCCCAAACGCTGCGGCTGTGCGCAGTATCATGAAGTTTTGAGAAGAAAGGAACACCTGCGTGTTCCTTTCTGAATGACTGTCTATATAATAACATTCCTTATCCAGGAGAAGTTATTATTGTTTTACTTGAGACATAACTTCTTCATAGAAGTTGTCTTCTTTTTTCTCCATGCCTTCACCCAGCTCAAAGCGGGCAAAACGACGGATGGAGATGTTCTCGCCGATTGTGCTGATTTTTTCGTTAACCAGCGTAGCCACTGTTTTGTCCGGATCTTTTACGAAAGCTTGCTCAAGCAGGCAGAACTCTTCGTAATATTTACCGATACGGCCTTCAACCATTTTCTCAACGATTTTCTCAGGCTTGCCTTCGTTGAGGGCTTGAGCTTTCAGAATTTCCTTCTCTTTTTCCACGTCTTCAGCCGGAACTTCTTCACGACGAACATAACGTGGGCTCACTGCTGCGATGTGCATAGCGATATCGCGTGCAAATTCTTTAAACTGGTCTGTTTTTGCTACGAAGTCAGTTTCGCAGTTGATTTCAACCAGAACGCCGATACGTCCGCCAGCGTGGATATAAGATTCAACCACACCTTCAGTCGCGATACGGCCTGCTTTGTTTGCTGCTGCTGCAAGGCCTTTCTCACGAAGAATTTCGGATGCTTTTGTCAGATCGCCATTTGCCTCTTCCAGCGCTTTTTTGCAATCGAGCATACCGGCGCCAGTTTTTTCGCGAAGCTCTTTTACTGCTGCTGCATTAACTGCCATTATAAATTCCCTCCACAGGTTGGTTTATGTTATCCAGCACTTACATGAGCTGAATCCGAACGTCCTCCGGACTATGATGAACGGAGCACTCTCTTCAAACTTATGTAAAATGCTCATATCCTTAAAAAAAGGGCAGTGAGAGGTTATCCACCTACCAACCACCCTTTTCATTTAATTTCATCGGATCAACTGAATTAAGCTGTAGTTTCTTCGCCTTGGTGAGCTTCGATTACAGCATCAGCCATTTTACCAGTCAGCAATTTAACAGCGCGGATCGCGTCATCATTGCCTGGAATTACGTAGTCGATTTCGTCCGGATCACAGTTCGTATCAACGATACCAACAATTGGGATACCCAGTTTACGAGCTTCCGCTACTGCGATACGCTCTTTGCGAGGATCGATAACGAACAGGGCACTTGGAAGACCCTTCATGTTCTTGATACCGCCCAGGAATTTCTCAAGACGATCTTTCTCTTTACGGAGAAGGATAACTTCTTTTTTAGGAAGAACTGCGAAAGTGCCGTCCTCTTCCCAGGATTCCAGTTGTTTCAGACGGTCAATACGCTTTTGAATAGTTTGGAAGTTCGTCAGCGTACCACCCAACCAACGTTGGTTGATGTAAAATTGTCCAGCGCGCTCAGCTTCTTCTTTCACAGAATCTTGAGCTTGTTTTTTAGTACCAACGAAAAGAATTGTTCCATTCTCGCCAGCCAGACCTTTAACAAAGTTGTAAGCTTCTTCAACCTTCTTAACTGTCTTTTGCAGGTCGATAATGTAAATTCCGTTTCTTTCAGTGAAGATATAACGATCCATTTTTGGGTTCCAACGACGAGTCTGGTGACCGAAGTGTACCCCAGCTTCCAAAAGCTGCTTCATGGAGATTACTGCCATCTTCACGCACCTCCTAATATGGTTTTTTTGTGTGTCCTCCGCCGACATCATCTCCTATGAAGACTTCCAAAAAGAAGCACCCTTCACAAGATTAACCGACGTGTGTTTTTAACACCGTCAATTAATATACCATAAGACCCATTCGGTTGCAAGACAACTCCCTAACAAAGTTGGTATATGTCGAAGAAGAGTTTTCTGCGATGGGCACCGCCGGTCTTCACCAAAAAATGAAAGCCATCCTGCTCTCATCAGCTGGACGGCTTTATGGTAATTTTATTAATGATGGAGTCAAAGCTCTCGCCTTTGTTAAAGGTAAACGTACCCGACTGGATCTTGCGGTTGATCTTGAGTTCAGATGCACGGCTGCGGAAAGCAGCAGCATCACGAATCACACCTGCCTCCTTCAGTCCTTGAGCGACACTGTTCAGGTTGCTGCCTGAAGAAATTTTGTAATTGACCTGCGGCGTCTCCGGCTGGGTCGTAACCGGCTTGCTTGGATTCTGAGGCGCTGCCGTTTGGGCCTGGGTCGAGGATTTGGCCTCTGGAGTCTTGGGAGCTGCAGGTTCAGCAGGCTTCTCAGCAGCTGCAGGCGCCTTCGAAGACTGCACTGCGGCTTTCTTGTTGTCACTGATCACCTTTTCGCGCCACTGCTCCTCGGTCATGAGCTGCTCCGAGCTGTCTGTAACCTTCAGATTCAGCTGCTTGGCAGCAGCTTCAAGCTCTTCGCGGGTCAACTCTCCTGTACTGCTTGAGGCAGGCGTTGCCTCTTCCCCTTTGCCAATGATCGCAAGCTGAAGCAGCAGCGCGCCCAGAATCAGGCCAATACCGATACCCAATATAAATGTACGGTTCTTGATCACAACGCTTCCTCCTGTTTGGCCAACTGGAGAATCAGCTGAATCTCTCCGCGCTGCAGGCCAATTTGCTTGCCAATAGCATCCAGCGATTTGCCCTGTTCATACAGCTGGAACAATTCCGGATAACGCTCCCGCACCTTCGGAGACAAAGGTGGCTCTTCTTCTGCTTGTTGAGGTTCATCCGCGCGACCGCCAGACTCCATACCGTAAGCCAGCTCCAGCAGAGACTGCCGGGCAGCTGCATGGTCCTCACGGAGCTGACTCAGTACGCTATCCTGACCGGCAGCCTGCTGTTCCAGCTGAACCACACGCTGTCTCATCTCTGCCACCTGCTCCTGCAATGCCGCCTGCTTAGCCGCATGGTCCTGTTTCAAATCTGCGACAAGCGCGATGATCTCATCGTTGTCACGTTCTATTTCGGCCAAATATTGCTCCAGCGTAGCTTCCACATTTTTGACGATCTGTTCGCCTGCCGCCGGCTCTTTCGCCCGTTTAGGCAGCAGTAGTGCGTATACCACTGCCACCGCCCCAAGAAGAACGATAATCTGCCAAGGTTCCAATCCGCTGCTCTCCTTTGTATTCCAATAGAATAATTTCGCTGATTTACAATGTTAAATCAATATGATGCCCTTTGTATGGATGTTCTGCCGGATGAGCCGCTGCCGCTTCCTCTTCGTGCCGGGCAGCATGAGTTTCCGGATCATGCCTGTGCTGTTCGCCGTCTCCATCCCGGATGGTGGCCGAAGAGGAAGAATCCACTTCTGCACTTCGCTGGCGCTGTGCAAGACTTTCTTTATGGGTTTGCTGTCCGAGCAGTGCCTGTTCATGGGAAGGCCGCTGCATGTAGTCATTCTGATGCCTGCCTACTTCACTGACACGAGGTATCGCAATTTGAAGCTCAATATTTTTTAAGCTCATCGTTATTCCCTCCGTCTGCTGTCGGATCGGCTTTCACCGGACTGCTAATTTTTATACTCGAGGGGTCATGGTTATATCGCCTTCGAAATAATAAAAGGACATACGCGATACAGGGTCCTTAATAAATTTGGTGTATCTTCCGATAACTATTTTGGAGCCGCCGTAAATGATGCTCTCCACATTAACCCGGGCAAGACTGGTATCTTCCAGTGTGCTCTCAATCTCCAGGATGCGTTCGCGTGCATCGGCCTGTTCCTTCTGGTGAGATTTCTGGGTGGCTTTAAGCTTGACCCGCATCCCTACCTTGTCTGGAGACAGCTGCCCGGCAGCTGCCAGCTGATCGAGAATATGAAGCGCTTTAATTGTTTTATCCAGGTTTTCATTTAGAAGACGCATTTTGGCACGCAGTTCCGTAAGCTCGTTGCGCAGCTCAGGCAGCACACCCACTTCAATGGAAGTTGGTGTAGACATCGTATTACCAACTGTACGTGCGGTTACCTTCTGGCCTGCCTGAATGTTACCGCCAACGATCAGCCCCTTGGCACCGCTGCAGATCACGTCATGACCTGCGCGTATCTCGGAATGCATAATACTCTGGGAGACTATAACATCGGCACCTGCGCTGACATTGGCATCCTGAATGAAGGAACTCTTCACATTCTGCACCGCTTTGACATGTCCTTTATGGTAACCGATAATGCCGCCTGTAATCTCAATGGAGCCGCCGGCTTCGAGCTCAGCGCCTTCCACACCGCCAATGACACGAATATCGCCATGAGCCCGGATGCGGAAGCCGGTCAGCACGTTCCCCCTGACAATGACTGTTCCGACAAAATCGATATTGCCGACAGAATAGTCGATATCACCATTAATCTCATAGATGGGGAATACGTTAACCTTTTGTTTATCTGTGAACGTGACGATCCCGTCTATAGCCGCATACATGGCATTGCCTTCCGGGTTCACCACTACATTTTTGCCAATTTTAAAACGCGCTTCCTTCACGGGACGAGGCGGCACTTCCTCACCAGTCACTGAGATCCCCGGCAAGCCCGGTTCTGCAGGAATCAGCTCTGCCAGAATTTGTCCTGCTTTCACGTTATTCAGCTTTGTTACTTCTTTATAATCTACTGTGCCTTTACTATCTTCACGCGGACGAAGCTCTTTTTCACTTTCCTGTTCAAAAGCATAACGAATGCTTCCATTCTTTCCGTCAGTTGGACGGGTACCTGCTGCAATTAATAGTTTTTCGCCATAGAAAAAATCGGGTTTTTGCGCAAAGCGTTGAAGAGCTTCCGGCTTAAGGCCGTGAACAATCTGATTTTCCTTAAGGAATTGTTCCAAATCGAGTACCGTGCACTCAAATCCTTCCTCACTTTTGGAACACTCCAGATAAGCTTCCACCTTGCTCTCCGCATAGGAGATGCTCAAATGGTGCTCCAACGCAAACTGCTTCTCCAAGAAGTCCTTCCCCCTTTTCAATGTTCAGCTTTAATCCTTCTGCATCAGCAGGTTCCGCTGCTTGTCCAGCGTCCCTCTGAGTCTTAATATAGCCTTGGAATGAAGTTGAGATATTCTGGATGGGGAAAGTGACATCACCTCTGCTATTTCGCTTAATGACAAGTCCTCGTAATACAACAAGGAAATCACGATCCGTTCTTTCTCGGTCAGCTTCTCAATGCCTTGAACCAAGGCTTCTCTAAGGTAAAATTCATTGACTTTGTAATCCGGATTCTTGGCTTTCTCATCAACGAGCAGGGACAGCCTGGTTTCCTGTTCTTCTTCACGAATCGGATCTTCCAGAGATACAATCGACATCACCGATACTTCCTGCAGCATATTCTGAAAATCCCTCTCCGATATATCCAGATAGCTGCTGATTTCAGTATCGCTGACGGTTCGCATATACTTCTGCTCTAGGTACTGGTATGCATCTTCAATTCGTTTGGCCTTCTCCCTTACTGAACGCGGTACCCAGTCTCCCTGACGCAAACCGTCAAGAATCGCGCCGCGCACACGCCAAGAAGCATAGGTTTCGAACTGCAGTCCACGGCTGTAATCGAACTTCTCGATCGCATCAATCAGTCCCATGACGCCGTTGCTGGCCAAATCGTCCTTGGATACGTTTTTGGGAAGCCCGATCGCGAGCCTCCCGGCAACATAATCCACAATACTTAAGTAATTTTCAATCAGCTTTTTTTTCGCTTCCAGGTCCCCGTGTTCCTTCCATTGTTCCCAGAGCTCCGAGTAGTTTAGGTGCGATGCTTTTCGCTCGTTCAATGGCTTCACCCTCCTTGTTTGTCTGTCAGGTGACGAACGGCTTTCGCCAGTTCTTCAGGGTCTTTCGTCGAAACCAGTTTTGGCGGATTCAGCGGCGCAAAGCCGTTCTGATCCCCTTCCAGTACTTCAGGCTTCTGTTTTAACAATTCATTCAAGTCTTCGCTCTCATCCGGTGTTGTTAAATTCAGCTTCGTACCGACCTGTTCATCTCGGGAAGACGCATTCCCATCCATTGCGGCTGAGGCATCAGCCTCTTCATTCATTGTCATGGCAAGCACCCATCGAAGTGCAAAAGCGAGCACAAACCATATCGCAAAAGCGATTAAACCGCGGATCAGGCTTGTGGTCAAAAGGTTGCTTGCAGCAGACACCAGAAAGGTCAGTACAAAGCCGATCAGGCCGGACCAAAAGTTGATGCGTAAGCTTCCTTTTAACATACTTATAATTCCTTTACACCCATTTGTACGCTTCGAATACTCAAAACGCCGGTTTCACAGTCCAATTCAATCGTCCGTCCATGATTGCCGCCTGTATCTTCCCCGATGAGGGGAATGCGGAGTTCATCCAGCTGCAGCTTACAGGATTCAACATTACGGGGACCGATTCGCATGGTGTCCCCGCTTCCTGCAAAGGCAAACATCTGGGCTCCGCCGGCCATTTTGGCAACAAGTCTGGATTGGGATACACCCAGCCTCAGCAGCTTGTTCAGCAGCTCAGGCAGGGCCGTATCCGCATATTTAGCAATGTTGAGTTGTCCCTCACGGGCAATATCGGCAGTCGGCAGCATGACATGAGCCATGCCGGCCAGCTTCAGCTGAGGGTCATACAGTGTTACGCCAACACATGAACCCAATCCGATCGTGCGGATAACACCAGGGTTACCCGCTACGTTCAAATCGGCCATTCCTACTTTGATAATGCTTTTTTCCTCAATCATCCTGCAGCGGGACTCCCAGTGCCGTAAAAATTTTACCGAAAGATTCAGGGTCCGGAATAAGGAAGAATTGCCCCTCTACCTTATTCTCACCCTCCAGGAACGTGGTATCTATCAGGAGCGCGTCATCTCCCATCTGGCCGAACTGCAGCAGTCCGTAACTGAGGATCGCACCAGCCATATCCATGGCCAAAGCTGGCACGGTAGGATACATAGACAGCTTGGTGAAGTCGGCCAGCGAGGAAAGATAGGAGCCCGCAAGGATATTACCGATCTCTGAAAGAGCGGACTGCTCCATTTCATTAAACTGTTCCTCCTCCGCCGTCTCCATTCCGGCCAAGCGGGACAGCAGGCTCTTCGCTGCATTCGGCGTAACGATGAAGAACAGGTTACCTGGCGCTTCTCCTTCTACCCTGAAGAAGATAGCGATCACAATCCGCTCCGCTCCGCCGACACTTTCGGCGATTTCCTCAAACGGAAGCATCTGTACCTTGGGAACACCCATATCAATCGGCTTGTCCAGCAGTCTGGAGAGAGCTGTAGCTGCATTGCCAGCTCCAATATTCCCTACCTCTTTCAGAATATCAAGCTTGAACTCTTCGAGATGATTAAAGGCCCCCATCGCATTATTCCTCTACGCTTTCCAGCTGAACGACCTCGCTTTTATTGAGCACTTCAGACAGGTTCAGCATAATCAGAAGACGATCATCACTGATTTTGGCTACACCGCGCAGATATTTCGCACGAACACCACCCACCACTTCCGGCGGTGTATCAATGCTGCTGGAATTCAGATCGATAACATCATTGGCAGCGTCGACAATAAAGCCTACCTGCATGTCGTGAACTGCAACAATGATAATACGGGTCTGATCTGTGTACTCTGCTTCAGGAAGACCAAAACGTCCACGCAGATCAATAACCGGAATGACGATGCCGCGCATGTTGAATACACCTTTGATGAAAGAGTACGTCTTCGGAACGCGTGTGATCGGCACCATCCGTTCGATGGATTGGACTTTGTCCACCTCCACCCCATATTCCTCATTGCCCAGTTTAAAGACGATTACTTTTATTTCTTCTCCCATGTCGAAAAACCCTCCTTTTAATCGAAACAAAAAGAATGCTGCCTATTTAATGAACACGTTTGGATCAAGAATGAGCGCTACCTGTCCGTCACCAAGAATTGTCGCACCTGACACGCCCTGAATGGCTGGCAGATATTTGCCCAGGTTTTTGATAACAATTTCGCTTTGGCCCAGGAAGTCCTGCACTGCAATCGCGGCCAGACGGTCGCCTTTGCGGATTACGACAATTTCCGTCTCATCTTCCTCTTCCTCGTTGAAATCAGGCACTTCAAAGACCCGGCTCAAAGAGATCAGCGGAATATGGAATTCACGGAAAGGAACCATTTTACTGCTGTGAACAGTCTTGATCTGTTCTTTTCTGACGATGCCGGTTTCTACGATGGAGGACAGTGGAATCGCATATTTCTCCGATCCGACCTGAATCATCATGGCGGCAATAATGGACAGGGTCAGCGGCAGCTGTACCGAGAAGTTGGTGCCTTTGCCTGGCGTGGAGTAAATGGTGACGTTACCGCCAAGGGAAGTGATTTTGGATTTAACCACATCAAGACCCACACCGCGTCCGGAAATATCCGAAATCTTCTCCGCTGTACTGAAGCCCGGGGCAAAGAGCAGCTGATATGCCTGATCATCGGTCATAGCCGCAGCCTGATCTTCGGTCACAACACCTTTTTTAATGGCACTCTGCAGCACCTTATCCCGATAAATTCCGCGGCCGTCGTCTTCAATCTCAATAAAGACGTGGTTACCGCTGTGGAAGGCGCGCAGGTGCACAGTCCCTGTCTCCGGCTTGCCAGCTTCAATACGGTCTGCAACCGGTTCAACACCATGGTCAACAGAGTTGCGCAGCAGATGGACCAGCGGATCGCCAATCTCGTCAATGACGGTACGGTCGAGCTCGGTTTCAGCACCGGTAATGACCAGATCAAGCTTTTTATCAAGCGATTTGGCTAAGTCACGGATCATTCGAGGGAAACGGTTAAACACCGTATCTACAGGTACCATTCGCAGCTTCAAAACAATGTTTTGCAGATCGGAGCTGACACGGCTCATATGTTCTACGGTCTCTGTCAACGCTGTATTGCCAACCTCGCTGGCCAGCTGCTCGAGACGCACCCGGTCAATCAACAGCTCGCTGAACAGATTCATCAGAACGTCCAGGCGTTCAATATCAACACGGATTGTACGCGACGGCGTTGCACCGCCGGCTGCCGGTTTTGCTGGTGTTTTGGCTGCTGCAGGTGTTTTGGCTGCTTCAGGAGCAGCTGGGTTGGACGCTGCTGGAGCTGCTGGTTCGGCCTGTGGCTGTGCTTCCGGTTGAGCAGGAGCTTCAACTGCTGCTGCGCTCTGCTGAACCATTTGTTGAAGCGATTCCTGATCCAGTTGAACTACTTTGGCTTCAGCAATTTCGGAAATACCGAGGATGGCGGCCTGAAGTTCCACGGATTCCTTTTGAGAGATAAAGTAGAGAGAGAATGAACGCTCAAATTTGTCCTGCTCGATGTCCTGGGCCGATGGATAAGATTTAACAATCTCGCCGGAGCGCTCCAGCAAATCAAATACCATATAGGCACGTACCGCTTTAAGCTGACAGTCGGGCGCAATGGTTACCTCAATATAGTGAACCAAATGGCCTTCCTGAATGGATTGCTCCAGAACAGAGAATTGGAACTGATCGAGCTCAAGCCCTGCCTGAACATTACTCTGTGTGCCAGCTGCCGCAGCCTGAGGAGCTTCCGGTGCGGAAGCGGAAGGGATTTCACCCCGGACGATAGCCTGGAGTGAAGCGACGATGGACGATACATCCGCTTTGCCTTCTCCGCCAGCTGTAATGTCCTGAACCATGGATTCGAGAGCATCCAGACTTTTAAATAACGTATCAAATATAAATTCCTGCATTACCAGCTTCTCGTTACGCACCAGATCAAGCACGTTCTCCATCTGGTGAGTCAGTGAAGCCAAATCTTCAAAGCCCATCGTGGCAGCCATCCCTTTTAGGGTATGCGCGGATCGGAAAATAACCTGGACAATGCTAATGTCCGTAGGGTTGCTCTCCAGTTGCAGCATATTTTCGTTCAGTGACTGCAGATGATCATTCGACTCATCAATAAACATGGATAAATATTGATTCATGTCCATTGTGAGACACCTCCTCCATGAGTTACACTCCGTTTATTTCACCACTTGTACAAGCTTGGGGGCGATCTCCTGCAAAGGCAAAAGGTATCGCACACAATTCAGTTCGACCGCCGATCTTGGCATGCCGTAGACGACACAGGTATCTTCACTTTCAGCAAAAGTGGAAGTAACCCCTTCGTCATACAATTTTTTCATCATTTTGGCACCATCGCTGCCCATTCCAGTCAGCAGAACCAAATGACGTTCCAGCGATGTCAACGGCATCAAGGATTCGAACATCGTGTCCACAGACGGCCGGTGACCGTTACGCGGCTCTTCATTGCTGAGGTTGAAAACATACCGTCCGCCGGAGAACAGCACCTTCAGCTGAAGTCCGCCCGGCGCTATGTATGCGGTACCTGCTTCGAGCGCCATGCCGTCTGCTGCCTCCAGGACACGCAGCGGGCTAATGGAGTTCAAACGCTGGGCCAGGGAATGGGTAAAATTAGGAGGCATATGCTGCACAATGACTACTGGAGCCGAGATATGCGCAGGGATATGTTCCAGCAGCGTCTTCAGCGCCCGTGGTCCACCGGTTGAGCATCCAACAGCAACCAGCTTCGTAAAAGAAGTCGAACCCGCCGATTTAACTGGACTGGGTTCCCGGCCGGCCGGAACAGCATGAGCCGAAGCTGAAGATGGTATCGTCCTCGCTGCCTGCCCCTTCTCATTCCGGGCTGCTGCCGACGGCTGCCCGGCAGATTTAAAGGTCTTGCTATAAGCAGGCGGCTCTTTGACCGGCCTTGCCGGTTCGGTTGGCAGCGACCGCTTCACAGCAGGACGAGCTGCTGCTGAAGATGAATTCGTGAGCGGCTTCGAACCTTCCGGGCGCATCGAAGGCTGTACGAAGGGCTTGCTCTCAGCCGGTTTGGATGCTTTCACCCCGCCGTCAGGCTTGTCCTCCGCACGGACAGTGCGAGAAGCAGCCGCCGGCTGGTCCGCTGCAGGCTCTTCCCGCTGTGAATTACGATCCGCGGAGTCAGCCAGCCGTTCATTTCGGGGAGTGATGGTCTCCTTGGGCTGCTGCTCCGCAGCTTCAGCCACAGCATTCACCGACTGCTGCTCTTCAGCGAGCTTCCGTTCCTTCAGCCTCTTTACGCTGTGCATGGCGGTGTTCATTTTCTCCAGCAGAGCGGCCCCTACCTGTTCAATATCCTGTGAATTGACCAGGGAAGGCTTCTTGATAAAGTCAAAGGCACCTGCTTCGAGCGCCATGATGGTCTCTTTGATCCCCTGTTCATTGATTCCTGACAGCATAATGACAGGCAGCGGCTTGGTCCCCATAATGATCGTCAAGGCTTCCAGCCCGTTCATCTCAGGCATTTCAAAATCCATCGTCACCAGATCCGGATGAAGCTCCTCCATTTTCTGAAGCGCCTCTTTACCGTTGCCTGCTGTCCCTATAACTTTAAAGGACGGATCTTTTTCAATTAAATCAGAAATAATTTTTCGCATAAAAGCGGAGTCGTCAACGACCAATACTTTAAAATCCGCCATGATCATGCACCTCAGTTTCCTTTACAGAATCATTTTGCTGTCCTTTTCATCCACTTCTGCATAAATCCTTTGATTCCTGTCAAGGCTCCCCGCCCTGTTTCTGCAGGGATTGAAGCATATTGGCCGGCCATTCTGCGGAGATCACGGGCAGCCTGACTTCCGGGAAAGGCTAATGAAAAAGGAGTTTGTTTCTTAACTGCCTGCACCACATGCCGGTCATCGCTCATATATCCCAGCATCGGGATGTCCAACTGCAAGAAACGGCGGGTCGTCAGCTGAATACTGTTTGCTACATGAGTCGCTTCCGCTTCATTCTCCACCCGGTTTACAATCAATTTGAACTTCGTGTCGTTGTCCGTACCATGTACTACCTTGATCAGCGCATAAGCATCAGTCATGGATGTAGGTTCCGGGGTCGTCACGACGAGGCACTCATCTGCAGACATAATGAATTTCATATTTTCCTTGGACAGACCAGCGCCTGTGTCAAAAAAGATGTAATCCATATCCCCAGAAATCTCATTCACCTGATCCGCAAAATAATTCAGATCTTCTTCTGACAATCGGAAGAGTTCTGCCATCCCGGACCCTCCTGCTATATAAGGCAGCGCCCCGGCTCCCTTCTGCACGATCTCTGAAATGGTTTTCTCACGACGCAGGAGATGGATCAGATTGTAAGGCGCACTGGTTCCCATAAGAACGTCAATGTTGGCCATCCCGATATCCGCATCGAATACCAGGACTCTGCGCCCGAGTGACTGCAAGGCCAGAGCAAAATTCAGAGTAAAGTTGGACTTGCCCACGCCGCCCTTGCCGCTGGCCACTGTAACAATTTTGGCTGCATGTGATCCGGAAGGCTTGGCCTGCTGATGAATCGCTGAAACGATCTGTCTTAATGTCTGGGCCTGATCACTCATGCCGAATCTCCAAGAAGCCAGTCAGCCAGAAGCTGGGCATCCGGAATCAGCAGATCATCCGGCACGTTCTGGCCGTTAGTCATATAAGAAACGGCTAGAGGATACTCCTCCAGCAGGTTGAACAGCGCCCCGCAGCTGCCGGTTTCGTCCATTTTGGTGAAAATGACCTGGGTCAGTCCATACTTGCTGAAATGCTCTGTGATCGTCTTCATGTCTCTGGCTTTGGATGTCAGGCTCAGCACAAGGAAAGTCTCGCTCTTCTCGACAGGTGCTAATAGACTCTGCAGTTCCGATACGAGCAGCTCATTCCGGTAATTACGTCCGGCCGTATCCATTAAAATCAGGTCACAATCGGCCAGTCGCTGCATGGCCCGCTGAAGATCTCCAGGCGACTGCACAACCTCCAGCGGCACATTCAGAATGGAGGCATAGGTCCGCAGCTGCTCCACTGCTGATATACGGTAGGTATCAGAGGTGATAAAACCGACTTTGCGCCGGTTGCTGAACATTTGCTCTGCCGCCAATTTCGCAATTGTCGTGGTTTTGCCCACCCCTGTAGGCCCTGCGACATAGACTACTCGCGTATCACGGCTGATTCCGCTGCCCATGCGCCCTGACAAAAACTCAAGCACCTGCTCCCTTAGTGCATCCTTCCACATGGAATCCTTTACTTCATTGCCGGTTTCAGCAATTCGTTCCTGAGCACCATCTATCCAGTGAGCCGCCAAACCTGGGGAAACCTCCTGATCCAGAAGCCGGTCAAGTACCCGCTGAAGAGATTCAGGCAATGCCGGTTCCTGTACAGCCTGTCTCGACATCCTTGCCATCATGGCCTTCATTTCTCTTATTTCGTTCAAAAGGTGGCTGTCGTTAGCAGATTCCTGCGATTGAAGGATCGGACCTGATGCTGCAGCGGCTTCACGATAACGCTCCATAGAACCGTCCATTTTCGCAGCAGGCACCTTCTCTTCTTGGAAAGGAATAAGCTGTTCTGGCTCTGCCGGCTGATCCGGAGCTTTACCGGATAGCAGGTCCTGGGTACGCCGATAGGCTTCAGGCGCAGCCTTTCTCGGCATCTGGGGCAAAGAAGGTCGATCAGCAGCCGGTTCAGGCATTTTAACAGCCTCATTATTTATATCGGTCGGAAGTACTAATTTTGTTCGTGGTTGCGAGGCAGGTTCAATGTTTTCTTTCTCAACAGCCGCAATAACCTCAATCCGCCGCTTTCGGAACAGGCCCATGAATCCGCCGACTTTCATTTCTTTGGTACTCAGGATGACAGCATCCTTGCCCAGATCACCGCGGATTTGATGCATGGCCTCCGGCATCGTTTCGACAATATAGCGTTTTACTCTCACAGATTCACCACCCCGACACTTTGAATTTCCACGTTAGGTTCAAGCTCACTGTAAGACAGGACCGGAATGTCCTGCATCGTCCGTTCGATCACCTGGCGGAGGTACATGCGAATTGTCGGAGATGTCAGCACGATCGGCTGCTGTCCAGACTGGATCAAACGGTTGATCTGCTCCATGAGCTTCTGATATACGGTTTGAGTAGATACCGGATCAAGAGCCAGGTAGCTTCCCTGGTCCGACTGCTGAACACTCTCTGCAATTTTCTTCTCCAGCGCCGGGCCTACCGTAATTACCTGCAGCGTCTCTCCCTTATTGGAGAATTGCTGCGTAATCTGACGGGACAGCGACTGCCGTACATATTCGGTCAGAATATCCGGGTCTTTCGTATAAGTACCATAGTCAGCTAACGTTTCAAAAATGGTAACCATGTCACGGATCGAAATTTTCTCCCTCAGCAAATTGGCAAGCACTTTCTGTACGTCACCAATGGCAAGAACCGAAGGAATAAGCTCGTCCACCAGAACTGGATAGTTTTCCTTAAGGTTATCCACCAGTGCCTTGGTCTCTTGTCTGCCCAGCAATTCGTGAGCATGTTTCTTGATCAGCTCTGTCAGATGCGTGGCGACGACAGAGGGAGGATCAACCACCGTGTATCCTGACAGCTCGGCCAGATCCTTGGAACTTTCATCAATCCACAGAGCGGGAAGGCCAAACGCCGGTTCCATCGTTTCAATACCGGTTATGGAATCGTCATCATAACCCGGGCTCATCGCAAGATAATGATTCAAAAGCAGCTCGCCGCCGCCTACATTGTTGCCCTTGATCTTGATCACGTACTCATTCGGCTTCAATTGAATGTTATCCCGAATCCGGATAACCGGTACAACCAGTCCCAGTTCGAGTGCACATTGACGGCGAATCATAATAATCCGGTCCAGCAGGTCACCGCCCTGCTGGGTATCTGCAAGCGGGATCAGGCCATAACCGAATTCGAACTCAATCGGATCAACCTGCAGCAGATTGATTACGCTCTCCGGACTGCGCACCTCCTCAATCTGCTGTTCTTCCTCAAGCTGCTCATCTTCAATCTGCTTGTTGTTCAGATTACGCTGCATTCTTCTCGCAGCAATGAACAGAAGTATGGCTAGAGGAAGCGTCGTCAACGGACCGATCGGTGTGAATAGACCCAGAAGCGTTATCGTAACGGAAACGATGTAGATCAGCTTAGGATAAGAGAACAGCTGGGACGTCAAGTCAGAAGCGAGATTGCCTTCCGATGAAGCTCTGGTGACGATCAGACCAGCCGCCGTGGAGATCAGCAGTGCCGGAATCTGGCTGACGAGACCATCACCAATCGTCAAGATGGAATACGTCGATAAGGAATCCTGAAAGCTGTATCCATGCACGGTCATCCCTATAATAAAACCACCGATAAGGTTAATTAAGAGGATAATGATGCTGGCAATAGCATCACCTTTTACAAATTTACTCGCACCGTCCATCGCGCCGTAGAAATCGGCTTCCTGTTCGATTTTACTGCGCCGTTCTTTGGCCTGCTGTTCATTAATCAGACCGGCATTCAGATCAGCATCAATACTCATCTGTTTACCGGGCATGGCATCGAGTGTAAAGCGTGCGCCTACTTCTGCCACCCGTTCAGAACCCTTGGTAATAACGATAAACTGCACAACAACCAGAATAAGAAAGACCACAAATCCGACAGCAATCTGTCCGCCGGCCACCCAGCTGCCGAAGGTCGCAACGACCTTACCCGCATGGCCTTGACCCAGAATGAGCTTGGTTGTCGATACATTCAGTGCCAGCCGGAATAAGGTTGTTATCAGCAGCAGCGCTGGAAATATCGAAAACTGGAGTGCTTCTTTTGTATTCATGGCAACGAGCAGAATCATCATTGCAATGGAGATGTTGATAACTAGCAGGACATCAAGCAGCCATTCCGGGATCGGAAGGATCATCATCAGCACGATGCCGATAATTCCTGCAAGTACGGTAATATCTTTAATCTTCAATGGACTCCTGGCCTCCGATCCCTTTTGTTATTTCACTTTGCCTTTGAGCTTATATACATAAGCCAGCACTTCTGCGACGGCCTGGAACAAATCCGGCGGGATGGAATCCCCGATTTCAGCCCTTTGGAACAACGCGCGTGCCAGCGGCTTATTTTCCATCGTTATGACGCCATTCTGCTTGGCGATTTCCTTAATTCGCAGGGCCACAAAATCTTGACCCTTCGCAATAATCTGCGGCGCTTCCATCTTGCTGTTGTCATATTTGAGTGCAACCGCAAAGTGAGTCGGGTTCGTGATAATAACGTCGGCCTTGGGCACTTCCTGCATCATTCTCTGCATGGCCATGCGGCGCTGACGCTCACGGATCTTACCTTTAATGAGGGGATCGCCCTCCATCTTCTTATATTCATCTTTGATGTCCTGTTTGGACATGCGGAGATTTTTTTCATGTTCAAAACGTTGATACATGTAATCCAGTACTGCGAGCACAAGCAGCGCAGCTGCAATTTTAACGCCCAGGCTTATGGTTAAGCCCGCTGTATAGCTCATGATCTGGTCACCTGTCATCTCAGAAAGCCTCGCTAGATTGCCGCGTGCCCCCCACAGCGTGGAGTATACCAGGTAGCCAATGATCGTCATTTTAAAAATGGACTTCAAAAATTCAACCAGCGATCTCATCGAGAAAATATTTTTAAATCCCTTGATCGGGTTAATCTTGCTGAATTTGGGCTTCAGACCCTCGCCTACCAGAAGAAATCCAACCTGCATATAATTGGTTACGATGGCGATAAGAAATGCCCCTGCAAAAACCGGTGCCAGCAGGAGAAGAATGTTGATGACGTAATCCCTGAGCATGGTCAGCACATTGTAGGGCGTCACATCCATCGTCAGCCTGTTGATAAAAATATCTGTAAACAGACGGACTATGTGTTCTTTGTAATATCCGCCAAACATCAGAAGACAGAGAAGAGCAACCAGGAGAACGGCCGCGCCGGGAAATTCCGCGCTTTTGGCGATCTGTCCTTTTTTACGCGCATCCTGCCGTTTCTTAGGTGTTGCCTTCTCTGTCTTCTCGCCGGCGAAAAGCTGCAAATTGATTGAATATTTGTACATATATGCTGGACCTCCCATGCTGCTACCGCCGATGACCGATAATCCCCAGCAGATCCTGCATCGATTGGAACATGATGGCGAACAGCCGTTCAAAAATATAAGCAAAGCTTGGGAACAGCAGCATCAGCATGGCCAGTCCCACAATAATTTTGAGCGGTACACCGATAACAAAAATATTAAACTGCGGAGCGGTCTTAGCCAGAAAGCCAAGGCCTACATCTGTCAAAAACATCGCAACCACAATGGGTGCCGACATCTGGAAAGCGAGCATAAATGAATCGGCAAAGGTGCGGATCAGAAAACTGGAAATACTGCCGCCATACAACTTTGTAAAAAAGTCGTTCTGAAGCGGTACCCAGTCGTAGCTGTACACAATTGCGTCCAGCAGATAATGATGCCCGTTCATCGTCAGGAAGAGCAGAATCGCAATGGCGAACTTGAAATTACCTGTCACTGGAACAGAAGCGCCTGTCATCGGGTCATACACGGTCGCCATAGCAAATCCTACCTGAAAATCAATGAGTGCCCCCGCTGTCTGGATGGCCGTGAATATCAGATATGCCACAAAACCGAGCAGCAGTCCAATCAGCACCTCTCTGGCCACCAGAAGAACATAACTGACGTCTGTAGGAACTTTCTGATTGATGCCATAGATTAAGGTGATCATGATCGACAGCATAGCCGAGATGCCCACTTTGAAAATATTCGGGACACCCCTTGTTGAAAAAATCGGCGCAACTACAAAAAACGATGTAATTCGACAAAAAATCAGCAAAAAAACAGGGAAGTTCTGTAAAACTATATTCATAGGCCGCTAACCTATATATCTGTACAGATTGTTCAAGATGTTATAGGTGAAGTCGACCAGTGTCGTCAAAATCCATGGTCCGAACAAGAGTACCGCCAACAGTACCGCTACAATCTTTGGCACGAAGGCCAGGGTCTGTTCCTGAATTTGAGTTGTTGCCTGGAAGATACTGATGATCAAACCGACAACCAATCCCAAAATCAGCATTGGCGCACTGACGATCAGTGTGGTGTACACGGCTCGTCCGGCCAGCGCAATAACGAATTCTGATGTCATGCCGCCCTCCTCATCTTCCCATTCGTCAAGTATTAAAACTCAGCAGCAGTGATTTCACAACCAGATACCATCCATCCACCAGTACAAACAGGAGAATTTTGAACGGTAACGATATCATGACAGGCGGCAGCATCATCATCCCCATGGCCATGAGCGTACTGGCTACAACCATGTCAATAATTAAAAAAGGGATAAAGATCATAAAACCCATTTGAAAGGCCGTTTTCAGTTCACTGATGGCAAAAGCAGGCACCATGACAGTCAAAGGGATATCCTGATAAGTTTTAGGCTTTTCTTCCTTCGTATACTTCATAAAAAGGAGCAGGTCTTTTTCCCTGGTCTGGGCAAACATAAATTTTTTAATTGGCTCCGATGCTTTATTCAAAGCCTGTGTCTGGGTGAGATCCCCTTTGAGATAAGGCTGCAGGGCAACCTGATTGACCTGCGAAATCGTTGGGGACATTACGAACAAAGTCAAAAACAGCGCCAGACCGACCAGCACCTGGTTGGGCGGCATCTGCTGCGTTCCCAGAGAGGTCCGGATAAATCCCAGTACAATAACAATCCTTGTAAAACTGGTCATCAGTACCAGCAGAGCTGGAGCAATGCTGATGACTGTAATCAATAAAATAATGGATAGTGATGTCGTACTTGGCTGCCCACCATCCGAGTTCCCAACATTTATGTCAATGTTGGGGATCGGATCCGCAAATGCTGCCGTCATCGACAGCATACTGAGCAAGGCCAGCAGCAAGCAGGCTGTAATGATCTTTTTTTTCATGAATCCCTCGACCGATCCGTAGTATTGTCTTCCTTCCGCAGCTGCTCCAGTTTCTCTCTCCGGTCTGGCATCCTTTTCAGCTTCGATTCGAACATTTCGTGGAAAGACGAGCTGTCTTCAAGCTCTATGTCCTGAGCCGGCTGCTCCTTGCGGAGCCTGGAAGCCAGCTTGGCGACCAAAGGCGGCAATGCACCACGCTGTGAGGCTGCCTCCTGTTCCAGAAGGGAAACAATGAGCTGCACTTCTTCAGGATCAGACACTTTATCAACCAGGTTAATGTCTTCCCCTACCCCTACCAGATAGATGCTGCTGCCAATTTCAATAATCTGAAGCGATTTATTCGGTCCTAGACCCACGCCTCCAAGAATGCGGACAGACCGGTTACTGAACCAGGAGTTATTCTTGCGGCTTAGAAATCGAATCAAATAAACGATGAGTACAATAATAACAGCCAGGACGATAATGACGGTGATGATGTTCCAGACGATACTTGACGTATCCATAGCTCCTGGCTGACCAAGCGAATCACCATTTGTGGGCATCTGCTTTAGTTACCGAGCGTTTTGTTAATCGCTTCGATTACACGGTCAGATTGGAATGGTTTTACGATAAAGTCTTTAGCGCCCGCCTGAATGGCGTCAATAACCATCGCTTGTTGTCCCATCGCAGAACACATAATTACTTTCGCATTCGCATCCAGCTTCTTGATTTCTTTCAGGGCGGCAATACCGTCCATCTCTGGCATTGTGATGTCCATGGTAACCAGATCCGGGCGAAGCTCTTTAAACTTCTCGATAGCCTGTGCACCATCGGATGCCTCGCCTACTACTTCAAATCCGTTTTTGGACAAAATGTCCCGAATCATCATTCTCATAAATGCTGCGTCGTCTACAATCAAAATTCGGTTTGCCATTAGAATTAAATCCTCCCTGAATATGTGCTTATTGTATTTTTTGAATTCGGTCCCATTGGCTGACGATATCCGTCACACGAACCCCGAAGTTCTCGTCAATAACGACCACTTCGCCTTTGGCAATCAGCTTGTTATTGACCAGTATATCGACAGGTTCACCTGCAAGCTTGTCCAGCTCGATAATCGAACCTTGAGAAAGTTCCAGGATATCCTTAATTTGCTTCTGGGTCCTTCCTAATTCTACGGTGACTTTGAGTGGAATGTCCATTAATAAATTCAAATTATTTTCGTCCATCTGACCGAATGCATTAGATTGAAGATTAGCAAACTGAACAGGCTGAACATTGACATTCCGGTTAGGCATTGAACCGTAGTGCTGCGGGGCTCCATAAGGTGCCTGAGGTGGCATTCCAGCGTAAGCTCCAGGCATCGGCGGCTGCTGATACATCGGCTGCTCATACATTGGCTGCTGCATCGGCGGCTGCTGGTACATCGGCTGTTCCTGAACCGGCTGCTGTGGAGCTTGCGGTGCCTGAGCTGGAGCTTGCTGCACTGGCGGCTGAGCCGGAGCTTCCACCGCTGCTGCCGTCTCGCTGGCAGCAGGTTCATCAGTACCATGTATCAGCATACGAACCATTTCCTTCGCGAAGTCAACCGGAAGGAGCTGCATGATTGTGGAGTCGATCAGATCTCCGATAATCAGCCGGAATGAAATCCGGATCAGCGTCTCATCTTCAGGAAGACTGGATACCCCATCCCCTGTTGCGGGATCAAGAATATCGATACCCGGCGGAGAAATATTAACAAACCGGTTAAAGATCGTCGACATGGAAGTCGCTGATGAACCCATCATCTGGTTCATTGCTTCCTGTACCGCGCTGATATGAATCTCGTTCAGCTCCGCATCCTCCGGATTTCCTTCCCCGCCCAGCATCAGATCTGCAATGACCTGAGCGTCTCTTGTTTTGATAACCAAAGAGTTAATGCCCTGGAATCCATCCACATAGTTGACGTGAACTGCAACATGAGGTTTAGGAAATGTAGACTCAAATTCAGTTCGGTTAATAATGGATACTTTTGGTGTGGTAATGTCAACTTTTTTGCCCAGCAGTGTGGAAAGTGCCGTAGCTGCACTACCGAAAGTGATATTTCCGATCTCACCCAGTGCATCCTGCTCCAGTGGAGTCAGAAAATCGTCCACGGACAAGCCTGCAGCCGGTGTGTCACTGGAAGAAACCTCTGACTGCTTCAGCAGGGCATCAATCTCTTCCTGTGATAAATAATCTTTACTCGTCAAATTCCTCAACTCCTTCACTGACAATTTCGTCAATTTGCACAGCTACACGGTCTTTAATCGTACCCGGACTGCCTATAAATTTCAGCTTTTCGCCTATTTTGATCGATAATCCGTTGTTAACCGGCTTGTTTAATGAGATGACATCGCCCACCTGAAGTCCCAGAAATTCAGCAATGGATAACTGGGAGTCGCCTAATTCGGCTACGATCGGAAGCTCAGCCTTATTGACACGCTGACGCAGGGCATCAAGCTCTTCGGGTGCTCTCATTTTCTTCTCAGAAACGAACCACTGGTGGGTCGACAGCCTTGCCATAATAGGCTCCAGCACCACGTGCGGAATACATAAGTTGATCATGCCTGTGGTATCCCCGATCTTAGTACTCAAGGATATCAGGGCGATGGTTTCATTCGGTGACACAATCTGCATGAACTGCGGGTTGGTCTCCATGGCCTCAAGTCGAGGAGAAATATCAAGCACGGTTTTCCAGGCCTCTTGAAGACTATCAAAAGCTCTGCTGAAAATACGCTCCATAATTGTCGTCTCAATCTCCGTAAGAGAATTGATCTTCGCAGGTGCGTTACCGGTTCCGCCCAGCATACGGTCAAGCATCGCATATGCCACATTCGGATGAACCTCCAGCACCATTCTGCCTTCCAGCGGTTCCGCCTCAAATATATTGAGAATCGTCATTTTCGGGATCGAACGGATGAATTCATCATATGGAAGCTGCTCGACCTGAACAACACTGATTTGTACGAATGTTCTAAGCTGTGCTGAAAAATAAGTAGTTAGAAAACGCGCAAAATTCTCGTGAATTCGTGTCAGGCTTCGGATATGATCTTTGGAAAAACGGACTGCTCTTTTGAAATCATAGGCCCTGATTTTCTTCTGTGTTTCCTCTTTCTTCAACTCCTCGGCATCCATCTCGCCGGAAGACAGCGCAGCTAGCAGCGCATCAATCTCATTCTGTGATAATACATCCACTATATTTCTCACCCCCTTGCAGGCTTGCGTTTAAGACTTATCAGATTGGAACAACCAGAATGTTAGTTACATCCGTTTTGCTAACCTTACCTTCTGGAAGAGCCTGATTAATCAGATTGGTCAGCTTGTTGAAGAACATGGTGCGCCCTTTAGGTGTGTTGAGTTCCTCAGCCTTAGTTCCTGCCAGGGTCTGGATAATGATTGGTTTGATGCTGATGTCCTTGATCTTCTCAAAAGATGCCTTTGCACTCTTGTCACTTAATTGAAAAGCGAAGTTCGCAGTCACAATCTGATCGGTATCTGCCAAATTCGTTTTGATGTCCGTGATCTCGGATGTGAGCTCAACGATTTCGTCGGCTGATTTCTTCTCGACCTGCTTTTCTTCCGCTGCAGATGCAGTTGTATCTCCGCTACCGCTATGTTGGAGTAGCAGAAACGCGGCCAGAACGATCAGGGTAATGGACAGCAGGATGGTAACCAGCCAGGGTAACATTTTTTTCATGAATCTTCCTCCGTTTGTTGCACTTTAATAGTAGCTGCGTGAATTCCCAGCTCCTGACCGTATGCCTTGATCATGGCAATAACCTCATCCGCCTTCTCCAGCACGATCATTCGTTTACCTGTCACCAGGGTGACATACGTATCCGGTGACTCTTCTACGGTTTCGACCAGCAGAGCGTTCAACCACATTTTGGATCCGTTCAGCCGCGTTACCGAAATCATTTCGCATCAACCTCCCGATTAGAATGGGGAAGCCTCAGCTCCCCCGCCGGTACCTATTAACGTTTCAGGTTAACAACTTCCTGAAGCACTTCATCCGAAGTGGTAATAATCCGTGAATTGGCCTGGAAACCGCGCTGTGCCACGATCATTTCCGTAAATTCACCTGTCAAGTCGACATTGGACATTTCCAGCTGTCCTGCAATGATTGCTCCTGTACCGTCTGTAGCATTGTTGGCTGTTGTTGGAGTAATCGTTCCTCCTTCAATTGCGTTCAATGTCACCCGGTACAAGTTGCCTCCCATCTTTTCCAGACCTTCTGGGTTTGTCACCTTGGCAACACCGATGGACTGATCCGTGTTAATTGTGCCGTCATCCAGCTTCTGGCTGATTACGCCATTTTGACCGATGGAGAAAGAAACTGCATTGTCCTCCAGACGGATAGGATCTCCATCTACATTCGTTACATAAAGACCATCCGAGGTAACGAGGTTGCGCAGGGCATCCACATGGAAATCCCCGGCACGTGTCAGGAAAGCCGGATCCTGAGCCGGATCAAGCTTGACCAGGAAGAAACCATCCCCGTCAATACGAAGGTCAGTAGGCACGTTCGTCGTCTGCGCGCTGCCCGCCAAGTGCAAGGTATCGATCGAGCCTACAGAAACGCCCAGACCGATCTGCTTGGCGTTAATACCGCCATTCTCACCATCTACTGGTGCGGTTACACCTGCAGTCGTTTGGCTCAAAATGTCTTTAAACATAACCCGGCTGGATTTGAAGCCTGTCGTATTCACGTTTGCAATGTTGTTGCCGATTACGTCCAATTTTGTCTGAAAGCCTTTCATGCCGGATACACCAGAGTACATAGATCTTAACATTGATAAATCCTCCTCAAAGTTCGTGTACCGCTTCATTCGGTCGGCGGTAGATCGGCTTCCTTTCGGGCCAGCCGATTAAGAGATAATTACGGCGCTGTCGATTTGGGTGAAAATATTATTCTGCATAGAATCACCATCCATGGCTGTAACAATCGTACGTTTGGGTACATTGACGATCAAAGCCATGTTATTCATTAGAAACAAGGACTCTTTGGCCCCTTTTGCAGCCGCCTGGTCTAAGGCACTGCCTATCTTGGCCATATGTTCGTCTTTCAGTTCCAACCCCCGCTGCTCCAATCGCTTGGCAGCATGATTACTGACTTTAACAACCTGATCCTGCAGCATTTGATCAAACGACTGCTGCACTTTCCCCGCGTTCTCGCTGCGGGTTCGCTTTAAATCTGCGGGAGTGACTCTTCCAGGGAACAACTGGCCAACCGTTATCCGGTTGCTCATTATGATCACCTTTCCCCGCCCTGTCTGGATTAATGGAAAGTTTTAGCTGCCTGAAGCTGATGCCGTATCCGAAACCGTCTGCGTATTCGTCGCTGCCGAAGCATTCTCAATACGCATAATGCTGCTGATCGGCACTTCTTCAGTGCCCACTTTCGCATACTGGGCATTGTCTTTAATCAGAATGGAATTAACAGTTCCGCTTCTGACTTCACTTGTCGAACCGTCATCGCTCAAACGAGTCCAGCTTATGTTTTTGCCAATCAGTCCGGATACCTGCCCGAGCGACTGGTTCATCGCTGTCAGCTGGGTTGATATATTCATCAGCTGTTCAACGGATGAGAACTGCGCCATTTGGGCGATGAACTCCTTATCTTCCAGGGGCTGGGTCGGATCCTGGTTCTGAAGCTGTGTGATCAGAATTTTGAAAAACTGATCTTTACCCATGGTTTGTGTTTTCGTACTGGCACTGGCTACGTTCTGTGCTGAGTAATTTGGCCATACATTCGAAGTTCCGATTATATCTGGCATGCTCTCGTTCTCCTTCTGTTTAAGCTCTGGCTGTAAAGCCGTTAACCCGGCCGTTCTCTTCCTGCCGCTGCTCGGCATTCCAGCTTCGAAGCTCTTCTCCCAGTTCAGCGACGGTCAGGGAATCCTCAATCATTTCCTCACGGCTTCTGGACCGCTTGTCAGACTGCTGCTGCTGACCACTTCCTGAATTCCGCCCATCCTGATACATATGCGAGCTAAGCGAAGCATTGGAGGTTACCTCAACCTTCTCGACCTGGATACCTTGACTCTGCAGTGAAGCACGAAGCTGAGCCATCTGCTGTTCGATCAATTCCTTAGCACCATGGTTATCTGTCATAAACTGTGCAATCAAATGCCCGTTTTGCATGGACAGTCTAACGTCGACCTGACCAAGCTGCTCCGGCCGCAGGGAGATAATTGCTTCGGTAAATCCGTTCTGTTTCACGATTTCAAGCTTGTTCACCATAAAACCAGACATCTCTTTGGTAAATTGGGAAGCCTGGACAACAGCCTCAGCAGCCGGTTTAACCGGAGCTCCACTTCCATTCTTCATTTGAAGATGACCCGCAGTGGTAACCAGATTTTCCGGACGATTAGATTCTGAATTGCTGCTGTTCTGTTGTTCACCTGCTGTTCCAGCGGAATCGGAAGGCTGCTCTGCTGTCCTGACCGTCAAATCTCCATCAGCTGCAGCGGGATCAGCAGCTGTAGTGACGTTGGCAGCCTGAACGGCTGTAGAATCACCTTTTGTATTCACTAGCGCCTTCAGCACATCAGTATGATTCTCAAAAAAGTTAACCGTATTGAGCAGCGTCTTAAGGTTATCCGAGAAGGAGCTGACGTTACTGCTTCCTGCACTGCTAACGCTGTTCACCTGAATCTGCTCCAGAGACTGCAGCAGATGCTTGAACTGCGCAAGCGATTCCTTGGACTGCTGCTGGCCTTGTAAGCCCTGCGCGAGCTGGGTAAGTCCGTCCTGTAAGGCAAACTTCAAAGTTTCCGGCTGCTGTGCAAGAATGATAAGCATTTGCTGACCTTCTTCATTAGGGCCGGCCTCCGTATTTATTGCATCTGAAGACGACTTGTCCTGCATTTGGTTCAGCAGAGATTGAAGCTGTGCAACCCATTGCTGAAGAGCCTGCAGCAGCGCAGGATCGTTTGCAGCTAAATCCTCGAGCTTGTCTGTATCCTTCATCAGGCCTTCCAATAATTCCGGCAGCTTGTCCAGCAGTGCTTGACCCTCAGTTACATCAGATGCTGTACTGGCTCCCAGTTGGGCTGACAGAAGATTCGCTGCAGAAGATTCTGTGTTCAAAGCTTGTGCAGGCAGTTGGTTTTCTTCATTAGAAGCAGACAGTCCTGCACTTAACAGCTGTACCAGTGTGCTGTTGAAAGCCGCCCCGCCTTTCGCGGACAGACCTGTCATTCCGGCTGTCCCCGCTGCCGCAGTACTTGAGCTGCCCGAAGCTGATGGCTTGGATGCTGAAGGAGTACCTGTTAGCAATTGACCTGTAATTAGTGACATTTCGTTTTCACCTCCCTTCGTTATTTGCCTCCCATGAGCTTGTTAAGAATCTTGGCACTGAGCGCCGCGTCCTGAGAGGACATACTTTCAAGAAGCTTGGAGCGTGTTGCATCATCCACCGAGTTCAGAATCGTGATGGCCTTGTCCGGACTGATGCTGAATGTCTTGAGGATCAGGTCTGCCCCGCTTTTCGGCGTCATGGTGCTGAACATCTGGCTGATTTGGCTTTTGTCCAGGTTTTTGGAGTTCGTCGTCGGCTTGGCAGCCGTACCCGAGCTCTGGGTCTGATTCAGCCGGGACTGCAGAGCAGCGATGGCCAGATCACTGGACGGTTTTGCATTCTGCAAGGCTACGGTAATATCAGCCGCCGTCTTCGGGTCCATCTTCGCCAGAATGGCAGCCCGGCTCTCCTGATTCATCTGGCTTAGCAGCTGTACAATTTCTTCTGTAGTCATGTTTTGCAGGATCGGAGCCGCTTTACCGGCGCTCATTGTAGAGTACATTTTTGCCAAATCCTTTATCTGCTTGGTGTAAGCATCCTGCTGAGTCTGTGCTGCTGAAGTGTCCGCTGCGGCCTGCAGATCCTGTACCTGCTTTTCCAGCTCCTCGACCTTGGACTGCTGCTCGCTTTTATCTGTCTGTGCCTGCTGAATTTGTTGATCCTGCTTAGCTACCTGGCTTTTTAGCTCTTTAATAGTAGCTTCTGCACTTTTAGCCTGATCCTTAGCGGTTTCAATTTCACTTTTTTTCGGGTCATCCTTGCTCTCCGGAACCCAGTTTTTCACAACCGGCACTTCGCGCGCCACATTCAGCATCGTGTTCCGAAAATCGATATTGAACATGGTCAGCAGAACGCCAACCAGTACCACTGTAAACACAATAGGAATCAGGAAAAATAAAAACCGTTCAATTCCCCCACTTGATTCTTTCTCTATATCCAAATCCTTGTTTGCCATGATCTTTCCTCCCACCGTGCAGGTACTGCTCCACTCACGCTTGACAGGTCGCTATCTGGCTCTCATGGCGTACCGAATCGTTGCCATTTCATCCAGCTCGTTCTGTTCCCTAAGAAGCAATTCCTGTTGAAAACTAATCCGTGCTTTTTCTCTGGCCTTCAGCCAGACTTTTTCGTCTACTATTTTATCGGTCAGATGATCCTTATTTTTTTGCACATTTAACTCCGCACGCTGCACATCACTGTATTTTTGCGAAATACATTGGTTCAAGTGTTCGATATACGCCTGCATTTCCTGAAGTTTCAACAGGGATACACATCCCGTCGCAGCCTGCTGGATCATATGCTCCATCCGTGATTTCTCTGACATCAACTGCTGCAGGGTCTGCTCCTCGAGCTGAAGTTGTCCAACCGCCGTTGACAGCATCCATTCCGCCTGTGCCTTTTCGTTCGTCTTTAAGTCAACGACCTTTTGAAAAGAATAATGAAATCTCATCTCTCAATCTTCAGCTCCCTGCAAATTCAGAAATCAAACGCTCCTGCACTTCTTCCAGCGTAACCTTCTCATCGACCTTCTGACGGGTGAAATTCCATATCTGTTGAATCATATCCATCGCTTCATCAATTTCAGGGTTCGAACCGCGCTGATAGGCGCCAATGTTAATCAGATCTTCTGAATCTTTATACACCGCCATCAGACGCTTGATGTTCTCAGCTGCACCAATCTGATCCTTAGGCGAAATATCCTTCATCACCCGGCTGATACTGGCCAAAACATCAATAGCAGGGAAATGCCCTTTGTTTGCAATGCCGCGGTTCAGCACAATATGGCCATCCAAGATCCCGCGTACCGTATCGGCTATAGGCTCATTCATGTCGTCACCGTCAACCAAAACCGTATAGAAAGCCGTAATGGAGCCGGTCGGTCCGGTACCTGCACGTTCGAGCAGCTTGGGCAGACTTGCAAATACGGAAGGCGTATAGCCTCTCATTGCCGGCGGCTCGCCGACAGCCAGACCGACTTCCCGCTGTGCCATAGCGTAACGGGTCACGGAATCCATCATCAGCATGACGTTCATTCCCCGATCTCGGAAATACTCGGCAATGGTTGTAGCGATCAACGCACCTTTGATCCGGATGAGCGCCGGCTGATCCGAGGTAGCCACAATAACTACCGATCGTTCCAGTCCCTCGGGGCCCAAATCGCGTTCGATAAAATCAAGTACCTCGCGTCCCCGTTCACCGATGAGAGCGATGACATTGACATCCGCTGCCGTATTACGTGCAATCATACCCATGAGCGTACTCTTCCCAACCCCTGAGCCGGCGAAGATACCGACACGCTGACCTTTACCGATCGTAAGCAGACCATCGATGGCACGGACGCCGATACTGATTGGCTCCAGCACTCTCGGCCGGTTCAGCGGGTTGATCGGCGGGTTAAAGGTAGAATATCGCTGCATGCGTGAAGGAATTAACGAGCCGTCCAGCG
The DNA here is from genome assembly GCF_030580655.1 of Paenibacillus lacisoli. Taxonomy (GTDB): domain Bacteria; phylum Bacillota; class Bacilli; order Paenibacillales; family Paenibacillaceae; genus Paenibacillus; species Paenibacillus lacisoli. The sequence continues at coordinate 331,594 of NZ_JAUQTB010000002.1, forward strand.
GCTGGCCCAGACCATCCAGCACCTTGCCCAGCAGCTCAGAGCCTACTTGGACATTCAGCGGTTTACCTGTGCCTACTACATCACAGCCGGGACCGATAGAGTGAAGCTCACCCAGCGGCATCAGCAGCACCTTGTTATCGCGGAATCCCACCACTTCAGCTTGTAAAGGCTTGGAAGACTTGGTCGGATAGATGTAACATACGTCTCCGATACTGGCGTCCGGTCCCTCGGACTCGACCATCAGTCCAATGACCTGTGTCACTTTGCCGTTAATTCTGACGGGATCCAGGTTCTTCAAATGCTCGATGTAACGCTGAGAACTAAGCACCTTCATCTTGATTTCTCCGCTCCTCATCATCTAATGCAACACGGATGAGTTCTTTTTTAATTTCCGTCAGCTGTGTATCAATTCTCGCATCCACACTTCCGAATGAAGAGCGAATGACGCAGCCGCGGTCTTTGACCGTTGCATCCGGCAAAATTTGCAAGTCAGCCTGGGAATCAATAGCCAGTGTCAATTCCTCTCTTGCTGCATGAACAAAAGAGAAATGAGCTGGAGATACACACAGCACGATGGTACCCTGCTCTCGCTTGCGGGCGAGACTCTTACGAATAAGTTCAATCATGTAATCTTCTTCAATACTAAGCTGTTTCTCGATGACTTTCTCGGCGATGCTGCAGCTCAGCTCTACCAGAAAAGGCTCGGCTTCCTGAATGAGCTGCTCTTTTGCTTCATACGACTGCTGCAAAACCTGCTGAGCTTCTCCCATCACTTGTTCCAGCTGCTGCTGCATTTCCTGCTCAGCCATCTGGCGTCCTTCTTCATAACCTTGCTGATACCCTTCGGCTTTCAACGCTTCCTGCAGATGCTCATCCTGCTCTCTTCGTTCCTGCCACCATTGTTCGATCTGCTGTCTTGCCTCTTCCAGCATCTGTTCAGCCTGCTCCGAAGCACTGCGCACCTGCTGCTCGGCAAATGCCTTGGCGTCATTAAGCATTTCACTGCGCAGACGCTCTGCCTCTTCATCCTGTCTGGAATGCAGCTCGGCTGTTTCTGAAGGTTCATCAACACTCTCTTCTTCCACGAGATAATGATGGTTCAGTTCCAGCTGCTTCAAGGCTTCTACAGGGACATATTGGAAAGACTTGATCAACCTAGACAATGATGTCATCTCCTCCACCGCGGGCAATTATAATTTCTCCCGATTCTTCCAGTCTGCGGATCGTCGCTACGATACGAGTCTGGGCTTCTTCCACATCACGCAGCCGCACAGGACCCATGTATTCCATTTCTTCCTTGAAGGTATCCGCCATCCGTTTGGACATGTTGCGGAAAATAGCATCCCGTACCTCTTCGCTGGATACTTTGAGTGCCAGCTGCAGATCGGCATTGTCGATATCGCGGATAATCCGCTGAATCGAACGGTTGTCCACATTGACAATATCTTCGAAGACAAACATGCGCTTCTTGATCTCTTCAGCCAACTCCGGATCCTGTACTTCCAGAGAATCCAGAATGGTCCGTTCTGTACCGCGGTCCACACCGTTCAGAATCTGTACAATGGACTCGATACCACCGGCATTCGTGTAATCCTGCGTAACCGTTGCAGACAATTTTTGCTCCAGCACACGTTCTACCTGTGCAATAACCTCAGGAGAAGTGCTGTCCATGACGGCTACGCGTCTTGCGACATCTGCCTGCTTCTCTTGAGGAAGCGAGGAGAGAATGACGGCCGCCTGCTCAAACTGCAGGTAAGACAACACGAGGGCAATCGTCTGCGGATTTTCGTTTTGAATAAAATTCAAAATCTGGTTTGGATCTGCTTTGCGTGCAAAGTCAAAAGGTCTCACCTGCAGCGTAGCGGTTAATCTGTTGATAACCTCCAGCGCTTTTTGGGAACCCAGTGCCTTTTCCAGGATTTCCTTAGCGTAGTTGATACCACCCTGTGAAATGTATTCCTGTGCCAGACAGATCTGATGAAACTCCGACATAATCATTTCTTTTTCGGCTGAATCTACCTTGCGCACATTGGCGATTTCCAGGGTTAATTGCTCAATCTCTTCATCTCTTAGATGTTTGAATATTTGTGCCGATACTTCCGGGCCTAATGTAATCAGTAGAATAGCCGCCTTCTGACGTCCTGTCAGCCCGGCACTGTTCGCTTTTGCCAATGTCAATTCACCTCTTATTCGTCAGCGAGCCATGTACGCAGCAGATTGACGAAATCATCCGGTTTTTTCTTCGCCAGACTTTCGAGCTGTTTGCGGACCTGACTTTCATTCGTCACACTATCCAATGTAATGGACGGGAATTCTGCGGCTGCCGGCAGCGGCAGCTCCTCTGTTTCTTCCAACTCTTCGCGCTGCTGGCGGCGGCGTCTGACAATCAGGAAAATGACACCAGCGAGCAATGCAGCAACACCCGCTCCAATGCCCCATACCAGCGGACTGTTCAGCTGAATACCCGTACTGGAAGTATCTGCTGTTTCGAAAGGCTGGCCTAAAACCGAAACTTTCTTGTCCAGATCAGCGTCTGTATAGGTAACACCCGAATCTGCAAGAGATGCGCGAACGATGTTTACCAGAATAGTCTGAATTGCTTTGGTCGTATTTGCATCCAAAGTTTTTTGCCCGGAAGGTGGTTCAACAGCAACATTTATGGTTAAATCCTTTACAGTATACGGACTTGAAATGATGTCCTTGGTAATATGGTTTACCTCGTAGTTAATCGTGCTAGAGTTTTTCTCGGAAGACGAAGTCCCAGATGTATCTGTTCCTGGATAGCCTGGTACCTCTTGTTGACCTGTACCAGCAACCCCTCCGGTTTGACTGCTTCCGCCTGTATAACTCTCCTGAATCTGCTGAACGCTGATCTCAATTCCTTTCATATTTTCCGTATCCACTGGAGTTACGAGTTTCTGGTTTTGAGTCACTTTATCGAAGTTCAGCTTGGAGGCCACAAGCACATCTACTTTTCCATCTCCCATGAACTGGGATAGAAACTGTTTTACATTGGCTTTCACTTCTGCTTCAAATTTCTTTTGCAGTGCCATGTTTTCCTGCACATCAGAAGAGAGACCACCTGAACCTCCACGAGCTGTTGGCGTGAGATCCGCTTCATTATTAGTAATGGTGATATTCTCAATGGGCAGATTGGGTACTGCTGTTTTTACGAGATTAAAGTAGCCATCAATGGAGCTTTGACTTGGCCGGAATCCCGGCTGAAATTCCATTTGCACAGAAGCCGAAGCTTTATCCTGCTCTTCCAGGCCTGCAAAGATGTTCTCTTTGGGTAGATTAATGAGCACCTTCGCGCTCTTCACACCATCCATACGCTCAAGCAGGCTTTCTACCTCACCGTTCATCGCGGAATTGTATTTCACATCAAATTCATGCTCGGTCATCCCGATCGCCGATGAAGATTGTGAGAAAGCTTCTTCCATGCCCATGGTTCCCTTTTGAATCAATCCCTGCGAACCTACATCCACCTTGACTTTGGCAGCATCTGCGCTGGGAATGGATATTTGGGTACCATCTGCACTTAATTTATATGGAACACCTGACGAATCCAGATAGCTGATAACCCCTGCGGCGTCATTGGAATTCAAGTCCCTAAAAGCAACTTCGTATTCCGTTTTCGAGAATTGCATCGTCAGGACAACAATGGCAATAATTAGAAATGCAAAGGTTGAAGCTAATAATATTTTCTGTTTTTTGCTGAAATTGTTCCAATACTGGGTGAATCTATCCCTGTATTGGGCTATTCTCTCATTCACTCTGTCACCCCATCCGAAACTGTGCTGGATCTATCAAATTTGTGTACGCATGATTTCCTGATAAGCTTCTACTGCTTTATTTCGGATTTGTGAGGTCAGCTGTAAACTTAGCAAAGCTTGTTCAGAAGTAATCATTACTTGGTCGACATCGACTTGTCCTGCCATAAATTTGTTATTCATTGTATGTGAGGCTTGCTCTTGCTGGGAGACTTGCTGTAAAGCATCTTCGAGGTAAGCGCCGAATTGTTTCATAGACTCCGACGGTGTTGAGGTTTTTGCTGCTTCTGTCGTTTGGAGCTGCAGCGGCTGCACTGTTGGCAGGTTCAGCATGGTATTTTGAATCATGTATTTCCCTCCGTATGAATATTACGTCGCTTTTCCAACTCTTAACTTCCTGGGTTTAACGTCCAATTTCTAGAGCTTTCGTTACCATCGCTTTGGAAGCGTTCAGAGCGGTTACGTTAGCTTCATAAGATCTTGATGCCGAGATCATATCGACCATTTCTTTGGTGATATCTACATTGGGCATATACACATATCCATTTTTATCAGCATCCGGATGCGAAGGGTTATAGACAGGCTTCAACGGTGAAACATCCTCTTTAATCTGACTTACCTTAACGCCCTCACCCGCAAGCCCCTGTCCCGATGACTGAGCCTGCAAAACCTGTGCAAAGGAGGGCTGATTCGGCTCAAGGACAACCATTTTTCTGCGATAAGGTACCGCTTGTCCATTCACTACGCTGGCCCGAGTCGTCTCGGCATTAGCGATGTTGCTTGAGATGACGTCCATCCGAAGCCGCTGTGCCGTAAGGGCCGAAGAACTGATGTCAAAACTGTTGTTAATTTTCATTTATTCTAGTTCCCTCCGACTGCGACTTTCATCATTTTGATTTGTTCGTTCACCTGCTGTATGTAAGCATTGTAACGAAGCTGGTTTTGTGCAAGATTGCTCATTTCCTTGTCAACGTCGACGTTATTCATGTTGTTATTCATGGCTGTTGACTGATCTGTTGTAATGACTGGATCCGGTATAGAACTGTTTGGCCCGATGGCAAAATGTCTGGGATCCGTGGTCACTCCCCGCAGCGTCCGCATGTTACTATCATCCATCTGCTGCTGCAGCATATCTTCAAAAGAAACGCTGCTGCTCTTATAGTAAGGTGTGTCAACATTCGCCACATTGTTGGCGATGGTCCGCTGCCGAATGTTTGCTGCCTGCAGCCCTGCCTGCAATCTCTGGAAACTCATATCATTCAGTAGATTCATCCCGTTTCAACCTCCTTTCATTCCAACATGCCCCAGGTAATTAGGAAACGCGTCACAACTATCCACTTTTTTCGACAAAATCAAAGGCGATCTCTGACGGATAAAGGTACTTAAGTAGAAATTAGTCCTTCGATGTCGTATATCCTAAGTTTCTTCGGTTTGGGACCTAATTACAATGAGAAAAAAGCCCTATCTTTCCAATAAAACTGGGCTTTTTGTCCATTTTAATCCATTTTTAACTTATAGTTTCATATATCAGTCCTATGCAGCTTGCACAAATGTAAATGCGAGATTATAACTTATGGTGAATGAACATGCAACTTTTTTACTCGTTTTACTTCTGTATTCTTGTGAAAAGCGACATTTAGAACGGAATGTCTTCCATAAGGCGACATAATGACATCTTGAAAGGAAAAGATTCAAGAAAATACGACTCTATTCTATATCCATATAATTGCACAATTATGAACATTTATGAATATTTTTTTACAATATAAGGATTAAAAATCAGATATACCCTCGGTTTTCTCCAATAATTCCCTTCAGCAAAAAAATCAGGAAACAAAAAAAGAGTCTGCTTCCGCAGACTCTCTTGATCACCCTATAGGATATATTGACTTAGATCACGATCTTGGGCAATATCGCCCAGTTTCTCACGTACATATTCAGGTGTAACGATCATACGATCCAGGGTAAGCTCAGGCGCTTCAAATGACAAATCCTCAAGCAGCTTCTCAAGAATTGTATGAAGTCGTCTTGCTCCGATGTTCTCTGTGTTCTTGTTTACCGTCTCTGCTATACTTGCAATCTCACGGATTGCATCTTCCGAGAACTCAATCTCGATATCCTCAGTCCGAAGCAGCTCTGTGTACTGTTTGGTCAACGCATTCTTAGGCTCAGTCAATATGGAGACAAAGTCGTCCAAGGTCAAACTGCTGAGCTCCACCCGGATGGGAAACCGTCCCTGAAGCTCCGGAATCAGATCTGAAGGCTTGCTCACATGAAAAGCGCCTGCGGCAATGAACAAAATATAATCCGTTTTGACCGGTCCATACTTGGTCATTACTGTTGAGCCTTCCACAATCGGCAGAATGTCCCTCTGAACGCCTTCTCTGGATACATCCGGACCCGAGCCTTTGCCTTGAGTAGCAATCTTATCAATTTCATCAATGAAAATGATCCCTGACTGCTCTGCACGGCTGACGGATTCCTGAATAACATCATCCATGTCGATCAGTTTCGTTGCTTCCTCTTGAATCAGCACCTTGCGGGCTTCACGAACAGGGAGCTTTCTCTTTTTGGTTCGCTTGGGAAGCAGGTTACCGAACATCTCCTGCATGTTCATCCCCATTTGATCATTGCCCTGACCCGCGAACATGTCCATCATTGTCGGTGTCGTATCTTCTACGTCAATTTCAATGACCTCATTCTCCAGGTTCCCTGCAAGCAGATCAAATTTGGCTTTACGTCGTTTCTCGGACAGTCCCGGATCCGGCTGCGGCTCTTCTTCGGCCTGAGCAGCATTATTATTACCAAAGATCATCTCAAATGGATTGCGTTGATTTTTAGTTTTGGCTGCCGAGGGAACAAGCAGATTCACAATGCGCTCATTCGCCAGTTCCTCTGCACGGTCACGAACCTTCTCTGTACGTTCCAGCTTCACCATACGAATGGCGGTCTCGATCAGGTCGCGGATCATCGACTCCACATCACGGCCGACATAACCGACTTCGGTAAATTTAGTAGCTTCCAGCTTGATAAAAGGAGCACCTACCAATTTAGCCAGACGACGTGCAATCTCTGTTTTGCCGACCCCCGTCGGTCCAATCATCAAAATATTTTTGGGAACGATCTCATCCCGCATGTCCTCCGGAAGCCGGCTGCGGCGATAACGATTACGAAGTGCAACAGCGACTGACTTTTTGGCCTGCTTTTGACCAATGATGTATTTATCCAGCTCCAGGACGATTTGTCTGGGCGTTAATGCTTGCTCACTCATCTTATTCCCTCCACCCATCATGGAATACAAGATTACAGTTCTTCGACCACAATATTACTGTTTGTATACACGCAGATTTCAGAAGCAACCTGTAGCGCTTCACGAGCCATGTCGCCAGCTTCCAGACCGGAAGCATGACGTTTGAGAGCACGTCCAGCCGCCAGGGCAAAATTCCCCCCGGAACCGATCGCAAGGACATCGTCGTCAGGTTCAATGATTTCACCGCCGCCCGAAATCAGCAGCATCCCGGATTTGTCCATAACGATCATCAGGGCCTCGAGCTTACGCAGTACACGATCCTGGCGCCAATCCTTTGCCAGCTCCACCGCAGCACGCTGCAGGTTTCCGTGATGCTCCTCCAGCTTGCCTTCGAATTTCTCGAACAGGGTAATCGCATCCGCAACGGAACCGGCAAAGCCTGCAACCACTTGTCCACGGTACAGTCTTCTTACCTTCTTGGCGGTATTCTTCATCACTACGCTGTTACCGAAGGTTACCTGACCGTCACCGGCGATCGCTGCCTTACCATTGTGACGGACAGCACAGATCGTTGTCGCATGAAAACTCATATCCATGACCATTCCTCCTCATCCCTACCACGTTATGACTTGGCTTCCACCTGCATGACATCTTTATCCGTAATGTAGCCCCGCAGATTGTCCAATGCCCGCTGTGCCAATGCCTCATTTTTTTCCTTTTTGTTGCGAATTTTCTGAGCAAGCTTCGGAAGAAGCCCGAAGTTCGCGTTCATCGGCTGAAAATGCTTGAAATCGGCTGTAGTAATATAGTGGGCCATGCTGCCCAGCGTACAATCTTCAGGGAAAACCAGCAGTTCCTCTCCCAATGCCGCTCTCGCCGCATTAATGCCTGCAATGAGGCCGGAGGCGGCAGATTCTACATAACCTTCAACCCCTGTCATCTGACCGGCAAAAAACAGGTTTTCGCGGCCTTTGAACTGGTAGGTCGGCTGAAGCAGCTTCGGTGAGTTAATAAACGTATTGCGGTGCATAACACCAAAACGTACGAACTCCGCGTTCTCCAGCCCAGGAATCAGCGAGAATACCCTTTTCTGTTCTCCCCACTTCAGATGTGTCTGGAAACCTACGAGATTGTATAGTGTACCCGCTGCATTATCCTGGCGAAGCTGAACAACCGCATAAGGCAGTTCGCCAGTATGAGGATTTACTAATCCGACCGGTTTCATCGGCCCGAATAAGGCCGTCTGCTTGCCTCGCTTCATCATGACCTCGATCGGCATGCAGCCCTCAAAATAAATTTCCTTCTCGAAATCTTTGAGCTGGGCAACTTCAGCAGAAATCAGCGCATCGTAGAAGGTATTAAATTCTTCTTCATTCATTGGACAGTTCAAATAAGCCGCTTCGCCTTTGTCATAACGGGAAGCAAGATACACTTTGCTCATGTCAATGGAGTCCTTCTCTACAATCGGTGCTGCCGCATCATAGAAATAAAAATACTCCTCACCCATTAATTCTTTAATCTGCGCCGATAATGCAGGGGATGTAAGCGGGCCGGTTGCTATCACAACAATGCCGTCCTGCGGAATCTCCTGGATCTCTTCATTCACCACCTCAATAAGCGGATGGTTATGCAGCGTGCTGGTGATCTCACCGGAGAACCCATCCCGGTCTACGGCCAGTGCGCCGCCTGCAGGTACCGCATGCTTATCGGCAGAAGACAGCACCAGCGAATTCAGCATTCGCATCTCTTCCTTCAACACACCGACAGCATTGGTCAAACCGTTGGCGCGAAGCGAGTTACTGCATACAAGCTCCGCAAATTTATCCGTATGGTGAGCCGGCGTTTTGACAACCGGCCGCATTTCATATAATTTCACAGGCACACCGCGGCTGGCGATTTGCCAGGCAGCTTCGGTGCCGGCCAAGCCGGCACCAATTACGGTGACCTTCTGTATTTCTTGTGTCAAGGTTAATTCCTCCAGTACTTATTCTCCTGCTGTATCCAGAGCGTCGTCCTGATCCTCCAGCATTTCTGTGTGATCACAGGATGTACACTGCAGTTTAGTGCCCTGTTTGGTCCGTTTTTCGACCATCAATGAACTGCAGTTCGGACACGGCTTCGGTGACGGTTTATCCCAGGATACATAATCACATTCTGGATAACGGTCACAGCCGTAGAACACTCTGCCTTTTTTGCTGCGGCGTTCCACCACATGTCCTTCTTTACATTTGGGGCAGGTTACGCCTGTATCCTTAATGATCGGCTTCGTATTGCGGCAGTCTGGGAAGCCGGAGCAGGCCAGGAATTTACCAAAGCGTCCCAGCTTGTAGACCATCGGTTTTCCGCACTTCTCGCATACCTCATCCGAAACTTCATCTTCAATCTCAATTTCCTTCATTTCCTCTTCAGCAACCTCCAGGCGCTTCTCGAAGGAGGAATAGAAATCATTCAGTACCTTAACCCAGTCCTCTGTACCTTCCTCAACATGGTCCAGGTCTTCCTCCATATTGGCGGTAAACTCCACATTCAGGATCTCCGGGAAAAATTGTTCCATCTGCTCGATAACCAGTTCTCCGAGCTCCGTAGGCATAAATTTCTTCTCTTCAATCGCCACGTAACCGCGCTTCTGGATCGTTTCCAGCGTAGGCGCAAAGGTACTTGGGCGGCCGATCCCCAGTTCCTCGAGCGTTTTGACCAGACGGGCCTCTGTGTAACGAGGCGGAGGCTGTGTGAAGTGCTGCTTGGGTTCGATATCTTCTTTCGTCAGCGTATCCCCCGGCTGCAGCGGCGGCAACAGCTTATCTTCTTCAGTTGTACCGTCATCGTTTCCTTCCACATAGACCTTCATAAAGCCTGCAAAACGCACTTTGGACCCCGCTGCACGGAAAATAGCCGGACCTGAAGCAATGTCGACCGACAGCGTATCCATTATGGCTGATGACATCTGGCTTGCCATAAAGCGTTCCCATATCAGCTTGTATAGTCTGAACTGATCCCGGCTCATGAAAGCTTTCACCGAGTCCGGATCCCTCAGAGCAGAGGTAGGACGAATGGCTTCGTGAGCATCCTGAGCATTTGCTGCTTTTTTGGAATATTGACGGGGAGTCTCGGGCGCATACTCTTTCCCATACTTCTCCAGAATCAATTCTTTGGCTTCCTCCTGTGCAGAAGCCGCAATCCGGGTGGAGTCGGTACGCATATAGGTGATCAGACCGACGGTGCCCTCTTTGCCAAGATCAACGCCCTCATACAGCTGCTGGGCCACCGACATGGTCTTGGCAGCACGAAAGTTCAGCTTGCGTGCGGCCTCCTGCTGGAGCGAGCTTGTTGTAAAAGGCGGGGAAGGATTCCGGAGACGTTCCTTTTCTTTGACTTCCTTCACCACGAAGGAGTTGTCTTCAATAGCAGCCAGCACTTCATGAACATCGTTCTCACTGGACAGCTCCTTCTTGTCCCCATGAATCTTATGGAATTTAGCCTCAAAATGGCTATTCTTGATACCTAGACGAGCTGTAATGCTCCAATACTCTTCCGGCTTGAATTCGCTGATCTCGTTCTCGCGGTCCAGAATGATCTTGACTGCGACCGATTGAACACGGCCTGCGGACAGCCCCTTTTTAACCTTCTTCCACAGCAGCGGACTGATTTTGTAACCAACCAAACGGTCCAGAATCCGGCGTGCCTGCTGGGCATTGACCAGATCCATATTGATTTTGCGCGGTGTCTTAAATGCATCCTTGACGGCCTGCTTCGTAATTTCGTTGAACACCACACGGCAGCTTTCGGTGTTGGGGTCGAGATCCAGAGCGTGGGCCAAATGCCACGCAATCGCTTCCCCTTCACGGTCCGGGTCAGCCGCAAGATAGATTTTTTTCACCTTCTTGCTCGCATCTTTAAGTTCTTTCAGGACAGAACCCTTACCGCGGATCGTAATATATTTTGGATTGAATTCGTTTTCCACTTCAACCCCAATTTGACTCTTGGGCAGATCACGAATGTGACCCATCGAGGCTTTTACGATAAATTTGCTGCCCAAGTACTTGCCTATTGTCTTCGCCTTGGAGGGTGATTCGACAATAACCAGAGTATCCGCCATAGGTTCTTCCTCCTCTCCGTCTTTAACTGCGTCATCTATTAGATAAACTCCTGATTTGGAAGTTCATTCTCAGAATTGCTTCATTAGATAAGTTCATATTTTGCTCCTGGAAGCTGAGCGATCTGTTTTTTTATGATTAAAGATAACAGAACTGAATGTAAAAGTCCAAAATGCCATCCAGTAGCCTCCAGCAGCTCATCGAGCAGCAAAGGGCCCTGTTCAAGCAAATTATGGATCTTCCTTTCTTCTGAACCCAGCCCTTCTTCGTTTCTTCCACTCTCAACCTGTGAAAGGGAACGTTTCCTATTGTAATGACATTCAGGCGTATTTTGCAACCATGCCACATATTCTTCAAGGATATCCTCAATGTTTGTTACCGTTTTGGCTCCCTGCTTGATGAGGTTGAGACAACCTTGGCTTTTGGGAGATGTAATGGGGCCTGGCACGGCAAACACATCACGGCCGCTCTCCAAGGCAGCATCTGCTGTAATCAGCGAGCCGCTGCGGAGATCTGCCTCAACGACGACTGTACCTTTGGATAACCCTGCAATAATACGGTTGCGCAGGGGAAACAATCCCGGATGCGGTTTCGTGCCCAGCGGATACTCGGTCACAATTAAACCCTCTTCGGCAATCCGGTGATACAGACCTGTATGTTCCGGAGGATAAATCCTGTCCAAGCCGGTTCCGAGCACAGCGATAGTCTGCCCATGATGCTCAAGAGCTGCCTGATGACATACACTGTCAATGCCTCTAGCCATTCCGCTGACGACGGTGATGCCCGCTCTGCTCAATCCCTCCGCCAGCATCTCCCCTACCTTGCGCCCGTAAGCGGTAGGAACCCTTGTCCCTACCATAGCCACAGATAAGCTGTGCAGCAGTTCTGCCTTTCCTTTGAGGTACAGCACCCAAGGGGGCTCAACCGTTTCCTTCATTAAATAGGGATAATCATCATCAAGCGCGGTGACATAGGAAATGCCTCCTTGCTGGAGAAGACTGGCACGCTCTTCAATCCAATTATGGTTCAACTTCAAAGCTGTCTCTCTGGCCTTATGGGCAGGAAGCCCGAGCCGTATCCATTCCTCTGCCGTAAGATCTGCGCAATCCTGCCAGCGGTATCCCGCCTGCTGATAGCGGCGTATCGTCTTCTTGCCGATTCCTTCCATTTCATGCAGTCCTAACAATGCCAGTCGTTCTTCCATTCTCTGATCCTCCATCATGGACGGAAGGTGACACCTTCCTCCTATTTTGTGGGAAACTCTTAAAATATGCAAGCGTTTACTCGCTATCTATGTATTGTGCAGCCTTCCAGGTTGTCACGCTGTACACAAAAAAAGCAACCTTTCCATTCCCGTTCGGGAACAAAAAGGTTGCTTACCTTACTCATAGTATATATAAGACCGATTAGTGTGTCGTGCACAAATTCAGAATACCGCGTTCTTCCAGCACACTCACCAGCGTAGAGCCCATTTCAGATGGCGTCGGCGCAACTTTAATACCGCACTCTTCAAGTTTTGCCATTTTCTCCTTGGCCGTTCCTTTACCGCCAGAAATAATGGCGCCGGCATGTCCCATACGTTTGCCTGGAGGCGCAGTCACACCACCGATAAAGCCTACAACCGGCTTCGTCATGTTGTCACGAATCCATTCAGCCGCTTCTTCCTCTGCCGTTCCACCGATCTCACCAATCATAATCACGGCATGCGTTTGCGGATCCTCATTGAAGCGTTTCAGGATATCAATAAACTCAGAGCCCTTCACCGGGTCACCGCCGATACCAACCGCAGAGGATTGACCGATTCCGCGTGTGGTCAGCTGATGAACCGCTTCGTAGGTCAACGTTCCGCTGCGGGATACGACGCCGACATGACCAGGCAGATGAATGTAACCCGGCATGATGCCGATTTTGCACTCACCCGGTGTAATAACGCCCGGACAGTTCGGTCCGATCAGTGTAGTCTGCTTGCCTTCCAGGTAACGGGCTACTTTGACCATATCAAGCACCGGAATGCCTTCCGTGATACAGATAACCAGTTCCATCTCGGCATCTATAGCTTCCAGGATAGAATCTGCCGCGAATGCAGGCGGTACATAAATAACACTTGCGGTTGCGCCGGTCGCTTCTTTGGCTTCCTGAACCGTGTTGTACACAGGCAGTTGAACCGTGCTTCCGTTCTCCAAAGCAATATCTACGGTTGTGCCGCCTTTACCAGGCGAGGTGCCGCCCACCATTTGGGTTCCGTAATCCAATGCGCCTTTGGCATGGAAAAGAGCCGTTTTGCCCGTGATCCCCTGGGTAATGACCTTTGTATTTTTATCAACCAAAATACTCACGTTCTTCACATCCCCTATTCATTAGTCAATGCTGAGGTTCACCAAGTTATTTCACCAGGGCAACGATCTTCTGGGCACCATCTGCCATGGAATCGGCTGCAGTGATATTAAGTCCGGATTCCGCCAGAATCTGCTTGCCAAGATCAACATTTGTTCCTTCCAGCCTCACAACCAGCGGGCGGGTAAGCCCCAGCTGTTTCGCTGCTTCTACTACACCGTTGGCAATAATGTCACAGCGCATGATGCCGCCGAAAATGTTGACGAAAATGCCTTCAACCTTCTCGTCCGACAAAATAATCTTAAACGCTTCTGTGACCTTCTCGGTCGTTGCACCGCCCCCTACGTCCAGGAAGTTGGCAGGGTCGCCGCCATAATATTTGATGATATCCATTGTTGCCATAGCCAGTCCGGCTCCGTTAACCATGCACCCGATGTTGCCATCCAGCGCTATGTAACTGAGATCAAACTTGGATGCTTCGATTTCCTTCTCGTCTTCTTCATCCAGATCACGAAGTTCCAGAATGTCCTTGTGACGGAAGAGCGCATTGGAATCAAAATTCAGTTTGGCGTCCAGCGCCATTACCTTGCCGTCTCCAGTAACGACCAGCGGGTTGATCTCTGCAATAGAGCAGTCTTTCTCGATAAATGCGTTATACAACGAGAGCATAAACTGGACGGCTTTATTTACCAATTCATTAGGAATATTAATGCTGTAAGCCAATTTACGGGCTTGGAATACCTGCAGGCCGATAGCCGGATCGATGACTTCTTTGAAGATTTTCTCCGGAGTGGCTGCCGCTACCTCTTCGATCTCCGTGCCGCCCTCTTCGGACGCCATCAGAACAACGCGGCCTGTACCGCGGTCCACAACGAGCCCAATGTAATATTCTTTGAGAATATCGCAGCCTTCCTCAATCAACAGGCGTTTAACTTCCTTGCCTTCCGGGCCTGTCTGATGGGTAACAAGCACCTTGCCCAAAATTTCGGAAGCATAGCTACGTACTTCGTCCAAATTTTTGGCTACTTTAACCCCACCGGCCTTGCCGCGTCCACCAGCATGAATCTGGGCTTTGACGACGGTAACCGCAGTTCCGAGCGATTCGGCTGCTGCAACCGCTTCATCCACCGTGTAAGCAACCTTTCCGTTCGGAACGGCCACCCCATACTGCTTCAAAACTTCTTTTCCTTGATATTCATGGATATTCATTCTTGAATCCTCCTATCAACATGACTGCAACAAGGCGGGTTCTCCTCAGGAAATAGACTTGCTCTTTATTAAACCCACATCATTGTAACATGTTTTTAAAACGCTTTCCTTAATAAAAATGGCAGTAATACACAGCTTTTTGATATTGATATCATCCCGGATCGCGAATATTTGGATAAAAATGTAAAAAACCACCCTTCATATTGAATGGATGGTTTGTTGGCCGGTCAGCATATTTCTTATGCTTTGGCAGAAGATGTATTGCGCTCATGCACCAGCTGAAGCAGATCATTAAACTGTCCTAGCAGCTGCTGAAAATCCTGCTTGGATATGGAGGTTTCGTCCTGAAGCGCCTGAGGGATACATACTGCATTTTGCTGCAGTCCCTTCCCCTGATCGGTCAGTGAGATCATAACCTTACGTTCATCCTGGGAGGAACGCTCCCGGTTAATGAGACCTGCCGATTGCAGACGCTTGAGCAGCGGAGTCAGTGTACCCGAGTCCAGAAAAAGGGCTTCCCCAAGCTCCTTTACCGTGCAAACTTTTCTCTCCCACAGCACAAGCATGACGAGATATTGGGAATAAGTCAAACCAAGCTGCTCCAGATAAGGCTGATACATTTTGGTTATCTCTCTTGAGCAAGCATATATGGTAAAGCAAAGCTGGTTCTCCAGCTTCAAAGATGGATATATTTCAGAGTTTGTCATGTTGGTATCCTCGCTTTCTATCGTATTTTATCACAATATAATTTTGAAACAATATAGAAATACAGGATTTTAACGTTATGGCGGTGGTTTTGCTGCTTTTGCGGGGCTTTAACACAATAAATGATTAAAAAAATGCAAATACCCTTTACATTCAAATTAATTAATGTTAAATTAAATTGTGTAAAATACAATTTATAAAAACATAAATTAAAAGGTGGTAATTCATATGATGACAATTCAACAGAAAATGTATGAGACAACGGTAAAAGCGGTAGGTGGACGTAACGGTTATATCGAATCCGCAAACCCTGAGATGCGTCTTGAAATCAGTACTCCTAAAGAAATGGGCGGCGCAGGCGGCGCAGGTACGAATCCCGAGCAGCTGTTCGCAGCCGGTTACTCCGCATGTTTTGACAGTGCCCTGAACATGGTGGCCCGTATGCAGCGCATCAAACATGAAGGAACCGAAGTAACTGCCACCGTTCATTTTGGCAAAGTGGAAGACGGCGGGTTCGGCATCGGCGTGTCTATGGATGTTCTTGTTAAAGGCGTCGATCATGAGACAGCAGTTAAACTTGTTGAAGGTGCTCATCAGGCTTGTCCATATTCCCGCGCAACCCGCGGTAACATCCAGGTTGACCTGAACGTTCTGTAAATTCAGACGTTCGTTGATATAGATCCAGAAGACCCGCCTTCAGGCAGGTCTTCTTGTGCTTTACACGCGTGTATGATCTATTGACTTCCTCAACCCATGAAATGTACAATACGTTCTAAGATGATCTGTAAAAATCAGGAAGCACCTGTTCCCATCCGCATGTTTGGCTGCCGCTGAGCATGGACTATTATGGTGAACGAGGTGTTTTTGTTATGTACGGTAGATTGAACAGCGCCTGCCTGTATGGCATTGACGGCGTACAAATTGAGGTTGAGACCGATCTGTCCAACGGGCTTCCGATTACTCATATCATCGGCCTTCCCGATTCGGCCATTCGTGAAGCCGTCGAACGGGTCCGGGCGGCGATTAAGAATTGCGGTTATCAGTATCCATCACAGCGCGTAACGATTAATCTGGCCCCGGCCGACCTGCGTAAAGAGGGATCGGCATTCGATCTGGCCATCGCTCTCGGCCTGCTGACCACCAGCGGCCAATTGACTCTTCCCTCTCCAGACAGGACTCTTTTCATCGGAGAGCTGGCACTGGACGGAGCTGTCCGCCCCGTTGAAGGCGTTCTGTCCATGGTTGATTTGGCTAGGCGCCAAGGCTTTCACTCTGTTCTGCTGCCGGCAGCCAATACCTCCGAAGCCGGACTGATCTCCGGAATTAATATATACGCCTTGTCTCACCTGCGCGAATTAGTTCCTCCAGGCTGCAATAGGACGGAATTCAAGCAGGGTGAAACGAAGGAGCCTCTGGTTCTGCCGGATTATAATCACCTGGCTGTGAGGAATTCAACCGAATCAGGTTCTCTAACTATTCATCCTGATTCTATCCTATCAGATTCACCCGAAGACTACAGTGATGTAATCGGCCAGCAGCATGTGAAGCGAGCCATGACTATTGCCGCTGCAGGCATGCACAATATTATGCTCGTTGGACCGCCAGGCACTGGTAAAACCATGCTGATCCGGCGGCTCCCCACCATTCTCCCTCCTCTGACCGAGGACGAGGCGCTGGAGGTTACCAAAATATTAAGTGCTGCCGGTAAATTAAAAGAAACGGCTGCACTCACACGGCTTCGTCCCTTCCGTTCACCGCATCATACCATCTCGGCCGGCGGACTCATCGGAGGCGGGTCTGTTCCCAAGCCGGGCGAAGTCAGTCTGGCACATCGAGGTATTCTATTCCTGGATGAGCTTCCGGAGTTCAGCCGCTCTGTGCTTGAAGTTCTCCGCCAGCCTCTTGAGGATCGACAGGTGACAATCAGCCGTTCCCGCGCGGTCTTCACATTTCCCGCTCATTTCATGCTGGCGGCTTCGATGAATCCCTGTCACTGCGGGTATTTAGGCTCCAGCCGCTGTACCTGTTCTCCAGCCCGCCTGGCACAGTATCGTTCCCGTCTGTCAGGACCGCTGCTGGATCGGATCGACCTGCAGGTGGATGTGCCTCGTCCGGAGGAATGGCGCTCTGTAGCTCCGGGTATGTCTTCAGCAGAGATGCGGGCAGCCGTGATGTCTGCCCGCAGCATTCAGGCTCAGCGGTTTCGCGGGCTGCCTTTGTCCTGGAACAGCGAGCTGTCCGGCCGCCTGCTGCGCCGTTATACATTATTGGGAAGCGATGCCGAGCAGTTCCTGCAGGGAACGATGGAAGCCCTGGGACTCAGCATGAGGGCTTACGACAGAGTGCTGAAGCTGGCCCGGACGATAGCTGATCTGGACCATTCGGCTGCCATCAGCAGAGCACATGTTGCTGAAGCGATCCAATACCGGAACCTGGATATGAAGCTGGTTCATTGAGCCATGTCCGGTGCTGTCAAGCCCTTGGAAGCAGGGAGAAGCCAGCAGGTGATTGAATATATAAAAATCCCCGGTCTAAAGACCGGGGACTCACAACAATTCATAAGTTTTATGAATCAAACACCGTCATTTTCTCAGAAGCCGGCGTACGCTGCTGCGGTTTAG
Organism: Paenibacillus lacisoli; assembly: GCF_030580655.1. Classification (GTDB taxonomy): domain Bacteria; phylum Bacillota; class Bacilli; order Paenibacillales; family Paenibacillaceae; genus Paenibacillus; species Paenibacillus lacisoli. The sequence continues at coordinate 349,580 of NZ_JAUQTB010000002.1, forward strand.
GTACAACGTCCGGATATCCCGCATAAATCATGCCCACCACTCGCTCGCCCGGCTTGATCCCTAGATACTCGCGGAACTTCGGAGCATAAAGGAACGGCTTCGTAACCCAGAAGGTCCCAACGCCTTCACTCCAGGCCGCCAGCATAAAGTTCTGAATCAGCGCACTGACTGCCGCATAATCTTCATCCCAAATGACTTGACGAGGGTCTTCTTTCATAACGAATAGAATTTCGGCCGGAATCTCCTTCACGCCAGCAAATTTATGATCCTCTCCCAGCTCTGCCGAAATGGCATCATACAGTTTGCTCCGTCCCTCTCCAGAGAAAACGATAAAACGCCAGGGCTCACGCAGCTTGTGATTAGGCGCCCACACGGCCGTATCCAGCAGCTCAGTAATCTTCTCCACCGTTAACGGCTGATCAGTAAATTTCTTAACAGTCCTGCGTCCGCGTATCACTTCCTGCACCGTTTCTGTATGTAAATGCGAATCCTTCATGTTACTTCCCCTTTCCAGGATCATGACCTGCACACGTTTGGTGCACATCGTCCATAACTAATTGAAAATCATTATCAATGGCTACATCTACATGCTACTATATGTTTCAAATTAAAGTCAAATTCCTGTGACCGTTATCATCCTCTTCGGCCCGCTTCCCTCTCCATAACCCCATCTACTCAAAGCAATGGTTCACTCTCCGCTTTCCTATAAGGATCTATGTACTTCCCAGCAGCCTCCGTCTGTCTCTGTCTGCCATTTTATCGGTCGTCCCCATGCACAAAAAAAATGCCCTCCGGTTACACGGAAAGGCATCTGTATCAATATCCCGCCTTAAAAGGCGCTGATAATATGCTGAATTTCAAACTCCAAGGGAAATCTGCCGAATTGAACGGTGATGACATCGAAGCGAAGCGATCTGTCCTGGTTATGGAATCCTGTCTGGTGTACATATATGGCGGCCGTAGAGCGAACCTGATTGATCTTGCGGGCATCAATAGACTCGGCGGCTGTACCAAAGCCGGAGCCTGTCCGGCTGCGAACTTCAATCATAACCAGTGAATGGTCTGCTTCAGCAATCAGGTCAAGCTCACCGCTGCGGCAGCGCCAGTTGCGCTCCAGAATGCGGTATCCCCGCTTCTCCAGGTACAGGGCCGCCTGCTGTTCCCCTGTTTTCCCCACTTCCTGGCGGCTGGGTCTCTTCACCATGACGATGTATCCCCTCTGGCCTTCTGGTCCGCCCGGTAAATATAGGTCAGCACCTCCGCCACCAGCTGATACAGCTCAACAGGAATCTGCTCATCCAGATCCAGCTTGGACAGGACCTCTACCAGCGCAGCATCCTCCTGGACCGGAATGCCATGATCCATGGCTTTCTCCAGAATTTTATCTGCGACACGCCCAGATCCTTTGGCCACAACGACTGGCGCCTCCATCTGACCGGGCGTATACTTGAGTGCGACTGCCCGCTTCACAGCAGGCGGAGTTTTGGAATCCGGTTCGCTCATATTTTGACATCGACCCCTTTGTATGTGTCCGGGATGTAGGCCTGAGCCGCAGATTGCGCTGTCTCCTGAACCCGGGTCCGCTCAGGAAGAGGCAGTGATTTCAGAGACAGCAGCTGATAACCCATGCCTGACAAAGCGCGGCCAATCTCTTCTTTGCCGTTCTGGAGCAGCGCTTCCGCCCATTCCTGATCATTATGGACCTTGAGGGTTACGATCCGGTCAACGACATGGACATCCACCAGAGTAGGGCCCAGCGCCTTCATATCCAGATCAAACCACAGGCGGCAGTTTGAAGCATCGAGCTCCCCCCGTTTACCGCGGCGGGATTGAACCTGAACCGATGCGGTGACCTCCCCATCCGGGCCAACAAACGGCACAAAGAGATGCATCTGGGCAAAGGGAGCTGCTTTATCGTTATTTAACAGCAGCTGCTGACCGGTCAGGCTTTGAACGACCTGCTGCACGGTTTCCTTCAGCTGGGGCGGCACGTCGTCACTGCCCAGCAGCTGCAGCAGCGTTCCCTTCAGGCTGTCCGGTGCGGCTGGCTGTGCAGCCGCCTCCACCGGGCCGTCCCCAAGCGGGGACGCTGCCAGAGCAGCCGCTTCACCTGCGGCTGCTCGCTGCGGCGGCGCGGGCACAGCCGCCGCCTGCGGATGCTGCGCGGCTACTGCCGCCGCGCGCAGCGACTGCTGCTCGTGCTCCGCGCCGAGCAGCTTAAGCACCCGGCCCACCCACGGCTCTGCCGGTGGGGCGGGTGCCGCTGCTGCCCTGCCGGAGGCGGCAGCAGTTGGTTCAGCCGCCGGCTCGGGCGGCTGGGCGGCGCTGCGCAGCTCCTGCAGCAGCGCCAGCACCTTTTGTGCCAGCGTCCCGGCGGCTGGCACTGCTGCCGCAGCGGCTGGCTGCGGCGCGCGGTTCCCGGCGGACGGTTCCGCCGGAAGGTGCGGTTCGGCGGTGTCCACGGGCACCGCCGCCGATGCGCCCGCTGAAGCGGAGCCAGCGGGCTTCCCGGCCGGCTGCGGGACAGCAGCCGGTTGACCGTCAGGCACGGACGTCGTCGTGCCTGCAGTGCGCGCAGGTATATTCTCCTGCGCCGCGGTGGCTGCCGGTTGTTGCGGTAGCGGCACAGCTTCCGCTTCCTCCACGGCAGCGGCACCGGTGGAAGAGCCTGCAGGAAGGTTCGGCTTTCCGTCTGGAGCGCCTGCCGGTGTGCGGACTTTCCCATCCGGGAAGCCTGCAGGAGCGGGCATGTGTCCACCTAAAGGTGCAGGCTCTGCTGCATCTGCTGATACAGAGGCAGCAGGCAGTGGCGTGGAGGCGGCTGCTGGTACAGCGGCGGCCTTAGCTGCATTGGGCGCGGCTGCAGCAGATGCCGTGCCGCTCGGCTGCGGTTGAGACATGCCGGCAGCAGATGCCATATTCTTCCCCGGTGGTGCTGATAACTCGGAATTCAGGGTCTGCAGCTGTTCTTCCAAGGCCGCCAGCAGCTGATGAAGCGGAGGACCGAAGATGGTCTGCTGCAGCCCTTTAATGCTCTCTCCCGTTACAGGAAGTCCCCGCTGAAGGGCAACTGAAGCCGACTGAACCCACTCATCCAGCGGTACCGATGGCGGTTTAAACTGAAGCGTCCCACGCAGCAGTTCCGCGTTCTCCTTCGTCAGGGGAATACCGCTTTGGTTCATGGCCAGAATCAATTCCTGATTGGGTTTAGTATTCGGCAGTTCCAGGGCTTCCATGACCTCCCCCAGTGTCTGGGCCGGAATTACAACATTAGATGCATTCGACAAAGGCTTAAGGGTTGGCAAATTGCTATCTCCCTGCGGCTCAACCTGAAGCAGGGTCGTCTGCCCTTCCTGCAGGGGTGTTTCCAGCTTCGCCTTCACCTGTACTCCCTGGATCTGCAGCACCGCTTCATTCCCCTCTTCATTCACCTTAAGCACAGTGCCCCGAACAACCTGGCCGCTCTGCAGTTCCAATTGTCTGGGTTCTCCAGGCTTGCTGTCCCCCAGCAGGCCTCTGATGACGGAACCGATATTCATCTCACCCCTCCTTATTTACCAAGTCCCGAGGATATAGTGTTACAGCTGTACAACTCATCTCCGAAATGGACTGATACATTCGTTTTTAACTAATTTGCTCTATGAAGAATATATCGGCTGAAGCCTCCGCTTTGATTTGCTAACCCGAGAGCAGCACATACAGCACACTGTCCGGACCTGGGAAAATGCCCTTTTTTGCATTTGCATCCTTTTACGATGCCATCCTCTTACATCTACAGATCAAATAAGGTTGGCTGCTCCAGCAGCAAATTACCCAGGAAGCTGCGGCGGTGCAGCGGCGTCGGTCCCAGTGCGAGAATCTGTTCCCGGTGCAGCTTCGTCGCATAACCTTTATGTACAGCAATGCCGTATTCTGGATAGCGGGCTTCCCACTCTCCCTTGCACAGCCGGTCCCTCGTGACTTTAGCTATGATTGAGGCGGCACCAATCGATTGGCTGTTTGCATCCCCTTTAATAATCGCCAGCTGGGGCAGCGGAAGATCGACCTTCTCCGCATCGACGAGCAGATAATCCGGAACAGGATCCAGTGCCTCAACCGCACGCTTCATCGCCAACCTGGCGGCCTGTTTGATATTAATCCGGTCTATAGTCTCCACGTCGACATGGCCGACACCTACAGACAGCGCTTCTTTCATAATCTGATCATACAGAAGCTCCCGTTTTTTCTCGGACAGCTTCTTGGAGTCATCGACCCCCTCCAGAACCAGTCCTTCCGGGAGAATAACCGCAGCGGCAACGACATCGCCAAACAAGCACCCTCGTCCAACTTCGTCTACACCCGCCACACGGTGATACTGCTGGTTCCAGCACTCTTTCTCATATTGCAGCAAATCTGTCATCTCTTAACCCACCTGCTTCTTTCACGGTTAGAACCTGTTTGTCTTTCAGCTTACCACAGCCTGTAAATCGGGGGTAGCCTCCTGCAAAAATGCAGTTTTCCCACTGCTTCACAAATACTGTTCATGCATTCCAATAAAAAATCCCGCACTCCATCAGGAGTGCGGGAGGTGCTTCCTTCCCTGGCTTGTCAGCCGGTTACCACACATTCGGAATTAATAAGGGGCCTCCATAGAGTAACGCCCCATTTTGCCGGCACGAAGCTCGCGCAGGATTGTACGTGATGCTTTCTCCAGATCGACACGGCCTCCGCCCATCAGGCAGCCGCGTTTACGGCCGACCGCCTCCATGACAGCGACTATCTGATCCGGCTCCTCCAGCTCCTCCGGCTTCTCTTTCAGTTCAAAGCGGTCGGCAAAAGGCTCCCAGTAATATTGCACGAGATATTTTACCGCATAGAAGGCAACTTCTTCGACGTTCAAGATCTCTTCCTTGATCGCACCGGTAACGGCCAGGCGATAGCCGACATTCTGATCCTCAAACTTCGGCCACAGTATACCTGGGGTATCCAGCAGTTCCATTTCCGTTCCGACTTTGATCCACTGCTGGCCTTTCGTTACGCCCGGACGGTCACCGGTTGCCGCGATGTTTCGGCCTGCCAGCCGGTTAATCAAGGTTGATTTACCCACGTTAGGAATTCCGACAATCAATGCTCGGATCGGACGCGGATTTTTGATCCCCTTGGCCAGCTGCTTATCAATTTTGTCCTTCATCAAGAGACGTGCCTGTACCGGCAGGTCCTTCACACCGGTACCCGTTGCTGCATCCAGCGGCAGTGCCGTCAGTCCCTGTTCCTTGAATTCGGCTATCCACTGTTTGGTTACTTCTGGATCTGCCAGATCCGCTTTATTCATGACTACTATACGCGGCTTGCCCTGCAAAATCTCATCAATCATCGGATTGCGGCTTGACTGGGGCAGCCGGGCATCAATCAGTTCGATCACCAGATCGATCAGCTTCAGCTTCTCTTGAATCTGGCGGCGCGCTTTGGTCATATGGCCGGGAAACCATTGTATCGTCACGGTCATCACCTCGCTGTCTGTCCTAGTACAATTCTAATACATTAATATTTGTGTTTGATCCACTGAATATCCTTGACTGGCCAGAAAATCACATCTGCGCGGCCAATCACTTCCTTCAGTGAGATATAGCCGATCATACGGCTGTCATTGCTGTTTGGACGGTTGTCACCCATCACGAAGATATGTCCTTCCGGTACTACACCTTCCGGGAAATCCTTATCGTTATAAGTGGTACCATTCGCCTTCGCCTGATCAATACGACCCTGGATGTAAGGCTCGGAAATTTTCTTGCCGTTAACCAGAACCTCGTCGCCCTCAACCTCAACTTTGTCACCTGCAACAGCGATAACACGCTTGATGAAGTCTCTGCCTTCTTCCGGCACATGGAACACCACGACCTCGCCGCGCTGCGGTGCCCGGAAATCATACAGGATCTCATTCACGATAATTCGCTCGCCTGTCTCAAAGTTTGGATTCATGGAAGGTCCGTCTACAATAAACGGCTTGAATAACAGCCATCGAATCAATATAACCAGTACGACTGCGATAATGATGGCTTTTAACCATTCTACAGCTTCATTCTTCGGCTTCTTGGCTCGTTTGCCTGCAGGTGCTTCCACAAGTTGGTCCTGCGTGCTGACTGTTCCCTCCGGCTGCTCAGGACCTTCATAATCATCCGTTCTTCCCGAAGTTCCTTGTTGAATATCACGATCCATGATTCACCGTCCTTCCCGGGTTTCATTCCCCGTCTAATCTGTACAGGATGCATTCGTCCTATGTTAGAAGCTACATACATATTTAGCAGCTATGTCATATCATACTATCCGAAGATATCCAATTACAAATAAGCAAAAAAAATATGTAGAAAAACGAAAAGGGCTTGTAAACAAGCCCTTCCGTTATCGCCATATTAGCGGCGAATCTCTTTAATTCTCGCTGCTTTACCGCGCAGTTCACGAAGATAATAAAGCTTCGCACGACGCACTTTACCACGGCGAGCCACTTCGATTTTATCGATTTTCGGGGAATGAAGCGGGAAAGTTCTTTCCACACCTACACCGTAAGAAATTTTACGAACTGTAAAAGTCTCACTGATTCCGCCGCCACGACGTTTAATAACTACACCTTCAAACAGCTGAACGCGTTCACGAGTTCCCTCGATAACCTTAACGTGCACTTTCAAAGTGTCACCAGGACGAAAGCTCGGAAGATCTTTGCGCAGTTGTTCTTCAGTAATCGCTTGTACGATATTCATCTAGGACTCCCTCCTTCCGTACAGGTGTTCATACTTCTTCCGGAAACTCTGGTTTCCATCATCATCTGTAGAGGACCACCGTATTCCACACAACAGACTTATTGTATCATGTGGTAAATGCCTTTGCAACTGAAATCTTTTAATCCTATGATGCTTATTCGGATGTTCTTTCTGTTTATTTAACGGATGCCTTCTCAGACAACCGCAAGATTAAAAATGAATGAAATCCTATGCATGCGCCAGCCATCTGCCGATATACTATCCTTATAACCATAAATACGGCGTAGGCACAGTTGTTTCCAAGCAGCCAATGAAACTTTAGAGAAATCCGGGTGACAAAGATGAAAATTGAAGATTTGATGGTCCTGCAGGAATACGGGATTTCCCTGAACAGCAAAGACGGAGAAACGCTAAACTCAACCGATCTGAATATCCACAGGCATGTTCTTGATGCCTATATTGAAGCGCTGCATGTACTGGAACAGTATCAGCAGCAGTTTGATCAGCTGTCGAAGCTCTACGGCTTTGATTTTAAAATCCCGGTATAGACTTTTAATTCCCCGCTAAAAAGACCGCAGCAGCTGAATCCAGCGCTTCGCGGTCTTTTACTTTTACTACTGAACTAGGCTAATCCGTGACTCGTTGAGCAGACTGTTCTTCGAGACTTTTAAGCCACTGCCGCTCTTTCACGGTAAGGTCTGCATGCTTCAGAAGATCAGGACGGCGCTCAAAGGTCCGCCGCAGGGACTCCTGTCGTCTCCAGGCTTCAATATTGCTGTGATGGCCGGAGAGCAGCACGTCTGGAACCTGATGTCCACGGAAATCAGCCGGACGCGTATAGTGAGGATATTCGAGTAAGCCTGTACTGAAGGAATCCGTGACTGCGCTGGTCTCATTACCGAGCACTCCCGGCAGCAGCCTCACCACACTATCAATAGCCACCATGGCAGGAAGCTCCCCTCCGGTCAGGACATAATCCCCAATAGAAAGTTCATCTGTGACGAGGTGCTGGCGAATCCGCTCGTCATATCCCTCATAATGACCGCAGATGAAAATGAGATGCTCTTCTCGGGACAGCTCCTCTGCCTTTTTCTGTGTGAATGTCTCTCCCTGCGGGCACATTAGAATAACACGGGGGCGTACTGCCGTATCATTTTCAAGTAAATCCTCGACCGCAGCAAAAATCGGATCCGGCTTTAGCACCATACCGCCTCCGCCGCCATATGGCGTATCATCCACCTGACCATGCTTGTTGCCTGCGTAATTGCGGAAGTTAACAGCCTGAAGTGCAACGATACCTTTTTCTCTGGCTTTACCTAAAATACTTGTACCGAACACACCTTCAAACATTTCAGGGAACAGGGTTAATACGTCCACCTTCATGTCAGATTAATCCTTCCATCAGCTTCACCGTAATTCGTTTGTTATGCTTGTCCACATGGAGGACGACATCCTCAATATAAGGAATCAGCAGTTCTTTGCGTGCAGGTGTCTGGACTACCCATACATCATTTGCTCCTGGAGTAAGAATTTCCTTGATGGTTCCGAGTTCTTCCCCTTCGTCTGTCAGTACCGTGCAGCCGACAATTTCATGGAAATAAAACTCGTCTTCGTCCAGTTCCTCCATGTATTCGGCAGATACCTTCAGTGTGCTTCCCTTATATTTCTCTACCTCATTGATGTTGCCATAATCTTTGAATTTGACGACCGCCATGTTTTTTTGAAAACGGCTGCTCTCTACCGTAACATCAATCCGTTTGGCATCCGGTGTTTCAATCAAAAGCTTGCTGTTCTTGGCAAAACGCTGCTCCGGAAAATCAGTCAACAGCAGAATTTTGAGCTCGCCCCGAATGCCGTGAGTATTAACAATTTTGCCTACATTAAATAATTGCTGCATGCGCTCCTCCTGTGCAGGTGCATTTTACGTTTCGGGATACCTGTCTTCCCAGCAGCCTATTTAGCCTGTGAGCTTAACGTTACAAATTAAAACCTCAGAAGCTTAATCCATGACCATCTATCTTGAGGTTTCCCTAAGAGATGTCACAGCATGCCGGGATGTACGAAAAAGGGCTAGGACAAGTATCCTAACCCCCAATCGTATATTTAAGATATGATATCCACGGTAACCCGTTTATCTATCTTAACTGCTGCTGATGTGACGACTGTGCGAAGCGCCTTGGCAATCCGTCCCTGCTTACCGATCACTTTCCCTACATCATCAGGATGCACGGTCAGTTCATAGACAATAAGCCGGTCCTTCTCCACGGTGTTCACGGCCACATCCTCCGGATGATCGACTAAAGCCTTAGCAATAACAACCACTAATTCTTCCATAGATGACCCTCCGAATCAGCACCAATTATTTCTGTTGTTTAAGCTCATGGAACTTCTTCATAACACCAGCTTTGCTAAGCAGGTTACGAACGGTGTCGGATGCTTGCGCACCGTTTTGAAGCCATTTGATTGCTTTATCTTCGTCGATTTTTACATCAGCTGGTTGAGCAACTGGATTGTAGTAACCGATTTCCTCGATAAAACGGCCGTCACGCGGGGAACGGGAATCCGATACCACTAGACGGTAGAATGGCGCTTTATGAGCACCCATACGTTTCAGACGAATACGAACTGCCACGAAAATTCACCTCCTTCAAGAAATCAAAATGATATTTGGAATCTGCTTAACGGAATGGAAATTTCATTCCCTTGCCCAGACTTTTCAGCTGTTTCATTGCTTTGTTCTTGCCGCCTTTAGGACCCATCATATCCGAGAACTGCTTCATCATCCGGCGCATTTCATCAAACTGCTTGATCAGACGGTTCACCTCGGCAAGCGAGGTACCACTTCCCAGTGCAATCCGCTTGCGGCGGTTGTGATTAATGATCTCCGGGCTCTGCTTCTCATCGGTAGTCATGGATTGAACGATAGCTTCAATCCGTCCCATCTGCTTATCGTCCACCTTAATGTCCTTCATCTGCTTCATCTTGCCCATACCCGGGAGCATGTCCAGAATCTGGTCTATTGGCCCAAGCTTCTTCACCTGGTCCATCTGCTCCAGGAAGTCATCGAACGTAAATTCAGCATTTCGCATCTTACGTTCCATTTCTTTGGCTTTCTCGGTATCGATGTTCGACTGGGCCTTCTCAATCAGAGAGAGCATGTCGCCCATACCAAGAATCCGTGAAGCCATCCGTTCCGGATGGAAAGGTTCCAGGGCATCCAGCTTCTCACCAAGCGTCGCAAACTTGATCGGACAGCCTGTCACCGCTTTGACAGACAAGGCTGCACCGCCGCGGGTATCTCCATCCAGCTTGGTCAGCACCACACCTGTCAGTTCAAGCTGCTTGTTAAAGTGATCCGCCACATTAACTGCGTCCTGACCCGTCATACTGTCGACGACGAGGAGCACTTCATCAGGATTCACATGACTGTGGATCTGACGGAGCTCTTCCATCAGTTCCTCGTCGACATGCAGGCGGCCGGCGGTATCGATGATCACATAATCGTGACCATTGTCCTTACCGTGCTGCAGACCGGCTTTGGCGATTTCGACCGGGCTGGTCTGGTCACCGAGGCTGAATACCGGAACCTTGATCTGTTCACCCAGCACCTGGAGCTGCTTGATCGCAGCCGGACGGTAGATATCGCCCGCCACGAGAAGTGGACGGTGATTCTGCTTCTGGAGCATTTTGGCCAGCTTGCCGGACGTCGTCGTCTTACCCGCGCCTTGCAGACCCACCATCATAATAACGGTTGGCGGCTTCGTTGCACGAGCCAGCTTCGACTGGCTTCCTCCCATCAGGTCGGTCAGTTCCTTGTTTACAATATCAATGATGACCATGCCTGGCGTAAAGCTGTCCATAACTTCTTTACCGACAGCCTTTTCTTTGACCTTGGCGATAAAATCCTTCACGACCTTGAAGTTAACGTCGGCTTCCAGCAGAGCCAGCCTTACTTCGCGCATCGCTTCGCTTACATCGTCCTCCGATACCTTGCCTTTGCCACGCAGCTTGCTGAACACGTTCTGCAGCCGGCTTGATAATCCTTCAAATGCCATATAGATCCACCCCCTTGTCTGATCATGATCTCTGTTTTAGTTAAAATGCCAGCAGCCGTTCCAGAATGCCGTTCAGCGATTGCTTCTCCCCGGCTTCCAGGCCGGACTGCTCCAGCATGTTTCTTATCGTCTCAATATCCTGCGCACGCTGTTCATATTTGGCGAGAAGACCAAGCTTCTCTTCATACATGTCCAGCACAACCTCAGCGCGTTTGATATGTTCATACACAGCCTGACGGCTAATCTCGAATTCAGCGGCAATCTCTCCCAGGGAGAAATCATCGTGAAAATAATATTTAAGGAAAGTCTGCTGCTTCTCCGTCAGCAGTGGTTCATAGAAGTCGAATAGCAGGTTAATGCGGTTCGTCTTCTCGAGTCGGTTCTCCTGACTCATCATTGGGCACCCCCATCGTCAAGGAAAAACACTTTACAGTTCTTCAACGTTCCTTATAATACCGAAAACAAAAGAAGATGTCAAGCTATTTTGCTTGTCATCTTCAAATTGCCCAAATCCTTATCGCAGAGGCGTTAAAAACAGCAGCACCGCAAAGAAATGCAGCACGCTTCCTCCCAGTACAAACAGATGCCAAATTGCATGATGGAACGGAAAGCCGCGCCATACATAAAAGACCGTCCCTAATGTGTAGAGGACGCCCCCGGCCATTAGCAGGAACATACCGCCTGAAGGAACTACGGCCGAAAGCGGGTGCCATGCAATAATGATCAGCCACCCCATCGCAAGGTAGAACAAGGTGGACATGAAGAGAAATTTTTTGGTAAAAAAAGCTTTGAAGATGACGCCGAACAATGCAATCCCCCATACGATGCCAAAAAGACTCCAGCCAAGCTCACTGCGCAGGGCCACGAGCAGAAACGGCGTATAGGTGCCTGCTATAAACAGATAGATGGACGAATGGTCGAATATCTCGAACAGATCCTTAAGCTTGCCCTCACGCAAACTGTGTACCATCGTTGAGTTCAAGTACAGGATCAGCATCGAGACCCCATAGATCGTGAAGCTTACAATATGCCAGCCTGTGCCCTTGATCGAGGAAAAAACAATCAGCAGCACTAATGCCGCAACGCTGAGTGCAGCGCCGATACCATGAGTGATCGCATTCGCGACCTCCTCCCTGCGGGAATAGGTATGGGTATTGGCCATAGAAAAACTCCTTTCCATACTACAGTTTATGCAGGCTTACCCGCATTGGGCAGCGGTCCTGTAAACAAGGACGGGCTGCTGCCCGTCCCCCCATCATCGTTCTTAAATGAACTATGGAAAATCAAAGTGTATGCCGGATTTAAGCCTGATCGGCCGACTCTTCTTCCTCGACCTGCTGGATCAGTCCTGCGAAAAGCGCATGCACAAACTGCTCAGAATCAAAAGGCTGCAGATCGTCTATTTTCTCACCCAGACCTACAAGCTTCACCGGCAAATTCAGCTCCTGACGGATGGCTACAACGATGCCGCCCTTAGCCGTACCGTCCAGCTTCGTCAGAACAAGTCCTGTTACCCCGCTCTTCTCGCCGAAAAGTTTGGCCTGCTGGAGGGCGTTTTGCCCTGTTGTCGCATCCAGCACCATCAGCACCTCATGCGGCGCACCCGGAATCTCACGCTGGATGACACGGAAAATTTTGTTCAGCTCCTCCATCAGGTTCGTTTTGTTCTGCAGGCGTCCCGCCGTATCACAGAGCAGGACATCCACGCCTCGCTGCTTGGCAGCCTGTACTGCGTCAAACATAACCGCCGCAGGGTCTGAGCCCGCCTGCTGTTTGATGACCTCGACACCTGCACGCTCACCCCAGACTTCAAGCTGCTCTATCGCCCCGGCGCGGAAGGTATCTCCTGCAGCCATCATCACTTTTTTGCCCTGCTGCTTGAAACGGTGGGCCAGCTTGCCGATCGTTGTGGTTTTGCCGACACCGTTAACGCCGACGAACAGAATAACTGTAATTCCGTCCGGATTCATGCGCAGCTCATTATTCTCATCCCCGCGCAAAAGTTCGGTCAGCTTCTCGGACAGAACCGGCTGAAGCTCAGCCGCATCTTCAATCCGGCGTTTCTTCACTTCAACACGCAGATCCTCAATCAGGTTCATTACAGTGCTGACTCCTACGTCCGCGCCAATCAAAATTTCTTCGAGCTCCTCGTAGAACTCCTCGTCGATCTTTTTACGGCGGATCACCAGGTCAGACACCTTCTCGACCAGACCTTTGCGGGTTTTCTCCAGTCCGTCCTTAAACTGCTTCGTTACCGCCTCTGTTTTGTTAGAAATGCTCTCTTTCAGCCTTTTGAAAAAGCTCATATGGTCCCTCCGTCATGTCATATAGAATCAGGCGATCTCCGCCTCTTCATCTTCCAGTCTTACCGATACCAGCTTGGATACGCCGCCTTCCTCCATCGTTACGCCATAGAGGACATCGGCTTCCTCCATTGTTCCCTTACGGTGGGTGACAACAATAAACTGGGTCTGCTCCGAAAATTCCCGCAAATATTGTGCGAAACGTACTACATTCGCTTCATCCAGCGCGGCTTCCACTTCATCCAGGACACAGAATGGGACCGGTTTGACCTGCAGAATAGCGAACAGCAGAGCCATCGCGGTCAACGCGCGCTCGCCTCCTGAGAGGAGCTGCAGGTTCTGCAGTTTCTTGCCTGGAGGCTGGGCTACGATATCGATCCCTGTCTCCAGGAGCCGCTCTGGATCCAGCAGTACCAGATCGGCACGCCCGCCGCCGAACAGCTTCGAGAAGACGGTTCCGAATTCGCGCCGGATGGCATCGAATGTCGCCTTGAAGCGCTTGGACATCTCCTCGTCCATCTCACGAATGACCTGATACAGTGTCGTCTTCGCTTCAACCAGGTCACTCTTCTGCTCACTGAGAAATTCATAGCGCTCATTTACCCGCTGGAATTCCTCAATCGCTCCGAGATTCACTTCCCCCAGTGCCGAGATGCTGCGTTTCAGTTTCTGCACCTCAGCCTGGGTTGTTTCTACGTCTTCAGGCAGCGGATAGCGCTGCTGCGCCATTTCGTAGCTCATCTCGTAGTCATCAGCCAGCTTCCGCAGGATATTATCCAGCTCCACATCGAGCCGGTTCACACCAATCTCGGTCTGACGCAGCTGATCCTCAACTGCCTTCAGCTGGGTCCTCTGCTCTCTCGTCTCGTTCTCTTCGAGCTCCAGCTTCTTCGACAGCTGGGAACGTGCCGCACGCTTGAAGTCCAGCTGCTGCGCAGCTTCTTCCTTCTTCATCCGGTAGCGGTTGACGTCTTCAGTCTGCTGGACGGTCTCCGCCTCATTCTTGCGCAGGTCTGCCTCAATCGACGCCAGTATCTGACGATTCTGCTTCACTTCGCGGCCCAGTCCGTCATAGTCGCTTTGCAGCCGGCGCAGCTGATCCTCCAATGAGAACCGCTCCTGATCCAGCTTTCCTTCACGGACCTTGAGGTCGGTCAATTGGGTCTGAAGCTCTTCCTTGGCCGACTCATTCGCTTTTCGGGCAAATTCTGCGGCCTGAATCGCCAGATGGGTCGCCTTCTCTTCCTCTTCCAGCTTAACCAGCTTGGCGGCCGCTTCAGCCCTGGCTTTCTCCAGCTCTTTCATTTCCTGCACGAATGCGCTTTTCTCCACGCTCGTCGCAGCCACCTGCTCCTGAACATGACGCAGCTCATGTTCCATCTGCTTCAGCTCAAGCGCCGCCTGCTGTTCATTCCCGCGTTTGGTATCACCATCATGGCGCAGCTGCTCGAGCAGATTCTGTGTTTCCTCCATCTGCCGCTTGATATCCGCCACTCCCTGCTGCAGCTTGGAAATTTGCTGCTCGGTTTCGCGGATGTCCTGATCCAGCTGATCCAGCTGACGTTTACGTCCAAGAAGATTGTTGTTCTTCTTGTGCTGACTGCCGCCCGTCATTGAACCGCCAGCATTGACCACATCACCCTCCAGGGTAACGACCCTGTAACGGTATTGGCAGCGTGCCGCGATCCGGTTCGCATCTTCCAGCGTCTGGGCAATGACCACATTGCCCAGCAGGCTGCCAATAATGCTGCTGTAACGGTCCTCGTAACCGACCAGATCCGCACCAATACCGACAAAGCCTTCGGCTCCCTCGACCATCTTTCTTTCGCCCGCTCCAATTTGCCGCGGACGAATAACGTCCAATGGCAGGAATGTCGCTCGGCCCAGCTGGCGCTGCTTCAGGAAGCCGATTGCCTGACGGGAGACTGCTTCATTCTCCATGACAATATGCTGCACCGATGCGCCCAGTGCCGTTTCCATGGCCAGCTCCAGCTTCTCCGGAACACGAATCAGCTCAGCGACTGCTCCGTGGACGCCATGGAGCGTTCCTTTGCGGGAAGCCTTAAGCACTTCCTTGACACCCAGCATGAAACCGTCAAAATCATCCTGCATTTCTTTCATCGTATCCCGGCGGGAAATCTGCGCCTCGCGCTTCTGCTCCCACTTCCGGATAGCCGACTGACTCTCGTCATGCAGCTTCTGCTGAGCGTGATACCGTTCACTCTCGGTAATATATCCACTGCGAAGCTGGCTGATTTCTTTACCCAGCTTCTGGATCGCACCCTCAAGTGATGACTTGCGCTTAACCAGATCATCACGCTGCTGTTCCCATTTGCCTGATTCGCCGGCCGCCCGGCTCATACGGCGCTCCAGATTCTCCTTCTGCTGGTCACTGTAACGAATCTCATTACGGGCCTGAGCCATCTGATTCATCAGCTCCAACAGATTGCCTTTCAGACTCTCTTCCTGCTGCTGGCTGATGCCCCCCGTGACCCCGACCAGCTTCGCTTCCTCTGCCGTCAGCTGTTCACGCAGGGCTTCAAGCTCCTGGATAATCCCTGTCAGCTTGTCCTGCAGCTGCTGATGCTCCGCTTCGCGGTCCTGAAAACGTCCTTCATTCGATTCAAGGGACTGGAGCAGCTGCTCCCGGTTGTTCTTCAGGTTGCGTGCACGTTCCTTCAGAAGTTCACCGTAACCTTCCGTTTTCTCCGTCGCTTCGCTGTACTGCAGCAGCTCATTCTGCAGCAGCTCCACATCCTCTTCCAACTGACGCAGTGCAAGGCGGTCATGCTCCAGCTTTGCATCATGGCTGGAAACAACGGTCGACAGCTGCAGTTCCTCTTCCTTGAGCACTTCGAGTCTGGCATTGGCCTCACTCCAGGCAGCATGAATCTGCTGGATCTGGTACACATACATCGAGATCTCCTGCGACTTCAGCTGACTGCGCAGATCCTTGTAATGCAGGGCCTTCTCCGACTGCTCCTTTAAAGGGCCAATCTGGTCTTCCAGCTCGGATACCAGATCATGGATACGAAGAAGATTCTGCTCGGTCTCATCCAGCTTGCGGACCGCGTCTTTTTTGCGCGACTTATATTTAACAATCCCTGATGCTTCTTCGAAGATACCGCGCCGGTCCTCCGAACGGGTGCTCAGAATCTCTTCGATCCGGCCCTGTCCGATAATGGAATAGGCCTCCTTGCCGATACCGGTGTCCATGAACAGCTCCGTAATATCCTTCAGACGGCAGGACTGCCGATTGATAAAATATTCGCTGTCCCCGCTGCGGTGAACCCGTCGGGTTACGGTAACCTCATTGAAGTCCAGCGGAAGCGTGTGGCTTTCATTGTCCAGCGTCAGCGATACTTCGCCATAATTAACAGCCTTGCGCGCATCACTGCCGGCGAAGATAATATCTTCCATCTTCCCGCCGCGCAGGGACTTTGCGCTCTGCTCACCAAGCACCCAGCGAATACCGTCAGAGATATTACTCTTGCCGCTCCCATTGGGGCCGACGACAGCCGTAATTCCCTGCACAAATTCCATTTCAGTCTTATCGGCGAAGGACTTAAAACCCGCCAATTCAATGCGTTTCAAAAACATTGGATTTCCTCACCTCTAACTTTCGGCATTCTGCACACTTCGATTCCAGCACTGGCATCTTCACCGAATTCAGCACTTGATACAGAATGCTCACCTGCACAATCCATGCGTGTACCTCACGCTCCAGATCCTTGCTGCTTTCCATTTCCACTCGAAGTCATTACTCCTATTGTACCATAATGACAGGTCTGAAAAAGCACGAACCTCCTGCCGCTGTGAAAACGAAAAAAGAGCAAAAAGCAGTCCGTACCCATCTAACGCCGGGACAAGCCCGCGGGCTGCTCTTTGCTCTTGCTTTGTCCTGAACATCCAGACAAACTACCTTTCCGACAGCTTCAAGTGCTGCAGCGCCAGCGCTGCCGCCTGCTGCTCTGCTTCTTTTTTGGAACGACCCACACCGTGCCCCAGACGTTCTACACCCATGTGGACCTCCGCAACGAATTCCCGCTCATGAGCTGGCCCCCGCTCTTCCACAATCCGGTACTCTAAGGTACCCATACTGTGATGCTGAATAAGCTCCTGCAGTTCTGTCTTAAAGTCACTCATCTGCAGTTTGCCGTTCAAGACAACCTGGTCGAAGACAAAACGGTCCAAAAATGTACGGACTGCGTCCAGACCCTGGTCCAAATACAGCGCTCCGATAAACGATTCAAATACATCTGCCAACAGGGCAGGACGAGTCCTGCCTCCTGTCAGCTCCTCACCTTTGCCCAGAAGAACGTATTTGCCAAAAGACAACGCTTCTGCAAATTTCACAAGTGACGGCTCGCATACGATCGCTGCACGCAGCTTGGTCAATTCGCCTTCCGGACGGTCAGGATAAAGATTGTAGAGATACTCGGATACCGTAAGCTCCAGGACAGCATCACCAAGAAATTCGAGACGCTCGTTGTCCTGGTGCTGACTGAACCGGTGCTCATTCACATAAGAAGCGTGGGTGAAAGCCTGCTTCAGGAGCTGCCTGTTGTTAAATTGAATATGAAGTTGCTGCTGCAGTTGCTTCAAGTCTCCACTCAATTAACTGACCCCTTACGCATCAAATTTTTTCAAGATTACGGTTGCGTTGTGACCGCCAAATCCGAAGGAGTTGGACATAACCACATTCAATTCAGCCTGACGAGGCGTATTCGGCACATAATCCAGATCACATGCCGGATCCTGATCCTCCAGGTTAATGGTCGGAGCGATGGTCTGGTTCTTCAATGACAGCCCCAGAATAACCGCTTCCACACCGCCAGCTGCTCCAAGCAGATGACCTGTCATCGATTTGGTCGAGCTGACTGCCACTTTGTAGGCATGATCGCCCAGTGCCTTTTTGATCGCTTCCGTCTCGGATTTATCACCAACCGGTGTCGATGTCCCGTGCGCATTAATGTAGTCGATCTCAGAAGGATCGATACCCGCGTCGCGGATAGCCATCTTCATGCAGCGCGCTGCACCGTCCGGATCCGGCTCAGTCATATGGTGGGCATCGCCCGACAAACCATAACCGATCACTTCTCCGTAGATTTTCGCACCACGCTTCTGCGCATGCTCCAGAGATTCCAGAATCAGAATGCCTGCACCTTCGCCCATAACGAACCCATCGCGTCCTGTATCAAACGGCCGGCTAGCCTTTTCCGGCTCCTCATTGCGTGTTGACATCGCACGCATGGAACAGAACCCGGCCATACCTGTAGGACGAATGGTTGCTTCGGCACCGCCGCACACCATCACGTCGGCATCGCCGCGCTGGATCATTTTGAAGGAATCACCGATGGAATGGCTTCCTGTTGCACAGGCCGTCACCGGCGTCGTATTTGGTCCTTTTGCTCCAAGCATGATCGACAGTTGGCCTGAGCCCATATTCGCAATCATCATCGGAATAAAGAATGGGCTGACCCGCTTGGGTCCTTTCTCCAGCAGCACATTGTGCTGATCTTCCCATGTTCCGAGACCGCCGATACCTGATCCGATCGATACGCCGACACGTTCTGCTTCAGCGTTCTTGCCAATTTCAATCCCGCTGTCCTTCATCGCCGACATTCCTGCTGCTACAGCAAGCTGTACGAAGCGGTCCATTTTGCGGGCATCCTTGCGGTCCATGAATTCCTCAGGATTAAAATCCTTGATGGAAGCCGCAATCTTGGTTGGATATTCACTGACGTCAAAGGCTTCAATCAGGGAAACCCCCGACTTGCCTGCCATCAGGCTATCCCAAAATGAATTTAAATCCTTACCGAGGGATGTCATCACACCCATACCGGTTACAACCACTCTTTGTTTCAAGCCTACTCACCTCTATATCGGCTGCATTATTTGCATGTTTTTCACTACATGAATGAGGAGAAAGTCCCGCCTGAAACAGGAACGGGACTTCATTGACTTAGGTATGAGATTGTATGTAGTTTACAACTTCACCTACGGTCGTAATTTTCTCTGCATCTTCATCAGAGATTTCCATATCAAATTCATCTTCCAATTCCATGACCAATTCAACTACATCAAGAGAATCAGCGCCCAAATCTTCTTTGAAAGATGCTTCAAGTGTAACTTCGGCTTCGTCGGCTCCCAAACGGTCAACGACAATGCGTTTTACACGCTCCAATACATCGGACATCCGGCTCACCTCCTCCTAGGTATTATACGAGAATTGAATTCAAAATGCCATAGACGAGACAGGCACAGCCTGCTCTTCTTTCGGACATGCTGGAAAGCGGCAGTTACATGTACATACCGCCATCGACATGAAGCGTCTGGCCCGTCATGTATGAGGATGCAGAAGATGCCAGGAACAGAACGACATCTGCAATTTCCTCAGGACGTCCCAAGCGGGCCAGGGGAATATCACCCAGGAGCTTATCACGAAGCTCATCAGGCAGAACCTGTGTCATCTCCGTATCAATAAATCCAGGGGCCACACAGTTTACAGTAATTCCGCGGGAGGCCAGCTCACGGGCGGCGGACTTCGTCAGTCCGATCACTCCGGCTTTGGCTGCAACATAGTTAGCCTGTCCGGCGTTTCCGAGCACACCCACCACAGATGAAATATTAATGATTCTTCCGGAACGCTGCTTCATCATCGGACGGGTGACAGCCTTCAGGCAGTTGAATACGCCTTTCAGGTTGGTCTCAATAACCTGATCGAACTCGTCTTCTTTCATACGCATAATCAGGTTATCTCTAGTAATACCCGCATTGTTGACCAAAATATCAATCTGGCCCCAAGTTTCTGCAGCTTCCTTCACGAGTCGTTCACTTTCAGCCAGAATGCCGACGTTCGCCTGGATGGCTACCGCTTCAACACCCTTCGCGCGGATCGCTTCCACCACTTCGGCGGCGGCAGCTTCACTTCCCGCATAGTTAACGGCTACATTCGCTCCGGCTTCCGCCAGGGCCAGCGCAATACTGCGGCCAATCCCGCGGGATGCACCGGTTACAAGCGCATTTTGGCCTTGCAGAGGTTTGGACATTCTAATTCCTCCCTTATTAAAAGTCAATACCGATCCTTCACCAGGAGGGATCAGGCAAGTGCCTCTACGGCTTCCTGCAGGCTGGAAAGGCTGTTCACATTCAGCAGGCGCACGGATTTGTCGATTTTCTTCACAAGGCCGGTCAGAACACTGCCAGGGCCGAATTCAACGAACGTATCGACACCCTGTTCAATCAGCCAGTTAACCGTATCTTCCCATAATACCGGGGAGTATACCTGTTCCACAAGCAGACTGCGGAACGCCTCACCATGCTCGGCCGGCCGGGCTGTTACGTTCGCTACGACTGGCACCGACGGCTCGGAGAACGTTACACCGGCTAGATGTTCACCCAGCTTCTCAGCAGCTCCGCGCATCAGGGAAGAGTGGAACGGGCCACTCACTTCCAGCGTGATCGCGCGTTTGCCGCCAGCTTCCTTCACGCGTTCGGCTACAGCTGCTACACCTTCAACGGTACCGGAAACGACAATCTGTCCCGGACAATTTACGTTAGCCAGCTCTACAGCGTGCCCGTTCGTAGTAATTTCGGCACAGAGTCCGGCCAGCTGGGCACGGTCTGCACCCAGTACAGCGGCCATGCCGCCTTGACCGCCGGGAACCGCCTGCTCCATCAATTGACCGCGCGTACGGACGATGGATACTGCATCCTCAAAGCGAAGTACACCCGCAGCGACAAGAGCACTGTATTCACCGAGACTGTGGCCTGCGACGAAATCAGGAGCAATGCCATGCTCTCGGAATGCTTCGAGCAGAGCCATGCTCGCTGTCAGCAGTGCTGGCTGCGTATTGGAGGTCTGCTTCAAGTCATTGTCAGGACCTTCAAAGATCAGCGAGCTGAGTGAAAAGCCGAGCTTCTCATCCGCCGCTTCAATTACGGCGCGTCCCGCCGCGTTATGTTCGTACACATCCCGGGCCATGCCCACGGACTGGGATCCCTGGCCAGGGAAAATGAAAGCTGTTTTTGCCATCTATAACACTCCTCTTATCATACCTTTGCTGGCAGCAGCAACTATTAATGAAAGATAAGTTCGTCTATTTCGAATACGTCGGAGGCTTACCAGACGAGAACCGAAGCTCCCCAGGTCAGTCCCCCGCCGAAGCCAACCATTAATACCCGGTCACCTTCCTTGATGCGTCCGTCTTCGGCAGCCTCAACCAGTGCAAGCGGAATGGAAGCCGCCGATGTGTTGGCATACTTGTCCACGTTAATAACGACTTTCTCCGGTGGAAGATCCAGCCGCTGCATGGCGGATTGGATAATGCGGATATTGGCCTGATGCGGCACGAAGATATCGATCTCTTCCTTCGTCAGATCCGCTTTTTTCAACACTTCATCTGTTGCAGTCCCCATGACACGCACTGCAAATTTAAATACCTCACGGCCGTTCATGTAGATATAATGCTTCTTGTTCTCTACCGTCTCATGGCTGGACGGCTGGCGGGAACCGCCGGCTTCCAGGGTCAGCAGGCTGCCCCCGGCGCCTTCAGCACCGAGATCAAAGGACTGGAAGCCGCGGCCTTCCGGTACTTCCCCCAAGATAACTGCACCCGCACCGTCCCCGAACAGGACACACGTGTTGCGGTCTGTATAATCCGTAATACGGGACAGGCAGTCTGCACCAATAACAAGCGCATTATTGTACATGCCGGTTTTGATAAAATTCGAAGCCGTCGCCAGCCCGTACACAAACCCAGAACATGCAGCGGACAGGTCAAATGCAGCAGCACGCTTGGCACCCAGTTTATCCTGCAGGATGCAGGCTGTCGAAGGAAAAGACGTATCCGGTGTAATCGTCGCTACGATAATCAGATCCAGCTGATCCGCAGTCATACCGGCAGATTTCAGCGCATTCTGAGCCGCCTCATAGGCCAGGTCAGACGTAGCCTGTTCCGGAGCTGCAATATGCCGTTCACGGATGCCTGTACGGCTGACGATCCATTCGTCACTGGTTTCTACGATTTTCTCCAAGTCGCTGTTCGTCAAAATTTTCTCTGGCACATATTTGCCAGTCCCGATGATTCCCACCGGACGCAAATTACTCATAATGTCACTCACTTCCCGCTGATTTCCTTAGATATACTCTCTACCAACCGGCTCTGCAGTGCCGTTCTGGCCTGCCGCACCGCATTTTTGATCGCATTGGCATCCGCTGAGCCATGGCTCTTGACCACAAGTCCGCTCAGCCCGAGCAGCGGAGCACCGCCATGCTCGGTATAGTCCAGCTTTCCCTTCAACCCGCGCAGCTCCGGCATCATTACGGCACCGGCCAGCTTCGTCTTAAGTGACTTGCTGAACTGCTCCTTCAGCAGCTTGAACACCGCGCCGGCAGTCCCCTCCAGGGACTTCAGCATGATGTTGCCTGCGAATCCATCACAGACCAGTACATCACAGCTGCCTGTCAGCACATCACGCGCCTCGACATTGCCTACAAAATGAATCGGCAGCTGCTCCAGCAGCGGGTACGCATGCTTCGTCAGTTCGTTGCCCTTCCCCGGCTCTGTTCCGACATTCAACAACCCTACCCGCGGCTTTGCAATGCCATGCACCTTCTGACGATAGACACTGCCCATAACCGCATATTGAGCCAGATGCTCCGGCTTCGCATCCATATTAGCGCCCAAATCAAGAGCAAGCACTCCCGTATCATCCAGGGTCGGGATCATCGGAGCCAGCGCCGGGCGTTCAATCCCTTCCATGCGTCCGACAACCAGCAGACCTGTCGTCATAAGCGCTCCGGTATTGCCAGCCGAAATCATCGCGTCCGCTTCCTTTTCGCGTACCATGCGACCTGCAACGACCATGGACGAGTCCTTCTTGCGTCGAACCGCTTTGACTGGTTCATCTTCGGCTCCGATCACTTCAGCTGCATGTCTGATCTCCAGATTGGCTGGCAGGGCGCCTCCCAGCAGGGGATGGATTGCTTCCTCATTGCCCACAAGAATCAGATGTGTATCCTTCCACTCCGCGGCTGCGGCCAGAGCCCCCTCCACGGTTACCTGCGGCGCGTGGTCGCCGCCCATCGCATCAATGACGATCCGCATGATGGCTGCCTCCTTCGGTATAATCTTCTCCGGTCGACCGGTAGATCAGGAAGTTCCCCTGAAACACCATCTCTTCACCCACGTAGGCAAACACTTCGACCTTCGCTTTGCCGCTTCTGGACGGATTGGAGCGCACATAGGCTTTCGCAATACATTTCTCGCCCAGATGTACCGGCCGCACAAACCGGATATCCGCCGAGGCCGTCAGTGCAATCTCATCATTGATGACAGCGACCGCCAGCGAGTTGGCCTGTGCGAATACATAGTGTCCCCGGGCGATGCCCGTACGGGAGAACACATGCTCTTCGCGTATTTCAAAAATAGAGATGCCGCTCTTGTCCAGCTGGAGATCAACGATATCCCCGATAATCTCATGCAGGGGCAGCGACCGCACCTGATCGTAAGAGCTTTCGGCCATCAGCTTCATCCGTTCCCGCAGCTCCGGGATTCCCAGTTCCATCCGGTCCAGACGAATCGTCTGAATGCTGACCTTCAGCTGCCGGGTCAGCTCCTGATCGGTGACGAAAGGATTCTCGTCTATTATTCTCGTCAGCTGCTGCTGACGCTGCTTCTTCGGCAGACGTTCGATGGCGGCCACCTCCTCGTTGTCCATTACTCCGGCCTGACTGCAGCCGTCTCTATCATTCTATTTATGTAGGCGCCACTTCCGCCTGGTATAACTCAATCCAGTCCGTTCTTTTTCAGAAAATAAAAGGTCCGCACAATACGGTTATTATGGGGCAGACCTTAGAACCTGGTACTAAGCAAGTATATAGCATGGCGTATCAAAAAGAAAGCTTGGGTCAAAAAAAAGTAGCACTCCATCGAAATGAAGTGCTACTTTTCATCAACATTATTGAGAGATAATCTCTCTCGTTTTGTACGTTCCGCACACTTTGCATACGTGGTGAGCAAGCTTCAATTCTCCGCATTGTTCACATTTTACCATACCCGGTACAGCCAATTTAAAGTGAGTACGACGCTTGTCACGACGTGTTTTGGACGTTCTCCGTTGAGGTACTGCCATGATTCCCACCTCCTTATTCAAATCAACCCGTTCACAGTGCCTTAGCTCATTTATTGAAAAAATCCTTAAGGCCCGCAAGCCGGGGGTCAATCACTTGGTTGTCACAGCCGCAATCGCCCTCGTTCAAATCATGCCCGCAAGTTGGACAAAGGCCTTTGCAGTCCTCGTCACACAGCGGCACAAAGGGAACGTGCATGAGAAAAGATTCTTCGCAATAAGGCGCCAGATCAAAGCTCTCGCCTTCGACGAGAATCGCATCGTCTTCCTGATCTTCATCAGAATTGGCCGATTGCTTAAACTGTTCCTGGAATTCAATATTGAGATGCTCATGCATCGGCTTCAGACAGCGGGAACATAACATGTCCAGCTCTGCCTTCAGCGACCCCTGAACATCAATCACACCTTCAGTATGACTGATTGCAGACAAATCCGCGACCAGCGGACTGATGGCAGTGATATCCTTGCGGTTGTTGACGAGCGCACTAACATCAAGCGATTCATGCAGGCTGATCTGCCCGCCGCTTGAGGCCATTTTACGAAAATGCAACTGCATAAACTATCACTCCAAACAAACAAAAATTATTATACCGATATTTCAAGACTTTTGTCAACAACTTTTACTTTACACCCTTAAAAAAAGCAGGCGTGGCGCGGAATCCATACTCTTGGCTATAACTGACACCGGATGTGGACAGCCTTGTCTTAACAAGCAGAAAGCTGCTCCTGCAGCATCTTCACAAAACCAAGCGAGTGCGTCGACGGAATCTGAATAACCCAGCCTGTACGAAAACGTTAGTCGATTATACCTGAAGCTCGTGTAAAATAACAGTAGGTTACTCTATATCCTGCCCAAAATCAAGCCTTCTTAAGGGAGTTGTTCCAAAGTTGAAAACGGTTGGTGTCATCGTTGAATATAATCCTCTGCATAACGGTCATGTCTATCATCTGAATGAAGCCAAGGCCTTAACCGGTGCTGACCGCATAATCGCTGTGATGAGCGGCCCGTTCCTGCAGCGCGGCGAGCCCGCTATTCTCAGCAAATCAGCCCGGGCTGAGATGGCCCTGCTGGCAGGCGCGGACCTTGTACTCGAGCTGCCGGCTGCTTACGCGGTCCAGCCTGCCGAATGGTTCGCTTACGGTGCCGTGGCGCTTTTGCACGCAACCGGTGCGGTGGACGCGCTGTGCTTCGGCAGCGAGTCCGGCGAGATCGCGCCGCTGCGGCAGCTGGCGGCGCTCCTCGCAGCCGAGCCGCCGGCGCTCAAGGACGGCATCGCCGTCCAGTTAGCTGCCGGCGCGAGCTACCCGGCTGCCTACGCGGCAGCGGCGGCCGGCTTGACAGGCGCGGACGAGCCCGGCACGTCCGCGCTGCTGTCGCAGCCCAACAATACTTTGGGGCTGCACTACCTCATCGCGCTCGAGCGGCTGCGCAGCCCGATCGAAGCGCATACGATAGCCCGCACCGGCGCGGGCTATCATGACGAGGCGGCGCCGGCTGAAGGCGCGATCGCCAGTGCCACGGCGGTCCGCCGCCTGCTGCTGCAGGGCGGACCGGAGGCGGCGGCCCCGTATGTCCCGGCGGCCGCCTTGGGGATTCTCCGGCGCGAATGGGCCGCAGGCCGTGCGCCGGTGCAGTGGGAAGCGTTCAGCCAGCCTCTGCTGAACGCGCTCGTCACGCGCAGCCCGCAGGAGCTGGCTGCGCTGCAGGAAGTCACGGAAGGGCTGGAGCACCGGGTGCGGCGGAGCCTGCACCAGCTGCCTGAGCCTTCCGTGGAGGCCCTGCTCGCAGCGCTGAAGACCAGGCGCTACACGCGGACAAAGCTGCAGCGGATGCTGTGCCACATCCTGCTGAACCACCGCAAGGCCGATCTGGCACCGGATCGGCTGCGTAAAGGACCCGGCTATCTGCGGGTCCTCGGAAGCAGCGCTGCAGGCCGTGAACTCCTGAAGCGCATGAAAAAGACGGCTTCACTCCCTATCATCGTGAAGCCATCCTCCTTCGAGCACCCTCAGCTCGAACTGGACCTGGCCGCCGCCATCGTGCATGCAGGCGGGATGCCGGAGCCGCGGACAGCCGAGCTGTACCGCGACTACCTGCAGCCGCCGGTTATGATTTGACCGGCAGCTGTTCCATATAATGCAAAGCGTCGTTCAGCGTACTCACCGAAACCACCTTCATGCTGCTGCCAATCGCCTTGGCCTTGGCGGCAGCATCTTTATAGTTTCCTTTGGGTGCGAAGAAGATCTCCGCATGTTCCCGGTCGGCTGCCACAATCTTGTGGACGATGCCGCCAATCTCACCGACCTTGCCGTCCTCATCAATCGTTCCGGTGCCTGCCACGCGGTATCCTTTGGTCAGATCACCCGGGGTCAGCTGATTATAAATCTCCATCGTAAACATCAGGCCGGCTGACGGACCGCCCACCTGCGTGTCCGCAAACTTGATTTCATGCACCGGATCCTTGGGCTCGACCTTTTGAACTGTTGCAATGCTGACACCGAACCCCACCCGGGTTTCGCCGGTTTTCGGATCTTTAATCGTAACCAGCTTTGCCGTTTGGGTCATCTTCGCCCCGTTCCGCTTCAGCTCCACACTGACGGTATCTCCTGCCTGTTCCCCCTGCAGAAGGGTACGGATCGTATTGTTGTCCTCCACCGCTTTGCCGTTAATGCTCAGCAGCTCGTCTCCAGGCCGGAATACGGTTTGCTCCCCCTCAGCCTTAAATACATATACATAATCCGGATTAATGCTGTAAGGGATTCCCGCCTGTTTGTAGGCCGCTTCCATTGCCGAGGACTGGGAATCACTCATATACCATACCTGCTGTGCATTATACTCGGCCACCGAGTTTCCTTGCAGACGTTTCGATTTTTTGTCCAATTCGGAATTTGAGTCAAAATACGAAGTTGCCAGCATCAGCACGTTCGGGTAACTGGCGGATACGGTAGTCATCATGAAGGTGCCTTTCTCGTCTTTGTCACCATTTTGCACGGTCACCATCGGCTTCACTTCCTCTGCACTGCCCGGACGGTACAAAATGTAAGGTGTCGGCATATAGACCAGCACATACACCACGGCGACGAGCAGGGCTGCAAACAATACCGATCGCAGTCTGCCCCCATTTCTTACCGGTTCTTTCATCTTGCCGCTCGCTCCTCCCGTTATGTTAGACCGCTTGTTGAACAGGGCCGGACCCGCTGCCTTCAGGTCTTGTCGGACAAAACCCCGCATACACTGGCAGTGACAGCAGTCAGGCAGCGCAGCTCTTCGGCTCGTGCCCCTTTAATCTGATATGTCATTCATGTTGATTAATCATCCCTAGGAGGCGAATCCCACATCCATGCAGGCTTATAAAATGTCACCGGTCCGCCGCCAGCAAGCCATGACGCTTCTGCTTGGTGCCGGCTCCCTGCTCCTGGTAGCAGCCATTGTCGCATCGCCCGACGACGTCTTCCAAGCCTCTTTGCAGGGCCTTACCATCTGGTGGAAAATCGTATTCCCGGCCATGCTGCCGTTCCTTATGCTGTCTGAAATGCTGCTGGCGTTCGGTGCCGTTCATGCGCTGGGACATCTCCTGCAGCCGGTGATGCAGCGGTGGTTCAGGCTTCCCGGCGCTTCCGCCTGGGTGCTGGTGCTGGGTATGTCTTCCGGGTTCCCGGCAGGTGCCCGGGCCGCACGCCAGCTGGAGGAACGGGGAGAACTAACCTCAAGGCAGAGCTCGATTCTCGGAACAGCCTCACATTTTTGCAATCCGCTCAGCATCCTGATTGTTATCGGGACCGGATTTATCGGCAAACCGGAAATCGGTTATATCCTGATAGCGGTGCATGTCCTGTCAGGCCTGCTGTCCGCATGGATCATGGCCCGGTGGGTTCTGCACAAGCCTGTGACTGCAGCCGCATCTGCATCGACCGTCATACCACAGCCGGGCTGGCTTGAAGCTATGCACTCGGCGCGTCTGGGGGACGGCCGAAGCTTCGGCCGTCTGCTGGGAGAGACGGTCAAGAATGCCGTACAGTCTCTGCTGATGACAGGCGGTTATATGATTCTATTCTCTGTTGTCATTCTCATTCTTATGAAATATATAACGCCCGGCGCACCCGCCGTACTGTGGCCTGCTATCATGGAAGTCCATATCGGGTCGTATGCCTTCAGCCAGACGGACGGTACGATGCTGTGGCAGGCCGCATGGATCAGCGCTATTCTTGGAGCAGGCGGACTCTGCGGCTGGTTCCAAGCCGTCTCCATGCTGAAGCCGGCAGACGGAGGTGCGGTCTTCGGCATCGGCAGGCTGCTGCACGGCGGGCTGGCTTTCGCCATGTTGTGGCTGCTGTGGCCGCCTGTTCAGCGGTGGGCAGCGTCAGCGGAGCCCGCACTTGCATTCTTAACCGGTTCCGGCACATCAGGTTCTATGCCTGTTCATCCGTTTACGCTGTGGGGACAGTGGGAGATTCTGCTGCTGCCCGCCGGCCTCATGGCCACCTGCCTGTCTGTATTGGCGCTGGCCTCTTGGTTGACGAGGCTGCTCAGCCGCGCTGCTTCTCGCTGACCTTGCGGCGCAGCGCATCTTCAACTTCAGGGCTGACCAGATCCGTCACATTCCCGTTAAAATGGGCAATTTCCTTAACCACACTGGAGCTGAGGTAGGAGTATTTGGGATTGGTCATCATAAATACTGTCTCGGCATCCGGGTTGAGCTTATGATTCGTGGAAGCCAGCTGCAGCTCATACTCGAAATCTGTGACGGACCGGATGCCGCGGACAATTGTCTGAGCCCCTTTATGACGAACATAATTCGCGGTCAAATCGCGAAAAGAATCCACTTCCACATTCGGAAGATGCGCTGTAACGGTTCTCATCAGATCCATTCGCTCCTCCACCGTGAACAGCGGATGTTTGCTGATATTATTCAGGACAGCCACAATCAGGCGGTCAAACTGCTTGGCAGCCCGTTCGATAATGTCCATATGTCCCATCGTTACCGGGTCAAAGGTGCCGGGGTATACCCCTACGCGGACCCGGTGTGTATGCTGCTCAGTCATGCTGCTCCTCCCCGCCGTTCCGGCTGCCGCCCTGCGGCTCTGTTTCTGATGTTGTTATCACATGCCCCTGATCGGCTGCAGCTTCCGGGCCGGCTGCTATGTATTCGTAGATCGACACAGCTGTCTCCCCGTATACCGCTTTCCGCAGATGACGGAACGGTCCGAAATCGGCGGGGTACTCGTACCCCGATTCATATTCAAGCACCATTGTTGCCCCGTCTGCCAGCAGTCCCCGCTCATGCATCTCGGTCATCAGCTTGTCGCCGAATTTCAGCCGGTAGGGCGGGTCCAGGAAGACCATATCGAATCGGGCCTCTTTTTTAGCAAGCACCTTGATGGCCCGCTGGGCATCATTACGGTATACTTCGCTTTGCTCCGCCAAACCTGTCTTCTTCAGGTTTTCCCGGATCACTTCAATACTCTTCGGTTCCATATCAATAAACACAGCATGGCTCATCCCCCGGCTCAGGGCCTCAATCCCCAGCCCTCCGCTTCCTGCAAACAAATCCAATGCCTGTCCACCGTCAAAATAAGGTCCAATCATGCTGAACAGCGCCTCCTTCACCTTATCGGTGGTGGGACGCGTACCGCTGCCGGGTACAGCCTTGAGCGGCCTCCCTTTAGCTGTTCCTGATACTACTCTCACTTCCAGATTCACCTGTCTCTCTATCATGGCCCGAACCGCGCTAAACGGTCCAAACCTGCATTCTGCCTAGCTCTTTCGCTATCGTACCACATTGGATGGGGATTGAAAAATTTCTCTTACTCCCCGGCCCCGACCCGCATTTCGGGTAGAGCAGCCCGTGTGATCAAAGCTTTCTGCAGAAATCATTAGCAGACAGGTATAGATTTCCCGGAAACGGGCATTCTAGAGATATCGGCATTCACGAATGTCGTAGACAACCGCGGAGAAAGCTTACGTTTCCCCATAAGCTCTTCGTCCGGTTTCTCCTCTCCCATGAAAGGGTGTCCCGAAAGGGGCACCCGATTTTTTATTTTGTACAGCTATAACAAATATGAACACGCCATAGAATGCATGTCAGGTCTTCACACCTCATTCACTAGCTGATCCATGATCTCCCCGCTGCCTGTTATTACTTCGTATCTATTTTTGGTCTACTGTGACATGGCCAGCTTCTGCCCATACAGCCATCAGATTTGATTATTCGAGCAATACTCCTTTTATCATCAGACACAGCATGTAATGAGATACAACATCATCTGCATACATTATCACTAGTCCGCTGTATCCACCCTTATTGATTGTTCCCGGCATTCAACTTCAGCATCAGCATCGGAAGAGAGGTTTGCATCAGCAAACATTGGGTAGATAAGTTAATATATGGAATAATCCAGCAAAGACGCTATCTGCCATTTTATGGACTGTGAGGTGAAGCATGTTGGGAATATAATTTTCACTGAAACCGTTACAGGAAGAGAAACGGAACATCGTGGAATTTGCAAATACCTGACCCCGGAACAGGAGTGTCTGCTGATGGATATCATGCAGCACAGGAAGGTTCGAGCTGGAGCTACTATTTTAAGAGAAGGTGAGAGGGCCGGAGAACTGTACCTTATTCAATCAGGCAACATCCAGCTGCGAAAGACAACGGAAGACGGCAAGGAAATGATTCTGTTTATCCATCAAAAGGGTGATCTTATTGGTGACTTCAGTGAACTGGACGGAGTGGGCAGTTTGTATACAGCAGAAGTGCTGACGAACGGATCTCTTGGAGTTATTCGCGTCACGGATCTCCAGAACTTGCTCTCCCGGGAGGGTCAGATGGCTGTGCAGTTAATGAAGTGGATGGGAGATCAGCAACGAATTCAGCAATCGCGTCTTTTGGATCTGCTCCTGCAGGATAAAACGGGCGCGCTTGCATCGACCCTGATCCGTGCAAGCAACAGTTTTGGCATCCCGCTCGAGCAGGGAATCATGATCAATATGAAGTTAAATCACACCATACTGGGAGAACTGATCGGAGCAACCAGGGAATGCGTATGCCGAATGCTCGTGAATTTGAGGGAGCAAGGCACCATAGAAGTTGCAGATGGCAGACTGATTATTTGTGACTTGGAGAAGCTCCGGCATTTGTGCGGATACCCTGGGGCCGAAGAGGATTCTGCAGGCGTTTGCAGGCTCTGATAAGTCACTTTCTATCGCCGAGTTAAAGGTTGTCCAGTCGAAGCAAAAGCAGCCTGATCCAAGGCTGCTTTTGGGTTTATTGCTCTAGTAAAGAGATCATCCGAAAAAGAAATCCAACACATTGGAAGCACCGGATGATTTTTTATTGTAAAACTCCGAATACCCGCAATTTTCACAATACACGACGATAAACTGATTATGCTGAATGTCGAACATTTTGGATAACCCTGTACCGGTCATAGCTACTTCCTTCGTCGCTGCATGATGACTACCGCATTTGATACAGCCTTTCTCACTCACTGTAATCGCCTCCTGTCTATATAGACATATATACGAATGACAGGAAAAACGGTTGCACGAACTCTGATCTAACTCACCCGATATCCTTAACCATCAGCACGTGCAAGTCAATCAGCTCATAACCTAACGATTTATACAGATTCAGTGCAGCCGGGTTGGAACCGACCACTCCGAGTGCAGCTTCTGTTTTATGCTTCTTGTCTCTCAGAAATTTCAAAGCCTCTACGATTACAAGCTGGGCTATTCCTCTTCGTCTCCATTCTGGAATGGTAAAAATCTGCTCTGTTGCGCTCCGTTCCGGGGAAATTCCCCAAGTCATACAGCTGCTTACAGGCTCACCCTGATAAAATGCCGTAAAGGTGTCCCATTCCGATCCGTGTTGAAACCAGTTCAGCCTTTCCCTGCTCCAGGATTCTCCATCAAAGCCCTTCTTCTCCGCCTGCAGATAACGGTTCTGTTCCTCTTCCGTTTCCATAGCCCAGCGTTTGACTTCGATTCCGGCTGGAATGATCATCTCCGGCAGAGGTTGGGTTAGATCACGTTTCAGAATAAAGTAATTCAGCTCATGGTAAAAGCCTTTTGCTAACAAAAAGTCAATGTAGGCAAAGTCTTGATGGCTGCAGGTATGCCCGACTTGAATCCGTTTGTCGGGATACAGCTGCTTGATCTCTGCTGCTCTATCCATCATCCGCTCCATAATCTCAGCTTCCAGCTGATCCTGATCCAAAGAATCCGTGTCAAACAAAAATCGCCGCGGATAAGCTGCGTCCTTTCCTTCCGCTTCCAGGTATTCACATGATTCTGTTGGTTCCAGATGACCGGCTGCAACCACTTTTCCTTCAAGCTCAGCACAAAAGATATTAGCAGGGACATAATCTCCGTTATATTGATAGGCTAAATTCAGCATAAAATTGATTTCTGCGATATCATTCGCGTCTGCAGCCTTATAATTCCGAATGTTTACTTCCATCAGTCTGCTCCTTCACTAAAAAGTGTATATTGCAACTGCGTATGATCTCATCCTAAGTGCTGAGGGTGTAGCCAGCGTCTCATTGATGCTAAAGCTAAAAATATCCTCTATTTACAATAACAAACTATCGAAATAATGTATGTGTAATAAACGGCTTAATGCAAATGATCCTGCTTGAAAACCCCACACATCCTGTTTTATTCAACTAAATATTAGATGTTTTTCAATAGATAGGGATACATGATATAATCGATTTATGCTTTTCAAGCAAGACTGTCCATGCGGACCGCTATATGCACTAGCCATACATATGAACTATAGAAGAACGAGAATAGGAGGAATTAGCATGAAAGTGTGGGGTTTCATTCGGGGCTGGGTAGCGCCGATTGTTGTGGCATTTGTAATCAGTTTTGTCGTAGGCATTTTCGTTATGCGGCCCTATCAGGTATCAGGACATTCAATGGACCCGACCCTGGATGACAGTCAGCGAATTTATGCCCAAAAATGGTCGAAAACCTTGGGCAAGCTTCCCGACTACGGGGATATCATCATCATCGACAGCCGTGTGGACCGCCCGCGTACCTGGATGGACGATCTCACCGAGAGCCCGATGATCGGCTGGGCAACCGGCAAATCCAAAGAAAAGATTTTCTATGTTAAACGATTAATCGGGAAACCGGGAGATACCATTGAGATCAAGGAAGGCAAGGTCTACCGGAACGGCAAGCTCCTGGATGAGCCTTATATCAAGGAACCGATGAATCCCGTTCCCGATCAGGCGTGGCATATTCCAGAAGATCATGTGTTTGTCATGGGAGACAACCGGAATAACAGCAATGACAGCCGGTCCATTGGATTCATACCGGTAGATCATGTCATGGGGATTAAAGAATTCTAAAAAATAAAAAGGGTGGCCGGATTCCTTCTGGATCTGGCCACCCTCTCTTCATACAGTCACCATTGTTCAACTAACTCACCGTAGTTAAGAACACGGCAATCGTATTAAATACACCGTGAACGATCATACCAGGCACGACCGATCCTGTACGTTCATAGGCCCACGCAAACACAATTCCACTGACAAAATTCACGGGCATGGCGTTTGTAGTGGGGAAATGTGCCAAAGTAAAGATGAGCGAACTAATGACAATCGCCAATCCAGTACTAACACGAACCCGCAGCCAACGATATATAAATCCTCGGTAAAATATCTCCTCATAAAAGGGTGACACGATCCCTGCCGATACAACACCAATAGCTATAGTAAATAGAGTGACATTTTGTTTCAGACTCTCTGTTTTGCTGTTATCTACTGTATTCCCGAGAAAACTGGTGAGATAGAGAGTCGCCACACTGAGGACGATAAGAATGAGTGTCCACACTGCAATCCTCCACCAGAGCTTCGCATTAAATCCTTTTACTCCTACTTCTGTCCAGGATACTTTCTTCGGTCGCAGAGCAATAAAATATAACCCTGACAAAAGTACAATTGCGATGGTAAGCCCTGTTAGAGTCCCTGAGTATAGAGAATTCCCCAACCATCGCTCATATATGGACTGCACTTCATATTTGATTACAAATATAACGAATACAAATTCTAACGCAAGTAAAGCAATAAACTCACGCCATGTCCACCTATCCATCTTTCTCCATATCCCCGTACTCGTCATCCGCAATCCCTCAATCCTCTGTGATATAATTTTATGATATTAGGTGACGTTACGTCACCTTCAAGCATTATTTTTGGAAGGGAAGAAGAAACATGAACCGATGGACAACAGGACAAGTATCCAAACAGCGGAGCATTTCCGTTCGAACCCTACGTTATTATGATCAGATTGGTCTTCTTACACCTAGTTTCAAGGAGGATAACGGCCGCCGTTTTTATTCAGAGGAGGATTTATTCACTCTCGAAAAAATAACCTTGCTCAAATCACTATCCCTGCCGCTCGAGGACATTCAACAAGTAATGGATAAGCTATCTTTTCGTCATATTCTAATCGCACACTATAATCATCTTCAGGAGCAGCTCGCTTCTCTTCAGGGGAGTATTGCAAATACGACGTCTTTGATCAATATGATTGATCTAGAAGGTACACTATCCTGGGACCGGGTTTCTCATCTGGTCGATCATGTTCAACCTATTTCTAAACAGTGGATGGATTACTTCAACGAAGATGAAAGTACATTCCTACAGAATGCACTTCCCAATCTCAACAGCAATGACCGGACCTCTCAGCAATTCGCTTCATTGCTGCGGAGGATTGAGTGGTGCGTACAGCAATCTATCCAACCTGAATCCGATGAAGGTTATAACATTGCCTGCGAATTAATGAAGCTGTCACACGAAACCTTTAATGGAGACGAGGAATTGATGGAGAAATTTTGGCAAGTGAGGAAGCTCCCTGCCTCAGAGTCAGGGCTGTACACTGTATCTGCCGAAGTGCTGAGCTTTGTGGAGATTAGCATTGCCCATGCTCTAGAAAAAGGAGAGGATCAGGGATAGGCAGCAAGGAATGATTACGAGATCACATTCTGGTGTTTATCTTTAATTAGGAAAAGACTTCTGAAGTCTGCTTTTGATTACATATTCCACTGTTGGGAAGACAGCCCTTATATTTCTGATTCAGTCCCCGCTCAATCTCTGCTGCTATTCCTTCATACGATAAATCCTCCTGCTTCCTGAAGTTAACCAGAAGGTAAGGCACCTCATTCACGCCCCGTTCATCCAGAATCAGATTGTTCCTCTGCAGCACGCTAAAATAAGCACCGCTTTCCATGTCCCGGTCAAACCTGCTGCCGTCCAGCCCCGTTACCTGCCTTTTCACCAAATTTACAATATGGGATAAGCTCACCCACTCTTCATCTTCGTACTGAGCATCATAGGTTGATTGCAGCATAGTACTTCCAAAAAGCTTCTGTACTCTGGGACGCAATCGCTTGTCCCGCCAATGCGGCCTCATAGCCATCACCAATTAGATATTCAGTGTTGATAAAATAGAATTGAACCCTGCCTGTATCGATATAATCCGTTTTAAGGCGGGGCAGCACCGCAGTAGCCCAATATTGACAGTCTGGACAGTCAAAAGCCCCGAACATGACAATCTTCACCTTGGCATCCGGGCTTCCCAGTGACGGCTGCCGTTCCAGCTCAAGGCCCTTCAGCTTATAACCGGCCTGACTTTTGTGGCTGAACAGAATAACCAAAACAACCATAACTAATAAAAGGATGACAATACCTGATGCAGCTACCATGCGTCCCTTGCTTTTCACCGTATACCTTCTTTCTCCGCCTGTAAAAAATAAATCAGAATGGAATAACTGCAAGCCCTATCAGACTATGGATAATATAACCATAAAAAAAACCTGCAAACCAAAGGTCTGCAGGCCATTCAGGAGAGTAAATCACGGTTATAGACTAGTATGGTCCTAATGTTCTACTTTTATACTTTAATTGTCCCGCTTTTTTGCCGATCTGATTAAGTAAAAAATGATACTCAAGAAGACAACGAGAACGGCAAGTGTCCATAGAATAGATTCCATTTGAAAATGCAATGCACTCACCTCATGCTTTACATTAAAATAAAAAGCCTGCGTCCAGCGCAGGCCCTAACTCTTAACCGGTATATGATCCTCTAAAGGGCAAGCTTCACATAGATGGATTGCTGCAGCACAAGTTCACGCTTCACAAATTTATACACATCTTCAACTGAGGACAGCAGCAGCGGTCCTTCCTGTCTGATACACTGCTTAACCTGATTCGCGCTGTGCGTAAATTCATTCAAAAGCTTCAAGTCGACCTGCGACAGCTGTTCCAGCACGGACAGCACAAGCGACGTGTAGTCGTCGTAAATCCGGGACTGCATTGCCTGTTCGGCTTGCTGCAGTTCAGCCCATACATATCTGCTCGTTACCGAACCGCCTGCCGTCTGCTCAAGAAACAAGATTCCCGAATACTCACAGAAAAAAGATTGTAAAGCCTCGTCTATCCCTTTATACCGGCCTTTGATTTCGTCAAAGTTAGCCATGGGACAACTCCCTTCCAACTTATATACATGAGAAGGAGTTTTGTTAGGCAGAAATCTGATCCAACTGTAGAATGACATACATAAGTTATCCCAAGTATAGTCTTATTCCGAGCGCTTGTATAGGGTTGAACTATATTCAAAGGATAAGACAGCCTTACCCTCAATTACTAGATACAACAAAAAAACCTCTGCAGATCTGCAGAGGTTTGTTCGGCATACCGTCTGAATGGCGATGGATCGCTCTAGTATTCCTTACAGAATAAAGGAACGAGTGATGATAACCAGCAGGATGTACAATACCAGGATTGCACCAGTGGAACCCCATACACCTACGCCGCCAACTCCGCCAACATAACCCATTTGAATTCCTCCTTCGAGTTAAGGTACATCACATCTTATGAGGAAATACCCAAACGGACCGGGCGAAACGGAAACAAAGACGGCACTCCCCCGCCTATTTCTGGAGGTCTGTCCCAGGGGCATAACCATACGGTGTGGATAGCAATCCTTTTACACCCGGCTTCACACGGAACAGTGCTCCAGCCAGCGGTGTCTCTTCCAGCCGCTCAGCGCTGAGGCCGCTTCTTGCCGTCGTAATGTACAGCTCATCCAGCTCAGCTCCGCCAAAACAGCATGAAGTGACTTGATCTGCTGGCAGCTCAATCACACTCATTAACTGGCCTGTCGAAGGATTCCAGCGTCCTACACGTCCACCGCCCCATTCAGCAATCCACAGCATCCCCTCAGCATCCATGGTCATCCCGTCCGGGTACCCCATTTCCTCTGTCAGACGGATAACCGGACGCCGATGAGCCAGGTTTCCCTTGTCCAGGTTGTAATCAAATTGATCTACACGGCGGGTAGGGGTATCTATGTAATACATGGTAGCCGCATCCAGGCTCCATCCCAAGCCATTCGAGGTTGATACGCCGTCCAGCATCATACGCAGCCGCCCGTCAGGTTCAAGACAATAGAGCGCACCTTCACCCTGTACCCCGTCCAGACTCATAGTCCCTGCCCAGAAACGGCCGGCAGGGTCACATTTGCCATCGTTGAAGCGGTTACGTGGTTTCTTCTGCTCCGGATCCACCAGCTTGATCAGCTCCCCGTTCGCCAGATTAAGCCGGTGGAAGCCTTCCGCGAGAGTAACCAGCACCTCATCTCCCTGATAAGGAACTACCGCACTCACATACTGTCCAATATGATACGTATCATTCCGCCCGGTCTCCGGGTCGAACACATGCAGGTTAAAGCCTTCGATATCGACCCACAGCAGGCGGCCTCTCTCCGCATCCCAGCAGGGGCCTTCCCCAAGCTCTGCCTTGGCGTCAATCATAATCTCAATCCGGTTCGCTTTATCGGCCAATGTTCTCAACCTCTCTATCTTTTAATCATTCTAATCATATTGCTTATGATACCGACTTTCAGTACCCCTGTTCAAGTCATAGATGCGCAGTGGGCCCTGTTAATATAAGGTCCGAAACTGCTCCGGAGTTACCCCTTCCAGCCGCCGGAAGGTTGCAACAAAATGGCTGACATCCCTGAAGCCAACCAAAGATGCCGTCTCCTTGATCGATAATTTACGGTGGGCGGTCATCAGCTCCTTCGCCTTTCGCATTCTCAGCATGATGAGATAGGCATAGGCTGTCATGCCAAACGACTGCTTGAACAGAATATTCAGGTAACGCTGGCTGATGCCAAGCGCGGCTGCCATTTCCTGAAGGCCGATGCCCGGGTCCCCGTAATGATTCTCCATAAAGGCCAGCAGAGGCGCAAGACGTTCAACGTTGTGCGAAATGGAAGCGAGTCCGCCGCTGCGGCCATGCTTTTTGATGAGGGTAAGAAACCGGTATAAATGCGCCGATGCATCCAGACCAGAACGATCCGGATCACCTGCAATAAAATCAAGCAAATGCATCCCGCAGTTGTCCAGCTCGCAGTCCGGATCCCACTCCACCGACAATACCCCGCTTATCCCGAGGGAAGACTGGATATCTGCTGCCTGGGGGCCGCTGAATGTGATATACAAGGTTTCCCACTCCGAGCCTTCCTTTCCGTACTGATGTGGTTGTCCAGGCGGAAGCAGCAGCCCGGTATGTTCCGGGAGCTCGTAAGCCACACCCTCCGACTGCAGCCAACCTCTCCCCTTTACGGTCTGCAGCCAATGATAACAGGGGTAGCCGCCAGGCCGTTCTACATTCTCTTGTCGCCCGTTCCAACCAATGCTCTCGATGAACAAAGGCAGTCGAAGCTCTTTGGAATACAAAAAATATCTGCGGTGCCCCGGGGGCAGATGCCATTCTTCCAGCCCGGAAATTAGATGCGAATCCTGTTCCATATTGTTATATCTCCTTTTCTTTTATTATATTTCAAAAAGAAGATTCATGATATAACATAAAATTATTCTTATATACGAGGTGAAACCCATGATTAGCAGCAAACTGCCTAAAATGTTCTATGGTGGTGACTACAACCCTGAGCAGTGGGATGAGGCTACACACCAGGAAGACTTGAGAATGTTCAAGCTCGCCGGTATTGATATTGCCACCCTGAATGTGTTTTCCTGGGCGCTGATTCAGCCGGATGAGGTTACTTATAATTTTGAGCAGCTGGATCAGCTGATTAACAATCTATATGAAAGCGGTATCTATACTTGCCTTGCAACGAGTACAGCTGCCCATCCAGCCTGGATGGCGAAGAAGTATCCGGATGTGCTGCGCGTAGATGCGGATGGACGCAAGCGCAAATTCGGCGGACGTCACAACTCCTGTCCGAATAGCCCTACCTACCGGAAATACTCGGAAGCGATCGCCGATAAGCTGGCCGAGCGGTACAAGGACCATCCCGGTATTCTCGTATGGCACGTCTCTAATGAATACGGCGGCGACTGCTACTGTGAGAACTGCGAGGCCGCCTTCCGTGTATGGCTGAAGAAGCGTTACGGCACGATTGATCAAGTCAACAAAGCCTGGAACACCAATTTCTGGGGACACACTTTCTATGACTGGGATGAAATTGTATTGCCAAGCAATCTGAGTGAGCATTGGGGAGATAACAATTCAACCTTCCAGGGTATTTCACTGGATTACTCCCGCTTTAATTCGGACAGCATCCTTGACTGCTATCTGCTCGAATACAACGCGATCAAGAAGCATATTCCGAATTCAGTAGTTACGACCAATCTGATGGGCTTCTTCAAGCAGCTGGATTATTTCAAATGGGCGAAACACATGGATATCGTATCCTGGGACAGCTATCCTGGACTTACTACACCGGTCAGCTTCACCGCCATGGCGCATGATCTGATGCGCGGTCTGAAAGATGGACAGCCGTTCATGCTGATGGAGCAGACACCAAGCCAGCAGAACTGGCAGGCCTATAACTCCCTGAAGCGTCCGAATGTGATGCGTCTCTGGAGCTATCAGTCTGTTGCGCATGGTGCAGATACCGTTATGTTCTTCCAGCTGCGCCGCTCTGTGGGTGCCTGCGAGAAGTTCCACGGCGCGGTCATTGAACATGTCGGGCATGAGAATACACGCGTCTTCCGCGAAGTATCCCAGCTCGGTCAAGAATTGCAGCAGCTTGGCGACCGCACACTGGATGCCACGGTAGAATCCAAGGTAGCTATTCTGTTCGATTGGGAGAACTGGTGGGCAGTTGAGAAATCCAGCGGTCCAACCGTATCACTGAATTATGTAGAACAGGTTCACAAATACTACGCATCCTTCTTCCGCCGCAACGTGCAGGTGGATATCATCAGTGTGGACAGCGACCTGAGCAAGTATGATCTCGTCGTGGCACCGGTACTGTACATGGTCAAGCCGGGTTACGCCGCCAAGCTGGAGGAATTCGTGCAGAACGGGGGTACGTTCGTCACTACCTTCTTCAGCGGCATCGTGAATGAGACCGATCTCGTAACGCTCGGCGGATATCCTGGCGAGCTGCGCAAGCTGCTGGGCATCTGGGCAGAAGAGATCGACGCTCTTCATCCGGAGCACCGTAACAAGATTGTCATGAAGGACAGCCTGGGTAAACTTAACGGTTCGTACGAATGCGGCATGCTCTGCGATCTGCTGCACAGTGAGGGTGCCGATGTCATCGCCGAATACGGAGAAGATTTCTATCAGGGAATGCCTGTCATCACACGCAATACATTCGGCAAGGGTGAAGCCTGGTATATCGGCTCCGATCCGGAAGACAGCTTCATTGACGGTTTGCTGGAACAGATCACGGCCGATAAAGGCATCCAGCCCGTTCTGGATACACCAGCCGGTGTGGAAGCGAGTGCCCGTTACAAAGACGGCAAGCAGTTCATCTTCGTTATGAATCACAACGCAGAGACTGAATCTTATGATCTGAAAGGTCTGGAAGCCCATGATCTCCTGACCGACACCCGGTTGAGCGGATCGGTTGATATCGAAGGCCGCGGGGTTCAGATCCTCGAGGTCAACAAGGCTTAATTTTCAATAAAATACTCAAGGACCGCCCCAAGCAATTATGGTGTCGGTCCTTTTGGTATGCGAAAGTTTATTAACGGCCCATGAATCAGTGACATACAAGCTGTCACCGAACAGCATGTATAATAAAGTGACTACGAGATCAGTATTGGGAGGAGGATCCCTGTGAACAAGATGGATCGTATGACTGCTATTGTCATGGCGCTTCAAGTGCGTTCAGAGACGGCTGCTTCGCTGGCCGCGAAGTTCGAGGTATCAAGGCGTACCATTCTCCGAGACGTTCAAGCTCTCAGCGAGATGGACATCCCGATTGTGGCGCTGCCGGGTGCCGGAGGCGGATACCGCCTGCCAGAAGATTATACACTTCCCCCGCTGCAGCTGGACAAGCTGGAGGCCGTTTCCCTGCTCTTTGCGCTGCGCAGTCTGGAATCTTATCCGGATACCCCTTTCCATGCCCAGCGCTGGACAGTCTTGGACAAAATTCACGCTCTGCTGCCTGCCGGCACCCTGGAGGCGCTAGATCCTCTTCTCTCCCAGCTGGAACACCGGGTGCCCAAACGCAGCTACGCTATCCCGGATATGGAGCCTCTATTTAATGCACTTACTTCAGAGTCATTACTCCGCGTCTGGTATCGATCAGCATCCAGAGAACGCTGGTTAACACTGACTCCGCGTAAGATCTATGCCTCTGCTGGCTTCTGGTATTGTGAGGCCTTCACGCTGGAACATGGCGAAGAACGTTTGCTGCGAATCGACCGGATGACCCGAATGGAACAAATTACGCAGGACCAGGGGAAATCTACAGAAGCTGCCTGCTCCGGTGAAATCCCCTTCATCTCCATTCCCGATGCTGGTGCTGTCTCATCGTCCAGTCCTTTACCCAGGCCATCCTTCCACAACATTCGTGCGGAGCCGTTCCGGGTCCGGGCACGTCTGACCTATCGGGGAATGATCCGAGTAGAACAGGACGAGCATATTGGGGAGAAAATATGCCAGCATGGTGATGACTACTGGGAAGTGGATTTTTTGTGTCCTTCAGGCGAGCGTGATTGGGCGATTCGTTTTTTCTATGAACTGGGACCCGAAGCAGAAGTTCTGGAACCAGCTGAGTTCCGGAGCCGGATTGCCGAGCGGGCACAGGCTGTGCTGAATCAATATCAAAGCTAAGTTGGACAGGAGACGGGCTGGAATGAATCGAATTATAAAATCATGGGAAGCTGACACCTATCAGGACGCTGAGCGGATGATTCGGCAGCTTGGCATTTTACCACTTGCGAGGCTTTTTCCAGAGCATCCATCGCTGGATCAAATTACCCCCAAGAAAAATTGGTTTACCGGTTCGGAGCTGGATCCCTGGCAGTGGCGGACGCGTTTCAGCCTAGAGGGAAAAGCAGCCTACGGCAAAATCATCAAGAAGAAAGCTCTCCTGATCTCTCCACAGCTGTATGCGCCGCTGCACTGCCTGATCGGTGGACATCTGCATCCGGAAGAGCTGTTTGATCAGGGCCGGATGTCCCAGACTGCGGTTGACCTGTATGAATGGATTGTTCACGAGGAAGGCATAGACAGCCGCAAGCTGCGCAAAGAAAGTAGAATGTCGGCCAAAGAGTCCAAAAAAGCGTTCGACCAGGCTCTCTTGGAGCTGCAGGCTCATGGCTCCATCGTCATTGCAGGCGTGCGTCCCCAGATCAATCGTGAAGGTGAGGCATACGGCTGGAACAGCTCCTCCTATGAGAGCGCCGATCACTGGATGAAGCGGCATGGTATCCCTCCGTTTCGTAGTCATGCCGAGGAGGCGAGAGCTGCTATTACTGCGCAGCTTCAGCCGGTGTGGACGGCGAAAGCCTTGGACACTTTGCTGAAATGGCTGCCCTAGAATTTAATAAAAAATCAATGAACCAAGGAGCTGATCCCATGACATTAACGCCTTCCTCCAAGGCACGTGCAACCGATTTTATCTACCGTCATGCCCGCCTGCTGGACAGGCTGCGTTATGAGTATCATTTTGAAGGCCGTTCTGCTAATGATGTCATAGCTGCCCTGCGGGCATATCAGAATGAAGACGGCGGGTTCGGTCATGGTCTTGAGCCTGATATCCGCGCCCCATTCAGTCAGCCTGTCACCACCGAGTTCGCTTTTGGCATCATGGATGAGATTCAGCGGCTGGACGAGGACATGCTGCGCGCTGCCGGCCGTTATCTGGGTTCCATTGCCGCTGAGGACGGCGGGTTTCCACGAGCCCTGGATTCGCTAAATACCTATCCTCATGCACCATGGTGGGAGGTGACCGCATCTGGAAGCGGTTCACTGAATCCGACAGGAACGATCCT
Organism: Paenibacillus lacisoli; assembly: GCF_030580655.1. Lineage (GTDB taxonomy): Bacteria > Bacillota > Bacilli > Paenibacillales > Paenibacillaceae > Paenibacillus > Paenibacillus lacisoli. The sequence goes on from NZ_JAUQTB010000002.1 coordinate 393,082, forward strand.
TGGCCTGCTGTACAAATGGGAAGACTCCCATTCGTTGATGAAAGAGCCCTGGTTCGAGTCAGCGGCCAGCTTCGTCTGGAGCCGCCTCCCACATACAGACCGGAACGATTACCATGATCTGATTAATGCCATTACGTTTCTGGTCCATGCGCCCGAGCGGCCGGAGACAGCAGCTATGCTGGACATGATCGACGGATGGCTGGAACAGCCGGGTGTTATTGAGACAGATCCCAACAAGGAAGGTTACGCTCACAAGGTACTGGATTGGGCTCCGCACCCTGACAGCTATGCCTCCAAGTATATTTCGGCTGAGCTGCTGGAACAGCATCTCGCTTGGCTGACAGCCACCCAGCTGGAGGACGGCGGCTGGCCGATCTCCTGGGAGGCGCCTAGTATCGCTGCCGAGCTGGAATGGCGAGGCAGCCTGACAGTCAGCCGGCTGCTGACTCTACGGAGCTACGGCTGGCTGTAATCGATAAACAGATCTATACACGGGAAAAGCCATGGAAAGCTTGACGTTTCCCATGGCTTTTACAATTTAGCTGCTTATTTGCTGAGCCTGCAGACCCGAGCCTCATAAGGACGCAGGAAGTGGGGCTCCATCCCTGCCTCAGAATAGTTGCCGATCACCCGTTCCTTATGCGCGGACTCATAAGGCTCCGGCAGCTCCAGGAAGGCAGGCGCTCCGCTGAAATTAAGCGTAATCAGCCACTGTTCCTGATCCAGTGTACGGGTATACGCGTATATAAATTCATGATCCGGAAGCAGCAGCTCATAGTCGCCATAGACCATAACCAGATGCTGTTTGCGCAGGGCAATCAGCTGCTTGTAGTAGTGAAAGACCGAATCCGGATCCTGAACGGCCTGTGCTGCATTAATCTCCTTATAGTTCGGATTGATGCTGATCCATGGCGTACCTGATGTGAAGCCTGCCTGCGGGCCGTCATTCCACTGCATCGGCGTACGGGCATTGTCACGGCCTTTGGCATAAATGGATTCCATAATCTCTTTCTGGTCGCCGCCCAGACGATCCATCCGGTCCTTGTACATATTCAGCGTCTCGATATCCTTGTATTCCTCAATGGAACCGAATTTGACGTTGGTCATCCCCAGCTCTTCCCCTTGATAAATATAAGGCGTACCTTTCAGTGTATGCAGCAGGGTGGCCAGCATTTTGGCTGACTGAACGCGGTACTCACCATCGTTACCAAATCGGGATACCATCCGCGGCTGATCATGGTTGTTCAGATAAAGGCTGTTCCAGCCATGATGCTGCAGGCCCATCTGCCACTTGTGCAGGATATCGCGCAGCTTGTGCAGCGTCCACGGAGCCAGCTCCCATTTACCCTGCTCACCGGCATCTACATGCATGTGCTCAAACTGAAATACCATCTGAAGCTCCTCGCGGGCTGCATCGGTATATTTGACAGCCTCTTCGATGGTGACACCCGGCATCTCTCCCACCGTCATTACATCGTACTTCGATAAAACCTCTTGGTTCATCTCATGCAGATATTCATGGACATGCGGACCATTCATATAATGTGGACTTCCGTCCCCCAGCTCACCTTCACCGGTACCATCTGGCAGCCCCTCGACCTTCGAAATAAGGTTGATGACATCCATCCGGAACCCGTCCACGCCTTTGTCGAGCCAGAATTTCATCATATCGTAAATACTTGTGCGCAGCTTCGGATTGTCCCAGTTCAGGTCCGGCTGTTTGGTCGAGAATAAGTGAAGATAATATTCACCGGCAGCTTCATCCTTCTTCCAGGCCGGTCCGCTGAAGAAGGATCCCCAATTGTTCGGCGGGCGCCCATCCTCTTTTCCGGGTCTCCATATGTAATAATCCCTGTACGGGTTCTCCTTGGATGAACGGGATTCCACGAACCAGGCATGCTCATCCGAAGTATGGTTCACAACCAGATCCATCATCAGCTTGATGCCCCTGCGGTGCATGCCCTCCAGCATTTCCTCCCAGTCCGCCATCGTGCCGAATTCGTTCATAATATTGTAGTAATCACTGATATCATAACCGTTATCATCATTAGGCGATTGGTATACCGGAGAAAGCCAGACCACGTCCACACCAAGCTCCTGCAAATAATCCAGCTTGGAGATGATGCCGCGAAGATCCCCGATTCCGTCTCCATTGCTATCCATGAAGCTGCGCGGGTAAATCTGATAGACAACAGCTTCTTTCCAAAATGCTCGTTCCATTGTAAGAACCTCCTGTCGTTAAGCTTCAATTTTTCTACTAACACACTAGTAAAATGCTATATAGTGATTTACAGTAGATACATGGGGATAATTGGAAGCGGCTGCTTACCTGCCCAGCGGTTCCCCTATAACATTAACCATATTTTGATTGAAAGAAGGTTATCTCATGCAAAACTTGTGGAAAAAAAGCGCCGCGACCTTTGCTGCTGCTGTCTTAATGTTGTCTATAGGACATGGAGCTCCGGCATCCGCCAAAGCCAAAACAGCCACCAGTTCCTATACGGTCTCCCTTGTCAGCGAAACGCTGGAATCGAACGACCATGTCGGTAACGAATGGTATACGGAAGCTTCGGCTGGCGGCCGCTTGTTGGAAGAAGGAGACACCGTGACCCTGAATGTCAAAGCAGGTGGGGCAATCGAACTCAAGGCAGCCGCGATTGAACAGGATAAAATACCGGATGAGGGCACAGCCAGTAAATCGGTGAAGGTATCCAGCATCAGCAAAACCGGCAGTGTCATCAAACTGAAGGTGGTCGTAACGGAAAACCGCGGCCGTTATTCAGGAAACCAGGCGGTATGGGTATTTACATACAGCGTCAAGGCAAAGTAACTGCAGCCGCAATCACTTTATTATCCTCCTAGACTCTTCCCAACCGCTCTCGTTTGTCTGACTATACTGTTAACCCATATAGGAGGTTCTCGTTACATGATGAGCAAGTTTATTTTATTCACCCTGCTGCTATGGCTGGTCGGCAATCCCATTGTCGCCCTGGTCATCCTGCTGGTCATTCTGTATGTGCTTGACCGGAGGTATGTGGGGGTGTTTCCGAGTTTAACCCGTCCATTACAGAGAAGGCGCCAGGCCGCCAGGCTGCGGCAGTTGATTGCAGCTAACCCAAACGATGTGGGCGCCAAAATGGATCTGGCCCGCAACCTGATCGATCGCGGTCAATTCGAACAGGCGCTGCGCTGGCTTGGGGAAATTGGCGACCGGTATGAGCACTCCGCCGAATACTGGGACGCACTTGGCACGGCTGAGTTGATGACGGGACGTCTCCCGGAGGGTGAAGCCCATTTGCTTCAAGCTCTGGAGATCAATCCGCGTGTCAAATACGGACAGCCCTATCTGACGCTCTCTGAGGCGTTAAAAACCGCAGCTCGTGACAAATCGGTGTACTATCTGGAGCAATTCCAGGATATCCAATCTTCCTCCTGTGAGGCCTACTACAAGCTGGGGCTTGCTTATCGTGCATTAGGCCGAACAGAAGATGCGAAGCGCGCCTTCGAGCAGACGCTGGAAGTGTACCGCTCCCTGCCTAAATATAATAAGCGCCGGGAGCGCCGCTGGGCTGTTCGCGGCTGGTTCCGCAAGACGTTCAACTAAAACCCCTTGTTACATCCGGCGGGCCCGCAGCATCCTGTGATGGCGGCGGGCCGCTTGTGTATCATCAGCTGTCCAGGGCAGTCTGACGGTCCAGCCATTTGCTTTTACGATACAGCTCTTCCATCTGCCCGATAACGACCTCAGCTGAATCAATTCCTTCCCAATAGCGGGACAGAAAATGCATGACTACATCCAGACCGCGAAGGATCAGCAGCTGAGGAACCGCTTCCAGCTCTTTGGCTGTCAGCTCAACACGGGAAGTAAAACCTCTGATCAGAGCCTCCATCCATTGCTTAACCTCCTGCTCGCCCACCTTCATACCCAGCAGATCCGATAAGGGGACTATCAGTTCCATAACACGCAAATCCTCGGTTGCAAATTCGAAATCCAGCACAGCTGTTATGAAAACGTCCGTATCTCCCTTCCGGTTATCGTTCTGCGAGACCTTTTTGACGGAAGTTGGATCACCGGAAGCATATGTATCGGAAATCCGTTTATCGGAAGTCAAAACATTCGATGCATTCAGATCCCCGTGAACCAGCTGGTGCGGCAGTCTCTCGAGCGTCTTCAGCCAGGATAGCCATACCGGCAGCTTCACTCCAAGCTCCTTCATGACGGCAGTGCAGCTCTCAAATCCGGTCTCAGGCTGATTCAGAAATTGCTGCAGCCGTTCAGGCGGACAAAGCGGATAGGCTGTATCCAGTGCATAATATGGCGGATACAGCGGCTGCAGCGGGATATCCAGTGATTGAAGCGCCTGGCTCAGCTCTCCTGCGGTAAGCCCCAGCTGGTACAGCTGCTCTTCAGACTGCCACACCGGATTACGGCCAGCCAAATAAGGAAACATGACGAAGATGCGTCCGTCCTCATGAATATAGTAAGGGCGATCTCCAGTCCCCCGCAGCGGCGAGGGCACAGCAAATGACAGCATCTTGGACTGCAGGCCGGTCAGCACGGCATGCTCAAAGTTTACTTTGGCGCGATCCTGATGCCCCTGATAGATTCGAAGGATGTAGCCCGGTGCCTCCGAGTCTGGCGCCTGTACTCTATAGGTCGCATTGTTCATCCCGCCGGACAGCCGCTGGAACCGCAGTTCTTCAGCGGACCCTCTGTATTCGGGCAGATAAAACTCCACCGCCGCACGCAGCTCTTCAGCTGTAGAAGCTTGTCCGCACGACATGCAGTCCTCTTTTTGTACCATAAATAAAATTTCACTCCCCGAAATATAGTTTCAGACCTGTTATATTCCTCTATCATAGTATATCTTTTGCTTCAGGAACCCAAATGCCTTTTTATCACCTTCACATACAAAAGCGCCGGTATCGCATGACCAGCGATTCCCGGCGCTTGCAAGTCTTCATTCGTACGGGTATCCCCTCCCTATCCAAGGCTTCCGTAACCAAGTCGGTTCAGTTCAAAAGCGATCACCCGGTATCCCCTGGCATTCGGATGAATCCGGTCCAGCGACAGCAGTTCACGCTCCCGTCCCGAGAAAGCCGGATACAGGTCGGCCGCCGCAAAACCTGGACTGTTCAGTCCTTGCAGAAACAAGTTATACCTTTCAACCCAGTAGCCTGCTTCCGGAACAGACGGCAGCGGGTTATATAACCCGACAGCCCGGATCATGAAGCGCCCGCTCTCTTTTTTCTTCAGGGTGTAAATTTCCCTTATAATCCCTTCCACATTACGCTGCACCTGCGGGAGCACCGCTGAATACGATGGCTGTGAACCATAACGCACACCGCGAAAAGCCCGAAGCAGATCATTCCCTCCAATAGATACGGTAATAATTTGGGCATCGGCAAGTGAACTGCGGATTGCCGGGTTGCCCCGGACCAGATCCAGCAATTGACCTGAAGTCAGTCCGTTTATGCCCCAATTGCTTCGGACAACATGGGCGTGAAGTGAGACCGATGCCAGCTTGCGGTATACCGCAACAAAGCCGTTTCCGGGCAGTGTGCCGGTCCCGACGGTTAACGAATCTCCTATTGCTGCATATCCATACACCATCCGCATCTCCTCCCTTCTTGATATCTTCCGGAGGGAAGACATCTAAACGGATGTCTGCTTGTTACACAGTATGAAGCAGCCGCTGTGCCTGTCACGGCAGACGTGTGGGAGGAAGGCGGAACGACAGGAGCGGACATTGGAGCCGCAGCATGCATATACCAAAAAGCACCCTTCAACCGATTAGGCTGGAGGGTGCTTTTGTAGCTGATAAATTATGCCTTAAACGTTGAATCGTGATTCTGCTGTTGGCTGTCGGAACGAGGTGTAAAAGGCCACCAGTTCGCTCGGCCAAAGGTGCGTACCATGACCGGAATGAAGAACGGCAGGAACAGCAGGGCATAAAGTACCAATCCGCTGAGCACTACAGTTGCAATCTGCATCATGGACAGCACGCCTGAAGGATACATGGCCGCGAACGTTCCGCTGAGGATAATCGCTGCAGACAAGATCACACCGCCCATATTTTTCATGGCATGGATAAGGGCATCCTTGGTATCCCACTCCTTGTTCTCATTGAACCGGTCCATAAGGAAGATGCTGTAATCGACCCCGAGGGCAATCAGCATAACAAAGCCGAAAAACGGTGTTACCCATGTAATACCGGAGTATCCCATAAGATCTACGAACAGCCACTCGGTTACACCCATGGCCGTGAAATAGGTCAGTACCAAAGACAGAATTAGATAAAGCGGCATGACGATGGAACGAAGCAGCAGCACCAGCACGATAAAGGTACCCAGCAGCATCAGAGCTACAGTCTTCGTATAGTCCTTATTGGAAATATTCTGAAGATCGGAGAACGTACTCGTTACACCGCTGATCGCAATATCAGCCTGTTCGAGTGCCGTACCCTTCACAGCACGCTCCACTGCAGCCTGGATGGCCGGAACCTGATCCATCGCCTCCGTACTGTAGGGATTATAATCGAATACAACATCCATTGTCATGACCTTGCGGTCTGCAGACAGATAGTTGTCAAACACCTTTTGGAAGTCCTTGTTATCCAGCGCTTCCTGCGGCACATAGAATCCGCCAAGCTCGCTGTCGGAGCTGGACTGCAGGCCGTTCAGGTAGTCCTGGGCGGAACCGATGCCGTCCGATACTTTCTTCAGGCCGTTCACGCTCTTGTTCAGACCCGTTGTCAGCTGGGAGATCTGGCCGGACAGCTGTCCGAAGCCTTCCTGGATCTGGCGCTGCCCGCCTGCCAGCTGGCCCAGCCCCTGCTCAATCGCAGGAATTTTATCTACAATCTGTCCCTGGCCGGAAGCTGCCTGCTCCAGGCCTTTCTCCAGACTGCCAATCCCGTTAACGATCTGCTGCAGGCCAGCCGTCAGCTGCTGCTGGCCTGCAGCCGCTTTCGCATAACCCGCGTTAGCTTGAGCCATTCCGCTGGCCGCCTGGTTAACCTGACTCTGCATCTGCTTCAGACCTCCAGCCAGCTGAGTCAGGCCTTGACCGGTCTGAGTAACGGTGCCTTTAATCGTGGCATAGTCACGATCCTCCGCAAGACCCGGATAACGTCCTTCGAGATTTGTGAAGGAACCGTCCAGCTTCGTCAGTGCACCGGCAGCACCATTCAGCTGCTGCTGCACCTGACCAACAGCAGGTCCCAGAGCATTGAGCCCCTTGCCAATCTGCTGATAGGCTGCGAGCAGCTTCTGGTTAGCCGCTGCAAGCTGGGACGCACTGTCCTTGGCCTGCTGCAGGCCTTTTCTAAGCTCACCGGCACCGGATGCTCCGCTGCGGATCCCCTTCTCAATCTGCTCGAGGCCGCTGCCCAGCTGGGTGACCCCGTTCTGCAGCTCCGTAGTGCCTGCTGTCAGCTTACCGGCACTCTCGGCCGCTTCATTCAGCTTCGGCGTATTGGCGCTCAGCTGACTGCTGGCCTGGTACAGCCCGCTGGCAATCTGATCAAGGCCGTCCGTCCCTTCGCCAAGACCTTTGGACAACTGCTCCGCCTGCTGGGATACCTTGAAGTCCTCAATTCCCGTGCCGGTAGGACGTGTCATACTGCGTACACTGGCGACACCGTCCACCTTGGCCACTTCACGGCTGATCTTCTCCGCAAGCCCCATATATTGGCTGTTATCCATCTTCTCATCATTTTTGATGACGATTTTACCTGGAAGAGATTCGCCCGGTCCAAAGTTGTCTGAGATCAGGTTAAATGCTTTGACCGAATCATAGTTATCTCCAATTTCATCCAGACTGTTGAAGGATAGCTTACCGTCATAAGTCACGAGGAACGGTACGGTGATCACAGCAACAATGACCAATGCAATCACTGGGCGCTTGAAGGAAAAGGCCCCTGCCGCGCCCCAGGTGCGGCTTTCTTTGTGCTCTAGCGAACCACGTGCCGGCCAGAACAGCTTTTTACCCAGAACAGCCATGAAGAATGGCACGATCGTTAACAGCGCAACGACCATGACTGCAATCCCGACCGCAACGGCGACGGCCGAACGGTAAAGAATAAACTGCGAGAACCCGATAGCTACAAAGCCGACCAGCACAGCCAGCGAGGAGAAGAACACAGTCTTTCCCGCGGTGCGGTACGTCTCGATAATAGCCTCCCAGGTATCTTCCCGGCGGCTCAGTTCTTCCTTAAAGCGGCTGATCAGCAGAATACAATAATCCGTACCGATTCCGAACATGACCGCCACCATAAAGATCTGTGTGAAATTGGACAGCGGAAAATCAAACCGGTCTACCAGGAAAGCTACAATCTGCTGGGACACAATATAACTGATGCCCACGGTCAGCAGCGGCACGAATGGTGCCACGAACGACCTGAACACAACAAACAGAATAATGAGGATAAAAGCAACCGTAATATATTCGGATTTCTTCAGACCGGCCTCCGAACTGGCTACCGTGTCTTCCTCGATCAGCTGTTGGCCTGTCAGGTAATGCTCTACCTTAATATCGCCAAGGGCCTGATCCAGGTCTGTCCGCATCTCCTTAACCGAACGGTCTCCTTTCAGAATTGTGACCGAGGTCAGAATGGTTTTGCCATTCTCCGAAATCATTTTATCCTTTAGCTCAGGCTGGCTGAACGGGTCAAGAATCGATTCGATGCCAAGGCTCTCTTTTTTGCCTTCCAGCGATTGAACCGCCTTCTTCGCTTCTTCCTTGTCAGCTGTGGTCAACCCGTTCCCATTATAGAAGACAAGCGCAACGGTACTCCCTTCCTTCTTGCCTTCTGCCTTCGCCACTTCATCCAATATGGCCGCAGCCCGGGTTGACGAATATCCCTCCGGAACACTGGTCTGGCCCTTCTCTCGTACCAGATTACTCATGGCTGGGGCGGTCAGCATTAACACAACGGCCACCACAATCCACAGCGCCATGATCCCCCATCTGGCTTTCAGTATGGTTCTCATTCTTTATGTTCTCCTCCTGCATCCTGCATTAACGTGGCCAGTCTTTCGAACGAATTAATGAAGGTCTCTACCTCATGCTGTTCAAAATGCTCAAGGTAAGGGGTCAAAATCCCCTGCACCTTCTCGTCCGCAATCTGAAAAATTTTCTCTCCTTCAGGTGTTACACTCAAATAAATGACACGTCGATCCTTGGCATCCCCGGTGCGCTCAATAAGTCCTCTTGTCACCAATCTTGAGATCATCGCCGTGATTGTGCTCTTGCCGACGCAAAACGCATCAGCCAGCTCGGTCGGTGTGCACTTTCCCCTCGTGCGGATTAATCTCATAGCGCCGAACTGCTCCGCTGTCAGCTCTTCTTCAATATGTTCTCTCAGTTCAGTTGAGAACCGTTTGCCTACGATAAAAGACGCGTTCAAGTAACGGTCGATCAACTCTTTCGCTTCCTGATTCCCGCTCAATCTGTCACCTCCTGGTACTACCTATGTATTTTGGGTCTTATATAGTTCAATGTTCGAACTATTCTATTATTGAACTATATAGAAGGCGTGCATTGTTGTCAATACCTCCTCCGTCGACGTCAAAAAGCGCCCGATTCCGTTAACCGGAGGGCGCCTTTCGTTCGCTTGTCGTTCAGGTCAAAATGATGGATATCACAACAATGATCGCAATAGGCAGCAGAAAAAATAACCAAGCCGCAGGTCTCGCCATATTGACCGTCCACCCGATCCCCATACGTTTCTCTACGAACAAGGAGGGGTCCGAAGGATTGTAATAGAACGCCCCCAGCTTCCACTGGGAATCGTCATTGACTGGATAAGCAGGGTGGTTCCCGCGTTCCCTCATTCGGCTGCCCCCTTGTCCTGTTGAGAAAGAAAGATACAAGGCGCCGATGACTACCAGAATGGGTACCATCATACTGACCACCATGCTCGTCTGCGGTGCGATGTGATACACCATTGTTACCTGCATGAACGAGAAAAGGAGAACTAGGGCGATACCCGTCAGCAGATTAAACAGAGACCAGCGGTAACGGAATACCGCATTCGTTCTGGAGGATTGCTCCGGATCTGATGGGGAGAGCTGCTGCTTGCTTCTGCGGATCATGACATTGATGAGCAGCAGCAGCAGCGTAAATCCGATCTGCATGATATTGGGAAGCAGTACATTCAGAACATTCTTGTCTGCCCATCGGGTGACTTGACCCTCCAGATCATATTGCATCGGAATGCGGGCTGGGATCTCGCTGTATTGGGACCAGGTGAATACAGCGCTGGCCGCTGCCAGCAGAAGGGGAACAAGATACCAGGCATTAGATAAGGTAAGACGCTGCTTGCGAAAGCGGGTATCCATGCTCCATTTGGCCTGTTGTACGGGCTGCTCCTGCTGTACGGAAGACTTCAGAGATTTCATCTGCTTATAAAAAGAATAATAGATCAGGCCATTAGCAGCGAGCATGACCACAACGGCCGCCGGGAATGCCACGCTGAGCAGCCGAGTATCCGCCGCAACCGCTAGAACAGTGAAACTTATAATCAGGATGCCGTATACAGCGCTGCTGATGACCGTGTATCTTTGGCGCATAGCAGCTACAGGCTGGCTGCGGTAAACCTCTTCACTCACAGACACGCCGAAGCTTACAGTCTCCCGGGTCAGATAAGGCAGAGCTACCTGCAGCACAGCTACAGGTATTAACAACAGAATGATCAGGATTACTGGCAAAATGGTCATAGCTCTCTCTCCTTGGTGCCGGATACGATATTCCGGTAAATAGATTGAACGGCATGTATCAACTCAGCTTCCTTCATCCCGCGGCAGATGGCCTCGGCAATGATCGGGCGCAGCTGCTGCTGCTGCCTAGCCCGGTCCGAGTCTGTGGCTGCCGGAACACCGTCCGGGTCCACGACTACACCGCGCTGGCGGTGAATCTGGATAAAGCCGCCCTGCTTCAGCAGATTATAAGCTTTATTCACTGTGTGCAGATTAACCCCGATATCGGACGCCATACTGCGAACCGACGGCAGTGGTTCTCCCGGCTGCAGCTGTCCGCTGGCGATCCCTTCAATCACCTGATGGATCAGTTGGGTATATATGGGCTCTTCAGATTGCATATTAAGCTCGATAATCACCGTAATATCTCCTTTCTTAACAATTTTTATCTAACTGTTATACAACTAATATAACAGTTAGAACCAATAACGTAAAGGACAATTTATTCTGTTATGGAGCACAGGCAGCACAAAAAGGCATTTCCACTAGGGAAATGCCTTTAATCCTGCTCTTTTCTGACTCGAATGGGGCAGTTACTGTTCCTCTTCATCCGCCTGCTCTACCTCGTATTCACAACGGAAACGTTCTACACCAGGATAGACTTCACCCATACTAAACACCATAAATCCAATGCTGCGGTAGAAATCCACGCCTTCTTCATCGGTCTCGGCAATAATCAGCTCCGGATTTCGTTCCAGCATCAATTCCAGAATCATGCCTCGTCCGTAGCCTTTACGGCGGTTCTCCGGCAGAACTGAAATATGACGTATGTACAGCCCTTCCCCCCGGTCTTCAAAACCAATCAGCCCCACCAGCAGTTCTTTGTCGTCATAAGCATACAGCTCATATTCATCGTGGCTCTCATAGGACTGCACTGCAGTCTCAACCTGTTCAGGCTCCGGGAACACAGCGTATTCCAGCAGCTCCATCACTTCCGGTTCGCGAATCTGCGCTTTAACATTCATAAACATGTTAACGTCCTCCTCTCTTCCCTGTTCCTGACTATCATTCTCTCCTTAACTCATCATCAGCAGCGGCCAGTTGTCGAGCCATTCCTTTTCGAACACCCGCTGCCGATATGCCACAGTATTGCGGTATCTCGGACTCTGTCTGACCTGCATGGCGAACAGATCATCCAGGCCGTACGGACAGAGTATCTCCATTTGGTCCTGCTCGTTCAGGCGGATACCTACAGCTGTCGCTGTCTCCGGCCAATAGCTCATGGCATCTTCCACCGAAGTATAAGGGGCATTCCCGCTGAACTCATGCATTCTTGCCTGATTACGAACCTGCCATCCCCGGCCGGGGTCATGTTCTTCCAGCCTCACATCCAGCTGCCAGTCCCGCTCTTCATCCGTATCCGCCAGATCGTAATAGATCACATCCACATCATGGAGCGGGGTAGCGTCCAGATAACCATGGAGGTGGTCCCATACTTTATTGCGTACATAACCGGCAGCGATGCAGGCCTGCGGAAGTCCCAATTTCCGGACAAGACGGAGATCCTTCCATACCTGCGGCTGATCAAGTATGCTTCGCAGCTGATCTTCATATCCGCCCATTGCAGCCCCTCTTTCCTCTGCAGCCTGTTCATCCTGCTCTTTTCTCAAGATTTCTATTTAAGGATTCTATTCTACCCGAACCTGAAGCCGGATGCCAGTCACGGCATTTAATAGACATCTCCCAGATAGACTGGTCCCTGCTCACCCGCAGCCAGCATTTCAGCCATCCTGCGCGGATAGACCGTTAATCCGCTCAGACGGTCAAGCTCCACCCATTCCACACCAATCTGGGTATCATCCGGGATCAAGCCGTTGTCCAATGGAGCCTCATTCCCTTCCACGAGACGGCAGGCAAAATAAAACTCTACCTGATGAATGTCACCATAAAGGTCACCGTGCGGGTGATTACCTCCGATATACTCTCTCACATGCAGCAGTCGTTCTACTTCAACCTTCTGTCCGATCTCTTCCATACACTCCCGCACAACCGTATGTTCCAGCGGCTCGCCTTTCTCCTGGCCGCCGCCTGGAAACTGATAGAACTCTCCAACCTGATTCCGGTTGCGGGTCAAAAGTACAGCGTTTTCTTGTAGTATCACAGCCTTGGCTGAGTTACGAATGGGTTTCATCTCCCCAGCTCCTCTCCTGCTCTCTAACTTCCTCCGACACAATCACTAATTCCCGGTACTCTCATACTGCCGCAGCCCAATCCGGAATACCCTGTAGGCAGCCAGCCAGAACAGCACGGCCACCAGAGGTCCAAGCAGCCAGTAACCGCCCCAGGACGTTTTGCCGAATACGTAGGTCGCCGGAAAAAAGCTGATAAAAGCGTACGGCACAACAACCGAGATAAACACCTGAATACCGGTATGAAAAAGGGTCAGCGGGTACTTGGCCAGGTCCGATAAACTGTGCACCATCAGCGGAAAGGCGTTACCTGCATTTTTGATCCAGAAGGCCGCCGAATTACCGGCAAAATTGATCGCCACCCGGATCGCCATGGCAGTCAGCACCAGCAGCAAGGTCACAGCCAGCTTGCCCGGCGTCCAGATCATTCCCGCATGGAGCAGGGACTGCCATACCAGAATGCCTCCGATCACCAGATTACCCAGCCCGTTAATCCCAATGCCTGTGCAGAAAATCTGCAGCACGACCGGAACCGGACGGAGCAGGTAACGGTCCAGTTCTCCGCGGTTCACGAGTCCGCCCATCCGCCAGGTCCCTTCAAAGAACAGTGATCCTATACCTTCGGTCAGAAAAATCATAGCATACATAAATACAACTTCCCAGAATGTCCAGCCCTGGATATCTGGAATTCGATCATAAATGACCCATAGAAATACCAGGCCCAGCACTTGGGTTAACGCCGCAGAAATCATTAATATAATGACGTCTGCCTTGTATTCAAGAATAGCTTTTAACTGCCCGGCATACATTCTGCGATACAGAAAAAACATCCGTTTAAGCGGCATTTTCGCACCTCCACGTTTGCCATATTTTCATGACACTCATCCTCCATGAATCGTCACCTGCCGGACCGCCCAGCTCCACAGCAGCCGGCCGGCGAACCAGAGGACCGCCGCCCAGAAGAACTGCATCAGTACGAGTCCTGCCAGCTCGCCTGCCCCTGCTTTACCTAGAAAAATCATAGTAGGCGTATAAATAATACTCTGAAAAGGAAGCAGCAGCGCGATCCGCTCCAGCCAGCCCGGAAAAAATGATAGCGGTACCAGCGCACCGGATAGAAGATTGGTTACAGCAATCCGCGTCCATACGATTCCAAGAGATCCTGTAGACCAGAAGCACAGCAGTGCAGCGAGATAAACTACACCAAACTTCACCAGAATGGAGCCGATCAGACTGAGGATGAACAGAAACCATTGCAGCAGCGAATCAGGTAGCTGAATCCCTGCTGTGAATATAATAAAAGCGCCGATCATGACGCCCGATATTCCCCCTTCCAGCAGGACAGAACCCGCACTTTCAGCCAGTCTTGCCTTCTGAAAATTAATGGGCTTCAGCAGGTCGACCGCAACGCTGCCGTCCAGAATTTTCGTTGAGATGGCCGTCTCCGAATACCATGAGAGCATGGAATTGGCAAAAAACGTGACGAGCAGATACGCCTTCATCTCTTCCCACGAGTAGGCCCCCAGTTCAGGTCTTCCGCCGTAGATACCGTTCCACAGGAAAAACAGCGTAATCAGACTCACCAAATTGGAGGCAAAAGTAATCACATAGGAGACCCTGTAGGACAGCACATTTTGCAGGGAGCGATTGGATATGGCTATATATTTGCGAACTGCAGACATGGTTTTCCTCCTATGCCGTACCCGGCTGGCTCATGTCCAGCTCGCGTTCGTAGACTGCTTTGATGACCTGTTCGATATCAGGTTCTTCGATCCGAAAATCGATAATTTCCCCGTGCTGCATGACCCGGCTGGTCACCTCACTGGCACTGATTGTGAAGCGGTCAAAGGAAACACATAACTGGCGCCCGTCGGAATCTTTATCCGGCGTTTGAATAATATGTATACTTGTATCGCGTTCCAGATTATCCATCAGAACAGCGTTTGGTTCAGCAAGCTGAAAATGGATGCGCCGCTCCTTGGCAAAACGGTCTTTGACGCTCTGCAGACTACCGTCATAAATGATAGAACCCCTATCAATAATAACCAGACGCCGGCACAGATTCTCAATGTCCCCAAGGTCATGAGTGGTCAGCATCATCGTCGTTTTTTGGGTTTGATTCATATGCAGGATGAATTCCCGGATCTTTAATTTGACGGCAATGTCCAGTCCGATTGTAGGCTCGTCCAGATAAACAATATCCGGGTTGTGCAGCAGGGCTGCCGCCAGATCGGCCCGCATACGCTGCCCCAGTGAGAGCTTTCGTGCTGACAAGTGGAGGAATTCTTCCATTCCCAGCAGCTCCGTAAAGGTATCCAGGTTGCTTTTATATTGCTGGGCCGGAATTTCATAGATATCCTTTAACAGGGAGAATGATTCCTGAATCGGAATGTCCCACCAGAGCTGTGTTCGCTGGCCGAAAACGGCACCGATCCTTCTCGCGTTCTCAACCCGCTGCCGGTGAGGATCCAGGCCATTCACACGCACTTCACCAGATGAAGGAACGAGAATGCCGGTAAGCATTTTGAGCGTTGTCGATTTACCGGCTCCGTTCGGTCCGACATAAGCGACCGCTTCCCCCGCCTGAACAGTCAGATCAATCCGGTTAACAGCAGCCTTGGTGACATGATGCGGCTTAAACAAATGCTTGACTGCCCCGCGTAACCCCGGTTCCTTAATCGCATGCTTAAACGTTTTCGACAATCCCCTAGCTTCAATAATATTCATGACTTTCCCCCGTTTCTGTTGACGTCCGAAAGAACCTGAACAATATAACACAAAGCCATTGTCGAAAGCGCTCACATTTTGCCGAACCGTAATAAAATATAAAACCGCCACTCCTCTTATCGGAATGACGGTTGGTGAACATTTATGTAAGACGCTCTGGCACAGGGCCGACAGGTTAAGTCAGCGTTTCGGCGCTTGGTGATTCTGTCCGTACGGTTCCCGCCGCCTCTGCCTCATGCTCCCGTTTGAAGAGGAGACGCTTCGCCAGCAGCAGGAACGGTATGCCAAGCGCGGCTGACACAGCGACCGGCAGGAATACGGACAAAGGCCGCGCTGTGCCGAACGAATCGATCAGGAATCCCCCCAGCACAGGAGCTAGTACATTTCCCAGATTATTTAGACCCATGGTGCCAAAGTAAGTCCCTTTCATATCCGGCTGGGCTATGCGGTCAATGAGGACGTCCATCATCGTAAAGAGCAGGACCTCGCCGATGGTGAACAGAACAACTGCACCAAGCCAAGACCAGCCGGGAGTCAGCAAACCGAAGAGCAGCAGACTGCAGGAGACGCAGGCGTTACCGAGAATTAGCGGGACCATTGGCGAGAAGCGGGAGGCCATGCGGACCAGCGGATACTGAACGATCAAAACGACTACGGCGTTCAGCGAAAGCATGTAAGCGAACAGTGTAGCTCCGTCAGGCACCTCCGGCGACAGCGCCAGAAACTGTGTCAGTGTCGAGCTGAAGTGCCCATATCCGAGCACGCTGAAGATCGATCCCAGCAAAATCAGCATGAATACACTGTCTCTTCCCGTCGTCCGCAGCGCCTCACTAAGCCGCAGTGTCTCTCCATGGGCCTGCTTCCGGAGAAAAAGTGCCGCGTACTTCATGAACTGGATGATCAGCACCGCTCCATATAAGGCATACACAACGCCCGACAACAGAAAGGGCGTGCCGGAGTTGGATAATCCAAGCTGCAATCCCAGGAGAGGCCCTGCTACTACACCGATATTGATGGCCGCATACCGCAGATTAAAGACCAGCAGTTTGTCCTTTGTTTCCGTCAAATCGGAGAGCAGTGCCCGGGAGGTCGGCTCGAACAGCGCACGGCAGAGTCCGTTTAATGCATTAAGTATAAAAAAGGCCCACACCGCCGAGGCCGAGGCAAAGCCGATGAATACTGCCGCCCAGCCAAACACGGAGATCAGCATCACTTTCTTGCGGCCAATTCGGTCAGAGATGTAACCACCGTAAAAGCTGGCAAAGATCCCTACTAATGAACTGACAGCTACGATCACGCCAGTAGCAGATGCCGTTACTCCCATTTGCTTGGTCAGATAAATGGACAAAAACGGAATACTCATGGACGTTGCCATGCGCCCGAAGATGGTACCTACAATAATGGTCCAGGCCAAAGGATGCACCCGTTTTAGAGCTTCATGCATATGTATTTTCCCCCTGATACACAAAAACTTGCAGTCCCGCCTCAGGCGAGCTGCAAGCTTGTTTCTATTGCTATATGTTTTGCGCTTATACTACCTCGCATCTATAGAAAACTTACTTAAAATAACCTCGAAGCGAATTACAGGCCTCTTCATAGGCTGGCATGACCTCAGTGAGCAGTTGTACCGCTTCTTCCAGACGGTTTGCATTTGCTGCATTCTCAATACTGCCGAACAGCTTGGACAATCGGTTGATTCCTAGGCTCAAGCTGCTGGACTTCAGATCATGAGCGCTTCGCAGCACTTCGGTCATATTCCCGGCAT
This sequence comes from Paenibacillus lacisoli, assembly GCF_030580655.1. GTDB lineage: Bacteria > Bacillota > Bacilli > Paenibacillales > Paenibacillaceae > Paenibacillus > Paenibacillus lacisoli. Next base: position 410,464 of record NZ_JAUQTB010000002.1, read on the forward strand.
TCAGGTACTGTTCAAGCATTTGAACTTTTTCCGGAGTATCCTCAATGTACATATCCAGCAGGGATTCCAGCAGTTCGGTCGACCCGTCTTCACTAAGTTCCAGAATCTCCTGGACAATCTCTTCATCCAGCACAGCCTCTAGCACGGGAACCTCAGGCAGCCAACGCTTGAGAACCTGCCCTAATGAAGCAATGGTCAAAGGTTTGGCCAGGTAGTCGTCCATGCCTGCAGCCAGACACTTCTCCCGGTCCATGTCGGAAGCATTACCGGTCATCGCGATAATTGGCGTTCTCGGAGCTCCCTGAAGCTGTTCATAGCTGCGGATTTCACCAGCAGCCGTAAAGCCGTCCATCACTGGCATGACATGATCCATCAGAATACAGACATACTCGCTCTGCTGGAATGCCTCCAGCGCTTCCTTGCCGTTCGTTGCCACATCCACATGCTTGATGCCCAGCCTTTGCAGCTGCATAAGCACGACTTTACGGTTGATCGGATTGTCCTCTGCTACAAGGACTTTCAGTTCCCGATCATGGCCGTCCAGCAGTCTCTCTTCAGGAAGCGATTCATCCTTCACCTGCCGCTGCTCACTTGAACCGAGACGTGTATTTGTCAATGTGCCGCCGCCTTTCTCCAGCTCAATCTCGAACCAGAAGCGTGATCCGCTTCCCGGCTTGCTGCTGACACCAATACTGCCGTCCATCAACTCGACGAAGGATTTACAGATTGATAACCCTAGTCCTGTCCCTCCATAATGAGCAGCTCTGCCTTCTACCGTCTGCATATAAGGCCTGAATAATTTATCCTGATCCTCTTGTGAGATCCCAATCCCCGTATCCCTCATCTCGAACCGGATACGCTGATACTGATCATGCTCCTCAATCAGCTTGAACGACAGGTCCAGCTGACCATCGCGGGTGAATTTGTTGGCATTGCTGAACAGGTTCAGAATGATCTGGGTTAACCTGGCACTGTCACCCGCAAGCTCACTCTGGATTCTCGGGTCCATCTCAACCCGTACGATATTGTTGTTGGCCTTGACCTTTGCATCGAGCAGCTGCGTGACGCGTCTGGCGATATCATTCAAATTTAAGGGTCCGTTCTCCAGCATCATCTGGCCTGCTTCAATCTTGGAGAGATCCAGCAGGTCATTCATCATCGTGAGCAGCAGAGAAGCTGAATCCTGAATGACCAGCAGCGCTTCCCGCTGATCTTCGCTCAGACCTTGATGAGACAGCAGCTCACTCATACCAATAATACCGTTCATTGGGGTTCGAATCTCATGGCTGACCATGGCCAGGAAGTTACTCTTGGCTTCGTTAGCCGTCTCTGCCGATTCACGGGCATGCTTCAGCTCCGCATTCGACTTGGCCAATGCGCGCTGCAGCGTGACCAGCTCATTATTCATAGAAGAGAATTCGCTGAGAACCTGCTCTTCTTGAGCCTTCTGCCGAATCAGCTGATCGGACAGCATCTCGATCGTCTTCAGCAGCATTTCCGCTTCGTTCGATGTTTCTTGCATATTTAAGCCCCCTTCCAGTCCGCCTAAGCGAACTCCGGATCCAATAAGAGTTCCGCCACTCTTACCGCTTCATCAGGACCTGCAGCACTGCCATCCGCACCGACTTCTTTCCATAAATGCGGATCGATACTGAATGGAAATCCGCCAACCAAAATTTTGACGTGACTCGTGGCTGGGTAAGCTCTAAGCTTCGAAATCAGTTCCTTGACAAGATGGATGTGAAACGTCATCGTCGCAGAAATCGCGACAACATCCGGCTGGTGCTGTGCGACTGTGGTTACCAGACTGCTATCCGGCACATTGGCACCCAGATAATACGTGTCCCATCCTTCCAGTTCGAAGATGTCTGTCAGCATCCGCAGGCCGATCTCATGCTGCTCTTTGCCCACACAAGCAGCAACAAGCCTGTATCCCGTACCGCCTGCGGCCATCCACCGGGGATACAACCGGGATATAATTGCCTGGGTGGCTGCCGTACAGTAATGCTCCTGGGCTACATTAATCCTGCCCTGCTGCCACAGACGTCCAATCTCATATTGCGTCATTTGAAAAATATATTGATACACCTGCTTGATAGGTGTTCCTTGATCCAGCAGATGATCTACGATCATGAATGCGCCGCTGCGGTCCCCTTCCAGCAGCAAGTTAAGGTAATTCAGGGCATCCACACGCAGTGGATTGCTCTCGTTAATATAAGAAGGAAATCCATCATGGTCCACCATGATCTGGTGCAGGCCCATGTCCATATAGTCCAGGACAATATCATGATTCGGATCATCAAAATGAGCGCACAGCGCTTCCCGCATCAGTTCAAAATTAATCCGCAGATCCTCCTGAGTTACCCGGTACTGCCTTAGAAGATCTTTCAGCCAGGATACATAATGGGTGAATAGTCCGGGGCTGTTCACCAGAACACTCTCTGCCAAGTAATTGAGAGTATACAGCGTATCCTGCTTTGTCTTCTCCCAGCCCGTTTGCCCGAATCGCTCCATCAAATCCGGCTGACGTTCATATTGTCTCTCTGTAATATCAAGTGCAAGGTCTTCTGCCTTCCGAAGTAGAAGCTCCCCAACTGTACTGTATTGTACACTCATGTGCAGCCCTCCTTCGCCCAAACACGGTGACCTTTCAAATCCGAAAAACATAAAATAAAAGCTTACTAGAATTGTCCCATAACTAGTACGTTTCTTCAAGCGATTTAAACAGCATTACCATTTATGGCAATAAGCTTACAGAAAAATAACCTGCGATTCTGTGTAGAAAACGCAGGTTTTATTTATACAAAAAGTCCTATGCAATAACAACCTAAGATTGAACAGCCGTCTTAGTCTCGGCCGATAATCCAAGCTTCTTCAGCAGCTCTACGGCCTGCTCTTTCTCTTCACGGCTTAAGCCATCTACCGTATCCATGATCACCCGATGGTGCTGCGGATAAATCTGTTCAAAAAAGTGCCGACCTTCTTCCGTAAGCTCTGCAAAAATAACACGCCGATCATCCTGGGAAGCCCTCCGGACGAGCAAATTCTTCTTTTGCAGCTTATCAACCACATACGTGATATTACCACTGGAGATCAGCACCTTCTCCCCAATCTTCTGCAGCGGCTGCGGTCCGCGGTAGTACAGCAGGTCCAGCACGCCGAATTCGGTCGTGTTCAGTCCATGGCTCTGAATATCACGATTCGTGCGGCTGGTCACCGAATTATAGGCACGTGCCAATACGACAAATAAATTAAGTGAAAGTTCACGTTCATCAAGTACTCTGGACATCTTCTGTTCCTCCATCACATCCGTTATCTTCATTCAAAGATATCGCAATTGAAGTGAAGTGTCAAGAAGCTGACATCATAACAGCCTTGGAACCGATCCATTCCTAATTAAACGTAAAGAAAAAGCAGTCTGACGGACATTCTAACATGTTCATCAGACTGCTTGGATTCCCGTTCTTCACAGAGCACTCCCACACGGATGGATTCTTAGTATTTGTCCTCATACAAACAGCACTTGCACGTCCGTCCTTTTAAGAACGCCTCCTCATGAATTTCCGACCTGCCGTTAAACTCCAGAATCCGAGACCTGCACCGAGCAGATTCAAGATCACATCATCTACATCCATCGTCCCGCGATACAGCAGCATCTGGGAGATTTCCAGCAGCAGCAAGGCGGATAAGCATACCAGAAAAAAAGAACCGCCCTTCTTCAACCGTTGATATGATCCTGGCAGCAGAATACCGAAAGGAATAAAAACAACGATATTTCCAAGCAAATTAATCATCATCGTTTGCAGAGTATGCGGCCCTCTTACGTTCATCCAATAACTTTTGATCGTGTCAAACGGAATCAGATTGTAAGAATAATGAGAGCCTGGATTATAGGAACGCCCAAACCCGAAGAACATCATGTAAATCAGAAGCAGCGTATACACGAACAGGCTCAGACGTAAAATCGTCCTGCTGCTCCTTCCAGTCACTTGCGGTTTCTCACATCAATCGTACCGTCGCTGCAAGCAACGATGACGATGGAAGCCATATCAATGAAAAGCCCGTTGTCCACTACTCCTGGGATCCGGTTGAGCTGCTGTTCCAATAAAGGAGCATCTTCAATACGTTCGATCCGGCAGTCCGCTATGTAGTTCCCGTTATCCGTCACAAATTGTTCTCCGTCCTTCACCCGCCACTCCGGCTTGCAGCCCAGACGTTCCAGGGCAGCCAGCGTCCACTCACAGGCAAAAGGTACAACCTCAACCGGCAAAGCAAACGCCCCCAGCGTCTCAACGGATTTGCTCTCATCCACAATAATGATTAATTTATCACTATTTGAAGCTACTATTTTCTCGCGCAGCAAGGCGCCGCCGCCGCCTTTAATCAGGTTCAGCTGCGGGTCTACCTCATCCGCGCCGTCAATCGTCAGGTCGAGATGGGGAATCTCACTGAAAGGCAGAATCGGGATCTCCAGTTCACGTGCGAGATCTTCTGATGCCTGCGATGTGGCAACTGTCTCGATACGGAGCCCCTCTTCCTTAACGCGTCGTCCGATCTCCTGGATAGCCCAGTAGGCAGTGGAACCGGTTCCTAGACCGACCTTCATCCCGTCTTCAATCATTTCCACCGCTTTAATTGCGGCCAGCTGTTTTAAGTTCATTGCTTTCCTTCCTGCCTTCCGTCTTGAGTTTGAGTTCTAACCTTGATATGATGACTTGCGCGGCTGATCAGCCGTCTTTTATTCACCGAAGGAGCGATGAACCATGCGTACAGCGAATCAGATTCAGGCCAAAATTAATGAATTTACCGTTCAGAGAAACAAACTCCAAGCATCTCTTCAATCAGATGATATAAGCACTGAAGAGAACGAGCGCCTGTCACGCCAAATGGCTGTACTTGATGAGAAGATCATGCTGCTGGAATGGGTTATTTTCTCACCTGACGGCAAATATCATCTGTAACAGCTGCAGCGAAGCAAAGGACCCCGGCTCCTGCCGGGATCCTTTGGGCTCAGAGCGGCTTCGCATAACATAGACTGTTTTCATCCTCGCTGTATTCTCCGAATCTTTCAACAGCACGAAACCCGTGTTTACTATAAAAAGCTATCGCATCCGGCTGCTGAGCCCCGGTCTCCAGCTTGATCAGCGGACACTCCCACTGCCTGGCCTCATCTTCCAGATGCTTCAGCATGCCCTCGGCAACACCCATTCTTCGATGTGAGGGTATGACAAAAAACCGTTTCAGCTCCACGTCGCCATCCTCCAGCCTGCGGATACCGCCGCATCCAACCGGAAGCTCCTGATCAAAGGCTACAGCAAAAACCATCGAGCTCACTTTGGGGTCGGTGAAATCCACCCGGTAGATCGTCTCTGTAGGATAACGCTGCAGAAGCTCTTCATCCAGTTGAGAGATCAGACTATGAAGTTCTTTATCGTGAACAGATACATTACGAATGATGATTGGATGCATGGCCGAATCCTTTCCTGAAACATTATCTATTCACTTATTATATAAATGACCGTGCCCCGTCGACAATAGGACGGTTTATTTTAAATACATGATCCAGCATTTTCTGTTCGGGGTCCACATCAAACAGCCAACCGTCTACACCCCGGTTGGCTCACGATCCACATAATATTTGTTAGTCATGTAGTAGGCAGGGCCTCTAGATGTTTCTACCATGCCTTTTTTGGCATCCAGGAACACAATCTCCCTGCATTTGGAGCAATACCATTTGGTTCGTTTATAAGGGGAATCGGTGATGTAGGCCGTCCCGCATTTGCAGTCAATCTTGATGATAATCTCATTTTGCTTGTAGGCATCGTAAAGATTGCCGAAGGTTTCAGGCTGCAGAGGTTCAATGACTTCTTGGTGGCTGGAGAATTCATTGTGGACCTTGAAGTCGGCAACCAGATTCGGGTTCAGGCCGAAAAACTCGCTCCCAATAGAAGTTACATACCGGACACCATTCTTGTAGCATTCGATCCAGTTCTGTATTTGCTTGGTAGACAACGGCACTGTGCCTTTGATACCGCTATTTAATGTGTAGGTCATGATGTATAAAGTATCGTCTTGTCTATTCAATTTGAATGCAGCCTCCTTTAACTCTAACGCTAATGTACTACAAAGGAGGAAAAACATCAATTTGCAGCTCTTGGGTGCTGGAACGTCACTATGATGGAAGCTGTTCACTCATCAGTTTTTCATATATATCGGCGTTATCACGATCAAAACATACAAAGATGATCTCTTTCGGTCCCTTCTCACTGCCGCGAAGCAGATCATCCACAGCAGATTGCCAGGCAATAGAAGCTGCCTCCTGCTTCGGATAACCATAGACTCCTGTACTGATATTGGGGAAAGCAATAGACGCTGCTTCGTGCGCTTCTGCCAGCTTCAGACTGTTCTCATAGCAGCAGCGCAGCAGCCTCGCTTCCTCACGATGCCCCCCCTGCCAGACGGGGCCTACGGTGTGGATGACGAACCGGGCCGCCAGCTGGCCGGCGGTAGTGATTACTGCTTCACCTGTCTGGCAGCCGCCCTGCCGTCGGACAATGGTCCGGCATTCCTCCAGGATGGCAGGCCCCCCGGCACGGTGGATAGCACCGTCTACCCCTCCGCCGCCCATCAGGCTTGAATTGGCTGCGTTGACGATTATATCTGCATGCAGCCGGGTAATGTCCCCTTGTATGATGGTTATTTTACCGCTGCCGATCGCTCTGCTGTTTCCGGTCATGTGCAGCACCTCCTGTCCATTCTTAACCTGAACAGGAAGAACTGCATCAATACGGAGCCGTCCCTTCCGCTGTCCAGCGAATCAGTGCAATGATGCTCAAGTGGAGCGGATAGAAGCTGCGCCACAGCCAGCGCGGTGCCTGCAGGCGAAATACTGAGGGGGTCTGCTGGAAGCAGGCGATCAGGACCGTTGAAAGCAGACTGAAATGCTGCAGCCACGAACCCACCGTCCCTGCATACAGTACGTTTAATCCAAGGTGACCCGCAATCAGCGTATAACCTGGCAGATAACGGTAGATGAGCACCAGCAGCAAACCGTACATGCCGTAATCCATACGGAGCCACTCCATGATCAGACCGGAGATCAGGACGAATATCATTTGGGCAGACCAGTGCTTAAGCTTCGGAAGCGCATACAGCACCAGCAGCGAGAACAGCAGTGTAAATACAACGTTCGGTGCATAAATGCCCAAACCGGCCGTGTACGGAACCTGAGAGATGACGGCGATCCACAGCAGTCTCCGCATATATCCGGATGGACTGCGGGTATGCCTGTAACCAAGATACAGAAGATAGGCATAGATAGGAAAAGCAATTCTTCCTACAATCCGCCAGCTGAGCTCCTGCGGGAAGAAAACCAGCCCCACATGATCCAGCAGCATGGTGATCATGGCCAGCCAGTGCATACCTTCCACCTCCTGGAATGGTCTTCTGCGCCCGTATTGAGACCTCTGACGGATAAACTTATGTATCTCTTATAAAGGATTCTGTGCTTCGCTTCAAGGAAGATGTTATGCGTCTTCATTACCGCTCATCATTTCCATCAGGACGCTCATAATATCCGTTTTGGTGACACATCCTATGACCTGTAATCCGTCCTCTCCCGCCTCCTGCTGTGTTGAACAGATAACAGGCAGGCAGTTGACCTGGTGGCGAACCAGCTTCTGGGCCGCCGATAATACCGGTTCATCCGGTGTTAAGGTCACAATGCGGGCCAGACGGGTCATCGCCAGCCTGACAGGAATAGAGCGAAGGTCTGCATGTCCGAGTGTGAACTTCAGCAGATCCTTGCGGGTGACAATGCCTGTAAGACTCTTCCGGGCATCAACCACCATAATACTGCCGGTGTTCTCATGAAACAGAGCGACAACCGCATCATAGGCGGTAGCTTCATCCGAGATGAGCACAGGTTCACTCTGAACGTCACTCACCACCAGTTTGCGCAGCCGTGCGCCGAGCTGACTCTCATGACGAAGTGAACGGCCGGGAAAATAACCGACCTTGGGCTTGGCGTCCAGCAGCCCCAGCATAACCAGAATGGACAGGTCTGACCGGATGGTTGGCCTGCTGAGACCCAGCATTTCGGCGATCTGCTCTCCGGTAACCGGGGCATGAAGCCTTACGATTTCAATAATTTCCTGATGTCGTGTTGTTAACTCAATCACCAATCCCCCCGATCCAGCATGCTAATGACGAAAAGTTTCGACAAATAAGCAGATTTTTAAATTTTTCAGTATAGAATACTTGTTTTTTTGATAAATGTTGTGTCATAATTGTAAATATGGTACATACTAATTATAGATTTATTTTGATCAATATGCTACCTTTTATTACATTTCGAGGAGGAAACAAAAAATGAAGTTTTTCTTGGATACTGGTAATGTGGAAGAAATCAAACGTATTGTAAGTCTTGGTCTGGTTGATGGTGTTACAACAAACCCATCCCTGATCGCCAAAGAAGGCCGTGTATTTAAAGAAGTTATTCAAGAGATCTGTTCCGTTGTTAGCGGTCCGGTAAGTGCTGAAGTTATCAGCCTGAAAGCCGACGAAATGGTTCAGGAAGCTCTGGAAATCGTTGAATGGGCTCCTAACGTTGTCATCAAGCTGCCTTTGACTGAAGACGGTCTGAAAGCTTGTCACGAGCTGAGCAAAAAAGGCATCAAAACAAACGTAACCCTGATCTTCTCCGCAGCTCAAGGTTTGATGGCTGCCAAAGCAGGCGCTACTTACATCAGCCCATTCGTTGGTCGTCTGGACGACATCGCTGTTGACGGCATGAAGCTGATCAGCGACCTGAGAGCGATCCTGGATATCCATGGTCTGAAAGCCGAAATTATCGCAGCTAGTATCCGTAACGTTGGACACGTTGAAGCAGCAGCTCTGGCTGGTGCCCACATTGCTACAATCCCAGGTTCCCTGGTACCAACACTGTGGAAACACCCTCTGACTGATGCGGGTATCGAGCGCTTCCTGAAAGACTGGGAGTCTGTTCCACAAACTCCAGGTCATAAATAAGAACGAACTTTACCTGATCGGAAACGGCCTGCCCGTTTCCGATCTTTTATGCCTATATACTTGTCATACTTATTATTGTTATAACAACATAAAAATTCTAAGGAGCTGTCGCGAATGGAATCTTCTCCTTTATTCGAGCAATCCCTGGGATTCCGGATGGGCAATCTTTACCGCAGAATGTCACATCAGGTAGCCCTCCGTCTTAAGCCGCATGGTATTACGCCGGAACAATGGTCGATTCTGTTTCAAATTCATCAAGGAGAAGGTGTCAATCAGAAGCAGATTGCCCAGCGAGCAGCCAAGGATCAGCCGACAACGGCCCGGCTCGTGGACATGCTTTCTGCCAAAAACCTGGTCCGCCGGGTACCCAGCCCGGATGACCGGAGAGCATACCTTCTCTATTTGACAGATGCAGGCAAACAGCTGATTGAAGAAACCATGCCGACAGAGCTGGAGGCCAACGCAGATTTTGTTCGTCATATCCCGGAGCAGGACATCCGGCAATTCTGGCAGACCCTGATAAGGATCGAAGCCAATCTTACCAACATGGAACAACAAGGAGAGAAGTAATACATGATTCAGGATAACAACCAGAAATTGTGGACACAGCCTTTCATCATCTTGACCCTCTGCAACCTGCTGCTGTTTCTGCAGCTGCAGATGATCCTGTCCTCCATACCCGTCTATGCCAAAAGCGAGTTCCATGCCAACGCGCTGGAGGTCAGCCTGATTACCTCCCTATTCGCACTCAGCGCGATCGCAGCACGTCTGTTTTCAGGCCGTATGCTGGAGAAAGGGCATCGCAGTGTTCTGATCTTCGTCGGGCTGCTCCTGGCTCTATGCGGTACTCTTGGTTACCAGTGGGCTGCAGGTATTGTTACGCTTATACTGATGCGCATGGTGTTTGGTATCGGCTTTGGCATGAGCAGCACCGCCTTTCCGACTATGGCCTCTGATGTGCTGCCGCTGAAACGGATTGGTGAAGGAATGGGCTATTTTGGCCTCTCCACCAGTCTCGCTATGTCCATCGGTCCAACGATTGGACTAACGATGCTTAAAAGCTACGGCTTCAGCTCGCTAGTCTATTCGACAGCAGCGGTAATTATCGTCATCGTTCCGCTCGCTTTTTACCTGATACGCCGCCTCCCCAAAAATCATATTGAGCCGCCTGCCGTTGAACCGGCCGAAGGCAAGAAGCCTGCCTTTAACCGGAAGCTGATCCTTCCGGCTGCGCTGAACGGGTTAATGTCATTAACGTACGGCGGTCTGCTCGGCTTCATTGCTCTTTTCGGTGAAGAAGCCCATCTATCTAATCCGGCGTTCTTCTTCCTGTTTAACGCTGCCGCCGTGTTGATTGTGCGTCCGATCTCCGGCCGTATCTATGACCGGAGCGGGCATAAGATGCTGCTAATTCCGGGTTCTATTTTAATGATTGTCTCGCTTGTGATGCTGTCTTTTGCTCATACGAACTGGTGGCTGTACACAACGGCTTTTATTTATGGACTCGGATTCGGTGTCATGCAGCCTTCACTGCAGGCTTGGATGATCCAAGTCGTATCGCCGAAGCAGCGCGGGATGGCCAACGGGATGTTCCTGAACTCCCTCGATTTTGGCGTTGCCATCGGGGCGCTTGTACTGGGTGCTGTTGCGAAGGCAACAAGCTATATGGCGATGTATCGTTACTCTGCAATTGCCATCGTGCTGTTCCTGGTAATCTATCTGATCCAGATGCGCACGTCGTCTGCGAACAAAACCAGTGTCAAACCGTCTTGACTCGTCAGCTTATCATCCACTAAACCCAAAAAGCAGGCCTATCCCATGGAAAGGCCTGCTTTTCTTTGAGCTACAATCTTGTTCGTTCATGTCAGGTTTTCCCCTTACGCCTCATCCCCCGCAGCCCCAGACGTCCGTGCATCTGCTCTGCATCGGAATGGAAGCGGTGAATCCGGCTGCTGTCAAATCCTTGCTCCGCAGATTCAGGCTCTCCGCTCTGGTCTTCCTTAGGCCGAACCCCGACTAGCATAAGAATACTGCCGAGTACGCCAACCCCCGCGAACACCCCAAACAGAAGCCCCTGGCCGCTGTTGACGAGCAGGGACACGACGGGCGGCCCTAGCGACACCCCTATAAACCGCATGCTGCTGTACAGCGAGGTAATTGTTCCGCGCTGCTTCTTCTCTATTCCTTCGGCAATCAGAGCGTCCAGACACGGAAGCGTCAGGCCAATACCTGCACCACCTAAGGAGAAGAGCCCAAGGACAATATAAATCTGTTTCACAAAGATGATAGCTGCGACACTTACAACTGTTAGGACTAAGCCGATAAATCCAACCCATTTCATCCTTCTCTTATGTTTACCGATCACTTTGCCACCAGCATAAGAGGCCAGGCAAAGAGCTACCAAAGGTATCGCAATCACCAGACCTTTGATAATACCATGAAGACCGTATCGCGACTCCAGGTTCTCTGATAAGTAAAACTGAACACCAAACAGGATGAACATACTGATGCAGCCCATAGCAAAGATGGAGTAAAGCCAGCGTCCTTTCTTACCGAGGACATCCTTGATTTGTCCGATAAATTCCTTGATAGTGGGTACTTTCTCTTTTCGCTTAGGCGCTTTGACCATGAAGAGGACCATCACCAGAGAGATCAGACAGAGTATCGGAATCGCCAGAAAAGGGGAATACCACAGCCAGGCTCCGAGGGCAGCACCAACAATCGGGCTTAGCACTTTACCGAACGTATTGGAGGTCTCAATGATCCCAAGGCTTTTACTAACCTGCTCTTCATCCTTGAACATATCACTCACCAAAGGAATGACGATAGGAAAAGCACCGGCCGCCCCGATGCCCTGCAGGAAACGCCCTGCCATAATCGTCCAATACGCTGCGCCATCCGTCAGGAACCAGGCACCTGCTCCGGATACAGCTCCTCCCGCTGCAGCGATGATGAGGCACGGGATAATAACAGCTTTCCGTCCAAACCGGTCAGACAGGTACCCCGCCAACGGAATCAGTAGAATGGCTACGACAGCATAAACCGTAATCAGCAGGCTGATTCGGAACGAGCTGACCCCTAGCCTCCGTGAAATATCCGGAAGAATCGGAATCAGCATCGAATTACCAAGAGTCATTATGAGCGGAATCGTGGACAAGGCCAATAAATCCTTCATTTTCGATTGCATCCGATAACTAACCACCTTATAGGAAGTGTCAGCGGCACCGTGCAGTTAAGCAAAATGCGATACTGCAGAACATAATGGTTAGTGTGGTCCAGAATGAAGGAATTATGCGCCTGAACGCTTAGACTTTGAAGCCGCCGACCAAGCTGCTGAGATTACCAGACATTTCAGACAGTGACTCTGTAGAAGCCGTGACTTCTTCCATAGAAGCAAGCTGCTGCTCCGCTGTTGCACTGACACTTTGGGTAGCACCTGCAGCCTGATCGGTAACGGCCAATATCCGGTTCGCGGCTTCCATAATTTCGCCGGAACCGGCTGTCATCTCTTTTACTGCGGCAGTTACCCCGTGAATCTGATCATTGACCTGTCCCACCGAATGTTCGATGCTGCGGAAAGAGGATTCAGCCTGCTGCATCACGATAATGCCGTTCTCGACCTCATTAGTACCGTCCTGCATTGTAACCGACACGGTCTCAATACTGTTTTGGATCTCACGCACAAACTCAGCAATTTCATGAGCGGATGCTGAAGACTGCTCGGCCAGATTACGAACTTCCGTGGCCACAACTGCAAAACCACGACCGTGCTCTCCAGCGCGGGCTGCTTCAATAGATGCATTCAAAGCGAGCATGCCTGTCTGCTTCGCCAGTTGGGTGATGACCTGTCCCATATGGCCAATCTTGTCCGTATATCCACTGAGATCCAGGACGGCCTGAGCAGACATTCCCACCTTCTCGCTGATAATTTCCATCTGATGCAGCGCTTGTGTAATGGATTCCATGCCCTCTGCTGCGCCCTGGGAAGCATCGCCGGATCGCGAGGATACATGCTGGGAGAGCTCCGAGATCTGATCCAGCCCTTTTACCAGCTCTTGAATGATGACATTCATGCGCTGTACATCATTTAGTTGGCCTTCCATACCCGATGCCAGCTCCTCCATGACTTCTGTCGTATGCTGGGAAGCCTGACGGATCTCTTCCGCGCTTGAATTCAGCTGGGAAGACGTCCCTGCTACATGGGCGGAGGCTGTCTGGGTCTGCACGATAATAGCTCGAATGCCTTCAATCAAACGGTTATAAGCACCTGCTGCCTCTCCGACTTCGTCCTTCGTCTTCACTTCCAGGCGGGATACCAGGTCACCGCCGCCATCTGCAATACTGGATAACTGGCTGCTCATCCGGTTGAGCGGTCGAAGTGAGCGAATCAGAATCAGGGACTGAATGATGCTGTACACTATCGCCGCACCGGTAATGCCCATAACGATATAATTTGTTATTTCGCGCTCAGAACGCACCTCGTTAATACTGTTAAGGATGTCCTGATCCTTTTCCAGTACGAACGCTTCGATCGCAGTATTAAAACTTTTCCGCACTTCCCGCTCCTGTGCATAAACGTCGGTCAGTTCGGAGAACGGCGGATAATCCCCGTTTACACTGTTGTAGCCTGCACGATTTAGCAAAGTACCGGTGAAAGAATTGTAATTGGACATTTCTTCGATGAACTTTTCTACCTGCTCCTTGTCGTCCGTATCATCCGGGTCCAGCAGAGGCAGGATTTCTTGCGCAAGCTTGTTCAGCTCGTCCTGCTTTTTATGAATGTTATCCACATATGTATCGTCACGGTTTAGGAGGAATCCCCGCTCATCGTTCGCAATGCCAACCATAAGATACTGCATTGAACGCAAATCATAGGCAATTTTCTGCTGTTGGGTAATAATTTCACGGTATTCATTCTCACTCGTCATGCTGAAATACTGGTTCACAAACTCCGAGAGGAAGATAGCAGCTGGAATCAACACAGCGCTGAGAATCATTTTTGTTTTAATCTTCATTCCTTCATACTCCTTTGAATGTTAGATCTTGTTGTGTGATCAAGTAGATATTAAGACCTATTTTCATGATGTGGTTTTTAAAGCGGCTTTATTATTATCGTCTTAAGATGAATATTACTTTATAGGCCATAACAACCATTTTTCCTTCCACTATGCAGAAACAAAAACGAAAGCACTGTCCATTGAATAAGGACAGTGCTTTCGTTTTATACATCCGGCTTTATATCATTCTACAGCTGAATGGTGACAGAGGAAGCTCCGGAAGCCGGTGTAATGACAACACCCTGTTCACCCGCTGCGGAAGTACCGCCTTCCACATTCGATACTGTTTGAATACCACGAAGTACGAGGGTCCAAGGCTTGCCGGCACCCTCAGCGGATACCTGGATGGACGAACCGCTGCGGACGGCTTTGACCGTCAATTCGGTCTCGGCTGCCTTGTTCACAACAACGGCTTCAGCGGTGCGGCCTTCACCCAGCTCGAACAGGTGCAGTGCCACTTGGTCAGCAAAGTCATAATCCGGGCGCCCGTTCTCGCTGCCCACTGCAATAATGCTGTTCGGCTTCACCATCACCGGCAGTGTTCTGAAGTTATGATTCTCGCTGATCCAGCGTCCACCTTCTATCTGATCGCCCGTCAGGAAGTTCGTCCATGTGCCTGTCGGCAGGTAGTATTGAACGTCACCCTCGTTATTGAAAATTGGAGCTACGAGGATGGAATCCCCGAACATGTACTGCAAATCAAGGGTAGCGCATGTTGGATCCTGCGGATATTCCAGCACCATCGGTCTCATCATCGGCAGACCTCTAACCGAGGATTCGACGGCAGAGTTATAAATGTAAGGCATCAGGCTGCATTTCAGCTTCGTAAAGTCACGAACCACATCTACGGCCTCTTCATCAAACAGCCAAGGCACACGGTAGGATTCATTACCATGCAGACGACTGTGGGAAGAGAGCAGACCGAACTGTACCCAGCGCTTGTATACTTCAGGCGGAGCTGTCATTTCGAAACCGCTGATGTCATGGCTCCAGAAGCCAAAGCCGGACAGACCAAGGGACAGACCGCCGCGCAGCGATTCTGCCATCGACTCGAACGTGGACGAACAGTCCCCGCCCCAGTGTACAGGGAATTGCTGTCCACCAACCGTTGCGGAGCGGGCAAACAGAGCCGCTTCATTTTTACCCAGGTTTTCTTCCAGCACTTCAAATACGGCCTTGTTGTACAAGAAAGTATAATAGTTGTGCATTTTCTGCGGATCGGAACCATCATAATATACGACGTTGGTTGGAATTCTTTCGCCGAAGTCCGTCTTGAAGCAGTCCACACCTTGGTCAATCAGCACTTTCAGCTTGCCTTTGTACCAGTCTACAGCTGCCGGATTCGTGAAATCGACCAGCGCCATGCCGGCCTGCCACAAATCCCACTGCCATACACTGCCGTCAGCCGTTTTAACCAGATAGCCATTCTCCATACCTTCGTCAAAGAGATAAGACTTTTCAGCAATATAAGGGTTAATCCAGGCACAGATTTTGAGTCCCTTATCCTTGAGTCTTCTCAGCATGCCTTCCGGATCCGGGAACATGTCTTTGTCCCATTCAAAGTCACACCATTGGTATTCCTTCATCCAGAAGCAGTCAAAATGGAATACGGAGAGCGGCAGATCACGCTCAGCCATACCGTCGACAAAATGGTTCACGGTTGCTTCATCATAATCTGTTGTAAAAGATGTCGTCAGCCACAGACCGAAGGTCCATGCCGGCGGAAGTGCAGGCTTGCCTGTCAGTTTCGTATAGTTATCAAGAACTTCCTTCGGATCGGCACCGCCGATGATGAAGTATTCCAGGGATTCGCCTTCCACACTGAACTGAACCTTGGATACGTTCTCGGAAGCGATCTCGTAGGACACTTTCTCCGGATGGTTGACGAACACACCATAACCTTTGTTGGAGAGATAGAACGGGATATTTTTGTAGGCCTGTTCACTGCTGGTGCCGCCATCCTCGTTCCATACGTCCACCACTTGGCCGTTCTTGACGAATGGGGTGAAGCGCTCACCGAGACCGTACACATACTCACCGATTCCCAGCTCAAGCTGTTCACGGTAGAAACTGGTGTCGTTAGGTCCCGTAATATAGCCTGCTCCCTTGTAAGCGGAGCCTGTCATACGTTTGCTGCCGTAATAAAAGCCTACATCCCAGCCCTTGCTGCCATCCACGCGAACCTGCAGATCACCGCTTTGCAGAACAGCATTTTTCCCTTCATTCGTGATCTGCACATCGGTCTGCAGGGTATTGAGCTCGAATTCAGGACCTTGTTTCACTTTACCTTTATGATGATTCAGCTGCACCCGGATTACGTTTGGCATCGGCGAGCTGTAAGTAGCTTTCAGAAGTGTTCCGTTCAGAGTATCTCCCTTTTTCTCAATACGCTTCGTTGCAGCGTACACCGTGATGGAGTCCCCGTTTTGTACGATATCACGGATATCCACCGGATTTTGCAGCTCATATCCTTTGCGGACCATCCAGTAGCCATCTGTAAATTTCATGTTCCCTTACCCCCTTCAGTTATACTATAATGATATTGATAATTGAAAAGGTTTTCTTACGATATTTTGATCATTTATATCAGTATTTTGATCGAAAGAAGCAAAACCATCTAGTTTTCTCTTTACCATGGAAGCGTTTGCTTTCCATAGCATATTATGGCATATCAAAAAAGCCGGGACATGCCCGGCTCCTGAAGCTGCTCTTCACTTATAATCAAATTTCTGGCGGCGAAGCGTATCCGCTGTTCCGGCCAGCCCTGGTCCGCTGTAATACGCAGCCATCGTATCAGACCAATTCTTCTGCTGCTGTCCCTCACTCCGTTCTTCCACATATGCCGCGTAATCCAGCTCATACTGCTCGATCAGTCCGTGCTGCTGGCGGTTGTATGTTTCCGAATGATAGAAGGCCTGCAGCGGCAGACGCGGTTTTTTCGCCGAAGCCTCTGCCGGATGACCGACCACCAGGCCGGACACCGGGAAGACGTATTCCGGCAGATCCAGCAGTTCAATCAGCTTTTGCGTGTCCCGGCGTACTCCGCCGATAGGCACAATGCCCAGACCCAGCGATTGAGCTGCGGTAATAGCAAATCCCATCGAGAGACCGACATCCGTCGAACCGATGAGGAGTGTATCTACGTTATTTGCTGCTCCGAGCGGCACATGCCTGCTGTCCATCACCTGCTTGATCCGGTAATAGTCCATGCAGAACATAAGAAACAAAGGTGCCTGTGCAATCCATGGCTGTCCTCCTGCAATTTGCGCAATGATCTCGCGCTTCTCGGGGTCCTGCACCCCGATGATACTGACCTGCTGACCGTTAGCCCAGGTTGGCGCAGCTTGCGCAGCAGTCACAATAGCCTGGATCTGCTCGTCGGTAACAGGCTGATCTGTATAGTGACGGATGGAGCGGTGATCGTTAAGCTGGTTCAAGGTATTATTCATAACTAGAGCACTACCTTTCTATATAAAGTATGCAAATTCAATTATATCACTTTCCGAAAGAAGGAACCCTCATGAATCGCGACATGCTCAAGGAAGACCGGATTCATGGCAACCCTATGTATCCAGTGAGTGTATACCCGGATGTCGAGCAATTGAACGGCCAGAGCATTCTCGACTGCCACTGGCACGACGAAATGGAATTCATTCTGGTAACCCGGGGAAGTGCCGTATTTCAGATCGACATGGACTATATTGAAGTCCATGCAGGCGAAGCCTTGTTCGTGAACAGCGGTGAAATCCATGCCGGTTATCTGAAGGATGATCCGGCCTGCATCTTCTCAGCGGTTGTATTCAGTCCCGGATTTCTCTCAAGCCATACCTTTGACAGCATGCAGGAAAAGTATCTTGATCCGCTGTTTAAGAAAAAGCTGCTGCCCCCGATGCATATTACGGGTAAACAGCCATGGGAACAGCTGGTGCTGAACGGACTGCATACCATTATTGCTGTGAATGAGCAGGAATCACCTGCATTCGAGCTGATCACCAAAGCGCAGCTGTATGCCATTTTTGCCGCAATGTACCCCTTCATGCAGCCTGCCGCCAAAAACAATACCCGTGCATCCGCCAGTCACGATAAGGTAAAACGCCTCAAGAAAGCACTGGAATATATTCACGAGCATTATAGCGAAGCCATCAAGCTGCGGGACCTGGCTGCAGAAGTGAACATGAGTGAAGGGCATTTCTGCCGCTTCTTCAAGCATCTTGTTCAGAAGAGCCCGGTCGAGTATATGAATCATTATCGTATCCTGAAGGCCAGCAAGCTGCTGGAGAACAGCGACATGAAGATCGTGGATGTTGCGCTGGAGGTGGGTTTTGACCATCTGAGCTATTTTATAACTATCTTCAAAAAAGTGAACGGAATTACCCCCTCACAATACCGGAAGCAGTTTGAGGAAGAGGTCGTAACCGAGGTTCTTCATGCCTGAAGACTAGAGGTTACACATACCGAAAAGCCCTGCTCCATCGCTCGATGGAGATCAGGGCTTTTGTTATAGGCGATGAATTACACTTCAACCGCGCTCTGCTCGTACAGCTCCGGCTGCAGCTTCGCGATAAACGGACTTAACGCCCCTACTGAATAAATGTGAAGCAGATGCATGGCACGGGTACATGCTGTGTAAAACAGCTTGCGTTCACTCTCCCTGCTGTAGCTTGCGGAGGAGCCATTATAGATTATCACCGCATCGAACTCTACACCTTTGGCTAAGTATGCCGGAATAATATGGACACCCTTCTCAAAAGCCAGCGTCGTTTTCTTAATCAGCCGCGGCGCCGTCTCCAGCATCCCCCCCAGCGCCTGATGCACCTCGGCACTCTCGTCGGCGGTTTTACAGATAACGGCTATAGATTCATAACCTTCCTTCTGAAGTGCCTGAAGATCGGCGGCTATGGAACGCTGAAGCGCTTCTGTATCACGAACCTCCAGAACCCGCGGCTTCTCCCCGCTGCGGTTGAAAGGCACGATCTCCTCTCCGCCCTCAACCATTCCCCGGGTAAAATCGACAATTTCACAGGTCGAACGATAGCTGCGGGTCAACGAGATCAGCTCCGTCTGTTCAGGGCCGTAAAGATTGGCAAGCGGGCCTGATTTCTGCAGTGCAGATGAATGGGCATAGATCGCCTGGTTAAAATCGCCCAGCGCCGTAATTTTGGCACGCGGGAACAGCCGCTTGAAGAAGACCAGCTGAAATGGTGAGTAGTCCTGAGCTTCATCTATGATGACATGGCGAATGTTGGTATTGGTACGGAACCCGAGCATAATTTCCTTCAAATATAAGAAGGGTGTTGTATCCTCGTAGGCCATTTCGCCCTGCTCCAGGCGTGCCAGGGTCTGGCGTGACATTTCTCCCCACCATGCCGGCAGCTGCTCCTGACCGGACAGCTTCCGAAAGAGCGCATCGCTGCGGAACAGCTCCCCGTAAAGCTTTGTGATATTCACAAAACGCTGGGCTTTGATCCATTTACGAAGAGGCTTCAGCCGGTCACTGACAACCATGCGGGCAAGAATCTCCCGTTCCTGCTGGAAGTCGTCGAACGTCTCGGCTTTGCCTTTCTTCTTCCGGCGAAGCCGGTTATAGGCACGCTGGTAGTCTTCTGTATCCATCACATCAATGGTGCGGTCCACCCATTCGGCGTCGACTTCCCCTTTACCGAAGCGGGACAGTTCCTTCAGCATCCATTCTTTCAGCAGCTCCAATCGATTTGCCAGTCGGATAGACGAATCATAAGAATAAAACTCTGTCTTCATTTCCTCGGCGGACACAACCACTTTACCCTGAAAGCGGACCGGTTTAAAAATCATGCCTTCACTCTCGAGCAGTGTTTTGTACGCGTTGATGACAGAGACGAATGCTTCGGAAGATTTGTACCGGATGCCCCCCATTCGGGACTCATATCCCGGCTCCTCGTTCTTCGACAATACATATTCGATCTGAACAAAAGGATCCTCAATAGCAAACTCCCTGCCCAATCGGCGTTCGAGATACTCCTGATACGTCGTCTGCAGCATATTTTCTTCCCCGAGTTCAGGCAGTACAGTGGATACGTAGCTGTTAAACATGGGGTTCGGCGAGAACAGCACCATCTGATCAGCCTTCAACTGATCGCGGTACTTGTATAGAAGATAGGCAACACGCTGCAGTGCTGCTGATGTTTTCCCGCTGCCGGCCGCACCCTGTACAATCAGCATGCGTGTACGGTCATTACGGATAATCCGGTTCTGTTCCTTCTGAATAGTCGCTACAATGCTTTTCATCTGGGCATCCGAGCTCCGGCTCAAGACAGCCTGCAGCAGCTCATCGCCGATCGTGACGCCGGTGTCGAACATGAAGCGGATTTTGGCATCACGGATGACGTACTGTCTTTTCAGCGTTATATCCCCGCTGATCTCCCCCGAAGGCGTTTCGTACGAGGCAGGCCCCGGGGTACTGTCATAGTACAGATTAGAGATCGGAGCCCTCCAGTCATAGACCAGGAACGTCTGTTCATCCTCATCCAGGAATGAGGCAATTCCCAGATAGATTGCTTCCGCCGGCTCTCCATCCTCGGCAAAATCAATCCGGCCAAAATACGGCGACTGCCGAAGTCTGCGCATTCGTCCCAGCGACTCGGCCGCCATCCGGTGGCTGTGCTCCCTTTCGTTCAGAACCTGGGATTGCTGACGCATACTGGTGGAGGTCTCCCCTACGTCATCCGCTTCACTGAAGTTCATGGTAACTTCTTCCCAAAATTCCTTCCTCATTTCAACGACATCGCCGCGCACGGAGCCCACCTGGGCTTCCAGACCGGAAATGCGGCGGTTCAGCTTGGTAGTCACATCATCTACCCGCTGCTGCTCCTGCTGCCATTCTTTGTCCGTACTCATTCTATCGCCCCTCTTCCATGAGAACTGAAGTTTATTATGAACCAATCGCTCATATCGAAATCCATAAATCCGCAGGTTGACTCATGCGTGATTATATGATATAATCAACCTTGGAAATAACATAATAACTTATACACAATTGAAGACTTAAAGACCATTTTCCATTTTACCAAGAACAGCTTCCCAATTCAACTGGGGGGCTTTTTATATTTCATGATTATCACCAAAACGCCCTCCTGCTACGTACAGGGGGCGTTTTTGTTGTACAAATTCTTTTATTTGAAATCAAATCCTTGCTGTTCGAGCATGGAACGTACTTGCGGGTAATACACCCGATTGTATATACCCGCTATGCTTGAAGTCCATGTGCGATCCTGTGCACCGCGCTGCTGCAGGTAATTACGATACGTTTCATCATATTGATCGATCAACGTCTGCTGATCTGTAGAATAACGGTTACCGTGATAAACCGCTTCGCGGGGAAGGCGCGGTTTTTTGGCTGAACGGTCAGCAGGATGTCCAATAACAAGACCGCATACCGGGAAAACATACTTCGGCAGATTCAACAGCTCAATGACTTCCAGAGGCATACGGCGAATCCCTCCGATAGGAACGGTCCCCAATCCCATTGACTCTGCTGCAGCAATGGCATAGCCCATCGACAGACCTACATCTGTAGCACCTACGAGCGAAGCTTCGATTCCCTCCGTGATAACCAAATTTTCATTATTCTTTTCGGCTGCGATCGCTGCACGATGGTAATCCGCGCAAAAGACAAGAAACAAGGGTGCTTCGTCCACCCATTTCTGATTACCTGTCAGCTCGGCCAGCTTACGCTTCAGGCCTGCTTCATCCACGCCAACAATAGATACCTGTTGACCGTTAATGGAGGAAGGAGCTGCCTGAGCTGCATCAATAATCGCTTCAAGCTGTTCCCGGGAAATGGGCTCTTCAGTATATTGACGGATAGAGCGATGTTCTAGCAGTGATTGGACAACTTCATTCATAATTTCCACCTCTGTTTAAATAATTGATTTGTTGCGGGAAGTAAAAAACCATGGTACAGTAACTAAGGTCTTTTAAGCCACAGTCTATACAAATCTGCCTCATAAATCAATAAGAGGCCCCCGCAGGTGCCTCTACATTAATAATTACCAACCATTCAACGCCTCAGCCAGGCAGCCAGCCCCTCGCCCTCTTTGGACGCATCTCCCCGGTGTATGTGATCTGCCAACCGGCTTAACCTCCCAAGCTGATGCCCGTAATCATAGATGGCAGACACGACGATGGCCAGGCGCAGAACACCTTCGCGGTCCTTATCATAACGGCTGATGGCCTCCTGCATAAAGCGGTCATTTTCAGCCTCCATCATTTCCGTCTCATCATCATTAGGCTTCAGCTTATCCTCAAATTTCAGAAGCACATGCTCATGGAATTTAATTAGCCGCTCCATATGCTGGTCAAAGAACCGGTCGGTTCCTAATGGCCTTTCCGCCTGGAAATAATGACGCTCTACCGCATCAAGAACTTCATAGCCCTTTTGCAGACTGCTGAGCATCTGTTTATAAACAACCATCTGCCGGGTTTCACTAAAGCGCGGACGCTTCAACTTCTTCTGCTCTTCCTCGAACAGATTGTACTTGTCGCCAAGTCCCTTGATGGAGCTTCCCAGGCCGCTTTTCTCATCACGGAACACACTTTCCTTGATCTCATCCGAGATAGCGGTCCGCAGCAGCAGTGACATCCGGTTAAACACCGTCTGGATTTGCTTCACGAACTGAACTTTCGGTTTCGGAGGGAATACCGTAACATTAATAATAAATGCAGATACAATACCAATTAACGTCAGCAAAAATCGAGTCACCGCAAACTGCCAATCGCCCGCTGCCTCCATAATTGAAACTACCGTTACGAGTGTCAGTCCGACCGTATCTCCCATCTTCAGGCGCAGACACAGCATCAGCACCAGCACACAGACCAGACCGACGGCGATCGGCTGATTACCGAAAACCATGCCTCCAAGCAGTGCCATGATCGCTCCCAGCGTACTCGTCTGCAGCTGGTCCAAAAAATATCTCCATGACCTGTAAATCGAAGGCTGCAGCGCAAAAATAGCTGCGATTGCGGCCCCTACAGGCGATTTTGTGTCGAGCAGCATGCTCAGAAATAGTGCCAGCGTGACAGCAATTCCCGTTTTTAGCACCCGAGCTCCAAAAGCCAAAATAATCCCCTCCATACAAACGACATTCCCGTAATTACCAATTACATTTCAAGGTACATTTCATTCTATTCCAAAAAGTCACACCGAATTAATATATACGAAAACGGGTGGTAAAGTCCATTCCCTTATTATTACCCACGATCCTGATTTTGCTTCGGACAGCAAGAAGGCACTCTGCGGCGGCTGGCAGCCGGCAGAGTGCCTCAATGAAAGAACATTATATGCTTAATACCCTGCTGTCATGAAGTTATTCAAAATCCTTCTCTTTCGGAATTCTTCGTGCCACTCCTGTGGCGATCGCCGCCTGAATAACCTGCTTGCGGATGGAAGAGACGATACGCTCGTTAAACACACTCGGAATAATGTAGAATTTGTTGCGTTCCTCATCACTAATGACCGATGCAATCGCATTCGCAGCAGCCAGCTTCATCGGCTCATTAATTTCGGTAGCCCGGCAGTCCAGCACCGCACGGAACATTCCCGGAAAGCAGAGCACGTTATTGATCTGGTTCGGATAGTCAGAACGCCCTGTCGCCATCACGGCTACCAGATCTTCGACTTCAGCCGGCATAATCTCCGGCACCGGATTTGCCATTGCGAATACGATCGGGTCCTTGGCCATCTTCTCCACATCGCTGCGCTTAAGAACCCCGCCCTTGGATACGCCGATGAAAACGTCTGCGCCGGCGATGACATCCTGCAGGGAACCTGTCTCCATATTCGGATTCGTCATAGCTGCATACTGCTGCCAGACCGGGTTATCATAGAGGTTGGTCCGAACCAGGGCTCCCTCTCTATCAACACCGATTACGTTCCGTGCACCGGCAGAAAGCAGGATCCGGCTGCAGGCCACACCTGCCGCGCCGATTCCGCAGACCACAATTTTGAGGTCCTCAATCTGCTTATCCACCAGCTTCAAAGCGCTGATCAGACTCGCGTACAGTACAACAGCAGTTCCGTGCTGATCATCGTGAAAGACGGGGATATCCAGCTCTTCATTCAGCCTGCGCTCAATCTCAAAACAGCGCGGAGAAGAGATATCCTCCAGATTAATGCCGCCGAAGGCAGGTGCGATCGCTTTGACCGTGCGGATAATCTCTTCCGTGTCCTGTGTCTCAAGACAGATCGGAAAAGCGTCCACTTCAGCGAACTGTTTGAACAGCATCGCTTTTCCCTCCATGACCGGCATGGCTGCATGCGGCCCGATATTACCAAGGCCAAGCACAGCCGAGCCATCGGACACGACAGCTACAGTGTTCCGCTTGATCGTCAATGAATAGGCCTTCTGCGGCTCCTCCGCAATAGCATGACATACGCGGGCCACATCAGGTGTATAGACACGGGACAGATCCTCCCGGTTGGAGATACGTGTCTTGGGAGTTACTTCAATCTTGCCGCCGAGGTGCAGCAGGAACGTACGGTCCGATACATTAATGACCGTGACACCTGGCAGCTCGGTCACTGCTTCCACGATACGGCGGTTATCCGCTGCATCCGTCATGGCTACCGTCAAGTCGCGAGTACTTGATTCCCGGCTCGCAGAAATAACGTCAATGGCTACAATGTCGCCTCCAGCTTCCGCTATGGCTCCTGCCACATCTCCAAAATGCACCTCGGTCGTTCTCATTTCCAAACGCAATATAATGCTGTTACCTTCCATCTGTCTCTGGCCCATATCCTAGCGCCTCCCTGAACAATGGTGATGAGTTACGGCAGTCCATCTTTTTGATTCGCCCCGAAGTAAGCGGTTTCCTTTTTTCCTGACAAAAAAACCGAACATCGCGATCTATGTAAAAACTGACCCTTACATGCATAGCCCGCACTTCATACTGCTACATATGATAAAGAAACCGCCACTGAACTGCCTATTTTTACATAACACTTGAAATGGGAGAACAGAGGGCTGTCATACTGATCATAATAGATCATGGCAGCAGAAGGAGGAGAAGCTGATGCTGAGAGTGGCACTGTTTACCGATACCTATACACCCGATGTGAACGGGGCAGCCTTGACTTTGGAACGCTGGGTTAACTATTTGAAGGATGCCGGCATTCCCTGCATCGTTTTTGCGCCGGAAGGCGATCGGCATGAACCACGCAGACCGGATATCGAACGCTTCTTCAGTATTCCCTTTATCTTTTATAAAGAATGCAAGCTGGCCATTCCGAATATCCGCCATATCAATGAGCGGCTGAAGGAATTTGGTCCGACACTGATTCATGTGGCTACCCCTTTTAACCTCGGTCTGTATGGGGCCTCGTATGCAAGCAAAAATCACCTTCCGCTGGTTGCATCTTATCACACCCATTTTGACCGTTACCTGAATTATTATCATTTAAAATGGATGACGCCAACGCTGTGGAAATATATGCTGTGGTTTCACCGCAAGTGTGAGCGGATCTATGTCCCTTCACGCTCTACTCTGGAGTCCCTTCGTGCCAGGGGATTTCGTTCACTGGAAATCTGGGGACGCGGCATGGATACGGACCAGTTTCATCCGGGAGCAGACCGGCATGAAATATGGGAACGCTGGGGAGTGGATGCAAAACAATTCATTATCCTGTATGTGGGAAGATTAGCTCCGGAGAAAGGTATCGACTTACTGCTGGAGACCTACCACCATCTGCCCGATCCCATCAGGGACCACTGCCATCTTGTGGTTGCCGGTGCCGGTCCCCTGTATCGGACAATCGCAAGTGCTGACGCCGACGGCCGGATTCGCAGGATCACGTGGACGGGTTTCGTTCAGGGCGACGCCCTTCAGGAGCTGTATGCGGCAGCCGATGTATTTTTATTCCCGTCGGCAACGGAGACCTTCGGGAATGTCGTTCTGGAGGCGATGGCCAGCGGTACAGCTGTCATTGGTGCCAGCGAGGGCGGAGTTGGAGACATGATTGAACATGGCCGGACCGGCTGGCTGTGTCCGGCCGGAGACCGCGAAGCCTTCGTGGACGCCGTCGTCAAGCTTTATGAGGATGAAGAACTGCGCCGGCAGCTGGCTGAAGCCGGCCATGAATACAGCAGACAGCAATCCTGGGATGCCATTTTCGGCAGGCTGCTGGACAGCTACTATGAAGTCATAGGCCTGAATCAGGACCAGTACCATACAAACTATAAATAATGAAGAAATTCACGATCTTCGCTAGCTAATAACAACAATATTTACTTCGCCAGACCAGTTCATAAACTGCACTTAGGGCAAGACAGACCGACAAGGTAACTGCCTACAATTAACACTACCGCATGAAAAGCCATCAACGTGTACACGAGGTTCACGGCAGGATAAGCTGAACTTTCCTGCCGTTTTCTCTTTATCATTATCATGCTTAAGTCTGCAGCCTAAGCCTTCTTAGCTTGGCCAACTGTGTTTCTATCTTTTGCAGCCGGGTACGAGCCGCCAGCTTGTCACGTGTGAAGAGTGCGGCCAGCCTGAAGCAGAACCATTTGACCTGTGTCGAGAACGACAACAATTCTTCACTATAATAGAAAGATAATCTGCCGTTCCCAGGGGCACCTGCTTCCTTTGACATGGCGTCCTCCCTCATTCGTCCCCTCCTTCTGGTCTTACGATTTGTTTGACCCGGCCGACTTGGCCATTGGTCAGACGTACCTTGATTCCATGAGGATGACGCGGCGAATTCGTCAAAATATCCTTCACAATGCCACGGGTCAGCTTGCCTGTCAGCTGGTCCTGTTTCAACACAATGTTCACCTCAAGACCTGCACGGATCTCCGAACGGTTTTGTCCATTCATAGGATTTCCCTCCTTTTTGTCCTATTTTACAGTTTACTCCTTCATTTCACTACCAAGGCGGGTCTCAATTTTGCCCAGCAGCTGAAAAAAGATCTGCTGCTCTTCCTTGGTCAGCGAATCCAGCATATCTGCATTAAGCTGATTACGGATGCCAATAATAATCTGGGCCTTCTCCACCCCTTCCTCGGTCAGCGAAATCCATACCATTCGGCGGTCTTTATCGCTTCGTTCCCGGGATATGAGTCCATCCGCCTCTAACTGGTTAAGCATTATAGTAGTCGCACCGGTTGTCAGGCTCAGCTGCCTAGCAATATCTACAGCCATGCACTTTCCTGAGCGGTAGATCATAACAAGCATATGAATCTTGGTACTGTTCAGCTTAAAACTTCTTTCCTTATAGTAGTGGTCGATCAACTTATTTTTGTAACGAAAAAAAACTTCCATTAAATGATCCATTTTCTCAAGCTGCTGGCTTTGCTCTTTATCAAGAGTCATTCAAATCCTCCTAGGGCAGAATTTTTGTATCTTTGAGCCTGTGCTAACACAAACTAGAGGAGTAAAAGGTAATGAGGAAAGCTTCTGTATGATCCCCTAAGGGAATTAAAACCTGTACAGCCTTTATTTTGAGCCATCTGTCACAAACTTTCCACAACTTTAAAGGCGTGTCACAAAATGGCCTTAAAGCAACATTGTCACCTCTTTAGTTATATGTTAAATTAAACATATTTGAAAATTACTTTATTATAAAGTAATTAAATTATAAAACATTTTGGAGGGAGTTTGAACTATGAAGGGTCGTTTGATTCTTACAAACTTGATTGGCATTTTGGTAATTCTGGCGTTAATCGCCGGGGGAGCTTATTACTATTATCAAAATGTAACTTACATTAAAACGGATGATGCTCGCGTTGCGGCTGACATCGTTCCGATCTATGCCACACAGGGCGGCACCTTAAACAGCTGGACTGTAAAAGAAGGTCAAATCCTGTCCAAGAGCGCAGTCATGGGTAAAATCAACAATGGTACAACTGCCTTTAACGTAGCTGCACCTACTCAAGGTACATTGATTAAGAACCAGGCAAAAGAAGGCCAAATGGTACAACCCGGCACAGCTCTGGGTCAAATTGCAGATATGAAGGATCTCTATATCATCGCTAACGTGGATGAAGACCAGATCAAAGATATCGAAGTAGGTTCGAATGTAGACGTGACAGTAGATGGTGATCCTAACACGACTATTCAAGGTAATGTCGAAGAAATCGGATATGCAACCAACTCGGTCTTCTCCCTGATGCCTGCATCCAACACCAGCGGCAGCTACACAAAAGTAACTCAGAAGGTTCAGGTTAAAATCGGTATCAGCAACTATTCGAAAAATGTACTTCCAGGCATGAATGCCTCGATCGTAATTACTAAAAAATAAATGAATCACGCAGATGGCAATTAGATCTGCAGAAAGGACGGAAAGATGGCTTCCAACACGGTTTCGGGACAAGCTCCCGGCAACTCTTCTTCCGGAGTCAAGCAGCATCTTCCGCTTCTGATTGTGTTAATGGTCGGTTTGTTCCTGGCCATTTTGAACCAGACGCTGCTGAATGTGGCTCTGCCCCATATTACGAATGAGTTTAATATTACAACCAATACAGCGCAGTGGCTGTTAACCGGATATATGCTGGTCAACGGAATTCTGATTCCGCTGTCCGCGTTCCTGATTGACCGGTTTGGCGTACGTCTGCTGTTCCTGGCCGCCATGTTCTGCTTTACGCTGGGTGCTCTCGTCTGCAGTCTGGCCGACAACTTCTCGGTCATGCTCATCGGACGACTGATCCAGGCTGTGGGCGGCGGCGTACTGTCACCGCTTGTCATGAGCGTCATCCTCTTCATCTTCCCGCCGGAAATGCGGGGTAAAGGGATGGGGATCTTCGGTCTTGCCATGATGTTCGCTCCTGCTGTCGGTCCTACCCTGTCCGGCTGGGTCGTTCAAAATTATGACTGGCATCTGCTGTTTACCGGCATGATTCCCCCGGGCATTATCGTCTTCATTGTAGCTCTCTTCAAACTACGCAATATTGAGGAAGCCAAGAAGATTCAGCTGGACTATCTCGGCACGATCTCTTCCCTTGCCGGTGTCGGCCTGCTGCTGTACGGTCTAAGTGAAGCCGGAACAAAGGGCTGGGGAGATATCACGGTATCCGGCTGCATTGTTGTGGGTGTTGTGATTATTGCGTTTTTTGTAATCTGGGAGATCCGCTCGCGCAATCCGCTGCTGAATATGGGCGTATTCCGTTTCGGTATCTTCTCACTCTCAAATGTCATTAACGCACTGGTTACGGCCAGCATGTACGCAGGGATGCTCCTGCTCCCGCTGTACCTGCAGAACCTGCGCGGCTTTACGCCGCTGGAATCCGGTCTGCTGATGCTGCCGGGCGCTCTCGTAATGCTGATTATGTCACCGATTTCGGGGATTTTGTTTGACAAGATTGGTCCCCGGCCGCTCGCTATTATCGGCATGCTGATCACAACAGTGACGACGTATTACTTCACGAAGCTCACGATGGATTCAACGTATTCCTACATTCTCGTTCTGTACATGGTCCGTTTCTTCGGGATGTCATTCCTGATGATGCCGATTATGACAGCAGGTATGAACCAGCTTCCTCGTGATCTCAACAAGCACGGTACCGCAATGTCCAATACTTTAAGACAGGTCAGCGGCTCGATTGGTACCAGTGTGATCACCACCATCTTCACCAACCGGACCACCTTCCATGCCGCGGCCTACAGTGACCGGCTGAATACGACCGACCCGCAATTTATGCAGTCCTTCACGGACCTGGTCAATCGTATTGTACAGACGACTCACCTGCCTCTGGCTCAAGCCCAGACACAGGCTGCGACCCTGCTGGGAACACAGGTGAAGATGGAGGCAACCGTCCAGGGGATTAACGATGCCTTCTTCTGGGCGACCATTATCTCGATCTTCGGTCTTGTGCTCAGCTTCTTTCTGCGGGATGTCCGTAAAGACAAGCCCAAAGCAGCTGCCGTTCAAGAGACAGTCAATGAACCTGAAATACTGATGCTGCCTGCTCCCCGCGAGACAGCACAGAACCACTAAGGAGGAGCGATTATGAACATCTATATCGTGTATGACAGTGAAGGCGGCCACACGGCTGCTTTGGCCGAAGCGATTGCCCAGGGTGCTTCAGCCGTACCCGAGGCCAACGTATTCCTGCGTTCTGTTGAAGAAGCTGACGTTTATGAGCTTCCGAAAATGGACGCCATCATCTGGGGCTGTCCGGGTCATTTTGGCACCGTAAGCTCCGGCCTCAAGCAGTGGATTGATAAGCTCGGTTATCTGTGGGCTCAAGGCCGGCTGATTGACAAAATCGGAGCCGTCTTCTGCACCACCGCTACGGAACACGGTGGTCTGGAATCCACGCTGCTGAATCTGATTACTCCCATGCTGCATCAGGGTATGATCATCGTAGGGCTGCCGGGCAACCTTCCGGACAATGCCACCTACGGCTCCTATTATGGCGTTGGTGTGACGTGCCCGATTGACAGTACCGAGCCGATCAGTGAACAGGGCCGCCGCCTGGGCACCGCGCTCGGCGAACGTGTGGCATCTGTTACCGGAGGTTTTCTGAAATAAGATTAGACAGGAGGGCCCAGCTATGACGATTATCATTGCATGTGCTGTCGTCGTGGTGCTGATCATCATTGGTCTTATCATCTTCAACTCGCGCAGCACTTCGGCAGCCAAAGAGACAGCCTCTACAGTGAAAGCACAGCCGGAAGAACGTGAACTGTCGGCAGAAGCCAGTGCTGAAGCCCGCAAGGATGCGTCCGTTCCGGCTGCTGCACCCGTTCGTAACGAGCCTGAGCCGGAACCTGAACCGGTTCCAGAGCCTGCTGCAGATATCCAGCCGGCAGCAAGCATGCCGACCCGTACAGCAAGCCAGACCGCGCGGGACAAACAGCGTCCGAATGTTATGAACGATACCGATTATCGCAATGCCCTCAAAAATATGGGGCAGCACGCGCAGCACGCTGAGCCGCATGACCCGGCGTCTACGGAAGCTGAAACCAAGATGGCTGATGACCAATTCCGTCAGGCATTGAAGTCCTTTTATAAAACCAATCATGGAGACCGTTCTTAATGATCGGCTTCTCCTGATCCAGACAGCGTCCCTATGGCGCTGTCTTTTTTTGTATTCCCCCGCTTCGGTGACAGATTTGATTCCAGGCCAGCGCGGGAATAGACTATAAAAGGGAATATGTTCCATGAGCAAGAAGCTTTATATAAGACAACCTGAAGTTAACGATCCTGGAAAGGTAGGTAAATGTGATGACACTACTTAACGATGGCATCCCTCAGCCCAAAACTTACGGGCCGCTGGGCAATCTTCCTCAGATCAATGTCAATGAACCTGTTCAATCAATGGTGAAATTATCTTACGAGTATGGACCTATTTTCCGCATGGACCTTCCGGGCAGGTCGGATCTGTACGTCTCGGGACACGAACTTGTAAAGGATGCTTGTGACGAGAAACGTTTTGACAAAAGAGTCTGGGCTCCTCTTCAGAAGGTCCGTGCCTTTGCCGGAGACGGACTGTTCACCAGCTGGACCGATGAACCCAACTGGCGCAAAGCCCATCATATTCTGCTTCCAAGCTTTAGTCAGCGGGCGATGAAGGGCTACCATGACATGATGGCCGATCTTGCCATTCAGCTTGTTCAGAAATGGTCTCGTCTGAATCCGGATGAGAGTGTGAATGTCCCAGATGATATGACCCGTCTGACTCTGGATACGATCGGATTATGCGGTTTTAACTACCGCTTCAACAGCTTCTACCGTGACCAGCCCCATCCGTTTATCACCAGTATGGTTCGGGCATTGGACGAAGCGATGGGTCAGCTGCAGCGGCTGGGCATTCAGGACAAGCTGATGATCAGCAAAAAACGGCAGTTCAAGCATGACATTCAGAATATGTTCGCCCTGGTGGATAAAATCATTGCCGAACGCAGAGAGCACGGAGGCCAGGATGAGAAAGACCTTCTCTCCCACATGCTGAACGGCAAGGATCCGGAAACCGGAGAAAAGCTGGACGACGAGAATATCCGTTATCAGATTATTACCTTTTTGATTGCAGGTCATGAAACGACGAGCGGGCTTCTCTCCTTCGCCATCTATTATCTTCTGAAGCATCCGGACAAGCTGCAGAAGGCCTATGATGAGGTTGACCGTGTCATCAAAGGAGCCGTACCGGAGTACAATCAGGTCCGCGAACTGCATTATATCCGCATGGTGCTGAACGAGTCTCTCCGCTTATGGCCGACAGCTCCAGCTTTTTCGTTATACGCCAAGGAGGACACCCTGCTGGGCGGCAAATATCCGCTCAAGCAAGGGGATTCCGTCAACGTCCTGATTCCGAAGCTGCACCGGGACACGGATGCCTGGGGTCCTGACGCCGAGGCTTTCCGTCCGGAACGATTTGAAGATCCGAATAAAGTTCCCCAGCATGCGTACAAGCCATTCGGCAACGGGCAGCGCGCCTGCATCGGGCAGCAGTTTGCCCTGCAGGAGGCTACCCTCGTGCTCGGCATGGTACTGAAGCATTTTGAGCTGATTGATCATACCAACTACCAGCTTAAGGTCAAGGAGACCTTGACCCTGAAGCCAGAGGATTTCACCATCCAGGTTCGTCCGCGGACGGCCATGCCTTCCATGATCTCGTATGGGAACAGCGGCTCAGGTGAAGCGGCCGAACGCAAGGAACCACTGCCGAAGATGGAGCCTGGCGTGGAAGGACATGATACTCCCCTGCTGGTGCTGTACGGCTCCAACATGGGTACGGCCGAAGGTATCGCCCGGGAGTGGGCCGAAGCCGCCAGGTACCAAGGCTTCCGGACGACAATTGCTTCCCTCGACGACCGTGTCGGAAAGCTGCCGGACGAAGGAGCCGTGCTGATCGTGACCGCGTCCTACAACGGTCATCCCCCGGATAACGCGCGCGCCTTCGTTCACTGGCTGAACGAGAGCGCCAGCGGCGACCTTCAGGGCGTTCGTTATGCCGTCTTCGGCTGCGGCGATCGCAGTTGGGCCAGCACCTATCAGCGCGTACCGCGGCTGATCGACGAGCAGCTCGCTGCCATGGGCGCCGAGCGGATGCTTCCCCGCGGCGAGGGCGATGCGAGCGGCGATTTCGAGAAGGAGCTGGAGGACTGGGCCGGCCAGATGTGGCCGGTCCTGCTGAACAGCTTCGGGCTGAAGTCGGCGGAGAAGGAACGCGAACGCAGCACCTTGACCGTCGAGTTCGTCAGCGGGCTGATCGGCACTCCGATCGCCGAAACTTACGATGCGTATCACTCGACGGTATTGGCCAACCGGGAGCTGCACGAGGCAGGCAGTGAACGCAGCACCCGCCACCTTGAAATTGTTCTTCCAGAGGGTGTGACCTACCAAGAAGGGGATCATCTCGGGGTGCTCCCGCAGAATCCGCCTGAACTGGTCGAACGGGTCATGAACCGGTTCGGGCT
Organism: Paenibacillus lacisoli; assembly: GCF_030580655.1. Taxonomy (GTDB): domain Bacteria; phylum Bacillota; class Bacilli; order Paenibacillales; family Paenibacillaceae; genus Paenibacillus; species Paenibacillus lacisoli. Next base: position 443,940 of record NZ_JAUQTB010000002.1, read on the forward strand.
CAGCATCAACGATCATCTGATTCTCAAGGGTACCGGCCGCAGCGCTGCACATCTGCCGCTGGACCGGCCGATCAGCGTGTACGACCTGCTGAGCCACAGTATGGAAATGCAGGAAGCCGCCACACGCGCCCAGCTCCGCGAGCTTGCGGCGTATACGGTATGCCCTCCGCACAAGAAAGAGCTGGAGGCCCTGCTTGAAGAGGAAGCTTACCGTGCAGAAGTTCTGAACAAGCGGGTATCCATGCTCTATTTCTTGGAGCAATACGAAGCTTGCGAGCTGCCGTTCGAACGCTTCCTGGAGCTGCTTCCGCCGCTGAAGGCACGATACTATTCCATCAGCAGCTCACCGGCCATGACGCCCGAAGCACTAAGCATCACTGTTTCCGTCGTTCGCGGACCTGCCTGGAGCGGCCAGGGGGAATACCGCGGGATAGCGTCCAACTATCTGGCCGAGCGGCATACCGGCGATTCCATTGTCATGTTTATCCGCAAACCCCAGAACGGATTTGCTCTTCCGGCCGACCCGGAAACACCGATCATCATGGTTGGCCCGGGCACCGGCGTCGCTCCTTTCCGCGGCTTTATCCAGCGGCGCAGCGTGCTGAAGAAGCTAGGGCAGCCTCTTGGTGAGGCTCATCTCTACTTCGGCTGCCGTAATCCTGAACATGATTATCTATACCGCGAAGAATTCGAACAAGCAGAACACGAAGGACTGGTCAAGCTGCACACCGCATTTTCCCGGGTTACAGGTCAGGATAAATGTTATGTCCAGCACCGGATAAAGGAGGATTCCGCTGTGCTGATCGGTCTGCTGGACCATGGAGCTCATCTCTATATCTGTGGAGACGGTGCACGTATGGCTCCAGATGTCGAAGCGGCACTCATCCAGGCCTATCAGGACATCCACAAGACCTCCAATGAAGAAGCCCGTCAGTGGCTGGAGCAGCTGCAGGAGCAGGGTATTATCGCCAAAGACGTTTGGGCAGGCATCTGATCAACAGACCTTTTATACGAAGAAGAGAAGGGTGGTACCCGCCATACGGCCGGGCACCACCCTTCTTGATTTATAAGATTAAACGGTTGTTACACGCTTGCTGCCGATGCAGCAATATAGTCCGCCATGGAGGTGATTACCAGCGGACCCGGATCTGCAGGTACAAATGGCTGATCTCCATTGGAGCGGGCCTTGAATTCCAGTATTTTGACCTCTCCTGGCAGCAGATCAAAGAAGTTATCCGAGAAATACCCCTCCTGCTCGGAAGATACCCACACCTGGCGTGCCAAAAGGTCGGTTGTTACTTCATAACGGGTACCTCCGCTGCCTTCAACCGGCCGCAGCGACAGCTGTGGAACCGGAAGCTCCATCTCCTTGGCCGGAACCATATAGTGCTCTTTACGATCCAGCACTCCCCCCTCAGCTTCAAGCGAGGCGGTCAGCACAATCTCCTGCGGTCGTGCCCCGTTCAGCAGCTCGTCGTCTTGGACGACCGTCACCAGAATTGCTGAATTCGCGGGCGACTGCACCGGATAAGCCGTCTCCTGCTTTATCTTCCCGTCATATCCGGTAACCTGCAGCCGTAAAATCCCATTCAACTCGGTTAGCGTGTCGTTCATGACATGAATACGCACTGAGCCGCTGGAAGAGCCATCAATGGATACCGAAATGTCCTGGAAGCTTCGCTTGGCGGTGTACTGCAGAGCTTTCCAGCGTCCATAGTAATCCATACCTGCCCAAGATGCTACCGGCCAGCAGTCGTTCATCTGCCAATAGAGCGTACCCATGCAATGCGGCTTATTCCGGCGGTGTGCCTCGATTGCCATCTTCATCGCCTCCGCCTGAAGCACCTGACTCATATACAGAAACGCGGGAAAATCCTTCGGCTCTGGCAGGTACATCTTCATGTACTCGCGGATCAGGCGGTTGCCCTCCCCATTTTTCTGATGGGCACGCATCACATCCGACAGCAGCTCCATATCCTCCTCCTCGGCATAAGTACGTACCGATTTGTATTCCGGGAAGGACTGGAATCCATACTCACTCATGAAGCGTCCGACGTGGAGGTTGTAGTTCTCGAATGGCTCAACCGCATGCCACACTCCCCAGTAATGAATATCTCCTTCAGCGGTCGAAGGATGGGCATGCTGCTCGGCATTTTCACTTAGGGACACCAGTGGAGAAGAAGGCCAGTAATCCGCTCCCGGGGCGTGCTGTTCCACGGCCTTGGGCAGGATCTCATGAAAAACCGCCTGGTAATCCGCCCAAATGGTCTCTCTTTGTTCTGCTGTAAAGTCTCTTTTCCAACCCCAGCCGCCATTCTCAATATAATGCGCCCAAGCGGAATCAATCTCGTTATTGCCGCACCACAGCACAATACTTGGATGATTACGCAGTCTGCGGACATTATCCGCCGCTTCTGCACGAACATTGTTTAGAAACGTTTCGTCTCCGGGATACATACTGCAGGCGAACATAAAATCCTGCCAGACCATGATGCCGTACTCATCACAAAGCTCATAAAAATCGTCCTCTTCATAAATCCCGCCGCCCCAAACCCGCAGCATATTCATATTGGCTTCCGCCGCACTGGCAATCTCATGCCGGTACCGTTCCCGGGTGACTTCCGTCGTAAAGCTGTCATTCGGAATATGATTGGCCCCTTTGGCAAAGACAGGCACGCCGTTCAGCTCAATGTAGAAGGATGCTCCAGCTTGATCCTTTTGCCGAATGAGCCGTGCCGAACGAAGACCTGTCGTTCTCTCGAATAAAGAAGTGGAGGAGCCGGTTTGCAGTTCAGCACGGAATTGATACAGATGAGCTTCACCCAGACCACGGCTCCACCAGAGGCGCGGCTCTTCAATACGCAGAGCGACCTCCACTTCCTGAACGCCTGCCTGCAGCTGAACGACCTTCGTCCATTCCAAGCCGTCTGCTGACACTTTCAATTCAGCTTCGCCTGCTGCATCAGCCGCAACCTCGGCAATCGCCGTAAGTTCAGCAGACGCTGCCGTTACGGAATCCTGACGGATGAACAGATCCGTAATCTGAACGCCGCTTCTTCCTTCCAGCCGGGCTTCACGCCAGACCCCGCTGGTTACGAACCGGGGACCCCAGTCCCAGCCGTAATGATAAGGGGCCTTGCGTGCAAATATACTGACCTTCTTGTCACCGAGTCCCCCAACTTCGGACTGATCATTCGTTGCCGGCAGTTGATAACCCAGCTGCTCCAGTTTGGGCAGATCCTCCTGGATCGGTGAACGGAAGAGAATCACCAGTTCATTAGCACCCTTTTGCAGATAAGGCTTGGCATCGACTTTCCAGATACGGAACATATTGTCTGCCGCGAGGATCTGCTCCCCGTTCAGTGATACATCCGCATACGTGTCCAGACCGTCAAACACCAGCTCGATCCGCTGGGGGCTCAGCTGCTGCTCTTCCAGCTGGAATGAAGTCCGGTAGATCCAGTTTTTCTTATCTACCCATTGGATTTCCTTCTCATTGGTCCCGTAGAACGGATCCGGAATTCTACCGCTGCGCAGCAGATCTGTATGGACACAGCCCGGAACCTGCGCGGGAAGCCATTCGTTCTCATCTTCTGCTCTAAACTGCCAGTCACCGAGTTGCAACGTAAAGTGATTCATTGTATCTCCTCCATTTGGTAGCGCTTTCTATATTTCCGGGACGCTGCTTTCCTTTTTGGGGCTACGTACCTTGCTCGTATACCTGAATAATCATCCAGAAACAGAACCTAACAAATTATCCGAATAATTATTTTTGTTAGGTTATACAAAACCAAGATAACACCATTTTACACTGAGGTCAATTCAGTTATTTGATATTTATGATGATAATTCGTTAGGTTACATAAAACGGTTTCGTTTTGTATATAATTAAAAGCTGCGGCTCCAGGTAAAATCCGGCAGACCACAGCTTTTCTATTCAAATGCCAGGCAGGATCTTGGTTGCAGCAGGTTCGGAAGCATAAGCTTCACGCAGCAGCAGATCCGCGTAGATCAGCTTCTTCTCCACCGGAGACCCCGGATTCAGAATACGCCAGAGCAGCTGGTCCACGGCACGGATGCCGAGCATCTCTTTGTTGACCCTCGCAGTAGCTGCCAGAGGAAGCTCCTGGTGAGTATCATCGAAGCCTGTAACGGTACAGCGGTCAGGCACATAAATTCCGCGGCGTGCTAAAGCTTCGACGGTAATTTTGGCTGTCGTATCATTCGCGCATACGAACACCTCCGGCAGCTCTTCTTCCGTCATTTGAAGAATAGCCTCCTCCATCTGCTCGCCTGTCGGGCCAAACAGCTTCACATTCTGCCCGGCCGGGATCTGCAGCCTCTCCAGCGCCGCCCTGTAAGCATTCCAGCGCTCGTAAAAGCTGTAAGCATCGTCCCGGTTCCCGACAAACTGGAACGAACGGTAACCTTTCGCAGCCATGGAAGACACGATCTCGCCCATCACCGTCCAGTTATCGCTAAACACGGTATCACAGTGAAAGGCCTGATCCTGATGATCCACCATGACAACGGGAATGGCCAGCCTGTGGATCTCCATGAGGATCGTGGTGGACACGGTCCCCACTGTTACGATACCCTGTATGGCCTCCGGGTTGAGGAGGGTGAATAAGGAATCGCTCGACGGCTCGGTCAAGGTGAGAATGTCGATCCCCTTCATATTGAGCCTTGAAGATATTCCTTCAAAAATCGGACCCCAATACAGCGATTCCCTGTTCTGGAAGCGAATATTCGGAAATAAAATCAGCACCGTGCCTGACCAGGATTGTACGTTCTCATCCCTGATCTCACCACCGCTCCGTACGGCTTCGCTTTTAAAATATCCCAGTTGTCCCGCTAGTTTAACAATCATCTCTCGCGTCTGGGCACTGACACCAGGCTTGCCTGACAGCGCACGGGAAACAGCGAATTTAGATACTCCCGCCGCATCCGCAATCTCCTGTATCGTCACTTTACTTTTCATGAAATCACCACATGTGTCAAATTTTCTCCAATCATCGTAACATGTTTGGGTTAGGAAGACAAAAGGCAAACTCCCGTTACCTGCTCATAACAACTTAATGACTTTTGTTTCGAAATATCGGAATGTAAGCAGATCTCCAGCCCTCACTAACTTAAATATCCTTCCTAACAATTTAATGATTATTTCAATAATTTATTATTTTTGTTAGCCAAAAAGTTCTTGACGTCACCCTCTCCAGTTACATACAATGCAGATATTAAAACGCTTACATTGTAACTGCTAGGTTGTGATTCACTTTTATGTTCTCAAACACAAAGGGGGATGTACTGATGAAAAGTAAAACACCTAAAACGATTACGATGATGCTGCTTGCCAGCCTGATGCTGGTATCTGCAGGCTGCAGTAAAGAGTCTGCCAGCGGAACGGATGACGGAACAGCCACTTCAGATGACAACACGCCGATAAGCTTCAGCTTCTTCGGCGGAGACGGCAGTCCCAACTGGAATAATATGAAAGATGATGTCGGCCAGGAGATTACCAAGGCAACCGGTGTCAGCATCAATGCGGAGTATGCCGTCAGCAACGGCGGTGAAGACAAGATGGCATTAATGATTGCCAGCGGAGATTTTCCGGACCTGATTTATCCAAAAGGCGAAGTCGGTAAATTTGTCGATGCCGGTGCTTTAATAGACCTCACTGAACTCATTGACAAGTATGGCCCTAATATTAAAAAAGTGTATGGCGATTACTTCAACCGCATTAAATACAGTCTCGATGACCCCGCCATCTATACCATTCCTACAAACATGGGGGTAGACAACACTGCTTTTGATGCAACAGCAGGTTTCGAAATCCAGCATCAGGCTCTGAAGGAACTGGGCTATCCGAAAATTCGGACGGTCAAGGACTATGAGAAAGCTCTGCAGGACTATGTCAAAAAGCATCCGACCACGAACGGCCAGCCAACCATTCCTTTAACGCTGGATGCAGATGACTGGAAGATCATGATCACCGTGACGAATCCGGCAGTTACAGCAACAGGCGGACCGGACGACGGCGAATATTACATTGACCCGAAGACCCATGAAGCTAAATTCCATTTTACTCGTCCTGAAGAACGTGAATATTTCCGCTGGCTGAACCATATGAACGATATCGGCCTGCTCGATAAGGATGCCTTTGTCCAGAAGAGTGATCAATACAAATCCAAGATTGCCAGCGGCCGTGTTATTGGTCTGATCGATCAGGAATGGAACTATTCTGAAGCTGAGAACGCGCTGCGTCAGTCAGGCAAGGATGAGAACACGTATGCCCACTTCCCTGTTACGCTGACTGAGGAATATGAGAACCATGATTTACAACCGATCGGTTTCGACACCGCTTATGGTATTGGAATTACAACATCCTGCAAGGATCCGGTCCGTGCCATCAAATTCCTTGATTTCCTGGCTTCCGAGAAGGGACAAATTCTGCGCAACTGGGGCATTGAGGGCAAGCACTACAATCTGGTAGACGGCAAACGAGTTGTTCCGGAGGAGATCCAGGACCGCAAGAATAACGATAACGCTGCGTTCACCAAAGAATCGGGGATTGGTCTTTATTGGATCTGGGGCCCTCACTACGGCGATGGTGTAAAGGATTCAACCGGCAACTATTACACGACCAGCTACCCGGAACAGATTACAGCCAATTATAGTGATGCCGAGAAGGCGTCCCTCAAAGCTTATAATGCAACGACCTGGAAAGACATCTTCCCTCACGACTTCCCTGTCAAAGAGTGGGGAGCTGCCTACAACATGCCGGTTCCGACGGACGGTAACTATCAGGTTATCTATCAGAAAATGGAGGACATTGTCCGCAAACGGATTCCGGAAGCTATTCTCGCTTCACCGGATAAATTTGACAGCATCTATGATACGATGTTAAAAGATCTTGAAACAGCCGGTCTGAAAGAGGCGGAGGAGACCTATACCGGACTGATCAAAAATCGTCTGGAGCTGTGGAACGGGGAAAAATAATTTGTATCCCTGAGACTGAAGCTTCCATCATTTAAGCAGAAAAAAGACCCTTACGGGTCTTTTTTGTTCTCTGTTTTTCTGCTTTTGCCGGCCGGATCCCCCACCGAATCCTTGATAGCCCAAATAAAGCTATAGACGAAGGAGGGCTTTCATCTTCTGTTCCACCTCACTGCCGAGATGCTCTTCCGACGTTGTCAGCATCATCTCCTTGTCCTGGCTATCCACCCAAAGCCTGAGCTGCTTGCTGTCCGGAATACGTTCATAATGGATAATATCCTCTTTGGGAATCCATCTCATCCCGAGCTGCAGTCCTTCACTGCCCATACCGAAGCGGTTCAGGCGGAAAAATGAATAAAACAACGATCCCCAAACAGCTGCATAACAGTACCATTCATGGATGGAAACCAGCATAAATAAAGCAGAACCCAGCATAAGCATTAGTCCCTGCCAGCCGCCAGACGTATGGACTCCGTTAAACAGAGGTTTTCCCATCCTGCGGCGGGCCTGATAAAGGGCATGTTCACATCGGAATAAAATGAAAATAACAAATAAAACAATAACAAACCGTACAATAACAACCGACAAGCAAGCCATCCTCCTATTTAGCATGATTGTGGTACTTTTACCCTCTATTGGAACCTGTTAGAATAGTGAAGGCTGATAGGGGGAAGCATATGTTTTTTATGAAGCAAATTATAACAGATTTTACCACATGGTCCCGTAATATCCGATTATTTTTTATCGCAAATATGCTCTACCAGATTGGTACAGGCATGTTCTCTGTTCTCTACAATTTATACATACAAGGGCTTGGGTATACGGATGCCGTCAACGGCCAGGTCGTCAGTATTCAGTCTCTGGCTACAGCGCTGATGTTCATTCCGATCGGGCTGCTGAGCGACCGTTCCAGCCGCAAGAAGATGCTCATCCTCGGTGCCTTGTTCAGCGGCGCTGCGCTGATCAGCCGCTCTTTGCTTGAAGCCAAGTTCGGGCTGCTGTCGCTCGCCGTGTTTACCGGCCTCTTCGCCTCGTTCTTCCAGGTCATTGCAGTTCCCTTCCTCGCCGAGAGTGTCAGCAAGACCGATCGGCTGCGAATGTTCAGTTATCATGCAGCGGTCAGCCTTGCTGCTCAGGTTATAGGCAGTATGGGCGGCGGATCCCTGGCCGATCTGCTGCAGCATGCGGGAATGGCTCATCTGCTCAGCTTGCGTACCGTTCTGATCATTGGAGGCGCCGCTACACTGGCCTCTTTTATCCCGCTTCTGTTCGTCTCGGAACCGCCCAAAAAGACGGAGACTGCACCCTTGGAACCGGAAATTCTCGACCCGACGAAAGCAGCTCATCCGGGGAAGCTGGAAGCACGCGCAGATTTCAAAGTGATTGCACAATTTACGGTCGCCCAGCTGCTGGTCGGTTTGGGTTCCGGGCTGGTCATCCCTTACTTGAACTTGTACTTCACCAACAGGTTCAGTGTATCCCTGACTTCGGTGGGGCTGTTAATTTCCCTGGGACAAATCATGACGATCGTCTCCATGCTGATCGGTCCATCGCTTGCTGCCCGTTATGGCCAAGTGAAAGCAGTGCTGATCTTTCAAATGCTCTCACTTCCGTTTCTGTTGGTTACAGGCTTTACGCATCTGATCGTCATAGCCTCCATCGGTTTTCTCTTCCGACAGGCCCTGATGAATGCGGCCAACCCGATCCAATCCGCAATCATGATTGACCGTGTGCCTGACCGGCGGCGCGGGATTGCCAATTCCATGACGCAGACCGCGTTCATGCTCGGCTGGGCAACGATGGGACCGGTTCAGGCTCATCTCGTTACAACTTACGGCAGCTACTGGGGGTATGCGATTACCTTTTCAGTAACAGGACTGCTGTATGTCGCTTCATCCATACTCTATTATTGGATGTTTCGGGAGCCCCGCAGTTCAAGTACGATCTCGGGGAGTTCCGTGTAATCTCACAAGACCTATGCAACCTTTTCCTCTTCCCCCCCGTCCGTAGCAGTGAAGGCCATGCCTTACAATGGATTGGGGGTTTTCTTATGACTAACCGATTGATTAGAAGCGGACTATCATTCGTCGCTGCTTCACTGCTTGCCCTGCCGCTGGCGGGCCTGTCCTCCGCTGACGCTGCTTCGTTCCGTGATATTTCTGACAGCTCTGCCAAAACCCAAATTGAAGCTCTGTACCAGAAGGGTTTGATTAAAGGGGTTACTTCCAGCGAGTTTCAACCGAACCAGCAGCTCACTGCGGCTCAAGGGATCTCGCTGATTGTGCAATCGTTCAACCTGAACCTGGATGCCGTAAGGTTCATTAAGGCGCCCAAAGCAAGCGACTATTTCGCCAAAGTGAAGGACTCGGATTGGTCTGCCCAGGCTTTTGTAATTGCTCAAATTTTTGATTTTGACGTACCGTCTGACATTGATCCCGGAGCCGCTCTTACGAAAGAGCAGTTCACCTACTATCTGGTTAAAGGGATGGAGCGTTCTTCAGGTCTTCCCTTAATCAATATCAAACCTGTCGAGCTTAAAGATGACGCCAAAATAACCGCTGTCTACCAAGGGGCAATCCAGCGTTCCTTCCATTACGGTATTCAATCACCAGGCGCTGACAACAGCTTCCATCCGCAGGACCCGGTGACTCGTGCCGAGGCTGCCGTAATGGTCTATAATGCGCTCGAGTATCTTAAGAGTCATCCGGCACCTTAAGTGAAGTTCCGTACCACGCATTCAGCTCTTCTGACAAGCGTGGAACATCAAACAAGGCATTCCCGGGCGCCTGTTCAGCGCGGGAATGCCTTGTTTGTTATATTTTAGGTTAAGATACATAACGAATCCCGCTAGGCGTGACGGCGATCCAGCCTGCTCATCAGCTGATTCAATTCATGACGGTCAATCGGCTTGCTGATATAATCGTCCATACCTGCCGCTTTACACATCTCCCGGTCCCCGATTAACGCATTGGCAGTCACTCCAATAATATAGGGCTGACGCCGAAGCTGCTTTTGCCGAATCAAACGTGTCGCTTCCAACCCATCCATAACGGGCATTCGCACATCCATGAAGATGACATCATACCCTTCCTGCTCTACCGCCTGCAGCGCCTGTTTGCCATCATCAACAACCCCCGCATCCCAACCTAATCGTTCCAGCATTTTCTTTAATACAAGCTGGTTCACCTGATGATCTTCTACGATCAATATACGCAGATCCTGATTTTCAGGCTCCTGCTCCATCCCGGATTCCACTGGTATTGCATTGTTGTTCATCCCTAATTCGCCAAGACATACCGTAAATACAAATGTACTGCCTGATGCGCTTCCCGTTTCCAGCCAGATCTCCCCGTCCATCAGTTCGACGAGCTTTTTGGTTATAGCCAGCCCTAGACCCGTCCCTTCCGTGCTGCGGGTCATAAAATGGTCGATGCGCTCAAAAGGCTCGAACAGCTGGCTGCGCTGCTCTTCCGGAATCCCAATGCCGGTATCTCGTATTGTGTATCTCAGCTTGTACCGGCCGTCTTCTTTCCCTACATTCTCTACCTGAATCCGGATACCGCCTTCAAAAGTGAACTTAACCGCATTCCCGATTAAATTCATAAGAATCTGTCTCATCCGCAGCGCATCCCCAACCAGCAGATCCGGAATGTCCGGTGCTACGGAGGCCGTCACTTCCAGTCCCTTCTCTTTGGCCATGACAAGCAGCAGATCCAGCGTCTCTCCCAGATTCTCCCGCACTGGAAACGGCTGCGGGTTCAGTTTGGTCCTGCCGGATTCAATCCGGGAGAAATCCAGTATATCGTTAATAATCTCCAGCAGGGAGCTTCCGCTCTTACGGATAACCTCCACATATCCGGACTGTTCGGGCGTCAGATCGGTAGTTTCCAGGAGCTGAGTCATACCGATAACCCCATTCATCGGGGTGCGGATCTCATGGCTCATCATCGCCAGAAACTCACTCTTAGCTCTGTTCGTATTCTCGGCCGCTTCCTTCTCAATGAGCAGCCGTTTCTGTTCGGTCATGTCTTTTGCAATGATATAGTAGCCGACGGTCTCCTGGTTAATAATGATCGGCGCAATCGAGGCTATGACCTCGACCAGATGACCGTCCAAATGCTGAATCCGGTCCAGTGTCCGCTCAGCGACTCCGTCCTTAACCGCCTGCCCCAGAATCTGCTTGAAATTACGGACATTCACCAGCCGGGCAAAATCCATACCGACCATATCCTCCGTCGATCTGCCCGTCAGCTGCTGAGCAACCTTATTCGTATTGATGATCTTGCCGTCCAGATCGAGGGAGAACACAGCGTCATGATTATATTTTTTGAGTGAGGTGTACCGCTGTATGGTTTCTTCCAGCTTCAGACTGGCCATCCGGCGCTCAGTGATATCATGCAGAATCATTGCCCAGCCTGTAATCTGCTGGCAGCGATTCAGCGTCGGAAAACTCGTCACTCTAATGTAAATACTCGATCCATCCCGACGTTGGGCCTGCGTCTCGTAACCTTCCCGCCGTTCGCTGAGCCATGCCACATTTTCTTTGCCCCCGCATTCGTGCTTTCCAGGAAGTATTCTTCTCTGCATATCATCCACACCGCAGCCCAGCACTTCCTCCATGCTCCAGCCGAACAACTTCTCAAAAGCATGATTAACCTGGATGAGTCGAAACTGTTCGTCAAAGATCAGTACAGGGTCCAGATGATGGGTTAGAAAAGACTCAAGCTGATCCTGCGTTGCCTGCAGCTGATTCAGGGTTTCTTCCTTGGCCGCTGCCTCTTCCTGAATCTGATTCTGCAGTTCCTGCTGTACCGACAGCGAAGGAAACTCCACAGGCCGATGCTTACTCGTATACAAGCAGGATCTGACCAATTCATGATCTGTCATAAAATAATCATGATTGCGGAACAGGCGGTTCTGTAGTGAAGCTGTAATCGTGCTGCCGTCATAAGCGCAGACCGAAACCAATCCCTGCAAATGCACTTCAAGGTCGGCCAGACCCTCCATCTCCAGGATTTTGCAAGTAATTTCGTTCTGTTCCCGCCACACAACATTGCACCAGGTACGCACCGACAGCCCTTTATCCTGCAGGAGCGAGACCTGTTCCTTAAAATGACCAAGGATCCTATCGAATTTAAAATCACCATGAGCGCTGTAATAAGCATAATGATCGACATAATGAATACCGGACAGCTGGTCCTCCGTGAGCATGCCCCGCAGCAGAGCCAGAATTCCGGCATAATGCTCTTCACTATCTACGAGCAACACCTGCTGTCCTTGACGGATCCCTTGCGCTGCATACGATACAGCATTGGCAATGTAGTGATCCTGGGTGTCGTAGATATATAATATATGGCCGCCATTGGATATTTTCATCAGATCATTCAGATCGATCGTTTTCGCTTCCATCCCTCGCACCTCATGACAAATTATACATTTTCTCTATTATACCTAAATTTCTTTCAACAAACATTCAGTTTATTTTCAAGTTGGCTTAAGGTAGAGCCTGCATAATGAACGGATAGAACAGACCAATCCACAACCAGCCGCAACGAAAATGAATTCAAATATGAGTAGGTTTGAAAAGTCACGGAGGAGATTTTAATGTCGAATAATAACAAGTGGACGAAATGGATAGTTGGCTTGTCAAGCGTAGCAGTTTTCTCAGGAATTGTAGGTTGGGCGTCCAAAGATCAGGAGGCTCAGAACACAACAGCCCTGAACGAAACTACAAACGGCAGCGAAACGGCGGACAGCAATAACGGAAGTAACGGCGGCAGCGGCCGCAATGGTCACGGCCGGCTGCACAGCGATTTTGACGATTCTGTCGGCAGCAGCGGTGAAGACACAGGCAGCTCCCGCGACCCGTTCAGTTCCGGGTCTTCCTCCCCGGACAGCAGCTTCGGAGGCAGTTCGAACGGAAGCTCGGATAGCGGATCAGATTTAGGACAAGGCGATCCATTCTCGTCAGGCTCCATGCGGACCCACGGCTCTTAACCTTAAGGAGGAAGAAAATCATGCATACATTTGAGGCTATGAATACAACGGTGGTTACCTTGGGCCTGTCACCGCTTCACCAAAACAAAGCGGAAAAATGGTTTGCTTTTGCGGAGCAGACGTTCAGCCGTTTCCGCCCCAATAGTGAATTATCCTGGCTGAACCGGATGGCTGGACGCAGCTTCCTCGCCTCCCCATTGATGTATGAACTCTTGAGCGAAGCGGACCGCTGTTATCACAAGACAGGCGGACTTTTTAACCCTTATATGGGCAAAATCATTGCACAAATCGGCTATCGTGAAAGCTTTGATAGGCTCCCTTCCCCCAATGCGGTCCGGGCACAGGTGACCGCCCCTAAACTGCCCAAAAATCCAGCATGTTTTCAACCTGACAACAGCAGCATTACGCTGCATCAGGACGCAGAAGTCGATCTGGGCGGCATTGCCAAAGGCTGGAGTGCTCACCGTCTGGCCGAGATGCTGCAGCGGGAAGGCGTCAGCCGCGGAGCGGTTAATGCAGGCGGGGATATTGCCGTATGGGGAAAAGAGAATGAACACCTGCAAGTGGAGGTTGATGATCCTTTTCATCCCGGCCAAACACGGTTGACGCTGCGGATCAATGGCTCAGCCGGCGTTGCCACCAGCAGTGTGATGAAGCGGCGCTGGACGAATCAGCATGGACAGGAATACAACCATATCATCAACCCTTGGTCTGGTACATCCTCTCGATCCGACCTGGCACAAGTCACAGTAACGGCCCCGGATCTGGTACAAGCTGAGGTGTATGCCAAGTCCGTGCTCATGCTCGGTGCCAAAGCTGGCCTGGATTGGCTGTCTGACGTTCAGCCGGGCTTCGGCGTCGCAGGAATTACAACCGAGGGCAGGCTTGTCACAAACGGTGTGTTGCAGACAATCTCCGTATTATCGGACCAGAATGGAGGAGTAGACCATGAATGCGCTTCTTGACACATTAACGGTGTGGGCTACCACCCGGGCGGCAGGGATGACCTCTTACCTGCTCCTCTTTTTCTCCACGGCGGCAGGAATTATGATGAGTCTGAAGATGCTGAACGGACGTGCCAAAAGCATCCTGCTGACCGTACATCAATCATCAGGGTGGTTCGGCTTGTTGTTCGGGATGGTTCACGGAACGGTGCTGCTCTTCGATCAATATGTCGGCTACCCTGCGGCCGAGCTGCTGATTCCGTTCGCCTCACACTCTCATCGCTGGCTAAACGGCATCGGAACGTTAAGCCTGTATGCCATGCTGATCCTGGTCGCGTCCTCTGACCTGATGAAGAAGCTCGGCCGCAAAGTATGGCGTACGATTCATTTCTTTGCATTTCCTGCTTATTTTATGGCCCTTGTACACGGCTTCATGCTGGGGAGCGACAGCCATTATTCCTGGGCAAGACTGATGTATTTCAGCACTGGATGTCTGATCGTGCTCTTCACCGCCTTCCGTATTGCGGCTGTGAAATTCGAACATTCTGCCGCTTCAGGCAAAGCGAAAAATTTAAGTTAATGAGATATAGTGAAATCATTCTAGATATCGATAAAAAGGGCGCCCGCCATAAACATGGCTGCGGCACCCTTTTGTTATTCTGGAAAAGTTGTACTAGTGAATTATAAATCCAGTGTATACGGAGGGAGGCCAACCGGAAGTGCGGCGGGACGCCGGCAGTCAGACGTCATCCGGTATACTGAACCGCTGTCTGCCGAGTCATGAAACGCCCACATCGCTTCCAGAACATGGTAGGCCAGCTGCCCGTCGGCACGGTGCGGCCGTCCTCCAGCCAATGCATACGCCATGTCCGCAGGTCCGATTCCGCGCGTATTCTCACTGTAGCCTTCCAGCAGCGGCTGTTCGCGCCACTCCGTCTCCCCCGTGAGCCGGTAACGGACCGGTCCGCCGAATGTATTGGGATCCGGTACCTGTAAGGTTCCGAGCGTTCCATAGATTTCGATCGGCGGCAGAGAACTGCCTCCGAAGATATCGAAGCTGGTTGTCATCGTCGCAACCGCTCCTTCCCGGAACTGCAGCAGTCCGGTGACATGGGTAGGAATTTCAACCTTCACCTGCTGTCCGCGTTTCTTCTCACTGGTTATGGTTCGCTCCTCAAGAGCCATGGAAGTCATGCCGGAGATACTGGAGATCGGGCCCAGCAGCTGAACCAGTGCAGTCAGATAGTAGGGACCCATATCGAACATAGGTCCGCCGCCAGCCTGGTAATAGAATTCCGGATCCGGATGCCAATGTTCATGACCGCGTGCCATCATAAAAGCGGATGCAGCGGCTGGACGCCCAATGATGCCATCCTGGATCAGCTTGAGCGATGTCTGAATACCGGCACCGAAGAAGGTTTCGGGAGCACAACCGACCAGCAGTCCGCGCTCCTGTGCAGCCTGAAGCACCTGCTGTCCTTCATCTCTTGTAACAGCCAGCGGCTTCTCCACATATACATGCTTACCTGCCTCCAGAATCTGCAGGCAGACCTCTGCATGTGCGGCCGGAATAGTAAGATTAATGACGAGCTGGATGTCCGGATCGGCCAGCAGCTCTTCGGCGGTACAGGCTCTGGGAATCTGATAGCGTTCTGCCTGTGATTGTGCTCTGGCAAGATCCATGTCGGCACAAGCCACAAGCTCCAGAATATCGAATTTCTGACAGTTCTCCATGTAAATGCTGCTGATTTTCCCGCAGCCGATAATACCCACTTTAACCCGGTCCATGAGATGAGTTCCCCTTCCTTATTGACTGTCGCCCATGCCGGTATAGGCAGGGACTGCATGTTGTCCGGCTGCTTGAGCCGCTTTTGTTTTGCCGTCAGCTGCCCAGAGCAGGCCCCGGCGCATCATTTCTTTCACCGGCGGCATATCCACGATGTCGGCATGGTGGCCTAGCGAATTATAGTATACTCTTCCGCGCCCCCATCGTTTGGTCCAGGCGACCGGCATATCTACACTGCCGTTCGTGCTGTGCGGTCCCTCAACAATCGGAAACCGTGTCGTTGCCAGCACTTCAACAGCAGGGTCTATATGCAGATAATACTGCTCTGATACAACCTTGAAGTTCTCCATGCCTTCTACAAGAGGGCTTGAGCTCTGCTTAATCTCCACTTGATACTCCACACCGTCATTTCCCGGGTGCGCTACCCATTGGCCTCCGGTCATGAACTGCCAGTCAACATTATTGCGGAATGAATCACACATGCCGCCGTGACAGCCGGCCAGCCCTGTTCCGTTCTGAACTGCCGCCGAGACATTACTCACCAATTCCTTGGAAATCTCCCCCATGGTCCAGACAGGTACAATCAGATCAAGCCCCAGCAGCTTCTCCCCGTCACTGTAAGCTTCCAGCGTATCCGATACTTCAACCTCGAACTGCTCCTGGCGAAGCAGATCCGCCATAATACCGGCTACCTGCTCGGGTTCATGGCCGTCCCAACCGCCCCACACGATCAATGCTTTTTTCATCCCTGTCAGCACTCCTTTGAATTATGGATATGTTCCTCATTCCTTACGGCTTGCCTGCTGCTGTTACTACATTTCCGAAATAGCTACCCAGCGCCGTTCATCAACGGACTGTTCAACGGCTTCCAGCACCGCCTGGCACTTTACACCGTCCCTGAAGTTGGGTTCCGGCTGTCTTCCTTCAGCTACCGCTGTGGACAGCTCCAGCATTTCGTGAATAAATGTGTGCTCGAACCCAATGGTATGTCCTGGCGGCCACCAGGCATCAGCATAGTCGTGAGCCGGATCCGTGGCCAATACTCTGCGGAAGCCCTGAACATCCTCATCATCCGAGGTAAAATAAACCTCCAGCTCATTCATACGTTCGAAATCAAACCGGACGCTGCCCAGACTGCCGTTAATCTCAAATGAATTCGTCGAGCGGTGCCCGGCCGCAAAGCGGGTTGCCTCAAAGCTTCCAATGCAACCGCTCTCAAAACGCGCCAAGAACAAGGTCGCGTCATCTACCGTTACCGGACCCTTAGGTCCGTTACTGCTGCCTTTGGCGCTTAGACCCGTCATCTCTGAAGCAAGCGGCCGCTCTTTGATGAAGGTCTCACTCATCCCGATGACCTCACGGATATCGCCAACCAGGTAGTGCGCCAGATCAATCAAATGTGCTCCGAGGTCTCCATGGGATCCCGAACCGGCTACCTCTTTCTGCAGACGCCATACAAGCGGGAAATCCGGATCCAGAATCCAGTCCTGCAGGAAAAATGCCCGGAAATGATACAGCTTGCCGAGCCTTCCGCTCTCAATCAGCCTCTTCGCCAGCCGGACAGCCGGGGAGAACCGATAGTTAAAGCCGACCATATGTACAACGCCGGCCTCCTCGGCCGCCTGAAGCATTTCCCGTGCATCCTGCAGGGTAAGAGCCAGCGGTTTCTCGCAGAAAACATGCTTCCCGGCACGGACAGCTTCGAGAGCAATCTCCTTGTGCGCATCACTCGGCGCGTTAATATCAATCAGATCAATATCTTCCCGGTTGATCAGCGTCCGCCAATCGCTTACACTTTCCTGCCAGCCCAGTTGGGCTGCTGCCTGCTGTACGGCATTCCCGTCTCTTCCGCAGATGACAGACATCTCCGGCTTGAGAGCATTCGGGAAGAACATAGGCAGGCTCCGATATGCATTGCTATGAGCTTTCCCCATAAATTTATAGCCAATCATTCCAACTCTCAGCTGCGGCATAAACTTCTCCTCCTCATAACATCATCTCAGGTCAGCCAACGGCTTCCCTCTTAGCAACTCAATCATCCCGCTGCAATCCAATCTTCAATTCAGAACGCTGCCCGGCGGTTCAGCATACGTCATTCAAGCCGTCGGCTTAAGGAACAGCAATGCTCCTGTCGAGCGCTCCCCAGGGAGGAGGCCCGCACAACCAGCTTCGTGGGCAGCAGGATACGGCCCGCTAATTCCTGCACGCCTGCACGGTTTGACAGCACCTGTCCGGCAGCTGTCTCCCCGATCTCAAAGAAAGGCACACGCACGCTGGTAAGCGCAGGAGTCACCATCTCGGCCGCGTCGCTGTCGTCATATCCCACGATGGCCGGAAATTCAGCAGCCGTTGTGCCGATTGCTTCCAGACCCTGAATCAGACCGATGGCCATCCGGTCGTTGGCAGCAAAGACGGCATCCATCTCCTGAAGACGGGCTGCAATGTCCCGTGCTGCCGCCAGCCCGCTCTTGCGGCTGAAATTGCCTTCATACTGCAGCTGCAGCTCAGGAATCATACCGTAGTCGGCAAGCGCTCGCTCGTAGCCGGCGCGCCGGTCAACACTGTTCGAGTAGCTGACAGGACCGTTAAGAAAAGCAATCCGCCGGTACCCTTCCGCGAGAAGATGCCCCGCCGCTGCGTAGCTTCCTTCAACATGATCAGCGTCTACTTCAGGAAAATCTTCTCCGTCAAAATGCTGGTTAACGACACAGAATGGACGCTGATTTTGCTTCAGTGCACGCAGTGCCTCCCGTTCCCCGAGCTCATCCTTGGCCCCCAGAATAACAAGCCCATCTACCTTGTGCATCCGGAACAGCTCTTCATAGTCTGTCGGCTCTTCCGCATTCCGGAAGATCATCAGCAGATCATACCCTTCCTGCTGGGCCTTACTTCCGATTCCATTAAGAATCTCCGAGAAATAGTAGGCTGAGAACAGGCGTGCCTTAGGCAGGTATGGCATGATTACGCCAAGATTGCCACTTCGCTTCAGCGCCAGATTACGCGCAAGCGAGTTCGGGGTATAACCAAGCTCCCTGGCAGCACTGAGTACTTTCTCTCTGGTCTGCTTGCGAATCGGACCCACACCGTTTAACACCCTTGATACTGTAGCCTCCGACACACCAGCCAGCTCTGCTACTTCCTTGCGGGTTGCCATGACACCATTCCTTTTCACTGCAATCATTGAATGTATTCACTTGCTCATCTTCTTGTTGACACAAACTTTTAGTTAAAATGTACGCGCGTACATTTTCTCATGCCCTTGCCCTGTTGTCAATCGCTTTCATATGCTTTGGTAAATGTTTTTTCGTATTAATGGACGAGCCGGCCTTTCCGCTCAGCCGGACCGATCACGGCCTCGACTCCGGCATTGAACTCCAGGTAATCACTCTCTACCCCATCGCTGAAAATCACACCGTCTTCCGGCATCTGCGACGTAATCCGCAGCGGCCGGCCGTCTGTGATCTCCCCGAACACCAGCTCTGCCGATGTCGTCCGACTCGGGAAAGGCTCACGGACACTAAATCGTAAGGAAGGTGCATCCCAGACTGGAGCCAGACGTTCGTCCTGCCTGTCCAGGTGAGCCCCCGTTTCCTTACAAGTGACCGCACGCATAATACCAGCTGCGCCGGCCATGATGCTGCGCAGCCAGCCGGTAGAGCCAAGACCGGTCGAAACGATAATGCCGCTGGAGGAATGCTGTTCGGTATAACTTTCGAGCTTCAGCTGGTACCGGGCAGAGACATGCGTTTTGCGTCCTATGAACAGATCATTCACTCCGTACATAACCTGACCGTCATTCAGCTGCGCCTTGGCCAGAGTCACTTCCTTGATCGGCCGGCGTCTGCGCAGCACATCGGGGACCACGAGCTTCAAATCCCCGACCGTGAACGGGAGCAGCACGCCGTCCCAGCGGAGAGGATCGGGGTTCACCCCGATCAGCGGCTGATGCTCCACATATTTCAGCGTGTTCGCCACAAGTCCGTCCTGCCCCAGCACGACAACTACATCCTGCTCGCCGAAGATGAAATTCGGCACATGCTCACGGTCTAAGAGCTGTACGCGGCCGATGACCTCCAGCTCATTCAATGTCCGGCTGATAGCCTGGCGGTACTGGGCGTCTTCCTGCAGATAATCACTGAAGTCCGCACCCAGACGTTCGATATAGAACTGCGCCTGTTGAATCGTGTTATACCGGACAATCAGCTCCTCCAATCTTGTACGGCGTTTGATCAGAATGATTTTATTCTCTGTCAGCCTTCCACTCATCGGGTTCTGCCTCCTTGTGCCTGGGAATTACCGCCTGCCATCAAACCCTGCAGAAGATCGGGCGTAATATTCAGCTGTCCAATCTTCTCTGCCTTCTCAGCGAGTTCCTGGAAGGCAATTGCGATCAGCTTATCCGGCTTCATATCCAGGTTGGTCATCGACTGCAGCACACTTGGCTCCACACCCTGCAGTGACCGCATAACTGCAGCGAGCTCATAGGCTTTGGCATCCGCTTCGGCTTTTTTGTTCGCCACAGCCAGCTCGATAAGCTCACGCTTTTTCTCTTCCAGCGCCGTATCGAACTGCAGCTGTTCTTCCTTCATTTCGCTCTGCTTCTGCTGTACGGCCCGTTCCGCCTCCAGCTGCTTCTCCCGAATTTGCTTTTTCTTCGTTTCCACGGCAATTTCCGTATTCAGCTCATTTTCTTTTACCCGCCGCTCCTGCTCAATAGATGCATTACGGCGTTCATACAACGCGTCATCCGCACTGCGCAGAATCTGTTCCCGTGCCTGAGCTTCGAGCGCCCGCATGGTCTCCTTATTTGGCTGCACCGCCAGAATCGACAGGCCCAGCAGCTCAATGCCCAGCTTGGCGATTTCAGGATTCTTTCCGATCTCGGTGCGGATTCCTTCGGCCAGATGTTCACTGGATTGAACCGCCGTTTTAAGCGGCAGCTGTTCGAGCTGTTTCCTGGTGAGCACTTTAGTGATATTAATGACACGCTGGGCCAGCTTGCTGGGATCATCCGAAATGTAGCGTCCTGTTTTGAGATCGTAAGTATAGTTCAGAATCTGGGTCGTCGTGAGATAGTCAACAATCCGGTAGGTCAGCTGACCCTGAACGGTAACGGTCTGATAATCGTGAGTCATCTCTTCAAACATAAACGGGACATCAATGGAGGATACCGGAACTACAACCACCGAAGTAGTCGGAACATAGTAATAAAAGGATAAGCCGAGTCCTTCCTTGACCACCTTACCGTTCTTGATCTTCATCACATATTCGCTGGGTTGAAATTTTACAAAACGAAATCCGAACATCGTTATCCCCTGCCTTCTTTTGTTATTATCATTTTGATATTAACAAAAGAATAACACGATTCTTTGATATTATCAATATGATAATATCAATAGGTGAAAAAAATCTGTCCATGCATTTATTATCACAGACAGACTGAAAGTTTTACTGGTTTCATTCTATTGGTCAAAAAGATCCGCAAAATCTCCACACGACCCGGTACAGAACTGCTGAACTTCAACCTGCTGACCATCTTCCGTTGCCGTATACCTGTTAACGTGCAGATCCAAACGCTGGTATAATGTGCTCCAAAAGGTGACAGCCGGGCCGTTTGACTTCAGCTGTGCGACTTTATATGAACCCGGAAATTTCGAAAACAGTACCTCGCAAGCCTGCATAGCCCACCCCCGGCGCCGCTCGCTTTGGAGAATAAAGAGCGAATTCACTTCGTAGTCATGGTCCGGCCCGCTGTATCCGCCGCTCGTCAGCAGCAGTAATCCCACAATACGTTCACTGGCCATAATCAGCAGCGGCTTAAGCTCCTTTTCCCGGAATAACAGCTCGAAACCATTAAAGTCGAACATTCCGGTATCCTGGTTCATCTGTAAATCGTCACTGTACCGGGACAAATCATGCAGAAACAGGCTTAACATATTTTTGTATATATTTTCATGCTCTTTGTCGGCTTCCAGCAGTCTTACTTCTGTCATCGTTCATCTCTTCCCTTCCTATTCCTGGTCCGTGATAGTACAGTTATTCAGGTCCGCAGCGGCATGTTGGATCTGAGCTAACATGAACCTCGCGTACCGCTTTAACCGTTCCGGTTCAGGAACCCTCCGATCCAGCACACCATAGGTATAAGCCGCCAGGTACAGACGGACGATCTCCCGCTGCTCGCCTTTCAGGTAAGACAATCCCCATTCCCCGCTCTCTCTTTTACTCGTAATCCTTCCTTCCAAAAGGTAGCATAACACCCGGCACAAATTCAGGCAGTAGTACATGGGGTTTTGAACAATATCGTGATCAGCCGAGGCAATGTCATGCATAATAGATGACCGATAAGCCGCAGCAGGCACGGGCGGATACTGTTCCCGCAAGGGCAGCCCGTACAAGACCTGACCCCGTTCATAGGCCACTGCAATCTGGGATGCCAGGTCATGATCTTGGTAGCCGCCGCATAGGTACGCCGGATCTGAAAGGTAGGCATGTTTATGGGCCGTTGAATAATGAAGCTCACACCATGTCGGATAAACGACCGAAATCAGACTCGATTCCTGGACTGCGCTGAACTCCAGATGAATCCGCTCCTCCTTAAGTCTGCTTAGGATCAGGTCGATCAGCTGCCTTTTGCGACCTTTCGTCATCGGAGTATAGGTTACAATCAGCAGATCCATGTCACTCCACGCCGGTTGAAAGCAGCCCATTGCCAGAGATCCATGAAGGTAGATGCCAGCCACCGTCTCCTGCCAGCATTCCAATATGATGCCAAGAATGTCGCTAAGCAAAGCCTGGACGTCATCCATGCTCTTTTCCCCTTTATGTATGTTCTGCTTCTATGATAGAAGCGGGGCGGGTTCCACACCAGACCTTAAACTTTTCACAACCGAAAATGACATACAAAAATCCGCATGCACCCATGCGGATTCGACCGGTTTATAAATGGCGTGAATAGACAATTTTCCTGATCCTGTCCAGTGATAATCCGAATGTATCTGCCAGGGCGTCCATGCTCTGCCCCTCATGATACTGCCTTCGGATCTCATCATTGCGTTCATGCAGCTGTTTACGGTAACCTGTTGTATCGCCCCAGCGTTTGCGTGTTCCTGCCGCAACAGGGATATAGATGGTCCTGCCCTGTACATATTTTTGAATTTCCTGCAGCAGCTCTTTGGGGAGAAGACCGCTCGCCGTTTCATATCTCATACTCTTCGCTCCTTGAATGGGATCCTTCTTTCTCAAGGCAGCAAAGTCTATAATCCTGTTTTATACCAGCGGTTTGGATAAACTACTCCATGCAAGCAACCGCTGCTGCAAGTCATATAGACTTTGCATGAAGCTGATCCCACGACTGTTCAAGCACCTAAGATCATAAGCCATCCCTGTCCCTCCTTTTTAATCCTGCTTACCCGTATAGCATACCATTATTTACCTGACCAGCAAGCTTGTTCTGCAGATAACGGTACAGCCGTGTCACCGCCTGACTAAGCGGTCTGTCCGGGGCACGAAGAAGCCCGCATTCCATTCCGATCAAAGCTCCCTCTAAGGAAAGGGCAGCGGTCCCGGCCGGAACCGGACTAACCATAATCTCCGGGACAAGCGCGATACCATGTCCTGCCTGCACATAATGCGGCAGCGCCGCCATGCTCCCAACCTCTATCATATCGACTGCAGCAACTCCTGCTTCCTGCAGGACCAGCTCGAGCTTGCGCCGATAAGGACAGGTCGAGCTGGTCACCAGCAGACGATGGGAAGCAAGATCAGCAGGAACAGCAACGTTGCGGCTCGACAGCGTATGCCCTTCAGGGATCAGAAGGATAAACCGCTCCTGAAACAGGATGTCAAAATCCAGCCGATCCGTAAACCCTGGGGCCGAGCATAAAGCTAGATCGATCTCACCCTGGAGCATTCTTTCGGCCAGCTGCGGTGTACTCCCGAACTCCAGCGATAGAATGATGCCAGGGGCCTCTTCACGAAACTCCTGCAGCAGAGCTGGCAGACGAAGACTTCCTGTAGGCTCGGTCACGCCCAATCTAACCGATCCGGCAGAACCCGTCCCAATTTCACCCATATACAGCTGCAGCTTCTCTATCTGTTGAACAATTCCCCGGATCTGTTCATGAAACAAGCGCCCGGCCTCAGTCAGCTCCAGCTGCCTGCCCCGTTCCAGGAGACTGACCCCCAATTCGGCTTCCAGCCGCTGAATCTGCATGGTAACCGTAGACTGCGCATAGTTCATCGCTTCAGCTGCACGCGCAAAACTCCCATTTTCGACGATCGCTTGAAAGGTTTTTAACGTTTTGAGATCCATCTTCCTGTCCCTCTTTCATGTCTGTGTAACATCGCATTTGATTCAAAAATTTTGAACAAATCATTCATATAATTCAATTATACAAATACCACGGATTATTTTACACTTTATTTATAGAAAGATGAAAGGGCGATGAGGAATGAAAATACAGAACAAAGTAGCATTAGTTACAGGCGGAGGAACAGGTATTGGCAGGGCGGTCTGTTTGGCGCTGGCGGACCGGGGTGTCACGGTTGCCGTAAATTATTCCAAATCCCGAGAGGAGGCCGGAGAAACGGTCCGTCTGATCCAGGAGCAGGGCGGCAGGGCGGCTGCATTCTGCGCCAACGTGTCTGACGATAGTCAGGTCCGGCAAATGACGGAGGACATTGTACATCAATTCGGAGGATTGGATCTATTAGTCAATAACGCCAGTATCACTGCCCACATTCCTTATTCCGACCTGGAGGCTTGTACGGATGAAGTGTGGGACGAACTGTTAGGTGTAAATGTCAAAGGCATGTTCCACACAGCTCGTGCGGCTTACCCATATATGCGGCAGAGCGGGCATGGTGCGATTATCAATCTAGGCAGCATTGCGGGTACAACCGGACGGGGTTCCTCTCTCCCCTATGCGGTATCCAAAGCCGCCGTTCACGGACTGACCAAATCACTTGCTCACGCCCTCGCACCCGCTGTCCGTGTCAATGCCATTATTCCGGGTGCAGTACCTACACGCTGGTGGCAGGGTCAGGAGGAACGAATGCAGCAGCTGGCTCCCAACCTGCTGCTGCAGCAGATCGCTTCTGTCGAAGACATCGCTGCTGCCGTCTGCGGTGCACTGGAACAGGAAGCCATGACCGGTCAGCTGATTACGATTGATAGCGGGCAAACGCTCTGATATATGCAGTTCCAAGGAATAATTGATTTTTATTATTCTTCTCGCCGGTCATCCGTCTGTGGACTGATGTTTATTGACACCATTTCGTTATAATAATTGAGGTTATTACAACAAATACATATCTCGATTGGAGAGTGACCTCGGTGTCTGCAAAACAAAATAATCTCAGCCTTGTGCTGGCAGGTCTGCTGCTGGGCATCCTGATGGCTTCGATGGATAATACCATTGTAGCCACGGCGATGGGCGATATCGTCGGCAAGCTGGGAGGTCTGGACAAGTTCGTGTGGGTGACCTCTGCCTACATGGTAGCCGAGATGGCCGGTATGCCGATCTTCGGCAAGCTGTCCGATATGTACGGA
This sequence comes from Paenibacillus lacisoli, assembly GCF_030580655.1. GTDB lineage: Bacteria > Bacillota > Bacilli > Paenibacillales > Paenibacillaceae > Paenibacillus > Paenibacillus lacisoli. The sequence goes on from NZ_JAUQTB010000002.1 coordinate 469,213, forward strand.
CGCAAGCGATTTTTCGTGTTTGGAATTATCGTCTTTATGATTGGCTCCGCCCTGTGCGGTACAGCCAATTCCATTGTGGAACTGAGCCTGTATCGGGCGATCCAGGGAATCGGTGGCGGCGCGCTGGTTCCGATCGCCTTTACCATCATGTTCGATGCTGTACCGCCTGAAGCCCGCGGCAAGCTGGGCGGCTTGTTTGGGGCAGTCTTCGGTTTGTCCAGCATATTCGGCCCGCTGCTTGGAGCTTATCTGACAGAATATGCGCGATGGGAATGGATTTTTTACATTAACCTGCCGCTGGGGCTGATCGCTTTTATCTTTATCGCCTTCTTCTATAAGGAATCACGCCAGCATCAGCGCCAGCAAATCGACTGGGGCGGAGCGGTCACACTGATCGGCGCGGTCGTCTGCCTGATGTTCGGTCTGGAACTCGGCGGCAAGAAGTTTCCTTGGGATTCCTGGCAGATTCTCGGTCTCTTTGGCGGGTTTGTTGTGCTTGGTCTGGCCTTCATTCTTTTCGAACGAAGCGCCAGGGAGCCGATCATTTCCTTCAAGATGTTCAAGGACCGTATCTACTGGTCAAGCAACGTGATGGGAATGCTCAGCGGGGCTGCATTCGTTACTGCCTCGGTCTACATCCCCATCTTCATTCAGGGTGTGCTGGGCGGAAAACCGACCAACTCGGGCCTTGTCCTGCTTCCGATGATGCTCGGCTCTGTCGTCACTGCCAGCATGGGCGGCTTTCTGATGACCAAAGTCAAATACCGCTCCATCATGATTCCGACCCTTCTGCTGCTTGTCATTGGCCTGGGGCTGCTTACCACACTGGGTGAGCACTCCTCCCTGTGGACACTGCGCGGGTATATGATCCTGGTTGGTCTTGGAATCGGCGCTTCTTTCTCGGTGCTTAGTAATGCAGCCATTCATTCGGTGCCTCCGCAGCAGCGCGGATCTGCCAGTTCAACCCTGAACTTCCTCCGTTCGCTCGGGATGACGCTGGGCATCACGATTTTTGGTATCGTACAGAGTCATCTGTTTACCCGCAAGCTGGATGATGCGATAACTGCAGGTAATGGCCAGGGATCAGAAGGCAGCCTGCCTCCAGGAGTGGATCTGAGCGATCCCCATGCGCTTCTGTCACCCGAGCTGCGCAAGCTGTTTCCGCCGCAGCTCCTGGAAATCATCAGCCATGCCATGTCTTCGTCAATCGTTCAGACTTTCGCATGGGCTGTCATTCCGGCCGTTCTTGCTCTAGCCGCCTCGTTCTTCATGGGCAAAGAGCGAATGAGACCCGAGAAGGAACAAGCCGTATACAATTCTTCACATTAAAATTCAATTAAAAATGCCTGTACCAATTACTGGTACAGGCATTTTTTGTCATTTTATATCTATTTCCGAGCAATTTCACTTGAAACTTCATCTGCACAGTCGTTAACGCACGCCCAACTACAATATTTATCCATTTTTCAACACCTTGAATCATTCGTAACTATTTTGTAACGATATTAAATGGCTGTTATTTTCTCAAAAGGCTTAAAATATTCAGGTTTCTCATAACATTGGCTGTACATGAACGATTTGACAAACCCCCCAGTCATACAATATAGTAACCAAAGGTTACAAAATATTAATTAATTAATTGCCGAGTTTCAAGATTGAAAACGGGGGAACCACCTTGGGTGAATTATTCTTATACATAGGAATTATAGGGAACCTTCTACCGAACCCTTAGCTAACTCCGTAGGCATCGAAGGGAGAATATTGTTTTGAAAAAGTTGATTATGTCGATTATGGGGGCAGCTGTCCTCTTTACTGCGGGAACCGCAACTACTACACATGCAAGCAGCCTGAACACGGTTGTTAATGCCGTTGAGGGCACACCCTACAAATGGGGCGGCACAACCATTGCCGGTTTCGACTGTTCTGGATTCATGAGATATGTATTTAACAAATACAGCATTAATCTGCCTCGTACATCCCAGCAGCAAGCTCATGCCGGTGTTGCCGTATCCAAGGCAGGCCTCCGGACAGGCGATCTCGTGTTCTTCAACACGATGGGCAGCGGTGTGTCTCATACAGGTGTCTACATGGGCGGCGGCAAATTCGCGCATGCGTCCAGCAGCAAAGGGGTAAGCATTACAAGCCTCTCCAACTACTACTTCAGTTCCCGTTATGTAACAGCGCGCCGTGTTACCGGCCAGTTCATGTACGATCGAATGCTCGGACGTATCTAATTTTATAAGTAAAGGCACCAGCTGAGCTGGTGCCTTTACTTTTTACCCGGAATCAAATGAGTCGAAACACCGGCTTTTCCGCTACAAAAGAAACCTCGACATCCGGAGCCTTCTCCTGCAGCCATGGTACAAGCCTTTGCATCCCGGGCACCTCACTCTCTGCATGACCGATCATAATCAGCGCTTTGGCCAGTCCCTGCTGGGCGGCATCCCTTACATATTCCGGTGTCTCCCACTCCGGTCCTTCTCCAGCAATAATCACATCCAACTGCTCCTCATGAAACAGCGGAATGGCCGAAGCCCCGCCCCCGCGGTAACCGACCAGGATCCCAATACGCCGGCACATGGTGCCAGGATCTCCCCCTAGTCTCACATAGTTCAGCTCCAGCTTGCTCTTCACCTCGGCTGCCAGCTCAGCAGCGGTAAGCTCAGAGATTTCGAGAATGGCCGCAGTCGGAAGATGTTTTTCCACGTATTGCTCCCACCCCAGTGCTTCTACCAGCCCTGCCGTAATTGCATCCGGATGGTAGCGGTGAATATGGTCATGCAGACGAAAAACAGCCAGCCCTGTATCACGTAGATATGCAAGCTTATCCGCATAGACGGGGTCATTCTCCAGAAATTCCACCCCTCCCTGATGGCGGAAGAACATAGGTTCATGCACAATCAGCAGATTGGCCCCCCGTCTCACCGCCTCTTCCAATACGTACCGCGTAGGCATAAAAGCCACAGCGATCCCCTGGACTACCATATCCCTGCTTCCAGTAATCAACAAATCCACCGTATCTTCCACAGACACACCGGAACGTCCAATCAGCGCATCCATCATTTCACCAACGGTTACGGTCATCGTTATCACTCCAGTCCTTTTGGTAACGTTATCTCAAGAGCATTCTTTCTACTTCCATACCGAAGACACAAAGTCCTTCCCTTATACCACTCCACTCTGCATCTGACCCTTTCAACAGCCGGAGTTATGAAGCTAGTTCATTTCGTCCATACTAGCTGAAAGATAGGCCTTGGCTAATATCGTGGATCGATTGAACTTCGTCTCAGCAGATGGAACTTTACCTCTATATTCTTTGTATCCTGCACTGGAAAATGAAATGATCACTTATCACACTCTGCCGGGAGGTTAGCATTTTGACATATCATCCTTACTCAGATCAACCTGCAGGGTCCAGCCCACTGCCTGTACCATTACAATTCGACATGACCTGGTCCGAAGAACTGGAGAACCGGCTGGATAAAGGCGGACCTTGGGGAGACTGGCGTCTGTTCCAGCTGGCACTGGAAGCCGAGAAGAATAAAATGATCCGCAGCTTTGATGAAATCCAATGCATGGAGCACCTGCAGGACCTTGAGCCGCTGCCGCACCAGATGGATACCGCCCGCAAGGTGCTTTTTGAAATGTCGGGAAGAGCTATTCTCGCAGATGAAGTGGGACTCGGGAAGACCATTGAAGCAGGTCTCATCCTCAAAGAGTATCTGGTACGCGGCCTGGTGTCCAAAGTGCTGATTCTTGTTCCTGCCTCCCTGGTGCTGCAGTGGGTGCGGGAATTGAACGCCAAATTCGGCATTCCCGCCGTTGCCCAGAAGAAGGCGCACAGCTGGTATAACGACGTTGTTGTTGCATCCATTGATACGGCCAAACGGGATCCCCATCAGGAGATCCTGCTGAATACCGACTATGACATGCTGATCGTTGATGAAGCACATAAACTGAAGAACAAGAAGACTTCCAACTACCAATTCATGCTGAAGCTGCGCAAAAAATACTGTCTCCTTTTAACAGCCACACCGGTCCAGAATGACTTGTCTGAGCTGTTCAACCTCATTACCCTGCTGAAGCCGGGACAGCTGGGCAGGCAGGGGGATTTTGCAGCTAATTTTGTTGTAGATAAACGCATTGCCAAAAATGAAGAGCAGCTCAAGGAAGAGCTCTCCAAGGTCATGATCCGCAACCGCCGCGGCGAAGGTCCAGTACAGTTCACGAAGCGGATCGTCTCCAATATTAATCTGGCCCTCTCCCCTGAAGAACAGGCGCTGTACGACGGTGTGACTGCTTTTGTCAAGGATCAGTACCATGAAGCGGGCGGCAACCTGACGAGCATGCTGTCCCTGGTTACCCTGCAGCGCGAAGTTTGCAGCAGCCGGGATGCCGTGTTCGTGACTCTGGTCAACCTGTCCAAAAAGCTGGCGCCTGATTCCCCGCTGCGCGACCGCATCTGGGATCTTGTCGGCCATATCAAGGCCATCAAGGAGAATACCAAGGCCGAGAAAGCGATGGAGCTGATCCGCGGCATGAACGACAAGGTCATCATCTTCACCGAATATCGGGCTACCCAGGAATATTTGCTGAATTACTTCCGCGACCGGGGATTGACAGCCGTCCCGTACCGGGGCGGTATGAACCGGGGCAAGAAGGATTGGATGATGGATCTTTTCCGCGGACGGGTACAGGTCATGATTGCTACTGAAGCCGGCGGTGAGGGCATTAATCTGCAGTTCTGCCACCAGATGATTAACTTCGACCTGCCCTGGAACCCGATGAGGGTGGAGCAGCGGATTGGCCGTGTACACCGGCTTGGACAGCAGAATGATGTAAAAATCTTCAATCTGGCCACGCAGGGGACAATTGAAGAGCATATTCTCAATCTGCTGCATGAGAAGATCAACATGTTCGAGTCCGTCATCGGCGGGCTGGATGTAATTCTGGAGCGGTTCGAGAAGCAGGAATCCATTGAGAAGAGCTTGTACAAAATTCTGCTGGAGTCGCAAAACGAGGACGAAATCAAACGAAAAATGGATACGCTCAGCCAGTCACTGGAACATATCAAGCAGGAGGTTCAGTCTTCCCCACCTGCACCAGCGGTGAATCCTTTGCTCGATTCCATCGACCAGCTGAACGCCCCGCTTCCCCCTATGGTCTCCAGGAAAGGAGTACGCTGACTATGCCCATGAATAAGGAAACCATCCAGCATTATGTAACGACCTATCTCGAAGCGACGGAATGTGCCATTATTGAACGTTCCCCAGCGCATGTCACGGTCAAGCTTTCTCCTGCTGCGGACAAAGCATTAACAAACAGACCTTATTATTGGGGTTTCGTTGAACGTACAGGTGCGCCGCCGGAAACCATGTCTTTCACCTTTGTGTTCGATCCGGAAGCATACAGCAGGCAGGGGGAACAGCCGCCCCCCGCCCCGCCCCTGCTCCCTGCTGACAGCAGGAATACACCCGCTCCTGCGGGTGGTACCCTGCCTGCCGGCAGCTCAACGGCTCCTGCTGGTCCCCAGGACGGTCTGCTTGCCCGCTATTTCGGAACCGCGCCGGCATTGCCTGTACTGGGGCCCGGCCGGGTTCTCTCTGAGAATATGACCTATGGCAGCCGGAGGCTGCAGGCCATCTTCGAGGCAGCCAAGGAAGGCGGTTCCTATGTACAGCTGTTCCAGCAGCCGCTTGAGGAGCAGCGGTCAAGCCGCCGGCCGGCCGCCTATGAACCTTGGCTTGGTGTTTGCTTCAAAGTGGAGTTTGCTTGTGATATGAAGAAGGAAGAGATGTATTTTCCGGGAATATCGTTGGTAACCGGACAAATTGTTGAGCATTTTGATGAGGTGCTGGCCGGCAGAGACCTGACCCCGAGGCTGCCTGAGAACATTCATACCAAACCTGCGAGACTGGGGATCTCTGCCGCGGCCCAAGGACTGCACACATATGTAACCGGTAAGCTGCAGCCTTTGGATTACAGTTGGTCGGTTCAGGCACAGGAAAGATTGGAAGAAGAGCTGGCTGTAGTCGATCATTATTATGACGACCTGCTGAAGGAGCAGCCGGAGGACAAAAAAGAAGCCGTTCAGCAGCAGCATGAAACCCGCCGCAGTGAAATGAGGTGGCAGTACGAGCCCAAAGTGATCGTATCCGCCATAAACTGCGGTATTTTTCACCTTCAGTAACCTCTGCCCCCGACAGATTGCAGCACCCTTCTCACCCGGGCTCGGTTATGCTGATTTCTATACCAGCCCCGTTGTGGAACAAGCTGATCTTCATACGGGGAGAGAGGCGCTGAAGATGCTAATGAGAAAAGCTTTATCTGTCCTGCTGCTGTCAACCGCCATGATGCTGACTCCCTGCATGTTCCCGCAGATGCAGGCAGCCACTTCTGCTGAGCCTGTGCGGCCTGATGCTGTTGTTCTTACCGCAAATCCAATTGATCTGGGCAGTGCTTCTTCCGAGATCGCCGCTCCCCAGACCGTCAGACAGCTGGCAGAACGCATGATTAGAACCCTTGTTGATCAGCCTGATTTTGCATGCTGGAAAGAGGCCTCTGCGGCCTATTATCCACTTGGTCCAGGACTTCACAGCTGGCTCGTTCTTTTGAACTGCCAGGAAGCCCCTTCGGGATACCTGATTATCACTGCGGTTCCGGACGGTGGTTACGTAGTCAGCCAATACGGGACAGGTCCTGAAGTGCCTTACAGCCAGGCTGTTCTCAGGCGCTCATTAGCTGCTTTTCCTGCGTTCAACCGTGCTTCTGACAAGCTTCTGTCCCTCCATATTACAGCGGTTTATGCTGATCCCCTGCTGCCCTACTGGGAAGTCCGCAATGCCGAGGGAGAGCGCTTATTCTTGGATGCCATGGACGGAAGTATGCTTCCAGACCAGAAGAACTGGCCGGCCTCTCCTCCAACGCCAACTGTCTCACATATGCTGGGCAGTCGGAACTTTGGCAACAAGATGGAAGCGGTATCGAGAAATTATCAGTCCTTTGCAGATCCCTACAGTGATCTGACCTGGATGCATTCCAAGCCTATCCCTGCATCCGGAACCTCTCCTGCAGTGCTTCAACGCCTATTGGACCATCATCCATCTCTGGTCTTTCAGGTTTCCGGTGCCAATCTCCGCTATCAGGCTCCTTTTGCAGTCCAAGGCTATCACAAGTATACACTTGATACCAATTTAACCCCTGCAGTTTACCTCGATATTGGCCGCAAAACCTTTGTGCCGCTGGCCGTTCTTCAAGCTTCTCAAGGCAGCTGGCAGTATAAGCCGAACTAAAGACAGCGTCCCCCACTACTCCGGTGAGGGGACGCTGTTGATTTACCGCATACTATTCTTTTTTGCGACCGAACGGACGGGACTGCTTGGCCCAAAGTGACATGCTGAATGGAATCATTCCAAACCATTTAACCGTCCAGGGCTCCTTATTTCTGGTGTTTTTCCGTTCCTCGCGCGGCATTTCCATATAGGTGACTACACGCTGCGTAATGTATTTAACCAAATCATCACTGCTGGCCATGAATGATCCCTCCAACCGGATTACGATTTGCTGCTGTATTCCTAGCCTGCTCAGATTAAGCTGTTGATAAACACGTTAAAAGCAACCATTTCGCGAAAAAAAACGGATTAAAATGTATGCTAAACAGCTCGCCTGCACAGCCTATAACCAGGGTCTCGACCATCAATTGGAATAGAAGGTGTTCATTGATGAAACATCCAGCACTTGTCTTCAGCCTGCTGCTTGGCCTCTTCGTTTCACCGGCAGCCGTCCATGGCGATTCCTCCGCAGCCCATTCGGGCGGCGCAGCAGCCGCTTCATCCTCACAGCCTGATCATCCTGCCGGAGGCAGCTCACCCCATCACCCGTTTACAGAGCCTGTCATCCATATTGACGCAGGTCACGGCGGAATTGACGGCGGAACCAGCCACGGTGAACTGCTGGAGAAGGATATCAATCTGGCTATTGCCTGCAGGCTGTATACTATTCTGCGCAGCCAGCATTTCGCTGTTCTTCTGAACCGTGACGGCGACTATGCCTTAAGCGAAGATAACCACTGGCACAAAAGCCGATCCAGACACCAGAAGGATCTGACCCAGCGGGAGAGACTGACCGAAGAACTTCCGACTGCGATGGTCATCAGCCTGCATGTGAACTGGAGCAAAAATGCGTCCAGAAGCGGACCGGTCGTGCTGTATCAAAACGAAGGCCGGAGCGTGCTCCTGGCTTCCGCCATTCAAGATTCGTTGAACTCTCTCTACGGAACGAACCGGCTTCCTGTCTGGGGCAAGCCCTTTTATCTGCTCAATCAGATTGAAGAGCCTGCCGTCATTGTGGAGACCGGATTTATCAGCAGCAGTCAGGACCGCGAACGGCTGACCAGTCCTGCATTTCAGACGCAGATCGCTGAAGCGATTGCCGGAGCTGTTACCTTTTATCTGTCGGCTGTACAGCATGAGGATCCCAACCCCACACATTCCTGACAAAATCGCTGATGCCCAGTAATCGGACCTGACCTTGCAGTCTGGGCAGCGAAGATTTGAGTACAGATGCAGTATACAAACCCGGTACACCAACATGTCCAATCGTGACACAGTCTTGTCCCTGTTTCAGACGGTCTTCGACGCTCCGCATTTGCTTGGAAATATGGGTCAGATTATATTGGTCATCCAGAAAAATATCATTGCCGACCGGCGGCATCCCTTTCTCTTTGGCAAGCTGAGCAGCGACGGAACGAAAGTTGGTACGGCTGTCAACAAAGAACAAGCCCTGTTCCCTGCATACATCCAGCACCACCGACATGATACGCCGATCCGAAGTAATCTTGGATCCCATATGATTATTGACACCAACCGCATGCGGGACATCGGCGATCGCATTCAGGACAGCCTGCCTGACCTCCTCATCTGTCATACCGGAAGTTATGGCTCCCGGGCCCAGCCACTCCTTTTTCCCCTTATTGGGTTCCATAGGCAGATGGACCAGCACATCATGTCCAAGGCTGTGAGCCCGTTCAGCATCCGTCTTGGTTGTCGGCAGGAACGGCATGACCGCAACCGAGATAGGTGCCGGCAGACTGAGCACCTGCTCAGTCCCTTTCATGCCATTGCCCAGATCATCAATGATAATCGCCAGGCTGGGCTTTCCCTGATCAGGAGCCGGATGCCCCGGATGAACTCCAGCACTAGCCAGGCCTGGGCCATTTAAGACTAGACCTAGCATTCCGGCAGTTAGAACGATACTCCTGAGCCAGGTCATATATTTATGCTTGCAGCGGATGTATAACATGGTGTTCCCTCCTCATCTGTGCTTACATTGTTTGAGGAAGCTGTGTGGAATATGTATGATACACAAAAAAAGAAGCTTCCGGCAACATACCGGAAGCTTCTTGATATAGGATGCGGTCGAGAGGACTCGAACCTCCACGGGGGGTTAGCCCACACGGACCTGAACCGTGCGCGTCTGCCAATTCCGCCACGACCGCATATCGTTGTCGTCGTATTATTATCGCGGCGACAAGATATATCTTAGCATGTTAGTTAGCATATCGTCAATCGATTTTGTGAATGTAAAAAATTCCATTATCGTATATCCGCGTAGTTATGCGTTTTTTTAATCAAAATTTATACAATAGAAGTTGATTATCTGCTGCCGTTCGGGTAAAATAAGAACATAAGTTCTCCACTGTACAATTCCTGCAAAGGCGGTGTATAGAAATGAAATCATTAACCTTATCCCACGAGGAATTTTCGCTGATTAAGAGCTGCATGCTCCTCATGTTCATCCAACGCGTATTCGAACGGGACAGTCATATATTGGAAGACAGCGGTGTTCTGCGGACACCTGATTTATATGTAGAGCTGGTGAATACGGGAATGGACCGTACCAGTATCCTGATGTCGGAGGTCAAGCATGAATTCAAGAAGCGCGGTCTTGTCATTCATCATATCTATCAGGACAATGAAGGTGTTTATGCCGATTTCGAGTGCAGGGGAACCAGGGACCAGCTGGCCATTCCCTGGAGCCCGTTCCGCAGCGAAATGCTGGAGAGAATGCGTGCCTACCTTGGCTTGAGTACTGCACTTACGGTGACTGCTGACCAGGTGCCTCATCAGGAGGAGCAGCCCTCCTCTGGCTCCGCACCACGTAACCTGTACGGCCGCCATGGCCGCAAACGCCTTGTCTCCTCACGGCAAAAGCCGTTCAGATCCCCTGCCTATGCGGCAGGAGGAAAAGTCTGAACGGCTTTTCTTATCTTTAGTCTTTTATCCTGGATCAAGCCTGAATCAAGATAATACTTTCTGTACCCGGGTAACCCCTTGAGAGAGAGCATGCCCGCCGCCAACAGCAGCAGCTACCGCTACCGTCTCCATAATTTCCTGGTCGCTTGCTCCTTTGGATCGCGCTTCCTGCACATGGTAAAATGTGCATACTTCATTGTTGGCGAACAGACCAATCCCCAGCGCAATCAGCTGCTTGGTTTTCTCATCCAGCTGCCCTGCCTGAAAGCACTCCCCCGTGAACTGATGATACGACTGCACGACACTAGGGAGATAGTTCTCCATCTGGCTAATCTGGTCCTTATAGGCATGAACCTTGTCATTCATTAACGTCAATGTGGGCACTTCCTCTCGCATATTCTCATCCCTGCAACACTACTTTGTCCCATATGATGAGAAATATGCCCCCTGTTTCAACCTATATAATGTCAGTCCGCATCAGGTAATACCTGATCTTCTCCGAACGGATTCCATCTCGGTTCACCAAAAGGCTGAAAGTGATAGCTGCGGTCAAGCTTGACCACCCTGCGATTCTGCCGGCGGATCAGCACATTCTGATCATCCCAGGCTACTACAATCCCGGTAACGTCATTGGTCTGGAGACCGTCGCGAACCACTCTTATTTTCTCTCCGGATAACCGGTAGGCATCCAGCTGTTCATCACTGATCATAAGCTTGTTCATCCCCTTTCCTTACTCAGTATAGCTCCAACAACCAGAAAAGACACGCAAAAAAAGACCTAAATGAATACATTTAGGTCTTCGATACTCCTATAAATAATGCCGGGTATAATTGCTTCTGACCTGATCTCTTAGCGCTGCGCGTGCTCTTTGCTGTCGTTCTTCTCGAACCAGAAATCGAGCACCTTCGCCGACATCACTCGTTGTTCAACATATTCCACTTGTTGAGGTGTGAATTGTTCCTTCCAGTTAAAGGACAGGTCTTCGCACAAACCTACAATGGTCAACAGTTCGGACCAGGCTACATAACGTTTGTACCAAAAGAACTGAGGATGTTCAATCATATAGGGATAAAGGTCATCAAACTCCGTATGTTTACAATCCAGAGCACGTTCAAAATGGACTTTGGATGCGGCCAACTTGTCAACGAAAAACTGTTCTGTTACAGGTTCTTTCCCCATGGTTGTTGCCTCCTCTCCCTACTCTCTATATTATAAGCCAAAAAAAAGTTGGTGCAAAGGCATTCCGCAAAAAAACACGATTAATTTCCTGTCAGCTTTGCGTTAATCTGCAAACTGAACAGTACCATTCTCCAGGGAACTGATCTTCACAAGGGATTCTACTTCTACTCCCAGCTCGCGGATCGAATCCGCCCCGCTCTGGAAGCACTTCTCCACGATGACACCGAATCCAACCAGCTCTGCTCCGGCACGCTGAATAATCTTGATTACAGCACGGGCCGCATCGCCATTGGCAATAATATCATCAATAAACAGAATACGATCATCTTCCTTAATAAACTCTCTGGAGATCATAATGTCTGTGACAATCCCCTTCGTGAAGGAGGGCACCCGCTCACAATATGCGTCCGGATCAGCCAGCAGCGTCTTCTTGCGGCGGGCAAATACAAGCGGAACCTTCAATTCATAGGCAGCTGCAAAAGCAACCGCAATTCCCGAAGATTCAACAGTCACGATCCGGGTCACTCCCCGCTCCCGGTAACGTTCTGCAAACTCGCGTCCCATTTCCATGGTCAGCTCCGGATCCACCTGATGATTAATCAACCCATCCAGCTTCAGGACCTGATTGTTCACCACAACGCCTTCTTGTATAATCCGCTGTTTTAACTGCTCCATCCCATGACCTCCATGCCAATATCTATGACGTAAAAGTAACATATATGCGGCTTGAAATTCAACACCTCAGATTGAACTGCCACAAATATGTCAACGTACCTTCCACCATTTTTTTCTTAAAGCGATGATCCCCGCAATTACCAATACAATCAGAAGTGTAATCACTCCGAGACGTTTCGTCACGGGTTCCAGCAGCACGACAACCTGATCCCAGTGCATTCCGCAGGCATGTCCGATCCACAAGAAGGTGGTACACCATAGCGCGGCACCGAGCGAGGCGAACGACACATAACGGCTGATTGGCAGAGCGGTTGTTCCCGCCAAATAGGAGCAGAGATGACGTAAACCTGGCACGAAATAGCCGAACAGCAAACCCCAGGGTCCATACTTGCCAAACCACTTCTCGGAAGCCTGAATACGGGCCGGCGTCAGACGGATCCATTTCCCGTATTTATGAAGAGCAGGTTTGCCCGCCAACCGGCCGATTCCGTAACTCAGCATCATTCCCGTCATACTTCCCAAAAAGGTCACACTAAGTGCTCCCAAGAAGTGATATTTTCCTTGAGCCGCCAGTCCGCCGAACGCGAGCATCAGCAGCTCGTCCGGCACGGGCAGGCCCACCATCCCCAGCGCAAGCAGCCCGAACATCGCCGCATAGCCATACTGCAGCAGCAGCGCTACGACTTCCCCCATGTTACACCACCTTCATCTGTTAGCCTTTCGGCAAGTCATGTCCACCCGGCCGGCAGCATAACCTTGTACTATGGCTTAGGATTCAGCGACTACATCAACTGATTTTCACTAAACAATATGAAATCTATCCTCAAGGAGGATCTCCATGAAACGAATCGTTAATATCCTGCAGATTGCTTTCACGTATATCGGAACTATCGTGGGGGCAGGTTTCGCCACCGGTCAGGAAATACTGCAGTTCTTCACCCAGTACGGTCGCTGGGCAACACTAACCATTGTCTTCTCTGCCTTGTTATTCATATGGCTAGGCACCAAAATGATGATGACCGCCTATCGGATTAAAGCACGCTCCTACGAGGATCTGAATCAAAAGCTGTTTGGAGCAAGCGCAGGAAAATGGATTACCTGGTTCACGCTCATTATAATGATTGGTGTTAACAGTGTCATGCTGGCCGGAGCGGGATCGGTGTTCGTTGAACACCTGAACCTTCATTATCAGACAGGCCTTCTGCTTACCCTGCTGGGCACCTACCTGCTGCTGGGACGAGGTATCCGTTCTATCCTGCAGCTGAACAGCATCGTTGTTCCCTGTATGATTTTGCTGTCCATTATTATTATCTCCAGCACATTCATGATGCCGACAGCAGGCAATTTCATAACCTTAACCACGGATCATTCCAGTCTGCGAGCCTGGTTCTCTCCGCTGCTGTATACCGCCTTTAATCTCAGCATGGCACAGGCCGTGCTGGTACCGATCGGCAGCCAGTCTTACAGTGAAGGTGTCATACGCTGGGGCGGCATCCTTGGCGGTGCAGGCGTAGGCTTTCTGCTGCTGGCTGCACATTTTGCCATGTCCGCCCATATGCCCGGCATTCAGCAGTTTGAGATTCCGATGGGCCATCTCGCTTTTCAATTGGGCCGCCTTGTACAAATGATTTATGTCGCCGTTATTTTCCTGGAAATCTTCAGTACGTTCGTTGCTGATATTTACGGGATGTCTCTGCAGCTGAAGCAGCATTTCCGCGTCCCGCAGCGCCTACTGACTCTGCTTATCATGGGAACCTGCTACTCGATCAGCCAGTTTGGCTTCAGCTCACTTCTCTCTGTACTCTATCCCCTCTTCGGCTGCTTCAGCCTGCTCTGGCTGATCCGGCTGATGACGATCGGCAGATCACATCGATAGATCAGTACGTAAAAAGGGGAAACGGCCACCAATGGATATTATGCCATATTTTTGTAACCGGTGATATGACAAATAGATAGATTTCATAATTTTACAATCGTTTAAACTGAAAATTTCAGATAAAGTCTCTTCAATTCATTAACAGACCGGCTTAGCGAATAGTTGGCCTTCGCCCTGTCACAAGCGGATCGGGCCAGCTCATAACGGAAAGAAGGGTCCGCAATGACTTTTTCCAGTGCCTCGGCAAGTTCATGCTCATGATCCGGGGGCACCAGCAGTCCATTAACGCCATCTTCGATCTGCTCGGGAATCCCGCCCACCGTGGTGCCGACCAGAGCCAGACCGCTGAGAGCCGCCTCTGCAAAGACAGATCCAAATGCCTCTGCCCGGGAAGGGAGTACAAAGATATCGAAGAACGGAATGAACTCTTCTGGATGCAGCGTGTAACCATAAAATATGGTTTCCTGATAGATGCCCAGCTCCTTGGCCAAGCTCTCCAGCTCTAAACGACTAGGACCGTCCCCAATAATGTGAAGCACATAATCGTATCCTTTTTGCTTCAATTCTGCACATGCCTTCAGCAGCACATCCAGACCTTTGGCTGGAACAAGACGACAGACCGTGATCAGCTGGGGGACCTCATTCTCATGAGGAATCGGCTTGAAGCGCCTTTCATCGAATCCATTAGGGATAATGCTGATGGATTGAGGCTCATTCACATAAGGGGCCAGGTAGCTGCGGAACGACTGCGATACAGTTAACAGGGAATCTACCTTGGATTCCAGTTCACGGTACAAGGAGGTCAGAAAACGGTGCTCCAGCCCATTCTCTTCAATCTTGCCATTCAGGAGCAGTTCCTTCTCATACGAGGAGTGAACGGTCTGGATTAACGGTATTTCCGGGAATATGTGCTTCATAGCAAGGCCCGCGATTGGGTGGTGTGCATGGATCAGATCGCCGGGCTTTTTCATACGCAAACGGGTCCACCAGATGTAATCCCGGTAGGTCTGCATGTACTTCTGAACGATGGGGCTGTCCAGGTAAGGCGTAACGTCAAAGGTATCGAACCGGACATCCTCCTGCCCCTTATTGCGGATCCGCTTCGGAAGCGAGAACAGCTCCATTTCCCATCGCGGGGAAGTGAATCTCTCCTGCATGTACGGGATCATGGAAGACACGCCTCCGGGCTGTTCCGGCGGAAAAAACAAAGCCTGCAGCAATTTCATATGATGTTCCCCCCTCCAGGCATGACTCATGCAAGGAATTCATGATATATTTTATAAATGGATTTTGCTTAATCGCATCAATTCTGCTTCATTTATTCTAAACAGTACGCTAATTTTCGTAAAGGCAGATTCTATTCATCATACCATTATATGCATCGTTATGTATCAAGTGATTGTCTATGAAATCGTTATCTCATGCAAAAGGAGTACCCTATGTCTACCATTCAACTTCCGGCTGATTATATTAAACAAATGGAATCCATGCTGGGCGATCAAGTCCAGCTGTTTCTGGACAGCTATCAGGCACCACGGGTGCAGGGACTGCGCCTGAATCCATCCAAGCTGACCCCTCAGCTGATGGAAAAGACCTCTGCGCTCTTTCAGCTTACGCCTGTCCCCTGGTGCAGCACGGGGTACTATTATGGGCGCAGCACACAGCCTGGTAAGCATCCTTTTCATGCAGCCGGGCTCTACTATATTCAGGAACCGTCAGCGATGTCGGCGGTGGAGCTGCTTGATCCCCGGCCCGGCGAAACGGTGCTGGATCTTGCAGCCGCGCCGGGCGGCAAGTCGACACATATTGCAGCTAAGCTTGCTGGAGAAGGGCTGCTGATCTCGAATGAGATCCACCCCGGCCGGGTCAAAATTCTGGCCGAGAATATCGAGCGGATGGGAATAACCAATGCTGTTGTTACATCAAGTGATCCGGCAGGATTATCCCGCCGCTTTCCGGATACCTTTGATCGCATCATGCTGGATGCCCCTTGTTCGGGTGAAGGGATGTTCCGCAAGGACGAGAATGCCGCAGCTGAATGGTCGGAGGATCTGGTAGAGCTGTGCGCGGCGAGACAATGGGATATCCTGCAGGATGCCTATATTATGCTGAAACCGGGCGGTACGATGGCCTATTCGACCTGTACTTTTAATCTTCGTGAGAATGAAGAAATGATGGCCAGGTTCGTGGAGGCTTACCCTGCGATGCAGCTGCTTCGCACTGAGCGGATCTGGCCGCACCAGGAACAGGGCGAGGGACATTTCGTGGCCGTGTTATCTAAAAATCCGGAAGCACAGCTGCATTCCAAACCGCGTAAGGATAAAAAAGCTTCCAATCGGAATAACCTGAAGAAAGAAACCGACACGGCCTGGAGAGGATTCCAGGCCTGGGCCGCTGAATTCATGCCAGACTTTGCTGTGGGTCCCGGCAGACCTGTCCTGTTCGGCGAGTCCTTATACTACCTGCCAGCCAGCGCAAGCCTGACCATTCCGGATACCGCTCTGCTTGGGCTCAAGCTTCCACGGGCCGGACTGCATCTCGGTGATTGGAAAAAAAACCGGTTCGAACCAGCTCATGCTTTAGCCATGGCTGTCCGAACCGATCTGGTTGCAATTCATTATGATACCTCTGCAGACGGTGCTGAGGTACAAGCTTATTTGCGCGGAGAAACGCTGACCGTTGACCCTTCAATGAAGGGCTGGGTCCTGATTACTGTCGACGGCCTTCCGCTGGGCTGGGCCAAAGCCACCCAGGGACAGCTAAAAAACCATTATCCCAAAGGGCTGCGCCAACTGCATTAGACTGAACTAATCCCGGCTGAGCAGAAGCTCATCAATGACATGATTGTGGTAAATGATCGTAAGATGAACCGATTGATACGAAGTCAGGGTATCCAGCTCCCTCATCAAGGCGTGTGCCAGTTCCAGGCGCTGCTCACCCGTACCAGGGATCTGAAATTCGAAATATCCTGAAATCTGATTATCTCCACTAATATCCACGGTTGCCGTACCGACGGGCAGGCCGCCGCGTTCGGGAATATAAGCATCATATGTGAGCATGTCTCCATCATCCCGAATCAGACTGACATAACAGCCCTCTTCAGCGTCCTCTTCCTCATCTTGCATGTGGGAGAGGACGTTTTGTCTATGAGACCATCCGTCATCCTCCAGATCCATATCGTCATCTGCCGTAACCTCGTGATGATCTGCAAGTTCCCGGTGAACCAGCTCGACACGCTCAATCGTCTTATTCTGATACAGCATGTCCAACGTAAAGGTATCGATCTCATCCTCATCCAGTTCCAGAACGAGCAGCTCCACCGCAGCATCCATTTCGTCTTCATCCGGATACCGCTGCCAGCGCAGCTCTCCGCTGATATCAGCCCCGTATTGTTTGAGTACAGCAGCAGCTGCCGTCCTGCCTTCGGCATCATTCAGCTCGTAGTGGGACACGCTGCGTCCGGCACTGATTAATTCTAGCTCTAAAGAGGCTTCTTCGTCCTCGTAGCGGAACAAATGTGAGGAATCGTTGTCGGGAAGCTCGGCTGAACGCGGCTCTTCCCCTTTCTCCAGGATGGAGTCCACCTCGCCGTGAGATAGGAATACCTCATAGTAGCGGACGTCCAAAGCCTCGGCAAGCTCAAATACATATTCTTTGACCCAGGCAACGACATGCTCCTTGGCATCATCAGGCAAACTTTGTTCATCCAGCTGGACGCTGCCGCTGAGCCGATCGCCGTCCCGGAAAACAAGAAACATGGAGCCTGCATAATATCCATCTACCAATAGGTCATGCACTTCACCAGTCGAGGTGCGCAGATCCGGCCTGCTTTTGATATCAAAAGACATCTCCTGTCCCTCCTTTGTTAAGGTTCCAGTATTAGCCTGCCCTGCCGCCCTGCTGTCTATGAATGATTCCGCCAAATGAAAAGAAGCCCTGGTCACAAGACCGGGACTTCTGGTTTGTTCGAAGCAATGCTGCTTTTAGCCCTGCAGCACATGCTTGAGAATAGCCTGATGCACACCATCCTCGTTATTTGATCCGGTTACTTCATCGGCCGCAGCCTTTACTTCTTCCGGGGAGTTGCTCATGGCAATGCCTTTGCCGGCGAAGGTGATCATGGATAGATCATTATAGTAGTTACCGATGGCCAGCACTTCCTCCTGCTTGAATCCCCGGCGTTCTGCCAGCTGCTTCAAGGCAGCTCCTTTGGACGCTTCCTTATGCATCAGATCGATGAAAAAATCACCGCTGCGCAGCATATTCACGCTCTGGGTCCATAGACTCCAATCTGCGTAGACACGGTCCAGCTCGTCCATGCTGCCGAAGGCGGTGAATTTCACCACAGGTTCTTCAAAATCCAGCCATCCCGGGAGCTGAAGCGGCTCCATCAGGAAAGCTTCATACATGCTGCGCACTTCCAGTTTCAGGCCTTGCGGCTGGTCAACGTACAAGCCAAAGGCTGTATTCACATCAAAATGAATGCCGTGTTCACGGCAGTATTCCGTATAAGGATCCAGAGCCAGCGGATCTAGAGGAAACTGGTGCACAATCTCACGGGTGACCACGTCGACGGTAGCCGCTCCATTATGTGAGATCACGTACCCTTTTAACCCAAGCTCCTCCATGAAAGGAATGGAGTTGCCCGGCCCGCGGCCGGTACACAGTACAATCTCAGCCCCCTGCTTGGCGGCTTCCAGAATCGTATTCCGGTTCTGCTCAGACAGCTGATGTTCATCATTCAGCAGTGTTCCATCCACATCCAGGGCAATCAGTCGGTATGTCATATCCTATCCATCCTTTGTATATCTGTCTATTGTTCGTTGATTTCAGCCGTCTAACGTCCGATCACAGCCAGTTCCTCTGCGGTAAGCTCGCGGTATGTCCCTATCTCCAGCTCCTCTTCAAGCACAAGCGGACCCATCGCTACCCGTTTCAGATACTCTACTTTTTTGCCTACCGCCTCGAACATCCGCTTAACCTGATGAAACTTGCCTTCATGGATAATCAGCGAAATAAAAGAGACCGGTCCTCCGTCCGTATCCGTCTTGGACAGAATCGTCAACTGCGCAGGAAGTGTAGCGTAGCCGTCATCCAGTGTAACGCCTTCTGCAAAATGCCGGATATCCTCTTCATTCACATCTCCGGCCACTCTCGCTTCATAGGTTTTGGGAACATGCTTCTTCGGAGACAGCAGCTCATGAGCCAGCTGCCCGTCATTCGTCAGCAGCAGCAGCCCCTCGGTATCCTTGTCCAGTCTGCCCACGGGAAACGGTTCGAAGTGCCGGTCCTCCGGGCTCAGCAGGTCAAGCACCGTGCGGTCACGCAAGTCCTCGGTGGCAGAAACCACGCCCGGCGGCTTGTGCAGGAGCAGATAGATAAACTCACGGTAGACGATGCGTTCGCCATCCACTTCAACTCTGTCGTCTAATGGATGAACCTGCATCCCGCTGTCCTTGACTCTTTTATCATTAACCGTAATGATACCCTGCTTCGCCATGCGCTTGATATCGCTGCGTGAACCGCAGCCCATATGCACCAACATTTTGTCGAGGCGCAGAGTTTGCCTGCCTTTACTCATACTGAAGTCCATCTCCATCCTGCGGGATATTCATTTCTCAACATGCCGTCAAGCCATTTGCCCCAGCCAGCGGCATAGCCGTCAATACAGACGAGAACATAACCCTTCGGCGAAACGTTACCCTTGCATTGAACTGAATCAGCCGTAACAGCCAGGGTCTCCCCTTTCAAGTAACGCACGGCCTCTCCATTCCCGGAAAGGAGATTCACCGTACGCACCGCTTCCTCTGGGTGAAGAGCAGCTGCCAGGGGATGGGAAGGCACAAACCGTCCATTTTTGATATTACCGGTGAACCAGCCTGGTCTGACTACCTTAAGGCCGTCGAGCCGGCGTGGGTCTACAGGACATTGATAAATACGATCCCCGTACATCACCGTCTCCCCAGGCAGGGTCAGCCGCAGCTCTACCGAGACAAACTGGCGGTACACCTCCAGTGGATCTGCGGCAGGAGGCTGTCCCCTGCGTCCCCCCTCTTTACTTTTGTGACGATGTCCATGGTCAGCAGTACGTCCGCCCGGTTCCCGTTTCAGTCGCTCACTGCGCCGGGATGACTTCCGCTCCCTGTTTCCTGGTTCCGTCTGGACTGCCAATGAGGAATCCATAATTGATACACTTTCTTCGAATGCACTCTCGGAGGTTAAAAGGCTGGCGTTGACATCAGCCGCAGTATCCGGGTCTATGACCTGCTGCAGAACGGCTGCATAATGGCCCTCGCCCTCAATGACATGCGGCCATAATCTTCCGGTGCCAGTCAGCTGCTCCTTCACCTGGTCTGAGAGGTCGTCTGTTCCAGCCATTCCTTGAAGCCAATCCGGTCGTCCAGGACGAAAGCCAAGCTCGGGTCCAACAGGAATCACTCGGAAATCAGGATGTGCCTGGAGAAATTCACCGATCATGGACTCGTTCTCTTCCGGTGCAAATGTACACGTGGAATATACGATCGTGCCGCCGGGAGCCAGCAGCGAAGCGGCTGTCTGCAGAATATCCCTTTGCATCAGCACACAGCGCTCTACCGAATGGGTCTCCCACTGCTTGATCATATCTTCGTCTTTGCGGAACATCCCTTCACCCGAGCATGGAGCATCAATGAGGATTTTATCAAAATAATTCGGGAAAGCATCTGCAATCTTCTGTGGTGTCTCGTTGAGCACAACAGCATTCCGGACACCATATAGCTCGATGTTTTTGGCCAGCGCCTTGGTACGGTCTGCACTGATGTCATTCGTTACCAGCACCCCTTGACCTTCCAGCTTGGCTGCAATCTGTGTAGACTTGCCGCCAGGTGCTGCGCACAGATCCAGCACCCGGTCTCCAGGCTTAACGCCGAGCAGTTCGGCTGGTGCCATCGCACTCGGCTCCTGGATGTAATAAATACCAGCATGGTAATAAGGGTGAAGTCCCGGTTTCGTACCGTAAGGGACGTAAAAACCGCTCGGACACCATGGGATGGCCGTAAGCTCAAAAGGGGTCAGACGCTGGAATTCCTTCACCGAAGCCTTCAGCGTATTCACCCGGATCCCGGCATGAGGCGCAGAATCATAGGATTTCATAAAAGAGTCAAACTCGTCACCAAGTAAGTGTTGCATGCGTTCCACGAACGCTGCGGGCAATCGTACTGCCATGTGTGCCATCATCCTGTTCTATTTCGTAATCCATTGAAACCTATTTTAGCATATTGGTCCAAGTCTTGCGTCCTGTTTCACTACAGGCTGTAATGATGTATAATGGAACTCATCTGGGAGGGAATTTATTTTAGTTAAAGACAGGGGAGATATTGTGAGTACCAACAAATCCTATGCCAAGCAGCGCCGCAGCGCCAAGCGCGGCCGCAGCATGATGATCCCGATGATCAGTTTTTTTGTTGTGCTGGTTATTCTGATGGGCACTTTAGCGTATCTGAACACGAGATCGTCAGACACTACGAACACCGCAGCCAATGTCGACCCTAATGCGGTCAGCCAATTGTATGGCGGTGTCAAGGTTGCCTCTTTAGCACCTTCAACACAAGAAATTCTGGATGATCCGAACTATCAGAACATTATACTGCCGGACGAGCTGAAGCAGAAGATTGCGAACAAGGAGAACTTTTACGTCTATTTCTTTGCGTCAGACTGCCCTCATTGCCGGGCTACGACCCCGCAGCTGATGCCGCAGGCACAAAAGCAGAACGTCGAGCTTCACCAATTTAATCTCAAAGAATTCGAGGATGGCTGGCGTGATTACAATATTGAATTCACCCCCACTCTCGTATACTTCGAGAAAGGCGTAGAGAAAGAGCGGATCGTCGGAGGCCTGAAAGAGACCGGTACCGACAATGGACATACTCTGGCTGAATTTGAGCAGCTGTTTAATAAACACAAAGGAAACGACCTGTCATGAAGCGCAGAACCTACGGCTTCATGATCACTGGCGTACTGGCAGCAAGTCTTGCCTTAGCCGCCTGCAGCCAAGGCGGCGGCGATGTCAGCAAAACAGCGGCTTTATCCCAGGATCACTACGGTATGCACGGCAAAGACAGCGAGCAGTACGAGACAACAGCTTCAGCAGCACAGATGCCAGCATTCCTGGCCCATTATACGGACCGGACCCAAGCCTCCTATAAAACGGTAGACAGTCTGAAAGAGGTTCTGAAATACATCAACTGCTACTGTGGATGCATGGATTATGAAGATCACGCTCATGACTCGCTCTACCGCTGCTTCGTCGCTGAGAATACCAACGGTGAAATCAAATGGACCGATCACGGTGCACAGTGCGGGATCTGCCTGGAAGAGCTGAACGAAGTTAACCAGCTGCATGCCGAAGGCAAGAGCGTCCAGGAAATCCAGAAAGCGATCGACGCCAAATTTAAAGGCGAAGGCAAAAAGTCTTCATCCGAGGTCCATCCCATCTGATCTCAAATTAAGCCAGCAAAACCCGCATGCTGATCAGCATGCGGGTTTTGCTGTTCTTCTTTATTCAGACACTTCCTGCTGTGACTTTAATGAGGCCATTCGCTGCTCATAGATTTTGCCGCGCGTCGGGCTTCGCCGCTGAGGAATGTTCGGCTTGATCTGCCTGCCGGCCTCTTCAACAGCAGCCAGCAGCTTCTCATCCACAATCTCGATATCCAGATCATAATAGGCAATGGGGTTCTCTGGATAGGTCCGAAGCTGATCACGATAGGCTTCCGTTTCCCGGACGAGCTTCCCCAGATGTATGCCCATAGCCTGCTCTGGATACGGCTTCAGGAGCTCCACAGCACTCTCCAGCATCATTTTGGCTCCGCGCACATTGCCGTTGCGGAAATGGTAGAGCCCTACTGCAATTTGCAACAGCCCCTTATAGATCGGCGCATGCTCTTTCTCAATCCACAGTTCCTCCAGCACTTCATGACATTCAAAGTAATCCCTGTCCCGGTTGAAGTAGACCAGATAGGCGAGATAGAGCTGATGGTAATCAGCTCTCATCGACATCCCCAGACTTCTTCGCCTGGCTGAGCAGCTCCTTGACGTCGTCCAGCAGATGCTTTAACCCTTCCATGTCATGCTGCTCCCATAGTTCATTGAATCTCTGCTGGGCTTCAATGGCTTCCGAGACCAAATGGTAGAAATACAGCTGATGTGTCGCCGCCAACACCTTGGACACGATATTAGACTCGTCTTCGAAGGTCTTTTGTGCCCGCAGAATTTCAACTCGAATAGCTGACATTTCATTATCCAGTACGAAAGCCGCTTCAGCTGTTTTCTTGAGGCGCTCCCTCATCTCATCCGGGAGACCCTCTTTATATTTATAACTTAGCGAATGCTCGATGGTTGCCCAGAAGTTCATCGCAAGTGTACGGATTTGTATCTCGGCCAGCACCATTTTCTGACCCAGCGCGGTCTGCACTGGATACTCCACGATCATATGAAAACTACGGTAGCCGCTTTCCTTGTAATTTGTAATGTAATCCTTCTCCACCAGCACCTTCAGGTCATGGCGTCTGCGGATGTACTCGGCCACACGCCGAATATCGTCCACGAATTGGCACATAATACGAATGCCTGCAATATCCTCAATTCCCGTCTCCAGCTGGTCCATCGGCACTTGAAGACGTTTAGCTTTATCCAGAATGCTGGATATTTTCTTCACACGTCCGGTTACAAATTCGATCGGCGCGTATTCCTCGCGCTTCTTCAGTTCAGCTCTCATGGTCTTAAATTTGACCTTCAGTTCTTCTACCGCCTGTTCGTATGGAAGCAAAAATGTTCCCCAGTCTCTTCCGTCCATCTTCATGCCTCCTGTCTGTCTCCGCACGGTTACTTGTGGTCTTTGCCCACCGCCTGTGATATATGGTTGAAGCCATCCTGGCGCAGCAGCTGTCTGAGCCCGCGGTGCAGCTTCCGGTTCACTTCAGGTCCTTCATAGATTAATGCCGTATAAATTTCGACCAGGCTCGCACCTGCCGTTATTTTCTCATATGCATCACGAGCACTGAATACGCCTCCGGAGCCGATAATCGGCAGCTTGCCGCCGGTCTGTCTGTAGATGCTCCGGATCACTTCGGTAGAACGCCCACGGAGCGGTCTGCCGCTGAGTCCGCCGGTTTCACCGGCGCGGGCATGACTCAGATTCTCACGTGAAATGGTCGTATTGGTAGCGATAATACCGGATATGCCGCTTGCTGCAATAACATCCACCATAAACTCCAGTTCAGCGTCGCTGACATCCGGAGCTATTTTTACCAATACATGTTTCTTACTATTACCCTGTTTAGCCCCCTGCGCCCTCATTTCAGCCATCACCGCATTCAGCAGCGATTTTAATTCACTGCCATGCTGGAGATTACGAAGATCCGGTGTATTGGGAGAGCTGATATTGACTACAAAAAAGTCTGCATGCGGATACAGCATACGGATGCATTTTTCATAATCGGTATAAGCTTCTTCATTCGGAGTAACCTTATTTTTACCAATGTTGATCGCAACCGGGATCTCCCGCCGACGCTGCAACGAGAGCCGAGCAGCCATATCTTTGGCCCCAAGATTGTTGAATCCCATACGGTTAATCAGCGCTTCATCCGAAGGCAGTCTGAACAGCCGCGGCTGCTCATTCCCGGGCTGCGGCAGCGGAGTGACCGTACCTACTTCCATAAAACCGAAGCCGATGGCTGAAAAGCCCGGCACCGCTTCTGCATTTTTGTCGAGCCCTGCAGCCAGTCCGATAGGTGATTTGAAATGAAGACCAAACAGATCGACAGCCAGATCCGGGGTTTCAGCCACCCCATACATGCCGCGCAGCGCCATCGTTCCGCCCGGTACCGAGCCCGCCTGTTTCAAGCCGTCAATGACGACATGGTGTGCCTTCTCGGGATCCATTTTGAAAAAAATAGGTTTGGCAACCGTACGATACAGCAACTCTCATCCACTCCGTTCCAGATCTCTTTTTTCCATATCCAGCGAAAATTTTACTATCCTATAGTTTAGCCTTTTCCGCTTCAAAAATAAAGTTAAATAGGTCACAATCAAAAGGGACGCTATCCACAAAAGGGACATGGTATTTCTGGGCTGAAGCGATTACAATATGGATGAAGAATTACATTGCCAAGCCATTCCTGATCAGAAAGAAGGGTTTATGAATGTCAACCAAACGCAAACCGCCTACACTGCAGCAGAAAAAAGAAGAAGTTAACCGCAAAGCGATCATCTGGACTGGGGTTACCGTTGTGCTCCTGATCCTGATTGTCATCGCCCTGATTATACTGACGAACGGCTGATCAGCCGAGCCAGTGATAGGTTTTACGGGGATTGGTCTGATCTGACAGCGGCTTACTGACGAATCTTTTGTCGGGTACGACGATCTCATCAGGCAATCCTCCGGCCTGTATAAGCACGGGGGTGCCTGAAGGGACAAGCGCAAACAGCTCCTCTAAGTCCTCCCTCGCCATTCGTACACAGCCCTTCGAGCTGTCCTGTCCGATGCTGTCAGGCTCATCTGTTCCATGTATGGCATAATTGCTGTCAGATAGCTGCATACCGCGGCTGCCGAACTCCCCGTTCGATTTCCCGTTGGGATTAACCACCTTGTCCGTAATGACGTATTTCCCTTCCGGCGTACGTTCTCCTCCCAGGCCGACTTCATAATTCCGCATGATCAGGCTGCCACTGACCAGCGCCAGCCGATGATTACTTTTATCTACGATGATCCGCATTGGTTGAATCAGCGGGGGCCTGCCGTCCAGAGTCGTCGGGAACAGGGCAGCCGCCTGCTTCGGAGCATCGTTGTCCCGTTCTTCCATACTGCCTGCAGCGGATGCAGCAGCATGATAAGACATGATTCGTTGGAAGAGATCTTCTCCAGCGGGAGGAATACCATACATTATATTATTAGGAAAGGGCTGAAGAAGTTCGGTCAGGCTGCCTGGCAGCCTGCCTTTCTTCTTGCGGAAAACCTCCATGGCGCTGCTCAGTGAAGCAATGCTTTCCTGCTCTGCTGCCCAACGGGCGGTCAGAGCCGTTAACCTGCCATTCTCTGGCGGCTGGCAATGGCAGTCTGCAGCATTTAACAGCTGCGCATTGACTTTGCCGGCTTCATCCTTATGCAGGGTAAAGGCAGGATGAGCCTCCTTGCTCCACAGCAGCCAAGGCTTACGGGGTGTAAGGCCAATCACAGCCACCTGCCCATCGGTATGCGGCTGATGCAGCATCAATTGGGCCAACGAAGCAGATGTGCTTGCGCCTCCGGACGGCATGGCAGTGAACAAGAACGCCGGGGCACCTGCAGCCGGTTTGCCTTCATCTTTGCGGTTGACTTTGCCGCCGGAATCCGACGAAGACGCTGCCGCCTCTTCGCTCAGCTTATCCCAATCGGATGGAGCATAAGCGGAAGGCAGACCAGCCAGCAGCAGAACAGCAAGCGCCAGCAGAGCCATTCGTTTGCGCTTGGCACGCTGATCCTTTTGTTTGGCCATCTGCATCAGCTTGGCTTCATATTCCATCCAGACATCTGCCGGCATACGCTTGCTCTCAAAAGCTTCAAACACTTCACCCGCCTGGTTAAAGCAGTAATTCGCTTTACCTTCCTGGCCGTTTTTCTGATACTCCTTGCCCAGCAGATACCAGCCCATTTTGTTATCAGGGTGCTGCCGGACATAAGCTTTGAGGTGAGTCGAATTTCGCATCGAAACCTCCATATGTATATCTTTTACCTATCTTATCTTATATCGGCAGTTCGCTGTATGTATTAAAGAAGCACCTCCAACCACCAAAGCGGTCAGAAGTGCTTCTTCACTGCATGAATCAGTTGTTGAAAGGCTCATCCGCAACTTTGATGGAATCGGTAGGGCAGCCGTCACAAGCATCCTGCATATCTTCGTACATATCTTCCGGAATCTCGGTGTTGCCTTTGTTAGCATCGCCGTTAAAGATGACTTCTGCAAGACCTTCATCATCATAATCATAAATGTCGGGAGCCGTAGCGCCGCATGCACCACATGCAATGCAAGTATCTTTCTCTACCCAAGTATATTTAGCCATGGTCTCTTCTTCCTCCTATGCAATAAAAAAAGAACTTCTTCTTATATATAAAACATATATCAGAATTTCACGTATAAAAACATATTAATACAACCTATCTCTAATTTCAAATTATTTTCGCCTGCTGTACGGTCCCTTACTCCGGCCGCTGCAGGTTATCCTTTTGCAGGGAAGTGCCCCGCAGACGATCGTTTCGCAGCAGGACGGAAGGATCATCCCCCAGCATCCCCGCCGTAACCACCGCATTCTCGCCAAACTTATCCCGCAGAAGATCCATCGTCCGTGTCAGATTCTCTTTCCGGGGCGCCTGCTCATATTCAAACAGGTCGAGCTGGACGGCGGCCTCCTCCTTGGGCGTAAGAGATTGGAGTGTTATGCCAAGCAGACGAACCGGCTTGTCCCAGCTCCAATGGCGTTCATACAGCGAGCACGCTTCCTGGTAGATCACCAGCATCTCTTCCGTGGGGGTGTTCAGCGTGACGGACCTGTTAAACGTCTTCATTTCCGGTGTGCGGATCGTAATCTGCACGGTTGATGCGAGCATGTGCTGCCTGCGAAGACGACGGGATACCTGGTCACTGACATTCAGCAGCACCCGGTGTACATCCTCCCTGCTCGTAATGTCCTGCGGGAGGGTCGTCGTATGGCCAATTGACTTGTTCGCTTCGCGCTCCGACTGCACTGGAGAGGCGTCCAGACCGTTCGCCGCCTGCTTCAGCCATGCTCCGACCACACCGAAGCTGTCTATCAGGAGCCTCTCATCTGCCGCGGCCAGCTGACCAATGGTTTCGATATTCAGTTTGCGCAGCTTCTCAGCCGTTTTGCTGCCAACCCCGAACAGCTGATTACACGGTCTGTGCCACAGCACTGTCGGCATATCCCGGATACGCAGAATGGAAATCCCGTTCGGTTTCTTCATATCGGAGGCCATCTTGGCCAACAGCTTGTTGGGAGCAATTCCTATGGAACACGGAAGCCCCAGCTCCCGCAGCACCCGCTGCTGGATCTGTTCCGCGATCTCCATCGGGGTTCCGAACTGCTTGGAGCCGGTAATATCCAGGTAGCACTCATCGATGGAGGTGGCCTCAAGAAGAGGGGTGTAGGAATAGGCAATACTCATAAAAGCTTTGGAATAACGGCGGTATAAATGGAAATCCGGCTGAATCACAATCAGATCAGGACAGATTCGTCTTGCTTGTTGAACCACCATGCCGGTCTTGATTCCCAGCCTTCTGGCCTCATAAGAACAGGTTACAATGACACCTCGGCGCAGCTCGCTGCTCCCCGCAACTGCCGTCGGCCTGCCCTGGTATTGGTCCGGGTCTTCAGCCGCATGCACCGAGCAATAAAAAGCATTCATATCGACGTGAAGGATCACGCGGCCTTCCGTCGGATAATAAGAGCTGACATCTTTCACAGGGGTTACCTCGCTTGCATCATCCCCGCTGTATTTTGGCAGGAATGGATCTGATACTTTTATTTTACATGATTCCATCCCCCTCTGGGTAGAACCGACAGGATCCTGTATCGGAAATATACACAATCCCCGCATTAATAGGTTCCATAACACGTAAGAACTGCTATAATAACTAATTAAAAGTTGAATTTGAGATTGTAAGCAAACTTCATACCTGAAGGGGGATCTTCATGTCCAAGGCCATTTCCATCTTCGATACCACACTGCGTGATGGCACGCAGGGAGAAGGCATCAGCTTGTCCGCAGACGATAAACTTAAGATTGCTCAGAAATTGGACTACCTCGGTGTTCATTATATCGAAGGCGGGATTCCGGGCAGTAACAGCAAGGATATCGAATTTTTCAAAAGAGTGCAGACCCTTGGTCTCTCTGCCAAGATTACCGCCTTTGGCAGCACCCGCCGCAAGGACAGCGCAGCCCATACTGACGCCAACCTGCAGCGGATTATTGAATCAGGTGCCGCCGCCGCCACCCTTGTGGGTAAATCCTGGGACTTTCATGTTCATACTGCCCTGCAGACAAGTCTGGAAGAGAACCTTGCCATGATTTATGACTCTGTCGCGTTTCTGAAGCAAAGCGGCCTGGAAGTCATCTTCGACGCGGAACACTTTTTCGACGGCTACAAGCATAATCCTGAATACGCTGTCTCAGTTATGCAGAAAGCAGCTGAAGCGGGCGCAGATTGGCTCGTCATGTGTGATACGAACGGCGGCACTATGCCCCACGAAGTTCACGGCATTATTACCGCATTATCGTCCAATTTGACGAATGTACAGCTCGGAATTCATACGCATAATGACTGTGAACTTGCGGTCGCGAATACCCTCAGTGCCATCCAGGCCGGTGCCCGTCAGGTTCAGGGAACGATGAACGGGTACGGAGAACGCTGCGGTAATGCCAACCTATGTTCCGTCATCCCGAACCTTCAGCTCAAGCTAGGCTTTGAATGCCTTGAGGAGAAAGCACTGGCACAGCTGTCCAATGTAGCCCGCTACGTCAGTGAGGTCGCTAATGTGAACATGCCGGTTAACCAGCCTTACGTCGGGAGCGCCGCTTTTGCCCACAAGGGCGGTATTCATGTTTCTGCCATTCTGCGCGACTCGCGAACGTATGAACATATCCAGCCTGAGCTGGTCGGGAACAAACAGCGGGTTCTGGTGTCCGATCTGGCTGGACAGAGCAATATCGTCTCCAAAGCGCAGGAAATGGGCATTGATTTTGACGCTACCAGCCCTCCGGCCCGTGAGGTGATTGACAAAATCAAAAACCTTGAACACCAGGGCTATCAGTTCGAAGGGGCCGATGCTTCCCTGGAACTTCTGATCCGTGAGGCCAACGGTCAGGTCCGGGAACTGTTCACGTTCGAATCCTTTAAGATACTGGTGGAGAAAACGGCGGGACGATCCGTTGTATCTGAAGCCTTCGTTAAAATCAACATTGCCGGCACGAGCCTTTATACAGCCGCCGAAGGCAACGGTCCCGTTAACGCACTGGATAACGCGCTGCGCAAAACACTTGTTCAACATTTTCCTTCATTAAAAGATATGCACCTGTCCGACTATAAGGTACGCGTACTGGATGAAAAAGACGCCACAGCAGCCAAAGTCAGAGTACTGATTGAATCCAAGAACTATGAGGATTCCTGGAGCACGGTCGGCGTATCCGAGAACGTGATTGAAGCAAGTTGGGAAGCGCTGGTGGACAGCTTCCGTTATGCTTTACTGGAAGCCTCACCGGACGAACAGATACTTACCCCGTCTATTGCCAATCCCGGATTGCACAACCATTAAATTTAATCATCTTCCCCTGCCAGGTCCAGCCAGGTCAGGGGATTGTTATGTTCCGCCTTCTCCGGTTCCTCAATCAATGGTGTTAGCTTGCTCATCAGCCGGGCTTCCGAGACGGACCCGATCATAACGGAGACGACAATGCCGTTACGATCTACCAGAATGGTAGTAGGAAATGCAGCACCTTGATACTGTCCGAACACGTCCCCCTTGGTATCGAGCAGAACCGGCATAGTATATCCAAAGGATCGGGTGAAATCGGCCGCATCTTGAATCTGGTCATACTGGGTAACATTAACGGCATAAACATCCAGCTGATTATGGTAAGTTTTTGCCAGTTTCTGAAGAAGCGGCGCTTCCTGCCGGCAGGGACCGCACCATGAAGCCCAGAAGTTAATGATCAGAGGTTTGTCTCGGCGCCCCCCTACAGAATACGGCTTAGAATCAAGTCCTTTTAGTGTAAAAGACGGCGCCGGCAGCCCTTCCCCCATTGCATTCTGTAGCGCAGGCACATCGGCCGCCGCTGCAGACACTTCTGCGGTGAACATCAAAGCACAGCTGAGCAGCGCTGTTGTCCTCAGCACCTTACCGAGGAGCTGCTTGAAACCCTTTGGTTCATCGTGTTTGCAGACAGACATCTAGATTTCCTTCCCTTCCAGACCTGGCGGTCTTCGTGCTTCTTTTCCATTGTGTCCAGTTTGAAGCCATTCATTACAACAAAAAAGGAGCCCCCGCACAAGGCAGGGGCCCAAGGGAAAAAAGAGAGGGGTGAATACGGGTGGCAGAACCTCGTCAGCACGAGCATACAGTGTACATATCCCGGATGACCCTGCGGGACATCAAGGAACATTTTCACCACACTTCGCCTTACGAGGCCTGCGGAATCTTACTGGGTGAAGCTGCAGCGGGCGGCATGCACATCCGCTCCTTCGAGCCTATGCGCAACGTAGCGCCTGACCCGCTGCATCATTTTTCGGCCGATCCCGGTCAATGGGTACATCATGTGCTGCATTCCCGCAACATGATCGGAATTATCCATTCCCATCCCTCCGGCGGCTTGAATCCTTCATCAGAAGACCTCGCTGCCCTGCAGCATATCGGAGAACTGCTCAAGCTGTATGGCATCGGATGTGTCCATCCGGACAGCGGGCATCTGGACTGCTCATTATTTCGTATTGACCGCGAGTCCCGCTCTGCACCCTTCAAGCTAACGCCAGTCTCTCTGTCACTGACTTAAACGGGCGTACATATCACCAAGTGTGGCTACCTTATCATTCATCATTTCCTGAACATATTCAGCCCACAGGCAAGCCGTCATCATGGAATCATTCAAGGCATGGTGTCTTCCTGCAATTGGAATGTCATGATCCTGAAGCAGTTCGTCCAGCCCGTAATGCTCCCGGTTGGGTTCCAACCATTTGGCGATCATCATCGTATCAATGACCCGGTGATGTAGCTGTACCTTCGAGGTTTTCCAGAGTGCTGCATTCAGAAAAGCCTTATCATGAGCGCTGGCATGGGCGACCAATACACGGTTTCCCACAAAAGACATAAAGTCGTGAAGCCCTTCGATCAATCTTGGCGCCTCATCATTCATTTCCTGGGTAATACCCGTTAGTTCCGTTATATGAGGGGGCACCGGTTTGCGGGAGTTGACTAGTGTATAGAATTGTTCATCTTCCATAATCCGCTCTCCAACTACTTTTACCGCTCCAAAAGATATAATCTCATCGCCTCGCTGAGCGTTAAAACCGGTCGTTTCCAGATCGAACACGATAACCTCCAGTTCCTGCAGAGGAATCCGCAGTGTCTCCGGTCTGCGCTGTTCCCTCATAACGGACCGGATAAAGGCCATCTGTTGAGCGGTCGGGGCACCAAAAACGGACGCAATGGCAGACGGTACTCCGCCCTGCCTTAACGCACTCCAAAAACCATTGTTTCCCCTGACCGGCTCTCTCATGTTCGTCTCCTTTCCGCAAACCGCAGCTGGCGCTGCAATACCCGATGAATCCGGCGGACAATCCCCAGGCTCTCACGCAGTTCATACCCCTGCTCCCTGCTCTTCAGCATGTTCATAGGCATGTAACCACTGCTGACAAGCAGACCATCCTGCTGCCGCTCTGTCGGTGTGCTGTTCCTCAATTTTAAAGATGTTAAAAAAGCTCTCGTACAAGCTTCCAAAAACGGAAGCGGCGCCGCTTCCAGCATAGACAGCTTCTCCAGCCGCTTGAGCGTAGAAGATTCTGTTATTCCATGCTGCAGAGCCAAATACCTTACAGCATTAACAAGCGGAATATACGCACCATACTTGACATCAAATGCTCCAGCATGTTCTCCGAATCGTTCCGTCACGACCCTGCCGAGAATATTCAGCGTTGCCTTATGCCTTACCGTATTGCGCAATACGGCGTAGGCGAGGTCGGAACGCAATTCAAAGCAGTAATGGAAGGTTTGCTTCCAAGATGTCGAAAGCTGGGTATCTCCTGCAATATGCCTCATATCCGAAGCGATAATGAGATAACGGATCGGTTCCCAGGCATCGTCACTGCACCACTCTTCGATTTGTCTTTTCCAGGAAGAAATCGTCTGCCTCCATAATGGCTCCGAACACATTACCTTACCTTCACAATAGGGATAACCTAATGAATGAAGCATGGTGGACAGCCTGGTGCCAAATTCGTTAAAGTATCCCTCCTTACCTTCTGCCTCTTCATCTGAAATAATCAAGCCGTTATCCTGATCACTCCACAGGGTCGATTCCTTTCGTCCTGCACTGCCAAAGACAATAAAGGCATAAGGGACGGGAGGAGGGCCGAAGCCTTCCTCTTCCATCCCTATTTCACACAGCACCACAGCTCTGGAAGCGATATGGTCGTGAACCTCATTCATCTTGGATATCCACTGCTGAATCGGCACCGTTCCCATGGATTGAATCAGCCTGTTTTGCAGCTGTATCCGTTCCTGTCTAAGATTTTCCGGCGTATCCGCCAACCTGATATCATCGTAATTCATTTCAATTCGGTCTGTTCTGAGGGGTTCCATCGTCTCGCCTCCCGCTGCCGCGCACAACTTGCAGTTCCTTATTTCAAATTAGGAGAAAGAACCACTTTTGGGAGCACGCGCTTCAGCATCAGTAACCAGCTTCATTTGCTCCGGATACCCGTAAGTACCATGCTCGCTGATATCCAGCCCCATAGTCTCTTCTTCTTCTGTAACCCGGATGCCCATAATCGCTTTCATACCGCCAAGGATAATGAAGGAGATAACAAGTACGAATACAAAGGTACCAACCATACCAAGCAGCTGAACACCCAATTGATGGAATCCGCCGCCGTAGAACAAGCCCGCTTGGCCTACTGAAGCCAGTTCCGGTGTAGCGAAGAAACCTGTGGAGATCGCACCCCACATCCCCGCAATACCGTGTACAGAGAATGCATAAACCGGATCATCCAGCCCTGCACGCTCAAACCACTGTGCTGTGAAGAAAGTGATAATACCTGCAACTGCACCGATCACCAGAGCGGCCCACGGAGCAACAAATGCACAGGAGCCCGTAATGGCAACCAGGGCTGCCAGAACACCGTTCAGCATGCTTGGAATGTCAGCTTTCCCAAATACCATCCAGGATACCAGCAGAGCGAATACGCCGCCTGCAGCTGCAGCAATATTTGTAGTCAGTGCAACATAACCGAAGAACCCGTCACCCATGGCCGATACGGCGCTGCCCGGGTTGAATCCGAACCAGCCGAACCACAGAATGATTACACCAATAATGGAGTAAACCTGGTTGTGACCAGGAATTGCATTAGGCTTGCCGTCTTTATTGAACTTGCCGAGTCGTGGTTTCAACAGGAAGGTTGCTACCAGTGCCGCTGTCGCACCTGTCAGGTGGACCACCGTGGAACCGGCATAGTCCTGCATACCGAGCTTGCTCAACCAGCCGCCGCCCCATACCCAGTGAGCAACGACCGGATAAATAATAATGGAGAACAAAATTCCAAATACAATGTATACACTCAGTTTCGCGCGTTCAGCCATACCGCCACATGCGATAGACAGAGACACCGCTGCGAAAGCGAAATGGAACAGGAACATAATCGTCACCGGTACATCCAGACTGGAGAGGGAATCAAAAGAAGTGATAGCATCCGCTCCGCTAAGGAAAAATCCGGTCAGTCCCATAAATCCGTTGCCGCCATCATTACCAAAGCCAAGTCCGAATCCCAATGCCCAGAAGGCCAAGGCTGCAACGCCTGTAGTTAGGATTGTCTTACCTGCTACGTGGCCGGCGTTCTTCATCCGTGTTGAACCGGCTTCCAGCAGTGCAAATCCGGCTTGCATAAAGAATACAAGAATAAAAGCCAAGAACGTAAAGGCAGAGTTAAGCCCAGCCTGCAGTTGAACGTTGGTTGGACCGTCCGCCGCTGCAGCAAATGCACCTACTGGAAACGCCAGTAAAGTCAGCATTGCTAACAGCACCATCATCATTTTCTTTCTCATGTACCCCACTCCCTCTAATGTCAACTTACTTCACACAATGTGAAATTGTTAATGTCATTATAAGCAGAGAGCAACAAACTTGACAAGAGAAATTTTATGAAAATAAAAAATATACTTTTGGAGTTAGGAATGCCATCTTCCTTACCGCACCTTCATATAACTAATAGAGAGCTGTCCAAAGCATAACGTTTGACTGTATGGTTAACTTTCATGTATCATATTTCGTAGGTCCAACCCTTGTTATGCAGGCTTGGGCCTGTGCCTGCAGCCTGTTTGCTGCAATGATGCACACTAGAAGTTTCATTATGATCATTGTCGCGAGGTGATTAACATTGGGGATATGAAATTGTACCGAATCGGTGAGTTGGCCAAGACGGCCGGCGTCAGCGAACGTACCATCGATTATTATACCAAGCTGGGTTTAATCTCCCCGGAGGAACGTACTCTGAAGAATTACCGGCTGTATAATAGTGAAACCATCATTCGCTTGGAACGTATTAATAAGATGAAACAAGAGAAGTATACGTTGGAAGAAATCAAGAACAGTCTGCAGAAGTGGAACATGGTATCCGAAGAGGAGAAGGTTACAGAGAAGCTGACCAGTCTGGAAATGCAGATGGCGCGGCTGGAGCGAGAGGTAAGCGAACTGAAGCCACTTCTCGATCAGGCTAAAGCCCCACAGGACCGCAAGCCGCTGTTGAATTTGCTGGCACGCAGCGCTGCGAGCCTGGAAGCTCTGAAGATTCTGCTTGAACAGAGCATACTTTGATCCATTTTAATGACACATTTTCGACTTGGAGGATGAGCTATGTATTTTGATGGCATGTACATTTTGATTATTATTGCATTTATATTTTCCCTTTGGGCTCAATTCCGGGTCAAAGGAACTTTTAACAAATGGGCTCAAGTCGGTAATGAGAGCGGCATGACCGGTTACGATGCAGCCCGTCACATGCTCGACAGCAATGGACTGGACGATGTACCGATTGAACCGGTACCCGGCGCTCTATCCGATCACTACGATCCAATTCACCGCGTTGTCCGCCTTTCGGAACCGGTATATTACGAACGTTCGATCTCAGCTATCTCGGTTGCCTGCCACGAAGTGGGCCATGCCATTCAGCATAAGGAGCACTATCCGATGCTGACATTGCGTCACCGCATCTTCCCGATCGTGAACATTGCTTCCGGGATTGCCCCCTTCCTGCTGATTGCAGGCTTATTGTTCCAGGCATTTAACCTGATCGGCTTAGGTATCATCTTCTTCTCGGCAACCGTATTTTTCCAGCTGATTACGCTGCCGGTTGAATTCAACGCATCTAACCGCGCACGCCGCGTTATGGTCGAGGAAGGCTATATCCGCAACAATGAGGAACGCGGGGTTGCCAAGGTGCTTAACGCAGCTGCTCTGACTTATGTAGCAGCCGCTCTGATCTCTCTGCTGGAACTGATTCGTTACATCGGTATCTTCAACAGCCGGGACGAATAACAGAATATCGCTTATAACAAAATACCCCAATCGGTTATTTACCGATTGGGGTATTTTCATTAGATAGTCCAAAATAGCGCAGCAGGAAGTTACGAAACGATTCGGCTACCAGCGGCAGCTTGTCATCAGCCCTGTGAATCAAACCGATGGTGCGTGTCACTTTGGGCTCCGCAATGGGCACTCGCGCCGGCTGCAGCGGATTTGTCTGAAAGAGCGCCATTTCTGGCAGCAGACTGACTCCCATTCCTGCAGCCACCAGGCCGCGAATCGCATCTGTCTCCTCACTCTCAAAAGCGATGGAAGGCGTAAATCCGGCTTGAAGACAAGCATCCCAGACGATAGGACGGAGTGAGTACCCGCTGCTGAAGAGAATAAATTTGTCATCCTTCAGCTGTTCCAGAGAAATACTCTCCTCTTGTGCCAGCGGATGGTTCGGCGGAAGGATCGCAAAGAGCTCCTCTGTCAGTACAATATCCCCTGCCACCTGATCATGGCTCTCGGGAAATGGCGAAACAAAAGCAAGATCTACTTCACCCGACATCAGATCCTTAATCAAGGACGGGAATTTCCCCTGCTTGAACCGAAATTTAACATTAGGATAACGATGCTTGAATTCAGCAACCACTGATGGAATCAGATGGATACCCAGACTGTGCGGAAAGCCAATGCGGATCTCCCCCTGTTCGGGGTCCAGAAACTCATGCACCTCTGTTACAGCTCGCTCCAGATCCTTCATAATCCCTTCGACCCGCTTGCAGAAAAGCTGTCCCACAGCGGTCAGCTGCAGGTTCCGTCCTTTTTGCATAAACAAATTAACTCCCAGTTCTTCTTCCAGCTGATGAATTTGTCGGCTGACGGCTGACTGTGCAACATGGAGTTCTTCGGCAGCCTGGGTTACATGCTCTTTCTGTGCTACCTTCATAAAATACTGCAGCTGTCTTAATTCCACTTCCTTAATCGCTCCATTCCTTTGATCCGCATTCACTCAATTGTTTTTACTTAATCCCGCTTATGCTGCCGGATGATGCGCCGTTTCAGCAGCCGAAGCATCAGACCATAAATAAAGAAACCGCCGATAAGGCCTCCGAAATGCGCCATCCAGTTCACATTCGCTACCGCAAAGGAGAAAATAATCCCGAAGCCTAACAGCGTGTAAAGCGTTTTGCGTGAAGCCTCATCCATCATCTGCCGCTGGAACAGGGCAATATACAAAAACGCTCCGTAGACCCCATAAATCGCTCCGGATGCCCCGATCATAACCGTCGCCTCTGCGGCCGCATTGTAATGGGCAATCGAGATAATATTCCCGAGCAGCCCGCTTCCCAGATACAGCAACGCATAACGCCACGAGCCGAGCAAACGTTCCAGCGGCGGGGCGAACACCAGCAGGGCAAAGCAGTTGAACAGCAGATGGTCAAATCCCGCATGCAAAAACATGGACGTCAGATAGCGCCAGAGCTGTGCATCAAAGGGAGAATCATTCAATAAAGCCCCAAACCGAACGAGCGTCATCACATTCGTTGAACCGCCGTTAAAGGTAAGGACGAAGAACATAATAAGGTTGATCAGCAAAATAAGTGAGGTGACCGGATAATAACGCAGATAACTTCTCCAGTTCTCATACCTGATAAAAATCATTCCATATCAATTCCTTCAAGATTAAGTTGGTCCTGAATTGGACTTTATTCCTTACTAAAGATTATAATGGATTTCATATGGAAAGACCAAACATTCACCACATGGAGGTTTTACATAATGACTGAACAACGTACGGGTGTCGCTACATTCAAAGGCAGCCCCATCACGCTGCTGGGTCCGCAGCTGCAACCAGGCGACAAAGCGCCTGATTTTACTCTCAACAAAAATTTGCTTGAAGAAGTATCTCTCAAGGACTTTGCTGGCAAAATTAAACTGATCAGCGTTGCCCCTTCACTGGATACCGGTGTGTGTGACGCGCAGACCCGCCGTTTCAATACGGAAGCCGCAGAGCTGGGTGATCAGGTAGCGGTTCTTACCGTAAGCGTTGATCTGCCATTCGCCCAAGCCCGTTGGTGTGGTGCAGCCGGCATTGACCGGGTACTGACACTCTCTGATTACAAGCAGCGCAGCTTTGGTCAATCCTATGGTGTGCTGATTCAGGAGCTGCAGCTGGACATGCGTTCTATTTTTGTTCTGGATCAGAATGACAAGATTGTTTATGTTGAGTACCTCAAAGAAATGTCCGAGCATCCGGATTATGATTCAGCTATCCAGGCGGTCAAACATCTTCTCTAGAAGGCAGACATGGAAAAAGCGAGCGAAGGATCCCCTTCCTCGCTTTTTTACTGTCAGACTTAACTGTGTACTTTATATTGTGCCAGCTTCTTGTCCAGAATACTGAACAGTTGAATAATAATCCGGTAATTAGCCCCCATGTCGCCAAGTGAACCGCGGGAAGCCGAATAAATATCAACCGCACTTCGGACCGGAGTAACCGAGAGAATCGAAACTGTAATATCAATCGTCCGGCCGAATCCGGTTCGTTTCTCCATCGTAATCTCTCCTACCGACGGCACTTCATGAAGCACTTTGAAGCCAGGAACTTTCTTTAGCGTCGAGGATACCTCTTCCCATGCTTTATCTCTAGAAAGATTATAATAGCGAGTTTTCATCTTCGGATCCTTCGCGCGGTCGCTTGTGCCTTCATGGCTGCGTACTACACCAACCAAGGTTCTCTTTAACGACAAGACGTTTCCCCCTTTTTCTGTATCAAGGCTTATATAGACCTAGTGTACCATTGTTGAAGCGATAACAAAAGAGAAGAGTGTAAACGGTTTATTATAGGTATATAAAAAGAGCTCAGCTTATCCTGTATCAGGAATTAGCCAAGCTCTGTCATGAATCATATAGACCCGCAATGCCGTCCGATTATAGTGTCTTCTGAACCTGCTTCAGCAGGTGGGTGACTGCAGGAAACGCTTACGAAGTCCCCTTGTCATATAGACAGGGCTGGTCGGCCGCGTACCGTGTTAATCTCCCTAGACAATGTCATTGGTTCAAAACAACGAATAACCGAGGCGTACACCGCAGGATGTATAAGTATTATAACCCCATTAGAGCTAAAAGTAAACGCTGCGTTAACTCCAATTATTTGGTTTTCGTTTCGTTGTCGATGACAGGGTTTGTCTCTTCACCTTCTTCTTCTGCAGCCGCCTGCATCTTCTCCATCTGCGTCTGCATCTTGAGGAATGTGCCATAGAAGTTGAAGAAAGCCAGCCAAGCAATAAGAGCACCAATAAAGAAAGCGAACAGTACCGGATACAACACGCCGATGTAGACCAGCACACCGCTGCCGATCAGCGTCGAGAACACCCGGAACGGACGGATCAGGGTGAGCAAAATTGCATTTTTGATAATAAGTCCAATAGACATATGGTAATGAGCAACCATTGAGAAGAAATTAAACAGGGAGACAAAGAGCAGCAGCAGCAGAATCAGCATGACTATACCCACCAGCTGCAGGTTCGGGAACTGAGCCATATACACTTTGTAATCCACATACATAACTACAAAAAGAAGTGTATAGAAAATACCGCCAATCAAGCTTTGCAGATAATTTTCCTTGAACCCTCTAAAAAACGTTTTAAAAATTTTGATATCACTATCGCCCATCACCCATTTACGGACTACCGTAAACATAGCAGCCGTCGCCGGGAATAATGTAAGCGGTGCCACAATACCCATAGCCCAGTTCATTTGCAGTGATTCATTCGTAAAGTTCTGGTTCATTAGCAGCAGCTTCATAACAAAGCAGAATACGAACGGCGAAGAACATAAAATCCACAGCAGGTTGGTCGCTGCAAAACGGGTGATCCACTCCGTCAGTCGGTAAATACCGCCCATCGCGCCTTTAAATTCCAAAAAACTCTCCTCCTCCGCAGCAGGTGCGTCTACCATCTCACCGGGAAATACGGACACTCCACAGCTTCCTCCGGCACAAATGATCAGCTTATTCAACTGCGCTCCAATATGCTTTACTACTAATATAACGCATGTTTACCCCTAAAAGCCAGTACCCGGCTGATGCCCATTTTATCGGGACCGGGTCATTCGTCTAGTCAATCCCCTGACATTTGCCATACAATGCTTACGTATAAACGATGAATTGAAGACTTAAGGAGGTTATCATATGTCTCATGTTGCAGGTTATCCAGGCGGTGTCTGGACATCAACAGGTGCAATTCTGGTGCTTTTCATTCTTTTGGTCATCATCAGCAAAACTTTTATCCTGTAGTTCGCTCAACTTAATCCTTTACAAAAAAAACCGAAGCGCACGCGCTTCGGTTTGAGTTCATTGATAATTATTCGTTGCTGTCTTCACGCTTCGCTGGACGACGGTTCTCACCGCTGTAGCTTGGACGAGGCTTACGGTCCCCGCGGTTATTGTCACGGCTGTAGCCGCCCTCTTTGCCGCGGGAAGAATAGCCGCCTCTTCCGCCGCCGCCGCCACTGCGGTTGTTGTCACGACTGTAGCCGCCTTTACCGCCGTAGTTGGATGGCTTACGTCCGCTTGAGCGCACATCTGGTCTGCGGCGCTTAGCACGGATCGGATCCTCAGGAGTCAACTCAATGTTGGAGTCCTTCTTCTCGCCAGTCATCAGTTTCAATGCTGCAGACAAAAGCTGTACCGAATCATATTGTTCCAGCAATTGGATTGCCAGACCTTTGTATTCATTCAGCTCACCGCTCTGCACAGTTTCAAGCATACGCTCAGCAGTGATACGCTGTTTGCCTTCAATCGCCTCAGCCAATGTAGGCAGCGGCTTGCGAGGAATGCGGTGACGTGTCACACGCTCGATGAAGTGCAAGTGATCCATCTCACGAGGCGTTACGAAGGACCAAGCTGCACCCTCTTTACCCGCACGGCCTGTACGGCCGATACGGTGTACATAGCTCTCGGGATCCTGTGGAAGGTCAAAGTTCACAACATGAGTTACACCGGAAACGTCGAGACCGCGTGCAGCTACGTCAGTTGCTACCAGAACGTCAATGCTGCCGTCACGGAATTTGCGCATAACGGTATCACGCTGGTTCTGGGACAAGTCACCATGCAGACCGTCAGCGGAGTAACCGCGCTTCTGCAGTGCTTCGGACAGCTCGTCTACCCGGCGCTTCGTACGACCGAACACGATCGCCAGTTCAGGAGATTCCATATCAAGCAAACGGCTCAGCGCTTCGAACTTCTGACGTTCAGGAACTTCAATGTAAGCCTGATCGATCGACGGTGCACTTACCTGCTTAGGAATAACCGATACGTGCTCAGGATCTCTGAGGAACTGTTGAGCCAGCTTTTGGATGTTGGAAGGCATCGTTGCCGAGAACAGCAGCGTCTGGCGCTCGTCCGGTACCTGCTTTAGGATCGACTGAATGTCTTCCATGAAGCCCATATCCAGCATTTCGTCCGCTTCGTCAAGAACGACGGTCTGAACATCTTCCAGCTTGATCGTTTTGCGGTTGATATGGTCAAGTAAACGACCTGGTGTGCCGATAATAACTTGAGGCTTTCTTTTCAGTGCACGGATCTGGCGAACGATGTCTTGACCGCCGTAGATCGGAAGGGTACGGATGCCCTTGAAGCGGGACAGTTTCTCGATCTCTTCGGACACCTGGATCGCCAATTCGCGGGTAGGAGCCATAATCAGGGCTCTGATCTTCTCGTCCGTCTTAGGGATTTTGTTAATAAGGGGAATACCAAAAGCTGCTGTCTTACCTGTACCTGTCTGGGCTTGGCCGATCATGTCTCTGCCTGACAGCGCAATAGGAATTGACTTTGCCTGGATTGGAGTTGCCTCCTCAAATCCCAGCTCGGTAATGGCCTGCAATACCTTCGGTTCTAAATCAAAATCTGCAAATGTCGTCAAATTTATTCATACTCCTTCTATATAGTGGACATGGTGGACATTCCACGATCTTGTCTGTATTCTTAAGTAGCGGCAATGTTTATAGGCTATCCCGTAAGGCGCAAATGTTTGCATGTACCCAAATAAAACCAGATATTTAGGACGGGTATTTACACCCCGAATCTAACAAAAACTACACAAAGGCAGTTGTTAACCATTAAAAATTGAAGCTTTATTTTCAAATAGATTCCTACTCAAGAATATCCAATCAATAGTATACCATAAATCAATTCACAAATACCAGCAGACTGCAAATAAGCTGACTACTCTGGATTTGAATTAAGTTCAATGAGGTGAAATGAATTTGTTAAAAGTGCTATGGAACAGTCTGGTCATTGTGATTGGTGCAGCCTTTATCGCCTGCGGCTTTAATCTGTTCCTTATCCCCCATCATCAGCTGAGCGGCGGCGTATCCGGCCTCTCCATGCTGATTGGCTATTTTACCAGCTTTGACATCAGCGTCATGTATTTTGTATTGAACATCCCGATTCTCGCTGCGGGCTGGTTTATTCTCGGCAAAAGATTTATCAGCTTCAGTATGCTGTCCGTCGTCGCGACAACCTGGTTGATTGCCGTCGTTCCCGTCAAGGCCGTGGCGACTGATGCCTTTCTGGCCGCTGTTGTCGGCGGTGTGCTTGTCGGTATCGGGGCAGGCATTTCATTCAGGGTAGGCGGATCCTCGGGCGGTTTCGATATTGTAGGCTCTATCGTTACCCGATACCGTGATTTCCCTGTCGGTATGGTACTGGTGGGCCTGAACGGTCTCGTCATTCTGGCTGCTGGATATTTGAATAATGATTGGAATATCGCGCTGGCTTCCATGGTCTCAATTTACATTACAGGTAAAGTTGTGGATTTGATCCATATCAGCCATACGAAGGTCACTCTGTTCATCATTACCAGCCATACCGAAGAGCTGCTGGCCAGTCTGCTGGCACTCCCGCGGGGTGTGACCAAGATCAAATCCGAAGGTGCTTTTTCCCATACGGAGAAGGATATGCTGATGACGGTTACCACCCGGTATGAGTTGGCTGAACTGAAACGGATTATCAAGCAAACTGACCCCGGCGCTTTCGTCAATATCGTGGAAACCGTCGGCGTGATGGGTTCATTTCGAAGAAGATAATCAGAAGATGGTGCAAATGTAAAGTGTAATTTTACTCAATTCGGTGTTATACTAGTAGTGCGCGGTTCCTAAGATTCATGAACTTCAGATTTACCCGATTGTTACACAGGCATTCTGCTTTTCCAATTCGAACTGGGAAAGGGTGATTTTGTGGAAACAGAAACGGTAACACTGTCTGAAATCGTCATGAGATGGTTCCCAGAGATGCTTCCCTTCCTGAAGCAGAACGAACTGAATTCACTAATCGTCCTGCGCGACGGCATTAGTATCCTGGAGCCAGAGGATGCCATGGAAATCATTCAATACAGCATTTGCGAACACCAGATTAACCTGTTTCTGCATTAAGCAGCACACCTGCCGTTTCGTTCGGAAGTTCATTCCGGATGGAACGGCATTATTTTTTTTGCCCACGTCCATAATTCCGCTCATCCCTTATCCCTTCTGACTTCCCATGCCATATTCTCCCTGATTCGTGTCCTTTGTCCGATTCAAAAGCACAAAAGCTCGTGTATAATCTACAAAGATACTTGTCGGAAAGGCTCGAGAATTGTTACAATGCTGTTCCTTTCTGTTATACGCTTTTGGCTATAATAGCCTTGGAATGCAAATCAAGGGAGAG
Source organism: Paenibacillus lacisoli (assembly GCF_030580655.1). Lineage (GTDB taxonomy): Bacteria > Bacillota > Bacilli > Paenibacillales > Paenibacillaceae > Paenibacillus > Paenibacillus lacisoli. The sequence continues at coordinate 513,211 of NZ_JAUQTB010000002.1, forward strand.
ATTCGGATCATGAACTTATTTTGGACCATATTGGCGCTTACGTTGGGAAGCATGAACAGCACGCCGGCTGCAGGAGGTCCTCAGACAGCCGCTTCCTGGGAAACATCGATCAATCAGGCCGTCATCCAGGGGATCACACATCAAGGCACAGGCACCCAGGGGCAAACAGCAAACCCGGATGGAACTGGCAGCTCTTCTGCCAAAGTTGATCCACAGCCCGACGCTCCTGAGGTTAGAGGCATTTACGTCACGGCATACAGTGCAGGCGGCTCTCGTATGACACAGCTGCTTGATCTGATTGATTCAACGGATTTGAATTCGATGGTTATTGACCTTAAAGATGATGCTGGTTACATTACATACCCCACCCAGAACGCCAAGCTGCAAGAGATGGGGAAACCACAGAAATTTATTAAAGACATGAATCAGTTGATGGCACGGCTGCAGAAACACAACGTATATCCGATTGCTCGTATTGTTGTATTCAAAGATACGATCCTGGCTAACAAGCATCCAGAGCTCTCTTATGTCAATCCGGACGGAACCATCTGGAAAAACGGGAAAGGCGACAGCTTCGTCAACCCTTATAATAAAGAAGTCTGGGATTACAACGTTGAACTTGCCAAAGAGGCCGCTCAGCTAGGGTTCAAGGAAATTCAGTTTGATTATGTACGATTCCCTGAAGGATTCGAAAAACGTGCAGACAAGCTGAAATATACAAAGTCAGACAAATCGCGTGTTGACGTGGTTTCGGACTTTGTTCAGTATGCGAAGCAGCAGCTGGAGCCGCTGGGTGTCCGGGTCTCGGTAGATATCTTCGGGTACGCAGCTTCCGTCCCGGCCGCTGAAGGGATCGGGCAGGATTTTGTGAAAATCTCGAAAAATGTGGATGTCATCTCACCGATGATTTACCCCAGCCATTACACAACGGGTTGGTTCGGTGTCAAAGATCCGGATAAAAATCCGTATCAGACCATCAAGGGTTCCATTTTAGATACTCACAAAAAATTAGATCCTATCGGCAGTTATAAGCCGGTCATTCGCCCATGGATCCAGGATTTCACAGCAAGCTGGCTGGGCAGCGGCCACTACGAAAAATACGGCAAACAGCAGGTGGAGGATCAGATCCGGGCTTTGCATGACATGAATGTAAATGAATATTTGCTCTGGAACGCAACCAACCGGTATACACAAGGAGTTAATTATAAATAAAAAAGTGTCCTGCGGGACTCCTGGCGCCTGCCGAAATCATAACGATACTATACATTATCCCATCTGCACATCATTCCTTACGAACATCATCTAATCCGCCTCTATGGCGGATTTTTTTGTGTTTCTTTACTCTGGTCAACCTGACACGGTTCCGCTACAATTAGTGATTGAACTGTTCTCTATATCACAGCAAAGTAGGTCATTTTATGAAACCAACTGCTTCTCTCGGCGAAAAATGGCGCCAATTCGCTGTTATCCTTCTTCCTATTCTGGTGACCCAGGTAGCATTGTCAGCCATGACCTTCTTCGATACAAACATGTCGGGGCGCTACAGTCCTGCTGATCTGGCGGGTGTCGCCATCGGCGTCAGCTTATGGAATCCGATTCAGACAGGACTCAGCGGTATTTTGATTGCCATTACACCGATGGTTGCGCAGATGCTGGGTCGAGGACGCAAGGATCAGATCGGTTACCAAGTGATTCAGGGTCTATGGCTGGCCCTGCTGATTGCCGGGCTTGTGATCGGTGTCGGCGCTCTAAGCCTCCAACCGATCTTGGACAGCCTTGGACTGGAGAGCCGGGTTCGCAGCGTTGCTCTGTACTATCTATCGGCCATGGCCTTTGGCGTTATACCGCTGTTCGGGTATACGGTTCTGCGCAGCTTCATGGATGCGCTGGGACAGACACGCGTTACCATGCTGATCACGCTGATCTCCCTGCCCGTAAATATTTTCATTAACTATCTCTTTATTTATGGAAACTGGGGATTCCCGCGTCTCGGCGGCGTAGGTTCAGGTGTAGGATCGGCGGTTACCTACTGGATTATCTTCCTCATCGCTATCGTATTCGCCCATAAAATGCAGCCGTTCGCCGGCTACAGCATCTTCCGCCGATGGTATGGGGTCTCATTAGCCAAATGGAAAGAACTCCTGAAGATTGGCGTACCGATTGGATTCGCAACCTTCTTCGAAACCGCCGTCTTCGCGGCTGTAACGCTCATGATGAGCCGGTATGACACCATGACGATTGCAGCACATCAGGCAGCTATCAACTTTGCTTCTACCCTGTACATGATCCCGGTGAGTATCTGTATGGCCCTGACCATTCTGGTCGGTTATGAGGTTGGTGCCAAGCGGACGAAGGATGCAGGGCAGTACAGCATACTCGGTATCGGATCTGCTGTGGTCCTCTCCCTCCTCGCCGCAGTCATTCTCGTGGTCTTCGGACAGCAGGTAGCCGGGCTGTATTCAAAGGATTTACATGTGATTGAACTGACGCAGCAATTTTTGATCTATGCGATTTTTTTTCAAATTTCAGATGCGATTGCCACACCTACCCAGGGTGCGCTGCGGGGTTACAAGGACGTGAATCCAGCCTTCTTTCTCACTTTTGTGTCTTACTGGCTGATTGCTTTGCCCGTCGGCTATATCACGGCCAATTATTCAGGCTTTGGTGCATTCGGATACTGGATTGGTCTGATCACCGGTCTTGCTGTAGGGGCCATCACCTTATTATGGCGGCTTGTCGTGGTTCAGCGTAAACATGCAAAGGGCATTCTTCCATTAAATCCAAAATAAATGGCTTTAATCACAAAAGCCTGAATCCTTAGTAATAGGATTCAGGCTTTTTGTACTGTTGGGATATAGAAACTCAGCAATTATTGCGACAGGCGCAGTGCCAGTTCGTAAAGCTCCATGTTGAATGGCTTTTTGGTATTTACGACTTTGTCGATATCAGTTGTCACCAGCTCGCCTTTGATGATCCCGCAGGCTTTGTCAGATTCACCTTCAATCAACTTGCGTACGGCGAAATCACCGAGGCGGCTGGCAAGGTTGCGGTCGAATGCGGTTGGCGTTCCGCCGCGCTGAATATGGCCAAGAACGGTTACACGAGGCTCATAGCTTGGACAGCTCTTCAGCACTTCCTGAGCTACAAGATCGCCGCTGCCTGCACCTTCAGCAACAATGATGATACTGTGGCGTTTGCCATGGGCGAAATTCTGCTTCATCCGCTCGGATACTTCCTCGAGGCTGTACTCCACTTCAGGAACCAAAATCGTCTCCGCCCCGGAGGCTAGACCGGCATGAAGAGCGATATCCCCGCAGTGACGGCCCATAACCTCTACAATTGAAGAACGTTCATGGGAAGACATCGTATCCCGAAGCTTGTTGATCGCGTCCACTACAATGCTGACAGCGGTGTCAAAGCCAATCGTGTAATCCGTATAAGAGATGTCATTATCGATCGTGCCCGGCAGGCCCATCGTCTTGATCCCCAGCTTGCTCAGCTTGTTCGCGCCTTGGTAGGATCCGTCTCCGCCAATAACCACCAGGCCATCAATGCCGTGGTCGCGGAGGATCTGGGCCCCCTTCTGCTGGCCTTCAGGTGTCATGAATTCCTTACAGCGTGCAGATTGAAGCACCGTACCCCCGCGCTGAATAATGTCTCCTACACTGCGTAGATCCATCGGGAAAATATCGCTGTTAAGCAGGCCTTGATAACCGCGCTGAATACCATAAACCTCAAGTCCGAAATACAGGGCACTGCGCACAACCGCACGCACTGCTGCGTTCATCCCCTGTGAGTCTCCGCCACTTGTCAGTACTGCAATCTTTTTAACTGCTGTCATGAATGTTTCCCCCTCATATTTCTCATAAAACGCCTGCGGATCCATTGGCTGTTGACCAGGAAGAACAGTCGCATCAACGGGCTCTTCTTCATCAATCGCTTGGACACAGTGCGGACTTCCTGCTGCTCACTTACTTTAGGATCGGATAAATATAATGCAAGCAATCCCTCGATAATCATCTTGTGGAATGAACTTGAGGGAATGTTCATTACATCTTCCCGCGCGCGTTCCACAATAAATGCGATTCGGTCCAGCATCTCTTCAGCGTTCTGATAGTAATTGCAAAAATTCAGATCGCCGCCCAGCCGGTCTTCATCCTGATCGATCAGATAATCCAGCATAATATGCAGACAGCATACATGAGGAAAATAGGAAGCGTGGATGACAGCCGCCTGTTCGCTGGTCAGCCGTCTGTCGCTTGCCGCCAGAAACAGCATGAATACACCCAGGGTGGAGCCTGTTGCAGCCGCAAACTCATTCCAGTATAATTCAGGCGTCCGGTTCTTGTGCAGCTGCCACCAATCCAGCAGCGCCTGCTCGCGAAGCTCAGGTTTGATGTGCTTGTAAACCTGAAGATCGGTATACAGTCTGGCCAGATCCTGAATATACGGCTTGGCCGCCTCATACCCAGGCAGCTGCCGGACACGATTCTGACAGCTTGTAACCAGGCTCTGGAGGTAACCCCCATCCTGATCCTCCTGGTGCAGGGCATAATAATCAACCGGCACCGCCTCGGGATCAACGGCGTCCAGCATGGATTGATGAAGCAGCCTGAAGTCTTCAGGATCCATAGAGGTACTTCGGTCGCATAAATTATCCAGATAATCACTGATGGTCTGGTAGGACACAATCAACGGAATGAGTGTGTGCCTCTCTGGCATATTGCCAGCCGCATAAACTGCGCCGCCCAAGCAGTGGAATTCTTTACTTTCAATACTCGCAAGCGCCTGTTTCCTTAACTCAGGATCAGGAATCTCATCCGCCGCCTTGCGCCAAATGTCGAGATTCTGCTGCGTTTCGGGCAGTACATGCTTATAAATCCGGCCCATCAAACCTATGGGACCGCGTGGAACCTGATAGGGTCTCAGTACATGATCACTCAATGACGGTTCCTCCACATTGTTGTCTACGTTTTTTATATCTATCCTTAACCTTCAATGTAATTATAATATGATCCAACCTTTTGTACAAATGATCTAAGTCATGGTAAGGCCTGAGAACAGCTAAAATTGAATATTTTTTAAAGTCGTTTTCCGCTTGACATCCCGTGATATAATGGCAATATTTTATAATCGGTCTACGCTTACACGCAAATCGACAGAACGGAGTCCTTCAATTATGAAATCTAGTTTAGTTAAGCGGCCTGATCAGGCCTGGCTGCGCGCCTTCCTGTTCACCGTATTCGGAGCGATGGTTCTGCTGGTGTCTTATTTCCCGCTTTATTACAGGCATCTCGGCTTCAGCAGCACCCAGATTGGTTATTTGTACGCCATCGGCCCCATGATCTCTATTTTCTCTAATATGTTCTGGAGCATGGCCAGTGACCGATACGGCACAATTAAGAAGGTGCTTTTGGTACTGCTGGCAGGACAAATGCTGCTCGCCCTTTGCCTTGCAGCAACCTCTTCATTCGGGATGGTTCTGTTCATTATTACTTGCTTCTACTTCTTCTATTATCCGATTTATCCGCTTGCGGATACGATGTCCATCTCGACGGCAGCCAAATACGGCAAAAATTTCACTACCATCCGCGTATTCGGCTCTCTTGGTTATGCTTTCTTCGCCATTGTGATCGGCTATATTCTGACCTCGGCCGGTTCGTCCTGGGCTATATGGGTTGCAATCGGATTAGCACTGATCTCTCTGGTCATCGGGTTTCGGCTCCATGATCAAAGCAGCGGTGCACCCGGTAAAATGAATGTATCTGGTATCCTTGATATCCTGCGCAGCCGGGAAATGCTGTGGTTTTTCGCATGTGTGTTCCTTCTGGCGATCGGACATCGCATGAACGAAGCATTCCTGACAATATCCCTGCAGGATCTGGGGGCTGATCAAGGCCTGATTGGCTGGGCTCTGCTCGTCTCATCGATCAGTGAAATTCCGATGTTCTTCCTGCTCAGTCTGTACGGAGACCGGTTCCGGGAGCTGCCCTTGCTGATTATCGCCAGCCTGATGTATGTACTCCGGTTCTTCCTCATGGGAATTGTAGATACGCCCGTCGGCATGATGGCTGTTCAGGCCATGCACAGTGTCACTTTCGGTATCTTCTATGTAACCTCTCTCCGATATCTGACACGGCTGGTGCCTTCTCAATTCCGTGCTACTGGCATGGCCCTGTTTACCATCGTGTGGTCCAGCGCCTCGGGTCTGCTCAGCGGCGCCTTTGGCGGCATCATATTTGAGGAGGCGGGACGAACAGCCTTTTATTACACGGCGATGGCATTTTCACTTGCGGCTTTCGCTGGTCTGATCCTGAAACCCCTTCTCGTAAGGTCCACTGATTCGGTAACCGCTGATTCACCAACTGAATTTTGATTTTTCACCAATCCAGCATAATTGAACCCATTCAGTAGAACAAATCAATTAAGTTATGAAAAAAAGACCTCGGGCAGCCGTTCTGCGACGGAACCCGGGGTCTTTAGTGTGATTACATCTATGAGAGCGAAAAAGACGCAATCTTCTTGTCGAACAATTGCGTCTTTCATTAGTCAATTCATCCGTGCTTTTATAAGAGTTCCGTGAGGAACCAATCTTACAATTTGATTACGTTAGCTGCTTGGGCGCCACGGTTGCCTTCAGTGATTTCGAATTCTACCGCTTGACCTTCTTCCAACGTTTTGAAGCCATCGCCTTGGATTGCGGAGAAGTGTACGAATACGTCTTCGCCACCTTCAACTTGGATGAAGCCATAGCCTTTTTCTGCGTTAAACCATTTAACTGTACCTTTCAAGTGAACAACCTCCTAAAAATATCGCCATCTAGGGCGAATGTCTACATTATACTTCATCGTTTCTTACATTGCAATTCACATTTGGCCTCTGAGGAATGCCATTTGCTTTGCAGCGGGGTGTGCGGTATCATTGACCCAAAACCTCAAAAAACGGAGAAATTGCCAATGATTAAAAAACATGAAATATATAAAAAAGACAAGTGGAACATGATGACCGTCGAAGTCCAGGGGCGTTACATCGTGCTGCGTGAAATCTCGGATGACTGGGGCGAAGAAACCCATACCTTCCTCAGCCGTCCTGCGTTAATGAATTGGGCGGAAAACCGCTTTAATAAGGAATCATTCCAGGGTAACGAGGAAGAATGGCGCCAGATCATGGACGCTTTCAAAAAGGTGTAGTCTGCCGGATGAATACAGGGAATATACTGATTTTTATTATACTGGCTTTCACCTTATCCATTGTCCTCATCCTCAAGCGCGATTCCATTGCTCCGCCTTTTAAGCGCTGGATGGCCCTGTTCGCCGTCATCATGATGTGTGTTGCCTTTTTCCTCATTATATTCAGTCTGCTGGGCATGGGTGCCTGATTCCATCGTTTAGCAATAAACTTCTTCCGAAGCGGTCATACTACATGTACATTGAACGCTTTGGGGAGGATAACCCATGAAATTAACCGCCTGTCTTGCCGCCCTTCTGGCCGGCTGCATGCTGGCTCCCGCTGCAGCGGATTCCGCTGAGCCGGGGGCCGCACCTCAGCAATTATCTGTAACCAATCAAAGGAGGCTCCCCATGAGTAAAGTGTTGAAACGATCTGAAGTTGCTGCTGAAAACAGCTGGAAACTGGAAGATTTGTTCCCTGACCAGCAGTCCTGGAACCGGGAATACGACGAAGTCAAAGCTCTGGCCAGCAAGGCCGCTGAATTCCAAGGCAAACTGGACACCGCTCAAGGCATCAAAGCCTGCTTCGAGCTGGAAGACGAGCTGTCCCTGAAGACCGAGCGCGTGTATGTCTATGCCCATCTGCATCATGACGAGGACACTGCGAATCCTACATATCAGGCGTTATCCCAAAAAGCAAAAAAGCTGAGCGTTGAAGTCCGGGAAGCTCTTTCCTTTATCGTTCCGGAAATTTTGGCACTGCCGGAGGATCAGCTGGATGCTCTCATTAAAGATCCTGCACTAAAGCCTTATGCATTCACGCTGACCGAGTTCAAACGTGAGAAGGCTCACATCCTCGGCAAGAATGAAGAAGCCCTGCTGGCACAGGTAGGCAACCTGTCACAGGCGCCGCAGACTATCTTCGGTATGCTGAACAATGCGGATCTGAAGTTTCCCAAGATCAAGGATGAGCATGGCAACGAAGTAGAACTTACCCATGGCAGCTATATTCAATTCCTGGAGAATCCGAACCGTGAAGTCCGCGAGCGGGCTTTCAAGGCCGTATATGAGACTTATGCCGCAAACAAAAACACGATTGCTGCTACACTGAGTGCTAACGTAACCAAGAACATTTTTTACTCCCGTGTGCGCAAGTATCCTTCTGTACTGGAAATGTCGCTCTATGGGGACAACATTCCTAAGGAAGTGTATACAAACCTGATCGACACGATTCATGAGAGCCTTCCTTTGCTGCATCGTTATATGAAGCTGCGCAAGAAGCTCCTCGGCGTTGATGAACTTCATATGTACGATCTCTTTGCTCCTTTGGTTGAAGAATACAAAATGGATATCACGTATGATGAAGCCAAGAAGACAACCATCGAGGGACTCAAACCGTTGGGCGAAGATTACCTGAAGTCTCTGCAAAAAGGTTATAACGAGCGCTGGATTGATGTTTATGAGAATGAAAACAAACGTACCGGCGCATACAGCTGGGGTGCCTATGGCACACACCCGTATGTGCTGCTGAACCATAAAGACAACCTGAACAGCATGTTTACCCTTGCGCATGAGATGGGTCACGCCTTACATTCCTACTACTCGGACACGACACTTCCTTACCGGGATGCCCAATACACGATTTTCCTGGCAGAAGTCGCTTCGACTACCAATGAGGCTCTGCTGATGGATTATCTGCTGAAAAAGTCGACCGATCCAAAGGAAAAGCTGTATTTGCTGACCTACTATGCGGACCAGTTCCGCACAACGGTGTTCCGTCAGACGATGTTCGCCGAGTTCGAGAAGCTCGTGCACGAACGTGCAGAAGCCGGCGAATCCCTGACACCGCAGCTGCTGTCCGAGATTTATTATGATCTTAACGTCAAGTATCATGGCAACGATATGGCCGTTGACAAAGACATTGAAATGGAGTGGGCAAGAATCCCCCACTTTTACAACAGTTTCTATGTATACAAATACGCCACGGGCTTCTCGGCTGCAACCAGCTTCTCCAAACAGATTCTGGAGGAAGGCCAGCCGGCGGTTGACCGGTACCTCAGCTTCCTGAAAAGCGGCGGAAGTGATTATTCCATCGAAATTCTCAAAAAGGCCGGCGTAGACATGTCCACACCGGAGCCCGTCCGCGAAGCAATGAGCGTATTCGAGGATGTTATATCCCAGCTGGAGAAGCTGACTTCCTGATAGCTTTTGAGCTATCCGTTTCGTTTTACACAGGCGCACCGCCTATATGGTGCAATAAAATCCCTTGCCCGCTGTGACAAGGGATTTTATACTTGTTGTCAAAGGAGGTGGCTTCGTTATGAAAATGCAATGGTCTCTGATCGCCGCACTTATATTCGCTCTTCTGATCGCAGTCTTTGCAGTCATCAACGTCGACCCTGTACAGGTAAACTTCATGTTCAGCACCGTATCCGTTCCTCTGATTCTGCTCATCCTCAGCTGTGCCCTTATCGGAGGATTGGTCGTTGGAGCCTTCGGGATCTATCGTCAGTATCGTCTGCAGCGCCAGATCAAACAGTTACGAACTCAACTCCAACAAATTCAGGAAGCCACCGGATATGAACCGAATCATGCTGCTCCTTCTGCCGGAACGGCACCGGTCGTTGATGACCGTTCAGTGGAATGGAATTCCCTCGAATCACAGGAGAGTGAACAGCCGCTGCTTCAGGACACGGCCATGCCGAACAAGAACCGCGGCGAACAATAAAAGGAGGATTTGCAATCATTATGTCATCCCAATTAAACGAAAAATATATGCTTCAACTGCTGGAAGAGCTGCTGAATACACCCAGCCCCAGCGGCTATACCCATCACATCATGGAACGGATCCAATCCGAAGCGGACAAGCTCGGTGTGCCTGTGAGCTGGAACGCCAAAGGCGGTGCCATCCTGGAACTCGCTGGTGAAGATGACAGCCGTACTCTAGCACTTAGCGCCCATGTGGATACACTGGGTGCCATGGTGCGCTCCATCACACCTCACGGCACATTGAAGCTGACGTCCGTCGGCGGCTTTACGATGCACAGTATCGAGAATGAGTATTGCAAAATTCATACCCGCTCCGGGCAAACCTATACCGGGACCATCTTGTCCCTGCATCCGTCTGTTCATGTCTATCCGGATGCCAGAACCTTCGAACGCAAAGAAAATCATATGGAGGTTCGCATCGATGAGCTGGTGGAGAATAAAGACGACGTACAGAAGCTGGGCATCGCAGTCGGCGACTTTATCTCCTTCGACGCACGTGCAGTTGTCACATCCAGCGGCTACATCAAATCCCGCCATCTCGATGACAAGGCCAGTGTGGCAGCGTTATTCGGCCTGCTGGAGTCAGCCAAGCGAGACGGCTGGAAGCCCCATTACAATGTGAAGCTCCTCATCTCCAACTATGAAGAAGTTGGACATGGTACGTCTTATATCCCGGCAGACATCGATGAAATGATCGCCGTGGATATGGGAGCGATGGGAGATGACCTCAGCTGCAAGGAGACCGATGTTTCCATCTGTGCCAAAGACTCATCGGGACCATATGATTATCATATGACTTCCAAGCTCATTGAGCTTGCACAAGCAGAGAACATTGCTTACGCAGTGGATATCTATCCCCAATATGGATCTGACGCTTCAGCCGCTCTGCGCGGGGGCAGCAACATCCGGGCTGCCCTGATCGGGCCGGGTGTTCATGCATCGCACTCTATGGAGCGTACACACAAGCAGGCGGTAGTGAATACGGCCAAGCTGCTGATCGCTTATATCCGCGCTTAGGAATAACGGCCGTGGAGTGAATTCAAGTCATTATATACAAATTAAGGCTGCTGCCGGGAAGTAATCCTTCCTGGCAGCAGCCTTTCATGTTATTTATGATAGTCTTTACGGGTCTTATTTACTTTGTTCTATCTTCTCCGCCAGCTCATTGAGATACGTCCAGCGTTCCATCAGATGCTCCAGTTTTTGTTCAGCAGCTGCCTGCTCGGCCAGCAGCTCCTGCAGCCGGGCTGAATCACTGAACGCCTTCTCCATCTCTTGACCGATTTTCTCCAGCTTCGTTTCTGCTGCAGCAATCGTGTCATCGATCATATCAAATTCACGCTGCTCTTTATAGCTGAATTTCAGCTTCTCTTTGGGCTTAGGTGCAGGAGCAGCCGTTTGTGGATGCTCGGTTTGCTTACCGCCTCCAGCTTCGCCCGCATTCGCTTCACGTTTCGGTCCATTCTTGTCCATCCACTCCATGTATTCGCTGTAGTTGCCCACATGAACACGTACATGCCCTTCGCCTTCAAAAGCCATGATCTTCTCCACTGTACGATCGAGGAAGTATCGGTCATGTGATACTGTAAAGACGACACCAGGAAAATCATCCAAATAATCCTCAAGCACTGCCAGCGTCTGGATATCCAGATCATTCGTCGGTTCGTCCAACAGAAGCACGTTCGGCGAAGACATAAGCACTCGCAGCAGATACAATCGGCGCTTCTCTCCGCCCGACAGACGATTAATGAACGTCCACTGCATGGCTGGCGGGAACAGGAAACGTTCCAGCATCTGCCCGGCCGTTATTTTGCTCCCATCCGCGGTCGTGATCACTTCAGCCTCTTCCTTAATGTATTCCATCACACGCAGGCTGCCGTCCATCTCTTGATGTTCTTGTGTAAAATAGCCAAACTTGACGGTCGTTCCAACCGTTACCTGTCCTGAATCCGGCTGAATCCGGTCGGCAATCATGTTCAGGAGTGTGGATTTGCCGCTTCCGTTCGGGCCGATGATTCCAACACGATCTTCCGGAACTGCCGTATAGCTGAGGTCCTTCACTAAAGTCCGGCCTTCCACGGCCTTGCCGATGTGCTCCAGTTCAATAATCTTACGTCCCAGCCGGGTGGAAGCTACCGAAATATCAACAGCTCCACTGCGGCTCTCCGGCTGCTGCTCCTTCAGCTTCTCGAAACGTTCAATCCGCGCCTTCTGCTTCGTCGAACGGGCTTTGGCTCCACGCCGGATCCAGGCCAGTTCATTACGAAGCAGATTCTGCCGCTTCTGCTCGGACGCTGCCTCCCGTTCCTCTCGTTCCGCCTTCAGCTCCAGAAAACGCGAGTAATTGGCTTCGTAGCGGAACAGGTGTCCCTGATCGAGCTCAATCATCACACTTGCAACGCGATCCAGAAAATAACGGTCATGCGTAATCATCAGAAGCGCGCCGCGTCTCTTCTGTAAATACTGCTCCAGCCACGCTACAGATTCATTATCAATATGGTTCGTCGGCTCATCCAGAATCAACAGCTCACAGGGCTGAATCAGAACAGCAGCCAGAGCCACACGCTTGCGCTGTCCTCCCGAAAGTGTTCCCATATGCGCATCAAACCGGGTAATGCCCAGCTTCGACAAAATGGTTTTGGCATCACTCTCCAGCTGCCAGGCCTGCAGGGAGTCCATTTGCTGATTCAGTTTGATCAGTCTCTGCTGCAGCTCGGGACTTGAAGGATTCAGCTCGATCAGTTCCATCGTCTCTGAATATTCACGCACCACTTTCATCTCCGGAAGATCACCTTCGAAGATGTGCTGCAGTACGGTATGATCCGGATTGTAGCTCGGATTCTGTGATAGATATTGCACCCTGACTCCGCTGCCGATGGAGATTTGGCCGCTGTCTGCGGGCTCCAAGCCGGCAATGACTTTGAGAAAAGTCGACTTGCCTGTTCCATTCACACCGACAATACCAATCTTATCCTGATCGTCCATGCCGAAAGAGGCATCGCGAAACAGTACCTTGTCCCCGTATGTCTTGGTTATATGTTCTACTGTCATCATATTCATGGTCAGATACCTGCTTTTTCTTATTGTTGTTGAGAGCGATTCACGAGGACGGGCCTTCCGCTTTCCTCAGCCGCCATGCAGCCGTGTAGGAACAGCGAGGCTACAAAGTAAGATCTCTTCTCCAGTTCCTGCTCGTTAAATGACGGATTCATCATGATGTCCATTTTATGACGGTCCATCATACCAATGAACGATTCTGCATGCAGTCCGGGTTCGGCAATACCGCCCTCTTCAAGGACGTCCTGCACCAGCTTGGTATACTCACGGAAAAATTGGTGCATGAACTCCATCAAATCCGGATCATTGTTAGGTGTGCGAAAGAACAGCTTCGTGTGCTCCTTCCGCTCATAATAATAACGAAGGTGACGGTCTGCCAGCACCTGCAGCCGTTCTTCAAAGCCGACAATCTTCAGCGCTGCCCGCATACTGTCCAGAAACTGCCCGCAGTCCCGCCGGGTTACAGCCGTAAACAGCTCTTCCTTACTCTTGAAATATAAGTAGATGGTTCCCTTGGCTATACCGGCTATTTCCGCAATGTCTGACATCTTGGTCTCGTAAAAGCCTTTGGAACCGAAGAGTGAATAGGCTGCGTCAAGGATTGCCTCATGCTTCTCCCCCTGTACTATACTCAACGGTTCTCCCTCCTTCTCGCTTTGTCTTATTGCACCGTGTATCCAATCAGGACAGCAGCTGCTCCTCCTGCCAAGGAACTGATCAGATTAACTGCATCGTTACTCATCCATAACCAGCCTCTGGCATGAACGGTCGGATGCCCGCAGTGCTCCTGTACTTCCACCCATTTCCCGCATACTGTACAGCGGTACATATCCTGGACTGTAGCGCCCAGGTATGAATCTGTAAAAGCGCCTGCCCATCCGCCAAGCAGTCCCATCAGCACCCATCCCGGCAAAGACAAAGCCGGGGTTCCCATTAGGTCGAGGAAAAGCCAGGCACCCAGTCCGATCAGCAGACCACCTGCTGCGGCAGCTCCAGAACCTAACCAGGATACGCCGCCCGAAGCTCCCGGTTCCAAAACCTTTCCGTTCAAGACGGAGCGCGGGGCCCTGCGGCTGAGACTGCCAATCTCGGTTGCCCAGGTATCCGCAGTGACCGTCGCCATAACGCCTATAAATGCATACCCCCAGAGCGGACTCGGCCAAACAGCATTTAGAAGACAAAGCACCATACCAATGCCCCCGTTCGCAAACACCTGTCCGGCATCACGTTCTCCTGTCTTGGCATACGATTGTTCCAGATCCCTCTTCCGTTCCTGCTTGTATTTCGACAAAGCGGTAGAAGTAACAAAGAACAGCAGCAGCGTTCCGAACCAGAACACATTGCCTGCTCCGTAGTAGACTGCCCCCATAACTACAGCCGCCAGAAATCCCGAGAGCGTAAGTGATTTTTTGGCAAAAGCAGCACCGCCTACAGCTACAGCACAGACAGCACCTATTATCCAGTCCAGCATACAACGGCTCCCTTGTCCGGCATTCAGCCGTTAGTATGATTATTATAACATGAGTTCTTCATGAGCAGCGAAAAGAGCCTGCTCCTCCCGAAGGCAGAAGGCAGACTCTTATGACATCAGACATGACCAGATCAACCGGAAATTTACCCGATTCGGCAGCTTCCTAGTTTTTCATCCTTCCATGCCAGCTCGAAGGTATCACCTTTTACGGCTGGCCCCACTCCTGCAGGTGTTCCGGTGAAGATGATATCGCCTTCACCCAGACCGTAATGCTCAGCCACGTAGTCCACAATCTCCTGCAGGGAAAAGATCATGTCTCTGATATTACCACGCTGCAGCTCCTCCCCGTTTTTGGCTAGCGTAAACTCATACTTCTCCAGCTCGGCTGTACCTGGAAACGGCTGAAATGCCGATACAGGTGCCGAGTTCTTGAAGCCCTTTGCTGCTGTCCATGGGTGGCCCTTCTGCTTGAGTACACTCTGCACATCGCGGAGGGTAAAATCGATCCCCAGTGCAAAACCGTCAATCAGTTCATCCACCTTCATACCCGGTTCATAGGTACGGCCGACCGAAAGAACCAGTTCTCCTTCAAAATGAACCTCACCCCGGTCAGCGGGGAGCGGCAGCTCACGGCCATCCAGTGCGGCTACCGCATGGGAAGGCTTGAGAAAGATCATGGGCTCATCCGGTACGGCATTGCCCAGTTCGGCAGCGTGCAGCCGGTAGTTGCGTCCAACACAGTACACATTCTGAATGCTTCGGTTCATGAGAGATCATTCCTTTTCCATAAGATATATCAGACATCCGGACAGGCAGTCTAGCGGCGGAATAAGGCCCAGCGCTTCAATGCCATCGCGTGCTCCCAGATGTCCGGCCGGTTCGTACAAATCATGAGCCCCGGATAGCGGAAAGCCATTCTGCGCATCATGCGGCGGCTGTCCACCGTCCATACCATCACCTTGATGCCCGCATCGTTCATCTCTTTCATCAGACGCGAATCGATCCACGGGTATCCAATGGACAGAAAGCTGCAGCCAAGACGCAGCACCCTTTGGAGCAGATCCGCCGGCCGGGCATCCATAATAAGACCCGTCTGGATTCCGGGGGCAATCTCCTTCATTCGGGTTAAGGCACCATGATCGAAGGAGGTAATAACCACGTCCTGCTCCATCTCATGTTCGCGCAGGTCTTCCAGAACTGCCTGCTCCAGTCCCGGGTACATTTGACCTGATGTCTTCAGTTCAATGTTAAGCTTCATACGTCCCTTGCACAGCTTAAGCACTTCATTTAATGAGGGGATTTTCTCGCCGCTATACGCACGGTCCTTCCAGCCCCCGGCATCCAGCCTGCGAAGCTCCTCCCAGGTCAAGTCCGCGACACGTCCCTGACCGTTCGTCGTCCTCTCCAGCTTGAAGTCATGGATGACAACGGGAATGCCGTCCTTCGACAGCTGCACATCCAGCTCCATCCAGGATACATGGGCCAGCTCAACAGCCCGGCGGAAAGCCGCCATCGTATTCTCCGGCGCAATCCGGGAATGACCGCGATGCGCCACACATAGATTTGCCATAGTTTCACTCCTCCCGGTCTTCTGTCTGCACGCTAGCTGCCGGAGGTCACCTGTCCATCTTGGCCAATCCGCACGTTTCCGATCGATAAGTTCTGAATCTGGTTCAGAATCGCCTGGGCCTCCTGTCCCTGTACAGGAACAGGCTGACCCAGCTCGGTCCGGAACGGGATCAGCTTCATACCGCATTGTCCATCTGCCCTGCATGACGCTTGGAAGACTGCTGTATTCCACGTGGCTGCATTGGATGATTTGGTAAATATAAAGTTGCCGGTACTGTATGCGATCCACTTGCCCTTATATTTCTCCATCCCCTGCAGGACATGCGGGTGTCCTCCGATCACCAGGTCGGCACCGGCGTCAATGAAACCATGCGCCAGCCGGGTCTGATTCTGATCCGGCGTCAGTACTCTTTCTTTACCCCAATGTGCCACCACCACTACCAGAGCCGCATGCTTGCGTGCTTCCTTGATGGCTGCATTGGCGGCTGCTGCATCATAAGCGGCAGCGACACCCGGTGTAGATACTCCCGCGTTCCAGCTGCTCTCCGGAATGACCCGGGTGAAGCCCAGCAGTGCCACCTTGATGCCCTGCTTCTCCAGGTAAGCAGGAGCGAATGCCTCCTGACTGCTGCGGCCGGCACCGGCATGGGCAATTCCATTGCGGTCCAGATGCTGAAGAGTATCCAGCAGGCCGCTGACACCCTGATCCAGTATATGATTGTTCGCCAGATTGACAGCATCGACATGGGCTTTGGCCATAGCCTCCAGAGCTTGGGGTGAAGACTTGAACACATACTGCTTGTTCTTTGCCCCAGCCCCCCCGGTAGTCACCGGTGTCTCCAGATTGACGATATTTAATGATTTGGATGTAAAGGTATTACCAAGATATTGATAAGGGTATTGATATCCCTTCTGCTCCAGCAGACTCTCTACCTTGCCGGCAAACTGGACATCACCGCCAAAATTGAGTGTTAGAGCTGCACTGGCAGGGGAGGCGGGATTATTGGCAGGGGCAGCTGGAGAATTCTGCCCGGCAGGCTTCTGCTGTTCCGTCTGTCGGACATTTTGCTCCTTGCCATCCGTCTGGGCGGAAGTACGCTTGTCTTCCGCTGAATGATCCGGATTCGTTGTCTTTTGTGACTGCTTCTTTGCAGAAGAAGCGCTTTCGCTTTTCGTATCATATGATGACGAATCCGCTGTAGATTCATCACGCTTAGGGTTCACGGTTTTCTGCGTTGGTTTCCCATCATCCTCCGATGCTGCAGAAGGCTGTTCTTCCTGTGCTGTCGTGGAAGATTTCTGGCCTCCTGAAGCCGCTTCCGGCTGCCCTTCTGCCGGATGACTGCTTCCTGAGTTAAACACCTGGTCATTCAGGCTTAATAAAATCACGACGAGTGCAATCATAAGCACAAGCACAGTGTTGGTCATTATCCATAATTTTCGGGATTTGCGCTTACGGTGATTGTTTTGTTTCTTATCAGATCTGGGTGGGTACATGGTTCACTCCTTCTACTAGACTGGAAAACATACCATTATATTATACCAGTAATAGATTCCAGTTCCCATATGAAAGAGATTGCAGTCACAAAAAAACACCCTTCAGGCAGCGCGTCCGTCCAAACCCGCGGGTTCTCCGGCGCCCTGCAGAAGGGTGTCTTGATGATACAAGGCCTGCTATTATGCGTGCTGCTGCTTCCACAGTGTAATAATCGTGTCGCTCAGCGTCTCCATATACAGCGGATCCGAATTCAGCGAATCAATCCGCTGCAAACGCATATCCAGCTCCCCGGCAACAGCCTGGGCTTCAATATCCAGGTCATACAACACTTCAAGGTGATCTGACACAAAACCAACCGGAGCCACTAGAACGTATTTCACCTGTTCTTCCTCACTCAGCTTGTGCATGGTGTCCAGCACATCCGGACCCAACCAAGGCTCGGAGGTCCGGCCGGCGCTCTGCCAAGTAAACTGCCAGTTCGTCACACCGGATTTCTCGGCAACTGCACGGGAGGTCTCCATGAGCTGATCTACATAAGGATCACCCATAGCAAGAATTCGCTCCGGCAGGCTGTGGGCGCTGAAGAGTACACGTACGTCATCCCGCTTGGCACCCGCTTCGATAAAGAGGTCTAGTTTGGCGTTCACTCGATCGGACAGCGCCTCGATCAGCTTCGGATGCAGGTGATAGCTCTCGATGAATTCCATCGAGACGCCAGCTTCCTCGGCTTTGGCCTGCGCCCGTTTGATGTAGCTGCCTACACTCATTACAGAATAATGGGGAGCCAGAACAATGCCGATCCCCTGCTTAATCCCATCGCGCGCCATCTGCTCCACACCATCTTCGATAAACGGATAGGCATGCTTCAATCCTTGATAGCAGATAAACTCAACATCCTGGTTCCGGCTGGCCTCGTCTAGAGCAGCCTGAAGCTCTTCTACCTGATGGTCCGTATTCTGACGGAGCGGGAACACCCCGCCGACGATAGCTTCATAGCGGTCAACCAGTTCTTTGAGCTGTTCCGGTGAGGGCGGGTTACCGCGGCGAATATGTGTGTAATAGGCTTCTACGTCTTCCAGACTTTCCGGTGTGCCGTAGGACATTACCAAAATTCCGACTTTGGTGGTCATTGATCTCACTCCTTGAATATTAGGTCCGTTTAAGTATGCTGCTTTTGCTTAAGAGCACTGCTTGAATAATCGTGAATGTAGTCTGTCAGCTCTTTGAGCTTATCAATGGAAGCTTCGGGGAACAGTCCGTGACCAAGGTTAAAAATATACCCGGGCTCTATCATACCTTCATCGATAATCTGCTTCGCATGCTGCTTGATGACATCAATCGGGGCGGTCAGCACATAAGGGTCCAGGTTCCCCTGAACCGCAAAGGCGCTGCCCACTCTCCGCCGGCCTTCCTCAATGGATACTCGCCAGTCCAGACCAATCACATCCGCCTGCAGGCCTTCCATGAATGGAAGAAGCTCTCCCGAGCTGACGCCGGGGAAATAAATTTTGGGCACATTCAAATCCGATAATTCGGCAAAAATACGCTTAATGGTCGGCAGGACAAAGGTTTTAAAATCTTGCGGAGCTAATGCTCCTACCCAGCTGTCGAACAGTTGGAATGCCTTGCCTCCGTTAGCCACATGGGCGCGAAGATAGGTGATCACCATATCCCCCAGCTTGTTCATCAGACGGTGCCAGAGTTCAGGTTCACTATACATCATCGTTTTGGTCCGGATGTAGCCCTTGGAAGGACGGCCTTCGATCAGATAGCTGGCAATTGTAAACGGCGCCCCCGCGAACGTAATGAGCGGACGGTCCAGTTCACGGTCCAGAATGCGGATGGTCTCCATAATGTGGGACAGATCACGATCTACATCAATGGGACGCAGCCGGTCAATGTCCGCCGCCGTGCGGATCGGATTATGGATGACCGGCCCTATATTTTTGACAATATCAAAGTCAATTCCCAGCGAAGCGACCGGATTCATAATGTCAGAATAGAGAATAGCCGCATCTACACCCAATTTATGTACGGGCATCAGTGTTACTTCTGCAGCCAGTTCCGGCTGTTTGCAAATTTCGAGCAGCGTGTAATTTTCTTTGATTTTCCGATAATCGGGGTCGTAACGTCCTGCCTGCCTCATGTACCAGACGGGAATATGGTTCACATCCTGCTTTAGGCAAGCGCGGATAAATGTATCATTATAAGTCATAGTGAGCCTCCAGTTTCAGAACTTACCTCATAGTTTTCATTATGCCCTTTTTGATTGAGGGTAACAACTGGCATCGTTCGACTTGAAATGACAAAACCATGACATTTGGGTAAAGTTTCAATGAAGTATGATATACTGGAAAAACGCGATTTTTTTAGAGTCTGCATTTGGCGTTACGTGCGAAGCTGTTTTCGAATAACGCAAAATGCTCAGGCATGTGCTTTGGAAAGGATGTGACGGCACATGAAAGCATGGAAACTTAACCTGATCGTGCTGTGGTTCGGTCAATTTCTGGTTAATGCCGGGATGACCATGATTACACCGTTCCTCTCGCTTTATCTGGCGATGGATCTGCACGTTCAAGGCGAACACCGGATTGCACTATGGGCCGGTTTTATTTTTGCGGCCAACTTTTTGACCTCTTTCATTTTCCAGCCGATTTGGGGGAAAATGGCTGACCGCTTCGGACGCAAGGTCATGCTGCTCCGATCCGGATTCGGTATGGCGATCGTGATCGGATGCATGGGCTTTGCCACAACACCGTGGCATCTTCTCGGCCTGCGCCTGTTAAATGGTACGATATCCGGATTTAACCCGGCGTCGATCTCTCTGGTGTCCAGCACAACGCCAAAAGAACGGATGGGCTTCTCCATGGGCATCATGCAGTCCGGTCAAATGGCAGGAACCATTCTGGGACCGCTGATCGGCGGTCTGCTGGCAGGTGTCGTGGGCTTCCGGCCGATTTTCTACATTACCGGTACCCTGATCTTCGCTGCATCACTGCTCGCTCTGTTCTTCGTCAAGGAAAATTTCGACCGGAAAGAAGCATCACACACACCTCAGGCTTCTGTTATCGGCGGCTTAAAAGAGCTCAGCCATGCACCCCAGCTGCCTGCGCTGTTCGCGGTGACATTCCTGCTTCAATTCGCGATGATGAGCCCGATGTCCCTGCTGCCGCTTTATGTCGGAGAAATGCCGGGAACATCGAACAACCTGACCTTCTGGGCCGGCTTCGTTACCGCCGTAACCGGACTCTCCAACATGGCGGCTGCACCGCTGCTTGGGAGGCTCAGCGACAAGCTGGGGGCACACCGGGTGCTCACCTTCTCACTGATCGGAACCGGGCTGCTGCTCATCCCCCAGGCCTTTGTCCATACCGTCTGGCAGCTGATGATTATCCGCTTTTTTATGGGGATTTTTATGGGCGGACTGCTGCCAAGCGTCAATGCCCTTATCCGCTCCTACACACCGGAGGGCATGGAGAGCCGGGCATTCGGATTCAACACAAGCTCGCTTGCACTCGGCAATATGCTGGGCGCTATCATCGGCGGTTTTATGGCAGGCTACATCGGGATCGAAGGCTTGTTCATCGTATCCGGCTGTCTGCTGCTTCTGAACATGTTCTGGGTGCGCATGAAGCTGTATTCCCGCAAGCGTGCGCCAAATTTCCGGTAATCAGCGGAAACAGACAAACCACAAACAGCAGGTTCCCCCCAAGGAGAGCCTGCTGTTTTTTATTTCAGCGTTCCTGGATTTAATAAAACACCTGTTAACCTAAAAAGCATCCCGGTATGTAAAAAAGCCTCCTAAATGGAAGGCTTACTGTCTTCCACCCTTTAGCGGATACGCGCCAGGGCTAATCCGTCATACGATGGCAGCAGTGTACTCTCCAACCGTTCATCTTCTGCAATAAGCTGGTTAAAACGTCTGACCGCCTGTACGGAAGGACCGTTCTTGTCCCAATTCAGTGTCCTGCCGCGCAGAAAGCAGTTGTCCCCGGCAATCATAGCTCCCGGATTGCCCAGTTCGATGGCGTATTCAAGATAGGCGGGATAATTCTCCTTATCCGCGTCAATGAAGAAGAAATCGAACTTGCGCCCTTCCTGCTTCAACTGCTCCAGACTGTCGGCTGCCGGTCCGATCCGGTACTCGACACGATCGCCGTAACCAGCTTCGGCCAGATGCTGCCCGGCAAGTGCCGCATACTCTTCTTTTAGCTCAAGTGATGTCAGCCTGCCCTCATCTCCCATGCCTCGAGCGAGACAGATGCCGCTGTAACCGCCCAGAGCGCCAATCTCCAGAATGTGACGGGCCCCAGAAATACGGATCAGCATCGTCAACAATCGGCCATAAGCAGCAGCGACCGACACTTCAGGCATCCCTTTCTGGCGGATGGTTTCCTTTACTTTTAACAAAAGCTCGTCCTCTTGGAACAGCTGGTCAATATAATCTTCTGGTGTGGTGTTCAAAATATATTCCTCCTTCAATAAATAGCCGTCTTTATCTTACGCGGCGCTGCCCGGTTCAGCAGTCAGGGTATCTGTGATATTACGGTTTGTCACCCGAAACACAATCGCCTATACTATACAAGAGAACCCCTGAACAAAAAAACTAAACAAAGAAACCGTAGACAAAGAACCCTTAGACAAATGAACCTTTGCTGCAAATCAATCTAAGGATAACCCCTGGATCGATGTAGGCAATGAAACGTTGTTCCGAATCTATAATATAGATTGTATTGTTTTTAAGGAATCGCTACAAGGTATTTGACAAGGCGGCTTTCTTCAAGGCCGAACAACAAGATGGAGTTGAATGAATAACATGGCTCAATTGCAGCTGATTGCGACTGCACCGATGGGACTGGAAGCGGTCGTAGCACGTGAATTAAAAGAACTTGGATATGAAGAGATGACTGTCGAGAACGGCCGGGTAACTTTTGCCGGAGATTTGAAAGATATCGCGCGCTGCAACCTGTGGCTGCGTACGACGGACCGGATTCTGATCAAAATGGGTGAGTTTCCGGCCAGGACCTTTGATGAACTGTTCGAAGGCACCAAAGCACTTCCATGGGAGAACTGGATCCCGCAGAACGGCGAATTCCCGGTCGAGGGCCGTTCCCACAAATCACAGCTAAGCAGCGTTCCCGCCTCTCAGGGAATTGTGAAGAAAGCGATCGTGGAGAAGCTGAAGCAGACCTATCATAATGAATGGTTCCCTGAAAATGGCCCTCGTTATGTAATCGAGGTGATCCTGCTCAACGACGTAGCGCTGCTTACACTCGATACGACAGGGGCCGGTCTGCATAAGCGCGGATACCGTCGTCTCGTCACAGAAGCACCGCTCAAAGAAACCATGGCCGCTGCGCTGGTTCAACTGAGCAGATGGACACCGGAGCGTCCGTTCTATGATCCATTCTGCGGCTCCGGCACTTTGCTGATTGAAGCCGCCATGATCGGCTGGAACATCGCACCAGGACTGCGGCGCTCGTTTAACTCCGAGCACTGGCCTGTCATCGGACCGCAGATCTGGGAAGAAGCACGGGAAGAAGCCTTTGACGCTGTGAAAGACGACATTCCGCTGCAGATTGCCGGCAGTGATATCGACCCAGCGGTTATCGAGATTGCCCAGGCTGCCGTGAAGAGCGCCGGGTTCGCCAAAGACATCAAGCTGGACGTGCTCCCGGTGCATAAGGCGAGACCCGAGGGTGACTATGGCGTGCTGATCACGAATCCTCCTTACGGGGAGCGGCTGAGCGAGAGTGAAGAAGTAGAGAAAATGATCCGCCAGTTCGGACGCAGCGCACTTGAGCTGCCAACCTGGTCCTTTTTCGCAATCAGCCCGACCAAGCAGTTCGAGCATTACTTTGGCCGCAAAGCGGACAAGCGCCGCAAGCTGTTCAATGGCCGGATCGAATGCCAATTTTATCAGTTCTTCGGACCGCTGCCGCCGCGCCGGCGCAATGAGGAATCCGCCTCGGAATAAGGACTGTCACACCGTCTATGTGGCAGACTCAACCCAAAAAGGACCAGCCGCCCCATAATCATGGGAGCGGCTGGTCCTTTTTGGAGAATAAAACTTCATCAAATGTTAATCCCACCGGCAGTTCTTCTAGGACTCATTCCCTTTCAGCTTAGCCAGTCGTTCCTTCTCTTCGCCAAGCATGTCCTCAGCCAGCTCAACAGCCTGTCCTCCCAAGCGGAGACGCGCCTGCTCAACTGCGTTCTCAGTATGGGCCAATGAGTTCTCAGCCTGCTCAATCAGCTGTGAGGTCGGATGGGACAAGGCCGAAGAGACGGACCGGTGTGCAGTCTCTACGGCATTCTGCGCCTGAGAAATCACACTCGGCTCCTGCATACTCGGTTGTTCTTTGCGGGTCATAGGTCGGTTACGCTCCCTTCTCAGTGCAGCAAGTTCTCTGCGTTTCCTTCCTAGGATGGATAATAACAGATTGAACTATGCAGCGAGCAGAGAGGCTTCTTTTATTTTGAGACAGGTTGTTTGATAAACGCCGATGCTTTGGCCAGCACTTCTTCTTCGGAAGGTGCTGAGACATAACGGCCGTTCACATATACAAATGCCCGTTTACCGCAAGGTCCGCAATACGATTTGCAGCCGATCTTGATCTCGGCATCCGGTGCCATTTTCTCCAGCTTCGGCACAATCGACTTCAATCGGATATGATTGCATTTATCGCATACTCGGATATCGTTAGCCATAATCTATCCCTTCTCTATCCAGACGATTAGTGGTCGCCGTGATTACCCTGAGACGGATTTGTAATGACAAAACCTTCCTCAGGCAGGTACAAATAATCAATCTTTACGCCATCCAGCAGCGGTTGATTCGCTTCAAGAATAACGTCAATCTCCTTGTCGGTCGATACAACTACGTCGTTCTCGCCTGCTGTATCCAAATCCAGACCGTAATGGGCATGGTCACCATGTGCATGAGTGATCACTACACGCAGTGCTTTGCCTTGGTTTTCTTCTTTATCCAGCTCGCGCTTAATGACCTTCGCGGCGTTACGGGTAATTTTGGCTTTCATAGAAAAGACATCTCCTTTAATGAAGTTCAATATTCCTATTGTAAAGAATTCTATCGTTCAGCGCAATACGCCCTTTTATGACAAATCAATGCGTGCCAGCCCCTCCCAGAGCCGGATATTTCCGCTCGACGCGCGATACAAACCAGTTCATCAGCAGCATCGTAACTCCAATATCATCAATGGGCATGAACGGCATGACGTCCGGCAGTACCCAGTAGAGAACAACAGGAATGAAAAAGAGCAGCTTGTCCGCAGTCGCCACCTGAGGCGACATCAAGAACCGGGGAACCCGGCGGAATATATGCGACCATTGCCGCAGGGACAGCAGTTTTTTCATTTTCATATCGGCGATTCATTCCTTTCGTATTACAGCATATAGGAACGGCTTTCTAGTTCGAAAGCCGCTCTTTGTATTATATCATTCGCAAAGACGAAGGGTTTCATTTTTTTATCGTTAACTCAGACATCGCCGCTCCCAGCAGGCAGGCTACCTCCCGCCGGATGGCGGGATAGTCGGACAAAGGCAGCGGATTGCGGCCTGAGCCGACCTCAATCGTAAAACCCGGCTTCCGAAAATGGTAAATAAACCAGTCCTTATAACCGGCATCGCTGCCGCTCAGCTTTACCGGCCGGTAACCGGAGGCAGCCCCCAGCCGAATTGCCCACTGCAGGCTCTCCTTCGGCTCAAAATCCCGGTAGTTCCAATATATCTCCTCCCCCTGGCTGTGCAGCGACAAAACCGCGTCGAAATTCCGTTCGATCGTCCAGTCCGCAAGGGCCCTGGATTCAGGCTCGGAGAGCGGGCTCTCTCCGCCATAATCCCGGCGACCCGGTCCCTTCTGCAGCCGGCGTCT
Source organism: Paenibacillus lacisoli (assembly GCF_030580655.1). Taxonomy (GTDB): domain Bacteria; phylum Bacillota; class Bacilli; order Paenibacillales; family Paenibacillaceae; genus Paenibacillus; species Paenibacillus lacisoli. The sequence goes on from NZ_JAUQTB010000002.1 coordinate 538,638, forward strand.
GGCTTCTTCTTCCCAGTAAGCAGGAAACTGGTCATTCAAGTCCACCCCGCGAATGTTGGCCTTCCAACTGCGGAAATCAGGCAAACCGCCATTCCATTCCATTAGTTTTCCGTACCAAGGATGAGATGGTCCTGCGCCTTCCAGCACAAGTTCCACTCCGTCCGGGTTCACCATGGGAACGACCCATAATGTCGTCTGCTCCAGCCAGCGGGTGGGATCTGTGCCGTGGAGAGGCCCTCCGTGCTCGACAGCTTCAGCCAAGTCTTCTACAAACCGCAGCAGTACAGGTGTCGTCAGCCATTCATTCGCATGTACTGCGGCATTCACATGCAGCTGGAACGGCCCATGCCCAATCCGGACGTAGGGAATCGGCTTTCCAAGTACAGAATGACCGATCATCCCGGTCTCCAGCCTGTCATATCTGTTTTTCAATGAAGCCAGATCGTCCATCAGCGTATCGTACCCGTATTCTCCGCGCAGATGAACAACAGCTTCTTCGGTAACTCGGGGAATGACAATTTCAACTCCCGGCTGGCATGGACCTGGCTCCAAGGATGGATTCGCCGCAACCAGTGCTTCTGCTGTTCGTTGAAACTGTATGGCAATCTGGTCGACCGTATCCCCCTGCTGCAGCTGGTACCGGGGGACAGGAGGCGGATCGGGCAGGCTGATAATCTGGCCGGGAATCAGATACGGCTGGCGTACAAGCCAGGGATTGGCGGCCGTCAGCACGCCGGATGGGTAACCCGCACGCCAGGCGAGCCGCTCCAGGGTGTCTCCTTTTTCGACAATGTATGAATTCACGGTACTTAAATACCTCCTCTGGTAACGCTGTCTACCCTATACTATATGTATGACTTCCTGTCCGTCATGTTTCTGCAGTACCCTTCTTACGCCAGAGAGCCGAACCTCCGCTAACGGAAATCCGGCTCTCTCGCTGTCTTATTTTAACTTCATCCCTTGATATGCTAATCCAGTGTAGAAACCTGCCATACGACCGGGGTATTACGAATCTGCTCGCCCAGCCACTGCTTGGCAATACGCTGGAACATTTCCGGATCTCCGGAACAGAAAAATTGGTGCACCGGAGTCTCCTCTCCGCTTGCCAGCTTGCCCTTGTCGTACAGGATAGTGCTGGTCTCACGCGCCGTCTCATCCGCAGAGCTGATCAGCTTCACCTGGGGCCCCATAACTTCCTGGATACCTTCCGTGAGGAACGGATAATGGGTACACCCCAGAATCAGACAATCGATCGGCTGCTGCTTGATCGGCTCCAGCGAAGCCTTGATTGTACGTGTCGTCTCTTCGGAACGGAATTCTCCACGCTCTACAAGCGGCACGAAATCCGGGCAGGCCAAGCTGTACACACCTACGTAGGGCGACAGCTGCTTCAGCGCAGACGCATAGGCATTGCTCCCGATCGTACCTACCGTACCGATGACACCGATTCTTCCGGTTTTCGTCGCGGTAATCGCTGCTCTTGCCCCGGGATGGATCACCCCGATCACCGGAATGGATACCTTGCGGCTAATATAATCCAGCGCTGCCGCTGTTGCCGTATTACATGCGATAATGATGACTTTAGGATCAAACTGGATCAGGTAATCTACGATCTGTTCCGTGAACTTTCTTACTTCTTCGGACTTACGGGGTCCGTAAGGCGTTCGGGCGGTGTCCCCGAAATAGATGACTTTCTCCCGCGGCAGCTGCCTCATCACCTCTTTGGCGACGGTCAGCCCCCCTACACCGGAATCTAGTATTGCAATTGCCTGCTGCACGAACACACCGCTTCCTTCTTTATCAAATAAACATTCCTCATACCTTATGTAGACGCACTGCAAAAGGTACCTTCAAAATCTTACCCGAAAAGTAAACAGGCAGCAACCCGGCTCCAGAGCAGGGCGTTATACGAACCCATTCTGTTTGCTATCTGCATAGATAAAGACCGCTCCTTGTCGGAGCGGCCTGTTTTAACCATAACAGCTTACTGCAGTTCCGTTTCATCCTGCCGTTCTTCCTCAACGGCTTCCTCGCTGCTGTCTAACGAAGAGGTGGTCGCAAGCTCCTGCTCTTCGTCTTTGCAGGCACGAAGGCTCTGCAGATCCTCGATGACCAGGCCAGCCGTTGTTTTGATTTTATCCACCAGCACAATACGCTGTTCATTCACCTTGCTAACAAGCTCCTGGCTCTTGTCCCCGACCAGACGCGCTCCATCCGCAATATCATGCCGAAGCTCCTTGCCCGATTTTGGCGCAAGCAGCAGCGCTGTGACCCCGCCTGCAACACTCCCTGCCAACAATCCCCACAGCAGACCTTTGTTCTTCTCGTTCATGCTACATCTCTCCTTATGTCGAACATACCGGGCGAATGCCCATTGGTTGATTCATTATAAGCAGGAGCAGCCTGTCAGGATACAAAGCGGGACTAAAAAATTCAGGCACTTGGCCCAGGCGGCTGGATACGGTATTTGCAGCATGAACCGCCCAAAGCCAGGCATTCTGTGCGTGTAACTTCAGCCTGCAGCAGCTCCTGAAACAGAGACTGCTCACAGGCACAAGCATGCTGGTAACGGCGGGCGACTTCATTGATGGGACAGTTGTACTCGTACAGCGTATAACTGCCGTCTTTTTCCTGTTCCCAGTGTGCCATATATCCGCCTGCATGCTGTATGGACGTAAGCTCTGCCACCCGCTCGCTCAAATCCCGGCCTTCCATTTTGGGTCCATACCGGTCCAGCATCTTGTGTTTGCGTCCATCGAACAGCTGGTGTACCGCTTGAGATCCCTGGCTGTCATCAAGTTCCTCCAGCAGCTCCAGCAGCAGGTGGCTGTAATTCCGCGGAAACTGCTCATGCCCGTGCTCAGTTAATGCATACAGGAAGGTTGGCCTTCCCATCGCCTGGCGGACTACAGTCGTCTCGATATAGCCGTCTTTCTCCATCTGGTTGAGATGGCGGCGGACGCCCATTTCTGTAATACCCAGCTCGGCAGCGAGGCGGCTTACAGCGATGGGCCCTTTGGTCTTGAGGAGCGTCATTAGCAGCTGCCTGGTTGACATCTCAGGCTGAATCTTCATACCATGACCTCCCGCTGTCTGTCCATGTTATTGTTCACTCCCGCCGGCTGGTCCGCGACCTGCATTATGCGGCGCTCCGGGGTCCAGATCCAGCACGAACCGCTGCGGCTTCGCCAGCGCATGCTGATGCTCACAGCGCCACTGCTGTCCACCTGCAGAGCCGATGCTCTGTCCATTCTCGATGATGTCACCGTTGTGGAACACATAATACGCTGCGCCATAGACGGATTCAGCGACCTTGTCCGGATCCAGGCCGTTAAAGTGGCATTGGATATCCGGTATCCCCACAGCCGACAGCCCCAGGGTATCCATGATGATGTCATTCTCTCCAGCACCCCGATCAACCTGATACATCCGGACATTCATAGCCCCGTACAATATGTCTTCCTGCTTCAGGGCCTCCAGGTACGCTTGCGGCTGTACCAGCTTGTCACTGGTATACCAATAGACTGCCTCACAGGGCAGGACGTCCAGCAGGGCTCGCAGTGCAGACTGCATCAGCTCAAGACGCTCGCTGTATGGCAGACCTGCACCGAACATGTCCTGCAGAGTCACACTGTATTTTACCTTGGATACCGTACTGCGCGCCTCCGGCCAATGCCAGGCCTGCTGCAGCGACTTCTCCCAGCGCTCCGGCTCTTTCACTTCTACAGGCCCCGTAATCAGCGTCTGAACCGGAATGTCCGCGTCCTTCATCTTAGCCGTATAGCGGGTGTGCACATAAATCAACGGCAGTTCTTCTCCCAGTCCTTCCGGCTGACGCTCCTTGAAAGCTTTCCGAAAAGCCTCAAGCATATGGGCCGGCAGCGGAACACCCCCGCTGTAGCGGGTCATAGCTTCCTGCAGAGAAGACTCCGAGATAACCGGACGCTCATGAAACAGTAATTCAATGCGGTATACAGGCTGAAAGCCTGAAGTCTGATCGTCAACTTCCTGTTGCTGATTGGATTGTTCCATCTTGCTCCTCCTAACGAATAGCGGCGTTCGTATGCTGCCCTATTCCTGTTCTACAGGCGCCGCAGCGCCTAACTCCTGATCCAGATACGCATGTACAGCTCCGGCAAATTGCTCCAGCACAGCAGGCAGCACAGGTGTCAGGTCGTGGAGTGCACTGCGCTCCCATACGTAATAATCCTGGACCAGCGGCTTGCGAAGCCCTACAAGCTTCATCAGTACCTCGTATATTTCACGGCTGAAGACGCCTTCATTAAAATTGATCTCAATGATATCCTCGTAACTGCTAGCATCCCGCATAATAAAACCGTCGATCAGATAGCTGCCGACATCCGTAACCGTCTCGATTCCGAGATGCAGCGCTCTTTCCTGCACCATTCCGTACAGCAGGCCTCCGTCCCAGTCTTCGGCAGCCTGCCGTAGTGCGGATGCAATCGCCGGTACTGCGTTCAGCCTCAGCTCGATCTGTTCCCTGTTCACATAATACATGGCTGACTAAGCACCTCCGATGCTAAAACTCATAATCTACAGCGATGGATACCTCTTTAACTTCGTTGATATGCTGGATTACAGCCTGGTGGGCGGGATGAACCTGGTACGCTTTCAAATCATCCAGGCTGTCCACCTCCGCAATCAGCGATATATCGTAAGAACGCTCAGAGCGGATCACATCGATTCCAATTTCAAGCGAACGAAGAAACGGAATTTTACCGTCCATATTGCGCAGCACCGCTGCAGTTACATTCACACTCTCGGGTGAACTGTCTTTCAATTTGAAGAGAACAATATGCTTAATCATGGATCATTGCTCCTTGTCTGTGAATTCATCAGCCCAGCATCTTGTATCCATCCTAAACCGCGATCTTCATCCGGAGCCAAGCCGAGGAAAACCATTCCTTCTGTCCAAAAGGACGAATAGGTAAGCGGGAGATGTTCGTGATACAATGTACTCAACTCAAAATATAACATAACCGACCTTCTTTCGGGAAGGAAGACCGCATATCCTGTGCCTGCCTTCCCGGTTCAGTAAGAATTTATGCCTATCTGGAGAACTTTCGACGCTTACGGTTGCACAAAGACTGCATAACGCGAATAAAACCACGACCTTTTGCGCTTTTACGTAATAAACATGTCATGTTATAATGACAACACGTACCGAGCCTGGCTGCCTATTCCGGTCTCCGAGATGGACGGTCACTTGCCAACCAGGCCGCACGTAGCGTAGTATAATTTTTAAAAAAATCGGAGGAAATATGCCTAAACAACAAGAACAACACTCCATCCAGGCGTGGTCTCTGATCAACCGCAAATATTTGGGAAAAGGCGTTCGGGTAAAACGATTCCGCAAACCGACACGCTGTCAGGTCCGTAATCGCGTCCTGCTCGCCGTATTAATGGCCAATGACATCAAACTATCGCAGCTTGCCGAAGAATTGTCCATCTCTTCCCGCAGCGTCAGCGCTTGGGTATATGAAGGGCGTATTCCCGGCAATACCAATCTGGACAAAACTTGCAGCCTGCTCGGCTATCCTCGTCACATCCTTTTCAATGAAGAGGTTATCCGCAGCAGCCCGTTAATCTGTCAGCCCGGTCCTTCGCGCTTTATGAAGCGTACGGTGACACGTTCACCCGTGAGCAACCGGATTTTGGCAGGATTGTGTATGGTTCATGATTTGTCCGTAACCGATGTCAGCCATTGGATCGGCGTTCATCCAGGTACGTTTCGGAAGTGGCTGCACCAAGGTACCGTTCCTTCCCAAGCGTTCCAGGATCAAGCTGCAGAATTTTTCCGCATCCCGAAGAGCATCCTCTTCGCAGATACGGTGCTGGCCAAACAATCTTAACCTATGTGAGATGCAACGCACAAAAGGCACCCCGGCCGCTCGGCCTGAGGGTGCCTTTTTGAGTTGAGTCCGCCTCTGTGATCATACAAGCTTTGGGATAAATGGACCGGTTCTGATGCACAATACTGGATAGATATCCTTTCATGTACAGTATTAGGGATGTCCCGAAAGGAGCTACACGATGAGAATGGGCAAAGACATTGGAGCCGCCCTGGGGCTGCTGGCAGGAACAACCTTCGGCAGCGGCATCTCCTTCCTGATGCGTATGGAGCATACGTCCACCATGCTTGCTGTAACCCTGTGTGGTCTGCTGGGTGCGGCTGCAGGGATCACGGTGAGCCTTCGGCTCAACCGGCGGCAGCCTGAGACCCACCCTTCCAAATAGCCTCACACGACGAAAGGCCGTCTCCTGTGCAGGTCTGCATTAAGAGGCGGCTCCGTGGAAGGCCGGTGATGGCTAAAAAAACCGAAAACAAAGAAGACTTCCGACAAAATCGGAAGTCTTCTTAAAGGATGCGGTCGAGAGGACTCGAACCTCCACGGGGGGTTAGCCCACACGGACCTGAACCGTGCGCGTCTGCCAATTCCGCCACGACCGCATATATTATAGGGCAATCTACTCTCTTGCTGAACATGTATGTACAGAAGTTAATCAATCACCGTAATTAAGAGTATACTCGTATTCATTCTTATTTGCAAGTGTTTTTTTCGAATGTTATTAATAATGGCGTGCCAACGTCCTTCCTACTTTAAACAGCAGCGGGATCAAACCCAGCAGGCTCCCACCTATAAGCAGCATCACACGTTGATCTCCACAGCCGTTAATCTATCCTCATGTGCAATGCTCCCTGCTTGAAGCACAAACACAAAGAGGCTTGAATTCAAGCCTCTGCATGCTGAACCTATTTTACTTACTTGTTTACTTACTTAAAACTTCACTATTGGATTCGAGCTTCCGCTTGCCTCTGCTTATTCAACAGGTGTACTCGCCGGCTGCTGGGATTGACGGCTTTTTGCATACTTTGCAGGCAGCTGCCATGCCGTAAGCACAGCCAGAATGACAAATACGATATCCATAGCTCCAAAGAACTCGGAAATGTTCTCCTGAAACATCGTAATGATATCACTGTCAAACATCCCTTCCATTCCATCGTTCAGCACATAGCTGAAGATAAAATACTTGCCCAGCACAATACCGATCAAACTTGCAACAACTGCGATCAGCTGGTGAGCTGCGGTCGTACGTTTACCGGACAGCAGGACGACAGCATAACCCGTCAGACCGCCGATCGCCCAAGCAACCAGTCCCAGTTCATAATCGGTCATGATGGCAATTGCTGCCCACAGAATTCCGCCGACCACTGCTGCGGCAAGAGCACCCAGTGCAGCCAATATAATGTTGCTTCGTTGCATTTTTCATTCCCCTTATGTATGTATTTACTTCCAGACTTTAACTATAAAACCACAAAAATAGACTTTTTTCAATAATAAATACAAATTTTCATACGATTCAAGTATTTTGACCATAATTTCCGCATGTCTATGTGTCTATGGAATTAATTCCCTTACACTTCCTTTGCACAAAAACGGATAAAAAAGATCCTCTGCCTTCTCAGCAGAGGATCTTTAGTTACAGACAAAGATTAAGACAAACGGTTGGCATAATCCTCGTAATTGAATTGACGCACTACTTTGATGCCTTCTTCCTCGTTGTATGTGGCAATCGAAGGAAGGTTCACGCCGTTAAACATATGGTTTTTGACCATCGTATAATGAGCCATGTCAGTAAAGACCAGCTTGTCCCCGGCCTGCAACGGTTTCTCGAAGGAGTAGTCGCCGATTACATCGCCAGCCAGACAGGTCATGCCACCAAGGCGGTACGTATGAGCTTTCTCGCCAGACTGTCCTGCCCCGATGATCTGCGGACGGTAAGGCATAGCCAGGACGTCCGGCATGTGGCATTCCGCCGAAGTATCCAGTATAGCAATATCCATGCCATTATTCACGATATCCAGTACAGTTGCTACCAGATACCCTGTATTGAGGGCAATGGCTTCGCCAGGCTCCAGATAAACTTCCACATTGTACGTTTCTTTCAAATGATTAATGACACGAACGAGTGTCTCGATATCATAATCCGGTCTGGTAATATGATGACCGCCGCCCAGGTTCAGCCACTTCATCTTGTGAATGTACTCACCGAACTTCTCTTCGACGACTTTAATCGTACGTTCCAGCGTATCGGAATTCTGTTCACACATGCTGTGGAAATGAATACCGTCTACACCTTCCAGCTCTTCCGGCTTGAAGTTCGCGAGCGTAATACCAAGACGGGAATGCGCGTAGCAAGGGTCGTACAGCGGCGTCTCAATCTCGGAATACTCCGGATTTACCCGCAGGCCGATTTCAATGTTCTTGCCCTCGACGTTTTTCACTTTGTCCTTGAACTTCTTCAACTGGTCGAAGGAGTTAAAAACAATGTGATCCACATAGCCCAGCAGCTCATCGATCTCATAATCGCTGTAAGCCGGTGCGTAGGCATGAACTTCCTTGCCCATCTTCTCATAGCCGAGGCGGGCCTCAAACAGGGAACTGGAAGTCACCCCTTTGAGATACTTCCCAACCAGCGGGAAAGTAGACCACATCGAGTACCCCTTGAGAGCGAGCAGGATGTTAGCTCCGGTGCGCTGTTGCACCGAATCCAGCACTTCCAGATTGCGCTTCAGCAGTCTCTCATCAACGATGTAACTGGGTGAAGGAAGCTGGGTGATGTCGAAATCTATTTTAGTCATATCACACCTCAATCAAGCAGCGTTGGCGAAAAATCCTCCTGCCAAGGCAAACCGTATTTATTCAATGCGTCCATGAATGGATCCGGGTCAAACTCTTCAATATTGTGTACGCCCGGTTTGTTCCAGATGCCTTTGATAATCATCATAGCACCGATCATGGCCGGAACGCCTGTTGTATAAGAGATCGCCTGGGAGCCTACTTCACGGTAGCACTCTTCATGATCACAAACGTTGTATACATAATATGTTTTTGGCTGTCCATCTTTCACGCCCTGGATAATGCAGCCGATGTTTGTTTTGCCCTTAGTTCTTGGTCCCAGGGAAGCCGGGTCCGGAAGAACAGCTTTCAGGAACTGCAGGGGCGCGATTTGTTTGCCTTCAAATTCAATCGGTTCGATGGAAGTCATACCGACATTCTCCAGCACTCGCAGGTGATTCAGGTAATTATCCGAGAACGTCATCCAGAAACGGATACGCTTCAGACCTTTAATATTGATTGCCAGAGATTCCAGCTCTTCATGGTACAACAGATAGATATTCTTCGGACCAATTTCCGGAAGATCATAAGTCTTCTTCTCGGAAAGCGGCTCGGTCTCAATCCATTCGCCATTTTCCCAGTAGCGGCCTTTGGCTGTAATTTCACGGATATTAATCTCAGGATTGAAGTTGGTAGCAAAAGGATAACCGTGGTCGCCAGCGTTGGCGTCCACAATATCGATGGAATGAATCTCATCGAAATAGTGTTTCGCTGCATAAGCAGAGAATACACCGGTCACACCCGGATCAAAGCCGCTGCCCAGCAGCGCTGTGATGCCAGCTTTCTCGAACTTCTCTCTATATGCCCACTGCCATTTGTATTCGAATTTAGGCGTATCGGGTGGTTCATAATTCGCGGTATCGACATAGTGAACACCTGTAGCAAGGCAGGCATCCATAATGGTCAAGTCCTGATAAGGGAGAGCGACATTAATGACTACATCCGGCCCAAAACTCTTGATCAATTCAATAACCGCTTCGGTATTATCAGCGTCCAGCTGAGCGGTTTGAATTTTCGTTTGACCTCCGGCCAGTTTATTTTTGAGAGCGTCACATTTTTCAACGGTTCTGCTCGCGATGCAAATCTCTTCGAAAACGTCCGGATTCTGACAGCATTTGTGTACGACTACACTAGCAACGCCGCCAGCGCCAATAATTAGAGCTTTTCCCAAAGTCAATAACCTCCTAATTCAATCACAATAAAAATCAAACAAAAATGATTATACAGATTGTGCAGCAAATAATCAAGAAAAACGACAAAAAACAAGGGTTGTCCAGTAAAAACACTCATTTTCCAGATGATATCTTGTATATTCACCGAAATTCTCTAATTTTCACCTGTTTTTGGCACGAAGCCGTTCCAACCCTCTGCCTTTGACATAGCTTCTTTTCACATTTTAAAGGTTTAGCCGACAAACGCAAGCAGACCTCCCGGACGCTCATTCAGTTTAATCTATGAATATACATTTTTACTTATTCGGACTGAACCAAGCACAGGCTGCGCCTAGTATTCCCTTAACCAATCCATTCATGACCAATCACTGAAGATGCTCTTCGCTGGGTGCTGAATCGGACCATAAATCTGATTTCAGGTGATAAATCCAGCATTTATACATAAGATCAGCGGGCAAAGACATCTTTTTTTACATTGCCTTAATCAACTTTCTTCTATTTAAATAGAAGAAAGTTGTAAGCATCTCATAATGGATGTGGATTTTTATTCAAAAAAATACATAAACGCAGCAAACAAACGTTGTGCTTGTACAACATCCGTCTTATTAGTAACGTTGCGATTAGGCAAAAGATTGTGCAGCAAAATCGTAAAACGCCATCATATCTTCCGCGCTTGCAAACCCGGCTTGTGCCATCCTGTCACTGCCGCCGCCTTTACCCCGATATTCAGCCAAATGCTGTTTAAAGAATGCGCCGCAGGATTCATCGTTTCCGTTATGCGCGAGCAGCACCTTATTCTCCCCGGTCGAGGCGAAAAGCACCACCACATCCGCCTGTTCAGTCAGCTTGGATGCGAGGCTTTGCAAATCCTTCAGCGCCTTGTCTGTGAACACATGCTTGATCAGGCTGCCCTGCCGCTTCGCCATCAGCTTCTCCGCGAAGTAGGCATCATTCTCTGCCCTCAGGGCATTCAGTTCAGCCTGCAGCTGCTTCTGCTCCTGATCCCACTTGGCCACCCGGTCGAGGATCTCTTCCTTCGCCGTATTAAATCGGGCCGACAGGCTTCCTAGGATCTCCATCCCCGCGTTAAATTCATTCAGAGCACGGTAGCCGCATTTGAAATAGATTCGCACATGCCCCTTTTGCTTCTCCGCCTTCAGCAGCTTGATCATGCCGAGCTCGCCGGTTGCGGCCACATGTGTTCCTCCGCAGGCATTGTATTCAATGCCCTCCATTTCAACGATTCGAATATTCTCTGTCACCTTCGGCTGCTTCACCAGCGGCAGCGCGGCTGCCTCCTCCTGACTGACCATATAGCTTGTCACCTTACGGTTCATATAGATCTGGTCATTAACTTCAAGCTCCAGCATCATCAGCAGGTCCGCAGGAAGCGTAGAACAGGCCACATCGATCGTTGCATAATCATGCCCCAGATGGAAGCTGAGTGTCTCGGCTCCGCACACTTCCAGGCACATGGCCGACAGCAGGTGCTGACCGCTGTGCTGCTGCATATGATCGAATCTACGGTCCCAATCCAAACGGCATGCAACCTCATCCTTTTCAGGCAGGCGCTCGACCTTATGCAGAACCTCCCCCTCTTCACTTAAAACATCCAGAACTGGAATCAGTTCGATCCACCCCAGGTCACAAGGCTGGCCGCCGCCATGAGGATAAAAGGCTGTCTCCTCCAGGACAAGGTAAACTCCGTCCTCCCGTTCCACCTTCCGTGTAATCCGTGTCTCCCATTCTTTTGTGTAAGCAGATTCGTAATACAGCTTCTTTGTCATCATCATGTCCTCTCTCTTCCCAGACTCATTGCAACTTAGTATCAGCTTACTATAAGTGCTGCATGGTCACAAATCCACTTCCTCGCCCTTTATGCCCTCTCTCCATCAGTGAGAAAAGACCGCTCTGTCAGCAGAACTGACAGAGCGGTCTTAAAGAGAACAAGTATTATACCAGGTTCCAGAACAGTACAGTGTTCGCAACGGTAATCATTGTGAACAGGAACGTATTCAGGAACGCTGCCAGCCAAACGTTGTTCGTTTTCTCGAACAGTTTGCGTGCATATACAGCAGCGATTACAAGACAAGGAATCAGCGCGAACAGCAGGATGCCGTTCAGAGCCTGCCCCGGATACAGGGCAACACCTGTCATAAAGTCTTTTCCGTATTGAGCGATGACCCATAGGATCAATCCGCCTACGTTCAGGACGATGGAGAGCAGATAGCCGCCTTTTTGGCCGCGGGTATTCGCATTCAGTGCAACTGCGCTCACGAAGTAGTACACCAGGAAGAACGGTACATAACGGAGTGTAGTTACAAAATGTTCCGATTCAAACGTGCGTACCGCGAAGGTCCAGATCCGGAAGTCGGTTCCGAAAATTGCCTGCACTGCGAACAAAATCAGATAACCAATGACTACCGCAATCAGGGCAGTCAGCAGACTCGCTACAATGGTACCGATATTCAGGCTGATACCGTACTGGCTGAATTTCGTGCCCGCATCCTTCTTGGAGAAGTAATGGAACGCAAAGGTAACCATAGCTGTAATGGCCGCAGACACAAGAGCCCAGTATACAATCTGGTTCGTGGTCGGTTCATTAAAGAACGAGTTCAGCGGCACAATGTGATTGGCATACTTGAAGAGCAGCCACAGAATGAGTGACACGACAGCAAGCAGAGCGCTGCCAATTCCGATGTTGGTCATTCTTCTGTTCTGTCCGGATTTCGCCATGACAAAACCGAATACTGCACCTACAGCCGACAGAATGAACAGAATCATCGCAATGATACTCAGTACATTCAGACCGCCTTCTGCTTTGTCCATCAGGGTCGGGAACAGGATAGCAGGAATCAGAGTGCTGAAGACAATTGCAATCCAATAGATCGATTTCTGGCGTCCGCTGACAGCGGCCGATACGGTTGCAATCGGTCCTGTTGCCGCTCTGTTCAGGAACGGAATCCGCAGCAGCAGTGTTACCAGCGGCACGATCATCAGGAAGAAGCCGATCATGGCAATAAAGTTGCTCGCTTCCTTCATCCACCAGATCTGATTGCCGGAACTCAGACTAACATTTTTCTGGTTCGGCGAAGTAACGCCGTCAAACGCATGAGCATAGAAATCAATCAAATGGCCCGTCGTTGTAGGCGAGAAGTGATTCCATGGATGTGTCTGATTTGGTGTGAAAATAATATGTTCGCCAGTCTGTCCCGGACGAACCACTTTGTCTTCCAGCTTCAAGTCACCGGAAGGAACCTGATAGAATTTGCCGGCTTCACCAGCATCAACATCAGCTCCTAGTCCGAGGAATGCTTTGCCAGACAATGTAGCTGCAAAATTCTTGCTTGTCACTGTACCCTGAACTTTCTTCTCATCCGCATTTTTTTCCTCATCGGATTTGTTGAAGAAGAATTCATCATATTTGCCGGCAATCATGCCGACGGTACGGCTGCCGTAAGCAGCCTGCAGTTGATCCTGCGGTGCAACCGCAGCTGCATAGGAATAGTCAGCTCCTACAGAAATACCGGTATAGATCATACGGTAGCCGGTCTGCAGCGAGTTCATTTCATCCATGTACATGGACAGCAGCGTCGAGAAGCCGCCCATGGAGTGGCCGCTTACTGCGATATAAGCATTGCCTTTGTCATCTTTTTTCGTAAAGTCCTGCTGATAAATATACTTGGCGGCGTCGAACTGGGAGTAAATCCAGAACGTACCGAACTGTTCGCCAACCTTGATGTCACCGCTCCAGCGGGAATCACCGTGGTCATACATATCCAGTGCGAGCACGATGTATCCGCGCCGGGACATTTCGATTGCAGGCGCATCCTGCATTTCCTTGGTATTCAAGTAACCATGCGTTGTAATAATGACTGGCCGCTTGTCGTCCGGCCCTGCACCATCCGGCATGTAGAGCAGACCGCTCAGCGTACCGTGATCAGCCTTGAATTTGATTTCCTTCACCTTGACCGAATAGAAAGAGGTGTTGAACATACCGGCGAGGAGGCTGCCGAGCAGGATCAGCACAAGCGACAGGGCAAGCAAACCATGCGGCTTTTTGAAAAATGAGAAAAACTTGGACATAAGGGCTCCTTTACGAGCATATTGACATATTCCGGAATCAGTACTTGTAGAAAGTGCTATGTAGGGTTATGTTTATGCCAAATGCTGCTGATAGTTGATAAATGGTGATGCGAAATAAGGCGACAGACCGGCGGACAGCGCCGCCGGACCTGCCGGATTGCTCATTACTAACTTCTTGGATTAACTGCTATTCTGATTGAATATACCTGCAGCTGCTCATTTCATGGCTTGAGCAAGTTCTGTGAAAATAACCCCCAAGGCATAAGCACCTGCATCCGGATATCCGAGACTGCGGTCGCCAACGGTTCCTGCGCGTCCCATACGTGCGACAATATCTTCCGTCTTCTTGGCACCTTCCACCGCAGCTTCTGCCGCTTTGGCAAATGCTGTACCAAAGAGATCGCCGGCTGCAGCACTTGCCGACCAGGCATCCGCACAAGGAACAAGCGCATCGATCAGTGTTTTGTCACCAACGACCGCTCCGCGTCCGAAGGAGCGCTCCCCTGTAGCCTGGATACCCTGAACGGCTGCCTGCATCATATCTGCAAATTCAGCTACGGTCAGCTTCTCTTTGCTGCCAACGGCTTTAGCCGCTGAGCGGAAAGCTGAACCCCAGATCGGACCGGATGCTCCTCCGCAGTGCTCCATAATCACCAGAGATGAAGCATCCAGGAAAGCTCCGATATCGCCGACATGGTCCGCCAGGATCTGTTTCCACTCGCGCTTCAACTGGCGGAAGCCTTTGGCCACACTCATTCCAAAGTCGCCGTCACCGGCATGAGAATCCAGTTCGCAGAAAGGTACTTCATTCCGGATAATAACCTCGCTCATTTTATCGACCAGATAGACCATATTGTGAAGAGACAGCTCATTATTGTTAATGACCGCTGCCGTCTCCGGCGTCTCCATCGTGAACGAAGCGGTATCGGCCTTGCCTTGGGCCGGGTCTTCTTCCTCATAGCGGACCGGTTCGGATGGACCGGATACCTGGAAGGAAGGGGCTGCACTTTCCTTGAACAGCAGCGTCTTCAACTCATCATCCAGCTTCATGATGGTTACCGAGGCACCTGCCATATCAATACTCGTCATATAGTTGCCGACGAAGGACTTGGCAATGGTGATTCCCTTCTTGGCAGCCAGCTCCCGTGTCACGGAATGGTTGAGCAGATACAGTTCCTGGAGCGGTGTTGCACCGAAGCCGTTGATCAGCAGGGCAATCTCCTGCTCACCTTCAATGCCCATATCCTTGAGAAGTGCATCTACCATACGCTGTGCCAGTTCATCAGCAGGAACCAGTTTCTCCCGGCGGATTCCCGGCTCGCCGTGAATACCTACGCCGTATTCCATCTCGTCTTCAGCAATGTCAAAAGTCGGTGTGCCTTTGGCCGGAACGGTGCAGGAAGTATATCCAAAGCCGATACTGCGTACGTTCGCAGCAGCTTTCTCGGCAGCGGCTTTAACCTGTGGCAGCTCCCAGCCCTCCTCGGCAGCGGCACCGGCAATTTTGTGAACGAGTACGGTACCGGCTACACCACGGCGGCCTACGGTATACAAACTGTCCTGTACGGCAATATCGTCCTCTACCCGCACATAATCCACCTGGATGCCGTCTTCCTCCGCCAGGAATGCGGCATTCTTGAAGTTCATCATATCGCCGCTGTAGTTTTTGATAATCATAAGCGTACCCTTGCTGCTAGCCGTAGCTTTAAGCGCTTGGTACACCTGGATCTGGGATGGTGAAGCGAATACGTCGCCGCAGACTGCAGCATCCAGCATGCCTTTACCGACATAACCTGCGTGAGCCGGTTCGTGACCGCTTCCCCCGCCGCTGATCAGGCTGACTTTATTTTCGTTCAGCTGCTTGCGTTTAATGATTTTGTATTTACTTAGAAACTCAAGCTCCGGATGCGCCAGCGCAATACCGCGGCACATTTCCATAACTACATTTTCAGGTTTATTAATAATTTTCTTCATAGCGATTACTTGGCCTCCCGGCGTGCTTTGTACTCACTGGCAATACGGTCTGCGGCAATAATCGCTCCTGCCACTTCATCAACCGTAATCGGGAATGGCATGGAGTGAATGGATTCCTCAGGGATGCAGGCCTTCTCGGCTACCTGCAGCAGCTCTTCACGGGTGATGCTGTCTACACCGATATCAGCCAGGCAGACCGGCAGTCCAACTTCAAGACAGAAGTCAAGCACTTCATGAAGCTCTTCAGTTGGTGCATTCTCCAGCACGAGCTGGGCGATGGTTCCGAATGCCACTTTCTCGCCATGGAAGAAATGGTGTGTGCCTTCCAGAATGGTCAGACCGTCATGGATGGCGTGGGCTGCACCCAGACCGCCGCTCTCGAAGCCCAGTCCGGACAGCAGGATATTCGTTTCAATAATGTTCTCGAATGCTTGGGTCACCATATTGCTGTCGCTTGCTGCTTTGGCTTTGGCGCCATCTTTCAGCAGAGTTTCATAACACAGCTTCGCCAGCGCCAGTGCAGCATTCGTACCAACCGCAGGTGCAGTCAACCCTTCTCTGGAACCCATCGGAAGGCTTGCATTAACACGGGAATAAGAAGCCGCTGTCGCTCTTGCTTCAAAATAGGTGGAGAGTGCGTCACCCATACCGGATACGAGAAAACGGGTTGGCGCATTGGCAATAACCGTTGTATCTACCAGCACCACACTCGGGCTCTGTTTGAAATAAGCGTAGTCATCAAAAGCACCTTCAGGTGTATACAGAACAGCGGAATGGCTGGTTGGAGCATCCGTAGCAGCAATAGTAGGAACAATAATCAGCGCTTCGCCTTGAGCTACACATTTGGCAGCATCGATGGCTTTACCACCGCCGAGGCCAATCGTGCAGTGACAACCCTTCTCTTCGGCAATCGCCTGCAGACGGGCAACCTCCTGACGGGAGCACTCTCCTTTAAAACCGCTTTCAACAAAAGTAATTCCGAACTTCTCAGCCGTAGCATCCAATTTGTCTTTGACACGATTCACGTCATCCGGATGACCGATCAGCAGTGCGGATGTTCCGAAAGATTGTACAAAGTAACCCAAGTTCAGAATTTCATTCTCACCTTGCACATATTTAGTTGGACTGATAAATGCTTTTCTCATGTTTATATCCCCCTATGTCATAAAATTGAATTATCTAACATTTAACTAAAGTTTATAGAATTTTAAAAGCGTTTGCAGTGGAATTTGATAACAAATAATTATAATTTCTAATCGTAAATATTTGCACTCTGAATGAAACATGGTATCTTATTGTTATAAGAAAGTCCAAATTTGTACTATTTCTGCATTCGTAACGAAAGGGGCTGGATGCACCTTGATCAAAGAATATCTCCATATTGATAAAATCCTCGATTTGAATAAATGGAAGCGTCTTCAGGATTCTCTTGCAACTGTCACCAAACTGGCTATCCTTACGGTAGACTACAAAGGAATCCCGGTCACCTCGCACAGCAGCTGCCAATCCTTCTGCCAGAGTGTGCGCAAGGATCCGGAACTGCTTCCCTACTGTCAGAAATGTGATTCGCGCGGCGGGCTGGAGGCAGTTCGACTGAATGCGCCTTACGTTTATCTCTGCCATTTTCATATCGTTGATATTGCTATTCCCATTACGATCGACGGCAAATATATCGGGGCAGTTATGGCTGGGCAGGTTAAGCTGGCAGATCCGTGGAACGCGACGGATCTGGAACAGATCGCAACGACCAAGAATGAAAGCCAGCATCAGATCAAGCTAGGCGAGCTGCAGGCAGAATACGATGAGCTGCCTGTCATGTCGTATGAGGAAGTCGTAAAGATCTCTAACATGCTGTTTTTGCTCTGTAATTACATCGTCGAAGAAGCCCTGAACAAAAATCTGTTAGTAGAAATGTTCGAGAAAGCTTCAGGCAAAGATGAGACCGTCAATCTTTCCAGCATTCTGCCAGGGTATACAATCCGCAATATTGAGAGCATCAAAAAAGAAATGACCAATGCGATTGCAGATGCTTATCTGAACAACAGCAAGGCGGAGTCGCAATGCTCCAACCCGGTGCTGCAGCCAGCCTTTGAATACATTCACGCCCATAAGAGCGAGAACATCTCCCTGAAGCAGATGGCCGAGCTGTGCCATATCAGTCCGAGCTATTTCAGCCGCCTGTTCGCCAAAGAGACCGGCGAGAATTTCTCGGCCTATCTCGCCCGCCTGAAGATTCAATGGGCCAAACAGCTGTTAGAGGTCACCGACATGCCTGTGTCCCAGATCAGTGATGAGCTCGGCTTTAACGAATCGGGTTACTTTATCAAAATCTTCAAAAAATTCGAGAATATTACGCCAGCGTTATACCGCAAGTATTACAAGGCGAACTGACCCCGCTGCTGTCCAAAATGCACAAAAGCCAGTCGGCCCCATACGGTTCCAACTGGTTTTTGATACTGGCACTTTGGATTATACTCCTGAGATCTAGCGGATCATCCCCGTATATTTAATCCTAACATCGCTATGAACTTTGAATGTTAATGTTTTCTCAATTTCCTGCCACTGCTGCCATTCGGTTTCATTGTTCCAATGGTGGGCTGTATACCTCAGCCCCCAGCAGAGCGGGTCTGTCTTGCTCTTGTGAATTTTGTTTAGCACTTTCTCCACCTGTTCGTCCAGCTGTTCTCCGGCCGCCTGCGAAACTTTGTGCAGCTCCTGCTCTGTCACGACAGCCCCTTCCTCATTCTCCTCCATAACTCCCCTGATTTTAAGATGATAGTTGAGAGAAGAAGCTTCGTCTTTGCTTCGTTTAAGATTGTACGAGGCCTGCGACCGCTCGATCATATACGAGAAGTTCGTGCCGTTCACCTTGGCCTCCAGACTGGTTTTCAAGTTTTTATTATTTAGGAGATTGTAGATTCGGGTTTCCGAAGGATTCAGTTCTTCTACGGCACGTTCCTTGTTGAACAGATAGGATTTATCAATTTCGAGCTGATCCTTGCCCCTGGCTTCGACTATGGACATAATGGGATCACTTCCGCGCTCCATCAAGGTCCGCTCTAACCTGTAGGAAAACATGGGCGGCACGATATAAGGGGACTCCGTGCCATCCATGCTCAGCGCCAGCAGCAGCGAATTGCCCGGCAGTCGTTCTGTCACAGGCTGAACCTTTAATACTTCCTTGGCCGTTGGCCGGGCTACTGCATTATATATAAGAAGCTGTATGTCTCTTCGCCGCAGCATCCAGTCCGAGGTCTGCAGGATCCCCTGACGCGCATAACTTTCCCCGTACAGCATGACCTTGCAGTGGCCGAAGTCCAGTTCCTTGTCTGTGCGTGATTTCATAATCCGGATCGCTTCACCGATCGTATCGGACTCTTCGGTCAGAATCAGTATCTTTTCCTCAGCCTGCTTCGGATCCCCAAGCGGTACTGCCGCTTTGACCGTGACACTCACACGGGTCGGACTCCCCTCCACCTTGTCCACTCCCATCGCAACAACGAACAGACGCAGATCAAGATCCTTGAATTTACACCCCGACAGGGGTATAACGAGGGCAATGATTGTAAGCATACACCAGACTGCTCTCCTGGCTCTTCTCATGATGCGCGAGGCCTCCGCCGTCTGAACAGCCGATAGGCCGTAAATACACAGGTGATGAGGATGGCCTCAGCGCAGAAACGAATATCCATAAACCACAAACCGATCCGGTCCATAGAATACTGATCTAGGTTCTGGGCGTATAATGCGCCAACAGCAAACAAAACAAGCAGCACCATTTCCAGTCTGAATCTGGACTTGCCCGTTCTCATCGCGGGCAGCGCCCCTTTGAAGAACACCATCGCACAGTGCCAATGCACAATGCAGCTGATCAACGCCAGCGAGAGGTAAGTGAAATAGAACATAAACAGCACCCGTTCAACAATAAAATTTTTGGTCCTCAGCACATCCGCCGTAGAGAACCATGGGTAGACATGCCGGGTCACCCCCATCGTTCCATGCATACCGACCGGAACCAGAAAGGTAATCAATAAGACGACCAATCCGGAAAGACCGAGAAACCAGTAATGTCTAACTTTAATTGCTTTGAATGCCTTGTTGAAGATAACCAGATTCAGGTACCCGGAGAAAATAAATGTACCTGTTGCGATCCCCTGAAAGGAGGGGGCCTCCCAGCTGTAGGTAATAATTTGCATTACTGCATCCCAGCTGAAGGAAGGGTTAAGCAGCGCTTTGGCCAGCACGTATATAATGATCGGTACATTGAGGATAATAAGCACCTCCAGGCCGTATAGAATGGATTCCGCAGTCGCCCGGATGCACAGACCGACCAGAACCAGGAAACCCAGCATAATAAAGAAAGGCTGGACATCAGAGCTGATATACCGCAGCGTAACATCGACAAAGGACAACAGCGTGACCAAGCCTGCAGAATACCACAGCAAACCGTGCAGGATGAGCAGAAAGCTTGCAATGCTTCTTTTGAAATTGGCATTGAATATTTGCGGCAGGTCCTCGCCAGGGAACTTGCTCATCAGCTTGACCAGCATAAAGGTAAAGGCGACCCCAATCGGAATGGACGCCAGGATCGCCATGATAGCACCGCTGAACCGCTCATTAATTAAGCCCCGCGGAACGAAATTGATAATATTGATCAAGGCGTTAATGAGAAACAGGTAATAGAAATAGTAATTATGTTTAACCATTCCGCTTTCCTCCCCGCGATGCCTTCGGCAGAAATAAGCTGTCCAGCGCAAAGATCCGGAAGTAGGGCTTGCCGAAGCTGCGGAGGCTGGAAAGAAACATAATCAGCCCCACCAGGCCGCCGACGACCCCAAGCAATCCATAGATCGCTGCCAGGAAAACGAGAACATATTTCAGAATCCGTACCGTGAAGCCCATCATGTTGAGCGGAATGACAAAATTTGAAATGGCGACCACCGAGACGAGAATGATCATAATATTGCTGACCAGACCCGCTTCCGTTGCTGCCGTACCGAGAATCAGGCCGCCGACCGTCGTTGCAGTGGAGCCGATCGCCTTGGGAAGCCTTAAGCTCGCTTCGGTCAGACATTCCATCATAAAGAGCATGAACAGCACTTCAACATAGGAAGGATACGGAACCGTTGCACGGCTGCCCGCTACCAGCAGGGCAATCTGGATTTTCCAAACTTCCGAATTATATGAGGTAAAGGCTACATAAATGGAGGGCAGCATCACTGTCAACATCAGTCCAATGTATCGGATGGTTTTCAGAAACCAGCCTACCGGCTTCACCTGCAGCTTATCGTCCATCGCCGTAAAGAAGTCACTAAATATGACCGGGAGAATAACGGCATACCCTGCCGTATCCACCAGCACGATCACTTTGCCTTCAGATAGGTTAAAGACCGCGCGGTCAGGACGTTCGGTTACTATCGTTGTTGGAAAAATACGCAGATCATTGCTGGCTAAATATTTGTCCAGCTCCGCTGCGGATTGAATAAGGTCAACCGAAATTTGATCCAGACGCTCGGCAAGCTCTTGCAGTACGCCATGGTCTACCCGTTTCTCATCATATAGAATAGCCATTTGAGTCTTCGACTTGGCTCCAATCGTTTTAAGCTCACTTTTGAGGTCCGCCGACTTGTAGCGGCGGCGAATCAGATTGATATTCACCTCGATACTTTCTGTAAAGGAGTCTGACGGACCCTGTACAATGACTTCCGTCTCTGATGCTGCAACCGGACTTGCTTCGACACGGGCTGCCTCGAACAGGAAGATACGCCCGTCATGAAACCGCAGTCCAACATTACCCAGCAGCATCTGTGCCACAGCCTCCTCGGCTTCCTTGACTTCAACTGTACCAGGGAACGAGACAATGTACTCTTCATAGAGATGCATATCCTGTTTGGCGAAGAAAGGGCTCACGATGAAACGGTTGATGATAGCAGAATCACAGAGACTCTTGATATAGATCAAGCTGACCTGCTGATCGTCCAACTCCAGGTTACGCTGCTCCAGATCGCTCATATCGGACAGCTGGCCCTTGACTTCTTCCAGGAGGTCGCCGGACGGAGACGAATGTTCTGACATGAGCTTCACTCCTTTAGCTTTTCAAGATTTCTTTATTTTGGTCTTGGAGTCAGATTCTATTCATATAGGATGAGCATAAAAAAAGACGCCTTTAGCGATTATGCTTAAGGCGTCCTGGTCTTCCTACAGGAGTGTTCAATAAGAACTCAGTCTATGAAACCAGAGATTGTCATCATTCTATAGATTAGAACTGCTGTTTCAGCGCGGCTTACAGCATCTTGAGGTCTCGCGAAACTGCTGCTGCCATTCATCAACCCTTCTTTGACTGCAAAACCGGCAGCCTGCCTTCCCCACGGAGAGAACGATGCTGAATCTTTAAATGGACTCAATATAGCATTTAACTCGGCTTCTGGCATCTCGCCGGGAACCTGGCCTGCAATGAGCATTGCCTTTTGAAGAATGACTAAGGCTTCTTGGCGTGAGATGTAACGCGCAGGTTCAAAATAGCTTCCGTCTCGCTGGTTATATCCATGAACAAGTCCATATGCGTTAGCTATAGATACTGATTTGGAGAACCAGTCTGTCGCTTTGACGTCCTGGAAGGAGGTCTCTCCATCCGCTTCCATGAGTCCCAATGCACGTACGGTCATCATCACAAACTCAGCTCTTGAAATCGCAGCATCTGGCGCAAAACGATCTGAAGTAACGCCGGTTACAATTCTTTTAGCCTTCATTTCAGAGATGGTTTCTTTTGCCCAATGCTGTTCCGTATCAAGGAATGTTGAATTTTCGTCGTCTGTTACAACCGTGTAAATACTGTTCGTCATACTTTGAATCACAGCCATGACCTGGCCGTTCTCCTGGATAAACCGGGTAGGAACAGGTTCGATTGTACCGTCAGGTAGAATGACAACCCCCGTTGCTTTGGAAGCTGTCATTGGGCCGGTCGATACAGGAAGCGTCCGGACGATATACTGACCAAACTTTTTTAACTCAACCGACTGCTTCCCATCCGTTAATGCAACATGGAATTGAACAATCGGCGCAATTACTGCAGCTTGACGCGCAGGCAAACTCGACAGCTTGCTCAAACGTATACTCAGAGTGGCATCATTCAAAGTGCCACCGAGTTCCTGTAAGGATGGACCGAGATCCAGCTGTTGTAAAGGTAATGTGTAAGCCGCAAAGGGGGTCTCCAAGTGGATAACCGCTGACTGGTCCTGCAGTAACCGGAGTCCCTCACCGCTCAAACGGACAGACACTGCAGGTATTTCGCCCTTAAGCGTCATGGAGATCCGCTTGGCATCCTTGCTCAGCAATCCTGCAAGTTCCGTACTATCTAATGTAATAACCTGTACCGCTTGTCCGTTGGAATATTCAATAGTACTGAAAAAGTATTTGCTGGTAATGGCCTTCCCCTTGATTTCTAATGTAACATTCTCATTCACTGCATCATTAACTTTATCAGCATTACTGCCGGAAACGTCTGATGTCACAGGCTTATCTGGAGAAGGCCCCGGTGTAACGGGTACTTCGTTTACATCCAGCACCTGAATGGTTAGAGTCTGCTCGTACCTCTGATTCCACTGATCAGCTGCCTGTACACGAATCGTGTACGTTTTTTTCTGCTCATAGTCGAAAACTGCTGCAGCGAAGAGCTCATTTCCTTCTATACGGAAGCTGTCATTGTCTTCACCACCAGGGCCGCTCACAAGCTGGTAAGTGTATACGCCATCCACTTCACCGCCAGAGGCTGACAATTCACCAATGAGCGATTGAGCCGGTTCATTTTCTTTTAGCTTGTCATTGGTTAATGTAATCCTGGTCGGAACTGACCTTACCACCTGCTTAACCTGAAAAGTCTGCGGGGGAAGTTGATCAGCAGAGATTGTAATCGTATCCGTATATGTGCCGGAGGGCAGGTTATCCCTGGATCGGACAGTTAAATCAGCCGTGTTGTGATTGTCATCCAGAGAAGTGATCGACGGCTGGGATATGATAAATGGACTGTCATCGCCCAGAGAAAGACTTGCTGCAAGCTTAGATATGGCCCCCGTCCCTGTCCGGGTTATCGCAATATGCTTCAACTCCTGGGAACCCCTTGGATACGAGACAGAAACCGGACTAAGCGTCTGATTATCGATAGTCTCAATAGTATATGTGGGTGCTGCGCGTTGAACATTGATAGTGTATACCTCTGTTTGCGTTAAATCTTTTGAAGTCACCTTGATCGGGATGGACGTGACTTTCCCCGCCTCAAGTGGATAAGGACCACGTATTTTGTTTTTATCGGCGTCTATGACAGATTCCTGATTGACTTCAATCGAAGAATCTCCGTCCAGCAGCGACGGTCTGAAGCTTAAGGAAGAAGTGCTGTATGGAACCTGAACCGTATATTCCTTGGTCTGAGGCGAAAACGCCGGAGACAGCGTACCTTCCTGAATACTCAGGCTGCTTAACTGAGCATCACTTGGAGAGGGGCGGTACACATGAAGGGTGTACACGTTTACAGGCAAACCTCCGGCGGCAGTAACCTGGATATCAATTTGGTTCTCGCCAGGCAGCATATTGAGCCATCCGCTCGAAACCCAGTTTTCAATTCCCACCCAATCCCCGCCATTCAACCGGTATTTCAGAGCGGCTGCGTTCTCGCCATCAAGACCTTGATAGTTGTCTTCCGTCTTGGCTGCAAAATAGAATTGGGTGTTGCTGCTGCGTCCGAGACTAACCTGGTAGTCAAGTTGAGAAGGGCTGAAAGAAGGACTTAAAGGGTAATCTCCAGTCACAATCGTGTTGAGGTCTGCACTACTTTCAGCAGCCATAACACGACCAGCTCCAGTGAAGGGCATAAGCAGAATAAAGCATAGAACTAGTATCAAGCTTCGTTTCATAATTTCTCCTCTTTAATTCAAAATGAAAGTAATGGATTTATTATATGTGCCTACCCAGACAATTGTATAGACAAAAAAACGCCTCATAATTATGAGGCGTTTGAGTTTGTAAAGTGTTTGCGCGCTTAACCGGTTCTGCCCACCTTCTCCTGCAGCGGCCATCTACCGGTAAATTCCTCTTCATCATAGGCATAGAACTGGTTCAAAATATTCTCCTGATCATCCTTGAACAACTGATCTGCTACCGCTGTCACCAGCTTCGGGACAGCATTCTTGGTGCCCGAAATTGCTGAAGCAGACAGTCCGCAGCTGGCCAGTGCAGAATAGTTAAACACGAATAATCCGTGTACAAGCTCCTTCCCCTCTTCGGTGCGGCTTGTCACCGCGAATCCCGGACTCAGATAAGGATGGGAATCCAGCAGAGGATTCACCTTCCCTTCCGGAGGAGTGTAACAATCCCGCCAGCGTGCGATATGCGGCTCAATCAGACTAAACTCAGGCCGAAGGGCCGGATCACTGAGCAGCCCCGTGCTGAAAATCAGGAAGTCATACGTGAATTTACCTTTGGGCGTAGTCACCACAACCCCGCCCCCTCCTCCTACAACCTCTGTATCCAGCCACGGAGAACCAAGATGCAGGGCAAAGCCGGGCCAGGCCGCCGCGCGTCCAAATGTATCGTTCGTCGGCGGCTGATTAAATTTGAAGAAATGGGAGATGACTGCATATTTGTCCGCATCCGACAGGACGTGGAACCGCTCGATCATCCCGGAGATTTCCATCTGCCGAATCGGATTCACACTCGGGAGCCGCTCTCGGCGGACGAATACATGTGCCTCGGCAGCACCTGCGCCAAGCGCATGATTGGCATTGTCAAAAGCGGAAGCCCCTCCTCCAAGAATGGCAATACGGTGCCCTCGGAGCTGATCAAAATCAATCGCTTCCGACGTATGGGCATACAGATGACGAGGCAGCCGCTCGGTGATAGCCGGCGGGATATGCCACTCGCCCCCTCCCTGGATCCCGGTGGCAAGCACGACTTTACGGGCAAGCAGTGCAGGAGATGACGTTCCCTCCCCTTCAACATGCAGTCGATGAACCCCCCCGCCAAGCGGCTCTATCAGCTTCAGCTTGACCTGATTCATCACCGGGAGCTTCAGAATCTGCCGATACCACCGCAGGTACTTCATCCATTCTCCTCGCGGGATTTTGTCCAGCTGCTCCCACCCTTCGCGTCCATGCTGGGCTTCCCACCAGGAACGGAATGTCAAGGAGGGAATTCCCATATCAATGGAGATCAGATGCTTGGGGGTACGCAGAGTAACCATCCGGGCATACGTTTCCCATGGCCCTTCCAGCCCCGCCGGATTCTCATCCAGCACCACGATATTGGATATACGTTCACGGAGCAGACCAAAAGCAGCACCAAGCCCGCTCTGTCCACCGCCTATAATGACAACGTCATACACATGGCCCTCTTTATGCTCCCGAGGCGCAATCCAGTTCTTTCCGCCATAAGCAAGATAGGCAAGATCCTCCTGCACTCGTTCATGTAACATCTCCAGTGTCATGATCCTCAATCCTTTCAGCTAAGCTTACATAGATGCGGCCCTTTATTCCGATGTTTTATTGGCTTTACTATAGCTTATAAAGGATCGTTTTTAACAGCCACCGGCAAGTTTATTGTTATCATATATAAAATGAACCTGACATCTTGTTTATCATAACGAAATCATGTACGGTCATCACTATATTGAACGTAATGCTCCTGCTTTTACGGCTAGATAAACCGCTAAACCAATCACTGCCACCCCGCCGGTCACAAGCATTGGTTGAATTCCGACTTTTAATGTGAGTAAGAATGACACTAAACCATAAGATATCGGAATTAATCCCATGGACACCATCGTATTCAAACTAACAATGCGGCCCAGCATATGGGCGGGAGCAGATTCCTGCACAAGACTGATTACCGGAATATTGATAAAAGATACGCAGCTCCCTAGCAGAGCCAATAGTGCAGCAGAGAGAGGCAGCCTATCCGATAGGCTGTACAGGATGAGCAGCACTCCTTCCAGCGCAATACAGCCGGTCACCCATATTCCCCTGCGCGTTAAACGGACCAGTCCCATGACTGCAGCCCCTGCTAATGATCCCATGGCGAAAGCCCCCTGCATTACACTGAGGCTCACTGCACTGCCTCCCATTCGTGCGTTAGCCAGTAAAGGAATACTGATCATAAGCGGCCCTACAAAAAATAGATTCACGACGGTAAAAGTCCCCATAATAGTCCGCAGCAGAGATGAGGAGGCCACATACCGGAATCCTTCCTGAAGCTGCCGGAATATCCCCGCGCCAGGGTGGTCTGCTGTATATACCGGCCGCTTTTGCTTATCTTGTATACGATAGACACAAAACCCGGCTGTAATCAGCATAAATGCCAGGATCAAGACGATAGTTATGTAGGAGAACGCAGATAGTAATACTGCCGAGAGCAGCGGCCCCAGCATCGTGGAGATTTGATTACTGGTCTGCATCATGGCATTGGCGGACGCAAGCCGATCCGGATTAACCAGCTGTGGGATCAGGGAATCTCTAGCAGGCCAGAAGAAAGCATCACTAATGCCGAATAAAGCGGCACATGCGCACAGGATTACCAGATGAAGCTGATCGACTGCCAGTAGTCCGGCCATAGTGAACAGTACAAAGCAGCGCCCGCTCAGTGACAGCAGAATCATCATCGTGCGACTCTGTCGATCCGCAGCCGCTCCGCCCATCATCATAAACAAAACCCGTGGAAGCGAGGTTGCCATGAGTACCCAACCCACGGCCTGACTCATTCCCAGCTCATGAACCACGTACCACTGCTCAACAGTCAGGTACATGGAGATGGACAGGCTGGAGAAAATGCTGCTAAATAATAACAGTCCAAAATTTCGCCCCCCGAGTCTTCCATCACGAAGTTTTGTTATTCCGAAAGTCTTGATCTCTGAGTACAGTTGGCTCTTATTTTTTGAGGTTTTACCCCAACCTACCAATGAATTCACCCCCTTAATTAATTTGCCATTTAGTTAGATATAAATCTAATTAGATGTTAATCTAATTATAGGCGGATGTCTATCTGTTTTTTAGTAATTAGAAAAAAACTCCATTCCGATTGTGCGCAATTAAATTTGTATATTGCATTATGATCGACCTCGTGATATATTAATTGAGCCGTCAATGATTGATGGGTCAACGATTAGAAAACAGGCATCTGTATCGTCTTGTAATATTACAGACTGTGCGGCATGCTAAGGTGCATGATCCAGATTCACCCGGGAGGTCTGAGCATGACACGGATAAGTAATAAGGAAGAGCAAATCCTAAGTCTGCTGAACGGGCTTGGCAACAAGATCAGCCCCCGCTTTGAGCGATGTACAGGGATCAGCTCCACTCGCTTTGAGATCCTGCATCAATTATGTCAGGTCGATGAGTTGAACCAGTCCATGCTGCAAAAGGTCCTGCAGATCGACGGTGCAGCTATTACCCGGCATTTGAAGCAGCTGGAAGCGGACGGTATGGTGACCCGGCGCAGAAATCCGGAGGATAATCGTGTGACCTTCGTCCGCCTTACGGAGGAAGGTCAAGCCCGAATTGCCGGATACCGGGCTGAGAAAGAGATCCTGATTCAGCAGATCCTGCAGCATTTCAGCGAAGAGGAAATTAACCAGCTTGCCGGTTATCTGGAACGCATGCAGAACAATATGGGCGAGCATTTTGCCTGAATTATTTAACAGAAGGAGAATGAATTACATGACACAAGTTCAAAGATCTAATGATTTTAATGAGATTACATTCGGACGCCGTTCCGTTAAGGCCTATGATCCTGAAGTGAAAATCAGCCGCGAAGAAATGACTGAAATCCTGGCGGAGGCTTCCCGCGCGCCATCTTCCGTCAACCTGCAGCCATGGCGTTTCCTCGTCATTGACAGCGAAGAAGGCAAAGCCAAGCTGGCACCGCTGGCTCGTTTCAATCAGACACAGGTTACCACAGCATCGGCTGTTATTGCGGTATTCATGGATATGAACAACAAGGAGTACCTCGACGAAATCTATAACAAGGCTGTCGAGCTCGGCTATATGCCGCAGGATATTAAGGATTATCAGTTAAATGCAATTAAAGGCTTCTATAACGTAATGTCCGAAAGCGACCTGCGTGACGTCAACCTGATTGACTCCGGCCTTGCTTCGATGCAGCTGATGCTGGTAGCTCGCGCTCACGGTTATGACACCAATCCAATCGGCGGTTATGAGAAAGACAAGATTGCTGAAGCCTTCGATATGGACAAGGATCGTTACCAACCGATCATGCTGATCTCTATTGGTAAAGCAGCCAAAGAAGGTTACCCGTCCTACCGTCTGCCCGTTGAAACGATTACCACCTGGAAATAAACATTCAGCACTGCATCTGCCGCACCCTATAATCCAATTACAGAAAGGTTGTTAAATTCATGATTATTATTCATGCCCATTTGCAAGTAAAACCTGAACAAGAGCAAGCATTCCTGGAAGCAGCACAAACACTGATCCCTGCTACTCGCAGCGAAGAAGGCAATATCAGCTATGATTTGACCAAAAGCACGGAAAAGGAACATCATTACACCATGATCGAACTTTGGAAAGATGAAGCGGCTACTGCTGCACACAACACAAGCGCTCATTTCCAGGCTTTCGTTCAGCAGGCGGCTAACTTCATGGCTGCGCCTATGGATCTGGCTGTATTCAGCGGAGAAGCTGTTCAGCGCTAATCCCCTTCTCACACGGTAATAAAAGCAAAAGCAGAATGGCACCTTCCCGCGGGTGCTATTCTGCTTTTGCTGTTTTATGAAAGGGTTAGAAAGCGGGTTTTCTTGAAGATTGCGATTCAGAGAATGTCCAGAATATGACTAAATGGAAAGGCAGATTTAGCTTCTTATTCGCTTTGTTCCTAAGAAATGTCCAGTTAGCATGATCAATTCCCCCAATACATATAATGGAATCGAAGCTTCCGGAATAGGCACACCCCTGTGTCCGGCACAGCCTGCGAAGGGGGAGACCATATGAATATTCGACTTACCACGCGAAACGATAAAATGCCTGGTTACTATGGCATTGGTAACGGCAGTCAGACGGAAGCCGATGAACAATGGGACCTGCTGAGTCCTCTGTCTCTTGCGGACGATACTGTCGATACCGTGCTGGCGATCCGTTACCTGCAGTATTCTCCAGATTTGATTCAAACGATGAAGGAGATATACCGGATATGCCGGCATAAGGCAGTCGTTACCATCCTAGCTCCCTATGCCCACAACTTCAGAAATATAGAAAATCCACACTATCGCAGTCTTTTCAGCGAACTTACACCGCTCTATCTCACACCTTCCAGAGAACTGTATGTCAAGGAACTGGAGGAGGTCTTTCGATATGAACCGCCATTAACGAACACATGGTTACCTCAACAGGGAATGGATATGGATTTCCGATTGGTTAAAATTCATTATTTCTATACGAGCAATTATGACCCCGCTGATTTTGATCTGGAGGAACGAGTCCTGTTTCGAAGAACCTGTATGAACGTGGTGGATGAAATCTACCTTCATCTGATAGTGGTCAAAAAAGATATTACTCGAGAAGAGCTGCAGGATCTGGCTTATCATCACGTAGACGAAGGTTGGGCCAACGAACTGCCTAAGCGTCATCGGTCTGATAATTCGCAAGACCTTATTGTGAAACGGGAGGCCGAACACACATTAGAAGAAGCCGATTTCCCATATAAACAGATATCCCCAAGTCAAGCGGAAGCCAAAACTATCGAGAAGAAATCCGCAATTTCCCGTCCACGCAGAACATCCCGCCATACCAGAGCATCTTCACGACAAAAAAACCAGCGTCTGCGGCGAAGAAGCCGCTGGATATCGAAAAACAAGGAGAGAAAAAAACGATGACTTTTGTAAACCGCTTCTTCCTCAATGTCAATGGTGCGCTTACTTTTACCGGCAACACGCTCGGCTTAAGCCGTTCCGAACGGGTTGGGGTGCCAGGTACCGTGGATAGTATTGGTGCCTTTATTACAACCAGTACCTCTTCACAATTCGGTACGTATCCGCCGGGAACAACCTCCTTGTTCCAGAGCAACTCGGCAGCGGCGGTGTTAAGCCTTCCTGCAGGGAGCAGCGTCCTGTATGCCGAACTGATTTGGGGTGGGATGTACATTAACAATGGTGTCGACCTTAGCGGTTTTATCGATCAGCCGGTGACGTTCACAACACCAGCCGGCACCTACCGTGTGGCACCTACCCCTGCTACTTCGTTTAATGTTCTGCTTGCGGTAAGCAGCGGGTTCCCGAACGGATTTGCCTATACTCGTTCAGCGGACGTTACGGACCTGGTTGTTCTGGGTGGTGCCGGGAATTATACGACTGGAAATGTAGTAGGTACACTTGTTATCCCGGATCCAACCTCTAATCACGCCGGATGGACACTGGCAGTGGCTTACCAGAATCCAGCGCTGCCACTGCGCAATTTATCTTTGAGGGTGGGCGCCACAGTCATTCAGGCAGCTTCCGGACCGGTCGATACGGTCATCACCGGTTTTGCCACACCCGTTAGCGGCTCGATCAAAGGACGGATCCTGCTTAGCGCTCAAGAAGGTGATGCCAACAAGACTGGGGATCAGGCGCTGTTTGGACGCACACTCAACTCACTCCAAGTGTTGTCTGGGCCAAATAACTTTGCGAACAATTTCTTCGCATCGCAAATTAACAAAGATGATGGCAGCCTCGATACCTCAGGCACCTTTGGTAACCGTAATCAGGTGAATGGAGCACCAGGCAGCAATATTGTGGGAGGTCGTCAAGGCTACGATATCACGAATGTGGATGGATCAGCTGCTTTGGAACGTAATCAGACTTCTGCATATCTGAGACTTACGACTTCAGGAGATGGTTACCTTGTCAATGCTAACGGCATTCAGATTGACATCGATCAACCGCTTGTGCAAGTATCCAAAACAGCAAGTCAAAACGACGCCGTCGTCGGCGATATTATTACTTATACAATCAGAGTTGTTAACACCGGGAAAGTTCCTGCTCAGAATGCAGTGCTTTTCGACAACCAGACATCATCTGGAACCACCTTTGAAGCTAACAGTGTAATTATTAACGGCACGGCTCAACCGGGTGAAAACCCCTTCCTTGGCATCTCAGTAGGAGATATTCCGCCGGGAGGTTCTGTAACATTAATATATCGGCTCAAAGTTACTTCCATCCCAGAACCCGCGGTTCTTGTTGATCAAGGCCGGGTTTCCTATTCCTTCCAGCCTAATCCTTCAAGCCCTGTACTTGACGTATGGGTACCTTCGAATATTGTTAAAATACCGGTGTATGAGCCGATAGTGGTCGCAGAGAAAAGCGCTGATCAAAGTCAAGTTAATGTCGGTGACACGATTACGTACACAATAAAGGTACAGGATACCGGAAATATCCCGGTTAATGTCATAGTGGAAGATATTATTCCTCTCGGGACTTCATTTGTACCTGATAGTGTCAGTGTGAATGGCAGCAATGTCCCCTTTGCGAATCCCGTGTCAGGCATAGCAGCTGGCATTATTCAGCCGGGCCAGCTATCGACGGTTACGTTCCAGGTTCTGGTGACCTCTTCTCCTCCCGATGGTATACTGCGGAATACAGCAGATATTTCATTTATCTATAAACTGCCAGACGGACGTGAACTCACAGGTACTGCCGTTTCCAATGAGCTGACTATTCCGGTATCTTCTCCGCTGGTCAATGTCGTTAAAAGCGTAACTCCTGCAGCTGTTATCGTTGGAGAAACGCTCACTTATTCAGTATTCATCGAGAATCAGAGCACAGGGACGGTCACTAATGTCGTCGTCAACGATCCCCTTCCTCAGGGCTCAACCTTTGTCTCCGGCAGTGTTACCGTTAATGGAACACCAACACCAGGTGTAAATCCCGCGAATGGTATAAACGTTGGAACGATATCTGGTTCCGGAAGCGCCCTGGTCACATTCCAGGTTATTGCCGATTCACTACCTTCTCCGCCGGAACTGATTAATCAGGCAACAGCTACTTTTACATTTGGAACAACGACAGGCAGCAGCACTTCTGATGAAGTCACAGTCCCGGTATTTGAAGCACTGCTTGTGATCGGCAAATCAGCTGACCCTCAATCTGTGACTCTTGGTGAAACCATTAACTATAACGTATTTTTAAGAAACATTGGAAATATTGCAGTCTCACCGGTTGTCCTGGATCCGCTATCACCATTCGTAACCTTCATCCCGGGTACAGCTGCTGTAGACGCAGTAAGCGATCCAACGGAGAGCCCTCTTACCGGCATCACGGTCCCGCTGCTGCAACCCGGGGAATCAGCTGTTGTATCCTTCCAGGTTTCCTTTACTTCTGCACCGCCCGATCAGCTCATCCTCAATACTTCCACAGCCAACTTTAGTTATGAGCTGCCGGACGGCCGGACGTTGACTAATAGTGTTGTGTCCAATACTAATATCGTTCAGGATCCAATCACGAATATTGAAGTCATCAAAACGGCAAATATTTTAACAGCCGTTATTGGGGACATTATTACGTATTCTGTTGAGGTTATCAATACCACGGGAACACCAATAACAAGCGCACGGTTACTGGATATTAATTCGGACGGAGTCCGTTTTGTGGCAGGCAGTGTTCAGATTAATAGCAACCCGGCTCCTAGCGCCGTACCTTCTGAAGGATTCGATATTGGTCCAATCCCGGCAGGGGGCAGTACGATCGTTACCTTCCAAGAAACCGTGACCTCCGGTATTCCTATCGACGTTATCAGAGATCAATCGAGGATCGACTACACTATTGGTGCACAGCAGCTTGCAGGATACTCAAATCCTGTATCCGTACAGGTTCAGCAGCCGATTATTACAGCTAGCAAACGGGCGGCTCAACAGTGGGTGACGATTGGCGATGTGATTCATTACACCATTACCGTCAGCAATACAGGAAATACTAACTTTGAGGCTATTGTATCAGATGTACTTCCGGAAGGAACCGTCTTTGCAGAGAACAGTGTCCTTATGGAGGAAATGCCCATGCCCGGCGACACGCCAATCAGCGGAATATCTATCGGTTCATTAAGCCCTGAAGAAACAGCCGATATTGTCTTTCACGTACGTGTAATTGCTATTCCACCGAGCGGTTTCATCATTAACCAAGGAAAAATTTTATTCACCTATTCTCTGCCAGACGGCAGGACATTCAGCGGATATCAGCAAACCAATCAAGTACAAGTAAGAGCAATAGGCCCAGGTACGCCGAGCCTTACCAAGAGCGCCAATAAATCTGCAGCCGTCTTAGGTGATAAAATCAAGTATACCGTCAGGGTGAACAACTCCACACCTTTTCCAATAGAGAACCTCCATCTGATCGACCCAGCACCGCTTGGACTGGAATGGATAGCAGGCAGCGTAATGGTTCAACATACAGTCCGTCCGCTGGCTACTCCCGAAACCGGTATTGAATTGGAGCCTCTTCCACCAGGGGAGTCCCTCGTTGTTACCTATCGGGCTATCGTTTGCTTCGAACCACCTAAATCGGTGGCTGTCAACACAGCCGAATTGCAATTTGTATCGGTGCTGCCAGACGGCCGGCGTATTCCTGGAAACGTCCGTTCCAATGCAGTAACTGTTGAAATTGAGGAAAATGAGGAATAAACCTCCGATAAAGGGCAGTGTTACATTTCCTTTTACTATCCGCCAAACAAGGAAAAACCCGCTAACGAGTTAGCGGGTTTTTCGCAAGATGCCTGTGAAAGTGGCTTCATTAAAATTGGAGCTCATTCGTGTACATAATCTGACCGTAAGCTCCAACAAAAATGTATTTTCCGTACGCTTTGATACCATCCAGCATCATTTCATCGCCATTCAGGTCAAAATCATATTTGTTCTGAACGGCGACTTCCTTCCACTTTACACCGTCTCTTGAAGTGTAGTAAGCATTATAAGTGACATAATCCCCATCCACCTCTTTGATCGAATCATTGAAAGCAAAGAAGTTTCCACCGAATGACGTCACAAATTCAAAGTTGTCATTGTAGTCCAGGTTAGCGGCAGATCTCGACCACTGCCTCGCATTCTTGGATATCCACATTTTCGAAGGGTCGTACGGGTACACTGCCATGTACTGCTGCCCGTTCCAGGCCAGCTGCACTTCATTAATACCTATCGTAGCCAGTGCTGTCCATGTCGTCCCGTTCGTCGATTGCATGATTTTGGTATATTGATTGCCATTATTATAGATCTGGAAGGCAGCGACTACCCTTTTCCCGTCTGACACCATGGAAGTAAGCCAATAATCGGATTTGCTGACACTGCTCACCTTGGTCCAGGACAGTCCGTCTTTGGAGATATATACACCATACACCTGATCGGAGGCGACAAAAAACTTGCCGGTCCACAATATTTGGCTCAAATCACCAAACTGGTCTTTGAACGTCACCTTCGCCTGTTTTCAGCTGACACCATCGGAAGACACATAAACCCCGCCATTGCCGACTGCGACAAACTTATTGGCTCCATAGGCAACATCGAATAAACTCGCTCTTCCCAGCCTTTCTTTATAAGAAAAAGGAGTCGCACTCTTCCACTGTGTACCATTATCGGTGTAAATAATACTGCCCTCATGCCCTACAGCTACGGTTCTTCTGCCATTGGTCGCTAATGCGGTAAAGTCTCCGCTAAAAGATGTACCTGCCAGCTTGTAACTCCATTTCACCCCATCACCTGTATAGATGGAATAAGTGCCGTCAGGGTGACTCTCCTGGTTGTAAGAACCCAAACCGGCGAACCCGCCGTTAACAGGATACATCGTATATACCGTAACATGCAGACTGGATAAATCATGCTGCTTCCAGTTCACGCTATCGCTGGATGTATAGGACACTTGTCGGCTTGAGCCATTAACCTGGACCTGTCCGACAGCGATATATGTTTTACCATTAGTAAAGACGGATTGGAGACTGACACCGCTTGGCGATTTATTTTGTTTGCTCCAATGCAGTCCGTTCTTGGATGTGTAAATTCCATTGCCGACACCCAGATAATGATCCTTCAACCATACCAAATCATGGATATTGGCTTTCGTATCGAGGGTACTTGTTGTCCATTGCGAGCCATTCTTCGACGTGTAAACCTTCTTTTCTTCATAGCCATAAATAAAATAGGTATCTTTGACGTATCGAACCGGGTGCGAACCATAGTTGTTCCCCAGCTTAAGTGTTTTTCTCCAGTTCTTCCCGTCAGTGGATGTGAAGACATTTTCCCGGCCTACCGCAACAAAACCGCTGGTTCCCCAAGCCAGGTCCTGGATCGCCTCTCCCGGTTTAAAGTCAATTTTCTTCCAGTGCATTGCATCCGTCGAGACAAATGCCTCCGAAGGTACGTAAGCAGCTTCCAGCGCATACTCCGTGTTAGCCCCAAACATCATATACTGATGTCCATCCTATTCTTTTAATAGTCTTAAAGACCTGTATCGGAAATGGGCTAATTCTGGTTCATGCCTTCCATCTTCCTATTCCCCAGACGATCAAAGGTGCTGGAGTTATTTTAATCAACTTACTCTTCTCAGATACTAAAAAAGAAAAACAAAAAAACCTTGCTATGCAAGGTTTTTTAATATGGAGCCTAGGGGGATCGAACCCCTGACCTCATCGCTGCCAGTGTCCGCCGTTCGTTATTTCTGGTTATTAGAATGTCCCAAAAGCGTCGTCTAGTAAGGCTTCTGGGACATCATTGTTATCTCTGGTTATCGAAGATTATCGGGGTATATCGGCTGTTTGTTACCGAATTGTTACCACATAGTTACCATAAGAAATAGATTTGAAGTCCGCCAATATGCTTCTTATATATTGGGGAGCTGTTTAATCATAAGATGAGCTTTTTGAATAAAGAACTGATAATTGCCAAACATCGTATTTAAATCTTCAGGCGATATTTTCTTACCAGTTGGATGTCCCGACGCATTTCTTACTTGTCTAATAATATCAAGGAAATTAAAATTAAGTTTAGGATTTTCAAACCCAAATCTCTTAAATAACTCAATTTTACTTTCAACCCTTTTTTCAAACTCATCTAAGCGTGTATATGCACTTTTCGCATTAATAACATTCCTTTTGAAATTATCAATTTCATTCTGAGTTCCATTTCCACATTCTAAATACTCTTGGTAAGCATCACATAACTGCAACAACAAATACTCTGCTGCACAACCTAACATGGTTGCAGCGGCAATCCGATTATTTCTCATAGCACATTCACAAGCTTCAAAAATATATGCTTTTTCTATTTCGCTCATTTCAGAATTCAAGGTCAAATGAATTAGATTCTCATAATTATTATGCTTCTCTAAATGTGTCGATTCACCTGAGAGATCTCGTCTTACAACGACTTTATTCATCGTTGTCCCAAGTTTAATTCCTACAAATCCATGAGCATCATCATCAACGTAAATATCAGAACAGTAATTACTTAATTTATCTCTAGCATCATACGTAGCGACGATTTTTTTAAACTTTACTGGTACTTTCAATTCTACATACGCACTTCTTTGATTCGACTTTTTCCCAGAATACTTCCAATCGTGATGAATAACAATTTCAGATTGATTAATAATATTATATAACTCAGTTTCATCATCTACTTCAAGACAATCTAATAATGTAGAAAGAAACCTTTCTTCATAAGAAACCTCAGTCATATATAATTCCCCCATTTAAATTTAAAACTAATTATAGTCAAAATTAATGTTTAACGATTTTTCGCTTAAACATCTAATCGCTATGTAACACAACTAAAACAAAAAAGTAATAAGGAACATTGGCAATACTTTTTCAATATAGTATTGAACGAGCACTAAAAAAAGGCTCTGATTCAATGTTAAATTTAGCTATTTTCCTTTGCAAGATATTAATAAGAGATATCTCCTGAGTTAGTACCATTCTCAAATCAAAACCATCCATCAGGAAAATTGATTTGTCTGGATGTTGTTTCATCAAAGGAACCACATGTGAAGACCATCCACCAATCGAAAGAAATAAACCCATAGTTTGTTTTCCCGAACGAGCAATTTTGCCATATAATGAATCTAACTGTTTCATATCCGTGAGTTGACTTGTCCACTTCATCTCAACCAGGTAATGCCATCCATCTAGTTTGAATGCTCCATCAATTTGTTCTCCACCCTCATTACGTCGAAAACTTTGCATAAGGGCAATATCATAGACATTAAAAAGCATATTTACCAATTGTTCTAACATTAAACCTCTTTTGTGAGGATTATTTTTCATCAGAACAAGTTCATCATACATCATTAAGAGAAGTTTTGATTGATTTTGAATCTCACTTTCCCACTCAACTTTGGCTTTTCGTCTTTCCTCTTCTAATCTTTTTCTTTCCTTCTCCCTTTCTTCTGCTAGGTATTCCTTCTCCTTTTCTGCCATTATATCTATAACATTCATAACTTCTCTAGCTTTTTGAACTGTAGCTCTTGCAAGCATCTCATTATCTGTTAAGTGAAACTGGTTCCAGTTCGCTGCTATTTTTATAATTGAGTTGATATTTTTTCGAAATTCAGGTTTCTTTTCCAACTCATTAACAATAATCACTCCCATATCTCTTTTTGTAAGGAGCTTTCCATCTACATTACGTTTTTTCATAAGACTCCCGAAGAACTTATCACTAATTCCTGCTGGTCTAAGTATAAGCTCATACATTTGTGTCTTTTTGTAAACTAAAGATGCTATAATCTCTATTGTTAGTTTTTTAATTTCAAATTCGTTGGGCATCAACTTTACTCCTGACTAGGGGGATGGTTATGATTAATATCTTCGTTACGTATTAGCTTATTACCATCTCTAAATTCTTCTACTAAATAAAAATTGTTCATACTGTTTTCAGTCCAAATCTCAGATGGAATATGCTCTAAAACAATAAACTGAAACTCTCTTTTTAATTCATCGTTAACTCTAGTAACAAAATCGTTCAACAATTGCATTGCAATTGTTATTTTAGCTCTATCAGAATCACTTTTGGCTTTTTCCGCTTTATTATCGTAGTAAGGTCTACTTGGTTGGTCCAGAAACAAAAAAGGAGCAACAAATGGTACTTCTTGTCGCATAATGAGTTCATGAAGCCCCAAAAACAAGCATAAATGTAAGAACAAATGATTTGAACTACTGCCAATAACGTTTTCAACAACAGTAGAGAACGGTTTTTGAAGTCTTAATTTTTTGTCTCGATGGTCAAAGACCGCTTTAAATCCTGCGTAATTTGCCAAAGCATTTTCTGATTTATCGAGATAGACTTGAATAATTTCTTGCAGTAACCTAATTACAGCTTCTTTTTTATCTTCACGATTACCTAGTTGTTTTTTTAATTCATCTATTTCCTTCGAAAGTAACTGGATTTGTGTGTCATAATTCTCTTCTTCCCAATCTTTTTCATAAATTTGCATCCTAGTTTTAATTTCACCAATCAATACATACTTCTGCTTATGGTTATCGAATTGTTTGTAGTTTTGAGGCAATAGATTGATAGCAGTATTTATTTTGTACAGTTCTGTTTGTAAAGAATTAAGTTGAGACTTCACGTCAATTTTAACAGGCGATTTTTTCTTGATGGAACGTTTTATTTCATTTAATTCTACTTTCAATTGAGAAACAAACTCTTTAACAAGTGGTGTCTCAATAATTTCTGAATAATTATTATGAATGTATTCTATTGGCTGTAAACTGTCGATGTTGTTATCTATAAGTGACTTATATGAATTGTATTCATTTTCAAATCTTTTTAACTTTTTTATCTTTTTAATTAGTTCCCAGCGCTGTTTGTCTAATTTATCAAAATCATTAATTTCTGTAGAGGGAATGCTTTCATTCTCTTGTAAGATTACATGCTTTATTTCATTTAATTCCTCTTCGAAACTTTTCGACAAGTCACTGATAAGCTGATATTCTTTTGCTTTAAGTAATAAATCTCTCATGTTTTTTTCAAACAATTTATTTTCTTTCTCTAGAGCAATAGATTTTTTCGACATTTTCTTTCTTTCATTTTCTAAACTGATAAGTTTCTCCTTGATTAGAGTCTCTCTTACAGTATCAATCCCGATAGACAAATCAAAAATACGTTCAAGTGCTTCCTTATATTTCAGTTGAGTTTGTTTATCGAAAAAGGTATCACTATTTACGATAGTATTTTCCCCTTGAGTATTGAACAATAAAAAATACCTCAACGATATTTTAGATCCTTGTCTTATTTCCTTGCCTCCATAAGGGATTACTACTTTATCATTAATTTCAAACTGTGCTTCCATATACTTTTTTATTTCGTCTTCGTTAATGTTTTTTTCGGGCTTTTCAGGAATTTCACCACTTCCTGAAAAATAATACTCTGTTGAGGGGGTACCAAATAGATTAATCCCCTCTCGAGCAATGGTATATACTTCATCATTGATATTAAAATTGATGCCATACCAATCAACATTTTCATTAATTATGTCCTCAGGGATTTGAGGCTCACTTGAAAATAGGCAATAATCAATAATTGCCCAAATCACTGTTTTCCCAGTATTACTCTCACCTGTCACAATATTAACCTTATTGGGCTTAAAAAATAGTTTTCGCACATTACCATTTTTCATCCACATAATAAGTTCATTTATATGAAATTTCATAATTGCACCCTCAATTGCAAATATAAATCATTTGCATTTTTTTGTAGTAAGACCGTAATTTTAGAGGAAGCTTGCACGATGGCTCTTGCACGCCCCCCTAAACTTGGTTCACTAAAATTAAATTTAGACTCATCCAGTAATGATAAATGCTCATCAACGAACTTAACATACTTCATCTCACACAATATATTAATTGAGTTAATCGAAACTGGAAGTAATGATTGAAATCTACTGTTGAAATTCGTAACTAAATTACCTTTCTTAATAATTAATTGCTCAATACTTTTCACATCACTATTTGCTCTTTTTAAATAATTTAAAGTTTCTTTATGTGCAACAGTTGGAAGTATTAATAAGGCTTTCGATAATGGAAGAGTTTTTGAATATTTAAGTACCGATGCAATTGCTACAATACCAAATGCCTCGTTATTATAAAAATATTTAGATTGGTTCATATTTTGTACTTTACCTCCCAATCAAGAAGCCACCCTATAGAAGGATTATCAGAAAGGTGATAAAACTGTCCGTTACTCATTTTAATGTTAAGTTCTTCGTCATCAATCTTCACTGATTGGTCTCTGATGTTATCTAGACAATTCAAAGCGTTCATTTTGATTAATTCAGGGATTGGTTCATTATCTCTGATTAAACCTCGGCTTGTTCGATGGGCTGCTCGATGTAGGTTCTTCCATATTGCGACGCATTCTTCGTTAAAATCATCTAATTCATCTTCAGTAATATAACCAGCCTGTTTCCAGGATTCTAAATGTTTCAAGATATTTAATTTATATGTGGTGTATTCTGCCATTTGGACGAAATCTAAAGGATCTATATCATTAATATCTACCAATTGTTTTATAAAAATTTGAGACTCCAAATCATTTGGTAAATCAAACTGAAATTTTCTTTTAGGAAGTTTATTATTTCTAGCAACTAAAAAGCATTTGTGAAGTTTTGTCTCTACTTCTTCATAATCTATATATATCTTTTCACCTTTTTTTACATTTTCATATTTCCAAATACTCAAATTACTGAATATGCAATCAAGCGCATTATTGATCCTATATTCATCCACCTCAAAAAGCTTCACGCGAATTGTATTTTTGATTTTTTGTATCAAGTCATCTTGATTCAATTGAAATTCAATTTTGGATAAGAACTTCTTTAGCCATTCGTCATTTTGTGATACAAGTTCTCGCATATAATTTTTCAACTTATTTCCAGTTCCATCAGCTTTTTTAGTGCTTGTTTCGGAAATCAGCTTACTTAAATAACTTTGGAAATTTAAGATACTTAAGGTATCTTTCTGTACGGCATCTATCTTTTTAAGTAGTTGATTATTGGTGCTACTAGCTTTATTTGAGATCAACACAAATTTTGTTTGATTCATAAACTGAATTTGTTCCGAGATAAATTCTCTTTTTTCATCCTTATCATTAATCACTTTTATCCAGTTATGTATTGTCTTCCATAAATCACCATCCCGTTCAGTCAAATTTACAGTTTGACCTTGTGCATTAGTTTTTAAAGTATGCTTTGTCTGCATTAATATATGGTTTTTCGAATCTAATTCTATATGAATATCATCTTTTACTTCGTAACCTATCTTTTGATCAATCTTCATATTTAATAACAAATCTATAAAATAGAAAAATTGATAATCAAATCCGATTGATGTTTTATCTGCGCTTGTTCTATCTTGGAAATTTGAACTATCAGCCATTTCTTGACTCCTTTCTTGGAAACTGAACCCATGTCTTTATGTTTAAATTCACTTTACATATGACATGATCTCTATTAATTCGACCAAGCTCTTCCAAAACCCTGCTTTCAATAGGAAAAAAGCCCCGAATTATCGAGGCTAACTAGTCTATTGGAGTATTTACTTTTTATTAAATTTCTTTGGAATCCAAACCATCGCTACTACAGCACGTGACAAGTAAGCTTTCGGTTTATAGCTTCCATCTTGATATACACCGATTATTCCGTTTGTTGCAGCAGTAAGTACCAGTTCAGGATAGTCAGTGATGTCTTCAGCATCAATAAAGCTCTATAGGTTTTCGGATAAGGGGAGCTTAAGAGTTCTTACTACATAAACTGCCATTTGTTCACACGTAACTGACAATGTTGGGTTGAATTTCTGCCCTTCTTCAAGGGCACTAAAGATGCCGGAAAAGCTGCTTTTTGAATAAGACCACGTTAACGTAGGAACATCCGAGAAGGAATTACTGACGACTGTATTTGATGCTATTGACTTTGCAGTCAATAGCAAATTTATAAACTCTTCCTTCGTTACAGTTGCATCCGACGAAATGTCCCATCTGGATAACCTGATACGACGCTAGGTATGTCAAGGCAGTCGATAACACCGTGCCCAACTAACATCACTCATTTGATAAGCTCAGATAAATTCTTTATTTTGAATTTGTAATAAACAGTTTCTAAGTTACTAGGTGAGAATGTTCCATCTGAAAGTCTCTTTCCAACCCCGCCCCTCGCGTAGAAATTTCCTTCTGTATCCATCCAATACAATACACCTATAATATTCTGGAAATCAAAATTAAAATCAGCAAGTTTCTCCCCGGTTATTGATGAAAGAATTACTTTGTCCCAGAATATCAGTCCACTATCATTGAAATAAATAGTAGGTACTAATGGATCATATTTTTCATTCTCATAGTAATCGTACTTCCATTTCTCAACTCCTGTTTTATCTATTAAGTGAAGTTCAGAACCATCAAGCAAATATATACCTTGCTTTTCATTAAAAAAGATATTACCTTCACCAGCATGAATCCTATATGTTTTCTTCCATTTCAGCTTATTCGTTTTCCCATCAATTGCGAATACTCCAGTAAAGGTTCCTGGGTAGTACTTTTGAGACTCTTCTATACTCCTACTATAATCAGGACCCGTCACTAAATATACGGTACCATCTGATCCTTGAAAAATATCATCAACTTGCCCTTCGCCCTTTTTTAATTGGTATTTAAACTTATATATCTGTGATGTGACCAAATAGCCTGAAGGATTTTGGGTTTGGCTGTAACCGAACTCCCATTCCATAAAAGGATATTTCTGTGTTGTGATTGTATTTCCGCTATTTGGATTGAGATAATAAATCACATCCTCATGATCATTAGCAAGAAGACGTTTTAACAACAATTTGTTATTTGCGACATCTCGAAGTTCAACACTAAATCCTTTGAACTCACGTTTCCAGATTAACTTAAAAGTTTTTTCATCATAGGCGTATAATCGGGAATACGATGTGTTATATATTGAACTGATTTCTACAAAAATCATCCCGTTCCAGTACATATAACTGATCTGTTCGTTATTACCACCAGTAATTTTATATTTCAGATTGTTGCCCTTGTCATAGAAGCTCAAATAGCTTACTTGTATTTGAGGGTTGATTGTCAAAAGAACGGATTTACCTGAAGGCAAAAAATCAAAACTTTTCACAGCATCATATTTGGTATCAGTATGCTTTGTAATTCTCTCTACCTTTATATTTGCTTTTTTGATATCTGCTGCGTCTGTGGTCGAAGGGAAAATACTTACAAGCAACGAAAATGCGAGACCAACCATAATTATCAAATATCTATTATTCATCTCTGTCTCCTTTACAAAAGTTATTAATACTACAGAACGAGCATTTTGCTTTTGCAAAGTGCTCGTTCTTTTTAAATTACTTGTTAGTATGATTCAAATTTATTAATCACCTTAATATCTATTGGAAAAACTTCGCTTCAACTAAACCAAA
Source organism: Paenibacillus lacisoli (assembly GCF_030580655.1). Taxonomy (GTDB): domain Bacteria; phylum Bacillota; class Bacilli; order Paenibacillales; family Paenibacillaceae; genus Paenibacillus; species Paenibacillus lacisoli. Next base: position 582,999 of record NZ_JAUQTB010000002.1, read on the forward strand.
TCCGCCAGTTGCGGCATGATATGTGCCGTCTCCTTTGAAAGCTATTTTAACTTTGTTAGCTCCTGTCAGGTCAACGTTCACTTTGATTGGTTCTGTTATATTAGAAGCTATCTTTCCACTTTTATAAACAGATACATCATCAACATATACTTCTAAGCTTCCACTAAAATCAGTTTGTGATGGCGCCGTGCCCCATTCCTCACTTGGAACTAGTAGAGCTTGGAATTCCTTATATTGACTATTCAAAAGATATTCTTTAGTAAATCCCCAACCAGTCTCTTCATCCGAACTACCACCAGTTTCGCCATTAAAAAACGGCAGTTCATATCCATGAAGATATTGGTCTCCAGTGTTTGAAGTAAAAGTTTCGATTATTCTTTCACCGATTTTAGACTGGTTTGAGTAAGCTTTCATTTGTTCCATATATGAAAAGCTACCTTCTTTTTGTTTACCCACATATATGGAAGAAGTCTTCCCATCATACCCAACTTTCTTTCCCAATGCCTCCGACACGAAGCGAAGCGGCACATAAGTTGTTCCCTTATAAACAAAACCTTGCTGGTCTGATGGCGCTGTTTTCTCTACACCGTCAAAGAAGTATTTCAATGGTTGGAAACTTACATCAATGCTCGTGGAAGCTGCATATGATACCCCCGAGAATAATACTCCACCAAGAATTACTCCAACTGTCACATCTTTAATTCTTTTAAGTTTAGTCATTTTCATTACTCTCCTTTTGTTTAATTATTTTTCCTTAAATTCATAACACCTAACAAACTCATTATAATACACGTATTATAATTCGCCAATTATATTATGTTATTAAAAGTTTGCGAATTGTCTACGATTAGGGAAATAGATCAAGGAGTTGTTTCCCTATGAAAATCAGCGCCGCGCGAAATGCTAAAAACCTGACCCAAGAAAAGCTAAGCCGCGCCATTAATGTTTCCTTGAAACATTATCAAAATATTGAACATGGGCTTACAATGCCTACAGTAAACATCGCTTTGCATATATGCGAAATTCTAGATGTTGATCCAAGAGAAATTGACGAATGGAAAGATAGAAGAGCAGTTGACTAATTTTATACAATCCATCGTTACACCAGGGTTACAGCATTCATTACAATTTGATATTGATAAAAAATGGGAAGGTCTGTTAAGACCCTCCCATTTTTTCTTTCCTTATTCTATTTCCCTTTTGTCGTTCAACTCCGTTTTTCAATTGCTCATATAATAAAATTGTCTCATCATATAGCCATTCATCCTCTGGATGGTATCTTAGCGCTACATTATAAAAATAGATGCTGCTTTGCAAATTCCCCCTATCTCTTTCAATCTCAGCCACTTCCTTTGCTAAATCAACAATCTGGTTCTCCAACTTATCCCTGTATAGATTTATCCAATCATCATAAAGTCCAGGGAGTAAGGTTTCTGGCAGCGAATTAAAGATTTCTTTACATAAATTCAATTTGAAATCATTACTCTTCTCAATCTGAGCTTTTTGCAAGTCACTGATGAGTTTTAATACATCGGATCGTAAACTCCCACGAATAGCAACATGCTCTTTATCAGTCATCAATATAGAGTTATTGGACTCATCAATTTCAATTAGTTTCCTCAAGTAGTTTAAATATACTTTGAGATTATTTAATGCCTGCTTTAAAGGGACTTCAGGAAATAAGGAATCACAAATCTGCTCACGCGTAGTAGTTTGGTTAAATGTAAGAAAAAGCAATAAACTTTTGGCGTAACGCTGATTCCAACCATCCCATATGTATTCGTTATTTATACTTACACGAAATGCAGTTAAGAAATCGACCTGTATAATCGTTTGCTTACCTAGTTTATTGATTCCAATTTCATAGACTTCATGAAAATAATCCATGACACTTACAGCTCCATTACTCTCAAATGAGCCGTAGTTGCTCCTGACCAAAATGGGTTTTTGTATAAAATCATGAATCCATTCAGCCGTTAATTTGGGCTGGTCTATAAATACGGCATTCGAAGAATGAGGTACAACTAATAATCTCGTTTGAATCAATAATTTTGAAGATAACGTATACGAAGTCAAATATATCGGATCATGAACGCCCACTAACGATAAGGTAGGGTGTGTAATACACTCAAAATCTCCATTTGGCGGTGTATCCAAGTACAAATCAAAAATCTGAAAATAGGTTTCAGGTGTCACCATTGAATACGCGTTTACTATCTTCTGAAAAATACTGCTATCTGACGGCTCCATCGTAATTCCTTTTGCCATGTTCTGAGCGAGGGGCAGCATGGAACCACTACATGACAGTACCTTCCGACTTTCAATCAATGCATCAATAGATTTTCTTGGAAAAAAAGCTGGAACAGCTAGGAGGATGATACTTTTTACTTTTTCTTTATACTTCTGGCTATACTTCATCGTTAAAGTTGCACCGAATCCGTGTCCAATTAGATGAAAGAATTCTAAGTGCAGAAATTCCATCAATTTATTTATATCGTCTACAAACAATTCCCAACTAAAATCGGACATCCCTCTTTCGGTTTCCCCATGCCCTCGTAAATCAAAGATAACTACATGATAATTATGAAGGAAGTAGGGAAGTATAGGTTCCCACAATTCCATACTCAACCCTACACCATGAATGAGAACTAGTGTATCCATTGCATACTGAGATTTGTAAATTTGATAATGTATTTTGATATCCTTCACTTGAACAAACGACATATGATCCTCCCAGTAATGAAAATATATTAGGTATAAAGTACCATAATAAGGGGATTCATGTAATCCTTTTTTTAATTCGTATGATGCCGAAATCAAGGGCGAGCAAGGCGAGTTCATCTCGACCCTTGATTTCTTTTCAAGCCCCAAATCCTTCGAATTGGTGGTCTAAGTATAGACCACCTGCTTCCGGCGAGGATGGGTGTGGGGCAAAGCCCCAGTACATGTCTTTATTTCTTAATTGACCTTTCAACGAAAAAGAGACTCATTTCTCGAGCACTCTTTTTTTGCATTTTTTTATTTATTAACATAATAAATGCAGTAATCAAAAATGGATGTTACTTGACTAGCCCCTTTAACCGCAAATGCTTGTTGAGCACTCGCAATCATTTTTTCTTTTTGAATACGAAGTTCATTTCGACTACTAAACTTTTTGGTTGGTTGCAATCTTTCATAAATTTCTCCAACGTTTGGATATTGATTTCCTTCAAGTGGGTGAACGAAATAAGCAGGCTTAAATACATGCTCTATCATGCTGTGTAGGAGAGCGACAGGCTTGCCATGTTGTTTGTCATCTAAAGAGTCCCATATATGAGTTAATTCTTTTCGGTGCAAATAAAGTCGCGCATCCAGAATTCTTCGTAGAAATCATAGAAGCACCAAATCAGGTTATGTATGTACGGTTGTTCTTTAATTTGATTTATTTCATCCAGCCTACTTTTCCAGCGTTCCTCATTATTCTCATGCTTGTAACGTCCCTCTTCTTTATCATAATAGAACCAGAAAAAACGGGGCTTAGATGAGTCAATTGTCGCCTTTGTATACCGCGTGTCTTGTGGATTAACCTCCAGTTTCCCGTATTCCTGAACGATTTCTAGTAAACCGCCGCCATGGTCTTTGACACGATAATCACAATATTTAGCTCCATAACCTAATGGGAGCATTCGCGCATCTCGATATACCGGAAAAACAACATAATCTTGTTCTAAAAACTCTTTACCATATTCAGGTCTTATATCCGATTCCTCTAAATAAAGCTTCTTCCGAAAATTACTATCTTTTGAAAGCTCACGTTCTTTTATATTGAGGATTGGACATTTTAAGGACTCCAAGTCCTTCACAAACTGATACATAATTAATCACCTTCTTTTCATAATCAGCATTGTAAATTAAAAAAAAACGCTGTCAACAAAAAGAATTGACAAGCTTAATTTAGCCACTATAATATCCTCAGATTTAAGCTTAATTTATCCAGCAGAAATGTTCGGATAAGCTTCGTCCGTTTTATAGCGAGGAAGTGCGCCACGAATATTATATTTGTGGGATTTATCTAAGATAATCAAAAATTTGAAAAGGAGACTTGTCCCATGCAGCCGATGAAAAAAATTCCGAGAGAAGCACGCATGAAAAGATTGAACGTCATCTCTTTGCGTGTGGTGAGGGAACGCACCTTGCCGTATCAAACAAATAGTATCCAAAAGCCTCAAGATGCGTTCGAGTTGGCAAAAGCATTCATTGGAGAAGAGGATCGCGAGCATTGTATCCTCATTTGTTTGGATACGAAAACAAGGTGACAGCTATTCAAACGATTGCCATCGGCAGCTTGAATGCAGCTATTGTCCATCCTCGTGAGGTGTATAAAGCAGCTATTCTTTCAAATAGCGCCAGCATTCTTTTCTGCCATAACCATCCCAGTGGAGATGTAACTGCTTCATCCGAGGACTTGGAGATAAGCCAACGCATAAAAAAAGCCGGAGAGCTTATCGGCATTGAATTGCTTGATTCTGTTATTGTTTCTTCATCTCATTATTATAGTATGAAGGAGCACGAACTTATTTAGTAAAACCTTCTTTATAAAGGGAACTGTCGAGGTTCCTTCTTGCTTGAACATATATTTTGGTCACCACGCCACGTTAGCCTTCGAATGTGAAGGCATTGTAACTATGGGAGGACGTTTCCTCTTGCTTTAGGGAGACATGTTCAGGCAGATCGACAGCGTGTAGCACTAATGAGGCTAGATGTTTTTTTTCGTTGGATAAGGCTGTCTCAGGGTAATGTCGTGAAACGACAGAACCATTATATCCCCCTTTATCTGACGTTGAAGAATCGTCGCTGCAAGCGATGATTTTCATAAGGCAGGTAGAGGGGGAGTTTGTATTTATACTTTTTGGAAAAGTACTGTATATAAGGTTTCACAGAGATATGAAATATTTCATCTGGTCGGCGTTTAATTATTGATAAAGGAAAAGATTTGTGGGATTTATTGTTTTGAATCGCTTTAAGCATCTGGCTTCGAATTTTGGATGAATAAAGTTTGTCAAAAAAATTTTTTTTCGTAGACCAAACTGCCATTTATTTTATCACTGCAAGAAACTCCAATGCTATGCACAGATAAGCCGATTTCAAAAACTACTCTCTCTATTTCCCCTACAACAGAATATATTGTGTATACTATCACCCGAAGGAGGTGATAGTATTATAGATTTACAGAACAGTTCATACTTAAACTCAGTTAAATTAAATAGAACATCAAAAATTAGTAACAAACAACGAAAAATCGACCATTTGACTAAAAAAGAACGGAAAGAACTTATAAGATTGCACGCTGATATGGATAACGTGCTGATCGCTAATTCCAAGGTGACGCGATATTCAGAGGGAAAGAGTACGAAAAAAGATGCCAAGAAAGGGAACCAAGGGAAACTTGGGGTCGACGGCATTTGGTCCTCGCTTACGTTCACACGTTATAAAAAAAGTTGTCGCACCTTTCTTTAAATATTGCTACGAAAACTTCGACAAGGTACATTCTCTCCGAGACATTAAGCCAAGGATGGTGGGAAGTTTTGTTCAATCGTTACTGGACAAAGGGCGTTCAGCGAAAACCATATCAGCCTATGTCAGTGCCATTAACAAGCTTGCCGAATCATCCGTAAAAGCCGGTATTAAAGGTCATGCTAAGCTAGTAAATGACAAACATCGTAGCATGATTCCTATTGCTCGTAAAGCGGAACGTCGACGTGGGAGTATAGGAGGCGTAGGATACACCCTCCGTGAAGCTCAGATTATTGCAAGACAAGCTGCCAAGCATTACAGTCTATATGAAGAGACTCTGGTTGACGTTTTGTTGTACGCAGGTCCTCGTATTTCCGAGGTGCTTAAAATTAGCTTTGAACAAGTGGATTTTGATAAGCAGTGCATTTATCTTAACAAAAAAAATCAGAACAAAAATAATCGTCCTCGTGTGCTCCCGCTCCCTCCCTTTGTTATAGAAAAGCTCAAAGTCCTCGAGCCATTTATCCCTAATAAACACACCAATATCTGGGGTCATAAAATGACGGAGAAACAAATAAGAGCCCTGGTAAAGCATTGTGCTGCACTTGGGAAAGTAAAATACTGCGGTGTACATGATTTCAGAAAATCATGTTTAATCTGGCATACCCGAAAAATCAAGAACTGGAGTAAAGAGCAGCTCACCGCTGCTATCATGCAATTTGTAAGCACAGACACGAGGCTTAACCCTGATAGATTACAGGATGGGATAGAACTGCCCAAATATAGCCCAGAACAATTATTGCAACGGCAAAAACGTTGGCTAATGAATCAATATTTGACTCAGTTGCTAGGTCACTCACGCAATGATGCAACCGCACCTTATAAACGTACTTGAACGTCTCTTTAACTCTAAAATTTAGATCTTTAGATTCCTACAATGACATATAAAGTAGAGTTTCGTCGTCTTCTCCTGTGGCAGTAATATCCAGCCAAATTTTGTTGTACAAAATTATACGTAGTTTTGTCGGTTACTGTACAGGAATGTACGTAGTTTCGTTGATGTAAAAAACAACATGGAAGCAACAAGAGGGTTGCTTCCATGTTGTTTTTTAGTTTTCTGCAAGATTAAATAAGCTTTCGATAAATGAATACCAATGATTATCACATTTGATATGCGGTGAAACATAAATTAAAAAAGGATTTACAATGTAGTATGGTCTTGTTCCAGTATCCCAAACCCCCAAAGCCTTTACACGTTTTAACACATACAAACATGCGTTTAACTCCATCTTTTGCTTTCCCGACAATTTATTTGACTTGGCTTTTGAGTACAAATTCCACATCTGATAAACTTTCAAAAATTTGAACCTTCTGCTTTTAAAGGTTGAATTCAACACTTCAAGAACAGTCTCATCCGACTTTACAATAACGTCTCCTGGAGAATTATTGAGGAGGAAATAGGATTTATAATCTGTCTTTATTAAAATTGCTCCTAGTAAAGCAATAGGATGAAATGAAGTAAGTTGTTTGGAATACTCTCGTTCTTCCTTGTTATATGGGTGATTAATAATACGTGCTCTTTCTCTGTCAGCCTTGTCTATAATGTCTTTAAGTTTTACCAGAACAATCTTTTTGGTAAATGGGGCTTTTTTGTTTTTGGCTCCTCTTAGAAATACTTCTTTCTCAAATCGATAGGCATTTCCAGTTAAACCTTCTGGTTTCTTTCTTCCCCAAATCCCATCCAGAACAAACTGTTTAATGTATTTTGTTGCAGTGCTTCTGGATACTCCCCACAGCTGGGCTAACGTCGTATCATTCAATGGAATACCGTTCATTTTAATCAATTTGTCGGAATTGGTGTCTTTGTCACTATTATAGTTCATATAAGGCAAGGTTCTGAATAAGCACTCCAACATTTCTGGTGAATATTTCCCTACGACCTTATTCTCGTAGGCAGGCATGGTTTGTGTAAATGGTTCTGTTCTTCTGCCTTTTTCCCGATAAGCTTGCACTTTCAAATATCTTCTACGAGCTTGAATTTCTTTAGCGCTTTCGACGTTGATAACTGTATCGTCATCAGTAGGTATCTTAGCGTACTCCTGATTCTCTCCCGTTATCGGATTCGTTTCGGTTTCATAAGTAATTCGCCACTTCGTTAATTTCACGACAAATAACCTCCTTATAATTGGAGGGAGATATCATCCTTATAGTATCATTTTGCCATCGTTTTTGAATCTTCCCTTAAATAAATGCAATTCACTTGACATTTTTAGCATAAAAAATTTGAAATAGCAAGGTAGTTACATGTACAAAAAAATATATTTTTCCAAGCTCAAACTCTCTTGCGGTTTGCTTCTTTTTTTTGCTAAAGTAATCAGACTCAGCTCAAAAACATAATTGAGCAAATTTACCAGCAGAAAAAGGGGAATACGATTATGACAAAAAAAACAGAGACATATATAAACAAAGAAGATTTGCCTAAAGCCATGACAGTAAAAGATGTTGCAAATTTCCTACGCATTGGCAGAGTACAAGCATATCAACAACTGAAACGAAACGAGTTTCACTATGTGAAAATTGGTAATAGCTATCGGATTTGCAGAGATTCATTCCTGCGCTGGTTTGAGGGAGAGGATTACTCAACAGCATAAATCAGTTGACACGATTAAAAATTACGCTATTATTTATCAAATTTTCTATCTCGTTGTTTGTACAGCGAGCTAATCTTTTACTTCTCAAAGAAAAGCCGAACAATCATTGTTCGAATAATTATTACGGAGGGAGAGTAATTTCAACATGGCACGAACTAAAAAATACCCAGGCGTATACGAACGCAAGGATACCAAAACGAAAACATATTACTTTATAATTTCAACGAACGACCCCAAAACAAATAAAAGAAAACAGGTTAAATCTAAAAGTTATTCAAACCCCGAAGAAGCCTATAAGGATTTAATTGATACGAAAAACAAACAAATGAAAGGAAAATATATTAAACCCACAAAGATTACGTTGAAAGAATGGATTGAAAAGTGGCTTAGCGATAAAGAAATTCGCCTGAAGAAGAAGACACTTGAATCTTACAAAAATCGAGCTAGGCACATAATCGAAGAAATCGGACATATTGAGCTTTTTAATCTAACAAAAGATGATGTTACAGACTTTTACAAGACGCTCAAAAAGAAGAATAAAGTGATTTTCAATGGTAAAGAAAAAGTCACTACTAATACTAAATTATCTAGCCGAACTGTCCATGATACGCATAAAGTGTTAAAGATGGCATTGATTCAAGCCTACCGAGATGAGAGAATTCCGCGCGATATTGCTTCTAAAATCGAATCTCCCAAGGCAAAACAAGCTAACCACAAAATTCTAAAACCAGATGAAGTTAACTTATTCCTAAGCACTGCTAAAGGCGACCCGACTTATTGTGCAATTTATCTCGGCATATTCTGCGGCTTGAGGCAGGCAGAAACGCTTGGACTAACTTGGGATAATGTTGACTTGGATAATCAAGTCATCTACATTGTTCGGACACTTGACCATGAGGATGACGATTGCGCAATAAGTGACGGAACGAAAACAAATGCCGGAAATCGCCCAGTGGAAATTGATGAAGAAATTGTTGAAGTCCTTAGAGCCCAAAAGCGGCGCATTAAAAAAGACAAAGAAATTTCCGGTACTCTTTATCAAGACATGAATTTGGTCTGTCCAAGCAATATTGGAACGCCAATGAATCCGAGTAATCTAAGGCGCAGCTTATATCGAATCATAGATAAAGCTGGAGTAACACGGGTTACATATCATGAACTTCGCCACAGTCATGCAAGTTTAAGTGTCAAATCAGGAGCAGATATTAAATCCTTGTCATTCCGATTAGGTCACAGCTCGACACGAGTAACGTTGGATATTTATTCTCATTTGTTACCCGGTATGCAAAGAGCATTACTGAAGAAATTCAGAGACGAAATAACCGATAAATAATTTAGAACAGGCTTCCATGCTTGTTCTTTTTTTATTATCCCTTTGTTATATTTTTCGTTTTCAAGAGTATTATTTTTCTTATGTTACCGGATTGTTACCAGATAGCTAATTTCGATTTATACTCGCATTCTTAAAAAACAAGAAAACGCTTGAAATCTCAAGCGTTACAAGGTTTATTTACGTATGGAGCCTAGGGGGATCGAACCCCTGACCTCATCGCTGCCAGCGATGCGCTCTCCCAGCTGAGCTAAGGCCCCGTATGCAGTTGTCTGTTTATTCCGACTTGATTAATATACCATAAACGTCAGCAAGTTGGCAAGCTTTTTTTAAAAAAAGCTAATTATACAAAAACCCGACCAACGTTATTCGTCGGCCGGATTTTTGGACAGCAGCGTCTTCAGCTCTTTCATGAACATATTGATATCCTTGAACTGACGGTAGACCGATGCGAAGCGGACATAGGCCACTTCATCCACCGGATACAGCTGTTCCATCACCAGCTCTCCGATCTCCTGGCTTTCGACCTCGGCAGCAGCAGTATTGCGCAGCGAATTCTCCACCTCAGAGACGATCATCTCCAGCTGCTCTACCGACACCGGACGCTTCTCGCAAGCACGAATAAGACCACGGAGCGTCTTGTCCCGGCTGAACTCTTCACGGCTTCCATCCTTCTTAATGACCATTAGCGGCGTAACTTCCACCATCTCAAAGGTCGTAAAACGTCGGCTGCACTTCTCGCATTCTCTGCGGCGGCGAATAGAACGGTTCTCGTTCGCAGGCCTGGAGTCCAGCACTTTGGTCCCGTTATAACTGCAGTACGGGCATCTCAAGCAGCATCACTTCCTTTTTCCATAAAATACCCTTATTTTTTGTGATGAAAATGGAGTCTAGGTGACATAATACTTTTACCAACAAGCGAGGAGGTGAACAGCAATGGCACAAGGTAGCAGCGGAAATTCCAACAACCTGGTGGTTAGCCGTGCATCAGGCGCTCTGGAGCAAATGAAATATGAAGTTGCTCAAGAACTGGGAATCAGCATTCCTCAAGACGGATACCAAGGTAACATGACTTCCTACGAGAACGGTTCGATCGGGGGTTTCATCACGAAACGCCTGGTAACGATCGCTGAGCAACAACTGGCTGGTCAATACCGTTAATCTTCGTATCATAAAGATGTCGGGCAGGCTCACAAGCTTGTCCGGCATTTTTATATTTTGAGCCCTGCACATCCATTCTTAAAACTCGTCGTAAATATCTCTATACTGATTATAATAATAAATCACACGCTGTACATAGTGACGCGTCTCACCAATCGGAATGTTCTTGACCGTTCCGGACTGTCCGTCCCATATCCCCCGCTTGATCCAGCCGTCCACGTTGCCAGGCCCCGCATTATAGGCCGCGATTACCGCAGTCTGATTTCCTCCGAACTGCTTGCTCAGCTTCCGCAAATACCATGTCCCCAGCTCAATGTTCATTTCCGGTTCATGCTTGATGTTATCCAGCGGAACTCTCGGCAGCTTGGCACTCTCCATGATCCATTCAGCCGTATCCGGCATCAGCTGCATCAAGCCGAGTGCGCCGCGCCGGGATTCCTTGCTGACCTTATAATTCGTCTCCACCCGGATAATCGATGCGACCAGGAAAGGATCCACCTCGTATTTCTCGGCCGATTGACGAATTTCTTCTTTATAATGAATGGGATAAAACCATGACATCCAGTTGGTACTCAAGAACAGCAGCAGTACGATAGCAACAAACACGGGAAGCAGAATTCTTTTTTTGCGGAGCACCTTCATGAACGTACCTTCCGCTTCCAGAACGCCTCCAGCTGCCGCTGTGTCAAATCTAAATCTCTGCTGTTATCAATGATGATGTCTGCCCTGCTTTTCTTCTGTTCAATATCCATCTGAGCATTCAATCTGGCCTGTGCCTGTTCTTCTGTAATCTGATCCCGGTTCATGAGGCGCTGCAGCTGCAGCTCCCGGGGAACATAGACCAGCAGCACTTCTTCAAACTGGGATTCCAGCCCGGACTCATACAAGAGCGGAATATCAACCACAACCAGCTTCTGGGGGTGGTCAACCTCATAACGAGCCATCCGGTCCCACATCTCCTGCCGAATGGCCGGATGCGTTAATCCGTTAAGAACCTCTCTGGCGCCGGGATCCTGAAACACAATTTCTCCCAGCTTCTTGCGGTTCAGTGTACCATCTTCCAACAGGACAGCTTGTCCAAAATGCTGTACCACCTGCTGAAGTACCGGGTGGCCCGGAAGCATAACTTCGCGGGCGATGACGTCGGCATCAATCAGCAGCGCTCCCATACGGACAAGGAGGGACGATACGGTGCTCTTCCCCGTCGCGATCCCTCCGGTTAACCCGATATTCATTGTATTCACCTCATAACAGCTTCATTATTCCCATGATAATTAACAGTAATGCTGGCACAACCCCGAACATTCGCATGGACCGCAGTGCCGAGAACCGGAAACCGGTCTTCATCCCCATGACGAGGAACACGCCGCCGAACAGGGTAATGCAGAGCGAGGTTAACACCGGCGAGTAACCCAGCATAGCCGCTCCAAGTCCTGCGCCAAAGGCATCGAGAGACAACGCAATGCCCAGCCACATCGCTTCCATCGCCGAGATGCTGCCGGAATCATCCATATCTGCCGCTGAAGGGCTGCGCAGGATTTGGATCACAATTCCCCATTTACGGATTTCCAGCGAATACACCTGACGCGGTTCCATCTCCTGCACCTGTTCGCGGGCACCCTTTCCATCTGATTCCATCAGCTGGACTTCCGCCGCACTGTCATTTCTTGCAGATTCACTTTCATGATGACCCTGCCGCAGCAGCGGCTGAATCAGGGACCAGCAGCCAATGCCGATCAGAATAAATGCGCCTATCCAGGACGTATACTCCGGTGATATGAAGCGGGTCATAAGTTTGCCCACCTGCATGGATATACCGATCACAAGGCCTGAGCATAATGAAATGATAATGATCGACATCAGCGGTATTTTCAGCTTACGAAGCCCATATGTAACTCCTACGCCAAAACTGTCAAGACTCAGCGCAAAAGCCAATACCAGCAAGGATACCCAATGAAACGACATCTCCCAGTCCCTCCCCGAACCTCACCCAGATCTGGGCTTGGTACATCTGTTGTTCCCTATAATGTATGTTCAGGGAAGACTGAGGTGCCTATTTCACCATGTTGTCAATGATCCGAGGGCTGGCAGACCCGGCAATAGTGTGTGCCTCTTCCTCCAACCACGCTTTTCTCGATCATGCTGCCGCATACCACACAAGGCTCACCCTTGCGGCCGTAAATCTTCAGCTGATGCTGGAACATGCCCATTTCTCCCTGGCCGTTCACATAGGATTTGATGGAAGATCCGCCGACGGCAACCGATTCCTGGAGTGTATCCACAATGGCCCGGTGCAGGCGCACAAACTGTTCTTCGGTCAGCGTCTTGGCGACCTGTTCCGGATGGATCCCAGCCCGAAACAAGGACTCATCCACATAAATATTCCCGATCCCCACTACATATGCCTGGTTCAGCAGGGCTGCTTTCACGCTCGTATTGCGTGTTCCGATGGCCGTCCGCAGCACTTCAGGGGTGAAAGCTTCGTCCAGCGGCTCCACACCGAGCTTCATCAGTGGAGGCAGTGTGAATTCTTCGCCGGGTGCGAAGAGATGCATTGTGCCAAATTGGCGTACATCCTTATATCTTAACTCAGTTCCATCGGTAAAATGAAAAATAACATGGGTATGCTTCTCCACAGGCTCATCCTGCTTGTACAGTCCATAGCGGCCCTCCATCCGCAGATGGGAGACGAGAACAAGCCCATCCAGCAGGATCCGTAGAAACTTGCCCCGGCGCTCCACGGACTGCACCGTATGTCCTGCAAGCGCCAGCGCGAACGCATGAATATCATCCGGGCGCTGAATAATCCGCGGCAGCCTTACGGTTACGGAATCAATGGTTTTTCCAACAATCAGTTGATTTAATGTTCGTCTGACGGTCTCTACTTCCGGCAATTCCGGCATCGTCTGTCACCTCTCTCGTTGTTCCGGAATGAGTCTTATTTCGCTTCGTACCAGTTGCTGCCGTAGCTGACCTCCGCTTTCAGCGGAACAGACAGCTGCAGCGCGGCCTCCATCGTCGCAGGCACCAGTTTCTTCATCGTTTCCAGCTCATCCTCCGGTACTTCAAATACAAGTTCGTCATGTACCTGCAGCAGCATTCGGCTGCGCAGGTTATGGGTCCGCAGCGCTTCATCCATCTGGACCATGGCCAGCTTGATAATATCGGCAGCCGTGCCCTGAATCGGCGTATTCATCGCGGTACGCTCGGCAAAAGAGCGCAGGTTAAAGTTGCTGGCATTGATCTCAGGCAAGTAGCGGCGGCGCTCCAGCAGTGTGGTAACATATCCGTCCCGCTTGGCCTCCTGGACGATATCATCCATATATTTGCGAACCCCTTGGAATACCTCAAAGTATTGATCAATAAACTTCGCAGCTTCCTTGCGGGTAATGTTCAGATTCTGGGACAAGCCGTAATCACTGATTCCGTAGACGATGCCGAAGTTAACCGCCTTTGCAGAACGGCGCATATCCGAATCCACCGCCTCTGCGGGCACACCGAACACGTCGGAGGCCGTTTTCGTATGAATGTCCATGTCATGGACGAAAGCTTCTTTCAAACGGGCATCGTCCGAAATATGAGCGAGCACGCGCAGTTCAATCTGCGAGTAGTCGGCCGCCAGAATGGACCAGCCCTCTTCGGAAGGGACAAACACCTTACGAATCTTGCGCCCTTCTTCCAGCCGGATCGGAATATTCTGCAGGTTCGGGAACTGGCTGCTCAGACGTCCTGTAGCGGCAATGGTCTGGCGGAAATACGTATGCACCTTGCCGGTCTGCGCGGAAATTTCCTTCAGCAGGCCCTCTACATACGTCGACTGCAGCTTCGCGAGCTGACGGTACTGCAGGATATGCTGGACGATCTCATGATAAGGAGCCAGCTTCTCCAGTACCTCTGCATCAGTGGAGTACCCGGTCTTCGTCTTTTTGATCACCGGCAGGCCCAGCTTATCGAACAGAATCTCACCCAGCTGCTTCGTAGAATTGATATTAAACTCCGTACCGGCGATGCTGTAGATCTCCAATACCAGCTTGCTGATCTGCTGTTCAAATTCCTGGCCCAGCGCCTTCAAATCGTCCGTATTCACTTTGATGCCCTGCTTCTCCATATCTGCAAGAATTCGCGAGAGCGGCATCTCCAGCTCATGGAACAGCTTCTGCATCTCGTTACGCTCCAGCTCTTCCTCCTGGGCGGGAATCAGTGCCGCAATTACCTGTGCCTTGCGGGCGAGATGGGCCGCAAGCACATCCTCTGCAGGAAGCTTATATTTTGCGCCTTTGCCAAAGATCTCCTCATCCGGCTGAATAGAGGGCAGCTGGTATTTGGCAGCCAGCGCCGTCAGCGTCTGATTGCTGTCGGTAGGGTCCAGCAGATAGCCAGCCAGTTGAACGTCAAAAGCAGCGCCCTGGAAGGCGATACCGTGCCAATGCAGAGCCAGATCAACACGATGCAGATCATAACCGCGCTTGACCGCTTCATGATTGCCCAGCCAATCTTTCAGCGGAGAAGCAGCCTTCTCCTGCAGCAGCTCGAATGGAACATAATATTGAGTATCTCCGACCGTTAGTGCCATACCGATAACAGAAGCCCGATGTGGGTTCTCTCCATAGGTCTCTACATGAAGTGCCTCCACCTTCGGCATGAGCTCCTCGAGCTCTGCCAACATCTCCGCCTTAATGATCACTACGTTAATTTCGGCTTCCGCTGCAGCCGGAACTGCTCCGCTGCCCCCGCCCGCCGAGAAGGACAGCCGCTCCAGCAGTGACTTAAATTCCAGCTTTGCCAGTGCCGGTCCAGCCGTCTCTTCTTTTAAGCCTGACCAGGCGATACTCTCCCAAGTCTTGTCCAGCGGTACCTCCCGGTAGATGGTTGCCAGTTTTTTGCTCATCCGCGCATCTTCGGCATGGGTTTCAATCTTTTCCTTCATTTTGCCTTTAAGTTCACCGGTATTGTCCAGAACGTCTTCCACAGAACCAAATTGATGCAGCAGCTTCAGCGCCGTCTTCTCGCCTACACCCGGGATACCCGGGATATTATCGGATGCATCGCCCATTAGGCCCTTCAAATCAATAATCTGAAGCGGAGTCAGTCCATATTTTTCCTGAATATGTGCCGGATCATACAGCTCAATCTCGGTAACTCCTTTACGCGTGAGCCCCACTTGAACCTGTTCGGAAGCCAGCTGCAGCATGTCCTTATCCCCGGTGATGACCAGCACCTTCCTCGACTCTTCATCCGCCATACGCGTCAAGGTGCCGATGATATCATCCGCTTCGTAACCCTCGAGCTCAAACTGTGCGATTCCGAGACCGGTGAGAAGCTCCTTCAGCAGCGGAAACTGTTCGGACAGCTCAGGCGGTGTCTTTTGGCGTCCCCCCTTATACTCCTGATAACCTTCGTGCCGGAAGGTGATCTTGCCCGCGTCAAATGCGACCATCACATGGGTCGGCTTGTGTTCCTCCAGCAGTCTGAGCAGCATCGTTGTAAATCCGTATACCGCATTGGTATGAAGCCCGCTTGAATTCGTCAGGGGCGGCATTGCAAAAAAAGCTCTATATATAATACTGTTACCGTCGATTAACATGAGTTTGTCCATTCAGCATCTCACCCGTTTCACATCAAAATGATATCTCCTCTTATCTTAACATAGACCTGTCCATGATAAAAAAAACTTCTTATTATAATGTCCTAAAACAAATAGCAGACCCCTCTTCAGGAGTCTGCCATTGTTCGTAGTCCCATTCAATTGATTTATTGATTCAAATCCGGCCGTTTGCCTGTCACCAGGTATACGGTGCTCTCGCCGATATTCGTCGCATGGTCCCCAATTCGCTCAATATAACGGCCGACAAGAGTCAGCAGCATGGCCTGTGATGCTTTGGCCGGATTCTCCACCATAAAAGAGTACAGATCACTGATCATACGGCTGTACAGGGAGTCAACCTTGTCGTCATCCTGAGCCATCTTGAACGCCAGATCTGTGTTCTCGTCCAGATAGGACGTAATAGACTCCTCAATCATCGTCTTGACAATATCCGCCATCTGCGGAATGTCCACCAGCGGTTTAATCAGCGTCTGACCTTCCATACGCAGTGTGACTTTGGCAATGTCGACAGCGAGATCGCCCATCCGTTCCAGATCACTGGAAATTTTAAATGCTACAATAATTCTTCTTAAATCCTTGGCAACCGGCTGCTGAGTGATGATCAGGCGCGAACCCATGTCCATAATCTTCTCTTCCATGGCATTCAGTTCGGCATCCTTTTTCACGACCTCCTGGGATAACTCCGCATCCTTGTTCTGCAGAGACGTAATGGCCTGATCCATTGAGGTTCCTACATGCTCTCCCATTTCGCGCAGCAGCGCCCTCAGCTCATTCAGTTCCTGGTCAAATTCTTTTCTGCGTATCATGGTCTGCCTTCCTCCTTATGCTTGTTCAGCCAAACCGGCCTGAAATATAATCTTCCGTACGGGAATCCTGAGGTGTGGAGAACAGCTCTTCTGTATCCGCGGCTTCCACCACAATTCCATTCAGGAAAAATACCGTCCGGCCGGATACTCTGGCCGCCTGATGCATGTTATGCGTGACCATGACAATCGTATACCTGTCGCGAAGATCCTGAACCAGCTCCTCGATTTTCTGTGTTGAGATTGGATCCAAGGCTGACGTTGCTTCGTCCATCAGCAGAATGTCCGGCTGAACCGCCAAGGCTCTGGCAATACAGAGCCGCTGCTGCTGGCCTCCAGAGAGGCTGAGCGCTGATTTCTTCAAATAGTCCTTCACTTCATCCCATAATGCGGACTGGCGCAGGCTTTGCTCCACCAAATGATCCAGCTCGTCCTTCCGGCGTACACCATGCAGACGCGGACCGTAAGCTACATTATCATAAATGGACTTCGGAAAAGGGTTCGGCTGCTGAAACACCATACCCACCTGCTTGCGCAGGGTTTCTACATCGAGGTGCTCTCCGTATATATCTGAACCGCCGATTTCTACTTTCCCTTCGATTCGGGTACCCGAAATCATGTCGTTCATCCGGTTCAACGTTCTGAGCAGTGTGGACTTGCCGCATCCGGAAGGGCCGATGAAAGCCGTGACTGTCTTCTCCGGCAGATCCATCGATATATCTTTTAACGCGTGAAAAGACTCGTAATATAAGTTCAGGTGTTCAATGTGAATGATACTATCGTTCATGTAGTCTTCTACCCCTTTGTATGCAAGACTTCCAAGTCAGCGGCACAGCAAGTGACGCTATGCTAGATTGTAACTTTTTTATGTAAATTCCATGCACGCCATGTGTAAACGCAATGTAAAAAGAAAAGCCGGTTTCTCAGGAAACCAGCTCTTGCAGTACTTGTTCTTCGATGGAATACACCTTTACCTGACGCCCGATCTCATTCTCTTCAATAATAGGATCGTGAATCTCTTTCAGCATGGAGGCCAGTTCGGCAGCAGCCTGATGCGCAGCTGATTCAGCTTCGGCCGCCGTCGAGGCCGTCTGCCTGCCCCGCTCTTCCACATCCAGCACAGCGCTGAGCAGCTCCGCAAAAGTCCCGGTTCCTTCTTCCAGCTCTTGTGAGCTTTGCCCGATCGTATTCACGCTGGCAGAGCTGAGCTCCACGGTATGCCCGATATGTTCTCCAATCTGTTCCAGGAGACCGGATATGCTCACCGAAAATTCCTTCGTCTGTCCGGCCAAACTGCGGACTTCTCCGGCAACAATCTGAAATCCCCTTCCATGTTCGCCGGCATGTGCAGCCTCGATTGAGGCATTAATTGCCAGAAGTGCGCTCTGATCAGCCAGCTCCTTGATCCGGACCGTCGTCTCTGAGACGGAACGTACATACTCCTCGAGCAGCTCCACATGTTGATGCTGATCATGAAGCAGCTTCATAGCCTGCTCGAAAGCATCCAGCAGCTGCTTCAGCTTGTCCCTGCCTGTCACCGCCAGCTCACCCATGCGCTGCGCGGTTCCGGCCGCTGAATCTGTATCCCGGGTCACTTCGGCAGCCGATTGGCGGATGGATTTCAGATGCTCATAGCTGTGCCGGATCGCAAGATGGCGCTCTTGTTCAGCATACTGCTGGATATGCAGTGACATCTGCATGAGTTCCCGGATTGTAACGACTCCATACAGCTGACCTTGATCCAGGACAATCACAGCATCATAGAACCGCTTGTCCTCCCTCTGCAGAGCAGCATCAATCATTCGGGAGGGATCATCTGCAGCATCCACAATGAGCGGCGTCATATCGGCGAACAGGGCCGCCTTCTTTTCATAGAACAAGTCAGCTGCAAATCGTCCGGCGAAATGCCGGTAGTATGTATCTTTCATGATCAGCCCATATCTGTTCTCACTCGCCTGATGAATCACAACACAAGGAATATCCCCTTCACTGCGGAACAAATTCAGCAGTTCCCTGCAGGTCAGCTCCTGTTCAAGGCAGGGTATCTTTGTGCAATAAGATACGATCTGAATCTCTTCAGGTCCGGTTTCAGGCACCGTCGATGTTTCTGCTTCTGTTGATTGTTCCACTGAAGTTTGCTTCTTTAGCTCCGGTTTGCTGCTGCTCACAGTTTCCATTCCCCTTTACACGATAAGTTTACATGTGATGGAATAAGCATTTCGACCTATTCATCCTACTACAGACAGGCATAATGAATCTGCAGAAATATGTAAAATCTCATCAAAAAACTCCCTATCATTTATACTAAATGATGGGAGCCTTTTTTCTTGTTGACGACCAGCTTGTACCCTACCCCGCGGATAGAATCAATATGCACCGAGTCCGGATCGAGCTCCAGCTTTTTGCGCAGAGAGCTGACATGCACATCTACAGTACGCTGCCCTCCGATATAATCAAATCCCCAAACTGCATTCATCAGATCATCTCGGGTCAGGACGACCCCTGGTTTGCGTGCCAGGTAGAGCAGCACTTCAAATTCTTTGGGGCGCAGATTAATTTGATGGCCACCCAGTATCACTTCGTATTTCTCCGGATAAATCTCAAGCTCACCCAGAATGATCTTGTTTCCGTCTTCTGCAGGAACGGGAACAGTCTCCTCCCCGCCTGATGTGCGGCGCAGGACTGCATCCACCCGGGCCAGCAGTTCGGATACGCCGAACGGTTTCGTTATATAGTCGTCTGCACCGGATTTGAGTCCCTGTACAACTTCTTCTTCTCCATTCTTCGCTGTCAAAATGATCGTTGGTGTCGTAATCCCCTGACTTCTCAGCTTACCGAGAATCTCCAGTCCGTTCATGCCTGGCAGCATCAAATCCAGCAGAATCAGGTCAAAACTCTGTGAAATAGCACGGTCGTAACCGGCTCCTCCATGGTCCTCTGCCGTTACTTCATACCCTTCCTGCGTGAGATTGTACGTAAGAAGTCTCGCCAATGTCGGTTCATCTTCGATTACGAGCAGTCGTTGTACCATTTGAATCCCCTCTCCTGTTCCACATGGCATTGTAAACGCTACAGCCATAGATTACTATATCATCCCAATGTTAACGGTGTGTAAATACTTATAATTTATCAGCATTTTACTATTAATATTCTTGCTCTTGAATGACCGGCAGCTCAATCGTAAAGGTTGTACCGATTCCCAGTTCACTCTCTACCGAAAGTGTTCCATGATGGAGTTCCACCAGATGCTTGACGATGGACAGTCCCAATCCGGTACCGCCTGAGTTGCGTGAACGGCCCTTGTCCACCCGGTAAAAGCGCTCAAATATGCGCGGAAGATCTTTCTTAGGAATACCGATGCCCGTATCACTTACTGCAAAGACGATCTTCTCTTCTTCATTCTCCCGCTGCAGTGTATACGCCTGCACACGGACCCGCCCTCCCTCCTGGGTGTAGCTAATCCCATTAGACAGGAGGTTGATGAAGATCTGCCTCAGCTTGTCTTCATCGCCTTCGATGAACAGCTCGTCCGGCACCATCATTTCCAGGCTGATCTGCTTCTTCTCAGCCACCTTCTCCAGCGTTTCGCACAGCATCTCGAAGAACGACGAGAGATGCACTGGCGAACAATCTAATGGAGCGCGTTTGGATTCAATCTTGGAGAGCTCCAGAATATCGCCGATTAGGCGGTTCAGTCGGTCGCTTTCATCATAAATGATTTTGAGAAATGAACGCTCTGTTTCCTTATCATCCACACCGCCTCCAAGCAAGGTTTCCGCAAATCCCTTGACTGCTGCAATCGGTGTCTTCAGTTCATGGGACACATTGGCCACAAATTCACTGCGCATGGATTCCAGCCGGCGAATAGCCGTAACATCCTGCAGCAGGAAAAGCATTCCCCGGTACCTGCCGTCACTCTCGAACATCGGTACGCCATCCAGACGCAGCAGACGTTCCTCCGGCTGATAGACTTTGACCTCTTCATGGATGTGCTCACGGCTGCGGATACTCTCTTCCACTCTTTTAGTCAACTCGTAATGCCGTTTAAGCTCATGGTAGGGCTTGCCTGTAACACGCTGACTGCTGATGCTCAGCATACGCTCCGTTTCACGGTTGACCAACCCGATACACTCCTGCGCATCAATCATCAGAATCCCGCCCGTCATATTGGCCATGACGCTTTCCAGGAGATCCTCATTCTCCCGAATGGTCTTCATCTGTCCCTGCAGACTGTCTGCCATACCGTTAATGGCGTGTCCCAGCTGTCCCACTTCATCAGAACGCTGAAACTCAACCCGGGCATCATAATCCAGCTTCGAGATCCGGTTAGCTACCTTCGTAATATGCTCAAGCGGCAGCGTCATTCCGCGTGCAATACGGTAGCTGATCAGGGATGCGATGACGAAGAGCAGCAGCAGTCCGACGAACATGGCAAGCCAGCCGCGCTCTACTCCTGCCTGAACAGCATCCAGACTCATGGACAATCGGACATAACCGTCAAATCCTTCAACATGCACAGGGAGAGCAACATACAGCATATTGGTACCCAAAGTCGCACTGTGGCGTATTGACCTTCCGATTCCTTCAGCAGCCGCTGAACGTATTTCTTCCCGGTCAGCATGATTATCCATATGGCTCTGATCACTTTCCGAATCACCGATTACGTCACCATTCTTCAGGATAAACGTTACCCGTGAGTCAATCTGGGCAGCGATCTCGCGAGCTTTGGATGAATAATAGGCGTCGACAGTGCGTGAATCAGGCTCCGAAGCGGGCTGGAAATGAAACGTATTCTCCAGCAGCTTGATTTCCCGGGCCATATTTTCCTCCAGGGCATCAATGTGAGATTCCTTGTACAAATACCCCATGATCATCGCTGCTGCCAGCACAGACAGGCCGATCAGCAGCAGCATGGTGGCGGTTAAACGGACACGAAAAGGCTTCATCAATCTCTTCCTTCGTAATTTACTGGGTTCATTGGTACATTAAGTCTATAACCGAAGCATACGACACCCTGCAGCAGGATTCAAGACATATCCCTACTCCTGTCGTTATCCGAGATCTTTCAGGGCATGTCAAAAAGCCGTACATCCCCCATTGCTGGGGAGATGTACGGCTTTAACTTGTACTGTGACAAGACGGTTCACCTAACTTAACCGTTTACGACTTCGCCGCCGTTAATATGGATAACCTGACCCGATACGTAGGAGGAGTCTTCGCTTGCCAGGTAAACATAGGCAGGCGCAAGCTCTTCCGGCTGACCCGGACGTTTCATCGGCTGAGTTGCCCCAAACTCACTGACCTTCTTCTCATCAAATGTAGATGGAATCAGCGGTGTCCAGATCGGACCCGGCGCAACCGCGTTCACGCGGATCCCTTTCTCAGCCAGGTTCATGGACAGCGAACGCGTGAACGCAGTGATGGCCCCCTTGGTCGATGAGTAATCCAGCAGTTGCGGGCTGCCTCTATAAGCAGTGATAGATGTCGTATTAATAATCGTGCTGCCCTTCTGAAGGAGCGGCAGTGCTGCCTTGGTCAGGAAGAACATACCGAAAATATTCGTCCGGAATGTACGCTCCAGCTGCTCCTCGGTAATATCTTCAATGCTTTCCTGCGGATGCTGCTCAGCTGCGTTATTTACAACAATATCCAGCTTCCCGAGGTTCTCGGCCGTCTGGCGGACCGCATCTTTAGCAAAGGATTCCTGACCGATATCACCGGGGATCAGGATACATTTGCGGCCTTCCTGCTCAACCTGACGCTGGGTCTCCTTTGCATCCTCATGTTCATTCAGGTATACAATGGCAACGTCTGCACCCTCTTTGGCGAAAGTGACGGCCACGGCGCGGCCAATCCCGCTGTCGCCTCCTGTAATGAGAGCAACCTTGCCCAGCAGCTTGCCTGCTGCTTTGTAGACCGGTGATTCAAACTCTGGCAGCGGATTCATCTGGGACTCAATACCCGGCTGCTTGTCCTGCTGTTGTGGTGGTAATGTCTGCTTGCTTTCTCCATTTGAAGACATGATTCATTTCTCCTTTCAGGGATCATGGGTCATCGTCCATTCCTTGGTTAGGATGGCTTCAGCAAGGCGCAATTAACCCCGCATTTTGCATCAGTTTCCAAACTTGATGTCTGCCGAGACAAAATACTTACCAATCAGCTGTTAAGGCTGTGCGCCTTCTCGATAAGTTCATTACCACAATTCAGGACCATCCAAACGATAATCCCGAAAAGCAGGGCATTGAATCTCTCCGCTCGTCAAGTACAGCAAAAAAGCCGCAGTCCCAGAAGGAACCGCCGCTTCTCTGCATCGAAATATGAAACTTAAATAATGTGCCGGTACACCATGAAAAACAGAATTAAAAGCAGGCAGATTGCGAGCAGACTGCTCATACCGCGAAGGCGGCCTACCTCAGCTGCTGCACTGCCGCTGCGAATTGCAGTGATAGCTGTGCGCAGAGGCTTACCCATCATGCCGCCAATAGCCGCAATCGCCAGAAACAGAATAAACACGACGATCATCCAGGCTACCGAATAATTTCCTTCACTGATCAGATAGCCGCCCGTCAGCAGCTGGATCACCAGCCCGATTTGAGCATAGCGATTCAAAGTGCCGATCGCAGACAAAGTTCCTTCCTTTGCACCGTTAGACAAACTTCCGATTTTGCCTACCACGAAAGGTACTACCAAATAGAATCCCATTGCTACCGCACCAATGATATGAAGAAATAACACAAGTCTTGCCACGTCCATGGTTGTCAGCGCCTCCTTATTCCAGGTTATGTACAAGTCTATTATAGTCAGCAGCAGCTAGAATTAAAAGGAATCCCGGGCCTAAGCCCGGGATTCTTTTTAATTTCTCGTATGAATAGATCAATAATTACACATTAACGACCTTGGTCACATGACGGACAGATTCTGCAGACTTGTCGAGAGCCGCTTTTTCCTCTGCCGTCAGTTCCAGTTCGAATATCTTCTCAATTCCATCGCCGCCCAGCAGCGCCGGTACGCCGAGGAACAGGTCGTCATAGCCGTACTCGCCTTCCAGATAGGCGATCACCGGAATGATACGTTTCTTATCCTTCAGGATCGCCTCCGTCATCTGAACCAGAGATGCAGCCGGAGCATAATAAGCGCTGCCATTGCCAAGCAGGTTGACGATTTCGCCGCCGCCGACCCGTGTACGTTGAACAATGGATTCAATACGCTCGGCCGGGATCAAGGTTTCAATCGGAATGCCTCCCACACTGGAATAGCGCACAAGCGGTACCATATCGTCACCATGTCCACCCAGCACGAAGCCGCGAACATCCTCCACCGATACATTCAGCTCTTCTGCAATGAATGCACAGTAACGGGCCGTATCCAGCACACCGGATTGACCGATGACACGATTTTTAGGAAAACCGAGACTCTGGAATGCCGCGTACGTCATAGCATCCACCGGGTTGGAGAGAATGATTACGATGGAATCCGGACAATACCGGACGATATTCTCGCATACGGACTTTACGATCCCCGCATTCGTATTCACCAGATCATCCCGGCTCATTCCCGGTTTGCGGGCAATGCCTGCGGTAATGATCACGATGTCTGAACCTGCTGCCTCTTCATAGTTCGATGTACCGATAATTTTGCTGTCAAAGCCTTGTACCGGACTTGCCTCGAACATGTCGAGCGCCTTCCCCTTGGTCGGGT
This sequence comes from Paenibacillus lacisoli, assembly GCF_030580655.1. GTDB lineage: Bacteria > Bacillota > Bacilli > Paenibacillales > Paenibacillaceae > Paenibacillus > Paenibacillus lacisoli. The sequence continues at coordinate 607,740 of NZ_JAUQTB010000002.1, forward strand.
TCTCCAGCTGCGGAATATCAAGCAAAACGACGTCACCAAGCTCTTTTTGCGCCAGCATCAGGGCCGTTGTAGCACCGGTAAAACCGGCACCCACGACGGTAATTTTTCTGCGTTTGATCGTCACGATAGTCCTCCTTTTACAGGTTGCGGATGATTTCGTCAGCAAACTCAGAGCACTTCACTTGGGTAGCGCCTTCCATCAGACGAGCAAAGTCGTAGGTTACCGTTTTGTTGTTGATCGACGTCTCCATGCCTTTGTAGATCAGGTCAGCCGCTTCCTGCCAGCCCAGGTGCTCCAGCAGCATTACGCCGGACAGGATCACAGATCCCGGGTTAACAACGTCCTTGTCTGCATACTTAGGAGCTGTACCGTGTGTTGCCTCGAAGATCGCATGACCCGTTACATAGTTGATATTTGCACCAGGTGCAATACCGATACCGCCAACCTGTGCAGCCAGGGCATCAGACAGGTAGTCACCGTTCAGGTTCAGTGTAGCGATCACATCAAACTCAGCCGGACGCGTCAGAACCTGCTGCAGAGCGATGTCCGCAATCGCATCCTTGATGATGATTTTGCCAGCATCTTCCGCCGCTTTTTGAGCCGCGTTTGCAGCATCTGTGCCTTCTTTTTCTTTGATAACATCGTATTGTGCCCACGTGAACACTTTGTCGCCGAATTCCTGTTCAGCCACTTCGTAACCCCAGTTTTTGAACGCGCCTTCCGTGAACTTCATGATGTTGCCTTTGTGTACCAGGGTAACGCTCTTACGTTCATGCTTGATCGCATACTCCACGGCTGCGCGTACCAGACGCTTGGATCCTTCGGAGGATACTGGCTTGATACCGATACCCGAAGTTTCAGGGAAACGGATTTTGTTTGCACCCATTTCATCTTGAAGGAATTTGATTACTTTCTTAACCGCTTCGGAACCTTCCTGGTATTCAATACCAGCGTAGATATCTTCCGTATTCTCACGGAAAATAACCATGTCCACGAGATCCGGACGTTTAACCGGGGATGGCACGCCGTCAAAATAACGCACAGGACGCAGGCAGACGTACAGGTCCAGCTCTTGACGCAGAGCCACGTTCAAGGAACGGATCCCGCCGCCGATAGGTGTTGTCAGTGGTCCTTTAATGGCTACGATATACTCACGGATGGCTTCCAGTGTATCGTTCGGCAGCCACTCTCCATATGTATCGAAAGCTTTTTCACCGGCAAATACTTCATACCAGGCAATCTTCTTGGAACCGCCGTAAGCTTTTTCTACTGCTGCATCCAGCACACGCTTGGAAGCTTTCCAGATATCACGGCCGGTACCGTCGCCTTCAATAAAAGGAATTACCGGATGGTCAGGCACCTGCAGTTTGCCGTTGTCGATTGTAATTTTGTCGCCCTCTGTAGGTAGTGCATATTTTTCCAATTTGAACATAATGATTGTTTCCTCCTCGTCAAAATATGATTCGTCCTGCCAAGCTCTCTTCTTGCCGGGGAGTCACTGATCCTATATCAGGCTCCCCCTATTCTATTGTAACTTATTTTATCTATCTGTCACCGCAGATCGACAGGAATATATCTTTGGTTGGCTGGACCTGTATATTCAGCACGCGGGCGAATGATCCGGTTATTCTCGTATTGCTCCAGAATATGGGCCGTCCAGCCGGATACGCGGCTGATGGCAAAAATCGGGGTGAAAACCTCACGCTCGATGCCCAGCTGGGTGTAAACAGAAGCGGAATAGAAGTCCACGTTCGGCTTCAGACCCTTCTGGCCAGTGACAAGCTCTTCGATCCGTACGGACATATCATACATGCTCGTATCATTATTCAGCTCACACAGCTCGCGGGACATCTTCTGCAGATGTTTGGCACGCGGGTCGCCGTTTTTGTATACCCGGTGGCCGAAGCCCATAATTTTATCACGGTTATCCAGCTTCTTCTGAATATAGCCGTCAGTCTCATCCAGGGAACCAATCTCATAAAGCATATTGGCAACCGCCTCGTTGGCTCCGCCATGCAGCGGTCCTTTAAGGGCGCCGATGGCTGATGTGACGCCTGAATAAATATCAGATAATGTAGCAACCGTTACGCGTGCGGCGAATGTAGAGGCATTCAGCTCGTGGTCTGCATGCAGCACCAGGGCTTGGTTAAACGCTTTCACAGCAATCTCTTCAGGAGCCTCGCCAGTCAACATGTACAGGAAATTCTCAGCGATGGATACGCCTTCTTTGGGTGCAACCGGTTCCTGCCCTGACTTGATGCGGGCAATCGCCGCTACAATGCTCGGGAGCTGTGCCTGCAGCAGGACAGCCTTGCGCTCGTTGGCTTCGCGGGACATATCATCCGCCTCCGGATCATACAGGGCCAGACTGGAGACAGCGGAACGCAGAGCCGCCATCGTGTTCATTTCCTTCGGATACAGTTTCATTTGGGAAATTAATCCATCCGGCAGTTTGGCACTGTCCGACAGCTGCTTGTGAAGCTGATCCAGCTGTTCCCGGTTCGGGAGGCTTCCGTGCCAGAGCAGATAAGCTACTTCTTCAAATTCCGCCTGTTCGGCAAGATCGTCGATGTTATAGCCGCGATATGTAAGAACGCCGTCGATGATGGAACTGATGGAAGATTCGGCTGCAACAATGCCTTCAAGACCTTTCGTTGCTGTCATAGTTACATCTCTCCTTTAAAAGTCAATGGGTACGGACTAGCAATGTAAACCGTTTCAATAGCGCCAATATAAAAAGAGAAATCTGGACAAGCTAACGTATGATGTCAATAGTAAAGCCTTCTCTCACTATACTGGATTTTGTCGTTTATGTGAACAATGACAGGCCCTTCTCAACATTCAAATGATTTATCAAACCGATAAACAAATTTTTGAAAGCTCTTACATAATTTTAGGTTTCAAATGCTTTTCGACGAAATATGACACCTAAGCAGAGGTCAGCGGCAGCCTGAAGGAATTTGCACTAGCCCTTCCGATTCCGGCATACTATAGAATGAATGCAGATTGAAATTTCTGATTAACAGTGATAACAGCTGTCTATGCGGTCCCATTTGCCGCTGTTCAGCTGCCAAGAGAGCAGACATTGAAAGTTACCGCCGGTTGAATTCAAGTCCCGCTTGGTTTGGGTACATAATAGTTAGAGACTCTTTCCTGTCTGCTGCAGTTCCAAGCCGCAAGTCTGGATGAGATGCTTGGCTTAATACATATAAAAGGAGAATGAGAGCTTGGACAGACTGATCATAAAACGCATTCTGCGGGCACTGTGGGTCGTTGTAGCCACGGTCGCCATCATCCTCGCCATGTACTGGCTGTTTCCATTAATCTACCCCTTCCTGATTGCATGGCTCATTGCCTATGCGATGAACCCGCTGGTCCGTCTGCTTCAGCGCAGGGCGAGAATGCCCCGCTGGCTTGCCGTCACCCTGTCTCTGTTAATCTATATCGGCGGCCTGCTGCTTGTACTGTCTGCAGCGGTTACCCGGATTGTAAAAGAAATTATCAATCTGTCTCAGTCCTTCGATGTGTATGTTCAGAATTTCCGTGACCTCTTCGTCAGCATGACCCAGAGCGAGTCCATTCAGAATATCATTTCGCAGATTAACAATTTTATTAAGGAAAACCCGGATTATCAGAAAACGATCAATAACAATATCGACAAGACCACACAGACGGTCAGCTCCGCGGTTACAGATATCGTAACCGGATTCTTCAACTGGCTGCTCAATCTTCTGAGTTCCCTGCCCAATATGGGAGCAGTCCTGATTGTGGTCATCCTGGCAACCTTCTTTATCAGCAAAAAATGGACTCTGCTCGGTCAGAGTTCAGCCAACTGGGTACCTGCCGTCGTACGTAAACCGGTCTCGACCATCTGGCGTGATCTGCAGAAGGCCCTGTTCGGCTATCTAAGAGCACAGCTGATTCTGATCTCCATTACGGCGGTCGTCGTCATTATCGGTCTCCTCGTCCTGCGGGTGCCGTCTGCGTTTACCATTGGTCTGATGATTGGCCTGGTCGATCTGCTGCCCTACCTTGGTGTGGGCCTTGTAATGATTCCCTGGCTGATCTATGCTTTTATGTCCCATGATATTCCGCTGGGCATCGGGTTGTCCGTACTCTACGGCATTATTCTGATTGCCCGTCAGATTATCGAGCCGAAAGTACTGGCCAGCAGTGTCGGCCTGGATCCGCTCGCAACCCTGATCGCCATGTTCATTGGACTCAAGCTGTTCGGCGTCCTCGGTCTGATCATCGGGCCCGTCAGCCTGGTCATTCTGGACGCATTCAACCGTGCTAATGTTTTCCGGGACCTGCGCACGTATGTCCTGTCAGGCAGACGCTAGCCCGTCATTATTCCCACGAAGAAAAAACGGCCCGATTACGCTCAGAACCTGCGGGAGAACGTAAACGTGCCGTTTTTCATTTTCTTCTCAATCCATTTAAGCAGCGCATACCGGTAAACCGGCCGCGTCACTGGAAATAACAGAGTAAACCCGACAATGTCGGTGATAAATCCCGGTGTTACGAGCATGATGCCTCCGACGAATACACATAAGCCATCCAGCAGTTTCCGGCCGGGAACCTGGCCGCTGTTCATCTCCTTACGGGCATCAATAATGACCTTCCGTCCTTCAAACTGCATCATCACCGCACCAATAATTGATGTGAAGATAATCAACAGTATCGTCTTGCCGGCTCCAATTCTGCTGCTCATCCAGATAAATCCATAAAGCTCAAGTGCAGGTATCAGCAGCAGTAATCCCCACATCCATTTACGCATTCATCTTACCTCTTCCCGTCCCCTGTGAATAGAGAACTTAATGTATCGTACAGCTCAGGAAGCACACGATCCAGACGAACCGGCTTCCAGTCCTTCGACAGCCACACATGTGATGTCTCTCCTGTCACGAGCAGTTCTCCCGGCAGCACTTCGCCCATTCGCCATACCTTCATCGGATCTCGATTGGCAGAAGCATCAGCATCCCAGCGCCGAATTTCATAAGTGTAGCTGAGCCGGAGTTTTGTGAAGACGGTCATTCGTGTGAAAACGACAATCTTGTCATCATAATTGGCAGGTTGTCTGAAGTTCACATTCAGATCCGTCACAGGCAGCAGCACCCCTGCATCCTCCATGCTCCGATACGTGTGACCGGACTCGCGGATCATCTCCGTGCGGCCAACCTCGAACCAGTTCAGGTAGTTGCCGTGGTACACGACACCCATCTGATCACATTCCGAATAACGTACCCGAAGCTCTGCCGCAAACCAGCGGTTCATTCCATCGTGAAGATTATGATTCATATGCTGACAATCTCCTATTCATTCAATACCAGGGTTCCTAACTTTTGTTCACCTGACTTCTATTAAAACATATTTGCCGTCCCTATAACAAGAAAGCAAGAAAGACCCTCCCAAAGGGAAGGTCTGTTCGTGGCCGCCTCATCCGAAGCGGCCCATGATATACTCCTGGGTCAGCTGATTCTCGGGGTTGGTGAAGATATTCTTCGTCTCCCCATGCTCCACCAGATTACCTACATAAAAATAGGCCGTGTAATCGGAAATCCGGGCAGCCTGCTGCATGTTATGGGTCACGATAACGATGCGCAGTTCCTCCTTCAGCTCCGAGATCAGCTCTTCAATTTTGCCTGTCGATACGGGATCAAGCGCGGACGCCGGCTCATCCAACAGCAAAATCTGCGGATTCACGGATAAGGCACGGGCAATACACAGACGCTGCTGCTGTCCGCCGGATAAGGCAAGTGCCGAATCATGAAGGCGATCTTTCACTTCATCCCACAGCGCCGCCTTGCGCAGACTGCTCTCTACAATCTCATCCAGTTTCTTTTTATTTTTGATCCCGCGGTATCTCGGACCAAAAGCAATATTGTTATAAATCGATTTGTAAAATGGGTTCGGACGCTGCCAGACCATACCAATCTGTTGGCGCAGCTTGATCACATCGGTATCCGGATCGTTCAGATCTTGTCCGTCCATCCAGATATGTCCTTTAGTGCTGGAGCCTGCAATCTCATCATTCATGCGGTTCAGGGAACGCAGGAAGGTCGATTTCCCGCAGCCTGAAGGACCGATCAGGGCCGTCACCGTCTGGGCGGGGAAGGCCAGATTTATTTTCTTCACGGCTTCAAATTCACCATAGTAAATACTCAGGTTTTCTGTGCTAAACGGCTGTGCCATTTGGTTATTCCTCCTCGATCTAGTTCATCCGTTTGGCAGCCGTGAGGCGGCGGTACACGATTTTGCCGATCCAGCGGGACAACAAGTTAAATGCAAGTACCATGATAACCAGTACAGCGGATGCTCCGGCAGCAATCTGAGCCGAATCCGGTGCGATGCCCTCGCTGTTCACCTTCCAGATATGCACGGCCAGTGTCTCGGCCGGACGCATCGGATTCAGTGGGGAACGGTCATGGAACGGATTCCAATCTGTAAAGTCCAGCGGCGGTGTACTCATGCCTGCTGTGAACAGCAGCGCAGCGGCTTCACCGAAGATCCGTCCGGAAGCCAGAATCGTACCTGTAATCAAGCTCGGCAGAGCTACAGGCAGCAGAATGGAAGTGATAATTTTCCATTTCGACAGCCCCAGCGCCAGCCCGGCTTCCTTTTGTTCCTTCGGAACTGCACGCAGCGCCTGCTCTGTCGTACGTACCATCAGCGGCAGGTTAAACACCGCAAGCGCAATGGCCCCGGACAGGAGCGAGAAGCCGAAATCGAATGTATTTACAATCAACAGCAAACCAAACAAACCGATTACGATAGACGGGAAAGAGGACAATACTTCCACAGTTAAACGGATAAAGTCCGTGACCCTGCCCGGCTTAGCGTAATGGGCCATATAGATGCCGGCCCCCCAGCCGAGAGGTATGGTAATAATAAGTGTCAGAATAAGCAAAAATACAGAGTTAAACAGCTGCGGTCCGATACCGCCGCCAATTCGCATCGTCTGCGGCTTGCTCGTCAGGAAATGCCAGCTGATATGGCTTAGGCCGCGGAACATGATGAAACCGATCAGGCCCACTAAAACGGCAACGATGAGGAGCGCAAAGAAGCAAATGACGAATGTTGCAATCTTGTCAGCACGTTTTGTCTTTTTCAAATCCGGTTTCTCCTTTCAAGCAGACGCACCAGCAGTACGAATACAAAAGTCATCAGCAGCAGTACAAGCGCCATACTCCAGAGAGCGTTGTTCTGTGCAGAACCCATAGCTGTGTTGCCCATACTCAAAGTAATCACACTCGTTAATGTCGAAGCCGACTCCAGCAGCGAATGCGGCACATGCGGTGCATTACCGATGACCATCTGAACAGCAAGGGCTTCACCAAAAGCTCTTGCCATACCGAGAACTACACCGGTCAGCAGGGAAGGCAGCACCGTCGGGATTACGACCCGATAGATCGTCTGCCAGCGCGTTGCGCCCAGGGCGTAGGAGGATTCGCGAAGTCCGCCTGGCAGGGAAGACAGCGCGTCAGCCATGATGCTGGTGATCGTCGGCAGGATCATTACAGACAGCACCAGACACCCTGCGAGGATCCCGATGCCCTGTCCGCCAAACATACTGCGCAGCAGTGGGACAATGACGGTCAGTCCTACAAAACCGTAAATAACAGACGGAATACCGGAGAGCAGTTCAATCGCCGGCTGCAGCAGACGTTTACCGAACTTGGGTACAATCTCCGTCATAAATAAGGCAGCACACAAGGCAAGCGGACTCGCAATCAATGCAGCGAGAATCGTCGTGGCAAAAGAGCCTGTTATAAACGGCAGGGCACCAAACTTGGCAGGTGATCCGTCAGGACTCCAGGTTGTACCGAAGAAAAACTCGCTCAGGCTAACGCCGTCTTTGGCAAAAGTCATTACGCCTTTGGATGCTACAAAATAAACAATGGACAAAATGACGACAATCAGGAAGACGACACAAACCGATGTAAAGACGCGGCCTGTCCATTCTTCCCAAAAATGCTTCTCCTTCATAAGGGCACGCCGGCGATCCTTACTGTGCTGAGCGGCCTTCCTGCTAGTTGTTTCCATTACAAACCTTCCTTCTAACCGAAGAATAGAGGCCGGATACTGAAATCCGCCTCTTGTCCTTCGAATGTATTGTTTCCGTGCTGTTTATACTATTTTGTAATGTTGCCTTCCGCGTCGCGTTTCACCTGCATGCCGGATACCGGGATGTAGCCCAGTTCAGTTACATCAGCCTGCTGAACTTCATCGGACAGGATGTAGTCCAGGAACGCTTTAACGTGTTCTTTCGGCTCACCTTTGGTATACATATGCTCGTAAGCCCATACCGGATATTTGCCTTGCTCTACGTTCTCAACCGAAGCTTCGACACCATCGTATTTCAGAGCTTTTACACTATCGTCCAGGTAGGACAGAGCCAGGTAACCAATAGCACCAGGTGTTTCAGCTACCAGTTTCTTAACAGTACCGGAGGAGTCTTCCTGAATGGATCCTGGAAGGTCTTCCGTTTTTTGACCCAGAGCGAATTTCTCGAACGTTGCACGAGTACCGGAGCTGCTTGGACGGTTAACAATCACGATCTTCTGATCTGCACCGCCAACGTCTTTCCAGTTGGTTACTTTGCCTGTGAAGATCGACAGAAGCTGATCTTTCGTCAGGTTGTCTACGCCTGCTTTAGGGTTAGCTACCGCAGTCATTGCTACAACCGCTACCTGATGGTCAATCAGTTCGCCTGCTGGGCCTGCGTCCAATTTCTCTTCTGCGAATACATCAGAGTTACCGATATCTGCTTGGCCGCCGGAAACCTGAGTCAGACCTGTACCGCTGCCACCGCCTTGTACTTGTACGGAAATATCTTTATATTTGTCATCTGTCATGAATTTTTCGCCAACTTGTTGTACCAGCGGCTGAAGTGCCGTCGAACCTACTGCAAGAATCTGTCCGCTAAGAGCTGCTGTATCACTGTTGCCTGCATTAGATGAACTGTCTCCCCCTGTGCTTCCTTGGGATGAATCATTTTTGGATCCACACGCTGCGAGTGCAAATACCAGCGTAAGAGTCATCAGCATGAACGGCAATTTTTTCAACATTTTTGTTTGTCCTCCCCTGATTTAAGTGATGGCCTGTTGTTTGTTGTTGTTCACCATCGACTTTTACATTGTAGAATTTGTGTGTTATTTGTAAGTTTGTGTTGTGTAAAATGGGCATTAAATATACCAATACTAATTTGATGATTTGATAGATAAATTCTATAATATAAACATCACAACTTATTTCCAGATACCAGGAGAACTATATTGATATGAATTTATTAAAATACGAAATACTTCTGCTCATTGACCGTTACCGTAAAGTGACCGATGCTGCAGCTGCTCTTAATATGAAGCAGCCGACGGTATCCTTTCACATGAAAAGCCTGGAACAGGAGCTTGGCATCCCTCTATTCGCCTCCCAGCGCGGCCGTATTCATTTGACGCCGGCTGGTATGGCGCTGCTCCCCTATGCCAGACAGATGCTGAGGCTGCAGGAGGATGCCCTGCAGGTCATCCGTGATCTGACCCTTCAAGCTTCGGAAACTCTGGTAGCTGTCAGTGACTCGCTCCCTGGTGCAGCCATAGTTCCGCGCCTGCTCTCCGGCTTCGCCTCCCATCTGGGACGCAAGCTGCATATTCAGCTGCAGACCTCCAGCCATGAACAGATGCTTGCATCGCTGCAGGAAGGACTAGTACAGTTTGCGTTTACCGCTTCGGACGAGGAGCTTCCCGGCTATCTTAATGCCCTGCCGATTGCGAGTGACCGGATTCTCCTGATATGCGGAGCCAGCCATCCCCTGGCTGACAAAGAATCGGTACCGGCTGATATGGACTGGACTGCAAATCCACTGCTGAAGCTGCCCTCCTCCGCCTATCTGGCTCAGTACGCCGAGCAGTGGCTTGCAGAACAGGGTCTGGAACCCGCCCTCACGCTGGAGCTGCCGGACCTGCAAAGTATTCACACCGTGCTGCTGGGCAGCAAAGCAGCCGCCTTTCTGCCAGAATCTCTGATCCAGAGCCTTCCTCTGCCGGACGGCTTCGTTACCCGTCTGGTAAGCAGCGGGCATGGCAGACTGGCATCAGCCCTGCAGTACCGCTGCCTATACCGCAGCGATATTGAACTCTGCCCGCTGCAGCAGGAGTTTATTGCATTTGTTCAATCCTCTCAGGATAAAGAGCAGCTATAACGACAAAAAAGACGATTTCAAGGTCACAGGACCTGAAATCGTCTTTTTACTTGCTATATAAAATCTATGAAATCTCTTCTTATGCTTGGGAAGAAGGGATTGTGCTAACTTTAACCAAGTTCGTGGAACCGGAACGTCCCAGCGGCACACCTGCTGTAATCACAACAAGGTCGCCTTCTTTAACCAGACCGGATTTTTGACCACCTTCGATGGCGTTGTCGAACAGCTCGTCAGTCGTTTGAACCGAACGGCCGGAGACAGGGGTTACGCCCCAAGTCAGAGCCAGACGGCGTTTCGTACGATCTTGAGTTGTAACCGCAATGATCGGAGCCTGTGGACGGTATTTGGAGATCATGCGAGCAGTTGTACCAGACTCTGTGGATGTGATAATTGCTTTCGCGTTCAGATCCAGTGCAGAGATGGCTACCGATTGGCTGATTGCTTCTGTAACCGTTGTTTCCTGGGCAATTCTTTGCTTCAGGAACAGCTCACGGTAATGCAGTGCGGACTCCGCTTTCTCCGCAATACGGGACATGGTCAATACGGACTCAACCGGATATTTACCCGCAGCTGTTTCGCCGGACAGCATGATGGCATCTGTACCGTCGAAGATCGCATTCGCCACGTCACTTGCTTCCGCGCGGGTCGGACGAGGGTTGCGCTGCATGGAATCCAGCATTTGAGTTGCTGTGATCACCGGTTTGCCGGCTACATTACATTTCTCGATCATGCGTTTTTGTACCAGAGGTACTTCTTCTGCAGGAATTTCAACACCCAAGTCACCACGGGCAACCATCAGGCCGTCAGAAACTTCCAGGATCTCGTCCAGGTTGTCTACACCTTCCTGGTTCTCGATTTTGGAGATAATCTGAATGTGGGAAGCATTGTGTTTCTCAAGCAGTTCACGAATTTCCAATACGTCACTGGCCTTACGAACGAAGGAAGCTGCGATAAAATCGATGCCTTGCTCGATCCCGAAGATGATGTCGTTAGCGTCTTTTTCGGTGATACCTGGAAGGGAAATACGAACTCCAGGAACGTTAACACCTTTCTTGCTCTTGATCGTACCGCCGTTTACAATGCGGCATTTGATCTCAGTGCCTTCAACCGCTACAACAGTCAGACCAATCAGGCCGTCGTCAATCAGGATGGTAGAACCTGGTTCAACATCGCGAGGAAGATCGGCATAAGTGATGGAGAGGCGGTCTTTGTTGCCAAGGATCTCCTCTGTAGTCAGCGTGATGTACTCGTCTTGAACCAATTCAATCGGTTCCACTTCCAGCTTGCCAGTACGGATCTCAGGGCCTTTCGTATCCAGCAGGATCGCAACAGTCTTGCCCAGCTCTTCACTTGCTTTGCGGATGTTGATGATACGGCCACCATGCTCCTCAAAGTCACCGTGCGAGAAGTTCAGACGGGCCACGTTCATTCCTGCAAGAATCAGTTTCTTCGTATTGTCCAACGATTCGCTGGATGGACCGATCGTACATACAATTTTAGTTTTACGCATTTTGGGTTTCCTCCGTTATTCAAGGTCTATCTTCTGTTTATCTTTTTCCAACAATTAAATCTACTACATATTTGTCTATTTGTATAGGAACTTTGTCATAATTTATCATTGCCCAAAAAATCCCAATTGAATCAAACCTTACATCCAAAGCCCTAATCTCAATGAGAAAGTACATATAGACGGGCCTTCGGGCCCGGAGCTACATGTACTTTCACCTCTTGGACAGACTATGAAATTGATCTATTCTGCAGGGTTCACGTCACTCTGTTCCTGATAAAACGTAAACTCTCCGATCTTCCGGAATTTCCGGTAACGATCTGCCTTCAGGGCTGGGCCATCCAGCTTCTGAAGCTCCTCGAGATGCTGCTCAATCGCAGCCTTGATTGCGGAGGCGGTTGCCTCATAATCCCGGTGGGCACCGCCGCGCGGTTCCGGCACAATCCCTTCGATCACTTCCATCTTCAGCAAGTCCTGTGCTGTAATCTTCATCGCTTCTGCAGCCTGGTCAGCCTTGGAGGCATCCTTCCACAGAATAGAGGCTGCACCATTCGGTGAAATCGCGGAATAAATGGCATGCTCCAGCATCAGCACCCGGTTGCCGACAGCAAGTGCCAGCGCACCGCCGCTTCCGCCTTCCCCGATAACCACACAAATAATAGGCACCGAAAGCTTCGCCATCTCCCTAAGGTTGCGGGCGATCGCTTCCGATTGACCTCTCTCTTCAGCCGTATTGCCCGGATAAGCACCCTTTGTATCGATAAAGGTGATGATTGGACGACCGAACTTGTTCGCCTGCTGCATCAAGCGCAGTCCTTTGCGGAAGCCTTCCGGATGCGCACTGCCGAAGAAACGGGCAATGTTATCCTTCGTATCCTTACCGCGCTGCTGACCGATGACGGTTACCGGCGTGTCATTCAGACGGGCAAGTCCGCCTACAACCGCCAGATCATCCCCGAATAACCGGTCCCCATGCAGCTCAATAAAGTCCGTAAAGATCAGCTGGATGAGATCCAGTGAAGTCGGACGCTGATTGAGACGGGCCAGATGCATCTTCTGAGAAGGTGAAATGTTACTGTACAATTCATCTTCCAGCTTCTTATAACGTTCTTCCAGACGGGCGATCTCCTCGGTAAAATCAATCCCCTTCTCACTGCCAAACTGCTGCAGCTCGGCAATCTTCTGGCGCATCTCGGTGAGAGGCTTCTCAAAAGGCAACTCTCCTGCCATCTAGTTCACCCCTCTTCCGCTGTGTAGCTCCAGCAGCTTGGCCAGCATGCTCCGCAGTTCCTTGCGGTGCACCACTTTGTCCAGCTGACCGTGTTGGAGGTTAAATTCGGCTGTCTGGAAATCCTCCGGCAGCTTCTGGCGAATCGTCTGCTCGATAACAATCCGTCCCGCAAATCCGAAGACGGCGCCCGGCTCGGCAATATTGATATCTCCCAGACTGGCAAAGCTTGCCGATACGCCGCCTGTCGTCGGGTCCGTGATAACCGAAATATAGAGTCCTCCCTCTTCGTCCAGGCGTGCAAGCGCTGCGCTTGTCTTCGCCATCTGCATGAGGCTGAGGATACTTTCCTGCATGCGGGCCCCGCCGGACGTGGAGAAAATAATCAATGGCATCTTTTTGTCTGTCGCCTGCTCAATGGCACGGGTAATTTTCTCGCCGACCACCGATCCCATACTGCCTGTGAAGAAGTCAAAACTCATGACAGCAACGACAACCGGATTGCCGTCGATCGTTCCTTCACCGGTAATTACAGCTTCCCGAAGACCCGATTTCATGGTCTGCTGCTCCAGCTTCACGGCATAACCCGGAAACTGCAGCGGGTCCACAGAAATCATGTCAGCGTCGTATTCCACAAAGCTCTGCTCGTCCATCAGCATGGCGACCCGCTCCATCGCGTTCAGCCGCATATGGTATCCGCAGGCCGGACATACCTTCAGGTTCTTCTCCAGCTCTTTGCTGTACTGAATGGTTCCGCATTTGCTGCACTTGCTCATCAAACCTTCCGGTATTTCCCGTCTTGGCCGTTCAGCGGCATCAGGGCCGTCGCTGCGAAGCGAACGTTCTGAAGGAATGGTCGCGTACTTTCGTTTTTTCTGAAATAAATCTTTAAACACAACTACACCTCTCAGCCGTTAATTTGTTGGCCGCAACTGTACATCATGAGTAACGCCGCTGCTGCGGCGTCCAGGGTATGCGCATAAATTGATCGCCTCAGACGGCGACAACGATGTTCCTGTCTCAAACAGGCTTAAGGGTGCAATATGGAATTCAGGACTTCCTGCACTTCTTCAACCTCACCGGAAGGGACCAGAATCTCATATTGCTGCTTGGATAAGCTGATGGAACGGGCTTTAACCAAAAATCCTTCTTCCGACAGCTTGTTCGTAATCATGTCGGCCAACCTGGCCGTCGGTGCAATATAAATCACCGTCCACATGCGCCTCTTCCAACCCCCTAGGCCTACATTTTGAGCCCGTATAATGGAATAATGATAACATAACTTACTTTTTTCCCGCAACAAAAGGCCTCTTGCGAGGCCAAGAACGGTTCTGGCACGCCTCCTCCCGGAATCCGGGATGTAAACGCTCGCTCTACGGGAACCCGGCCATCTCTAGACTTTATCCGGGTATTGGGCGGCATCCACATTGTCATGAGCGATCCGGGCCGAAGCGGCTGCGGCCAGCCCTGCCACGAGGTCATCCAGAAACACATGAATGCCGTTTCCTTTATGATTAAGCTGGTCAATAATGCCCATCTTTTTCTTATCCAGATAACCGAAACTGGTCAATCCGATCATACCGTAGACACTGGTGATGCCCAGAGCCAGAGTCTCGTCCACTCCATATAAGGGCTCATCTGCCTCCATAATCGCCTGCAGCGGCTGCGGCAGCTGCCTTTTCTCAGCAAGTTCATCCAGCGCAATTCCGGTATACAAAGTGTACTGCACCTCACGTTTGCGCAGAACTGCCCTCACGCTGGCAATACATTCATCCATTTGGAGCAGAGGGTGGTACACCTTCTGAAGCTGATACACGATGTCTGCAATTTGTTCAATGGTGACTCCCCTGTGTTTCAACAAGGCTTCGGCGATTTCGTATGACATGTTCTCCCTCCCGCATCGGAATCTACATCAGCAGCTTGCCAGCCTTGCTGCCTGTGTTGTCCGTTCGTGTTCCTAAGTGTATGCGGCAGGAGTCCAAAACGTTCTCATTTCCAACAATTTGAATCAAAACACAAGGCATATAGTTCCGTCAGGCGAACACCGCTACCGCACCCGTACCGTTTCCGGTCCGAGCATCGCTTCCATTTCGGCGAAGAGCTGCGGCGACGGCTTGATGCGGTAGGCTTCGCTGAGCGCAAGCAGCTTCTGGCTGCTCTCATAGAAGAGCACGGTCGCAACCGGCCCCGGATGCTGCTGCAGCAAGGCCTGCAGCCGTGTCAGCAGCTCGGGGTGCGACTCCGCCTGGCGGGTGATCTTGACGAACACCCGCTGCTGCGAGGCAGCGCCGACGGCTGCTGCCCCCTGGGCAGCAGGCCGTGCGGCCTGCTCCTGCGGCACGCGGGCAGACGGCCCCGCGGCGGCGGGCTGTGCAGCGGACGACGTACCGCTGCGCACAGGCTGGCGGCGTGAGGCCGCGCCAGCTGCTGGACCTGCGCCGCTGCTGCGGGCACGGCGGCGCTGCGCCAGCTGCTGCAGCATGCCGGCAGACAGCGGCGCGACTTCTTCGGCGAGGAGCTTGAAGCCCTCGTCCTGCTGCTGCACCTTCGCGCGCACAGCGAGAAGCGCGCCCTTCTCGATATGCTGCTGGCTCTTGCGCCATACCTCGGGGAAGAGCACCACCTCACAGCGCTCGATCTGATCCTCCAGCTCCATGAAGGCCATCGCCTTGCCCTGCTTGGTCGTAATCGTCTTCAGCGAGACGACCATGCCGGCTGTAACTGCAGCGGCTTCATCCGGAGCCTCCGCCAGATCGGCCAGCCGGTCGGCTGCACTCTCTTCGATGACAGGCTCAAAATCGTCCAGCGGGTGGCCGGACAGATACAGTCCCAGCAGCTCGCGTTCCTGCTCAAGCTGCTGGGCAGCCGGAAACGGATGAATATTCGGATATTCAATCTCCCAGTTCGGCGTCTCCACGAAGTCGAACATCTGGATCTGCAGGTCATCGCGCTCCTTACGCCATTTCAGTGCCGCCTCGACGGTCTCATCCAGCATGGCAAGCAGCTGGGCCCGATGACCGGGCAGTGAGTCAAAGGCACCGCCCTGGATGAGGGATTCAATAACGCGCTTGTTGCACACCCTCAGATCCACCCGGCGGCAGAAATCGAGCAGGCTCTCGAACGGCTTCTCCTTGCGCACTTCCAGAATACTCTCCATTGCCTGGGTACCGACATTCTTAATCGCAGCAAGGCCGAAACGGATTCGCCCCCCAGCTGATGCTTCTTGACCTTCATTTTGCAAAGGCAGGACATCGTCTGGCTCCAGTGTGACAGTCTGTACCGGCGTGAACAGCACGCCGCTCTCATTGACATCCGGCGGCAGCACGTCGATTCCCATCTTGCGGCATTCGACGACATACTCCGCGATTTTGCGGTGGCTGCCCATGACCGCTGTCAGCATGGAGGACATGAACTGCACCGGATAATGGGCCTTCAGGTAAGCAGTCTGGAAGGCGAGTACGCCGTAAGCTGCTGCATGGGCGCGTGGAAATCCGTAATCCGCAAACCGCACGATCATATCATACACACGGTCGGCCTCCGGCTCCGTATAGCCCTGCTTCACGCTGCCCTGGACGAAATGGCTGCGTTCCCGGTCCAGCACATCTCGCTTTTTCTTCGAAACCGCTCTTCGGAGCAAGTCCGCTTCACCCAGGGAGAAGCCGGCCATCCGCGAAGCAATCTGCATGATCTGCTCCTGGTATACGATAATACCGTACGTATCCTGCAGAATCGGCTTCAAATCCTCATGCGGATAATCCACCTCGATACGGCCATGTTTGCCCTGAATATACTTGGGGATAAACTCCATTGGACCTGGACGGTACAAGGCCAGAATTGAGATAATATCCTCGAACACACTCGGCTTCATCTCTTTCAGCACACGCCGCATCCCGGCCGATTCCAGCTGGAAGATCCCGGTTGTATCGCCGCGGCCCAGCATCTGGTATGTCAGCGGATCATCATCAGGAATGGTCTTGAAATCCGGCATATTTCCTTGCTCTTCCGCGATCCACGACATGCAGCGGTCAATAATCGAGAGTGTCCGCAGGCCGAGGAAGTCCATTTTGAGCAGACCGATCGATTCCAGATTCTCCATCGAATATTGGGTCAGCGCTGTTTTTACCCCGCCTTCCTGCAGGGGGACAGCATCTGTGAGCGGCAGCTTCGAAATCACGACGCCCGCGGCGTGGGTGGAAGCATGCCGCGGCATTCCCTCCACCTTCATCGCCATATCCAGCAGTTCCTTCGTCTTCGAGCGTGACTGATACAGCTCGTTCAGCTCAGAGCTGACCTCCAGTGCGTGACGGATATTCATTCCGACCTGTCCGGGAATCAGCTTCGCTGCTTTGTCAACCTCACCATAGGGCACATTCAGCACGCGCCCTACGTCACGCACAGCTGCTCGTGCAGCCAGCGTACCGAACGTAATAATCTGTGCCACGTGCTCACGGCCGTATTTGGATGCTACATAATCAATGACCTCGTCACGCCGTTCGTCACTAAAGTCGATATCGATATCAGGCATCGTCACCCGTTCAGGATTCAGGAAACGTTCGAAAAGCAGATTGTATTTCATCGGATCCACATCGGTAATCTGCAGCACATAAGCAACGAGACTGCCTGCCGATGATCCCCGTCCCGGTCCGGTGGAGATCCCCTGCTGATGCGCATGGGCAATAAAATCCCAGACAATGAGGAAATAGTCACTGAACCCCATACTGTTGATGACGTCTAATTCATAGTCCAGCCGCTGGTCCAGTTCCTGCCGCAGCTCCGGATGATCCCAGCGTTCACTGCCTTCATAACGGACCTTCAGCCCTTCCAGGCACAGCTGGCGCAGATATTCCGCAGGTGTGCCGCCTTCCGGAAGCGGGCGGTATTCCGGCAGGATCGAGACCCCAAATTCCAGCTCCAGCTCGCAGCTGTCGGCAATGACCCTTGTGTTTTCAACCGCCTCCGGCACATGCGGGAACAGGCGGGCCATGTCCTCGCCGTTTTTGAAAAAAAGCTCCTGGGTAGGAATCCGGAAACGGGTCTCATCCTCCACCGTCTTGCCTGTCCCGATACAGATCAGGACATCCTGGACTTCAGCATCCGGTCTTGTCAGATAGTGGACATCATTCGTTGCAACGAGCGGGATCTCATTCTCTCTCGCCAGCGAGATCAGCTGCGGATTCACACGCTTCTGTTCGGGAAGACCATGATCCTGAAGTTCCAGATAAAAATGTTCGCCAAAGATCTGCTTATAGCGAAGCGCTGCCCGAAGCGCCTCTTCCTGACGGCCGTGAAGCAAATGCTGCGGGACTTCGCCGCCGAGACAAGCACTGAGGCAGGTGATGCCTTCGCTGTAGGCTGCCAGGCTCTCCATATCGATCCTCGGCTTGTAGTGAAAGCCTTCCAGATGACCGATGGAACAAAGCTTCATCAGGTTCCGGTAACCCGTCATATTGCGGGCCAGCAGGATCAGATGATAGATAGGCTGGTCCTTGCGGCTGCCTCGCTCCTTGCGCGAACCAGCGGTCAGATAGGCCTCTAAGCCAATAATCGGTTTAATTCCATGCTCCTTGCATGCTTTATAAAAAGGAACGGCGCCATACATCACACCGTGGTCTGTGAGGGCAAGCGCCTCCATTCCGTTAGCGGCTGCCTGCTTGACCAAATCGGTGATTCGTGCGGCACCGTCCAGCAGACTGTACTCACTGTGGACGTGCAAATGCACAAATGAACCCATGCTTGTTCTTCCTTTCAACGCTGATGTTTTCTATCTTTATATTTTATCATATCTGGCAAGGGACAGCCCATAGAATGAAAGTGGAAGGGACAGGCAAGCGGGTCCCGGGCATTTACAGGAAAGGGGTACGCCACATGAGCGCATTTATCTCCAAAGTTATTCTCGATTTTTTCATCGCCTTTGGCATCGTTCTCGGGGGGGCCATGCTGGGAGGCATCGGTGCGGTCATGTCCCTGCAGCCGCCGACGCAGACCATGCTCGATATTGCAGGGCGCATCAAAATATGGGCATTGGCTGCCGCAGTTGGCGGAACCATCGACCCTATGCGGGTCATTGAGAGCAACATGATCGACGGCAATCTCTCTCCTGCGATCAAGCAGGTACTGTATCTGATCTTCGCCTTTCTCGGGGCCCATATGGGGACGGAACTCGTCAAATGGGTCTGCAGCGGAAGAACGTGACGGCCGCTTATGCGAGTACCTCCCTTCAGCCGTTTCCGTCCCTTTATGCAGCTCTCTGCCGTCTTTGTGCTCGGTATGATCATCGGGGGTGTCGTCTATAATGCGGTCTGGCATATCAGCTATAACAAGCTGTGGATCGAGAATCAGGACCTGAAAGTGCAGCTGCAGCAGTCCGAGGAGGATATCAAAACCTTGAGGAAATACAGCAAACGGCAGACTGTCATCAAGGAAATCAAAATCCGGGCAGAAGAGAAATCCTCGGAGGATAAGGATCCGGTAGCGATCAAGGAAATTGCGCAGCAGATGGTCAAAGAGCTCCAGGTCCTGCGCGGCCGCGATATGTTCGAGATTGATACGGACAGCAAGCTGGTCCGCATGCTGCTCGACCGCAAAATTTATACGGTCCGCCAGAAAGAATTCAGTATCCAGGTCAAGACGATGCTCGTCATGGAAGGGGTACTGCAAATATGGGTTGATGTTCGTCCCTATCTGAGAAGCTGAATGCTTCCGCCTAAATTGCTGAAAATAAACATGCATAAAAGCCCGGTCCGGAAGCGGCACGCCCCGGACCGGGCTTGTTGAAACTCTTCTAATCAGGTTCGCAGGAACCCGTTACAAATGATCAATAGAGTGAAAAGTCATGACTGCCTTGCAAACCAGGCTGCCTTCGCGTGATATGGCAATCTCCAGCTTGCAGGTTCTGCGACTGTATTCCAATACAAGCGGCCGGATCACCACCGCTTCTTCAATCTGGACCGGCGAGATAAAATAGGTCGTCATGTTATCCAGCACGTGATCATGACCCATGACGTCCTTGGCGGTACGGTAACCCGCCTGGGTCATAATATTCATCAGTACTCCTTCCGAGATCGTCCCCAGATCGGTCGCCATCTGCGGTATGATAAACCCCCGGAAAATCAGTGTGCCGTCATCCTCCCGCTCCTCGGCAAAACCGCTCCACATTAAATGGTCAAACGTTTCGCCCAGCTGCGGCTGCTTCTGCGCATCCCTCAGCGCCTGCAGCACTTCCCTGCGGGTAACCGCTGCAATCAGCTTGCGGTTGCGATCCACGATGGGCAGGAATTCGATTCCCTCCCATGTCATAATCTGCGCGGCCGATGCTAGGGATGTCTGCAGCGACGCGGTTACCGGATTGCGTACCAGGCAGCGGTCGATCGTCTGATCATCCCGCAGCTGCTCCGTATCCTTGCGGCTCACGATACCGATCAGCCGGTTCCATTCATCTACTACCGGGAAGCGCTGCTGCCCGGTAGCTGCGGACAATGTCTGAAAATCTTCAAGGGTGCTGTTGCTCTTCAGTACATTCGGCTTCTCCTTGCCAAAGGCGATATCCTCAACAAGCATGATCTTCTTCTTAATCAGCCGGTCAAAGATAGCACGGTTGATCATCGACGCAACGGTAAAGGTATCATGCCTTGACGAAATAATCGGTAACTCCAGTTCATCCGCCAGCTGCTTCACTTCCTTGCTGGTGCCGAATCCGCCGGTCACCAGCACCCCGGCACCGTGCTCCAGCGCAAGGGAATGAGCATCGTCCCGGTTGCCGACGATCAGAAGACTTCCCGCGTCAATATAACGGGCCATTGCCTCTACCTTCATTGCACCAATCACATATTTGTGAAGCGGCTTGGCCAGACCGTGAGTCCCTCCCATCACATGTCCTTCCACGATATCTACCACATCTGCAAAGGTCAGCTGCTCATTCAGGCCGCGCGGCCGCTTCTCCACCCGGACAGTGCCAATTCTCTCCTTGGTAATCACAACGCCCAGATTCTCCGCTTCCTTCACAGCCCGGTAGGCGGTACCCTCACTGACACCCAGTTCCTTGGCCAGACGACGCACTGAAATTTTGGTTCCTACCTTCAGCTGCTCAATGTACTGGAGCAGCTGCTCGTGTTTGGTAATACTTTCTTCATGCCCCTCCACAACTGTTACACCCCCAACACTCTATCTGTACTACTCTGTATTATTATACCCATTGTAGCATGTTCCTTCCCCCCTGCCCATGGAGTTATATACAAAAAAAGCGAAATCCCTGTGGATTTCGCTTGCTCTATATTGACGTTACCATATTAGTCCTGATCTATTAGTCCTGATCATGGCCGTGCTTCGCCTGCACACGGATGCCAGGTGCCGGTTCGCCTGACCACTGACGCTGCCACGCCAGCAGCTTTGCCTTGCGCACCCGTTCAAGGGCCCGGCTTTTCTCATCATCTACACCGAGCAGAAAATGCAGATTCGCTGCAATCACGAGCAGCGTCAGCCCAGCCCAGGCTGCGCTAAAGCCGGTCGCCCAGTTCCAGCCGCCAGCGAAAGACAACCGCGGCAGAGCTGCGACCAGCATGCCTAAAGCAACTGTCAGATACAACCCATGCTTCCATTTTTTGTTGATTCCCATTACGCCATCCCCTTCTCCTCATTCTATATTTCTACTCTATGAGGACAAGACCGATTCTATGATTACATTTTTCAAAAGATAGCGGCACGGTACTGAAAGCGATCATACAAGTTCGTCCGAATTTCGGCAGTATCGCTCTTTAAGCGTTGGAGCCGTACAGATGCTGCAGGCTGTCCGCAATGATCTTGTTCACATCTTCGATGATGACGCTCAGACGGCGCTCCGCATCAAACAGACGGCGGATGTTCAGGTTCATGCTCAGCACTTCAAACAGCTTCTCCATCTGTTCCATTTCTTCCGGTGCCGGCATGTCGCCGGTCATCATACGCTGCTGTACCTCCATCTGACGCTCACGGAAGTTGTCGAGCATCTGCTTCGCATCCGGGTCAGCGTCAATCATTTTCAATGCGCTCGTGATCTCTTCGACTTCATTACTTTCCTTCAGGGATTTGGCCAATTCGTGTGCTTTGTCATAAATAATCATGTGTTGTTTCCTCCTCAAATCGTATAAGTGCCAATCTTCTCGAATATTTCCTGTATCTGCATCCTTCTATCCGAAAACTGCTGAGGGATTTATGCAAATTGCTGGAATAGGTCAATCACCAAGGTATTTACACCCTCATATGATGCATTACACGCCATGTGCTGAACCACTTTCTATCCTATCTCAGACATCAAGTTGCTGCCCGGAAGGAGACCCACAAGATGCCCAAAAAGAAAGTAACGGTCCAGGTCAGCGGCTCAGGCATTCTACAGGACGATGTCCTGATGCTGGGCGCCAGCTTGCTAAAGCAGTGGAAAATACCGGCCGGTCATCCGCTGCAGCTTGCCTTCGGTGCCTTCAGACAGGAAGTGACCGTTATCTCCGTCCCCAAATATGACGGAATGCGCATCGGTCAGGTGCTGTCACGCAAAACAGGCATCTCCTCGGGATCGGTCCTGCGCATCAAGTACAGTCCGCGCAGCCGTATCCTGCATATCGGTCCGCTCATCAGCGTGATGATCAGCAGGGATTACCCTGATCAGCCCGACAGACCGTTCGGCTCCATCACGCTCTTCTGCCGTGAGCTTGTAAGTGCCTGTCGGCAGCAGGGCGGAGCCGTCTATTTCTTCACGCCCGATGATATTGAGAATGCCCAGGACCGTGTACAAGGCTGGGTCTACGATAACGGCTGGAAGAAAAGAGTCATGCCTGTTGCCGATGTAGTCAATAACCGTCTTACCTCCCGTAAACTGGAGAACAAACCTAGCGTACAGCATTTCTTAAGAGAAGTAAAATCCCGTCATGGCACGGCTGTCTTTAACGAGAAGTTCCTGGATAAGAATGAAGTCTTCGACGCACTGCGTTCCAAAACCTCACTGCTGCGGTTCATGCCGGATTCTCATCTGCTGAAGAATCTCAGCCAATTTAAGAAGATGTGCAGCGCTCATCCGGTGCTGTTCCTGAAGCCTGTTCGCGGCAGCCTGGGTAAAGGAATTATCCGTGTGACAAGGAATCCGGACGGCAGTTATCAGACTCTCGCGACGAATGTCGGCGGCACGCGCAAGCAGGTATATCCGAATGTCACCAAGCTGTTCGAAGGCATCTCCGGCAAAATGAAATCTACCCGCTACCAGATCCAGCAGGGGGTTAACCTGATCGAGAACGGTCAACGACCTGTTGATTTCAGGGCCCTGGTACAAAAGAATAGCACAGGCAAATGGAGTGTAACCTCAATCGTTGCCAGAATCGCCGGAGGCTCGCATTATGTCTCCAATCTGGCAAGAGGCGGCTCGCTCAGCACGGTGCGCGAGGCTGTGGCCAAAAGCAGTCTGTCTCCTGCGGCCAAATCAGCCGCCCCGGGTAAACTGCAAACGGCCGCTCTAGAGATTGCCGCAGGCATCGAAGAAGCGATTCCCGCCCACTTCGGTGAACTGGGAATCGATCTTGCCATCGATACGACCGGCCATGTCTGGCTGATTGAAGTGAATTCCAAGCCGTCCAAGAACGACAATACCCCCCTGAATGACAGCAAAACCCGGCCATCGGTCAAAAAAATGCTCGATTACTCCGGCTTTCTGGCCGGATTCTGAAGGAGTTACCGAAATGAACAGGATGCCGCTTTCCCGGATTGGGATGCTGGGTGTGCTGACGGGAGCTGGCAGGAACGATGAACCGGCAGCAGAGCCTCACTTCTGCGGTAAGCTGCTGGAATACGGGCCGCGGTATGGACTTCAGGTTGTCATCCTGACGCCGGCGGGAATAGCTTCTCCATCCGGCGGTATTACAGGCTGGCAGCTGGTAAACAGGGAGTGGCAATCCATAAGCTGCGAACTGCCGGATCTCATCTACGACCGCTGTCTCGTACCAGGCGGCGCGGAAGCACGCCGCCAGCTCGCACGGCTCTTCAGCCTGCAGGCAAAGCCGCTGCGCTATTGGGGGCAGCCGCTTCCCGGCAAATGGCTGGTCCATACGGCGCTGCAGCAGGATTCCCGGCTCAGGCCGCACCTGCCCCCTACTGTGCTGTACGGCGGTCCGGATCAGCTGCAGTCCCGGCTGCTTCCCTCCAGGAACGGTATCATCCTGAAGCCTGTCGGCGGGATGCAGGGCAAAGGTGTCCTGCACATTCGCCCCGAGTCCTCCGGATCCTCATTTGCCATCCGCGGACGCACACGCTTGAACGAACCCTTCAGCCGTACCTTTCCAGCCGTTGAGGCTGCCACTGCCTGGCTTCACCGCTGGATCGGCCGGCGTCCCTATCTGGTTCAGCCTTACCTGCAGCTGACAACATCCGGCGGGCAGCCCTACGATATTCGCGCCCTGCTGCAGAAGAACGGCCGCGGCCGCTGGACTGTCACTGGCCTGGCAGCACGCGAAGGTTCTGCCGAGGGACTGACTTCCAACCTGCATGGCGGCGGCCGCGCCTCCCCTGCACATGCCTATCTTCAGGCTCAACATGGCCTTGCTCATGCCGAAGAAGCCTGCCGGCAGATCGAGCAGCTCGCCCTGGAAGCAGCTGCCCGTCTGGAAGCACAGTTTGGCCGGCTTGGTGAGCTGGGCGTAGATTTTGGCGTGGGGCTTGCCGACAGGCATCTGTGGATACTGGAAGTAAATTCGAAGCCGGGCCGCACCTCGTTCTATACCGCAGGTACGCCCGCCCAGGCAGAACAATCGATCACCCGTCCGCTAGCCTATGCACGCTATTTGCTGCTGCGCAGTCCTGGCCGGATCTGGCATGACAGGACTGCCCTTTGAATTCTTTAACCTACGGATTCCTCAATAGATACGAGAGCTAAGCTGGCCCGCATACGTCCGCACTGTATCAGAACAGTTACGGACCAAAGCGGAATAGGAGGATAATTACATGAGCTTGACCTTTGGTAACGTTCATTTTACACAGCAGCCCGAGAAGGTGGTCTACGTCTCCAATGCCTTAATGCGCAGCCTGAAATTATCTGGCAGGAAATCGATTCAGCTGCGTCTTGGCCGGGACTCCATTCCGGCCGCAGTCAAACCGATCAAGAAGGCCGGCAAGCATCTGTACCTGGCCTCAGGAGTCCGCAACGCCATTAAGATTCCGAAGGCCGGTGGTGTCTATCTGCGCAACCTGGAAGGAACCGAACTGCAGCTCGGGCCTTTGATCGGGGTATTGTCCGACGGGGACAGCTCCTCCAGCTCCAGACCCTTCGGCTCCAGAACCGGCTTCATTAAGCAGCTGCTGCGGGAAGGCAGCCGGAAAAGCTATATTTTTGCCTTCATGCCGCGTGATATTAACTGGCAGCAGGAGACCGTTAACGGTTATTTTCTTAATGAAAACGGGAGCTTCATGCGCAAGACAGTCCCGCTGCCCGATGTGGTCTACAACCGCCTGCCCAGCAGACAGGCGGACTTCTCCCCGGCTACCAATCAGCTCCGGGAACGCTTCGTCCGCCGCAAGATTCCGTTCTTCAACTGGAGCTTTTTTAATAAATCCGATATCTATAACCTGCTCGAAGGGGATGCCCAGGCAAGCCAGTATGTGCCGGAATCCTACAACAACCCCAGCACAGAGCAGATCAAGGATATGCTGGAACGGCACCAATTTGTCTACTTCAAGCCCAGCGCAGGCAGTCTCGGCAAAGGCATTTACCGTTTGACCTACCTGCCCAATAAAGGTTACTTCGCGCGCTATCGCAAGGATAAGGGCAATGTGCTGCTGCGCTTCAAAACATTCAACAGCCTGATGCGCATGCTGCATGGCCGGCATAGCAGCTCGCTGAAGGGATATGTCATTCAGCAGGGCATCCGTCTGATCGAGATTGACGGTTGTCCGATCGATTTTCGCTTCCATATGCATAAGAACGGGAGTAACGAATGGGTTGTTGTCGGGATCGGGGCTAAAAAGGCCGGCCGCGGCAGCGTAACTACCCACATCAAAAATGGCGGCTCTCTGATGACACCGGAGCATGCGCTCCGTCAGACCTTCGGGGATCGGTCCGGCGAGGTACTTAAGAAGATGAAGGATGTTGCCATATCGCTGGCTAAAGCAATCGAATTCCACCATCGTCATCTGCTCGGTGAGATCGGTTTTGACTTTGGCATAGATCAGGAGGAACATGTATGGATGTTCGAAGCGAACGCCAAGCCTGGACGGTCGATTTTCCGCCACCCTTCCCTGAAGGCGGAAGGGAAAGCGTCAATCGAACATATCCTGGAGCACTGCCTGTACTTAAGCAGATTCCGGCAGAGGGAAGACGCGTGAAACCCGGTGTCCCCGAGGAGCATAAACCGGTGGTGGCAATCCTGACCACCACCGATGCCTCGGGTGAATTCCGCGGGAACAGGCGCAATTTTAAAGCCATTCTCAAAAAAGGCAAAGAGCTGGGCCATGTCGCCTATGTCGCCGCCATCCAGGACCTGGAGTCTGCTACCCGTACAGTTAAGGGATATGTATATCAGGAAGACCTGAAGGATTGGGTTCGTAAAACACTTCCCCAGCCGGAGGTCATCTATAACCGGATCCCTACACGAAAGGAAGAACTCAAGGTCAGGAAACAGATAGAGGAACTGCTCGCAAGGCCTGAGCTCCATTTGTATAATCCTTATTTTTTCAACAAGTGGGAACTGTTCGAGTGGCTGAAGAAGTCCAAATCAACGGTACAATTTATCCCGGCCACCCGCAGACTCAAGTCGCCTGCCTCTCTGGGTTCGCTGCTTAAGCAGCATAACTATCTCTACCTGAAGCCCGAGAGTGGCAAGGCGGGCAAAGGCATCATGATACTCAAGTACGTTCCCGGTCACAGCCATCCATACCATCTCACTCTGCAAAAGGGCAGGCGGCGGCTTACCCGCAGAACAGCTACACTGCGTGACTGCTGGAAGGCCATCCGGCGCAAGGCGGGTACATCGCCCTATATCGTCCAGCAGGGAATTGAACTGGCTGCTCTGGATGAACGGCCTTTTGACTTGCGGGTACTTGTACAGAAGAACGGCAAAGGCAGCTGGAGCGTCACAGGGGTAGGTGCGCGCCTTGCCGGCCCCAAAAGCATTACCACCCATGTTCCGCGCGGCGGTTCGGTCGAAGATCCCGAAGAACTGCTGTCGGCCATGTTCGGTATAGAACATGCTTCCGTACTCCTGTCGCGGGTGAAGACAACGGCATTGATCATTGCCAGACAAATTGAACGCGGCGCAGAGCACGTGCTTGGTGAGATGTCGATGGATCTGGGTGTAGACCAGAACGGCGGAATCTGGTTCTTTGAAGCCAACTCCAGACCTATGAAATTTGATGAACCGCATATCCGCAAACGTTCCCTGGAACGGATATTCCATTACGCGTCACACCTTGTCCAAGGAAAATGACGCCATCAGGGGAGGTACCCATGGTTCAGATGATTAAAATTAACCGTGCCTCTGCCGGCAGCTGGCCCCTGCGCCGCCGGCAGCTGCTGGCATTCACCCGGCTGTGCGGAGGTAGACGGATCACCCGGGAGGAGCTGTGCAGACTCGCGGGTCTGACACTGGAGGATCTGGAGCAGCCCGGGTCCTCCCTCCTCTATGCCTGTGTCAGAACGGAACGCGGCACTCAGACTGCCGGTCTGTGTCTGACGCTGGGTTATGGTGAAGATACCTGCCTCGTTGTCGTACGGCCGTTGTACCGGGATGCCGGTCTTGGCACACGGCTGGTTACAGCCCAGCTGCAGCAGCTTGGCAAATTAAGCTGCAGAGTTCCGTATGACCATATTCCCTGCCTCAAGATCTGCCTGCATGCCGGCTTGACAGCAACAAGAATCATCCAAACCCCTGGCGGAAAGGCGTCCCTTGTATTTCAGGGAACCTCAACAGCTTTGAACGGTTCCGATGCGGGGGATGACAGAGACAAGGAGGATTGGTTATGTCTCAACCTGTCTTAGGCATCATGACGCTCTACCTGAACGACCGCAAACAGCTTGAGGAACGCCCCATCTATGCCCGTATGATAACAGAAGGCAGGAAGCTCGGTCTGGACGTATATGTATTTACCCCCTCCGAGGTGAATCATGAACGCAGACTGCTGCTGGCCCAGCGCTATGATCCGGCAACACATAAGTGGACCCGAAAGTGGGAAGCCTTCCCAGACATGATATTTGACCGATGCCGGATCCAGCGCAGTGCCCGCTTCGAGGAATTGAAGCAGTTCCGCATCCGGTACAGCCATCTCGTCTATCTGAACCGGCCGATCACCAACAAATGGGGTGTCTATCAGCTGTTATCCAAGAGGGCGGAGTTCCAGCCCCATCTGCCCGAAACGATCCTGTACGAGAAGGTCTCCGACGTTCTGGGCATGCTGAAGCGAAGACCACTTGTCTATCTGAAGCCCATCAACGGCACCGGCGGAAGAGGCATCCTTCGTCTGGAACACAGCGGTAAAAATGCCTCGACTTTCAAAGTGCAGGGCCGTAACCAGCGAAGAGTGATTATCCGTCCACGGATGATCAAGTCTTCGCAGCTGGGAGGGCTGCTGAAGGAATGGAACCTCGACCATCGTTATCTGGTTCAGGAAGGCATTCAGCTCAAACTTCCTAATGGACGCGTCCATGACTACCGTATGCTGGTTCAGAAAAACGCCCAGGGCCGCTGGGAAAAAACAGGCTGTGCCGGACGTATAGGCGCTCAGAGAAGTGTTACCTCCAACCTGCATGGCGGCGGACGTGCGGCTTCCATGGATTCGCTGCTCCAGCAGTGGATCCCGGATGAGAAACTCCGGCAGAACGTTCATAAGACCGCGGAAAAGCTCAGTCTGTCCATTGCTGCCTATCTGGAGGAAACCTTCGGTACCTTGTGTGAACTGGCACTGGATCTCGCTATTGACCGGAAAGGTAAAATCTATGTACTTGAAGTGAACCCCAAGCCGGCCCGGGAGGTCTTCTCACAGATTGGCGAGAAAGAAATCTACCGCCAGGCGGTCGCCAGGCCGCTGGAGTATGCATTATGGGTATACCGGAACAAATTAAACAAAACTACAGATAAAAAAAGCGCTCTGCCTCAGAAAGAGCTGGAAAAGGAAAAAACTACCGCAAATGCAGAGCTGCCGCCGCCTTTGATGAATACCAAAGCATTTATCGCTGAATTCGCTGCACCCGTCGAGGATATTGAAGCTGCCGAAACAGCCAATGACAAAGAAGCCACCGCCTACGAGCGGTAAGCTTCTTTGTCGTTGTATCATTAATAATTTGCTATTATTCAGAAGGCATCTAGTTACTGGGCATCCTTATACAATTCAAGCAGCTGGGTAAAGTCTGAGATGAGGACATCCGCCCCCTCCAGCTCCTCATCATGTCCGAACCCGGCATAGGCGCAGCCAATAACCGTCTGTCCGTTCTTCTTGCCTGCTTCCACATCGGACGAGCGGTCACCGACCATCCATACCGAACGGAGGTCAAAATCCTGCATCAGCTTTTCCAGCAGATTCACCTTGGAGGGCGTCTGAAATTCCCCTGCGCTATACAGCCCTTCAAACAGGGGCATAATTTCATGCGCTGCCGCAACGCCCTTCACATAATCCTCCAGCCCGTTACTGGCTACAAACAGTCTCACGCCTTGTTCGTGAAGCGCCTGCAGCGTCTGCGCTACCTCCGGGTACAGCTTCGTATCCCCGCCCTGCAGTCCTTCAATCTCATATTGCAGCAGCAGCTCATCTGCTCTCTTGCGCGCCTCATCCGAAGCATCAGGCATTACATTACGCCAGATATCATCCAGCAGCATGCCGAGACAGCGGAGAATCTTCTCCTCAGGCGGTGTACTGCCTGTATACAGCCCTTCTTCTCTCAGCGTATCAAACAGCTTATGGTAAGCGGGCAATAAGACAGATTCCGTTTGGAACAGCGTTCCATCCATATCAAACACCATAGCTTCCGGCTTCTTTAGTGCAATCATTTTCCCCATTGTTACTTCCCTGCCTCTCCACAACTCATATTTCTATCAAGCCAACAGCTCTTATATTAACATACCGGAGTCCGAATATCGCTTGGCTGCCCATGTATTTGGTCAGAAAAAAACCGCCTCGAAGAGACGGTTCGTCGTGATGAGCTGCAGCTGCGGCTTTTATTTATGCGCTTCGTGGTTACGGTTACGCAAACCGGCGAGTCCGATTAGACCAAGCAGTCCGAGCCAGCCCCAGTCAGTGCGGTTATCATTGTTCCCTGCCGTGGAATACGGGGTAACCGTATTATCGTTAGTATACGCTGTATTGTGAGTCGCGGTGTTGCGGTTGGCTCCAGATGCTTCTTGAGCGGGATCAGCGAATGCAGCAGATGCTGCGATGCTGGATACAATCAACATCGCGGCTCCAAGAGCCTTTACTTTTGCGATCATTGAAAGAACAGCTCCTTGTAATGGAATTGGGTCTTGGATCGACCTTTCGCTTAGAATGCTCTGTCAGGAGAGTAATTATGCTGTAGGTTTATGCAAATATATCCTGTCCATCAGGCCGTTTGCTGTAAAAATAAAATCCATCTAATCAGGCCATTCTAGGTCTGTGTCGAAATTCGGGACCATCAAACCATCCAAGATTAAGGAGAGAACTCTATTGTGCGTGTGACGTTTCTTACAACCATTCTGAAATTCACGCTGGTCCTCACTTTCTTCCTGCCATTTACGGACGCGGCTTATGCCGGTCCAGCGGATGAGCCAGCAGTGAATGACTATCTGAAGGAACTGTTCGAGAATCGGGCACAGCTGCTGCTGGATGGCAATCCTGCACATCTTCAGACCCACTATGTCATGGGGCAGAGGGCAAGCAAATACGCATTTGACCATGAAATGCGCAGAGCCAGGTATTTGGAGTATTGGAGCAAATACCGTCACCTGAAATTGAAAGATGCTCAGACTTCCATCAAGGTAGTGCGCGTCAGGCAGACGGAGCATAACACCAAAGTATCTCTGGTGCAGTCCATGAAGCTCACTTACCAATATGAAAACGATCAGGCTGAACACAGCTTTGGCGTAGGAACCCGGCATTTTCTGACCTTGAAAAAGACGCAAGAGAACCACTGGTATGTCGACCGCGAGTGGTACTCCGATCCGCTGGAAGAGAATCCTGAACTGATTGAGAAAAGTACAAGCACGTTTGCTGAACCGGTCCATGGCAGAATTCCAGCTTCCCGCGGCAAGGGGAAGACGGGCTATAGACGCGAGCGTGCGGTCGCCTATGCCAATAAATACGCAGGCCTGGCATGGGGAGCGGGAAATAACCATCGTTATAACTCAAAATATCTGGACTACACGCCCAAAGGCGGAGACTGCACCAATTTCTCTTCCCAAGCGCTTGGTGACCCTGCTGAAGGAGGCGGGTTGCGGATGACGGGTGAATGGCGATACCGTGGCGGGGGGAGCAAGGCATGGGTTCACACGGACAGCTTCAAAGGCTTCCTCATGTATTCCGGTTACGGGCGGCTGCTAGCACAGGGCAGCTACCACGATATGGTGCAGTACACCCGCAGCCCCAAAGGGGCTGAGCACCCGCTGGAAGCCGGGGATCTCATTGCATATGTGCTTAACGGGGATATCGATCATTTCTGTGTTGTCGTCGGTTTTGATCCCAAAGGATATCCTCTGGTCAATTCCCATACTGCAGACCGTTATGCGGTTCCCTTCGATCTCGGCTGGGACAAGAAGACCCTATACCAGTGGATCCATATCCGCGATTGATAACTTCTCTTCATAACCCTCACCCTGCAGTCATACACTGAATGGACAGCAGCCTAGGGGAGGGAGCCTGATTTGAAATACCCGTTGTTATTGAAACAAACGCTAATCCGGGCAAGTGCGATACTGATCGTGAAGATCATCGGCTTGTCCGGTAAAATATACCTGATCCGCTCCGTCGGCATGGAGGGCGTAGGACTGTACCAACTGGCGTACTCCTTTTACGGCCTGGTCATCATGTGCATTACCGGAGGACTGCCAACAGCCCTTGCTATGTATTCATCCCACTCGCCTGTCAAAGGACAAGCTATCCTCAAGAAGCTTGGCCTCTTTTTAATGCCCTTAAGTCTCCTGATATCCTTCATTACTTATAGTTGTGCCCCTAGGATCGCTGCATGGATGGGTTATCCATCATTAGAAGTGCTGCTTCGGATATTGTCTCCTGCCATATTTCTCGTTCCTCTGCTGGCCTTGCTGCGCGGTTACCTGCAGGGAACACAACATTACGGTTCCATTGCACTGTCTGAAATTATAGAACAGGCGCTGAGAATCGGTCTTCTCATTCTTTTGGTCGGGTTATGCCTGCCGTATGGCCAAATTCCGGCTTTAGGCGGGGCAGCTGCCGGCACCTTTGCCGGTGCGCTTGGTGCCTTCCTGCTGCTTCTGCTTTACAGCCGCAGCATCCTGAACACAGGACAGGCTCTCATCCCTTCCAAAACTGAAGGTTATTCCATGAGGTCGGATCTTGCTGTGCTGCTCCAGATGTCTGTCACCATTGCCTTGACCCGGCTGCTTATTCCGTTTTCGGATTTTATGGACTCTCTTATTATCCCCTACCGTCTGCAGGCAGCAGGAGTATCCTCCACAGAAGCTGTAGAAGTGTTAGGCATGATTACGGGTGTTGCCCTTGTTGTTGCCTATACTCCTACACTGATTACGGGTGCCCTCAGCCACACCTTGACTATGCAGATCACCTCGTACTGGAAATCAGGATTGCATCAGGAATTCTACAAAAGAAGCAAACAAGCGGTCGAATTGGCCTGGATCTGGGGCATTGCCTCAGGCTGCTTTATCTTCAGTTACCATGAGGAAATTGCCAGACTCGTCTTCAACACCCCTGCTGCTGCTCCGGCCATTCAGGCTTTATCTGCCCTTCCTCTTATTGTTGGCGTCCGTGAGATTACGACCAGTATCCTCTGGGCCCGGGACCAGAAGAGGATTCCGTTCACCGGCACCGTCTGGGGCGTCGCGCTCTGTATAATCACGCTATATGTACTGGTCGGTGTCCCCGGATTCAGTTTCATGGGTATTTATCTCGGTTTCACAATTCTGGAACTGGTATCTGTGATATGGAATATCAGAGCTCTTCGGCCGATGCGGTATATCCGTTCAAAGCTGGTCATCCTGCTGGTCGACCTTTTGTATTTTGAAATCATCAGCCTGTTTACCGTCCATATCCTGCGCTCACATACCGGACAATGGCCAGCCCTGGTGACCAGTCTATGCATCTACGGATTAGGCACTTTAATCTATTTGCTTTTCCGTATCCAGAGACTGATACAAAGAAAGACCGAATAATGCGGCTCAGGATTCTGGATCTCTTGTTCTGTACGAAAAATAAAAAAAGACAGTATCCCGTCCGGACCGGGATACCACCTTTGATAACTTAGCCTTTTCTCTTCATTCCGGACAGCTCTTCGATCTGCAGCAGGATGGACGCCATATCCATTTCACCACGCCCGTTAGCCTTGGCGGACGTATAGGTAGAGGTCACTGCTGATGCCAACGGCAGGCTAGCCTCCAGTTTACGTGCCAGGTCCACGGCATAACCAAGATCCTTTTCCATCCATTTCAATGCAAACGCGGCAGGGAAATCACCGCTCAACAGAGATTGCGTTTTGCCTGCCAATAATGGCGTATGAACCGCAGAGGCGCCGACCATTTTCAAGACAAGCTCCCGGTCCAGCCCAGCTTTATCTGCCAGTACCAATGCTTCCGAAATTCCCTGCATGGTAATTCCAAGCAGCAAATTAATGACCAGTTTAGCCCGGCTGCCTGTTCCTACCTCGCCAAAATGCAGGGTTTGCTTGCCTAGTACGTCGAAAATGGGCATACAATGCTCTACCGCCTCAGCTTGACCGCCAGCCAGGATAACCAGCTGTCCATCTTCAGCAGGCTTGACCGAACCTGAGACCGGGGCTTCCACGAATCTCGCCTTATATCCTGTAAGCAGCTGGCCTGCCGCTATCATCTCATCAGGACTGATCGTACTCATATTCACGACGATGGATTGCTCGTCCAAACCGGACAGCAGCCCGTCTTCTCCGTGCAGCACCGCTTCTACCGCCTGGTTATTGCTCAGCATCAGGACGATGATGTCGCTCTGCTGCGCCACTTCACGCGGGGTACTGCACAAAACAGCACCCTCTTCCACCAATGGATCAGCCTTACTTGCTGTCCTGTTGTTTACCCGCAGCGGATAACCCGCCCGAATTATATTTTGCGCCATGGGCAGCCCCATATTGCCAAGTCCGATCCAGCCTATTGTCGGTTTCACTTCTCTTCCTCCTCCATGGTTACTCTAAGAGAATTATACCCGTTATACTGTGATGCTAAAATATTGGATGAGCCCGATTCAGCTCAACACACAGGCTGCAATAATGCCTGCCGCAGCCACTATGGTTAACAGGCGGTGGCTGCTTCGGGACCAGGCTTGCCGGTAAGAACCCTTATATAAACGCCGATGAATTATATGGAGCAGAAGGAGATTGGACCCGAAAAACAGCAGCAGATGAAATAGACTTGGGTTCATGTGAATGGAGAGGGGCGCTTCCAGAATACCCAATAAGATAAGGCCCAAGGTAAGAAATATAACATTTCTGCTCAGCATTAACAGCGATTTCCCCATTGCCGTCACCTCCCTATGGCTAATTCAATTCTCTGCAAATACATTGGTTCTGCCACTTTTCACTACCCGCCCATACGGAATCAGTATAAGTAGCCGAGCATGTCCAATTCTCCTTCGTTCCACTCTGTATTTCTTACTCTCTTGATCATCAGCTCATTCATGGCCTCGGCGCCGATTCCTCTCATGGTCAATGCCTTATGATCAATCTTCAACCACTTACACATATTCTTATATGGGCTGTACCCGTTATTCAAATATAAATTCATTTGATCTGCAAAAAGGAGTATAAAATCAATGGAACGTCCTGCAGCGAACCGATCGATTTCCTTAAGCAGTGCTGAACCTATACCTTGCGATCGGATCTTGGAGGAAACACACAGATCGATGATCCCTAATATCCTCACAGGTCTCCCACTTAAATTCATAACCCTGTAATCCAATCCCACTTGACCTGCGAGTTGATGAGTTTTGTCAAAAGCAATGAATCGGAAATGCGGCAGTTGTTTAAAGTAAATCCTATGCTTGGGATATACTTCCGGGAAACTCTCCATTAATAATTCGTAAATACTGGTCCTCAGCTCTTCGTCAATGTCGTATTCATGTACTTGTTCTATTTGCACAGTACCTCTCCAATACCTTATTATTCTAATTTTAGATTATTCTATTTATAGACTACCATACCTGCCGACAAAAGCCTTTCAGAAAAGCTGAATTTTAATGAATACCCTATACGAGAGGACGCTGCCAGTCTTCTTCCAGCAAGTCCGCCACAACCCCCATGGCTGCTTTGCTGCCAGAGGCTGCCGCGTAGATCAGTTGAGACGGCATAACATAGGATGAATCTCCAGCAGCATAGATACCGGCTGCCGTCGTTCTGCCCATGGCATCGGTGACGATGCCGCCATTTTCAGCCGTTTCATAACCCAGCACTTGATCAAACCGGCGATGAGGAACCAGCTTGGGGTCGATAAACCCTCCGCTTCGCTCCATATATGTACCATCTTCAAAATGCACGCCTTGCAGCATTCCGCTGTTACCGGACAGGGACGCTATGGGGGTCTTCACGATTCTTATGCCTCTGGACATAAGCATTTCCTCCTGCTCAGCACTCAGTATATCATGACCATTTGTGAACAAGACCAGATCCCGGCTCCAGTTATACAGCAGCTTGGCTTTGTGAACTGCCGCACTGGCGTTATCTGATATAATCATCAGCGGTTGATCCCGCAGCTCCCATCCATCACAGAATGGGCAGTTGAATAAACTTTTCCCGTACAAATCGCGGAGCCCTTTAATCTCGGGCAGCTCTTCCTTCAGGCCGCCAGACAGGATCAGCTTACGCGCCAGGACACGCTCTCCGGACGAGGTATCCAGAATGAAACCGGAATCGGTTCGCTGGATCTCCGTCACTTCCGTCTGCCAGTGGCGGACGGAAGGATAACCTAGCACTTCATCATAAGCAATACGGCGAAACTCCTCTGGCTTGACGCCATCCCGGGTAATGAACCCGTGTGAGGCATGAGTCACAGCATTTCTTGGCTGGCTGTTATCGAATAGTGCAACCTGTTTCCGGGCTCTGCCCAAAACCAAAGCTGCATTTAATCCCGCCGGCCCGCCGCCGACGATCGCACAATCAACATTCATAACACAACCTCCGTTTTCTAATATAGATTTTATAGATATTTTATGTCTGTAATTAGGGTGAAGTATGGCATCGTCTCTATACAAAATAAAGACAATGCACCTTCTTCGTTCTTTATCTGGCTATTGAGGAATTTCTGTGCCCTCCAGCCGCTTCTTCGCCAGGTCTATCATTTTGGTTTCCCGGAGGTACTGTTCCATCCCTTCCTCAGCCTCCATCATGACCTGGTGGATCACACAGCGGGAATCATGGCTGCCACAGCATTCAAACAATGAGGTGGTACCCTCTACTGCATGAATGATATCCAGTACAGAGATGTCATCAATTTTACCTCTTAAACGGTATC
Organism: Paenibacillus lacisoli; assembly: GCF_030580655.1. Taxonomy (GTDB): domain Bacteria; phylum Bacillota; class Bacilli; order Paenibacillales; family Paenibacillaceae; genus Paenibacillus; species Paenibacillus lacisoli. Next base: position 644,328 of record NZ_JAUQTB010000002.1, read on the forward strand.
CCCCATGGGCTCCTGAAGCAGATTCAATTAATCCTGCCTTGACCAGCTTCGTGAGAATCTTAGAGAGATACGTGGGAGACACGCTCTGACTGTCTGCCAGCTGCTGGACGCCCACAGGCTTATCCGGCTCAATAGCTATCAAATAAAGAACCGTATGGAGGGCGTAATTCGTCGCTTTGGAATATTTCATGGTGCCCCTCCTCCTTTATCACAGACTTAATGTATCCATAATAACTTTTAATCTGAACAGCTGTCAAGGCTGTATGATGTCAGGCTGATTTCAGAGTCTCACCCCATTTATCAGTCGATGTTAAAATATCATGCAAAAAAGGCTGTCTTTGAAGACAGCCTTCTTTCCACTCTCAGCGCTCATTGCGAACAGAGCGAATAAACTTTTCCAGTGCTTCTGTATTGGTAATGCTCTGATTACACGTCTGATTATCCATACATATATATTGTCCGACAGCCGCAACATTATCAGGTGAAGCAACCGCTGGCTTGGTCTTTACCAGGAAGAAGGCCAGCTCATGGTGCCGATTACAGAACAGGCAGTATCCCTTCTTGTGGGTCGGCGTCAGTCTTCCTTCTAGCCCTACAAACTGTCCTTCGAACGGATACACCACAAACAAACGGTTTGTAGAAATATCCATCCACCCCAAGTAGGTGATAAAGCGAAAATCAATCGATTGCAGATCCGGCACCTTCAGCTTCTTGCTCTTTGGAAACAGCTTTTCAATCTGTTTTGGCGTGATCGTCGGATAAGGCTCGAGGTATGCTTCCAACTCACTTAGATAACTTGAGAAATCGTCCGCTGTTTCGAGCAGCGATATAGACTCAAGCCGCTGCTGCTGTTCCGGTGTCAGCGATGAGAAGGCCTCAACGATTTTCATTGTACAATCATGTCTCACCGTCTCCAGGACACGACGATCTGCGACCGTCCGCAGCGTATGAAGAAGGTGCTTGGATTGTTTTTTAATGACATTATATTGATTATTTTTGATAAATGGTGTACTCATAGCTCTTCAGCCCCTTATTGTTTTTAAATAGTAATAAGGTGCAAAGCCTGCTATAGACACGATAAAGTGAAGCATGGGCGATTCAACTATATCATGATCGCACCCTACGCAAAGTATCGCCCTGTATCAGGCTTTGCATAAGGCCTTCCTAGCTAACGAGCAACTCTGCATTGCCAACAGTATAACCCCCAATTCAATAACATGAGACAATTATACCTCTATTATCCATCAAGCACCATTTGTTCTCTGCGGAAAATTTAAATTAAGATAAAAATTATGGCTGGACTTCGGATGAAAAGGACTATATCACTTCTTTGCCGATGACGCTGCCTATTCCCATGAACGTCACTGTAAATGTAATGGCTGTATCACTCCCGTTAGGGTACCTTCTGGCAATAAAGGCCCTCACTGTCGGGTCTTTACGTTACCGTTCCTCCTTGCTCATATACATAAATAAAAAAAGCAGCTCTACCCGCAAGCCGCTTGAAACCGCCTATATTAAAACCGTTCTTCTGCTTCTGGCCAAGACAAAATTAATGATTTAAACCGGACCTCGCAGCCTGACCCCGTTGGTGATTGTGCTACTACCCCAGCTGTATATGGACCTTGCGATCGAAGTCCGAAGTAACGGATTAATTTCCAGGCCTCGCCATCCGGTGAATAGTAAAATGAAACAACCTGCTCGCTCTTCGTGATCCTTAAATACGGATTCTCTACAGAGACACGTTCAGAATTACAGTCATCGGATGACCCATCCTGAGTCACGACAGATACAATCGTTGGATATTCCCCGTCAAACTCAAAGCATATTTTCGCCCAGTTATTATCATCTGCCATGAGCATCAGACACCCGGAATCATATTTGTGATGCATATCGACCTGAAGCTGCGTTGTAAGCTGAAATGAAGAATCAACCTGCAGCTGAAGAAACGGCGCGGAGCTCGCTGTATGTTTTCCAGCAGGGTCTTTGAAGAAGTCCGCCTTTGGCGGCGCTTCTATGAGCAACTCATGCTCCGCCGTATAAGTCCAGTGTTGGGGTTCATTCATCCATGCCAGCTTCTCCCGTTCCTGTTTACTGAATAAGTTTTGGACCGTTGTCATAATAACCTCCGTACGTGTAATGACATCCCGTGTGCAAGACATCTTTGTCTCTACACCATCCATCAAGCTCGTTCGTTCAGGGGTGAGTTGGATATAAACTTATTATAGTCCGTCAAATTTTGTTAATAAATATAATATAAAGGTATCCGTATATAATAAAATGAACTTATGTCTCCCCCTTGACTTAGAGTTAACTATAAAGATTAACATTCAAGTACCGAGGGAAAAACCTTCGGCTTGTTAACACTATAAAGGCGGGTGATTTACTAATGGATATGAATGAGTTTATTGATTTCTGCAGACAAGGCAATCCTATCTCGGCAGAGGATACAGAATTACACGGCCTATTGATCCAGTGCAGTTATGAAGCTCAGAAAATAACGATGAAGCTGAATACCTCCTATCATTCAAGAGAAGAAATTGTAGATCTGTTCAGCGAGTTGACAGGTAATGCCGTCGATTCGTCTTTTATGTGCTTCCCACCCTTTTACACCGACTTCGGCAAACATATAACGATTGGTAAAAACGTGTTTTTTAATACCGGATGTTCATTTCAGGACCGGGGCGGAATTACGGTTGGCAGCGGTTCGATGCTGGGGATGAACGTGACGATTGCTACCCTTAATCATGGCCTGCCCTTACAAACCAGAAATACAACTTATCCTTCTCCGGTAGTCATTGGCGAGAATGTGTGGATCGGGTCAAATGCAACGCTGCTGCCCGGTGTAACGATTGGTGACCATGCTGTTGTAGCTGCAGGCGCCGTCGTGACCAGAGATGTACCGGCAAATACAGTGGTAGCAGGAGTTCCGGCAAGGTTCATCAAAGAAATCGACCATAACCCGGAATAATTAGGGGTGACTTGTACGTCCACTGGCTGGAAGAGCCTGATCTTTATGGTTCATGCAGGATGCATCCATGGAGACCAGGCTCTCCTGTCCCAAGTACAGCCTTTATAATTTGTTGATCACAATGGATAGTTTGTAGTTGGCATACTGATTAAGTTCAACCAGAAACTCATCAAGCACCGGGTTGGAGGGGAAGCGGCATTCTAGTAAGTAACAGCCATCTCCGCTTATTTTATAATGATGTAGTACATAACCTTCCTTTCTTTCGACAAAAGATAAGTAAGGAGCATGCTTAATATTTTTCGTATAAATCGTAATCAGCGCATGCACCTGACACAATAATTTAGCCTGGTTCAGCTTGATCGTGTACCCCTCAATCACTCCATGACCCTCTAATTTAGCCACTCTGGCTGCAACCGCCTGTCCTGTCATGTGGATCTTCTCGCCTGATTGCTTCATCGTGATCCGGCTGTTTTTGGACAACTCATCAATAATTCGTTTGTCTGTTTCATCCATCATTCGTTCATCATCCTTCACTTGATCCATTTAATATATTCATACCGAGCAACACTTTCATAAATCAACCGATATTACCGAAACACTTGATTTGTAGTATGTATGCCGCATATGAAACGACTTAGAATAAAGTATATCTTATTCCAAGGAGTTGTTTCATTCATGAAAGTAACCCATATTCGTAATGCAACCCTTATCGTTGATTATGCAGATAAGAAGTTTTTAATTGATCCTTTTCTTGCGCCTAAAGGAACATATCCCCCATTCCCAAACGCTGCGCGGCAGGACCAAAACAATCCGCTGGTAGAGCTGCCCATGACGGTTGAGGCAATTACGCAATATGTGGATGCCGTTATTTTAACCCACCTGCATTTGGATCACTTCGATGATGCAGCAAAAAACGTCCTGCCTAAACATATTAAGATGTTTGTACAAAATCACGCAGATGCAGACCATGTTGAAAAAGCCGGTTTTACCAATGTAGAAGTGCTGCAGCAGGATACCATATTGGATGGCATTCGGATGATCAAGACTCCTGGCGAGCATGGACGTGGAGAGATTTTAGAAAGGATGGGCCAGGTTTGCGGTGTTATCCTGCAGCACTCCACGGAGCCCTCCCTTTATGTTGCTGGAGATACGGTATGGTATGAAGCGGTTAAGAGAACCCTCGCAGCCCACAAACCGGATATTATTGTAGTTAACGGTGGGGATAATCAATTGAATGAAGGCGGGTCCCTGGTCATGGGAAAGGAGGATATTGCACAGGTCTATCAGGCCACTACTGACTCGACCCTGGTTGTTGTTCATATGGAGGCCGTAAATCACTGGGTACTTTCCAGGGAGGAATTAAGACACTTCTTAAAAAGCAGCGGCATGATAACAAGGGTTCTCGTCCCGGACGACGGGGAATGCTATACATTTTGACATGATAATAAACCACCAAAAAGCGGCCCGCATATGCGAGCCGCCTTTTGATTGAAGATACCTCCGCCGTTCTTGCTTTTATTAAGCCATGCCGGCTCCAACCCTTTTTTTATTTTTTAGGAGGAAGTATTCCTACTGCTCTAGCAGCAGCTGCGCTTTTTTCTACAAAAGACACTGGATTATCAATAGATTCCCAGTGGATATATTTGAATGGATTGCTTTGGAAGAGCCAGTGGTTATGAATAGCCGTAATTTTTATTCCCCGCTTACGCAGCTCTGAAACAAAGGGATTGATTTCCTTCTCTAAAATCACTGTTTCCCCCAGGTTTAATGTGCGGCCACGGGAATCGCGAGATTCTACCAATAAAGCAAACGGTAATGTTAGAGGGGATTTACTGCGTCTACCTAGAATTTTAACGTTTAATTTACGTAAAGTTTGGACAACGCAAGCTGGTTTATTCGTTACCACCTGTCCGCCAATAATTTTAGTTATACTAACAAAAAAGCGGCCCGCTTATGCGAGCCGTTTCTCCAATCAAATTTCAGGTGGCTAACTTTTGTAAATCCCAAACTAAAAGTTAAATATTGTTCAAGTGTCATCAGAAAATAAAGTATTAGACTGATCCTAGTAATTGGAACAGCGACAGCCAAGGACGAGAAAATATAGTCCTTAGCCAAGAGTAATGAGGACACAATGTCACTGTCCAATTTTGCAAAAAGGATTAAGAGTTGCCAGCTAACACATTTGCGTGAAGTGACTAAAAAGAGTTTACTACGAAATAAACAATTCACTGAAGTTCAAATAAAGAATCGCGCAGGTGATTGATATCTCTCATCGGCGGGCGTCCGAATAGGCGGGTATATTCCCTGTTAAACTGGGAAGGGCTTTCGTAACCGACTCGAAATCCTGCCGTTGCAGCATCCAAGCCTTCCGTAAGCATCAATCGGCGTGCAGATTGTAACCGAATGATCTTCTGATACTGCAGCGGGCTCATTCCCGTTACTCTTTTGAAATGCTTGTGCAAGGATGTTGGGCTCATACTTACTTTTTTCGCTAGCTCTTCAATAACGAGCAACTGAAAATAATCACGGTTGATCAAATGTATTGCATCTGAAATGCCTTGTGCATAGCTACCGATCACGGCAAACTGCCTGATCAACGCCCCTTGCTCGCCCTGCATCACCCTGTAAAATATTTCTCTGATGATGAGCGGAGCTAGCATCTCGATATCGGTGGGGGTATCTAAAAGATTGACGAGGCGCAGAATCGCATCTAGAAAAGGAGGAGTGGATGGATTGACCAAAATGCCACGTCCCGTCTCTCCCCTTTTCTGCGGGTTAGTTTTCTTGTTTAAGTCCATAAGGACATCTGGGCTAAGCGTTAATCCTAAGCTTAAGTACGGCATCTGCGGCGATGCATGAGTTATTTTCCCGATAACCGGCAGATGAACGGAGGCAACCATATACGTACCCGGATCGAACCGGAAGCTTTCCCCGGCTAATGTGGCAGTCTTTGAGCCTTGGGCAATTACGTAAAGAGATGGCATGCTAAGGGTATGCGTCGGTTCTGATTCCTCGGATGCACGCCTGAAACAAAGTTCCGGAATCGCTGTTATGTGCATACCGTCCATAGGCGTATAACGTGCAATTTGCCGAGCTAACTCGGAAACGAGTTGGTTCAAGCTTAATCACAATCCTTTTTCATACAATCTGATAATGATATTGTAACAAAACCGGACAGGAATGGGCAAGGAACGCGCAGGAATCGTCTACCTGGTTCAATAGGATATTTCTTATAATTCAAAGTGTAAGACAATATTCAGATGAAAGAAGGACTCGGCTATGACAACGAACGAAAATGTAATCATGTCAGGAATCAAAGATAAAGTGATCGTCATTACAGGCGCAAGTAGCGGAATTGGTGAGGCGACTGCACTTCTGCTCGCTGAGCGAGGTGCGAAAGTCGTGCTCGGGGCGCGCCGATTGGATCGCCTTGAGGCTCTGGCGGACCGCATCGCGAATGTAGGCGGTGAAGCCGCCTATGCAGCCACAGACGTGAGACGGCGCGACGACTTATCCGACCTCGTTAAGTTGGCATGTGAGCGGTTCGGCAAGCTTGATGTTCTGGTCAACAATGCCGGCATTATGCCAATTTCCCCGCTCGATGAACTGCGTGTCGAGGATTGGGAGGCGATGATTGACATCAACATTAAAGGCGTTCTGTACGGCATTGCGGCAGCGCTGCCTCTCTTCCGCAAGCAAGGCTCCGGGCATTTCGTCAACATCGCTTCTACGGCAGCCTATCGCATTGTACCGAACATGGCGGTCTATGCCGGCACGAAGTTTGCCGTGCGCGCCATCTCCGAGGGTTTGCGCCAGGAGGCCGGCGATAAGCTACGCGTGACAATTATTTCGCCTGGCTCAACGCGGACGAATGCCGCGGAAACAATGACAAATCTAGAGATAAAAGCCAAGCTCGAAGAGTACCGTGAATTCGCGATGCCACCGGAAGCTATCGCCCGAGCTATTGCGTTTGCGATCGAACAGCCGGCCGGTGTTGATGTGGGCGAGCTTGTTGTCCGTCCCACTGCGCAGGGGTAAGGTAAACAGGTATGGGGTAAAGAAAGTCGAAACTGCGATAACGGGTACCGATGAAGCGAGCATTCATCGGTACTATTTTCATTTCCACTTACAAACTCTTCTGAGCCATATTTCCCGTCTCAGTCGAATCACTACTTCGGGACTTATCAGCGAGCGCACTTCGACCAGGCTATTCAGTCCTGTTGAGTACCCGATAAACTACCTCCTAATACCAAAGTTGTTATCCTGGTTCGTCCCCTTCCAACCAACAACCGAGCCTTTTGAAAACAACAAAAAAAGCGGCCCGCATATTGAAGTTACCCCCGTCAAGTAGACAGATATAAAATAGCTCTGTGACTAAGCAGCCTTAGTTCGGTATTCCACCGGGCTAAGGTTGTTCAGCTTTTCCTGAAAACGTTCGTTGTTGTAAAAATGAATATAGCGTTCAACAGCTCCCACGAGTTGCTCCTCGGAGGTGAAGGTGTGGAGGTGGAGGCATTCCGACTTGAGATGCCCGAAGAAACTTTCGATGCAGGCGTTATCCCAGCAGTTTCCCTT